>NZ_UAWH01000019.1 GCF_900447045.1 Clostridium paraputrificum
CGCTTGCGCTAAGTGTTCCCTTAACCTTCCAGCACCGGGCAGCGTCAGCCCCTATACATCAGCTTTCGCTTTAGCAGAGACCTGTGTTTTTGCTAAACAGTTGCTTGGGCCTATTCTCTGCGGCCTGCTCTCACAGGCACCCCTTCTCCCTAAGTTACGGGGTCAATTTGCCTAGTTCCTTAACTGTGATTCTTCCGCGGCCTTAGGATTCTCTCCTCATCTACCTGTGTCGGTTTGCGGTACGGGCACTACATCTCTCTCTAGATGCTTTTCTTGGAAGCATGGAATCAAGTACTTCGGTTCCGTAGAACCTTCCCCATCACGCCTCAGAATTGTTAGATGGATTTGCCTTCCTAACTCCCTAAACGCTTAGACTAGCATCCAATAGCTAGCACACTCTATCCTTCTCCGTCACACCATCGATAATAACGATCAGTAGTGGTATCGGAATATCAACCGATTGTCCATCGCCTACGCCTTTCGGCCTCGGCTTAGGTCCCGACTAACCCTCAGCGGACGAACCTTCCTGAGGAAACCTTAGATATTCGGCCTGTGGGATTCTCACCCCCACATCTCGCTACTAATGCCAACATTCTCACTCGTAATCAGTCCACCGCTCCTTACGGTACGACTTCAGCCCGATTACGACGCTCCTCTACCGCTCACACATAAGTGTGAACCCGTAGCTTCGGTGGTAAGTTTGAGCCCCGGACATCTTCGGCGCAGGATCTCTCGACTAGTGAGCTATTACGCACTCTTTTAATGAGTGGCTGCTTCTAAGCCAACATCCTAGTTGTCTTAGAAATCCCACATCCTTTTCCACTTAACTTACACTTTGGGACCTTAGCTGACGATCTGGGCTGTTTCCCTTTTGACTACGGAACTTATCTTTCGCAGTCTGACTGCCGGACTAATAGTATGTGGCATTCGGAGTTTGATAAGGTTCGGTAAGCGCTATGCCCCCTAGCCCATTCAGTGCTCTACCTCCACTACTCATATCCGACGCTAGCCCTAAAGCTATTTCGAGGAGAACCAGCTATCTCCGAGTTCGATTGGAATTTCTCCGCTATCCACAGCTCATCCCATGCTTTTTCAACAGCAACGTGGTTCGGTCCTCCACGGGGTTTTACCCCCGCTTCAACCTGGCCATGGATAGGTCACCCGGTTTCGGGTCTACGGCATGCAACTAGTCGCCCTATTAAGACTCGGTTTCCCTTCGGCTCCGTACCTTAAGTACTTAACCTTGCTACATACCGTAACTCGTTGGCTCGTTCTACAAAAAGCACGTCATCACCCTCATAAGGGGCTTTGACCGGTTGTAGGCACACGGTTTCAGGTTCTATTTCACTCCCCTCCCGGGGTTCTTTTCACCTTTCCCTCACGGTACTGCTTCACTATCGGTCATCAGGTAGTATTTAGCCTTGGGAGGTGGTCCTCCCTGCTTCCCACAAGGTTTCACGTGTCTCGTGGTACTCTGGATCAGAACTTGATTATTATGAATTTCACTTACGTGGCTATTACACTCTATGGCTTGACTTTCCAGTCATCTTCAATTATCCATAACTTCTCGTTAATGTTCTGTCCGCAACCCCGGAAATAAATTTCCGGTTTGGGCTCTTTCCCTTTCGCTCGCCGCTACTAAGAAAATCGATTTTTCTTTCTCTTCCTCCAGGTACTTAGATGTTTCAGTTCCCTGGGTTTACCTTCCATAAGCTATGTATTCACCTATGGATACATGGGGTTTCCCATGTGAGTTTCCTCATTCGGAAATCTTCGGATCTCTGGCTATGTGCGCCTACCCGAAGCTTATCGCAGCTTATCACGTCCTTCATCGGCTCCTGATGCCAAGGCATTCACCATGCGCCCTTTGTAGCTTGACCTATTGTCATGATATTAGTTTTAAAACTAAGTTACAAAGAATATTTCTTGGCTATGTTGTATTAACATATCTATATAATTATGTGCAATTTTCAAAGAACATTTGAGCAAACTTGGTCGCTCAAAATTGAACAGAAAGTTAAAAAACAGATTCTAATTTGTACTAGTCAAGCTTCTTGCTTGCTAGATTTCTCCATAGAAAGGAGGTGATCCAGCCGCAGGTTCTCCTACGGCTACCTTGTTACGACTTCACCCCAATCGCTGACCCTACCTTAGGTGGCTTCCTCCCTTACGGGTTAGATCACCAACTTTGGGTATTGCCAACTCTCATGGTGTGACGGGCGGTGTGTACAAGGCCCGGGAACGTATTCACCGCGACATTCTGATTCGCGATTACTAGTAACTCCAGCTTCATGTAGGCGAGTTTCAGCCTACAATCCGAACTGAGACCGGTTTTATAGTTTTGCTCCACCTCACGGTATTGCATCTCGTTGTACCGGCCATTGTAGCACGTGTGTAGCCCTAGACATAAGGGGCATGATGATTTGACGTCATCCCCACCTTCCTCCCGGTTAACCCGGGCAGTCTCGCTAGAGTGCTCAACTAAATGGTAGCAACTAACAATAAGGGTTGCGCTCGTTGCGGGACTTAACCCAACATCTCACGACACGAGCTGACGACAACCATGCACCACCTGTCTTCCTGTCCCCGAAAGGACTTCCCACATTACATGGTAATTCAGGAGATGTCAAGTCTAGGTAAGGTTCTTCGCGTTGCTTCGAATTAAACCACATGCTCCGCTACTTGTGCGGGCCCCCGTCAATTCCTTTGAGTTTTAATCTTGCGACCGTACTCCCCAGGCGGAATACTTAATGCGTTAGCGGCGGCACAGAGGTCATGACAACCCCTACACCTAGTATTCATCGTTTACGGCGTGGACTACCAGGGTATCTAATCCTGTTTGCTCCCCACGCTTTCGAGCCTCAGCGTCAGTTACAGTCCAGAAAGTCGCCTTCGCCACTGGTGTTCTTCCTAATCTCTACGCATTTCACCGCTACACTAGGAATTCCACTTTCCCCTCCTGCACTCTAGATTTCCAGTTTGGAATGCAGCACCCAGGTTGAGCCCGGGTATTTCACATCCCACTTAAAAATCCGCCTACGCTCCCTTTACGCCCAGTAAATCCGGACAACGCTTGCCACCTACGTATTACCGCGGCTGCTGGCACGTAGTTAGCCGTGGCTTCCTCCTTGGGTACCGTCATTATCGTCCCCAAAGACAGAGCTTTACAACCCGAAGGCCGTCATCACTCACGCGGCGTTGCTGCATCAGGGTTTCCCCCATTGTGCAATATTCCCCACTGCTGCCTCCCGTAGGAGTCTGGGCCGTGTCTCAGTCCCAATGTGGCCGATCACCCTCTCAGGTCGGCTACGCATCGTCGCCTTGGTGAGCCGTTACCTCACCAACTAGCTAATGCGCCGCGGGCCCATCTTATAGCGGATTGCTCCTTTAATTGCTACTTCATGCGAAGCTACAATCTTATGCGGTATTAATCTTCCTTTCGGAAGGCTATTCCCCTCTATAAGGCAGGTTGCCCACGTGTTACTCACCCGTCCGCCGCTAATCCGTTCCCGAAGGAACTTCATCGCTCGACTTGCATGTGTTAGGCACGCCGCCAGCGTTCGTCCTGAGCCAGGATCAAACTCTCAATAAAAAGTTTAATCTTGCTACTTGATTTCTCAAGTTTACTCGTAAAAAAGAATTGCTGGTTTTTAACTTTATATTCTGTTCAATTTTCAAAGACCAATTTGTGTGTCGCACTCAAGCGACTTTTTTATTTTATCACTTAACTTTGTTATTGTCAACAAGTTTTTTTGATTTATTTTCTTACTTGTTGGCGTCACAACCAAGCGACGAATCATATCTTATCATATAAATAAAACATCATTAATATAATATTAGTTATTTAATTAAATTATTCATATCTTTTTCTATTTTTCTTAATAATTCTATAATTATTAAATATTGATACACCAGGTTCAGTTTGTTTAATAAACACTTATTATCTCTTCATTTTTATCTATTATTAAACAATAAAGAGCATGATAATTAATATTATCATGCTCTTTCATTGCTATATATATTGTCTTTTTTTCATAACTACTGGCCAAGATTTAGATCCAACATAATTTTTATCTTCTAATATCTGTGTGCCTTTATCTACTATTATCCTCTCAAGCTTAGCTTTTTCTCCAATAACAACATCCTGTAATATTACACACCCATCTATTGTTACATCTTTTCCTACATAAACACATCTAGATATTATACTGTTTCTTACTTCCCCTTCTATATAACATCCATTTGCAATTATAGAATTTATCACTTTACTGTCCCTTGTGTATCTAGTTGGAGCTTCATCTTTTGCTTTTGTATATATTGTACCACCATTATAGAATAACTCCCTACTTACTTTTCTTTTAAGTAAATCCATATTTGTATAGTAGTAACTAGTTAAAGAGTTAATGCAAGAAAGATAACCATTAAATTTATAGGAACCTACATTTAATCTATCTAAATTATCATGTATAAATAATTTTATTTTTTTATAACTTCCTCTTTTAACACATTCATTTACTATATCTATAAATAGATAAGTAGGCATTATATACATCTCCATACTTATAGATGCTAAATTATCCTCTCCCACATTCTTACCTATAGACTTAACTTTACCTTCCTCTACATTTACCACATCACACCCAAGAAAAGATTTATTTGCATTATTTATATCTTTATATATAACAGTTATATCATTTTTATTTTTTATATGATGCATAAGTACGTCCCTATAGTCAATATTACATATCATATATGATGACGCTAATAAAACATAATCTTTTCTACTATTTTTTATAAACTCTATATTATCATAAAAATTATCAACATCATTAACAAATGGCTCCTCATCACCAAAGTTAAATACCTTTAGTCCATCCTTCTTTCTATGAAGGTCCCATGGTCTCCCATTAGTTAAGTGATCCATTAGTGATCTAGATTTATTTTTTGTAAATATTCCTATACACTCAATCCCAGAATTAGTCATGTTTGAAAGTACAAAATCAATTATCCTATATTTAGCTGCAATAGGAACTGAAGCTAACGGTCTATTTCGAACTAGCTCGTCCATCCTTTTTTCATTCTCATCTAAGTTTATTATCCCAACACAATTGTTCATTAATTTCCCTCCTTTCATAGTTTTATATTGTACTGCAGGCTTCTACTAAACTTCCTGATTTAACCTCTTCACTAGATGCTATTACAGCTATTTCATTTCCATCGCCTATTCTGCAACCTTTTCTTATTATTGCATCACTGCCAATAATAGCTTTTTCAATAATTACATTATCTCCTATGGATGCATTAGGCATTATTACTGAATCCTTTATAATTGCCTTTTTTCCTATCTTAACACCTTGAAATAAAACAGAATCCTCTACATTTCCATATACAGTGCACCCTTCTACTATAAGTGAATTTTTTATTAGTGCTTCTTCTCCTATATATTGAGCTATACTTACTTGATTAGATGAATATATTTTCCACTCTTTATCATAAAGATTTAATTTATTATCCTCATCTAATAAGTCCATATTAGCTTCCCATAAGCTTTGGATTGTTCCAACATCTTTCCAATACCCTTCAAATGGATATGCCATCATTTTAAGATTATCTTTTATCATTTTGGGAATAATATTCTTACCAAAATCATTACTTGAAAATCTATCCAACTCATCTTCCCTTAAATATTTTTTTAATGTCTTCCAATTAAATATATATATTCCCATAGATGCTAAAGTACTTTTAGGCACCTTGGGCTTCTCCTCAAACTCATAAATAGAATGATCTTCTCTTGTATTCATAATTCCAAATCTACTTGCTTCATCAATTGATACATTAATTACTGCAATTGTTGCATCCGCATTACTACTTTTATGTTTTTCTAGCATTTCATCATAATTCATTTTATATATGTGATCACCAGATAAAATTAATACATACTCTGGATTATAACTATCAATAAATTCTGTGTTCTGATATATTGCATTAGCTGTACCTTTATACCAATTGCCACCTTTTTCTTCTTGATATGGGGGTAATATTCTCACACCGGCATCTCTTCTATCTAAATCCCATGGGCTTCCTATTCCAATATGAGCGTTTAATTCTAATGGTTTATATTGTGTTAAAACTCCAACAGTGTATATTCCTGAATTAGAGCAGTTACTCAATGGAAAGTCTATTATTCTATATTTGCCACCAAATGGTACTGCTGGTTTAGCAAGCTTCTTCGTTAATACTCCTAATCTAGATCCCTGCCCCCCTGCTAAAATCATTGCTACTATCTCACTCTTACCCAATCATTTCTCTCCCTTCTAATCTTCTTATTCTTCACTATAACAATATGAATTCAATCATACTAATATACATATTATTTACATTTATTTCACAAAAAAATACAAGGTTTCTCTTTATAAACCTTGTATTTATCACACTTTAAAATTATTTTTATCCTTTTAAACCTTTTTTATTTGCTTTTATTCTACATAATATATTAACTATAAATTCTTATATATAAGTTCAGGGCCCCATATACCTGTAGCATATTGTTGTATTGTCCTATCAGAAGAAAAAACACCTGAATGAGCAATATTAATGCCACAAATCTCTTGCCACTTATACATATCTTTAAAAATACTATCTACCTTTTTGTTAGTTTCAACATATGAATCAAAATCTTTTAAAACATAAAACTCATCATTAAAAATTGTTAAATGATCATATATACTTCTAAACTTTTCTCTATCCTTAGAGTATTTACCATTAATCAAATCATCTATAACATTCTTTATACTTTCGTTTTTATTGTATATATCTTGTGATGAATATCCTCCATTTTCTATATAGCTTAGTACTTGTCTTGCTGTAAGCCCAAATATAAATATATTATTATTTCCAACCTCATCACTAATTTCTATATTAGCACCATCTAAAGTAGCTATTGTTATAGCTCCATTCATCATAAATTTCATATTTGATGTTCCTGAAGCTTCTTTAGTTGTGGTGGATATTTGTTCACTTAAATCTGCGGCAGGTATAATCTCCTCTGCTAATGAAACATTATAATTTTCTAGAAATACTACCTTTATCTTTTTATTTACTAATGGATCATTATTTACCTTATCTGCTATAGCATTAATAAGCTCTATTATATTCTTTGCAAGATAATATCCTGGTGCTGCTTTTCCTGCAAATATAAAGGTTCGTGGATGAATATCTAAATTAGGATTATTAGTAAGCTTATTATATAAATCCATTATTCTTAAGCAGTTAAGAGTCTGCCTCTTATATCCATGAATTCTCTTAACTTGCACATCAAATATAGAAGATGTATCAACTATAATACCATTCTTTTTATAAATCTTTTCAGCTAATCTCTCTTTATTTTTTTTCTTTATCCTTTCCAATTCTTCTTGTACACCTTTATCATAAGTAAACTTTTCAAAATTTATTAAGTCTGTAGGATGTTTTATAAAACTATCTCCTATAGTATTACAAAGAAGATTTGTAAGCCCTGGATTACTCCTTAACAACCATCTTCTATGAGTAATTCCATTAGTCTTATTATTAAACTTATTAGGATAGAAGTAATACAGATTTTTCATTTCTTCTTTCTTTAAAATCTCAGTATGAAGTTTTGCTACCCCATTCACACTATGACTACCTACAACTGCTAAATTAGCCATTCTAACTTGACCATCTGCTATTATGGCCATATCTGATATCTTTTCCCACTGTCCAATATATTTATTCCAAAGGTCTGAACAGAACCTTTCATTTATCTCTTCAACTATCATATATATACGAGGTAATAATCCTTTAAACATATCTATAGGCCACTTTTCTAGAGCTTCAGCTAATATTGTATGATTAGTATATGATACTATATTAGTAGTAATTCTCCATGCCTCTTCCCAGCCTAATCCCTCTTCATCTAATAATATTCTCATCAATTCTGGAATAGCTAGTGTTGGATGAGTATCATTTATATGAATTGATATTTTTTCATCTAAGAATTTTATATTTCCACCATGCGCTTTATAATGTCTTATAATACTTTGGATACCAGCAGATACAAAAAAGTATTGTTGTTTTAATCGAAGTATTTTTCCTTCATAAAATGAATCCTCTGGATATAGTACTTGTGATATTGATTCTACTGAGTTTTTATATTCTATTGCTTTGAGATATTCTCCACTACTAAATGATGAATAATCAAATTCATTAGATACAGTTTCCGCACTCCAAAGCCTTAATGTATTAGCAACATTATTTTCATATCCTACAATTGGAGTATCATATGGAACAGCTAAAACAGGTTCATAGTTAATTTGAGTAAATACTATTCTGCCATCTATATTTTCTACCTTAACTTCTCCACCAAACTTTACTACTTCACTTTTTTCAATTTTTCTTCTTTCCCACACGTTACCTTGACGTAACCAATTATCTGATAGTTCAACTTGTTTTCCGTCTATTATTTTTTGCTCGAAAAATCCATACTTATATCTTATTCCACAGCCATGTCCAGCAATACCTAAAGATGCCATAGAATCTAGAAAACATGCTGCTAATCTTCCTAACCCACCATTTCCTAGCCCTTGGTCTTCTTCTAATTCTTCTAAGTCCCTCAAATCTATATTTAACTCTGCTAAAGCTTCTTTACATATGTCAATCAAACCTAAATTCATTAAGGTATCTCCAAGCAATCTTCCTAAAAGAAATTCCATAGAGAAATAATAAATTTGCTTTTCTCCAGTTTTATTGTATCTTTTATTAGTATCTAACCATAACCAACTTACATAATCTCTTATTAAACTCCCTAGGGCTTCATACCTTTGCAGGTTATTACCATTTTCTATCTCGTCTCCATGAATATCCTTATACTTATTCTCATAAGCTTTCTTAAATGTATTTTTATCTAATGCCAACTTTTAATCCCTCCTATAATCAGGTTCTTGTTGTCTCCACATATAGCTGTTGGTATTCATTAGCAGATTTATCCCAGCTATTATTTGAATTAAGTGCTTGTCTTACAATTCTGCTCCATTCTTCCTTTTTTTTATAGAAGCTTAATGCATACTCTACTATCATCAACAATTCCTCTGCATTATAATTTGTAAAACTAAATCCATTTCCTAATTCATTGTATTGATTATAAGGGAAAATTGTGTCCTTTAACCCACCAGTCTCTCTTACTATAGGAATACTTCCATATCTAAGTGCTATTAATTGCCCTAATCCACAAGGCTCAAATAAAGAAGGCATCAAAAAGAGGTCACTACTTGCATATACTTTGTGGGCTAATATATTATCAAATTTAATATTTGCTGATACCTTATATTTATATCTATATTGTAGGTTTTTAAATTTATCTTCATAGTACCAATCACCAGTTCCTACTATAACTAATTGAATATTATTCTTTAATAGCCTATCTGCAATACTAATTATCAAATCCATTCCCTTTTGATTAGTTAGTCTAGAAACAATGCCTATCATAGGTATTTCTTTATTTATTGGTAATCCAAGCTCTTCTTGTAACCTAATCTTGTTCTCTTGCTTATCACTTAATACATCCTCTTGAAAAAGCTTATAAATATTAAAATCTTTATAAGGGTTATATTCTTCATAATCTATGCCATTTAATATTCCTTTAAGATTATAATTATGTTCTCTTAATAATCCATCCAACTTCTCTCCATACTCTGGAGTTTTTATCTCTTCTGCATAACTATTACTTACCGTAGTTACCTTATCTGAATAATTAATTCCACCTTTCATAAAACTAATACATTCATAAAATTCTAAACTCCCATTATTATATGGTTCCATATCATACCCAAATAAATCTGGTAATACTTCTTTTGGAAAAATTCCTTGAAATAAAATATTATGAATGGAATATATAGTTTTTATATTTTTATAAAGTTCATCTTTTGAATACTCCAACTTTAGTAAAACTGGAATCATTCCTGTTTGCCAATCATTACAATGTATGATATCGGGTATCCATGCTATTTCATTAATGAACTCTAGGACAGCTCTATCATAATATGCAAATCTTTCTCCATCATCATAGCACCCATATACTTCATCTCTTCCAAAGTAGTACTCATTGTCAATAAAGTAATACTTCACTCCATTATGAGTACATTCAAAAATACCACAGTATTGATTTCTCCATCCAACCTTCACCATAAACCATTTAACAAAGCTAAATTTATTTTTTAAATCTTCTCTTATTCCTTTATATTTTGGTATTACGACTCTTACATCTAACCCTTTTTTACTTAAAGCTTTTGGAAGAGCCCCAACAACATCTCCCAAACCTCCAGTTTTAATAAATGGATTAGCCTCTGATGCTACAAGTAATACTTTCATAATTATTTTCTCCCCCTTTTTCTATACCTAAAATTAATGTTGCCATAGGTGGAACCTTAATCTGTATGCTATATGGCTGATTATGAAATTCTATTTCTTCTGGAACTAAATTTACTTCTGACATAACTTGTCCAGACCCTCCATATTTTTCATCATCACTATTAAATACTTCTATATAGTCTGATTGTAATGGAACTCCAATTCTAAAGTCATACCTTACAACTGAAGTAAAATTGCATATAAATATTAAAGTATCTTCTTTACTTTTTCCTCTTCTTATAAATGAAACTATACTTTGATCTTTATTATCTGCATCTATCCATTTAAAGCCATCTACATCATAGTCTAATTCCCATAATGCTTTATTATTTAAATAAAATTTATTAATATCTTTAATAAACCTCTGAGTCTTTTTATGCATTGGAAACATATCAATAAGCTTCCACTCTAATTGCTCATATTCTCTCCATTCTATAAATTGAGCAAATTCACTTCCCATAAAATTTAATTTCTTTCCCGGATGTCCAAGCATATAACTAATTAATAATCTATACCCAGCAAACTTGCTCCAGTAATCTCCTGGCATTTTATCAACTAAAGACTTCTTCCCATGTACAACTTCATCATGTGAAAAGGGCAATATAAACCTCTCTGAATAGTTATACATTAATGAAAAAGTCAATTTATTATGATGATACTTTCTATATATAGGGTCTTTACTAGTGTATTCAAGTACATCATTCATCCATCCCATATTCCACTTAAAGTCAAATCCTAACCCACCATCAATAACCTTTCTTGATACTTTAGGCCATGCCGTTGATTCCTCAGCTATCATAATAGTTTTTTCATTGTTTTCTTTTATTGCTGTATTTAAATCTTTTAAAAATTGAATCCCCTCTAAGTTACAATCAGTACCATACTTATTAGGAACCCATTCACCATATTCTCTTCCATAGCTTAAGTAAATAATATTAGATACAGCATCTACTCTTAATCCGTCTATATGAAATTCATTTATCCAATACATAGCATTTGATATAAGAAAACTTTTTACCTCTGGTCTCCCTAAATCAAAATTAAAAGTTCCCCAACCTTTATTATCAGCTTTCCAATACTCCTCATATTCATAAGTTGGACTTCCATCAAACATATATAAGCCATGTGCATCTTTACAAAAATGACCTGGTACCCAATCTAAAATAACTCCAATATTATTTTGATGTAGTTTATCAACTAATTTTTTAAACCCTTCAATATTTCCGTACCTAGTTGTTAATGAATAATATCCTGTACATTGATACCCCCAAGATGCATCAAGAGGATGTTCGCATAAAGGCATAATTTCAACATAGTTATAACCCATTTCTGTCAAGTAATCTGGTAATACTTCACTTAATTCTTCATATGTTAAAAACTTATTATTATCTCTCCTCCAAGATCCCAAATGAATTTCATATATATTAATAGCAGTATTATATATATCTTTTTTACTTTTTTCCTGTATCCAATTATTATCTAACCATATATATTCTTTAGGACTATATGTAATTGATGCTGTATTGGGTCTTACTTCAGAACATATAGCATAAGGATCAGACTTAAAAATAATTTTATTATCCATTGTCTTTATAGCATATTTATACTTAATACCTTCCCCTAGTTTAGGTAAAAATCTACTCCATAAGCCACCTTTGGATATTAGTTTCATTTTATAGTTGTTATCCACATAAAAGTTATTAAAATCTCCAACTATCCACATTTCTTGTGCATTAGGTGCCCAAGTTGTAAATTGAATTCCCTTAATACCATTAGATTCGCATGCATGAGCTCCCAATAATTTATAGGATTTATAATTCATTCCTTTATGAAACATATAAATTTCATTATTCTCCATTCATAATCCTCCCTTTTTAGTACTGCTCTTTACATAGTATTCAAAAAGAAGAAAACTTATTAATAAACTTTAAATAAATAGCAATTTATCATTTGCAATCGTTATAAATTAAAAGAGATATGTATAAACCATATCCCTTTTCCTATTTTATATAAATTTATATAACCAAAAAAAGAATAGCTATTGCTATTCTTTTTATAACTTGGCAACGTCCTACTCTCCCACACAGTCTCCCATGCAGTACCATCGGCGCTATAGAGCTTAACTTTCCTGTTCGGTATGGGAAGGAGTGTTTCCTCTATGCCATCATCACCAAATATTCTTTTTTCAGAGTTGTTCTCTGAAAATTGCACACAATTATTGAAATATTTTTAACTTGGTCAAGCCCTCGACCTATTAGTATCAGTCAGCTACATACATTACTGCACTTACACCTCTGACCTATCAACCTCGTGTTCTTCAAGGGGTCTTACTAGCTTATGCTATGGGAAATCTCATCTTGAGGTGGGCTTCACGCTTAGATGCTTTCAGCGTTTATCCCTTCCCGACTTAGCTACCCAGCTGTGCTCCTGGCGGAACAACTGGTGCACCAGAGGTCAGTCCATCCCGGTCCTCTCGTACTAAGGACAGCTCCTCTCAAATTTCCTACGCCCGCGACGGATAGGGACCGAACTGTCTCACGACGTTCTGAACCCAGCTCGCGTGCCGCTTTAATGGGCGAACAGCCCAACCCTTGGGACCTACTTCAGCCCCAGGATGCGACGAGCCGACATCGAGGTGCCAAACCTCCCCGTCGATGTGGACTCTTGGGGGAGATCAGCCTGTTATCCCCGAGGTAGCTTTTATCCGTTGAGCGATGGCCCTCCCACGAGGTACCACCGGATCACTAAGCCCGACTTTCGTCCCTGCTCCACTTGTGGGTGTCGCAGTCAGGCTCCCTTCTGCCTTTGCACTCTTCGAACGATTTCCGACCGTTCTGAGGGAACCTTTGGGCGCCTCCGTTACTTTTTAGGAGGCGACCGCCCCAGTCAAACTGCCCACCTAACAATGTCCTGTCACCAGATTCATGGCATCCAGTTAGAACCTCAGTACTGTCAGGGTGGTATCCCAAGGACGACTCCATCAAGGCTGACGCCCTGATTTCCCAGTCTCCCACCTATCCTGTACAGACAATACCGAAATTCAATGCTAAGCTACAGTAAAGCTCTACGGGGTCTTTCCGTCCAATCGCGGGTAGCGAGCATCTTCACTCGCACTACAACTTCGCCGGATTCACAGTTGAGACAGTGCCCAAGTCATTACGCCATTCGTGCGGGTCAGAACTTACCTGACAAGGAATTTCGCTACCTTAGGACCGTTATAGTTACGGCCGCCGTTTACTGGGGCTTAAGTTCACACCTTCGCTTGCGCTAAGTGTTCCCCTTAACCTTCCAGCACCGGGCAGGCGTCAGCCCCTATACATCAGCTTTCGCTTTAGCAGAGACCTGTGTTTTTGCTAAACAGTTGCTTGGGCCTATTCTCTGCGGCCTGCTCTCACAGGCACCCCTTCTCCCTAAGTTACGGGGTCAATTTGCCTAGTTCCTTAACTGTGATTCTTCCGCCGGCCTTAGGATTCTCTCCTCATCTACCTGTGTCGGTTTGCGGTACGGGCACTACATCTCTCTCTAGATGCTTTTCTTGGAAGCATGGAATCAAGTACTTCGGTTCCGTAGAACCTTCCCCATCACGCCTCAGAATTGTTAGGACGGATTTGCCTTTCCTAACTCCCTAAACGCTTAGACTAGCATCCAATAGCTAGCACACTCTATCCTTCTCCGTCACACCATCGATAATAACGATCAGTAGTGGTATCGGAATATCAACCGATTGTCCATCGCCTACGCCTTTCGGCCTCGGCTTAGGTCCCGACTAACCCTCAGCGGACGAACCTTCCTGAGGAAACCTTAGATATTCGGCCTGTGGGATTCTCACCCACATCTCGCTACTAATGCCAACATTCTCACTCGTAATCAGTCCACCGCTCCTTACGGTACGACTTCAGCCCGATTACGACGCTCCTCTACCGCTCACACATAAGTGTGAACCCGTAGCTTCGGTGGTAAGTTTGAGCCCCGGACATCTTCGGCGCAGGATCTCTCGACTAGTGAGCTATTACGCACTCTTTTAATGAGTGGCTGCTTCTAAGCCAACATCCTAGTTGTCTTAGAAATCCCACATCCTTTTCCACTTAACTTACACTTTGGGACCTTAGCTGACGATCTGGGCTGTTTCCCTTTTGACTACGGAACTTATCTTTCGCAGTCTGACTGCCGGACTAATAGTATGTGGCATTCGGAGTTTGATAAGGTTCGGTAAGCGCTATGCCCCCTAGCCCATTCAGTGCTCTACCTCCACTACTCATATCCGACGCTAGCCCTAAAGCTATTTCGAGGAGAACCAGCTATCTCCGAGTTCGATTGGAATTTCTCCGCTATCCACAGCTCATCCCATGCTTTTTCAACAGCAACGTGGTTCGGTCCTCCACGGGGTTTTACCCCCGCTTCAACCTGGCCATGGATAGGTCACCCGGTTTCGGGTCTACGGCATGCAACTAGTCGCCCTATTAAGACTCGGTTTCCCTTCGGCTCCGTACCTTAAGTACTTAACCTTGCTACATACCGTAACTCGTTGGCTCGTTCTACAAAAAGCACGTCATCACCCTCATAAGGGGCTTTGACCGGTTGTAGGCACACGGTTTCAGGTTCTATTTCACTCCCCTCCCGGGGTTCTTTTCACCTTTCCCTCACGGTACTGCTTCACTATCGGTCATCAGGTAGTATTTAGCCTTGGGAGGTGGTCCTCCCTGCTTCCCACAAGGTTTCACGTGTCTCGTGGTACTCTGGATCAGAACTTGATTATTATGAATTTCACTTACGTGGCTATTACACTCTATGGCTTGACTTTCCAGTCATCTTCAATTATCCATAACTTCTCGTTAATGTTCTGTCCGCAACCCCGGAAATAAATTTCCGGTTTGGGCTCTTTCCCTTTCGCTCGCCGCTACTAAGAAAATCGATTTTTCTTTCTCTTCCTCCAGGTACTTAGATGTTTCAGTTCCCTGGGTTTACCTTCCATAAGCTATGTATTCACCTATGGATACATGGGGTTTCCCATGTGAGTTTCCTCATTCGGAAATCTTCGGATCTCTGGCTATGTGCGCCTACCCGAAGCTTATCGCAGCTTATCACGTCCTTCATCGGCTCCTGATGCCAAGGCATTCACCATGCGCCCTTTGTAGCTTGACCTATTGTCATGATATTAGTTTTAAAACTAAGTTACAAAGAATATTTCTTGGCTATGTTGTATTAACATATCTATATAATTATGTGCAATTTTCAAAGAACATTTGAGCAAACTTGGTCGCTCAAAATTGAACAGAAAGTTAAAAAACAGATTCTAATTTGTACTAGTCAAGCTTCTTGCTTGCTAGATTTCTCCATAGAAAGGAGGTGATCCAGCCGCAGGTTCTCCTACGGCTACCTTGTTACGACTTCACCCCAATCGCTGACCCTACCTTAGGTGGCTTCCTCCCTTACGGGTTAGATCACCAACTTTGGGTATTGCCAACTCTCATGGTGTGACGGGCGGTGTGTACAAGGCCCGGGAACGTATTCACCGCGACATTCTGATTCGCGATTACTAGTAACTCCAGCTTCATGTAGGCGAGTTTCAGCCTACAATCCGAACTGAGACCGGTTTTATAGTTTTGCTCCACCTCACGGTATTGCATCTCGTTGTACCGGCCATTGTAGCACGTGTGTAGCCCTAGACATAAGGGGCATGATGATTTGACGTCATCCCCACCTTCCTCCCGGTTAACCCGGGCAGTCTCGCTAGAGTGCTCAACTAAATGGTAGCAACTAACAATAAGGGTTGCGCTCGTTGCGGGACTTAACCCAACATCTCACGACACGAGCTGACGACAACCATGCACCACCTGTCTTCCTGTCCCCGAAAGGACTTCCCACATTACATGGTAATTCAGGAGATGTCAAGTCTAGGTAAGGTTCTTCGCGTTGCTTCGAATTAAACCACATGCTCCGCTACTTGTGCGGGCCCCCGTCAATTCCTTTGAGTTTTAATCTTGCGACCGTACTCCCCAGGCGGAATACTTAATGCGTTAGCGGCGGCACAGAGGTCATGACAACCCCTACACCTAGTATTCATCGTTTACGGCGTGGACTACCAGGGTATCTAATCCTGTTTGCTCCCCACGCTTTCGAGCCTCAGCGTCAGTTACAGTCCAGAAAGTCGCCTTTGCCACTGGTGTTCTTCCTAATCTCTACGCATTTCACCGCTACACTAGGAATTCCACTTTCCCCTCCTGCACTCTAGATTTCCAGTTTGGAATGCAGCACCCAGGTTGAGCCCGGGTATTTCACATCCCACTTAAAAATCCGCCTACGCTCCCTTTACGCCCAGTAAATCCGGACAACGCTTGCCACCTACGTATTACCGCGGCTGCTGGCACGTAGTTAGCCGTGGCTTCCTCCTTGGGTACCGTCATTATCGTCCCCAAAGACAGAGCTTTACAACCCGAAGGCCGTCATCACTCACGCGGCGTTGCTGCATCAGGGTTTCCCCCATTGTGCAATATTCCCCACTGCTGCCTCCCGTAGGAGTCTGGGCCGTGTCTCAGTCCCAATGTGGCCGATCACCCTCTCAGGTCGGCTACGCATCGTCGCCTTGGTGAGCCGTTACCTCACCAACTAGCTAATGCGCCGCGGGCCCATCTTATAGCGGATTGCTCCTTTAATTGCTACTTCATGCGAAGCTACAATCTTATGCGGTATTAATCTTCCTTTCGGAAGGCTATTCCCCTCTATAAGGCAGGTTGCCCACGTGTTACTCACCCGTCCGCCGCTAATCCGTTCCCGAAGGAACTTCATCGCTCGACTTGCATGTGTTAGGCACGCCGCCAGCGTTCGTCCTGAGCCAGGATCAAACTCTCAATAAAAAGTTTAATCTTGCTACTTGATTTCTCAAGTTTACTCGTAAAAAAGAATTGCTGGTTTTTAACTTTATATTCTGTTCAATTTTCAAAGACCAATTTGTATGTCGCACTCAATCGACTACTTTATCTTACCACTCAACTCGAATCTTGTCAACAACTTTTTTATTTTTTTCAAATTTACTTGTTGTCCACATTTACTTGATTCCTGCCTTGCGACGAGATTTATCTTATCACGATATTCGACATCACACGACATATAATTTCTTATTTTCTTAAGTTAAACTTTATATAACTTGGCATATCTACTATTCTCTTTATTATTCACATGGTGATACACCAGGATTAGTGTAATAATTTGAATTTGATTTTTATACGATTATAAACAAAAGAGACGTAGAATTAACCAACTCTACGTCTCTTATTATGAAGTTAGGGAAGAACTTCTAAACTACATTAATTGTTTTATATTCGTTACTAGTGGATCAGCTAAAGTACCAACAACTATTTGATAGTTAGTTTCATCTAACTTCATAATTCCGCTAGCACCTAAACTCTTAAGCTTCTTTTCATCAATTAATCCACCATTTACAACAGTTAATCTTATTCTAGTTATACACGCATCTATACTTTCTATATTAGCTGAACCACCTATTGCTTCTAATATTCCTTCAGCCTTTTTAGCTATTCCTGATGACTTTTCCAATTCTCCATTATCACCAACAACATCTTCATCATCTTCTCTACCTGGAGTCTTTAAGTTAAATTTCTTAATTACTAAGTAGAACACTACAAAGTAAATTGCTGCGAATATTAGTCCTACTCCTATAGCTAAAATCGGTTTTGTTGATATACCAAATCCAAGTAAGTAATCTGTTAAACCTGCCGAGAATCCAAATCCTAATTTAATACCTAAAATACTTGCAACTGCTAACGCTATACCAGTCATTAATGCATGGAATACATATAATACTGGAGCTAAGAACATAAATGTAAACTCTATTGGTTCTGTTATACCTGTTAAAAATGCTGTTAAAGCAATACTTAAGAACATACCAGTTACAGCTTTTCTCTTAGACTTTTTAGCTGCTAATATCATAGCGAAACATGCTGCTGGTAATGCAAACATCATTATAAAGAAGAAGCCACTCATGTAAGTACCTGCAGTAGGGTCTCCAGCAAAGAATCTAGCTATATCCCCATATACTATAGTACCATCAGCCTTTGGATATGAACCAAATTGGAACCAGAATATTGAGTTAAATACATGGTGTAATCCAAATGGAAGTAATAATCTATTTAATAAACCAAATACGAAAGCACCTATTGCTCCTGCTGCTGCCATTTCGTTACCAAATGTATCTAAGGCACCTTGAATAGATGGCCATACAAATCCAGCAACAACACCTAGTATTAAACAAGAAACTGAAGTTATAATAGGCACAAA
Source organism: Clostridium paraputrificum (assembly GCF_900447045.1). GTDB lineage: Bacteria > Bacillota > Clostridia > Clostridiales > Clostridiaceae > Clostridium > Clostridium paraputrificum. The sequence goes on from NZ_UAWH01000019.1 coordinate 18,718, forward strand.
TCTCTTACCACCAAAGAATCCTAGGAATTCTGGAAGCTGAATATCATTAAACTTATTATATAAGTATCCAGTTAATATACCTACTATAATACCTGCTAGAACTCCCATATTAATGCTTTTATCAAAGGAAGTCGCTACATTAGTAATTGTGAAATACCCAACAACTGCTGCAAGACCTGCAGTACCATTGTTTTGTTTTGCTAAACCTATTGCTATACCAACCGCAAAAATAATTGCTAAATTATCAAAAATTGCTGCACCTGCACCTGCCATCCATGGAAGGTCAAGAACATCCGCTGCACCAAGTCTATTTAGTATTGCCGCTGCTGGCATTACCGCTACTGGTGTCATCATTGCTTTTCCTAGTTTTTGAAACATTCCTAGGACTTTGTTATTTCCTTTTGACATATAAAATCCTCCTTTTTTAATAAACATTTCAGATTAACTTGGCTAAATAATAAATGTATAATTTCTGTTTTTGGGCAACAAAAAAAGCCGAAAAGAAATAGAATTTTACTTCCATTCTTTCCGGCTAATGCCCATATTGGTAACACGCCAATTTATAATCCGTTATTTATCTTTGACTTTATTTTATTATAAAAACCTTTACATGTCAATATACAATTTAAAATAATTTAATACAAAATTATTGACACTTACTTTTACCAAATATATAATGAGATTAAACGTGTTACTGTTAGATCAGGCATAAGTTTTCATATAAAACTTATGCCTTTTTTTATATGTATATATTAATCAATATACTCTAAAACTAAGAAGAGTTATAGTAGTATATAGTTAAGAAAGGATGTGAGTCTTCCTGTTATATTCAGGAGGTAATTATGTTTGGATTTTTAAAAAAGAAAAAAAATGAACAATCTGTAGAAAACAATTTTAGATTAGTATCAGCTGTAGCTGGTAAATCAATTCCACTATCTGAGGTTCCAGATCCAGTATTCGCACAAAAAATGGCTGGAGATGGTATTGCTATTGACACTACTGGTGATACTATAGTTGCTCCTGCTGATGGAGAATTAACTTTAGTATTCAAAACAAAACATGCTTTTGCATTAACATTAGAAAATGGTGTTGAGCTTTTAGTACATATAGGAATAGAAACAGTAGGCCTAGAAGGTGAAGGTTTCGAACAATTAGTTGAACAAGGAGCAAAGGTTAAAGCTGGAACTCCAATAATCAAGATTGATAGAGAATTAATAAAGAGTAAGGGATTATCATTAATTACTCCAATATTAATAACAAATCCTGATATCTTAGGAACAATAACACCAGTTGAAAATATAGATACTATCGCTGGAGAAACAACAGTTATAGAATATACAGTTAAATAATAAAAGCGAAGGATGATTCCTTCGCTTTTATTATTTATATATTAGTTTATTCCTAATATTTTATTTATTTCATTCTTATATCTATCAGCTTTAACTCCAAATATTGCTTGAATTCCGTTACCTACTTCTACAACACCTGTTGCACCTAAAGCTTTTATTCTATCTTTATCTACTTTTGACTTATCTTTAACTTCTATTCTAAGTCTTGTAATACATGCATCAACACTTACTATATTTTCTTCTCCACCAAATGCTTCTAATACTAATGGTGCATTTTCTTCTATTTCACCCTTAGCTCCTTTTGATGCTTGGTAGTCAGCTTTTGTAAATAACTTAGTATCCTCTTCGTTTTCATCTCTACCAGGAGTTTTTAAGTTAAACTTCTTTATCATAAATGAGAATAAGAAATAGTAAACTACTGCATATACTAATCCAACAACTATAACCATAAACCACTTAGTTGGAACTCCTGCACCTGCTGGAAGTAATCCAAATAAGCTAAAGTCTATTAAACCACCTGAGAAAGTCATACCTATAAATACGTTAAATATATCCATTAGCATGAATGATAAACCTGCAAGTAAACAGTGAACCCCATATAAAACTGGTGCTACGAATAAGAATGTAAACTCTAAAGGTTCAGTAATACCTGTTAATAATGAAGTAACTGCTGCTGCTAATAATAATGACCCAACAGTCTTCTTCTTATTTGGTGCTGCACATCTATACATTGCAAATGCTGCTGCTGGTAAACCAAACATCATGAATGGGAATTTACCTGCCATGAATCTTGTAGTACCACTAACAATATTAGCCATAGTATCTGCAGATGCACCAACTAAATCTGTCATGCTTGATAATTGAGCAAAGTATGCTGTGTTCGCACCTGCAACTGTTTGCCATGCTCCATCTACTAAAACATGACCTTCAACAAATGAACCAAACCAGAATGGAGTATAGAATACGTGATGTAATCCAAATGGAATTAACGCTCTTTCTATTATTCCATATAGTAATGTTCCTATTGAACCTGCATCTCTAACTACATTTGCAATTACTGCTATACCATCTTGAACAACAGGCCATGCAAAAGCAAGTACTGCACCAACTAAAGCCATAACAACAGAAGTTATTATTGGTACAAATCTTGAACCAGAGAAGAAACCTATAACTTGTGGTAATTGAATTTCATGGAACTTATCATGTAATAGCGCTGTAATAATACCAGTAATAATACCTCCGAATACTGACATGTTTAATGTAAATATCCCCAGGTTAGTTGTAACATAAGTTCCGTACTCTCCTACATTATTTGGAGTAAGAACTCCTAGCTGAGTAGTACCTAAAGCAAGTAATGTTGATATAACTTGGTTCATTACTATGAATCCAAATACAGAAGCTAGGGCAGCAGTTCCTTTATCTTTCTTAGCTAAACCAACTGCTACTCCCACTGCAAATAAAATTGGTAAGTTACCAAATACGATATCACCTATATTCTTCATAACTGTTAATATTGCAGTTACTGCTGGTATATTAACAAATGAAATTAATGGTTCATATACTGCTGGTGGATTACTTAATCCTGAGATACCTAATAATGCACCACCAACTCCTAGTAGTATACCTGCAATAGGTAATGCTGCTATTGGAAGCATTATAGCTTTACCTATTCTTTGTAAATATTTAAGCATTTCTAATTCCTCCTAAAATACTAATTATAAGTTCTAGTAGTAAGGTAAATTTATTAAAGCTGGCCAGCTAAAGGCAATTTAGGCAACAAAAAAAGACTCAATTATAGCATTTCTAAATCTACTTATAATTATTCCTAATAAGTAAATCATAATACTTCTATCAAGTCTTGCCTGCATTACCAGTTACACCTTACTTTATTTAATTTATAATTTAATAATATCATATCCATAAACTCATGTGAAGTTTTTTTTATAATTATTATCTAATTGACATTCTAAATCTTTCTATATGAATTGTTAAAAATGTCACTTCATCTTCCATGACCTTTATACCTAATTCATCCTCTATAATTTTAGCCACCTCTTCTGCTACAGAAAATGATTCTTTATAACTTGACTTAATAATTTTTGTAAGTTCATTGTCTATATGTATATTTTCCATAATTCTTTGAATAGCAAATTTAATATGGGTTAAGAATCTAGCATAATCTAATGACTTTCTATCTATTTCTATATTTAACCTATCTTCAACATGTTCTACTATAGTACTTCCTAAATAACTATTCTTTAATGTATTTGATATCTTTCCATTATTTATTGCCGAATGTATATGCAGTGCTATAAATGCGATTTCACCATCAGGTATATCTACATTGCAATATGCTCCTACCTTTTTAGCAACCATATCTGCTAACATATATTCCTTAGAATATAGTGTTTCTATCTCAACCAAAAAAGGATTTTCAATCTCTTCATTATTTTTCAATCTTTTTACTGCAAAATATAGGTGATCAATTAATCCTATATGAATACTTTCATTTAACTCTTGATTTATTTTTTCCGATATTTCATATATAGCCTCTTCACATACAACAAAGAAGTCATTATCCACTTTTTCTATCATAGTATTAAGATTTTCAATATTATCACTATCTGCAATAGTAAATATCTTATCTACTTTTATTCCTTTTGGTATAACATATCCAGGCTTCTTTCCAAACCCTATTCCCTTAGCAAATAATATTTTTTCATGATCCTCTGAATTTACTAATATAATGTTATTATTAAATACCTTAGTTACTATTTCATCATTACTTAAAATCAACCTTTAATCACCCCTTACTTTATAATAGGTAATATGGTCTTTCCATCCACCATTTATATATAAATACTTTTTATTTATTCCTAACTCTTTGAAACCACAACCAATTAATACATGCTTTGAAGGTTCATTATCAACTAAGGCTGAAGCCTCTACTCTATGAAGATCTAAATCCTCGAATGCATAATTAACAACTAAGTTAACAGCTTCTTTCATATATCCTTTGCCTTGTTCATCTTTATCAATAGAATATCCAAGTATTCCACTTTTAAAAATTCCATATACTATATTAGACAATTTAAGCTTTCCTATTAGGTAATCATCTTTAAATATGCCTAAGTCTACTGCTGTTCCATTTAAGAATTGTCTATAGCTATCACTCAATATATTTTTTTGTACTTCATAAGTGTAAAAACTATTATCCCTTAAAGGTTCAAATGGTTCTAGATGTTTTTTATTTCTTATATAATAATCCAACAGATTTTGTGCATGCTCTGGAGCTAATAACTTAATATTAAAATCTCTACCTTCTATATTCACTAAACTTATTCTGTTCCCATAATTATAATCACTTCTATTTATCCCCATGGATAATTCACTAAAATAATTTCCTTGTGAATATATATTTTCATTAAATATACCTTCTAGAACGAACCCTAAGTCTAAGAATGGGCTTACAGGAATAAGTTCAGAAATAAAGATATTAATTTTATTTACTCTTATTTCATTAAATACAGCTTTTAATACTAACTTTAAGGTTTCAATCAGTAAATCTTGATCATTAACTCTATAAAATTTAAACTTAATATCACATTTTCTATTCTCTTCATTTAAATCCATAATTATAAATCTACCAATGTTTATTTTATCCTTATCTTTTATAATATACTCATTAGAATTACCAGGACTTTTTAAAATGCTTATTCCCAATGTCTGTGGCATAAAGTCATCTCCTAAACCATCATATATAATAACCTATTATATATTATAGTTTAAAATCTTTACAATACAAGAAGTACAAAGTTGTGAAATTAATCAATTTAACATATATTTATTCTCTTCCTCATATATTTAATTAAAATTAATTACATAAGGAGGTTTTTCCATAAAATTATTAAAAAAGAATAAACAAAAAAACTCTTTATTAATTCCTTGTATACTTATTTTTTTAGGTATCTTTATTGGTTATACTATTTTTCTACTTCCTTCAAAATCGAAAAAACAATGGACACTTCCCGATGCATCAGGTACAGGGGTTAAATATCTAACAGAGGAAAGTATTATAAATAATATAAATGAAACTAATCTCTTAATTCCTTTAGAACTTGAGCTATCTGAAACAATTACTGTTGATGATAGTTGGGGAGACTTTAGCATATTTGAAAAATATAAAGAGATAACTTATTTTGCTGATTGTTCTTATATGATTGATTTATCTAAAATTTCCTCTTCTGATTTAAAAATGAATTCTACTACTAGAGATGTAGAACTTAATATCTCGGCCCCCACAGTATACTCGGTAAATATAAATCATAATAAAACAATTTATGAGGAAGCTGTGACAGGATTACTTAGATTTGGAGATATAGAATTAAATGCAGAAGAGTATGGTGTAATAGAAAGAGAAGTAAAGAAACGATTTACTAATAAAATGAATTCTAAAGATTTATATGATAGAGCTTGTTCTTCTAGCAACATAGCTTTAGAAAAGTTTTTAAAAACTATTCTTGGAGAAGATATTAAAACAACATTTATATATAAATAAAATAAACCTATATTTATATGTTTATATGTTTTTATATTTTTATATTTATATAAATATAAGTTCTTCATATTAATAAAGAGCGCTGTAAAGTTTATTAACCTTACAACAGCTCTTTTATTTTACATAGATAATATATCTTTAATAACTTCTCCAGCTATTATCATCCCAGCAACAGGTGGAACAAAGGACATACTTCCTGGTATCTGTCTTTTAGCTGCACACTTTTTAGTTGATTCACCAGTACAAACACATCCAGTTTTACAAGTAACTACATCTTCTGTTCTTGGTTTTGTAGGAATCTCTTCAGAATAAACAACCTTAAGTTTCTTTACTCCCCTTCTCTTCAACTCATATCTCATAACCTTAGCTAAAGGACATACTTTAGTCTTATATATATCCGCCACCTTAAATTGAGTTGGATCAAACTTATTTCCTGTACCCATTGAACTCATAATATTTATTCCTTTAGCAGAACAATATTCAACTAAGGCAATCTTTGCTGATACTGTATCAATTGCATCAACTACATAATCAACGTCATCTGGAATTAATTCTGGTATATTTTCTTTAGTTACAAATACTTGATGAGTTATTACCTCACACTTTCTGTTTATAGAAAGAATTCTTTCTTTCATAACTTCAACTTTAACCTTACTTATAGTTTTATAAGTAGCGTGTATTTGTCTATTTAAGTTTGTAAGACATACAGTATCATCATCAACTAATATTAATGTTCCTACTCCTGCTCTTGTTAATGCCTCTACAGTATAGCTTCCTACTCCTCCTACTCCAAATATCATTACTTTACTATTTCTTAATTTATCTAAACCATCTTTTCCAATTAATAATTCTGTTCTAGATAAAGGATGTTGTAACATTCCTAATCTCTCCTTACATTTAAAGATTTTATTTGTTTATTTTATTTTATATCTTATATTATTGCAACCCCAATATTTCTTTATTTATTGTTATAAATTCCAGTAATTGTATATAATTAAAATATAAGTTTATAAGGGGGAATTTCTATGAGAAATTTAATGCAAAACATTTTTAGTCCTTTAAAAAATATAGAAAACGAGAATATAGAATTTGATATTGGATTTTGGAAAAGTATAGGAGTAATTTTATTATGGCTAATTGTTGATTTTATTATTACGCTTTTATCATATCCATTAACTCTTCAATCTAAAGTAGAATCTTTAACTTTTTCTATCATTTCAGTAGTAAAGTTATTTTTCTTACCTATTGAGGTATTTATACTTAATAAAGTCTTTGGAAGAAGAACAAATGAACTAAATACATTTAAAAAAGTTAATAAAAAGACAATATTCCATATTACATTAGTACTTACAATCTTTAGACTTTTATATGACGCTTTTATTTTACCAATAATTCTTAGAATACCTGAAAGCGATACTTTGATACAAGCTGAGCAAAATTTAAATAGTTCTTTTATTTATCTCATCTTATCTGTATGTATAATAGCTCCTATAATAGAAGAAGTTATTTTTAGGGGAATAATATTAAACGGTATGCTTAAAAGATATAATCCTTCTACAGCTATTATTATATCTTCACTATTATTTGCTTTGATACATGGTAATCTTCATCAAGGAATAAATGCTTTTTTATTAGCATTAATAATTGGTTGTATATATTACAAAACACACTCTTTATACTTGACTATTTACTGCCACTTTTTTAATAATACTGCTTCATTTATCCTTTTTATTCCTTCTGCCATTGGTGGAGTAGCTTTTAACATATTAATTTCTTGTTTAATAAGTATTCCTATACTAATTTATTTAAAAAAACATATGCATCTTAATTATGAAAGACGCTTTATAAGTATAATCCCAATAGATGAAAATTTATATTCCAATGATGAAATGTAATATGTTAAACTATAACTATTATTTTATGAATAAACACTTTTAGGAGGATAAATAAAATGACTTTAGGAATAATCGCTGCAATGAGCGAAGAATTAGAAATATTATTAAAAGATATGCAACTTGACTCTTCAACTACAAAAGCTGGAATGACTTTTAACAAAGGTAAGCTTTGGAGTAATGAAGTAATTGCTGTAGTTTGTGGAATTGGAAAAGTAAACGCAGCTGTATGTACACAAATATTAGTATCTGAATTTAACGTAGATAAGGTTATAAATGTTGGTGTTGCTGGTGGTATAGGAAAGGATATATATCCTGGTGATGTAGTTATAGCTACTAACTTAGTTGAACATGATATGGATACTACTGCATTTGGGGATCCACATGGTCAAGTTCCTAGAATGGATACTTTCGACTTTAAATGTGATTCTTCTTTAATAGAATCAGCAAATAGTGCATGTAAAAAGGTTGGAGGTTTCAATACCTTTACAGGTAGAATTGTATCTGGAGATGTATTTGTTGCAGATGTAGAAAAAATTAAGTGGCTAGAAAAAGAATTTAATGCTTTATCTTGCGAGATGGAAGGTGCAAGTATTGCTCACGTTTGCTACTTAAACAACATTCCTGTTGTAGTTATTAGATCAATATCTGATAATGCTAACAATGGAGCTCATATGGACTTTGAAAAGTTCACCCCAATAGCAGTTAAAAACTCTACTTCAATATTAAAAGAAATGCTACTTTCTATGAATTAATAAAATTATACCTACTAGCTACTTTAGCTAGTAGGTATATTTATAGGAGATGATGAAATTGGTTTTAAGTATTGTTGCTTTTATATTTGCATATGGATTAATTAATTATCTTATTGGCAAAAGAATATACAAGTCAATTAATAATAAGATAAAACTTCCCCCTAAATTATTTACTATTTTATTTATCTTATTAAGTTCTTCATTTATTCTTTATGAACTTATTAAAAATTATGTTCCTACATTTATAAATAAGTTATTATATTTTATTGGATCATATTATCTAGCTTTTCTTTTTTACATAATTTTGTTATTTGTAATATCTTTTATTATTTATAGAATATTTAAAAATAAAAAATTAAACTTAGACTTATATTTTTATTCCATTATTCTATCATTAATATTGGTGTGTATAGGTACATACTTTAGTCACTCAATATCTATTAAAAATTATGATATAAAAATAGATAAAACTTTAAAAGATGATGTTAACATAGTACTTGTTTCTGATATACACTTGGGCGAAGTAATTGAAAATAAAAGATTAAATACTTTAGTTGAAAAAATCAATTCATTAAATGGTGATATAGTCTTAATTGCAGGAGATTTAGTAGATAGTGATTTAACCCCTGTTGAAGAAAAAAATATGCTAATTTCATTAAAAGATATAAAAAGCAAATATGGAACATATCTATCCCTTGGAAATCATGATTTCTATACTAATCGATCAGATGAATTAAAAAATATGCTTACCAAAGTAAATGTGAATGTGCTCAGAGATGAAATAACTTTAATTAATGATTCCTTCTACTTAATTGGTAGGGATGATACTACTGTAAAAAGATATAACGAAGAGAGAGACTCATTAAATACTATTAAAAGTTCAATGGATAACTTTAATTCTGATAAACCTGTTATCGTTATAGATCACAATCCTGAATATTTAGATGAATCAATCAGTAATAACATTGATTTGCAAGTATCTGGTCATACCCATAAGGGTCAGGTTTTTCCTATTAATTTAATAACTGATATATTATTTGATGTTGATTATGGATTAGGAAAATTTCAGAATACTTCTATTGTAGTTACTTCTGGCTTTGGAACATGGGGACCTCCTATAAGAATAGGTAGTTCCTCTGAAATAGTAATGATTAAACTACATAATTAAAGAGTAAGGCCTAAGCCTTACTCTTTAATTATTTCCATTCTTCATCTTCTGGTTTTTCTAATCTAAATACACCTGCTGCCTTTAAAGTATTATCAGCAAGCACTCCAAGTTCCTTAGATAATTCATATACAAACTTAGATGATGAGTCCATCTCTTCTGAAGCAGAATTAATCTCTTCAGATAATGCAACAATTTCTTCCGAAGTTTCAGATATATTTTTAATTTTTTCTATAATATGATCACTCTTATTTGATACCTCTTTTGAGCTTTTTTCCAAACTATTCATTGCAGGATTCATATCAATAATTAACTTAGATATATCCTTAAATGCTGATGTTGATGTGTAAATAGTATTATTTTGCTCTTGAATATCTTTAACCATATCACTAGTTTTACTAACTAAATTTTTTGAATTACCTAAAACAGTTCCTACTAATTTATTTATATTTATAGATGATTCCTTAGTTTGTTCAGACAATGCTCTTATTTCTTCTGCAACAACACTAAAACCTCTTCCTGACTCACCAGCTCTTGCTGCCTCAATAGCTGCATTTAATGCTAAAAGATTAGTTTGTTCTGCAATTCCATTAATAAGAACTGAGATCTTATCTACTTCTTCTATATTAGCTTGCATGCTTTGAATAATAGAAACGAATTCATCAAACTTTCCATTAAAGTCTTCAAATGATGTTCTTAGCTTTTCCATATCAGAAAAACTTATGTTAGCTTTGTCATTAACGTTTCTAGACATACTAGTTATGTTATTAGTTGCTTCTAAATTAGTTTCAAGTATGCTCTTAAAATCTGTTAAAATACTTACTATATTTAGTATACTAGCAGATTCCTCTGTTAAATTTGATGTAATTTCTGATACAGACTTTGAAATATTTTCTGCTGAGTTCATTAAGCCTTGAGATGTACAAGTTAATGTATTAGATTTATCATTAACTTCAATAGCTGCACTATTCACATCTCCTAACATTTTTACAACAGCATCTTGCATTGCATCTGTTTCTATAGCTATACCAGCTAATTCATCTTCTCTTTTAAAGTGTTTTTCTCTAATTCTATAAAAGAAGTCTCCTTCTTTTAATAACTGAAAGTGAGTTCTAAATCTGTGTATTAAGGTCGCAAACTTCTCTACTGCTTTATAGATAAAAATTATACCTACCGCTAAAGCCGATAACAATATGCCAGAATAGATTAATATGATTTTATTAATTAATAATCCTATCTCTTGACTTATAGCTTCATCCGCTAAAAGCATCCTTCCAATGAAATATAGCGACAAAATGCTAATTCCATATACTATTGCAAATACCACTGCAACTTTCTTTGTAATAACAATTTTTAAACTTTTTCTATACGTTTTATCGTATTCAGTGTTCATTTGGCATTCCCCCTCGTTATATTATGATTTTTAATAGAAAAATAGCAAGACAAACATGCCTTGCTATCCATAGAGCTAGATACTTGACCATATCGCCTTATTTAATTGTCGTATCATATTTCCTAATTCTTAACATATTATGAACATTTTTTATACTTTGTGAATCTTATTAATAATAAATTCCTATTATCTTAATTTATGAACAAATAATCCACTTCTTAATTTAGGCTCAAACCATGTAGATTTAGGAGGCATTACTTGATTTGTATCAGCCACCTTCATTATATCTACAACTTCTGTAGGATACATAGAAAAAGAAACCTTCATATCCTTATGAACTCTTCTTTCTAATTCACTTAGGCCTCTTATTCCACCAATAAAGTCTATTCTGTCTGATATCCTAACATCCTCTATTCCTAATATAGGTGTAAGAATATTATCTTGTAATATTGCTACATCTAAACTCTTTATAGGATCATATTCATTAAAGCTTCCTTTTTTAGCCTCAAGCAAGTACCACTTATCTTCAATAAACATACCAAATGTATGCTTACTAGATGGTTTTATTTGTACATTTTCTTTAGATTCAGTAATTATAAAGTTATCTTTTAACTTCTCAAAGAATTCATCAGTAGATAATCCATTTAAATCTTTAACTACTCTGTTATAATCCATAACCATTAAATCATTATCCGGAAATGCTACTGCTAAGAAATAATTAAACTCTTCTTCCCCAGTATAGTCAGGATTTTCTTCTCTTCTTTTTAATCCAACCTTAACTGCAGATGCTGATCTATGATGACCATCTGCAATATAAAGATTTTCTATTTCCTTAAATAACGCTATTATTTCTTCTACTATTATTTCATTATCTATAACCCATACTTGATGACCTATTCCATCTTCTGAAATGAAGTCATATACTGGTTTTCTTTTAGTTCCTTCCTTAGTCCATTCTTTAATAACCTCAGAAGTAACCTCATCTTCTCTATAAGTTAAAAATATTGGACCTGTATTCGCATCGCAATAATCAACATGATTTATTCTGTCTAATTCTTTATCAGCCCTTGTATATTCATGTTTTTTTATAACATTATTAAGATAATCATCTATAGATGCACAAAATACTAATCCAGTTTGAGATCTTCCGTTCATTATCTGTCTGTAAATATAAAGGCAAGGTTTCTCATCTTGAATAAATTGACCATCTTCAATCATTTTGTCTAGATTTTCTCTAGCTTTCTCATAAACCTTTTTATCGTGTATATCTACAGAAGGGTCTAAGTCTATTTCTGCCCTATCAATATGAAGAAATGAGTATGGATTATCTATAGCCATATCTCTAGCCTCTTCACTACTCATAACATCATATGGCAATGCTGCTATCTTTGAGGCCAATTCTTCAATTGGTCTTATACCTTTAAACGCCTTAACTATAGCCACTTCCTTTTACCCCCTAATATTTTATAAATTAAAGAATTCTTTTATAGTTGATGCTACCTCATCACCAATTCTTATTTGTGCCTCTTCAGTTGAAGCTCCTATGTGAGGTGTTACACTTACATTAGGATGATTAACTAAAGCTTCATTTGCTGTAGGTTCTTTAGCAAATACATCTATACCTGCTCCAGCTACCTTTCCGCTGTTTAATGCATCTAATAAAGCATCTTCGTCAACAACATTTCCTCTAGCACAATTTATTAGATAGGCTCTATCTTTCATTAATTCGAACTCTTTTTTACCTATTATTGAACCTTTTTCTTTGTCATACGGAACATGCAATGATATAAAGTCAGATTTCTTTAATAAATCTTCAATATCACAGAACTCATATTCTAAGTTATCTTGTTTTCCAAATATATCATTATATATTACAGTCATTCCAAGAGCTGTAGCCTTTTTAGCTAAAGATCTACCTATTCTGCCCATTCCTATAACCCCTAAGGTTTTACCTGCAATTTCTATCCCTTTATATTTCTTCTTATTCCATTGTCCATCTCTCATTGTTACATTTGAATTATTTAAAAATCTTGCAACTGTAAACATATGAGCTAATACTAGTTCTGCAACAGAATCTGAACTTGCATTAGGAGTATTTTTTACTGTAACACCTTTATCATGAGCATGTTTTATATCAATGTTATCAACACCAACACCTGCTCTAACTACTAATTTTAATTTTCCGCCTTCAGCTTTATCTAATACATCAGCTGTAACCTTAGTAGCTGACCTTACAACAAGTGCATCAAAATCCTTTAATGCTTCTCCTAATTTATCTGCTTCTATATGCTCATTAACTACTTCTGCCCCAGCTGCTTTTAAACTCTCTATAGCAGCAGCTTCTAACCCGTCGTTTGTTAACACCTTAATCATAATATATTCCCCCTTAATCTTTGCTTATTACCATATAATTTTGAAGAGTTTAGATAATACTCTAAACTCTCAAAGTTTTATAAGCCTAAAATTTCATCAATATTCTTTAATAATTCTTTTAAATCTTCAACTTTGCAATCTGCCATATGAGCTATTCTAAAAGTCTTATCTTTTAAGCTTCCATATCCATTAGAAATTTGGAAACCTCTTTCCCCAAGTGCTTTGTTTAATGCTGATACATCTATATTCTTTGTATTCTTAACATTAGTAACTGTATTTGATAAATGATTCTTATCTGAATATAATTCAAAATTCTTTTCTGCCCAATCTCTAACTATTTTTGCCATTTCCTTATGTCTTGCAAATCTATTTTCAAGACCTTCCTCATTTAAGATATAATCTAGTTGATAATCTAAAGCAAACATATGAGAAAGTGAAGGAGTTGATGGATATTGGTAATCCTTCTTTTGAATATATTTATATAATTGAAGTAAATCTAAATAATATCCTCTGTTAGGAACTTGTTCAGCTCTCTTTCTTGCTTTCTCAGAGAATGTACAAATTGACATTCCTGGAGGCAATCCAATACACTTTTGAGTTGAAGTAATACAAATATCTATGCCACACTTGTCTACTTCTACCTTACTTCCTGCTGCAGAACTAACCATATCTACTATAAACACAACTTCAGGATATTTTTTTACTATCTCTCCTATTTCTTCAATTGGATTCATTATACCTGTAGATGTTTCATTATGAGTAACTGCTACTAAATCATACTCTCCTGTGGCAAGTGCCTTATCAACCTCTTCTGGATCAACAGCCTTACCCATTTCTACTTCATAAAGATCTGCTTGTACATTATTTGAAACTGCCATCTCGTACCATCTCTTACCAAAAGCACCTACTGAAAATACTGCTGCTTTTTTTGCTGTACAGCATCTTATAGCACCCTCCATAAGTCCACTACCAGAAGTAGTTGAAATAAGAATTTCACTTTCTGTGAAAAATATCTTTCTCATATTATCACTTATTCTTCTTTGTAATGCTGAAGCATCCTTACTTCTATGACCTATCATTGGTTCAGCCATTTTGGCTAATACTTCTGGACGTACTTCTACCGGTCCAGGAATAAATAATTTCTTATGCATGTTTAACCTCCCCCTAATTATCTATATACTTATTGCTTCACTTGAATTTCTAATTAAAAAGCCCCATATGTATTTGTATGAAATACAAGTGTTCTTGTAATGTATATTATATACCATTATTATGAAATTGGGTATACTTTTTTTAAATATTTTTATTTTTAAGATTTATTTATGAATTACTTATATTTACTACCTACAAAACTAAAAACCACTAGTATCTTTACCAGTGGTTTTCATTTTCATCAAAATATAAAACTGATTCAGTTTCTCTACAATACTTTACGCACATACATTGAGATAACTTTCTAGGACATTTATAGCAAAGGCATCTTGTATCATCGCCATTACAATTCCCATTCTTCTTTTCGGGGCATTCTCCACAATTAACTCCAGTACCGGCTGGCATAAAATCATCTCCTTAAACCTTTCAATATAATATAGATTAACATAATAATAGAAGTAAAAGAAGTAATAATTGTAATAAGGGGTAGTAAGGATAATATTTATATAGAGTATTAATAAAAATAAAGCTTCGCATTTGCGAAGCTTTATTTTTACCTATGCTAGAATATCTTTCTTTTTAAATATAATAGTGGATATTGTATAACAAACAACAATAGTTCCAACCATTAAGGCAACTCCAAAGCCTATGCTGAAGTTAGGATTATTAAACATCTGAGATATACTACCATCTATAACACTAACTGTATTTCCATAGTTTAAGAATATTAAATGTCCAAACTTAGATGCTACAGAAGGGGACATCATACAAATCATAGTACTAGCTACACAGACTAATACTGAAATAGCCATACTAATCATACTACTCTTAACTAATGTAGATATCATAAATATAAGAGCACAGCATGCAATTATAAATAATATTTGTAATGCAAACCCTTGGAATAATGCATCTCCTCTTGTTGATAATATTCCACTACCATCAACTTGTGTTAATTGAGGTGCTCCATACTTTTCTACTTCACTATAATCCCATTGGAATCTCATGCCTATTAATTTAGGCATTTTAGCAGCATCAAATCCAGTAAATGCTCCTATCACTCCATAGGCAGCAACTTCTAATCCAGCTATCATAGCTACAACTGTAATAACAACTGCAATAAACTTAGACAAAATAACCTTTGCTCTTGAAATTGGTTGAACTAATAAAAACTTTAATGTAGCTGGTGTAGATTCACCTGAAACAATATCACTCATAAACACAGCAATACCTGCTGCTAATATTATTAAACCTACAACTTGCATAAATTGCATTCCAACATTTGTAGGATAGAACTCCCACTCTTCTACTGGTTTTACTCCAGCATCTAAATATGAATTTATTTCTGCCAGTCTTTGTTTCTCATGTGTCTTATATCTATCAGGATAACTTGTATCATCTAAAACTTCTTGAATATTTTTCTTTTCTTGTTCTAATGTTTTTCTCCACAAATTAGGGTCATCAGGATTCTTCTTTCTTTCCTCTTGAAGCTTAATCTCTTCCTTTAAGCTAATTATATATTGCTTTTGCTCCT
Source organism: Clostridium paraputrificum (assembly GCF_900447045.1). Lineage (GTDB taxonomy): Bacteria > Bacillota > Clostridia > Clostridiales > Clostridiaceae > Clostridium > Clostridium paraputrificum. The sequence goes on from NZ_UAWH01000019.1 coordinate 34,889, forward strand.
CTATTGCTTCCTCTGCCCACTTATCCTTGTATGTCTCTAACTCTTTTAAGTGATCTTCAGCATATTGGATAGAGCTATTTAAAGATTCTATTCTACCCTCTGGAGTATTATTGTAAGCTATATTTTTTGCATCTATATTACTTATAATTCCAATTCCAACTACACAAATAGCAAACAATGCAAATACAATCCATGTTTTAGATCTTTTAGATATCTTAATTAATTCATTTTTTATTAATGTAAATATCATTATCTTATCCCTCCTTCAACAAGCTCCATATATCTTTGTTCAAGTCCTTTTCTATTCTTATAAATTTCTTCAACTAACACATTATTCTTTAATAATACTTTTAATAATTCCGTTGTTTTTCCTGTTTCAACTATTATATGAATTTCCTCATCTATAACTGTTGATGAATTTACGAACCCAATGTCTTTCAATACTTTTACAGCTTGTTCCTTATTGCTTGAAACAACTAATGTTAGACTATCCAATTCAGTTTCCATGCTATTATCATGAATATCTTCTACAGACTTAATAACTCCATTATTTATAAATGCAACTCTATCACAAAGATTTTGAACCTCACTTAATATATGGGAAGAAATAAATACAGCCATTCCTCTTTCTCTTGCTGCCTTCTTTACAACATCTCTAAAATCTATAATTCCTGAAGGGTCTAACCCGTTTGTAGGCTCATCTAAAATCAATAACTTAGGATTTCCTATTAATGCAGTAGCTAATCCAAGTCTTTGTTTCATTCCTAAAGAATACTTTCTTACTTTATCATCTATTCTATCTTTAAGACCAACTAAATCTATTAATTCTTCTACTTCTTCTTTAGATACTTTTCTTATCCTTGCTATTTGCATAAGATTTTCTCTACCAGAAAGATATTTATAAAGTTCCGGATTTTCTACAACTGCACCAACATTTTTAAGCGCTTGCTCTTTTTCTGATAAAACACTTTTACCACATACTACTATTTCCCCTTCATTTGGAGATATTAATCCAACAAGCATTCTTATAGTTGTTGTTTTACCTGCACCGTTTGGTCCTAAGAAACCAAAAATTTCTCCTTCATTTACAGATAAATCTAAACCTTTAATAATTTCTCTTTTGCCAAGTTTTTTCTTTACCCCTTTTACTTCTAAAACTTTCATATGTTCTCCTCCTAAAATTCTATATCCTAATGATAAACAACAATACTTAAAAATAAACAATCTAAAACCTTAGTTTTTTCTTAACATATTCTTAAATTATATTATTTATATAAAAAATCTCCAAGGCGACTGTGGAGCTGTCGATTTTTTTCGCCCATCTGCATAAGTGATATTCCAAATTTAAATTTGGTAAATAGAACTTACTCATTAGAGTTTCCGAAGCTTGCCTGAGGAAAATCTTGCAAGGGCATATATTTTATTTTTTTATTCTTTATGAAGAAATGAACTAATGTATTACTAAATTGTTGAAGCTACCCACAACTTAATTGAATCTATAATTTTCTAAAGAATAAAAAAGCTCACCTATTAAGTGAGCTCAAAACTACATAAACAATTTAAATATTACTAAAACAGCTACCCCTGGTATTCCTAAAAATCCTGCTACAAGAGCTGTTATCCAGTTGACTCCAATAAGATTTGGATATCCAACTTGTCCACCTATAAAATTAACTAAGTATAATAAAATAACACCAAATACACCATTAAGAAGTATCTTTAAAGGCCACTTAAATAACTTTAAAATAATAAATAATATGACTAGCCCTACTATACCAAATATTATTGGATTCATAGTTACTAACTGTGTTAATTCTTCCATTAAAATCCCCCCATTTACTTTACTCTGCCATTCTTATGCACCTATCTAATATATATTCATTACTTACTCTAATATCTCTTTCTTTCGCCAAAGAAAGCAAATATTCATATCTTTTTAATGCAACTTCTTCAGCATAGATAGCAAGTTCAATTAATTTTGAGTCCTGTACATTATCGAATGTGCTTCTTGCTGCTTCAAGTTCTGCCTTGGCATCTTCAATTGCATCTACAATATCTAATCCTTCATTTTCATTTTCCTTAATACCTGTAATATATTGAATTATATTCTTTTTATTCACAACTACCCCTCCAAACTTATTTATCTAGATTATTTCCATTTTTTAGAGGTAGTATACAAGTACTCAAAAAAAATTTGGAACACATTTCACTATATCCCATATATTAATTCTATAAGAAGCTTTTCACTCATTATCAAACAAAACTTCTAAAACTCCCATCTATCTATTAAGGGGCCCAATGTAAATTGTGGCCCTCCTTTTTATTTCCACATTATATTTCAGTTCTACCTTCTAAGGCTTTAGATAGAGTTACTTCATCTGCATACTCTAAATCTCCACCTACTGGAATTCCAGCTGCAATTCTTGTTACCTTAACATCTAGAGGTTTTAAGATCTTAGATATGTACATAGCTGTTGCCTCTCCCTCAATATTGGGATTAGTTGCAACTATAACTTCTTTTATGTCTTCTCTCATTCTAGATACTAATTCTCTTATTCTAATATCTTGTGGACCTCTTCCTTGCATAGGAGAAATATTTCCGTGCAGAACGTGATAAAGCCCATTAAATTCCTTTACCTTTTCCATGGTCATAATATCTTTAGGTTGCTCTACTACACAAATTACGCCCTTATCTCTATTAGGATTTGAACATATTGCACATGGGTCACTATCAGTAAAGTTCCCACAAACCGAACAGTATTTTATAGTTCCTCTCGCCTTAACTAACGCTCCTGCAAATTCTTTAACCTCATCTTCAGGTAAATTTAATACATGTAGAGCTAGTCTTTGAGCTGTCTTTTGTCCTATACTGGGTAACTTTGCAAATTCTTCTATTAGTTTTTCTATAGCTACTGGATAAAAATCCATCTCTCTCATTCCTTTCAGTAAAAAGGCATACAGGAATAATTTATACCTGTATGCCTTAAATAATTTCCTAGAATAAACCAGGCATCTTTAAACCACCTGTTAATTTACCCATCTTATTAGCTGTTTCTTCATCAGCTTTTCTTAAAGCTTCATTTACAGCACTAAGTACTAAATCTTCTAACATTTCCACATCATCTGGATCTACTACTTCTGGTTTTATGTTAATTCCTAAAACTTCTTTCTTTCCATTTACACGAACTGAAATAGCTCCTCCACCAACTGAAGCTTCAAATTCAGCAGCTTCAACTTCTTTTTGCATTTCTTCCATTTGCTTTTGCATTGCTTGAGCTTGCTTCATTAAGTTATTAATATTTCCTCCGCCGAAGCCACCTGGAAATCCACCTCTTGCCATAATCAATTCCTCCTTACAAAATATATATTTTATATTATATAGTATTTTTTAATTCAATTCTATCTTTTATTCATCTATTATTTCTAATGCAGATTCTCCTAATGCCTGTAAAAGAACTTCTTCAGGGTTTCTTTCTGCTTCTTCTTTAGTTTCAACAGTAAATCTAACCTTTAATCTCTCTCTCATTACTTCTGAAACTACTTCATTAATAACCTTTATGTTATCAGGTTTTTCTAACCTTATTTTATTAAATGCATACTCTTCTTCATATTTTATTAAAACAATCCCATTATTACAGGCTACAGGTCTTCCTGTCATTAATGAGGCATATATAACCATAGCTCTTCTAGCTTTTAAAGCTTCTAATATATCATGCCATGCTCTTTGTATATCTCCAATAGACGTTGTTGCATTAGTATTCACTTCAATAACAGGAGTTTCTGTTACTGCTTGTTCTTTGTTAATTACATCTTGTGTTGCAACTCTTTTTTGCACATTAGATACTTCATCATCCTGATTGCTACCTTGTTGTGCTTGAGCCACTTGTATCTTTCCACTCTTTATTACTTCTTCTAATCTATTTATTCTAGCAAGAATTACTTCACTAGATGTATCATATTCAATTTTACACATTTTTATTGTAGCTAATTCTAAATATAGTCTTGCTTGTTTACTAATCTTAGCATTACCCTCTGCCTCTTGAAGTATTCTAATATCTCTCATTATTTCTTCTACTCTTATTCTAGAGCCTTGCTCTTTTATAAGATTTATATTTTCCATAGACATATCTAACACTTCTTCAGGATTATTAGTTACTTTTGCCATTAATAAATTTCTAAAATGTCCTGTTAAATCCTTAATAAATAAATTTATATCCTTACCTGCATAAACTACTTCTTCAATAATGTTCATTGCTTTTTGTATGTTTCTTTCTATTATTGCTGAAGTTATATTAAACAAGTATTCATTAGTTACTAATCCAAGCATTCCAACTACGCTATCATAATTAACAGAACCATCCCCCATTGCAATTGATTGATCCAATATACTTAATGCATCTCTCATAGCACCATCAGAAACTCTGGAAATAAGCTCCAAACTTTTTTCATCTGCTAAAACTCCCTGAGCACCTACTATTTTTCTTAATCTATCTGAAATATCTGACTTACTAATTCTCTTAAAGTCAAATCTTTGACATCTAGAAAGTATAGTTATAGGTAACTTTTGAGGGTCAGTAGTTGCCAAAATAAATATTACGTTAGCTGGTGGTTCTTCTAGTGTTTTTAGGAAAGCATTTACTGCTCCCATAGATAACATATGAACCTCGTCCATTATATATACTTTAAATCTAGCTTCCTGTGGAGGATATTTCGCATCATCAATTATATCTCTAATCTTATCTACTCCATTATTAGAAGCAGCATCTAATTCTGTGACATCTATCGCTAATCCCTCATTTATCTTCTTGCACATTTCACATTCATTGCAAGGTTCTCCATTCACAGGATTAAGACAATTTAAAGCCTTTGCCATAACTTTTGCAGTAGAAGTTTTTCCTGTTCCTCTAGTTCCACAAAAAAGATAAGCATGAGCAATTCTATCATTTTGTATTTGATTTTTTAATGTAGTTGTTATGTGTTCTTGACCTACTACATCTTCAAAATTTTTAGGTCTCCATTCTCTATATAAGGCTGTATATGCCAAGGTCTTCACCTCTCTACTCTTGTTAAATCCTACATTTCTTATTATACACTACTGCAGAACATATTAGTAAATAATTATTTAATATGTTAAAATAGTTTAGATACTATTTTTAGGGAGGTTAATTATGAGTCTTTACGATGAAAAATATTTATCTATAGTAAAAGACATTCTAGATAATGGGTATTATGATAATAATAGAACTGGAATGCCTACGTATAAGTTGCCACATCAAATAATGCAATTTAATCTTCAAAAAGAGTTTCCTATCCTAACAACTAAGTTTGTTGCTTTTAAAACAGCCGTTAAAGAAATGCTTTGGATTTATCAAAAGCAATCTAATGTAGTTGAAGATTTAAGACAAATGAACGTTAAGATTTGGAATGAATGGGAAGGTGAAGATGGTACTATCGGTAAAGCCTATGGATACCAAGTAAAAAAATTTCACCAAATAGATAATCTAATAGAAGCATTAAAGAACAATCCTCAAGATAGAAGAATGATGTTGAATCTTTGGAACTGGGAAGACCTTCCTGAGATGAGCCTTGCTCCTTGCTGTTTCTTAACTATGTGGGATGTTACTGACGGTCACCTAAACTGTATGTTAATTCAAAGATCCGGTGATATGCCTTTAGGAGTTCCTTTTAACAGTGCTCAATTTTCAGTTCTAACTCATATGCTAGCACAAGTTACAGGATTAAAGCCTGGCTTATTTACTCATGTAATTAATAATGCTCATATATATGAAAACCAAATTGAGGGTATAGAAGTACAAATTACTAGAGCAAATGATGCATATTCTGCTCCTAAATTATGGTTAAACCCTGAAATAAAAGACTTTTATGAATTTACAATTGATGATATTAAATTAATAGACTATGAATATCATCCTGCAATTAAAATGGAGGTGTCTGTTTAATGCTTTCAATTATTGTTGCTATAGCAGAAAACAACTTAATAGGTGGAGACAACAAACTACTATGGCATTTATCTGAAGACTTAAAAAGATTTAAAGAAATAACCATGGATAATACCCTAATAATGGGTAGAAAAACCTTTGAATCATTACCTGGAGTTCTTCCTGGTAGAAAACATATAGTTATAACTAGAGATGAAAATTATAAAGTTGATTCTAATCAAGTTGAAATAGTACATAATATTCAAGATGTTATAAATGAATATGCAAATAATAGTGAAAATGCCTTCGTAATTGGTGGAGGAGAAATATACAATACAACTTTTCCTTATTGTAGCAAGTTATATCTTACAAAAATTAAAAGAAGTTTTTCAGGAGATACTTATTTCCCTGATATAGACTTTAGTAAGTGGAAAATCACCTATTCTTCTGGTGAAAAGAAAGATCCTAAAAACGGAATAGAATTTGAATATATTAATTTAGATAGACAATAAGAAAAAGAGGGATTTTAAGCAAAGCTTAAATTCCCTCTCTTTCTTATCCTATTGTCCTATATTGTTAATCCTATTGAAGAGTAACCTAAATATTTCTTGTATATCATAAAAAAAGCCTTTCCTTTATTTTAAGAAAGGTGTACATAATAAAACCGTGCACCCTAGTTCGATTATAAATCATACGCGTTACCTATGCAGTTAGCTCAAGCCAGATTAATCCACGGCACACGAAAGTGACCACTTATCGCTGCTTCCTTCCGGACCTGACGAGGTTCATGGGTTCCATTGCGTGGGACCCGACTATCAACACCACTTACATAGGGCAGACCATACTCATTATAGCCTCCCTAGGGAATTCAATCCTGCTATAGCGGATTGCAGGTTACAAGGCACCGCTAACTCCCCATCTAGCACGGCATTGGCGGAGAGAGTGGGATTTGAACCCACGATAGAGTTTCCCCTATACACGCGTTCCAGGCGTGCTCCTTCGACCACTCGGACATCTCTCCAAGATATACTATTGTTTTTAATACTTCCTTATAATATCATAGATATAATTCTAATTCAATAGAATATTTCTTCCTTAAAATTTTATAAAAGAATTATTCACAAATTGAATATACTATGCAATTTGCTACAGTCCTCAATTTTACTTCTTCTTTCTATAAATATATACTAATAAAAATATACTTATAACTATTCCTAATATACTTACTATCTGAGCTATTCTTAATCCAAAGAACATTAAGCTATCTGTTCTTAATCCTTCAATAAAGAATCTTCCTAAAGAATACAATCCTATATAACTAGAAATAACAATTCCATCGGTTCCTTCTTTTTTCTTATACAAAATAAATATTAAAATTCCGCAAACTAATAAATTCCATATTGATTCATATAAGAAAGTTGGATGATAATAATTTCCTCTTATATACATTCCATCTTGTATAAACTTAGGAAAACGACTTATAAATTCAGCAGATACAGAGCCACCATGAGCTTCTGAATTCATGAAATTTCCCCATCTTCCTATAGCTTGAGCTAAAATTAAAGATGGAGCTACAACATCCATATACTCTAATAAATTTATCTTCTTCACTTTTGCAAAAATATATGCAGCTAAAAAAGCTCCTATAAGTCCACCATGAATAGCCAAGCCACCTTGTCTTATATTAAATATATCTATAAGATTGTTTCTATACCTATCAAATTCAAAAGCTACATAATATAATCTTGCTCCAATAATTGCACAAGGAAATGCAATTAAAAATCCATCTGTTAATAAATCAAAACTTAAATTTTTCTTTTTACAGTTAAAATAAGCTAATGCTAAAGCAACCATTACTCCTAATCCTATTAATAATCCATACCACCTTACTTCTAATCCAAATAACTCAAATGCAATTGGGTTGTTCATAAACTATAATCTCCTCTTCTGTAAAATTCCATTCCTCTTTAAATGAAAAAAATTTTTTAATATATCACTACATCGTTCATCATAAGTCCATATAACATTAACAAAGGAATTTAACCTTCTATTGTCTACTAAATTAACTACAGAACCACAAGCACCCATATCTTTATTAAATGTACCTATATATAACCTTGATATTCTACTTTGCAAAATAGCTCCTGCACACATTGGACAAGGTTCTAATGTAACATACATTTCACATCCATTTAATCTCCAATCTCCAATGTTACTGCAAGCCTCTCTTATTGCTATAATCTCAGCATGTTCAGTAGGATTACTCTTTTTTTCTTTTTGATTATAACCTCTTCCTATAATAATGCCATCTTTCACAACTATAGCACCAACTGGTATCTCTTCTGCCTCCATAGCCTTTTCAGCTTCTATTAAAGCATACTTCATAAAGTCCATAAACTATTTCTCCTATATAACTATAGAGGAAGTTAAATAACCTCCTCTATACATTAAGTAAATATTCTAACTTTCTTAATCCTATTTTTATCTACTTCTTCTACAACGAATCTGATGTTATTAATAAGAACCTCTTCTTTTTCTTCAGGTATTCTTCCAAGTTCTCCTATTACTAATCCACCTACAGAATCTAACTCCTCAGACTCCATACTTACTCCTATAAGATCACTTATATCATTAAGTCTAGCACTTCCGTCTACTATATATTCGTCTTCTTTTACTACCTCAATCATTTCATCTTCATCGTCATACTCGTCTTCTATTTCACCAACTATTTCTTCAATTAAATCTTCGATAGTTATTATTCCAACAGTTCCACCATACTCATCTAAAACTATAGACATGTGGTTTTTACTCTTTTTCATTTCCTTAAATACTTCTGTTATTTTCTTAAATTCAAATGTATAGAAAGGCTCTCTTGTATAATCTGTAACCTTAAAATCTTCTTCATTTATATCTGCTATTATCAAATCTTTAACATTAAGTATTCCTATAATATTATCAATAGTTTCCTTATAAACAGGAATTCTAGAAAATTGTTCCATTTTTATTATTTCCAAAACTTCTTTATATGTGGATTCAACATCTATAGCAGTTATATCAACTCTTTGAACCATTATATCTTCAACTTGCATATCTGCAAAATCAAAAACATTAAATATCATTTCTTTTTCTACATCTTCAAGAACGCCTTCTTCTTCGCTTACACCAACCATTGTCTTTAATTCTTCCTGCGTTATAAATGGCTCAGACGCTTTAGGATTTCCTCCAAGAAGCCTAATAAATATAGATGAGATTCCAGTAAATACACTAACAAGCGGTCTAAAAACAGATACCACTAGTTTAATAGGCTTACTAACAAATAATGATACGTTTTCTGACTTTTGTTTTGCAATTGATTTAGGTGTTATTTCACCAAATATAAGTATTAATATAGTCATAACTAAGGTTACTACAGTAACAGCCTTATCACTACCTCCAAATAACTTTAAAGCTAATGAAGTAGCCAATGACGATGCTCCTATATTAACTATATTGTTTCCTATAAGTATTGCTCCCAGAAGCTTGTTTGGGTCTTCAATTAAATTTTCCACAAGCTTTGCGCCTTTTACATTTTCATCTACCATATGCCTAATTCTTATCTTACTTAAAGACATAAGTGCTGTCTCTGACATCGAGAAAAATCCTGATAATATAATCATTATAACTAATAGAATTATCTCAAACGTGTAACTAGAGTCCAACTATAATCACTCTCCTAATTCTCCTAAATATATTTTAATATTTATTATATCATAATATTTCTATTTTTTATATTAACTATTATGCCTAGAAATTCTAATATTAATATCATGTACAAATCTAATTTATAAAAAAAGTACTCAAGATTTTCTTGAGTACTTGGTATCCCCAGTAGGAATCGAACCTACATCTATCCCTTAGGAGGGGACTATTCTATCCATTGAACTATGAGGACATATTTAATTAAATTACATATAGATTTTATTACACTTGCCATTAGTTGTCAACTTTATAACTCTCTTAATTCTATATAACGCTAAAATAGAAGTCCTCAAAACTAGAGGACTTCTTACTTAAACCATTTGAACTTTTGAATTTTCTTTAAATAAAACTCTAGCACCCTTAACCGTTATAGATATTAAAGGCCAAGATAAAACTGTAAATATTCCTGCTATACCCCATTCTCTAATTGTTAATGGTGACAAACTAAATACTTCCCTACCAATTGGCGTCGTATAGCATAATACAATACAACTTATCATACATATTACTAATACAAATTTAAATTTAGTAATAGGAAAAGATAATCTAATTAATATAATTAAACTTATACCTGCAAATATTAGTAGGGCTATAGACCTACTAACTTCTATACTCGCCCCTGATAAGTAACTCATTATATATCCTGCTGTAGTAAAAGTAACCATAAGCACACCATTAGGAATACTTGTTGTTAATATTCTTTTTAAGAATCCGCTCTTTACCCTACCTCTAGATGGCAATAAAGCTAAAAAGAATGCAGGTATACCTATTGCACAACTACCAACTAAAGAAGCCTGTATTGGTAATAGTGGATAAGGTAGCATTAATGCTGAAAAAATAAATGCTAAACATACAAAAAACACCGTTTTTGATAGAAATAACTCTGCCACTCTTTCTAGGTTATTTATTTGCTTTCTTCCCTCTTCAACTATATGAGGCAATGCTCCAAAATCAGAATTTAGAAGTACTAGCTGGGCTACAGCTCTTGTTGCATCCGAACCATTAGCCATGGCTATTCCACAATCAGATTCTTTTAATGCTAATACATCATTTACCCCATCTCCTGTCATTGCAACAGTATGACCATTAGCTTGTAATGCTTTTATAATATCCTTCTTTTGATGTGGGGTTACTCTTCCAAAAATAGTATACTCATCTATAACTTTTTTTAATTCTTCAATATCCTCCGGTAAAGTTCTTGCATCTACATACTTATCCCAGTTTTTTAAGCCAGCTCTCATTGCTACTGCTGAAACAGTAACTGGATTATCTCCTGATATTACTCTTAAATTAACTCCTTCTTCTTTAAAATATTTTAATACTCTTGGAGCTTCCTCCTTAATAACATCTTCTATATAAATTAACGCCTCTTCTTTAACTTGCTCCTTAATTCCATTTTTTAGAGAAGATTGACCCATTCTTCCTAACAGTAAAATTCTTCTTCCTTTTCTAGCTTCCTTCTCAATTTTCTCACTAAACTTACTGTATCTATCACCCAATAATATTTCAGGTGCACCTAATATCCAAGCTTCTTCACCTTTTATTACTATTCCTCCCCACTTTCTTCTAGATGAAAATGGTACTTTTTCTAATACATCTAAGGTAGCACAATCTTTATATCTTTCTAATATAGCTAATTGAGTTGGATTTTTATTGGGTAAATTATGTACTAATGTTGATAATGCTATGTCTACTAGTTCTTTATCACTATTTCCTATTAACTCAACATTAACTAAATTAAGCTTTCCTTCTGTAATTGTACCTGTTTTATCAACACATAACACATCAACTCTAGCTAAAACTTCTGTTGCCGATAATTGCTGTACTAATGTCTTATATTTTGCAAGCTTAACTACAGATACTATAAAGGTTGCACTTGTTAGAAGAACTAAACCTTCAGGTATCATTCCTACTATTCCAGAAACAGCTCCTAACACTGCACTTCTCCATCCAATATTACTAAAAACTATTTGTGTTGTTGTTAAAATTATTCCTATTGGCACTATTAACCACAATAGAATTTTTATTATTTTGCTTATAGATGATTGCAACTCTGAATTAATTATCTTAAATTTTCTTGCTTCTTCAGCTAATTGAGATGAGTAAGTATTTGCACCTACTTTCTTAACCTCAGCTAATCCTTCACCTGCGATAATAAAACTCCCTGATAATATTTTATCTCCCTTTTCTTTATATACTGAATCAGACTCTCCTGTTAACATAGATTCATCTACTTCTAATTCATCACCATCAATAAGCTCACAATCAGCTAAAACCTGGTTACCCGAATCAAGGTATACAATATCATTTAAAACTAATTCTTCAACACAAACCTTTTTAATCTTTCCATTTCTTAATACCTTGGCATGAGCCATGCTTAAAACAGACAACTCTTCTAAGGTGCTCCTAGCACTTAATTCTTGTACAACTCCAATAATGCTATTTATTATTATTACGCCTGCAAATATAGCATTCTTTGGAGATCCTGCTGCTATACAAACCAAAGCTAATATTATATTTAAGGCATTAAATATATTAAAAAAATTTGCCCTTATCATTTGCCACATTGTTCTTGAAGGCGCCTTTGGTATTTTATTTACTTCTCCTCTTGCAATTCTATCTCTTACTTCATCATCTGTAAGACCCTTGTTGCTATTTCTTACTATAAAGGAGGAGTTGTTGACGTTATCATAAAAACTATTTCTACACTCCATACAATACTCCTTATATCTTTCACAATCCACTTTATAATTTCATTTTACTTTTATAATCTTAAAATACTCTTAAATAAATAGAAAGATTGTATTAATTCTTATTTATATATTGTTATATTTATATATTTTTTTATTTATATATTTTTAAGATTTATTATTTTTAACAAAAAAAGTAGGAGCCTATAACTCAGCTCCTACCTCTTATAATAATTCCTTTTTAGTAAAATAAGCTACCCCTATACTTCCTGGTCCTACATGCAAACCTATTATTGGTCCTATAGATTGTATCCTTATTGGAATATTTAACTCTTCTTCTAGCCTCTTCGCAAGTTCTCTTCCTTCTTCTTCACAATTTATATGATGAACTATAACATCTCCAAGGCCATAATTTTTAATATCATCTAATACCTTATCTACTATTGCATTAACTGCTTTTTTCTTTGTTCTAACTTTTTCAAAAACCGAAGTAACTCCATCTCTTACAGTAAGAATTGGTCTTATCTGAAGTATTGTTCCAAATAAAGCAGCAGCACCACCTATTCTTCCACCTTTTTTAAGATACCTTAATGTATCTGGTACAAATAAAAATCTACTAGACTTAACAACATTATTAACTACTTCAACTACTTCTTCTATAGATTTTCCTTCCTTTGCAGCTCTTGCTCCTTCAATTACTTGAAATCCCATTTGCATACAGTTAGTTCTTGAATCTATTATTTCTATCCTTGCATCTGGATACTCTTCCAAAACCATATTCTTTGCTAAATGTGCACTAGAATATGTCCCACTCATATCTGATGATAGAAATACTCCTACAACATTATCTCCTGACTTAACAATACTTTTAAATATATCTAAAAGCTCATCTATACTTGGTTGTGATGATGTTGGTATCTCCTCTGATTGATCCATAACCTCATAGAAATACTTATTATCTAAATTAACTTCTCTATAGCTTTTTCCTTGAAGTATAACATTTAATGATGCAATTGAAATATTATATTTATTTATTAATTCTTCAGAAATATAACTTGTACTATCTGTAACTAACTTTACTCCCATAAAATCACCACTTTCTATAAAATAGTTTATAATATTACCCCATATATTTCCTAGGATTTTTTACACTTTGTATTTTAACTCCATCAGTACTTATTAAAAATTCCATTATAGTTTCATTTACTGGATTTTTATTTATCCCAGCCGATTTTACTCTTACTACAACAATATACTTCCCCTTACATGCTAAAGGTGCACTTAAAGGTCTAATCATAATTATATCAGAAAAATTAGGACAGTATACATACTTTGAACCATATATCTTTTTCATTTCTTTCTCTATATAGGTACTTAATAATGTAAATATTACTCCATCCTTTAATCTTGAATTTATTATATTCTGAGGTACTTTAAAATTGTTTTGTACCCTATCATTTTTTATTAAATAATCAGATACTTGTCCCCACCTTTCTATCTTATTGTATTTAGGATTACTCGAATTAAAGTAAACTATAATTGGAGAATCTATTAAACTTTTGTTACCAAGAAAAATCCCCTTATCACCATATACTATTGCTTCTAAAGCTAGTGGAAGTTCTTTTCTAAATATTATATCTCTTTTCTCTATATCACCAATATTATCCTGTCCATCTATACATAAGTATACTTCTAAAATATATTTATTATCAATCTCTTTCCAACATGATATAACTTCATCTCTATGCTTTGAAAACTTATCCTCCCTATACTTTGTATCTATAAACAAAAATAATTCTCCTGTTTCATCTGAGTGTGTTAATGTATAAAATCGATTTTGTATGTTTGCGTTCTCTAATAATAAGTCATTAACTTCAATATTAAGTTTTTCTTTCATAAACTCTTTCACTTTTAATCCCCTTAATAATATTATTTATAATGCATTTATATGAATTATTAAGTTTATTAGTTCTTTTATTTATTATTAAGATATAATATACTGTTTTTATATAAAATTTTGATTCTAGAAAGGAATTATATTTATGATAAGAACTATTTTATTTTATCCTGCAGTGGTATTAAGCTTATTTGTTTCGCTGTTGGCACTAATTAGAATTAAATATTTAGAACTTAGAGGAAAAACAAAAGAGAAAACAATATTTATTCATAAAGTAACAAGAGGTTGGGCTCGTTTTGTAATGAAAATGAGTGGTGCAGAAATTACTGTTAAAGGTCTTGAAAATATACCTGATGACCAAACTGTATTATTTATGGCAAATCACCAAAGCTTCTTTGATATCCCACTATTAATGAGTGTTATTGATGTACCAAAAGGCTTTATAGCAAAAAAAGAACTTGAAAACTGGCCTGGAATAAGTACATGGATGAGATATATAAGATGCATATTTATGGATAGAGCTAATTTAAGAAAATCAGCTGAAGCTATTGTTGAGGGAATTAATATTTTAAAAAGCGGTTATTCTATGGTAATCTTCCCTGAGGGAACAAGAAGTAAAGGTGGAGAGCCTCATGAATTTAAAAGTGGAAGCTTTAAATTAGCACTTAAGCCAAAGGTTCCAATAGTTCCTATTACTATAAATGGTACTTATAAACTATTAGAGCGAAATGGTAACAAAATTAAGGCTGATAAAGTTGAGGTTATTATTCATCCAGCAATAGATACTAAATCACTAAGCAAAGAGGAATCTTTATCTTTACCAGAAAAAGTTGAATCTATAATATTATCACCATTAAAATAAGCTTCATTATATTTTAGATAATAAAAAAATGAGTTGTTGCTCCGTTGCAACAACTCATTTTTTATTACCTATCTAATTAGAACTTATTACATTATTAACCCATTTACCAGATCTTAATCTAGCAAACTCAAAGAACAGCTTAACTACCTCTTCTAAGCATATAAAGAAATAAACTACATATACCGGCACTTGAAGAACTACTGCTCCTATAAATGCCATTGGAACAGCAAAAAGCCATATAGTACCTGCCTGAACTAGCATTGAATACGTCGTATCTCCACCACCTCTGAATACACCAACTATCATTACAACATTATATGTTCTTATTGAACAGAAAACTGCCATAATTCTTAATACATATATGGTGTCACTTACTGTACCTTCAGTAATATTAAATAACTTTAAAATTGTAGGGGCAAATATCCATATTAATACGCCCAAAGCTAGTCCCACTATAGGTGATACAATTCCTATTTTCTTAGAATAATCTACAGCCTCTTCCTCATGTCCTGACCCAATTTTATTACCTACCATTATAGCTGCTGCACTTGCAAGCCCTATACAAAATACCATAAACATATTATTTAATGTAGTTGCTATTTGCATGGTTGCTACTGCACTTGTACCTATCTGTGCATAAGCTATAGAATAAGAAGTAAGTCCTAATGACCATACTAATTCATTTATTATTACAGATGTAGATGTTCTAAAGTAAGTTTTTACAAAGATAAAATCAAAACTAAATAGCTCTTTTATATTAGAAGATACTTTATTGTTCCTTATATATACTTCAAATAGTATGTATAGCATTTCTATTACTCTTGCTAAAGTAGTAGCTAAAGCAGCTCCTGCTACTCCCATTGGTTTACAACCTAAGTTACCAAATATAAATATCCAGTTTAAAAATGCATTACTTAATACACCAATCAAGCTTGCATACATTGTAACTTTAGGTTGTTCTGTACTTCTTAATGCAGATGAATACGCTTGAGTTACATTAGTTATAAGATAACTTATTGCAATAACCTTTAAGTACATCCCACCTAATTCTATTACACTTGGATCCTTAGACAATATGCTCATTATACCGTCTGATAAGAAGAATGCTCCTATTCCAAATAATAAAGATGCAATAAATCCTATGGTCAAATCTAAACCTAATACCTTTTTTATACTTTTAACATCTCTTTTACCCCAATATTGAGACATAAATACGCTTGCACCAGCATTAATTCCTGATAAACACAGCATAAAAATAAAGAAATATTGATTAGCAAGTCCTACTGCTGCAATAGCTTCTTCTCCTAACTTTCCAATCATTAAATTATCTACTAAATTTAGTGATGATGTTATAAAGCTTTGTATGGTTATAGGTATTGCTAATGTCAGCATCGTTTTAATAAACTTTTTATCCCTTAATATTCCCATAATTTCCTCCTTAGTTAAAATAAAAAAAGCACACGGGTAGTCTAGCCGCCCGTCTGCTAAAAAAGTTCTTATTAAATTCCTGATTTATTTTCTTATAATTAATGTATTTTGTCAACAAATATTCATTAATTCTTTATAGCTATCTTCTATTTCTTCTCTGGATAAATTACCAGCTTCTAGTACCTCATCACTTAAGTTTTTTAATCTTTCATAATAGTTAATGCCCATTGATATTATATTCTTATCTTTATTACTCTTCTTTATCATATAAAATAATATATCTTCAGCTTTATCATATTTTCCAACAATCTCATAAAACTTAAATATCTTTTTATTTTCATTTATCGTTAAATCATATACCGATAATAAATCTGAAATATGTATTCCATCTTGAAAATACCTTTTTTCTATATCACTATCCTCTCTAAAGGCCTCATTTAAAGCATCTATAGACTTTAGATAATATCTAATTTGACCTTCTTCATCCCCTGTACTTTGACATACAAAACCTTGTAAACAAAGCAATTCTCCAAGAGCTATATACTTTTCTCCATTAAATTCATCCTCACGACTTATAATATCAATAACACTACTAAATGAAATCGTGTCGATTGTCATTATATCTAACCCTACTAACCCCTTTAATTGATTGTTTATAGCCTCTTTAGCCTTACTAACATCTCCATTTATTATATTTTTATCAACTTCTCTTTTAACTATTTTTAGTGAATTTTCAATTTCTTTCATAAAATCTTTCTTAATCATAAGGCCCTCCATTTTACAGAAAATTTAATTATAGTATAAATATTATATAACTATAATTAAATATAAATTAAGTTAATTTATTTTAAATTTTCTATTTATTTATAGTAAGTTAAGGTCAAATTGAAATATAAGAAATATATTTTTAAATTTTGCTTTTTGTTATAAAATTATAATACATTTACAACATAGGAGGAAATATATATGCAAAAGCTTCTCAGTAAAATGCGACAAGCTATAAATGATTTTAATTTAATAGAAAATGGAGATAAAATTGCAGTAGGACTGTCTGGAGGTAAGGATAGCTTAACTTTATTATATCTATTAAATTCTTATAAAAGATTTTCCCCAGAATCTTTTGATTTAATAGCTATAACGCTAAATCCAGGTGGAGTAGATAACTCTCCCTTACATAAGTTATGCGAAGAATTAGAAGTACCTTTTTATGAAGTTGAAACTAATATAAAGGAAGTAGTTTTTGATATTAGAAAAGAAAAAAATCCATGCTCTCTATGTGCAAATTTACGTAGGGGTGCCTTAAATGATAATGCAAGTAAGCTTGGTTGTAATAAAGTTGCATTAGGTCATCATAAAGATGATGCATTAGAAACTTTTTTACTTTCCATTTGTTATGAAGGCAGAATTAATTGTTTTTCTCCTAAAAGTTATATGGATAAAAACAACTTATTCCTTATTAGACCTATGGTTTATATAAACGAAAGCTCTATTAGAAAATTTGCTCTAAATAACAAGCTACCTATTATTAAGAATCCTTGTCCTGCTGACGGAAAAACCAAAAGGCAAGATATGAAAGAACTAATCAAAGATTTAGATAGAAAAATACCATGTTTCAAAAAAAATATTTTTGGATGTTTAAACAACCCTAGCCAACTGTTTATATGGGATAAAGAAAGAATAAAACACGAATAATATTCGTGTTTTATTCTTTTTTATTTTAAATTTTTACAGTTTTGTATTGATTTCATGTGTAAAATAAGCTAAAATCACCTTGTAGTTAGAACTTTTTTATTAATTTCAAATAAATTGTTCACTTATATAAATCCTACAATATGGGTTGGATGTTTCTACCGAGTTACCGTAAATTACTCTGGGCTATAAGTGTCTGCTAAGTATATTATCTTAATTTACGAGGAGATGTTTATAATGAATTATGATGTAATTATAGTTGGTGCTGGCCCTGCAGGAATCTTTACTGCATATGAACTTAAGAAACAAAAACCACAATCTAAAATCCTTTTAATTGAAGCTGGAAAACAAATAGATAAAAGACATTGCCCTAAAGACAGGACAAATGTTTGTGTTTCTTGCAAACCTTATTGTCATATCACATCAGGATTCTCTGGCGCTGGTGCATTTTCAGATGGAAAGTTATCATTAAGTTATGAAGTTGGTGGAGATTTACCAAACCTTGTTGGAGCAAAAACTGCTCAAGAATTTATTGATTATACTGATAAAATATACCTAGACTTTGGTGCTGATACTAAAGTTGAGGGTATAGATAATAATGATGCTGTTAAAGAAATTAGAAGAAAAGCAATTCAAGGTGGACTAAAATTAGTAGATTGTCCTATTAGACATTTAGGTACAGAAAAGGCTCAAGAAATATACCTTAAAATTCAAAATCACCTATTAGAAGTTGGTGTTGAAATTAAATTTGATACATTAGTTAAAAACTTAATTATAGAAAATAACTCTGTTACTGGAGCCTTATTAACTGATTCCTTAACTAAGAAAAAGGATGAAGAAGTATTCAGTAATAAAGTTGTTGTTGCTACAGGTAGAAAAGGTGCTGACTGGTTAAAGGATATGTGTGTTGAACATAATATTAACCATTCTGCAGGTCCAGTAGATATTGGTGTTAGAGTAGAACTTAGAAATGAGGTAATGGAAAGTGTTAATAATGTTCTTTATGAATCAAAATTAATTGGACATCCTCTTCCATTTAAAGATAAGGTAAGAACCTTCTGTCAAAACCCTGGTGGTTTTGTAAGCCAAGAAAACTATGATAATAATCTTGCTATAGTTAATGGTCATTCATATAAGAATCTAAAGTCTGATAATACTAATTTAGCTATATTAAGTTCTCATAACTTTGCTGAACCTTTTAACGAGCCTATTGAATATGGTAAAAAAGTAGCTGAACTTGTTAATATGCTAGGTAATGGAAAGATATTAGTTCAAAGATATGGTGATATATTAGATGGTAAGAGAACATGGGAACATGAACTTTATGAATCAAATGTAAAACACACTCTTCCAGATGCAGAAGCAGGTGATTTAACTTCTGCAATGCCATATAGAACTATGACCAACATATTAAACTTCATTGAAGCTATGGATACAGTAGTTCCTGGGTTTGCAAGTAGAGAAACACTTCTTTACGGTCCAGAAATTAAATTCTATAGCAATAAAATAAAATTAGATACAAACTTTGAAACTAATATAAAAGGACTTCACTGTTTAGGTGACTCAAGTGGATGGACAAGAGGCCTTATGATGGCTTCTGCTATGGGAGTCATGATGGGAAGACTTCTATAAACATAAAAAACCTCTAGTAAAATTTTTTACTAGAGTTTTTTTGTTATCTATCAAAAAAATAACTTTTTACTAAAGCTACAGCTTCTCTTGTATAAAATACAGGAACTAAGTAATTTACTGTATTGCTTGAATATACTTCAATATTTTCATATCCATTTCTTTTTGCTAACATACTACTTCTGAAAGCATGAAAATCTGTTGTTATTATTTTTACGCTTACATCTTTTAAATCTTTATTACTATGCTCTTGAATTTTTTCTTTTGAAAACTTAAAGTTTTCAGATGTATTTCTTGATTTATCTTCTTTTATAATTCTATCTTTACTAACACCATTTTCTAATAAATACCCTTCCATTGCCTCTGCTTCTGACATATCTTCATCTTCACCCTGTCCACCAGAAACCACAATGTAACTCTCTTTATTATACTTATTAAGACAATCTAATGCTGTATTAAGCCTATCCCTTAAGGTTTGACTTAGCTCATTCCTATTATTTAACCCTGCACCTAGAACAATAATATAATCAGTTGTCTCTGTACTATTCTTAGGGTAACATATTATAATGCCTTCTATAATGAAAAACACAACTAGTCCAATGCATACAAAAATCTTGATTACTTTATCTATTAATTTTAATTTCTCATTATTATATATCTTTTTCTTAATAAAATGATATAGTATAAACACTATACCAGCTATTAAAAAAACTTCACTAAAGGCGATTTTCCTAAAACTCAATACATTTACCAGTATAGAATATACCGTTAATATTCCACCTATAACTATGTCTAAATTCTTTTTCATTTTATCTCCTCCCCTAATATCTTATAGAATAATAGTATCAGAGGTAATTATTTCCGTAAATGTGATTTTTGCCTTTTTAATTAATATGTAATATGTTTATCTATAACATATCAAGCAAATCTCTATGTTCTTTCTTAATATCTAAGTATATATTCATTATTTTACGTGATTTTATATCAGCCTTATTCAATATAGAATCATAATTTAGTATAACTAGATTTGTAATATCCTTATCTATTTTATTATTCTCGCTCATTTCATTAAGTATATTAACTACTGTTTCTTTATCAAAAGATTCTTTATAACTTCTTCTTCCAACTAATGCACTTAATATATCTGCTATAGATAAAATCCTTATTTCCGTAGATAGCTCATCCCCCTTAATTCCAAAAGGGTATCCACTTCCATCAATTTTCTCATGATGTAAGGTAGCTATATCTCTAATATCATCTATATTCAATCCACTTAAAATATTATATCCTATAATAGAATGTTCTTTTATTATCTCAAACTCCTCTTCATTTAGCTTACTTTCTTTCTCCAATATATTAACTGGTATAGATATCTTACCTATATCATGCAATATTCCAGATATCTTTAATTTATATAATACTTTTTCATCTAGTCCTAGCAATTTCCCAATTTCATAACTTATAGCTTCTACAATTATACTATGTTTAACTGTAACTTCACTTCTAAAATCTATAGCATAAGCTAACATTCTAGCATAATTAAATATCTCTTCTCTTTTTAACTTCTTATCCTTTAAGAAATCATATAACTCAGATTTATATGATTTATCTTTTAGCTTCCTATTAATATCATACTTATCAATTACCTCTAAAAGCAATTGTACATTTTCTAAAGTATATATATTGGTCATTTTTCTAATTTCATAGGTACTTAATTCCTTATCATTTATAACTAATATACTAAAATAATCTGCTAATCCTAACATTACGGCCTCTATAGGTACATCTATATTTTTTAACTTTATATATTTATATGTAAAATGATGCCCTAAAACCACCTTATATAGCTTACTTAATGGTGAAAAGTATTTAATAAATAATGCCCCATATATTGCATGTTCAAAGGGACTAAAAGAATCAACACTTAATAAGTCTTTTACTTCACTCACTTTATGTATTCCAATATCATGAAACATTGATATTGTACATAAATCTATTATCTCATCCTTATCATTTATACCTCTTTCTTTTAATAAGTTCATCATTATATATGCTACCTGTTCTCCATGCTCTAGTAATCTATCATCTATG
Organism: Clostridium paraputrificum; assembly: GCF_900447045.1. GTDB lineage: Bacteria > Bacillota > Clostridia > Clostridiales > Clostridiaceae > Clostridium > Clostridium paraputrificum. The sequence goes on from NZ_UAWH01000019.1 coordinate 56,852, forward strand.
GAATTTATTGTTCTATGTATAATCGTTATAACATCTTTTAATAATACTTCTTTCATACCTGATATCCATTTCTTTAAATAAAATTAATACTTACTACTATAAATTTATTAATTAATTATAAAATACTTATACATTTTTAGTAAATACTTTTCTTTCATTGACCATGAACTTCCTTTCTCAATCTCTCTAGTTCTAATGATAACCTATCTACTTCTTTTCTAAGGTGTTCTATATCAGAACAAGTCTTTGCTGTTTGCTTATTCTTTGATGTTGATTCTCCTGTTTGTGAAGTTGAACTAGATTGGTTACTTTGTGGACAAAACGGATTGGTTACATTTTTATATTTAAGATCATAATAACGTCCTGGACCACTTTGAAAATATTGTTGCTGTGCATTATATGTTTCAATAGTTTGCCCCACCAACATTAACCAATTTCCTATAGCATTTTGAACATTAAAAGGTAGGTTTCCAGACATAACCATACCTATAATTTGTCCCATCAAAGAAAAAAGCTGAGGATTTAAATCTTGAAATCCTCCTGGCATATCTGAACATCCCTGTTCATCAAAAGTTCCAGTAAAATTAAACATATTGTAAAAAAACTCTTCAAATCCATTATAATTATCTGAATTCATAATTACCTCTTTTTCATCATGCTATATTATTATCTATTAATTAAAGTTTTTTTTATAACTCCAATCTTTAATTAAGTATAACTTTTTTAAAAACTAATTAATAAATAAAACAATAATATTAGAAAACCGCACCTCTATAAATCTACGAAGTGCGGTTTTTAATAACTAATCTATTACTATATATTTACTTAATTATATAAGATTTATTACTATTATTTATTCTTATTAAAATTTTTTTATTCTATCTTTTTTAAACAACCTATTATCATATTTATATAAAAATTCTTTAGTATAATCAACATCTGAAGGACAATCTATATATTCAAGACCTCTTTTTTGTCTTGTTTCATCTCCTTTTCCTGTTATTAAAATTACACTATCTTCATCTACATCCATAATGGCTTTTTCTATAGCTTTTCCTCTGTCAGTAACTATAGAATAATTGCATCCTTGAGCTTTAATATATTTAGATATTTCATTACATATATCTACAACTGATTCTTCTCCTGGATCTTCCTCTGTAATTATTACCGTATCTGAATATTTTCCTGAAATCTCACCTAAATCTTTACGTCTATCTAGAGCCTTCTTACCTGGACATCCAAAAACAGTAGTTATTTTTCTTTCTGGATACTCTGCTTTAACAGATTCAAATAGCCTTTCAAAACTCAACTTATTATGAGCATAGTCTACAATGGCTATCACCTTATTATCCTCATTGTTATAAACTTCCATTCTTCCCTTAACCTTAGCTTTTTTAAGGCCTTCATATATATACTTTTCAGGAATATCTAACGCCTCACATATTGCTATTGCTGCTAATGCATTTTCAACATTAAATAACCCTGGAATAGTTAATTGGAACTCCTTATCAAATCTCTTTGTTCTAGCTCTAAATAATATGTTATTATCTTTCTTTCTAACACCATAACCATATACATCTGCTTCTTTTTTATCTAACCCAAAAGTTATCATATTAGAACACTTCTTACTTGCTTTTAATACTTCTTCTAAATGCTCAGTGTTTAAGTTAATACAAGATATCTTACTTTGTTCAAATATCCTAAGCTTTGAGCTAAAGTAGTCATCAAAATCCTTATGCTCTATATCACTTACATGATCATAACCTATATTTAAAAAACATCCAACATTAAATTCTATACCTAATACTCTATTGTATTTCAACGCTTGGCTAGATACTTCCATCTCCATATATTTCATTCCACTTCTAACAGCATTATCAAAGTGCTTATGTAAATCAATTGATTCTGGTGTAGTAATATGTGACTCTATATCTATAACACCATCATATGTATCTATAGAAGATATAACGCCACTCATTGGTTCATTAATGCTTTTTAGATATTCATCAAATATATATCTTATAAAATATGTAGTGGTAGACTTTCCTTTAGTACCTGTAATCCCTACTAAGTTTAACTTTTCCCAAGCTTTATTATAAAAATAATTTGATATATACGCCATTGCTTTTCTTATATCATTAACAATTATATAAGAGCAATCATTTCCTAACTCATACTTATTTTCGCTTATATAGCAAACTGCTCCACTTATTATTGCATCCTTTAAAAATTCTTCTCTAAAGTGTGCCCCTTTACAAATAAATAAAGTATTTGTTTTTATATCTTTAGAATTACATGAAACATACTCTATATGACTTTTCTTCTTATCTTCTATATCATATTCCAATACTAAATTCTGTTTTAATAAAAGCTTTAGGTATTCTTCTAAACTACATATATTACTCATAAACTACTCCTTTTCTTTATTACTTAGTTTTTTGAACACATCTCTATAGACTTACTTACTAAAATATCCATTGCATCTATATAAAAATCAGATAAATCATGTTGCTCTTTAAAGCAAGATAATTCTGTACACGCTAATATAGCTCCATCACAGCCTGCCTCTTTAAGTTCCCTTTCTATCTCTAAAAACATACCATAATTTCCTATTTTCCCTTTTTTAACTTGATTATATATTATGTCCATCACCATAGCTTGCTTGTCTTTACTAGGAATATAACTTTCAATATCTAATAACTCAAGTTCTTTTTGATATACCCCAACACTTATTGTGCCATCAGTTGCTAAAATAGCAACCTTTTTAATACTTTTCTTTCTGTTATATATATATTTAACTGTTTCTTTTATCATATTTATTATAGGTATACATACCTCACTTTGAACATTATCTATAAAATAATGTGAAGTATTACATGGAACTGCTATAACCTTACATCCAGTAGTTTCTAATAGCTTTGCATCTTCTACCAGCTTATTTAACACCTTACTCTCATCTTTATTAAGAATAGCACTAGTTCTATCTGGTATTGTAGTATCATTTAAAACAACCATTGGTATATGCTCTTGATCTTTATCTGCATTGGTTCTATCAATAACCATTCCCATAAATAATTGAGTTGCCTTAGGTCCCATTCCACCTATAACACCTAGTTTATTATAACCTGTATTTGAAGACATCTACTATTTTCCTCCAAGATACTTTCTATATTTATATACGTGCCCTAACTTTGATTTAAACAAACTCATTTTTCTCTTAAATCCATTGTCTACTTTATAATCTAGAGAGTTTGTTACTTTTCCTTCTTTTATAAGTTCTCTCATTTCATCTTTATATTGTTGAGGTTTTATATACTTAAACATTACATACTTTGGAACTACACTCCATAAGCATCTTTCTTTTGCTATTTTAAAAGGAATATCCTTATTTTCTATATAATCCTCAACTAAATATTTAACTATATTATTTCCACTACCTGTTACATAGTAATTACTTCTTCCTTGACGAACATTTATTTCAAATACTTTATACTTTCCGTCTTTCTCATCGTATTTTATATCAAAATTTGAAAATCCTACAAAGTTGATATCTTCAAGGAATTTTTTAATTTTCACTGTAACATCTTCATTATATTCGTTTATTATAACAGCATGATTCCCTATTCCATGAGGTGTATGTTCTTCTAACAAAACATGTCCTAATGCCATTAACTTAACTTTTCCATTCTTATCTGAATAGTTTGTTAAAACTCTCATATATGTGTCGTCACCATTTATAAATTCTTGTAACACCACTGAATCCGTATATCCAGCATCATATATTTGCTTTAATGTTTCTTCTAATTCTTCTCTTGTATCAAGCTTATAAACCTTTTTTTGACTTTGGAAAGGATATTCCCAATACATAACACTATTAGCAGGCTTTAAGATATATGGTGCTCCAAATGGAAGTTCAAAGTCATTTCCCATTTCCTTACGATATATAAATGTATTCGGGTAATCTATTCCATACTTATCACATATATTGTAGAACTTTTCCTTATGTATTAATGTATTCATCATTTCACTACTAACATATGGAGCTACTACATTACTTGGATAATTCCCTAAATTTTCAGCACATAGTTTTACATAACTATCTCCACATCCAATTAATATAACTGTTTTATCCTTGTGCTTATTCGCAAATTCTCTTACATGTTTAATAAAGTTTTCTTGATCATCATTTTTCTCACACACATTATAATCTATAATATCACTATTAAAACAAGGACCTATTGCATACTTTCCCCATACTGTACTTTTTATTCCATATGCTTCATGAAAAGCTCTAGCCACACTATAAACATTAATATCTCCGCCAAATAAAAGTGGCATAAATTCTATTTCCTTTTGTTTCATAATTTATCTCACCATCTTTTCTCAATAATTAAAAGTAAAAAAACTTGTACATTTTTGCTCAATACATTATAGTATTCGCTATTTTATTTGTCAAGGCAAGTAATATTGCCACTTTCCAAGGTTTTTACAACTACTATTATACATTATTTTTAGCAAAATAACTTCTTTTTTAATTATTGTCACAAAAGAATTTATTAAACATACTTTTTCATATTTAATAAACAAGGCTGTATAAGCCTAAGGTAAAACCTTAATCTGAGACAACCTCTTGATTAGTTACTTTTTCAATTGTTCATTATATATCATTCTTGATATTTTAGATATTTTTTCAGCTGGGCCACTTACCCCTTCTGCATACGCTACTATTACATATGGCTTGTCTGTAAACACTATTCCTATATCACTAACAGCGCCACCATAATTACTCATTTTATGTACGACCTTATTGTATTGGAAATATTTATCTAATGAACCCTTTCTTATTTTTTCATATGTGACCATATTTAAGCCAACCTTATATGTACTTGCTGCTGTAAAGACCTTATTTTCATTTATTTCTATCTTGTATCCCACTTGTTAAATCATAATAAATAAATCCAAACCTGCTTATTTCAGACCCTAAATATTTTTGTATTCTCCTTAATAGGAATATTAGATTCTAATATAGATTCAGAAGTTGTACCTTCCTGTGTTTGATTATTTTGTGGCTTCTGTTCATTCTTTTTCCCCTTCCAACTTCCTTTTAGCTTCCTCCTCTGCTTTTAGTCTTTGTGCCTCAAACTCAACCTGTTTTTCTCTTTCTATAGCTTGAGTTTTTCTAGTATCTACAATCTTAAATATTCCTCCCAATAATAAAACCAATAAAAAAGTAGTACTAAATACTATTACCTTTAAGTAACCTAAAATAAAAAAGGTGGATAAACCACCTCTTCTTTTAAAATTATAACTATTGCTTTTTAAATATAGTTTCGCCTTCTTTAATAGTCTCAAGAACTTGTATATCTTTTATTTCCATAGGATCAACCTTTAGTATATTCTTATCTAATATAACTAAATCCGCTAACTTACCTTCTTTTAAGGTACCTTTAATATCTTCCTCGAAATATTGGTATGCTGCATTTTTTGTAACAGCTTTTAAGGCATCTAAGGGACTTACCCTTTCCTCTTCTCCTAATAAAACTCCATTTTTAGTTATTCTATTAACAGCACACCATATAGTTTCTAACATATTAGGCTCTATAACAGGCGAATCTTGATGAAATGTATATAGTATTCCCTTATCTTGAGCTGACTTTGCCAAACTTATTTTACTTGCTCTTTCCATTCCATAATTCTTTATATGAACATCCCCCCAGTAATAAACATGGGCTACAAAGAAAGATGGCATTATACCCAAAGCTTTTAAATCATCTAATTGGTCTTCTGCTAATAATTGAGCATGTATCATAACAGGCCTTATATTATTATTCGAATGAGTTCTTTCTTTGGCAACTTCATATTGATCTATGAATTGCTGAGAAGCAGCATCTCCATTACAATGGACTAATATCTGCATATCTTCCCTTAATGCCTTCTCTAATTTACTTTCTATTTCTTCATCCTTTTGTACTCCATATCCATAATAATCTTTTTCCTTTCCTAAGTATGGAGTTCTCATCCATGCGGTACGACCTTGTGGAGATCCATCCAAGAAAGTCTTATATCCTCCCATTTTCACATGATTATCATATCTCTGAATACAATTTGCAAACTTTTCTTTTAATAATTCAGCATTCATTATATCTAAATATCCAATCAAATCTATTTTTAGAAGTTTAGACTGTATTAAATACTGAAATATATCTGTTAATACATCTACAACCATTCCCTCTTGAACAGTTGTAATACCATAACTGGCATATGCACATTGAGCCTTAAGCAGAGTTTCCATAAATTCTTCATTAGATACAACTGGTATAGATTGAATATAATTTATATATGCATTTTCTTCTAAATATCCAGTAACTTCTCCATCCTTCTTTTCTATAACGCCTCCTTCTGGACTTGGTGTATCCACTGTTATCCCTAAATCATTTATTCCTATAGTATTTAATACACCCATATGTCCAGACTTATGTTTAACAATAAGTGGATTATTAGGAGCTGCTTTATCTAAAACCGCCTTAGTTGGATGAGACTTTTCCTCTAAATAACTTTGATCATAGCCATTTGCTTGAATCCACATTCCAGCTGGTATATTATTCTTTTTAATAAACCTTTGTATAGCATCAACAATTTCCTCAAAACTTACTGCTTCTCCTAAATCTACTTGTGTAAAGGAACTAGCATATCCAGAAAAATGACTATGTGCATCTATGAATGATGGCATTAATGTTTTCCCTTGTAGATTAATTATCTCCACATCTTTACTTGCTTCCTTAAGTAAATCTTCTTTTTTCCCTAACTTATCTATCTTTCTTCCTTTAATTAACACTGCTTCAGTATATAATTCATCCTCAAGTGTCAATATATCTCCATTAAAATATAACTTTTCTTTATTGGACATTTTTACCCTCCCAAAATTCTCTTAATTTATATTTATTCAGCTTTAGCTTTTCACAGTATATATTTTTTAATCAGTTTTTTAGCTAGAATCTTACTATATTCTCTTCAAATAAAACACACTACTTATCTTTATTTGAAAACTTACTTGTGATACGGCTCATTGTTAATAATTCTAAATCCTCTATATACTTGCTCTAAAAGCATTACTCTAAATAACTGATGAGGAAATGTCATCTTTGAAAAACATAGCTTATAATTTGCTCTTTTAATTACATCTTCTGATAACCCTAAACTTCCTCCAATTATAAAAACTATATTTGAATTTCCTGTAACACAACAATTTGATATAAATGAAGCAAACTCTTCAGAAGTTATTTGCTTACCCTTTAAGTCCATTGCAACTACATAAGAATTATCCTTTATTTTAGATAAAATCAATCTACCTTCTTTTTCTTTTATTTGTTGCTCTTCTTTTTCTGATGCATTATCTGGTGTTTTCTCATCTGGTAATTCTATAATTTCTAACTTACAATACCTACTCAATCTCTTTGAATATTCATCAATTGCTTGTTTTAAATATTTCTCTTTTAACTTTCCCACTGCAATAATTGAAATGTTCATAAAAATATCCTCCTAAGTAATATACTAATATATTACCACAAAGGAGGATTAAAACTCATTTTATTCTACTTTATAGTTATCTACATCTATAATAGTTGGAGAATCATCTTCTACAACAACATCTTTAGATTTTATTTGTTTTTTCTTAGGTAATGTTAACAATAATAAATCATTATCAAATGATGCTTTTAATTTTGTTACATCTATTTCTTCTACATAGAAGGTTTTTATTAAATCTCCACCAGTTTGAATTATTGTCATTCTTACATTTCTACCATTTGAATATGTTTGCTTTTTCTTAATGGTTAATATAGCTTTGTTTTCCTCAAAGTCTATATTTACATCCTTTGGAGTTAATCCTGGTAAATATCCTTTTATCAAATAATATGGGCCATAATCTTTTATTGATATATCATAAGCATCCTCATTCATCAAATCATCAACCATATTATTTACAAAATCACTAGATAAAAGTTGATCAACCATTCCATTTATAAAATCATCATTTAGCAAACCATTTAATATACTTCCATAGTTAAAATTATTATTGTTATTATTCATAGGGCTATTATTAAACATAAAAGGAAACATTCCAAACATATATACCATCCCCTCATAAAGATGCTTTTATAATATATATGTATTAAATGGTTCCTTTTTTGATACAATTTTAATATCCTATCTCTTTATTTAAAAATATAACATGTATTCTTCCTTTTATACTTTGTCTTTTTATAACAGTATACTCACTACATATCCTTTCTTTACTATTGCAGTTCATGCAGTATCCTACCTTTGTACAAGGAGTATTTTTATTTAACCTTTTTGCATTAGCTGGCGCACTTACTGTTTTATTCCTTTTAATAGCATCATCTAATGTTGGAACTATCTTATTAATACCACATATGATAATTACTTTTTCTGGCCCATATAATAAAGCTGCTACTCTGTTTCCATTCCCATCAACATTATACAGTTGTCCATCTTCCGTTATGGCATTACTACTAGAAAAATATGCATCTGCAAAAAAAGCCTCTTTATAAATCTTTACTATTTCCTCTTTTGTTAATCCTTCCTTATATCTATCTAGGAATTTATATCTATCGCTTCTTAAATGATCTATTACTCCTGTTTCAAATAAAGATATAGAACCACCACAAGCTACCATTGAACCTTCTGAAACTATCTCTTTAATTTTATCTATTAACTCCTCTTCATTTTCAACCAAGTAACCATTCATATTATTTTTCTCTAATGCTTCAATTGTTCTAATTATTTTTTGTTCATTAACCCACTTTAAATTCTTATCCATATAAAAACCTCCTCAATACATCTTTAATTAAATTTTATCATACAAAAAAGGTAGATATGATACTCATATCTACCTAAATTCAACTTACTTTCCACAACACTTCTTATACTTTTTACCACTACCACATGGGCAAAGATCATTTCTACCTACTTTATTTTCATTTCTAACTGTTTTAGAATCTTTATATTCTTTCTCTATTTCATGTCTCTTCTCTACTGAGAATATTCCATCCCATTGTGGTAAGTTATATAAGTAATCAGCCTTTGCATCTAACATATTAAAATATAATTTTTCTAAGTTTATATCAAATACTAATTCAGTATTTGAATCTACAGATTCAAGATCATATGGATTGTTTAAACTATCATTTATTCCATCAACAAATCCCATTATGAACTCTTCTGTTGTATTATATTCTTTAGCAAGATTTGAAATCACAACTTTTTTCACGTTTTTATGATCTGCTAATAAATCTTTATATATTTTTGTTTCTATAGCACTATATTCATCCCAAAAAGCCTTTTCGCCCTTAGTCTTAACATATTCTACTACCATATCAGTCCAATTACTGTATAAACTCATACTATTCTCCTCTTTTCTAAATATATTTTTTATAATTCTATATAGCCACTTGGCTCTTTTCTACTTGCCATAGAAAGTATTACATCCTCACCTTGTTTTAAGCCTTTATCTTTTATTACATTTAAAACTGTTTGATAAGCTAAATCAGGATGATTATTTGTATTACTTAAATGCCCTAATATAACCTTTTTTCCAAATCCATTTTTTGCTATATTAACTATAGCTTCGCCACAGTCATCATTTGATAAGTGACCAACTTCACTTAATATTCTTCTTTTTAGTGAATATGGATATGGACCGAACTTTAGCATATTAACATCATGGTTACTTTCTAATAAAATAACCTCTGAGTCTTTTACATTACTATAAATTTCTTCTGTAAATACACCAAAGTCAGTAGCAACACTTACTTGCTTTATCCCATTACTTACTGTATAACCTACCGGCGATATAGCATCGTGTGGTATTATAAAAGACTTTATATTTAAGCTACCTATATCAACGCTTGTTCTTCTATCCATAACTTTTATGTTATGCTCTTTTACCTTGCCTATTGAACTTTCCATAGCAGCCCAAGTCTTATCATTAGCATATATAGGGACATCGTATTTCCTTGATATTATTCCTACACCTTTAATATGGTCACTATGCTCATGAGTAATGAATATTCCATCTAACTTACTAGGATCTTGCCCAATAGACTTCATTGCTTCATCAATCTTTTTTCCAGGCATACCAGCATCAATTAATATTTTTGATTCTTTATCACCTATAAAAATACTATTGCCACTGCTACCACTATATAATGAGCAAAAAATCATTTACTTTTCCCCCATCTTAATCTTCACAACTAACTCTATGTATGTCAGCTCCTAAAGATCTAAATTTTTCCTCTATATGAGGATATCCTCTATCTATATGTTCTATATTTGTAATTTCTGTTTCACCTTCAGCCATAAGCCCAGCTACAACCATAGCTGCACCTGCTCTTAAATCAGTTGCCACAACTACAGCACCTGTTAACTTCTCTACACCATCAATTAAGGCTACTCTACCTTCAACTTTTATGTTAGCACCCATCTTCTTTAGCTCATCAGTATGTTTATGTCTATTTTCATATATAGATTCATTAATCATACTTCTTCCTGGTACTGTTGATAAAAGCGAAGACATAGGTTGTTGTATGTCTGTTGGAAACCCTGGATATGGAGTTGTTTTTATATTAACGCCCTTAAGTTCTCCATCGACTGTAACTCTAACACTATCGTCACCTTCTTCAACAACTACTCCCATTTCTATAAGTTTTGCTGTTATAGATTCTAAATGCTTAGGAATTACATTTTTTATTGTAATATCCCCTCTTGTTGCTGCAGCAGAAATCATAAATGTCCCGGCCTCAATCTGATCAGGAATAACACTATACGAACATCCGCTTAGTTCTTTAACACCTCTAATTCTAATAACATCAGTTCCTGCACCCTTTATGTCTGCCCCCATAGTGTTTAAGAAGTTCGCAACATCTACTACATGTGGTTCCTTTGCAACATTTTCTAATGTTGTTACCCCTTCAGCTAATGTAGCTGCAATCATAACATTAATTGTAGCTCCAACTGAAACAACATCAAAGAAAATATTAGTCCCAACTAGCCTATCTGCTTTAACTTTTACAGCACCATGTTCTATAACAACTTCTGCACCTAATGCTTCAAACCCCTTTATATGTTGGTCTATTGGTCTAACACCTATAGGGCATCCCCCTGGTAATTCCACTCTAGCTTGCTTAAATCTTGCTAATAACGATCCAATAAAATAATAAGAAGCTCTCATTCTTCTAACATCTTCTGTGCAAGCATCAAAATTATTTACATCCGTACTATCAATTTCTAATGTATTATTATCTAACTTATTTACAGTGCATCCTAAACTTTTTAGTATACGTTCTAAACAATGTACATCTTCTATATCCGGTATATTATCAATTACACATTTTCCAGTATTCGCTATTATAGCAGCTGGTAATATTGCAACCGCTGCATTTTTTGCACCATTTATTTCAACCGATCCCCTAAGAGACTTACCTCCATTAATAACTAACTTTTCCATCAAATTCACCCTTATTCAAAGATTATATATATTAAAATTCCCAAAATTCATAATTATATCCAAAATTCTATTAAATACGCATTATAACTCTATTATATAGAATTCTATCTTAACTATTATAACATAAAGTATAGTTATTTAAATATCTTTTTTATGGCAAATTCACCTTTTTAGTAACTATACTCCATTTAATTTGTTAAAATTTTAGTATTTTTAGTAAATTAAATAAAATCAATGCTTTTATGTTTTTTTATATTTGGTAATATGTTATAATTTATAACAAAGTTTGTATATAAAATTTTCCCGAATGTGAGGTTTGCTATGAAATATTATATTGTTGCACTATTCGATGACGAATCTTATAAGTTAATATCACCTATTCAAAAAAATCTTTCAAAAAAATTTAGGGCTAATAGAAATTCTCCTCAGCCATACATCGTTTTAGGAGCATTGGAAAATCCAACTATAGATAAGCTTAGTCCAATTTTAGAAAAGATTTTAAAACCTTATAAAAAATTTAAAGTTGAATTGTGCGATAGTGTTTGCGTAAGTGAGACTACTAAAACAGTAAATCTCAAGATTGAACATATTGGATATATAAGAAAGATTTCAAGAGTTATCAATGATACTTTAAAATTACATGGATTTAATATCTTAAATAATGATGAAGATGAACTTGCAATTTCTTTAGCCAATGTAAATTATTTTAATAAGGATAAAAAAAATAATAGTGAAGTACTATATGATTCAAATAAAAATAATAAAACCTATCCTACACTAAAGGTTGATAGATTTGAAATATGGAAAATTTCTAATAGTAGAAGGGAAACATTAATTAAAAGTTATCCTCTTAGAAATTTTTAAAATAATAAAAACTCCTATTTTTTCAAAGAATAAATAGGAGTTTTTATTATTTTTTTTAATATTTGAAAAATATTTGTTTTGTAGTCGTTTTCTGACCTTTTCTTTATTCTAAAGATTCTGTAAAATATATAAAGACGATTGCCTTGAAAATTAAGGGGGATATAAACATGCAAATTGAAGATTTGTTTAAAATACAAAAAGAAGCTAATAATAAAGTTCAAATAGATACTAACTTAAGTGGTTATAAGCTACTTGCAAGAAAACATCTTGAACTTCAAATAAAAATGAGTGAATTAGCAAATGAAACAAAATGCTATAAATATTGGATTGATGATAACTTTACTGTAAATAAAAGTACTGTATTCGATAAGTATATCTCTTGCTTCAGGCAAGTCTTATCTTTAGGAATTGATAAAGGCTATGACAGTATTAAATGTATTACTATACAACCTAGTGAATATTGTTTAAGCGATCAATTTTTAAATTTATATATAGACATAAATGACCTTCTAATATCTTCTTCTGAAGATCACTATGTTACTTTATTAGAAGACTTTTTAAGTCTTGCAATAAGTCTAGGATTCTCTGAACAAGATATTGTAGATGGTTTTAAATTATAACTTCATCATATTTTAAGCTCTCTAATTTTTAGGGAGCTTTTATTATATTCTAAATCTCTCTGGGAATACTATTTTTGAGGTGATTAAAATGATAGCTATAATTACAGCAATAATTTCTGGTATTGCTATGAGTGTTCAAGGTGTATTTAATACACGACTAGGAGAAAAAATTGGAGTTTGGGAAACAAACGTTTTTGTTCAAGGAAGTGCTCTTATACTAACCTTAATTATTACCTTTTTTATAGGTAAAGGAAGCTATAATCAAATTAAAGAAGCCAATAAATTATATTTACTAGGGGGTGCTCTTGGTGTTGTAATAACATATACAGTTATGAAAAGCATTAGTGGTTTAGGCCCTACATGTGGAATCGGTATAATACTTGTTGCTCAATTATTAGCTGCTGCATTAATTGAAGCATTTGGACTATTCGGAAGTGAAAAACTTAATTTTACATTAAAAGAACTTATAGGTATTGCAATCATGGTTGTAGGTATTATAGTATTTAAATGGAAACATTAAACAAAGGAGTTCTATAATGAATATATTTAGTAATATTAAATTTTTATCCATACTAACAGCAACCAATATAAAGGAATACTTTAATCAAAGAAATGATATTTCTAATGAAGCATTGAAAACCGATTCAGTACATTGGTATGGTCATGCTACTGCATTGATAAATTTATCAGATATCATAATACTTACTGATCCAGTTTTAAATAATACTTTAGGATTCTTTAAAAGAATTGCTAACCGCCCTAGTAGCCTTGATGATCAAAAAATAGATTATATTCTACTATCTCACGGACATATGGATCACACTAACTTCTCTTCCTTAAGAAAGTTAGATAAAAATATTACTATTATAGTTCCTAAAGGATATAGACGATTAATGAAATTATTAGGATTTAAAAATGTTATAATGCTTCGAGATACAGAAATATATGAAGATGAAAATATAAAAATTACAGCTATAAAAGCTAATCATGATGGTCGTAGATTTTATATAGGAATAGACGATGAAAGTAATTCCTATCTTATAGAAAGAAATAAAAAGAAGGTATTTTTTGCTGGAGATACAGCTTTTACTAATGATTTTGACAACTTAGAGTGTGATGTTGCTATTATGCCTGTAGGTTGTTATAAACCAGATAGATTTTCATATATGCACTGTACTCCAGAGGAAAGCTACAAAATGTTTAGCATGATGAAATGTAATGCTATGATTCCTATTCATTATAAGACCTTTAAGATATCATTAGAAGATTTCAATGAAACACATGATACACTTGTTAATTTTAATGATGAAAGAATTAAAATTCTAAATATAGGTCAAACATATAAATTTTAAGCAGTTTTTATAATAACTGCTTTTTTTAGTTGTATTAACAAAATTGCCCTAATCTTTATACTATATAAGTGAAAGAATTTATAGGAGTATTTTATGTTTTCATTTAGAAGTAAGATAGACTCTAACCTAAAGTATTACATGGAAAATAAAGTTTATAGAAAATATAGAGTTCTAATCAAATGTAAAAACTTCACAAAAGAAATTGCAAAAAAAATCTCCTCATATAGAGGAGAACTTATATATATATTAGAATATTCAAATATAGTTTGTGCTAAATTAGATAGTAGGTCTATAGAACGTATTTCAGAATATCCTGAAGTTAAATATATAAGTTTTGATGAATACTTACATTTATGTGGAATGAGTGTCTCCACTGCTAATAAAGTTTATATTTCAGAAAAAGTTTCTCTATCTGGAAAGGGTATTGGTATTGGTATTGTTGATAGTGGAATATATCCTCATCCAGACTTACTTTCTCCATCTAATAGGATATCCAGCTTTACTGACTTAATCAATAATTTCCAATATCCCTATGATGATAATGGTCACGGTACATGCACCGCTGGTATAATTGCAAGTAGTGGAATAACATCTAATAATATGTATAAGGGAATAGCGCCACGTTCTGATATATATTGCTATAAAGCTTTTGATAAGTGTGGAAAAGGATTTTCATCTACAGTTCTCTATGCAATTGAGTCATTAATAAAAACATCTAAAGAAAAAAATATAAAAATTCTATGTTTACCTTTTGAATTACAAAACCACAATATATTTATAATCAATGCTTTTAAGGATACCTTTAATAAAGCAATTGAAAATAATGTTGCCCCAATTGTACCTAGTGGCAGTAGTTTAAATGAAGATTTTTCTATTATGGGAATTGCAACCTTAGATAATTGTTTAACTGTTGGTGGAATAGATACTAATAACTCATTAAAACCTTACTTATACTCATCTTCAGGTCCCTTTAAAAATCTTTCAAAACCTAATCTAAGTGCTGCATGTGTTGATATAGTATCTCTAAATTCAGATACATCCTATTTATCTGAAAAAGAGGGATTTAAAATATATCCTAAAAAATTAGATGTATTATATAAATCATTTTCTGGCACATCTATATCCACGGCCTATATTTCTGGAATATGTGCACTTTTATACGAAAAGAATCCAAACTTATCCTTTAAAGATTTGTGTTCGCTATTAAAGCTATCCTGCGAATTAGGAGAACTACCTAAAAAGCAGGTAGGAGAAGGAACTATAAATCTTTATAAGTTATTAGATTAATTAACTAGATACTTTTTAGGATCCACAGGACTACCATTTACTCTAACCTCAAAATGTAAATGTGGTCCTGTGCTTCTTCCTGTACTTCCAACCCTACCTATTAACTGACCTTTTTTAATTTCATCTCCAACCTTTACTTCAAACTTGCTTAAATGTCCATATATAGTTTCTATTCCATCTTCATGTTGTATCAATATCTTATTTCCATAGCTACCATCATACCTACATTCCTTAACTTTTCCATCAAGAGCTGAACAAACTGGATCTCCAATTTCTCCTGCTATATCCATACCACTATGTGTACTTCCCCATCTTGGTCCAAAGTTTGATGTTACATATCCACCTCTAGTTGGCATTCTTAAAAATGCTACATCTTCTTTTATTGGGCTCTTAGTCCCCTTATATACAACTTTATCTATACTATCTTTTATTATATCTTGCTCTATTATTTCCTCATTTACTTTTAATCCATTTCTGTAAACTACGTTAGATACAACACTTTTGATTCCTTCCTCCCCCTCCTCTACATAGACTTCCCCTAAATACATATCATCTCTATTTACTACTTTTGTTGATACATCTATGCTATCAACTCTTTCTTCTCTACATAATATATCTACAAATACTAGATTATTAAACTTATCACTTTTTATAATATTTCTAGCTATTTCTTCTATAGGTTTCACATTTCTAATTCTTTCATTTTCCTTTTCATATCTTAAGTTAGCTTTTACATCTACAGATATAATTTTATCTCTATCTATTTTACTTTCATCTATAAATATCTCTCCTATTCTTCTTAAAACCTCCTTACCCTCTTGTTCATTTAGAACTAATCCATAATATTGATCCCCTAAATAAACTTTAGTTAGAACAGCTTCTGAATTTATAGAAGATATTATAGAATCTCTTAAATCTTTATCAGTTCCTTTTACTTCATCATATTTTACTTTCTTATATGTAATATCGTTTTTATCCTCTTTATCTATAATAATATCATTTATACTATTCTTAACTTCATTACATTGAATTGATAACTCTTCTATTTCTCCATAACACTCTACTTCTTGATTATTAATATATAATTTATATATATTATCACTGTTCAAACCTAATAAGTTAATAATAATTAATATTATACTGCTTATTAAACAACATAATATAAATTTAGTTTGTAATCTTATATCCATACATCATCCCTTCACTTCCAAAAACACATCAATTACTTTTCCCATAATCTATTAATTTATACATTATATATCTATTTAGATAAGTTGTTATCCCTCCTCTCCTTTGTTATAATTATTAAATATGATGTTTATAAAATACTAATTTTGAAAGGAGGAATGTTAGAATGAGTACTTTTATATTGAAAAATAACGCATGTACCTTTACACCTATTAGCAATGTTTTTATTGAAAAATATATGCCATTTGCTAGAGGAGAATTTGTTAAGGTTTATTTACTTCTATTAAAGTATAACTTTTCTAATGAGCCTGGAGTAAATAGTTCAATACTAGCATCTTCCTTAAACCTGTTAGAATCTGATGTAATGAACGCATTAAATTATTGGAATGACCAAGGTGTAATAAAATTTGTTCCTGTAGATAAAATGAATAACTTCAGTATAGAATTTGTACCACTAGATAATGACTTAAGTAGTACTTCACCAGATGTTAACCTATTAGATGCACTAAATAACACAGAAACTAACGATATGTTAAGAGATATAGAAAGAATACTTTGTAGACCACTTTCAACAAAAGAGATGGAAATATATTTAGGATGGCAAAAAGATTTTTCTTTTACCTCAGAACTTATCCTAATACTTATTGAATATTGTGCATCAAAAGGTAAAGTTGATTACAGGTATATAGAAAAGGTTGCTCTGGCTTGGAATGATATGGGTATAAAAACTATTGAAAAAGCCCAAAGTCATATAAAGCAGACAGAAGATAAGTGGGTTAAGATAAGACAAATACTAAATTACCTAGGCATTAACAATTCAGAAATTATGAAGCCTCAGGAAGAGCTTTTGAATAAATGGATTAATGTATATAAATTTGACATTCAATTAATAAAGAAAGCTTGTGACATTTGTTTTCAAAGACTTAATAGAGCTGACTTTAAATATATTGATGGCATACTTAGCAAATGGTTTAATGACAATATAAAAACCCTAGATGATGTTGCAATTAAAGATAAACAACATAAAAATAATTATAAAAACTCATCTACTAATTATCAAAAAAACTTAAAAGCCTCAGGTTTTAATAACTTTGAACCAAGATCATATGATTATGACTCTTTAGAAAAGAAATTGTTAGGATGGGATGTTGATGATTAACGGATATCAAGCAAAAATTATGGCCGTTTATGAAAAGATACGTGATGAAGAATCTAAAAACTTAGAACTTAGAAGAAACGAAATTCGTAATTTGTATCCTGAAATAATGGATATAGATAACTTAATTCAAAAACGTTCGCTTCAATTATCTATGGCTATACTTAAGTCTAAGGATGCAGATGAAACTATAAAAAAGTTTAGAAATGAAATTACAGATTTAAGAGTAAAAAAATGTGAAATGTTAGTATCTAAAGGATATGACCCTGACTATTTGACCTTAAAATATAGGTGTAATAAATGTCAAGATACAGGCTTTATAGGTATTAATAAGTGTTCATGCTATAAACCAAAACTAATAAAATTATATTATCAAAATTCTTTACTTGAGGATACTCTAAAAGAAAAGAACTTTGATAATTTTGATCTTAATTTATTTTCAATGCATAAGGTAAGTGATGATAAATTTTCTCCCAGAAAAAATATGGATAATATTGTATCCTATGTTACTTCTGAATATTTGCCAAACTTCAATAATTCAAATACTAATCTACTTTTTTATGGTAACCCTGGAAGCGGAAAGTCTTATTTATCTTATTGTATAGCTAAAGAGCTATTAGACCTAGGCTTTTTAGTAGTATATAAAACTTCAGAAGAACTTATAAGAGATTTAAGAGATATAAAGTTTAATAATAATGCTAAATTAGAAGAACTCTTAATTGAATGTGATTTACTTATTATTGATGATCTTGGTGCCGAATCTAAGAGTGATTTTTCAATAACAGAACTTTTTAATCTTATTAACAGAAAACTATTAAGAAATAAAAAGATGCTTATTTCAACCAACCTTTCACTTCCTAATATAACAAATATATATAGTGAAAGAATTTACTCTAGACTATTAGGTGATTTTAAACTTTTCAAGTTTTATTCAGATGACATTAGAATAAAGTTAAATTTAAAAAATAAAAGGTAATGTAAAAATCTACATTACCTTTTTTATAAACCTTTTTTTATAAAAACAAAAAACATCAACTAATGTTGATGTTTTAATTTGGCGACTCAGAAGGGGCTCGAACCCTCGACCTCTGGCGTGACAGGCCAGCACTCTAACCAACTGAGCTACTGAGCCAAATTATCTGGTGGGCACAACAGGGATCGAACCTGTGACCCCCTGCTTGTAAGGCAGGTGCTCTCCCAGCTGAGCTATGCGCCCAAATAAAAATGGTGACTCCTAGGGGAATCGAACCCCTGTTACCACCGTGAAAGGGTGGTGTCTTAACCGCTTGACCAAGGAGCCAAATAATGGAGCTGGCAATAGGAATCGAACCTACAACCTGCTGATTACAAGTCAGCTGCTCTACCGTTGAGCCATGCCAGCATAATTAGCATTTAATATTTGTTTTTTAAAATTGGCGACTCAGAAGGGGCTCGAACCCTCGACCTCTGGCGTGACAGGCCAGCACTCTAACCAACTGAGCTACTGAGCCGCATTTATGGTGGGCACAACAGGGATCGAACCTGTGACCCCCTGCTTGTAAGGCAGGTGCTCTCCCAGCTGAGCTATGCGCCCAAATAAAAATGGTGACTCCTAGGGGAATCGAACCCCTGTTACCACCGTGAAAGGGTGGTGTCTTAACCGCTTGACCAAGGAGCCAAATAATGGAGCTGGCAATAGGAATCGAACCTACAACCTGCTGATTACAAGTCAGCTGCTCTACCGTTGAGCCATGCCAGCATAATTAGCATTTAATATTTGTTTTTTAAAATTGGCGACTCAGAAGGGGCTCGAACCCTCGACCTCTGGCGTGACAGGCCAGCACTCTAACCAACTGAGCTACTGAGCCGCATTTATGGTGGGCACAACAGGGATCGAACCTGTGACCCCCTGCTTGTAAGGCAGGTGCTCTCCCAGCTGAGCTATGCGCCCAAATAAAAATGGTGACTCCTAGGGGAATCGAACCCCTGTTACCACCGTGAAAGGGTGGTGTCTTAACCGCTTGACCAAGGAGCCAAATTGTTATCTTATGATCCTCGCTAATGTGTTCTGCGCTGACCACATAGACTATAATACAGAAATTCATTATATGTGTCAACACATTTTTTTAAATTTCTTTTTATTTTTCTTAAACCTCGCATTATTCCGTGTCCGATAAGAGATAAATAGCTTCATTTTTCTCACTTTTTTTAATATTATTTATGGCTTTTCCATATCTAGATAATAAAATTTCTTTTTGCTTTATTTCTTTTCTAATTTTATTTATTTCTTCTTTTGCCCCTTCCATAAAACCTTGTATTTCCAGTGGTGTAATTAATATACTATAGTTGTCTCTTTTAAAATTTTGTCCTGATGCCATAACTTTTATAGGTAATGAGTTATTTATTACACAAATTAGTTCCTTTTCCCATATTCCTCTCTTATTAACTTTATATCTATCTCTTAAAACATTTAAATCATTTAATTTTTCATCCATCTCATTTTCTAAAGAGTCTTTTAAAGCTTTATAGAAAAATATTGATATTCCCCTATTTAATTTTATAGTTAGGAAATTAATGTTGTTTATTAAAAAATCATCTATCTCTCCCTCGCTAATTAACTCAACTTCATCATGCTTATAAGACTTTAATCCAGTACCTGTGGGATAATTAACTATTATCTCATCTATATTCATTCTTCTTACTTTAAATTCTCTATCCTTATCTTCAATCTCTGCAATAACTTTAACCTTCAAAATAATCACCTCTTATGGTATTATTCCTCTCTTTAATAGGTAATATTACTATGTTAAAATTTAATTATATTTTTAAAAAGGAGACATAAGTTTTATGATATATCACGATATTATTATTGTTGGTGGTGGAGCTTCTGGTTTAATGGCTGCAATAATTGCAAAAGATCTAGGAAAGGATGTTGCAATTATAGAAGCAACAGATAGAATAGGGAAAAAAATTTTAACTACTGGTAATGGTAGATGTAATATTTCTAACTCTAGAATTTCTTTTCCTTATGATACTTACCATAGTTCTAATAAAGATTTCTATATAGATTGCTTAGATCAGTTGAGTGTTGAAGAAACTAGAAACTTATTTTTATCTATAGGTCTACCTATAGTTGAATTAGAAAAAGGTAAATTATATCCAGCCTCTCTTCAGGCTTCATCTGTAGTAGATCTTTTAAGGTTATCTATAGAGGAAAAGGAAATTCCTTTATTCACAAATTGCAAAGTAAAAACTATCCACAAAAACAAAAACTTTAAATTATCCACAACTAATGATGAATATACTTTATTCACATGCAAAAAAGTTATTTTAGCTTGTGGAGGAAAATCTGCTCCAAAAACAGGTTCAGATGGTTCAGGATATAGATTAGCAAAAGACTTAGGGCATTCTGTCACAAGTACAGTACCTGGTATTGTGCAGTTAAAGTTAGATTATCCACACCTAAAAGCATTATCTGGAATTAAGTTTGATGGAAGAATCTCTATATATGTTGATGGGAAATTAGTTAGAGAAGATATTGGTGAAGTTCTCTTTACCGATTATGGAATATCAGGGCCTCCAATATTACAACTTTCTGCTATAGCTTCTAGAGCCTTGGATAATAATCAAAATGTTGAATTAAGTGTAGATATGATGCCTAACTTATCTATTGAAGAAACTAAAGATTTTTTAGAGGGACACTTATACATGTTTAGCCATAGAACCATTTCTAATTCTTTTATTGGGATTATAAATAAAAAACTCATACCTATAATATTAAAGGATTCAGGAATAAATAATATTCATATTCCTTGCTATGACTTGGATTGGAAAGATAAAAATGAATTACTGTCTAGATTTAAGGGATGGAGATTTAAATGTATAGATACTAATGGATTCAATAATGCCCAATTAACTGTAGGTGGCATAAATACAAAAGAAGTTAATCCTAAAACACTAGAATCTAATATAACACCAGGTTTATTCTTTTGTGGAGAGGTACTAGATGTTAATGGTGATTGCGGTGGATTTAATCTTCAATGGGCATGGTCATCAGGTTATACTGTAGGGAATAGTGTTTAAACTATTCCCTTTTATGTTTGTACTATCATAGATAATATTTAATATATCCCACTTATCTTCTGATTTTAAATATTTTATTTTCATATTTACTTCATATTCTATTTCATCTTCTTGTATTGTTAATACACCTTGTATTTCCCTTAATTTATATGACTCTATCTCTTTTACACTTTCTATATTGAATTTAAAAGTCACTTCATTATCTAAAATGTATTCTTTATCTCTTATGTATATAACTTTGCCCCTTAAATCATTACATACTCTTTTTCCTGTTATAAAAGAATTCTTTATAACAAATGTTAAACATATAACTCCCACAAGCATAATTCCAAATAATAAACAATAGAACGTTACCTTATTCTTATCTAATTTATTCATCCTATCCCTCTATTAATTCATATACTTATCTATATTCATATCAATAAACTTATATTTATATAAATATTTCAATATATAAAAAAAGAGCGAATATAAAAATATCCGCTCTTTTAATTATTTATTTAATGCTTCCATTAATTCATTTAAGTTTATTCCATGTACCATAGCAGCTTCCTCAATTGTTTCAGCTTGTGCTGATGGACAACCCACGCAACCCATTCCAAAGCTCATTAAAACTTCTGCCTTACTTGAATCAGCTTTTATAACTTCACCTATTGTCATATCCTTAGTTATCATACTTATCACCTCTTTATACTTACTAGTACTTAGTATTATAAAAAAATTATATTTTATCCACTAAATAAAGTCAAGTAAAGTACTCGGAATTAAAGTTCTCCAACTCTCATAGTTTGATCTCTTTTTGGTCCTACTGATACTATTGATATTCTTGTTCCAGTAAACTCTGAAATTCTTTCAAGGTACTTCTTTGCATTTTCAGGTATTTCATCATAACTTCTTGCATCTGCTACTGAATCATCCCATCCATCAAATTCTTCATATACAGGTTCACACTTAGCTAAATCCTCTAAGCTTGCTGGGAAATAATCTATTATTTCTCCATTAAATTTATACCCTACACATACCTTTAACTTATCCAATCCTGCTAGTGTATCAATCTTAGTAACTGCCAATGAAGTTAAGCCAGATACTCTAACTGCAGACTTAACTATAACTAAGTCAAGCCAACCACATCTTCTAGATCTACCTGTAGTTACTCCATATTCATGTCCCTTTGTTCTTATCCATTCACCAGTTTCATTTTCTAATTCAGTTGGGAAAGGACCCTTACCAACTCTTGTAGTATATGCTTTTGTAATACCTACTGCATTTTTAATCATATTTGGTCCAACACCAATTCCGTTGCTTACTCCACCTGCTGTTGTATTTGAAGATGTAACATATGGATATGTTCCATGATCTATATCTAAAAGCATACCTTGAGCTCCTTCAAAAAGAACTGTTTTATCTTCTTTAATTGAATCATAAACTTTTACTGATGTATCCTTTACGAATGGTCCTATTTTCTCTGCATATTGTTTATATTGAACTAATATCTCTTCTGCATCTAAAGCTTCTCCACCAAGAACCTTTGTTATATATTCATTCTTCATTTTTATGTTTTCTCTTAGTTTTTCTTCAAATACATCTTCATGTAATAAATCACAAACTCTAATTCCACATCTCTCAAACTTATCTGTATAACAAGGACCTATTCCTTTTCCAGTAGTTCCTATATCATTCTTCCCTCTAGCCTTTTCCTTTAAAATATCTAATACTCTATGATATGGCATTATTAAGTGAGCTCTATCACTAATAATTAGCTTTTCTGGAGTTACCTTAACACCTTCTTTTTCTAAATATCCTATCTCTTCAAATAAGGCCTTAGGATCTACTACAACACCATTTCCTATTACATTTAACTTGTTGTCATATAATATACCTGAAGGTATTAAGTGAAGCTTGTATTGTCTATCTCCTACTTCTACAGTATGACCTGCATTATTTCCTCCCTGGAATCTAACGACTACATCTGCTTCTTCAGCTAGATAATCAGTCATTTTACCCTTTCCTTCATCGCCCCATTGGGCACCTAAAACAATAAACGCTGACATATACACTGCCTCCTTATGTAAAATCTACTCCTACATACTAACAAAGTGATTGTCATAGGTCAATATCCACTCGAATATTTTTTTGCAAATTAATATTATAATTCGTATAATAATAGTAGTAAACTTAGTTTCTTATTCTAGAAATTAATATATAAAAAGGGGTGCTCATATGACAATATACGAAAAAGCTTTAAAATTTCATGAAGAAAAAAGAGGTAAACTTGAAATATGTTCAAGAACTCCAATTAAAGATTCACAAGATCTTAGTTTAGCTTATACTCCAGGGGTGGCTGAACCATGTAGAGAAATATATAAAGATCCCTCTAAAGCCTATCTATATACTAGAAAGTGGAATACTGTTGCTGTAATATCTGATGGTACAGCAGTACTAGGTTTAGGTGATATTGGTCCTCTAGCTTCTTTACCTGTAATGGAAGGAAAATCAATTCTATTTAAAGAATTTGGAGATGTTGATGCATTTCCTATAGTATTAGATACAAAAGATGTTGATGAGATTGTCGATACAATAGTTAAAATTTCACCTTCATTAGGCGGAATAAATCTTGAAGACATATCTGCTCCAAGATGTTTTGAAATTGAACAACGATTAAAGGAAAAATTAGATATTCCAGTTTTTCATGATGATCAACACGGAACTGCTATAGTTGTTTTATCAGGGATTATAAATGCCCTTAAGATAGTTAATAAAAAGTTGGAAAACTTAAAAGTTGTAATTAATGGTGCTGGTTCTGCTGGTACTGCTATCTGTAAGCTCCTATTATCATCTGGAGTAAAAAATATTGTTATGTGCGATATTAATGGCATTATTCATAAGGAAGCTGACTTAAAAAATGATGCTTTAAAAGAATTAGCACAAATAACAAATCCAAATAATGAAACAGGTTCTCTTAGTACTGCAATGAAAGGTGCTGATATATTTATAGGTGTATCTGCTCCAAATATCGTTTCTAAGGAAATGGTTTCTTCAATGAATAAAGATTCTATATTGTTTGCAATGGCTAA
The DNA here is from genome assembly GCF_900447045.1 of Clostridium paraputrificum. Classification (GTDB taxonomy): domain Bacteria; phylum Bacillota; class Clostridia; order Clostridiales; family Clostridiaceae; genus Clostridium; species Clostridium paraputrificum. The sequence goes on from NZ_UAWH01000019.1 coordinate 81,979, forward strand.
CCCTACTCCTGAAATTTTTCCTGAGGATGCTCTTGAGGCGGGAGCACTAGTTGTTGGTACAGGAAGATCAGATTATCCTAATCAAATAAATAATGTTTTGGCTTTCCCTGGTGTATTTAGAGGTGCATTAGATGTTAGAGCAAGAGAAATAAATGAAGCGATGAAGGTAGCAGCTGCCTATGCTATTGCTAATGCTATTAGTGATGATGAATTAAGACCAGATAATATTATTCCTAAAGCTTTCGACTTAAACGTACAAAATCTAGTTGCTGAAGCAGTAAAAAATGCTGCAATAAAAACTGGAGTAAATAAAATATAAAAAATGTAAAGCTGGCAATAGAGAATAGGTTTTCTCCATTGCTAACTTTTTTTATTTCATATTTATATATTTTTATATTTATATGTTTGTTTCTTTATATATTTTTATATTTATTTGTTCATATATTTATTTCTTTATATATTTAGAGAATACATCTATATGCAATCATAATCCGTAAGTTATTTATAATATAATTTTAAAAAAGTTAAGACTCTCTAAACTTAAAATAAGTTTCTGTTTAAAGATAAAAAAGGGCTATATCAAAATAATAAATTATTATGATATAGCCCTACTCTTTACTTACATAGATTTAGATTTATCTGCACATTTTATCATTGCTTCAATAATAGAACTTCTAAATCCTTGTTTTTCTAACTCTACTACAGCATCTATTGTTGTTCCTGATGGTGAACATACCATATCTTTTAATTCACCAGGATGTTGTTCTGTATCTAATATCATCTTTGCTGATCCTAATACACTTTGTGCTGCCATTTTATATGCTTTTTTTCTTGGTATGCCAAGTTTTACTGCTGCATCTGCCATAGCCTCAATAAATATAAATACATATGCTGGTGAGGAACCGCATAAGGCTATAAAACCATGAAAATCTTTTTCTTCAAGTTCTACGCATTCTCCAAAACTTTTATACATATCTATCACTAACTTTAACTCTTCGTCTAAAACATTATTATTAGTACATATAGCTGACATACCTTCTCCTACAAGTGCAGGAGTGTTAGGCATTGTTCTTACAATTCTAGCTTTATCACTAATTAAAGCTTCCATATCACTTATAGTTATTCCTGCTGCTATAGTTATAATAAGTTTTTCTTGCAATAATTCTCTTCTTAGTTCACCAATAACTTTTGCATACATATTAGGCTTAACTGCAAGAAAAATTACATCTGAATTTTTTATAACATCTTCATTATTAGTTGTTACATTAACATTATATTTTTCTTGTATTAATTTTGCAGACTCTTCTGTTCTAGTAGAAACAATAATATTACTTGAATTTGAAAATCCTGAATTTATTAATCCTCCTACCATAGCTCTTCCCATATTGCCACAACCTATAAACCCAATCCTCTTCATAATACATATCTCCCAACTAAATTAGTCTTTATGAATAACATCTAAGTCACCAAACTTACTTAATGCTCCTAAGAATGCCATCTTTACAGTTCCAACCGGACCATTTCTGTGTTTAGCCACTATACATTCTGCCATATTCTTATCTTCTGTTTCCTTATTGTAATACTCATCTCTATATAAAAACATAACAAGGTCAGCATCCTGCTCTATTGAACCTGATTCTCTTAAATCTGATAACATAGGCCTATGATCAGCTCTTTGTTCAGGTGCACGAGATAGCTGTGATAACGCTATTACAGGACACTCCATTTCCTTAGCTAATGCCTTAATAGATCTTGATATTTCGGATACTTCTTGTTGTCTATTTTCTGATGATGATCCTGACATTAATTGAAGATAGTCTATTAAAATAAGATCAATACCATATTCCATCTTAAGTCTTCTACACTTAGATCTCATCTCCATAACAGTTACACCTGCTGTATCATCAATATAAATTTTAGCTTTTGAAAGAGGACCTGTAGCTCTAGCTATGTTTTCCCAGTCCTTATCATCAAGATTACCAGTTCTCAATTTAAGCATATCAACATTTGCTTCAGAACATAGTAGCTTATATGCTAATTGTTCCTTAGGCATTTCTAAAGAAAATATTACTACACTCTTTCCCTCTCTTAATGCTGCGTTTTCTGCAATATTTAAAGCAAATGTAGTTTTCCCCATAGATGGTCTAGCTGCTATAAGAACCATATCTCCCTTTTGAAATCCTGATGTTTTTGCATCTAAATCAGTAAATCCAGAAGGAACACCAGTAATTTGTCCCTTGTTATTAAAAAGTCTTTCTATTTCTAGAAAACCTCTTTCAAGAACATCACTTAATGCTTCAAAGTCACTAGTACTCCTTTTTTCAGCTATATCAAATATTTTCTTCTCTGCAAGGTCTAAAACGCCTTCTACTTCACCCTGCTTATTATAACTATCTTCTATAATTGCAGTTGATGCTTTAATTAACCTTCTTAATATAGATTTTTCTTCCACTATTTTTATGTAAGATGATAAATTAGCTGTAGTTGGGACAGAAGAACTAACTTCTGTTATATATGTTACCCCACCAGCCTTTTCTAATTGATCTGTAGATTTTAGATACTCTAGAAGAGTAACTAAATCTACAGCCATGTCATTTTTAAACATTTCAAAAATTGATTTATATATTATCTTATGTCCATCTCTATAAAAATCGTCTTCTGTTAACTTTTCTGCCACTTGAGCAATAGCACTTTTATCAATTATCATTGATCCTATTACAGATTGTTCTGCCTCAATACTTTGTGGTAGACTTCTCATAACTGGAGCGTCCATTACATAACTCTCCTCCTAACTATTAAAATACAATACTCAATAATTCTTCTATATCGCCTACTGCCCTTACTTCTATATCTTTTAATCCCTTAGGAATCTCATTTTCATTATCCTTTGGAACTAAAACCAACTTAATTTCTTTTCTTCTTGCTCCATATATTTTCTCAAATATTCCTCCTACGGGCTTCACTTTACCTCTTAAGGATATTTCACCTGTTAAAGCAATATCTTGTCTTAAAGGCTTATCTAATAGAGCACTAATTACACACATAGTTATTGCTGCACCTGCTGATGGTCCATCTATTTTACCTCCACCAACAACATTTACGTGTATATCATAATCTCTAATATCTTTATCTGTAAACTTTCTAATTACTGATGCTGCATTATACACAGAGTCTTTTGCCATTGATCCAGCCGTTTCATTAAATCTAACTGTACCTGCACCCTTTTTCTTAGCAGTAAAAACTGCTGCCTCTATTTCTAAAGTAGAACCAAGGAATCCACTTACCCCAAGGCCATATATATGTCCAACCTCATATTCCTTTTCATCCTTGTTTCTTTCAAATGGTACATATCTTCCTATAGAAATTACTTCTTCTATGTCATTAAGCGTTATTTGTATATTATCTGTACTATTCGAATTATTCCTATATAAAGCAAAACCATATGCATCAGTTAATATATTTACAGCTTTTCTGCCTTCAATAGTATATCTACTTATTAATTCTGCTACCCCATCCTCTAGAGTAACACCTAACTTATTAGACGCATTTAAAACAATTTGTTCTATATCTCTAGATGATAGAGGTTCAAAATATACTTCAGTACATCTAGATCGTAGGGCTGGATTTAATTCTCCAGGTTCTCTTGTTGTTGCGCCTATTAAAACAAAATCTGCTGGAGCACCCTTATCAAATAAATACTTTATATACTTAGGAGTATTTTCATCATCTGGATCATAATAAGACGATGAAAACTCTACTCTTTTATCTTCTAATACTTTAAGTAACTTATTTTGAAGTATATTATCTAATTCTCCTATTTCATCTATAAATAATATTCCTCCATGTGCCTCTGTTACTAATCCTGGCTTTGGTTCAGGAACTCCAACATCAGCTAAATCTCTTTTACTTCCTTGATATATAGGATCATGTACAGAACCCAACAAAGGATTTGTTATTTCCCTTGGATCCCACCTTAATGTAGTCCCATCTACCTCTACAAATTTTGATTCATCATCAAATGGAGTAAAAGATAGTCTTCTAGCCTCTTCTAATGCTATTCTAGCTGCCGTTGTCTTACCTACACCTGGAGGTCCATATAAGATTATATGCTGTGGATATGGAGATGAAAGCTTTGATATTAATGATTTAATAGCTCTATCTTGACCTACTACTTCACTAAAATTTTCGGGTCTAAGAAAACTCATTATATTCTTATTTGTTTTCTTTTCATCTAAGTGAATTAACTCTTCATACTTTTTATTAGTCTTAGAATTTTCACTTCCCTTTTGCTTTTTAATAACAGATAAACGTACTTCATCTATATACTTTTCTTGCTTATCCATTATATTTTTTTCTACTTTAGCTTCAATTTGACTCTGAACATATTTACGCGCCAACTCTTCTGAAATCCAATCAACTGTATTTTCAATAGTATTATCCACTTCATCTTCAGATGGAATAGTATCTCTACCTTTTCCATCTGAAGCTATCATTTCTAATGCATATGCTCTCTCACATACATTTGGAGAATTAACATACTTTTGCAATTTATATTTTACAGTTCTTGCTCTTACTGCTCCTTGATCTAAAACATTATTTAAAATTTCAAATAATACATTAATCTGAGCTTCCTGAGTCAAGTCACCATTTAATACTTCTTTTAAGAAGTCTACTTCCTCATGAAACTTCAATATTACTCCTCCTTATTGTTGTGGAACAATAATAACTTTCATCTTTGTTGTTACTTCTGGATATAACTTAACTTCTATAGTATAACCTCCAGCAACCTTTATTGTTTCCATTACTATTTTTTTCTTATCTACTACTACCTTGTACTGTGTTTTTATTAATTCAGCAACATCTTTACTTGTAATTGCACCAAATAACTTTCCACTTTCACCTGTCTTAGCAGTTATTTTTATTTCTTTATCTTTTAATTCTGATGCTAACTTTTGAGCTGCTTCTAGCTCAGCTAACTTTTGTTTTCTTTCATTTTCCTTTTTATTATTTAAAATATGAAGATTTGAATCTGTTGCCTCTTGAGCTAATTTCCTAGGAAATAAATAGTTTCTTGCATATCCATCTGATGTATTAATTACATCACCTTTTTTACCTAACTTCTTAACATCTTGTAATAAAATTACTTGCATGTTATTCACCCACCTTTAAATGTTTTTTTATTGATTCTTCTAGTTTTTCAATTACTTCTTCTATTGTTAATCCAGACATCTTTGTGCCTGCTATATTCATGTGACCTCCACCTCCAAGTTCTTCTAATACAACTTGAACATTTATATCACCAACTGACCTTCCACTTATATAGATATCATCATTAATCTTAGCTAGAACAAAACCAGCTAAGATTCCAGATATATTTAACATCTCATCAGCCGATTTAGCTACTATTACTGTATCAACATTATCAGGACATACTGCTATAGCAGTATTATTACTTGGATTTACCTTAGCTGATTTTATAGTTTCTGCAATTAGTAAATAATCTTCTAGGTTATCAGTAAACATCTTCTTAACTTCTATTGTATCTGCACCAATATTCCTTAAAAAAGATGCTGCTTCAAAAGTTCTTACTCCTGTTTTAAAGGAGAATCCTTTTGTATCCATATATATTCCAGCTAAAAGTCCCTCTGCCTCAGTTTGAGTAAGCTTTGGGTCTTTCAACATATATTGAATCACTTCTGTTATCATTTCTGAAGTTGAAGAAGCGTAAACTTCTATATAATTTAGCAAAGCCCCTCCTATCATATCAGGACTTCTCCTATGATGATCTATTATAACCTTTCTCTTACTTTTTTCTATAAAATCTATATTCTCAACATAACTTCTATTGTGAACATCAACTACTATAACTAAATCATTATCATCTATATATCTATTAGCATCATCTAAAGATATAAAATAATCATTATATTTAACATCTCTTTTTAATCTATCTAGAAAATAATTTATAGGTACAGTATCATTTCCTAGTATTATACTACAATCTTTTCCTAATTGTCTTATTGTAGATGCTAACGCAACAGCTGAACCAAAGCAATCCATATCAGGATTCCTATGTCCTATTATATATATCTTTTCACTTTCATATATTAATTCTTTTAATGCATGAGATATTACCCTAGCTCTAACTCTTGTTCTCTTTTCAATCTCTTTTGTATTGCCACCAATTATCTTTATATTCTCATTATCTTTAATTACTACTTGATCTCCACCTCTACCCAATGCTAATTCCTTTGCAACGGTAGCAAAATTATCATTTTCTAAAGGAGATATCCCCCCTCTACCAACACCAATACTCAAAGTAACCTCTAATTTATTACCCTTATCTATTTTTGAAATTTCTTCTAAAATAGGGAATTTATTAGATATTTCTTTTTCAACGCTTTTATCATTTACTGATAAAACATATTTATTAGTATCATACTTCTTTATCATTGCATTTAATTTATGAGCATAGGCATTTATACATCTTTCTACTTCTGCTACAACTAAGGGTCTACTATTTTCTTCAGTAGTATCTAAAGCTTCATTTAAGTTATCAACTTCTATATGAACTATACTTTCCTTTGTCTTCTCTAAATCAAAAATATTGCTTATATCATTGAAATAAATAAGATAATACTCTTCACTGTTATTATTTAGCTTTGTACTATGAACATCATATACTTTTCCATCATATTTTAATCTTTGATGTGAATCTGCTTTATTTTCTAGTACTTTATCTAAACTTAGTCCTCTTGCAACACTTAAAATATTCTTATTTAATAATTCTTCCCTTTTTGCTATATCATTAAACCTTTCATTACTCCAGGCAATATCTCCTGTATTATTGATAAGCACAATAGGAAATGGTATATTACACATGTTATCTGATATTGATTTATTTATATCATCAATAAATTTTCTTTTATCATTATCTTTTCTCCAATACATCTGTAATAAATAAAAATTATTAATTAGAAAAATTAGAAATACTGCTGCTCCTATCATCTTATAATCATAGTACCAGAACAAAATAGATATTATAATTAAAGTCATAGGCTTAAGATATCTCTTTAATATTTCAGATTTGTTCATAAGCCAATTATCCTCCTAACAAAGATATCACTTTCTATTTTTTTCAATATAATTTTTTAAATTACTTAAACACTTTCCCTCTTTTTCAACTTCATCTTCCGCTCTAATTCCTAGTTCTAATTTTTCTTTCATTATATTGTCCACTTCAGAAAATGAATATCCTAACTTTTCTGCTAATACATATAATATTATTATTGCCCCAGATATGCACTCCAAAATTGCATTTTGTGCAACATTCGATCCTTTAGTTAATAATCTAAAAAATTCTCCTATGATACATATTAATTGAGCCTTTAAATTCTCTATTATCTTTACATTTGCCATTATGTTAAGTTCTTTATATTTCATGGAACTCACCTCTTTTATCCTTGTATATATATTTTATGTTTTTTTAAGGAGTATTTCAAGGTTAGCTCATAGCTTTTACCATATTTTTCACTAATTCCTTCATTTAACAAAAAAGAAGCCTTAAAGCTTCTTTAATAATAATAAAACCTCTGATATTACTCAGAGGTTTCTGTTCACTATTACTCAGTTGTGAATGGTAATAATGCTATGTTTCTAGATCTCTTTATCGCATCTGTTAATTGTCTTTGGTGCTTAGCACATGTTCCAGATATTCTTCTTGGAAGAATCTTTCCTCTTTCTGTAACATACTTTCTTAACTTAGCAACATCTTTATAATCGATGCTTTCAGCCTTATCTACGCAAAAAGCACAAACTTTTCTTTTAGATCTTCTCATCTTACCGTTTGGTCTTCTAACATCTTTCATTTATGTTTCCCTCCTTACCTTGAAATTTAGAATGGCATATCTCCATCATCTACTGGAGTAATGTCATCATTGAAACTCAAGTCACCGAATGAATCGTTATTTCCTTGAGCTGAATAATTAGAATTTGAATTTCCATATCCACCATTGTTAAATGAATCTGCATTATCTCTAGCTCCGTTTCCAGAACCAATGAACTCAAAACTTTCTACAGCAACATCTGTAGTATATCTTTTAGTTCCATCTTGAGCATCATAGCTACCTGTTCTTATACTTCCAGTAACAGCTATTTGTCTACCCTTCGTAAGATATTGAGATATCGTTTCTGCTGTTTTACCAAATGCAACGCAATTAATAAAATCAGTTTCATCTTTCTTGAATTGTCTATTTACAGCCACAGTAAATCTACCTATAGCCATTCCGCTACCAGCTGCAAATCTCAATTCAGGATCTTTTGTAAGTCTTCCAATAAGAATAACCTTATTCATTACAATACCTCCTATTAAGCTTCTTCTTTAACAATAATGTGTCTGATAACTCCATCAGTAATTCTAAAAATTCTGTCTAATTCTCTTGGTAATTCAGTGTTAGCAGTAAAGTTGATTAATGTGTAGTAACCTTCGTTTACCTTAGCAATTTCGTAAGCAAGCTTTCTCTTACCCCAGAAATCTACATTTTCAACAGTTCCACCACCATTTTCAATAACACCCTTAAACTTTTCAATAGTAGCCTTTACAGCTTCTTCTTCAAAAGATGGGTTTAGTATGAATATAGTTTCGTACTTTCTCATCTATTTCACCTCCTCCCCTCGGACTAACGGCTGTACTTTGTACAGCAGGGATTACAATTTATTATTTTATCATTTATTTTTTAAAATTTCAAGTTTTTTTATTTTTCTACACTTTCTATTATTTTCTTAGCACCTTTTACGAATTTACTTCTAGATAACATTATTATTCTTCCACATCCAGTACATTTTATTTTTATATCTGCACCTAATCTTATTATTTCAAAATTATGGTTACCACAAGGATGTTGTTTTTTCATTTCTACTATATCTCCAAGATTAAATGTTTCTATCATTATTTATCCCCTTCCTTATTTACTAATTGCGTTTTTGGATATGGTATTTCTATACCTTCTTCATCTAACACCTTTTTTACTCTCTTCCTTAGTTCCCTTTCAGCTTCCCATTGCTTTAATGGTTTTGTCTTTCCTATTATTCTTATTGTGACACTTGATGCATTAAGAGAATTCACACCTAAAACTTCTATTGGCTCTACTATATTTTCATTTTCATTTTTATACTTATTACATACATTTGTTATAACATTAATAGCATTATCTATATCTTCTTCATAAGAAATATCAACATCAACAATAAATCTAATATTACCTCTAGAATGATTTGTAACTTGATTTATAGTACCATTTGGAATCAAATGAACATCTCCAGAAAAATCTCTAATAACAGTAGTCCTTATTCCTATAGTCTCCACAATTCCTGAAAAAGTTCCTATAGTAACATGATCTCCAACTCCATACTGATCTTCAAACAATATAAAAAATCCATTAATTATATCCTTAACTAGACTCTGTGCTCCAAAACCAAGTGCGAAACCACCAACACTTGCCATAGCTACTGATATACCATTAAATGCATCTGAAAGTATTAAAGCTGCCCCTATAAAATAAGTCATATATTTTAATACACTTTTTAAAACTTCACCTATAGTTTTTGCTTTTTGGTTATCCATAGAAAACCGTGCATTACTTTCAATTTGTTTTTTTACAAATTTATTAATTAATCTGTTACCTATTTTTATAGTTATATACATTAATAGAATAATGATAACTATTCTAATTCCTTTATTAACTATATTTTCAATATCACTCATATCGATAGATATACCTTTTCCTATATCTAAACTTCCATCTCCCAAACTCACCTTAAAAAGTGCTGAAAACATCTAATCAACTCCTATTTCATAAACTTAAATCCATCCTTATCCTTCATATAAATATTTTTATAATTTACTAATTTTCTTTCTATCACATTACTTAACAACTCTTCACTTTCAATTCTTGTACACATTCCACAACTTTGAGTTATTGAGGTTGGTGTTGGCATTACTCTAAACTCAATATTTTCATTAGTAAGATTCTTTTCTGCTTCCATTGCATCATGTGTATTTTTATATACTATAATATAATATTTCATATTTACCTCCACTATACTTTATCTTTTAATTAATATTATATATAATTTTTATAATTTATAAAGTTTAGTATAATATTTAGTAGTTATTTATTTTTTTATTATTTTATAATATTATAAAAATTACTAAACTTATTTTAGAAGGTGGTTTATATGGAAGTTTACTTAGACAATGCAAGCACATCTTTTCCAAAACCTAAAGTTATGGCAGATGCAATGTATGATTATATAATTAATGTTGGTGGCAATTCTGGTAGAGGTAATTATTCAAATTCTTATGAATCTAACAAGCTAATACTTCTTACTAGGGAAAAAATAGCAGATTTTTTTAATTATAATAAAAGTGAGAATGTAATTTTCACTAATAACATCACTTCTTCTTTAAACATTTTAATTAAAGGTATCTTAAAACAAAATGACCACGTTATTTCAACAACTTTAGAACACAACTCTGTCTTAAGACCATTATTTGAATGTTCTAATTTACTTAACGTTAATGTTGATTTAGTTAATTCATCAAAAGATGGTTTTATAAATCCTATTGATATAAAGAATAAAATTAATAAGAATACTAAATTAGTAATAATTTCACATGCTTCTAACGTTGTTGGATCTATTCAAAATATCGAAGAAATCGGAGCTATATGTAAAGAAAATAATATATTTTTTATAATAGATACCGCTCAAACTGCAGGAATGATAAAAGTAGATATGCAACGATGTAATGCTAATGCCATTGCATTTACTGGGCATAAAAGCTTATTAGGACCACAAGGAATTGGAGGATTTATTATTGATGACTCATTAAATGATGAATGTTCTTCAATCCTTAGTGGAGGAACAGGAAGCTTGTCTCATTCTCTTAATCAACCAAACTTTTTACCTGATAAATTTGAATGTGGAACTTTAAATTCACCTGGAATAGTAGGCTTATCTAATTCAATTGATTTTATAAATAAGGAAGGTCTTGAAACTATCTATTCTAAAAACTTTTATCTAAGATCAAAACTTTATGAAGGTATGCTTAATATTGATGGTATAAAATTATATGGAAACACTGATTTTTCTAAATACACAACTTGTATATCTTTTAATTATAAGAGCTTTGACCCTGCTGAAGTTTCATACTTTTTAGAATGCAATGGTATAAAAACTCGTTCAGGACTTCATTGTGCGCCTCTAGCTCATAAATCCATAGAATCTTATCCAGGTGGTACTATAAGATTTAGTCTTGGCTATTTTAATACAGAAGAAGAAATTGATTATACATTATCAATATTAAATAATATAAATATTTAACACATGTATATTGAACCTCCTCTTTGGAAATAATTCCAATAAAGGAGGTTTTTTATGAATACTGATTTTTATATAGATTCATTGTCTCCAAATTCATATGAAAATATTAGAGACTATTTATATAATGAACTTAAACCCATTATAAAAGATAAAAGACCTATAATCTTTTTATGTATAGGAACTGATAGATCTACTGGTGATTCACTTGGGCCGCTTATAGGATATAAACTTCAATTTTTAAAAAGAAAAAATTTTTATATATATGGAAGTTTGGAGAATCCTGTTCATTCAAAAAATATTGAAACAATTCTCCAACGAATCCAAGAAAACTTTGAAGATCCCTTTATAATAGCTGTAGATGCATGTCTAGGAAGCTTTCAAAATGTAGGTAAAATAGCTATAAAAAAAGAACCTCTACTTCCAGGCTCTGCTTTGAATAAAAATCTACCATCTGTTGGTAACATGAGCATAACTGGTATAGTAAACATATCAGGTAGCTTTGAATTTATGGTTTTACAAAACACTAGACTATATACAGTTATGGCACTTGCTGATTCTATAGCAAATGGAATATATCACTTTATTTTAAAAAGTGTAGGTGGAAAAAAATCAAATGACTTTCTATCAAAAGATGTATCAAAATAAAATTGGACGAGATTTACTCGTCCAATTTTATTTCTTTTTCGTATTATATTTATTAATAGCTTCGTTTAAAACACATATTTCTTCCTCTGATAAATCATATCTTGATATTCCTTTATCAATTGGTTTTGCATATGTAGTACTTTCATTTCTTCCATATATTCCTGTTAGTATTATTCCATCATTATTGTCATCTAATATTGCAACAGAAAAACTCAAATCGCTTCCTACATCCTCAAATGCCTTATATCTCATTATAGCAACTTTTTGAACGCAATCCTTCATTCTTGTTAGAATAAATTCACACTTTTCTAAAACTTTCTCAGAGTTACTATTTGCGCTTTCAATTTTATCTAATTGAGATATTATTAACTCCTCTAAATTTTTATTGTTAGTTCCTCTCATAAACTTTCTATATCTATTTTCAAGCTTACCTAATGACTTAAATAATATAATTACTAATATGAATAATAATAAAATTATTATCCCCATTCCACCTATTATATAAGGTATAAATTCATTTATACTACTTATTAAACTTTCCACTCCATGTCATCCTTTCAGTATAATGTTTCACGTGAAACATTATAAGTTGATAATATCTAAAATTCTTTCTAAATCTTCTTCTGAATAGTATTCTATTTCTATCTTACCTTTATTCTTCTTACTACTTAAATTAACTTTCGTTCCAAAGTAATTCTGTAATCTATCTCTAACATCCTTATAATAAGGATTTAGTTCTTCTTTCTTCTCACTTCTCTCTGATTTTAAAGAAATATTTCTAATAAGTTTTTCAAGTTCTCTGACAGATAACTTCTCATCGATAACTTTTTGAGAATAAATATATTGTAAATCACCATCTTCTAGCGATAATAAAGCTCTTCCATGACCCTCACTTATAATTCCATCAATAACATATTGTTGTACTCTACTATCTAGGTTAATTAACCTTATTGTATTAGTAATAGCTGTTCTTGACTTACCAATTCTTTTACTTAACTCTTCTTGAGTTAAGTCAAAATCTGATAATAATTTTTTATAAGCTAAAGCTTCTTCTATTGGATTTAAATCTTGTCTTTGAATATTTTCAATTAAGGAAATTTCTAATACTTGCTTTTCAGTTAAATCCATTACTATAGCAGGAACTTCCTTAAGCCCAACCATCTTAGCAGCTCTCCATCGTCTTTCACCTGCTACTATTATATATCCGCCATCATTTTCTTTTAAAATTAAAGGTTGTATAATTCCATGGTTTTTAATAGATTCAGCTAACTCTGCTATCTTTTCATTATCGAAAGACTTTCTAGGTTGATCTATATTACTCTTGATCTTATTTAATGAAATCATTAACTTTCCTTCATTATCTTCATTAATTTCATCTGGTATAAGAGCCCCTAGGCCCTTACCTAAAGCAAACTTTTTGTTCATTTACACCACCCTATTACTTTTGCCTTTCTAAAAACTCTTTTGTAAAATTTAAATATGATTCTGCACCTTTACACTTTTCATCATACAACATTATTGGCAGACCAAAGCTAGGCGCTTCAGCTAATCTAATATTTCTAGGAATAGTAATATTAAAAACTTTTTCTCCAAAATACTTTTCTACTTCTTTATAGACTTCATTACTTAAATTAGTTCTAAAATCAAACATAGTCATTAATACACCTTCAATTGTAAGATTTTTATTTAATGACTTTTTAACTAGTTGAATTGTATTGATAAGTTGACCTACACCCTCTAATGCGTAAAATTCACATTGAATAGGAATTAAAACCGAGTTACTTGCAGTTAATGCATTTATAGTTAATATTCCTAGTGAAGGAGGACAATCAATAAAAATAAAATCATAGTTATCTTTTACTTCTGATATCTTATCTATCAATATCTTTTCTCTATAATTTCTTTCAATCATCTCAACTTCTGCTCCTGCTAATTCCATAGTAGAAGGAGCTATATGTAAATTTTGAACTAGATCACTCTTTAAAATAACATCTTTTAGAGATGTATCAGACGTCAATACATCATACATAGATAACTCAAGGTTTCTCTTATCTAACCCTAGACCACTTGTCGTATTGCCTTGGGGATCTATATCTATGGTTAAAACTTTATAACCTTCCATAGCTAAATATGCACATAAATTAATGTTTGTCGTTGTTTTCCCTACTCCACCTTTTTGATTAAAAATACATATTACCTTCATATAAAGCTCTAATCTATAGAGCCTACACCCCCTTTCATAATATTATTATATATTTAATTATGTAATATTAAAAGAAATTTTATATAAAAAGAACTCCTATTTAAAAAAATAAGAGTTCTCTTATTAAAATATTTACTTTTTTCCTTTTGGTATATTTACAGTTATTTGAATATACTCTTCACTTTCATTAAACTTATAGTTTGCTGGAATGTTAAATTTATCAAAAACTTGTTTTATAGTATTTACATATAATTTAGCAGGAAAAATTGATTTAACATTTTTATTTTTAGAGTTTAAAGACTTACCAGCTAATTTAAGTAATTCTTTATTAATTAATTCCTCTGTTTTCTTCACATTCAATCCATTCTTTATAACTTTTTCAATTATCTTTAATTGTAACTTCTCATCAGTAACACTTAATAATGCTCTTGCATGTCTTTCTGTTAACGAATTTTCAAGACATAAACCTCTAACTTGTGGTGATAACTTTAATAATCTTAATTTATTAGCCACAGTTGATTGTTTTTTCCCCATTTTAGAGGCAATTTCTTCTTGTGTGAAATTATGATCATTCATTAAATTATAATATGCTTCTGCTTCTTCAATATAATTTAAATCTTCTCTTTGTAAATTTTCTAATAAAGCAATTTGTGCTGACTGCGTATCTGTTATATCTACCAATGTACAAGGAACCTCTCCTAAACTAGCCAACTTAGCTGCTCTCAATCTTCTTTCTCCAGCCACTAATTCATAAATATCCCCACGTTTTCTAACTGTTAGAGGCTGTATTATTCCATGTTCCTTTATAGATTGGGATAATTCTATTAATGCCACCTCGTCAAAAAACCTTCTTGGCTGATATGTATTAGGAATTATATCATTAACATTTATCTTTAATATTTCTTTGCTCATAAATTCAACACATCCTTAAACTTAAATACTTTTTTGTCTATTTATAGATTTCTATATATATGTATATTTTCCTTCTTTTTACATTTATTTTTTGTAAGACAAATTTTTATTAAATTATTCATATAACATCATTTTATTTAAGAGGCTTCTTTGTTACCATTCCGGCTTTCCTAGGAAACGACATAGGACAGTCTTTTATTTTATTAACTACTACAATATTATGTTTTAATTCTGTATCTTCAATGTCTACTTTTATCACATCTTGTAACTTACCGCCTAAAGTTCCAATAGCATTTCTGCTTTGATTTAACTCTTCTTCAACCAACGGCCCCTTTAAAGCCACAAAACTACCTCCTACTTTTACAAAAGGAAGGCAGAATTCTGATAAAACTGTCATATTAGCAACAGCTCTTGAAGTGGCTATATCGAATTTTTCTCTCAAATCTCTATTTTTACCACCATCTTCAGCTCTAGAATGTATTGTTACTACATTTGTTAATTCTAATTCTCTAACTACTAAATTAAGAAAATTAATTCTTTTATTCAATGAATCTAATAATGTTATTTTTTTATTTTCATCCATTATAGCAATTGGTAATCCAGGAAATCCAGCTCCTGTTCCTACATCAATTATAGTCTTCGCACTTTTTATTTCGTTACTTTTAAATATTTTTATACAGTCAATAAAGTGTTTTTTTATAAATTCTTCATCATCTAATATTGCTGTTAGATTAACTTTTTCATTCCATTCCTGTACCAATCTCATATATTTTATAAATTTATTATATTTATCTTCATTAAAAGTCATTCCAACGTCTTGTGACGCTCTTTCCATTAATTCATAAAAACTCATTTTTACCTCCTGAGTTTATTTTTTTTCTTTATTATAATGATGTTCTAGATATATTAATAAAACTGATATATCTGCCGGAGATACTCCAGATATTCTAGAAGCTTGACCAATACTTATCGGTCTTATATTATTTAGTTTTTGCATTGCTTCTACTCTTAATCCTCTAACATTATTATAATCTATATCTAATGGCAATATCTTCTTTTCAAACTTACTAAATTGTTTTACTTGCTCTAATTGGCTATTAATATATCCTTCATACTTTGCGATAATATTAATCTGTTCTCCTATTTCATCTCTTAATTCTGGTCTATCTGTGTCTAGTTGTTTAAGCGAAAAATAATCTAATTCTGTTCGCTTTATTAATTCATAGAAAGATATAGGTTTTCTTAATTCTGCTGAATTTAAAGAATTTAAGAATTCATTTACTTCTCTTTTATTTGTAATTTTTAATTCTTTAATTCTGTTAATCTCATTTTCTATAATGCTTTGCTTTTCTCTAAATCTATTAATTCTTTCATCTGTAACTAAACCTATCTTATAACCTTTTTCAGTTAATCTAAAGTCGGCATTATCTTGTCTTAATAAAAGCCTATATTCAGCTCTAGAAGTCATCATTCTATAAGGCTCATTAGTTCCTTTTGTAACTAAATCATCAATTAAAACACCTATATAAGCATCAGATCTCGTTAGTATAAAAGGCTCTTCACCTTTTATCTTTAGTGCTGCATTTATACCAGCAATCAAACCTTGGGCAGCAGCTTCTTCATATCCAGAGCTACCATTTAACTGACCAGCTCCATATAGACCTTGAATATTCTTAAATTCTAGTGTTGGCTTTAGCTGCGTAGGATCTATTGAATCATATTCAATAGCATATGCTGTTCTCATTATCTCTACATTTTCTAGCCCCGGTATAGTTTTTAACATTTTTACTTGAACATCTTCAGGTAAAGACGAACTCATACCACCAACATACATTTCTAAAGTATTTTCACCTTCTGGCTCAATAAATATCTGATGTTGTTTTTTATCAGGAAATCTCATTACTTTATCTTCAATTGATGGACAATATCTAGGTCCTACACCTTCAATACTTCCATTATACATAGGAGATCTTGAAATATTTTCATTTATAATTCTATGAGTTTCTTCATTAGTATAAGTAAGATAACAAGAAATTTGTTCTCTATCAACATTATCATTCATAAATGAAAATGGTACTATCTTTTTATCTCCTCCCTGTTCAATCATCTTAGAAAAATCAACTGAACGCTTATTTATTCTTGCTGGTGTTCCAGTTTTGAATCTTCTTAGACTTATACCTAAATCTATTAATGATTGAGATAAATCATTAGCTGGAAAAAGTCCATTTGGCCCACTACTATAGCTTACATCTCCAATTATTACTCTTCCTTTTAGATATGTACCAGTAGCTAATACTACAGCTTTACATTTAAATATAGCACCATTTTTTGTAACTACACCTGTTACTTTATTATCTTCTATTATTAATTCAATTACTTCCAACTGTCTTACTTGAAGATTTTTTGTATCTTCCATAATTCTTTTCATTCTATTTTGATATTTCAACTTATCAGCTTGTGCTCTTAATGAATGAACTGCTGGACCCTTAGATGTATTTAACATTCTAGATTGTATGAACGTTTCATCAATATTCATTCCCATTTCTCCACCTAATGCATCAATCTCTTTAACTAAGTGTCCTTTTGCTGTTCCACCTATATTAGGATTACAAGGCATCATTGCAATTGAATCTAAACTAATAGTACACATTAATGTATTTAACCCTAATCTCGCACATGCTAAAGCAGCTTCACACCCTGCATGCCCTGCACCTACAATAACAATATCAAATTCACCTGCATTATATTTCATAATAACTTACTCCTACTTTCCACAACAAAAATCTTTAAATATTTTATTTACTAAATCTTCTTCTAACTCAGATCCTGTTATTTCACCTAATGCTTTTAGAGATGCAGTTACATATATTGAAATTAAATCTAAAAATTCATTTGTTTTAACTTTTTCATAAGCAGTTTCACAATTTTCTAAAGCCCTATATAAAGCTTGCTTATGCCTATTATTAGAAATAATTAAACTTTCTGTACTTACACTACCACTAAAGAACATCTCTTTTATTTTTTCTTTTAAATTATCTAATCCAATTTCTTCTTTAGCTGATACATATATTTTATTATTTAAATCTTCAATTTCTTTTTCACTTATCTTATTCTCTAAATCCACCTTATTTAGAAGAGCAATATAATTTTTATCAATAATAGAACTTATTATCTTCCTATCCTCTTCTTCTAATTCTCTGGATGTATCAAGCATTAAAATTACAAGATCTGCTTCATTTATTTTTTCTCGCGATTTTTCTACACCTATCTTTTCTACAATATCATCAGTTTCTCTAATTCCAGCCGTATCCGTTATCCTTATTGGAATACCATCTAAACTTATAAATTCTTCAATTACATCTCTAGTTGTTCCCGGTATATCTGTAACAATTGCTCTTTTTTCTTTTAATAACGCATTTAATAATGATGATTTACCCACATTTGGTTTTCCAACTATAGCCAAACTTAAACCATCTCTTATAATTCTACCCTCATCTGCATTTTTTAATAAATAATGCATTTTATCTATTGCTTTTTTTATTTCACTCTCAACTTTAATAGGTATATCAGGATCTATTTCTTCTTCATCTTCTGTAAAATCAACAGCATATTCTATTAAGGCCAATGTATTAAGCATATATTCTCTTAATTTATTTATTTCCTTAGATAGAGCACCTTCATGTTGTAGCATAGCAGATTTCATAGATAAATCTGTTTTTGCTCTTATAATATCCATAACAGCTTCTGCTTGGCTTAAATCTATTCTCCCATTTAAAAATGCCCTTTTTGTAAATTCTCCTGGCTCAGATAATCTTGCACCAGCCTTAATTACTTCTTCCAGAACCTTATTTGTAGATATAACACCACCATGGCAATTAATTTCTATTACGTCTTCTGCTGTAAAGCTCCTAGGCCCCTTCATAAAACTTATTATAACTTCATCTATAGTATCTTTATTATTAATATCTTTTATATATCCATATCGCATAGTATAAGACTTCATATCATCCATACTCTTACCGTTTTTAGCACAAAAAATCTTATTAACTATTTCTTTAGATTTATCGCCTGATACTCTTATAATAGATATTCCACCTTCACCAATAGGTGTAGCTATACCACAAATAGTATCGAATTCTTTCATTAACTAACCTCCTAAATTTTATACTTTTAAGTATTATAACCGAATTTGACTAATATACATTTTACATAACTATATTTAATTAGTCAAAATTAAAAGAAATCCAAATATGTTTTTCAACTTCTATTTAAAGAAAGATATTACTTTCTAACTTATATACTATATAAATTTTCAATCTTTAATCTTTATAATATAAATTTCATTATCAATTTTCTCCATAATCTATACATAATAAACTTTTCAAATTTAAAGAATAAAAAACCTTTATGAGATATATACTAATCACATAAAGGTTTAATTATTTAAATAGATATTTATTTTTTAGGTTTAATATCAACAACTACTCTTCTATAAGGTTCTTCTCCTTCACTATATGTGAATATTCCTTCCTTATCTTGTAAAGCTGAATGTATTATTCTACGTTCATATGGATTCATAGGTTCTAATTTATATGCTCTACTAATCTTTTTTACTTTATAAGCTGTTTTCTCAGCAACCCTTTTAAGAGTCTCTTCTCTTTTTAATCTATAATTTTCAACATCTAATACAACTCTTTTATAAGGAATTTCATGATTCTTATTTATTACTAATGATAGTAGATATTGAAGAGAATCTAAAGTCTCACCCCTATAGCCAATTACATTTCCCATCTTAATACCTTCTAAATCAATTTTGATTGTATTACCTTCTTCTGTAATTTTTATTTGAGGTTCAATTCCCATAGAATTTAAAACATTCACTAAAAATTCTTTTGCATTATCGATATAATTTTTCTTTAAAGAAACTACTAACTTTGCAGGTTTTGATCCAATAAAATTAAATAACCCCTTAGAACCCTCATCTATTACTTCGTATTCAATTTCATCCTTAGATACATTTAACTTTTGTAAGGCTTTAGCTATTGCATCATCTACGTTTTTTCCAGTAACTTCAATAGATTTCATACCCTATTCACCCACCTCTAAATTATAAATTCTACTTTTTCTTTTTCTTATTTTTCTTTTTCTTACTAGCTTTATTAGAATCTTCATAATCTGGCATAACAAACTTAGGCGTTCTTGAAGCTTCTTTTTCAGCTTCAACTGCTTCAACCGCTCTTTTTTTCTGCATAGCTGGTCTATAGTTTATAAAATAAGTTGTTATTAATTGAATTACACCACCTAATACCCAGTAAATTACAAGTAGTGATTGAAATCTTAATGCCATAAATCCCATCATTAACGACATAACTATATTCATAGTTCCCATATTCATACCACCTTCAGCTGCCGGAGCTGATTTAGTCATTAAATATGATGGTAAGTATGTTGTTAAAGCAGCAAGTATAGGTAATATAAAGAATGGATCTGGAGCACCTATATTACTAATCCATAAAAACGATCCTGTTGGATTTATAGAATAGAAAACTCCGTAAAGAGCCATAAGTATTGGAAGTGGTAATAAGGCTGGTAAACATCCACCAGTCATACTAACATTATTCTCTTTATAAACTCTCATTAACTCCATGTTTTGCTTTTGAGGATCATTTTTATATTTATCTTGTATTTTTTTAATTTCAGGTTGAACCTCTTGCATTTTTTGTGTAGATCTGGCTGATTTAATATTAAAAGGTAATAAACATAATCTAATCAATATTGTTAATAATGTTACTGCCAATACATATTGATATCCTTCATTAGTTACTCCTAATCCCTTTACAAGATTTAAAAAGAAATTAAATATAACTGTAAAGAATTTCGTTATTGGTTCAAAAATGGTCAACATCCTATAAAATTCCTCCTAAATTCAAAATATTATTTAACAGGGTCAAAGCCACCCTTACTAAAAGGATTACATCTCAAAATACGCCAAAGAGCCATTATTCCACCTTTAACAACTCCATATCTTTCAATTGCTTCTAAAGCATATTGAGAACAAGTAGGTATATATTTACACTTTGGTGGACTCATTGGCGAAATATTTCTTCTATAAAATTTTATTAGACTTAATACTAATTTTTTCATTATTATATAAGCCAGCTTTCTTCAATAAATTGTCCATAGCATTTTCCACTTCATTGAAATTCTTATCTTTTAACTTTGTTCTTGCAACAAAAACAAGATCATATCCTTTATTTAGATACTCATCTTTAAATCTATAATTTTCATAAATCAATCTTTTGCTTCTACTTCGTATAACGCTATTTCCAACTTTTTTACTAACAGAAATCCCCACTTTATTATATAGGTTTCCTTCGTTATCTTTATTCATTTTATTTTTAAAAACATATAGTACTAACAAACTATTAGCAAAAGATTTCCCACGTCTATAAATAAAGCGAAACTCCAAATTTTTCTTCAATCTATATATCATAGGTATTTCTATTCTCCTTTTTTTCTGCCATTTGCAGAAAAAAGGCCACAATTGCGGCCCTTATGCTGTTAATTTCTTTCTACCTTTTTGTCTTCTTCTCTTAAGAACGTTTCTTCCTGATAGAGTGCTCATTCTCTTTCTGAAGCCGTGCTCTTTCTTTCTTTGTCTCTTTTTAGGTTGATATGTCATGAACATTGTAAAAATGCACCCCCTTCAATAGTAATTTTTATAGTAAAAACTATACTACTCGATTTTTATGTTACTTATTAATTATATATATATGATGATAAAGTGTCAAGAATCTAGTTATTTGTAGATAGTTGGAAAACAAAATAGTTTTTTTGTGGATAACTTATTGAATATCTATATTCTAGTATGATATTATTAAATTAAACTGTGAATAATATGTTATTAACTCAATTTTATCCACAGCTGTGGACAAAATTGTTGATAACTTGTTTAGATATTGTTAGTTTTTACATACATATTGTATTATTACTATAAAATTCAGACTTTATACAAAAAATATTATGTGTATAAGTTATATAATTATAAATTGTGGATAAATCAAATTTACTTTTACTTTTTATAAATTTATAAACATGTTAATAATATAAGGTGAATTTATCAACATAATATAAGTTATCAACATTACTTGTATATATGTTGTTATTTTATTGTTAATAAGTAAGTTAAAATTTTTTTTATTTTATTTGGAGGATTTATATATGGATGCTGATTTAAAAAAATTATGGGACCAAACACTTACTATTATAAAAGCTGAAATGAGTGAAGTTAGCTTTAATACTTGGATAAAAAGTTGTGAGCCTATATCTATTTCAAATGATACTATTAGGATTAGTGTACCAAACTCCTTTACCCAAGATATATTAGAAAAAAGATATAAGGATTTAGTAGCTAACTCAATCAAATCAATTTGTTCAAAATTATATAAAATAGAATTCTTAATAGCTTCAGATATAAAATCAGATGAAACATCCAAAGAAGATACTCCTGAACTAAAGAAAAATAAGGCTGTATTAATCAGTGATGAACTATCAACTACACTGAATCCAAAATATACATTTGATTCATTCGTAATTGGTAATAGTAATAGATTTGCACATGCTGCATCTTTAGCTGTTGCAGAAGCACCTGCTAAAGCATATAATCCTTTATTTATTTATGGAGGAGTAGGATTAGGAAAAACTCACTTAATGCATGCAATAGGTCACTATATATTAGATAGTAATCCAAATGCACGAGTAGAGTATGTTTCATCAGAAAAATTTACAAACGAATTAATAAATGCAATTAAGGATGATAAAAATGAAGAATTTAGAAATAAGTATAGGAATGTTGATGTACTTTTAATAGATGATATTCAATTTATTGCAGGAAAAGAAAGAACTCAAGAAGAGTTTTTCCATACTTTTAATGCACTACACGATGCAAATAAACAAATTATATTATCTTCTGATAGACCACCAAAAGAAATTCCTACTTTAGAAGATAGGTTAAGATCACGTTTTGAATGGGGATTAATTGCAGATATACAAGTACCAGACTTTGAAACAAGAATGGCAATATTAAAAAAGAAAGCAGATGTAGAGAAATTAAATGTAGCAAATGAAGTTATGGTCTACATAGCTACAAAAATAAAATCAAATATAAGAGAACTTGAAGGTGCATTAATAAGAATAGTAGCTTATTCTTCGCTAACTAATAAGGAAATTACAGTTGATTTAGCTTCAGAAGCATTAAAAGATATAATATCTAAAAAACAAGGCAAGAATATTACAATAAGCATAATTCAAGATATTGTTGCAAGCTACTTTAATCTTCGAATAGAAGACCTAAAATCACAAAGAAGAACTAGAAATATAGCTTATCCAAGACAAATAGCTATGTATTTAAGTAGAAAACTTACCGATATGTCTCTGCCTAAAATAGGTGAAGAATTTGGTGGTAGAGATCATACTACAGTTATACATGCTTACGAAAAAATATCAGAAAATCTTAATACGGATGAAAGTTTACAACACACTATAGAAGATATTACAAAGAAATTGACTCAAAATTAATTAACAACTGTACATAATAACTTTATAATATCTTGTGGATAACTATTTCAAAAGAAATCTATTGTTTATTTTGTGGATAAGTATATTAATTTGTTACTACCTTATCCACACTATTTTTTTATAACTTTTCTACTATTTATAAGGGTTAGACCTACTTTTCAACAAATCCACAGCACCTACTACTATTATTACTAAATTTAAATTATATATCTATATTTATATAAATAATTATGTTATCAACAGAGGAGGTTATTTTTTATGATAATTATATGTAATAAACAGAAACTGCAAGATGGTATATCAATATGTCAAAAAGCTATTACTGGAAAATCAACAATGCCTATATTAGAAGGTATATATATTAATGCTACAAAAGAAGGAATTACACTTATAGGATCAGATATAGATGTCTGTATCGAAACAAAAGTTGATGCAGATGTATTAGAAGAAGGAAAAGTTGTAATAGATTCAAAAATATTTGGAGAAATAATAAGAAAATTACCTAACTCTGATGTAAGAATCGAAATAATTCAAGATGATACAGTTCAAATAACATGTGAAAAATCTGTATTTAATGTTGTATTTATGAATGCAGATGAATTCCCTTCAATTCCTAAGTTAGATATAGCAAAAGAGTTAAAGGTTTCTCAAAGTATATTAAAAAATATGATAAAAAGCACTTCATTTGCTATTGCCCAAGATGAAACTAGACCTATACTTCAAGGAATATTATTTGAGGTGAAAGAAAAAAAATTAAATCTTGTTGCTTTAGATGGATATAGAATGGCTATAAAAACAGAATATTTAGATAATGATTTTGATATTGAAGTTGTTATTCCAGGTAAGACTTTGAATGAAGTATCTAAAATACTAGAAGATATTGAATCTATAGTAAATATAACTTTTACTAATAATCATATCTTATTTGATTTAGGAGAAACTAAAATAATATCAAGATTACTAGAAGGTAAATATGTAAATTATTTATCTCTATTACCTCAAGAACATAAGTTATTAATTAATGTTAATAGGCAAGAATTACAAAATGGAATAGAAAGAGCTTCTCTTATGGCTAAGGAAGGAAATAGTAATTTAGTAAAGTTAGAGATGAATGAAGAAAGTATAATTATCACATCTAATTCTCAATTGGGAAAAGTAAGAGAAGAAGTAACTGCAAATATGCAAGGAGACCCAATACAAATTGCATTTAATTCTAGATATATAATTGATGTTCTGAAGAATATGGAAGATGATAATGTGCAAATAGAAATGACTTCAAGCGTAAGCCCATGCGTTATAAAGGGGAAAGAAGCTGAATCATATAAATATTTAGTTTTACCAGTTAGATTAATTAGATAGGAGGATGCATAAATAATAAGTTTTTATGCAATGAATATGAATAAAATATTAATTAATACTGATGTAATTAAATTAGATGCATTTTTGAAGTGGAGTGGTATTGCTTCATTAGGATCTGAAGCTAAGTTATATATTCAAGATGGTCTAGTTAAAGTAAATGGTGAAATATGCCTACAAAGAGGAAAAAAGTTAAAACGTGGAGATATAATTTCATTTAATCAAGAAGAGTATGAAATTGTATAATTATATCAATATAAGCTTTTAGGCTAGTATTGTGATATAATTGAATGGGTGCATGTAGATGTTTATAAAAAAGCTTATGTTATTAAACTATCGAAATTATAAAAATGTAAATATAGATTTTAGTAGAAATGTTAATGTTTTTATGGGGGATAACGCTCAGGGAAAAACAAATATCTTAGAATCTATATATTATTGTGGATTAGCTAAATCACATAGAACTTCGAAAGATAGAGAATTGATTAATTGGAATGAAGACGGTGCATATATAAGTCTAAATATTGGTAAAGAACGATTAGATAAAAGAATAGATATAAATATACTTAAAGATGGAAAAAAGGCAATAAAAGTTAATTCAATAAAGATTAATAAGATTGGAGAATTATTTGGTACTTTTAATGTTGTTATGTTTTCACCAGAAGATTTAAAAATAATAAAAGAATCTCCTGGGATTAGACGTAGATTTATAGACATGGAGTTATGTCAAATAAATAATAGATATTACTACAATCTTGTACAATATAATAAGGTGCTTAACGAGAGAAATACTCTGTTAAAAAATCGTAAAATAACAGACGATATGCTAGATATATATGATGAGCAATTAGTTAATTTTGGAGAATACATAGTAAATGAGAGGCTAAAATACATAGAAAAGTTAAATTACTATGGTGCTGAAATTCATAAAGATATAACTTTAAATAAAGAAAATATAGAATATATATACATATCGTCAATAAAAGAGTTTAACAATAATATTAATGATGAATTTAAAGAAAAGTTTAGAAGTTGTTTAATTAAGAACAGAAAAAGAGATAAGGAGAAAGGAATAACTACAGTTGGTCCTCATCGAGATGATTTTATGGTACTGATTAATAATATAGATACAAAAAGCTATGGATCACAAGGGCAACAAAGAACAGCTGTTTTAACTATGAAATTCTCTTCTCTAAAAATAATAAAAGAGATAACTGGTGAATACCCTGTGCTTTTATTAGATGATGTTCTTTCAGAACTTGATTTTAATAGAAAAAAATATATATTAAGTACTATTAATAATATACAAACTATAATTACATGTACTGGAATTAGTGATATATGTGAATATCTAGATAATGAATCTAAAATTTTTAAAGTGCAAGAGGGACATATCTCTAGCTAAAGGAGGCAAAATTTATGTTTCTACATTTAGGAGAAAACGTAGTTGTTCCTATAAAAGATGTTATAGGAATATTTGATCTACAAACTACAATGTATAGTTCAGATACAATACAATTTCTAAGGTTAGCTGAAGAAGATGGATTTGTTGAACGAATAACTAAAGAAAGACCAAAGTCATTTGTTATAGCAGAAGTAAATAAGATGAGTAAAGTTTATCTTTCACCAATTTCATCATCTACTTTAACAAAGAGAACTGGAATGGATTATAATCCTTAACTCCAATAGTTAAAACCTTGGTTTTAATTACTTTTATTTAGGAGGAATATATTTTGGAACAAAATAAACAAAGCTATGACGAAAATCAAATACAGGTTCTAGAAGGTTTAGAAGCTGTAAGAAAAAGACCAGGAATGTATATAGGAAGTACTAGCTCAAGAGGTCTACATCACTTAGTATATGAGATTGTAGATAATAGTATAGATGAGGCTTTAGCTGGATTCTGCAAAAATATAAAAGTTACAATAAATAAGGATAATTCTATACAAGTTATAGATGATGGTAGGGGGATGCCAGTAGGTATGCACCCTAAAATGAAAAAACCAACTGTTGAAGTAATAATGACTGTCTTACATGCTGGAGGTAAATTTGGCGGTGGTGGCTATAAAGTATCTGGTGGCTTACACGGTGTTGGTGCCTCTGTTGTTAATGCATTATCAGATAAATGTATAGTAACTGTAAAGAGAGAAGGACATATATGGCAACAAGAATATCATAGAGGAAAAGTTGTAACTGATTTAAATATCGTCGGAAATACTGATGAAACAGGAACTGAAGTTTATTTTAAACCTGACGAAGAGATATTTGATGAAATTGTATATGATTTTGAAGTCCTATCTCAAAGATTAAGGGAGTTAGCATTCTTAAATAAGGGAATAAGCATTACTCTTATTGATGAGAGAAATGATAAAGAAGAAGAATATTACTATGAGGGTGGAATAAAGTCTTTTGTTGAATACCTAAATAGAAATAAAGAGCCTCTTCATGAACAAACAATATATGTTGAGGGAATAAAGGATGGGGTTTCAGTTGAAGTGGCACTCCAATACCATGATGGATATAATGAGAATATTTTTTCGTTTGCTAACAATATAGATACTATTGAGGGTGGAACACATTTAGTTGGTTTTAAGACTGCCTTAACTAGGATATTAAATGATTATGGTAAGAAATTCGGACATCTAAAAGAGAATGATAAAAATTTATCTGGAGATGACATAAGAGAAGGTCTGACTGCCGTAATATCTGTTAAAATTGGCGAACCTCAATTTGAAGGACAAACAAAGACAAAGCTTGGAAATAGTGAAGTTAGAGGTATTGTTGATTCTATAGTTGGAGAAGGAATGTCAATATTCCTGGAGGAAAACCCACTAGTTGGAAAGACTATAATAGATAAGGCATTGATGGCTGCTAGGGCAAGGGAAGCTGCTAGGAAGGCTAGAGAATTAACAAGAAAATCTGTATTAGAAAGATCATCATTACCAGGTAAGCTTGCAGATTGTTCATCAAAGGATCCTAGGGAATGTGAAATATATATAGTCGAAGGTGATTCGGCAGGAGGTTCTGCTAAGCAAGGAAGAGATAGAAAATTCCAAGCTATATTACCGTTAAGAGGTAAAATTTTAAATGTTGAAAAACAAAGGCTAGATAGAATTCTAAATGCCGATACTATAAGGTCTATGATAACTGCATTCGGAGCAGGAATAGGTACAGATTTTGATATAGAGAAAATAAGATATAATAGAATAATTATTATGACAGATGCTGATGTTGATGGTGCTCATATAAGAACATTGCTATTAACATTCTTCTATAGGTATATGAGAGAACTTATAGACGGAGGGCATGTATATATAGCACAACCACCTTTATATAAGATTTCTAAAGGTAAGAATGAGGCATATGCTTATTCAGATGAGGAGTTAGAACAAATATTGAATGAGTTTGGAGGCAGAGATAACTCAGTTGATATACAAAGATATAAAGGTCTTGGTGAAATGAATGCTGAACAATTATGGGATACTACAATGGATCCTGAAAAGAGAATATTACTAAAAGCAACAATAGAAGATGCTATGGCTGCTGATGAAATATTCACTATATTAATGGGTGATAAGGTTGAACCAAGAAGAGAATTTATACAACAAAATGCTAAAAAAGTAAGTAACTTAGACATTTAGTACTAAAACGAGGTGAAGTACATGAATTTTAATGAGGGAAAAGTCATTCCTGTAGATATTAATAAGGAAATGAAGAGATGTTATATCGACTATGCAATGAGTGTTATAGTTGGTCGTGCCCTTCCAGATGTAAGAGATGGTTTAAAGCCAGTTCATAGGAGAATTTTATATTCATTGCAAGAGTTAGGAATAACTCCGGATAAGTCATATAGGAAATGTGCAAGAATTGTTGGAGATGTTTTAGGTAAATATCATCCACATGGAGATTCATCAGTATATGATGCATTAGTTAGAATGGCACAAGATTTCTCAATGAGATATATGTTAGTTGATGGACATGGTAACTTTGGATCAGTTGATGGTGATAGTGCAGCCGCAATGAGATATACAGAAGCTAGAATGAATAAGATAGCTGTAGAAATGTTAAGGGATATAAATAAGAATACTGTTGATTTTGTACCAAACTTTGATGGGTCAGAAAAAGAACCAGCAGTATTACCAGCTAGATATCCAAATTTATTAGTAAATGGTTCATCAGGTATAGCTGTTGGTATGGCAACCAACATTCCACCACATAACTTAGGTGAAATTATAGATGGTACTGTAATGTTAATAGATAACCCAGAAACATCAGTACTTGAATTAATGACTATAATAAAGGGGCCTGACTTCCCTACAGCTGGTATTATAATGGGTAAGGCTGGAATAAGGGCAGCATATGAGACAGGTAAAGGAAAAATTGTTGTAAGAGCAAAGGCTGATATTGAAGAAGAAAATTCAAGACATAGGATTATTGTTACTGAATTGCCTTATCAAGTTAATAAAGCTAAGCTTATAGAAAATATAGCTGACTTAGTAAAAGATAAAAAAATAGTAGGCATATCTGACTTAAGAGATGAATCAGATAGGCAAGGTATGCGTATAGTTATTGAATTGAAGAAGGATGCAAATCCTAATGTAATACTAAACTTACTATATAAGCATACAAAAATGCAAGATACATTTGGAGTTATAATGCTTGCACTTGTTGACAACGAACCTCAAGTTTTAAATCTAAAACAAGTTTTATGTAATTATATAGACTTTCAAAAAGAAGTAATAACTAAAAGAACTATATTTGATTTAAATAAAGCACAAGCAAGGGCTCATATACTTGAGGGATTAAGAATAGCCTTAGACCATATTGATGAAGTTATAAGTATAATTAGACATTCAGATACTTCAGAAATAGCAAGGAATACTCTTATTGAAAGATTTAATTTTACAGATAAACAAGCAACAGCAATCTTAGAAATGAGATTGAGAAGACTTACTGGTTTAGAGAGAGGTAAGATTGAAGAAGAATATAATGAACTTATGAAACAAATAGAATACTTGAATTCTATTTTAGCAAGTGAAGAAAAATTACTAGGTGTAATTAAAGAAGAACTAATAGAAATAAAAAATAAATACAGTGATGAGAGAAGAACATCAATTGAAAAAGTAGTAAATGAAATTGATATAGAAGATTTAATCCAAGAAGAGGAAGTTACAATAACTTTAACACATTCTGGATATATTAAGAGAATATCTGCTGATACTTATTCTTCACAAAGAAGAGGTGGAAAAGGTATTCAAGCAATGTCAACAAAAGAGGATGATTTTGTTGAACATATAATGATAACATCTACTCATTCAGATGTATTGTTCTTTACTAACAAGGGAAGAGTATATAAGCTAAGGGCTTATGAAATACCAGAGGCAGGAAGAGTAGCTAAAGGAACTAACATAATTAACTTAATTGCTATAGAGCCAGATGAGAGAATAGAAACTGTATTATCAATAAGAGATAATACTAAGGATGGATTCTTGTTTATGGCAACTAAGCAGGGGATAGTAAAAAAGACACCTTTAAGTGACTTTAAAAACTTAAGAAAAAATGGATTAATAGCTATTAACTTAAGGGAAGGTGATGAATTACTTAAGGTTAAGGTAACTAGAGGGGATGCTAATATAATAATAGTAACCCAAAATGGTTATGCAGTTAGATTTAGTGAAAAAAATGTAAGAGCTATGGGAAGAACAGCATCTGGAGTAAGATCAATAAACCTTAAGGATGATGATATAGCTGTTTGTATGGATATAGCTGTAGATAGTGAAGATTTATTAATTATAAGTGAGTATGGATTTGGTAAGAGAACACCTATAAGCGAATATAAAGTTCAAAATAGAGGTGGAGTAGGATTAATAACTTATAAAATAAGTGAAAAGACAGGAAAAGTTGTTGGTGCTACAATGTGTAATGAACTGGATGAACTTATGTTAATAAATTCAAGTGGAGTAGCTATTAGAATAAATGTAAAAGATATATCTGTTACCGGAAGATCTGCTATGGGAGTTACATTAATGAGGACTAATGAAGATGAAAAAGTAGTAGCAGTTGCTAAGATATCAGGTAGTGAAGAAGAAAATGTAGAAGAACAAATAGATATATTAGATGATTATAATGGTAAAGATGACATATTAGATGAATTAGTAAATAGGGCACAAAGTGATTCTGAAGAATAATTGTGTTAAAGAAGTATTCTTGTAAATATCAAGAGTACTTCTTTTTTATTATCATAGAAAAGAATAAAATTTTAATTAGCTATAAATCAAAGGTAGTATCTTTAGTATGATTGAGGTGGATATTTGTTCTGATGTGATTCGAAGCTTGCGACAGAACAAGCAAAATGAATATCCATCAAATTTTTTATGAATATATTAATCATCATACCCTGGTGTATCACTATATATAAAATAGAGAAAAAAGAATAATATTAAAGAAAAACTAGAATAATTTAATTATTTTATATGTAAGATAAATTAATTATTACTTGTGTATGATATTATAAAACACGTCGCTGATGCAGATAACAAAAACAACAAGAAAAAAATAAAAACTTGTTGACAAGGTTTAGCAATAGTGATAAGATAAAAAAGTCGCTTGAGTGCGACACACAGATTGGTCTTTGAAAATTGAACAGAATATAAAGTTAAAAACCAGCAATTCTTTTTTACGAGTAAACTTGAGAAATCAAGTAGCAAGATTAAACTTTTTATTGAGAGTTTGATCCTGGCTCAGGACGAACGCTGGCGGCGTGCCTAACACATGCAAGTCGAGCGATGAAGTTCCTTCGGGAACGGATTAGCGGCGGACGGGTGAGTAACACGTGGGCAACCTGCCTTATAGAGGGGAATAGCCTTCCGAAAGGAAGATTAATACCGCATAAGATTGTAGCTTCGCATGAAGTAGCAATTAAAGGAGCAATCCGCTATAAGATGGGCCCGCGGCGCATTAGCTAGTTGGTGAGGTAACGGCTCACCAAGGCGACGATGCGTAGCCGACCTGAGAGGGTGATCGGCCACATTGGGACTGAGACACGGCCCAGACTCCTACGGGAGGCAGCAGTGGGGAATATTGCACAATGGGGGAAACCCTGATGCAGCAACGCCGCGTGAGTGATGACGGCCTTCGGGTTGTAAAGCTCTGTCTTTGGGGACGATAATGACGGTACCCAAGGAGGAAGCCACGGCTAACTACGTGCCAGCAGCCGCGGTAATACGTAGGTGGCAAGCGTTGTCCGGATTTACTGGGCGTAAAGGGAGCGTAGGCGGATTTTTAAGTGGGATGTGAAATACCCGGGCTCAACCTGGGTGCTGCATTCCAAACTGGAAATCTAGAGTGCAGGAGGGGAAAGTGGAATTCCTAGTGTAGCGGTGAAATGCGTAGAGATTAGGAAGAACACCAGTGGCGAAGGCGACTTTCTGGACTGTAACTGACGCTGAGGCTCGAAAGCGTGGGGAGCAAACAGGATTAGATACCCTGGTAGTCCACGCCGTAAACGATGAATACTAGGTGTAGGGGTTGTCATGACCTCTGTGCCGCCGCTAACGCATTAAGTATTCCGCCTGGGGAATACGGTCGCAAGATTAAAACTCAAAGGAATTGACGGGGGCCCGCACAAGTAGCGGAGCATGTGGTTTAATTCGAAGCAACGCGAAGAACCTTACCTAGACTTGACATCTCCTGAATTACCATGTAATGTGGGAAGTCCCTTCGGGGACAGGAAGACAGGTGGTGCATGGTTGTCGTCAGCTCGTGTCGTGAGATGTTGGGTTAAGTCCCGCAACGAGCGCAACCCTTATTGTTAGTTGCTACCATTTAGTTGAGCACTCTAGCGAGACTGCCCGGGTTAACCGGGAGGAAGGTGGGGATGACGTCAAATCATCATGCCCCTTATGTCTAGGGCTACACACGTGCTACAATGGCCGGTACAACGAGATGCAATACCGTGAGGTGGAGCAAAACTATAAAACCGGTCTCAGTTCGGATTGTAGGCTGAAACTCGCCTACATGAAGCTGGAGTTACTAGTAATCGCGAATCAGAATGTCGCGGTGAATACGTTCCCGGGCCTTGTACACACCGCCCGTCACACCATGAGAGTTGGCAATACCCAAAGTTGGTGATCTAACCCGTAAGGGAGGAAGCCACCTAAGGTAGGGTCAGCGATTGGGGTGAAGTCGTAACAAGGTAGCCGTAGGAGAACCTGCGGCTGGATCACCTCCTTTCTATGGAGAAATCTAGCAAGCAAGAAGCTTGACTAGTACAAATTAGAATCTGTTTTTTAACTTTCTGTTCAATTTTGAGCGACCAAGTTTGCTCAAATGTTCTTTGAAAATTGCACATAATTATATAGATATGTTAATACAACATAGCCAAGAAATATTCTTTGTAACTTAGTTTTAAAACTAATATCATGACAATAGGTCAAGCTACAAAGGGCGCATGGTGAATGCCTTGGCATCAGGAGCCGATGAAGGACGTGATAAGCTGCGATAAGCTTCGGGTAGGCGCACATAGCCAGAGATCCGAAGATTTCCGAATGAGGAAACTCACATGGGAAACCCCATGTATCCATAGGTGAATACATAGCTTATGGAAGGTAAACCCAGGGAACTGAAACATCTAAGTACCTGGAGGAAGAGAAAGAAAAATCGATTTTCTTAGTAGCGGCGAGCGAAAGGGAAAGAGCCCAAACCGGAAATTTATTTCCGGGGTTGCGGACAGAACATTAACGAGAAGTTATGGATAATTGAAGATGACTGGAAAGTCAAGCCATAGAGTGTAATAGCCACGTAAGTGAAATTCATAATAATCAAGTTCTGATCCAGAGTACCACGAGACACGTGAAACCTTGTGGGAAGCAGGGAGGACCACCTCCCAAGGCTAAATACTACCTGATGACCGATAGTGAAGCAGTACCGTGAGGGAAAGGTGAAAAGAACCCCGGGAGGGGAGTGAAATAGAACCTGAAACCGTGTGCCTACAACCGGTCAAAGCCCCTTATGAGGGTGATGACGTGCTTTTTGTAGAACGAGCCAACGAGTTACGGTATGTAGCAAGGTTAAGTACTTAAGGTACGGAGCCGAAGGGAAACCGAGTCTTAATAGGGCGACTAGTTGCATGCCGTAGACCCGAAACCGGGTGACCTATCCATGGCCAGGTTGAAGCGGGGGTAAAACCCCGTGGAGGACCGAACCACGTTGCTGTTGAAAAAGCATGGGATGAGCTGTGGATAGCGGAGAAATTCCAATCGAACTCGGAGATAGCTGGTTCTCCTCGAAATAGCTTTAGGGCTAGCGTCGGATATGAGTAGTGGAGGTAGAGCACTGAATGGGCTAGGGGGCATAGCGCTTACCGAACCTTATCAAACTCCGAATGCCACATACTATTAGTCCGGCAGTCAGACTGCGAAAGATAAGTTCCGTAGTCAAAGGGAAACAGCCCAGATCGTCAGCTAAGGTCCCAAAGTGTAAGTTAAGTGGAAAAGGATGTGGGATTTCTAAGACAACTAGGATGTTGGCTTAGAAGCAGCCACTCATTAAAAGAGTGCGTAATAGCTCACTAGTCGAGAGATCCTGCGCCGAAGATGTCCGGGGCTCAAACTTACCACCGAAGCTACGGGTTCACACTTATGTGTGAGCGGTAGAGGAGCGTCGTAATCGGGCTGAAGTCGTACCGTAAGGAGCGGTGGACTGATTACGAGTGAGAATGTTGGCATTAGTAGCGAGATGTGGGTGAGAATCCCACAGGCCGAATATCTAAGGTTTCCTCAGGAAGGTTCGTCCGCTGAGGGTTAGTCGGGACCTAAGCCGAGGCCGAAAGGCGTAGGCGATGGACAATCGGTTGATATTCCGATACCACTACTGATCGTTATTATCGATGGTGTGACGGAGAAGGATAGAGTGTGCTAGCTATTGGATGCTAGTCTAAGCGTTTAGGGGAGTTAGGAAAGGCAAATCCGTCCTAACAATTCTGAGGCGTGATGGGGAAGGTTCTACGGAACCGAAGTACTTGATTCCATGCTTCCAAGAAAAGCATCTAGAGAGAGATGTAGTGCCCGTACCGCAAACCGACACAGGTAGATGAGGAGAGAATCCTAAGGCCGGCGGAAGAATCACAGTTAAGGAACTAGGCAAATTGACCCCGTAACTTAGGGAGAAGGGGTGCCTGTGAGAGCAGGCCGCAGAGAATAGGCCCAAGCAACTGTTTAGCAAAACACAGGTCTCTGCTAAAGCGAAAGCTGATGTATAGGGGCTGACGCCTGCCCGGTGCTGGAAGGTTAAGGGGAACACTTAGCGCAAGCGAAGGTGTGAACTTAAGCCCCAGTAAACGGCGGCCGTAACTATAACGGTCCTAAGGTAGCGAAATTCCTTGTCAGGTAAGTTCTGACCCGCACGAATGGCGTAATGACTTGGGCACTGTCTCAACTGTGAATCCGGCGAAGTTGTAGTGCGAGTGAAGATGCTCGCTACCGCGATTGGACGGAAAGACCCCGTAGAGCTTTACTGTAGCTTAGCATTGAATTTCGGTATTGTCTGTAAGGATAGGTGGGACTGGGAAATCAGGGCGTCAGCCTTGATGGAGTCGTCCTTGGGATACCACCCTGACAGTACTGAGGTTCTAACTGGGTGCCATGAATCTGGTGACAGGACATTGTTAGGTGGGCAGTTTGACTGGGGCGGTCGCCTCCTAAAAAGTAACGGAGGCGCCCAAAGGTTCCCTCAGAACGGTCGGAAATCGTTCGAAGAGTGCAAAGGCAGAAGGGAGCCTGACTGCGACACCCACAAGTGGAGCAGGGACGAAAGTCGGGCTTAGTGATCCGGTGGTACCTCGTGGGAGGGCCATCGCTCAACGGATAAAGCTACCTCGGGGATAACAGGCTGATCTCCCCCAAGAGTCCACATCGACGGGGAGGTTTGGCACCTCGATGTCGGCTCGTCGCATCCTGGGGCTGAAGTAGGTCCCAAGGGTTGGGCTGTTCGCCCATTAA
>NZ_UAWH01000018.1 GCF_900447045.1 Clostridium paraputrificum
AAATGATTTGTTGAGTGAAGCATTACGTGAGTTGCCAGACAAGAAACGTGAAATTCTACTGCTGTTTTACTTTATGGACATGAGCGATTCAGAAATTGCAGACCTGTTGAAATTGAACCGTTCTACTGTCTATCGGCATAGAACCAGTGGACTAGCCTTAATTAAAAAGTTTATGGAGGAATTTGAAGAATGAAAACACAATATCCTATGATTCCCTTTCCTCTCATTGTAAAGGCAACAGATGGCGATACCGAAGCGATTAACCAGATTCTACATCATTACAGAGGGTACATAACGAAGCGTTCCCTACGACTTATGAAAGATGAATATGGCAATCAAAGTATGGTCGTTGATGAAGTCTTACGTGGAAGAATGGAAACCAGACTGATTACAAAGATTTTGTCATTTGAAATTAAGTAATATCCTCTCTCCTTTCGTGGAAGCGTGCTAAACCATTCCACGCTTCCCGAACAGGGAGGTTTGTTATTCCACCAAAGCATATTGAGCTTTCAATGTGTTTTGATAGGCTAACGAGCCATTGTTCTTTGAAAACTGAATAAAAGTAATCGAATACGTTTCGATAAGAAAAGAGCCAACGGAACTAACCGCCATGACCTATCTTATAAAGATAGCGAGCGATTCATGTTAGTGATCCGAGAAGCAATCTTTAGCAGGATTGCCTGCAACGACATTCTTATCGTGATAATGATACTCCCATACAGTCAATAGTCCGAGCGTGATAAAACCGTCGCAGGCAATGAGTATGGCTACATGAGAACCATGCAGGGGTGGAACTCCCGTGAGCTTTGCTAAAGCTGTTCGATTGCTGGTAAAACAACTTTTATGAAATCCAAATAAGTGATTTGGAAAGGAGGATTTTATGAAGCAGACTGACATTCCTATTTGGGAACGTTATACCCTAACCATTGAAGAAGCGTCAAAATATTTTCGTATTGGCGAAAACAAGCTACGACGCTTGGCAGAGGAAAATAAAAATGCAAATTGGCTGATTATGAATGGCAATCGTATTCAGATTAAACGAAAACAATTTGAAAAAATTATAGATACATTGGACGCAATCTAGCGTCGCCAAAGGGTCTTGTATATGATAAAATAGTATTAAGTCGTATCAAGGCTCTTTCCATAAAGGAAAGGAGCAAATGCCATGTCAGAAAAAAGACGTGACAATAAAGGTCGAATCTTAAAGACTGGAGAGAGCCAACGAAAAGACGGAAGATACTTATACAAATATATAGATTCATTTGGAGAACCGCAATTTGTTTACTCGTGGAAACTTGTGGCTACAGACCGAGTACCAGCAGGAAAGCGTGATTGTATCTCACTTAGAGAGAAAATCGCAGAGTTACAGAAAGACATTCATGATGGTATTGATGTTGTAGGAAAGAAAATGACACTCTGCCAGCTTTACGCAAAACAGAACGCTCAAAGACCAAAGGTTAGAAAAAACACTGAAACTGGACGCAAATATCTTATGGATATTTTGAAGAAAGACAAGTTAGGTGTAAGAAGTATTGACAGTATTAAGCCATCAGACGCTAAAGAATGGGCTATTAGAATGAGTGAAAATGGTTATGCTTATCAAACCATCAATAACTACAAACGTTCTTTAAAGGCTTCATTCTATATTGCTATACAAGATGATTGTGTTCGGAAGAATCCATTTGACTTTCAACTGAAAGCAGTTCTTGATGATGATACTGTCCCTAAGACCGTACTAACAGAAGAACAGGAAGAAAAACTGTTAGCCTTTGCAAAAGCTGATAAAACCTACAGCAAAAATTATGATGAAATTCTGATACTCTTAAAAACAGGTCTTCGTATTTCAGAGTTTGGTGGTTTGACACTTCCAGATTTAGATTTTGAGAATCGTCTTGTCAATATAGACCATCAGCTATTGAGAGATACTGAAATTGGGTACTACATTGAAACACCAAAGACCAAAAGTGGCGAACGTCAAGTTCCTATGGTTGAAGAAGCCTATCAAGCATTTAAGCGAGTGTTAGCGAATCGAAAGAA
Organism: Clostridium paraputrificum; assembly: GCF_900447045.1. Taxonomy (GTDB): domain Bacteria; phylum Bacillota; class Clostridia; order Clostridiales; family Clostridiaceae; genus Clostridium; species Clostridium paraputrificum. The sequence continues at coordinate 2,038 of NZ_UAWH01000018.1, forward strand.
TGATAAGCGTGTTGAGATTGATGGATATAGTGATTTCCTCTTTCTTAATAGAAAGAACTATCCAAAAGTGGCAAGTGATTACAACGGCATGATGAAAGGTCTTGTTAAGAAATACAATAAGTATAACGAGGATAAATTGCCACACATCACTCCACATAGTTTGCGACATACATTCTGTACCAACTATGCAAATGCAGGAATGAATCCAAAGGCATTACAGTACATTATGGGACATGCTAATATAGCCATGACGCTGAACTATTACGCACATGCAACATTCGATTCTGCAATGGCAGAAATGAAACGCTTGAATAAAGAGAAGCAACAGGAGCGTCTTGTTGCTTAGTAGTACAAATGAATTTACTACTTATTTACCACTTCTGACAGCTAAGACATGAGGAAATATGCAAAGAAACGTGAAGTATCTTCCTACAGTAAAAATACTCGAAAGCACATAGAATAAGGCTTTACGAGCATTTAAGAAAATATAAAAAGATAATTAGAAATTTATACTTTGTTTTATATAATAATATTACAAAATTAAACGAAAGAAAAATAAAGATAAGAGATAAAAGTAGATTTAGTATTTATAGGTTATTAATACCATATAAATTTTAGAAAACATTTTTAAATGCGTAGAAAGAGAAAAGTAGCTATTTTGCAATTATCACAGAGAAGAGGTGTTTGGTGAGAACTTCTATAATGAGAATAGTGAAGTGCCCTCTAGAGCAGATAGTTTGAAGAATTATAGTAGGACTATCACGGTGCGCCGGTTATAGCGTAAGTGTATGAAAGTACATAGTTAAGTGGGATTTTATAGAATCTAATTAGGGTGGAACCGCGGAGCAAAAAGCCTCGTCTCTTATGTATTAAGAGATGAGGCTTATTTTCATAGGAGGGAAGTTATATGAATTGGGAGTTTATAATTGAGGCTTTACCAAGGTATGTAGATGCAACAATTTTAACATTGGAATTAGGGGCTATTGGAATAATTCTTTCAGTAGTTGTTGGCTTGATCTGTAGTAATCTGATTTTCTATAAGGTTAGAATTTTAAAGACTATTTCTAAGGCTTATATAGAGATGTCTAGAAATACTCCTTTATTAATCCAATTATTTTTCTTATTTTATGGGTTGCCCAAAATTGGGATAAAACTAAGTGGGTTTACTTGTGGAGTTATAGGATTAACCTTTTTAGGGGGCAGTTATATGGCTGAAGCAATAAGAGGAGGTTTAGAGGCAGTTTCCAAAGGACAGATTGAATCTGGATTAAGCATAGGGCTAACTAGATTTCAAACATTGAGATATATTGTTCTACCACAAGCTATATCTATTGCAATACCATCAATAGGAGCTAATTGTTTATTCTTGTTAAAGGAAACTTCCATTGTTGGGGCGATAGCCGTGGCAGATTTAATGTTTTTAGCTAAAGACATTATTGGTATGGAATATAAAACTATAGAAGCATTATTTTTATTGGTTATTTTTTATTTGATAATATTACTTCCAATATCTGTATTAATTAGTTATTTAGAGAAGAAAGGAAGGTCTGCAAAGTATGGGGATTGATGTTATTTTTCAAGGGAAAAATCTTGAGAGACTTCTTGGTGGTTTATTAGTTACCTGTAAAATAGCTTTTATTTCAGTAATACTAGCAACTATTCTAGGTGTAATTTTAGGAGTAATAATGACTAGTAAAAATAAGGTTATAAAAGCGTTGTGTAGATTATATCTTGAAGCAGTTAGAATAATACCAATTTTAGTATGGTTATTTATTGTATATTTTGGAGTTGCGACTGCTTTAAATACTCATATTGATGGAGTGCTTGTATCTATAATTGTTTTCGTTATATGGGGAACTGCAGAAATGGGAGATATAGTTAGAGGTGCTTTAACATCAATAGAAAAACATCAGTGGGAGTCATCTTATGCCTTAGGGCTAAGCAATGTACAAACATTTAGATATATATTGATTCCACAAGCATTAAGAAGAATAACTCCAGGTGCAATAAACTTAGCCACTAGGATGATTAAAACAAGCTCTTTAGTAGTTTTAATTGGTGTTGTTGAAGTAATTAAAATTGGACAGCAAATAATAGAATCCTCAATTTTAACAAATCCTTCAGCATCATTTTGGATATATGGAACAATATTTATTCTATACTTTATTATTTGTTATCCACTTTCTCTATTATCAAAATATTTAGAGGGAAAATGGATAAGTTAGGAGGTAAAGAGATATGGCAGATGAGTTTTTAAAAATACAAAGACTAAGAAAAAGTTTTGGCAATATAGAGGTTTTAAAAGGAGTGGACTTAGATCTTCATAAGGGTGAAGTTTTAGTTTTATTAGGTCCTTCAGGTTGTGGAAAAAGTACTTTATTAAGATGTATTAATGGACTTGAGAATATAAATGATGGAATGATTACATTAGATGGTTTGGGTGAACTTGGGAAAGATGTTTCTTGGACTAAAGTAAGAGGAAAAATAGGAATGGTATTTCAAAGCTATGAATTATTTTCCCACATGAATGTAATAGATAATATTCTTTTAGGACCTTTAAAGGTTCAGAAGAGAAAAAGAGAAGAAGTAGAAGCTAAGGCTGATAAATTATTAGAAAAGGTTGGACTTCTAGATAGGAAAAAATCTTTTCCTAGGGAGTTATCAGGAGGGCAAAAACAGAGAATTGCTATAGTTAGAGCCTTATGTATGAATCCAGATATAATGCTTTTTGATGAAGTAACAGCTGCATTAGACCCAGAGATGGTAAGAGAAGTATTAGAAGTTATACAAGCCTTAGCAAAAGATGGTATGACTATGATAGTTGTAACTCATGAAATGTCTTTTGCTAGAAAAGTGGCTAATAAGATAGCTTTTATGGATGAAGGGAAGATAGTAGAGATAACTAGTCCAGAAGAGTTCTTTACAAATCCTAAAACAGAGAGGGCAAGATCATTTTTAAATATTTTAAATTATTAAAAGGGGGCATATTTTATGAAAAAGAAATTTAAAGTTATTGGAGTATTACTTTCTGCTGTGCTGTTAGTTTTGAGCCTAATTGGATGTGGTGGCAAGAATGAAAATGAATCTTCTATAGAGTCAATAAAAAAACGTGGAACTATAAAAATTGGTGTCTTTAGTGATAAGCCACCTTTTGGATATGTAGATTCCAATGGTATAAACCAAGGTTATGATGTAGAAATTGCAAAGGAAATAGCAAAGGATTTGTTTGGGGATGAAACAAAGGTAGAGTTTGTTTTAGTTGAGGCAGCTAGTAGAGTTGAATTTTTGCAGGCAAATAAAGTTGATATTATCTTAGCTAATTTTACAGTTACAAATGAGAGAAAAGAGAAGGTGGATTTTGCAAATCCATATATGAAAGTTGCTTTAGGGGTTGTTTCAAAAGATGGAACAGTAATTACTGATGTTAATGAGTTAAAAGGTAAAAAGTTAATTGTAAACAAGGGAACAACAGCTGATGCTTATTTCTCAAAAAATTATCCTGATATGGAATTGTTAAAGTTTGATCAGAACACAGAAGCTTTTGAAGCTTTGAAGGATGGAAGAGGAGCTGCTTTAGCTCATGACAATACTTTATTATTTGCATGGGCTGTAGAGAATAAAGGTTACACTGTAGGAATTAAAAATCTTGGTGATGAAGATGTAATAGCACCTGCTGTTAAGAAAGGGGACACTGAACTTTTAAACTGGTTAAATGATGAAATCAATAAGCTTTCTAAAGAAGGAAAAATAAAAGAGGCTTATGATAAAACTTTGAAGCCAGCTTATGGGGATACAGTTGATCAAAAAGATATAATTATAGAGTAATGCCTTTCATTAATTCTTATAAATATAACAATATATAAATATAACAATATATATTTATATAAATAAATATTAAAAAAGTATAGGAAAAAACATTCCTATACTTTTTCTTTGTGAAATTTTATTCTGGCAACTCATCAAGAGATTTAAATACATAGCCTTCAGCTTGTAAATCACTTAACACTTGCTTCATAACTTTTGTGTTTGTACTTGATACAGCGTGCAATAATAAAATTCCTCCAGGATGAGCACCTTTTTTAATTTTTTCTATAGCAAAACTTTCGCTAGGTTGATCATCAACTAACCAATCTTTATAAGCAAAGCTCCAGAAGATAGATTTATATCCTAAAGCTTTAGTCATCTCTAAAGATTTTTTGGAATATTTACCCATTGGGGGTCTAAAGTATTTTGGCATATCTTTTCCTGTTAGCTCTTTAAATGCAGCTTCAACGTCAGTTAATTCCTTTTTGAATTTTTCAGGATCAGTAATTGAAGCCATAGATGGATGATGGTTAGAATGATTACAAACTAAGTGACCTTCATCAACCATTCTCTTTATTAATTCAGGTTCGCTATCTATGTATGGCTTGACAACAAAAAAGGCAGCAGGTATTTTAAGCTCCTTAAGTGTATCAAGTATTGCACTAGTATACCCTTTCTCATATCCTTCATCAAAAGTTAAATATAAAACTTTTTGAGAAGTGTCACCTACATAATATCCTCCACATTCTTTTAGAAATGATGCAGATTCTTTTGCGGGTTCAGGTGTTTCTCCTTTTACTCTTGCAACGTAATACCAATTAAGTTCTGTAGTGTCACTAGCTGTGAGAGCCATAACATTCATAGGAATTATAGAAACAATTAAAGCTATTAAAAGAGCAAATACAAATAATTTTTTCTTCATATAATCACCTAATTTCTTTTTGAATTTCAAGGTTATTATTTGTATTATGTCCACCTAAAATACTGGAATGATTTACAAGGAGAGTTGACAATATCGATTATCGATATAAGGACGGTGATAATTTGGCTAGAGAACAATTTCAAAATTTAACTGAACCTATGTATTATGTTTTAATATCTCTTCTTAATGAAAAATGTGGAGTAGATATAATGAAGAATGTTTTAGATATTTCAAATGGAAGGGTTAAAGTTGGACCTGGAACTTTATATGTTCTTTTAGGAAAGTTTGAGGAAGAGCATATGATTATTGAAACCTCTAGGGTAGGAAGAAAACGAATGTATAAGATTACTGGTAAGGGCAAAGAAATCTTAGAATGTGAATATAAAAGGTTAAAAACTTTGGTTGCAGAAGGAAGAGAATTTTTGGAGGAGAGATATGAAGAATAAAAATAAAAAAAGAGTTTTATTTAATTTTATGCCATATGAGTGTGCAGCTGTAGAAGAGTTTTTAGAAGAAGAGGCAAGTAAAGGATGGTTATTAACTTCTATTAGTGGCAACATATTTAAATTTGAAAAGATTAAAGCAAGAAAATTAAAATTTACAGTTGATATACTTGGAGATGTTACTTTCTTCCATGCTGAAGATAATGAAGAAACATTAAGATATAGAGATTATTGTGAAGAAGCTGGTTGGAAATATGTTTGTAGCAAAGGTAAGATTCAAATTTTTTATACTGAAGATAATTTAGAGTTAATCCCAATACACACTGATGAGAAAGAAAAATTTAAACAAATAATAAAGGCATCTATGTGGAATGTCTTGGGATATGCAGTTATTGTTGCTTTATGGATGATTGTTTTTTACCAATGGTTTGCTAGCTTTGGTATGGTAAAGACTATTTTCTCAAGTAATGTAATGATATTATGTTCATTTATATATAGTGCAGCCATACTTTATTATTCTATAGAACTAATTTTATTTATTCAGTGGATTATAAAAAGTAGAATAAGTTTAAAAGAAAATAAATTCATACCATATAACTCGTATAAATCATTAAAAAGAAAAAATAAACTTTATATAATAGGAATAATACTTGCACTAGTATTTATTATTGTTACTCCTGCAATGGATAGTAGTTTTTCTAGAGTCGAAATAGTATCTGTTTTATCTTTCTTTTTAGTTTTTATGCTTCTTTTTTATATGATAATAAAATTTTTAAAGAAAAAGAATTTTAAGAGAAGAACTAATATAATTATTACTATTTTAAGTTGTATAGTGATGTATATTCTTTTTATTAATCTAACAGTATTTAATGTATTAGGAGGCACATTCTCCAATGATATTAAGAAAAATTATGAGTATATATCAAATTTAATATTAAATGATTTTGGATATGAAGAAACATGTAATAAGGTATATAGTTCTAAAAGTATAATAGCAGAAAATAGAAGCTATTTTAGTGAAGGAGAAAATGAATTATTTTTTTATGATACTTTTATATGTGATAGTAATTGGCTTTTTGAGTTATGTGTAAATAAAAAAATTAAAAGCTTTTGTAAATTATCATATGAATATGATGATGCTGATTTAATATTAGAAATTATAGAAACCAATCTACCTAAAGATGTTTGTGTTTATGCAAACAATAATAAACTAGGGAAAAAGTATATTGTCATTGGTGAAAATAAATATATAAGTATTTCTAATAACTTTAAAGATTTAGATGAAGAGGAATTTTTAAATATTATATATAATGAATGTTTTGCTTAGCAAGATTATTCAAATTGAGAATAAAAAGGACTTAATTCGTCCTTTTTATTTTATTTAATATAAAGGAAATCTAAAACATGGTCAAAGGTATTGAAAAAAATCAAATAAATACATATAATTAGACTTATGATGTAAACAGTGGATGCATTTAAGTTAAGTAACATTGCATATTTAGGAAAAGCAATGGTTTAAAAGTTGGAAGTTTAAAACACTAATAGCTTTTAAACCATTTTTTACGACATTAGGTGGAATGTTTTTAGGAAGAAAGGAATGTAAGAATATGAAATTAGGAATAGTAGGTTTACCAAACGTAGGGAAAAGTACCTTATTTAACGCAATTACAAAGGCAGGAGCAGAATCAGCTAACTATCCATTCTGTACTATAGAACCAAACGTTGGTGTTGTATCAGTACCAGATAAGAGATTAGATGTACTAGAAAAAATGTATAATACTAAAAGAAAAGTTTATACAGCAATAGAATTCTATGATATTGCAGGACTAGTTAAAGGAGCGTCTAAAGGAGAAGGTCTAGGAAATAAGTTCCTTTCTCATATAAGAGAAGTAGCTTCAATAGTACATGTTGTTAGATGTTTTGATGATGAAAATGTTGTTCACGTAGAAGGAAGCGTTGATCCAATAAGAGATATAGAAACTATAAATTTAGAGCTTATATTCTCAGATTTAGAAATTCTAGAAAGAAGAATGGAAAAATCATTAAAGCTTGTTAGATCTGGTGACAAAGCAGCTAAGGCAGAATATGCAATAATGGAAAAAATAAAGGCTCAATTAGAAAAGAATTTACCAGCTAGATCATTAGATTTTACTGAAGAAGAAATGGTATTTGTAAAAAGTTTATTCTTAATAACTTCGAAGCCAGTTTTATATGCATGTAACATATCTGAAGATGATTTAATGAGTGGAAATTTAGAAAATGATTATGTAAAGAAAGTCCAAGAATATGCTAAGGCTGAAAAGGCAGAAGTTATGATAGTATGTGCTAGTCTTGAAGAACAATTATCAGGACTTGATGAAGAAGAAAAGGCAGAAATGCTATCAGAATATGGATTAGATGAATCAGGATTAGATAAGCTTATAAGAGCTTCTTATAAATTATTAGGACTTATGAGTTTCTTAACAGCTGGTGTTCAAGAAGTAAGAGCTTGGACGATTAAAGCTGGAACAAAAGCTCCACAAGCAGCAGGAAAGATTCACTCAGATATTGAAAGAGGATTTATAAGAGCAGAAGTTGTTGCTTACGATGATTTAGTTGAATGTGGTTCAGAAGCAAAAGCTAAAGAAAAAGGTCTTTATAGATTAGAAGGAAAAGACTATATAATGGAAGATGGAGATGTAGTTAACTTTAGATTTAATGTATAAAGTAAATTACAGCTTTAAAGAAGAGATATCTTTTTAGATGTCTCTTCTATTTTTTTTGAAAAAAATTCAAATTATTTTCCAATTATAGAAGGGATTTAGAAAGTTTTCTCGAATATTTATAAAAAAGTGGGTAAAAGTGGTGTAAAGTGGTTGAAAGTAGAGTAAAATCACTATAAAGTATATAGAGGAGTACAAAAATGTTTATTGGTGAATATCAACATGCCTTAGATAGTAAAAACAGAATGATTGTACCCTCCAAGTTAAGGGAGGAGCTAGGTAATAAGTTTGTTATTACAAAGGGGCTAGATGGATGCCTATATGCTTACCCACAAGATGAATGGAAAAATTTAGAAGAAAAGATGAAAACTCTACCTCTTACCAATAGAGATGCTCGATCTTTTGTAAGGTTTTTCTTTGCAGGAGCATGTGAAATAGAGATGGACAAGCAAGGAAGAGGGTTGATTCCACAAAATCTTAAAGAATATGCAGGAATAGAAAAGGAAATAGTAAGTATAGGAGTATTAACTAGAGTAGAAATATGGAGTAAAGAAAAGTGGCAAGAATACAATGATTCTAATGTTGATTTTGAATCAATTGCAGAAAAAATGAGTGACTTAGGAATATAAGGAGTTTTGACAATGGAATTTAAACACGTTTCAGTTTTATTAAATGAATGTCTTGATGCCTTAAATATAAAAGATGATGGAATTTATGTAGACTGTACCCTAGGGGGAGCAGGTCATTCATCTCATATATTACAAAGGTTATCAAAGGATGGTTTATTGGTAGGAATAGACCAGGATACAGATGCTTTAAAAGCAGCTGGTGAAAGATTAAAAGAATATGAAAATAAGAAGTTAGTCCATAATAATTTTCATAATATAGATAGTATTTTAGAAGAATTAGAAATACCAAAAGTTGATGGAATATTAATGGATCTTGGGGTGTCCTCTTATCAATTAGATGAGGGAGAAAGAGGATTTAGTTATATGAAAGATGCTCCTTTAGATATGAGAATGAACAGAGATAGAGAGTTCTCTGCTTATGACGTAGTTAATAGTTACTCCATGGAGGATCTTTGGAGAATTATAAGAGATTATGGTGAGGAAAAGTTTGCAAAAAGAGTAGCGGAATTTATAGTTAATAAAAGAGAAGAAAAGCCAATAGAAACTACTCTAGAGCTTGTTGACATAATAAAGGCAGCAATACCTGCAAAAGCTAGAAGAGAAGGTCCTCATCCGGCTAAAAGAACCTTTCAAGCTATTAGAATAGAAGTTAATGGGGAGCTGGAAATTCTAAATAAAGCTATTGAAGATGGGGTGAATAGACTAAATAAAGGTGGAAGAATGGCAATTATAACCTTCCATTCCTTAGAAGATAGGATTGTAAAGTTAAAGTTTAGAGAACTTGCAAATCCATGTACTTGTCCAAAGGAGTTCCCAATCTGTGTATGCGGGAAGAAACCTTTAGTTAAGCTTATATCAAGAAAAGCTATTGAACCATCAAAAGAAGAAGTAGAAGAAAATCCAAGAAGTAGAAGTGCTAAGTTAAGAGTTATAGAGAGATTTTAGAGATTAGTTATAAAAAAATGGGGATGTGAATAAAATGATAGTAAAAGAGTATGAATATATAAGAGGGAATACAGCAACTCAGCCAAGAAGAAGTAGTGAACCTGACAGAAAAAGATATGAGGAACTACAAAAGGCAAAGAGAGAAAGAAAGAGAAGAAAACTTGAAGAGGAAAGACGTAAGAGAAAAGGTGCACGTCAAATAGCCGCTGCAATTGCAATACTAGGTGTTATAACAATAGCAAGAGATACTAAGGTATATTCAATGCAAAGTGATTTGGCAAAACTTAATAGCGAAATTAAAAGCGTTGATGATGAAAATGAAGCATTAAGAGTTGAACTCCTAAAAGTAGCATCATTAGATAATATCAAAACTAATGCTGAGGAGAAATTAGGGATGGTAGTAGCTACAAAGGATGAAATGTTACAGATGGATTTATCGGGAAACTATTTTGAAGATTTAGAAAATGATGAAACTAATGCAAAAGATAATAAGAGTGGATTGTTTTCTAAAATAATGGATGCACTAGATTAATAGTAGCATCCCTTATATTTTATATGACTTAGCTACGGAACAATGATAGATGGAGGAATATGAGTGAAGAATAGTAGATTCAGAGACAAAGCTTCAATGAAGAAGAGAATGAGTTTGGCTCTAGTAGGGTTGACATTTCTATTCTTTGTTTTGAGTGTAAGACTAGCTTACATAATGATTGGAAAACATGCTGAATATTCTGCAATGGCAAAGGAACAGTGGACAAGCGAAGTAAAAATTGATGCTAGAAGAGGGAGAATATTAGATAGAAATGGTGTAGAATTAGCTGTTTCTGCTAATGTTTATAGAGTTGATTTTGACTTGAATGCAATTAGAGCATACTATAAAAAAAGTATAGAAAATAATAAAGGGTATAAGTCTAGTGCAGAGCTTGCACCTTTAATTGCTGAAGCAGTAGGTATGGAAACTAAAGATGTTCAAAAAAAGTTGGATACAAAACTTCCAAGTGGTAAAGATGCAGGTGCAGCTACTTTAATAAGAAGAATAGAAAAACAACAAGCTGATAATTTAAAGAAATTAATAGAAGAAAAAAAATTGTCTGGAATAATTGTTTCGCCAGATACAAAAAGATATTATCCTAATGGATCTTTTTTATCTCATGTTTTAGGGTCAACTAATAGTGATGGTAAAGGTCTTACAGGAGTAGAATTACAATATGATAGTGCACTTTCTGGCGTTCCAGGAAGAAAGATAACTGAGTTAGAAAGTCAAAGTGGAGGATTTCCTTACACAATTTCACAATTTACTAATCCAGTTGATGGAAAAGATGTAACTTTAACTATAGACGAAAATATACAATTTTTTGCTGAAAGTGTAGCATCCCAAGCATTAATTGATCATAAGGCTAAGGCAGTTTCTGTTTTAGTAATGGACCCCAAAACAGGAGAAATACTTGCTATGGTAAATAAACCTGACTTTGATCCTAATAATCCTTATGATGGAATAGAAAATTTTGTGGGAGAAACTGATGGAGAAAAACTTCAAAAAATGTGGAGAAATAGGCTAGTAAATGATACCTTTGAACCAGGATCTATATTTAAGGTAATTACTGCTATTACTGCTATGGAAGAAGGTTTAGTTTCGGAAAATGATACATTCACCTGTAATGGAAGTCTAACATATGGTAATAGAAGAATAAAGTGTTGGAAGTCTGGAGGACATGGTACTCAAACATTTGGAGAAATAATTCAAAATTCATGTAACGTTGGATTTATGCAACTTGGTGAAAAAATAGGTAGCGAAACTTTAGTTGAGTATATTAAGAAGTTTGGTTTTGGACAAATTTCTGGTGTGGATTTACCAGGTGAAGCAAAGGGAATTATAAAGAAGGCTGCAAATATGTCTATTACAGACTTAGTTACAATAGCTTTTGGACAAACTAACACAGTAAATTCTGTTCAATATATGGCTGCATTTAATACTGTAGCTAATGGAGGTACATGGATTCAACCTCATATAATGAAAGAAATTACTCATAAAGATGAAAATGGAACAAGAGTAATGGACGAATCTTTTGAAGCTACAACTAAGAAATTAGCATCTGAAGAGAATACAGCTCAATTAAGACAATACCTTGAAAGAGTTGTTACTTCAGGATCAGGAAAAGGTACTTTCATGGAGGGATATCATATTGGAGGTAAAACAGGTACTGCACAAAAAGTTGAAAATGGTACTTATTCATCTTCCAAATATTTATCAACTTTTGTAGGTATGGCGCCTGTAGATGATCCAAAGGTAACTATAATGGTATCTGTTGATGAACCAGGAACTGGTGTGTATTATGCAGGTCCTGTATGTACACCATATGCTAAAACTTTATTTACAAATATATTCAATTACATGGAAGGTAAGTTCTCATCAGAAAATGCTGTTTCAATAGTAAAAGAAGTTACAGTTCCAGAAGTAAGAGGAAAGAATATAGAAGAAGCTAAAAAAATTATAAAAGAACAAAAGTTAGAGTGTGAAGTTGTTGGAAATGGATCATATGTAAAATCAATGACACCATTCCCAGGATATGCAGTAAAAGAAGGATCAAAAATAACACTTTATACTGAGGGAGAAGCAGAAAACTTAACAAGAGTTATAATGCCTGATATTAGAGGATATTCTTTAGAGAAAGCATCAGCTCTATTAGGCTCACTAGGACTTAAGTATTCGGTAGATGGTGAAGGAATGGTTCAAAGTCAAAGTATTCCTTATGGTGAATTAATTGAAAAAGGAACAACAGTTAAACTAGAATTAAACAATGAGTATGGAGATTAATGAGTAAGAACTTCTTTTAATAATTAATAGAGGTAAAAAAATGATTCTTCAAAAGCTTTTAGAAAAAAGCAATTATACAATAATTCAAGGTAACTTAAATGTAGATATAAATGGCATTAGTTATGATAGCAGACGTATAAAAAGTGGAGATATCTTCTTTTGTATAAGAGGTTTAAAGAATGAAGGACACAAGTATGCTAACGAAGCTGTTAAAAAGGGTGCAAAAGTAATTGTATGTGAAGAAGATATACAATTAGAAAATAAAGAAATAACTATAGTAAAGGTGGAGGAGACTAGGAAAGCATTAGCTATAGTCTCTGCCACCTTCTATAATAATCCTCATAAAAAAATGAAAATGATTGGAGTTACAGGCACCAACGGGAAAACAACAACAACCTTTATGATAAAAAGCATTTTAGAAAAAGAAGGACATAAGGTAGGACTTGTAGGAACAATATCAAATCATATAGGAAATATAATAGTACCTTCAGAAAGAACAACGCCGGAATCACTAGAACTTTACAAATTGTTTCATGAGATGGTAGAGAAAAAATGTGAATATTGCGTAATGGAAGTATCATCACATTCTCTAGCCCTTGATAGGGTGTATGGAATTAATTTTGATGTTGGTATATTTACAAATCTTACTCGTGATCATCTTGATTTTCATAAAACCTTTGAAAATTATTACGAGGCTAAATTGAAGCTTTTTAAAGAAAGTGGTATAAGTATTGTAAATGTTGACGATAATTATGGAAAGAGAATAATAGATGAAATATCTGGAGAATCACTATCTTATTCTGTAAAAAGCGAATCAGATTATAAAGCCTTTAATGAAAAGTGTGAAAGTGAATTTTCAACTTATGATATTAACCTTAAAGGAAAAAAAGAAACTATAAAGGTTGGATTGCCAGGTGAGTTTAATATTTATAATTCTCTTGGTGCTATAGGGGCCTCCCTTGCTCTTAATGTGTCTATTGAATCAATAAAAAAGGGCATAAAAGATGTTGTTGTTACTGGAAGGTGTGAAAAAGTAGGAAAAGAATATAAGTTACCTTATACAATAATAATCGACTATGCACATACACCAGATGGATTAGATAATATTTTAACTACAGTGAATGGATTTAAAAAAAATAGACTAATATCTGTATTTGGATGTGGGGGAGACAGGGATAAAGTTAAAAGGCCTCAAATGGGGAAAATAGGAACAGAACTCTCTGAAATTTCAATAATAACCTCTGACAACCCAAGAACTGAAGAACCTATAAGAATTATAGACGATATTATTAAAGGGATAAATAAAAATAACTATGAAGTTATAGAAAATAGAAAAGAAGCCATTAAAAGAGCAATTGATTTAGCACAAGCTGGAGATGTAATTGTAATTGCTGGTAAAGGTCATGAAACTTATCAAGAATTAAAAAGTGGTAAAATACACTTTGACGAAAGAGAAATTGTTGATAAAATATTAAAGGAAAAAGAAAAGGAATATTAGTTTAATATTTATATTATAATTAATTATGTGGAATATTGCATAAGCAGTATTCCACATATTGTTGAATGTTATAGGAAGAAGAGGTAGATAACGTGGAATTAAGCTTTGATGAATTAGTACTAGCAGTAAAAGGTGAAATTCTAGTAGATAATGAAAACAGAAATTTCAATAATGTAAATACTGATACTAGAAAGATTGAAAAAGACAATGTTTTTATAGCATTAAAAGGTGAAAACTTTAATGGTAATGTCTATGCAAAAGATGCATTAGAAAAAGGTGCATCCATAGCTATAATTGATGAAGTTGTAGGTAGTCTAGAGGATATTCAAGGTTTAGGAATAATTATTAAAGTCAAAAATACATATGATGCTCTATTAGATCTTGCACACTATTATAGAAATAAACTAGGAATAAAGGTAATTGGAGTAACTGGATCTACAGGAAAGACATCTACAAAAGATTTAGTTGCAGCCTTTTTAAGTAATAAGTATAAGGTGTTTAAAACTAAAGGAAATTTTAATAATGAAGTTGGTTTACCTCTTATGGTATTTCAATTAGATTCTACATATGATGTAGCTGTTCTAGAATTAGGAATGAGTGATTTAGGAGAGATACATAAGCTTGCAGAATGTTCAAGACCTAATATTGGACTTATAACAAACATTGGATTATCACATCTTGAAAATTTAAAAACAAGAGAAAATATCTTGAAAGCAAAGATGGAAATTACAGATTTCTTTACAAAGGATAATGTTTTAATAGTTAATGGAGAAGATGAGTATCTTCCAAATGTAGAAAGTGATTTCTATAAACTTATAAAAACAGGATATGATGAAAGTTTTAACTTTAGAGCAAAAGATATTGAACTAACAGATAAAGAAACATCCTTTACTGTAGTAAGCCAAGAAGGTGAATATAGATTTAATCTTCCTATGGTAGGAGCACATAACGTATTAAATGCTTTGCTTGGTATAGCTGCTTGTAGAGAACTTAATGTAAGCTATGAAGATATGATAAAGGGGTTAGACAACTTAGAAGCTACTTCTATGAGATTACAATTTATTAATAAAGATAAGTTTACAATTATTAATGATTGTTATAATGCTAGTCCTGATTCAATGAAAGCTGCTCTAGATGTATTAGAAAATACAAAGGGTAAAAGAAAGATAGCTATTTTAGGAAATATGAATGAACTTGGTAATGAGTCAGAGAAGGCACACAAAGAAGTTGGTGAGTATGCCACTAATAAGGCAGACCTACTGATTTCAACAGGTGAAGAAAAAGAAAACTATAAAATGGGGTTTAAAAAGGATAGTGTTAAGCTTTATAACACAAAAGAAGACTTAATAGAAGATTTAAGAAATGTAATAAAAGAAGGAGATGCTATAATAATTAAGGCATCTAGGGGAGTTAAGTTTGAAGAAATAGTAAAAGCCCTAGAAAATTTAGATATATAATGAAGGAGGTGAGCTGCTTACAAAGCAGCAGAAAAGATGGGGGAATTATTTAGTGGATTTTTTAATAGAACAGTATTAGTAGCATTTGGGTTAGGACTAGTTTTTTCATTAATACTAGGGCCTATAATAATTCCAATGCTTCATAAACTTAAGTTTGGTCAAAATATAAGAAAAGATGGGCCACAAAGCCATATGAAGAAAGCTGGAACACCTACTATTGGGGGATTAATATTTCTAATTTCTATTACTTTGGTAATGATAATAATGAGATATAAGTTTACTAGTGAAGGTATGATAGTTTTATATGGAACTCTAGCTTTTGGACTTATAGGTTTTTTAGATGATATTTTAAAGATTATTCATAAAGAAAATGAAGGATTAAAATCAGGACAAAAGTTTATACTTCAAATAATATTTTCTGTAGCTTTAGCTTACTATGGTTATAAGTTTGTAGGAACATCAATATCAATACCATTTGCAGATTTTGCTATAGATTTGAAGTGGATATACATACCTTTTGTAATTTTCTATTATGCAGCTATTACTAATGCAGTTAATTTAACTGATGGATTAGATGGTTTAGCTACATCAGTAAGTGTTTTAGTTTTTACTTTCTTTAGTATTTTAGCCTTTAATATGGGGCATTACAGCGTAGCAGTATTTGCTATAGCTTTAGTGGGAGCATTAATAGGATTTTTAAAATTCAATGCATATAAAGCAAGGGTGTTTATGGGTGATACAGGATCTTTAGCATTAGGTGGAGCATTAGCCACAATTATGATGGTATTAAAAACTCCACTAGTAGTTTTAATAGTTGGAGGAATTTATGTTGCTGAGACACTTTCAGTAGTTATTCAGGTTACTTCATTTAAGTTAACAGGAAAGAGAGTGTTTAAGATGGCTCCATTACATCACCATTTTGAACAATGTGGATGGTCAGAAGTAAAGATAGTAACAGTATTCTCTATAATAACTTTAATATTATGCATTATAGGTTTTGTTTCACTTTAGTAATAGATAGGTGGAGGATTTATGTATGATGAAAGGTAGACCCAAAAAAAGAAAAATGGGGACTATAGATTATGGCATTTTTTATACAGTACTTATTTTAGTTGCTATAGGAACTGTAATGATATATTCGGCAAGTTCTTATTTTGCAATGTTTAAGCAACATGATAGTACTGCCTTCTTAAAAAAACAGTTGATTGCTTGTGCTTTAGGAGCAATAGCCTTATTTGTTTTTATGGCTATTGACTATCATAAGTTAAAGAGAGTAACAGGAATATTAATGGTAGTTACTGTTCCATTACTTTTTGCTGTTTACTTATTTGAGCCAACAAATGGTGCATATAGATGGATAAAGCTAGGACCATTATCCTTTCAGCCCTCTGAGTTGGCAAAATATGTAGTTGTCCTCTTTTTAGCTTGGCATTTAACTAAAAAAGGTGATGGAATAAAAGATTTTTGGCATGGAGTTATTCCACCATTATGTGTAGGTGGTCTTTATGCAGGTATGGTTCTTGCTCAAAAGAATCTTAGTGTTGCAGCTCTTATTATGATAGTAACCTTTGTTTTGCTATTTGTAGCAGGTGGTCAGAATAAGCATATGTTTGGTGTTGTAGCTCCAACCCTTGTGGCAGCAGCCTTGGTTTTTGCCTTAGGAGAGGAGTATAGAAGAGATAGAATGCTAAATTTCTTAGATCCTTGGAAAGATGCAGCTGATAAAGGATATCAGCTTATCCAGTCCTTTTATGCCTTAGGGGCAGGGGGACTTACAGGATTAGGTTTAGGACAATCAAGACAAAAGACAATATATATGCCAGAGCCACATAATGACTTTATATTCTCTATAATTGGTGAAGAATTAGGGCTAATAGGGTGCTTAGTAATAATATCTCTATTTGTATTTTTAATTTGGAGAGGTGTTAAGGTGGCAATGGAAGCAAGAGATACTTACGGTTCATTGTTAGCTATGGGGATTACAAGTATAATTGGATTCCAAGCAATAATAAATATAGCTGTTGTAACTGGTTCAATGCCTGTAACTGGAGTTCCCCTTCCTTTTATAAGTTATGGTGGAACATCATTAGCTATAACCATGACGGCAATGGGCGTGTTATTAAATATATCTAGACAGCGTGTAGGTAAAGAAGATTAATAAGATACTACTGTACAAAATGTGCAGTAGTATTTTTTATATATAAAAGTGTAAAACTTTAAGTACGAAAGGAAAAAATAAATATTTACCACACCTTTTTTATACAATTATTTATAAAAAAGTAAAGGGAGATTAAATAGATAATTATAAAAAATATCTTAATTATCATATTTTTTTAATGAAATAGGTAATATAAAGTGGTATGATATAAGAAGGAAAAGTGTATATTATGTTAATTTATAAAAAGTTTGGAATAGGGATGGATTATGGTAAAAAGCAACAATATTTATATAAGAAAAAAGAGAAAAAAAAGATTAATTAAGAAATGCATATTACTCCTTATATTATTATTAGGAATAGGAACTTTTCTAGCTTACAAAACGGAGTTTTTTACGGTAAATAAAATAGTGTATAAAGGAGATTCTTTAATAACAGGAGAGTTTGTTAAAACAAATGCAGAAGAAGTTAAGGGTAGTAATATAATTACTTTTAATAAAGATGAACTAATAAAAAAGTTAATGCAAAATCCATATGTAAATACAGTTACAATATCCAAAAAGTTACCAAAAACCTTAGAGGTTAATGTAAACGAAAAGAAAGGTATATATTATCAAAAGAATGGAAATAGCTTTGATATAATTTCTGAAGATTTACATTTATTAGAAAGAACAAATTCTTTAGATGGGAAAAACTTAATTGAAATAAAAGGACTAAATATTAAAGATAAAGAAGTTGGGATGAAAATAGAGGAAAATACAAGGTTAGAAAAAGTATTAAATTTACTATATAAAGCTGAAGAGAAAATGCAAAAAGATAATAAGGGTGTTAGTATTACATCCTTGGATGTTAATGATATGGCAAATATGAAAATTTATTTTGGTGATATCCAAGTATTATTAGGAAATGATGAAAACTTAACAAAAAAGTTAAGTGATGCTATGAATATATATATTCATGCAAAACCAAAGGAATATATAAAAGTTGGCCATGAAGGCTCACCAGATTATAAATAAGGAGGAGTAAGATGAAAAAGCAAACATCACAAATATTTGTTGCAGTAGTATGTGCATTATTAGGATTCTTACTTGCATATCAGTTTAAAATGCTTGCTAAAAAGGATGGTACTGATGGCAACATAAATAATACTGATATAATAAGTGAAGTTGAAAGTTTAAAGAAAGAAAAAGAAGAGTTAGCATCTACAAACTCAAAACTTACAGAGGAAATAAAAAAATTAGAAGAGAGTGCTACAGAAAATGGTAAGGTTGACTTAGAAGTAAAGAAAGCACTTGATAATGCAAGAATACAGCTTGGAACAGTGGATGTTAAAGGGCCAGGGATTATAGTTACTATAAAACCTAAGACACCGATATTTAGCAATGCTACTGATACAAGTGTGGATTTAGGAAGTGCTGAACTTGTACATTTAGTAAATACCTTATGGTATGCTAGAGCAGAGGCTATATCTATTAACGATTATAGAGTAACTGCTCAAACTGGTATAATGAACTCTTCTGGAACTAGTATAATATGGATAGGAACATCGGGAAGAAAGGTAAGTCCTAAAGAAACTATTGTTATAAAAGCCATAGGAGATAAAACTAAGCTAAATGTAGCATTAGATTTTCCTGGAGCTTTAAAGTTTGGTGCTTTGGATAATTATGATGTTACCTATAAGGTTGTAGATGATATATTTATTGAAAAAACTACAGAGTCATATAGAACCGATTTTATTACACCAGTAAAGGAGTAAGGAGGAATAATTAATGATAGCAATCATAGGACTTTTATTTGGAATTATATTAGGGGTTGTTTTTGATGTAAATATACCAGAAAGATTTTCACCATATATGTCAGTAGCTATTCTTGCCTGCTTAGATTCAGTTTTTGGTGCAGTAAGAGCTAATTTATCAAAGAACTTTCAAGCAGATATATTTATATCTGGATTTTTTGGGAATGCAGTGTTAGCAGCAGCGTTAGCTTATTTGGGGGATAAATTAGGAATTCCTATATATATAGCAGCAGTTATTGTTTTTGGTGGAAGAATATTTGATAATTTTGCTATTATAAGAAGATTAATCATAGAAAAATATAAAAGTAGGCAATGAGGTGATTAAATGAAAAATAAGAGCGCAAAGATTGCTCTTTTCATTGGAACACTGATAGTAGGTATATTAATTGCAATTAACTTCAATTTTGACGGGATAGCTTCAAAGCAATTAACAGCAAAGGAATATCAAGATGCTATTGAAGAGAGAACACAGCTATATAAGCAAATAAGTTTATTACAAAAAAGCAATAGAGAATTTCAAGAGAAGATAGATAAGTATAAAAATGATGATAAAATGAATGGAAAAGTATTAGAAGATATGAGAAATCAGTTAGGTGATTATGGGATGTTAACAGGGCTAAATGAGGTAAAAGGGCCTGGACTTATAATTACAATTAATGATGCCATTATTAACTATGATGAAGATACAGATTATGAAGTAATGAATAAGATATTGCATGATAGTGATATGGCTTTATTAATAAATGAGCTAAGAGGTAGTGGTGCAGAGGCTATTTCGGTAAACAATCATAGAGTAACACCTAATACTGCTGTTGTATGTAATAGTGCCTTTTTAGGATTTGATGATGGAGATAGAGAGGCAGCACCTTTTAAAATTTATGTAATAGGAAATGCAGAGTTAATGGAAGAATCCCTAAATTCAGAGGGAAGCCATTTAAGAGTATTGAAGCAATTTAGAGGTTTGGACGTTACAGTTGAAAAAAGTGATGAAATTATAATGCCAGCAGCTAGCAATCATGCTGTAGAATATGCTGAAGAAGACATTAATAAATAATATTTTTATAATATTATGAAGGATATTTAACTTTTATGCAGAATTACTTTATAGTAAAGTATTAGTTACTCTTGTTAGGAGGGAAACGGCTATGGATATAAAGAATAATATAGAAAGTTTGAGACGTAATATACCAAATGAAGTTACGCTATTAGCGGTTTCTAAGACTAAACCTCTAAATGAACTAGAGGAAGCATATAATGCAGGAATTAGGGATTTTGGAGAGAATAAAGTCCAAGAACTTAAAGATAAGTTTGAAAACTTTCATAAAGATGTAAGATGGCATTTTATTGGAAACCTTCAAACTAATAAAGTGAAATATTTGGTGGGTAAAACTTTTCTTATTCATTCCCTTTCTAGTATTAAGTTATTAGAAGTTATAGAAAAGGAATTTGGTAAAAAGAATATTATAGCTGATACTTTAATTCAGATAAATATTGGTCGTGAAGAAAGTAAGGGTGGTCTACTTGAGGAAGACTTAGATACTTTAATAGAAGCGATTGAAAAATGTAAATTTGTTAAAGTAAAAGGGATAATGTCTGTTATACCAAAGGGAAATGAAGAGAGCAATAGGTATTATTTTAAAAAGGTAAAGGATATTTTTGATTCATTAAAAAATAAGGAATTTAAAAATATACAAATGGAAATTTTGTCTATGGGAATGACACACGATTATCATATTGCTATAGAAGAAGGATCAAATTTCATTAGAATTGGAGAGGGAATCTTCGGAAAGAGAAATTATAATTTACAGGAGGAAAAGTAAATGAGTGACATGAAAACAAAATTAAAATCATTTTTAGGGTTTGGAGAATACGATGAGTATGATGAGGAGTTCGACGATTTAGACGAATTAGAAGATGAAGATGGATTAGAGGAAGCTATTGAACCTGTTATCCAAAATAAAAAGAACAATAAAGTTGTAAATATTCATACTTCATCATCTGCAAAAGTTACTATAACTAAACCAGTAGCATATGAAGAAGCTACAGAAATATGTGATGCATTAAAAAATAGAAGAATAGTTCTTGTAAATACAACAGCTCTTGAAATTAGAATAGCTCAAAGATTATTAGATTTCATTAGTGGATCTTGTTATGCTTTAGGTGGAGAACTTCAAGAAATTGAAAAGGGTGTATATATACTTTCACCATCAAATGTAGAAGTAACGAATGAATTAAAGAGTGAATTAAGTTCAAAAGCATTATTTAGTTGGACAAAGTAGGTGGGTATAATGGGAATGTTACTAAATCTAATTTCTACATTTTTTAGAGTACTAGAAGTAATAATAGTTATAGAATGCCTAGGATCATGGATTATTCAAGATAGAGGCAATGAAATAATGAGATTTTTAAATAGTATAACTTCCCCAGTGTTAGAACCATTTAGGCAAATACAATATAAGTTTTTAGGAAACTTACCTATTGACTTATCACCAATATTTGCAATATTTGCGATTCAAATAGTCGAAAGACTATTGTATATGATATTTTAACAATGGATAAGAAGACTCTATTACAAAGTTTCAATGAAGAGGATAGGTTAGAAGTTTTAAACTTATATGAAAAATATGAGTTGTCCTATGAAAAGGATATACCCTTGTTTGGTAACAACTTTTATCCACCTAACATATGGAAGTTTTTTGAGAAGTTTACAAGCACTAATGATTTTAAAGTAACATCATTTGGATTTTTTGAAGATGCAGAGAGAAGAATGATATCTTTCAATAATATTTATGAAGTTCCATTTCCTATGAAAATATTAAAAATAATAAATACATCTAAGTTTACAACACCTAGTCATAGAGATTATTTAGGATCAATTTTAGCTCTAGGGATAAAGAGAAATAAACTTGGAGATTTAATTATAAAAAGTGGTGAATGCTATTTACCTGTATGTGAAGAGATTGCTGATTATATAATAAGTAATTTAGAAACAGTAGGTAAATCACCCTGTAAGGTTATTCTTTTAGAAGAGGATTTTATTCCTTTTACACCTGAATTTAAGGAAGAGATTATTTTAATACCATCTTTAAGGCTAGATTCTATAGTATCTAAGGTAATGAAGTTATCTAGAAGCAAAGCACAAGATGTAATAGAAGCAGGTAAAGTTTTAGTTGATTATAATACCATTAGAGATAAAAGCAAAGAGGTATTAAGTGGTGAGAGAATAACTATAAGAGGAGTTGGAAAGTTTATTTTGGGAGATATAGTTGGGAATAGTAAAAGTGGTAAATATAAAGTAATTATAAAAAAATATACATAATAGAGGTGGGATTTTATGAAACTTACGCCAATGGACATTAATAATAAGGAATTTAAAAGAGGATTAAGAGGGTATAATCCAGAGGAAGTTGATGAATTTTTAGATGAAGTAGTAGAAAACTATGAAGAATTATACAAAGATAATTCTAAATTAAGAGAAAAGGTTGCCACATTAACAGAGCAAATAGAGCATTACTCTAAAATCGAAAGTACTATTCAAAACACTTTAGTTTTAGCACAAAATGCTGCGGATCAAGCAAAGAGTTCAGCAGAAAAAGAGGCAGAACTAGTAGTTAAGAATGCAAATGAAACTGCACAAAGAATAGTTGATAAAGCTCATGCAGATGTTATTCAAATAAATGATGAATATGATAGAGTAAAACAAGAATTTATTAAATTTAGAGCTAAGTTTAGAAACTTTATAAATACTCAGTTAGAAACCTTTGATGATTTAGAAAAGGACGTAACTAAGAATTATAATATTTCAACTCCTGTAGAGGATGAAGCTGCAATTGATAGCGAAGTTCAATTTAATGAAGAATCATTTAAAACAATAGAAGAAGATATTCTAACTGACAACATAGACGAAATAAAGAGTTTCTTTGCTTCTAAAGAAGATTAGTATTATACATATAACACCACAACAAATGTTGTGGTGTTTTTAATGTCATAAGTTGACCGGCTAAACATAGGTATATTATAATGTTATGGAATAGAAACAGAGGAGTTTAACGAATGGAAGAAGCTATTTTTAATATTAGTGCTGACTTTGAAGGAGAAAGAATTGATAAATACTTATCACAAATTTTTAAGGATAAGTCAAGATCGTTTATACAGGGCTTAATTGAAAAAGGAAATATATTAGTTAATGACAATAATATAAAAAGTAATTATAAATTAAAGGCTTTTGATGAAGTGAAAGTTATTATGCCAGAACCTGTACATTTAAAAGTAGAAGCAGAAAACATACCATTAGATATACTATATGAAGATAAGGATGTAATAGTTGTTAATAAACCTCAAGGAATGGTTGTACATCCTGCTCCAGGTAACTATAATGGAACTTTAGTAAATGCTTTGTTATATCATTGTAATGATT
The DNA here is from genome assembly GCF_900447045.1 of Clostridium paraputrificum. GTDB lineage: Bacteria > Bacillota > Clostridia > Clostridiales > Clostridiaceae > Clostridium > Clostridium paraputrificum. The sequence continues at coordinate 25,620 of NZ_UAWH01000018.1, forward strand.
TATCTTCTATAAACGGAGTTATAAGACCTGGTATTGTTCATAGAATTGATAAGGATACCACAGGCGTTTTAGTTGTTGCTAAGAATGATGAGGCTCATAACTTTTTATCAGATCAATTAAGAGATCATTCTATGAAAAGAGAGTATTATGCCTTAGTTGAGGGTAGAATTAAAGAGGATGAAGGTACTATTGATAAGCCTTTAGCAAGAAGTAAGAAGGATAGATTAAAAATTGGAATTGTAGAAGGTGGAAGAAGAGCTGTAACTCATTATACAGTAGTAGAAAGATATAAGAATACTACATTAGTAAAATGTGTTTTGGAAACAGGAAGAACTCATCAAATTAGAGTTCATATGTCTTCTATAGGTCATCCTCTAGTTGGAGATCCATTATATGGATTTAAGAAGAGTAAATATAGACAGGATGGTCAGATGCTACATGCTAAAACATTAGGATTTATTCATCCAAGAACAAAAGAATATATGGAATTCTCATCTGAATTACCATTATATTTTGAAAAAATGTTGGAAAAACTAAGAAGTGAAGTTGTATAGGGAGGGTAAGCTATGAATTTAAAAGCTAACTTGCTTGATGATAAAGCTATAAAAAGAAGTTTAATAAGAATATCTCATGAAATTATTGAAAGAAACAAAGGTGTTGAAGATATAGTTTTAGTAGGGATAAAAAGAAGGGGATATCCTTTAGCTCAAAGAATTGCTGTAGAAATTAATAATATTGAAGGAATAAATGTACCAGTAGGAAGTGTAGACATAACTTTCTACAGAGATGATTTAACATTAACTGGAGAGTCTCCAAAAGTAAAAAATATAGACCTAGGTGTAAATATTCATAATAAAAAAGTAGTATTAGTAGATGATGTGTTATATACATGTAGAACAGTTAGAGCTGCAATTGATGCAGTTATTGATACAGGAAGACCTCAAGGAATACAATTAGCAGTATTAATAGATAGAGGACATAAGGAACTTCCAATAAGAGCTGATTATGTTGGTAAAAATATTCCTACGTCAAAGAATGAGAAAATTGCAGTAAGTATAAAAGAAATAGACAACGAAGATTCAGTAAAGATTTATGAAGACTAAGGAGAATAACATATGGATTTTGATTTAATTGCTACCACTACTTTTGGTATAGAAGGTATAACAGCTAAAGAATTAAGAGCTTTAGGATATGATGATGTTAAGGTTGATACAAGTAAGGTGCATTTTAAAGGAGATGAGATGGATATTGCTATTGCTAATATTCATTTAAGAACCGCTGATAGAGTTTTAATTAAAATGGCAGAGTTTGAAGCTAGAAGCTTTGAAGAATTATTCCAAGGAACAAAGAAGGTAAATTGGAGTAAATTAATACCTAAGAACGGTAAGATGCATGTTATAGGAAAGTCAGTGAAGTCAACTTTATATAGTGTTCCTGATTGTCAATCAATTGTTAAAAAAGCTATTATAACTAGCATGAGTGAAGCTTACGGTATAACAGAATTTAAAGAAGATGGGCCTGTATATAAAATAGAGGTTGCCATATTAAAAGATAAGGTAACCTTAACAATAGATACATCTGGTTCAGGGTTACATAAGAGAGGATATAGAGAAAATTCAGGAGCTGCACCTTTAAAAGAAACTTTAGCAGCAGCCATGATACTTCAATCAAGATGGCAAGATTCTTATGAACTTATAGATCCTTTCTGTGGTTCAGGGACAATCTTAATTGAGGCTGCTATGATTGCTCAAAATATAGCACCAGGATTAAATAGAGAATTTGTATGTGAAACATGGCCAACTATGCCTATGTACATTTTTAATGGAGTTAGAGATGGAGCAAGAAAATCTATAAAAAATAAAGATATTAAGCTTGTTGGGTATGATATTGATACATGGGTTTTAAGAACAGCAGAAAATAATGCAGTTAAAGCAGGAGTAAGTCAGTGGATAGAATTCCATAAGAGAGATTTTAGAGAGTTTTCTAATAAGAGAAAATATGGATTTATAATTTCTAATCCACCATATGGTGAAAGATTAAGTGATAAGAGAGAAGTTGAAGAGCTTTATAGAAAGTTTGGAAAGTATAAGGAAGATTATAAAAATTGGGAATTTAATATTCTTACATCATATGAAGGTTTTGAAAAGCCATTTGGAAGAAAGGCAACAAAAAATAGAAAATTATTTAATGGTAAATTAAAATGTTATTACTATCAATATTTTGATAATGATTTAATTAAGAATGAAGGTAGTACTGTAATACAAGAAATGATTAGAAATAGCTAATAAAAGAACCAGAGGACTTTCTCTGGTTCTTTTATTATAGTTTTTGTATTTTTAAGCTTTCATAGTCCTTAGGATCTACAAACATAGTTTTATTAGTATAATATATAACCATACCTGGTTTAGCCCCATTTGGTTTCTTTAAGTTTTTAACTTCTGTATAATCAACTGATACTTTAGAATCATTTTTACCTTTACTATAATAGGCAGCTATAATTCCAGCTTCCTCTAAAGTAATTTCATCTACAGGATTTGCTTGTATAATTACATGTGATCCAGGAATGTTTTTTGTGTGAAGCCACATATCATTTCTATTTGCAAACTTAAGGCTTAGGTAATCATTTTGTAAGTTATTTTTACCTACATAAATATCTATGCCTTGAGATGATAAGAAGTGTAGAGGCTTGCTATCCTTTACTTTTTTATTACCTTTAGATGTATTTTTAAATTTAATATATCCTGTTTCCATTAATTCCTTTTTAATTTGTTCAATTTCATCATATGATTCTACATTTAATATATTTGTTAAAACAGAATTTAAATAATTTAATTCATCTTCGTTCTTTTCAAGCTGCTCTAAGGCCCATTCCTCAGATTTTTTTAATTTATTATATTTTTTATAGTACTTTTGAATATTTTCAGAAGGACTTTTATTAGGATCAAGGGAAATAGTTAAATATTCTTCTTCCTTATCGTTATAAAAGTTTAGTAAGGAGATTTTATCATCTCCAGGCTTTATCATATAAATATAAGAAGTAAGTAAATCACCCTTTATTTTATAGCCATCTTTCTTTCCACCTTCTTCAATATTTCCATTTAATATTTTAGACTTTTTATTACATCTATCTATATTAGTATGTATTAATTTTTGAAGGGAAATGGATCTATTATTTAATCTATCTTGTTTATCTTTAGTTCTAAAGAAATCATCAAGAATAATAGATGGATTTTCATATTTTATATTTTTATAACCATTATAGTATGAATTTAAATTAGCACAATAAAAGTCTTTATATATACCATCAGAATCCGTAATAATATTAAAGGAAGGATGGTTACAAATATCATTTATTGAACTTGTTGTATATTTATATAATGATGAAATATTACTAGTAGATATATTTTCTTTTAAAGAATTTTCATAAAGCTCTTTTGAAAGTGGTTTTGAAACTCCTGTTAAAAGCTTAGAGAAAAATAAATCATTATATTCTAAGTTATTTTCCTTAATAAAATTAGTCATTTCATTTATATCTAGGCTAAAAGGATTTAGTTTTGTAGACTTGGGTGGTTCAACATAAGTAGCTCCAGGATATAATACTCTATAACTATTAATATCTGGTGTTATATGTTTTATAGATTCCATTATTTTATTATCTCTATTTCTAACTAAAGTAATGTTAGAGTGTCTACCCATTATTTCAACTATAAGAGAATATTCACTATCAAATCCAAGTTCATCCCTTGATTCTACTTTAATTATTACAATTCTATCTCCATCTTTTTGATACACGTCAACAATTCTACCAGATGTAAGATACTTTCTTAAAACCATAAGATACATTGGTGCTTTAAGAGGATTTTCTTTAGAAGTTTCAGTAAAATGAATCCTTGGAAATTTTGATGAAGCAGATATAAGAAGTTTATAATTCTTTCTATCTTTTCTAATAGTTAATATTACCTCATCTTTTTCAGGTTGATTAATTTTATCTATTTTACTGTCTATTAATACATCTTTAAGATTATTAATTAAACTGTTTAAAAATATTCCGTCTAGTGCCATATTATTCTTCCTTTCAATATAATAAACTTAGTATACCATTAAAAATATGGTAAGTTAAGTGTAATGAATTTGTAATATTTTTATTGGCAAAATAAGAAGGAATTATTAATGAAAAGATAGAAGTAAATATATTAATAAAATATATTGTAATTGGTCATATTAAAGAGTATTATGTAATACGGAAATAGTGCTTTTATATATAGAAATGTATAGAATATAATACTGAATGTGATTTGAGGGAGAAGAGATGAAGATTAGTAGAAGTAGGAGAGTTGGGACAATAGGTATTTTATTCTGTTCTTTATTTTTAATGTCATGTAGTAAACCTAGTGATGATGTTGAAATGGTGGAAGGGATTAAGTTAAATAAGGGAGCAATTATAGAAAATGACGGGGGAAATTATTCAAATTATAACTATAGACAAGGGAAGTATGAGAAGGTTAATGATGATGAAGTAATAGGATTATATGAGCATAATAGCGATAATTATATTGCACAAAAAGATGGTAAGTATATTGCTTTTTATAGTGGTAAAATAATTGAGCTTTCAAATATTGAAATTGGAGATGATGGACTAAAAATGTCTCCAAGTGGTGAATATCTATCATTATATAGAAATATAGATGGGGTTACTACCTATAAGGTAATTAGGTTATCAAATGGTGAATATGTAGATTTTAATACTGATACAGGTATATCAGGTCATTATTTAGATTGGATAGATTCTAATACTTTAGTTTACTATGGAGTAAATAATGAAGGAGTTAATGGCATTTTTACATATAATCTAGAAAGTAGTGAAGAAAAGTTACTTTATAATATTGATGGGGGTATAGTTCAGTATTTAAGTACAGATTCTGAAGGTATAGTTATATTACAGGAAACGATTAATGATGAGAAAATACTTCAAGTTATTAATAGTAAAACTAGTGAAGTGAAAACTATATCTAAAGATATAACTAGATTGTATGATATAGTTAATGTTGATGGAAATTATTATGTTTTAGGTGAATTTAATGATGGAATATTATCTATATATAAGTTACAAGATGGTAAGCATTATAGGCTAATCTTTGATTTTCCTAGTAGTATTAAAGCAACTAGATATGGATTGGCAGTAGATGAAGATGGAAATATTTTATTCATTGGAAGTAATTCAGATCCTGAACTAGAAGAAATATATAGTATAAGCAAAGATGGAACAATAAGAAAAGTTTCAGAATCTAAAAATGAATATTCTTTTGTAAAATAGGTAAGAGAAATCTTACCTATTTTTATTTTTTTGTATATTATGTGGCCAAGATGGCAAGGTTCTAGAAGTGGAGGTGTAAAGTTGTCAAATAATGATAGATTAATAGATAAAATAGATATAAGAGTAGCAAGAAAATTGTCTATAAATCAAGCAAAAGAGTATGGAATCTTACCTATTTATGAAGATGAAAAAAATGTTTATATTGCAGCAACAGAAACACCCAATAATGAAATAATTGATATATTAAGTTTTTTGTTTAACAAGAAAATAAAACTTATTTATAGAGAAAAAGATGAAATTTTAGAGCTAATTCAGAATATGTTGAATTTTAAAATGGAAGATATAGAAGCAGTGATATTTGAAGAAGCTATAGCATGTAATGCAAGTGATATACACTATGAACCAGAAGAAAATGGGTTAAATATTAGATTTAGAATAAATGGCTCATTAACATTAGTAAGAAAATTAAGTTTAGAGGATTATCAAAAAATATCATCTAGATTAAAAATTAAGGCTGACATGGATATTACGGAAAAAAGAAGACCCCAGGATGGGAAGCTTTTTATGTGGTGTAAGGATAAAAAATATAATTGTAGATTATCTACAGTGCCAGTTATATATGGAGAGAAAATTGTTCTTAGAATTCTTTATAGTGATAGATTTTTAACCCCTATAGAAGATTTACAGTTTACTAGGGAACAGCAAGAAACATTAAGCAGAATTATTAGACTTAAAAATGGACTTGTGCTAGTTAATGGACCAACAGGAAGTGGTAAATCAACAACACTTTATACAATTTTAAATGAAATAAAGGATGACGATATAAATATATCAACCCTCGAAGACCCAGTTGAGGTAACAATGAAGGGGATAAATCAAGTGAATTTAAATTATAAAATTGGACTTACCTTTGTTGAAGGTTTGCGTAGTCTATTAAGACAGGATCCTAATGTGATAATGGTTGGAGAAATTAGAGACGAAGAAACTGCGAAAATGGCTGTTAGATCTGCAATAACAGGGCATAAGGTGTATTCTACAATACATACGAAATCACCAAGAGAAGTGTATTTAAGGCTTGAAGAAATGGGAGTAAAGGGCTACCTAATAAAAGATGCTTTAGTAGGTATTATTTCTCAAAGGTTAATAAAGCTATTATGTAAATGTAAAGAGGAAATTGGAGTTATAGACCTTAATGGAGAAAGTATAGAAATATACAAAAAGTGTGGCTGCAATATTTGTAATAATAGTGGATATATTGGTAGGCAACTAATTGCATCTGTTTATCATATAGATAAGAAGTTAAAAGGTGAGCTTAGTAAAATATATGAAAAGGAAGATTTACTTTCCAACTGTCAGATGGTAAGTAGCTTAAGAGATTTACTTTTAAAAGGGGTAATTGATTATTACGATTATTTAAGTATTTTAGAAGGGGAAGAATTAAATGAAGATTAGCTATGGTGATTTAACAATAATAGCTGAAAACTTGGGGAGCTTGTATGAAGATGGTATAGCTATAGGTGATGGACTAGAGCTATTAAATGAATTACCCTTAAGTAAAAATTATAAAAATAGTATAACTTATATTCGTAACGATATTTTACTAGGAAAAAGCTTAAGTGAAGCTTTTAGTAAGTTTGATGAACTATATCCAGGACTTTTTATTGGAATATTAAAGGTAGGAGAAAACAGTGGCCAGCTAGGAAGAACCTTTAATAAGCTTGAAATGTTCTACTCTAAACTAGGTAACATAAAAAAAGAAATAAAAAATGCTTTAATATACCCCAGCTTTTTAATAGGTACTTTAATTTTATTAGGAGTTTTTTTAGCATTTGTACTTATTCCATCTTTTTATGAGAGTTATAAAAATGCAGGAAGTGAGGCGCCAAAAGTTGCCGAATTCTTATATAATTTAAAACTAAGTTTTAATGATAGTCCTATTTTGTCTATAGTAAGCGTTATATGCTATCTACCTATAATTCCATTAATAATTTTTCAAGTTTCAAAATACTTTAAAGGAAGATTTAAGTTCATTAGAAAAGTAAAAATTGTGAAAGAGTTAGAAGAATTTATATTTATGTTGATTTTGTCATTAATTTTAGATAGTGGTGTATCTTTGCCAATAGGTTTTAGTTACTGCTCAGATTCAAATGATATAAAATTTCTAAGTGACATTTTAAAGGGAATAAATGAAGAGATATTAAAGGGAAAAGAACTTAGTGAGTGCATAAGTAATTTAAGTTTCCTATCTAAGTATTCAATATCAATGATAAAGCTTGGTGAGAATAGTGGGTCACTTACAGTAAGGGTAAAAAAGGCAGAAGAGAGATTGGAAAAGAGAACAAAAGAGAGTATTTCAAAGCTCTTATCATTAATTCAACCAACTTTAATCATAACTATGGCTCTTGGGGTTTTGGTATTTATATGGGTATTTGTATTACCTATGTTCGATATGATTTATGGAGGAGTTATGTAGTTGAAGAAGGGATATACGCTTATAGAATTGGTAGTAGTAATGCTAATACTTGGGATTATACTTTCATTTAGCTTTAGTGGTTATAATCTTTATAAAAGTTTTGAGGAAAATATAAAAGTAGAGAATTTTTTATATGAGTTAGAGGACACTTTTTGTTATGGAAGAGATTATTGTAAGAACAATGGTGTTATTGGGACTATAAAATTAAGAGAATATGAAGATAAGTTTATTATTTTATTTAGTAGCGGAGGTGACACTAAGATTAAAAGGGAATTGGAAAAGAGTATAATGATTGATAATGATTATGTTTTATTTTATCCGATAGTTGATAGCTATGATATTAGTAAATACGGAATAGTACAATCTAAAACTACACTTCTTAAAGACAGCAGAAACAATAAATATCAGCTCTCTATTAATCCAACAGTGAATAATATTTATGTGGGTAAAAGAAAAAATGGTTAGAAAAGAAAAGGGAAATATACTTTTAGAATTAGTGGCTGGTCTTTTTATATTAAGTATAATTGGACTTTTAGCTTTTAATCTAGCAATTTCAGCAAATAAATATCTACAAAATGAAAAGGAAGATAGAGAAACTTATGAATGCTTTCATGCAGTAGTAAATGAAATAAGATACAACTTAGATAAAGAGAAATTTAAAAGTAAAGCAGTTAGAAATAAGGTTAAGATTCCGTATGATAAAAATTTACTTGAAGAGTTAAAAAGTAAGGACTTGTTAGATATTGCATATAGTGAGGAAAGCAACTTTTTGATGATAGAATTTAGTGATGAAAGAAAAGAGTTTGTCATAAGGTTAGAGGATGGTGAAAAGGTATTAGAGCAAAAGGTAATGGGAAGCTTGTAAATACTAATTCTAATAAAGGATTCACTTTACTAGAAACAACAATTTATTTGAGCATATCATTAATAATAATTTCAATTGCAGTAAGTACAGCTATAGAAGCTTATAACTACACTAGAAATTTAATTATTAAAAGTAGAGAAATCAATCAAGTTTATAATGCTTTTAGTACAATTGATTACTTTTCGTCTAAAGAGGATGTGTTTAAAGTAGATAAAAGTGAAGATACAGTTGAAATATATGAAAATATAGGAATTGAAAATTATAAGATAAAAAGGGTTTTAAAGAGAGGAAATAATTTAAGTATTGTTCATTACAATGAAACTAATGTTCAAGAGGTAAGCAATAATCCAATAATAGAAAGCATAGAGGATTTTAAGGTTTATAAAAAAGGAAATCTAGTATATGCAGAAATAACTAAAGGGGGAGAGAGGTACATTAAATGTATTTAAGAAAAGAAAAAGGTTATGTATTAATTAATCTCATTTATATATTAATGTTAATATCTTTCTTTTCTACAGTATTAGTGACAATGATAATAAATGGACTAAAGAGGGAAAAATTTGATCAGTATTATAGCAAAGATATGAAAAGTTATAATTTAGAATGTGAAATAGAAGAGTTAGATAATTATTTAATAGTTAATAACACTGCTATAAATTACTTGAAAAATAATAGTGATGACAAGGTATATATAAGAGAAAATGTTTTTTTGAAATATGACATAAATAAAAAGGTTTTTATTTTAGGTAATGATGAAAATTATACATTTTTAAAAGAAGATGGTAGTGGAAAAAGTTTAATACCTTATAGTTATAGGTATTAAAATGGAGGTGTTTAGTGGAAAATAATTTAATAGAAATATGTAATGAAAAAATTTTCTATAAAAATAATACATACAATTTTTCTTTGGAAATCCTAAGGGGAATTAAATTAGGTAAAAAGAGAAAAGTAATAATTTTAGGAGAGGATTTATATACAAAAAAGATAAAGCTAAATAGAAAAGTTAAAGTTAAGGAAGAAGAAATTCAGACTGTAATAGAAAGAGCTTTTGGAAGTAGTGAAGATTTTTTGTTTCATTATGAATTTTCTAGAAGAAAAGGTGAACTTATAATATATGCTGTTAAAGGTGGAATGAAAATACGTGAATTATGCCAAGGAGCAGCATCTATTACAGTAGAGCCTATTCAGATGTGTTTTTTTAAAAAGTTTAAAAAGAATGTAAGGGAAAAGAACTGGGAAACTTTATTTAGTTATAAGGGAAACTACTATTATATTTCATGTGATAATAATTTTATAGCTAGAAGTTTTGTAGACACTAGCCTTTCAAGGTTTATTGAGAAATATCTAGAAGTGGAAAGAGAGAAAAATCTAAAAACATACATTGAAGAGGGCATTTCAAAAGAGTTTCCAGAGAGTTATAACACTTTTGTCATAAAGGATTTTGGAGAGGTATTAAATGCAAAAAAAGTTTATAAATAAAAATTTTCTACCAATAGAATATGTAAATGATAAGGTGAGGAAAGATTCAAAGGATGAAAAAAGAGGATTATATATTTTAATAATCACAGCACTTATCTTATTACCGTTTTCATTAAGAAGTATAAATACTAAAGAAGAGGTTAAAATAGAAAATGTAGAATATGCGAGTGCAAATTGTATAAAAAAGGATGAAGTTATATTTTGGCTTAGTTTAAATAAGAATGGCGTAAAAGGAAATATAGTTAAAAATAATGCCTCACTAGAAGTAAGCAACAATGAAACTTTAGAGCAATTAAGTAAAGATGATAAGGTATCTATAAATAATATATATTATCTTGGCGATGATAAATATAAAATAGAACTAATAAAGAGGTAATAGTATGAAAAATAAAATACTAGCTATAGTTTTATTGATTTTTATAGGTATTGAATCCTACTTTATATTTTATTCTAAAAAAGAAGAGGCAAAGCCTACACTGACAGAAAAAGTTATAGTAAAAAAATACTCGCTTACAGAAGTTTTAGAATACTTAAATGATAACACAATAGAAGTGAAAAATATTTATAAATCAGGAGAAGATTATATTATTAATGGCGTAATAAGCGGAGAAAATGGGGAGTTTTTGAAGAAAATAAATTCTCTAGATAAGTTAAATATTTTAGATTATTCGTTAGAATTACACTCAGATACTATATATGGAAATTTTACATTTAAATATTCATAATAGGAGAATTTTAGGTAGAAGTGACTAAAATAATTGCAATTCTAGTTTTCTTCTGATAAAATAAATTTGTTGTGTATACGGAAATTGTTAGATGCAATAAGAGTATCGTATATTTTAGGTATTTATATTTGAAACTTATACATTTTGGAGGGATATTTAAATGATATCAGCAGGAGATTTAAGAAAAGGTACGACTTTTGAACATGAAGGACAAGTTTACACAGTTGTAGACTTCTTACACGTTAAACCAGGTAAGGGAGCAGCTTTCGTTAGAACAAAGTTAAGAAATGTTATATCTGGTGGTGTTACAGATACAACTTTCAACCCAACTGCAAAGTTCCAAGAAGCAGTTATTGAAAGAAAAGAAATGCAATACCTTTATAGCGATGGAGAATTATACTACTTCATGGATCAAGAAACATATGAGCAAATTCCACTAAACTATGAAAAAGTAGAAGATGCTATAAAGTTCTTAAAGGAAAATATGTTTGCAATAATTAAGTTCTATAAGGGAGAAGCTTTCTCAGTAGAAGCTCCAAACTTCGTAGAATTACAAATCACTCACTGTGAACCAGGTGTAAAGGGTAATACTGCTACAAATGCATTAAAGCCTGCTACAGTTGAAACAGGTGCAGTAGTTAATGTTCCAATGTTCGTTAATGAAGGAGATACTATAAGAGTAGATACAAGAACTGGCGATTACATGGAAAGAGTTTAATATTAAGAAAGTTGCTAAGTTCAATTTGCTTAGCAACTTTTTGCTATCTATGAAATACATACAAGGAAGTGTTTGTATGAAGGAAATAAGAAATAATATAGAAAAATTAAAAGAAGAAATTTCAACTATAGATAAATCAGAGTATAAAAGCGTTTTTAACAATATTTCTTCAATTTTAGAGGGATTAAGTAATAAAATTGAAGAAATTATGGTGAATGAAGCTGTTCTTTCTGAAAACTTAAAGTATATGGATGATGATATATCAGAAATTCAAGAAGAATTGTTTGAGGAAGTATCATTAGAAGATTTAGATGAATTTGAATCAGAGTATACAGAAGTTAGCTGTAGTAAATGTGGAAAACCTATATTTATTGAAGCCTCTGCATTAGAAGAAGATAATATACCATGTCCATATTGTGGAGAAAATATAGTGAAATAATTTTTAAGAATCCTTTTTAGGATTCTTTTTTTTATTCCTTACCTTTAGTAGGAGCGGGGGGATATTTATTTTTCTGTGACTTGGAGCTTGCGACGGAAGGAGAAAAATAAATATCCACCCCAATTTTTTTATGCAAAATAATTAGTTCACATATTTTTATAAAATAAGGTTATAATTTTTAAATTACGTAAATAGAAATTATATAGGAATCAAACTAGGGAGGAGGAAGTGATGGATATTTTGGATGAGGGAATAGTAAAATTATTTCCACCTAGAGTCGTAGAGGCTTTAGGAGAATATTTGAAAGATAATGCTTTACAAGAGATAAGGTTAAAAATAGAGAAACCAATAATAATTACATCATCTAAAGGTGAGGTGGTACTTAGCTATATATTGGGAAGAGAAGACATAAAGTACATACTTCAAAGAATTTCTAACTATTCATTATATGCCTATGAAGAAGAAATAAGACAAGGATTCATAACTATACGAGGAGGGCACAGAGTTGGACTAGCAGGTGAGTGTGTTATGGATAATGGAAAAGTAAAAACTATAAGAAATATTTCTTCATTAAATATAAGAATTTGTAGGGAGATACTTGGGTGTTCAAAAAAAGTTATGAAATATATAGTGGAAGATAAAAAGGTATTAAATACCTTGATTATTTCACCACCTAAGTGTGGTAAAACAACTATTCTAAGAGATATTGCAAGGAACCTATCTGATAGGGGCAAAAAGATATCAATTATAGATGAAAGAAGTGAAATTGCAGCTAGTTATCTTGGAGTACCTCAAATGAAAGTTGGAATAAGGACTGATGTTCTTGATAATTGTTTAAAAAGTGAAGGGTTAATTATGGCCATAAGAAGTTTATCACCAGAGATTATTATATGTGATGAAATAGGAACATTAAAGGATATTGAAGCACTTATTATGGCTTTTAATTCAGGAGTAAACATTATTGTAACCTTACATGGAGAAAGTATTGATGATTTAACAAACAGAAGTGTTTTTAAAGAGCTATTGGAAAATAACGTTGTAGAAAGAGTTATTTTGCTGAGCAATAGAGAGGGTGTTGGGACAGTAGAGAATGTTTATTCATTAAGCAAAGGAGGAGAAAAAAAGTGGTCAAGATTATATTGATAATTAGTATTTTCTCTATATTTACTTTTGCAGGGTATATTTATGGTGAGAGTTTTAGAAAAAGGTTATTAAATCTTAACGAATGCTATAAAGGGGTATTACTATTACAAAATGAAGTTGTATTTAATACAACACCATTACCAGAAGCCTTGTATGAAATATCAAAAAAAAGCAAGGAGCCATTTAATAAACTAATATCAAACGTTTCAGATGACTTGAAAAATGGGGAAATAGGAGATGTTTATATAGCCTTTAAAGAAAATTATGAAGATGTTAAAGAAGAGGTTTATTTGAATAAAGAAGATAAGGATATCTTAGGAGATTTTCTAAAATCCTTAGGTTACTCTGGGGTTTATGGGCAAGAGAAGATTTTTAATCTAGCATTAGAAAACTTAAAGATAAATATAAAAGAAGCTGGAGAAGAATCTAAAAAGAATACAAAGCTTTATAGATATTTAGGAATGTGTTTTGGGGCAATGATATCCATATTTTTATTGTAGATTAGGAGGAAGATTATGCTGGATTTAAGTATACTTTTTAAAATAGGTGGGGCAGGAATTATTTTGGTGATATTGGACAAGGTTTTAACTAGTAGTGGAAAAAGTGAAATAGCAGCTATCACTAACATAGCAGGAATAGTAATTATATTAATTATGATAATTTCATTAATTAGTAATTTGTTTAATACAGTAAAGACAATGTTTATGTTCTAGGTGATAGTAAGATGATGATTTTAAAGGTTATTTCCTTTGCGCTTGTTGCCCTATTTTTATATTTACTTTTTAAAGATAAAAGAGGAGACCTAGCAGCCTTAATTCTTTTAGCTGCTGGTGTAGTGATTTTTATATATTGTATTTCACAAGTTAGTGAAGTAGTTAATTTCCTGAAGAACATAGCTGATAGAGCAGGTATAGATACAGTTTATATACAGATAGTACTTAAGATATTAGCTATAGCATATCTGGCCAGTTTTGCAAGTGAAATATGCAAGGATGCAGGGGCTGGAAGTTTAGCATCCAAGGTTGAGTTTTCAGGGAAGATGTTCATACTAGTTTTAGCAATTCCAATATTGATGGCTGTATTAGACTCTATATTACAAATTTTGTAGGTGTAAATATGAAGAGATTTAAGAGACTTATGATTTTATTAGTGATAAACATATGTATTTTTTCTATCATATCTCCAACAGCTATAGTTAATGCAGAAGAAGAAGAAAATAAATCGGCTATTGAGACAATAGTAGATGAGGGAATGATAGATCCTGAAACAAATAAAGATTTAATGGGACTTTATGATTATATCAATAAGATGAAGGTAGATGTTGAGCTTATGAATGATCTTGACCCTGTTGAATATGTAAAAAGCTATATAACAAATGGAAAGGGTAACCTATCCTTTTCACAGTTAGGCAAGGCTGTAGTTTCTCTTCTATTTAAAGAAGTTGGTAGTGTATTAAAGCTTGCTATTTCAATGATAGTAATAGCTATATTATGTACCTTGTTAAAAAATCTACAGGATGCTTTTAGTACAAAAAGTATATCTCAGATAGCTTTTTATGCATGTTATGCAGTTATGGTTATGCTTCTTTCAAAAAGCTTTTTAATATCAATATCTGTAGCAAAAGATGTTATTAATGGTGTAGCAGATTTTATGGCAGCAATTTTACCTGTTTTGGTTACAATGATAGCTTTAGCAGGAGGTGTTACTCAAGCAGCAACCATAGACCCAATTGTAATGGCAGCAGTTGTAATAATACCAAGGATATATGTAACTGTAATAATTCCATTAATTATGGTAGGTTTTGTTCTACAATTTGCTAACAATCTTTCGGAAGAGCATAAAATAGATAACCTGTGTAAATTATTAAAGCAGTGGACAGTATGGATCCAAGGAATAATAATTACCTCTTTTATAGCTCTTTTAACAATAAGAGGTATAACTAGTACAACGATAGATGCTGTTGCTTTAAAAACAACAAAATTTGCAGTAGATAATTTTATACCTATAGTAGGTAAAGCTTTTTCAGATGCAATTACATCAGTTGCTGGATATTCCTTAATTATAAAAAATGCAATAAGTGGAATTGGACTTATGGTTATAATACTTATCATTCTATATCCAATAATAAAAATGGTTCTTATGACATTTATATATAAAATGTCAGCAGCACTTGTAGAGCCAATAAGTGATAAAAGAATAACAAGTACAATTGCAGCAACAGGGGATTCATTGGTATTGTTGTTATCATGCGTTTTAAGCGTAAGTTTAATGTTCTTTGTTTTGTTAGCAATTATGGCCTCTGCTGGAAAGTTTATTGTGGGGGGATAAGAGATGGAGTTAATTAAAGGTTTTATAACAACACTTGTTACTACATTAATATTTATTACAGCTATAGAGCTTGTTGGACCAGATAACAGCATGAAAAAATATTTGAAGTTTGTAATGGGTCTAATACTGGTAGCTGTATTATTAAATCCAATTGTAAAGTTCTTTTCACAGGGGGAAACAGCCTTAACATCTATTATTGATCAATATGATAAAGAGATAGAAGAAGGCATAAGTAAAGAGGATACTACTATAGCAACACAGCAACTTAGAGAGGACAGTTTTAAGGATAACTTTAATAAAAACTGCATTAATAAGTTATTAAAAGAATTTAAAGATATGAATTTTGAAAGCGACCTTGATTGCATAGTAGATTTTGATAATATGACTTGTCAGATTAATGAATTACGTATAGGAATAAGCGAAAAAGGGGTTAAGAAAGTAAAGGAAGTTAAGATTGGGGAAGAGGAAAAAGATGTTAAGGAAGAGGATAGCATTCAAAAAGAGGTGAAGGATTTTCTTTCAGATGAATTAGAAATAAGTAAGGATAAGATAGTAGTGTATTATTTGTAAAAAGGAGGGATATCAATGGATTTTAAGAAGCTAAAGAATGAGGTTAGTAAATTATTTAAAAACAAGTATATGGGTAATATTCTTGCGGTGCTTTTAGTTATTGGTTTTATATTAATAGCCATTACCATTTTAGCGCCAGGACTTTTAAATGGTAAGAATGAAGTTCTCACTGAAGAAAATAATACAAAAGTAAACACTACTGCCTCTACTTATGAAGATAAACAAAAGATTGAACTTACAAACATTCTAAGAAAAATAGATGGAGTTGGAGAAGTTGATGTAATGATTAACTTTGAGAGTGGAGAAGAGAAGGTAGCAGCATATGATAGTACAAACCAAACAACAAAAACAGAAGAAACAGATACAAATGGTGGAAAGAGAGTTAGCGATCAGCAAAATGACACAACTAAGGTTGTAATGAGTAGTGAGTCTGGTGGAAATTCACCAGTAATTTTAAAAACATATAAGCCTAAGGTAATAGGCGTTGTTATTGCTGCAGAGGGTGCAGAAAGTAGCAAGGTTAGATATGACATAGAAAAAGCTGTATCTAGTTTATATGGGATATCAGTTGAAAAGGTTAATGTATATCCTATGGGGATTTAGCATATAATTCAATAGAAAGTTGATGGGAGGAATAAAAAATGACAAAAAAACAAGTTGGGATTATCTTTACTTTATTAGCATTAATAGTATGTACTGCTATTTTAGGAGCAAAATTAAATAATGGTGGTTTAAATGATGCTAGCGATTTAGCAGGGGCATTGGTTGAAGGGGAGAAAGATGAAGACAAGGATAAGGAAACAATCAGTCAAACAGATTTCTTTATAGATGCAAGAAGCACAAGAGAAAACAATGATGCCTCAGCTATACAAGGACTAAAAGATGTAGTTGAAAATGAGAAGACTTCACAATCACAAAAAGATGCTGCATCTGCACAGATTACAAAAATAACATTAAGACAAAGTCAACAAAAAACAATAGAAACAAATATAAAGAATAAAGGTTATAGTGATGCTATTTGTGAAATTTCTGATGATAGTAAAAAAGCTGACATAATAGTTAAGTCAGATAATCAGCTTACTGAAAAAGAAGGAGCTATAATCCAAGAGATAGTTCAAAGCGCTTGTGGAATTAGTGATGTTAATATTTCTGTGAAAAAATAATACATTGTAATATATTTTCTATTTTGATATAATTAACGTAAGATAATTTAGTTTTGTTTTACAAAGCTTAGGAGGGCGAACAAAATGCAAGATTTCAACAATGAAGAAAATGTTGGGGTTGTAAAAATATCCGACGAAGTTGTAAGTGTAATAGCTGGTATAGCAGCTGAAGAGATACAAGGAGTTGTAGGATTCCAACATACTGGAGTTTCTAATAATATAACTCAAATTTTTAAAGGAAAAAAAGCAGTAGGTAAAGCTGTAAAGGTTACTTTAGAAGAAGATAGAGCTACTATTGAACTTGAAGTTTCAGTTGAATATGGTGTAAGAATAATGGATGTCGTAGGCCAAGTTCAAGAGAACGTTAAGAAAACAGTAGAAGCTATGACAGGTTTAACTGTTAGTGGTGTAAATGTTTATGTACAAAATATTTACTTACCAAAGGAAGAAGAAAAAGTAGAAGAATAGTTTATAAAAGGAGTTATGCTTTATAGTATAATTCCTTTTTTTCGGTTTTATAAAAAATGGAGGTGGAGAAATGATAAAGCATATAGTTATGTGGAAATTAAAAGAAGAAGCAGAGGGGCACTCTAAAGAAGAAAATGCTAAATTAATAAAGAATATGTTAGAAGGATTAAAGGATAAAATTAAGGAAATAGTAAAAATTGAGGTTGGTATAGATTTTAATAAATCTGAACAAGCCTATGATATAGTTTTATATTCAGAATTTAACTGTAAGGAAGATTTAGATAGTTACCAAATAAATCCTAAACATGTAGAGGTTGCTTCTTATGTTAAAAAGGTTACTAATTCAAGAATTGTTGCAGACTATATAGTTTAAGTTAGGAGAACTATGGATAAGAAAGATATTATAAAACAAACGAAGAGATATGTAAAAGATAAACTTATAAATGAAGGGAGTGGACATGATTGGTTCCATATAGAAAGGGTATATAATACCTCAAAAGCTATTTATAAAAAAGAAGGGGGAGACATATTTATTATTGAAATGTGCGCTCTACTTCATGATATTGGAGACTGGAAATTTTCTAATGATAATAAAACAGAAACTAAGGAAATAGAAGCTTTATTAGAGAATCTTCAAGTTAAGAAAAGTGATAGGGATAGGATTATAAAAATAATAAAAAAAATTTCATTTAAAGGAGGCATTGTTGATTCTTCTCAAGAGTGTATAGAAGGGAAGATTGTTCAAGATGCTGATAGATTAGATGCAATTGGAGCTATTGGTATAGCAAGAACCTTTACCTATGGAGGATATAAAAATAATCCTATATATGATCCAGATATAAGTATTAATAGTTATAATTCTCTAGAAGAAGTGAAAAATAAAAAAAGTACAACAATAAATCATTTCTATGAAAAATTATTAAAGCTTAAAGATAAGATGAACACAACCGAAGGAAAAAGAATAGCAGAAGAAAGACATAAGTTTATGGAGAATTATTTAAATGAATTCTTTCTAGAGTGGAATTTTGCTAAAGATAAATAAAAAAGACATATTGCATGTAAAAATATGGTAATATAGTAATGGGATTATATGTGGGAGGTATATTCTATGAGAAAAAAGATTTCCATAATTATATTATTGTGTTTACTTATGATTACTGTTACAGGGTGTAGTACTAAGAAAGATAATGTGTTATCAACTGCAGAAGTAAAAATTGAATCATTAAAGAAATATGAGAATTCTAAATTAGAAGATAATAAAGCATATGATATATTAAAGAAGCTACCAGGTGAACTCTATGTAGATAAAGTTCAAAGGGTAAAAGATTCAAATGATATTGAAGTTGAATATGCTATTAGAGCTAATGATAAGGATGAGTATGCTAGCTTTTGGGAGAATCCACAAAATGTGCTTCAAAAGAATAGCGCAATTTTATTTACATTAATAGAGGACGTTGATAATATATCTTTTAAAGTAGGGGACATAGAGAAAAAAAGTTATAATTATTCAAGATCGTATATAGAAGCAGTATTAGGACAGTATATGGATAAGATGCTTGAAGATGAAGAGACGTGGAATAAATTTAATGAGTTAAAAGTTATTGTAGCAAAATAAAATTGGTGGAGAAACTACAGAGATGTAGTTTCTTTTTTTGAAATAAAATTAAGTTATAAATATATAAATATGTATTTAAGTATTTATATATTTATAAGAAGTTAAAAATATATAAATATGTTGAATAGAAATTATGCTGTAAAGAATTGGATAAGTGATTTATAATTTATTGTATTAGAAGTGGTTTAGGGGGATTGTTATATGAAAATTAATTTAAGAGATATTAATGAAGAGAATTGGTTAGAGTGTATAGCTTTAACAACAGACAAAAGCAATCAGCATTTTGTATTTGAAGAATTTATTCCATCTAATACTTTATCCCTAGCTCAATCTAAAATAGAAAATGGATGGATTACAAAAGGAATATATGATGAAGATAAAATCATTGGATTTACTATGTATGGATATTGCTATGAGGATAATTTTTATGAGTTATGTAGATTAATGATCCATCATAAATATCAAGGAAGAGGTTATGGTAAAGAAGCAATTAAAATAATAATAGAAGAAATGAAAAAGCTTAAAGAATGCAAGGAAATATTTTTATCATTCTATCCAGAAAATATAAAAGCTAAAAATCTTTATGAAGATGTTGGGTTTAAAAATACAGGAGAAATTATAAATGGAGAGCTGTTATATTCCTTAAAGCTTTAAAGAATAATTTGTAATAAATATAACTATATGGTTTCGAGATGATAAAATAGTTAATAATGGGTGATTTTTTGTGGAAAGCTTAGTTCCCTTGTGATAAAATAATAAAAGTCGTTTATTATATTTTTATAAAGTCTATAATAAAGGTAATAAATATTTATATAGATTTAAATTTGGAGGAAATAATGAGTAGAAAAGATTCAAGAGAAAAAGCATTAGAATTAGTATTTGGAATGACCTTAAGTAAAGATACACCACAAGAAGTTATAGAAATGTTCAAAGAGAACAGTGAAGAATGTCTAGATGGTATAGATTTTGGTTACATAAATAATATATTACAAGGAATTAATGAAAAGAGAGCTGAGTTAGATGCAATAATAGAAAAGAATTTACAAAACTGGAAGCTTGACAGAATTTCTAAAATTAATCTTTGCATTTTAGAAATGGGAATATATGAAATGCTTTATGTAGAAGATGTTCCAGAAAAGGTTGCTTTAAATGAAGCACTAGAATTAACAAAGAGATATTCAGATGAAAAGTCAGTTTCATTTGTTAACGGAGTTTTAGATAAGGTTCTAAAAAATATATAGGGGGAAATAAAATGGGGCAAATTATAAATGGTAGAGAAATTGCAACTAATATAAAAGAAGAAATAAAGAGCTATGTAGACAAAAGAATAAAAGAAGGAAAAGATATTCCTCAAATAGCATCAATTCTTGTAGGAAATGATGGTGGTTCTATTTATTACATGAATAGTCAAGAGAAGGTTGCTACATCTTTAGGAATTCTTTTTAAGAGAGTTGAACTTTCAGAGGATACATCCAAAGAAGAATTGTTAAATACTATTGATAAATTAAATGAAGACAAGAAAGTTCATGGTATTATAATTCAACTTCCTCTACCAAAAGGTATTGATGAAAAGGAAGCAGTAGCTAGAATATCTCCTAAAAAAGATATTGACTGCTTAACTTTTGAATCACAAGGTAAGTTATATATGGGCGAAGATGGTTTCTTACCTTGTACCCCGAATTCAGTTGTCACCCTAATTAAAAGTTTAGGTATTAATTTGAGCGGAAAAGAAGCAGTTGTTATTGGTAGAAGTAATATAGTTGGAAAGCCTGTAGCGCAACTGTTACTAAAGGAGAATGCTACAGTAACTATATGTCATTCAAGAACTAAGGATTTAAAAGAGGTTTGTAAAAGAGCTGATATTTTAGTTGTAGCAATAGGTAAACCTAAATTCTTAGATGAGACTTATGTAAAAGAAGGTGCAGTAGTTATAGATGTTGGAACTTCATCCTTTGAAGGTAAAATAACAGGAGATGTAGATTTTGACAAAGTTATAGATAAGGCTTCATATTTAACTCCAGTACCAGGAGGAGTAGGAGCATTAACTACAACACTTTTAATAAAAAATGCTTGCAAGGCGGCAGAAGAGTATGAAGATTAAGACTTTAACTGTTAGTGAGGTTAATAATTATTTAAAACGAATAATAGATAATGATTTTATACTTAATAATCTCTCTGTAAAAGGAGAGATTTCTAATTTAAAATACCATTCTAGTGGACATATTTATTTTTCTCTTAAGGATGAAGGGGGGAAAATAAACTGTGTTATGTTTAGAAGTAAGGCAATTATGCTTAATCTTACTTTAGAAGAAGGAATGGGAGTAGTAATTGGAGGAAGAGCTTCTATTTACCCTCAAAATGGTAGTATACAGCTTTATTGCGATACTATTGAACAGGAAGGTAGAGGGGAACTTTACATAAAGTTTGAAAGATTAAAAGAAAAACTTAGTAAAGAAGGATACTTTGATGAAGAATTAAAAAAAGAAGTACCTAAGTTTCCTAGTAGAGTAGGAATAGTTACATCTCCAACTGGTGCTGCAATTAGAGATATTATAAATGTTTCTAGAAGAAGAAATAGATTAGTAGATTTAGTGCTTTATCCAGCTAAGGTTCAAGGAATTGGAGCTTACAAGGAAGTTATTGATGGTATAAAATACTTTAATAGAACTAAATCAGTAGATGTAATAATAATAGGTAGAGGTGGAGGTTCTATAGAAGAACTATGGAACTTTAATGAAGAAGAATTAGCAAAGGCTATATTTAAATCGAAAATACCTATAATATCAGCTGTTGGACATGAAGTGGATTTTACTATTTCTGATTTTGTGAGTGATGTAAGAGCAGCTACTCCATCACAAGGAGCTGAAATAGCTATACCTTTGCAATCAGATATAGAAGATGCAATAGAATATATGAATAATAGAATGGGAAGTATTATAGCTAACAAGCTTCAATTAGAAAAAAATAAGGTGGATTCATTAAGCAGAATACTTAAGTTAAACTCACCTATGACTAGGATTGTTAATAATTATATGGTAGTAGAAAAGCTTAAAGAAAGGCTCAATTCTAACATAGTTAACAAGATTAATCTTGAAAAAGAAAAATTATCTGGACTAAATAATCTTTTAATGGCACAAAATCCATGTAACCTACTTAATAAAGGTTATGCTATAATAGAGGATGAAAGTGGTGTTATAAATACCGTAAAAAGAATGTCAGAGGAGAAAGAAATAAATGTTTTCTTAGCTGATGGCCTAGTAAAAGGTAAGTTTAGCCCTGATAAATAGGAGGATTTATGGCAAAAAAAGAGAGTTATGAAGAAATGCTTCAAAAGCTTCAAGGAGTTTTAGGAGAATTAGAAAATGGGGAACTTTCTCTAGAGGAATCTATGAAATCCTATGAAGAGGGAGTAAAAATAGTTAATAAATTATATAAAACTTTAAATACACTAGAAGGCAAAATTTCTATTATAAAAGAAGAAAAAGAAGTGGAGTTTGAAGATGGTAATTAAGATTGACCAGTGTAAAAGGGATATAGAAGAATATTTAAGTAATTATTTTTTGGAAAAAGGAAGTTATAATAAGAAAATTTATGATGCAGCAAGTTATAGTTTAAATATTGGTGGAAAAAGAATAAGACCAATATTACTTTTATTAACATATAGTTTATATAAAGTATCCTATAAAGAAGTATTGCCTATGGCAGCTGCAATAGAAATGATTCACACTTATTCTTTAATTCATGATGATCTTCCAGCAATGGATAATGACGATTTAAGAAGAGGCAAACCAACAAACCATAAAGTTTTTGGAGAGTCTATAGCAATATTAGCTGGAGATGCATTATTAAATGAAGCTATGATTTTAATGATGGATTATTCACTAAAATCAGGAAAGAATGCATTAAGAGCTTCAAAAGAAATAGCTAATGCAGCTGGTGCTGATGGTATGATTGGTGGTCAAGTTGTAGATATATTAAGTGAAGAAAAGGAAACACTATCAGAAGAAGAGTTAAAATATATGCATTTAAAGAAAACAGGTGAACTTATAAGAAGTTCTATTGTTGCAGGTGCAATATTAGGGGATGCTAACGAAAGTGATATTGAAAAGCTTGATATTTTTGGTCAGAAACTAGGGTTAGCTTTTCAAATTAAAGATGATTTATTAGATGTTTTAGGTTCAGTAGATAAGTTAGGCAAAAACACTAATAAGGATGAGGATAAAAATAAGAGCAACTTTGTTACAATGTATGGTATAGACAGATGCGAATATATTTGCAAAGAGTTAACGGAAGAATGTATTTCTATACTAAATGATTTGACAGTAGATGCTAAATATCTAAAGGAGTTAACTTACAATCTTTTAGATAGAGAATATTAGTATAAAGGAAATGATAATATGACAAAGTTTTTAGATAATATGAAGTTTCCTGAAGATATTAAAATTCTAAATAATAATGAATTAGGATCTTTAGGGGAAGAAATAAGAGAGTTTCTTATAAATAGTGTATCTAAAACTGGAGGGCACTTAGCATCTAACTTAGGTGTAGTTGAATTAACACTTAGTCTTTTCAAGAGTTTTAATTTAGAAAAAGATAAAATAATATGGGATGTTGGACATCAAAGCTATGTTCATAAAATTTTAACTGGAAGAAAAGAAGGATTTAAGGTTCTTAGAAAGAAAGATGGAATGAGCGGATTTCCTAAGAGGAATGAAAGTAAAT
Source organism: Clostridium paraputrificum (assembly GCF_900447045.1). Classification (GTDB taxonomy): domain Bacteria; phylum Bacillota; class Clostridia; order Clostridiales; family Clostridiaceae; genus Clostridium; species Clostridium paraputrificum. Next base: position 49,642 of record NZ_UAWH01000018.1, read on the forward strand.
ATGATGCATTTGATACGGGGCATAGTAGTACATCAATATCTGCAGCCTTAGGTATGGCAAGAGCTAGAGATCTAAAAAAAGAAGATTATAAAGTAGTTGCAGTAATAGGTGATGGAGCTTTAACTGGTGGAATGGCCATTGAAGCATTAAATGATGTTGGTTTCAATAAGACAGATATGATTATAGTTTTAAATGATAATCAAATGTCTATATCTCCAAATGTAGGAGGTATATCATCGTACCTTAATAAATTAAGAATGGAACCAGGATATAATAAACTTAAGATGGATATTAATTCAAGCTTAGGCAATAGCTCTGTAGGAAAAGCAGTTATTCATTCATTATCAAAATTAAAAGATAGTGTTAAACAATTAGTTGTCCCTTCAATGTTGTTTGAAGATATGGGAATAAAATATATAGGGCCTATAGATGGTCATGATATACCAACAATGGTTGAAATGTTTAATAAAGCTAAAGAGATAAATGGACCTGTAATTATACATACCATAACTAAAAAAGGTAAAGGATATGATTTTGCAGAAAAAAGTCCATGGAAATATCATGGTGTTTCTCCTTTTGATTTAGAGAGTGGGGAACCTAATATATCTCCATCAAATAGCTATTCAAAAGCCTTTGGAAAATCTTTAATAGGAATTGCAAAAGAGGATAAAGACGTTGTAGCAATAACAGCAGCGATGCCAGATGGTACAGGTCTTAGATGCTTCTATAAGGAGTTCCCTGATAGATTATTTGATGTAGGAATAGCAGAACAACATGCAGTTACTTTAGCTGCAGGAATGGCTTGTAGTGGCTTAAAACCTGTGTTTGCAGTATACTCAACTTTCTTGCAAAGAGCATTTGACCAAGTTATACATGATGTATGCATACAAAACCTACCTGTTGTTTTTTGCATAGATAGAGCAGGTATTGTTGGAGATGATGGTGAAACTCATCAAGGAATTATGGATATATCATTTTTATCAATGATTCCTAACATGACTATTATGGCACCAAAGTGTTTAGAAGAAGTTGATGTGTTACTTAGATGGGCCTTAGCTAAAGGAACACCAGTTGCTATAAGATATCCTAGAGGTGGAGATGAAGTAAATGGCTTGTTTCCTATAAGTAAAGTAGAACTAGGTAAGTGGGAAACATTAAATAAAGGTGAAAAAGTAGCAATAATAGCTACTGGAAAAATGGTTCAACATGCTTTAAAAGCAAAAAAAATATTAGAAGAAAAAAATGTTAACCCAAGTATAATTAATGCTACCTTTATTAAGCCAATAGATACAGATTTAATAAGAGAACTATCTAAAGAAGGTTACCACATAGTAACTGTAGAAGATAATATGAAAAATGGCGGTTTAGGTACTCTAGTATTAAAAGAGTTAACTAACTGTGGACATAAAGGTAAATTTGTAAACTTAGGATACGATGATAAATTTATAAATCAAGGTAGTGTAGATCTTCTATATGAGGATAATGGTTTAGATGGAAAAGGAATAGCAGATACTGTGCTTAAACTTATATAATATAAGGAGAAGATTATGGCAGATAAGAAAGAAAGACTAGATATTCTATTAGTTGATAGAGGAATAATTACATCTAGAGAAAGAGCTAAAACATCAATAATGGCTGGTAAGGTTTTTGTAGATGGAAGAAGAGTTGATAAGGCAGGAGAAAAGGTTCCAGTAACAGCTAATATTGAATATAAAGGTGAAAAATTACCTTATGTAAGTAGAGGGGGATTAAAGCTTGAGAAGGCAATGAAAAACTTTCCTATTACATTAGAAGGTAAAGTATGTATGGATATTGGTGCATCAACAGGTGGATTTACGGACTGTATGCTACAAAATGGTGCAAGTAAGGTCTTTTCTATAGATGTTGGATATGGTCAGTTTGCATGGAAGCTTAGAACTGATGAAAGAGTTGTTTGTATGGAAAGAACAAACATAAGATATGTTAAACCTGAAGACTTAGGAGAACTTGTAGATTTTGCTTCTATAGATGTATCATTTATATCATTAAAAAAGATAATGCCTGCAACTGTAGAACTTTTAAAGGATAAAGGTGAAGTTGTAGCTTTAATTAAGCCACAATTTGAAGCAGGTAAAGAAAAAGTAGGAAAAAAAGGTGTTGTAAGAGACATTGAAGTACATAAAGAAGTAGTATTTGGAATTATTGATTATTTAATTGAACATAATCTTAATGTATTAGGAGTTAGTTATTCTCCTATAAAGGGACCTGAAGGAAACATAGAGTATTTAGTTTATTTTACTAAGGATATGGAAAGAGAAAGTACTTTTGTTAGGGAAGATGTGGATAAGGTTGTAGAAGCATCTCATACTGAAATATAATTTTCTTGGGGGAAAGTATGAAAAGAATAGGGATAGCCATAAATCCTACTAAAGATAAAAATGATGAGATATTAAATATGGTTAAAAAGAAGTTTGAAATGAATTTCGATTTAGAGGAGATAAGAATTTTTAATTCATTCCAGATTAAAGATGAAGAGTTTAAAACCCCTTTAGATTTACTTGTTGTCTTAGGGGGAGATGGCACACTCCTAAATGTAGCAAGAGAAATTAGTAAAAAAACTTCATTACCTATTTTCGGTATCAATATTGGAAATCTAGGTTTTCTGTCTAGTACAGAAATTTCAGATATAGATAGAGCAATAGAAAAATTAAAAAAAGATGAATATAATCTTGATGATAGAATGCTTCTTAAATATGAAACCATGAAAGATGGAGAAGTTATTGAAGAACATGCATTAAATGATGTAGTTGTAGCAAGAGGCACACTTTCAAGAATGGTAAAGTTTCAAGTCTTTGTAGATGGAAAGCTTTATTCAACTTTTAAGGGTGATGGATTAATTGTTGCAACTCCAACTGGATCAACAGCATATTCATTTTCTGCAGGGGGGCCTTTTATTTATCCAAATCTTGATTTAATAACCTTAACTCCAATTTGTCCTCATACCAAAAGTATGCCTACAATGGTTTTAAGTGGAGAAAGTAAAATTGAGATTATACCTGAAAATGGGGAAGAAGAAATTTATTTAACAGTGGATGGTCAAAAAGCTACAAAGGTTGAACAAAGAACTAAGATAAAGGTTGAAAGAGCAGAAAAAAGTGTTCAAGTTCTTTTGTTTAAGGATTATGATTATTTTAAAGTGTTAAGGACAAAAATCTTAAATAATTCTAAGGAATGAGATGGTGAGAAAATTTGAAATCAAAAAGACATTTAAAGATTTTGGAAATAATAGCTCAAAGAGATATTGAGACACAAGAAGATTTAGCAGAAACGTTAAAATCTGAAGGTTTTGATGTGACTCAAGCTACAGTATCTAGAGATATAAAAAACTTAAAGCTTATAAAAATGCAAGGGCCTTCAGGAAAGTATAAATATGCTGTTCCAAAGACAAATGAAAATAATATGTCAGATAAATTAACTAACGTTTTAGCTAATTTAACTACTTCAGTTGAAAATATAGATAAAATGGTAGTTGTAAAGACTGTATCTGCAGGCGCAGCTCCAGTTGCAGAAGCTATTGATAGTTTTGGATTTGATGAGATTGCTGGAACAATTGCAGGTGAAAATACAATATTTATAATGCTTAGAACTACTGAAGGCGCAGAAGAATTAGTAGTTAAAATAAGAAATTTAATATCTTAAGGGTTAAAAAGGTGGGGTAGAATGTTAATTAGATTAAACATTAAAAATTTTGCTCTAATTGAAGAAATAACTGTTGAGTTTAGTGAAGGATTCAATATACTATCAGGAGAAACTGGTGCAGGTAAATCTATTCTTATTGATGCTATTGATTATGTTTTAGGTGGAAAGTTCTCAAAGGATCTAATAAGAACAGGAGAAGAAAGAACCTTCGTTGAAGCAATTTTTTCAATAGACAATGACAATGTTAACCATGTATTAGATGAGTTAGGTATCGAGTATGATGATATGCTAATAATATCAAGAGAAACTTTATTATCTGGTAAGAGCATAATAAAAGTAAATGGAAGAAGTTTAATTATAACTCAGCTTAAAAGAATAAGAGAAAAGATATTAGATATTCATGGACAGCATCAAAATCAAAGTTTACTACAAAGAAGTAGTCATATTTTATACTTAGATAATTATATTGGAGAAGATATAGAAGAGCCTTTAAATAAATTTTTAAATTTAAAAGAAGAACTATCAAAAATTAAAGAAAAAATTAATAAAATTAAAGGTGCTGAGGACAGAGATAAGCTAATTGACTATACTAAATTCCAAATTGAAGATATAGAAAAAGGTAAATTAAAAATTGGTGAAGAGGAAGATCTAAAAGAAGAGTACAATGTTTTAAATAATGCAGAAAAAATAAACAATGCTCTTAGAATAAGTTATGGACTTTTAAGCCAAAGAGAAGATGGAAATTCAATTTTAGAATCTCTTTCGAAGGTAATAAGTGAAGTTTCTTCAGTGGAAAATCATCTTGAAGCTTTAAAAGAAAAGAGAGAATTATTAGAAGGTGCTTATTTTAGCTTAGAAGAGGCTACAAGAGATATTAGAGATCTTGGTGATGAAATAGTCTATGATGATGTTAGACTTGGTAAAATCAACGAGAGAATCTATGAAATTAATACATATAAGAAGAAGTATGGCGGTTCAGTAGAAGAAGTGCTAGCTTATCATAAAAAATTAAAAGAAAAATATGATGAGTTAATTAATGCTGAAGAAATACTAAATGAATTAACTGAAAAAGAAAGCCAAATTTTAAGTGACATGAAAAATGTAGGTGAAAAGCTACATGAAATAAGACAAAAATACAGTCCTTCATTAGAAGAAAAAATTCTTAGAGAACTATCTTACGTTGGATTAGATAAGTCAAGAATGAAGATAGAAATAACCTTAGAGGATAATTATAATGAAAGAGGATTTGATGATGTTAGCTTTATGATATCTACAAATCCAGGAGAACCTTTAAAACCTCTTGAAAGAGTTTTATCAGGTGGAGAATTATCAAGAATAATGCTTGCACTTAAATGTGTATTTGCTGATAAGGATGAAATTTCAACTCTAATTTTCGATGAAATAGATACTGGAATTAGTGGAGCAGTTGGACAACGTGTTGGAGAAAAGATGTATCAAGTATCATTAGGACATCAAGTTTTATGTATAACACATCTTCCTCAAATAGCTATACTTTCAGATCATCACTATTTTGTTTCAAAGGAAGTAGTAAATGATAAAACTTATACAAGAATTAGAATGTTATCTATAGAAGATAAAATAAATCAAGTGGCATCAATGATGGGTGGTAATGGAGTAACAGAAGCTACCATACAAAACGTAAAAGAGATGCTAAAGTTTGCAGAGTCTAAAAAAGATGAAATTAAAAATCTTTAATATACATAAGTTATAATATATTGGTAAAAATAAAATCACAAGAGTTTGTGGTTTTATTTTTTTTGTTTTCCATAAAAAGAAACATAATTTTATGAAACCTTGTAACTAGGTATCAATTTTTTTCAAAAAGAGATATTTAAAAATTTTATATTTAATATTTGTCTATATTAGAAAAGTTCCTATAGAATATAATGCATGTCCAATGGGTAACTTAAAAACAGAAGCAAAGGAGGAGAAGGAGGAGAAGGACATGAATAGAAAACTATTAAAAATAGTAAGCGTAATAATTACTCCAATCTTGATTTTGGCTCTGTCCACATGCATTATGCTAAAAGATGTACCAGATCATCTTTATACAAGTAGTGAAGTGGAAGTAATGTCGGCACTTCCCAATGTGGGACCTTTTAATAAGGTAGAATATAAAGAAGAAAAGTTAAAGGTGAACTTACTTGGACTAATACCAATAAAACAGGTTTCAGTACATAAAGTGAAGAATATTGAAGTTATACCTGGTGGAAATTGTATTGGTGTAAGACTTTCATCACAAGGAGTCTTAGTAGTAGGGTTTTCTGAAATAGCAATAGCTAATGATAGAAAGATTAGCCCTGCTGGTGAAGCTGGCATAGAAGTAGGAGATGTAATTTTAAAAATTGATGGAGAGGCTATTGAAACATCGCATGACTTAATAAAAAAAGTAAGTTCAATTAATAAAGAAAAAATTAATATTGAACTATTAAGAGATGGTAAAAGTTTAAACAAAGAAGTAACTCTTGTTAAGGAAGGCAATAGTGGATATAAATTAGGTCTTTGGGTAAGGGATTCAACAGCAGGAGTTGGTACAATGACTTTCTATGATGAAAAGACAGGAAAGTTTGCTGCATTAGGTCATCCTGTAACTGATGGAGATACAAATAAACCTTTTACAATAAAGAAAGGTGATCTTCTACAATCATCAATAATAAGTGTAAGAAAAGGTGAAAAGGGTGCGCCTGGGGAACTTAAGGGTATTTTTGTGAATGATGATAAACCAATAGGGAGTATAGTGAAAAATACTCAATGTGGTATTTTTGGAGAGGGTAAAAAAGCAGAATGTAATCCCATGAGGTCATCACCTATGAAGGTGGCTTTCAGAGATGAAATAAAATTAGGAAAAGCTACTATAATAACAACCATAGATGAAGAAGGACCTAAGGAATATGAAATAGAAATAGTAAAATTGCTTCAACAAGATTCACCTGGTCCTAAAAGTATGTTAATAAGGGTTACTGATGAAGCCTTATTAAGTAAAACTGGAGGGATTGTTCAAGGTATGAGTGGAAGCCCAATAATACAAAATGGAAAATTGGTTGGAGCTGTTACTCATGTGTTAATTAATAAACCAGATGTTGGTTATGGAATTTATATTGATTGGATGCTTGAAGATGCAGGAATTTTGAAGTAAAATACTAAGGATATCTAAATTATTGGATATCCTTAATTTTTTGACGAAATACTGTTAATAGAGTGTAAATAGGAAGTAAAGAACAGAAATAATTACCAATAAATGTAAAAATATTTATTTATTTTAGATAAAAGTATTTACGAAGATGCAAATATGGTGTATAATTTACAAATAGTGGAAGATATAATTATAATATTTAAAAACAAAGAAGAATATTATATACTAAAGTAATATTAATAAACCGTATATACTAAGATTAAAAAATCTTATAATTTAGATGATACATTTTAAAGTTAAAAAGGAATTTTTTAAGTAATGTCGAATTTATATTATAATAATGCAATTATAAAGTCTTAGTGAAATCTTTCTTGGTGAAAGAAGGAATTGATAAATAAATGGCGAATTAATAATTACGTTGGTAAAAAATGGATAAAAGGGGAGAAAAGCATGGAAGATTCAAAAATATCAGTATTAATCGCTGACGATAACAAAGAATTCTGCAGCATACTTAATGATTATTTATTAAACCAAAAGGATATAGTGGTAACAGGAATAGCGAAAGATGGTAGGGAAGCATTGGAGTTAATTCAACAAAAGCAACCCGATTTAGTAGTTTTAGATATTATAATGCCACACCTTGATGGATTAGGAGTTCTAGAAAAATTAAATGGAATGGATTTAGATAAAATGCCAAGAGTAATCGTATTGTCTGCAGTTGGACAAGATAAAATTACTCAACAAGCAATAACTTTAGGTGCTGATTATTATGTGGTAAAACCATTTGACATGGATATATTTACAAAGAGAATAAGAGAGATGTTTAGCACACAAGATGTTGAAACTAAGAGAAGATCTGTTTCAACTCAAGTTGTTCAAAGAGAAGCTGCTGCAACTAGCAGAGGACCTATTGATCTTGAAACTGAAATTACAAGCATAATTCATGAAATTGGTGTGCCAGCACATATTAAAGGATATATGTATTTAAGAGAAGCAATCACTATGGTTGTTAACGATATGGAATTATTATCAGCTGTTACTAAGGAATTATACCCATCAATAGCTAAGAAGTATAATACAACTGCTTCAAGAGTTGAAAGAGCTATAAGACATGCTATCGAAGTAGCTTGGGGTAGAGGACAAGTTGATGCTATAAATAAGTTATTTGGTTACACTGTTCATAATGAAAAGGGAAAACCTACCAATTCGGAATTTATAGCAATTATAGCTGATAAATTAAGACTTAAAAATAAGGTATCTTAATAGCAGTAATAGACCCAAAGTTTGAAAAGCTTATGTCGATAAACTATATAAAACTAAACATAGATTTACGGTTTTATAACAATAAATATATTTAAATTATGTAATATTAAACCTTCAATTGGTTAGGTGTAAAAACTTAACTGATTGGAGGTTTTTTTGTGCCTAGGATAAAGAAAATTAAAGATATTCAAGTATATATCCAAGATTTTATTGATTATTGTGGAATTAAAGGATTATCTAAAAAGACAATTATGAGTTATTACCAAACTTTAACTTTATTCGCAAGATATTTAGAAGAAGAAAAAGATATTGGTGATATATCAAAAGTGGACAAAGAGGTTGTGGAAGACTACTTAGAGTTTACAAAGGAAAGAGGAAAATACTCTTACATAGCAAATGTAGAGAGTTTAAATTTGAATTACCAACAGAAAAGAAAAGATTTAGGTGAAGAACTAAGTGATGCGACTTTAAATAATTATTTGAGAAATATAAAGGTGTTTTTTAATTGGCTAGAAGAGAATTTAATTATTAGGAATAATACGGTTTCTAAAGTTAAATTTATAAAGTTAAAAAGAAAAGCTAAAGACCAAATATCTGATATAGAGTGGAAGAGATTAGTTAAGTCTATGGATTTAACTAAGTTTAACGAGTATAGAGACTATATAATTACAAATTTGATATTAGATACTGGCATGAGATTAACAGAAACTCTCAATTTAACAATTAACGATATAGATATAGTTAGGAGAAGCATATTAATACCTGCTGAAATAAACAAAGGGAAAAAAGATAGAGTTGTATTTTTTAGTATGACTATGTCTAAGATGCTATCAAGATGGATTAAATATAAGGATTTAATACAAGAAAATGATTTATTATTTCCAACTCAAAGAACTAATAGAGCATTAACAGCGTCAAATTTTGAGCGTAATTTTAGAATTTATAAAGCAAGAGCCCAAATAGATAAAAATATAACCCCCCATGCACTTCGTAATAACTTTGCAAGGCGGTTTCTGATAGCAAGTAAAGATATTTATACATTAAGTAAGATATTAGGACACAGTTCTGTTACTGTAACTGAAAAGGCGTATTTAGATTTAGCCAATGAAGATTTAAGAAGGTCTTACCAAAATTATAGCCCTTTAGAGAACATGAAAAAATAAACAAAAAAATAGTAGGTACGCCAATACCTACATTACAATTAAATATTGTTTTATAAATCTTTGTATATCCCACTAGGAGATACCATCTTAAACCGTAATTTAATGGTATCAAAAAAATATGGATTTTGCAAGGTTTTATTAACTATACTCTAAAATAGTGTAGTTTAGTTGTTAGGCACTAGAGCAACTATAAATAATTCTAGTAGATAGCCTAGTCGATGCATAAATTGAGGTCGGAATTAATACATAATTATTAGTTACGTTAAGTCCAATGCCTAAAGGACTTTAAATATTAAGGTGGAGGAATATACATTGTGCTACCTTACTAATGCTATGGGTGTATAGATAGTAGAAACAATTAGTAAGGCTATTGATGGGGTTCGATATACAGTAAACCAACGATAGTAAATAAGTCGATATTCTCGGCTTTACTATATCCAAAATTCTCAACCAGTTCCCAACGATTCTAACGCTTCGCTACTAGATTGCAAGTGTTTTATATAAATAATTTGGAGGTAAGATTATGCTAGATAGGATTTATAACTTAGTAAGCAAATTCTACTACAAAAAGATAAAAAGAAAGAAATGCTATAAGAAGAGATGCACAAAAGAAGAATATTACAATTACTATCTAAAGGCTAGGGATTAAGTTCTCTAGCCTTACTTTTTATATTTTTAGGACTAATAAGATATGCATTTAAATACAACTCTTGTTAATATTAAACAGATTTATCTATGGCCAATAAAGTTTTTACGGAGATTTAAATACAACTCTTGTTAATTTAAACACCTACAGCTCCACTTCTGCTAATCCCTGCTGTGCAAATTTAAATACAACCTTTGTTAATATTAAACAAGAAAGTTTGAATTTATGGGAAAAAGAATCACAATTTAAATACAACCTTTGTTAATATTAAACCTTTACTTGTCAAAAAGATGAGTATATGTCACAGCAATTTAAATACAACCTTTGTTAATATTAAACGTTGAAAAAGTCGAAGGGAAAGTTTTATCCACTAAATTTAAATACAACCTTTGGTAATATTAAACAATATTTGGTACTACTCAAGAAAGGGTTAATATGAGATTTAAATACAACCTTTGTTAATATTAAACCATTGTAAATAAGCTATTTGTATTTAAACTTATATTCATTCAAAGAGTTGTATCGGTGTAGAACTCTGACTTAAAGCCACTCCCCTACACAACCTTTACCAAGTGATTTAACACCTGAAGCATTATCGAGATATTCTTCTATAAACTTGCTAATATTCTTAGTTTTATGTTATAGATACTCGATTTAGGTTGGTAAATCAACCTTTATTGTAAGCTAGAATTAACTAGCCGGTTTATTTTCACTATGTAATATTTCGGTTTCTTCTATAATCTTATCTATATCAGGAATAGCAATATTTCTACTTGCATTTACGTCAGCATTTACATCTGTATCTTTACCATGCCCGCATACTTTGCACTCAAACCTAGCTTGATGATTCTTACAATCTCTATTATCTTCATGTATACAACCACAATTATTACATCTTTTACTTGTATACTTAGGATTAACTTTCTTAATTTCTATTCCTTGCTCTTTAGCTTTATATTCTATCTTTTGTTGTAAATCATAATAAGACCAATCTTTAAGCATTTTATTATGTACTTCACTTGTTGCACCACTTAAATCTTCCATTTGTATAATTCCGCATCTATTCTTAACTGCAAATTCAACTATATATTTACTAATCTTATGATTATAAGTATCAGCAAAATTAGCAATCCTATTTCTAACTTTGTCAACTGGTTTCATTTTAGTTTTATAACCATGTCCACATCTTCCTTTGCCTGCTGTCTTACTTGCTATGCTTATATCTCTACGTAAATTATAATACTTTTGTCTAAATGCTATTAATTCTTTTCCTCTTATTACATTTGTTTTCCAACTAAAATAATCATATTCATCTTTGATAGAATCATATACACTCATTGTTGCCACATTAGTTATACCTAAGTCAATTCCCAAGATTCTATTATTATCTAATACTGGAATTTCCTCTTTATCAAAACTATAGGATATAATTAGTTCAATTTTACCTTTCTTAGATATACTAATTTGTGCTGAACCTTGCTTATATTCTCCATTTATTATTTTATTAATTGTAGCCTTTTTATTACCATCTAGCTTATCTATTTGAAATTCAAATCTTCCTACATTCAGTTCTTTTTGTTTACCCTTATTAAGTAATCCTATATCTATAAAATATCCATTATGGTTTCTTAGCTTATATGCTACATTATGAACAATTACTTTAGAATCAAGTTTATACGTTGGCAACGAAACTTTACCTTTAAATAATCCATCTTTTTTACATTTGTTATATTTATTAATAATATCTTGCCTAGCTTGTGCTACATTATTAGATAAAGCACCTTCTATTATTTCATTCATTCTATTTTCAATCCATGCACCTTTAGATTTGCCTAATAATTCTTTATCTACTATTTTAGTATCATAAAGATTCTTTAAATTCATACTGTTTGTATCCCACAAATATAAGTAATTGGTTGCCATATTATAAGCCTTACTATACTTATATTGAAAATCCTTTATTATTTGTTTAACTTTTCTATAATCATAATTTAAACATTTTATTAATGTTACTTTTATACATTTATTAAAATTCATAATTCTCATTCCTTTTTAATACTAATATATTTCTATTTTTATTAATATTAAAAAAAATATACATTGAAAAAAGAACTAGGGTTAATCTAGTTCTTTTTCTATCCATTTAATTTCATATCCAATTATTTCTGCAATCTCTAAAACTTCATCATATCTAAGAGTCTCATTATTAATTTTCTTACTCAAATTTTGAACTGTTTGTTGTTTTTCGTGTCTTCTATTTAATTCCTCTACGATTTTGGTAACAGTCCATCCTTTCTTCACTATGTAAGATTTTATATCTTCTTTTAGTCCCATAAATATCACCTCATATTTATTATATCATATTAAGTTGAAGAAACAACTGAAAAATTTAAAAAAGCACTTGACAGTTTAAAAAGAAGGGGGTATTATTAAACTATAAAGTTGAAAAATAAGCTTGTAAGTTTAAAAATAGGAGGATGATTATTATGAAAAAAGAATTAAAGTTTAATAATGTTATGGATGTTTTAGAAGGTTACGTAGAAAGTGCAGAAAATGAATTCTGCAAATTCCTTACATTTATGGGGGATGTAGAAGCGTTTAATGGCAATATAGTTAATGTTAAAAAATATGGATTTGATGTAGGGATTAATATGACGATAGAGGATTTCTGCGAAAGCATAAAAAACTTAATTTTTTGTAATGCTGAATTTATAGATGTAAATGAAACGACATTAAAGGTTACATTTACGGATAATCATTATATTTATTCTAAATATCTTAAAATATTTGAAGATGTAGATTTTGGAGATTTAGAGGATGAACAATAACAGCACAATCAATGACAGTATAATCAATAATTCTGTTATAAATAAAAATGCAATGTAAAGAAATGTAACTTGCAGAGTTAACAGCATATAATGAACGTTATATATCACTAACAGCTATTTTAAAAGGTTTGTGAAAGTCAGATTGTGTCTAAATATCTTTTTTGACATTGTATTTGAAAGTGATATACAATTAAATTGCAAAAAGGTTGAAGGTAAATTTGACATTGTAAAAAAAAATAAATAATATTAGATTCAGAGGGAAATATTGGTGAGATTATAGATTAATTAGTAAGTAATATTGATACAAAACTATAACATAAAAATATCTTATATACAAAAAGCCCATGTTCTCATTTTATTATAAAAAAGTAAAATTTTCAAGTATAGATTGATAAGTAGCCCCTAAGGGGGCTAGGTATGAGTCTATATAAGGCTCAAAATAAAAAAACATGGAGGTATTAAGGATGAATAAAAAAATGAGAGAGAGCATGGTAAATGCAAATCAAGTAGTAAAGGAGGTGTGTGATAAGTATAATAGTCTAAATAATGGGTATGAGTATACACATCAGGTTTCGAGTGATGGCACTTATGTAATAGGCATTGTACATCCAAGAGAGTATGTAGAATTGTTTAAGGGAGAGTATGATGAGAAAACTAACTATGATAGCGTTTATCATGATTTCTATTTAAATGTGTGCTATGACAAAGGTGTAAAAAGAACTATTTTACCAATGGAGAATATTGTTGCAGATATCTTTGAGAGTATAGAAAAAAACGAACACTCTTACTACAACTTAATAGAGGGTAGAATATGGGGAAATAATGATTTAGATGTTGATCCTAATTCTCTAACAGGATTAAAAATATCTAAGGATAGAACATTTATTTCATTGTTTTTAGAAGATAGTACCGCAGTAATAAATCTTAAAAATGGACAAGTAAATTATTTTAGTAAATTAGATTTAAACCCAAACGAATATACTTATTTAACAATTCATGGATATGAAATTGAATCGGAAAAAGGCGAATTATTATTTAAGGAAAAAGGTCAAGAGCCTTGCATACTTGGAGATATAAAGAATATAGAGTCAATTGAATATGAGCCTAATGACGTACAGTTTATAGTTAATTTTAAGGATGAAAGTGATTCTTTGTACATAAATAGATACGGGGTGGAGATGTAATGGAGTGGATTAAAAAGTTTAATCAAGTAGATAGGGAATTTATAGATTATGCAACAGAAATTGTGATAGAAAATTGCTTGAAATATGAAGATGAATATATGGATTTATTTAACAGAATTGATATAACAATGGCTAGAATGGATGAAGTAGAAAAGGCAATTGAAATAAATGAGAAATACATGAAGGAATATGACAGTATTACAGATGAAATAAAAGGAATAAATGATACTTTTTCAGATTTACTTACTAGAAATTGTGAAGATATTAAGGGGATTAAAAAGCAGTTGAAAATGAATCAGCACGGAAGACTTAAAGAATGTATCGATGTTTTTAAAAGCGATATGATAGGGGCAAATAGAAAGTTTGGCTTGTATAATGCAAAAATGATGTCTAATAGACAAGCTCTTTATATGGGGAGGACGGATAATATTGTATATAGTGGAGGTCAGATATATGCTCTAATATTACTAAATCTAAAAGAGGAATTTAATTCAAAAGTAAACGAGTATAAAACTAAAACTAAAAGATTTATAGGGAAAGAGATAATTAGATTAGAGAAAAGTATAGAGAATAGTAATAAAAAAGAAATAAAAAAGGAAGACAAAAGACAACCACAAAAGATATTTGATTACAGAACAATGTGTAAATTTGCTAATGAATTAGGATATGAAGATATTAGACAGAATGGATCTCATGTAGCGTTTAGACATAAGACAAGTAATAATGTAGTACCTATACCCCAACATACAAGAGATTTTAATAAAGGTTTAATGTATGGACTACAAAAACAATTATATAACAATAGCAAAAATACAAAATTAACAATAATTAATGAGGAGATGTTTAGGTAGTGGAAAATGTAAAGGCAATTGTAAAAGAAGAATTAGAAAGAATGGGGTTTAAGGTAGAAGAAGTTGAGTTTGATGTTGTTACAGGAAGAAATCCAAGGACTAAGGAAGAAATTGTTTTTAATATTATGAGATGGAAAACTGAAGGAGATAGAAGTAGAAGGGTAGGAATAGGATCTAAAGATATAGATGAAATTTTAAAAGATGTAAAAGCAGAATATGAATTTGGAGAATTAGAAAATTATGAACTAGAAGATGAAATTACTTCCTTGGATGATTCTATTAAAGAACTTTTAGAAGATAGCAGCGGTGAATTTGATGAAGAGTTTAAAAAAGATTACGTTGAAGAAAGGGAACATTTACTTAATAAAAATATTAGAAGTGTTTGGGCAAATGGAATAGATAGTATGTTTGTTGGTGAAATATTTATAGATGAAAACAACAAGATAGTGGATAGAATTAGCTATTAGTATAGGAGAAAGATAAGAATGAATGAGAAAAATAAAAAATTATTTGAAAAAATTTTTAGAGCATTAGAAGAGAACGAAAACAATATACTGGAGAAAAACGAGACAGACTACATAGAAGATAAATTTGAGGAAGATGACGTACCATTTTAAAAATAGGATAGTAGAACTGAAAATGTTAGGTAGGAAGGGTGTTAGAATGAAGAGTAAAATGTTAAAGATTGATTATGTTAAAAATGGAGAGTTTACAAAAGAGGTTTCATTACCTGAGAATTTTATGCTAAGAGCATACGAGGTTTATAAGAAAGAACAGTTTAAAAATAGTAAAAGATTAGATGAAATAATAAAAGTTATATTAGATGCAGATAAGGAAATTGCTTTAGATCAATTAATAAATGGAATTACATATAAGGATAATATATATGTTCCGTTAGTTACATCTCCTAGTATGCAAAAGAAAGAAGAAAAAAGTGATAATGGTAATTATAAATTAGAGTATTACTTTATAAAAAAAGATGAGGAAGAATTTAGAACAGTATTTGAAAAATTGGTAAGTGGCAACAAATTAGCACAAAAAGAAGGTAAAGATACATTCTGCTTGGTAAAAGATATTGTTGCCCGTATAGGTTTAACAACATCTAGTGCTTACAAAATTAACTATGCTCCCAACATAGTAATTGTACCAGAAGCCACTTACTTAAAAAAAGATCGTTACACTATTCTAACAGAAAATAAAGAATATAAGCAAGAAAAATTAGAAAGAAAGTTCATATTAAATGATGGTGGAGGACTAATGTCTGATAATATGGCAAACATTATCGCAGAGGATTTAAAGTTGGGGTATACCCCCGACTTTGCTATAATTCGCCGTTATAAAGGACTAGCTATAAAAGGATTCGCATTAAGATTCCCATTTGCAGATTACTTTAAGAAAAATTATAAGGAAGATAACAATAGTTTTAAAAAAGAAAACGGAAATTACTATATTAAAGATATATTTGGAGAATGGAATAATGTAGATGAGATTGATTTATTACTAAACGAAAGTCAAGCGAAATGGATAGGCAATTGGAATTCCATGAAAGAACTGAATAAGGAATATGAAGATGAATTCTATAAGGATTATAGAGATATATTAGATTGCTTGTATGTTACAAAAGTATCTAAAAATATAAAAGATTTAAAGAATTTTTTGAAAGTAAACTATCAACTTTTACAAAATACAAATTTAACTGTAGAAGAGTTAATAGAAATGGCTCAAAAGACTATAGATTACTATAATAGATTGTTGGACTTTAATGATATAGATGCTGTTAGGTTATTTATTGGAGACTTAGCAGAAGAAGTGGACGAAAATAGTGAAGATTATGAATACACAATCAGTACAAAATTACACTTTTTATTAGCTAATTTACAAGAAGATGCCTTGAAAATGAGAAGAATTAAAAGGCAGATAGCTAGATTAATAAAAGAACAATTAAAGCTACTTGCAGGTGGAAAGATGTGTCTAGAAGGTGGATATAAGTATGGTGCTTTAGATCCTATAACTTATTGTAACTATCTTTTAACAGGTGATAGAGGGGATAATGGACTAAAGGAAAACGAATATTATATTGCAGGAGAAGAAGGCAAGAGAGTTATGTACCGTAATCCAATAGCATTATTCCAAGAGTTGCAAAAAGTTGAACTAGTTAAAAATGATACATTAGATAAGTGGTTAAAGGATTATACCCCTGAAATAGTGTTTTTTAATGGATTTGATAATAGGCTATTTCTAATGTCTACAGCAGATTTAGACGGAGATGGATTCGGAGTTGTTAAAAACGATATTTTATATGATTCTATTGTTGAAATAGACAGCCCTTTTATTAATAAAGCAGATGGAGAGAAAGTACCACACTTGTTTACTAGAAAGCAATTATATGAAGATATATTAGCTTCTAGTGGTAACTTAATAGGAGAAATTGCTATAAGCAACGCTAAACTTAATGCTGTATGTACTTCACTAGATAATTGGGTTTTTAAAGAAAAGAAAGCTTATACATGGAATATGTTGGTTGAAAGGTATTGTAAAAATAATGGAATTAATTTATCTGAATTTGAAAAAGAAGAATTAAAAATAAAAAGAGCTGAAATAAAAGCTAATATTAATAAAATGCTAAGCAATAAAGAAAAGTGGAAACAAGTTAAAGAATTTAGTAAAGATAAACAGAAAGAGTTTATAACTCAGCTATTTTTAGCTAACAAAGAAAAATATTTTAGTATATTACTAGCAAGCCAGCTCGCTATAGATATGCCAAAGAGTTTAAAGCCAATTCCTGAATACTTACAAGACGAATTAAAGACTTATAAAATGCTAATGAAACCTGTATTCATGCACCTTTTAGCTAAATGTAGTTGCAAGGGAAAAGGAAAAATAGATGATTGTAAAGATATTCTGCATTGGGGTAAAGAGGGCAATGTAAAAAAGAACAGTAACATGATGGATGGATATTGCTTCTACATAAATAGAAAACTTTTAAGTAAAACATATGATGCTATATCAGGAAATGAAAATGCTTCTAAGTTAGTAAAGGCGATGGATTATAAGGCTGAAGATGGAATAGTTAATGAAGAATTAATAAAAATCTATGAAGATTACAAGAGTATTAGAAACTCTCTATTAAATACTAAAGCAGAAAATGAGGAGCTTGATACTGTAGATTATACAATCATAAAAAGAGTTGATGAACTTAATATATCTGATAATGATGTAGTGGCAACTATTAAGCAGCTTAAACCAACTGTTAGATTTATTGAAGTGTTTTTGTGGAGAACAGTACAAAATAAAATATTAGAAAGAAATAAATCTAATGAGCCTATTGTGGAAAATATATATCAATACAAAAAATGTGATGATGGAGAAATAGATTGGATGTTTTCAAAGTATACAAAAGAAAAATTATTCTCAAATGTACGCATTAAAGATATGTTTTCAGAAACAAAATTTAATCTATCTAAAAAAGTTGATAAGGCAAATACTATTAAATTTACAAATAGAAATGACTTAGAGATAACAGATGAATTATTAATAAAAGTGGAGAAGAATAAAGAATACATTAATTATAATGTTTATAGAAGTGCAGATGGTTTAAAGGTTGGTTATATCTTTAAAGATCATACTGATAAAGTGGTAGATGGACAAGTTATAAAAGTTAAAGAAGTCAATAAAAGCAAGAATTATTTAGAAGTTAGTTTCTAGTAGTGGTTTTGGAGGGATAACTCCCTCCTTACCTTGAATTATTGGAACAGGTTTATTAATAAGAACTTGTTCCAAATTTATGAATGAAAGGATTGATTAGAAATGAATAGAATGATTTTTAATTGGCAACAAGCTTATTTTTATATGGAGAATGGAGTTATGCCAAAAGAAAGGCCACAAATACATAAGAAAACTGGAAAGATATTTTTTGTATTTAATGATACAGAAACGCAACAGTTATATGATAAGTGGTGTACAAGGGTTAGATAAAATTGAATTGAAAGGATTGATGAATTTATGGGTAAAAAGTTAAGATTAAATGAAGCCTTTAAGGAATATGAAAAGAAATTTAAATATAATAGATTAAATATTGTTAATGCTCCACCTTGTTGTGGTAAAACTAGCTTTATCTTAGGTGATTTTTTAGATAAAACTAGTAAATATATAGAGAATCCTATTGAAAGAGATAAACTATCATATGATTTACGATTAAGTAAGATATTATACGTGTGTGATACAACTATGCTAAAAGATTCTGTGTTAAGTGAGAATGATAAAATAACAGCTAGGTTTAGCAAAGGCTCTATTATAGATTCAAAGAAATTTAATGATTTATCTAAGATTTTAAATGCAGAGGATAATGGAGAGATTAAAGTAATGACATATTCCTCTCTTGGCTATTACATTAAAAAAGATAAAAGTATTATTACAGATAATTTTAATATAATAATTTGTGATGAGATTCAAAATCTTTTTAAATATTGTAAAAAACATAATAGATATAAAGATGAAGATGGAAATGAAGTATTTTCTAATGATGGTGAATATGTAAATTTAATTGATGAACTTGACTTTATAACTAAAAGATCACTAGTAATAGGATTAACTGGAACTCCAAAGCCAATAAATGACTTTATGCAACAGTATGGGAAATATGCTGATATATATATGATTTTCTCTAGTAAAGAGCGAAAAAATTTATATACTCATAATTTTGAACCAGATTATACTAATAATACATTTAATATAATAAAGACATTAAATTACTCAAAAATGAAAAAGTTAGGATTTAAAATGTATATTTACACCAAAACAATTAGAAAATCTAAAGAATATAAACAATGGTTTACCAATAACAATATCAAGGCTGAATGGCTGTGTAGTGTAAACAATGGAAAATATAATATTACTGTAGATGAATGGGGAGAAGTAGTTAAAGAGTTTATTCCTACCATGAATGATAGACAATTAGAATTAAGAAAATTATTAACTAAAAAATACAAAGAGGATGAAGAACAGAACATTGATGTTGATGTACTTATAGTTAACGGGGCGTATGAAACAGGATGGAATTTAAAAGATAAGGCGTTTAAAATATGCTTAATAGATGTATCTGATAAAGATGAGCAGTATCAAGCTAGGCATAGAATTAGACAAGATATAGATTATTTATGTTGTTTAGAAACACTTTTTGATGGTGACGGATATATTTATGAAAAAGCTAAATATGGAGAATTAGTAAGAAAAGAAACATATATAGGAAACTCAACTTATAGGAGTGAACGAATATATTTGCCTTGGATGAAAATAATAGATGAGAAATATATAGGTGTTAAGTTAACTAAAGCATTAAAAGATGAAATTATATTTCAATACGGAATTAAAGGATTTACGGATAAGAAGGTTATTTGGAAAACTGTTAAACGAGATTTAATTAATAGTGGTTACATAGTAAAAAGTGATAATAATTCTACTTATATATTTAGAAAAAATGAAGAGTTAAAAAAAGATAGTGTAAAAGAGGTGAGGAGCATGAATAATATAGAGAATTTAAAGAGTTGGATTTTAAATGAATGGGATAAAAAAAGAATTACTGTATCTGATATAATGGATGCTACGGATTTTGGAAGGAAAAGTTTTGACAAGATATTGGAAAATGATGAGTTCAATATGTTTTTAAAAGATAATAGAATTAAAATAGGAACTGTTAAAGGTTTAAGAAAGACTAAATATATGTTTAAATATTAGTACCTTTGAAAAACGATCTAAGCTAGTGATATCAGTGGTTTGAGATGTATTTTTATGTTTCTATTTGTACCGTTTTTAGGGGAAAAGTGGATTTACTATATTACTAATATAAGAAAGTTAAAAAATCCCTTAATTTGGGACAAATAGAATTGAAAAAAAGTGGTTATAAGCTAGTAATACCAATGGCTTGCAGACTTTTAAAGGGTCTAAAGATAAAACAAAGAAAAAATTACAATCTAAATAGATAAATAATGAAAGGCTTTAGTGGAGGTTTACCGACACTTGCCTTTTTTTGTTTGTCTATTTAAACAACCGAATTTATGAGGGCGTTAGTACCTCGTAGAGAAAGGAGTAGTAAGTATGGAAGATTTAAAAGAGTTTAAAGAAAAGTTAATGAAGGTTAAAGGTGACATAAGCAACATCGCATTTGTAGTAAATGGAATGTTAGAAGAAATAGAAAAAATAGAAAGTGGAGAAGTAGATAAAACTTTAGATGCATCTAGGAAAATAATAGAGAATTATATAGATAAGAATGGCAATGTATTAGATAAGAAACACCAAATTGATTTATTTAATAAACTTAGAGCTATAAATAGAGGTAAAATTAGCCTTATTAATTTACTTAAGAAGTTAGATATTAACTATAGCTACCAAGGAGATGGAGACTGGAAGGATATAGTGGTTGGTTAATTGTCTTTAGTTTAAAGGACTCGTAGTTAAAGTAAGAGTGGTTATTAGGATAAAGGACTCTAACTATTAGTTATAATGGTTCACCTAAATGGGGGAATTAATAAATGTGAATAAAATTTTAATATTATGAAGGAATTGGAAAACTTTTGTGGAATATTTAAGTAACTGAGGGAAGTGGTGAAGGTAAGTTAATATTAAATGAAGGGAGTAAAGGGTATGGATAGAATGAATTATGTGAAAAAGTTTATTAAAGAAAATAATAATGGAATAGACCAAAAAATTATTGCAATGTATATTTGTGGTGATTTAAGGTCATACGCAGAAGATAAACGTTGTGTTGAGAAATTAGAGAAAGAAGGATATTTGAAGGTAAATAGTTGCACTATTGATAATATTGGTGTTTCAATAGATGCTATTTATTTGAAAGAATTATAATAAATATAGTGTGGAAATTATTGCTTAATTAAAAACTAAACTTGATTTTATATAAGGATTATCTATTTGGATAGTTCTTTTTATTGCAATAAAATTCAGTTTTTAAAAAGATATAACTAGAACCAATCTCTAGCAAGTCACTAAACCGTTCCTTGCTAGAGTTTGTGGAAAGAAAAAATCTTTTCATTTAATCACCTATTACAAAGGATAAAAATAGATGTTTAATCTGCTTGATTGGATCAATATTCTAATCTCATTCAAAAAGTTCTAAGTTACTTGCTGGTAGCCAATCCAGCCACCTCCTTGCACATTTGCTTAACTTAGTAAGGGCAGTCCATATACAGGTATAAGATAGGTAATTTCCTTTCTGTGGTTAAAACGCCATCGCTCTATTTATTATTTTGGTTTCCCGATTTACCCTAAAGTGCTGAAAAATCGGATTTAAAGAATATTTATAAGATTACATTTAATGGTGTATTGTTATAAGTATTTTATTTTTATATTAGTTTTGTCTTGTGCAACCTTAATATAAACTTATTTTAATATAGTAGTTGCATCTATAAGCGA
Source organism: Clostridium paraputrificum (assembly GCF_900447045.1). Taxonomy (GTDB): domain Bacteria; phylum Bacillota; class Clostridia; order Clostridiales; family Clostridiaceae; genus Clostridium; species Clostridium paraputrificum. The sequence continues at coordinate 71,834 of NZ_UAWH01000018.1, forward strand.
ATAAGTAGAGTTAAGAAGATGAAATTAATGTATTAGTATAATACTTGTTATGAATTTATTAAAATCAATATATTTATTAATTACTTTTTAATTTAATTTTAATTTAATTTCTAAAATATGATTTTTAATAACTTTTTTTGCATAATAAAAAGACTAGAACAAAACTAGTCTAAATTTTTATGATGGGAGGGGGGGTATCCTCCCAACTATTTTTTTTAAAAGCACGATATGAGCTTTCTAATTAGAAGGTTGATGTGGTGCTTTTTTTGTACCTAGAATTTTAATTAAGAGGAGTGTTGAAAGATGGAAGAATCGAGAAAATTTAGAGTTACAAGTGTTAATACTGCTACTTATATTGCTTTGCAAAGTAGTATATTGCCTAGTGTAGAAAAATGCGAAGATGGAAAGGTAGAATTTGTATTTCCTTATAATGTTGCAATAGTTGCAATAAACAGAGAGTACAGAAAGGCTATGAGGGGAGAAGCGTCTCAAATGGTTGACTTAAGAGATTTTATATACCTTAGAAATAATTTAGTAAGCAATAAAAGAGATATTTTAAATGAGGACACACATAAATTTGTTTATGAGGAAAATGAAGATATATTTTCTCATTATCACAAGGTAGGTGAAAGATAATGAGAATAGTTTTAAAAACTTATAATAGAAAGTTTGTTATAAATAATAAAAAAGATATATTAGAAGAATTAGAGATATTATGGATAAAAATAACATTAAGGAAAATGAATTAGTTGGTATTTATTTTTATAAAGAATAAGGAGGTGATAAAATATAATGTTAAATGAACAAAGTATAGAATTTAAAAACCTAAGAATTAAAGAAAATCCATACCTGTTAGGAAATAAAATAATTGAAGGATTATTGAATGGTACTAAGGTGTTTTTTATAGTTAAAAATGATGATTTAGAAAGTGTAATTGAAGAGTATGTTAATGAAATTTATTCCAAAACAGCTTTGAAATCTATTAATGATGGGTTAAAGCTGTAAACTTGTTAAGCGTATTAGGAGGTGATATAATGAAGTTTACAGGTAGACCGCCAAAATTTCAAGATGCTGAAGAAGTAGCAAATACAATTGAAGCTTATTTTAAAGAATGTGATGATAATAATGAACCTTATACAGTAACAGGATTAGCATTGGTATTAGGGATATCCATGAAGAGTTTAAGAGATTACAAGAACTGTGTTGATGATGTTAATATATTAAAACAACTGGATATAGATACGAAACAACAACTTAGTAACATCGTTAAAAGGGCATATTTAATGTGCCAAAATTATAGCGAAAAGAAGATGTTAGATCCTTCTTGTAGTAAGAATCCAGTCAGTTACATATTCTCTTTAAAGAATTTTGGATGGGCAGATAAGCAAGAGGTAGTACAAACTACTAATACTATAGAAGTATCATTAGAGGACTAGTAATTAGAAAGAGCTTACATATAATATATGTAGGTTCTATTGTAGTTACTATATAAATGTAGGGAAATAATTAGGCAGTTCTAATTGATAATTCGTGTTGACCTACACGAAGTAATAAAAAAGAGCCAAAAAGTTTAGTATAATTAAACAAAAATGTACATCTAATTGAGAATATAATAGCTGTGGATAACTAAGGAATGGCTTAGTACCAAGGGTTAGAGTAGTGTGTAAGATTATTTCGTGAAATTGATTATTTAGTGAAGTTTTATATTTTGTGTTTAAAATATAGGGAAATAATTGATTAGATAGGGGGTATATTCTAAATTTTAGGTCTATATATTAGGGTATACCTACAGAAAATATTTTTTCTCATAAAAAGGAACTATATAACATAATGCAGGAAAATAATATATAATGTAGAATTATTTTGCTGAGGTGAAATTATGATTAAAAAAATTAGAAGAATGATTAAAAAAAGTAGAAAAAGGGATAAAGAAAAACAAGAAGATAAAATTGTTAATGAAATCAAAAGACTAAAGAAACTTAGTGAGGAAGAACTAAATAAAGAGAAATATAAATTAATAGCATGTGGTAAAACGAATAGGAATTATAAAAATGTTTTAAGTGGATTTACAATTTTAGTAACAATAATTATATCGTTCATGACTATTGTTCAAGGGATAGATAGTAGTACTACAGTTTCTACAGATGCACATTTAAGATATATGTATGATAAAAAATTCGAATTATATAAATTAGAACATTCAAATGAAGAATATATAGATTATGTAAATGAGCAAATGAAAGAATATAAAGAGGCTCCGGAAAATAATCTAAGTAATGCGTTAAAATTAATTAATAGTAGTTTTCTTCCTATAATTGCATTATATATTTTTATAGGCGTAATTAGTATAAGAACACTAAAGAAAGCTGATAAAGCATCAATTTGTGAAACATTAGTAATATTTATTGATGATGAATTGGAAAGACGTAATAGAATAAATGCAAATGTTGAACTAAAAGAAAGTATTAAAGATGATATATGTAGATTACAAATTAAGTCCATAGAAATTGAGGAAAGCATAAAGTATATAGAAAAAATATCAAAATCAATATCTCGATAGAATTTGAGAACTAGATATAAAATTCTAGTTCTTTTTTTATACCCCAAATTAGACAAAAGGAGGTGGTAGATATAGCTACTACAAAGTTTAAAATATCTAAGAAAATGTTTAATGATGCGTATCTGCCGTACTTAGAGCAGTATAATAAAAGGCACGAAGTGTATTATGGTGGAGGTGGTAGTGGTAAATCTGTTTTTGTCACTCAGAAATTACTTTATAAATACCTTAAATATCCAAACAGAAAATGCTTAGTAATTAGAAAAATAAATAATACCCTAAGAGATTCTGTATTTGCATTATTTAAAAGTACACTATCGGATTGGCAATTGTATGATAAATGTAAGATAAACAAAACAGAATTAACAATAGAACTACCTAATGGTAGTCTTTTTTTGTGCAAAGGATTAGATGACCCTGAAAAGATTAAGTCCATAGCTAATATTGATGATATTTGGATAGAAGAGGCAACAGATATTGATGAATTTGATTACGACCAACTATGTTTAAGACTACGTTCTAAAAATCCATTTAATCAAGTTATTGTGTCATTTAACCCTATATCTAAATCTAATTGGGTTTACAAAAAGTGGTTTGCAGAAGATGCAGATTACAACAAAGATACAACAACAATTTTGCATACAACATATTTAGACAATAGGTTTTTACCACAGGACTACATAAATAATTTGTTGGAGATGAAGAAAACAAACCCAGCATATTATAACATTTATGCTCTTGGAGAGTTTGCTACCTTAGATAAATTAGTATATACAAATTGGGAAGTTAAAGATTTTGACTATATAGAATTGCTAAAAACTAACAAATATTATGCTATTTTTGGATTAGACTGGGGATTCACAAACGATAAAACAGCGATTATAGCGTCCTTAATAAATGAAAAAGATAAAGAAATATATATTTATTGGGAGTATGGACAAACACACATGACAAATGAAGATATTTTTAAAGTATTAGAAGAAAATAGACTAGTTAAAGAGAGATTGGTGTGTGATAGTTCTGAACCCAAAAGTATAGAAGAATTAAAGCGATTAGGTTGTAGAAGAGTTATAGGAGCCAGTAAAGGGCATGATAGTATAAATAATGGTATCCAGCTTATACAACAATATAAAATATATATACATCCTAGTTGTGTACAAGTTCAAGAGGAATTTAAGAACTATACTTGGTTAAAAGACAGAAAAACAAATGAATATATTAATAAACCAATAGATAAATATAACCACTTTATGGATGCATTTAGATATAGTGTCATGGATAAAGTAGGAGGTAAAAATAAGAGTGGAACTTTAAGAATAGGTTCTATTACAGATTTATACAGATAGAAAGGAGAAAAGTAAATGAATGAAAATGCAGTAATTGGATTAGCTAAATTGTGCTATAAAATGTATTCCAGTAAATTAGAGTACTACGATAAAATTAATAAATATTACTATGGAAACACAGATAGTTTAGTTAATTTCAAACCAATGGCAGGTAGAGCAAATTTAAAGCCTAGAACTAATTTTGTTCAAAAATTTGTTGATGAAGAGGCAAGTTATAGCTTTGGAAATAACATTACATATGTATCTAAAGATAATAATAAAGAAGTTATTAAGGATATAGATTATATTTTAAGTGGATACAAGGCTGATTATGATATTAACCTAGGAATGGAGTTAATTAAATACGGAATTTGCTATGAAATTAATTATAGAAAGAATGGTAAGTTTAAAAGTAAGAAGGTAAGTCCTTTAAACGGATATATGTTCGTAGATGAAGATGACGAGCCTGTAATGTTTATTCATGTTTTTAAAAAGCCTTTTAAAGATGATGAGTTTATAGATGTATATACAAACACTACTATTTATCACTTTAACCATAGTTTCAATGAAGTTTCAACTCCAACACCACACTTTTTTGGTATTGTTCCGGTAGGTGTAGGAATGATTGGAGGTAATTCTTATAACGAAGATAGAGGTTATATAGAAGGTGATAAAACTATATATAGAACAATTAAAACTCTACAAGATGCCTTTGAAACTAATTTAGGAGATAGTGCTTCGGAAATATCCGATTTAAGAAATGCAATTTTGAAGATATTTAATATTACATTAGAAGATGAAGTAGATAAAGAAGGTAATCCTATATTAGATGCAAATGGGAATGTAAAAAAGAAAGAGCCTATAATTAGAAATAATCAAATCATGTATTTTAATGGAGAAGGTGATTCAAAGCCTGATGCAGAATGGTTGATAAAAAATGTTAACGATGCATTTATAAGAAATACTAGAAATGATATTAAGGATTTAATGTATGTCTTAACTAATCATATCGATACTAATGAAAAACTACAATCTAATTTAAGTGGAGTAGCTTTACGTAGTAGATTACAAGGGTTAGAAAGTAAGTGTACTTATAATGCAAAAGCTTTTGAGAACTTGCTTAGAACGAGACTAGAATGTATGTTTAAGTATTTAGATATGACTCAAGGAAAGAGGTATGATGTTAACTTAATAGAGGTTAAATTTACCCCTAACGTTCCTATTGATGAGGATAGAATAGCAGATAGAATCTCTAAAATACCTCATGATGTTGTTAGTAACGAAACTAAAAGATCTTGGTTGTCTTCTGTTAGCGTTAATGAGGAAGCTAAAATTGAAGAGGAAGATAAAAAAGCTAAGGATAATATGTTTGATATGGATAATTTCGCCAATAAAGAGGGGTTAGACGATGGAACCGAATAAGTATCAGATTAAATTTACTGATAATAATATAGAAATTAATAAGTTGCTATTTGATATATATGATAGGGATATAAAGAAATTAATGTCTTTACATAAAAAAGATAGAGATAAAATATTGAATGAAGTAGCTAACATAATGCTGAAGTATGAAATTACTGAAAATGTAATGAATTTATCAGATATTGAAAAGATGAAGATAAATAAAGAAATAACTAATTCTATTACATCTACTTTTAAAGAACAAGCAGAAATTGAAAGTAAAGATATTGGTAACTTATTAAATAATATAGCAAAAGATAAATATTATCTAAATAGCTTTAATCTATCTTTAGGATTGGACTTTAATTTAAAAAAGATTGATTCTAAAACACTTAACAGGATTATTAATAAGACTATTAAGGGAAAGAATTATTCTGATAGAATTTGGTCTAATAAAAATAATATAGCTAAAATACTACAAAAAGAAATAAAAGATTTTATAGAAGGCAAAACATCTGTAAATAATATAAGCACTATTCTTAAAGATAGATTTAATCAAAGTGCATATGCAACTAAAAGACTTATAAATAACGAAACAGCTAGGGTAATGGAAGAGAGTAATAGTAAATGGATGAACGATTTAGGAGTTGAATATGTAATGTATATGGGAACATTGGACAACCATACGTGTGATGATTGTGGAGAATATGATGGACAAGTATATAAAAGGGGAGAAGAACCAGTTAAAACTCCTGTGCATGTTGGCTGTAGGTGTACTTATTCAGCAATTCCTAATCCAAATTGGAAACCTAATAAAAGAATGGACAATGAAACTAAAGAAATTATAAGTTGGAATTCTTATAATGATTGGAAAAAAGAACAAGGCTTATAGAAGTATAGGTTTTTATTGTATTTAAAATTAATTAATGGATAGGTTAAAGCATGAGTAGGGTATGTTCCTACCAGCCTATCCTTTTTATTATGTAAAAAATAGTAGAAAGGATAGATTTATATAAATGAGTAGTAAAGTTAATTATGAAAATGAAATATGGCGAGACATAGAAGGGTATGAAGATTTATACCGAGTGAGTAATTGTGGGAGAATTATGAGTTTACCTAAAATAAAAGGTGTAGGGTATTATACAAAAGAAATAATATTAAAACCTAAAATTAATAAGGTTACTGGGTATTTACAAGTCAACTTGTATAAAAATAAGAAACGAAAAACTCATAACATCCATAAATTAGTTGCTATGACTTTTATTCCAAACCCACAAAATAAACCATTTATAGACCATAGTAATACTATAAAAACAGATAATAGAGTAGAAAATTTAAGATGGGTTACTAGAAAAGAAAATCAGAATAATGAATTAACTAGAAAACATTTAAGTGAATGTAATAAGGGTAAAAAATTATCAGAGGAAACCAAAAATAAAATCAGTAATGCACTAATTGGAAATGATTATAGTAGCAAAAAAATAATTTGTACCACTACCTTTATGGTATTTAATAGTGTAAAAGAGGGGGCAAATTATTATGGAATAAGATATCCGGAAATTATATCTAGATGTTGTTTACGTAGAAAATATAGTAAAAGTGCTGGAAAATTACAAGATGGTACACCTTTAAGGTGGATGTATTATGATGAGTGGTTACAAACTAAAAATGTAGCTTAATAAATAAAAATAAATATGTGCTAGTCTAAGGGTTAGCGTGTGAAAGGAATGATACATATGGATATTGAAGAAATAAAAAAATATTTAAACGATAATAGTGAAACAGAGGAAGTAAAAGAATTTATGGAATCAATGAAACCTCAAATTAATAGAGAGTCTGTGGAAGCGTGGACTAAAGAAGGAGAGGGTAGGAGTTGGTTGGATAGAATTTGTGATATATATAGTAGTAAAGCTATTGAAACAGCTAAAAGTAATGCAATAGCCAAATTTAAAGAAAATGATATGCAAAAACTTATAGATGAAGCTGTTAAAGCAAAATCAAATGAGGGAAAAACTCCTGAACAAATAAAACTTGAAGAATTAGAAACTAAATTAGCAGAAATGGAAAAAGAAAAAACTATAGCTACTAATAAAGCTAATTATTCTAAGGTTTTAACAGAAAAGGGGTTACCTGTAGATTTGTTAGATTTTATTTATGCCGATGAAGAAGAAGTATTTAATGGAAATATAGAAAAAATAAACACTATATTGCAAAGTGCTGTCACTTCTAGCACAAATGAAATTTTAAATAAAAATGAATATATTCCTCCTACTTCTGGCGGAGGGGTAGCACTAACTGGTGTTGAAAAAGCATTCTATGAAATGAATGGAGATTTAGCACCACAATAATGAAGATTAGTTTGAAATGATATATAACTAGTCTTTTTTTTTATGCCCTTTTTTAGTGGGTGACTTATAGGGGGTAAAGAATAAAATCCTAAAAATAAATATTATAAGAAAAGGAGCGTGTTTTTTTATGGCACATACACAACAAGAAAGATATTCAAATTTAGTATTAGCAAAATTAAGAAAGGAATTAGTTACTAGAGATAATTTAATTTTTAATAATTCCTATGAAGGTGATCCAAAGGCAGGTAAAGTTAAGATTCCTGTAAGAGGGGAAGTAAATGTAAAAGATTATGACAAAGCAAATGGTCTTAAGGGAGAAACGAGGTCTACTACATATAAGGATTTATTAATAGATAAGGACAAGGCAGTGAATGAAATTATAGACGGTTTCGATGCACAAGCGGTACCTGATGGAATTGTGGCTGATAGATTAGATAGTGCTGGATATGGCTTATCTTTACAAGTAGATAAGGACTCTATAAATGCTTTAGAAAAGAAGGGAACAGTATTAGATACTAAGACAGCTTTAACAAAATCTAATGCTTATTCTACTATTTTAGATATGTTTGCTAAGATGACTAGAGCAGGTGTACCAACAAAGGGTAGATGGCTAATAGTATCTCCTGAAACAAAGGCTTTAATTTTAAAAGATCCTGAATTTATAAAGCAAGGAGATATTTCTCAAAAATTAGTTGAGCAAGGTGCTTTTGGTATGATTGGTGGATTTGCTTGTTTTGAATCAGCGAACATGATGTTTGAAAATACAGAAGAGGTAGGTTCTAAAAAGACTACAACAGAATTAATCGCAGGACATCCACTTTTTGCTTCTAGAGTTATGGAATTCTCTGTACCAGTTCACTTACAAGATTTAGCTGGAAGTGGTAACTTTATTGGGGCATCTGCTGTACAAGGTAGACTTGTTTATGGTGTAGATGTAACAAAACCTGAAGCTGTGCTTGTAAAGAGAAAAGAAGAAAATGTAGGCTAATTTTTAATGGATAGGATAGGATAATCTCCTTCCTGTCCTATTTTTATAAAAAGGAGATGATATATATGTATAGTGAAAATGAGTTAAAAGAGATAGCAATTATATCTATACAAAATTATTTAAATAATTCTAAATACACAAAAGAGTATATAGAGAATAACTTTACAATTGCAATTAAAATAATAATAAATAACTTAAAAGCTAATTATGAAGTTTGTGGTGGAATTAGCAATGTATCTTCTATTTCTCAAGGTAATCAGTCTATTAGCTTTAATACTAATATTAAAAATATAGTTATTACTGAAGATGTTAAAGCAGTATTGCCTAGACCTATTAATTTTATGACTTGGTAGGTGGGAAAATGGTTTTCTTTAAAAATGCAGATATGCAAAAAGTAATTAAAAGTAAAATAAAAGATGATACAGGTAAAATAGTTACAACTTTTTTATTAGATGAAACTATATACAGAGTAAGTTTACAGCCAATAAGCGAGAAAGAAAGAACTTATACATGGGGGCAAAGTATAAAATCTAAAAAGCAAATATTTTGTGATGAAAGTTTAAATGTTAATGATTTAATATATTGCAAAGGAAAAGTTTATGAAATAGAGGATAGCTTATATAATTGCTATGCTATCCAAGAAAGTGATGTGAAAATAAATGAAGATAATAAATAATTGTAGCCAAACAGCTAATGAAATTGAAAAAGCTATAGAAAGAGCTTTAAAAGAAATAGGCATAGGTGGTACATCTAATTTACAAGCTAATACTCCTGTCCAAACAGGTAACTTAAGAAGATCATTAACATTTAAAGAAGCGAAGAGGGATAAATGTTATTCTATTTTATTTGGTTCGTCTTTAGATTATGCACCGTATACCACTTTAAGACCTAATATTAGCACACATGGTTGGTTTCAAAATTCAATAAGAGATTATAGTAATAATGCTATAGATATAATATCAAGGCATTTAAAGGAGGTTGGCAGATAGTGGAGTTTAGTATTCTACAAAAAGAAATATATAAATTATTAAAACCATATGATCCTTTTTTTAGCCATTTACCTTCTAAAGATGAAAATGATAAAGAATTAGATTTTAACAATATCTATACTGTATATAAATTTACCAATATAGCCGATGAAGTATATAAAAAAGAAGTTAATTTAGAGATACAGATAATAAGCAAATTAGAAAATGAAACACCTGTTTTGAAACAAGCAGTTGATATAGATAAAGTTATAAATAAGGTTTATTTAGAGCCTTGTAATTGTAGGATAGTTAGAGAAAATTCTTATTTTATTCCAATAAATGATTTTGAGGATAAGAAACACTATACTACGTTAAATTACATAATAAATTATTATTAGGAAGGAAGGATATAAATGGAAACAAATAATATAAATATTGTTGTAGATGATGCTGTTTTATATTGGGGAGATTTTGGAGACCTAAGTGGAACTGGCATGGATAATATATTAGAAACTATAAAGGGAAAAGAATTAGGAGTTGCAAAGGGTTCTTTAAAATTTGAAGCAAAGCCTGAAATTAGAAATATAGAACATGCAGGTAGCCTTGAAAGGGATCAAGTAAATTGGCAAAGGATTATTAAGTGGGACGTAACAGCAGAAACAACTATACTTGATTTTAACGAAAATGTATTAAATGCAAGTTTAATAGAAAAGACAGAAAGTGCTAGTACAGAATTTGATGTTTATGCTCCAATAAAAGATTTTAAATCTACAAATTATAAAGACTTAATAGTTGTAGGTAAAAAGCATAATTCGGAAAAACCTGTTATAGTCCATGTATTTAACTCTTATAATCCAGAAGGTGTAAGATTTGAATGCAAGGACAAAGATGAAGCAGGTATATCTATGAAATTTAAGGGATGCTATAAAACTGACAAACATCCGTTTGAGATAGCATTTCCAAAGGTAGCTTAAGGGGTTAGAGAAATCTAATCTCTTTTATTATATTTAAAAGAAAGAAGAGGTATTAAAATGTTAAATGAAGATAAGAGCTTAAAAATTACTACAGATGAGGCTATAGATTTATTAGGATTATTAAATAAGTTATCTTTAAAAGATATATTAGTTAATTATATAAAAACAGATTCAAAATTAGAAAATAGTAAAAGCAGTGAGTATAGAAAACTACAAAATCTTTTAATAGATAGAATTGGAGATACAGAAAAGTATTTAGCACTTTCAGATGCTGAAAAGTCTTTAATGGCGGATAAAATATTAGAAGAACATAATGATATAGCTGAAAAACTAAATAATATAAAAGAAGAAAAAGACACTTTAGACAGTGAATTTGGATTAGATTTTGTGCTAAGAATACCTAGTGCTAAAAAGGAAGTATATAGGGTATTGGCTAAGATATTTGAAACAGATGCAAAGAAAATTGAAGAGCAAGATGTTGCTGAAACTGCTGAAATGATTAAAGGCATTATTCAAAGTCCAACTTTCCAAGGTTTTTTCAAATTAGCAACCAACTTGAAGAAGTAGGAACTAGTTTAATAGGAATACTAATTAAAAGTGGTTGCATGTCTTATATAAAAGATATAGAGTTAGGACAATCTTTATATATAATCGGAGAGGTTATAAAAGAATATAACGATAGTAGAATATTTCAAAAGTATTGTTTTGATAACTTACTTCTTCAAGTTGTTGGAGAAAATCTATCTTATAAAGAATACAAAGAAAAGATAAGATTAGAAAATACACTTAATAGTGAAAATAATACAGCTATAAAAGAAGAGGATATTAAAAATAGAAAAGATAACGCAAGTAAACTTTTAGCATCATTTCTTAATGAAAAAAAGTAGAATTGGAGGTGAGATTAAATGAGTGAAGTTTTTAAATTACAAGGAAGTATAGAACTAGATAGTAAAGAGGTTTTAGACGGATTAAAGAAAGTAGATCAGGGCGTTAAACAAACTGGTGAAAATATGAAAAAAACAGAAGGTGGAGGTAAAAGTTTTGCTAACGCTTTAAAAGGCGTAGGGTTAACAATTGCTTCTACTTTTTCTTTGGGCAAAATAAAATCTTTTGCAGAGGAATGTGTGGCTGGTGCTAATGTTCAAATCATGGCAGAAACGAAGTTGCAGAATAATTTAATGGCTACTGGAAAAGCTACTCAGGCTAATGTCGAAGACTTAAAGAAGTATGCTAGTCAACTTCAGAAAGTAGGTGTAATTGGAGACGAGGTAGGTATGGCAGGAATGTCTCAATTAGCTACTTTTAACTTGACCTCGGATTCTATTAAAACTTTAAGTGATGGTATGTATAATCTTGCAGTAAACCAAAAGGGTGTTAATGCTACTCAGGAAGATATGATGGGGTATGCGAACATGATTGGTAAAGCTATGCAGGGACAAGCAACTGCATTAACAAGAGTTGGTGTAACAATGGACGAACACCAAAAGAAAATAATAGAAACTGGAACTGAGCAACAAAGGGCAAGTGTTATAGCAGATGTATTAAAAGCAAATTATGGTGATTTAAATAAAGAAATTGCTAATACACCTCAAGGGAAACAAACACAACTCATAAATGATTTAGGAGATTTAAAAGAAGTAGCAGGGACTTTGTTATTGCCTATTATTAGTAAATTAGTAGGATGGATTCAACAGCTTGTAAATTGGTTCAATAATCTAAGTCCAACAACTCAAAAAGTTGTTCTTGTTACAGGAGGATTGGTTGCATTATTACCATCTTTAATAGGAATGTTAACGGGAGTAGCTACTATTGCTGGTGCCTGTGGTGTATCGATTGGAACTATAATGGGTCCCGCTCTTGCCGTAATAGCAGTAGTTGCAGGTTTAGTTACAGCAGGTATAGCACTGTATAAAAATTGGGACACAGTAAAAGAAAAAGCGTCTGAAATATTTGGGAAAATAAAAGATATAATCGGTGGTGCAATAGATAAAATAAAAGGATTTTTTAAATTCGATTGGGAATTTCCTAAACTAAAAATGCCACATTTTAAACTAGAAGGTGAATTTAGTTTAATGCCACCAAGTGTTCCACGGCTAGGGGTTGATTGGTATTCTTCAGGTGCTATCTTTAACAAGAGAACAATATTGCCAGGTGGAATAGGTGTTGGAGATGCAAATAAAGGACAAGGAAATAATAGTGAAGCTATAATACCATTAGATATTCTTTGGGATAAGATGGATGCAATAGCTAATAGACCTATATTAGTTTATATATCTGCAGATGAATTTGTTAATAAAACAGCTTACAAGATGAAAGACAGACTAGATAAATTGGAAGTAAGACGCGTTGATTATCAGTACTAAAGGAGGGATAGAAGATGTTTTTTGATAATGGTATACCTGTAAACAACGAAGAATATAGTTTTATATTTAATAATAGCAATTCACTAAGATTTGATTTAGTTTTAGCAGAATATCCTTCTATTCCTAGGATTCGGGAGGATGTAGAGTATATATCTATAGAAGGTAAAAGCGAATCTTACCAAAAAAAGAAAGGTACATATAAAAGAGATAATATATCTTTAAAAGTAAGATTGTTAGATATTAATGCTATGTGGGATTATGTTGAATCTATTGAAGAATGGTTACTTGGTAGAATAAATAGTAATAAACTTTATATAGATAGAAGAGATAAATATTTTGTAGTTAGAGAGGTACAAATAGGGAATATAGTTAAAGAAATAAAAATGTATGGAGAATTTACAATTACTTTTGTTGTTGAGCCTTTTATGTATGAGGATGGGATAGAAACAGTTCCAACAATACGTGATAATTTGGAGCATACAACTCTAGTTCAAGGAGACTTTAAAGTTGAACCTACTGTAGAGATTATAGGAGGTAGTGGAGATATCACAATAACTATAAATGATAAAACTACTACTATAGAAGATGTAAATGGAGATATATTAATAGATAGGTTTATTTGCCTAGATAAAACTAACAACAAAGATAAAAGCGTAGATGTACAAGGCTCATATCCTATATTGGATAAGGGAGTAAATACAATTAAATGCGAAGGTACTTTTGAAAATGTAATAATAAAATTCAAGAACAAATACAGGTAGGACTAACTCTTGCCTGTATTTTCTTTATATAGAAAGGAGGTAAGAGGATGAAGTTCTCTTATAATAGTAAAAGTTTTACACTATTCCATGACGATAACTATGTTGAAATAGAGGAGTGTAAAAATCTAAATGGATTTGAAAAAGTTGAAACAGATGAATATATAAGAACAAAAGTAACTTTAGTTAACAAAGATAGAAGAGGGAATATAGTACCATTTGTTAGTTCTCAATTAGATAAATTAGATAAAAGTATATTTAAAAATGGATATAAAACAATGGTATTATTAGGCGACTGCTATAATTATCAATGCTTTTTTATAAAAGATAAATTAGAGTGGTTTAAGGGATATAATACAGGAAAAATAAACGTTATTATGCAAATAAAAAAGATAAAACATAGTAATACTTATTGTCTAAATAAAGTTGTAAAAAATGAAGAACGCGTTTATGAAATTAATAATAATGGAGAGTTTCCTTTATATCCATCGGTATGTATAGAAAATAGAGGGGCTACATACATAGAAATAACTAATGCAAAGACTAATAAAAAGTTAAAAATTAATTTAGAAAATAATGATGAGTTTGAAATAGATTTTAAAAAGCAAATACTACATAACAAATGGGTAGGAGATATTAATAGAACTGTTACTGGGGAATATTTTAATGTTCCTGTTGGTATTAATGCTATTAAATTTAAAACCGATGGAAGAGTTAATATTTGTATTGCTTACAATAAACTATATAACTTAGTAAAGGAAGTGGTGTAGATGAATGAAGTTATTATAAGTGTATTTCCTCCACAAACGCCTAAGAGTAAGGTATTAAATAACAATGGTATTGTGCTTAATGATATTCAAGTTGAAGGTATATTTAAGAATAAAGAGTATACTTGGGAAGGTAGCTTTATTATAGATGAAGAGGGACTTTATAAGAATATAGAAAGAAACTGTATACTTAAAATAAAAGTACATTATGGATATGAGATTTTTAGAATTGAAAATACAGTTAAAGATTTAAATTACCTTAGAGTATTTGCTAGGCAGATAACTATATCAGATACTTTAGATATTTATTTAAGGGATGTAAGACCGGAAAACAAGAGTGCTTTAAGTGCTCTACAATACATTAAGGAAAACTCTGTAGAGTATGGAGAAGATAGACAATATGCAAAAGACATTGAGTTTTATTCTGATTTAGGATCTGTATCTACGGCGTATTATCAAGGAATGTCATTATATCAAGCCTTACATGATTGTGACCAGTCCTTTCAAAACAGATGGGGTGGAGAGGTACAAAGAGAAGGATATAGAGTTTCTTTACTGCAAAGAGAAGGTAAAGACAGAGGCTATGAGATAAGAAGTAGAAAGAATCTACAAGGCTTTGAGGAAGATATTAATTTAGATAATGTTTTTACTAGACTAGATGTAAGAGGGTTCGATACTCTTAAACTGCCTTATTTTATTGATAGTGAATACCTAGAAAGTTATGACGGTAAGATATTAACTAAAAGTTTAAAGTATGAAAATGTAAAACTTAATGGAGAAAATATAGTCGCTGATGAAGGTGATATTATATGCGAAACTGAAGAAGAAGCATATGCTAAACTAGCAGAATTAGCAGAAAAAGAATTTACAGAAAACCATATAGACCAGTTAAAAGCTACTTATAATATTAACTTTGTTCTCATAGGCGATACAGAAGAATATAAGGATATAAAGGGTTTAATAGAGATAGTTCGTAAGGGTGATACGGTTCACGTATACGAAGAGAAATATGGCATTAAAATAGCTGTTAGGGTTGTGGATATTGAATTTAATACAGTAAAACAGGAAATTACAAACACTATATTATCCAATAATCCTATTCAAGTTAGTAAGGTTAGTATATCAGAAATACTAAAAAAATTAGATGCAATTCCTTCATCTAGCTCATACTTAACACAAGCTAAAGAGTTGGCAGGAAATATGATTAACACATTAGGTAAAGACGGGTATTTTGTATATGATAAAAATGGGTGGGCTATTATGGACACACCTGATAAAAATACAGCAACTAAAGGGTGGAAAGCTACTTTGGGGGGAATAGGATATTTTAAGGATGGATTTAATAGTAATCCTGATATAGCTATGACTATGGATGGCACAATTGTAGCTGATTTTATTAGAACTGGTGTATTATCAGCAATATTAATACAAAGTGATAATGGGGCAACAACATTAGACTTAAATAGTGGAGTATTTAAATCTAAACAGTCAGATGGAAGCGAGGTAGTTATAAGTCCAACTGAAGGATTTTATAATAAATTTGGTGATAGTAAAAGAGAATACTATCATTTGAATTACTATGATATAAAGAATGTAACAGTAAGTGATACTGGTACTTGGAGTTTAAATATTACTTTACCGAATGAATTTAAAGGTAAAAAGTTTGTAGCAGATTGCAACTATAAGGAAATTCTTTCTACATATCCACTTACCTTATTTGGAAATCAAAGAATTTATCAAGAAGTCGATTATACTAATGGAATTATAAAATTAAGTGGTACTGTATTTCCGTTATGCGTTGAATTTTATACAAGTGGAAGTCAGACGTACTTGATGCAACATAAGGATAGTAAAACTATTACTGTGAAAATATCTATAAATGTTATTGCATAAAATCTTAAACAAAGGAGGTATCTGTATGAATCAATTTGTAAATAGATTAACAGCACTAATAAGCGTAAAAAAGATAATAGCTATTTTAGTTATTAGTGTATATTGTGGATTAGCAATAAGAGGTACTATTTCAGCAGAACAGTTTAGCACTGTGGGCGTAATGATAGTATCTTTTTATTTTGGACAATCTACAGTAAAACAAACATTAAAAGAAAAGGAGGACTAAAGATAAATGGATATAAATAACTTGGGACAATTAGTAACAAATTTAGGATTCCCAATAGCTTTAGTATTATTATTGCTATGGTTCTTTTATAAAAAGGTTTGGGGATTAATCGTAGAACAGATGAATAGAATAACTAAAGTCAATGAAGAATTAGTAAAGACTAATAGAGAATTATGTTCTAGCATGAATATAAAATTAGGAATTATAGAAGATAAGGTAGATAAAATAGCAAATGAACTAGATACATAAGTGGCGGGTACAATTTTGTACTCGTCTTTTTATTTATAAAGGAGGTTTTTAATATATGGCAATAAAACATGGATTATGTAAAAAGACAAAGTTATATGGTATATGGGTTATGATGAAACAACGTTGCTATAATCCTAACAATAAAGATTATTATAATTATGGAGCTAGAGGAGTAAAGGTGTGCGATGTATGGAGAAATAATTATTTAGAGTTTCATAATTGGGCATATGCTAATGGATATAGTCAAGGGTTAAGTATAGATAGAATAGATTCAAATGGTGACTATGAACCTTCAAATTGTAGGTGGGCAACAGATTATCAACAAGCCAATAATAAAAGAAATACTATTCATATATTATTCCGTGGAAAAGATATGACATTGTCAGAATTAAGTGAGTTAACAGGAATTTCAAGAAGTACAATTGAAATGAGATATGGAAGAGGAGATAGAGGAGATAGATTAGGTAGACCATTAAGAAAAAGAATATCTTGATAATTAGTAAATATAGTTATATAATAATAGCAATAAATATTATGTAATGACACCAACTAATTATCAGGTTTTTTGTTACATAATTTAAGTATATTTGATAAAAGTTTATTGATATGAAAATGTGGTTAGAAGCTAATGAAATCAGTATGTTTACTACAATTAGTCAACAAAATAACCACTTTACCAATTCGGAATTTATAGCAATTATAGCTGATAAATTAAGACTTAAAAATAAGGTATCTTAGGGTTATTTTATTAGCTTTGGAGCATGTAAGCTTTACAAAGTATAGCCAACAAATATAAAGTTATATCTATAAATATTTATATGATTAATAAAGACATCAACTAATCAGTTGTTAAAAACTGATTAGTTGATGTCTTTTTTAACTAAAAACTTTAAGAAAATCCTAAGATATTGCTAAGATTAATATAAGTTTCCATAAATTAATAATAAGAACTTATTGATAAATTTAAATAGTACTTAATTTGTTGGAGGTTTATATGAAAAAAAATAAATATATGATATTAATTACGCTAGCAATAATAATTATTATGATAGCTTATACAGCTATAAAAAGACCTGATATTAAATATGGAATTATGACTTTATTTGATAAAAGAGAAAGTATTACACTAGAAGAACTTGATATTGTAACACAGAAGGTAGATATATCAGATATAGAGGAAGGAAAATATAATAATATAAAATATACCAACAATATGTGGCTTGTAAATAATGATAATAAGCTAGATTATAACGATAATTTGAATTTGGTAGAATTTAGAGATACAGATCTTTTTGTAAATAGAGAGGTGGTAGAGCCATTAGAATCCTTACTTAAGGATTCAAAAGAGTATACTGAGGACAAGCTTTTAATTATGTCTACTTATAGAGATAAGAGAGAACAAGAAGATTTATATAAGGAGGATAGTTCTCTTGCTGCAAAGGTTGGATATAGTGAGCATGAGATTGGACTGGCTTTAGATTTATATGTACATACACTAGCACAAAAGAACTTTATAAAATCACAAGTAGGTAAGTGGGTTAATAGTAATGCTTACAAATATGGTTTTATAATAAGGTATCCTTTTTTAGGAAAGAGCAAGACAGGTTTTAATTATGAACCTTGGCATATAAGGTATGTTGGATTACCTCATTCTAATATTATTTATAATAATAGACTAACTCTAGAAGAATATTACCATCTTTATGAAAAAGATAAGTTCTATAAATATGGTGAATATATAATTTCATATCAATCTTCTCATAATAATTCTTTAGATATTCCAAAAGAGTACAAAACCATAGAGATATCTAAGGATAATAGAGGGGGATACATAATAACTTCAAAAATAAAATAAAAATTTAGAAGAAATATATCACATATTATGTGAATTATACATAATATAAACTATAATTAAATTTTGTTTTTGGAGGATATCAGAATGTATAAAGAAGATTATGAATATAACAATAAACCTGAAGATAAATGTGAAGAAAAGTGTGAAGTTAAAGTAAAAGAGGGCACTACAAAGTGCTATGATAAAGAATATGAAGTTTGTGGTAAGAAGGAAACTATCGTTAACAAGCATTATCATAACAACCATTTTACTAGATTCAATGATATTATGGTAACTGATTGTCACTTTGTTAAGAATTATGTTGAGGACTGTAATAGAGTTCATCATAAGGTAGAAACAATAGATTTAGGAACTAAGTATTTAGGATGTTCTACTATTGAAGAAAAGAAATGTGAATGGAAAGAACCTAAGTGTCATGAACCAAAGTGTGAAGAATACAAGAAAGAATGCAAAAAAGAATGTAAAAAAGAATGTAAAAAATATATCGATGTATCTGAATGGGAAAAGAAAGATGAAGATTGTGGTCATAACTACTGGTGTGATTGCAAAGAAGAGAAGAACGAAAAAGATTACGACTGTTGGTACTAAACAGAAGGATTATTTTGTAGAGGAGAATATTTTCTCCTTTTCTATGAAAATTAAATAACTATAGGTATATGCTCAATTTAATTCTTTGAATTAATTTGAGCTTAATTTATATAAGGAAGGAAATTTCTATGAATTATGAAGAATTGAAGAAAGAGGATGAAAAAGAGGATTTCTATATAGATATTCAAGGAGAAAAGAAGAATATAAGGGTTAATCATTACCACAATAGATACTATATAAACAATAATGATATTTTTATTACTGATTATGTAGATGCATGTGGGAAAATAAAGTATAGAGATATCAAGGTGAAAAAGAATGGCTGCACGCTTTATAAAGAAGAGTATATAGTAAGCAAAATAGAAGTTGAATAAGAATTTAAGAAAAGAGGCTTAGAATAAAATCTAAGTCTCTTAATTTTCTAAATTATTTAGCTTTAGTTTTTTATTAAACTGGTACAAAAGAAACAGAAATAATATCTGTTGTGCTTGGTTCGTAATAAATTATATTATCAGATGAATCAAAGAAGGAAATGGTGTAGTTACAAGTTTCTAAAGAATCATAAATATTATCACTATCAGCTATATCAAAAACTATTTTAGTTACTACTAATCCATTAACGGTAATAGGATCATTTGTAGTTGTTGTAATAGTACTTATGGAATCACCTTGTTTAGTTATTATGTCAAGTTTGAAGTTATATTGATTATCTTTTGTACTATAGGCCTTTGGAGCTATTGTAGTTTCTGTAACTGAAGCAACTGGAGAAGTATCTGAAAAGCCTGTATCTAATGATGCAGTATTTTTGATTTTAGAGAAAGGTGAATTGGTTGGAATCACTGTTCCTGGTGAAAGAATTAGTATATCTCCAATAGATGCCTGGTTAGAACTATTGGTAAAGGTAATAGTAATTTCACCATTAGCAGGTGTAGAGCCTTGTGTTACTTGTGTAATTACTAGGTCTGTTAAAGTTAATCCATTATACCCTTTCAATGAGAACCAATCTTTTGAATTGGTTTCAGATGAGATGCTTTGGGTATCAATAGGAGTTGTTCCTAAATCGTTTAGAAGAACAGCACTTAAAGTAGAGTCATTGTTAGAAACAATATTTGCAGAGTTTATTTTTAATAACATATATTTCATCTCCATTATAAAATTTACCTAATAATAGGTTATGTTAATCTTGGAGAATTGTGATTAATAATTATTTATGA
Source organism: Clostridium paraputrificum (assembly GCF_900447045.1). Taxonomy (GTDB): domain Bacteria; phylum Bacillota; class Clostridia; order Clostridiales; family Clostridiaceae; genus Clostridium; species Clostridium paraputrificum. Next base: position 92,308 of record NZ_UAWH01000018.1, read on the forward strand.
AATATTCTTTATCATTTAATATTACTGAAAGCCTAGTGTTCCCAATATCTATGTCTGATAGTGATAGATTTCCTTTTCCATCTACACAGTTAACCATAAAGTAAGTCCCATTAATTTTAAGGTTGGGTACTAGAGTTTTTAAGTGATTTATAGTTTCTATATCACCAGATATTCCTGATAGGGAAGAGTTACTTAAATTATTATATGAGTTAATTCTAGTGTAGGGGATAATTGAAAGTTTTATATTGCTACTGTTCTTAAAATCTATTGTGTCTAAGTCTATATTTACTTTAAGTGATCCAGTAAAAGGAGCCCTAAGATCAATTGGTATTAAATTTGAACTAGTATAATCTTTAGTTACTATTTTCTCTACTATAAATTTATTCTCACTTTCTTCTCTTGATATACAGGAGTAAATAATCTTATGACTAGAAGAGGATATATATAGCATTGAAGTAATATTTGAGTGGCAATTTATATAAATATCATCTTTTAAATCCTTTAATAAACCATAAATATGAATTTCTGATTTTAGAGTATTTTCATTTAAAAGGTTGATGGAACCAGTTAATAAAGAGAAATCACTGTCTAAAACAATAAAAGAACTTTTGTTTATATTTAGGTTTCCATAGAAGGTTCCAGTTAATATTGTCATTGAGTTAGAGATATTTATATTTTCAATTTTAGAATTTATATTTTCAATTTTAATTTGATTTAATGATAAACTATCTAGTTTTGATAAGGTGGAATTTTTAAAGGTTATACTTTTCATTTTATTCACCTTCTTTATTTGATATTTTTATTAAGTATTTACCATTAGGAACTGGTTTTGAAAATTTATCAAATAGAAATATAGAACTATCCTGCTGAAAAAAATAGGATATGTCTTCGTTTATTTCATTGCAGAAGCTAATGTATATTTCATTTGGAATGAAATTAAAATTGTTAATAGTAATCTTGTCTACTTTAAAGTTGCTGCTATATAAATCTTTATTTAAATATGCCTTTGATAATAAGAAGGAGAGTTCTTTAGTATTAGCTATATTTTTTAAATGGTAAATATATATTAAGTTTGAAAAGTATAGTGAGCTTTTTATAAATATTGAGAATATAGAGAACTTATCTTGAAACAAAGGTGAGGTTAGATAAATTTCATTGTTAGTTTGTGATAAGGTTAAAGCTTGTTTTGAAATTTCACTTTTATCTTTGTATAAGTAAATATCATTTAAGGATATATCTATATTCTTAGATAGTTTAAAGGATAGGGTGTCCTTATTTAACATGGGGGGTTCAATTGATATATAATCCATTTTTTTATTACTCCTCTTTAGTATATTTTTTGATAATCAATAGTTGATGACTCAATAACTAAGTTATATTCATCTGGTAAGTTAACATAGATATTTGAAGCTTTAATATTTGTAAAAGTAATAGTAACATCATCATAAATATTTTTGGAATCATCATGAACTATATATAAGTCATTTAAGAATGTAGTTTTCTCATTAAGATTGCCATAGTTTCTTAAGGTCTTACTTCTATCTACTATTAGGGTTACAGGATTGGCTATTGTTTTACCTAGTATGCTCCATTCATTACCTTCATCCAAAGGATAGATAGTTAAAGTTGGAGGAGGGGAAAATGTTACTGAAGCTTCATAGGATATTAAAATATAAGTGCCATCTACACTTTGTAGGTTTTGGTTAGGTGAAAAGGAAATATAATTTGTTTTATTTATATTAGTAGAGTAAAAATCATCTTCAATTAAATCTATGGCTATATTTAAAATATCTTCATTTATGGTACATTCAGCTATATATTCTTTATTATCATAACTATAAAAGTCACTTCCATATAAATTTAATGTCCCTATACCTTCAATATTTAGTGAAATCTTATCTTTACTTGAAGATAAGATACCTTTAGATAAGGTTGCAAAGTTCTTAAATAGAGTTTTATTGAATTCTAAATTAAGTTTTAAAATTGAAGAGGAAATGTCTTTCTCTATGGTTCCACATAATGCTATAAAAGTATCAGCAGCTTTTCCCACTGGGTCATATACCTTAAAACCACGAAAATCTAAGGTGTATATGAAGGTATTATTTGAACTTTTAACAAGTAATTCATCATAGTTATAATTAAAGGAATTAATATTATATAGGGTTAGAAAAATTCCTTCAGATTTATAGGAAGAATGACCATAGGATGGAGCAATAACTCCATTAATATACACATCAAAATCACTTGAATCATATCTAAGAATAGGGGAGTTAAAATCTACTCTTAGCTTTAAAATATTATATAAGTATGAAGTTATACTTACATTTTTAATAGTTGTAGGAATTGAATTATAAACTTTATTGCTTTCATTTCCTTTAATCCTATCACCAAGAACATCAGTAGATAAAGGAGAAGCTATTGAATATAGTGTTATTTCATCCTCAGGAGTACTTATTATTTCTTCATTAAATAAAAATTCATATTCATCTACAGATTTTTTTATAATTGAATTAGGTACAAACTTTCCAAGTGGTGTAATAACAAAGAAGTCATCCTTAAATAGTTCATAATAAGGGATACTATTTTTATTTATTAAGGAAACTGAATTGTTTTTATAGGAATAAAAATTACATTTTGTAATAGATAAATAAAAATCTTTTTTTTCAATAGGTATAGTAGTACAAATGTCTTGGGTATATCCAGATGCGCTATTTATAAATTTAACATTATTTGTATCTATATATCCACACTTCAATAAAGCATTTTCAAAGAAATAAGAATCATTTATTCTAAAAGTAGCATAATTGGAGTTATAGGAATAAACATTGCTATAAAATTTAGTTAATTTTATTTTTAGTGAATCTTTTATTATAAGATAATTGTTTGAATTTAATATACTATAATCCCCTGAAAGAGTCATATTTTGATTAAATAAAATAAATATATAGTTTTTATTGTAAAAGCAATTTTTTATAAAATTACACTCTTTCATAGCCTTTCCTCCAATTAATATTTACTACTAATATATTATTAATAATAATAAGATTATGTTAATGGAAACTGAATAAGAATTTAAGAAAAGTGTCCTAAAAGAAAAATTAAGCCTTTTTTGTAAATTTCTTATATTTTGGTATAAGAATAGTAAATACTTCCTAAATAATAAGAAGTATTTGTTAATAAAAATTAAAAAACTATTTCTAATTGAAGAAAATTATAGTAGAATATACGTGAAAACTATATATATTGGCAAATTTAGAGAAATCTAAAGACGCAAAGCTAAAGGAGCTAAGGTTTAAAACTATGCTAGCCAGTTGCTAAAGAATTATATTCTTTAATTTCATAATAATTAGTATTTGAAAAAATATGAAATTCTATGGCAACTATCCTTTAGTGGATAGTTTTTTTATTTTATATATACGATTGGAGGAAAATTTGGTGAAAAGAAAGGCTTTAGCTATTTTAATTGCTACTGTAATGGCAACTGAAATTATATCAACTCAAGCAGTTTCTGTTTATGCCACAACAAAAAGTAGCAATGCAAGCATAAATAGCAGTTTACAAGGGACGTTAGAAGTAAGGTTAAAGTTTGATGTTCCACTAAAACTTAGAAAAACAGAAGAAACTAAATTAAATTTAAGTTTAAAATTAGGGGATAAAGAGGTAGTTAAGATTCCTGTTGGAAATAATGATGGAGAACAGTACGTTGGAAGTATAAGCTATAAAATATCAGCATTAGATTATTATTTAGAGGAAACTAATGATAGTGATGTGTACTATTACAATGCTATTATTAACAATCTTCCAAAGGGGAAATATACTTTAGAGATTAATGGGGAAGGTTTTGCTCCAATAGTATTAAAAGAAAAAGTTGAAATAAATGATTATTCAAAGAGAATTTATATAGGAAACGATAGAGATGTTTCTTTAGTAGTAGACGTAGATGGTGATAAGGTTACTACAGAGAAAGATTATGAATCAATTTTAGAGAATATAGGGACAAGCAATCTATTATATGATCTAAATAGAGATGGAGTAGTTGATATTGCAGACTTAGCCATTGTTCATGAATCTATGAATAAGAACAATGAAGAGAAGAAGGAAAGTATATATGATACTTCTGCAATAATTGATCCATCAGAGGTTGTAATCCTTGAAGAGGAAAAGGTTGGTGTAGTTCATGGTGAAGTAAAGGATCTTTTTGATGATTCTGATAAAGGAATTACAATTGAGCCAAGTAGTAATCCAGAAGTAGATGAAGATGGTGAAAAAGTAGTTGGAAAATTATCTATTGAGGTTCCTAAAATAAAGGCAGAAGAAGTAGTCGTTGATGTTAAAGGAATTACAGAAGGTAATATATTAGTTGAAACAGAAGATGGTAGAGTTATTAAGAAAAAGATAAATAATAACGCAAGGCTTGCTAGATCAGCTGAAAATCCAGTATCAGATAAAGTAGTAATTAATTTAGAAAAGCAAGTTGCAGTTAAAAAGATTACTATTAAGGTTAATGCTACAGATCCAACTAATAATAATCTTGCTCAAATAGGTAAGGTTGAATTTTTAAATGATGTATATCAAGAAGTTCCAAAGGCAGAAAGTACAGCACCTACAATTTTAGAAGTGGAAACTGATGATGAAACAGTCAAATTAAAATGGTCAGAACAAGTAAATATTGATGGATATGAAGTTTCTTATAAAACTAATACTGGTAAAGATACATCAGAAAAGGTAACTAAGGTTGGAGGAAATTCAATACAATTATCAGAACTTGAAAATTTTGAAGAGTATGAAATAAAGGTAAGAAGTTATAGTGGTGAAACATGGAAGGGTGAATGGTCAAAAATAGTAAAAGCCACTCCAGCACCTAAAAAAGCTCCAGATGCTCCAGAAAATATAAATATTGTTGGTGAATACAGACAACTTAATGTGTCTTGGAAGAAGATGAAGGGGGCAGAAGGATATAATCTGTTCTATAGAGCTAAGGGAGAAGAAAACTTTAATAAAGTTTCTAATATAACTGGTGTTTCTACTATAATAACTGGACTTGAAGATAATGTTACTTATGAGGTTTATTTAACTTCATATAATAGCTTTGGTGAAAGTGGTAAATCACAAATGTATACAGGAACTACACTTTCTTTAATAGCTCCAGAGATACCAAACTATAAGCTTTTAAATACAGTTAATGAAATAGGAGAGGTTACTAATCATATTGTAGATGTAACATATCCTAGAGGTGGAATAGATGGTAATGAAGTAACTGATGAAAACAAGTTTGCTATAGTAGATGGAGACTTTACATCTGCATGGGTACATAATGACTGGGATAGTTCAATGTATAGCAAATCAGCTCCAATAGTTGAATTTGATGATACATATGCAATGGATACTATAATGTTTTCTCCAAGATTTGATAAGCATACTAGAGAGTTTTACAATTATGTACTTAGATATTGGGATGAGGAAGGAAATCTTCACCAAATAGAAAATGGAGATATAAGAGCAACTAAGAAGGTTAGTAATGGAAAGCCATATTATGTAGTGAAATTACCAGAAGCTATTAAGGCAAAGAAGGTTCAATTAAACTTAAGCGTATATGGTGGAGGAATACTAACAGTTTCAGAAATGAAATTCTATCATTATGATTCTATTGAGGATGATGTAAGAAATTTATTTAAGGATGATTTATTAATAGAATTAAATGATAATGTAACTCATGATAAAATTAATGAACTAAGAGAAAGAGCTAACACTAGTGATGTAGTAAGTGGTGAGTATCATCCAAATCAATCTATTATATTAGATGAGCTTAAACTTGCAGAAGATATACTTAATGATAAAAACATAAGTAAAAATACATTTACAGTAAATCAAAACATAAACAATAGTGGTAATAATTTAGGGCTTTCAAATGATTATCAAGCTTTAGGATACACAGCAAAAGCTGGGGAAGAAATTGTTGTTTATGTTGGAACAGAAGGAAATGTATTACCTGAACTTGCATTTACTCAACATTATGGAGAAAGTGGAAAGTTTATTAAGACAGTAAAACTTCAAAAGGGTAAGAATGTACTACAAGTGCCTGAGATACATAATTTAGATGTAGAAAAGGGTGGAAGTATATACGTTAGATATCCAAATGGAAATCCTTCTAATAATGAAGTGAAAATAAGAGTAAGTGGAGCTAAGAAAATTCCTCATTTAAATGTTTATGGAGACATAAATGATAGCAGCAAAGAAGGAGAAGTTAAGGAAAGTATCAGAGAATATATAAGAAGCTTAAAGGATTATGTTGATACTATGAAGGATGAGTATCCAAAGTTCTTTGCAAATAAGTCAAATAATAATTACAAATATGATGAAAAGACAAGCATTGTAAATACTACTGATATAGAAACAACTAAGGCTACTTTAAATTTACCTGCTTCAGCTATTTTAAATGGTATAACATCAGATCTTGCAACAGAAGATGAACAAGTTGATAGACTATATGATAGCCTTCAAGCTCTAGAACAAATAATGGAGTTAATGTATGCTCAAAGAGGTGTAAGTGAAAACCCTGATTTTAATAATGATGGAACTTTAGATGCATCAGAGAAGAAGCATTTACAACCAAGAAGTAGAGTTAATATAAAGTATCAAAGAATGTTTGCAGGAGCATTTATGTATGCATCTGGTCACCATGTTGGAATTGAATATGGTTCAGCAAGCGGATTAGTTAATGGAAAACCATATACATTTAATGAAGATGGAACAGTTAAAGAGTCTGGTTCTTTATTTGGATGGGGAATTGCCCATGAAATAGGACACGTAACTGAAATGAATGGACTGGGTAAAGCAGAGGTAACTAATAACGTTATTGCATTACTTGCTCAAACACTAGATGATAAAGCACCTTCAAGATTAGAGAATTCAGATAAGTATACAGATATATATGAAAAGGTAACATCTGAAACAATAGGTTTACCTGGAGATGTATTTACTCAACTAGGTATGTTCTGGCAGTTACATTTAGCATATGATGAAAATCCAACATCAGTAATGTTTATAACTGATAGAGATAATGATTTAACTAATGATTCCTTCTATGGAAGATTGTCTAAGAGAGCTAGAGAAGCTTCTGCAGAGGATTCAAAGTTACCTTATGAGCAAAAGATTGTAAGATATGCATCAGATGTAGTTCAAAAAGACTTAACTGATTTCTTTAAGTCATGGGGAATAGTTCCTTCAGAAGAAAATGTAGCTTATATGGCTGAAAAAGGATATGAAAAAGAAGGTAGAAAGATTCAATATCTTAATGACAATGGAAGAAGACAAATCCTTGCGGGAGTTAAAGCAATGTCAAAGGATACAAGTGTAGAAGCTTCATTGTCATATGATGATAGCGCTAAGTCAAAGAGTGTAGAATTAACGCTTGGAACTAATAAAGACTCAGATAAAATATTAGGATATGAAATTTATAGAAATGGAAAAGTTATAGGCTTTACTACTGATTCTAACTTTATTGATTATGTTTCAGCTAATAATAGAGTATTTACATATGAAGTAGTAGCTTATGATTATCATTTAAATAAAACAGAAAAATTAACTCTAGATCCAATAAAGGTATCACATGATGGAAGTTTAACTAAAAACTTATGGGAAGTTGAAACTAATACATCATCAAGTGAAGATGTTAATGACGAAAATAACACAACAGGACCAGTAGATAACCCAGCTATAAATAAGATTAAAGATAATAAAAATAATACAATCTTTAAGGGTGATAGAGCTAATAATCAAGATCCATATGTAATTTTGAATTTAAATGAAGTTCAAAATATAGTTGGATTAAGATATACAGCTGGTATTGAAGATGGAGCTTTATCAAATAATACAATTTCAAATTATCAAGTATTTGTAAGTAAGGACAAAGAAAATTGGACTTTAGCTAATAGTGGTAAATTTGATTTAAGTGTAGATAAGAATTCAGAAACTATATACTTTAATGAGGAAGATTCTACAGGTGGTAAACAATTATGGTCATATGAAGCATCATATGTAAAAATTGTTGCTCCAAAGGCTAGTGGAATATCAATAGCGGAACTTGATATTATTGCACCGCCTGGAGATAATGTTGATTTAAAGGAATCTGGTGTAGGTGCCCTTTCTGAAGACTTTATTTATGGAAAGAATGAAGGAGATGTTATTCCAAAGGGATCAATTGTATTTACAGGAGAATACAGAGGAAACCCAGCATTTAATGCAGTTCTTTTAAGAGATAAGAAGGATAATGTAATTGAAGGTGAACAAATTCTTCTTGCAGAAGTACCTGAAAATGGACACCTTGGAGAAATAAGTAGTGGAACATGGATATTCTACTTAATTCCAGACAAGCTAAATACATTACCAAAGGAAATAAGAGCTGAATTATATAGAGTAAATGATGCTGAAACTCTAGAAGGTCAAAGATTAGTAAGTGATACTTTATATGTAAATATACCTGAGGTATTACCTGAAATAAAATTTGAAGGTGGAATAATTCCAGAAAACATGAGATAAATAAAGCTTTATATAGGAGGATACTATGAAGAACATAAAAAAAATAGTTGGGCTTTTTATGTTGTCTGCTATGATGATAGTTATGCCATATAAAATAACTTCTGCATCAGTGGAAACAAATATAAAAAGAGTAGAAGAAAAAGCAAACACTGTAGAAATATCTGTTGATAAAATAAATTATGAAGTTAAATCTTTTAGCCTTAGTTTAAAGATAGATGGAGATGTAACTCTTGATTCTTTAACATGGAGTGATACTTTGAGTGATAAAAGCGTAGTTAAAAATTATAAGTATGATAGTGTAGAAAACGTAGTGGATATCTATGTTACTTCAAGCAAAAACTTAGTTGAATACGGTAATCTTAAGGTAGCATCTATTAAAGTTAAAGGTGAAATGAATGCTAACTATAATATAAATGGTAAGGGCAAATTTAAATTTATCTATTCTGATAAAAATAAAGATGGTGAAATGGATAGTTTACCATCAAATAATAATGAAGAGTTTAAATTTATTAAGGCATCTAATGGACAAGATAATGATAACAACTTAGGCCAAGATGGGGAAAAACCGGAGAATGATAGTAATTCAGGACAAGACGGAGAAAAGCCAGGTACTGATAATAATTTAGGTCAAGATGAAGAGAATCCAGATAATGATAATAGTCAGGATAAAGATGAAAACTCTAATGATAGTAATGAAGAGCCTAATGAGTCATTAGAAAATAATGATTCAAATAATAAAGAAGATGCATCATCTAATGAAGTAGAAACAAGTGATAATTTATTAAAGAATATTTTTATTGTGTTAATAGTGCTTTCAGGTGGAGTTATCTTAATATATAATTTCAAAAAGAGAAAAGCTTAATGTAAAAGAGTAGTCATAGTAATGATGGCTACTCTTTATTCTATAGAAAAGTGGATAGCTAACATATAATTAAGTATAATAGAAATAAGAAATTATATTAGAAAAGAGGAAGATAAAATGGATATTTCAGAAAAGATTTTAAAAGAAGAAGAAAGATATACAGGAAACTTTTTAAAAGTATCTAATATAGATGTTGAGTTACCTGATGGAAACCTAGCTAGTAGAGATGTTATTAGACATCCAGGAGCATCTGCAATTTTACCATTAACTGATGATGGTGAAGTAATTTTAGTTAAACAGTTTAGAACAGCTTTAAATAAAGTAATTATTGAGGTGCCAGCAGGAAAGCTAGAAAAAGGTGAGGAACCTATCCTATGTGCAAAAAGAGAATTAGAAGAAGAGACAGGATATAAAGCAAAGGAATTTAAATACTTAGGAAAGATATGTACGGTACCAGGCTTTTGTGATGAAATAATTCATCTATACCTTGCAACTGGAATATATGAAGGAATTAAGGGTGGAGATGAAGATGAGTTTACAGAAATCATTAAGGTCTCAATTGAAGAAATGAAAGAAATGGTTAAAAAAGGAGATATAATAGATACAAAATCTATTAATTGTTTATGTCAATATATGCTTCAATGCCAATAGTAAACAGGTTAGTGTAAATTTAATATTTTACGCTAACCTGTTTTTTTAGCTCTATGGAATTAAAAATTTTAATAAGTAGATTATTGAGAGTACCATAATTACTAAAAGACTAATATTTATAAATTACTCTCTTGGTGGTTCTATAAGTAAAATACTAGGAAAAAGGTTCGTTTAATAATAATTGTATTTACATATTTATGGTTAGGTCTTATGCATAAATTTACTTTTCTAATCATATTATAGGGTATACATACTTTAGGAGGAGTAAGAGATGAAGGGTGCTATGGAAAAAATTAATGAAACTTTTAGGGAAAACAAGATTTACTATTTATTAGTCTTATTGTTCTTTTGTGTAGGAATTGTAATAGGAGTTTATTTAGTAAAGTATATGAACGAAGGAGATAAAAATGATTTAGCAAGTTACTTTACTGTCTTTGTTAATGGTATAGGTGAAAGACCTGTAGACTATGGAGCATTATTGTTGGACATAGTTAAAAAGAACTTTATATTAATAATACCAATAATAGTTCTAGGGTTTACATTCTTTGGAACACCTATAATATTAATATTAGATTTAATAAAAGGATTCACCTTAGGATATACTTTTGGTTTTTTGCTTACAACTTTTGAAGGAAAAGGAATTGGACTAGCCTTAGCTGCTACAATTCCTCAGAACTTAATTTACATTCCGTGCTATGTTGCTTTAAGTGTATTTGCATTATCAATGTCTACAGAAAAATTAAAAGAAAAGTTTTCAAAGAAGTCTATTCCTGTAAATATTAATCTAAATGGTATAGGAAGTTATCTTATTGTTTTATTAGGATTATTTGTTTTAGGGGTTATACTTGAAACTTACGTATGTCCAAGCATAGTTAAATTTGTGGTTACTAAATTCTATTTATAAAAAGAAAGAAACATAGGAAGATAAATGAAGGGAAAAAGATTAATTTGTCGAATATATAATATAAATAATGGTGTAGGAGAGAGCAATGATAGAAATTATAAATAATTATAAAGATTATTTGTTACAAAATGATAAAAGTGAGAACACTGTATATGCCTATGTAACTGATGTAAATCTTTATTCCAAGTACCTAGAAAAGAAAGAAATGAATCTGTATACCTCAGATAATGTAGCAATAATGGGTTATATACAACATCTCTTAAACCAAGGTAAATCTGAGCGTTCTATTAATAGAATAGTTATAAGTTTGAGGAGTTTTTATGGCTATTTAAAAAGTAGGTCACTAGTTAATGATATTCCAAAGATAAGTTATAAGAGCAGTAGAACCACAAAGAAATTACCACAAATTTTAACTGTTGAGGAAGTAGATAAAATAATAAGGTCTGTTGATAAAGATGGACCAAAGGGAATTAGAGATAATGCGCTTTTAGAGTTGATGTATGCAACAGGAATGAAGGTATCAGAATTGATATCTGTAAATGTTGAAGATGTAAATTTAGATTTATCATTTGTAAAATGTATAGATAATAAGCATTTTGAAAGACTTATTCCTATAGGAAGAAGTGCTTGTAGAGCAATTGAAGAGTATCTTGCAATAAGGGATCAAGTTGCAGATGCAGGAGTAACAAATCTTTTTGTAAATCTAAATGGCCAAAAGTTAACAAGACAAGGCATATGGAGAATAGTAAAAGAGTATTCTCATAGAGCAGGAATTGATAAGGATGTTAATCTAAATACATTTAGGCATTCTTTTGCAGTACATTTACTTCAAAATGGAGCTAATGTTAGGGCGGTGCAAAAGTTACTTGGAAATCAAGTGTTAACTTATATGGATACCTATTATGAAATAATAAATAGTGATAAAATTAATTTAATCTATCGTAATACTCATCCTAGAGCATAATAATTTTATCAATTTTACAAAAGATAAGTATAGAATAGAAAGGAGTTTTACTTATGAAAAGAGTAGTACTTATAGTTTTAGATAGTGTTGGAGTAGGAGAGATGCCTGATGCTAAAATGTATGGAGATAAAGGAAGTCATACTTTAGACCATACTTTTGAAGCTTGCAAGGGACTTAATATACCAAACTTAAAGAAGTTAGGTCTTGGTAATATTGAGGGCGTTAAGGCATTAGGAAAAGAAGAAAGTGTTATTGGTGCCTTTGGAAAGAGCAGTGAGAAATCAATTGGTAAAGATACTGTAACAGGACACTGGGAAATTGGAGGCGTAATTCTTGATAAGCCTCTAAATACCTATCCTAATGGTTTCTCAGATAAAATAATAAATGATTTTAAGAAAAAAGCAAAGATAGATGGGATTTTAGGTAATAAGGTTGCCTCTGGAACTGCAATTATTGAAGAGCTAGGAGAAGAGCATGTAAAGACAGGATATCCAATAATATATACATCAGCTGATAGTGTGTTCCAAATAGCTGCACATGAAGAGGTTGTTGGGTTAGGTAACCTTTATAAGATGTGTGAAATAGCAAGAGAAATGTTAGTTGGAGAGGATGTTGTTGGTAGAGTAATTGCTAGACCTTTTGTTGGAGAAGTTGGATCATTTAAAAGAACTTCAAACAGAAGAGATTACGCTTTAGATCCATTTGGTAAGACAGCTTTAGAATATATAAAAGAAAATGGAATGAGTGTAGCTGCTGTCGGAAAAATAGAAGATATATATAATGGAAAAGGCGTTACAGAGGCTGTTCACATAAAAAATAACATGGATGGAGTTGATAAGACTCTGGAATATATGGATAAGATTGATAATGGGTTAATATTCACAAATTTAGTGGATTTTGATATGCTTTATGGTCATAGAAATGATCCGAAAGGATATGGAAAAGCTTTAGAGGATTTTGATGGCAGACTTAATGAAATATATTCAAAGCTAAGAGATGAAGATATTTTAATTATTACAGCTGACCATGGGTGTGACCCTACAACAGAAAGTACAGATCATTCTAGAGAGTACATACCAATACTTGTATATGGTAAAAAAGTTAAGGGTGGAACTGAATTAGGAATAAGAGATTCCTTTACGGATATAGGAAAAAGTGTTTTGGATTACTTAGGAATAGATAATAACTTAGAAGGGAAATCCTTTATAAATGAGATTATCTAAAGATAGGAGGACTGTGGCATATGAGAATGTATGATGTCATATTGAAAAAAAGAAGAGGAGAAGAACTATCTAAGGAAGAGATAGATTTTTTCATTCAAGGATTTACAAAGGGAGAAATACCTGATTACCAAGCATCAGCTTTGCTTATGTCAATTTTCTTTAATAGTATGAATAAGAGAGAAACAGCAGACTTTACAATGTCTATGGTTCACTCTGGAGAAACTTTAAACTTAGATAAAATTCAAGGAATTAAAGTTGATAAGCATTCAACAGGTGGAGTTGGTGATACTACTACTATACTTTTAGCACCTATGGTAGCTTCATGTGGAGTGCCAGTTGCAAAAATGAGTGGTAGAGGACTTGGTCATACAGGTGGAACAATTGATAAACTTGAATCATTTAAAGGATTTTCAGTAGAGCTTTCAGAAGAAAAGTTCATGGAAAATGTAAATGATATAGGAATAGCAGTAATTGGTCAAACAGCTAATTTAGCACCTGCTGACAAGAAATTATATGCCTTAAGAGATGTAACTGCTACAGTTGATAACATGCCTCTTATAGCATCAAGTATAATGAGCAAGAAAATAGCTTCAGGTGCAGATGGAATAGTTCTTGATGTTAAGGTTGGGGATGGAGCGTTTATGAAAACTCCAGAGGATGCAAAGGCCTTAGCAGAAGAAATGGTTTCTATAGGTAAAAATGTAGGAAGAAATACAATAGCAGTAATTTCAGATATGGATCAACCATTAGGATATGCTATTGGTAATGTATTAGAAATAAAGGAAGCTATTGATACCTTAAAAGGAAATGGACCTAAAGACTTGCTTGAATTAGCATTAACTTTAGGAAGCAATATGCTTATTTTGGCTAATAAAGTTGAAAACTTTGAAGAAGGAAAGAAGCTTCTTTTAGAAAATATTAAAAACGGTAAAGCTTTAGAGAAATTAAAAGAATTTGTTAAAGCACAAGGCGGGGATCCAGCTTGTGTTGATAATACAGATCTTTTACCTAAGGCTAAATATATTATAGAAGTTAAAGCTAATAAGTCTGGAACAATTTCAAAAATTCATGCTGAAGAAATGGGCTTAACTGCAATGGAGTTAGGTGCAGGAAGAGCAACGAAGGAAAGTGTTATAGATTTAGCTGTAGGAATTGTTTTATGTAAGAAAAGAGGAGAAAAAGTATCTGAAGGAGACATCTTAGCTAGAATATATGCTAACGATGAAAACAAAGGACATAAAGCTGTTGAGAAGATACTTAGGGATATTCAAATTTCAGATGAATATGAAGATAAGATTCCATTAATATATGATATAGTACGTTAATTAAGTAAAAACTGTCTCGTAGATGATTAAAATCATCTGCGTAGACAGTTTTTCTGCTTTATATAAAAGCAATATCTATTCAATTTCTTTCTCTTTAAATTTATATAATTCGACAAAGTGTGATATTTTTTTATTACTTGGAAACAATATTCTTGAAGGGAGGAAGATAAATGAATAAGAAAATAATTAAATCAATATCTCTATCATTAATGATTATACTATCTATTTTATTATTACCTGTAGGAATATTAACAAGTGCTAAGGAAGAAGAGTCTAAAGGTGGAGGAGTAAATAGTATAGAAGCAAAATCATATTTACTTATGGAGCCTATTTCAGGAAAAGTTCTATATGAAAACAACATAGATGAAAAGTTTGCTCCAGCTTCTGTAACGAAAATAATGACAATGTTATTAACTATGGAGGCTGTAGATAGTGGTAAAATTAAATTAGATGACAAGGTAACATGCAGCGAAAATGCTAAAAAAATGGGCGGAAGCACAATGTTACTTGATACAGGAGAAGTTAGAACAGTAGAAGAGTTATTAAAAGGTGTAGCAATAGCATCTGGTAATGATGCTGCTGTAGCTTTAGCTGAATACCTAGGTGGAACAGAAGAAGATTTCGTAAACATGATGAACAAAAGATGCCAAGAATTAGGTATGAAAAATACTACATTTAAAAATTGTAATGGACTTCCATGTGAAGGGCATCTTTCAACAGCAAGAGATATAGCATTAATGTCTCGTGAATTGTTGAAACATCCAACTATATTAAAATATTCAGGAACTTATATGGAAACAATCTCTGAAGGAAGAAAATCCCCAATTGAATTAGTTAATCATAATAAACTTGTAAGATTTTTTGAAGGTTGTGATGGACTAAAAACTGGCTTTACTAATGAGGCTAAGTATTGTATTTCAGCTACTGCAAAAAGAAATGGAGTAAGAATGTTAGCTGTAATTATGGGGGCACCTACATATAAAATCAGAAATAGAGATGCAGGTATATTAATGAACTATGGCTTCTCTAAATATGAAGGAAAGAAGCTTGTATCTAAGGATGAAGATGTAGATAAGGTACAAATGGGTAAACAAACTGATAGGTTCTTTATGGCTAAGGCTAAGGATGATCTAGAAGTTGTAGTACCAAAGGGAAATAGCGGCGAATTAGTTAAAAAGGTCGTTATGGATGAAGTTAAGGACGAATACAAAGCAGGAGATATAGTAGGTAAATGTGAAGTATACCTTGGAGAAGAAAAGGTAGGAGAAGTTAAGATTTATTGTGATAGAGACGTTAAGAAGGGTGGAATCTTTGATTCTATCAAGTATAATATAAAGAATATTTTTAAGTAATTTAAAGGTGATAGAAGTGTACTTCTATCACCTTTTTAGCTTGTCTAATTAGCTCAAAATTGGTATTATAATAAGGTATGACTAAATGTATGAAATAGAAGAGTAAGGTGGAATTTTAATGGAATTACCTAAGATTAAAGTGGCTGACTTTGAAGGGCCCTTTGACTTATTGCTGCATTTAATAAAAAAGAATAAAATGAATATCTATAATGTTGAGATATATAAGGTTACTAATCAATATCTAAGATATTTAGATGAGATGAAGGAAATGGATCTTGAGATAACTTCTGAATTTATAGTAGTTGCTGCAACTTTAATAGAGATAAAATCTAAGACTCTTCTTCCTAAGCACAAAGTTGAAGAGGAAGATGAAGAAGATATAGAAAAGAAGTTATTAGAAAAGCTTATTATCTATAAAAAGATTAAAGAAGCAACTGAGTTCTTTAAAGGAAAGTATACAAGCTCTGGTAATATTTATACCAAGAAGCCAGAAGTGATAGAGGAGATTAAAGGACCAGTAGATAATGATGAATTATTAAGAAATGTAACCTTACTTGATTTATATAATATTTATAATAATCTTCTGGAAATATATTTAAATAAACAAAATAAAGGAAATGTAATACAGAAGAAAATATATGTTGATAAATATAAGATAGAAGATAAATTTGATTATCTTTCTGAAAAGTTAAAAGAAAAAAAGATTACAGAGTTTTCAGACCTTATGATGGAATGTGAATGTAAACTTGAATGTGTTGTTACTTTCTTAGCGCTTTTAGAACTTATGAAACAAAGAATGGTAAAGGTATACCAAACAGGAAGCTTTGGAGAAATATTAATTGAAAGGAATGAAGAAGAGGTTGAATAAATTTGACATAGGACAGTTCGAGTTTAAGGAAGTATCAAGAAAAGATACTCAAAAAGGAATAATTGAAGCAATGCTATTTGTAAGTGGAGAACCTCTATCATTAAGAGATATAGCAATTAACCTTGAAGCTACTCCTAAATATGTAGAAGAGTTATTAGATGAAATGATTAAGGATTATGATGAAGTATCAAGAGGAATAAAGCTTATATCTATAAATGGTGCTTATCAATTAGTTACTAAGGCAGAGCATAGCGATTACATACAAAAATTATTAAAGAAGAATAAAAGACAGTCTCTTTCACAGGCTTCATTAGAAAGTCTTGCAATAGTTGCATATAAACAACCTATTACAAGAATTGATATTGATGAAATAAGAGGAGTTAAGTCTGATAGTGCCATTCAAAAGCTTATAGAGAAGGACTTAATAAAGGAAGTTGGAAGATTAGAAGTTCCAGGTAGACCAATTCTTTATGGTACAACAGAAGAATTTTTAAGACAATTTGGATTACACGATCTTAAAGAGCTTCCATCTCTTGACCTTTATGCTGTAGAAGAAGAGCAAGAGCTTGAAGAAGAGATTGCATTAGATAGTGAAGAATAAATAATTAGGGATATTAGAATTATTAATTGAAATTCTAATATCCCTTTAACATTAAGAGGAGAATTATTGGTTATCTAAATGAATTGCTTTATCTGTTGATTCAAAATCATCAGGATATAGGTCTACATCAGGTGTTGTATTACTAGAAGGTTGTTCATTGCAACTTCCAGACTTTTTAAATAAGTCTTTAACCATATCTATAATTTGTGGTACAGTATCAACAATCCTATCATATGTATTGTCTTGTTCTACAGGCATTAATCTAACAGCATTATCCTTTACTACTAGAAATGCTACAGGTTTAACTGATACTCCAGCACCTGAACCACCACCAAATGGGTAGTCACTGTTAGAGTTTACTTTTGTATTAGCTTCTCCAAATTCAGAACCACCAGATGCAAATCCAAAGGATACTTTAGAAATTGGAATAATACAGCTACCGTCTTTAGTTTCTACAACATCACCTATAACAGTATTTACATCAACCATATCTCTTAAGTTTTCCATAGTACTTTTCATTAAAGTTTCTACTGGATGTTCATTATTCATTGTCTTTTACCTCCTTTTTGGGTACTGACCCTCTTGCTATTAAAAATAACATATATATAATTTGAGCTAGTGATAAGAAAATTATACTTTTTATATCAAAATTTACTATAAAATCATCTTTAAATTGAGGAGTAATAGGAAATTTAAATTTTTTTGATTTAAAAAATACATTTATTATTCTAAGTATTAAAGGCATTGTTGCAGAGATAGCTCCATATGATATTGCAGTTTTAGCTGCATCATTTAAGGAGTATGAAAGAGAGCCTTCAAGCCTTAGTGTTGGCTTAAATTTATTCCTATCTAAAGCCTTAACTATTTTCTTAGGATCAAAAGATATTGTGAAAAAGAAATTTGAAGTCTTTTTCTTTTTAGTTTCATTTATTTTTTTTTCATTGATTTTCTTCTTATTATTTTCTACCCCATTTTTTGTGCCTTTTTTCAAAATTGTAAACTTATATAATTTTATATAATAATTTTCTTTACTGTAGCAAATACTAAGCTTAATAGGAATAGGGAGCAATAAAATAAGAAGGATAATAATTAGAAAAATCTTCATAGTACTCCTCCAAACATATAACATTTATATTATTGCCTATTTAAACCAAAATAAACTTCTTATTTTTTTATGGTAAGAGGTTTATTTTTTAGTTATTTAGACAAACTACACTTAGAAAAGAGAATTAGAGGGTGGTTTTGATGAAACTTTATGCGAGAAAATTATCAATATTATTAAGTACAGTATTATTAAGTTCTTTATTCATGCAAGTGAATGTACTTGCATCTCCAAAGGACAACTTTAGAGTAAGTGCAAGAAATGCAATTGCTATGGATAGAGAAACCAAACAAATTCTATTTAATCAAAATGGATATGAATTAGTACCAATGGCAAGTACAACTAAAATATTAACTGCTTTAATTACCATAGAAAGAGGAAACTTAGATGAAAAGTTTACTGTAAGTAAAAATGCAGCTTCTATAAGAGGCTCTAAGGTTGGTTATAAAGCAGGAGAGGAAATTGCCATAAAAGAATTATTATTTGGATTAATGTATAGGTCAGGTAATGATGCAGCAATTACCTTAGCTGAAGGAATTGGTGGCTCAGTTGAAGGCTTTGCAGAAATTATGAATCACTATGCAAAGAGCTTAGGATTACTTGATTCCCATTTTGAATCTCCTCATGGTTTAGATTCAAGTGGTCACTATTCATCTGCATATGATTTAGCTGTTTTAACAGCTAAGGGAATGGAGTATGATATGTTTAGAGAAGTGGTTGGAACAAAGGAAATAAGAAAAGATACTTATGGCTTCTCAAGAGACTACAATAATATAAATAAAATACTTTGGAAAATCCCGGGAGCTAATGGGGTTAAAACAGGATACACTGGTCAAGCTGGAAAATGTCTTGTATCATCAGTTAATCATGATGGAAGAGATATAATTATAGTAGTTTTAAATTGTCCTGATAGATGGAATCAAACTGATAAGATTTATAAGCATGTGGCTGAAAAGATGGCATTTCAGAATGAGAATATGAAAGAGATGGTAATGACAGAATAGGATAAAGTTGGTTTGCCATTATTAGTTTTTTTTGATAATCTAAAAGTGAATAAAAATTAAAGGAGTAATGTTATGGATAAAAAGAAAATTTTAAGCACTGTTGATCATACTTTGTTATCTCAAACAGCTACATGGGAAGATATTAAGAGAATTTGTGATGAAGGAATGAAGTATGAAGTTGCTTCAATTTGTATTCCTCCATCTTACATAAGAGAAGCGAAAAATTATGTGGGAGATAAATTAGCTCTTTGTACAGTAATAGGATTCCCTAATGGATATATGACAAAAGCTACAAAAATCTATGAAACAATGGATGCCATTGCAAATGGTGCAGATGAGATAGATATGGTTATTAACTTAGGTCATGTAAAGGATAAGAAGTATGACCTAATTGAAGAAGAAATAAGAGAAATTAAGAAGGCTTGTGGTTCTAAAATACTTAAGGTTATAATAGAAACTTGCTTCCTAACTGAAGAAGAAAAGATTAGTATGTGTAAGGTTGTAACAAATGCAGGTGCAGATTTCATTAAAACTTCAACTGGATTTGGAACAGGTGGAGCAACTAGAGAAGATATAGAGCTTTTCGTTAAGCATGTTGGACCAAATGTAAAGATAAAAGCAGCTGGAGGAGTAAGAGATTTAGCTACTGCAGAAGACTTTATTAACCTTGGTGTTTCAAGACTTGGAACAAGTTCAATTATAAAGATAATTAACAAAGAAGAAGTAACAGGATATTAATAACAAAGAGCTGTTTTAATAAACAGCTCTTTTACTTATGCTTTTAACAAAGTTTTGTATTAAATATATTATCTAAATTAAGTTTAGTTACTTTATTCTTGATTTCTTTTATATTAAGTGTATATAGTCCTAGTTCTTGCATTCTCTTAAAGTAGCCAGCACCTGCAAAAGTATATCTTACCTTTCTTCCATCTCTAGTTTTAGATTGTTCATTTTCATATGAAATTATATCTCCAATAGCAATTGAACTTGGAAGGATAAGAAGTGGCAATCCTAGTGCTAGTCTTACTGAATTATGGCCAGCTAGGGTGCCTGTACATATAGCTTCTGCATGGATGTCTTAATTGCGATGATTTATATTTTGCGAATAGACTAGATAATTTTTTTATAGCATTATCTAGTTTTTTTTTATATTAAAGTCTACTATAAATTTATCATCAGTTAGAGTGATAGATTCTATCAGTGATTTTAATGCTTTTTGTTTATCTTCTAAATTTAAATCATCAAAAGTTTTTTGAAAATTATCTAAATCATCTAAGATTGCAAGAACTTCAGATTGAGTGATAACAACCTCAGATTGATCATTTAGTAATTCTTCCTTTTGTTTACTTAATGCTTTTAGCTTATTGTTTTCAACTTTAATTTCTTGTAATAATATTTTTGAAAGTTCATCATCATCAGTTAATTTTAGTTTGTTTAATATTTGCTTTATAGCTTTATTAGATTTTTCAATTTCAACATCAATTTTATTAGATGATATAGTAGACTCTAAATCTTTACTGTTATTTAGTAGTTTTTGCAATTCAGCAAATAATGTTTCTTTACTATAATTTTTTAGAAATTTAATGAAATTCTTTTCAAATAAATTACCATTTAAATTTTTTAAATTACATCTAGCACCACCGCTATTAATTTTCATATTACAAATATAATAAAATGGTTTAGTTCCATCCTTTCTTTTTTGACCATAGGAGATTCGCATTGTAGAACCGCATTTACAACGTAATAAACCAGTAAGAAGAGCAGTGTTAGTTTTTCCCATACGTGGGGCTTTGTATGCATTATCCTTTAATATCTTTTGAACCTCTATCCATTGATCAGAAGGTATTACCCCTTTATGTTTAGCAGTTGCTACTATTGGTTCATCATCTTTACCATAGCGTAAAAGACCATTTCCGTTTGGTTCACCGCATACCTCATAACCTTCATTTGATAGATATTCAAATACTTCTTTTGAAGATTTTACATAAACAGGATTTTGGAGAATTACATTGATTGCGTTCTTATTTAAATTGCCTCCGTTCTTTCCCGTAAGATGATTAATAAGCGCCCATTTTCCAACTTGTGATAAAGATTTTTCTTCAAGATATTTATCATATAATAGTTTAACTAACTTTAATTCTTCCTCATTCTTTTTTAATTTGGTAATAGAACGTTCTTTACCAGTTTCATCAATATAGTATTCTCTAGAACCATCAAAACCTAAAGGTGATTGACCTCCAAGCCATCTACCCATTTTAGCTAGGGTATACATGTTATCTTTGACACGTTCAGCAAGTTGTTCACGCTCTAGTTGAGCTAATGAAGCAAGTATACCTATAACAGCTCTACCAAAGCTAGTAGAGCTATCAAAACCTTCAGTAGCACTATAAATTATGACTCCAAGATCATCACATAATTGCATAGTATTATGTATATCTCTAGCATTTCTACCAAGTCTATTAAGTTGATATATAACTATAGAGTTTATTTGTTTCTTTTTAATCTTTTCCATCATTAATTGGTATTGAGGCCTATTTTCATTTTTACCACTAAAACCTTCATCAATAAAAATATTTACATTTTCACTATCGATATTAAATTTAAATTCGATGAATTTTTTACACTTTTCTATTTGATTTTCAATAGATTCACCTTTTCCAGTGAATTTAGATTTACGAGTATAAATAGCAATGGTGTTCAATTTATCATCTCCTTAACGAATAGATGTTATTTTAAACTATAAAATAAACAGCTACAAAGTAGCTGAATACTTATTCTTCAAGAGCTAATGTTTCTCTATACTGTTCTGCTAACATTGTAGTATTAAACTCAGCAGAAGGATCTATATTATCAACTATTTTTCTTAAGTCATCTATATTTACTTTGAAAAATTCTTTTCTTAAATTGATTTTATTAACCCTTTGATTATTTAATATTCTATGTAATTCTTGCTCTAAAGAAACAGCATCATGTGAGAAAATAAATGAGTGTACATCAAAAGAAAATGGAACTGATGCACTACTCAATTCAGATATTCTATCCATCGGATTTATTCTTCTGGTCATTCCGATTTTAAATATATTATCACCGAAAGAACCAAGGTTACTTATTACATATACATAACCAGCTTTTCCATTTTGTCTACTTATTATTTCATCTTTTTTATCTTCTACTTTTTCAAGTAAATTTTGTAATTCTAAAATTTTATCTTGTAGTTCTTTCAATTTAATATCATCATCAGAGTTATTTATTAATTCTTGAATTTTCGAAATTTCATTTTTATACTTTTCTTCTTCTTTTTCAACTTGTTTTTGCTGTTGGGCTAAGAGTTTTCTTTCTTCAGCTTCTTGTTTCATTTGTTCTTTAAGGGCTGCTTGTTCTTCTTTTTCTCTTTGTTTTTTAATATAGTATTCATATTCTATTTGTGCAGCTTCTATAAATAAATATTCTATTTCGGATATAAACTTAGTTAGAGTTCCTAAGATTTGTTTGTTTCCATCATCAGCTATAGCTAAATATTTTGTTGTTATACTTTTTATATCCTGTATTGTTTTATCTATTTGACTATATTTCAGATTAAATAGTACATTTTGTAATTCTGCTCTTAGTGCAATTACCATAAGTCTGTATATTGCCAAGTTAGCTTTGGTAGTATAGCGTTTTTCGTATTTTGCTAAAACAGCATCAATAGCTTTTTTGTTTATGTTGAAGGCTTGTCTTAAAGATTTCACATCCATACTATGCAGATGTAAGGTAACAGTAGGTGCAAGTTCATCAATAAGTTCTTTTTGATATGTTAACCTGATTTTATCAATATTATTATTAAATATGTCTAATTCTGAGTATTTATTTATGATATTTTGAATTGATGAATATAATGGTTT
Source organism: Clostridium paraputrificum (assembly GCF_900447045.1). Taxonomy (GTDB): domain Bacteria; phylum Bacillota; class Clostridia; order Clostridiales; family Clostridiaceae; genus Clostridium; species Clostridium paraputrificum. The sequence goes on from NZ_UAWH01000018.1 coordinate 115,586, forward strand.
AATTTTTGAAAGTTTTTTTGAATCTTTTTCTATTTTATCAGTTATTCTTGCACATTCTTCAAGCAATAATTTTTCTTGGTTATTCAAATTATTAATATTGTTTTGTTTAGAATTAATATCATCATTTAATTTTATTAAATCTTTTTTTAGATTTACATAACTTAATTCATCTTTTGTTAATTTAAGATGTTCTAGTTCTTGATTTAATTTATAAATTTCTTGATCTTTTACAATTTTAAGAGTATTCAGTTCTTGATTTAATCGTTCTATTTCTTTAGAAAGGGCAGCTACTTTCTTTTTATTAAATAAATCCATAAAAATCATCTCCTTTGCAAAAATATGTTTTTTTATTTTATAAATTAACCAGTCAAAATATATATTTGTATATATTTTGACTGGTAATTAGTAACCTATTTATTAAAATGGAAAATCAACAATAGGTTCAAAATCGTTTTGAGCAGATGAAAATGAATCTATTGGCTTTGTGTCTAAATCTAAAAATTCTTGTTCGGATTTTACTATTTGCCAATCTTTTAAGAGTCCGTCTCTACTAAAAGTTGATTCACAACCACAGAAGGAACAATATCTAGCATCGCCGGATAAAGTAGATTTACATTTATGACTAGTACACTCATTTAGTATTTGAGTTCCACAAATTTGACAGAAGTTACCGTCGATATTAGTATTTTCATTCTCACAAGTAGGGCAAATTTTAGCTTTACTTCTGTCATTTAGAAGAATATAATCATAGTTCATTTCACCATCTCCCCATATTAATTTATTATGTCCGCATATTGGACAGTAAAATATATTCTCATCTGTTGTTCCATTTTTGCAGTTTAAGCACTGCTTTTTGTATAGATATTTTTTAAAAAACTCTAATTGTTGTGATTCAATTTCTTTAGAAATATGTTTTAAATCATATTGTAATAGATCCAATCTAGTTTCAGAACATTGTTTTGTTATTCCAAAATATTTTGATACTTTAATAGGTGTATCTAATTTTAGGTGCTTAACAATTACAGCAGGAGCGATAACATTTCTTGCAAAACAATTGGCTTCATTTTCCAAAACTTTATATTTAGATTTTGTCATATTTGAACGATTTAAAATAGTTTCTTCAAAATCAATAAAATGATTTAAGTATATATGTCCTATTTCATGTAACTTTGTAAAATAAATTCTTTTTGGAATATGAGTATTATTGTATGCAATAGTATAGTTTCGTCCATTGTAAATACTATAACCATCCTCACTTTGGTAAGCCTCAATAATATCAGCTAAATTTACATTATGTTCTTCAGCTAAATTTTCGTATTTAATACGAGCCCATTTACGATTTTTTATTATTGTATCACTATCAAATGGAAACCTGTTGATATTTTCATTTAATATAAATTCTATAGATTTATTTATACAATATTTATAACGTGCATATTTCGGAATCATTTTTTAAGTTCTTCATCTCCTGCTATGGACATGCTTTTTATTAATTCTTTTAGAAGTTGCTTTTTACTTGAAGATAAGTTTTTCATATCTCTAGCAATAGCTCTAGTTTCTTCGTCGAATTCATCATTTGTATCAGTATTATTTATATTAGTAGATATATTTTTTTCATCAAAAAAATCACTTATAGGAACATTAAATGCTTTAGCTAATGCTTGAATTGAGTCGGTTTCAATTTTTCTTTTACCATTTTCCATTTTGCTAATTGTTGATTGTGGGATACCTGTTAATTCAGATAACTCATATGTGGTTAAACCTTTTTCTATTCTAATAGATTTAAGTTTTTCATAAGGTTTCATAAAAATCACCTTTCTATATAGTAATAATTCTATTTTAGAATAATTCAAAAATAGAATTATGTCAAGCAATTAAAAGGAAAATAGAGGAATTAAAAGATATTTTAACTATATAATTCCAAAATGGAATTGTGATTTGAGAAGTTTGATTCTACAATGTAATTAATTCAAAAATAGAATTGAGGTGAACAAAATGGAAGTCGGTTTAAGAATTAAAGAGATCAGAGAATCAAATGATATTTCTCAATCCCAATTAGCTAAAAAAATTAAAATATTAAATCAATCGCAAATATGCAAGATTGAGAATGGACAAAGAGCTTTAAAAGCAAATGAGTTAGCTAAAATAGCAGATATTCTTAATGTATCAATAACAGAGATTATGAGTTAAAGGAGATATGGAAATGAATAACCCAATCATAAAAATTAATGGATTAAAAGAAATAGATGGAATGAAGTTCCATGATATAGAAGGAGGGTTTGGTGAAGGCAAGAAAGCAATGTTAGTTAAAGAGATTGCTAATATTCATGGAAGAGAGTTAAAAGATATAAATAGAAATATAAACAATAATAGAAAAAGATTTAATGACTATTTAGATATTATTGATTTAAAAGTGGGTGAGTATAAATCACTGAGTTTAGAGTTGGGTTACAGTAATCAGTCATATGCAAATGCAAATAATATCTACTTATTAAGTGAAAGAGGATACTCAAAACTTCTTAAGATACTAGAAGATGATGTTGCATGGGAACAATACGAGAAGTTGGTTGATGGATATTTCAATATGAGGGCAGAAACAAAAAATAAAACCAAGTCAGTAGACAATTCAATTAAAGAAAAAGAAATTGAAGCAAGATTGAAAAATGCTAGAGCAAGAGAAGCAAATATATTACTTAAGATATCTAATAATCCTAATTTATCTAAAGAATATGTACAAGTCCTACAAAGTAAGGCTACAGAGATAGTTACAGGAGAAAAGTTATTGCCATTACCAGTAGCAGAAAGAAAAACTTACTCAGCTACAGAGATTGGAAATGAGTTAGGTATAACTTCTACTAAGGTTGGGATTCTTGCTAATAAGTATAATTTAAAAACTGAAGAATACGGGAAGCTATTTCATGATAAATCTAGATATTCAAGTAAAGAAGTTGAGAGCTTTAGGTATTACGATAATGTAATTCCAGTATTAGCTGAAATATTATCAAAAGCTTAGTAACCTCAAAACTTATATTTGAATAGTATATTACAGATTAATTTTTTAAAGGAATTTTGTATGAAAGATTTCGAATTTGTTGTTGGAGTAGCTCCAGATGAAGAAACTATTAAAGAGTTCCATAGAATCTTAGCAAATGGGCTAATAAAAAAATATGGCGCTAACACTATGAAAGGAGTGCTTGAGAAGGCGAGTGAAATAGCGAAATAGTTAAATATCAAATGATTAAAAAGTAGGATTTTATTAATTTTTAGGAGGTAATATCATGAGAGCAACTGGAATAATTAGAAAACTTGATGAGTTAGGAAGAGTAACTTTACCAAAGGAAACAAGAAAAGTATTAAATATCAATGAAGGTGATCCTGTAGAATTCTTTACAGATGGGGATAACATAATTTTAAAAAAGTATACTCCAGGATGTCATTGTTGTAATGAAACAGATAACTTAACAGAGGTTTTAGGAATAAAATTATGTCCAAAGTGTATAGATGAATTTAATAAATATAGACAGATGGTTGATGATATTAGGAGAGATAAATAATGTTTAATGGTTTGAGTAAGTATGAGTTAAATGCTTTAAAGCATGCCTTAGGGACAAGCATAAAAAGAAAACAAAACACAGTTGATATATGCAATTCTATTGGAGATATCGACACTTCAAGAATATTATCTAGAGATTTAAAAACAGAAAAGAATCTTTATAAAAAAATTAAAATTGAATTGGACAAGTACTATGGAGGTAATAACAATGGGGAAAGCTGAAATTAAAGAAATAGAATGTGTAATAAAAGAATATGGTTCCAAGGTATTAAAAAGAGTTATGGATATGACTACAGCTGATATAAAAGCAAATAGGATTCATTTTTCTAAAAGAACAAGTTCTAAAGACTTCATGGATATATTTTATATGAGTTTAAACGCGTATCTAAGGAGCTGTAAGATGTGAAAATTATTGAAGTCTATTTAAAGATATCAGATGAGATAAAAGATAATATGCAGCAGGGGTTAGAATTCGAAACAGCACGTAGACAAGCTTATGAGAAATATAAAATGGAATTGGAGGTAATAAAGGGTGAACGTAATAGTAGTAAAAACAAATGATACTTATCAGATTGTTAACATCAATAACGATTATAGGGAGTTGCAAAATATAGTAGGTGGTCTAATAGAACCAGTACATCCTACAATTGCATATCAAACAGAAATGTTATTACCAGGAACTTTATTCATAGTTGATGAAGAAGGGTTGTTGAAAGAAAAAGCATTAAATAAATTTGGAACAGTATTATATAACGGTAATGCACTAAATTATTATCCAATAGTAGGTGATTTGATTTTAATTGCTGAAACAATTCATATGGAGGATTTTAGAGGTCTTACAGATGAAGAAATAGATCAGTTTAAGGTTAGATTAAAAGCATTTGGGATTAAGGAGGTATCAACTGATGGGAAGGAAGATTGACAATAGTAAACTTTCTTTTAAAAGGCTTAAAAGATTAGTTACTCCAGGATATTTTGAAAAGGAAGAAAAGAAACTCCAAAAGTTATTACTTCTAAATAGCAATGCTATTGATAGGAGGATTAGATGAGTAAAGTAACATTATTACCACATCAAGAAAGATCTATAGCTGCCACTAAAGATTTCAATAGATGTGCATATTACCTTGACATGGGGTTAGGTAAAACATTCGTTGGTTCAGAAAAATTAAAAGAGCTCAACGCCAATATGAATTTGATAATCTGCCAAAAATCAAAGTTACAAGATTGGTGTGAGCACTTCAAAACTTATTATCCACAATATAACACTATTATATATTCAAAGTCAATGGAAAGTATTCCAACAAATTCAGTAATAATCATAAATTATGATTTGGTTTGGAGAAGACCAGAATTATTAGAATTAAAAGATTTCACTTTAATGTTAGACGAATCAAGCTGCATTAAAAATGAAAAATCTAATAGAACTAAGTTCATATTAAAACTTAAACCATCAAATGTAATATTACTCAGTGGAACACCAACAGGTGGAAAGTATGAAGAGTTATATTCCCAATGTAAGCTGCTAGGCTGGAAGATTAACAAGAAAGCCTTCTGGGATACTTACATTGTTACTAGGAAGATGGATATTAACGGATTCAGTATTCCAATAGTAGTTGGTTATAAGAATGTAGATAGACTTAAAGCTAAGTTAAGAGAGTACGGTGCTGTGTTTATGAAGACAGAAGAAGTATTAGATCTTCCAGAGCAATTAGATAACGTAATTAAAGTTGAGTCTACTAAAGAATATAAGAAGTTTGTTAAGAACAGACTTATTGAAATTGATGGTAAAGAGTTGGTAGGGGATACGTCCTTGACGAAGCTTCTATATCAAAGACAATTAGCTAGTCAGTATAACAGTAATAAGACAACGATGTTAAGAGATTTATTAGAGTCCACTAATGATAGAGTAATCATCTTCTATAACTTTAATGAAGAGTTAGAAAAGATAGAAGATATGTGTATCAGAATGGAAAGACCAGTATCAGTTGTTAATGGTCAGCGTAAGGACCTTAAATGTTATGAGAAAGACCAGGACTCTGTAACATTAATTCAGTATCAAGCTGGAGCTATGGGACTTAATCTTCAGAAAGCTAATAAAATCATATATTTTAGCTTACCACTTAGTTCAGAGTTATTTGAGCAGAGTAAAAAGCGTATTCACAGAATAGGTCAAAAGAATAGTTGCTTCTATTACTACTTAATCACTGAAAGAAGTATAGAAGAAAAAATATATGAAGTATTAGGACAACGTAGAGATTTCACTAATAAGTTATTTGAGGAATTGGAGGACTGAATATGCCCAAAGTTATAACTTATAAAAAGTTAAAAAATGAAACAGAAACTGTAATGAGTTATGGGGATGTAGTTACCATCATAGAAGAAAATCTAGGCTCAGAAGTGGTTGAGGCACTTTTTGAATTATCTGAAGATGAGAAGAACACACCTGATAGCAGAATGATTACTTACATTGAAGATGGAATATTTGTAGAACAAATAGAAGAGAGTGGAGTAATACCTAAGTTAGTCGAAATGGTTATTTCAGATTTAGATAGTCAAGGCTTCTTAAAGAAAAGTAAGGATATTAGTAAATTCAATTATGAAGATATCTATTATAAGGAAATTATAGATGAGAAATTGTCACCAGGAATGATGAAGTATTTTGAGGATAACTAAGGAGGAAAAGATTATGAATTTAAAAACAGTAGAAGAGTACAGCAAGGAAATGACTAGAAAGGAATTTGACAAATTTACAGAGGAACAAGAACTATGTCCTAATCATTTCGGATTAGTTGATACATTTATTGATGATGCTTGCAGCATAGCTAAATGTAAAGAATGTTACGACAAAGCTTTGGTGGGGATTGAATTCAAAGCAGAAGTGCCAGGCCTACCTATTGAAGTCATGCCAGCATTACAAAAGCTTCAGGATTTAGAGATACAAGCTAAATCAATTAAAGAACAACAAGAGAGGTTAAAAGAAGATCTTCTTAATGCTATGGAAACTCATGGAGTAAAGAAATGGGATAACGAGGTTATGACAGTAACTTATACAGCTTCAACAACTAGGACAAGTATTGATAGTTCAAAGCTTAAAAAAGAGCTTCCAGATGTATTTAGTAAGTATAGTAAGACTTCTAATGTTAAGAGCTCTATAAGGATTAAATTGAAGGGGGATAAGTAATATGTCTGATATTAAAGGGATAGTTAATAAACCTCAATTCGATAAAGAAGTGTTTAAGGTAGGGGAAGCGATAAAAGTTAACAAGAAATGTTATCCATATATTAAAGCCAATGCAATAATAACATACTCCAGCCCATTAGAAATAACTGCTACTTATTATAGTGAAATTGATGATGAATGTGTTGAATTTAACATTGGAATCAATGATGTTGTCGATGGAAGCTATGAGATTAAGTTTTTAAAGGAGGAAAAATAAATGGAAACAGGATACACATTTGAAATAAATAATGATATGACAGTTGAGTTCACTAGCTTATTAGAAGATGGATATGTACCAGTTGAGGATGAAGAGTAATGGCAGCTGAGAAGACCTTTGAAAATCAGATAAAGAAGTTTTTAGATAAGCTACCTAATACATGGTACTTCAAAGTATGGAGTGGCCCATATAGTAAATCAGGTATTCCAGACATAATAGGAGTTGTTAATGGTCACTTTGTAGCTTTAGAAGTTAAAGCAGAAAATGGACGTGCTAGTGAACTTCAAAAACGCAATATTAGGCTTATAGACCAGTGTGGAGGTTACTCAAGGATAGTTTATCCTAATGACTTTGAAAAGTTAAAGACGGAGCTATTAGAGATATGCAAAAGCTAACTAAATCAGAATTTATGAGTAAAGTAATAAATGATTATTATAAAAAAAGACTTAGAGCAAAAGACGTTGACTCACATCTTATTGAAAATGCTTTAAAAATACAAAAAACAAGGAGGAAACACAAATGACAAAAGAAAAATGGCAAGAAAAAGCTGATGACCTTATTGACATAATACTTGACCTAAAAGAGAAAGGAAAGAGAAATAAAGAAGATTTAGACTCAGCAAAAATGGAATTAATAGAATTACTAGAGGATTATGGAGTATCTGAATATGTAGGAGCAAATGGAAAGGCTAACTTTGTTGACTTTGAAAGAGAAGGGCTTGTTAAAGATAGTGTAGTTGAAACTGTAGACGGAGTTAATAAAGGAAAGATAAAACAAATTAACATGAAGGATCTTACAAAAGATATTAAAGTTCACTTTATAAATGTAAGGGGGTATATGGGTGATTAAAGTTATTAAAATCAATGATACTCTAAATGCTTCATTCGATTATGATGCAGATACAGTGTCAAAGATAAAAACAATATCAGGAAGAAAATATAATCCAGGTAATAAATCTTGGGATTTACCACTTCAAGCTATTCATAAGTTAAAAGAATTATTCCAAGATGATTTAGATATATCTGAAGATGTGGATCAGGAGTATGTAGCACCAAAGTATGATTTTAAGAGAGAGTTAAACTTTATTAAATATAAACCACTAAGAGTATTTGCTGAATGGGGCTTAAAGCAATTACCTGATTACTTCTATGAAGTAGCAGCTTCAAGTACTGGTAAATATCACCCAGCTTATGCCCTAGGTGAAGGTGGATTAGTCAGACATACAATAGCAGCTGTAAGAATAGCTGAAGAGTTATTCAAAAATGAAACAGTACAAAACTTCACTGATAATGAAAAAGACATTATAAGAGTCTCATTATTGTTACACGATGGAGTAAAGCATGGGGTAGATGGAGCTTCTCACACAGTAGCAACTCATCCTTTGGAAGTAATTAAATATCTAGAAGATAAATATTGGGAAGTTCCAGAAGATGAATTACCAGATGAAGTAATTGAGATTATGGAAGATGGTCCTTGGGATAAAATAGCTCAATGTATAGCTACTCACATGGGACAATGGAATACCGATTATAAATCCAAAGAAGAAATATTGGACAAACCAACATCAGTAATTCAAAGTTTTGTTCACTTATGTGATTACTTAGCATCAAGAAAGATGTTAGAAGTTAATTTTGATGTGGAGGGATAAATATGGATGAATTAATTAAAGCTTTAAACTTAATAAAAGAAACATGTAAGGCTCAAGAAAAATGTGAGAAATGTCCTTTATCTAGAAGTGAGGAATGTTTAATAGTTAACAGTGATCCTTCTGGATGGGATATTCAAATAGAACCAATTCAAAAAGTATTAATTTAAAGGATGTGATTAAATGCAATACTCACATTCAAGAGTTGAAACACATTTAAGCTGTCCTTACAAATATAAGTTGCGCTATGTAGACAAGCTTAAAACAATACAAGCGCCAAATGCAGATGATCCTCTAATCGTAGGTAATACAATTCACCTTGGAGCAGAAAAAGACCTACAAACGGCTATTAAATGGTATTACGATAACTATCCAATAATTAGTGATAGGCACATAGAAGAAGTAATGAAGTTTGAGTATTTAATACCGAAAATTCATGAGCTATTAGCTAATATATATGTCTATAAAAAAGAATTTAAAATCAATCATTATAGATTTATAGGTATCGTGGATCTAATAACTAAAAATGAAGATGGAACAGTAGATGTATTTGATTATAAGTACAGTAACAATTATGAGAAGTATTCAGAGTCGCCACAATTACATCTTTATAAGTATTTCTTAGAAGAAGCTGGTTTTAAAGTTAGGAAATTAGGATTTATATTTATTCCCAAAATATCCATTAAACAAAAGAAAGAAGAGTCTTTATATCAATTTAGAAAGAGACTCCAGGAAGAGTTAAAAAACTCAAAAATAAAAATCATGGAAGTTAAATATGATGCATCTAAAGTAATTAAGTATATGAATAACATAATCAATATTACTGAAGATGTTGAATATAAGAAAAATCCATCGGGATATTGTTCCTGGTGTGAATATGAAGAATTATGTATTAAAGGAGAGGATTACATGATATTACCAAGTAACAAAAGAAGAGAAAAGAAAATTGACAAGAATCCTGATTTATGGATTTATGCTCAAAGTTATGTAGGAAAGTCTACATTCATTGACCAATATGAAGATTTATTATTCCTAAATACTGATGGTAACACAGATAATACTACAGCACCAGTTATACCAATAGCTAATAAAGTTTGGTATGAAGGAAGAATTCAGAAAAAACAATTTGCGTGGGAGATATTCTTAGATGTTATTACAGAACTTGAAAAGAAAGAAAATGACTTTAAAAGAGTATGTATTGACTTAGTTGAGGATTTATATGAGCACTGTAGGTTATATGTATATGACAAGTATGGTTGGGAGCATGAGTCAGATGGAGGTTATGGTAAAGGCTATGATTTAGTTAAGACTGAGTTTCTAAGTAACATGAAGCGACTTAAAGCTTTAGGATATCAAATAATTTATATATCTAAAGAAGTAGCAACAGAAGTAACTCAAAAGAATGGTAATAAGTATACAACTTATAAACCTAATATAGGTGATAAAGTAGCCAATGTATTAGCTGGAACAGTAGATTTAACTATAAGAGCTTACATGAAGGGTGAAGATAGATTTATTCAGTTAGCTAAAGATGAAAATGTCTTTGGTGGAGGTAGATTTAATTTTAAAACTAAGACTTGTAAGTTAGATATGAATGAGTTTACTGAAGCATTAATTGGGGCTCAAGAATTAGTTGGATATGTTTCTGATAAGGTAGATGAACCAAGAGAATCAAGAAGATCTAGAAAGACAGAAGAACCTAAGGAAGAATTACCTGAAACAAAAGATGAAGAAGTGAAAGAAGACAAGTCTAGAAGAAGTAGAAGAACAAAAGCAGAAGAAGTAGGAACTAAGGAAGAAACCAAAGTAGAAGATGCTGTTTCTGAAAATAAAGAGCCTGTACAAGAGGAAGAAAAACCTCGTAGAAGAAGATCAAGAAAAGCTGAATAGTTAATTAAGGTTCTGAGGGAACCATAATCCCTCAAATAAATTAAACAAAGGAGAAAAAAATATGTCAAAAAATATTTGGGAAGAATTTGATGAAAAAATTGATACTGAAGGGTTAGCTAAGGATGCTAAGGATGCTGCTGAAAATGGTGGGGATTATAAGGAAGTACCACTTGGAACTTACGAAGTTGAAGTTAATAAAATGGAGTTAAAGAAATCTAGTAAAGGTGATCCAATGTTAAGCATATGGTTCAAAATCATTGCAGGAGAATATAAAGGAAACTTAATATTCTATAATCAAGTCATGAGTCAAGGTTTTGGTATTCATAATGCAAATGAAATGCTTAGAAGTTTAGATTCGGGTGTGGAAGTAGAGTTCATAAATTTCAGTAAATATCATGATATATTACTGGACATAGTTGAAGCTGTAACAGGTACATTGGAATACGCAATAGAGTATGGAAAAAATAACAAGGGATATAACACATATAAAATAGTAGACGTATTTGAGAAATAGCAGCTGAGGGAGTTTGATGCTCCCTCTTTTAATATCAAAAGTAGGAGAATTTAAAAAATGGGAAGAGCAGAATCAAGAAAAAAAGCTAAATATATTAAGAAAAGGTTAACTACAGATCAATTCAATAAGTTGGAAAGAGATATAAATAAACAATATATACAAGATGAAGTAACTAGACAAACTGGAGTGTTTAAAAAGTTATTTTCAGAATGTCTTACAGAGGCATTTAAGAAGAACAATATCAGTTTAATTAAGGCTAATATGATATTAGATGATGTTTCAATTATAATGCAGAGAAAGGTGAGTGAAAAACGTGGGGAGATTGAAAAGAGAGTATCTAAATAGTGAGGAGAAGAACTTCTATATGATATCTAAAGCTTTCATTCAAACTATTGAAGGGCAAAGAAACTTAGATAATAAAATAACATCTGATATATGGGTGGAATGGTCTAAAAGAGGGATGATTACACCAGGAATGCAAAAGAATCTTAAACTTGTACACACTTATCTTAAGAAGTTTTGTTATGAGATAGAGGAGAATTTAAATTCTCATGAATTAAGTAAATTAAACAAGCAGCTAATGAAATTTGATTATAAGTTAATAGATGATTATACAGTTAAAAAATTATTGAGAGACGTGAATGATCATATAAAGTACGCAGTAATAGAACGTGAAAAGTTAGAAGATGTGTTAGTTGATATAGCAGAAGTTAGGTGCGTAGGTTGTAAGTCTGATTATAGAGGATGTGCAATATATAAGCTACTAGATGATATAAGTACTCCTTATTTAGGAGAAGAACCTAATTGTCCTTACGCTGCTGATTTATCTGAATTTACTCCGGAGCAGAAGAAAAAAGTTGAAGAAACTAAAGTTAGATTAAAAAAGAAAAATAGATATTATAAGGAGTAAAATTCATGGGAAATAGAATTTGGACTAAAGAAGAATTGAATTATTTAGAAGATAAATGGGGAAATTTATCAGTTTCATATATAGCAAAAAAGTTAAATAGAACAGAAAGAGCTGTAATGGTTAAAGCTCAAAAAATGAAATTAGGAGGATTTGTGCAGGCAGGTGAGTTTTTAACTTTATGCCAATTAATAAAAGCACTAGGGTTATTTAACAGCTATTCATGGACCAAAAAGAAATTCTTAAATAATGGGTTACCAAGAGTAACTAAAAGAGTACTTAATAAGGAGGTGATTAAGGTTGATTTAGAAACTTTCTGGAAATGGGCTGAATGTCATAAACAATTATTAAACTTTTCAAGATTTGAAAAAGGAAATTTAGGAAAAGAGCCTAGTTGGGTAGAAGAAAAAAGAAAAGCTGACAAAAGCAACCCATCTAAAGTATTTCACAATAGACCATGGACTAAAGAAGATGATACCTTATTAATTTCTTTAATAAAAACATATAAATATACTTATAAAGATTTAGCTAGTAGATTTAATAGAACTGAAGCAGCTATAAAAAGGAGGTTAAAGGATTTAAATGTACCATATAGACCAATTCCACTTGATAATCATATTAAATGGACCGATGAGGAAGATAATTTAATGATTAATCTTTATAACCAAGGGTATGATGCATATTCAATAGCTAAAAAACTTAATAAAACTCATTTGAGTATTCCAGACAGGCTTAGATCAAAGGGGTGTTGTTAATGCTTTTTTATGACTTTGAAGTATTCTCACAGGATTGGTTAGTGGTAATTAAAGATACAGATACTAGGTCAACTAATAAAATACTTAATGATCCTGATGCTTTAAGAGAAATATATGAGAAGAACAAAAATAATATTTGGGTTGGTTATAATAGTAGGTCCTATGACCAATATATTCTTAAAGGTATATTACTTGGTATGGATCCAAAGAAAATAAATGACCATATAATAGTTAAAAATTTAGGTGGATGGCAATATAGTAGAGCTTTTAATCAGATACAATTTTACAATTTTGATATTATGACAGATAAATTCAAAGGGCTTAAGCAGCTTGAAGGATTTATGGGAAATGATATAAGAGAAACAACTGTAAATTTTAATATAGATAGAAAGCTGACTCCAAAAGAAATAGAAGAAACATTTTTCTACTGTAATCATGATGTAGAACAAACAATGAAAGTTTTCATTAATAGAAAAGAAGAATTTGATAGCCAAATGAATTTAATTAAGACATTCAAGTTACCTTTAAAATATATAAATAAAACTAAGGCTCAATTGTCTGCAATTATTTTAGAAGCTGATAAAAGAGAGCATGATGATGAATTTGAAATAACTATAGTAGATACATTAAAAGTTGAAAAATATAAGTCTATCGTTAATTGGTATAGAAATCCTGTTAATTTAGATTACAAAAAGAAACTTGAAATTGAGGTGGCTGATGTAATTCATTTATTTGGATGGGGTGGATTACATGGAGCAAGGGTTAAGTACCAGGATGAAGGAATATTTATAAATTCAGATGTTACAAGTTTTTATCCAAGTTTAATGATTGAATATGGATTTTTATCTAGAAATGTACGACACGCTGAGAAATTTAAAGAAATATATGATATTAGAGTTGAATTAAAAAAAGAAGGTAAGAAAAAAGAACAGGCCCCATATAAAATTGTACTTAATAGTACATATGGAGCTAGTAAAGATAAGTACAACAATTTATTTGATCCACTTCAAGCTAATAATGTATGTATCAACGGTCAACTTTTACTATTGGACTTAATTGAACATGTAACAGATAAAATACCAGGTGCAAAATTAATACAATCCAATACAGATGGTGTTATGTTTAAGCTACCCAATGAGGAAACTATAGATATTTATAAAGATGTATGTAAGGAATGGGAAACTAGAACAAGAATGGGATTGGAGCATGATTTAATAAAGAAAGTAATTCAGAAAGATGTTAATAACTACATCATAGTTATGGATAATGGAAAAATAAAATCTAAAGGCGCCTATGTTAAATCATTAAATTCCTTAGATTATGATTTACCAATAGTTAATAAGGCACTAATGGAATATTTTATTAGTGGAATACCAGTAGAAGAAACTATAAATAATTGTAATGACTTAATAGAATTTCAGAAAGTAGTTAAAGTATCTAGTAAATATAAATTTAGCTTATATGGTGACCAGGTACTTAATGAAAATATATTAAGGGTATTTGCTTCAAGATCTCGAAGAGATCCTGGAGTATATAAGCTTAAAAAATATAAAGATACAAAGGATAAAATAGGGGGAACTCCTGAAAGGTGCTTTATAGAAAATGGAGATATAAAAGGAATTAAAGTTCCCCGTAAACTAGATAAACAATGGTATATAGATACAGCTAAGAAGAGAATTAAAGATTTTGTAGGAGAGGTGTAACCAAAGATGAAAATAAGTGATAAATACGAAGTTAAAGCGGATGAATTAAATGTTATAGTTAGGGAGAAATTTATTCCTCAAAAAGGTAAAAAAGCAGGAATACCACAGTGGAGGCCTATAAGCTTTCATGCTACAGTTGAACAAGCTTTAAATAGTATAGTTGATAAAGAGATTAATGGTACTGGAATAGAAGATTTTAAAACTGTAGTAAATAAAGTTAAAGAGCTTAGAGCGTTTATTAAGGAGGTGGTAGTGAAATGATGGTTGTATTAATTATTGGTGTATATTTGTTAGCTATAGCTTTATACATAAATTTCTTTAAATCAATTAATAAAGTATACAAAAATTCAATTACATTGAATCCAATAGACTTTAAGAAATCTAAAATTGGACAACCTACACTGTTTCATGAACTTAATAAATGTAAGGAGGAAGATGATGAATTTCAAAGAGCTGTATTGAAGAATGATTTAGATAATGCAATAGAAGAGTTTCATGATTCAATACAAACTAAATTGAATTGTTTAGATATGCGTAATATTCCAATTAAAGTTATTTGCATGGATCAGTATAAGCATTACAAGAAATTAGAGCAACGAGGTTTTATATTTAAGGAATTGGAGGAATAGAATTATGCATTATATAGAAATTTTATTAGGATTATCGGTATTTACATTTTTATTTGGTTTAATTCCACTAATACTCATAAATAATGAGAGTAAGCTTAATGACTTAATAGTCGGTATAGAAGTAATATCTATAATTTTAATAGTTATATGTTTAATTTTATATATTTGTAATGCGTTAATGACTTGTATAACCATATGGTTCGGTAATTGGTAAGTCGTAATTACAAGAAAGGCTGAAGAAGGTGATTAAAATAGATGAGCAATTAAGTTTCTTAGAGCAAAGTGTAAAAGAGAATGTAATTAATCAGATGCATAAAGCAATTAATAAAGGAATTATTCCAGGTGCAGTTGTAATATTTGATGGTGAAGAAACTGATAAACATATTGTTACAAGCTTAATTTTAGGACATGATAATAAAATTGAGGCTAGGCTAATGGATGAAAGTGGAGGTTCTTATATGCATTGGCCAGCTAATTCAAAAAGATTGACAGTAGTTAAATTTTATAATGAGTAATTAAGACTATGTAGAAAGTGCGAACTAAGTGATCTTTGAAAATTGAATAGTACGGTATTTACAAAATATGTTATAATGAATTTGTAATAGTATGATTTACATATAGTTGAATAAGGGGGCTATAATAAAATGACTGTTAGTATTCAAGAGCTATTTAGATACTCACTTGCTATTGTTATCCTAGTTTCATTTATTGCAATGATTGTTTGTTTTTTGATTGGTTTAAAAAATAAAAACTATGCAAAGGCAAAAATATTTGCGATGATTTATGTATGTTCAAATCTATTGAGACTTCTATTAAGCTATTTTAATCTGTATTAATTCAAGGCTTTGTTTTAAAGTATTACGAAGATAAAATTAAATATTAAATTAATAACAGTACCGTATTATTCAAAATGAATATGCGGTATTTTTTATGTCGTAATACTAAGAAAGTATGAAGTAAGGAGATGAAGAGATGGATAAAAAGAAGTTTTTAAAAATATTTGAAATGTGTATTGCTGATGAAGATATTAGAAAGATAACTCTAAAGATTTCTGAACCAATAGGTCATAAAATTATAACCTTTAGAAGAAATAAATTTAATGAAATGTATGAGTATTATAAAAATAATTATGATAGTGAAATGAGATTAAAATCATGTACTCTTATTTATATTAATAAAATAGATTTTAGTATTAATGAGTGATTCAGGTGTTAATTAGAAAGCGTTAAAAAGTGATCTTTGAAAATTGAATAGTGCGGTATTTGTAGTATATGGTATAATTAACTAGTAAATGTAAGTTGTTGTTTTTAACAGGTATTGAGAATTAATATGTTACTATTATTGAGATATAAGTTATTATATTAAGATATTTATTTTGTTTTGTAAAATTTTTGTTCAAACAATAATGATTGCTATAGGTATATTATAAAAATAAATTTCATATAAAAATAAATAACACATTAAAGGAGGGAGAATATTAATATGTTTTTAGAAAATAGAGCAGACAAAATAGTTAGAGGGATATTTATTGGTGGTATAGTATATTTTATTGGGTTTATTCTAATATGCTTAGCAAGAACATCAGGTGCATCTTCAGAAATAGGACAATATATAGCTATAGGAATATTTTATTTAGGAACTATTTGTAAACCAGTAGGTATAATAGTTATTTTTAAATTTTTATGTGATTCATTATATAAGATATTAAAAGCAATTGATAACTATAATAACCAACAATCTTAAATTTTTATGAATACAAAATTAAATATAAGTTGCTAAAATACCGTATTATTCAAAAAGAATATGCGGTATTTTTTATTCGCAATTCTAAGAAAGGATAATTTAAATGAAGCAAATAGAAAAATTGATAAACGATTTAAATGAAGATAGCGTGGAACTCTTTCATAAAAATAGGACATCTAAACAGCAGGAAGAATTAATGAGAAGTATGCTAAGAAGAGCTAAGAAATTAAAAGTGTTATTAGAATGTGAAGTTAACCAACTTTATAGAGATAATAACTAAGAAAGGGAGACAAGCTCTCCCTTTAACTTAGACCTAATTTCTGTTGAATTATAGCTGTTGCTAGTGGAATCATTACTTGTAAAGAAACAGATCCAACTGTATTAGCTTTTTCTTTCACGGCTTTCCAAATATGATCTTCACGAATGTTATCTAAATATTGATGACCTTCCCATGTAAGAGCTCTAGTAATTATCGGTCTATTTCCACCAAAAGTTACTGGAACTAATCCAGCTTCATTTAGCTTAGATAGATGGTAGTAGATTTTATTTAAATCATATTTATCTTCAAAGAAGTTACACAAAGTATCTACATCCGTACGAGACTTTTCATAGTCAGTATGATCTTCAATATATAACATTATATCCCTAATACAATCATTATCTAAACGCATTTAAAATCACCTCACTTTTATAATCCTAATTATACTATAAAAGTGATAAAATAGTAATTAAAGAATAGGGAGGTAAATCATGAAAAAAACTAATGATAAAAAGGTATATGACTTAATATTTGAACATTATTATCCTTTAATTACTGGAACTAAAAAACCAAATGTTCAGTCTGTATCAGAAGAAAATTCAATTCCTTACGAAGAAATAAAAACCCAGAAGGACTATGGAGCTACACTTAAACCAAGCACCATTATGGTTGATATTGATGATATGGATAAAGCTCTTAAAGTAAAGAAAATAATTGAAAAATTAAATACTAACTGTATAATTATCCAAACATCGAGTGGTATGCATTTTCACTTTGCTAACACTAATATTAAGTCAAATAAGCAGCATTATTATACTCCATTAGGAATAAAAACAGAAACTAAGTATCCACATCAAAATGTAGTAACTCCGATAAGGTTAAATGGTAAAACTCGTAAAGTTATTTATTCAACTGATTCACTAGACAAGCTTCCTGTATGGTTAATTCCATTGAGTAAAAGATTTTCTACAGATTTCTCTAAACTCCAGGAAGGTGACGGAAGAAATGATACGTTATTTGCTTATATTTTAACTCTTCAGCAGCAATCACTTACTAAGAATGAGATAAGAGAAGTAATAAAAGTAATTAATCAATTTATACTTAAGGAACCAGTTAGTGATAAAGAATTAGAAGTTATATTAAGAGATAAGGCCTTTCTTAAGGAGTCTTTTTACATTAAAGGAAAGCTACAGTATGAAAAACTAGCTACTTATTTAATTAGAGAACATAATGTTGTAAAAATAAATGATAATCTTCATGTATATAAGCAAGGTTATTATACATCTGAAACAGATGAGATTGAAAGAATTATGCTTCAGTACATTGTCAATTCAACAAGGACTCCAAGATTGGAAGTAATGAGGTACCTGGAACTTAAATCTGAAGAAGTAAGAATGGAAACTCCAACATTGATATCTTTAAACAATGGAGTATTAAACTTGGAAACAAAACAGTTATTAGAATTTAGTTCTGATTATAAGATTAAAAATAAGGTGCCAATTAATTATAATCCAACTGCGTATTCAGAAATTATGGACAAGACATTAAATAAAATATCATGTGATGATAAACAACTTAGAATGCTTATAGAAGAAATGATTGGTTATATATTATTTAGAAGGAATGAGCTTGGAAAATGCTTTATTTTAACTGGTTCAGGTGCTAATGGTAAATCTACTTTACTGGATGTAATCAAAAGACTCATTGGTAAAGAGAATATTTCAAGTGTGGCTCTGAATGAATTGAATGATCGTTTCCGTACATTCCAATTAGAAGGTAAGTTGGCCAATATAGGTGATGATATTAGCAATGGTTATATTGAAGATAATAGTACCTTTAAAAAATTAGTTACTGGAGAAACAGTTAATGTAGAAAGAAAGGGTAAAGATCCTTTTGATTTTGAGAACTATTCAAAACTAATTTTCTCATGTAATGAAATTCCTAGAATCAATGATCTGAGCGATGGACTTAAACGTCGTATCATATTCATCCCTTTCAATGCTAAGTTTAGTAAATCAGATCCTGATTATGATCCATTTATAGTAGACAAGCTTTTATCATCAGAGTCATTAGAATATTTATTAAAAATAGCATTAGAAGGATTAGATAGAATTTTATATAATAGGGAATTTACAACACCTAAATCAGTTAATGATGCTTGGGAAGATTACGAAAAACGTAATAATCCAATACTAGGATTTTTAGAGGAAGGAAAAATTGAAAATGAATCAACTAAAGATGTATATCTTCAATATCAAACATATTGCAGTGAGAATGGGTTGAAACATTTATCACGTATAGCTTTTAGTAGAGAAATTTGTAAGCATGGGTATATTACAAAACAATCAAAAGTAAATGGTAAAAGAATTTCAATATTTATAAAGGGGGAATAAAAATGAAAATGTACATTGCAAGCACAACTCCAATAGAACTTAAGGTTAATTCATATGAAATTATTGATGAGACAGAAACTACTTATACAATAGATTTGGAAGAATTCACTCATATTATTAAAAAGGAATCAATGTATAACACATGCTGTGGATTAACAGAAGAAGATGCTATAGAAAGCTTAAAAGCAAAAATCCAAGAAGATATTAAAATGACAAAAGAAAAATTAAGATATCTAGAAAGTCAATTAGATATTGCTAATGGTGGCTTTGGAATTTAATTAAACTAAGATAGTACTAAGATGGACTAAGATACTTTTATAACATCTTAGTCCCATACAAACGCAGTAATAGCAACGGTTTAGAATATATAGGACTAAGATGACTAAGATAAATTTAACTTCTTTATTATAAAATTACTACTTCTCAAAAAAAGTTATTTATATATATAAAGAAATATATATATATCTTAGTACCTTTTTTGAATGAAAAAACACTTATAAAGTAAGTTAAATAAACACTTTGAAGGGGTACTAAGATGTATTTTTTATCTTAGTACTCATCTTAGTATCTTAGTACCCTTACTTAATTAAGTCTAATACCAACGATTAAGGAGGATTTTATGAGTACAAATGATAAATTTAAAAGAGTAGAAGCAATGCTTTATAACTATAAAAACACAGTTGCTGAAATAAAAATATTAAAAAGAGATTTAGAAATATTAGAAAATGATTATAGAGGAACTGGAGCTATAGGATATGAAGAGAAGACAGGTTCAACTAATAAATTTAATTCTGATGTAGAGAATGAAGTTATTAAGAGAGCAGAGAAGATCCAAAGAATTAAAAATAAGATTAGATTAAAAGAAATAGAAGTTGCTAATATAGGTGATGCTTATGAATCATTATTAGAAGATGAACAGCTATTAATTAGAGAAAGATACTTTAATAAAAAAGCAAATAAATATATTGCTAGTATATTTAGTGTCACTGAGCAAACATCATGTGATTATAAGAATAAGGTAATTAATAAATTAATACCATTATTAATAAGTGATTAAGACTACATTCAAGATTAATTCATATGTGATTAATGAGAGTTTAACATAGATGTATTATGACATTATATAATAGTAATATAGAAAAATATCAAAGACAGAGACATCTAAAAAAGGTGTCTCATTTTTATTTAAGGAGGTTTATATATGAGTAATGTTAGTGAAATGCAAAGTAATGTAATAGATTTAATGCTTGAAGGGCACAAGATGACTGAGATTGCTAAAGAAACAGGAATATATAGATCTCAGTTGTATAGATGGTTAAAGAATGAAGAATTTAAGGCTGAGCTAGAGTCACGAAGAGCACAGCTTAGAAAGTCTGCTAATGACAAAATTACTGGTAAGGTTGATTATTTAGCTGACGAAATGCTTAAATTAGCTAAAGAAAGTACTGACCAACGTGTTAAATATAACGCTATTAAGTATCTATTAGACAGATCTCTTGGTGTTCCTACTGCTGCTAAGGAAGATAATAGTGATCCTGGTGATAATAATAATAATAAAGATAGTAACCAATTAAAGAAGGAGCTTGAAGATATCAAGAATTTAACTGTTGTTAAGTAGTTCGTAATGGTAGAGTATTACAAACTAATATAACATTATTATATTTTGGTTCAAATAAGTGTTGAAAACACTTTATAAACGTTCGTTAAAATATATTTACTTTTGCGAACGATGGGTTTATAATGTATTTATAGATAAGAGCTGTAGGGGTACCTTCTAAAATGATAAGTGGAAATTCCCCGTTTGACCAGTTACACAATTTCTATAATATTTTTGAAAAACCGAGGTGTTTGTGATGAATAAAACTTTTGCTTATTTACGAGTTTCTACTAAAGACCAGAATCTTGATAGACAAAGAGAAAGTGTTCTTAAATATTGCGAAGATAATAATATTGAAATTCAAGAAAGAGATATAATAACTGATAAACAATCTGGTAAAGACTTTAATAGAGAAGGTTATCAAACATTAAAGAATAGTTTATTACGTTCTGGTGATACATTAATAATTAAAGAACTTGATAGACTTGGTAGAGATATGACTATGATTAAGGAAGAATGGCAGTCCCTTGAAAGAAAAGGAATAAGCATAGTTGTTATAGATACTCCGATACTTAATACTGTTGGGAAATCTGATTTAGAAAAAACTTTAATATCTAATATAGTATTTGAGTTACTTAGTTATATGGCTGAAAAAGAAAGACTTAAGATAAAACAAAGACAGGCTGAGGGAATCGCAGCAGCTAAATCCAAAGGTAAGAAATTTGGAAGGCCAAGAATATCTTATCCTGATAATTGGGAAGAGGTTTATACGAAATTGAAGGATGGAAAAATTACAGCTGTAAAAGCTATGGAATTAACCAGTATGAAAAAGACATCTTTCTATAAATTAATTAAGCAATATGAAAATAAGTAGTGTATTAGGCTTGTGAAGGTGTTAGAAAATAAGTTATTGGTTAAAAATAAAGAGGCTGTACAAGGCTAATACAGGTTTTAAGAGGGTGTTTGTTATGAAAATAGGTATGAGGAAACCTTCACTAAAGAAAAGTATAAAAGCAAGAACTACTGGTAAAGCAAAAAGAGCAGTGAAGAAAGCTGTGATACCTGGCTATGGAAAGAAAGGTACAGGATGGTTAAAGGATCCAAAGAAAGCTGCTTATAATAAAGTATATAAAAAGACAACTTTTAGTATATTTGATATATTTAAATAAAGGAAAATGCCAAATTCTGTAGAATTATTTCTATGGGAGGAGGTGAAAGTAGTGGTTAGTATGTTTAATAAAAAGGAAATTATGAGAGCAAGAAGAAATATTCAAGCTTGTATGGAAGATGTTGTTAACAATGTTGGAAGAACTATGTACCATGTTAACATAAAAAGATTTAGTAATCTTTTAGAATCTGATAAAGTTCTAAAGTTCTTAACAGATCCTTTCTTTAAATTAGATGTTAGTAACGTTGAAGAAGCCGATTGTGGATGGATTGAACTGAATATTCCAGATTCTATAGATTATCAAATAGCATATGTACTTAAAAAAATTAAATATTTTTCAAATTATGACGATAAGTTAATTGAACTTGATTTTTTATATAATGTATTTAAGCAGAAGTCTTTACATGAAAATGCAGAAATATGGAATAATGAAATTGTTACTCCATGTTTTAGGGAGATTTTATTCAGAATAGATGATTTGATTGAAGATCTTCCAGAAGAAGAGGAGGTAAATGCTAAATATATGAGCATAATAAATATTGGGAGTGTAAGTAATACTAATGGAAATTTAGCTATAGGTAATAATAATACACAAAACAATAATTCAGTAGATGTATTTGAAGATATTATTAAACTAATTAATGAAAATATTAATGATGATAATGAGAAAAAAGAGGCTTTAAGTATAGTAAATGAACTTAAAGATAATAATAATAATAAAGATACATTTAAACATATTGTTCCAAAGTTTATAGCAGCAACAGCAAAATATGGACCTGTTTTTTTGGGTATGTGGCAAACATTGCAAAATATGTGCAATTAATTGAAGAACTCTCATAATTGAGGGTTCTTTTTATTATATAATAGATATATTGCATGTGCTCATTGTGGATGTAAGAAATTTATCCAAGAATATGAGTCTAATTATCTTAGAGAAGTAATAAAGTCTAAAAAATATAAAAAATCCACATAGCGCACTTGTTTAAGCTTGATAAAGAATTAGGAATTCTTTAAAGTAGATTATTGTAAAAAAAAGTATATTAACCTATAATTATGTATATTAAGATATATTTAATTTAATAATTATATATAATATATAGGGGGATACTGTGGAATATAAAATACAATCATCGGAAAAGACAACAGCTAGTGGAGCTGAGTATGAAACTAAAGCATTATTGTATTTAATGAATTTTTCAAAAGATTGCAAAGAAGTATATTATTTTGTTGTAGATTTTTTTAATGATTTAACAGGTGTAGATAGGTTTTCAGATAAATTATGGGATGTCCAATCTAAAGGAAATAAAAATACTTCTCCCAAACAACTTGGAAAGGAATTAGTAACACTACTAAAAAATTATATTTCAGAAATAAATTTTGAATCATACATTATATTTTTAGGTGGAGTTTCAAACTCAGTTAGAATTGATAATAAAATAACCATTTTTGGTATTGACAATATTAAAGCTAAGGCGATTGAAAAAATTAAAGAGGGTTTAGTTGAAGAAAGTAGGAAAAAAGGATATATAGATGAAAGTAAGATAACTGATAAATCAATAGAAGATTTTTTAAGTAAAGTTAGTTTTGTGGTCGATGATAAAACCAAGTGTGAATATGTAAAGAGTATTATTGAAGTGAATCCTATTATTATTCCAGACGATATTGTTTTAGAACAAATATTTAATCAAATAAGAGACGCTCAATCAGCTAAGAAAAATAATGGGAATATTGAAGGTGTAACTATAAGAACTACAGATGAGTTTTTATATTATAATCGACATTTAAATGTAAATGAAATTAGAATGATGGTTTTAAGTAGATTAGTAAATAATAATATTATGCAAAAAGGAGTTCCACATTCTTTTATAGATATATATTCTAAATTTCCTCAAGAAATTAAAAAAGATAAGTTAGAAGATTGTCAATTGAGTATTGCAAAAATGCTATTTGATAAGAATAATGCAGATAATTTTTGGAAATTTTTTAGTAATATTTATGAAGTGTTATCAAAAAATCCTAATGAAACAATAGACATATTGTATAGGAATCTTGATAGGAGAATATTAAATAGAATGGACTTGTTAGATGTAGTATCAGTAAAGTATTTCATGGCAATTGTAAAGGATGGTATGTATGCAGATTAAGAAAGTAATTGTAGGCAATAAGGATGAAGCATTTATTGAGAATAGGTTTAATGATGGTATAAATATTATATTTAGTGATGACAATAACAAAGGTAAAACTATTGTAATACAGTCAATGCTATATGCAATGGGAAATGATCCAATATTTCCTTCATCATTTCCTTTTCAACAATACTATCATATAGTAGAATTCGAAATAGATGGAGAAGATATAAAGATATGTAGAAAAAAAGACACATTTGTGGTTGTAAAAGGTGGAAATTTATATATACAGGATTCTTTAACAGAGTTTAAGAGATTTTTTGATAAAAATATTTTTTCATTACCTATAATTATAAAAGATAAAAGGAAGAAAATTGTTGATCCTGTCTTATTTTTTCAAATATTTTTTGTTGGTCAAGATAAAAAAAATACATCAAATATTTTTAATAATGGATATTATAATAAACAGGATTTTATTAATATGATTTATAGTTATTATGGAATTCCTTTATTTTTAGAAAATGATATCAATAAAGATGAAATAAATAACAAGATTTTTGCTTTGAAAGAAGAAAAAAAATTATTAAAAAAAGAAAATAAAATATTAAAATCAAAAACTGATGTATCACGGTTAGTCAATATGTCAACAGATCGAGAACAATTAGAAAAACTGCTAACTAAAATGGAAGAACTAAAAAATACTATAGTTGAACTAACTAAAAGTAGAAATAAATCTATTGCTAGGAAAACAAAAAATGAAATAACCCTAAAAGAGTTAAATTCATTAAATCAAACTTTAAAAGTCGGAGAGTTACACTGTCTTGAGTGTAGTTCAACTAATATTGGGTATACATCAAAAGATAATAATTGTACATTTGATATATCAAGTGTGGAAATCAGAAGACAAATAATAAATTCAATTAAGGAAAAAATAGATTTATATGCTGAAGAAATAGAAGATATTACACTAGATATTAATAAAAAACAGTTAGAATTAAAAAAAATATTAGCAATAGATGATATAAGTCTAGAAATGATTTTATTTATGAAAAATGATATAAGTAGTGCTTCAAACGCAGATGAACGTATTGTATCAATTGATAAAGAAATTAATGAGTTGATGAAGTCTCTGGAAATAAATGAAAATGATGTAGAAGAAATTAAAAACCAGAAAAATATATTAAATAATGAATTAACTAATAAAATGTATGAAGTATACAAAAGCATAGATCCGAAAGGTAATTTGAAATTTGAAGGTCTTTTTTCACAGCGAGGTGTAGTGTATTCAGGAAGTGAGGGGAATGAGTATTATATCGCTAAAATGTGTGCATTTGCACAAGTACTAAAACATAATTATCCAATAATAATAGATTGTTATCGTGATGGTGAGTTATCTACAGAAAAAGAAAATAGATTATTAAAAATACTTAGAAATTTTAAGAATCAAGTTATCCTTACAGTAACATTGAAAAATGAGGAAAATGGGAAATATGATTCCTTAGAATATGTTAATCAAATAAGTTATAATAATCATGATGTGTGTAAATTATTAAAACATCAATATGTAAAAGATTTAGAAATAGAACTCAAAAATTTTGCGATAAATTTATAAAAAAGAGGAGTGATAAAGCTTGAATATACCATTTGAGTTCCCCAGTGATGAAGCAAGAAACAAATGGTTGCTTTATCACTATTTGAAAAAATCCTATACTGATATAGGTATTCCAGAAGCTAAGGCTGAGGAATTAACAGAAAATCGTATACTTGAAAACTCTAAGAATTTGTTTGGGTTCCATGGATTAGCATGGCAACTAGGACAGATTTCTCTAGAGTTTTTTTGTTTGTATTTTTTACAGGATATATATCTACCTAAGGAAGATAATACTGCAGCTCCACTAGCTGAAGTACATCACGAACTTTGGGAGGATATCCAAGATTCTATTATTGGTGATGGACCAGAACAATTAGGTAGAGTAGTTTCAAGAGGTACTGGAAAAAGTGCATTTGGTACTTTAGGACCTAGTATTTGGAGTATGGCCTATAAACATAAAACTTATGTTTTGATTTGTTCTGATATAGGATCTACTGCTGAAAAGTTCATTAAGGATATAAAAGATAATGTCATAGAAAATAAATACATTGAAGATGCATTTGGAAAGTTGCTTGATGATGCAAATAAGGACTATAAGTGTAATGCAACTCAATTAGAGTTTACTAATAGAACATTTGTTGAAGCAATTTCTTCTACTTCACCAATGAGAGGTAGAAAATATAGAAATACTAGACCTGATTTAATCATTCTCGATGATTATCAATCTGAAGAGGATGTTAGAACAGAAGAAGCCAGGTTGAAAAAGTGGAAAAGATACTCAGATGACGTTAAGTTTGCAAAGCAAAGACCAGTTAAAAGAAATGGTAAGATTGTTAAAAAAGGTACCGTTCTTATGGCTTGGGGAACCCAGCAACATAAAGAATGTTTCTATAGTAGGTTATTGAAATCGGCAACTTGGAAATTTAAGAAATATAAAGGTGTATTTATAGATGATTTTATCAATGAAAATGGGGAAAAAGTTAATGGATTGGATCATTATTTTTCAACTGGACTATGGAAAGAATTTAGAGATATACTTTTTAACTTTAAAAATGAAGATAGACTTGAAGATGCTAAAGAGTTTTATTATGAGCATGAAAAGGAAATGCAATTTAAAACTCTATGGAGTGAATTCTGGGATTGCTTAGAGCTTGCGTTAGATTACTATGAAAATGCAAATAGTTTTAAACAAGAGGTTCAAGGGGATGTTGATTCTATAGGTGAAAAATATTTTAAGAGATTAAGTACTGAACCGAGAGAAACTATAGAAACTCATGACTTTATTAAAACTATGCTTTGTGTGGATCCTGCTGCAAGTGGTGGTGCAAACAATGACTATTGTGCATTTTTAGTTGGTTCTGAATCTAGTAATGGTAATAAGTATGCTAGAAAAGCGAAGTTAGAAAAAATAAACGCTAGAAAAGAGTTTGATAAATATATTCAGAAAATGGTTGATTATCTGCTTGAGTATGAAGAGATTACCCATGTAAATATTGAAAAGAACACCTTTAATGGTGCTGATGCAAACCAGTTGGAAAAAGC
Organism: Clostridium paraputrificum; assembly: GCF_900447045.1. Lineage (GTDB taxonomy): Bacteria > Bacillota > Clostridia > Clostridiales > Clostridiaceae > Clostridium > Clostridium paraputrificum. The sequence goes on from NZ_UAWH01000018.1 coordinate 143,038, forward strand.
AATTAAGGAACATCCAATTCTGAAGTTTAGAGATATAACTATAATTAATGAAATGCAAAGAAAAAATAAGGATGATAAGATTTCAACAATAGTACCATATGTAAATAATGGTACTTTTATTTTTGCTGAAGAAGATGAAGAATTTACAAATCAACTTATGGAATTTGCTGGACAAAAATTCACAGTACATGATGATGCCGCTGATGTATCTGCTGAATTTTGGTTGAAGATAGATACTATTGAAGGAAGTATACAAATTCAATTATTGGATAGAAGATTATTTGGTTTGTAGGAGGTGTGAAGGTTGAAAATAAGTGAATTAATAAAAAAGTTATTTAAGAAAGAAATAGGATTAGATTTAAATAATCCAGAACATCTTAAATTAGTAAAGAAAGCGTATGGATCATATCGTGTTTTTAGAAATATTTACTTGAAGATGTATCGCTATTATAGGGGGGATACAGATGCTATAAGGAAGTATTTATTTGTTACTGAAAGGTCTAATCTTAAGATTAATACCAATTATATTAAAAAGTTTATAAGAGAAGAAGTTGCCTATACAGTTGGAAATGATATTACTTATGAGTCCAGAAGTGATAATGATGAAATTGTTGAGAATATTGAATACTATACAGCTCATTGGAATGAATTACATGACTCTGATTTAATGAAATATTTACTGATTTTCACAAAGGTTTATGAAATATATTACATAGATGATAATGCGGATTTTTGTAGTAAGATTATAAAACCAACTGATGGCTATGCTTATTTTGATAGTATATCAGGAAAAGTTCTATTTTTTATTCATGCTTTTAAAAATGATTTTGAAAATACAATTTCTTATATAGATGTTTATACATCAGATAAAATCTATCACTTTGATAGTAAATTTAATGAAATATCACAGCCTACTGCAAATATTTTTGGAGAAGTGCCAGTTACTATTGGAGATTTAACGGAAGAAGGTGTTGATGATAGCCTTTATAAAGATTTAAAGGGACTTCAAGATGCTTTTGAAACTAATCTTTCTGACATTGGTAATGAAATAAGCGATTTTAGAAATGCTTATTTGCTATTCAAAAATGCATCAGTTGAGCCAGAAAAAATTCCTGAAATGAAGAAATTGGGAATAATTCAATTAAAAAATAAAAATAGTGATGCAGAATGGTTGATTAAAAATGTTAATGATACATTTATTCAAAATACGTTAGATAGATATGAGGATGTAATGTATCAACTTTCATGTCACATTAATCATAATGAAAAATTACAAAGCAACTTAAGTGGTATAGCTTTAAGATCTAGATTGATCGTATTGGAAAATAAGTGTTCACTTGAAATAAAAGCACATAAAAACATGGTTAAAAATAGAATTAGATTTCTATTTAAGTATTTAGATATAAAAAAGAATAAGAAATTTGATTATAAAGATGTTAAGTTCTTATATACTCCTAATATACCTAGTGATGATTTGGCAACAGCTCAAATGTTAGCTCAGCTACCAGAAGGAGTTGTTTCAAAAGATACTGGAAGAGGCTTGTTGAGTTTTGTAAATAATAAGGTAGCTGAAGGAAAAAAGGTTGATGAAGAAAATCAAGAAGAAATGAAAAATATTCCTGATATAGGACATGGTGATGAATAATGGATAGAGAGAAATTTTTAGAAGATATTTATAAGTCATCTGAGGAAGATTTAGAGAAAGTATATAGGGAGCAGGAAGAAAATAAGGAAAATATTTTAAAAGAAATAGCTATGATTTTGCTTACTTACACTATTGTTGATAGTGTGTTGAACTTAAGTAAAAAAGAAAAAGATAGTTGTTACAATAAACTATCCAAATTGATTTTAAGCATGTTTGGTGCTGAGATTAAGAACTCTACTGAAACCATTAATAATATATTAGTTGATGTGGCAGAGAAGAATTTTAAATATTATGGGTTAAAGGATAATAAAAGGTTTATTGAAAAGTTAGTTAATGAACACTATAGAGGGTTAAAATTCTCAGATAGAGTTTGGAATAATGGTAATGATATTTCCAAAATGCTTCATAAGGAGATTAAGGATTTTCTCAATGGTAAAATAAATGCAAATCAAATTAAGTCTCATATTGAAAAGCAATTTGATGTTAATAAGTATAATGTGAAAAGATTAGTTGACACAGAGATAGCTAGAATAGAAAGTAAAGTTACAGAAAATTATTTCAAGGAATATGGAATTAAAAAAGTTAGGTATAATGCTTGTTTGTGTAATGCTTGTGATAAATGTATGAGTGATCATAATAAGGTATTTAATGTTGATGATTCTAATAGACCAAGTTTACCTAGACATCCAAATTGTCAATGCTTTTATGTCCAGAAAGATGATGAAAAACATTTAGTGATGAATTTACAATTGTTTGCTAAGAAAAGTAATTGGGAGATATTAAGATCACAAATTAATTCAGGTATTTTGGACGAAAACGAAGCTAAAAATGGAATGAAGTATTGGGAAAAAGCTATAAAAAAAGAAATAGTAACACCTATAGAAGTTATAAATAAAAGTAGAAAAAGTATAGATCAATACTGGCATATCTTAGAGGACCATAAGGAATTTTTAAATCCATCTAATATAGATGAAATAGTAGAAAGTTTAAAAAATCCAGATGAGATAAGACTATCATTTGGTAAAAATGTATATATTAAAAATATAAAAGGAAAAGATTTGATAGTGATAGTTAATAGTGATATAATTACAGCATATTATCCTAATAAAAGGTATTTAAATAATAATATAAAAAAGAAGGTGTTGTTATGGCGAAAGTAGTAAAATCATTGAGCTTAAATGAAATAAATGATGAAATTATATCTAAATGTTGTTTTATAAATGATTGTAACAATATAACTACTGATGGATATGAAACACCAGATTATGAGGTTCTTCTTCATTATGTAGGAGAAACTGATGATTTAGCTAGTATTGAGATATTAGATTTAAAAAAGGTTTATAAAAACATAGACAAAGAAGAATGTTTACCTGATGTTGGACTTTTAGATTATAAAGATGATGAATTAGCTTTAGATCTTAAAGATGTGACATTAAGAGAATTGTATAAAGAAGTATTGAAAAAGGTTTTATAAAAGCACTTACTAAATTAAAGGGTAGGTGCTTTTATTATGGATAAATTTAAGTCTTAGGAAACTAAGGCTTTTTATTTTGCCTGTAATCGTCTTGTGGAAGCTTTCTTGTACAAGGGGATATAAATACTAACTAAGTTAAATAATTTTGTGTCACAAGGCTCATAAAGAGGTTTGTGGGATAAGGAGGATATATGTTAAAGAAAGATTTATTAAAACTAATTGAAAAAGCTACTGATGATCAAGATATTGATGAATTAGTAAAAGATAGTGATTTAGCTAAGTCACTAAAAGAAAGTGGACTTACCTTAGAGGCCTTTAAGGAAAAAATGAAAAATGATAAAGACTTTAAAGCTTATATGGAGAGTGAACATGATAAATATCACAATAAAGCTTTAAAGACTTGGAAGGAGAATAATTTAGAGAAGGAGCTTGAACCTTTTATTAAGGAAAAGTATCCAGATTTAGTTACTGATCCTATGGCTAAGAAGTTAGCTGATTTAGAGAAACAACTAGCTGATGAAAAAGCAGCTAATGCAAGAAAAGATCTTTTAGCTGAAGCTATGAAATATGCAAAAGATAAGAAGCTGCCAGCTAGTGTAGTTGAGAAGTGCTTAGGTGAAGATTTTGATAAGACTAAGGAGGTTATAGACTCTATAGCTGAAGATTGGTCAAAGGGACTTGAGGCAATAGTTACTGAAAAAATGAAACAGTCTAGTTATGTACCTGGTAATGGATCAGATGGAAAACCAATTAGTATTGGGGCTTCTATTGCAGCTCAAAACAATTCAAGATCAAGTGCTCCAAGTAATCCTTGGGGTGATAAATAAGGAGGATGATAAAGTGAATATTACTGAATTTCAAATGAATAAAGAAGTAATAGCTAGAGGTAGCGACGGAAGTGAAATAAAAGGGGTTTTAAAAGGAATTAATGAGAATAACGATGGTGAAGTAATTGTTACAATTGAACACTTATGGCCTTGTATATCAAAATTTAATATTGATAAAGTTTATTGTGAAAGTGAGGAGTAGAATATGTATTTTAAAAGATCAAATTATGAAAATGATATGGAGATTTTAGTTACTGAAAAGAATTTAGTTACTTTTTCAGGAACAGTTGTAGCAAGTGGTGTTGAGTCTAATGCCGAAGGAAAGAAAATTGTAAAAGCTGGTTCTTTCATTGATGCTACAGGTGCAGTTGTAAAACCAAGTGGATCAAGTTTTGAAGGTAATCCAATAGGGGTTCTTTATAAAACAGTAGATGTAACAAATGGAGATGCTCCAGCTTCAATAATAGTTGAAGGTTACTTAAGAGAAGATAGAGTATTCGATGGTTTTGACGAAGGTGCTAAAACTGCTGCTAAAGCAAAAGTACCAAATATAAAATTTAGATAGGAAGGTGAATAATAAATGCCAAGATTAGAAGAAGTTTTTAACACAAATGAGTTAGTTAATTATTTTAAAGAAAGAAAAGTTACTCCAATGTTAGGGGAATCACTTTTCCCAGAGCGTAAAATTCAAGATATTGAATTTGACATGATCTTAGGAACAGGGGGACTTCCTGTAAGTGCAGAAGTTCATGCTTTTGATGCAGAAACTCAATTAGCATCAAGAGAAGCAATTGAAAAAGGTGTTGCAAGCTTAGCTCTTATTAAGAGAAAGATTAAAATTGCAGAAAAAGAAATCATTAAGATAAATAATCCAAGAACAGATTCAGAATTAGCTTTTGTCTTATCTTTACTTTACAATGATGCTGAAAAGATGTCAGATTCAGTTAGAGTTAGAGTTGAAGCTATGAGAATGGAGTTATTATCTACAGGTAAAATTGCTATTAATGAAAATAAAATTAAAGTAACTATGGATTATAAAGTTCCAAATGGAAACAAAAAGGCATTTACATGGCAAGCACCTGAAAGTGATACTCCACTAGATGATTTAGCAGCATTAGCTGATGCAGTTGAAAATGAAAGTGGTTCAAGACCAACAAGGGCATTAACTTCTAGAAAAGTTGTTAAAACTATTTGCAGTTGTGCAAGTGTAAGAAAAGCTATTTATGGAGTTAACTCAGACAAGATTGTTACTTTAGCTACATTAAATGAACTATTAGCTCAATTAGATTTACCTCAAATAGTGGTTTATGAAGGAAAATACAAGAAAGAAACTGCAAAAGGATATACTACTGCTAGATATTTCCCTGAAGATGTAATATCTATGTTTGGAGATGAAACATTAGGGGAGACTATTTATGGTTTAACAGCCGAAGAAGTTAAGCTTATTGGTGATGAAAAGATGGAAGAAGCTTCTATGTTAGATAATAAGATTTTCGTTGGAACTTATACATCTATAGATCCAGTTGGAGAATTTACTAAAGCTGTTGCTACTGCATTACCAACATTACCTCATGGAGAAGAATTAGGGATAGGAACTATCACTTTACCCTAATCCTGCCCTAGAGACATCTAAAGTCGGTAAAGCTAGGGTAGGCAAAGCAAAAGTAGGCAAAGAATAGGAAGGTGATATAAATGGCATATCAAAAACATACATGGCAAGATGGAGAATTAATTACACATGAAAGGCTAAATGCTATAGAAAATGGTATATCAGAAATAGAACTTACTCCAGGACCTGTTGGACCAAAAGGAGAAAGAGGAGAAACTGGACCTGCAGGAGCAACAGGACCTAAAGGTGATAAAGGGGAAACTGGTGCTATTGGACCACAGGGTCCCAAAGGATCAGATGCAGTAATTAATAAATTAAATAAAGTAGATGCTTTAGATGGTGGGGCACAAGTTGCAGCAGTAGTAACAACATTTAATAATTTAATTGCAGATTTAAAAGCCAAAGGGCTTATGAATGAATCATAAATGGAGAGTACTTAGTTACTCTCTTTTATTTTATATTAAGGAGGGGGTAAATGTACTCTAATGAGGATGTTGCAATAGAAAAGATTAAAGGCTATTTAAATGTTACTGGTAATCCTAAGTGGACTAAAGAATATGTTTTATCCAATTATGGAATAGCTGTTCAACTCTTAGTTGAAAAAGCTGAAAGTTATAAAGTAATGCCAGGAGTGAAATCATTTAGTGAGGGTGGTCAAAGCATGACTTTCTCTGATGAAGGAAAATGGACCATAACTGATGATATTAAAGAGTTATTACCAGCTCCATTTCTTAAGTTAATGGGGTGAGATATTATGGGGGTATTATTTAAGAATGCTGATATCACTCTTTATAATAAGTATTATGATAAAGAAAATGATGTTGATAGGTATCAAAGAGTTGTTATAAGGGAAGTTAATTGGCAAGGTAAAAGGAATGCTACTGTTGGCGATAAAGGATTAAATCGTGATGATAGCATTCTTATTTTTATTGATAAAATACCAGGGTATGTTAGCCCTAAAAGATTTGCTAAGTTAACCAATGAAGAAAGACCTAATTATTTTACTTTTGGAGTTAATGACATAATTGTTAAAGGTGAAATTGATTTTGAAATTACAGGACTTAAACCTAACTCAATAGCTGATTTAGAAAGAGAATATGATGATGTTGTTAATATTCTTGGTGTTCAGGAGTGGTCAGGTCATTGGGAGGTTGAGTGTAAGTAATGGCTACAACTGTAAGAATTGAAATGGATAAAACAGAAAAGATATTACTTAAGAGGTATCTTAATAAGAATGGAAAAGCTCAAGTTAGATTTACTAAGGAATGCTACAAAATTATGAATCCTTATACACCTTTCTTAACTGGTAGATTGAAGGATATGATGGTTCAAGTTAATCCTACTAATATTGAATATAACGCTCCATATGCAGCTGAACAATTTTATAAGAATGCCGGAAATGGTAAACAAGGTACTAGCTTTGGAGGCTTAAGAGGTAGGAGATGGGATAAAAGAGCTTGGGCCGATAAAGGGAATAGTGTAGTTAAAACAATAGTTGATTTTGTAGGAGGTAGAGCTAAGTGATTATAGATAGTATTAGAAAATTTATAAGAACATGCCCTTATCTGCAGGAATTTAATGGAGCAGTAAAAGTAAATGTTGATTATCTTGGTGAGGAATCAACTATGTACAGTATTGAAGAAACTCCATGTAATCCAATAGTAAAAAAATATGTAGATGGATCTAGCATAAGACAGTTTGAATTTATATTTGCTAGTAGGGAGTCATATGGTCCAGATGTATTAAATAATATTTCCAATAGTGGATTTTACGAGGATTTTGCAAATTGGATAGAAGAAGAAAATATAAAAGGCAATTTACCGGATTTAAATGATAAAGAGTGTAGAACAATAGAGTGTTTAACTACTGGATATGCATTTCAAACAGATGTTGATAAAGCTAGATATCAAATTCAAATGAGAATTACTTACTTTCAAAAAGGAGGAAGATAGAATGGGAATTAGAAAGAGGAGTATACAAGCTAATTATTTAAAAGTGAATGATATATTTGAACTTTTAGGAACTGGTTTTACAGAACTTAATGAAAGCCCTAGTGCTCAAACTGCTAATAAAAGATATATAAATCAAGTAAGTGCTACTCAAAGTATTACTGGTTATGAGTGGTCAACATCATTTAATACAGATCAAATAGCTTCTGATAAAGCAATTGAGTATATAAGAAATATTGGAGAGATGTTATTAACTGGTGCTGATACAGAAACAGAGTATATAATAGTTGATTTAGATAAGAAAGCATCTGAAGAAAATAAATTTAGAGCTAGAAAATTTAAAGTTGCGATTGCTGTCGATAGCTTTGATGATAATGATGGGGAGTTAGGAATTTCAGGTACTTTTTTAGGACAAAGTGACCCAATTGAAGGAACTTTTGATACTTCTACAAAGACATTTGAAGAAGGATTTACTAAGAAGGTCGTTGATGTAAGTTATAGCAATACTGGTTCAATAACTGAAATATCTGTGCCAGGAATAACGTTCAATGATAGTGAAGATAAATTTAAAGGAGTTCCTTTTGATTTAGATAAATTTACATTTAAAGATAATGGAGCTTTAAAGACTGCTACATTAGGAAGTAGTTGGACTATAAAATAGAAATGGAGGAACGTTAAATGATAATTAACGGAGTTGAATTAGAGGATTTAGATATATATGATCTTAAAGTCGCTAAAAAGTTCGATGAAGTGTTGAATAATTTACAACTTGTAAAAGAAGAAGTTCGAGGGATGAATAACGTTGAAGGTATAAGAACATTATGCACAGCTATATTCGAAGTATTTAATACTATGTTTGGAGAAGGAACAGATAAAAAAGTTTTTGGAAATAAAGTTAATCTGATGGTTTGTATAAAGGCTTTAGAGGAATTTGTTCTAAAAATGAATGAGCAAAAGAAAGAACTTGACAGGCTAATGAATAAATACTCCCCTAATAGAGCTACTAGAAGAAGTAAGAAATAATGAATATTTTGGTCGACTTAGTTCCAACTACAGTTAACATTGATAATAAGGAGTACGAGATTAATAGTGATTTTCGTACTTCTATTTTATTTGAATTATTAATGCAAGATGGAACTATAGATGAAGATGATAAAATTCTTATGGCATTACAACTTTATTATCCAGATATACCTGAAAATATTAAAGAAGCTATAGAACAAATGCTGTGGTTTTATAGATGTGGTAAAGATGTATCTTCATCAAAAGGAAATGGTAAAAGTAAGGGTGTTACTCAAATTTACAGCTTTGAATATGATGATGATTATATATATTCTGCGTTTTTAGACCAATACAATATAGATTTACAAGGTATAGAGTATTTGCATTGGTGGAAGTTTAAGGCTATGTTCAAGTCTCTTAAAGATGATAATATGATAGTTAAGATTATGGGATATAGGAGCATGGATTTATCTAAAGTTAAGGATAAAGAACAAAAGGCTTATTATAAGAGAATGCAGAAGTTATATGAAATACCAATTTCTAAGGATGAGCAGAATAAACTTGATGATATAACTATAGCTTTATTACATGGTGGTGATTTAAGTAAAGTGTTGTAAATATTCTAATTATCTTAAATGAAAATTAGTGCTTTTATAGATAATGAGGTGATGAGAATTAAAGATATAAGATGTGCAAATTGCAATCAGCTACTCTTAAAAGCTGATTTTGTTAAAGGTGAAATTAAATGCCCTAGATTCAAAAAGATAATTAAATTAGAGGATCCAAAAGACAGAGCTTAGAGCCACACCATAGAGTAGTGAGCCAATGCCTGCTTTTTTTATTTTATAAAGAAAGTAGGTGAACAACTTGGCTGATGGAAAAATAATTATTGATACTACGGTTGATAATTCAGGTGCAGAAAAAGATATAAAAAGTCTTAGTAGCAAAATTGGTAGTATGGCTAAAACTAGTGCAACAGCAGTAGCTAGGATGGTCGCTGCTGCTACAACTGCAGTAGCAACTTTGGCTGGTTTATCGGTAAAACAATATGCTGAATATGAACAATTGACTGGTGGGGTTGAAACATTATTTAAGAACAGTAGCGATAAAGTAATGGAGTATGCAAATAATGCATATAAGGCAGCAGGAATGTCTGCAAACGAGTATATGAATACTATTACAGGATTTGCAGCTTCATTATTACAAGGACTTGGTGGAGACACTGAAAAAGCTGCTAAAATAGGTAATATGGCTGTTGAGGATATGGCTGATAATGCTAATAAGATGGGTACAAGTATAGAACTTATACAAAATGCTTATCAAGGGTTTGCCAAGCAGAACTATACAATGTTAGATAACCTTAAATTAGGTTTTGGAGGAACTAAAGAAGAAATGCAGAGGTTACTCCAAGAAGCTAGTAAAATTAGCGGTATTAAGTATGATATTAGTAATTTCAGTGACATAATAGAAGCCATTCATGTTATACAAAATGAAATGGGTATAACTGGAACAACAGCAAAGGAAGCTGCTTCTACGATTGAAGGTAGTTTGAGTATGACTAAGTCTGCATGGACTAATTTATTAACTGGTATGGCTGATGATAGTGCTGATTTTGATAAGCTAGTAGATAATTTAGTTAATAGTGTGGGGACTTTAGGGGAAAATTTATTGCCAAGAATAGAAATTGCTATAAATGGTATTGGAAAGTTAATCGATAAATTACTTCCATCAATTATTAATAAAATACCGGAATTAATAAGTTCTATATTACCTGGAATGGTACAAGCAGGAATTAATGTAACTTCTTCACTTGTAAATGGTATTGTTGAGTCATTACCAATGCTCTTAGAGATAGGGTTACAAGCTTTGACAACATTAGGGAAAGGTATAGCAAAGAATTTACCTACCTTAATACCAACTATAGTTAACTTAATGGTTTCTATGTGTGACATGATAATTGAAAACTTACCTTTGATAGTAGATGTAGCAATAGATATTATACTAGCTTTAGTACAAGGATTAGTTAGTGCTTTGCCTACGTTAATTGCAGAGGTTCCTAGGATAATAAATAGTTTTGCAAATGCTATATACAATGCGTTACCTCAAATACTTATGGCAGGTGTTCAAATTATAGGAATGCTTATTAAAGGATTGATTCAGTCTATACCAACACTAGTTGCTAATATTCCACAAATAATAATGGCTATAGTAAATGTATTTACCTTAATGAATTGGGCTAGTATTGGTAAGAATTTAATAACTGGTATTGGTAATGGAATTAAATCTATGGTATCTAATATAGGTACAGTTGCTAAGTTTACGGCTGAAAGTGTTGTAAATGGAATAAAAGGGATATTTACCTCAGGAGGAAGTATTGGTAGGAACTTAATAAGTTGGGTTACTAATGGTATAAGTAGTTCGGTAGGGAATTTGGTACAAGCTGCAAAAAATGTTGCAATAAGTGCAATTCAAGGGTTAAAGAATATACTGAGCTGGGATAGTGCAGCTAGTATTGGTAAGAATCTTATACAAGGTCTTTGGAATGGTATTTCTAATATGGGTGGCTGGATAATGGATAAAATAGGAGGCTTTGCTAGTAATATAATTGGAGGAATTAAAGATTTCTTTGGGATACATTCGCCTTCTCGTGTAATGAGAGATTTGATAGGTACTAACATAGTAAAAGGTATTGGTGTAGGTATTGATATAGAGACTCCTAATTTAGAAAAAGATATTGATGCAAACATGAAGGATTTATTGGCTAAAATGAAAGGCACAGTAGATTATGAGACTGCTAGAACTACAGCTAGAGTAGTTGCAGAGAATAATGTTAATGTAGAAAACACTAATAGTGCTAGTAAAAATTATAATCCAAGTTTTAATATTATAGCTAAAGTTTCTGTACCATTAGATAGTGAAGTTATTGCAGAGGTAACAACTCCAATGGTTATAGAAAATATAAGCGAGGATCAGAATAGTTATAGTGTATCAAGGGGAGGAAATTAGATGGCGGAATTTATTGTATTCAATAATAAGAATAGTTATAAAGATTTTAAAATTAAGTTACTAAATGAAGTTATAATTCCTTTCCCTAATAAACATATGAATCCTATAAGTATAGATGGTGCTGATGGTGATTTGTATGAAGATTTAGGTGGTTATGAAGATATAGTTATTCCGGTAAATTTAGATATTCTAGATGAGAAAATAATAAAAAACAGATATAGAAGTATTAAAAGATGGCTCAATCAGATAGAGGATAATAAATTAATGTTTTCTACTGACTTGGGTTATTTTTATAAGGTCAAAAAAGTTGAAGTACCTAATAATTTTAAGACTGTATTTAATGGATTAGGTGAAGCCAATATAAATTTTATATGTGATCCATACACTTATGATATAGATGGGATTCATGAAATTTCATTACCTCCAACATTGTGTAATTATGGAGATGTATCTAAACCTATTTACCGTATAAAGGGTGAAGGAGTACTTAATCTATATGTTAATGATAATCTAATTAAATTAAACATAGGACAAGAGATACTTATTGACACAGATCTAGAACTTATTTATAGAGAAGGAGCTATTGAGAATAATAGAAAAACTGGTAAGTGGGAAGATTTATATCTTAAGCCTGGGGAAAATAAATTTAATTGGAATGGTAATTTTAATATTACAGTTATTCCAAACTGGAGGTGTTTGTAATGTCTATAGAGTTTTATAACCCAGATAATAATAACTTTGAATCTGATGGTAATGTTACATTAAGGCCTAATAAAGCATTATTTAAAATTAAATTAAATGGAATTTGTGAAATAGAGTTATCACATCCATGTGATAAAGAAGGTAGATGGAAGTTTATAAAAAATGATGGAATTATTAAAGCTCCAACTCCTTATTCTAATGGTCAGTTATTTCATGTTTATAGTATTAAAAAGAATATGGTAGGTGGCTTAAATATAAAGGCCAGACATATATTCTTTGATTTAAATAAAAGTATTATTTTAGATAATAGAGCTGAGAATAAAACATGTCAAGAGGCGTTAGATATAATCCTTAATGAAACTAAATTTAGTGGAAAATCTAATATAAAAAAATTAGCAACAGCATATTTTGTAAAAATGAATAGGGTTGCTGCTATTAATGGGAATACTGATAATACACTTATTTCTAGGTGGGGTGGCGAGATATTCTTAGACAATTATAATGTAACTGTAAATGATCATATCGGTGGTGATTATGGGGCTTATATAAACTATGGCAATAATATGTTAGAGCTAGGTTTAGAAGATAATGAGGATAATGTAATAACAAGAGGTTATCCTGTAGCCTTTAATGGAAGAATGCTTCCGGAAAAATACATAGATAGCCCACTAATAAATAGATACAGAGAAATTAAAGAGGACTTTGTAGAAATGTCCGATTTAAAGCTAAAAGAAGATTCTAGTGATGGTGAAGGATTTGATACTGTTGAAGAGTTATATAAATCAATGAGAATTAGAATGAAAGAGTTGTATGATGGTGGACTTGATAAGCCAACTGTAACAGGTACTACAAAAGTTGCTCCTTTAGAGAACACTACTAAATATAAGTATGTCAAAGGATTAGTTAATATTGGACTAGGGGACACAATAACAATTTATCATGAGAAGTTAGATATTGATTTTGCATCACGCTGTATAGGATATACATGGAACATACTAACAAGGAAATATGAGACTGTAGATGTTGGAGAATTTAAGGAAAGCTTCTTTAGTAAGCAGACTGATGTTAGAAATAAAGTAGAAAGCATTTTGAATGGTGATGGTAGCGTAAAAGCAAATGAAATACAGGGATTTTTAGATGCTACTAAAGCTAAGTTAAAAGCTCAAAAAGAGATAGGACAATTACAAGATGTAAGAGCATTTATCTGGGAAGACTTAGATTCTAATTCTTCTACATATGGGTGTATGATTGGAGGAAGTGCTGGAATACAGATTAGTCAGCAGAGAACTCCAGACGGAAAGGATTGGGATTTTACAAGTGCATTTACAGCAGAGGGGATAATAGCTGATAAGATTGTCGGAAGATTATTTTCTTCTAAGAATGGAATGACAAAAATATGGATGGAAACTGGTACATTTGAAAGTGAACTACCTGATGGTAGCAAAATAGTTATAAGTCCAGAGAAAGGCTTTTATAATAAGTTTGGAGATAGTGAAAGGGAATATTATCATTTGAATTACTATGATTTAAAGAATATAACAGCAAGTAGTACAGGTACTTGGAACTTAGAGATTGCTTTACCGAATGAATTTAAAGGTAAAAAGTTTATAGTAGATTGTAATTACAAGGAAATTCTATCATCATATCCTTTAACTATATTTGGAAACCAAAGAATTTATCAAGATGTGGATTATGAAAAAGGATTAATAAAATTAAGTGGTACTATAATTTCGCAAGCAATAGAATTTTATACAGCAGATAATAAAACTTATTTAATGTCCTACAAGGGAAATAAAAAGATTACAGCTAAAATATCTATTAATGTAATAGCATAGGAAGGAGATATAATATGAAATTTCCTAAGAAGGTTGATATAGATGTTAGTAAAGATTTATATAATCCTATACAAGTTAAACAAAGTGATAATGCAAGGTACTTATTATTTAGAATACTAGATAATGGAGTACCTTTTGATTTAACAGGAAAAACTGTAAGGTTCTTTGGTAAGAAACCCGACGGAAAAGAAATATACAATGATATGACAATAACCTCGGCAACTAAAGGAGAATGTGAATTAAGGCTTACAAGTGGGGCTTTATCTACTCTAGGTATATTACAACTAGAAATTGAAATAAAAGAAAATGAAGATACAATATCAACTTTTATTCTTGATGTAAATATTAAGAAGTCCTTACGTTCTAACAGTAGTATAGAAAGTTCAAACGAGTATACAGTTATAGAAAAAATAATTGAGACTATGAAGGAATGGATAGAAAAGGCTAAAGATGCTGTAAGAAGGGTAGATGAAGCTATTAAAAAAATTCCTCCTAAAGAAGAGTTAATAGGACCACAAGGACCTAAAGGAGATAAAGGTGAAAAAGGAGATAAGGGAGATCCAGGAGCAAAAGGTGATAAAGGTGATGAAGGCGATACAGGATTTTTTGGAATGAAAATAAAGGAAGACGGACACTTATATGCAATGGTAAATGACAGCAAACCTATACCACCTTTAGAAATAGATGAAAGAGGACATTTAATATATAGGATAGATTAATTGAAGGAAGGTGTAGTTAATGGCTCAAGAATTAGATTTAGGAAGTGTAGTTGGACCACAAGGTCCTAAAGGAGCAACAGGAGAAAGAGGACCACAAGGTCCAGCGGGTGCTAGGGGTGAAACTGGACCAATTGGACCTACAGGACCAGCGGGTGCAAAAGGAGCAGATGGGGCAACATGGATTACAGGAACAGTAGCACCATCTACTCAAGGAAAAACAGGAGATTTTTATTTAAATACTTCAAATTTTGATGTATATAGTAAAGCTACTGGAAGTTGGGTTAAAACTGGAAATATTAAAGGTGCAACTGGAGCACAAGGTGCTCAAGGACCAACAGGTCCAGCTGGTGCAAAAGGAGATAGAGGAGCTCAAGGCCCTGCAGGGCCAGCAGGGCCTACAGGAGCACAAGGTCCTAAAGGAGATACGCCACAATTAGCTTTTACAATAAAAGAAGATGGACATTTATACGTAACGATATCTTAATAAGGAGGGAGAAAAAGTGGCATTAAAAGAAATTGATTTAGGAAATGTTAGAGGTCCTCAAGGTCCTGCTGGACCTAATACAGTATCTACTACAACAACTACTACAGGATTAACAAATGGACATTTTTTATATAGTGATAATGGAAGAGTTGGAGGTAAAGCAATAACTCCTGCTACTATAGGTGCTTTAGCTTCTAATGGTAAAGCTGCTGATTCATCAAAGCTTAATAATGCAACAGAGTCTACATCAGGCACGGCTAATACTATCGCCAAAAGAGATAGTAATGGGGACTTAACAACTAGATTCTTTAAGAGTACTTATCCAAATCAGGACAGAATGAATGGGGCTCTAGCTTATAGAGTTAATAATTCATCTGACAATAATATTAGATTTTGCAGTGATGTACAAGCTATATTAGAGTGGTTAGGGACAAACAAAGCAAAATATGAACTGTTAGGAACTGCTACTAAATTTGATATTGTTATGCCAAACCCTAATGCTAATTTTATACGTTGTACATTTAGTTGTGGTAATAAACAAGAATTGTCTTCTGTATATGTAAATGTTAATGGGAAATATGTTACTGACTGGACTGTAGGAGCAAGCTTTAGTATGGTAGTAGAATTTATGAAAGTTAGTGGAACTTCATATGTAATGTCAATGAATCTACATTGTGCTATGAGAAATAGCGATATGTCTTATAGATTAACAACATCTACTAACAAATTAGATTATGAGTCTATACAAAAAATAACCTTTGAACATTCACAGGCAGGCTATAAATTAGAAAATTGTGCTTACACTTTAGAATGGTATTAGGAGGATTATATGAAATATATTTTAGTGAATACTTTAAGAAATAATACAATTGAAAAGATAATACCCAAAGAAGCAGGGGTGACATTTATTCCTTCTTCTTATCCGTCTTACTTGAAGATGATAGAAGATATAAATGACGAAATTAAATCTTTAAATTATAGATATGATGAAGAAACAAAGTCATTTATTGAATTAAGTGAGCAGGATATTAAAGAAATGTCCTATGAGGCCTTAGTTGAAGAAAACTTACAACTTAAATTGGCTATGGCAGAACTTTCGGAAGAGAAGGATCAAAAAATATTAGATTTGGAATTAGCGTTAGCAGAAATAGTGGAAGGAGGATTAATTTAATATGATTAAGATTTATGCAGATTTAGTAGAGGCAAAAGAAAGAAGTTTAGACGGAGCAGATGGAATAAAGAAAGTGCCAGATAAATATTTAGATGGAGTTAAGGAAGAACTTAAAAAGAGAGGATATGAAATAAGTTAGAACCAATTTGATAGGTTCTTTTTTATAAAAAGATAAAATTAAGTTAACCATAGGGAGAGCTATATAAACAAAAGATTCAAAAAAGAGTAATAGTAATTCTAGATTTTGCATTTGTATTAAGGAGGAACATATGGAAAAAGAGTTATTACTGAAATTTATAGATATCAAATATATTTGCAACCTTGTAAATACGGAGAAATGGAATCTATTAGGAAAATAACTTGAGCTTAGCTATATTTAAATTAAGTATATAGTATTTGCTAAGAATAACTATTTTTAGATAAAAAATACCAACAAATAAAATAAAAATTGTTTAATATGCAAAAATTGACATTTTTTTATGTTTGATTTAAAATATTTAGTGTGGAATTATAAAAAATAGTTGCTGCAATTTAAGAGATTTAAATGGATATATATGTACTAATGAAACATTAAATGCACAGAAGTAATTAAAAATACGGAGGGATATTGTGAAGGTATTGGAAATTGTATCAAAAACAAATTATTTAAATGGATTAATACATAGAATATCTTATAAATATTCTATAACAAAAAATGTTGGGTATAATAATATTGAAAATTCTTTTAAAGAAATTATGCAGGAATTAGAGAACTGTGAGCTAACAGACACCAGGAAGATAAATGATATACTCAGTAAGATGAGTGAGTTGCGTTTGAAATTGAAGTTAATAGATCGTGAGGAAAGGTTAAGCAAGATTCAGTAAAATGTATTTAATCAAATTTTAATAAAAAATGATTAAGTAATTGAATAAAAGATTTAAAAGAGATTAGAAGAAATTCTAGTCTCTTTTTTATACAAAAAAATTAGAAGAGAGGTGGTAATAATGTATGGAAAATGACTTATTTAAAGTTATATTAAATCAAGGAGCATGGGCAGTTCTTTTTGTATGGCTACTAATAGACACCAGAAAAGAGAGTAAGGTTAGAGAGGAAAAATTACAGAGAGTTATCAATAAGAATCAAGAAGTAATTTCAGAGCTAGCTGAAAAATTTAATGTAGTTGAGGACATCAAAGAAGATGTTGAAGAAATAAAATCAAATTTAAGAGGAGAGATGTAAAATGGAATTTACAAACTTTATAATGGAGAATGCTTTAGTCTTAATACCTGCACTATATGTTATAGGGTTCATTTTAAAGAAAACAGAGAGTGTTGTAGATAAGTATATACCAGTAATCTTATTACCTATAGGTGTAGCTGGAGCAGTTGCAGTAATGGGGCTTAGTGCAGAATCTGTTATTCAAGGTATATTGGTAGTTGGTGCCACAGTATTAACAAACCAAGTAGTAAAACAATCTAGTAAAGTAGAGTAGTCAAATAGGCTACTCTTTTACTTTATATTTAAAAGGAGTGATTTTAAGTGATAATAGGAATAGACAAAGGACATAGTACATGGGATAAAAGTCCGTGTGGAGCTGTAGGTTTACTTAATGAATCTAAAGAGAATAGACAAGTTGGAGATAAGGTTATACAAAAGTTAAGAGCTTTAGACCATACAGTAATAGATTGTAGTTGTAATAGTGCTAGCTCTGTAAATGAACAGCTAGCAGCTATAGTTAATAAAGCTAATGCACAAAAGTTAGATCTATTTTTAAGCTTACATCTTAATGCTGGTGGAGGAACTGGAGCAGAGATATACACTACCAATACTAGTGGAGCTAAAGAAGAAGCTAAGAAATTAATAGAAACTTATTGCAAGAGAACAGGATTTAAAAATAGAGGATACAAGTTCTCTGAACTTTATGTATTAAGACATACCAATGCTCCTGCTATGTTGCTAGAGATGTGTTTTGTAGACACAGAAGACGACTTTATAAAGTGGAATAACTTAGGGGTAGAAACTATCGCTAATGCAATAGTAGAAGGAATTACAGGACAAGTACCAAGCGAGAATAAGCATGTAGAAAGTCATAAACCAGTAGAAAGTGAATCAACAATAGAGGAGGAGTCAAAATTGTTAGAAAAGTGTAAAGATAATGTATTAAAATATGGAGCAAAGGGAACTTATGTATTTTTAGCACAATCAAGTATGAAAGCTTTAGGTTTATATAATGGACCTATAGATGGTTCATATGGTCCAGCTAAGGGAAACGGAAGTTTTTATCAAGCTGTCGTAAATTTAAATGCTAAATTAGGATTTAAGAACGACAGTAATTTAGGTCCTGCATGTTGGGAGTATATTTTAACTAAATAATAGTTCTGTAGTATGCTTATAAAACAAGAAAACAAAAAGACAGTAATCAGGGATAATTTCCTTGGTTGCTGTCTCTTTGTTGTTTTATAAAGTTGTAAAGAGCAATTACAGAATAAAATAATAAGTTAAAAACTGCTCTTCCTTGTAAATTATATTGAGGATTTTACAACTATAAAGTACAATAATTTTCATTATTAATCAATAAATGTAAAAGAACATATTAAAAATAGACACTTAGAAGATAAATAAGTAGAAATATTAAATAGATTTATATTGTATTTAAATAATAATAATAATAATGTAAATGTGTACTGTACTACAATAATAAGAAAATCAAAAGAGCGATTAATCTTAATTGTGGGGTGGATTAATCGCTCTTTATATTTATATATAGGTTCAAGAGTATTAATTAAATTAAAACTAATACTGGTTTATTATATCAATTACAAAATAGCATAAAAATGGAAGGAAGTCAATAAATTTACTCTAATTATGTCGGAAATAGGGTTGATTTATAAATGTTATATTTATCTAAGTATTTGGTTATACTTATAAATAGTATTGTACTATACTTATAAAAAGGTAGTGGTTAAGGAATCAGTCCTTATCTGCTACCTTTTTTATTTTACAAAAATATTTTATAAAAATCAGAAATAATTATTATCATAGAAGAAATCCAAAAAGTTATTTCTACTATTTTTCTATTTTTACCATCTAATTTGTCTAGTAATAGCAACGAAGTTAAGAATATTATATGAATAAAACCTCTTAATATAAATTCTATATTTACTAAGTATATAGAATAAAGCGTTATACTTATTGCCAATCCTAATAGAATATAAATAATGAGTTTATAAATTTTATTCATAATAATCACCTCTATTGTGCCATGTAATAAAAATCTTTTTTCACTATAAATATTTATGTGATTTTTACTATTATATGAAAGATATCTTCGTTAATTACTTTGTTTAATTTTACTATTTTATTTTAATGAATTCAATTAATTGGTCATAATTAATAATAGTACTATACTTATAAAAAGGCAGTAGATAGGGACAAATCCTTATTTGCTACTTTTTATTTATGAATAAAATTAAAATGTTAGGAAATAATAATAATGATTACTATATTACTAATATTTCAATTTAAGCTAGTAGGTAAGAGAAGTTTTGCTTGCTAGCTTTTTTATTTTTTAGTTTTGTTTATAATAATAAAATTTTTAAAATAGTGAAATGCTATTTATAGGAGAGTGGTAATATGCACTATGAATATGAGTATGAGGTTACAGATGAGGTAGCAGAAGTAGTAATAAAAAACTTATTAGAGATTTATGAGAAACATAAAAATATTTTTAAGAAAATATTACTTGCTAGCTATTTCTTTATATTAAATATAACAAAATATATTGCTCTTGAATAATATATAATAATTAAGGTACCTCCTGAAATTATATTAATTTTAAATTTGTAGAATCCTAGAAAGCTAGTAGGTAGATTAATTTCTACTTACTAGCTTTTTTTGTTAAATGCTTGTTAAAAATATATAAAAAGTATTGACCAAGGTTTACATTTATATAATAATCTTTATAAAAAATTTAAAAAAGCAACAAAGCTTTTAGTTTTTGTAACAATAATAGTTAATCTTTTTAGTAAAGTAGGAGGGTTAAAATGAGGAAAACAAGTGAAGCACAAAGGAATGCAGATAAAAGATGGAGAGAAAAAAATAGAGATCATGCAAATTATTTAAAGAATAGGACTAGTGCAAGATGCTTTATTAGAAATAGAGCTACATTAGAAGATATAGGTGAATTAGAAGTATTAATTAAAGAGAGGGTTGAGGTGTTAAAAAAGGAAAATAACAAGTTATGTTAAAGACTAGGATACCTAACTATATCCTAGTGTTCCATTTTATCATAAATGTTATTGTTATTATTTAAGAAGAAAAAGAGTGACCAATCAATAAGGGGGACTAATCACTCTTTTTCTACTTTTGTAGTTATTAATACTATGGTGAGATTTAACAGTAATATATAATATCAAGGGAATAAAATCAATAAAACTGTCTGATTTATAATAAAAACTTAATAATTATATTTGTTTAAATAATTGATTATAATTAATAATAAAATTAGTCTTTATAGTTTCCTATTTTTTAAAATCTTTATTATATAATTCGTATTGCCAAAAATTTTGTGTTATTAACCCATATATATGTATTGAAGCAACTAATATAATAAATGTTAAAAGTAATTCTAATAAAGGGTTATTAAACTTTTTATCTAAAATAGGTATAATAAAAGCGCCAATAAAAATATTCATTACAATATATACAAATAAATCAACAAAGATATAATATTTCTTTTTAACAAAGCTGTTTTTACAGGTTTTACAGGTTATTTTACCTTTATATTGAAAGACTGACTTTAATCTTTCTTTGTATGTAAACTTATCCTTACATTTTATACAGTTCATAGATCTTCTCCTTCAATTTTTATTATCCTTCATATATATAGTATATTACGATTTTAAATTACTTTTTTATTTAATTATACACAAATAATGGTAAATATAAAACTTTATAGATTTCATAAAGAAATACACTTCAGTTAATTGATATTGCTTTCATATGTTTGGTTTACTTAACACGAAAGACCAGAAATTATTTCTGGTCTAATTTTTTTATTAATATATATTTATTTTTTGGTAGTTGGTATTTAAAAACTTTCCATCTATATATGGCGGAGTGATGACATTCTAATATAGAGGACAGTTTTTCAATTCCATAAGTATTAATTAATAAATTTATATTTCTTTCTTGGTTTAATATGTATGACAAATAATCATCACATATAATATCTTTATCTAATACAGATATAAGTTTAAGTAAAGTTTCGCGAGTAATATTATCTCTATATCCAGCTTCTAGTTCATTAATAGTTGATCGACTTAATCCTGTTAATTTGACCAATTCTTTTTGAGTTATTCCAGCTACTAACTTAGCCTTTTTTATTCTATTTGATAAGGTATCTATTGGCATGTCATCGTATAGTAAATTATTAATATTCATCGCAATTTGGAATGACGAGCTTCTGTATGTCCAACAAAAAGACCACTTTTTTCTCCAGCGCAGAATAAATTATCCACTCCTTGAACCTTCATGTCATTAGTTCTAGGAGCAACAGATAGATATCTCATTGAGTTACCTTTACTTCCTGCATATGGATCCACATACTTAGCATGTTCTAGTCCTGGTATCTTTCTTAATTTTTCTAAAGGATAATAAGTTGTCATTAATTTTGCATGTCCAGTATCTAAAAGTACTACATTTTCAGCAAATTCTTTTAAGGCGTATTGTTGACAAACCTTTGTATCTAATTTGCCGTAGTTAACATCTTCAGTAGGAACCTTTAAAACAACAACACCTTTTTCATTTAACACCTTATTAATTTCATCGGAAAGACTTTCCTTTGCTAATTTACAGGAACCTGACATAGCACCCAAAGCATCTTCAGCTCTTTCTCCTTGAATGTCAGGAACACCACATCTTTCGCTTATTGAAATTCTAGGTCCAAATGATGGACATCTTAAAATACACATTGAACATCCATTTCCATATCTTAAGCAGTTCCCCATAGGACCTGTAGTTCCTGTTGTTTCAATAAAAATATCCCCGTCTACAAAGCTATCATCAGCTAAGTATAAACCTTTTATCTTATGTCCATCAAATTCAACATCTCTAACTCTTTTCTCCATGTGAATTACTATTCCTAAAGATTTGATATAATCTCTTACAGCACCTTCAATCCTGTTGACGTCATAAAGGCTGGCATGTTTATGCCCTGGAAAATCTATGCCCTTGTGTCTTGAGTTTGCATCAGTAATATTAATTAAATCTCCACCGCCTAAAGCAATAAGTTCTTCAGATGCAGTATATCTTCCATTGTTTCTCATTATACCGCCAACATTTCCAAGTCCAAGTAATAAATCTGTTTTTTCATATATATGAACTTCTGCTCCTGCTTTTTTTGCACTAATAGCAGCTGCACATCCTGCCCAGCCACCGCCAATAATGATAATCCTCATATAAACCTTCTCCCCTCAAAAATATTTCTTGGATCTGATTGCAATTTACAGAACCTCTTAACTCTATGCCCTGAAAATCTAGCAGTACAAGCACCACAGATTCCTTCACCACAACACATCTTAAAATTATTACAGCATGAAAGTGTAATATCAGCTCTATCAAGTTCATCTAAATATTCAATTACTGAATAAGTTAGAATATCTGCACCAGCTAAGTGAATATGACTTATATTCTTATCGTGGATGGATTGGGAAATAATAAATTTACCTTCATCTGATAATTTGCCTTTGTTAAGTAAGTTGGTTTCCTTAGGAAAGATATTAAACTTATCTAAATATTCACTTGCAAAAATATTCTTGAAAGGAGCTTTATCAATAAAAACATCAACTTCATTATTTGAGGTTACAAGCTTTCTTATGACAGGCATCATTGGAGCCATTCCAATACCCCTTGCTAAAACTAAACAATTTTCTTCTTTCTGTTTTGAGATATTATCAAAACCAAAAACTCCATTCCAATAAGGTCCTCTAATTACTATTTCTTGACCAACTTTTGTTTCTTTTATTTTCTTTGTTTTAATTCCTCTGACTTCAATTACAATGGTAATAATATCTGTTTCTACATCAGATTCCATAATGGATATTGGAACATCGAAGAAGTTGTTCTCATCTGTCCTAATAAAAATGTAGCTACCAGGTTTAACTAGATCTATTGCTAGTTTATGAGGTGCTATAAATTTAATCATAATTACACCTTCGTCTATTTCTTCTGCAAATGTAACTTCACAATTGTATGTTTTTCTTCCTTCTTTAGCCTTCATTCCATTATTAAAAAGTTCTTGATAAACACAGACACCTTTCCAATTTACACAGTCGCAAAAGCATTCCCCTTGAAGTTGTGAACACATAATACATTCTCCTGATTCTGCCAGATGACAAGGACAATATTCAGTGCCACAATCTATACAGTCCATTCTTTCTTTTATCATTAAGCACTCCTTTTTTAAAGAAAATTACTTCTTATACTAAGGTATTTTCTGTAGAATATTTTGTTACACTGTTAATGTTTAATTCATAAAAGTAGAACAAAGTTAATTTTATTAAGTGATTATGCTTTTAATAGAAGAGGGTAGAAGGGAACGGGCTTTGGTAAAGTAAATAATAGGGATGAAACTTGTAAATATCAATGTAAATGAAGTTGTATTTGATAATAATAAGATAGAAGTAGAAAGTTGCAAGACTATGGAAGGTATTGAAACTGAAAGTTATATACTATCATTCTATAGAATTAATGTAGAAACTAAAAAAGGATTATATTTTATGTATATATGAGATATTGTTTTAGAAGAAGCTATGTCAAATTAATAAGTTATAAATGGTCTTATAAATACAGAGAAACCCACCTGTTTTACAGGTGGGTTTTATTATTTAATAAGTAGTTCATTTATGCAAAGAGCAGAAGCAGCTAAAGCTCCAGTATAATTATAATAGTTCTTAATTATAACATCTTTATTATTCTGTAAACCTAGTAAATTTAATTCTTTATCTAAGTGTTCTTTTAATAAACTTGATAATAAAGGTTCTTTAAATAACTCTCCATGAATAATAATTTTATTTGAATCAATCATCATATATAAATTATTAAGTGTAATTGCAAGATATTTAATTGCAGAATGAAGTATATGTATTATACCTTCATCACCTAACAGATAAGCTTTTAATATAGTATCTATTGTTATCTTATCCTTTTCACTAACTAATTGCTTTAGATATGTACTTTCTGAGTTATCAAAAATAATTTGAGCTTTCTTTATTATCCAGGCTTCACTTGCATAAGTTTGAAGACAGCCTCTCTTACCGCATTCACATAGTTCTCCATCTGGGTGAACAACTATATGTCCGATTTCTCCAACTAGATAATTATTTTTAGCATATAGTTCACCATTATACATATATGAACAAAACATTCCTCTACCTACATGGAAAAATATAAAGTTATCATCATTACCATTATTAAATAGTAATCTTTCTGCTAAAGTCATGCATTTAACGTTATTTTCAAAAAAGATTGGTAGTTGAATATTATCTAGTAAGACTTTAATATTAAAGTTTTTCCAAAATGGATTATTAGTAATAATGGATTTACTTTCATCATGGAAGTGACCTGGAATTGCTATTCCAATTCCTTTAGGGTTGTATTCAGCACATGATTCTATGAATTCTTGTAATTTATTAGTATAAAAATATTCGCTTAAAGTGTTGTTTAAATCATAATGACTTAATACAAAGGAATTTTCTTTAATAATTTTACCTGTATTGTCTGTTAGACAGAAAGATATATATTTTTGAGATAATTCACTTCCTATATAAAAACTATGATTAGGAGAAATATCTAGTAGTATTTTTTTTCTCCCAGATTTGCTCTGTTCAGGGATAGCTTCTCCAATTTCGTGAATAAGCTTTTGATTGATCATTTCTCCAGTAATTTCGCTAACGGTTGCAGGAGTTATGTTAGTTTCTTTTGAAATATCTATTCTAGAAATAGGTCCTTTAGAATAAATTTTATCTAAAATTTTAAATCTTATGTTTCTTTGTGTTTTGGTGATTTTCATAATAGTCATCCTTTCAATATTAATATTCCTATTAATATAAGTATATATTAATTATAATTTATAAACAACTATCCATATAAACTTGAAAATATTGTTGACAAATTATAGCTGATAATATATTATTTAGTTAATAAATAATTATTTATTATCAATATATCTTTTGAAAATGTTTAAATATAATTATTAAATTATATTTTATAATTAACTAAAAGAGGGAGAGGTTAATATGAAAAATTTAAGTGAATTTTTAGAAGAAAAGTTGATGCCTATAGCATCAAAATTAGGCTCAAACAAAGTGCTTATTTCAATACGTGATGGTATTACATTAAGCATGCCTTTAATTATCATTGGTTCTTTATTTATGATTATAGCAAGTTTTCCAGTAAAGGCTTGGACTGATTGGTTAACAGCTGTAGGTGTTGATGCTTATTTATGGAAGGGCGTTGATAGTAGTTTTGGATTAATGGGATTAGTTGCAAGTTTTGGTATTGCTAATAGCTTAGCACGTCAATATGATGTTGATGGTGTTTCAGCAGGAATTATATCTCTTTCTTCTTTTGTTGTTGTAACACCTTTTGTAAGTGGTGAAGCAGGAGCAGGAATCCCAGTAGGATTTATGGGAAGTAAAGGTTTATTTGTAGCTATGATAGTGGGTATTATTTCATCTTTAATTTTTAAGTGGTTCATTAAAAAAGATATACAAATAAAGTTGCCAGATGCAGTTCCACCTGCAGTTGCAAGAAGCTTTAGTGCATTAATTCCAGGTGCAGTTATTATAACATTATGGCTAGTTGTTCTTGGAATTATGGATAAAGCTAGTATTGGAAATATACATGATTTACTTTTAAAGGTCCTAGGAGGTCCATTAGGATTACTTGGTAACAATATTTTTGGAACAATTATTGCAGTATTCTTAAATAGTTTATTCTGGATGGTTGGTATTCATGGTGGTAATATTGTAAATAGCATTCTTAAGCCAATTTGGCTTATGAATTCAGATGCAAACCGTCTAATATTCCAAGCTGATGCTACTGCAAAATTACCTAATATTATTACAGAGCCATTTATGGATAACTTTGTATATATCGGTGGTGGTGGAGCTACATTAGGTTTAGTAATAGTTATTGCTATTGTAGCAAGACGTAAGAGAGCTAGCCAAATTAGTAAGATGATGGCACCTTTAACATTAACACCTGGTATCTTCAATATTAATGAGCCAGCTATGTTTGGATTACCAATAGTAATGAATTTCTCTTTATTGATACCATTTGTTTTAGCACCAATAGCTAATGCAGTAATTTCATATACAGCGATGGCTTCAGGATTAGTTGCTACTACCACAGGTATTGCTGTTTCATGGACAATGCCACCAATTATTAGTGGATTCCTTACAACTGGAGGACATATAAGCGGTTCTATTTTACAAATAGTATTAATACTTGTTGATATAGCAATTTATTGGTTCTTCTATCAAAGTGTTGAAAAGAAGAATTTAGAATTAGAAGCAGCTGAAATAAATTAAGTTAAAATAAATGCAGTTGATATAGATAAAGTTTTGGAGGAATAGTTATGGGTAAAAGATTAATTAGTGCAAATGCTTCAGAAATATTAGGAATGAACGCAGAAGAGTTAAAACAAAGTATTAAAGCAAGTGAAGGAAGGGTTATTCTTTCAGAAAATGTAGCAACAAGGGAATCATTTATAGGAGATATTACTAATTCAGAAATTGCTAGAGCTTTTGGAGCTGATCTAATTCTTCTTAATGGAGTAGATGTTTTAAAACCATATATATTTGGACTAGAAGTTAAGGAAGAATCCTTTGTAAAGGAACTACAAAATTTAGTGGGACGTCCTATAGGTGTAAACTTAGAGCCAGTAGATTTAGAGGCAAATATGGCCGAGGATCGTTTAACAATCAGTAAGGGTAGACAAGCTAATCTTGAGACAATTAAAGAGATTGAAAGACTTGGAATGAATTTTGTTTGCTTTACTGGAAATCCTGGTACAGGTGTAACAAATACAGAGATTGAAAAGACAATTAAGTTGGCAAAAAAATATTTCTCTGGTTTAATTATTGCAGGCAAGATGCATGGTGCTGGTGTTGATGAACCAGTTGCTGATATGAAAGCTATTGAGTCATTCATTGAGGCAGGTGCAGATGTTATTTTGGTTCCAGCAGTTGGAACAGTACCTGGTTTTGATGAAAGTGAATTAAAAGAAGTAGTTAAACTAGCACATAGTAAAGGTGCGCTTGTATTAAGTGCAATTGGAACTAGCCAAGAAAGCTCTGATGAGGATACTATCAAACAAATTGCTATTCGTAACAAGATTTGTGGAGTGGATATTCAACATATTGGAGATGCAGGTTATGGTGGGGTTGCACCTTATGAGAATATTTTGGCCATGAGCAAGGCTATTCGTGGTGTTCGTCATACTGTATCCATGATTGCACGTTCAATAAATCGTTAATTAAATAAATATTTATATATTGTTATAAATATATAAATATATAGTTAAAATTAGGATTCTTAGAATTTTTTTGAGAGGAACTCTAAAATTTGTTTTTTTAAATCATAGTAGGAGTTTATTATTAAGGAATTTAAATTTTAAATTAAGATACAAAAATAGAGGATAGCAACTAGCTATCCTCTTACTTTTATTATACGAGGAAAGGATAAAATTTGAATTAGCTATAAATCAAAGGATAGTAATTTTATAATTTCCTTACCTTTAGTAGGCGTGGGGGGATATTTGTTTCCATGTGACTTGGAGCTTGCGACGGAACAAGCAAAATAAATATCCGCTAAACCTTTTTTATAATTAAGGAGTGTATACATATGGTGTAAATAAAATATAAGTTATAGTATCTTTGAGCCAGCCGAATCCAAACAAACCAGCAGTACAAGCATAAAGAACAGCTACGGTAGGTTTGCCTTCATAAAATTTATGTGCTCCTAAGAAACCAAAGAATAGGCAAAGTAAAAGGGCAGTCCATTTACTTTTTTCTTTTTTAGGTAAGCTATTATATTCTTCATAAGGATCTCTTAATAGATCTATAATTTTCATATGTATCCTCCAATCTAAAATACTATTTGCTTATATTATACACCATTAATTGTAAATTTATAAAAATAAAAAAGGAAAGTAGATAGAGTAAGTTTATACAACTATCTGCTTTCCATATATTATTTGTAAAATTAATCTTAGAAGCTGCCGCCGCCTCCGCCATGAGTACTTCCACTGCTACTAGTATGAGTTGTACTATGACTTGAATTATTAGATTGCTTTTGAATCTTTCTTCTAGTGGTATTTTCTCCAACAAATATATCTTGCTTATTAGTTAAGGAGAAAGATCCTTTATCTTCGTAAGTTCTATTGTTAACAGTAACATTTCGCTTAGATTTTAATGTAACTACTAATGTAACTAATAGTGATATTATTAAAGCAATAGCATAAGTAGCTGGAGATATAATTTTCTCTTTTAATCTACTAGAAAAAGAAGGTGGAGTAGAGTTCTCTTCAATACTTAAATCCTCATCATCAGTAACTACTCCTTTAGTACCATAGTAATCAATGCTTTCTAGGAATTTGCTACTAGCACCTTCATAATCTCCATCTGATAAATAAGGTGTTATATCATTTATCATAGTATCTATTCTAGTATCACTAAATATATTAATTGCCTTTCCTGTTGTAGAAATCCAAATTTCTCTAGCATCCATATTTACTAATAGTAAAACACCTGATTTTTCGGAATCAAAACCATAATTATTATAATCATAAAAATCATCTGCATACTCCATTGAAGTTTTACCCTCTGTATTATCAGTAATAACTATTACTGTGTCTAAATTATATTTATTTGCAATTTCATCAATACTACCTTGTAATTGTTGAACTTCAGGTTCTGATAAATAATTTAAATAGTCCTTTATATTTTTAGTTTCAGTTGCCTTAACATTAATGGGTGATAAAGTTATTAAAAATATAAATAAACAAATAAGTGATTTAAATTTTCTAGACAATTGCAGCACCTCCAAACACAATAATTAACCAAGTTATTATAAATATAATTGATGCATATTTAATTTGACTGCCATGATCAGTAGGAGCTTCACCTATAACTTTCCCAGTTTGTCCATTTATAATAAATTCATATTTTTTACCTTTGTACTCATTAACTAGTAAATAAATTGGTAACATAGCATAACTATAATCAGTTTTAGTTATGGTAACTCTATTAGAGTTTGGGTTAAAAGTGCTATAACCAGATACTGTTTCAGCTAATCTAGAGCTTAGATATTTTTCAACTTTCTTACTTGCAACGTCTTTTGCTTCTGTTGCATCTACATTATATTTTTCAGCCATAAATCCAGACATATATTTTATAGAGAAATCTGTTAGTTCACCATAATTATATGGCTCTATTTCCTCCATTAAGTAATCATCTAATTTTTTTAGTCCATCTACAGGTATTCCGTTATATTTAGAAGTACATTCCCTTATAATATTATAGTACTTAGTTTTTGTATAATTGTAATCACCATCTGACCAAGAATGAACTTTTGTACCTTTACCACTAAGTTCTCCTCTTACATTATTATCAAATAACCAAAAAGGCACATATATACCAGTGATTTTTTCAATACATTTCTTTTCCTTAAACCCTTTAGGGGCAAATTTCTTTTTCTTAATCCAAGCTCTATAGATTTCTTGAGCCTTTTCTTTACCTATTTTAAATGGGATAACACTTTTGGGTGCGAATTTTCCAGAAAATCTAGTTTTTATTATAGAGTGACTTCTACAATAAATACAAAATGTTGCTGCTGTTGTATCATCTGCTATTAATTCTGCACCACAATTTGTACAAGTATAACTATCTAAATCACCTATATGTTCTTCAGTATGACTGGTATTTTCCTTAGTTATAGCATCAACTTCATCTTCATTAAATTCACTAAAGCAGTAATTACATTTCCATTTTTGAATTTCAGGATTAAATTCTAATCCTGCATTACAATTAGGACAATTATATTCAGTTATAGTACTCATATTTTCTCCTCCGATAAAATAATCCATAGTATATTCCATACAAATGGTATCATAATCTTATATGTGGTGTAAATTGAAATTAGGACTATTGTATGAACTTAAAAAATATTTTAATAAAAGTATTGACAAGCTATCAAAAACTTGTTATCGTATACATTGTAAGGACTGTTACTGATTCGATCAGGCATGACCAAAAATTAATGTGATTATCTATGGGTGATTATATTAATCTTTGGTCATTTTTTATTTTCAAATATAACAAGGGATGGAGATAATAAAGATGAAGATAATTAAAAAGTTAAATAATAATGTTGTTTTAGCTTTAAATGATAAAGATGAAGAAATCATTGTTGTTGGAAAGGGATTAGGTTTCCGTAAGACACCATATGTTTTAGAGGATTTATCATTAATTGAAAAGAAGTATGTAATTCCTGAAAACACAAAGGCTTTTGATATATTAGATTCTATCCCTAATGAAGTGATCAAAGTAACAGAAATGATTATGAGATATGGATATAAAGAACTTAATATAGGATTTAGTCCAGATATCTTATTAGCCTTATCAGATCATATTAATTTTGCTATTCAAAGAAATAAAGAAGGGATAGAAATGAGAAACCCACTTCAGTGGGAAATAAAACATCTTTACCCTAAAGAGTATACTATAGGAAATAATTCTTTAGATATTATTGAAAAAGAATTGGGTATTAGACTTCATAAAAATGAAGCTGCATTTATAGCATTACATTTTATAAATGCTCAACTGGGTAAGCATGATATGACTGAAACAACCAAGATAACAAGTATAATGGGAGAAATCCTTAGTTTAATAAAGTATAAATTCAAAATAGAGTTTGATGAAGATTCATTTGAATTTACAAGGTTTGTAACTCATATAAGATACTTTATAATGAGGCAGGTAAATAATAAGCCATTAGAAAATGAAAATAGTGATATGTTTACTCTTATGCAAGATAAACTGACTGAAGAGTTAGAGTGTGTTGATATGATAGAGAAACATTTAAATAAAAATTATGGATGGAAGTGTACAAATGATGAAAAATTATATTTGATGCTTCATATTCAAAGAATAAGAAAACAAAATAACTAGGACTGTTACTGATTCGATCAGGCATGACCAAAAATTAATGTGATTGTATAGCTATAACTACAATTATGTTAGTCTTTGGTCATTTCTATTTTAGTTTAATAACTAATAAATCAATGCTAGCTAAGATTTAAAGGTTTTAAATATATATTTTAAACAAAGGTGGAGAGATACATGAATAATAAAGAATTAGCTCAAAAGATTCTTGAGTTAAGTGGTGGAGAAAAAAATATTACATATGTTACTCATTGTGCTACTAGATTAAGACTTGTAGTGAAATCTGAAGCAGAAGTAAATTTAAAAGCAATAGATAGTTTAGAAGGTGTTTTAAAAGCACAACATAGTGGTGGTCAATTACAAGTTGTAATTGGAGCTAAGGTAAACAAGATTTATGATGAATTCACTAAGCTTGGAAGCTTTACAAATAATAATGAATCTGATATGCCAAAGGTAAAGAAAAATCCAGTCAATGCCTTTATTGAAACTATTTCAGGAATATTTACTCCAATACTTCCAGCACTAGTTGGATGTGGTATGATGAAGTGTTTATCATCACTAATGACATCAACAGGTATGGTAGATCCTTCTACAGGTTTTATTACAGTATTTAATATGATAGCTGACTGCGTATTTTATTTTATGCCATTCTTCTTAGCTGTAAGTGCAGCAAGAAAATTTAAAACTAATGAATATTTAGCAATAGCTTTAGCAGGATGTTTATTACACCCAACAATTTTAGATGCTGCAGGTAAAATTGCTGAAACTGGTATTGATAAAATAGACTTTTTAGGATTACCTATTTTATTAGTTAAGTATACTTCAACAGTAATACCAATAATTTTATCAGTATGGCTTTTAAGTTATGTTTATAAGTTTGTTGAAAAGATAGTTCCAGATTTACTTAAGGTATTACTTGTTCCAATGATAACTTTATTAATTATGGTTCCAGTTCAATTGATAGCAATAGGACCATTTGGTTCATATGTAGGTACATGGATAGCTGAAGGATTAAACATATTGTTTGCAAAAAGTGGAATTGTTGCAGGTGCTTTATTAGGATTCTTTAGACCTATACTTGTTATGTTTGGTATGCACTACTCAATTATGCCAATGCAAATTCAACAAGTTGCAGAAACAGGAGTTACTGTATTAACTGCAAGTGCTTTAGCAGCTAATCTTGCACAAGCAGGTGCAGCATT
The DNA here is from genome assembly GCF_900447045.1 of Clostridium paraputrificum. Lineage (GTDB taxonomy): Bacteria > Bacillota > Clostridia > Clostridiales > Clostridiaceae > Clostridium > Clostridium paraputrificum. The sequence continues at coordinate 175,870 of NZ_UAWH01000018.1, forward strand.
TGGGGTATTCTTAAAGACTAGAAATAAGACTATGAAGGCAGCAGCAGGTTCAAGTTCTCTAACAGCTCTTTTTGGTATTACAGAACCAGCTATTTATGGTGTTACTTTAAGATATAAGAAACCTTTCTTTGCTGGATGTTTAGCAGCAGGTTTAGTAAGTGGATTCTTTGGATTAGTAAATGCAAATGCAAATGCTATTGCTCTTCCTGGTATTTTATCACTTTCAACTTATAATGCTGATAGATATATTTACATCATAATTGGAGTTGTAGCAGCATTTGTGTTAGGATGTGTATTTACACTTATTGCAGGGGTTGACGATTTTGTAATGGGTGAAGATAAGAAAGTAGAAGCTAAAGAAGAAACTGTAGTTTCTAATGAAGGAATTATTGTAAAGAGCCCAGTTGAAGGGACAGTTAAAGATTTAGCAGAAGTTAATGATAATGTGTTTGCAGAAGGTTTAATGGGAAAAGGAATTGCAATTGAACCTAAGGTTGGTAAAGTTGTAGCTCCATTTGATGGGATAGTAGAAGCTATTTTTAAAACAAATCATGCTATTGGTTTAAAATCTAAGGATGGTGCAGAAGTTTTAATTCACATTGGATTAGATACTGTAAATTTAGAAGGTAACCATTTTAAGAGTCATATAGAAAAAGGTCAAGCTATAAAAGCAGGAGACCTGTTAGTAGAATTTGATATAGATGCAATTAAGAAAGAAGGATATGATGTTATAACTCCAGTTATAATAACAAACTCTGATAACTTTAAGGATGTTATGGCAGTAAAAAATGGTGAAGTAACAAATAAAGATGATTTATTAAATTTAATATAAGTAGTAAAAGAGGTAGATTAATATGAAAACAGTATTTCCAGAAAACTTTTTATGGGGAGGTGCCTTATCAGCTTGTCAAGCTGAAGGTGCCTACAATGTAGATGGTAAGTCACTTACTATTCCAGAAGTGATGCAATTTAACGCTAAGAATGACAGAAAAGTAACTAAACAGCTTAAAATTACAAGAGAAATGATAGAGGAAGCTAAAAATGATCCAGATACAGTTAAGTATCCAAAGAGAAGAGGAATAGATTTTTATCATACATATAAGGAAGACATGGCCTTATTTAAAGAAATGGGATTTAAGGTATTTAGATATTCAATTTCTTGGGCACGTTTATTCCCAAATGGTGATGATAAAGAGCCAAATGAATTAGGATTAAAGTTCTATGATAGTGTTATAGATGAATGTTTAAAAAATGGAATGGAACCATTAATAACAATATCACATTTTGATTTTCCAATAGTTCTTGTTGAAAAATTTGGTGGATGGTACAACAGAGAATTAATAGATTTATATCTAAGATATTGTGAAGTAATATTTAATAGATATAAAGGAAAAGTTAAGTATTGGGTAACATTTAATGAAATAAACATGAGTATTAAAGCTGGTCCTAAAACAATGGGAGTAATTGATGAAGGGCAAGAAAACTATGAAGAGATGTTATTCCAAGCGTTACATCATCAATTTGTTGCAGCTGCAAGGGCTACAAAACTTGCTCATGAAATAGATAAAGAAAATAAGATAGGTAGCATGGTGGCTTACTTTACTACTTACCCTTATACATGTAAGCCTGCAGATGCTTTAGCAATGCAAAAAGATGACCAAATGAAAAATCTATTCTATTTAGATATTCTAAATGGTGGTAAGTACCCTTATTATTCAAAGACATATTTTAGAGAACATAATATTAACCTAGATATTAAAGAGGGAGATTTAGAAGTTATAAAGGAGCATACAGCTGATTTTGTAGGAATGTCATACTACAATTCTATGATATCAAGTAATGATGGAGATCAATTAGAACTTACTGCTGGTAATGTTCACAGTGTTTATAAGAATCCACACCTTGATGCAAATGAATGGGGATGGCAAATTGATCCAATAGGATTAAGATATACATTAAATCATGTATACGATAGATTTGGATTACCAGTATTCATACTTGAAAATAGTTCTGGGTTCTTTGATGAATTAACAGAGGATAATAAAGTTCATGACCCATATAGAGTAGATTTCTTACGTAAGCATATTGAACAATTAAGGCTTGCTATTGAAGATGGAGTAGAAGTTATTGGTTATACAATGTGGGGACCAATTGACATGATTTCATCAGGAACTTCAGAAATGTCAAAACGCTATGGATTTATATATGTAGACCAAGATGACTATGGTAATGGAACAATGAAACGTTACAAGAAGGATTCGTTCTATTGGTATAAAAATGTTATAGCCACAAATGGAGAAGAGCTATAGTATATGAAAATACTAAAGAGTATTAGGAAAGTACCAGGGGGACTGCTTATAGTTCCCATGATACTTACCGCAATAATTAACACTTTCTTTCCTAATATCTTTCAAATAGGGAATCCAACTACAGCACTTTTTACTAATAAAAGTACTATGGTTTTAATAGGTCTTATGCTATTTGCTTCTGGTACTCAATTTAGTATAAGAAATATAGTAGATGTTATAAAAAGAGCTGGATTATTATGTGTTGGAAAGTTGATAATATCATATATTATTGGACTATTAGTAATTAAAGTTTTTGGAATAGAAGGAGTCTTTGGAATATCAGCAGTTGCAATTATTGCTACAGTAACAAGCTGTAATCCAGGTTTATACCTAGCTTTAGTTAATGATTATGGAGATGAAATAGATGGAGCCGCTTTTGGATTTTTAAATCTAATAGTGGTACCTGCAGTTCCAATAATGATATTAAGTTCAGCTAATGGACAAGGAATAGATTTAAAAACAATAATAGCAAATCTATTTCCATTTATATTAGGAATGATTTTAGGAAATTTAGATAGTGATTTTAAGAAACTTTATGCACCTGCTACAATAATACTACTACCTTTTATGGGAATATGTTTTGGTAGTAGCATAAATATTATGGTAGCTTTAAAATCAGGAGTATCAGGAATAGTTCTTACAGCATTATTCTATTTAGTATGTTTATTTCCTCTATTAATATTAGATAGAAAGGTTGGAAAACGCCCTGGTTATGCAGCTATTGCAATGTCATCTGTAGCAGGGTTATCTATTTCAGTACCATCTTTGGCTGCTGAGATGAGTAAAGTATATCTTCCTTCTATGGATGTTGCAATGTCTCAGATAGCACTAGCATCAATAATAACAAGTGTAATAACTCCTACAATAATTAAATATGTAATTAATAAATAACAGATACCTTTATTGGGGTATCTGTTTTTTTAATCGCAATATTAGCGTTATTCTTTTTTATAATTTCGGTAGAGATAGTATTACTACACTTTAAGAGGGAGGCAGAAGCAGAAATTTTGTTGCGTTTAATATTTTATCAATAAAGGCTAATACAGAAATAGTATTATTTAATAAATTATAATACTTGTAACTTTGTTGTTGGAATATAACACAAGGGTTTAGAGATAAATATATAAATATGGTAAAATAAAACAAAAAAACTTTGTTTAGTTGTTACCAAATATGAGTGAAGAAAACTAGACAAACTATATAACTAATAGTGATATAGTAGCAGAAGTTAAATTAACTTATATTACATATGAATAATAGAAACTTATATTTATGATAAGAAGAAAAAAATTATATGGGAGGATATTTTTTTATGGATAAAGAGATGTGGAGGTTTTTCAGAAGGCTTTTTATTTTTATATTTTTGATATTATCTATATTAATAATTTTTAATAAAACTCATTTAAAGACATTAAAAAGTGAAACAAATAACCAAGTTATAATTTACTATAAAGATGCCTTTTTGTTTGGATCAACAGGAATAAAAGTATACTATAAAAAGGATTCTATGATATTTGAAAAGAAGCTTTTTTCTACAAGTCTAGAAAATGATGGCGCACATCCTACTGAAGATTCAGTACGATATTCTTGGAAGGATAACGTCTGTTCAATTTCATTAATTAGCTCAGAAGGTAAATCTAAGTATTATCAGATAATCTTTGATGATGAAGTTACTTATAGATAATAATTAACAAAAAGTAAATATAATTCTACCATATAGTTATTAAGTAAGTATATTTTCTTTGTCATTATTTGAAGGAATACTTACCCCTAGTGACCATATCTTTTTAGGTTCATTATTTTCTTTATTAAGTTTAGTGTAAAATTATTTATATTTTTAAATATTCAGAAAAATATTATGCGTAGTATAAGAAAATATTGTCTATATTTACAGCATAAGTTATGGGTTGTATAATTTTGTATATAAGGGGGATGGTGTTATGGGTAATGATATAAGAGAATATAATAGTGATTTTATGATAGAGGAAGAGCTAATAAGCCAATCAATAGATTTTCAAAATATATTTGATAATTTAAAGTGTGGTATTTATATAAAAAGAATAGATGGAAAATTAGTATATTTAAATAGATTCTTAAAAGAGTTACTTAAAGATAGCAATTTACATGAAGCTAGAAAAATACATAAGGAGATAATAAAAGAAGAAGATTTGAAGGTTATTCATAATGATGAGAATATAAGACGTGAATTTACAATAATTAAAAATGGCAAAGAGATGCAAATGAGCATTGTTAAAAATAGTTTAAAAGATAAGGAAAAGAATATAATTGGAATCATAGGGGTATTCCAATTATTGCCTATGGAGATGAATATTAGGCGAGAAATTGTAAAAATGATTAATAGTAATGAACTAGATACCAATTATTTTTCAAACAAGCTCAACTTAAAAAATTCTCTTAACTTTATAGCTTCAAGAATCCAGAATTATATAGATTGTATAGGTATTAATATATGGCTGTATAATTCTAAAGAAAATCGTATGGAGATGTATGCTAAAGCTGGAGATATTAAGGGTGTAGACTCTATGAAGTTTAATGATGAAGTTTTTAAATATGAAGATTTAAATCTTTTAGATGATGGGCTTCTTAATAAAAAGGATAAGGAGTATTTAGAAAGAAGAACGGGAGTAAAAATAAGTGGTAGTCAATTTGCTATGTATAAAATTATCTTAAGAAATAAGATAATAGGTATTTTATGTGTGAAATTTAAGGAGAAGGATAGTTTAATGAACATTCAACATGATTATTTAAAATCTATTTGTTCAGAAATAGCTATCATATATAAAAGTTATGAGATTAATGGGAATATAATAAATGAAAGTAAAGAAAGGTTTTATATAGAGGAAGAATTAGAGGGCTATATAGAAGCGTCAACAGATCTAATAGCTATTCTTAATAGGAAGGGGAATTTTAAGAAGGTTAACAAAGAATGGACTAGTGTCTTAGGATGGAGTAGTGATGAACTTTTACAAATGAACTTTTATGATTTAATTGATTCAGATAGTCCAGATAGATTTCAATTGTATAACAGTAATATAGGGGATAATGGTAAGTCATATAGCTTTACTGATAGATATTTAGCAAAAGATAATTCTTATAAATATTTAAATGTAAGAAGTAAGTATATTGAGAATATGGAAGAATACATTATTATTGCCAAGGATATTACAGAGAATGTGACCATAAAAAACAAGTTAAGAGAAATGGAAAAAGAAATTGAAATTGAAAATATGAAAAATGACTTTTTTGCTAATATATCACATGAGCTTAAAACACCTATAAATATAATTCTTGGCAGTAGTCAATTAATGGAGTTAAACCATAAAAATAATAATATAGAAGAGGAGAAACTTAGAAATTATATTAATATAACAAAGCAAAACTCATATAGGTTACTAAAATTGGTAGGTAATTTTTTGGATATAAGTAAAATAGAGGCGGGATTTTATAAAATAGATCCTATAAATATAAATATAGTTAGTGTTGTAGAGGAAATAGCTCAATCTGTTGAACCCTATATGGCATCAAAAAAAATAGAATTTGTATTTGATACACAAACAGAAGAAGAAATAGTGGCTTGTGATCCTGATAAAATTGAGAGAATAGTATTAAATTTATTATCTAATGCTATAAAATATACTGATGAAAGTGGAAATATATTAATTAATATAATGTCAAAGGAAAGTGTAGTTGAAATATCAGTAGAGGACACGGGAACAGGAATTCCTAAGGATAGAGTTAGGAGTATATTTAATAGGTTTGAACAAGTTGAGGGAACACTTGTTAAGAAAAGAGAAGGGTGTGGAATTGGTCTTGCTCTTGCTAAGAGTTTAGTAGAAATGCATGGTGGAGAAATATGGGTTGAAAGTGAAGAGGGAGTAGGAAGTAGGTTTATTTTTACTATTCCTAAAAACTTAGTTAAGGATAAAAAGGAAAAGGTAAGAAATATTTTAGATAACTCAAGTAGAGTAGAAAAGTGTAGAATAGAGTTTTCAGATATATATAATGTTGAATAAATATATTATTAATAGGCTGCTTAAGTACTAGTTAAGCAGCCTTGCTATATTAAGTTTTTATCTTTCTAAATTCCAAGGGAGTTTTTCCGTGAACTTTTTTGAACATCTTTATAAAGTTTCCACTATAGTTATATCCAACTAATTTAGCTATTTCATCTATACTTAATTGAGTAGTAGATAGTAGGTTTTCTGCAATAGTCATTCTTATAGAAGTGGTATATTGGCTAATGGACATATGATATTTAGCAGAAAAACCTGCCTTTAATTTTTGTTCATTTAGAAAAACCATCTTACTTAAGCTTTTTATAGTAGGGGGATTGCATGCCTCCTTAGTTAAAATCTCATGAGCTTTTTGTATTGCATTTGCATCTGAAGCTGTTAATGTTACATATCTATCTTTTCCTATTTTTATTTCTCCATAATTTAATTGATTGGTAAAAACATTTTTAGAAGAGGACTTTATTTCTTTATTAATTAAAGCTATACATTCTAGAATCTTACTTTCTAAATATAGTAGACTAAGTTCATTAATTTCTGCTAAGCTTCTTAAGTTTTGTATAATTGTAGCTATTTCAAGAGGAAGATAGTGATAAGTATAGTTTATGATAAAACTATCAAAACTCATTGTATTTGGAAAGTTTGGATTAATAATTTCATCAAAATACTTTTTATATATAGTTATTTCTGCTCCGTGGAAGTGCTGACCTTTCTTCCATGCCTGTTTTCCCTTTAAACCTCTCTCTGCCACAAAGAAGGAAGAGGGAGAAAAAGAGGAAAGGGGGCTATCTTCAATTTGAAAATTAGTTTCACCTTTATATACTGTTCCAAAACGTATTAGCTCTTCTTCATGGTTAAAGGAAAGTGAAAAGTTAGAGGGAATTGTATAATCTCCAATTCCAAAATCATAATATCCCTCCCTTGAATATTTAATAAAAAAACCAAGTTCTGGTTTTTCTTTATTTTTGTATATGGTGTAATCTCCCATAGGATATGGAGTAAAAGTAATATATTCTAAAACTTTATTTTGAAATTCTTTCGTTGTTTTGCAAATCATAGCTTATTCCTTTGTTAAAATATTTATTTAGCTCTTGGTTATAATATTGTTAAGAGCTTAGATTATTATAGCAGAAAATAATCATATTGGATGATAAAATTATTAAATTAGGTGAAGAGATTGAAATGAGAATCAATCTCACATACAATTAGACCAGTAAAATAAAGATAGAATTTAGTTATAGATTAATACGGAGGTATGATATGAAGAAGAATATATTAAAGACATTAGTTGTTTCATGTTTAGCTGCTATGATGTTAGTAGGATGTGGAACTAATGGTGGGTCAAATAATGATAAATCATCAGAAAAGAAGATTACTGTTACTGATGTAAGAGGGGAAGTTGAAATACCTGCAAACCCTGAAAGAATAGTAGATTTAAGTGGAAATAGTGATATATTATCAATCTTAGGATATAAGGTTGTAGGAACTGCAAATAGTGATGCTTATGATTACACTAAGTTCCCTACATATTTAGAAGAAACTTTAAAGGGAGCAGAAATTCTAGGTTATAGCATGCAAGATACTATGGATGTAGAAGCAGTTATGAACTTAAATCCAGATTTAATTGTTATATCAACAGTTCAAGAAAAGATGTATGATCAATTAAGTGAAATTGCTCCAACAGTTATGATTCAATTAGAAGCATTAAACTGGAAAGATGATGTTAAGGCTTTTGCAAAGGTATTTAATAAAGAAGATGTTGCTAATAAGTGGTTAGCAGATTATGAAGCAAAGGCTAAGGAAGCTGGAGATAAGATTAAAGCAGAATATGGTGAAAATACAACTTATCTTTCATTCTTAGCAAGTGGAGGACAATTCTTTATCTTTGATGGAGCAGGATTTGGTAGCGTATTATATGAAGATATGGGGCTAGCTAAACCTGAAGGAATGCCAGAACAAAGTGATATTAGTTTACCAGTTGTAACTTATGAAGGGTTAGCTTCAATTAAATCAGATTATATCTTCTTAATTTCAACACCAGAGGATTTAAAGCAACTTGAAAGTAATGCTATATGGAATAGCTTACCTGCAGTAAAAGAAGGTAAGGTTGTAGTATTAGAATCATCACCTTACTTTAACCAAGGATATAGCTCAATAGGTAGACAATTATTAGTAGATGAAATAGGTGAAATGTTAAATGGAACAAAGTAAGAAACATACAACAATTTTTGTAATTGGTAGTTTGTTACTTTTAATAGGAGGACTGATTCTGGCTATAAGGCTAGGATCCGTCCATATTAATTTTTCAGACATTTGGAATAGTATCTTTAATTATAGTGAAACATTAGAGCTTATGCTTATTAGGGATGTACGAATTCCAAGAGCACTTTCTGTATTATTAACAGGAGGTATTTTAGGAGTAACAGGTGCCATGATTCAAGGCGTTACTAGAAATCCAATAGCTGAACCATCTATATTAGGTGTAAGCCAAGGGGCAACCTTAGTAATAGCTATTTTTTATGCAATGGGTATTGCTATAAATACTCAAAATGTAATGATAGCTTCTTTTATAGGAGCGTTAATAACAGGAATTATAGTTTTAGGATTTATATCTAAGAAAGCAAATAATAATTCTATTGCAAAGATACTTTTAGCAGGAACAGCTATGAGTACATTTTTTCTTTCATTAACAACAGTAATAGGATTATTATCAAATCAATCTCAAATGATAGGTTTTTGGGTATCAGGAGGCTTTAGAAATGCTAGCTGGTCTGATTTTAAACTTGTATTTATTGTAGGAATAATTGGACTTATTATAGCAATTTTATTATCACCTAAAATAAATATTTTAAATCTTGGGGACGATGTTGCCATAGGTCTTGGTGAAAGTCCTGAAAAGATAAGATTTTTAACTCTTATGGTTATGATACCAATGTGTGCAGCAGCAGTTGCAGTAGGGAAAAATATAGCCTTTGTTGGACTTATAGTTCCCCAAATAGTTAGAAAGTTACTTGGTGAAGATTATAGAAGAAACATACCTTGTGCTTTTTTACTAGGAGCAGTTCTTTTAACTTATGCAGATATTGCAGCAAGAATGTTATTTGCTCCTTATGAAACTCCAATTGGTGTGTTTACAGCCTTAATAGGAATACCATTCTTTATATCAGTAGCTAGAAAGGAGAGAGGATAATGAAGAAAAAAAGATTTAAAATTGCTTTAATAGTTTTACTAGCTTTATTAGTTCTCTCTTTTGTAGTTACCTTATGTTGGGGAACTTATAAGGTTTCTGTAGGAGAAGTCATAAATACCTTACTTGGTAATGGTACAAGACTTCAAAATACAGCAATATTAAATATTAGGTTACCTAGACTTTTAGTTGGTGCATTTGTAGCAATTGCCCTATCAACAGCAGGAGCAATTCTTCAAACTATAACTAAAAATGATTTGGCAGATACAGGAATAATAGGTATAAATGCTGGTGCAGCAGTAGCAGCAGTTTTATTTATTACATATCAAACATCTAATTATTATAGTGAGCTTGGGCAACTTTCAATTTTTGTATTGCCACTTATGGCTATTATAGGTGCAGCATTAACTTCATTTGTAATATACATGCTATCTAGTAGACATGGAATAAGGCCTAAAAGACTTTTATTAATAGGTATAGGACTAAATGCAGGATTAAATGCCTTTATAACCTTCTTCACTTTTAGAGGAGGAGTTGGAGATTATAATAGAGTATTAGTATGGACATCAGGAAGCCTTTGGGGATCAGGATGGAGCTATGCTAAAGTAATTATTCCAATAGTTACACTTATGTTTGGGGTAGTTATGTTAAATCATAAGAAACTAGATGTTTTAAATCTTTCTGATGAACTTGCCTTATCTTTAGGGCTAAATTTAGAAAGGGAAAGAAAGAAGTTCTTAAGCTATGCAGTTATATTAGCAGGTACAGCAACAGCTTTTGCAGGAAATATTGGATTTTTAGGACTTATATCTCCTCATATAGCTAAAAAGTTAGTTGGTCCATATCATAAGAACTTTGTTGTAATATCAGCAATGATTAGCGTAATAATAGTTCTTCTTGCGGATTCAGTTTCAAGAAATCTATTTTCTCCAATAGAAATTCCAGTGGGAATTACAGTGTCTATATTTGGAGTACCATATTTTATTTATTTAATGATGAAGGAGAAATAATTATGGAAGCTATTAGTGTAAGGAACTTATCAGTATCATATGAAAATAATACAATAATTGAAAATATGGATTTAAGTTTTCCGAAGGGAAAAATAAGCATAATAATTGGAGCAAATGGATGTGGAAAATCAACTTTGCTTAAGACCATATCCAGAATTAATAAGCCTAAAGCAGGAGATATCTTTATAAATAATAAAAATATAAAGAAGATAAAGGAAAAGAATATAGCAAAGGAAGTTGCCTTTCTTCCTCAAGGACCTGTTTGTCCAAGTGGTCTTACTGTAAGAGAGCTTGTAGCCTTTGGAAGATTTCCTCATCAAAAAATGATAGGTGGACTTAATAATCATGATAAGGAAGTTATTGATTGGGCTATAAAAGAAACAGGTCTTAGTGAATTTGCTGATAGAGAAGTTGAAAATCTTTCTGGTGGTCAAAGACAGAGAGCTTGGATTGCTATGACTTTAGCACAAGAAACAGAAATTATAATGCTTGATGAACCTACTACTTATTTAGATATGTCTTATCAACTTGAAGTATTAGAGGTGCTTCAAAAGCTTAATAAAGAAAAGAATATTACAGTAGTTATAGTTTTACATGAGCTTAATAATGCATGTAGATTCGCAGATAACATTATTGGACTTAAAAAAGGTAAAGTAATATGTCAAGGAAAACCAATGGATGTAATTAATAAAGAAACATTAAAAGAAATTTACGGGATAGATGCAAATCTTAAAGAAAGTGAAAATGGTGAATATCCAATATGTACAGAGTATGAGCTTTTTAGGGAGGGTGCATGAGAAATAAAAACTTTATAATAATAGTTATAGGGCAGATTATTTCACTTTTTGGAAATGCTATTCAAAGATTTAGTATGTCTCTATACTTATTAGAATTTACAGGGAGTACAGCTGCCTTTGCTAATATATTAGCAATATCAACAATACCTTATATACTATTTGCACCAATTGCAGGAAGGCTTTCAGATAAAATAAATAGAAAAAAGATAATGGTTTATTTAGATCTATTCTGCTCAATTTTGATAGGGATATATGCACTTATATTACTTAGAGGAAGAGATAGTGAGTTAATAGTAGCCATAGTAATGTTTATGTTATCTGTATGTTATACTCTGTATGGACCTGCAGTAGTGTCTTCAATTCCACAAATAGTTGAAGAAGATAAGCTAACATCAGCAAATGGAATAATTAATCAAGTAGGATCTGTTGTTAACTTCCTTGGGCCAATACTTGCAGGAGTACTTTATGGATTAGTAGGTATAAAATTAATAGTAATAATAAATGCTATAAGCTTTTTAGTATCAGCAATAATGGAGCTATTCTTAGATATTCCAGATGTGGTTAAGACAGATGAGGATACAGATAAGGGCAAGGTGTTATCTATGGACTTTATAAAGAAATCCTTTATAGATATGGGAGATAGCTTTATATACTTAAAGAAAGAAAAGAAGATAATATTAGGAATTATAGCTTCATATGCTTTATGTAATATATTCTTAGTACCTATATTATCAATAGTAGCACCATACTTTATCAATATATTACTTGAACTACCTTCACAAGTTTATGGAGTAGTAGAAGGAATATGCGTTTTAGGTATGATTTTAGGTGGTTTTTGGATAAGTATAAAACCAAAGATGTTCTTAATGAAGAAAGTACATTATACATATATTCCTATGATAGTAGGGGTTACTTTAATGGCTACGTTAGGATTTATTAGATTAAATAATTATGTTTTGGCTGGACTTTTTGGTGTTAGTGGTATGGCAATTATGCTATCTCTATCATTATCAAATGTGTTAACATTAACTTTCATTCAACAAGAGGTGCCTTCAAATATGCTAGGACGTGTATCAGCCTTTTCTACAGCAGTAGCAACTATAAGTGTAGCTCCTGGACAGTTATTGTTTGGACAAGTAATAGATATGGGAATACATATAGGAGTTATATTGATAATAACAGCTATAGTTAACGGTGGACTTATTTTATTTGTTAAGTGGAATGTAAGAGAATTAAATTAAACATTTCATTTATATTTTGTATAAGTGGGTGGATATTTGTTTTGATGAGACTTGGAGCGCAGCGACGGAACAAGCAAAATAAATATCCGCTACACCTTTTTATACTTTACTAGATAATTTTTTGTATGTGCTTAATTTATAGTTAACGTTTTTTTCGTAGTCAAATTTAAAATAGCAAGTATATATACAATCTAAAAGATATAATAATGATAGTCTTGTTGAAAAGGATGAAATTTTATTAAAATGATTTTCATTTGAACTTAAATACAAATGATAATCAGCATATTTAGTAATTGGATTATCATTTGTAGAAGAAATTAGAATGATAGGGGTATTATTCTTTTTTAAAATATTAGCTAAGTTTTTTGTTATTAGTCCTCTGCCTTCAAAAGAAACAATTATTGCAACATGTTTTTCATCACTAGTAGAAGCAGTTAAAAGTTGATGATATTCTTCTATAGGAACATTTATAAAAGTGCCGATTTCTTGCATTTGAAACTTAAAATTTTCTGCAAAATATATGTTTCCAGCAGAAGTATAAAAATCAATATATATAGCTTTTTTTAGAATACTTGCTACCAATTTTAATGTATTTAAATCTATCAAATTTAAAGAAGACTGTATAGTTTGTTCATATAGTTCTTTCATTTTTAATACAACTTGATTTTGTGTTTCATTTTGTTTAAATGGATAATCAAAATTAAGAGAATTTTGTTCCTTTAAATACTCATTAATTGATAGGGAGACTTGTACTTTTAATTCAGCCAAGCCAGCTAAACCTACTTTTTTACATAGTCTATAAATGCTTGATGTTGAAATAAAGCAAGCTTTACTAATTTCAGAAGCACTCATTCTTATAAAGTCTTCAGAATTATTCTGCATATAGTATACTAATGTTTTTTCATTTTCTAATCCTTTTATATATTTGCTTAGGGTATAAGCAATACCATCTTCTTCGTTAGATAATGTAATTTCATTAGCTATAGCTTTTAAATCATCTACAGCATTCTCCATAGCAACTCCAATACCAGCATATTCAACCATTGAAGCATCATTGTGGCCATCTCCAAAAGCAATCATTTCATCTTTTTTATATCCCATAGGAATAAGGACAGTGTCTAATGCCTTTGCTTTATCAATACCTTTTGCAGTAAATTCAAAATAGAAAGGTCCTGTAAACATACAGTTTAATGTATCCTTAAAAGGCTCCATCATTTCTTTATAATGTTCTTGTAAATAGTCAGGATCTCCAGCAGTTAAAATTTTATTTAGTGGATAGTTTGCAAAAGCAGCTAAATCATCTACTTCACATAGTTTAAACTTGCCCCCACGAGATTCGTATTTAATTACATTAAAAGGTGATCCATTAAATTGGATTTCATTATCAAAAACATTATTAACATACATGTAGTTATCTTTATCAATCATAGGTTTTACTTTAAATTTCTTCATGTGTTCAAGAACTGATTGTCCTTGTTCTACGGTCATGGTTTCATTAAATAGTACTTTATTAGTTTCACAGTCAACTACCTTTGATCCATTAAACGAAACTAAAAGACCATGATTTTCATTCATTTTTAATTCCTTTGCAAAATCCATTAATCCAGATGTAGGTCTTCCAGAAGCTAATATTAGGATAGCTCCTAGCTCTTGGGATTTAATTAGAGCATTTTTAGTTTTTTTAGGAATTTCTTTTCTGTTATTTGTTAATGTACCATCAACATCCATAATAATTACTTTTATGTTACTCATATATCTTTCCCCCTTTGTTATATATTTCATTATACTAATACTAAGTTTAGGAATAAACAGGTTAACTTAAGATTGAATAATATATATCAAAAATAGTAAAGTTATCTAACAAAACAATGGAATAAATTTTTCATTGTAGAATAATCTTGTATGATGTTTATATTTTGTTAATATAGGAGTATAGTATATAATAGATAAGGAAAAGGAGAGATATGGATGAAATTAAGTAGAAATGACACATGTTGGTGTGGTAGCGGAAAAAAATATAAGAACTGTCACCTAAACTTTGATGAAAAAATCCTATCTTATGGATTAAGAGGTGCTATTGTTCCACCTAGACAAATTATAAAAAATGAAGCTCAAATCCAAGGGATAAAAGAAAGTGCTAAAATAAATACAGCTGTATTAGATTTAGTTGCTGAAAATATAAAGGCAGGAATGTCTACAGAAGATATAAATACATTAGTACACGATTTTACAGTTTCACAGGGTGCAATTCCTGCACCATTAAATTATGGAGGATTCCCTAAGAGTGTTTGTACTTCTATAAATGAAGAGGTATGTCACGGAATTCCAAGTAAGGATATAATACTTAAGGATGGAGATATAATAAATGTAGATGTATCTACTATATATAATGGATATTTTTCAGATGCATCAAGAATGTTTATGATAGGTAACGTGCATCCAGAGGTTAAAAAGCTTGTTAAAGTAGCTAAGGAATGTTTAGATTTAGGGCTTCAAGCAGCTAAGCCATGGGGATTCTTAGGGGATGTTTCAGAGGCTTGTCAAACACATGCTGAGAAAAATGGTTATTCAGTAGTTAGAGAGTTTGGGGGGCATGGAGTTGGAATACAATTCCATGAAGATCCATTTGTTGCCCATGTAGGTAAGAAGGGAACAGATATGCTTTTAGTTCCAGGAATGATATTTACAATAGAGCCAATGATTAATATGGGTAAGAAAGATATATATGTAGATTCTGATAATGATTGGACAGCTATTACAGAAGATGGTTCACCATCAGCTCAATGGGAATATACAGTTTTAATAACTGAAGATGGAGCAGAGATATTAACTTATTAATAAAATGAAGAAAACTAGCAACTTTGCTAGTTTTTTTTATTTTAAGTATTATGTATAATAAAATAAAAAACAAAGGAGGAGAGTTATGGAATTTAGGAGGACTAATATAAGTGATGTAAATAGTGTTATGAAAATAATATCCCAATCGCAAAGTTACTTTAAATCAAAAGGTATCGATCAATGGCAAAATAATTATCCTAATGAGAATACTATAATGGAGGATATTAATAATGGCTATAGTTATGTACTAGAAAAGGATAATAAAATTATTGCGACTCTAGCTTTATCCTTTAATGGGGAGGTAACTTATAATAAGATATATGAGGGAGAATGGTTAAGTAATGAAAAATACGCTGTAATACATAGAATAGCTGTAGATAATGACTTAAAGGGTAATGGAATATCTTCTTATTTGATTAAATGTGTTAAGAAGATAGCATTAGATTTGAATGTACATAGTATAAAGGTGGATACACATGAAGATAATATATCTATGCAAAGGTTATTAGAAAAGAATGATTTTAAATATTGTGGAATTATATATTTAGAAGATGGAAACAAAAGAATAGCATTTGAAAAACTAATATAGGACGAGGGCTGAAAATGAATAAAAAAGTTTTACAAAGGATAGGAATAATTTTATTATATGGAATACTAGCAGGAATAGGTGTAAATTGCTTTTTAACACCTGCAAAGGTATATTCAGGTGGGGTAACAGGGTTATCTATGCTTTTATCATCAATAGGAAATGACTTTATAGGAGTTAATATTGATATATCTGCTTGGGTATTAATAATTAACTTGCCACTTTTATATTTATCTTGGAAGAAGCTTGGCAACAAATTTACTATATATAGTTTATTAGCTGTAATTTCAGCTTCATTATTTATTAAGGTTATACCAGAGACATTAATAACTGAAAATATTTTCTTAGCTGCAATATTTGGAGGAGCTTTAACTGGAGTAGGATCAGGACTTTGTTTTAGGGCGGGCTTTTCAACAGCTGGAACGGATATAATTGTTTTAGTTGTACAAAAGCTTACAGGTAAATCAGTTGGAGTTATTGGATTTATTTTAAATGGTATTATAGTTTCTCTGGCAGGAATAATGTATGGAATAGAGATGGGGCTTTATAGTTTAGTATCTATATTTGCTACAACAAAGCTTGTGGATATATTCTATGTTCAACAATATAAACTTACAGTAAATATATATACAAGAAAAGAAAAGGAAGTTGTTAAAGCATTATTAGCTAATAATTTAAGGGGTGTTACTGTCCATACTGCATTAAAAGGTGGATATACTAATGATCCTTTATCTTCAATTGTTACTGTAATTTCAAAGCATGAATTACTTTTTATAAAGAAAGTTCTTATGGAGGTTGACGAGGAAGCATTTATTAATGTTCAACCTACCGTAGAAGTTGTAGGAAAGTTTATAGATAAGTCTCTTATATAAGTTAACAAAAGAATTAATTTGGAATATAATATTATAGATAAAATATTTGCATAAAAAGTATGGGGTGTCATATAGTATAAAAATTGGCAGTATAGTTCTTATTACTGCCAATTTTTAATATATTAATTAAATTTATATATATCAGATAGTTCTATGTTAAACCTTTCTACTCTTGAATCAATAGATTTTGTTTTAGAATTGATTTCGTTATTAGTACATTTTTTAATAGGAAGATAAAAAATAAATTCTGTTCCTTCGGTATATTTCTCATTTAAATAAATTTCTCCGTTATGCATCTCTATAATAGATTTTACAATGTTCAAACCAATACCACTACCTTTATTAGAGTTTGTTATTTCATTATTAACTTGAGTGAATCTTTTAAATATATAATGAGAATTTTCTTTTGATATACCAATACCATTATCTTTTACTGAAACATATAGTCTTTTATTTTTCCAATCAGTTGATATAGTTATGTTTATGATTCCATTATCACTTGTATATTTTAGAGAGTTGGATATTAAGTTTAAAATAACTCTTTCAATTTTTTCAGGGTCACAGCATAAGTATACTTCTTCTTCGTCAGTATCAAAAATTATATTTTTACCAAGAGTATGTATATAATCTGAAATAGAAGTTACAATGCTTTCTAAAAAATATACTGCATTTACATTTTCTTTAGATAAATGTATAGCTCCATCTTCTAGTTTTGTTACATCGATTAAATTATTAATTAGACGTAACAGTCGATAAGAATTATGTTTTATGCTTTCTAGATAGTTACAATATTTATTATTAACGCTTGTGGTATCGTTTTCGAAATTTTCTAAAATTAATTGAGAAGCAGATATAATTATATTTAAAGGAGTTTTAAAGTCATGGGACATATTTGCCAAAAACTCAGATTTATGAGTTTCTAAGTTTATTCTATTTTGCAAAGTTAATAATTCATCCATGTTTTTTCCTATAATAAAAATTTGCTTAGTGCTTTTATCATAAGAGTAGCTAAGCTCTATTAGTTTTGTACTATTATCTTTAGCTAATATCTTACAATAGATATGAGTATCGTTACATTTCTCTTTCATTTCACTAATAGAGGGTAATGTATTTTTATAAAAAGGGCTTAATAAAAGATTTAAATTTTTATTTTCTACATCTATATTTGACCATCCTAAAAGTTTTAAAAAGCTATTACTAACTTTTTTTATAATACCATCATCATTAGTGATTATATATAAATCTGTTGATATATTTAGAAAGTATTCAAATTCTTTTTTAATTTCCTCTTTAACTTCTAACTCTTTTTTTAATGAGTTGGTTAGATATAAGTTATCAAGAGATAATATAAGTCGTTTAATTATGCTATTTATGTAATTATTCACAGTAGAATTAAAATTATCTTTAGTAAAATAAACAGTTATAAGTCCTAAAAGATTATGACCAGATACTAGTGGATAAACAGTCATATATTCATTTTTAAACATTCTTTTATAATAAGGGTGATTTAAAATATTATAATTATTCCATAAATAATCTTCTGCTAAACTGAAAGAATTATTAAAGGTACTACAATCTAATAGAATTTCTTCAGCACTATAGTTTAAAGTGAAACAAAGATTCTTTGGAGTTAGTTCTGAAATTCCTAATGCATAGTCTTTTTTTAGCTGGTTTGTAGTATGGTCATATATCCATAGACTAATGCCACTTAGGTTAAGGTTTTTATATATATCAGCAATGTATTCATATATTTCATTAATAGGATTTGAAAGGCTATTTTGCGGGTATGGAATAGTGTAATTGTTATTAAAATCAATATTATGAGCTTTATTATGAAGTTGTACAATCTGACGAATAATAATTAGTGAGTAACATTCTTCATTATTATCTATTATAGGGATTCTATGAACTTTGGTGAAAATAGTAGTATTGTTTATTTTAATTTTCTCCACAACTATAGACTTTTCTTTACTAGCAAAAGCTTTTTTATCATTTTTTTCAGCCTGCATATTACTATAATAGTCTAAGAAGTCTTTAGACGTTTTATTGATTACTCCACTGTTATTTTTTTCTCCAAGTAAATTGCAAAAAGCATTATTGGCATTAATATATTTGCCATTAATGTCTTTTATACATATACAATCTTCAAGATCATTCATAAATAAATTGATGAAATTATAAAATGGATCATATGATAAAGTAGTTATCTTATCTAGCAGTTTAAACATTTTAGTCTCCTCCTTTTTATACCATCTCTTTAATAAAAATAAAGCCATAATTATAGTATCGTATTTTTTGAAATGTATATAAAGAGGTTTTTAAAAAAGTTAACCAACATTTAACATTATATTTTATTTATGGAAACAAACCAGATATATAATAGCATTTAATATTTTAATAATATTAATTATTGTTGAGGAGAGTGTATCGTATGCCGCTAATAAAAAAGATTAGTCCAGGCAGATTAATTGTATTAGGATTTGCACTAGTTATAATTATGGGAACCATATTATTAATGTTACCAATTTCGCTAAATGAAGGAGTAGAAATATCCTTTATAGATGCATTATTTACTTCTACTAGTGCTGTATGTGTAACAGGGTTAATTGCTGTTGATACAGCAGATACATTTAATGTTTTTGGACGAACTGTAGTAGCAATGCTTATTCAAGTTGGTGGACTTGGTGTTACCTCAGTAGGGGTTGGTTTTATACTTCTAGTAGGTAAGAAGGTAAGTATTAAAGGACGTAAAATAATTAAAGAAGCTATGAATTTAGAGAGCATGAAAGGATTAGTGAAAATAGTTAAAGCGGTGCTTTTAATGACTTTACTATTTGAATTAGTAGGAGTAATACTAAGTTACATTGTATTCTCCCAGGATTACGAGCCATTAAAGGCTTTAGGAATAAGTATTTTTCACTCCATTGCTGCATTTAATAATTCTGGATTTGATATATTAGGGGGATTACAAAATCTTATCCCATATCAAAGTAATATTCTTTTAAATTTAACAACATGTTTTCTTATTATCTTTGGCGGTTTAGGTTTTTTAGTAATAAAGGAGATATTTGAAAAAAGATCTTTTAAGAAGTTTTGTCTTCATACAAAGGTTGTATTGTTAATGACTACTTTATTGCTTGTAGTTGGTACCATTCTATTAAAGATGACAGAAAATATATCTTGGCTTGGAGCTTTCTTTTTTAGTACTTCAGCTAGGACAGCAGGATTTAGTACATATAACTTAGGTACATTTACAAATGCGGGGTTATTTACATTGATAATCTTAATGTTTATAGGAGCATCCCCTGGATCAACAGGTGGTGGTGTAAAGACTACTACGGCCTTTATTATAGCTAAGAGTTTGTATGCTAATTCTACTAATAAACACTGTGGAGCATTTAAAAGGAAATTTCCTGTAAGTATAATATGGAAGGCTTTTAATCTTATTATTCTAGCTTTCTTAGTAGTTATAATAGGAACTTTTACTTTATGTATCTTAGAGCCAGAAAATTCATTCATGCAATTACTATTTGAGGTTACAAGTGCCTTTGGAACTGTAGGATTATCTACTGGTATAACGCCACATCTTACCTCATTAAGTAAATTTATTATTGTATTAATTATGTTTATTGGAAGGCTTGGACCTATTACCATGGCAACAATTTGGTATCAAAAGAAGCTTCCAGAAGCACATTACTCAGAAGAGTCTGTAATTATTGGATAGGAGGATTTTATGTTTAAAGAGAATAAATTTATGGAGTATGGAATAATTGGACTTGGTAGGTTTGGGTTTGCTCTAGCAAAAACTTTAATAGAAGCTGGAAAAGAAGTATTAGTTATAGATAGTGATGAGAGCAAAATAAAACAAATAAGGCAATATACAAATAATGCTTTTGTTGTAGAGATACTAGATAGAGAAACATTAGAGGAGACAGGAATACAAAATTGTGAGACAGCAGTTGTATGTATTGGTGAAAAAATGGATGCTAGCATTCTTACAGCTTTAAATTTAATTAATATGGGAATCCCAAGAGTTATAGCAAAGGCAGTAAGTTTTGACCATGGATCTGTGTTAACAAAGATTGGGGCAGAAGTAGTATATCCAGAAAATGATATGGCTATAAGAGTTGCTAATAGACTTTTATATTCAAAGGCTTTAGATTTTATAGAGCTTAACGATGATATAAATATTTGTGAAATGGAGGTTCCTAAAAAACTTGATGGAATTCAAATAAGAGAGTCAAACATCCGAAAAAAGTACAAGCTTAATATTATTGCCATTGAAGGAAAGGGGGGAACCATATTAGAAATATCACCTGATTATATATTAAAGACTGGTGAACTAATAGTAGTTATAGGGAAAAAGAATAATATAACTAGCTTCGAAGAATATTTAGTTGATTAGTAAATACTTTAGGAGAAAGTATACACAGTTGGTATTTAAATAAAAGTATTGACAAAATATTTATACAATAGTATTATCTAGGTGAGAAGAATAATCAATAGTGATTAGTAATTACAATTATGGAAAGGTACAATATTTTTATCAATGTACTTACACACTACATTGACTTAATTGAATACATCATGAATCATATAAATTGTACTGCATAATTATAAATAGTTGGAGGCCTATACACTATGTGTAGGTCTCTTTTGTAAAATAGCTAAATTTTTATTTATATAGATTAAAGGAGTGATATTTATGAAAACTTATGTAGAAATAATCGACATAGTTGGAAGACAAATTTTGGATTCTAGGTGTTTCCCTACTGTAGAGGTTGAAGTTTACTTAGAAGATGGAACAGTAGGAAGAGCAGCTGTACCTTCAGGAGCATCAACAGGTATATACGAAGCTGTGGAATTAAGAGATGGTGACAAAGATAATTATTTAGGAAAGAGCGTAGAAAATGCTGTTAAAAACGTTAATGATATAATTGCAGAAGAATTAATAGGTTGCAATGTATTTGACCAAACATATATTGATAAAATTATGATTGAATTAGATGGTACACCAAATAAAGGAAAGCTTGGTGCTAATGCTATCTTAGGTGTATCTTTAGCATGTGCACAAGCAGCTGCTAACTCATTAGGATTACCTCTTTATAAGTATATTGGAGGAGTTAATGCTAAGACTTTACCAGTGCCAATGATGAACATTATAAATGGTGGTTCACATGCAGACAACTCAGTTGATTTACAAGAATTCATGGTTATGCCAGTAGGGGCTAAAACTTTTTCAGATGCTATGAGAATGTGCGCTACTGTGTACCACACTTTAAAGAAGACATTACATGATAAGGGATATTCAACAGCTATTGGAGATGAAGGTGGATTCGCTCCAAACCTTAAATCAAACGAAGAAGCTATCGAAGTTATTATCGAAGCTATAACTAAGGCTGGATATAAGGCTGGAGAAGATATGTTTATAGCTATCGATGCTGCATCTTCAGAATACTATAAAGATGGTAAGTATGTATTAGAACACGAAGGAAAGACTTTAACTGCTGAAGAAATGGTTGATTTCTTAGAAGCTTGGGTTGATAAGTATCCAATAATTTCAATCGAAGACGGTATGGCTGAAGAAGATTGGGAAGGATGGAAGCTACTTACTGACAGATTAGGTAAGAAGGTTCAATTAGTTGGAGATGACTTATTTGTAACTAACACTGAAAGATTAGAAATGGGAATTGAAAAGGGAGTTGCTAACTCAATTCTTATTAAGCTTAATCAAATCGGTACTTTAACTGAAACTTTAAATGCTATTGAAATGGCTAACAGAGCAGGAATGACTGCAGTAGTTTCTCATAGATCAGGAGAAACTGAAGATACAACAATAGCTGATTTAGTTGTTGCTGTTAATGCAGGACAAATTAAAACTGGTGCACCAGCAAGATCTGAAAGAGTTGCTAAGTACAATCAATTACTTAGAATTGAAGAAGAATTAGAAGATGTAGCTGAATATAGAGGAAGAAAAGCATTTTTCAATATAAAATAGTAAAGAATTTTAAAAGAACTGCCTTAGGCAGTTCTTTTCTTACGTCTATAAAAGTATAGTTATTTTCATTCCGTTACCTTCAAGACTTTCAGCATAAATAGCCCCTGAATGTGCTTCTATTATATCGTGAGCTATTGCCATACCTAATCCAGAACCTTCTATCTGGCTTGATGTATTAGTGCCTCTATAATATCTTTCAAAAATGTATCTTAAGTCTTTTGGGGATACACCTTTGCCATCATCTTTTATTACAATTTTCACCTTAGACTTATTTATTCTTTCAACCTTTACTTCTACATTAACCTTATAGTCGTTATGAAGGAAGGCGTTTATAATTAAATTAATAAAAACTCTTTTAATTAAGTTTTCATCTAAATTAATCTTTATATCTTTCTCATAAAAAGTAAAATTAATTGAGCCATTATTAAATTTGTCATCATTCATTATATCTATTATTACATGTCTTATTAGGGAAATAATATTAACTTCTTTTTTATTTAATAGTAAATTTTTATCTTTAAGATGAGAGGAAAGGTTTAAATCCTCAACTAAATTTTTAATGTAATCAACCTTATTAATAATTATGTTAGAATACCGAATTCTTTGTTCATCATTAATTTTATAATCTTTTACAGACATTATTTCTGCATTTCCCCTAATTGAAGTTAAGGGAGTTTTTATATCATGAGATATATTTGAAATCCATTCTTTTCTCATTTCCTCTAGTTTATTTCTTTCAAGTTCATTAGTATACAGCCTATTTGAAAGTATATTTAGACTTTCTCTAACATCTGAATATATTCCTTTCCCAACATTCTCTATAGAATATTTCCCTTTGGATAGGTTATTAATTCTATGGACTAATCTCTTAATTGGACGGGTAATATGTATTAAATAAATGCAGCTAATAAGTAGTATAAAAATTATAACTATTGCTATAAACAATGGAAAGTTATGAGCTTTAATTAATTGGTCTTTATTATAAGCAAATATTAATCTTTCAACTTTATTAGGATTAAAAAACAAAATAGTAGTATAATCATTTCCTTGGAAATAATTGGAAAATAAAAACATAGTTTGATCTGTATTTGTATATAGATTAATTAAGATTTCATTATTATATTCTTTTGGATAGTCCTTTGGTTTATTATAGCTATAAACTTCCTTATTATTTTTATCTAGTATTTGTAGTTTTACATCATTACTATTTAGTAAAGCTAAACCTTCAGAATCTACATAAATATTATCATTATTATCTAAATGTATATGTGTTTTAAATGAATTAATAAAGTCAGAAGGATAATAGTCTGAAGCAAAGCTATGTTTAACACTTACATCATATAGTCCTATTGTTATGCAAATTAATATTATTGCAATTATAGAAGAAACTATAAATTTTAATGAAGGTTTAAATATCATTTTTACCCTCCTTTATAAATTTATATCCAAGCCCTATTACTGTAGTTATATATTTAGGATTTGAGGGATCCTTTTCAATTTTCTTTCTAAGCTTTCTAATATGAACAGTTATAGTATTGTCATATCCAAAGAAATCTTCACCCCAAACTTCATTACAGATCATCTCTTTACTTAAAATTCTATTAGGATTATCAATAAAGTATAAAAGAAGCTTTAACTCTTTTGCAGTAAATTCTAAAAGGTTACCATCCTTATATACTGTTCCTTTATCTTTATGTATTTCTATATTGTCAAATTTAATTATTTTATTATCATCTATACTGATTTTACTAAAGGTTCTAAGACGAGCTTTAACCCTAAAAGCAACTTCTCTTGCACTAAAAGGTTTTGTAATATAATCATCAGCTCCTAGGGCAAAGCCTAGAAGTCTATCTACTTCTTCTGATTTTGCTGAAAGAAAGAGTATTGGAACTTCACTTATTTTTCTTATTTCTTTAAAAACATCATATCCTATAATGTCTGGAAGCATTATATCTAAAAGTACTATATCATGATTTTCTTTTCTAAATAATTCTATTCCTTCTTTTCCTGAAGTTGCCCTATATATATACTTAAAACCTTCCATTTCTAAAACAGTAGTTAAAATATCTAAAATTTCAATTTCATCATCTATTAATAAAATTTTATTCATTTCAATCATCCTTTGTTTTTTATAAATTATAACATAAATAGTTTTTCCTAAAATATTTATGTAAATTAATTAAGATGGAATTAAGACCATTTTTATTTAGAATAAATATCTCTCCATTAAAGTAGTAGTGACAAAAGAAAAAAGTGAGGGAAAAACAATGAGAAATAATTTTAAAATAGCTTATAGATTTATAAAGTCTAATAAAGCTCAGACAATTTTAATAGCATTAGGTATTGCTTTAGGAGTCACAGTACAACTTTTCTTAGGGTTACTTATTAATAACTTAAATGATAATTTATTAAATAAAACAATAGGTAATACCTCTCAGATAACAGTTTCTTCAAAAGATAAGGGGATATCTAATTATAATGAGATTATATCTAATATAAAAGATAAAGAAGATAAGATTACAAATATAATGGGGGTATTAGATAATCCTGCAATAGTAAAAGAAGGAGATTCTAATAAATCAATTATAGTTAGAGGATTAGATTTATCTAAAGAAAATGATATCTATGATTTAACTAATAAAATAAGTGAAGGTAAATTTCCTGAAAATGAAAATGAAGTGTTAATTGGTAAGGGATTAAGTGAAGATTTAAGTTTAAAAGTGGATGATGAATTAATGTTTTCATCACCTAGCATTGGGGAAAAGAAGGTTAAGGTAACTGGAATAGTTGACTTGAAAGTAAAAGGAATGAATGATTCATGGGTAATTACAACATTAACTAACTCTCAAAATATTTTTTCTAAAGATGGGGAAGTGTCTTCTATAGAAATGAGGATTAATAATGAATATGTTTTTGAGAGTGATGAAATTAGTAAAAGTATATCTTCCTACATTCCTAGTGATTTAGATATTGTAAATTGGAAAGAGGATAATGAAAGTTTATTAGATGCATTAAGTGGACAGAAGACATCAAGTATTACAATACAAGTATTTATTATAATATCTGTAACTATGAGTATTGCTGGAGTGTTAGCTATTTCAGTTATTCAAAAGTCAAAGCAAATAGGAATACTTAAGGCAATGGGAATAAGAAATAGAAGTGCAGCAGCTATTTTTATACTTCAAGGATTAATTTTTGGTGTAGTTGGAGCTTTATCTGGAGGAATATTAGGAATAACCTTATTTAAAATATTCACAGTTATGGTTAAAACATCTGATGGAAGTCCATTAGTTCCAGGAAATATGTATTATGGGTTTATTTTAATGAGCATAGTTATTTCAATTTTAGCAGCAGTTTTAGCTTCAATAATAGCAGCTAAAAAGTCACTTAAATTAGATCCGATAGATATTATAAGAAACAATTAGGAGGAAGTTATGAGTGCATTAGAGCTTAAAAATATAACAAAAGTATATGGAGAAAAAGTAAAAACTAAGGTATTAAATAATACAGATCTAACAATAAACGAAGGAGAATTTGTTTCTATTATAGGACAAAGTGGAAGTGGTAAAAGTACATTGCTAAACATAATGGGAACTTTATCTAAAGGAAGTAGTGGAACACTTTATATTAATGGTATTAATGTAGAAGGTATGAACAAGAATGAACTTGCTGATTTAAGAAATAGTGAACTAGGCTTTATATTTCAGTTTCATTATCTTTTACCTGAATTTACAGTTATTGAAAATATATTAATGCCTTATTCCATATCAGGAAAGAAAGTAAACAAGGAAATCCTAGAAAGGGCTAATGAGCTTATAGATTTAGTAGGATTAACTAAAGTTAAAAATAACATGGCTACAGATTTATCTGGAGGACAGCAACAAAGAGCAGCAATAGCTAGAGCATTAATAAATAGTCCTAAAATAATTTTGGCAGATGAACCAACAGGAAATTTAGATTCAAATACGACTAATGATATATATAATCTACTTAGAGATATTAATAAAAAGTATAATACAACCTTTGTAATAATAACTCATGATAACAGAATAGCTGAAAAGGCAGATAGAGTTATAGAAGTATTAGATGGAAATATAATAAAAGACTATTTAAATTAGTTGAAGAAGTAATAAATCATTGATTTTATTATAAAAAGAGAGGATATTTATTTTGAACAGAATAAGCAAAATAAATACCCTCTCTAATTTTATTGTCTAATCCATTCTACAACACCAGGTGTAAGTGAAGCTAAATCTTCTTTATCAACTTTATTTACAAAAATCATATCTTTTTCTTCTAAGAAGTCTTTTAAGAATGAAACTATTTCTTCAGAGTTCTTATCAGTTTTTACTAAGAAACTTGTAGGCATTAAATGAGCCCATGCTCCTAATGTTTTAATATGTGCTGTTACTTCATAGTCATCACGTTCTTCATGATGATGGTGGTGATGATCATGGTCACCGTGGTTTTCACATCCACAAGAATGAGATTCTTCTTTTAAATAATAAGTTATTAAATATGTATTCATTTTTGTACCTACCTTTAATTAATGTTTAAATTAATAATAATATAGATAGCTTTTAAATGCTAGTTAAATATAAAATAAATAATTGGCATCTGCACCATGTAGGAGTATAATATCTAAGGAATTATATAAAGTAGACTAGCTTAATAAAGAATTTATATAGATAGTAGGAGAGGTATATGGTTAAGATACAGAAGCCTAAATTTATAAATTTAGAAGATGTTCAAGATTTTTATGATGAAGTTATATATGCAGAAGAAATAGTAAGTAAGATTGTTGAGGGATATTCTATAGAAGGAAAAAATGAACGAGGATTAACTATAGATTCATGCAAGTTTAAAAATGTTGTATTTACAAATTGTTCTTTTGAAAATCTTGATTTAATAGATACTAGATTTGAAAGCTGTGATTTATCAAATGTTAACTTAAGTAATAGTGGAATTCATAGAGTAGAATTTGTAAATTGTAAGCTTGTTGGTACAAGGTTTGATGAAAGTAATATAAAGGATGTACTAATTAAAGATTCTATAGGAAGATATTCTAATTTCTCTTTTTCAAAAGTAAATGGGATGAATATATTAAATAGTGATTTTGAAGAAGCAACCTTTCAAGAGGTTAAACATAAGAAGTTATCAGTTGAGGAAAGTAGTTTTATAAATGCATATTGTAACAAAACTTCCTTTGAAAAGGTGGATTTAACCTCCTGTGACATAGATGGTATAAATGTAGATATTGAAGATGTTAGGGGAGCTATTGTTACAACGATGCAAGCGTTACATCTAACAAAGTTATTAAATTTGCAAATTAAATAGGATTTTTAACTGACTATAAGCGCAAATTTTGTTATAATAAGACGAAAAAAACTAAGACAGATGGAGGAGTTTATGACAATATTAAGTATTATTGCTTCATTTTTTATAGGGGCTATACCTACAGGATTTATTTTAGCTAAGAAGTTTAAGGGAGTAGATATAAGAACTGAAGGTAGTGGAAATATTGGTTCGACAAATGTTAGAAGAGTATTAGGTCATAAATTGGCAGTAGCAACACAGGTTATTGATGTATTAAAGGGGCTTGTACCTGTAGCAATAGCAATAGGGATACATAAAAGTGGACTTATAGATATGGATTATTCTCTATATGTATCATTAGTAGCATTAGCTTCTATACTAGGACATAATTTTACACCTTTTCTATCTTTTAAGGGAGGAAAGGGAGTTAACACAACTCTAGGATCTTTCTTTTTATTAAGTCCTTTATCAGTAGTAGTAGGAGTAGCTACTTATTTTATATTAAAGTATTTTACTAAAATAGTATCTATTAGGTCTATAGCTCTTGGAATATCTATGCCAATCACTTGTTTATTAACAGGAGCAGATATGACAATTACAATTTCAGCGTTTTTATCTACACTATTATTAATTGTAAGGCATAAATCAAATATTATTAGAATAATGAATGGTACTGAAAAATAATAAGGTATAGTAATAAACCACCTAATTTTAGGTGGTTTTTAATTTAAGGAAACTACTACTATATACAATATTTTAGGATATTAGTGTATATTGATTATATGGAAGCAATAGGAATTTATAATGAGTAATTTCAAAGGGGGGAGGTTATGAGTGGGAAATTCAAAAGTAACTTTAATATTTCAACTTTATGCTTATTTTTTGGGGTAATACTAATATTTAATTTTATAGGTTGTGCAGATAATAATGAACTAACTGTTAAGGAAACACCTAAGTTAGATAATTATATTCTACCTAAACCTTTAAGTTATAAAAAAGGAGAAGGGGAATTTTCATTATCAAAGGATACAATTATATATGTAAAAGGAAATAGTGAAGAAGAAACAGAAGAGATATATAAGATAGGGAAGTATTTTAAAGATAAGATTAAACCATCTACAGACTTTGAACTAATTATTCATAAGTCATTAGGTGAAATGAATAATAGTATAACATTAACTACTGTAAATGGGGAAAAAAACTTAGGTGATGAGGGATACAAGTTATTTGTAACAGAGAAAGGGATTGAAATTGTTGCATACTCACCTGAAGGAATATTTAGAGGAATACAAAGTTTAAGACAGCTATTACCAGTAGAGATAGAGTCAAGGGAGGTTGTAAAAAATCATCATTGGAGCATTCCTTTTGTAGAAATAGAGGACATGCCAGAATATGAATACAGAGGGATAATGATAGATGTAGCAAGGCACTTTTTTCCTGTTGAAGACATAAAGCGGCAGATAGATTTAGTGGCTCAATATAAAATTAATAAGCTTCATTTACATTTAAGTGATGATCAAGGGTGGAGGTTAGAAATTAAAAAGTGGCCTGATTTAACTAATATTGGCTCTAAAAGTGAGGTTGGTGGAGGAAAAGGTGGTTATTACACTCAAGATGATTTTAAGGAAATAGTTAAATATGCTGCTGATAGATATATTGAGGTTATACCAGAATTTGATATGCCGGGTCATACAAATTCTGCGTTAGCATCCTATGGGTTCTTAAATTCTGATGGTAAGAAGAAGGAGCATTATACAGGTATAGATATTGGATTTAGTTCTTTAATGTGTAGAGATGAGAAAACTTATAAATTTATTGAAGATATAATAAGGGAAGTTTCAGAAATATCACCTTCTAAATACATTCATATAGGTGGTGATGAGGCTGATAGTACATCAAAAGAAGATTATAAGTATTTTATGGGTAGAGTTTCTAAAATAGTAGAGAATCACGGAAAAGTTCCAATTGGATGGGATCCAGCAGATACATCAGAAGATATATCTTCTAACTTCATTCTTCAAAACTGGTCTGGTTCTAATAAGGTAGCAAGGGAAAAGAATTTAAAAATGATAATTTCAATAGCTAAAAAATCATATTTAGATATGAAGTATCATGAAGATATAAAGCTTGGGTTAAAATGGGCTGGATATATTTCAATAATTAAAGGATATGATTGGGATCCTACTAATTGTGCTCCTAAGGAGTTGATTTTAGAAATTGAAGCTCCTCTTTGGAGTGAAACCTTAAGAAATCAAGAGGATATGGATTATATGATTTACCCAAGAGTCTTAGGATATGCAGAAATAGGATGGACTCCTAAAGAAGGTAGAAATACTGGAGAATATATTCAAAGAATGAAAGAAAATGCAAAGAGATTAGAACTTCAGGGAGTTAATTATTATAAAGATCCAAGCCTTTGGAAATAAGAAATAAAAGGGTTAAATTCTCATTGTGAGAATTTAACCCTTAATTATTATACTATTTAGTATAGTTATCAAAATATCCTTGGATGTATATAATAGGAGTTCCTTTATCACCACTACCAGATGTTAAATCAGATAAAGAACCTATTAAATCAGTAAGTCTTCTTGGAGTTGTTCCTTGAGAAGCCATATTACCAACTAAGTCTGCATCCTTATTCTTAATGTATTCAGATATAGCCTTCTTTAATTCTTCACCCTTTAAATCAGCGAAATCATTATCAGCAAGGTATTTTAATTTAATTTCATTTGGAGTTCCTTCTAATCCAGCAGTATAAGCAGGAGATACAACTGGGTCAGCAAGTTCCCATATTTTACCTACAGGATCCTTGAAAGCACCATCTCCATAAACCATAACTTCAACTTCTTTTCCTGTCTTTTCTTTTAATAGAGCTTGAATTTTATCAACTATTGGTTGACAGTTACGAGGGAAAAGCTTAACTTTGTCTTCTGTAGATTTGTTAGAACCTAAAAGACCATAAGCTTCATTACATCCACTTCCATCAATTGATTCTGATAATATGTTATCAAGACTGTATATCTTTTCTCCACCATTAGCCTTTAAGATTCTCTTAGTTCTAAATCTTGAGTGAATATCACAAGCTAGTACACTCTTTGTATAATTTAAAATTGTCTTTGCATCATTAGAGAAGATTACTTCACATTCTACACCATATTCTTCAATTAATGACTTGTAGTATTCAACATAGTCAACACCAGTGAAAGGATGCTTATTATATCCAAATAGCTCACGGAATTTTGCTTCTGTTAAAACATCAGTCCATGGGTTAACTCCCTTTTCATCTAACATGTCTAAATCAACTAAGTGATTACCAACTTCATCAGAAGGGTAGCTAAGCATAAGAACTATTTTCTTATGAGCTCCTTTAGCAATTCCTCTTAAGCATATAGCAAAACGGTTACGGCTAAGAATTGGGAATATAACACCTATTGTATCTTCACTAAATTTAGCTTGTACATCCTTAGCTATATTATCTATTGAAGCATAGTTACCTTGAGCACGAGCTACTATTGATTCAGTAACTGTAACTACATCCTTATCTTGAATTTCAAATCCTTCAACTTCAGATGCTTTTAATACGCTTTCAACAACTATATTTTCAATACTGTCACCTTCTTTAATAATAGGGCAACGTAACCCTCTAACAACAGTTCCTACTACTCTTTCCACTATACAATCTCCCCTTATTCAAAAAATATAATAATTATTTCCATATGCTTGTAATATACTCCATATAATGATATAAGTAAAATAAATAGATTAAATAGTAGGTATAAGGAGTGCTTATATGATTACAAAGTTAGATTTATATAAAGTATTTAGCCAAGTAGTAAAAAGTAAAAGTTTTTCTAAAGCAGCTAAAGAATTGTATATGACACAGCCAGCTGTTAGCCAAGCTATAATGGCCCTTGAAAGAGAGTTGGATATAAGATTGTTTAATAGAACTCCTAAGGGAGTATCTCTTACTAATGAGGGGAGTTTATTATTTGAATATATTAATTCAGCAATGAATTTAATAAAACTTGGTGAAGAAAAGATATTAGAGTTTCAGAACCTTGCAATTGGAGAGTTAAAGATTGGAGTGGGAGATACAATATCTAAATATTTTCTAGTACCTTTTTTAGAAAAGTTTCATAATAAATATCCTAATATAAAGTTTAAAATTAACAATAGTACAACATTAGAACTTTGTGAATTATTAAAATCAGGAGATATTGATATTGCTATATGTAATCTTCCTATAGAAGATCCTTCAATTGAATCCAGTTCTTGCTTTGAAGTAGGTGATATTTTTATATGTGGTGAAAAATTTAAGCATTTATCAAGAGAAAGTATAGAATTTAGTGAGATATGTAAATATCCTTTAATATTTTTAGAGCCTAATTCTAATTCAAGAAAGTATGTTGAAAAGTTTTTGCTATCTAAGGGTGTTAAAATATCTCCAGAGTTTGAGCTTGGCTCATATGATTTACTTTTAGAATTTGCAAAGATAAATTTAGGGGTAGCATGTGTTGTAAAAGAATTCACTAAGGAATATTTAGATGAAGGTACTATATACCAAGTGAAATTGAAAGAAGATATTCCAAGAAGAAGTATAGGTATTTGTCATTTGAAAAGTGTTCCTATGTCTATAGCCTCAACTAAGTTTGTTGAAATAATTAATAATGGCATATAGAATTGTAAATAACATAATACTATGATATTATAAAATCTCAATATAAGATACGAAGGAGAAATGTAGATTATGAGCGATTTTCCAAATTGTCCAAAATGTAATTCTGAATACACTTATGAGGATGGAAGTCTTTTTGTTTGTCCAGAATGTGCTCATGAATGGAGTAAAGAAGGAAACAATGAAGCTAGCGAGGATGTTTTAGTTGTTAAAGATTCTAATGGAAACATTTTAAGTGATGGAGATACTGTAACAATAATTAAGGACCTTAAAGTAAAAGGTGCATCATCTGCTTTAAAAAAGGGAACTAAGGTTAAAAACATAAAATTAGTAGAAGGTGACCACAATATAGATTGTAAGATTGATGGATTTGGTGCTATGAGTCTTAAATCTGAATTTGTAAAAAAACTTTAGTATAAAAATTAACTGGACAAAACAGATGTCCAGTTAATTTTTTGTTTTATATACATAAAATGATGAAAGTAGAGATATTAATTGAATTTTATACATTTTACTCTTTAACGTAAGGTGTAATTTGGAATATAATAATATAAAGTACATTTTTTGAAAGGTGATGAATATGGGGTTAGGTAAATTTGTAAAGAATACAATAAATGTTGTTGGTACTGCTGCTAAGGTTGGGGTTGAACTTGGGGCTGATGCTGTTGGTGCAATAGCAGAAAAGATTGATGATAACCCAGAGAGCAAGGAAAAATATCAAAACATGGGAAAGAAGCTTGGTGCTAATATTAAGAGTGGTGCAAGTAAAATAGCTGATACTTCATTAGATGTGGTTGATAATGCAGTAGAATCAGGAAGTAAAATCTGCAAGAATATTGGAGATGGAATAAGTGAAAAGATAAGCTCTGTTAAGACAAAAACAACAGATGCAAAAAAAGGTACTGTTGTTAAGAATGTAGATTTTGAAGAAGTAAAAGAAGAAGGAAATTACGGAACTATTAATTTGGATAATGAAGATAGGTAAAAAGGTAATCTAGATACTTAGGATAAAATAGAGAAGGTAAAAAGGATGTGGAAGAAACGCTGCTTGTGCTAGTGTTTCTTCTTTTTTACCGTCTAGTAAATTATAAAATTTCAATTAGCTATAAATCAAAGGTATTATTATATTTTCATATTAAAAAATATAAAATAAAGGATAGTAATTTTATAATTTCCTTAACTTTAGTACGCGTGGGGTGGATATTTGTTTCCATGTGACTTGGAGCTTGCTACGGAACAAGGGAAATAAATATCCGCCACACCTTTTTTATAAAATGAATGTTGCAGTGTGCGGAAGATAATGGTAATATAAAAACATAACAATGTTATTAAAAATAATTACGATATAAGAAGAGGAAAAGTGAATGGGAAGAGAAGGACAAAGTAAGAGAAGTGAACGTATTAAGCAAGAGATATTAAATACAGCTATGGAAATAGGGATAGAAGAAGGATTTGAAGCTCTAACAGTTAGAAAAATAAGTGATAGGATGGATTATACAACAGGAGTTATATACCATCACTTTAAGGATAAGCAAGAAATAATTGATGAGATTCAAAAAAATGCTAACTTAGAGATGAAGAAAAGAATTTTAGCAGTACTAAAGCCAGATAGGGGATTTATAGAGAATGCTACTAGAGTTTTTCATAGCGTAATGGAATTAGCCATTAATGAAAGGGAAAGATACAATCTTATTGTTTTGGATAAGTATTCTACAAATAAGAATGAAGAGAATAGTCAATTTCTTCAGCTACTAGAAGCTAATATTGAAAAGGGGATAGAGCTTAGAGAAATCAAAAAGGTAGATGTGAAGAAAACAGCCATTTGTATCTGGAGTTCATTTTTAGGCTTCAATTTAATTATGAGTAAAACTAATGGTATAACTATGGAAGAAGCTGAAGAGTTATTTAAGGTTCAAACATCATTAATTTTTGGTGGATTAAAAAAATAAGGGAGAGAAGGGAATTGAAAAGAATGGGAAAAGTTATTTTAATTATTTTAGGTGTTTTAATTGTACTGTTTATTGCAGCTATGTTATTTTTCAAGAGCTATTTAAATCTTAACACTAAAGAATTAAGTCCAAATGAAAAGATGTTAAATGGAAACACTGATAAGAAAGCTTTAGTACTATATCAAAAATCAAAGCATGATACTGCTACTAATATTACTATGGCATTAGCTGAAGAGTTAAACCAAAATGGATACACTGTAGTTATAAATCATCCATCCTCAGAATTGAATTATAATGTTGATGATTATGATCTTTTAGTATTTGGTAGTGCTGTATATATGGGAACAATATCAGGGCCATTACAAAAATATATGAATAATGCTCCTTTAGAAGGGAAGGACGTTATAGTTTATTCTGTTGGAGGTTCACTGGATGAAAAGCAGGAATTGGAATTGCTGAAAGGTAAAGCTTCTAGAGCAAAGAGCGTTAAGGGTATCAAAGTGTCTAAGGGACAAGAGGAGGTAATAAAAAGCTTTATAGAAAAGTGCATAAACAAATA
Source organism: Clostridium paraputrificum (assembly GCF_900447045.1). GTDB lineage: Bacteria > Bacillota > Clostridia > Clostridiales > Clostridiaceae > Clostridium > Clostridium paraputrificum. The sequence goes on from NZ_UAWH01000018.1 coordinate 211,277, forward strand.
AATATGTAAATATATATTTTTATAAATATATCAATATATAAATATGGGAAGCTCTAGAATTACGCTAGGGCTTTTCGTTTTATATTTAGGAAATTGTAATTGGAATTAAACTGTGATAGTTTCAAAATTATATTACTAATGAAGTTTCTTATTTATAAAATCACAAAGTAGTTTGGAAAACATTATGTGAATTTTCTGAAAATAACTTGAATATGAACAGAGTAGTTTTTAAAATATAAATTGTATACAGTATTTACCAAAGTGTCTGGTAAATAAAAATACTAAAGGTATAAAGGGGGAATATGCTATGCATATTAAAAAAAGAATTAAAAGGATGGCAGCCTTTGTAGTATTCTTAGGAATACTATTTACACTAATGCCATGTAAACTAACTAGTGCTTCTGCTTCGGGAGTACCTGGAAAACCAACATTGTCATCTGATCAGTATGGAGTTGATTATGATGGTGACTATAACATTACAATGAACATGTATTATGGGAATAATGCAACAAGCTATAAGCTTTATGAGAGGTATGGAATTAATGGAGAGTATAAGGTTATCTCAGAAGGTGAGTTAACAGATGGTACACCTGCAGTTCAATCAAAGGTTATAGAGGTAAGAGGTAGACAAAATATAGGTATTTACAGTTACTATGCAGAGTTTATAAATAGTTATGGAAGTGCTTGTAGTGATGTACTTGAGGTAAGAGTAGGAAAAGATGGGGATGCTAAGATTATTATAGATAAAGTTGATAATGAAGGCATTCAATATCAAACTACAATTGCTCAATGTAAAGAAAGTTATAAGATAACTAACAGAAAAAATACTTCATCAAAATTTAGTGTTATTTCAAGTAATACTTCTGTTGTAAAAGCTTCAATTAAAGATGGTAATACTTTAGTAGTTGAAGGAGTATCAGCAGGAAGATCAGGAATTAAAATTGTAGATGAATCTACTGGTGATATAAGACAAATTGGTTTTAGAGTAAAGAATTCTGATGGATCTTTACCTGGTATGCCAGATTATTTATCAATTGGACAAGTATCAGAGGATACTGATAATGATTTGAACTTTTGGAAAGATACAAGTAATAATGATACTAATAAACGTTGCGACATAAGATATATTTATGTTAATGGAGGACCATTTGGTGGATGGAGAAGTTGGACAACAGAAGATGGAGATAGAGTAAAAAGCTACATTCGTGAAAGTTTAAAGCTTGGTATGATACCATTCTTTGTTTATTACAATATACCAGATAGTGGTGAAAGCTATGAATTAGATTTAAAGCATATAAATGACAAAGCATATATGGAAGGATATTATAAAGATTTGAAATTCTTTTTAGATATTTGTAATGAGTATGCAGGTGACGAGACTGTTGGGATGATTTTTGAACCAGACTTTTTAGGTTATATGATGCAACAGAATAAGAAAGATCCATCAACAATAAGTGCACTAGTAGATACAGCATACACTTCAGGAGTCCTTGAAAAAGGAAAAGATCCGACATTTGAAAATTCAGTTAAGGGATTAGTAGAATCTATAAACTATACAGTAAGAAAAGAGTATAAGAATTCATATTTTGGATGGCAATTTAATATTTGGTCTTATGATAGTACAGAAATACCTAATCAAGGACTACTTCATAAAACAGAGTTTATTGGCTGGGATAATGGTAGACAGTTTATAAAACAAGTTGCTCAAGAAACTGCAGATTACTATAAATCAGCTGGAATTACTTCATATGATGCTGACTTTATATCTATTGATAAATATGGACTAGATGGTGCATATGAAGACAACGCAGCAACAAATCCTGAAGGGTCAAAATGGTTGTGGAATGCAGATATATGGAATAACTATTTGCTATATACCAAAACTTTGCATGAAGTCACAGAAAAACCAGTTATTCTATGGCAAATTCCAGTAGGGCACTTAAATAGTAGTGAAGAGCCTAACCCATATAATGGAGGCAAATTTGATGATTTAACCAACGCTGTAGGAAACTATGAAGACTCTGCACCAACTTATTTCTTTGGAGATACTTTTAATGCTAGTTCTGATGCAAGAAAAGAATATTTTAGTAAAAACCTTGCTAATGATTCAAAAATAAAGGTAGAAGGAAATAAAATTACTTGGGGAGGGCATATGGAAGAGACAAAGGATGCTGGTGTTGTATCAATCTTATTTGGTGCTGGCGTTAATGCAAGTACTGATGCAGTGGGATCACCAGCCCCAGATAATTATTGGTGGATTACAAAAGCACAAAGATATTTAAAAAATCCTTTAAGTCTTGATATTACAATAAATCCACCAGCACCTTCTGATGAAAAGCCATTAAGTCCTGAAATATCTTCATCATCATTGGAGAGTAATGGCAATTATACTTTAAATATTAAAATTCCATCAAACTCTAAAGCTAAAGAGTACAAGCTATATGAAAATGGTAAGGTTATAAAGAATGGCTCTGTTGCTACTTCTGAAACAACAGTAAGACATGAAATATTAAATAAACCAACTGGAACTTATATGTATCAGGTTGAACTTATTAATGGAAGTGCATCTAGTACAAGTCAAATTATAACAGTAAAAGTAAGTAATAATGTGGTTCCACCTATAGATGTTCCACTAAAAGCTACATTAACAGTTGATAAAAGTTCTAATGATGGTAATTATAACTTAGCTATTTCTATACCCGAAAAGTCTAATGCTATTTCCTACAATTTGTATGAAGATGACAAAATTATAAAAACAGGAGATGTTTCAATTCTTCCACAAGTAATTAATGTTAATTTTACTAATAAGATTAAGGGCACATATGTTTATAGAGTGGATTTAATTAATAAAGATGCTACAACTAAGAGTGATACTATAACTGTAAGTTGTAATCCTACAGTAGTTGAAAATGGAATAAAGGTTGAATATGCTACAACAGCTGACTGGGGAACAGGTGCAAACTTCCAAATTACTATATTTAATAATACAGACATGGATTTAGTAAATTGGACTTTATGCTTTGATTTTGATAAAAAAATAAATTCACTTCCAGATGTTAATTTCACACAGAATGGAAGTACTTATACTATAACACCAAAATCATGGAATAATGTTATACCTAAGGGTGGAAAGCTTGTTTTGTTTGGTGGATGTGAAGGTAACGTAAATAACTTAAATATATATAATGTAAAAGTAAATTAGGAAAAGAGCTTATACTAAAGTGTGATTTAGTATAAGCTCTTTTTATTATTTAACAATATTTTTTGATAACCTTAATAAGAGCAATTTTACCAAGTGATTTTTAAGTGAGAAATCTTGAAGTTGTTGATATTACAGTGATAGGAGGTGAAAGAAGAAAAACTATACCTAATGTTCATTTACCTGGTAAAAAAATGTGAATCTTGAATTAATAAGTGATTAGGGGGATAATAGATTTATTGAATGGCTTATTTCCAATGGATTAACATTAACATGAGATGTATTTAAATAAGGTAAATTATATTTGAAAATATAAAGATATATAGAATAAGATAGCATGTCCTTATCTATCATAAAAGAAAAACCTAGAAAGCTGGTTTTTTCTTTGTGAAGCAATATAACCAATAAATTAGTTAAAGAGAGCAAGCTGCATATTTAAGATATCAATTTAGTTTTAAGAAAATTATGTAATAAATCTTTGCCAGTTCTAGTTTTTATAATTTCTTTCATTCTATCCAAACCAATCTCATAATATCCTTCTTCAAAAACATTAATCATAAGATCAGCCTCAACTAAAATTTGAAAATCCATTCTATCAATTTTTTCATAGCTATGATGCATTTTTATTAAATATAGTATTCTATGAATTGCTTTTTCTTCATACCCAGCATTTTTTAAGAACTCACGAGCTAATAGGGGAGCTTCTTTTCTTTGAAGTTCTTGGCTTGCATCTCCATATTTTTCTTTGCAAATTTTTATCCCTATATCATGTAATATAGCTGAGGCATGTAGTACTAGTTTTTCTTTTTCTGAAAGACCTTCACAGTCTGCAATGGTTTTTGCTAGAGCATAGACTTTTAAAATGTGATTGCTTCTACGGTTATGACCTTCTTCAAAATTAAGTGCTGAAAGCATAAGTTTAGATTCTTTGTTCATATGTCTTCTCCTATTTATAAAATGAATTTAATTGGATTAATTATAATACAATGATGGATAATATTCAACAAATAGTAAATTATTGTATTATAAAATTTAAATGCTAAAATTATATATATACAAAGTTTTAGGAGGGAAAGTAATGAACACAATTTCTAGAGAAGAAGGATTAAATTTATTAAAGAAATATAATAAGGAACCTTTTCATATATTACATGGATTAACTGTTGAAGGGGTAATGAGATACTTTGCAAAAGAACTAGGATATGGGGAAGAGGAAGACTTTTGGGCAATGGCAGGACTTTTGCATGATATAGATTTTGAGATGTATCCAGATGAACATTGTATTAAAGCCCCTGAACTATTAAAGAATGAAGGGGGAAGTGATGAGTTAATACATGCTGTATGTAGTCATGGCTATGGAATTACAGTTGATATAAAGCCTGAGCATCAAATGGAAAAAGTTCTTTTTGCAACTGATGAATTAACAGGGCTAATTGGTGCAACAGCAAGAATGAGGCCATCAAAGAGTGTTATGGATATGGAAGTATCAAGCTTAAAGAAGAAATTTAAGGATAAGAAATTTGCGGCTGGTTGTTCAAGGGATGTTATAAGACAAGGTGCTGAAATGTTGGGATGGGACTTAGAGAAGCTTATGGAAATGACAATTATTGCTATGAGATCTTGTGAAGGAAGAGTTAATGAAGAAATTACAGTGTAGTATGAAAGAAAGAGAATTAATTGGATGATGAATGTATACAAAAGGTGTTAGAACTTGAAAATTTAAAATAGTAAAAAGGACTATGTAATTAAATATTCATAGTCCTTTTTTGTGTAATTATTGCTTTCGTATATATTAATTAAGAAGTATAGGAAGGTAGAAATATGAATATTTTTAAAATTATATATATAAAATATTACAAAAATGTTGATAAATGTAAGGCTAAAGTTATAATATATTATATAGTTGATTTAGGAGGCATAATATGCTTAATAGTTTTGTTAATAAGAGTTATGTTACTTCAACAGAGATTGAGGAATTATTAAAGAGTTCTATTGATAAATATGATGAGTGCATATGGATTAAAAATATAAATGGTAAATATCTTTATGTTAATAATAGTTTTTGTGATGTTATAGGACTAGAAAAAGAGTATTTACTAGAAAATAATTGCAAAGAAATATTTGATAGAAGATGTTATAAGATTGATATGGAAAATGACAGAGGGGTAATTAAAAATAAGAAATATAGTATTATAAATGAGTATCTGTGTATAAATGGCAAAGAGTGTTTGCTGCATGTTCACAAGATTCCTATAATTGATAATGATGATAAATGCTTATCATTAATTGCAATAGCAAAACAGTTAGATAGTAATAAGCTTACTGATGAGAAATATTTGGATTATGGCGACTTTACAGCTATTATTACAGAAAATAGAGAGAAGATTAACTTAAATAACTATAATGATGTATTAAGTTATATAGAAGAAGTTAATGATAATGAATCTGTTTTTGGTGTTAGTGTATGGATACTTAAAGATAAGTCAAAACTTAATAAGATGGTGGGGGTTGGTGTATTAGATAAATTTTTATATGATTATGAAGTAAACTTATCTAGGCAGGATATTCATTATTTAAAGAGTGTTAATTCAGATTTGTTACTACCTAAATACAGGGAAATTATAGCGGACTTTTACAGAAAAAATAAACTTGATAAAATTTATGATAAGCTATTTAAGGATACAGACAAATTAGTTATTCCTATACTAGCAGACAACAATTTATTAGGAATCATAAATTTATTTTGTAATATGGAAACTTATACAAAGAAAACTGAAAAGTATTTAAAAAGTGTAGCTAGTAGAATTGCCTATAGAATTCAAAATATAAAGTTATCAAAAGTAATAGCAGAACAGTTTTCTAAAAAAGTGAAAATAGAAAATGATCTAAATATTTTTTTGAAACTTTCAACTGACTTATGTATTATATTAGATTTAAAAGGAAATATAAAGAAAGTTAGTTCTAATGCAATAGAACTTTTAGGGTGGTCAAAAGAAGAACTATCTAAGATGACAATTGATAATATTACGGAGTTAACAGAGCGAAGTATAAATTTAAATGAAATTTATATGAATCATAGTCATAAATGCTATGGAGGTATATTTAAGCTTAGATGTAAAAATGGATTTTTAAAAGTTATGGAATGGTATTATTATCATGAATCAGCTACTGATCAGATATACATAATTGGAAGAGAGATAAGCTTTGTTTTTAGATTAGAGGAGGAACTAAAAGATATTGAAAATAAACTGAAGGAGGAGGTTTATAAATCAAAATTTATATCTAATATTTCTCATGAATTTAGAACTCCAATTAACATAATACTTTCAACGATACAGCTCTTAGAATTATATGAAGGAGATAATAAAAATAGTCAAAGATATAGATATCTTTCTACTGTTAAAAATAATGGATATAGATTATTACGCCTTATAAATAATTTAATTGATTTAAATAATATTAAAAGTAAAAAAATTAAGCTTAATAAAGAAATTATAAATATTGTTTCATTTATAGAAGACATAGTTGATTCTATAGTTGATTATGTTGCTAGGATGAAGAGAAGAATTATATTTGATACTGATGAAGAGGAAGTTTTTTTATCTATAGATATTAAAAGAATAGAAAAAGTAATTTTAAACCTTATTTCAAATGCTATTAAGTTTACTGATGAGAATGGAAATATAGAGGTTTATATAGAAACAGATTGGGAAGAAAGTAAAGTATATATATATGTAAAAGATGATGGTATAGGTATTTCAGAGAAAAATATAAAGAAAATTTTTAAAATATTTAAACAAGTAGATAATACATTTTCAAGAAGAGTAGAGGGAAGTGGAATAGGACTTTCTTTAATAAAAGCATTTGTTGAAATGCATGGTGGAGAAATATTATTAGAAAGTAAATTAGGGGTTGGGTCTAAGTTTGGCTTTTACTTACCTATAGATAGAATTGGGCCAAAAGAAATAGTATATAATATAGAAAAAAATTGGGATTCATCATTTAAAAGTGCTGAGATTGAGTTTTCTGATATATATGAAATTTAGTTTATAAAAAAGATAAGAGGTGTAATTGTGAAGGGATGGGTAAATTTAAACTTAAATGAGATAAAGTTTGCATGTAATAGTAAATATAGCAAAGTTAACTTTAGTTGTATGTCATTTTATGAGCAGATTCGGTTTATTTTACAAATGTTAAAATATTATGGGTTTAGCAGTTTTTCAGTAGAAGATGTAAATACAATGTACCAATTGATAAATGTAAATTCTATTGAAAATACTAATGAGGTAGGAGATATACTAACTAAGCTTAATACCGATGATATTGAGACAAAACTATATGAAGATATATTGTTATATGGATATAAGAGAGAATATATTGAAGATAGTAATATATATTTTGGTAGAAGGTTAAATTATAAAGAAAGAAATGACTAGAGTATTAAGGCGATAAAGAAAAAGTTTAATTTATAGAAAGGTGCAAAAGTAAATCTTGCATCTTATTTTTATGAAAAAGTATATTAATATTGATAAACACAGAAAATTTGTATAACATGTAATTGTAAACATAAATATTAGTATTAGGAGGGGGATTATGGGAATAGGAATAAGTATTTATCCACTATTAAGTTCAAAAGAGGATAACATAAATTACATAAAAAAAGCTTATGATTTAGGTTATTCAAGAATTTTTACATCAATGCTTGAGGTGGATTCTGAAAAGGAAAAGGCACTTAAACAAATAGAGTGTTATAGAGAAATAATGAATTATGCTAAAAACTTAGGAATGAGAGTGTTTATAGATATAAATCCTCAGGTTCTTAAGAATATTGGAGTAGATCCAACTGACTTGAAGTTTTTCCTTGACTTGGGTGTTACAGGAATAAGGTTAGATGGAATATTTAATGGAATTCATGAAATGATGATGACATATAATGAGTATAATTTAGATATAGAAATAAATGGTTCCTTAAATACATCCTATGCAAATAATATAGTTGATTTTGGATGCAAGAAAGAGAAGCTAGTTGTATGCCATAATTTCTATCCTGAAGAGTATACAGGTCTTTCTTTAGAGTTTTTTAATAGCTGTATGGAGAGACATAAATCATTAGGATTAAAGACTGCAGCTTTTGTAAATGGAACTAAGGGGGGCAAGATGGGACCTTGGCCTACTAATGATGGTCTTCCAACATTAGAAAAACACAGATATAAAGATATAGTAGCTCAAGCAGATGAATTATTTGCCTTAGGTGTTGATGATGTAATAATAGGAAATGCTTTTGCTACCAATGAAGAGTTAGAAGCTTTGGCAAATCTAGATAAAGATATAATTAATCTTAAGTTTAAAGCATCAAAGAAATTAACAGAAGTGGAAAAAAGTTTCTTTAATAAGGTTCTTAATGATAGACATGAAAGTAGTGAGCAAATAATAAGATATTCAATGGGAAGAGTAGAGTTTAAGAATACATCTATTCCAAGTGATAATACTGGAAACAAGGTGGTTAAAAGAGGTACTGTTCTTATAAATAATGATGAATATCTAAATTATAAAGGTGAATTAATAATTGCAAGAGAAGAATTAAAAATAGATAATAGAAGAAGTGTAATAGGTTCTATTGAAGAGGATTATTTAGATTTATTAGATTACATTAAGTATGGCAAAAAGTTCATTATTGAAGATTAAAATAAAAGGACTAACGATAGTTAGTTCCTCTTTTATTATGGATAAATATATTAAAATATATGTAATAATAATGGAAGAGAGATATAAAATTACCAAACATAAATCGGTAAAAAGGTTAATATAATGTAAACAAAGCGCAGAAATGATTCATAAAATGTTAAAAAATATATACTAAGAGAATAAATATGGATATCTATATAAATGTATATATATGCTAAAATATGAAATATAAAATCTTTTAAAATAAATAAGGAGAAGTATTATGAGCGGGGGATATGAGGGCATATACAAATTAATTTCTATTGATGAAGAAAATGCTTTGTATGCATATTCAGGAGATAATTTTAGCTTTCCGGCTGAGGAAAAGTTAGCTGACTCATTAGATGGTAGACTGCAAATTAGTTTAT
>NZ_UAWH01000017.1:5000-193067 GCF_900447045.1 Clostridium paraputrificum
TTCCTACTACAGCAACCTTTTTATTCTTTATAAATTCCTTAAATTCACTAAAATTCTTCTTCATCCTAAATCCTCCATAAAACATCAACTTTTTATATTATCTAATATATTATTCTTATTTAAGTCTGTCCCATTTCTTTCTAATTATAACACTTCTAATTATTTTGTTCTACAAACGTGAAACTCCTTTAATCACTCCACTTTTTACACTCACATCTTCTAATGAACATAAAAAGTGGAGTTATATAATAACTCCACCTTAAATTAAAACTCTAAACTTTTTGCTATATAACTTTGTAAATCACTTATCTTAATTCTTTCTTGTTCCATGCTATCTCTATCTCTTACAGTTACAGCACCATCTTCTAATGTATCAAAGTCTATAGTTATACAATATGGTGTACCTATTTCATCTTGTCTTCTATATCTCTTCCCTATACTTCCCGCTTCATCAAAATCAACGTTAAAGTACTTACTTAACTCTCCATAAACCTCTAGAGCTTTATCAGAAAGCTTTTTTGATAAAGGTAATATAGCTGCTTTAAATGGAGCTAACGCTGGATGGAAGTGCATTACAACTCTTGAATCCTGCTTATCTTCAGTTGATAAATCTTCTTCATCATAAGCATCAACTAAGAAAGCTAAAGCAACTCTATCTGCACCTAATGATGGTTCTATAACATAAGGTACATATTTATCATTTGTTTGAGGGTCTAAATAAGACATATCTTGACCTGAATGTTCTTGATGCTTCTTTAAATCATAGTCAGTTCTGTCTGCTATTCCCCATAATTCTCCCCATCCAAATGGGAATAAGTATTCTATATCAGAAGTAGCTTTAGAATAAAATGATAATTCTTCTTGTGCATGATCTCTCATTCTTATATATTCTTCTTTTATACCTAAGTTCAATAAGAACTTCCAACAATAATCTCTCCAATATTCAAACCATTCTAAATCTGTTCCTGGCTTACAGAAGAATTCTAATTCCATTTGTTCGAATTCTCTTGTTCTGAATGTAAAATTACCTGGGGTAATTTCATTTCTGAAGGACTTACCTATTTGTCCTATACCAAATGGTACTTTCTTTCTTGAAGTTCTTTGAACAGACTTAAAGTTAACAAAAATACCTTGAGCTGTTTCAGGTCTTAAATATATTTCATTTTTTGCATCCTCAGTAACCCCAGCAAAAGTTTTAAACATTAAATTAAACTTTCTGATATCAGTGTAATTTAACTTGCCGCACTTAGGACATACTATATTGTTCTTTTCTATATACTCTTTTAATTGGTCATTTGACCAACCATCTGCAGATGCTACCTCTACTCCTTGTTCTGTCATATGATCTTCAACTAACTTATCTGCTCTAAATCTAGCTTTACACTCTTTACAATCCATTAACGGGTCCGAAAATCCACCAACATGCCCTGATGCTACCCATACTTCTTTATTCATTAATATAGCACAATCAACTCCAACATTATATGGACTTTCTTGTATGAACTTCTTCCACCAAGCTTTCTTTACATTATTTTTAAACTCTACGCCTAATGGACCATAATCCCATGCATTTGCTAATCCTCCGTATATTTCTGAGCCTGGGAATATGAACCCTCTACTTTTACATAAAGAAACTATTTTTTCCATAGTCTTTTCTACTGTCATATCTATACCTCCTAATTTATTTTTTTGTAAATAAAAAAAGCTATATCAACCATAAAGGGACGAAAAACATTTTCCGCGGTTCCACCCTTCTTGGCAATAAGCCCTACTTTCATAACTGCGCACTCAAGAGTTCCTTTCATAAAACACTCATAGTGATTCTCACCAAATATCACCTCTCTAAAATGAAGCATTATACTACTCTTCTCTATCAACATGCCTATTTAATTATATATTCATTTTATCAAAAGAGTTTTATATGTCAATACCAAAGGTATATCATATATATTTATATTTTTATATAATAATTGTATAAACGAAAATGTAGGGAGAGAGTTTTATGAAATACATCTTAAATCAAAGACTTATATCTATTGGCGACGACTTCACTATATTAGATGAAAACAAAGACAAGGTTTTCAAGATAGATGGCAAAGTTTTAACTATAGGCGAAAAATTATACTTTTCGGATTCAAATGATAACAAAATATTTAAAATTAAGAAAAAACTATTACGCTTAACAGAAACATACATTATTGAAAAAGACGGAGACATATATGCAACTCTAAAAAAAGATTTAATAAATATCATTAGAGATAAGTTTGAGATTGAAACACCATATGGAACCATAAAAGTAAAAGGGAATTTTATTGACTATGATTATACATTTAAAATTAACGGAAATGAAATAGGTAAAGTTTCTAAAAAACTTATTTCTATAAGAGACAAATATATAATTGATATAAAAAACTTTAATGATCACGCCTTAATTTTGGCATCCGCTGTGATAATAGATATGATATGTCATAATAAAGATGATAAAGACAACAAAAAAGAAAAATAAAAAAAGCGATGACTGTTCATCGCTTTTCTTTGGCTCCGCGAAGAGGACTCGAACCTCCAGCCTATCGGTTAACAGCCGAGTGCTCCACCATTGAGCTATCGCGGAATATCAGTATAATGACGATAAAATTGGCTCCGCGAAGAGGACTCGAACCTCCAGCCTATCGGTTAACAGCCGAGTGCTCCACCATTGAGCTATCGCGGAACGTCATTACATTAGATATTATATCAGCTTTATCTATAAATGCAACACTTTTTTTAAAATAATTTAAATATAGTAGTATTTACGAAAAAAACAGAGCATTTTAAAGATAGGAAAGAAAAAGGAGTTGATTCAATCAACTCCTTTTTTATGTTAATTATTTGTTTGTGGTTTCATTGTTGGGAACAATAATACATCTCTTATTGATGGTGCATCAGTCAAGAACATTATTAATCTATCAACACCAAATCCTAATCCACCAGTTGGAGGCATACCTGTCTCTAGAGCGCTCATGAATTCTTCATCAATCATATACGCCTCATCATCTCCAAGCTCTCTTTCTTTAGCTTGTTGTTCAAATCTTTCTCTTTGAACTATTGGATCATTTAATTCAGAATACGCATTACAGATTTCTCTTCCAAATACAAATCCTTCAAATCTTTCAGTAAACATTTCGTTTCCTCTCTTCTTCTTTGTAAGAGGTGAAATCTCTACCGGGTAATCCATAACAAATGTAGGTTGTATCATGTGCTGTTCTGCAAACTCTTCATAAAGAGCATTTAATACTTCGCCCTTCGTTACAGTATTTAATGGTTTCGGGAATTCTAAATGCTTTTCCTTTGCAATAGCTTGTGCTTCTTCATCAGATGCAATAGCATTAAAATCTATCCCTGCATATTCCTTAACAGCATCAACCATAGTTATTCTTCTCCATGGTGGCTTAAAGTCAATTTCTGTTCCTTGGTACATAACCTTAGTTGTACCATTTACTTTTTCGCAAACATACGCCGCTAAGTTTTCCATAATTTCCATCATATCATTATAATCAGAATAAGCTTCATATAACTCTATCATAGTGAATTCAGGGTTATGTCTTACAGACATACCTTCATTTCTAAAGTTTTTACCCATATCATAAACTTTTTCAAATCCACCAACAATAAGTCTCTTTAAATAAAGCTCAGTAGCTATTCTAAGATACATATCAATATCTAATGTATTATGATGTGTTATAAATGGTCTAGCTGCTGCCCCACCTGCTATAGGAGATAGTATTGGTGTTTCAACTTCTAAAAATCCTCTATTATCTAAGAACTCTCTTATGCCTCTTATAATTTGACTTCTCTTAATAAAAGTATCCTTTACTTCTGGGTTAGTTATAAGATCTACTTCTCTTTGTCTATATCTTAAATCTGGGTCTTTTAATCCATGCCACTTTTCTGGTAATGGCTTTAAAGACTTACAAATTAATTGAAAATTCTTAACTTTTATAGATATTTCTTCGGTTCTAGTTTTAAAAACTTCTCCTGTAGCCTCTACCATATCTCCTAAGTCAAATGTTTTATATGATTTTAATTGTTCTTCTCCAACTTCATCAATCTTAATGAATAATTGGATTTTCCCGTCTCTATCATGCACATCAGAGAAAACAACCTTTCCTTGTCCCCTCTTAGACATTATTCTACCTGCAACAGTAACTTCTTTACCTTCTAAATCTTCGAAGTTAGACTTTACTTGTTCTGATGTATGAGTTCTATCAACCTTATATACATCAAATGGGTCCTTTCCTTCACTCTTTAATTCAGCTAGTTTATCTCTTCTTAATCTTTCTTGTTCACTGAACTGAGATTCTAATTCTTGAATATTCATTTCCTCAGTTGACATTTACATCCCTCCGTTATGCTCTTCTTATATCAAGTACCTCAAATTTTGAAACTCCATCTGGTACATTAACCTCTACAACGTCCCCAACTTTTTTACCAATTAACCCTTTTCCAACTGGTGATTCATTAGATATCCTAAAGTTCATTGGATCTGCTTCAGCTGAACCAACTATAGTGTACTCAACTTCTTCATCAAAATCATAATCTTTTACCTTTACTATTGAACCCACAGAAACAGTATCTGTTGGTATTTCTGACTCATCAACAACTTCAGCATTCTTTAACATATTTTCTAATTGAAGAATTCTTCCTTCTGTAAAAGCTTGCTCATTTTTAGCTTCATCATATTCAGAGTTTTCACTTAAGTCTCCATACCCTAAAGCCACTTTTATTTTTTCAGTTATTTCTTTTCTTTTTACTGCTTTTAAATATTCTAATTCATCTTCTAGCTTTTTTACACCTTCATACGTCATAAGAAATTTTTTAGTTTCACTCATATTATACTCCCCTTTATCAACCTGACAGGTTGGTTTTATTAATTCCTAAAAGTATTTAACATATTATAAATCAGCCAATATAATATGTCAATAAATGATAATTAAGGGTACCCCACGCTTACCACTCAAGTTATATAATAACATTATACAACCTAAATCTTACCATTAATACCCTTATATTTAAACAATATCTGTTTAAATATTATATCATTTTATATAAATTTAATTCCTATTTTCTAAATTTATATTTTTATAAATAATTTTATGATAACTGATCTCTATATTTTCTTAATATTTCAATCACTTCTTCACTATTATCTAGTGTATTCATATGATTTTTTATATCCGTACAACCTGGAAGACCTTTAATATACCAAGATGCATGTTTTCTCATCTCTCTTACAGCTTTGTACTCTCCATCATATTTTATTGCAAGCTCATAATGTCTTAAACACATTTCAACTCTATCCTTATGTGTGATTATTAAATCATCTTCACCTTTAAGCTTTCTTTCTATTTGCTTAAATATCCATGGATTTCCCATTGCACCTCTTGCAACAACGATTCCATCACAATTGGAAACCTCTTTTAACTTTAATGCATCTTCTGCTGTAAATACATCTCCATTTCCTAATACAGGTATAGAAACAGCATCTTTGACTTGTCTTATGATATCCCAATTAGCATTTCCTTCATACATTTGCTTCTTAGTTCTTCCATGAACAGTTACTGAATCAACTCCAGCATCTTCTAATCTTTTAGCAAACTCCACTGCATTTATACAAGTTTCATCGTAACCCATTCTAAACTTAGCCGTAACTGGTTTATTGGATACTTTTTTTAAAGATCTTATTATTTCAGCTGCTAATTCAGGCTCCTTCATCAAAGCCGACCCTTCACCATTTTTAGTTATTTTTGGTGCTGGACATCCCATATTTACATCGATAATACAAATATCGTTTCTATTGTTAAAATATTTTTCAACAACCTCTGCCATTATCTCTGGATCTCTACCAAAAATTTGTGCAGCTACAGGCTTTTCCTCTTCTGCTATTCTTAAAAGGCTTTGTGTGTTTTCGCTTCCATAGTGTAATGCTTTCGCACTAACCATTTCTGTTGTTACTAATCCACAGCCCATTTCTTTGCATAATCCCCTAAAGGAAATATCAGTAACCCCGGCCATAGGTGCTAAAAATACATTGTTATCAAAGACCAGATTACTTATCTTCATCTTAATTACTCCTTGTTTTTATAATATAGTATTTTTAAACCTTCTAATGTTAAATCATCATCTACTTCATCTATTGCATCAGTTTCTTTAAATATCAACTTAGCTAAACCACCTGTTGCAATTACATATGGTTCCTCGCTATTTTTTCTCATCATTTCATTTTTCATTTTAGATACTATATATTCAACTTGACCAATATAACCATATAATATACCTGCTTGCATACTAGAAATAGTATTTTTGCAAATTAGTTGTTCTGGCAACTCCAACTCAACTCTAGGCAACTTAGCAGCTCTTTCAAATAAAGCATCAGATGATATCTTTATTCCAGGTACAATGCATCCACCTAAGTAGTCTCCGCTCCTTGTTAATGCACAAAAAGTTGTTGCAGTACCAAAATCTATTATTATAACAGGTCTTTTATGTCTTTCACATGCTGCAACAGCATTTACTATTCTATCTGCCCCAACCTCTTTAGGATTATCATATTTAATATTTATTCCAGTTTTTATTCCAGGACCTACTATTATAGGTTCAATAGAAAAACACTTTCTTATCATATTCTCTAAAGAATGCATAATATTAGGAACAACTGATGATATAATTATCCCCTTAACTTCTTTTGCATCTAAATTGTTTTGGGAAAATAATTGCATAACTTGTATTCCGTATTCATCCGATGTTTTATTAGGATCAGTTGAAATACGCCAACTTGCTATATACTCATTATCTTTATGTACACCAAGTACTATATTAGTGTTACCAACATCAACAAGTAAAATCATAAAAGCACCCCTTTAATATAATTAAAAGCAGCTATTAAAAGCTGCCTTTATTTCAGTAAAATAACTTAAATTTAATAATATAATTTTAGCAAGCCAACATAATTTGTCAAGTATATTAAAACACCATAAACATTGCTTACCATTAGAATAACCCTACTATCTCTCCATTTTCTAATATATCCATTTTATTTGCGGCAGGAACTTTTGGTAATCCTGGCATTGTCATTACATCTCCTGTTAATACCACAATAAATCCTGCACCATTTGAAACTTTTACTTCCTTTACAGTTATATCAAATCCACTTGGTCTACCCAATAATGACGGATTATCAGATAAAGAGTATTGAGTTTTTGCCATACATATAGGAAGCTTATCTAATGCAAACTTCTCTAGTTCTTTTATTTGCCTCTTAGCTGCTGCACTGTATTGAACTCCATCTGCTCCATATATCTCTTTAGCTATTGTTAGCACTTTCTCTTCTATACTTTTTTCAACATCGTATATTGGTTTAAAATCAGACTTTTCATTTTCTAGAACATCTTCTACTATATCAGCTAATTCTAATCCACCTTCTCCTCCTTTTGCCCAAACATCAGAAAGAGCCACCTTAACATCAATATTGTTACAATAATCTTTTACAAACTTAACTTCATCATTGCTATCTGTTAAAAACTTATTTATAGCTACAACAACAGGAACATTATACTTCTTGATATTTTCAATTTGTTTTTCTAAATTAACTATCCCTTTTGATAGAGCCTCAACATTAGGTGTATTTAATTCCTCTTTTGAAACACCACCATGATGTTTCAAAGCTCTAATGGTAGCAACAACCACTACACAATTTGGATTTAATCCACCATATCTACACTTTATATCTAAAAACTTTTCTGCACCTAGGTCTGCTCCAAATCCAGCTTCTGTAACAACTATATCACCAAGCTTTAACGCCAATTTAGTAGCTATGACTGAATTACATCCATGAGCAATGTTTGCAAAAGGCCCTCCATGTATTATAGCAGGAGTATTTTCTAAGGTTTGAACTAAGTTAGGTTTTATTGCATCTTTCATTAATAATGCCATAGCACCTTCTACTTCTAATTGTTTAGCATAAACCGGATTTCCATCTAAGTCATAAGCTACAACAATCTCACCCATTCTTTCTTTTAAGTCATTTAAATCAGAAGCCAAACAAAGAATCGCCATTATTTCTGATGCAACAGTTATCATAAATCCATCTTCTCTTACAAACCCGTTTACTTTACCGCCCATCCCCACGATTACATTTCTAAGCGCTCTATCATTCATATCCATAACTCTTTTAAATACAATTCTTCTTGAATCAATTCTTAAAAGATTCCCTTGATGTATGTGATTATCTATAGCAGCACATAATAAATTATTTGTTGCTGTTATTGCATGCATATCTCCAGTAAAATGTAAATTTATATCCTCCATAGGAACAACTTGAGAATATCCCCCTCCAGCTGCTCCCCCTTTTATGCCAAAAACAGGACCTAAAGAAGGTTCTCTTAACGCAATAACTGCATTTCTCCCTTTTTTACACAACGCTTGACCAAGTCCCACTGTAACTGTGGACTTTCCTTCACCCGCTGGTGTTGGATTTATTGCTGTAACAAGTACTAATTTTCCCTCTTTAGATTTATTATTATTCAGTACATCTAATCCTATTTTACACTTATACTTACCATATAACTCTATATCATCTTCTGTTAAATTTAATTTTTGCGCAATTTTTATAATAGGTTCCATTTTAGCTTCTTGAGCTATTTGAATATCACTTTTCACTACTATTTTCCTCCTTATTATAAAGTTCATATTAAGATTATACCATTGACTATATTTTTTTGAAATATTTTTCGTACATTTAATATTGTTCTTACATTATTATTCGTATTTACACCTAAATTTCATGATTTATATTATTATTATAAAATTAACTTTCGTACAATATAAAAAGTGCCGATAAACTCGACACTTTTTTATTATGCTAAATTATCTGTTTTATCAGCATTATCAAATATTTTTAAGAATTCTTGACCTTCAAGCTTTTCTTTTTCTAATAAAGCACCTGCAACAGCATGAAGTTTCTCTATATTCTCTTTTAATAAAGTTTCAGCTTTATTATAAGCTTCATCTATTAAAGCTTTAATTTCTTTGTCAATTTTAGCTCCGACTTCTTCGCTAAAATTTCTTCCTCTTCCTAGATCTCTACCCAAGAAAACTTCATTTTGATCTGATCCATAGGATATAGTACCAATCTTATCACTCATACCATATTCCATTACCATACTTCTTGCAATATCACTAGCTCTATCAATATCATTTTTAGCCCCAGTACTTATATCTCCTAAAATTAGGTGTTCAGCAACTCTTCCACCTAACAATCCTACCATCTCATCTTTAAGTCTAGACTTTGATGTATAAGCTCTATCTTCTGTTGGAAGATGCATTGTATAACCACCAGCTCTACCTCTTGGTATTATAGATATTTCATGAACAGGATCTGCATTAGGCAATAATCTCATAACAACAGCATGACCTGCCTCATGATAAGCAGTTAATTTTCTATCATGTTCACTTATAACTCTACTCTTCTTTTCAGGTCCAGCTATTACTCTTGTAATAGCTTCTTCCATCTCAAGCATGCCAATTTGCTTCTTACTTCTTCTTACAGATAGTAAAGCTGCTTCATTTGAAAGATTTTCTAAGTCAGCCCCACTAAATCCTGGTGTTCTCTTTGCTAACACTTCAAGATTAACATCTTCGCTAAGAGGCTTTTTCTTTGTATGAACCTTTAAAATTTCTTCTCTTCCCTTTACATCTGGTGCACCTACAACAATTTGTCTATCAAATCTGCCTGGTCTTAATAGAGCAGGGTCTAAAATATCTGGTCTGTTAGTTGCAGCTATCATTATTATTCCTTCATTAACTCCAAATCCATCCATTTCAACAAGTAACTGATTTAAAGTTTGCTCTCTTTCATCATGACCGCCACCTAAGCCAGCACCTCTTTGTCTACCTACTGCATCAATTTCATCTATAAAAACAATACATGGTGCATTCTTTTTAGCTTCTTGGAATAAATCTCTAACTCTAGAAGCTCCAACACCTACAAACATTTCAACAAAGTCAGAACCAGATATACTAAAGAACGGAACTCCAGCTTCTCCAGCTATAGCTTTTGCTAATAACGTCTTACCTGTACCAGGAGGCCCAACTAGTAACACTCCCTTAGGAATTCTTGCTCCCATTTCTATATATTTAGCAGGAAGCTTTAGAAAATCAACAATTTCCTCTAATTCAGCTTTTTCTTCATCAGCACCTGCAACATCCTTAAATGTTACTTTTTTAGCATCAGGAGAGGCTATTTTAGCTCTACTTTTTCCAAAGTTCATTACCCCTCTTCCGCCACCTCCACTTTGAGATTGTTGTGTAAATACAAATAAAAACACTAAAAACAGAACCACCAATAATACCACAGGTATTATACTTAACCACGCTACATTATTAGATGGAGCTTCATATTCAATTTTAACATCACTTCTTGGACTATCTTTTAATAATGAGTTTATCATCTCATCTGGAGCATTAGTAGTAAATATCTTATTATCTCGAGTTTTACCTTGAACTTGCATCTTATCTTGTCTTATTACTATACTCTCAATTTCGTTACTTTTCCACTTTTCTTGAAATAAGCTAAATGGAATACTATCAGTTGTTCCTTTAGTTTGCCAAATAGTAAAAGCAGCAAATACCAGAACAAATAGTACTATTATCCATAAAGCTGAGCTTGAATTCTTTTTATTCGCCATTCAAAGCCCCCCTCTCTTCTAGTTATTTTAAATTTTAACATACGCTATTTTTTTATACAATTATATTTATATTCTATCTTTCATATACCTCTGGTTTTAATATTCCTATAAAAGGTAGATTCCTATACTTTTCTGCATAATCTATTCCATATCCAACTATGAATTCATCAGGGACTTCAAACCCAACATATTTCACATCAATATCCACTTTTCTTCTTGCTTCTTTATTTAACAATGTAGTTATGTTTATACTATTTGCCTTTCTAGCTTTTAAATACTTTAACAAATAATCTAATGTTACCCCACTATCAACTATATCCTCTACTATTAAAATATCTTTTCCTTCTATACTGTGATCTAAATCCTTTAATATTCTAACAACACCTGATGTCTCAGTAGAGTTCCCATAACTAGATACAGCCATAAAATCAATTTCACATGGAACTGTAATATTCTTTATTAATTCAGCTGCATATAAAACTGATCCTTTTAACACACCAACTACTAACAAGTTCTTATCTTTATAATCGTAACTAATTCTATTTGCAAGTTCCTTTACCTTATCACTAATTTGTTCTTCACTAAATAGTATTTCTTTAACATCTTCCCTCATCCTCTTAATTCCTTTCCATTACAGTTATTTTTAGTAACTTTTTAGTATCTTTTGTTACTTTATATTCATTAGACACCTTTAACCCTACTAACCAAGCAACCTCATCATCAAATTGAATAATAGGTACTATATCTCGTTGACTTACTGAAACCTTACTATCTATGAATATATCTTTTATTTTCTTCCTACCATTCATTCCTAGAGGAATCATTTTGTCTCCATTTTTCCTGGTTCTAATGATAATATTACCATTAATTTTATCATAATTAAAATACTTTATAAAACTATTATCAGCAAACTTTATATTTTTTACATTTTCTAAAACTTCAAACTTAATAGAATACGCCCCAAAGCTAAATTCACTTTCTATATCATCTTTATTAATCACTACCTCTTGGCAGTATTTATCTTCCTTACTTTCCATCTTTCTTAAATAAATGTCTCCATAAACATTCTCTGCATATAAACCATTTGGTAAATCTACTCGTTTATTGGTACCTAGATTTAAAAGCTTTCTTATACTAGCAATATGCTTAGCTTCTATATTATATCCACTTCCACTTATAATAGAAGTAGCCTTCCTAATAACTCTATTTATTATTACACTTTTACAAGCAATAATATCACTTCTTATAATAAGATAGTCTTTTTCAACCTTACAATACTTAAACAAATACTCATCTATAACACTCTCTATTAACTCATTATCTTCTTTCAGAGTATCTGCCATCCTATTTATAACTGTTACTAAATCAGAATTAAAATTTTCTTTCATATATGGAATTATATCTAACCTTATTTTATTTCTACTATAATTACGTTCCATATTGCTTTTATCAATTCTTGGATTTAAATTATTTTTTTCACAATACCATTCTATTTCTTCTCTTTGTAAAAACAAAATCGGCCTTATATATATGCTGTCTCTTTTCACCGAAATTCCTGTTAATCCTTCTAATCCAGTTCCTCTCATAATTCTCATGAATATAGTTTCAACTTGATCATTTGCATTATGAGCAGTAGCAATTTTATTAGAATTAGTTTTTTTCATAACTTCTCTAAAAAATTGATATCTAGCTTCTCTACCTGCAGTTTCAGTTGACATTCTTTGTTTTTTCGCAAATTCATTTATATTTATTCTCTTTGAGTAAACTTCTATACCTCTTTCCACACAAAAATCATTTACGTACTTTTCATCTTCATTAGCCTCTTCTCCTCTTAGCATATGATTAATATGAGCTACAACCAGTTCTATTTCTAGCTGATTTTGTAACTTATATAATACCTCTAACAAACATATAGAATCAGGCCCTCCTGACACTCCAACAACAACTTTTTCTTTTTCTTGTAACAATTTATTTTCTAATATATATTCTAATACTCGTTTCTCCACGCTCATCAATTAATACCTCTTTTTAAAAAATACTATACCTACTATTTTACCTTTATATTAAAAAAATTAAAATAGCAGACCTTATCAGTCCGCTATTTAACTCTTAAAAATTAGTACATAGAATATACCTTAGACACAACCACAGTCATATCATCATTACATATATCACCACTTAATTCTTTAGACTTATTTATAATATCTTCAGCCAACTGTTTAGGGTCTTTTGATGCGCCTTCTAAAAACTCTTTCATCCAGCTATATACACCAACATTTTTCTTATCTATATCTAAAACACCATCACTTAATGTAATAATCAAATCTCCATTACTTACATTAGTTTTAACTTCATCTAAATCCATACTATCCAACAACCCAAAAGGCGGCATATTACTTTCTATAACCTCAACAGAATTACTCCTTTTTATAAAACTTGCCACTGCTCCAATCTTTATGAAGTCTACCTTCCCAGAATATAAATCTACAACATTCAAATCTAGTGTAGAAAATTTTTCATCTTCATCAAACTTTAAAGCAACTATAGAATTAATCATATCAACTGCCGTTTCTTTAGATAGTCCAGCTTCCAAAAACTGCTCTACCAAAGAAACAGTTGCATTACTTTCTCTTCCAGCATCAGGTCCTGACCCCATACCATCACTTAGTATAGTTACATATGAGCCACCTACACTTTTCCCAAAGCTGTAGGAATCTCCACTGTATTCTTCCCCATCTTTGGACTTTACAGCACCATATGACCTTACAAAAAACTTAGGCATTTCTTCAAATATTATATTACACTCATTGTCTTTAGGATTTATACAACACCCTTCCCCTGATATAGTCATAGGTTTTCTCATGACATTATTTATTATAGGCAAAATCTTTTTATAGCAATACTTACTGCCACAACAATTGTTCATTGTAATCTTAATTTTACTTCTTCCATCAACATCTCTATAACAATATACTTTTTTATATTCAATAGAAACTTTACTAAAGGCCTTCTTAATTAACTTTTTTATCTCATAATCAACTTCCACTTCTTTATTAAGATCTAACAAAACCTTATCAACAGACTTAGACATATTATCAATATGAGAAGCTATCATCATTCTACCTTCTTCTAATTTTCCCTTTAGAGCCTCTTCGCCCTTAGAATTATCAATAATCTTTTCCGCTCCCTTTATTAACTCAAACTTCTTTTTACACTTTTTCTCCAACTCTAATGGAAAACTCATCTTTTTCCCTTCACAGTTTTCTAATAAGGTTTGAAAAGAGTTAAATGTAGAAGTAAATTCACGATTCCAACATATTTGTCTTCTTACACAGTCACCACAAACCCTACCTACCAAGTTTTCTGTTAATTCTGTTCCCTTCTTATTAAAAACAAGATTAGTATTTCCCCTAGGTACCTTAAGAGCATCGGATACGGAATTGAGTACTATTTTCACTTGCTTTACCTTATTAAACATTTCTTCTCTAATTTCGTCTAAGGATATATTATTTATACTATCAGTTTTTCTATCACAATTTAACTCTAACTCAATTTTATAATACACCTTTTTAGGAATAGCAATATAAATCATTCCTGAAATTATCACTTCAACTACTGATGCTATATATAAATTATCAGAGTATAGAGCTAGAGCTATATACATAATAAAATATGCTAAAAACGAAAACACTCTTCCAGTATCCTTAAACACTCCCGCTATTAATCCTATGGAGCTATACATTGCTACACCTAGCATCATGTCTCCGGAACTTAATCCAACTATAATACCCATTGTTACACCAATAGCTGCACCATAAGTCCCTCCAGCAGCATAGGCTATAATCAAAATTAATAAATATGATATTATATTTCTTAATTCAATATTTAATATACTCAAATTTCCTATACCAGAAATTATCAAGCATATAAGTATTCCAGCACTAATCACTTCTTCTATCGTAAACAAGTAATTATCTTTAAACTCATCTAAACACTTAATCCCATATCTAAGAACAAATGATATAGGAACTACAACTATAGTATTTATCAACGCTAACGTTATGTTAACACCTAATGTATACTTATTTATAAAGAGGCCACAAAAAACAAATCCTATAAATGCAGCTATAAAGAACTCAGTATCTTTTATTCTTTTCTCTAATATATAGCTTGTGATATATACAAATAAAACTACAGCTGATACTACTAAATTTATATATCTTTCACCAGCAATATTTAATATAGTCATATACCCAATGGCAACTCCAACGCTAGCTATTAAATACTTCTTTATATCTTTTAAAGTTCCTATGGATATTAAAAATGCTATACCAAATGGAGCCATTCCATTTATATCTCCTCTATTCAAAAGCAACGTAACTCTACTAATTAAAATTGATGCTAATAATATAGTCAGATAACTTAAAATGTTTTCTTTTTCATTTACTAGAACCCTTTTCTTATCATTTACTCTCTTATAATTCTCCACCTTTAATCCATACTGCATAAGTCACCTCTCCTTATTTACATAAATTGTAAATAAATTATATCACCACCCACTTTACGATATATGTCACTTATTGGACCTTATTTTATTTTTTCGTAGGACATTTACTTTTATTATTCTTACTTTTCTTTTTTTTATCTCCAATTTACTCAACTTATTAATCTAGAATTATTAATCAGTTTTTCTTATTAAACAAGCCTATATCTCATTTCTTAAAGAATTTTACTTTTTTTTAATTTTGTCATTAATGAAGCATCTTTGTATTTTATTGATAGAAGTTGATATGAATATTTTTATTCCCAGTATCATAGAATTATTCTTTATATGATAAACCGCAATATAGTTTAACTATTATGGATTTAACCCTATCTAAAAATTTATAATAAAAAAAGACCTAAGAATATCTTAGATCTTTTTTGGTGCCGAAGACCGGAATCGAACCGGTACGGTGTTTAACCACCGCAGGATTTTAAGTCCTGTGCGTCTGCCAGTTCCGCCACTTCGGCATACGTGGTAGCGGAAATAGGACTTGAACCTACGACCCTTCGGGTATGAACCGAATGCTCTAGCCAGCTGAGCTATTCCGCCACGTTATGGTTGCGGGGGCAGGACTTGAACCTACGACCTTCGGGTTATGAGCCCGACGAGCTACCAACTGCTCCACCCCGCGATATTATATTATAAAAATTTGGTGCCGAAGACCGGAATCGAACCGGTACGGTGTTTAACCACCGCAGGATTTTAAGTCCTGTGCGTCTGCCAGTTCCGCCACTTCGGCACACGTGGTAGCGGAAATAGGACTTGAACCTACGACCCTTCGGGTATGAACCGAATGCTCTAGCCAGCTGAGCTATTCCGCCACGTTATGGTTGCGGGGGCAGGACTTGAACCTACGACCTTCGGGTTATGAGCCCGACGAGCTACCAACTGCTCCACCCCGCGATATTATATTATGAAAGATTGGTGCCGAAGACCGGAATCGAACCGGTACGGTGTTTAACCACCGCAGGATTTTAAGTCCTGTGCGTCTGCCAGTTCCGCCACTTCGGCTTAGCTTTCATATGCCGTTCTCAACGACAAGACTTATTATAAAGCATGATTAATATACTGTCAACATCTTTTTACATTCTTTTTTTTATTATTTAATCAAATAATAAAAACAAGCACTCTACCTAAATTAGAGAGCTTGCTTTATTAATTTATATTAATTATATAAACAATATCTTACGATCTATTCTTACTATTCTTACCTTTGAATTCTTGATGTTTTTTCACATCTTGCATTTTTTCTTCGCTATCTTTTAAAAACTTTGATATCTTATCTTCAAAATTTGCAGAATTAGGCTTACTTGATTTATCAGTTCCCCAATCGAATTCAGCAGGTCTAACTGACTTCTTTTGAACATTAGCTTGTTTTATCGATAAACTAATTTTTCCGTTATCATCAATGGAAATGACTTTAACTTTAACTTTATCTTGTTCATTTAAATGTTGTCTAATATCCTTTACAAATGAGTCTGCTACTTCAGATATATGAACTAATCCAGTTTTTCCTTCTACCTCCACAAAGGCTCCAAAATTTGTGATGTTTACCACTGTTCCTTCTAATATGTTTCCTGTCGCCAAGGTCATGTTTATAAGACTCCTCCTTAAATATAAATAAATAAATAATAATATATGTTATTAATATAATAACCTAATTTTGAGAATTTGAGTCAGCTTTCTTTTGTTGTTCTACAGAGGTTTCACCTTTCTTTATCATATTAAGTCTTTCCCTCGCCAACTGCTCTAGATACTCATTAGACTGTGCTTTATCATGCTCTTCTTGCAGCCTCTCTTGTTTATTCTTTAAAGACTCCAACTGAGCTTCTTTCGCAACTCTCTCCTTTTCAATTCTTCTCATAGCTTTTTCTTGCCTAACAAAACTAAAAATGAAAATTGCTACAAGCACTACTAATATTAAATTTTTTATAGTTAACCTCCTTTTCATCCATAGCACCTCATTCAAATTCTATAAATATATTGTAATCACTATAGTTACTTTATTCAAGTAATTTTTCTATAGTTACTTATTTTTATTTCCCATTTTTGACATAAATATCTTAAATGGATAAATAAAGTTCTTAGCACTCACTCTTAATGATTTTGAGATTTTTTTTCCTATGGTTCTCTCTGTTTTTAATATATGGGGACTTATAAATTTGATATAAACCGCAATTGCTATTCCAATAAAGATATATACATATGGACCTAGAAAAGCATAATTTGTATATAATAAAAAAGTAAATACTACTAATGCACATAGTGCCCAAAATAATAAGTCTTCCACAACTACTATTACTTTTGGAATCTTATATCCTCTTATTAACCTATATGCATCAAAAAGTATTCCAGTCAAAACACCGGCTAGCAAACTATATATTACTATATTAACTTGAATATTTAACTGTAACGGCATATTTTCTACTTAAAAATCTTTTTAATTATACTTTCTTTACTCTTCTTACCATCTTTACCGCTATAAATCATAGATGATATGTATCCCATAATAATCACATCTCCATTTTGAACATCAAGCTTATTCATTTTTAACCCCTCACCTTTAATAGCAAGATTCCCCAATATAGTATTTAAAGATATTTTTTCATCATCAAAGTTAACTACTTCTAACACTCCTGATAATGTAAGTTTTTTTCTATCCTCTAAAGATAAAGAACTTTTTCTTTCTTCTTCCATACACTTCTCCTCCTAAACATTCTAATAAAATATATGAATAAGAAAAGTTCTTTATTCTAATTTACTACTCTTTATCTTCTTCTCCTTCTATAATTATGTACATGTCTTTTGCTACTTCCTTCTTTACATGTTGGGCTATATTTATTATCTTTGCTTTTAATACTTTATTTGCAAAACTTATTTCTATTATGTCATCTTCTTTTACATCTGTAGATGGCTTAGCAACCTTGCCATTAATAGTAACCCTTCCACTTTCACAAGCTTCTTTTGCAACTGTTCTTCTTTTTATTATTCTTGATACTTTAAGATATTTATCTAATCTCACATTAACTTCTCCTTTTTTATTCTAAAAGAACCCGAGAAATCTCGGGTTCTTATTAATTACTTATTAACTTTTTCTTTGAATTCTTTACCAGCCTTAAATACAGGAACTGTTGATGCTGCTATTTTTATAACTTCTTTAGTTCTTGGGTTTCTTCCTTCTCTAGCTGCTCTTTCTCTAGTTTCGAAAGTACCAAATCCAACTAATTGAACCTTTTCTCCCTTTTCTAAAGCTTCTTCAACACTTTCTATGAAAGCCTTTAAAGCAACTTCAGCATCCTTCTTAGTTAATTTTGACTTTTCAGCCATGCTAGCGATTAATTCTGATTTATTCACGATTACATCCTCCTTAAAATACAGTTATTATTTCTAACTGCTCTTATGTACTATACTTACATTACCTTATTATATAACCTCTTTTTTAACTCGTCTATACATTTTTTGTATTTTTTGTATAGTTAGTCAAATGATACATAATTATATGCTTATACGTGGTATAGCACTAATAAACTATATTATTCTCCATAAATATATAAATTCCTTCTCCGATAGGTTATTTTTCTAGTTTTTTTGCCTCTTCCCATAACTTATCCATCTCTTCTAATGTCATTTCTTCTAATTTAATATTCATGGATTTTGCCTTTGTTTCAATATAATTAAATCTTCGAATAAATTTATCACTTGTTAAATTTAAAGCTTCTTCACTATCCACTTTTAAAAACCTACTTACATTTACACAAGCAAAAATCAAATCTCCAACTTCTTCTACTATTTTTGCCTTATTTTCACTATTATATACTTCAATTAATTCATTTATCTCTTCTCTTACTTTTTTCACAGCTTCTTCTACTTCATTCCAATCAAACCCTACTTTACTTGCCTTCTTTTGAATCTTTTCAGCTCTTATTAATGCAGGAAGCGCTTTCGCTATACCTTCTAAATCTTCTGTTACACTTTCAATATTCTTTTCTTTCTTTTTAAGATCTTCCCATTCTAATAAAACTTCACTTGACGTATTCACATGACTATCTCCAAACACATGAGGATGTCTATATACCATCTTATTACAAATACCTTCTACTATATCATTAAAGTTGAAATATCCATCTTCTTTTCCTATTGCTGAGTGAAAAACAACTTGTAATAGTACATCTCCAAGTTCCTCTATTAAAGCATTATCCTCTTCCTTATCTATTGCATCAACTACTTCATAACTTTCTTCTATAATAGCTTTTTTTATAGACTCATGAGTTTGCTCCCTATCCCAAGGACAACCATCCTCACCCCTTAATGTATCTATTATCTGAATCAAATCATATATATCCTTTTTATTATTTAAATCCTTAGGAATATATATAGATGTTAAATAATCTATGTCCTCTTGCATATCTAACTCATATAAAGGTATGTTTCTTATGCTTTCTTCACCCTCTATACCTGCTGCCCTACAATATATAATTTCAGTCTCATCATCATAGTATTCTGTTAATGCTAGTTTAACTTCTGAAGCTATCAATTGATTGTATACCTGAGTTATTATTGTTCCTATTCTTTTATCTAGAACTTGATTCTTTATATCAAATGCATCTATAACCTTTAATCCATTTATAGGGTCTATCTTTAATCTATCCATCATTGCATCTATGAAACTAACAGCTGGTAAAATACTATATTCAATTGATGCTTTTTCACACAACTCAATCAAGTTAAATACTGATTTCTCAGCTACTAAAGGATGCCCTGGAACAGCATAAACTAACTCTCCAGTTTTATTGTATTCTTCTATTATATTTTCTGAAATTCTCTTATACACTTCATCAAAGCTTTCTGAGCTTTCATAAAAATAATCACAAGTTTTAAAATCAATTCCTTGTTCTTTTATATATTCTACTGTAGGATGCTTCTCTGTTCTAAAATATACATTATTACTCTTTCTAATAGCATCTACAGCCCCTATAGTTAATGCTTCTGGTGCTCCAGGTCCTAATCCAACTATCTTAATCATTAGATTCTCTCCTTTTTATATATTATTAAGCTTTCTTTCTTATCCTATTTTTCACATCATCTACACTAAATACTCTTAGTGCAAATATACCTATGCCATATATTATAGCACCTAAAGATATAGATAGTAAGCATGATATACTATTGCTCATTGTATTTCTATATAAAAAGTTATATGTTAATATTACTACTACAATCATTAAACTAGCTGCATATCCTGGCTTTATAAAATTGTTATACAGCTCTATATTACTTCCAAGCTTAACCTTCATAGTAATCAAGTTAAGTAATGTAGAAACTATATAAGCTCCTATAGAGGCAATTACAGCTCCATATATATTTAACTCCGGAATAGCTACTAAAACTACTGTTAATATTACTTTTACAATACATCCAATAAATAAATTTATTACAGGAAGAATATATGATCCAACTCCTTGTAATATGGATGTGGTTGTTTGAGTCACTATGATAAATGGTATAGATATAGATAAGTATTTTAGAATATCTACCCCATCAAACCTTCCAGGAAATATAAACTTCATTATAGGCTCTGCCATAAAGAAAAGTCCAAAAAAACATGGTACTGCTATAACTGATGAAAGTTTCAATGATAAATTAATCTTATTTCTTACTTCTCCTTGTTTTCTTAAAAAATAGCACTCTGCAATTATAGGAATTAAAGATGTACAAAGAGCCATAGATAAAGTTAGTGGAATATTTACGATAACAGATGCCTTACCTGTTAATTGTCCATATAATATAGTTGCCTGCTGACCGGAAAAACCTGCACTATTCAACCTTTGTGGCACTAGTATAGAATCAATCAAACTCATTATAGAGCCAACAGTAGCCCCTAGTGAAATTGGTATAGCCATTTTTAATATTCTATTTAACACCTCAGGATTACTTTTTATCTTTTTTATTCCATAACTCCTTTTAACTCGCATATATTTAAAACCTAAATAAACACTTCCTATAAGGCCTCCAGCAGCAGCTCCAAATGCTGCTCCACCTGCCGAGTATTCAATACCTCTTGGTCTTAATACTATCGCTAATCCAACTCCAACTACAACTCTACCAATTTGCTCTAAAATTTGAGATATTGCTGATGGAGTCATATTTTGCAACCCCTGAAAGTATCCTCTAAATACAGTCATAATAGAAATTATTACTGGTGCAAATGAAATTCCTATAAGCGAATAATATGCTTCTGGTCTCCATTCTAAAATACTCATAATTGGACGTGCAAAAAGAAATAATATACAAGATGTGCCTGTCCCAAGAATAAGCATAAGCATAGATGATTCTTTTACTATTTCAAAACCACCCTTAACATCTCCAACTGCATTTCTTTCAGATATTAGTTTAGACATAGCTATAGGAACTCCTGATGCCATTGCAACAAAAAACATATATAATGGATACGATAATTGATAATATCCTATCCCTTCATCTCCAATTAGCATAACTAATGGCCACCTAAAAAATAACCCTAAGAACCTTGTCAATATTCCAGCTATACCTAATATAAGGCTACCTTTTATTAAAGATTGTTTTTTCATAAAATACCTCCAAACTTTACATGGTACTAATTATTTTTATTTCAAGCTTAGAGGTATTATTACTGTTTATTTACATTATTTTTATTCAGGATATAAAAAGATTACTGTTCCATTTGCTTTCCAAGGAACGCAGAAGCAGTTTCTGCTAACTTTATTTCTAATTCACCTAACTTTTCTCCTGCTTGCTTAGATAATATGACTACAGCACCTATAGCATCTCCTTCTGCTATTATAGGAGAAATAACTTGTGAAACATATTTTTCTTCTGCTCCATCATCATCATTATGTAATGGAATTATTTTATCTCCTCCTTCTCCAAGAAGAACTGTTTTTCTATCATCCATTATCTTTTCTAACTCATTACTTATTTTTCTTTCTATGTAATCTTTCTTTGGGCCACCACTAGCAGATATGAAAGCATCCTTATCAGATATTAAAACAATATGTCCTATAGCTTGTTGTAAGCTTTCTGCATATTCCTTTGAGAAATCTGTTAATTCTCCGATTGGAGAATATTTCTTTAATATTACTCCACCTTCTCTATCTGTAAATATCTCTAATGGATCCCCTTCTCTAATTCTTAAAGTTCTTCTTATTTCTTTTGGTATAACAACTCTACCTAAATCATCAATACGTCTTACAATTCCTGTAGCTTTCATTATTAAAATTGACCTCCTTAAAAAACTAATTAATTTGTAGCACTATTATTATTTGACTTCTTAGAAATTTTATTCACATATAGCCAATATTTATATAAATAAAAAAAGTAGGGATTAGTTTCCCTACTTTTCCTATCTATTAAAATCTATCAGTATAAGTTTTTACATTATATTCTTTCTTTAACTCTTCAATCTTTTTATTATAAGCTTCAGTTACTTTCTCTGATTTAATAGCTTCACTAACTTCTTTTTTAACTTCCTCTAGAGTTTTTACTTTTTCTTCCCCTTGAACATTTGCAACAGTTATTAAATGCCATCCAAACTTAGATTTTACTGGTTGAGATATTTCTCCATTCTTTAACTTCTTAAATGCTGCATCAAACTCTTCCACCATTCCGCTATTTTCATATTCTACCCAGCCTAAATATCCACCTTTGCCTTTTGTAGAATCTGTGTTATAAGTATCTGCTTGCTTTTTAAAATCATCTAGATTTTTAATTTGAGCTCTTACTTCCTTAGCCTTTTCTTCAGAATCTAATAATATATTATAAGTATCAGCACCTGCTTTTGTTGTATATTTTGACGCCTTATTCTTTTCATAATATTCACTTATCTCTTCATCCGAAACTGTTACATCTTTACTAACTTCTTCTCTTAACTTGTCATTAACATCACTTGCAATAACTATCTCCTTAAGAAATGCTTCATATTCTTCTACTGTCATTCCATAAGATGATTTTATTTCTTTTTCATAAGCTTCTTTACTTCCTGCTACCTTTATTAACGCTTGTATTTGCTCATCAAGTTTCTTTTTAGCTTCTTCATCAGTCATAAGCAAGTTATTATCTTTACCATATTGTACAAGTAAAGCTCTAAGTACCATAAAATCTAATTCTTCTTCTCTAGCAGATTTTAAATCTTCTTTTATATCTTCATTAGTTTCAAAGTCTTCTCCATATTGAGTCTTTAGATACTCTAATGTTGATTTCATAGAATCATCTAAATCTCCTCTTGTAATCTTCTCATTGTTAACCTTAGCTAATACAACTTTTCTTTTTGATTCTGGTGTTCTTTCTATCATATTACATCCAGCTAAAGAAAACATCATTATACCGGCTACAGCCATAGTCACATACCTTTTTATCTTATTCAAAGCTATTCCCTCACTTTTCTCTTTATTAAGTAAAATTTATACAGTATAAGTATACAATATTAATGTGTCATTTCAAATACAAATACCTTCTGTATTTATTTATTTTTTATTAAATTTTCTAACATCTCTTTAAAGAAAGCTAACATGTTTTCTTTCTTTTGATCTTTTAGCTTAAATATAAAGGATGGTGCTTCCCCAAACTTCAGCATTATACTATCTTTATACTTCTCTATTATTATTTTAAATATCTTCTCGTAATCACTGTCTCCTGCTTGGAATCTAAAGCTAACATCATTTCCGCTTTCTTTTATTTCTTCTATGGATAATAACTTAGCTCTACTCTTTATGTATGCAATATCCATTAAGTTATAAACAGGATCTGGAATATCTGAATATCTATCCTCTAGCTCCTCTTTTATATCCATATACTCGTCTATGCTTTCTATAGCTGCAATCTTTTTATATACTTCTATTTTTTGCATCTCATCTTCTATATATGATGATGGAATATATGCATCAACTTTTAAGTCCACCGTTGTCTCTATAGGTTCTTTATCAATATCACCCTTAATTAGTTTCACTGTATCTTCTAGCATTCTACAATACAAGTCATATCCTATAGCAGCCATATGTCCATGCTGTGCAGATCCCATCATGTTTCCAGCACCTCTAATTTCAAGATCCCTCATAGCTATCTTAAAGCCCGAACCTAACTCAGTAAAGTCTTTAAGAGCTTTTAGCCTTTTTTCTGCAACCTCAGTTAAAACTTTATCCTTTGTATATAATAAGTAAGCATATGCTATTCTATTAGAACGACCAACTCTTCCTCTTAACTGATATAACTGAGATAATCCCATTTTATCTGCATTATATATAATAATTGTATTTACATTCTGAATGTCAATTCCAGTTTCAATTATAGTTGTACATACAAGTACATTATATTCATTAGTCATAAAATCTAGCATTTCTTTTTCTAATTGTCTTTCTGTCATTTGTCCATGAGCTACTCCAACTCTACTTTCAGGAACAAGATTTTTAATGTAGTTAGCTATTTTTTCAATATCCTCTACCCTATTGTATACAAAGTATACTTGACCACCTCTACCTATTTCTCTCATAATTGCATCTCGAATTAATTGATCATTCTGCTCAACAACATAAGTTTGTATAGGATAACGTTCCTCTGGTGGTGTCTCTATTACAGATATATCCCTAACACCAGTTAAAGACATATGTAATGTTCTCGGAATAGGGGTAGCACTTAAAGTAAGAACATCTACATTCTTCTTTAGATTCTTAATTTTCTCTTTTTGTGCAACACCAAATCGTTGCTCCTCATCTACTATTAATAGCCCTAGATCTTTAAATACTATATCTTTAGAAACCAATCTATGAGTTCCAACTAAAATATCTACATTACCTTCTTTTACAGATTGCAAAGTACTTTTTTGTTCCTTAGTAGTTCTAAATCTACTTACCATATCTATTTTAATTGGAAAATCTGAAAATCTCTTAATCATATTTTTATAATGCTGCTCAGCTAATATTGTAGTAGGAACAAGAAATGCTACTTGTTTCCCTTCCATTACAGCTTTAAATGCTGCTCTTAAAGCAACCTCTGTTTTTCCATACCCAACATCACCACAAAGTAATCTATCCATTGGTTTGTCTGATTCCATATCCTTCTTAATTTCTTCTATTGATGATAGTTGATCAGGTGTTTCTTGGAACGGGAATTCATCCTCAAACTGCATTTGCCATTCTGTATCCTTTGAATATTTATATCCCTTAACCGCAGCTCTTGCAGCATAAAGTTTTACTAAATCCTCTGCAATTTCATTGATAGATTTTTTAACTTTACTCTTAGCCTTTTGCCACTCTGCTCCACCTAGTTTATTTACTTTAGGGGATTTTCCCTCACTTCCAATATACTTTTGGACTAAATCTAATTGATCAACAGGCACATATAACTTATCACCTTTATCATATACAATATCTAGATAATCTCTCTTATGTCCACTAACCTCTATTTGTTTAATCCCCTTATATACACCTATTCCATGGTTTACATGTACTACATAATCTCCAGGTTTTAATTCAGCAAAGCTTTTTATTTTAGATACACCTTTGCTCTTACTTTTGCTTTTAGACAGCTTTCTTTTAGCTTCTCCAAATACCTCTTTGTCTGATATCACGCAGGTTTTATACTTAGGGCACTCAAATCCCTTTAATAAATTTCCAAATGTTATAACAACTTCTCCTAATGCTATAGATTCAATATTATCTCTATAACTACTCTCTATTTCTCTTTCTCTAAGTGTAGAAACGAGCCTTTCTCCTCTAACTCGTGTACCTGATAATATAACTGTTCTATACCCGTCTTTTTTCTTCTTTAAAATATCTTCAATTAGCAAATCCAATTGACCTTGATAATGATGCAAAATAGCAGAATTAATCTCTATCTTCCTTATAGGGGATAAGAATCCCCCTCCCTTATTAATTGCATCCATAGTAATATTTATCTTTTCTTCTAATAAGTCAATAAGTTCTTCTTTCTCAAGTAATAGTTTTCCTTGAGAAGGTAGTATATCTCCCCTTTGAAGAAAAATAGAGTAATTTTCATTAAACTCTAAGTAGGTACTATCTAACTTACCCAGACATCTTACCTTATCATCAAGAACAAATATATAATCTTCTAAGTAGTCAAATAAACTCTCACTCTTCTTATAGAACAATGGTAAATAGCTATCTATAGTTTCAAAATCATGAGTTTCTCTTAGCTCTTCCAAGTTCTTAGAAATAATAGTATTTAACTTAATACCTCTTTCTTTATCCTTATTATTCTTTAATGTTAAGTCTAATTCTTCTCTAATGTTACTTAATGCATAATCTATAATTTCATCATCTATTATAATTTCTTTTGCAGGGAAAACTTCGATACAATTAACTTTCTCAATACTTCTTTGAGATTCTGTATTAAAGGTTCTTATAGAATCTATTTCATCACCAAACAATTCAATTCTATATGGATATATAGAATTTGTAGGGAACAAGTCTAAGAGCCCTCCACGAAGTGAGAACTCTCCTTTTCCCTCTACAACATCAACTCTATCATAACCTGCTTCAACAAGTATCTTAGATAACTCCTTAAAATCAACCTCATCACCTACACTAATACTAACTGTATGTGTTTTAAAAAGATCTTTTGGAGTATATCTAGCTGCAAATGCATCAATTGATGTTACTATTATATTTTTATTATTTGATAATATTTCTTTTATTACATTTAGCCTTGCCCATCTTAGATCTCCTGAAATTGCATCAACATTATAAAACACTATTTCTTTAGCTGGGAAATAATATACATTGCTTAAATATAAATTTAAATCTTCATATAAATTCTTAGCTTCCATATCGCTATTAGTTATTATAACAACAGGTTTGTTACTAACTTCATATATTCCATTTATCACATAGGATTTACCTGATTCCGATAATCCTTCAATTTCTATAGGATGTTTATCACCTTTTATATATGATTCCAGCTCAATAAATTCTTCACTACTTATTAAGGGTTCCATTAACCCTCTCAACCTCATTTTACGCACCATCCTTAAATCTTCTTATTTGGTATAAACCCATTAAATCTATTCATTGCCTCTTTAGTATCAGTCTTAATTATAACTTCTACCGAATCAACAACAGCCTTTAAAGTTTCTTCCAACACTTCTCTTTCTTCTTTAGAGAACTTTCCTAATACATGATTAACTAGATCAAATTTAGGTTGTCCTACCCCTATTTTTATTCTAGAGAAAATATCAGAACCTAAATGAGCAATTATGCTTTTTATACCATTATGTCCACCTGCACTACCCTTTTCTCTTATTCTTATTCTTCCAACTTCTAGACTTATATCATCATAAAGCACTAAAACATCCTCATTAGAAAGTTTATAAAAATCCATTATTGCCCTTAAACTTTCTCCACTTAAATTCATATATGTTGTAGGCTTTAAAAGTATAACCTTTTCACCGCCTATGAATCCTTCTCCATAGACACTTTTAAATTTTATCCTATTTAATTCTATATTATACTTTTCAGCAATTTTATCTATAGCATCAAAACCAATATTATGTCTTGTATTTTCATATTCTTTCCCTGGATTTCCTAGTCCAACTATTAAAAACATACCTATTCTCCTTTTGTTTCAATTATTATCTTAAATAATTATACTAAATAATATTATACTATTAAAATATCCAATTATAATAAAAATAAAAAAGTAACCAAGTTACTTTATATTTAAACTGTACAAAATATCTAAAAATAAAAGAGATCTTCATATGATCTCTTTTTATTACATGACCAACTCTATATTAGTTTTTATTCCATCGTGAAGTATAGTACCTTTAACAATATCACCAGGGTCTTTATCCTTAACTAATTTATATATATCTTCCGGTTTATCAACTTCAACCCCATTTATATTAATTATTATATCAGTAGGAGTTATTCCAGCTTTATCTGCAATTCCTCCAGCTTTTACAGTAGCAACATATACACCTTTAACATTTTCTTGTTTTTCACTCAAGGCAATTCCCCTATTTATTCCTAATATATCGGTATTTTCTATTAATCTTTCTACTATATGGCTAACTTCATTTCCACTTATAGCGAAACTCAAGTCATCTTCACCAAACTTATTATCTATAAACTTACTATTCATGGCAATTAACTTACCATTCATATTACATATCACTCCACCGTCATTAAACTTATTAATAACTGTATTAGTTTGAACTATTGAATATACATTCCCTTTATCATCCTTTACTTTATCATTCGTTGATGTTATTACTCCAGGCAAAGATATGCCTACATAACTATCCGACATAGCATTTCCTATTGATACAATAAATTCCCCTTCTTTATAATTGTTACATTCCTCTATTTCTATTGGTACCAAATTATCATAATCTATTTTTATCAATGCTATATCTGCTGTTTTATCATAGGCTACTAAATCACCTTTTGTGGGCTTAATACCTGGTGCTGTCACATTCACATAAATATCCTTGAAATTTTTAACTCTTGCATAACTTGTAATTATGTATCCTTCTTTTCTTATGGCTATACCTGTTACATTTTCTTCTTCATATGTATTATATGAAAGTTTGCTCTCCTCATTAGAAATACTAACCATAGAATATGATACCTTCTCTATTGCTTCAGAAAAGCTCTTTTGTAAGGAATCTTTATTAATCCCATAATTTTGCGTTGTACTATTTAAAACATTTTCCTTCGAAAAACTTTTTTGAATTATAACTTTTGCAGATATGGCTCCACTTATGGCTGCAATAAGTATAAAACATATAATTATAACTATATTTTTAATTCTAAAGTATCTTACTCTTTTTCTAAAATATATTTGCGACTCATTTTCTTGACTTCTATTCCCATTTTCTTCGTCACTCATAAAACCCCTCCAAAAACTATATCTTAGATATAGTAAATGTAAATCTTACTCCATCTTGTTCATTGTTAACCCAAATGTCTTCTCCATGCTGAGCTAATATTAATCTAACTATAGGCAGTCCTAACCCTGTACTGTCTTTATTAGTTCTGGCTTTATCAGATTTATAAAACCTATCCCATATTCTTGCTAATTCTTCATCTTTTAATAAAGGTCCGTTATTAAATACACTTACATATACCTTACTTCCTTTATCATTAGTTGTAATTTTTATATTTCCATTATCATTACTATATTTCATAGCATTATCAATTATATTGGTTAATACCTGTATTAGCCTATCTCTATCTGCATATACAAATTCATGTTCTCTCCCAAAAGTAACCTCAACATTAACTCCTTTATTTCTTATTTTCCCGTCAAACTTTGCAATACACTGCTTTATCAATATGTTAATATCAAATTCAACCATATTAAGTTTGAATTTTCCTTCCTCCATAGCAGATATATCTAATAAGTCGATAACTAATCTAGATAATCTCCTTATTTCATCATAAACAATATTTAGATAGTAATTTTCCTTATCTTTAGGTATAACCCCATCTAATATTCCTGCGACAAATCCCTTTATAGAAGTTATTGGCGACCTTAATTCATGAGAAACATTAGATATAAAATCTCTTCTATTTTTATCTGATTCTTCAATAGATTCTGCCATAACATTGAAGGAATGTGCAAGTTCTCCTATTTCATCATTTGAGGTTATATTTACCCTTTTTCCTACATCTCCCCTAGCTAATCTTCTAGCTGCTATATTTATTTCATTAAGTGGATTTATTATTATTTTTTTTGCAAAATAATATATTATTATTGCAGCTACTATTACAGCAACTATTGCAGACAACCAAACAATTTCATATACATGTTTTAATCCACTTCTTATACTCTGTTCCGATGTTATCATTACTATAATTCCACGAAAATAGCTATCCTGAAATATAGGTTTTAAATAAGTATGTGGTGATGTTTTCATAATCTCTCTTCCACCGTGTTCAATAGCTAAACCACTTTTTAATTTATCCATATTTTTTTGTGATACGCCTATATTCGTATACTTATTTTCTATGAACTTATCACTAGATACTTCATATACATACCCAATATTGTCAGTTATCAAGATATCAACATCCATAGAATTGCCAACAAAACTTATACAATCCTTTAGTTCATTTTGCTTTGAATTCTCCTTACCATTAAGATAGGAAAGAACAGAATCAGATATAACTTTACTTTGTCTATCCAACTCCTGTATCTTTTGTCTAAAAAAGTAGTTCTTAAACCATAAGGAAAGTACTAATGCAAGCGTTATTAGTATTAAAGCTAGAATACCAGAAAATGTTATTATAAGCTTGTATACTAACCCCTTTCTCTTCATCTACTTCACCTCAAACTTATATCCTACTCCCCATACAGTTTCTATTTGCCAATCCTCTCCTCCACTAAGCTTTTCTCTAAGTCTCTTAACGTGAACGTCTACTGTTCTAGAATCTCCCGGGTAATCATATCCCCATACTTCACATAGAAGTTGCTCTCTAGTGAACACTTTATTTTTATTAGATGCTAAATAATACAATAATTCAAATTCTTTAGGAGGCATCTTAACCTCTCCACCCTTGTATTCAACTTTATATGAATTTACATCTACTATTAATTCACTAAAATGTAACACTTCTTTGTTTGTACTATCAATAGAATATCTTCTCATTACAGCCTTAACTCTTGCCATTAATTCTTTAGGCTCAAATGGCTTTACTACATAATCATCAGCCCCAAGTTCCAATGCTAAAACTTTATCAAATGTATCTCCCTTTGCTGTTAGCATTATTACAGGAGTACTTCCTTCTCTTCTTATCCACTTTAATACATCAATACCATCAACGCTAGGTATCATAACATCTAGTAATACTAAATCTGGCTTGTAATTTATAAATTCTTCTTGGGCTCTTTTCCCATCATAAACTACTCTTGTATCATATCCAGAACTTTTCAAATACATATTAAGTACTTCACAAATATTGTTATCATCATCTACTACTAATACCTTGCCTAACTTACCATCCATGAATAATCCTCTCCTTCTTATTAACTCTAACTATAAATTTATCACTATTTCCAATAAATATATATACTTTAGATACAAATGTTACAAATTATTCACTAGAAAACATACATCCCTACACTATAAATTCCTAAAGAAAAAAAGTGTTCTAATTGACACAAAACATCAACTAGAACACTTTTTAATTATGTATTTATTCTTCGAATAACTTACTTATTGGTTCATCATCATATATTCTCTTAATAGCTTCTGCAAAAATAGGTGCTACTGAAAGAGAAGTTATCTTATCTGTTTCTACATTTTCTGGTAAAGTAATAGTATTTAACATTACTAATTCCTCTATTGCAGAATTATTGATTCTTTCAAAAGCAGGTCCTGAAAGAACTCCGTGTGTACAACATGCATAAACAGCAGTTGCTCCTAAATCCTTAAGTGCATTTGCCGCATTTGCTATTGTCCCAGCAGTATCTATCATATCATCAATAAGAATGCATTTCTTACCTTCAACTTCACCAATGATATTCATTATTTCTGAAACATTAGCCTTTGGTCTTCTCTTATCAATTATAGCTATTGGTGCATGCAATCTATCAGCAAACTTTCTTGCTCTGGTAACACTTCCTAAATCAGGTGAAACTACTACAACATCATCTTGATCAGCTAATCCTTTTTTAACAAAGTGTTTAGCTAATATTGGTGCTCCCATTAAATGATCTACAGGAATATTAAAATATCCTTGTATTTGTGAAGCATGTAGATCCATAGTTAAAACTCTATCTGCTCCTGCAGCGGTTAAAAGATCAGCAACTAATTTCGCAGTTATAGGATCTCTTGATTTAGCCTTTCTATCTTGTCTTGCATATCCATAATAAGGGATAACAGCATTTATTCTACCTGCTGATGCTCTTTTAAATGCATCTATCATTATTAACAACTCCATTAAGTTATTATTAACTGGTGAACAAGTAGATTGCACTATAAATACATCAGCACCTCTTACAGTTTCATTAATATCAACAGATATTTCTCCATCACTGAATGTTGATACTTTTGATGCACCCATTGGTACACCTAATATCTTAGCAATTTCATTTGCCAATTCAGGATGTGAATTTCCAGTAAAAACTTTTATATTTTTGCCATGAGTTAGCATATATTTGGGGACCTCCTTAAAATTAGTACTCTTTAGTTTTTGGTATAATCTATATTATTTTATTAAACCCCTCTTTTTAACCCAACCTTCAATATTTCTTTGCTTAGTCCTAGCTATAGCAAGATCTCCTTCTTTTACTTCAGAAGTTATAGTTGAGCCTGCAGCTATATAAGTATTATCTCCAACCTTTACTGGCGATACTAAATTAGTATTACATCCTATAAAACTATTATCGCCTATAACAGTTTTATGCTTTTCTTTTCCATCATAATTTACAACAACAGTTCCACAACCAAAGTTGCATCCACTTCCCACTTCTGCATCACCTATGTATGTTAAATGAGATACTTTAGTTTCATTGCCAATAGTCGATTTCTTTATTTCTACAAAATCACCTATTCTAGCATTTTTACCAATACTAGTTTCTGGTCTAATATATGCAAATGGTCCAACTGTAGTATTTTCTCCAATTTTACTTTCTAATACTACTGATGCTTGGACTTCGACACCACTTTCTATAATACTATCTTTTATTCTACAATTTTGTAGAATAGTACAGTTTTCCTTTATAACTGTTTTTCCTTCAATTATATTATTAGGATATATAATAGTATCCTTTCCTATTTCAACGTCTGTTCCTATATAAGTAGTCTTTGGATCTATTAATGTTACACCATTTTCTAAATGCATATTGTTTATTCTGCTTCTTAATATTTCTTCAGCTTCTGCTAATTGATCTCTCGAGTTTACACCTATAGTATCTTCATAATCAGCTACTACAGCCCCAACCCTCTTACCAGCTTCTTTTAGTATTCCGATAACATCAGTTAAATAATATTCACCCTGTGAATTATTGTTAGAAAGCTTCTCTAATGAGGATAAAAGTTCTTTTATATCAAAACAATACATTGCTGCATTCATTTCGTTAACCTTTAGCTCTTCTTCGTTACAGTCTTTATGTTCTACAATTTTTACAACTTCATCTCCATTTCTTATAATTCTACCGTATCCAGTAGGATCATCTACAAAAGCAGATAATAAAGTTGCAGAATTGTTTTTCTCTATATGTTCATTCATTAATTTTTCTATAGTTTCTACCTTAGTTAGTGGTGCATCTCCTGCAAATATCGCAACCACACCATCTTTTCCTTCTAAGAAACTCTTAGCACACTTTACAGCATGACCAGTTCCTAATTGCTCTTCTTGCAATGAGTAAGATA
Organism: Clostridium paraputrificum; assembly: GCF_900447045.1. Taxonomy (GTDB): domain Bacteria; phylum Bacillota; class Clostridia; order Clostridiales; family Clostridiaceae; genus Clostridium; species Clostridium paraputrificum. The sequence goes on from NZ_UAWH01000017.1 coordinate 38,635, forward strand.
CACATCTACTTTTTGTGCCTTCTTTTACTAGCTCTGCACCTTTTCCTACAATTACATTAACATCTTGTATACAAGCTTTTCTCATGTTGTCTATAACATGATTCACCATTTCTTTTCCACAAACTTTGTGTAATACCTTTGGAATATCTGATTTAATTCTCTTTCCTTGACCAGCTGCTAGAATAAGAGCACATTTATACACAATACCACCTCAAAACTTTCTTTTATTATATAAAATAACTAAGTAAACTATATATACTTACTTTATTATATTTGAATAACTATATCATTTCAACCTTTCGCAAATTTTTGCATAATTCTATAAAATCAAAAAAGGTGGGGTGGCTATTGGTTTACCTGTTCCATATCAAGCTCCAAGTAACAGAAAAATAAATATCTATCTCCTTCATACTTAAAGTAATGAAATTATAAAAATATTATCCTTTATTTTATATCTTATAATATGAAAATGTAACAATAACTTTGATTTATAGAAAATTAAATTTTTTTACCTTCCTAGATAGTAAAAAAAATAAAAGGAAGTACTACTTCCTTTTATTTTAGCAAATAAATTATTCACTCACTGATTCTTCAGTTGTTTCTTCATTAAGCGCTTTTTCATAAGCATCTAATATAGAACCTTGAATCTTCTCTCTAGTGTCTGTGTTTATAGGATGCGCTATATCCTTAAACTCCCCATCTGGTGTCTTCCTACTTGGCATAGCAATAAATAATCCATTTTGACCTTCAATAACTTTAATATCGTGTACAACGAATTCATTATCAAAAGTAACGGAAACTATAGCTTTCATCTTCCCGTCAGTAGTAATCTTTCTGATTCTAACATCTGTGATTTGCACTGCACTACACCTCCAGTTGCCTTAATGGTAATATAATTCTCCATTTCCTCCCAAATTCCTCTTTTTATTCAAAATAAATTTAGAAAATTTAGTTTTGCATCATATTTCCACTAAAACATTGATTTATTAAGAAAACATTTCTGATGGTTGTACTTCTATTATTGAAGATTTATCTACTGAATTTAGTTCTACAATAGAAACATAATCATCAACTAATTTTTTTTCTACTTGCTTATTATCTATAAGAACTCCTATTCCAACTAATTCACTGTCAAATTCCTTTAGCAAGTCTTTAATTCCTTGAGCAGTTCCTCCACCCTTCATAAAGTCATCAATAAAAATACACTTACTTGATGGCTTCATAGATCTCTTAGATAGGGACATTTGTTGTAGTCTTCCACTTGTTCCAGATACATAGTTTATAGTTACCGTAGGGCCTTCAGTAACTTGAGTATCTCTTCTTGCTATAACAAGTTGAACACCTAAATTTCTAGCAACTTCATATGCAAGAGGTATCCCCTTTGTTTCAACTGTTATTACGTAATCTATGTCCATGTTTTTGAAACATGATGATAATATTACTCCTGCTTTACCTATAATTTGAGGATTGTACATAACATCAGTAACATATATAAAGTTACCTGCAATAACTCTTCCGTCATCTTTAAGTAAATCACATAATTCTAAAGCAAATTTGTTTCCTTTTTCATAACCTATAATAGGAATAAATTTTATTCCACCAGCTGCTCCAGAAATTGTTTCAACTCTTCCCATTTCAAGTTTTTCTAACAACTCTCTTATTATAACTATATCTTCACTTATTGTTGATTTTGCTGCATTTAATAAATCCGAAAATTGATTTAATCCTAAGATTTTATTAGGGTTTTCTAATAATAACTTTGTAATAGCTACAACCCTACTATTTCTACTTAACTTTTCCATTTATATCACCTACATTTTTCATAATTACACGAATTATCCAATTATAAACAACTCCTAATATTCATATTCTATTCCATATCTTTACCAATATCAATAGCTTTTAAACACTAATTTTGTAGAATGGTATTTTTTTACCCTAATGTGTGTTCATTTTATAAAATTTGTATATAATTATAAATGTACTAAGAAAAAGGGGATGATAACTTGTCATTTGATTTTATAAAAGATAAACATATGAAAATCCACTTCATTGGAATTGGTGGAATCAGTATGAGCGGATTAGCCGCTGTTTTATTAAATAACGGATATAAGGTTTCAGGTTCTGATTCTAAAGAGTCTGCAATTCTTGATAAACTTAGAAAAAAAGGAGCACAAATATACATAGGTCATGATAGTAAAAACTTAGTTGATGTTGACTTAGTAGTATATACAGCAGCAATTCCCGACAGTAATCCTGAAATTATAGAGGCTAAGAAGCAGAACTTAATATTAATGGATAGGGCAGAATTTTTAGGATTAATAATGAAAGGTCATAAATATAATGTAGCAGTTGCTGGTACTCATGGCAAAACTACATGTACCTCTATGATTTCACATATAACTCTTGAAGGAAATCTAGACCCTACTATACTAGTCGGTGGAGAATTAGATGTAATTAACGGTAATTATAGAATTGGTCAAAGTGATTATTTTATTACTGAAGCATGTGAATATAAAGCTTCATTTTTAAAATTCTTCCCATACGTTGGAATAATTCTTAACATAGATGCAGACCACTTAGATTACTACAAAGATATAAATCATATCGCAGAAACATTTGAAAAATTCTCTCATCTAATACCTAAAGATGGATACTTAATAGGTTACGGGGGAGACCACAGAGTAAAGGCTATATTAGATAAAGCAGACTGTAATACTATAAGCTATGGCTTTGATAATGAAGATATCGTTGCTAAAAATATTTCTTATGATAATAAAGGTTGTGCAACATTTACTGTTTATGAAAAAGATAAGGAGTTATTCAATGTTTCCTTATCAAATCCAGGAAAACACAATGTATTAAATGCCCTTTCAGCTATATCTACAGGTTTAATATTTAACATTCCAACTGATAAGATAATATCTGGTCTAAAGAAATGCAAGGGTGCTCATAAAAGATTCGAATATAAGGGTGAAATTAATGGCATAACAATTATAGATGACTATGCACATCATCCAGTTGAAATAAAAGCCACATTAAATACAGCTCAAAAAGTTGAGCATAATAAAGTTTATTGTGTATTCCAACCACACACATACACTAGAACAAAAACTTTATTTGATGAATTTACAACAGCTTTCGATAATTGTGATGAACTTATTTTAATGGACATATATGCTGCAAGAGAAGCAGATACAGGTCTAGTCTCATCAGATGAACTAGGTGATGCAATAAGAGCTAGAGGAATAAAATGTACCAATGCTCATTCTCATGAAGAAGCAGCTAATATCTTAAAATCAAAAGCAAAAAGTGGAGATATTATATTAACAGTAGGTGCAGGGGATGTAGTTATTGTTGGAGATAAAATATTAGGAAAATAGAACAAAAAAATCAAGACATTATCTAAAATACTATTATTTTAGATAATGTCTTTTGTTATACCCTAAACTTTCCTCTCATAATTTATATAAAAATCCTTTATTTATCATTGAAAAATCTTCATCTTTTTTATAAGCTATAGTAGTTATTTAAAATTAGACTTATAAAATTAATAATTTATAACAAAATATAAGTAGGAGTGATTTTTATGGATTTATTAAACAATATCAAAACCGCCGTAGAATTTATCCAAAAAAAGAGCAAGTATACCCCTGAAATAGGGCTAATACTAGGCTCTGGATTAGGTTCATTGGCTGATAGTATTGAAGACGCTGAATACTATGATTATAGTAGCTTACCAAACTTCCCAGTTTCAACTGTTGAAGGGCATGCAGGACGTCTAGTTATTGGTAAACTTAAAGGTAAAATAGTTGTTGCTATGCAAGGAAGATTCCACTTTTATGAAGGATATAGCATGACTGATGTCACTTTTCCAGTAAGAGTTATGAAGCTTCTTGGCGTTAAAACATTAGTTGTTACTAATGCCGCAGGTGCCGTAAATACATCATTTAGTCCAGGAGATCTTATGATAATAACTGATCATATAAATCTTTCTGGTTCAAATCCACTAATAGGTAGAAATCTTGATTCATTTGGAGTTAGGTTCCCTGATATGTCAGAAGCTTATAATAAAAATTTAGTATCTTTAGTAAAGGATGTTGCCTCATCTCAAGGTCTTGATATTAAAGAAGGAGTATATGCAATGATGAGTGGTCCTACATATGAAACTCCTGCAGAAATAAGAATGGTTAGAGTTATGGGGGCTGATGCTGTTGGTATGTCTACAGTTCCAGAAGTTATAATTGCTAAACATTCTGGTATGAATGTTATAGGAATATCTTGTTTAACAAATATGGCTGCAGGAATTTTAGATCAACCTTTAAATCATGAAGAAGTTATAGAAACTTCAAATATGGCAAAAAATAATTTTATAAATCTTATGACATCTTTAATCGAAAGATTATAAAAAATACAAACAAATGATAAAATTTTAGTATAACAAAGGAGAAATTAAATTGGACAGATTTATTGGAATTTTAGGCGTTATCGTTATTTTAGGAATAGCTTATTTATTTTCAGAAAATAAGAAAAAAATTAATTGGCGACTTGTAGCTACGGGATTAGGACTACAAATAATATTTGCTTTAATTATATTAAAAGTTCCATTTGGTAGAAAAGTATTTGAAGCTGCTAGTGGTTTTATAACAAGAATTCTTGATTTTACTGCTGAAGGTACTACCTTCTTATTTGGTAACCTTACGGATCAAGCTACTTTTGGTTCAATATTTGCTTTAAATGTATTGCCAACAATTATATTCTTCTCAGCTTTAATGGGAATTCTTTATTACTTAGGAATAATGCAATCTATAGTTAAGTTTATAGCTAAGGGAATATGTAAATTACTTGGTACATCAGGAGCAGAAACACTTAGTGCTGTTGGTAATATATTCTTAGGGCAAACAGAAGCACCTTTATTAGTTAGACCTTACATAAGCTCTATGACTAAATCAGAAATGACGGCTATCATGGTTGGTGGTATGGCAACTGTTGCCGGTGGTGTTATGGCTGGATATGTAGCAATGGGAATTAATGCAGGTCACCTTCTAGCTGCTAGTATAATGGCTGCACCAGCTGGACTTGTTTTAGCAAAAATGCTAGTTCCAGAAACTGAAGAACCTGAAACAAAGGATATAACTAATATTGAAGTTGAAAAGACTGCTTCAAATGTGGTTGAAGCTGCTGCAAATGGTGCTAGTGATGGTTTAATGTTAGCTCTTAATGTTGCTGCAATGCTATTAGCTTTTGTTGCACTTATTGCTTTATTTAATTACTTAATTGGTTTAGTTGGTGGATTATTTGGTTTCCCTGAATTAAGTTTAAACTGGATTTTAGGTAAACTTTTCTCCCCACTAGCATTTGTAATGGGAGTGCCAACTGGAGATTTATCAGCAGCTGGTAGCTTATTAGGCCAAAAAGTTATGATTAATGAATTCGTTGCTTACTCTGATCTTTCAGCTCTATCAGCAAGCGGAGTACTACAAGAGAAAACAATTTTAATTATGACTTATGCACTTTGTGGATTTGCCAACATTAGTTCAGTTGCAATTCAAATTGGTGGTATAGGAGCTATGGCACCAAACAAAAAAGGAACGATTGCTAAATTAGGTTTTAAAGCATTACTTGGTGGTGCATTAGCAACTTGTTTAACAGCTACAATAGCAGGAATATTATTCTAATAGAAAAGCGAGTATTATTTTACAATACTCGCTTTTCTATTTATTCTAACCTCATCAACTCTGCTTTCACCTATATAACCTATATATTTATATATTCATATATTTTTTTATTGTTATATTTATATATTTATATATTTGTAAGTTATTGAATTTTTATTTAGTTGCTTCAGCTTTTCTTTGTAAAATATAATTAATCGCAAAACATAAGGAAGATATTACAACAAGAGTTGTTACTCCAATATAAACATTTCTACTTCCATATCCAAATATATTTGAAAATAAACTTCCTATATTAGCCCAAAAACTTTCTGAAATAAAACTTGATGTTATTGTAAGGGTTGCTATAATTCCTCCAGCAATACACTTTCCAATATTGTTTAGTCTAAACAATACTGTAGTAATTAATAACCCTATAGAAAATATAACTAATAATACTCCAACTAAAAATAAGTAATTTCCTAAAAGAGATGTAATACTATTATCAACCTTAAATGATACACCTTCAAAAAAAGCTATATCTCTAACTTTCCCATAAATCATATCATAGTTCATTGGACACTCTACAAATAAATTATAGATTCTATTGATTATAATATCTATCACAGGAATCACCAATGAGACTACAACAGAGTAAAAAAGTGTTCCTAAATAAAAACTTTTTCTAGAAACATTATTAGCTTGTGAAAAGTAGAAAGGACTTTTAAATGAATTTAAAGCTGTTACAAAAATAAAAATCCATGTACTTAATTCTAAACCTGATGACACAAAATTTCCTTCATTATATTTAGCTACTATAGTTAATACAACTACTACTGCTATAAATATTGAATAATATATTATAGTTGGTTTAATAAATGTTTCTATTTGATATTTACATACCTTTTTTGCTTTATCCATCTACACTTCCCCCTTACTTGTTAAATTTACAAATAGCTTTTGAAGCTCAACTTTTGATATTTCTAAATCTAACTCCTTAACTTTCATACTATCTTCATTACTTCTCTTGCCCTCTATAGTAACTTTTTTAAATCCGCCAAGAACCTCTTCTGATACTATCTTTTTATCTTTTACATATTCATCAACCTTATCACTCTTTCCTGATACCGCATAACATTCAGAGATTAATGATTCTACCGAATTACACTTTAATACCTTTCCATCCTTAATAATAACTACATACTCTATAAGATCAGATATTTCTTCAATTATATGGGTTGAAAGGATTATAGTACTTTCATTTTTTTCATAAACCTTTAACAATTCTGAGTAAAATAATTCTCTGTGATTTGCATCCAAACCTAAAACTGGCTCATCAAATATAAGCACTTCTGCATTAGATGCTAAAGTTATAATAATCTTACATATTGAATTATATCCTGTAGATAAACTTCTTAGCTTTTTATCTATATTTAGTTCAAATAATTCACTTAGTTTTTTTGCATAGTCTATATCAAAGTTTTTGTAAAAATCTTTTGTCCACTTGAATATATCTTTAATCTTATATTCAGTAGGTAATAAATCTCTTTCTGTCATAAAATATATCTTAGAAAGTGCCACATCATTTTCTATAGCGCTTTCTCCGTCTACAATTATTTCCCCGGAATTTAAAAATACTCTATTTGTTATACAATTTAAAAGAGTTGTTTTACCAGCTCCATTTCTCCCTAAAAGCCCATAAATCTTTCCCGACTCAAATTCTAAAGATATATTATCTAAAACCTTATTTGATGCATATGTCTTTACTAACCCAGATATTTTAATATTACTCATTACTTAGCCCCCTTTTTATCATTTCTATTACCTCATCACTTGTTATTCCCAACCTTTTTCCTTCTTCTATTAACTTAGATACATAATTATCAAAAAACGTTGCTCTTCTTTTTTTCTTTAACTTTTCTTTTGCCCCACTACAAACAAACATACCTACACCTCTCTTTTTATAAATAATATTATCCCCAACTAACAGGTTATATCCCTTTCCTACAGTTGCTGGATTTATTTTATATGTCACAGATATTTCTGTTGTAGAAGGCACTTGTTCCTCTTCTTCATATATCCCATTTAGAATTCCATCTTCTATTGTGTTAGCTATTTGTATATAAATTGGTGACTCATCATTAAACTCAAACATATTTTCACCTCCCCACCTCATTGGTTAGTTACTTATGTAATTAACTATAGCACTCCTGAATTTTGTCGTCAAGAATTTTTTTCCATAAAATAAAAGAACTGTATTTACACAGTTCTTTTAAGCTTATTTTTCTATTACTAATAAATCTTTTGTTACAGAGTTTAAAACCTTGCATCCATCCTTAGTAACCATAACTAAGTCCTCTATTCTTACGCCTATTCTTCCTGGGATATATATTCCTGGCTCTATAGAAAAAATCATTCCCTCTTTTACTTCCTCATGGTTCACCGAGCTAACATCACCAAAATCATGATCTTCAATTCCTATACTATGCCCAGTTCTATGAGTAAAGTACTTTCCATACCCTTTTGATTCTATATAATCCCTCGCAGCTTTATCTATATCTGAGAATTTTACTCCCTCCTTAACCATAGATATTGCATTTAAATTAGCGTTTTTAACTACTTCATAAACTTCTCTGTCTTCTTCACTTGGTTCACATCCAAAGAATACTGTCCTCGTCATATCTGAGCAATAAGATTTATACACTCCCCCAATATCAATTACTATACTTTGACCTTTTTTCAATACAGTATTATCTGTTCCATGATGAGGATCTGCTCCATTTGGACTAAATGCAACTATAGGTGAAAAAGAAAATTCAAATACACCTTCTTCTTCATAAAGTTCTTTTACACGTTCTGCATAATACTTTTCAGTTTTTCCTTCTTCTAATTCACTTATTAACCTTTCAATTACTCTATCATTTTTTTCAGAAGATATGAACATTAACTCTTTTTCTTCTTCATCTTTAACCATTCTTAATCTATCTATAATTGGAGAAGCATTTACATATCCACTTGCAGCATTCATATCAATTAAAGAAATTAGGAAATGAGCTGGCCAGTTCTTATCTACCCCAATCTTTTCACTTTTATCTAAAAATGACGCTAATATTTCTACCGGCTTATCTGTATCCTCATACCAAACTAAATCTACACCTAACTCCTCTTCTACAGGGAATAACTTATTAACTATAAGCTTATGTTCTCCATTTGTCTTTAATAAAAGCGTAACCATTCTCTCCCCTGGATGAAACCATTTCCCTGTTAAATAAAATATTGCTGGAGGTGCTGAAACTAAAATTTGTTTTAACCCCTCATTTTTCATTTTTTCTAGTACTTTATTTACTCTATTTTCTTTCATTTGTTTCACTCCTAAAATATTAATTACTTTATTCTTATATTACATCACATTAATTATAATATCTATTTCTTTATGCTATAATTACTTATATATAAAGTGTATTGGAGGAATTTAAATGAAGATAGGAATTATATCAGATATACACGGAAACATTTATGCACTAATGAGAGTGTTAGAGGACTTAGATGATCAAAAAGTAGACACTATTATATGTCTTGGAGATTTAGTTGGATATGGCCCCCATCCAAATGAAGTAGTTTCTATGATTAGAAGAAAAAACATAATATGTATAAAAGGTAATTACGACGCTTCTGTAGTAGATGGAGCATACACTTATATTAGAGATACAGCAATTAACTCTTTCTCTCTTCCTTGGACTGTTGAAGAGTTAAGAGCAGAAAATAGATATTATCTAGATAATCTTCCTACAAATATTACTCTAGAGTTTAATGGTAAAAGAATAAAGTTTGTTCACGGAAGTAACAATTCTATTAATGAATATCTTTTAGAGGATTCAGATAACACAATTAATATTATGAATTCTTTAGAAGAAGATGTTTTAGTTTGTGCACATACACATATCCCATCAATAAAAGAATACAATAATAAATTATTTGTTAATGATGGTAGTGTAGGAAAGCCAAAAATAGGATCACCTGACTCAACATATTGTATTTTAGACATCGATAAGGATGGTAATATAAAAGGAAAAATAAGACACGTTTCTTATGAATATAAAAGAATAGTAAAAGATATGCAAATGTTAAACTTCCCTTCCGCTTTAGTAAGAAGTTTTGAAGAAGGCGTTGAATAGAAATTGGATTAAACATTTTTTACTATCTATCACTAAAAAGTAAGCTATTGCAAAATTGCAATAGCTTACTTTTTACCTCCAATTATTAACTGCTTCTAAGTAATACTCTATCAATTGAGGTCTTGAAAGTGTATTGCTTAACAGTTTGTCTTTATCAACTTTCTCATCTTCACTAAAAGAAAAAAGTTTATCAACGGTTTCATTGTTTAAAAATTTAGTTTCTACATCAACATGTATATTCTCTATATCTATAGGATTTCTTGATGCTAGCTGAAATCCCCACTCACCAAATGATGGTACTTGAACATGATATGGTAAAACATAAAACTCCTCTTCCTCTAATGTTTTATTAATACACCAAAAAGCTTTTTTAGCATAATATGGACTAGTTGACTGTACAGATATTATCCCACCTTCATTTAGATGACTTCCAACAAGTCTATAAAAAACATTAGTATAAAGCTTATTTAAATTTTCATCATTAGGGTCTGGCAGATCTATTAATATTACATCAAATAAATCATTACTGTCCTGAAGATATTTAAATGCATCATTATATACAACATTCAATTTACTACTAGTTAATGCACCCTTGTTTATATCTACTATGTTCTTATTATTTCTACATAATTCAACCATATCTTCATCTAAATCAACTAGTGTTATATTTTCAACATCTTCATATTTAAGTACTTCTCTAGCAGCAAGTCCATCCCCACCGCCAAGAATCAATATTTTACTCTTACTTTTTGACACTGACATAGGAACATGAACTAAACTTTCATGATACCTATATTCATCAGAACTTGAAAATTGAATATTTCCATTAATAAATAATCTTAAGTCGTCCTTATGCTTAGTAACTACTATATTTTGATATGGTGTTTGTTCTTTTATTATTATTTTATCCCTGTATAGCTTACTTTCTATATTATTCGCTATATTCTCAGAAAAGATTGTGCCTAAAAGCATTAATAATAAAGCTAATACAGCACTTATCTTGAATAAATTAATATTCTTTATATAATTTTTGTACTTAAGAATTATAATAATTGAAATTATTATATTTAATGTTCCTGTTAAAAATGCTGTAGCAAAGTACCCAAACTTAGGTAAAAGAATTAATGGAAAAGCTATAGATCCTATTAACCCTCCAATATAATCAAAACTAAATATGCTTGATAATGTTACCCTTAAATTCTTTGCATTATCCTCAATTATTCTAGTTAGTAAAGGTATTTCTAAGCCCACAAGAGTTCCTATTAATATAATTTGTATATACATAACAAGTTCATAAGATTCTATATATACATTTGATAAAAATAGTATCAATGAACTTATTCCTCCAAATATCCCAACGCCTAACTCCACAAGTACAAACCAGTCAAACAAGTGCTTTCTAATGAACTTAGATAAATATGAGCCGACTCCCATTGCACACATATATAATCCAATAGTTATTGAAAATTGCTTAATGCTATCTCCAACTAAATATGAACTTACTGAACTAATTAAAACTTCATATATTATAGAACAACCTGATATTATCAATGTTGTCATCATCAGTATCTTATAATTAAATTTCTTATCTTCTTCCATTTAAATCACCAACAAATATTAAGTGTGATTTTATCACACTTAATATATTACTCCACTAATTAATAATGCTAATCCTATAAACATTCCCATGACCATTATTCCTGCAGCAGGATTACCCTCACCTATCTCCTTATTTAAATCATACTTTTTATTGAATACCTTCATAAACAAATACCCAATAATACAAAATATCATTCCTATAAAGAAATATAACACTGTACTTCCTATCCCCTCTAGTAATGTTTGTGTCGTATTAGATATACTTGGAGACATTACCGCTGCCCTTAATATTATTCCAACTGCAATAGATGATCCAGCCATAATATATCCTACTGCTAAATTTCTTTTCTTTATCTCTACAGGAAAATCACATGGTATTACTAAATCTACCAAGAAAGTTCCTAATGTCATTAAGACTATACCTATACATGAATAAAAAATTGTTATTAAAATATCTTGCATTATATATCCCCCTTTTTACTTTCCTGAACTTGTTCCCCCACCTGATGTAGGTCTAGAACTTGTACTACTTTGCCTTACACTCTCTGAATAATTTTTATATTTATCATTAGTATTTGGATTAATTGTTCCATCATCATAGTTTTCATAACTTGTTGTCTTTTTATTATATCTTGTCCTATCTGTATTGTATCCTCTGGAATAATAATATCTTCTATAATAAGACGCAGAACTATGTCTTGCTCTATATGGAGCATTACTGCTTGTATAAGAATATAACCTTGAGCTTACTTGAACCAATGTTTCATTAGATTCACTAAAATATACTAAGCAATATTCATCTTTAGTTAGTATTGCCACAGTACCGTCATCTGGATTCTCCTGAACATCCTCCACATCGCCATCTATTCCATCTATTATATCTTTTGATGAACCGTCTACAGTCAAGCTTGTCTTATAAACATCAGCCCTCTCATCACTTTCAACTTCTGATGTTATAGAAGTGCTATATTCATAGTTAATACTTGTCTTTAAATATTCTGATATTTTTCTAGAACCACTTCCACTGGTTGATGTAAAAAAAACTACTAAAGACATAAGTATCAATAAAACTACAACTCCACCTATAAAAATTGACAACGTATTATTTCTTAATTTATGTGAAGAATCTGCACTATTAGCATACCTATCTTCTTCATATGTTGTTGTATATTCTCTAGTAATCTCACCTTTATCTAAATAATATCCTGTTGAATACTCCTTATCTCCCTCCCAATCTTCAATAGAAATAACTTTCTCTTCTGTTATATCTTCAAATTCCCTATAACTTACATTATCTCCAACCTGTGTATCACTTACTCCTTCGACATAAGTTACCTTAGCCGTACCATAGTCGGCCTCTTTATATCCTTTTTTCAGTATTTCATCCTCACTAAATCCCCTAGAGCTATTTTTTTGAGTATATAGTGCATATTCATCATAAGTTTCGTCAACACTTAGCCACTTTATTTCTTTTGTATTAGCACACATTACTTTATACTCTGTCCATTTATAATTATCAGCATAATTTATAAATGATATTTTCCCTAATACTGAATATAAGATTCCCTCTATCTTTATCTTAGAATTAATATCAAAGTTCATTTTTTACCCCCCAAAAAAACTCAATTTATTTGAATTATATAAATCAAAACTTTTTATATATATGTTTTTCACCTCTTCAGTAGCATCATATATTCCTGCATTAACATCATATTTTCTACTACTTACTTGTATCAATATATCTCCTAAATAACTAGTATAAATAATACAAATTTCTTTATCATTCATAAGTACTATAGTGCCAGTTTCTATGTCTTTGTTTTTGTAATTTACACTGGCCTTGTTTAATATGCTATTTTTTGTTTTTTCTAGTGTTTGTGATGACATATATACATTAGCTAAGTTATCACCATCACTTAAGGATACCTTGTAAGTAAAACTTTCATCAAACCTAACTACATTATCAAGGGTTTCTCCCCTTATTACTCCAATAAACTTAATCCCTAAAAATATTAAAATAAGTACTAGACAAATAGTAAAGATAGAATATGAAGTTTTTCTAAATCTTTCTTCATCAGAGTTTTCTACAACATTTAATTCATATATATTATCATACATTCCATCTTCATCTTTTACCCCATCAAAATCTGTTTTTACACTACTAGTTGGTACACTTATTCTATTTTCATTTATAAATTCCCCTATTGAATATTCCTCTTCATCATTCCATCCTTTATATTCTATAACCTTTCCTATAAATTCATTTTCAAACCTTCTATACTTTATTTCATCTCCATTACTCCTATTGGAAAGTCCGGTATTAACCACTATTTCTGCAGTTCCTGAACTATATAAAATAAAATTATTACTAAATAATTCATTAGAGTCAATTCCCCTAAAAAACTCTCTATTTTGAAATAATATGTATTCTTTATAAGCTTCATTTACTTCTAACCAACATACTTTATTACTATCTAAATCTTCCAATATATATTCTGCCCACTTTTCTTTAGTATTCATATTAGAAAATGTTGTTACCCCAATAACTCTATAATTATTATCATCAATTTTCAATTTAGAATTAGTCCTAAAGAACACCTCACTCACCCTCCTATATTTTACCACAAAGAGTAATAAGCATACAAAAAAGAGTAATGAATCTAATCTTTGTTCACTACTCTTTTTATACTCTAGTTATTACTTAAGTATGCCAACTACCTTTATACCTCTCATAGATTCTAAATTGTTGGAATGACATGAATAGAATTGCTCTGTCAAATCCTTTCCCGCTTGCACTCCAAAATGATTACCACTCCTCCAAAAAGAACTTTCAGTAACATCATATATAGTTCCATCCACAGCTACATATGCACTATTACCATTCTTTCCATCAAACCCTTCTAGCTCTTCTAAGGTAAATTCTTTACCTGATCTATATCCAGTTACTTCTTCATTATTTTCAGATTCATTAGAATCATTAATAATTAACTCAATATCATCTATAATATCTTTTATTTCTTCTATTATAGCTTCTCTGTCTTCTTCACTTCTGGACACTAATACCCCCTTTAAGTAATTTAGTCTATTAAACTTCTTTAATAACAATTTTTCTTGGTTCATATATTCCTCCAAAATCATAATCTATAATAATGTATGATAGATAAGTTGCATTTGTTAGAAAAGTATTGTAAAATTTACTTATTATATTTTATTAACTTTGACGAGAAGAGTAATCTTAGGAAGTAGTCTTAGCGAATAAGGGATGGTGTAAGCCTTATACGAAGCCTAATGATGAAGAACATCTCCGAGTTTCTAACCGAAAGTTTTATAACAAGTAGACTTAGACGTAGCCAACACGTTACAGTTGGAAGACATTATATAGTGTCTATTAAGGTGGCTATTTATAGCAAATTAGGTGGTACCGCGAATTTTACTTTCGTCCTGATAATAGGATGAAAGTTTTTTTATTTTTAGGATAAAATAACTATTAATATTAACAGGAGGTATGAAATGAACAAATCAACATTAGTAAAATCACTTTACAGAAACACAAGTGAATATTTATCAAAAGACATTACAATTTCAGGATGGATTAGAACTTTAAGAGCTTCAAATGCTTTTGGTTTTATAGAAGTTAACGATGGATCATTCTTCAAAAACATTCAAGTAGTTTTTGATAACAAACTAGAAAACTTTAAAGAAGTTTCTAAGTTACCTATTAGTTCATCAATAACAGTTATAGGTACTCTAGTTGAAACTCCTGAAGCTAAGCAACCATTTGAAATTCATGCAAAGGAAGTTATTGTTGAAGGTTTATCAGACTCTGATTACCCACTACAAAAGAAAAGACATACTTTTGAGTATTTAAGAACAATAGCTCACTTAAGACCAAGAAGTAACGCTTTTTCAGCAGTATTCAGAGTTCGTTCAGTTGCAGCTTATGCTATTCATAAGTTCTTCCAAGAACAAGGCTTTGTTTACACTAACACTCCAATATTAACAGGTAGTGACTGTGAAGGTGCAGGTGAAATGTTTAGAGTAACTACTCTTGACTTACACAACATCCCAAAAACTGAAGAAGGCGCTATAGACTTTAAGGAAGATTTCTTTGGTAAAGAGACTAACCTTACAGTTTCAGGACAATTAAATGCTGAAACTTTTGCACTTGCATTTAGAAATGTTTATACTTTTGGTCCTACATTTAGAGCTGAAAACTCAAACACAGCAAGACATGCTGCTGAATTCTGGATGGTAGAACCTGAAATAGCTTTTGCAGATTTACAAGATGATATGGAACTTGCAGAAGATATGTTAAAGTATGTAATCAAGTATGTTATGGATGAATGTCCAGAAGAAATGGCATTCTTCAATCAATTTGTTGATAAAGGATTACTAGAAAGACTTAACCATGTAGTTTCTTCAGACTTCGGTAAAGTTACTTATACAGAAGCTGTTGAAATATTAAAAAGCTGCGGTAAAGCTTTTGAATATGACGTAGAATGGGGTATAGACCTTCAAACTGAACATGAAAGATATTTAACTGAAGAATACTTTAAGAAGCCAGTATTCGTTACTGATTATCCAAAAGACATTAAAGCATTCTATATGAGATTAAATGATGATGGAAAAACTGTTGCAGCAACTGACTGTTTAGTTCCTGGAATAGGTGAAATCATTGGAGGAAGTCAAAGAGAAGAAAGACTTGATGTATTAAAGAGCAGAATGGCTGAATTAGGTCTTAAGGAAGAAGATTACTGGTGGTATTTAGAACTTAGAAAGTATGGAGAAACTAAACATGCTGGTTTTGGTCTTGGATTTGAAAGACTAATCATGTACATCACTGGTATGAGCAATATAAGAGACGTTATACCATTCCCAAGAACTACAGGACAATCTGATTTCTAATATAAATAAAGCTAGTAAACAGCTTGTTTACTAGCTTTTCTTTATTATCCTAAATCAACTTTCGAACTAAAGCTATTAAACATTGCTGTCCTTTTTAAATTATTATCTGCTGGCTCATATGTAGGATCTAGAGATAACGCTGCTCTATAATATTTTTGTGCTAATTGCCTATCTCCTGTTTTTTCTTCAATAACTCCAAGAAGATTTTGTATTTCTGCACTACTACTGTCATTCACTAACGCCTCTTTTAAGCAGAATTTAGCTTTATCATAATCCTTGTTAAAGATAGCATCTCTAGCTTCTTCTATATATCTTGAGATATCTTTATCTACTCTTAAAATATTCATATCTTTATCTAATACTTCTTTTACAACATCTCTAACTTTAGAAATAGTAAATGGCTTACTCAAAAAATCTACTGCTCCAATCTTCATAGAATCTACTGCCATTTCAACTGTTCCAAATGCAGTCATCATGATAACTCTAGTTGAATTTCCAAACTTTCTTATTCTTTTTAACACATCAAATCCATTTAATTCTGGCATTTGTACATCCATTAAAATAAGATCATATTTTTTATTATAAATTAATTGCAATGCCTCTTCACCGTTACTAGCTTCTTCTATATAGTACCCTTCCTTTGCAAGG
Source organism: Clostridium paraputrificum (assembly GCF_900447045.1). Lineage (GTDB taxonomy): Bacteria > Bacillota > Clostridia > Clostridiales > Clostridiaceae > Clostridium > Clostridium paraputrificum. The sequence goes on from NZ_UAWH01000017.1 coordinate 55,616, forward strand.
CATTTATTAAGCCCTAATCTAATATTACTTTCATCATCAACTATTAATATCTTTTTCATAAATAACCCCTCCAAGCTTAAGAGTAAAATAAAAAGTACTTCCTACACCAATAATACTATCTACCCATATATCACCACTATTTGCCTTTATAATCTCCTTACAAATAGCTAAACCTAATCCTGAACTTCCAGAATTATTTTTATTATTGCTTTTTATTTGCACAAACTTATCAAATATCTTTTTCTGATCACATTCTTCAATACCCTCTCCATTATCTTTAACAGAGATAAGCATTGTATTATTAACTTCTTTAACAGATATCTCTATTAACCCTTCACCGTTACTATCAACGTATCTTAAGGCATTACCTAATAAATTAGCTAAAACCAAAGAAACTTTACTTTCATCAGCTTTTACATTCTTATTAACTCCATTTATATCTATATTTAATCCTACCTTTTTTTCTTCTAATTGCATCTTAAATGATTTCTTTACTTCAATTATTGTTTTTGATATATCAAATTCTTTTATATCCATTACTATCTTCCCAGATTCCATTTTTGATAAATCCAAAAGATCATTCACAAGATTATTAAGCCTATCGCTATCATTACTTATAATATCTAGCAATTCTTTTTTTCCTTCTTCTCCTTCGTAGGCTTCTTCTTTAAGTAGCTCTACAGCCATAATTATAGATGTTAATGGGGTTCTAAATTCGTGAGAAACGGTGGATATGAATTCAGATTTCATGTTATCTATCTCTTTAAACTTAGTTATATCTTGCATTATTGTTACAGTACCAATATTTTTTTCATTCCTAAACCATATCGGATTTGATATAACTTTAAAATACTTTTTTAAATCCCCTTCCCCAAGTTCTATATATTCAACTCCCTTATATTCTTTAATAGACTCCCTTGATTTTTTTATTATATTAAAAATATCTCTATTATTTATCCCCTCAAGGAAATGTCTACCAAATATATTTTTTTCTTTAACGTCAAGAAGTCTTTCTGCTGATTTATTTACCATATTAATCTTATTGCTACCATCAGTAACAATAAGGGGGGAATCTATACTTTCTATTATTGCTTCACCTTTTTGTTTCTCTCTTAATATCTCATTAATATTTAATTGTTCATACTCTCTTAATTTAGATACCATTATATTAAAATCATTTAGTATATAATTTACCTCTTTTTCTCTATTAAGTGGTATAGAATACTCATATTTCCCCCTTGATACCTCATTTATTCCTACTGCTAAATCCTCTAATGGATGAATAAGTTTATTTAGCAGATACCACATGATAGACATCCCTAATAGTAATACGACCATTGACATTCCCAATGTTGAATAACTAGCTTTATCAGCTAACCTTTGTGACTCTAACTTTTTAGTTAACATTGAATTTTGGTTTATTTCTAAAAGATTACTACATTCTTTTTTCAATATTTCAAAGCAAGGTAATACATCGGTATAATAATATCTACTTGTAATATTATTTCCTTCATTACTTTTTAGCTTTTCTAGTTTATTAACCTTATTTGTATATTCTACATAATGCTTCTCTATATTAGAAATAATTTCCCCCTCTCCATCCTCCGTAATATTATCCTTTGCTTTATAAAACCATTCTAAAAATTTCATATGGTTAGATTCATATTCACTTCCAAGACTTAAATTCTCTTCAAAGATAAAAGCCAGCTCAATACTGTCTTGCCTTTCTATAGCATCATTCATGCTCTGAGCAGCAACAACACTGTCATAATTAGAAAGCATTATTGACTCTATCGACTTTTGAAGCTTATTAAAATAATTTATAGATACAAGGCTATTTCCAACAGTAAAAAAAATAAACACAACTAAAATTAAATATATTTTTGATTTTATACTTTTCATAATCTAACTTATTCCTCATCCTAAAGTCTTACTAATCTGTAACCTACTCCAATATGAGTCTGAATATAGCTTCCTGTTTTTTTGCCTTTCTCAATTTTCTTTCTTAATGTAGCCATAAAAACTCTTAATGACGGTATATCACTATCTAATGAACTTTGCCATATCTCTTTTAATATGTATTTATGAGTAAGAACTTTCCCTACATTTTTAGCCAATAAACAAATAAGCTTAAATTCTATAGGCGTTAGATGAGTCTCTTCTCCATCTACAAAAACACATCCTGATACATAATCTACTTTTAATCCTCCATTAATAAATTCTGTACTTTCGCTATTTTTTGTATTATCATAATTCATTTTTCTTATAGCAACTCTAATTCTTGCTAAAAGTTCATCAACACTAAAAGGCTTAGTTAGGTAATCATCAGCACCTGAGTCTAAAGCTTCAATCTTATCTTTATCTTCGCTTCTAGCACTTACCACAATTATTGGACAGTTTGACCACATTCTAACTTTTTTTATAATCTCTCCTCCATCAATATCAGGTAATCCTAAATCTAAAATTATTATATCTGGCCTTTTAGATGTAGCTAATAAAATAGCTTGCTCTCCATTCTCTGCTGTATAGCAATCATAAGAATGTACTTCTAGTGTAGCACTAATAAAGTTTCTTATTGCCTTATCATCCTCTACTACTAAAATTGATGTCTTCATTATTCCTTACCTCCACTAAATCTAATGTGAACCCCATTATCGTTCCTTTCGGTTTATTATCTCTAACATATATTTTTCCTCCATGTGCATTTATTATAGATTTACACAGTGCTAACCCTAAACCTAAGCCCCTTCTATTGTCTCCTCTGTTTCCATTCACAGTAAAGAACATATCAAATATGCATTTCTTATCTTGTTCACTTATTCCACTTCCATTATCAGCTACCTCTATTACTACCTTTTTACCTCTTACAAATGAATTTATAGTTATTTCTGAACCTTCATCTGTATACTTTATAGCATTATCTACTATATTTATTACAACTTGAACTATTAATCTAACATCTACATTAACCATTAATAGTTCATTTTGTAAATTTACATTAATCTTATATTTAACTGACTTTCTATTAACATGTTGTAATGCCTCATTTATTATTTCCTCCACAAGTTGAGGTTCAGTTCGTAAATTAACATTTCCATTATCTATTCTTGATACTGACAATAAATTTTCTACTAAATTAATCAACCATAAAGAGTCATCATATATATCTAAAATTAATTTTCTCTTTGTATCTTCATCAAAGTTATTAGATAATATCGAATTTGCACTTCCTGATATACTTGTAAGAGGTGTTCTCAAATCATGAGATACCGCCCTTAAAAGATTTGCTCTAAATCTCTCATTTTCTGCTTGCATCAATGCTTTTTTTTGTAATTCATTTAATAAAAACTTTTCTATCGCAAATGATATCTGATTTAATAATGCAGCAAACAATGACTTTTCACCACTGTCTATTCTCTCCTCTGTATTAATAACAATTCCTACAACTGCCATTACTTTTTTCTCTCCAACTAAGGGCGTATACATTAGCTTTGCTCCTGGAAGAGTATCTGTATTTGCTCCTGCTCTTCTCTTATTTTTTATTACCCAACTAACAACAGCTTGTTCATCTACCCCTATAAACTTTTCTTCTAATTCTATTCCATCTTCATCTTTATAATTATAAACTTTACTTATCTTTTCATCCTCTACTGTATAAATAACTACTGGTTCTTTAAGTAACTTATATATTTTCTCTTGAGCACATAATATAATACTATCTATATCATTACACCTTTCTAAATCTCTACTTAAATCCAATAATACATTAGTCCTGTATGCTATTATTGCAGATAAATTAGCTTGAGATTTTACTTTGCTCGTTAATGTACTCGTAACAAATGCTGCTATAAGCATTATAAAGAATGTAACTATATAACCTGGATCATCGGCGTTAAAGGTAAATCTTGGTTCTGTAAATAAAAAGTTAAAACTCATTACTCCTATAAATGATGAAACAGCACCATAAAATCTTCCTCTTGTTTGATTAGAAATAACAAGAACACCAAGTATAAATATTGTAATAATATTGGCTTCTCCAAACCCTGCTTTAAAAAACAACTGTCCTAACATTGCACAGAACGTTAATACTACTACAGTCTTTAAAGTATCTATTGCTGATAATTCTATCTGCTTTATATATTTTCTTTTTGGATTATATAAACGTGATTCTTTATCTGGAATGACGTATATATCTATATCCGGAGCTAATTCTATAAGCCTATCTACAACTCCAATTTTACTTGCAAATATATTTCTTCTTCTTTCACTTCTCCCAATAATAATTTTTGATACTCCACTTACTTTCGAAAATTCTGCAACTTGATAAGGAACATCATCTCCATAAACAGTTTCTATAACTGCTCCTAAATCTTCTGCTAATTTCAAATTATTTCTAAGTCTTTCTATATTCTTTGAACCTAACTCTTTTGAATAAGTAGTTTCTACAAACAAAGCTATAAATTTCCCATGAAAAGCTTCTGCCATTCTTGCAGCTGTTCTAATAACTTTTGCATTAGATGGAGAGGAGCTTAAACATACTAATATATGTTCATTTGTATGATAAACACTTTCTCCACAAACCTTATTTATACTTACTTCTTTATTAACTCTATCTGCTGTTTGCCTTAATGCTATCTCACGAAGGGCAGCTAAATTCTCTCTAGTAAAAAAGTTATTTAAGGCTCTTTTTGCTTGCATATTACTATATATTTTTCCTTCATTTAATCTATTTATTAAATCTGAAGGCTCTATATCTATAAGTTCTACCTGAAATGCCTCATTAAATATTCTATCTGGAACTCTTTCTTTAACTGTTATATGAGTAATTGATGCAACTATATCATTTAGGCTTTCTATATGTTGAACATTAACTGTAGTATAAACATCAATTCCTGCATCCAATAATTCTTCAATATCACTATATCTTTTTTTATGCCTTAATCCTTCTGCATTTGTATGCGCTAACTCATCAACAATAACAAGCTTAGGATTTCTTTTTAATGCTCCATCTAAATCAAACTCATTCAACTTTATATTTCTATAATCAACTTTTAGGGTTGGAAGTAATTCCAACCCTTCTAATAAAGCCAATGTTTCAGGTCTAGTATGAGGTTCAACATACCCAACAACTACATCTATACCTGATTTTTTAGCTGCATGAGCAGCATCTAGCATCGCATATGTCTTTCCAACACCTGCTGCATAACCAAAAAATATTTTTAACTTTCCTCTTTTATCTTGTCGCTCCGAGTTATTAACCTTCCTTAATAAGGTTTCAGGATTTGGCCGAACTTCTCCCATATAATCTATACCTCTCTATTCTAATATTCCATCTAAAGCAAGATTAACTTCTAAAACATTAACCACCTCTTCACCAAATATCCCAAACATTCTTCCTTTAGTATATTTATCAATTATTTTTTTTACTTCTTGAGTATCTAGGTTACGTGCTTTAGCTATTCTCTCAACTTGATACTGAGCGGCAGCAACTGATATATGAGGATCTAATCCACTACCTGAACATGTTACTAAATCAACAGGAATAGCCTCCTCTTTCACAGTTGGATTGGCCTTTCTAATCCTTTCAACCCTTTCTTTTACAAGCGCTTCATATTCTTCACTTGCTGGACTTAAATTTGATGGAGTTGCATACATTAAAGCGTTTCCCTCATCATCAGTAAAAGTTTCTGTATCAATATTCATTATACGCCCCCACAAATATTCATCACCTGTAAATTGTTGTGCTAACAAAATACTGCCATACTTCTTGCCATCAATTTCTATAATACTACCATTTGCTTTCTCTTTAAATAATACTTGTGATATTCCTGTCATTACTAAAGGATATACTAACCCACAAAGTACCGTAAAAACTATTATGCAAATAAAAGCCTTTTTTGCTACCTTCATTATAACTACCTCCTATACTATTCCAAGAGCTGTAATAATTACATCAATAATCTTAATTGCAATAAATGGAGCTATAATTCCTCCAATTCCATAAACTAATAAATTTCTTGATAAAAGCTTACTCGCTGGAACTTCTCTATATTTAACCCCCTTTAATGCAAGAGGTATTAAGGCTACTATAATTAAAGCATTATATATAACAGCAGAGAAGATTGCACTTTCTGGACTTGCTAATCTCATTATGTTTAATTTATCTAATTGAGGATAAAGTCCAATAAATAATGGTGGTATTATTGCAAAGTATTTAGCAATATCATTTGCAATACTAAAAGTAGTAAGAGCACCTCTAGTCATAAGCAACTGCTTACCTATACGAACAATATCAATTAACTTAGTTGGAGATGAATCCAAATCCACCATATTTCCTGCTTCTTTAGCAGCTTGAGTACCAGTATTCATAGCAACTGCCACATCAGCTTGCGCTAATGCTGGTGCATCATTTGTTCCATCACCAGTCATGGCAACTAAATGACCTTGCTTTTGGAAATCTTTAATCATATTAAGTTTTCCTTCTGGAGTAGCTTCAGCTAAAAAATCATCAACTCCTGCCTCAGCTGCTATTGCTGCCGCTGTAAGAGGGTTATCACCTGTAATCATTATTGTTTTAATTCCCATTTTTCTTAAATCTGCAAACTTTTCTTTAACCCCCTTCTTAACTATATCTTTTAAATGTACTATTCCTAATACCCTACCATTTTTAGCTACAACTAATGGAGTACCTCCAACATTAGCTATTTTTCTTACTTCTTCATCACATTCCTTAGAGAAGGAGCCGCCTTTTTCTTCTACATATCTCTTAATTGCATCTGCAGCACCTTTTCTTACTTCATTTCCAGAGAAATCTACTCCACTCATTCTTGTTTTAGCTGTAAATGGTATGAATGTAGCTTTTAATTCAGTCATATTACGTTCTCTAATTCCAAACTTTTCTTTGGCTAATATAACTATACTTCTTCCTTCTGGTGTTTCATCTGCTAATGATGCTAATTGAGCTGCATCAGCTAATTCTCTTTTATCAATACCATCAACCGGTACAAACTCACTAGCTTGCCTATTCCCTAATGTAATAGTTCCTGTCTTATCTAACATTAAAATATCAACATCTCCAGCAGCCTCTATTGCTCTACCACTCATAGCTAAAACATTCGCTTGATTTAGTCTACTCATTCCTGCAATACCTATAGCTGATAGCAATGCCCCTATTGTTGTTGGCGCTAAACATACTAATAATGCTAGTAACACTGTTACAGAAGTATTATTTTCTACACCTGCTTGAAGAAAGGAGAACTTTGAATAAGAATATAACGAAACAGTTACAGTTAAAAATATAATTGTTAATGCAACAAGTAATATTTGAAGAGCTATTTCATTAGGAGTTTTCTTTCTAGCCGCGCCTTCTACCATAGCTATCATTTTATCCATAAAACCTTCACCTGGATCATTACTAACCTTAATAACAATCCAATCTGATGTAACAGTTGTACCGCCAGTTACTGCACTTCTATCCCCTCCACTTTCACGAATTACTGGTGCAGATTCACCTGTAATTGCACTTTCATCTACTGATGCTGCTCCTTCTATAACATCACCATCTGCTGGGATTTGTTCTCCAGCATGAACAATAATTAAATCACCTTTTCTTAATTCTGATGAATTAACTTTAGTAACTTTAGATTTATCAGTAACAGAATCTATCTTACTAGCTAAAACATCCTTTTTTGAAGCACGTAAGGAATCTGCTTGAGCTTTCCCCCTACCTTCTGCAATAGCTTCTGCAAAGTTAGCAAAGATAACAGTAAACCAAAGTAATATTGCAATTCCTAATATAAAACTAGGCGAATTATCTTTTATTCCAAATAGAGATATAGTATATAATATTGATGATAGTATTGAAGCTATATAAACTATAAACATTACTGGATTTTGAATTTGAACTTTAGGATTTAACTTAATAAATGAATCCTTAATAGCTCTTTTCATCATACTTTTATTAACTAGGAATTTTTCTTTCTTCATCTCTTACTCCCTCCTTCTACGCAATCATTTGAAAGAACTCTGCTATTGGACCTAACGCAAGTGCAGGGAAAAAACTTAATGCTCCAACTAAAAGAACTACAAATATTAATAATCCTATAAACAAAGCATTATGAGTTGATAATGTTCCTACACTAACTGCTACTTTTTTCTTTTGAACCAAAGAACCTGCAATTGCAAGTGTACCAATTAATGGTACAAACCTAGCAAATAACATTACAATACCTATTGTTATATTTATAAACGGTGTATTAGCTCCAAATCCAGCAAAGGCTGATCCATTATTGCCTCCTGCAGATGAATAAGCATAAAGCATTTCAGAAAATCCATGAGCTCCTTCATTATTTAAGCTTTCTACTACTTGAGGAACTAATGAAGCTATTCCACTACTAACAAGTATTGCTATTGGTGTAGCAAGACAAACTAACATTGCCATTTTCATTTCATAAGGATCTATCTTCTTTCCTAAGTACTCTGGCGTCCTACCTACCATAAGACCTGCAATAAATACTGCTACTATAGCAAATGCAAGCATGCCATATAAACCACATCCAACTCCCCCAAATATAACTTCTCCAAGTTGCATTTGAAGCATTGTTATCATACCTCCTAATGGAGTATAGCTATCATGCATTGAATTAACCGATCCATTTGAAGCAGCTGTAGTAAATGTAGCCCAAGTACTTGAAGTCGCAATACCAAACCTACTTTCTTTTCCTTCCATATTGCCACCAGCTTGTCCTACTGGTGAAACATCAACCATTCCCGCTTGAACAAGCTGAGGTGTTGCGTTGGCTTCACTTACCGCAACAATAGAAAGTGCTACAACCAACATAATAAACATTGCTAAGAATATTGCTCTTCCTTGTTTTTTATCTTTTATACTTCTACCAAATGAAAAACATAAAGCTGCTGGTATTAAAAGTAATGAAATCATCTCTAACATATTAGAAAATATTGTTGGATTTTCTAATGGATGTGCTGAGTTAACTCCAAAGAATCCTCCTCCATTTGTACCCAATTGTTTTATAGCTATTTGGCTAGCTGCAGGACCTTGTGGTATTACCTGCTTAGTAATTACAGTTCCATCTTCTAACTCTATTGGTTGTACTAATTGTACTTCTTCATAAGAATTAAGATTTTGAACAACTCCTTGAGATGCTAATCCAAGGGTAACAACTATAGAAAGCGGTATTAAAACATACAGTATACTTCTAGTTAGATCCACCCAGAAACTTCCGATTCCTTTTTCTTTAACTCTTGTAAAACCTCTAATTAAAGCAAAAAGTACTGCAATACCAGTTGCTGCTGATACAAAGTTTTGAACAGTTAAACCTAACATTTGAGTTAGATAACTTAACCCACTTTCACCTGAATAGGCTTGCCAGTTTGTGTTAGTTACAAAGCTTGATGTTGTATTAAATGCCAAGTGAGCTGTTGTGCCATCAACGCCTTCTGGATTAAGTGGCAAAACTCCTTGTAAAACATTTAATAAGAATAAAATTATAAATCCAAATATACTAAATGAAACTACTGATACCGCATACTTCTTCCACGTCATATCTTCTTTCTTATCTATTCTCATTATTTTATATATAAAATTTTCTACAGGTACTAATACTTTAGATAAAAATACTTTTTCTCCATCCATAACTTTGCTTATATATTTTCCAAGTGGAATTGCTAATGCCACTAGAATAACTAAGTATAACCCATATTGTAATACTGCATTCATTATTCATTATCCCCCTTTAATAAAATGTAAAAAAGATATATAAATAGCACTAAGGCTACTATACCTATTAATTTGATAATAATTTCCACGAATTCATCCTCCTCTCTTACGAGGTTAATTATAGATAAAAAGATATAAAGATAGTGTTAGAGTTATTAGCACTAGTATTAAGATTGTATAAAGATAAAAAAGTAAGAAGAATTATTATTCTCCTTACTTTGTATAAGTTTAAGTATTTAAAATTTAAATCAAAAAAGAGGATACTTTTAGTATCCTCATAATATGTGTAACTTATTATTTTATTTCCTTCCAAAGGCTAGCTGCACTTACTGGATTCCAATCATCTTGAGATGTATGTCCTTGTAAACATTTATACTTTTTATCACTATAGTTTACTTTATCACCCACAGCATATTCTATACCATCTCCAGACCATTCGGCTATACTACTATCTGACAAAGTAGCTGATGCAGCTAAACTATCATCTACCTTAACAGCTAACTCCTTTGTAACAGTGTTTCCTTCATCGTCTTTAACTGTTAACACATATTCATATTCACCCTTTACCTTGTTTGACATTATATTTTCTTTTAACCCTTCATCGACATCCTCTTTAGAAGATACCAACTGACCATTTTCTGTTAGTGTATAGTCTACAGATTTTACTCCCTCACATAATTCTACTACAACTACATAATTCCCATCTTCACTTACTTCTTTATCCGCAGATATATTTACCTTATCCTCTGTAAGTGTACTTTTATCCCCACATCCTACTAATGCTAATGATAATCCCACTAATATCATACTTATTACTTTCTTTTTCATTGACCACTATCTCCTCTCTAGTACTATACCTTTATCATTTCCAAATTACTACCTGATTTCTCTTTAAACTCTCTTTAACATCTATAATTCTTTGATTTGAAGATCCCCTAAACAATAAACCTTCCTCTTTCTTATCTTCTTCAAATTGACCATCAACTAGTACATCTAAAGTATTAATTAACCTTCTCCATTCTGGCTTTTCATTAAAATGACTTACTATGAACTCATAAGTATATCCTGTATAGCTCCATATATTTAGACCATGCTTCTTAAAAACTTCCCCCATGTATGCAAATTCTTCTGGCCTTTCAAAAGGATCGCCACCACTAAATGTAACACCTTTTATCATTGGATTACCTAAAACATCCTTTATTAATTCATCCATGTCTTTTTCTTCTCCGCCATCAAAGCTATGAGTATCAGGATTAAAGCATCCCTTACAATTATGCCTACATCCTTGAGAAAAGAATACTCTCCTCATCCCAGGTCCATTTACTAAACTTTCGTATGCTATCCCAGCTAATCTTATTGTATTACCCACCAAAACCCCTTCTCTCTATAGATATTTCTACATTTATTATATCACCAATTATAATCACACAATATCTATTTAGATAAATATCCTTCTAACCAATCTATAAATTGTGTAGCAGATCTTGGTGACCTACCATTATGCCACTTTTCCCACTTTAGGGCTTCTCTATGAACATATTCCTTATCTATATCTAATCCCCTAAGATCTACTAGACCATCTATAATCTTTAAAAACTCTTTTTGATCAGGAGTAAAGAAACTAATTGTAATACCAAACCTATCTGATAGAGATAACTTTTCTTCCATTGTATCCTTTGAGTTTATCTCTTCCCTATCAGCAAACTTTTCAACAATTAAATGTCTCCTATTAGTTGTAGCATAAATTATTATATTATCAGGTTTATTTTCTACTCTTCCTTCTAATATTGTCTTTAAAGCAGAGTAGCTATCTTCATTTTCATCAAAAACCAAATCATCAACAAAAATAATAAACTTTTGCTTCTTATCTTTTAACAATCTAATAATTCTAGTAAAATCTCTTAATTGATCTTTATCAACTTCTATTAACCTTAATCCATCCATATAAAATTCGTTAAGTACAGCTTTTACTGTAGATGACTTTCCTGTTCCTCTAGCTCCATATAACAATAAATTATTAGCAGGAAGACCCTTTAAAAAACTCTTTGTATTATCGATTATTTCCTTCTTTTGAGTTTCATAACCTATTAATTCAGATATATTTATTGGGTCAGGCTCTAAAATTTCTCTTAAGTGACCTTCATTATCATCATGAAACCTTTCCCAAACAAAGGCTTTATAAGCTGTGCTTCTTCCTGTTCCATTCTTTATATGAAAGTTCTTTATCTTATCTATTTTATTACCCCAATTATTTTCACACATCAGAATATGCTTTAGTTTTTCTATATCCATTTCTGTTTTTGCTATGTACTTATCTTCATTTAAATTCCATCCTATAAGCGAATCTATAGTACTTACTGAATCAAATTTATTTAATAAGATACTCTTAATATCATTGCTAGTAACATTTGCTATGTCACATAACAAGTTTAGTTCATTAAATATGCCATCTTCAGTAAAACTAGGTACCTCTCCAAAATTACTTAAAGATTGATTAAATGGATTTGAGCTTAATAGCATGTCATCTATTATAACTTCCTTAAATGATAATATTCTATTAACCTTAAATAATTCAAATGTAAATTCATTATATGCCTTTACACACTCCTCAATCTTAGAGTTATCACACAACTTATCAACAAGCTTTCTAAATTTATCCCCAACTTTCTCTTCAAATATCCCCTTATACACACAAAGAGAATTTAAATTTAATTTAATAATTTCTTCCTTATTCATTTTTAGCCCCACTTTCTATTTTTTGTATATACTACTATTTTATCACAACAAAAAAGAAGGAATCTTACATATGTAAAATTCCTTCTAATCTTTTATAAAACTAGTTTTTTTGTGCAATACTCTTCTATAGCATTAGCAACGATTTTTGCATTTGCTACAGCTTCAACAACGGTTTTAGCTCCAGTTACTACATCTCCTGACCCAAATACACCATCTCTAGTTGTATGCCCTTGTTCATCAGTTACTAATAGTCCCCATTTATTTGTTTCTAAGCTTTCTGTATGAGAAACTATATTATTCTTAGGCGCTTGACTTACAGCTATTATTGTAGAGTCGCACTCAAAGAATTCCTCCTCATCTTCCAATATCTTAGTTTGTACTCTTCCATCTTCACCTTTAATATTTTCAGTTCTAACTAATTTAACTCCTTCTTCAGTTATTTCTAAAGGAGCTACAAAATGTTTAAACTTAATATCATCTTCTTTAGCTTCTCTTATTTCATCACCTGTTGCTGGCATATCCTCTTCACCTTTTCTATAAAGGATATATACTTCATCAGCACCATTTCTTTTGGCAACTCTAGCAGCATCCATAGCTACATTTCCTGCCCCTATTACAGCTACTCTTTTCCCTAATCTATATACATTTGGAGACTTTAAATAATCTATTGCATAATGAACATTTCCTAATGTTTCACCTTTTATATTTAAAGTTTTTGGGTTCCATACTCCTGTTCCAATAAATATAGCTTTATATCCATCACTAAATAGTTTATCAATAGTTATAACAGGACCAATTAAGGTATTTGGTCTTATTACAACACCTGAATCTAAAAGTCTCTCTTCAATTTTATCTATCATTTTATTTGGCAATCTATATTCAGGAATTCCATATCTTAAAACTCCTCCAATCTTTTCATGAGCATCAAATAAAGTTACTTTATATCCTTTTTGTGAAAGTATAAATGCTATTGTTATTCCCGCAGGACCTCCACCAACTATAGCAACTCTATCCTTTATCTTAGGAGTATTTTCTATCTCCATTTCTTCTAAGTATTTAGTAGAAATCTCTGTTTCTATATCGTGAAATCTTACCGGTTCATCTTTAATACCTTTTATACAATATCCTCTACACTGATCTTCATGAGGACATACTATTGAACATACTAAAGATAATGGATTATTTTTAAATAGAACTTCTCCTGCTTCCTTTAACTTCCCTTCCTTATAAAGCGCTATTACTTCTGGAATTGGTGTGCTTATAGGACAATGTTGCTTACATCTTGGATTCTTGCATGACAAGCATCTATTTGCCTCATCTAAATATAACATTTCTCTTGTACCTCTCTTCATTCTTATCTAATAGTTTGTTATTTCATCATATATAATATTACAAATAAAGACAAGAGTAAAAATTTCACTATATTTATAATCTAATTAACTGACCATAGATTTTCTTAGATAATTGCGAAATGAACTCATTACTCCCCCTTGGTCATAATAGATATTATATATGGTCTATTAGCATATACAACAACTACATCATGATTATATGCTCCATTTATAACTATCTTATATGCCACCTTCACGGAAATATATTTTAATATTTTAACCTTATCCCAACTTGTTTATTAAAGACTCCCTCTATCAACTATATTAAAATAAAAGACCATTGAATATATAATACATCCCTTATCTATTTGAGAAAGGATGTATTAATATCAATAGTCATTAAAAATTGTACTAATTACTATGTTTTACGTAATTAAGTCTTCCACCTAAATTAATTACATCAATTTCTTTTTCTGTTAAATTAACCGTAACCTCAAATTCTATTCCTTTAGTAACATTTTTAATCTTAACAGTTCCAGTCTCTAAAGAGCGCTTTACATTATCAATAACTAACTCATCAACTAAATCTATGCTATTATAATCACTTTCTTCTTTAAATTCCATAGGAATTATACCATTATTAATTAAGTTAGCTTTATGAATTCTAGCAAACGATCTAGCAATTACAGCTTTTACTCCAAGGTATAATGGAGCTAATGCAGCATGTTCTCTAGAAGAACCTTGTCCATAATTATCACCAGCAATTATGAAACCACCGTTATATTCCTTAGCTCTCTTATGAAATTCTACATCTACTGTATTAAAACAGAATTCTGAAAGATATGGAATATTCGATCTAAATGGAAGAAGCTTTGCATTTGAAGGCATTATATGATCTGTTGTTATATTATCCTCAACCTTTATTAATACCTTACCTTCAACACTGTTCCCTAAAGGTTTATTTACTGGGAATGGTTTTATATTTGGTCCTCTTACAACATCAACTTCTGCATTTGTTGGTGCAGGCGCTAATATCATTGAATCATCTATTAAAAATCTTTTAGGCATATCTACTGTTAAATCCACATCTAATTCCGTTGGATCTGTTAAAACTCCTGTTATTGCTGATACTGCTGCTGTTTCAGGACTTACTAAAAATACCTTAGCAGATAGTGTTCCACTTCTACCATAGAAATTTCTATTAAAAGTTCTTAAAGAAACTGCATCTGTTGATGGTGCTTGTCCCATACCTATGCAAGGGCCACAAGAGTTTTCTAGTATTCTTGCACCTGCACTAATAATGTCAGCTAATGCTCCATTTCTAGCTATCATCTCCATAACTTGTCTTGATCCAGGGGCTATTACCAAACTTACATTAGGGTTAACCTTTCTTCCCTTCAGTATTTTAGCAACCTTCATTAAATCTTCATATGAGGAATTTGTGCAACTACCAATTGCTACTTGGTCTACTTTTATCTTTCCAAACTCTTTTACTTCCTTAACATTATCCGGACTATGAGGCCCTGCAGCTAGTGGCACTAATTCATCTAAGTTTATAGTTATTTCATCGTCATATAATGCATCTGCATCAGGTTTGAACTCTATCCAATCTTCTTCTCTTCCTTGAGCCTTAAAAAACTCTAAAGTTCTTTCATCACTTGGGAAAATAGAAGTTGTTGCTCCTAATTCAGCTCCCATATTTGTTATAGTAGCTCTTTGTGGAACTGATAGTGACTTAACACCTTCACCAGCATATTCAAATACTTTTCCAACTCCACCTTTTACAGTTAACTTTCTTAATACTTCTAATATTATATCCTTAGATGCTACCATCTTATTTAACTTACCTTCTAAATTAACCTTGACTACTTTAGGAGTATTTATATTATAGGCTCCTCCCCCCATAGCTAAAGCAACATCTAATCCACCAGCACCCATAGCTAGCATACCAACTCCACCAGCTGTTGGGGTATGACTATCAGATCCAATTAAGGTCTCTGATGGTGTTGAAAATCTTTCTAAAAATACTTGGTGACATATTCCATTACCTGGTTTAGAAAAATACACACCATATTTTGAGGCTACTGTTTGTATAAACTTATGATCATCAGCATTTTCAAATCCTTGTTGCAACATATTGTGATCTACAAATGCTACTGACCTTTTAGTTTTTACCCTATCAATCCCCATTGCTTCTAGTTGTAAATATGCCATTGTTCCTGTTGAATCTTGAGTTAAAGTTTGATCTATTTTAATTGATATTGGTTCCCCTGCCTTTAATTCACCTTCAACAATATGGCTTTTTAATATTTTATATACTAAATTATCGCCCATCTTCTTTCCCCCTTAGTACTTATTGCGATTTAATTATCTTTTTCTGCTAATTGTCTTTTATATTCCTTATATAGCCCAACAATCTCTTTATCAAATAAACTTCTCTTCAATCTAACAGAAGTTGATCTAACCATTTCTAATATAACTGAAGCTTCTTCATTAGTAAGTTCTATATTATATTCTTTAAACTTATTTACTATAGCTGCCTTACCTGAATGCTTTCCTATTACTATTTGTCTTTCAAGACCAACTACACTTGGATCAAAAGCTTCATAATTTTTAGGATTCTTTATCGCTCCATCTGCATGAATACCTGATTCATGAGCAAACATATTTGTACCTACTATGGCCTTCCAAATAGGTAACTCTCTACCTGATGCCTTAGAAACATATTCGGAAATTTCCCTAAACATTGTAGTATCCATGTTCACATCGCAGCCATAGACAAACTTCAAGGCCATAACTACCTCTTCAAGAGCGGCATTTCCTGCTCTTTCTCCTAGTCCATTAACTGTTACCCCTACATGATTAGCCCCCCCTCTTAATCCTGCTATGGCATTTGCAGTTGCCATACCAAAATCATTATGAGTATGCATCTCAATATCTAGCTTTGCATTGTCATGTAGACATTTAATCTCCTCTTCTATTTGGAATGGTCCCATTACGCCCACTGTATCACAATACCTAAATCTATCTGCACCAACTTCCTTTGCAGCCTTCATGAACTTAATTAAAAACTCTCTATCAGCTCTTGATGCATCTTCACCATTAACAGATACATATAAACCATTCTTCTTAGCATATTCTACAGATTTAACCATATTCTCTAGTACCCATTCTCTTGATGTCTTTAACTTATTCTTAATATGAATATCTGAAACTGATATTGATATGGCTACAGCATCTACTCCACAATCTATAGACTCTTGTATATCAGATATGACAGCTCTATTCCAAGCCATTATACTGCTTTTTAAATTTCTCTTTACTATGGATTTAATTGCATTTTTTTCATCTCCACCCATAGTTGGTATACCTACTTCTAATTGATCTACTCCCAAGTCACTTAACATTGTTGCTATTGCTAACTTTTCTTCATTAGCAAATACAACACCGGCAGTTTGCTCTCCATCTCTAAGAGTTGTATCTACCACATAAATTTGTCTTCCATTTTTTAAATCTTTTACTGGCATAATATCCCCCTTTTCTTATTTCTTTGTTATATCCTTTCGATTATCTATATGAAGCCCCAAAAATTAGTGGATATAGCAATTTACTATTTTACCATTTTATTCTATCACACTAAATTATTATTAACAATAGAAAAATAAAGACTTTTGCAAGTTTTGTATAGTTTCAATTCAATATTTTCTATATATTTTTAAATTATCACTAAAACACTACTAATTATTGCAAGATTTATTATAAAAATTGCATTGCAAGAGGTATGGTGGATATTTATTTTGCTTGTGCCGTCGCTTCGCTCTAAGTCACACCAAAACAAAAAGGATGCAACTTAATTGCATCCTTTTCCTACTTATATGTAGACTCGTGTGATTCTGTATGTGTTATTCTGTCGTCCCTTTCATGTGACTTTCCAGACCCGAATCTTTCATCTAAGCTTAAATATCCTGTTACTCTTGAAATTCCTTGTATGTTATTACTTCCACACTTAGGACATGCACACTCATGATTATGCAAAGTTTCTCCACAATCTTTGCAATATCTTATATGAAAATTAACACCAAGATAACTTATATTAGTATTTTTATATGCATAATCAATTATATCTTTTATTGTATCTCCTGTAGGATTATCATCTACCTCTATATAACTGATATGCCCTCCATTACAAAGCTTGTGATAAGGTGCTTCAATATCAATTTTATCTTTAATTGATATTGGGAAACCAACAGGTATATGATAACTATTTGTATAATATTCTTTATCTGTAATCCCCTTTAAAAGCCCAAACATCTTTTGGTCTTGTTTTATAAACTTTCCTGAAAGACCTTCTGCTGGTGTAGCATAACAGCTCCAGTTAAGACGAGTTTTTTCAGTTAATCTATCTATATTACTTCTAAGAAATGTAATTATTTTTTCACCAAGTTCCCTTGAAGCTGGGTCTTCTCCATGATGTTTTCCTGTTAAAGCTACTAAGGTCTCTGCTAAACCTATAAAACCAATTCCCCAAGTTCCTTGTTTTAATATTGGCTCTATAGAATCTTCTCCACTAAGCCCTTCTGCGCCTTTCATCAGATGCTGTCCTGCAACAAAAGGTAGATCTTTAACTCTTAGGTTCTTTAATACTCCATATCTATGCATTAATGCTTCCTCAGCCAAATCAATTCTCTCTTGAAATAATTCAAAGAACTTTTCAATATTACCTTTTGCTTGAATCCCTATTCTAGGTAAGTTTATTGTTGTTGGAGCTATATTTCCTCTACCTTTGCACCCTGGTTCTCCATTAACATTTTTCATTAGATATGTTCTACATCCCATAGTAGCTGGCATATATCCCTGATTATAATACTCCTTATTAAAATCCGCATCAATATTCATAAAAGTAGGGTTCATTCTTTTAGCTGCCACTCTGCAAGCTAATTTATATAAATAGTAATATGGATCTCCTTCTTCCCTATTAACTCCATCTTTTACTCTAAATATAATATTAGGGAATATGGGCTGTTCACCCTTTCCTAATCCTTTTTCATATTCCTCTAAAAATATTTCACACACTAAAGCTGCATCATCACTGTTAGGAATACCTATATTAACAGAACTAAATGGAACTTGAGAGCCCGCTCTAGAGTGCATAGTATTCAAATTAAACACTACCCCTTGCATTGCTTGATGTACTCTTTCTCTAACTTTTTTCTCTAATATGCTTTCTATTCTTTCACTTGGAACTCCCAATTCTTCTAATTCCTTTTTTATCTCTTTTCTTGTTGGTTCAACAAATATGCCTAAATCATTATCAAAATCTGGATGAGATTGACCTCCAAACATATCATTTTGTGTTGATTGTAAAAGTATGCATGATAATTCTGCTGCTGTTTCTATTCTTTTAGGTGAGTTTATTGTTCCATATCCTGTATTGAAGCCTTTTTCTAACACTTCTCTAGTAGGAATATGAAGACAATTTGTAGTTAAATTATAACTATCTAAATCATGATAATATAAATCTCCTGTTTCATGAGCCTTTGCTAATTTCTTAGGCATACTAGCTAATGTATGCCATTTATTTGATTCAGATGCTATTCTTAAAAGCTTAGAACTAAAATTATTTCCTACATTTGCATTATCTCTATCTGTTTCAACTCCTATTTGTTGAATTGCTTTCATTAAATCAGATTTAATTTCTCTAATCTTTGTTCTCTCATTTCTATAAGTTGAATAGGATATAGCGATATTTTCATGGCCACTATCTCTTAATGCTTTTTCAACTAAATTTTGAATTTCTTCTACAGATATACTTTTTTTCTCTGTCATTTCTATGTAATTTATAACCTTTTGCACACAGTCAAACACCTGATTAGTCTTTAAGCTTACTCCCTCTTCAGTAGCTGCTTTCTTTATAGCATTGGATATCTTATCGATATTAAACTCAACTGTTCTACCATCCCTTTTAACTACATATAGCATTGTTCATTCCCCTTTCATACAATATATTGTGCCTATCACCTTTATAATTATACTTTATTAAATCTTACACTTCAATATTCCACAATTTTCAATTTCATCAAAATACCTTCATTTAGTATACTATTTGTCCACTTATCTTCACTTTTTATTTGTTTGTATTATTTTTCTAATAAATGAATAAACTAGTACTATACCTATTTTTATTTTTGTTAAGGAGGTAATGATGAAAAAAAGATTAGCAATAATAATAATAACAACTTTACTAGGAAGTTGCCTTTATGGTTGTAATAAAAAAGAAGCAGTTAATTCTACTAATGTAATCGAAAGCAAATATTCTTTCCCTTATACAGGAGAAGAATGTGATCAAACTTCTATAAACAATACTCCTTTTATGGTTATGGTAGAAAACTCACCATCTGCTCGTCCACAAAGCGGCCTGTCACAAGCAGATATTATTTATGAAACCTCTGCCGAAGGTGGTATTCCAAGATTCATGGCTTTATTCCATAGCCAATCACCTTCCATAATTGGTCCAGTTAGAAGCGTTAGGCCTTACTATATAACACTTTCTAGAGAAAATTCACTGCCTTTTGCTCATTGCGGTGGGTCTTTGGATGCATTAAATGAAATCAAACAAGATAATTCTATAATGAGTATAAATGAGATATCTAAAGAACATTACTTTTGGAGAGACTCTACACGAAAAGCTCCTCACAACCTATATACATCATCTGAGAAGATACGCAGTTTTATATCTACTACTAATTGGGATGTAAAATCAAAAAACTTCTCTACATTTGATAACGAATATTATAACAGCAATGATTACAAAACATGTGATAACATTTTAATAACTATTAATAACCATTATAATACTTCCTACACTTATAATAATAATGTTTATACTAAATACATGGATGGTGAAAAGGCATGGGATATGGCATATGAATCTCCACTTGAATTTTCCAATGTAATAATACAAAAGACTGATATAAAATTGGGGGAAGACGGATTGCATCTTGATATAAACATGATTGGTGAAGGAGATGGTCTTCTATTAAGTAACGGAAAAATTTTAGATATCAAATGGAAGAAATACAGTGAACTATCTGAAACAAAAATATATGATATGAACGGAAATGAACTCCCTCTTGCCACTGGCAAAACTATTTGGCATATTGTAGATAATAAAACTAGCATAAAATATTAAAATAAAAGAATCTCGCTTTTGCGAGATTCTTATTATCTTCCTACCTTTTTCTTTTTCTTCTCCATATATAGCATTCTATCTGCACAAGAAAATATTTCATCCTTTTCTATATTTGAATCAATACTTATTGTTGCTAATCCATATGTAAATCCTATTTTTATATTTTCTGAACTCATGGTTAGAATATCGTTTATACCAGATAGCTTTTCTTTTACATCTTCAACCGTTGATTGCCTAAATATTATTACAAACTCATCTCCTGACATTCTTGCATAAGTATCATTTTTCTCAAGACATTTTCTCATTGCAGCTGCCATTTTAACTAAGGCTTCATCACCAGCCCTGTGTCCAAATGTATCATTTATAACTTTAAAATCATCTAAGTCAATAATTGCAAGAACACTTTCTATACCATTCTTCTTAACTTCATTTAATTCATCTTCAAATATTTGATTAAAGCTTCTCCTGTTATAAAGTCCTGTTAGTTCATCATGAGTTGCTATATGCTTTAATTTGTCTTGCGTCAAAAAGTTTTTAATTTCCACTTCTAATTCATGCTTTATATACCTTAATAATTTTATATCCTCATCTGTAAACTTATAGCTTCCCTCATCAGAATATATATTTATAACTCCTATAAGCTTGCCATCAGAACTTATTGGAGAAACTAATATATATTCGTTCTTATACCCTAAACTTGATTTCAAAATAGCAATATCTTTACAACCATTATATTTGTATAAAGCTAACTCTTCCTTAGGTAAAGGACTCAAACTAATATCACTATTAAATCCTCTTATGGTCTTATAATGAAATAATCTATCTTCCTCCTGAATCAATATGCTACCCTTATTCCCTTTTTGAATAACATTGAGTGCTGTTGTTAAGATTAAATCATAAACCTCTTGCTTACTCTTTATTAATTGAATCTTATCACCTAATATACATATTTCTTTTCTTATTCTATCTGATTCACTTATTCTATTCCTTAACTCTTTTATCTTTAATGCCTGTACTATTAGAATACTAAATACTGTAATGAGATAGATAGTAACAAAAAAATTACTTTTCATAACTCCCCCACTTATGTAGCATATTATATAAATTATATTACTTTTTATTATGTTGGTACAGTTTTTTAATTCTTATTTTATTATTGAATAACCTTATCACTTTTGATATAGTTAACTATATCAATAGTGATAAGGTTTAAGAAAATTACATATATTATCTATATAAATATTAGGAGGTTTTTTATATGCAAAAGATAGGTATAATTACAGATAGTGCTTCAGACATAACAAATGACATTATAGAAAAATATAATATAAAAGTTGCACCTTTTAGAATAATATATTCAGGTAAAGAATATGAGGATAAAGTTGATATAACTCCTGAAGAAGTATACTCTTCCTTACACAAGGAGATTCCTACAACTTCTTTACCAAATGTAAAAAGAATAAATGAGATATTAGATGAATTTGAAAAGGAAGGATACACTCATGTTATATCCATAAATATTTCTAGTGCCCTTTCTGGTACTAGTAATTCTATTAGGTTAGTGCTTGAAGACCATCCTAAATTAACTTCATTTGTATTTGATACAAAAACTTTAACAATGGCAGAAGGTTGCTTAGTTATTGAAGCTGCAAAACTAGTTGAAGAAGGAAAGACCTTTGAAGAAATCGTATCTATATTACCAACCCTAAGACCTAAAGTTCAATGTTATTTTACACTTAATACATTAGAATACTTGAAAAAGGGCGGAAGAATTGGTAAGGTATCTGGAACAATAGGAGAAATTTTAAGCCTTAAACCAATTATAGAAGTTGGTGATGATGGTGTTTACAATACTTATGCAAAAGTAAGAGGAAGAAAACAATCTCTTACAAAGCTACGAAAAATATTAGATAGTTACTTAGAAAAAGGCAAATGTAATGTTTGGGTTCTTCATGGTCATTCCGAGGAAGACTGCAAAGATCTTTACAATTCCTTTAAGGATTTAGATAATATAAATAACATAGAAACTGGTTCAATTGGTCCTGCTCTTGGAGTTCATACAGGTCCTGGTCTAGTAGGTTTCATAGTTCAAGAGGTAGAATAAATCAATGAATGATTTATCCTCTATGAGTCCTCAAGAGATAAAAGCTGCAGAAAAACAACTGTACGAAGAATACAAACAAAAGGTTGCTCAACTAAAGAAGGTTCAAAAAGAAAAAGAAGCTGTAGGTCAGGTCTTTACAAAAGGACTTCTCCCTATATATGTTCTTTATATCTTAAGTCTTGGCCCTTCAAACGGAAATGATATAGCCCATAAAATAGGTGAAAGAACTGGTGGTTTATGGATTCCTAGTACAGGAGGTATCTACCCTCTTCTAAAAAAATTAGAGAAGCAGGATTTAATTATTGGAGAATGGGATGATCTAGACAAGAAATTTCAAAAGATATATACTTTAACCCCAGCAGGAATGTTAGAATTTGAAAATAAAAAACAACTTTTAAGGCCTAAAATTGAAGAAGCATTAAAAGTATTTAAAATAATATATAGAGATATTTATTAGATATACTTTTTATGAGTATATCTTTTCTTTTTACTGCCATCCTAAATATAAGGAGGTAGTAAAATGAGAGGAATAATAATTGATAAGAACTTTTCAGAAGCTTTTGTATGCCTTGAAGATGGTGAAACTATTTCCATTCCATCATCTGAAGTTACAGATTCTAATGTAGGAGATATGATTACATTATCTAATATATCAATTCCTACAAATTATAATTCTAACTCTAATCTAACTAATGAAAAATTACTAGATTTCTTTTAGTTAAAATAAAAAGGTGGAGTGGATATTTATTTTGTTTGTTCTGTGGCTATGCTCTAAGTAATATCAAAACAAATATCCATCCCTTCCATACTAACGGTAAGGAAAATATAGAATTATTATCCTTAATCTTATATTTTCCTAAACATAAAAAAGATGCCTCTTGGCATCTTTTTATTGATTAATCACCACAAGTAATTGCACTTACAGGGCAACTTGCTTGAGCATCTGCAGCTGCATCTTCACAATTTGAAGGAACCTCATCAACAATTACATGAGCCTTTCCATCATCTTGTAATTCAAACACCTCTTCACAAATAGATGGGCATAGTCCACATCCTATACAAGTATCTTGATCTACTACTGCTTTCATTATTAATTCTCCTTCCTATAGGAATTTACATACATAGCTTACCCAAGGAAGAAAAAATTATTACTTTATCTAATATAATCCTTCAAAAATTAAAGAATATAGAGAACTATCTATTACATACTCTTCTGCTTTACCTTCTTCTAAAGCTTCTGTAAATTCTAAATCTATTGGCAATTCACCTAATAATGGTAAACCTAGATATTCAGCATGCTCTTCTGCTGACTTTTTACTAAACACTCTTATTTTTTTATCACACCCTGTACATGTGATATAAGACATGTTTTCAACTACACCTTTTATTTTTATACCTATCTTCTCAGCCATTATTACAACTTTTTTAACTATCATTGACACCATATCTTGAGGTGTAGATACAATTACTAATTCTTTTATAGGGAAATCTTGCATTACTGTTAAGGCTATATCACCTGTTCCTGGTGGCATATCTATTAATAGGTAATCTAAATCACCCCACTCAGTGTCTACATACATTTGATTTAAAACCCCAGTTATTACTGGCCCCCTCCAAATAACAGGTTGGTCTTCAACTTGTGTAACTAAATTCATAGACATAACTTTAATACCTGAATTAGTTTCTACAGGTATAAACTTAACTGTATTCTCATCAATAGGAATTATTTGACCTCTCTTTTGGTTTATTCCAAAAAATCTTGGCATAGAAGGTCCTGTTATATCTGCATCTAATACACCAACAGAATAACCTTTCTTTCTAAGCATTGAAGCCATTATTCCTGTAACAGTAGATTTACCAACTCCACCTTTTCCGCTAATTACTCCTATAACATTCTTTACATTACCATACTTAGGTAAAACCTTAATTGAACATGTTGATGTACCTTGTGAAGAACATGTTCCTTTACTTGGACAATTATCACAACTACTCATTTCCTATTCCTCCATTGTATATTAATTACCATTCATCTGGTTTTTCTCCTGGGTTTCCTATGTATATATCCCAGCTCTTATATTCATAGTTTCCTACTACATAATAGGTTTCATAAACTTTATCCTTTTTATTATCTACAGTTATTACAGTTCTAAATTTCTTTGAACTATAACCCTTATTCTTTACACTTATTACAGTATCAAATTCTTCCGAATTATTATTAATCAGCTTTGTACCAGCAACGACTTTATCTAAGTTTTTTTCAAACTTTTTTAAATCAACAGAAAACATATATTTTAGACAATCTACGTCTCCAGTTATATCTATACCTACCTTATTATCACCTTTTGATAATTCATTCTTTTTTAATTCTAATACCTGCAATATAGAATTATAGTAAATATCCTCAAAGTCTCTTGGTTTTCTTATAAAGGATAAATTTTGAGTTATACTATCGTCTAGACTTTTTGAAACAAGATAAGAGTTATTTTCATCATAAAAGTTTCCTACGCCTCTTTCATCTACACTAACTACATAGTTGTAGGACTTAACTTCATCTCCCATATATATTTCAAATACATAGTCTGGGTCAAGTGATGTTTTTTCATCCTTAATATTTCCCTTTGAAAGTATCTTATATATATTTTGTATTGCGCTCTGATCATTTACAATAAATCTAAAACCAGCATCTCTTGAACTTTGAATAATTATTTTATCTACCTTATTTTGAAGTAAATAATCAAAATCAGTATTTTTTAATCCAACCTTTACTAAAGCAGTATCTATTAGACCACAACCCGTTAAAGAGATACATATAATTATAAATACAGACACTAGGGCAAATCTATACTTCTTCACTTTCCTTTTTTCTCTCCTTTTGTTTTTGAATAAAATATATAGCTAATCCAAATATGAATGTAAAAATAGCTATAAATTGTGATGTGGATAAAACTCCAACATTTCCTCTTGGATCATTTCGTAAAAATTCTATTAGGAATCTTCCTACACTATATATAATAACATATAAGGAGAAAATATGTCCGTCTACCCTATTCCTTTTCGAGTACCATATAAGAAAAGCTGCTAAGGCAAAATCAAAAATAGCAGAATATACTTGTGTTGGATATAAGGATACCCCTGCCGGCGCTAAAGCTCCTTCTGGGAATATTACGCCAAACTTGCCTGTGTTTTCAGCCCCATAACAACATCCTGCTAGAAAACATCCTATTCTTCCGAACCCTTGTGCTAATGCTACTCCTGGAACAATACAATCAAATATCTTCACAGTATTCCACTTATTCTTTCTACAATAAATGTATATAGATAATGCCCCTAGTATAATAGCTCCATATATAACAAAGCCTTCACCAAAATTTAATAAAATAGATGGATCTTTAATTATATTTTTAAATTCAGTTATTATAAATAACAACTTACCACCTAGGACACCACATATAACCGCTATTACAATTAGGTTAAATACCTTGTCTTCATCATACCCTAACTTTTCGGCTCTCTTTGTAAACATATATCCAGCTATAATTACACCTATGGCAATCATAAGACCATAACTGTAGACATTATGTCCAAAAACTTCAAATAAAACTAACCTCATGACTCCTCCTTACTTTATAATCTAATAAATTAGGAGAAGCTTAATAGCTTCTCCTAATATTTAAATTATAATACTTTAAGTTATTAATGGCAAATTCTTATTTCTTTTGTACATTAATGCTTGATACTATTACATCATATATAGCATTCATATTATCTTTATATGATCCTTTTTTTGCTGTGAAAGCAAACTTACCAACCTTTGTATCATCTAACCTTAAGTAATAATTTGTATTTATAAAAGAATACCCATTCTCTACCTTAGTTGTATATTCTAATTTAATTCCCTTGTAACCATTACAACTATAATTTTCAATATTCTCATTACTATGCTTAAGGGCAAGGTTATCTATATCTTTTTGTGCTAATACCTTCACATCTTCTTCAGTACTCAATAGTTCTACATATCCCATTATATTTTTTTCTTCGCTATTAAACTCTGCTTGATAAAGTTTATATGAGTTATTCGCTTTTTCTTTGACCACCCAAGTTTCTGGTATAGAATATGAATATCCCTGATCCTTCATTGAAAATTCCTCTAAAGAGCTTATATCATTATCTAATAAAGCTACCTGTTTAAAATTATCATTGAAGAATCTTTGAGAAAAAATTAATATTATTACTAGAATTACTAATATAGCAGTCATTAATAATTGCTTTTTTTTCATTTAATCAAGTTATCCTACTTCATTGGAACTACAACTGTTGAATTCTTATAATCGTAGAACATTAACCAACAACCTTCTTTATCTTTGTCACCACTCATCCAAGTAACAAAACCTGTCTTTCCAGCATAAGGTTGTTCATCTTTATCCTTCTTTCCAGGAACCCCGTAAACTATATACTTTAGGTTTCCTTTTTCATCACATTTATAGCCAAGCATGAAATAGCCATACTTCTTGATATATGGATAGTAGTTTAACATTGGATAATATGCTATTGTATACTTATTATAATTAGATATATTGCACATATCATCTAGGCTCTTAATATTAACTTTATACCATTTACAATACTTAATTTCCTTAAACTTATTTTTAACCTCTTCAAAGTCTTTAATAATATTCTCAAAGAATTCACCTAGTGAACCTCTCATTTCAAAATCATATGGATCTAATTCCTTTTCTTCTACTATTTGTGCTTCATATTCATCAAACCTATATTCTTCTGATTCTATTTGATCTCTCTTTTTACAAACTCCCATGCAGCCCATATTCTCTGTATACTTTTGATCACAATAGTTTATATTTTCACACTTATCTTCTTTTTCTTCTTTATGATGATCATCTTTGCATTCATCATGTTTTTCTTTCTTTTTAACTTCTTCATGATGGTCTTTATCGTTATCCTTCATTTCATCCTTGCACTTATCCTTCATTTCGTCCTTAGACTTATCTTCATGATGGTCTTTATGTTCTTTTTCTTCATGATGCTCTTTATGTTCAGGCTCTACACACTTAACTTCTTCAACCTTTTTTACTTCTTCTTTTACTTCCTTTTTTACCTCTTTTTTAACTTCCTTAACTTCTTTTACTTCTATATCCTCTTTGTTCTTGTCAATATGCTTTAACACCTTGCATTTTTTCCAACTATCCCCTACATTCTCACCATTCATAAATCCATACATTAAATATGTAAGTTCTCCACCTACATACTTACATATTGCAGCACCAGAAACCTTATCATAAGAAAAATCTAAGCCTGCAATATTATTTACATAATACTCTTTAGAAGCTTCTCCTTTTCCTATATCACTAATCTCCAATACTCCTAAATCTACTATTTGCTTCATATCTTTCTTATAACATATAAGTAAGATAGAATACTTTTCTTCTTTCTTTAAGTTTTGCGCATAGAAAGATATCTTGCACTTATCCCCTTTAGCTTCTATTTTTGCATAACCTGACAAGGCTTTTTCACCTGAAGCAGCATGAGTTTTCTCATCCTCCTGTAAAATTATAAAGTTTCTATACAATTTATTATGTGCCAAACGCCTATTCCCTCCACATATATTACTTCAATACATTATATGCTTAGCGGTTCTTATTATTCCTTTGTAAGTATTCCTAAAAAAATAAAGGTAGATGTATTTATCTACCTTTAAAGCATTAACTATTTCTTATATTAATTATATTATCAGACAACAAAGCAAATTCATGTAGTGATAAAGTTTCCCCTCTTCTCTTTTGATCTATCTCCGATAATTCAAAAGCCTTCTCTATTTCTTCTTTTTTCATCCCTAAGAACTTAACTGCATTCCACATAGTCTTTCTTCTCATATTGAATGCATTTCTAATTATTTCAAACATAAGTTTTTCATCTTTAACTTCTACTCTCTTTTCAGATAATTTATCTAATCTTATTACTATTGAATCTACCTTTGGTCTTGGTATAAAACTTCCTGGAGATACCTTTCTTACTATTTTAGTATCACAATAATATTGAACAAGTAATGATAGAGCACCATATTCTTTACAATTAGGTTCTGCATTTATTCTTTCTGCCACTTCCTTTTGAATCATTATAGTTAAAGACTTAAAATTATAATTATCCTTAAGTAATTTAACTATTATTGGAGTAGTAACATAATAAGGTAAGTTTGCAACTAGCTTAACACTATTCTCATGACCAATAATCTCATTAAAATCAACTTTTAATGCATCCTTATGTATAAGTGTAAAGTTTTCATACTGTCCAAGTTCTTCTTTAAGTATTGGGATTAAGTCATTATCTAACTCAATGGACACAACCTTCTTTGCCCTACCTATTAACTGTGCAGTTAATGAACCTACCCCTGGACCTATTTCTATTATTAAATCATCTTTATTTACTTCTGCACCCTCTACTATATCAGTTAATACCGAATCATCTATTAAGAAGTTTTGACCTAGACTTTTTGAGAACTTAAAATTATATTTCTTTACTAAGTCTTGTGTTTTATAATCTTTTATATCCATTTACTATTCTCCTAATTGTTCTTCTATTTTTTTAATAGCGTCCATAAATTCTTCTGGAGTTATGCCATAATTATTTAATCTAGAAATCATTTGATTTGCATTTCCATATCCTATGCCCAACTCTTTACCAAGTATTATTCTTCTCTTTTTAGAGTCTCCAACTCCTGTTAACTTAAATCTAAACATATCTTTCATATCGAAAAATTCTCTTTTTTCCTCTAGTGTAACTTTTGCATTTTCAAGTGCTTTGATTATAGTTTCTGGACTAGCATTTTCCACACCAATATCTCCATCTTTAAGTCCATCTTCTTGGGCAATATATGCATGCTTTACCCCTTTTACTCTTTTTGATATTATACTTCTAATCTTTTCTCCAGCAAAGTCAGGGTCTGTAAGTACTATTACTCCCTTCCTCTTTTGAGCTTCTTTTATTCTTTCTATAATCTTTGCATTTATACCAAACCCACTAGTTGCAATAATTTCTGCATCTACAGCTTTTTTCACTGCTGTTATATCGTCTCTTCCTTCTACAACTATAACTTCTTTAATCAAATTGTTTCTTCCTTTCACTTAAACCTATATTTAATTTACATATATATATGTATTATGTCAAATTTCTAAAAAAATAAGAGATAACTTTCCGTTATCTCTTAAAATTAATTACCATTCACCTGGATAAGCAATTACTAATACTTCAACATTATACTTTCTTCCCCAAGCTTTACATTGACTTGAAGAATTAAAGTAAACATCAATAATATTTCCTTTAATTGCACCACCAGTATCTGCAGCTATAGCATAACCATAACCTTTTACCCAAACCTTACTTCCAAGTGGAATAACTCTTGGGTCTACTGCAATTGTACTTAATCCTCCTGGATTATATACTGGTGTTCTTCCTGTAGCTGTTTTTCCATGTCCAGAGTATGCTGTTGATTCCATAAATAATCTTTTCTTTCCTACTATATTACCGCCTCTATTAGCTGTAATGTACGCTCCACCTTTAACTACTAATTGATCTTCGGCAGCCTTGATTGGTTTTTGGCTAACTGCTTCTTTAGAAACAACTTCACCATCATGCTTTACAATCTTATATGTTACTTCCTTTTCACCATTAACGCCCTTACGAGTAACTACCTTATCAGATACGTCTTTAGTATAATCTACTGTAGTCTTTGTGCTATATGGAATTACTTGTGTCTCAACAACTTCCTCTACTGTTACCTGTACCACTTGTACATCCAAGTTGGATTTAATTGGAGTATCTACAGAAGGTGTTACTATATCATCACCTTCTTGATATTCTATGCCTTTTTCTTTAAGCATATCTGTTTCTGCTACTAGCATCTCTCCTATTGTATCCTCAGCTGTTTCTATCTCTAATTCTTGGCCAGCTATAACAACTTTTACTGGTACAGCTTTCTTAATAGTAATTTCTTGGTTTTCTGATACCTTGGATTCTAAGGATGGTTGTACTTTATCCTTAGCACCTAATTCGATGCCTTGATTTTCCAACACATCTTTAACAGTCCCTTTATATGTGACAAATGTTTCATTACTTCCGTCTATACTTATATTTACTGTCTTTCTCATGCTGACAACTGTCATAGTTAAAATTACTGCTAAAGCAGTTAATCCTAACAAAATCTTTGCCTTCGGACCGTTAGAAAAACTTCTCTTTAAGTGTTCTTTAAATTTTTCTACCATTTATTTCCCTCCCTTGGCAAGAGCGTCTTTTGAATTATATATCAAATCTGCACTAATTGTCAAATTTCATACTCTTGCTACTAATGAACATACATAAAATGCACCCTGTGCATAAAAGAATAATAAAATAATTATAATAGCTTTTTTGTTCTTATTGGGCTCCTTAAAATAAATGATATTACTAAATTATACATAGACTCTTTTTGAATTATTACCCTATATTGTGTTTTTATTCAATCATAATTACATTTTACAATAATTACTTAACCTTATCAAATTAAAAAAGTTTTCATTAACAATCTTATTTACTGTAATAGGATCAACTTCTTTTATTAATGCAATCTTCTCTATTACATATTTTATATAATCTGATCTATTTCTTTTTCCTCTATTAGGCTCAGGTGACATGTAAGGACAATCTGTCTCTACAAATAACCTATCTAATGGTATTTCTTTAACCACCTCTACCAACTTTTTAGCATTCTTAAATGTTATCACCCCTGTAACTCCAATATAATATCCTCTTTTTATACATTCCTTAGCAAATTCTACACTTCCTGAAAAACAGTGTACTACCCCCACCACATTAGGAAACTCTTTAATAATTTCTAATGTATCTGCATGAGCATCCCTATCATGTATTACTACAGGAAGATTCATATCTTCTGCTAACTTCATTTGAGCCCTAAATGCATCTTTTTGAACATCTCTTGGTGGATTTTCTTCCCAATAGTAATCTAATCCAATTTCGCCCACTGCAACTATTTTATCATTCTCATTAATAATTCTTCTAAATTCTTCTAACCTATCTTCTGTAAGCTCATTAGCATTCTCTGGATGTATACCTATAGCCCCATAAATAAAATTATTTTCTTTTATAAGCCTACAAGTTTTACCAACACTATCATATGTTGAGGAACAATTTAGTATTCCAATAACCCCATTTTCTACTAACTCTGCAAATACCTCTTCTCTATCATTATCAAAGGCATCATCATCATAATGAGCATGACTATCAAAAATTCTATATATATTCTCCATATAAACACATCCTATCTAGTAATTTATTTATACATTATACACCATTGAGAAAAAAATAGCCTATACAGCTGACTCCCTTTCATGAATCTCTACTGTATAGACCAATTCTCCTTTATTATAACTTATTAAAGAGATATGGACTCTAACTTTCTTAAACTATTATCATAATCTTTAACTACACCTTCCACATCACTTTTCAAACTACTTTCTAGATTGCTGTGCTCATCAATAAATTTATTAGCATTATTCATTCCCATTTTCATTGCTTCTATTGCATTATCTAATATTTCTTTATCACTATTGGCAGAAAGTAGTTTGATTTTTTGAAAAAACTCACTCATCATACCGATTACTCCTAATGAATCATTAGCATCTCCACCTAGTTGTTCAATTCTATGTGTTATTGCTTCTTCATGTCTCTTAAATGTTTCTGTAACTTCCACTAAAGAATCTTTTAGCTCTTTAGACTCTGCTCTTTCAATATAATCCTTAAAAGTACTCCCTCCCATGTGGATTCCCTTCAAAAACTTATTCATTTCTTTTATTACTTCAGTATTATTGCTATCCATAAATATCACCTCAAATATAGTTTCATATAAATATAAATTTTTATACTATTTTTTTATTTATGTCACACAACTGTCATATCCTAAGTTTATATTTAAATACATAGTAGCTAAGACATATACGTTTATATTCTCTTATTTTTAAATGTATAAAAAAAGCAGAGGAGATATTTATTTTGCTTGTTCCGTCACTACGATCCAAGTAATAACATAACAAATATCTCCCCCATTCCTACTAAATGTAAAGAAAAAGACCTAGAGTATTTATCCCCCTTTTACTTAAATACTCTAGGTCTTTTTAGTTGTTAATATTTGTTAACAACTTGTTTCCAAAACATATTTCTTTTTGACACTATTTTGTCATATTTATAATGTAACATATAACTTGTAAAGTAGTTAAAGCATTATTATTTACCCCTTATAACCATCTTAAATAGATTGGTTTGTAGGACATCCCAAACCCCTATTGCGGATGTCCTATTTTTTTGTTTAATTTTTCTCTTCTTTCATCAAATTTAATTCTTCAATTGCATTCTTTTTATCTATTTTTTCAAATAGTATACTAATATCATCTATTTCACCTGACTTTATTTCTACATAGCTCCAAGTTGCTTCATTTAAACCTATAAAACTCCTTATTTTAAAAGAGGACTCAGGCATAAAAGGTTCTAATAAATTAGATAAATTGGCAATTAACTGCACGCATACATATAAATCTTTACCACATTCTATCTTATCTTTTTTAACTTTTACCCATGGCTCAAATTCATCAAACATTTTATTTGCTTTTCTTATCATTTTAACTATTTGCTGTAAACCATCTTTAAATTCTCCATCTTCAATTTTATCTCCAACACTAAAATATAGCTGAAGAATTTCATTTTTCAATGATTTAGGTACTTCGCCACTTGGAATTTCCCCTCCAAAATTCCTTTTAATAAACGTCAAAGTTCTATTTACAAGATTTCCATATAATCCAACTAAGTCATTATTAGTAGTATTTATAAAATCTCTCCATGTAAAATCAGAATCTTTATTTTCTGGCCCATTTAATATTATATAATACCTTACTGCATCTGAATTATATCTATCAATTATGTGGTCTACCCATATTGCCCAATTTTTTGCTGCTGAAAACCTCTTTCCTTCAAGCTTTAAATACTCTCCAGATACTTCCCTAATTGATGGATTTTTTATTCCTAATCCTGATAGTATTGCCGGAAAAATAACTGTATGGAATGGAATATTATCTTTACCATGAACAAAGTAAACCCTACTATCTTCACCATCCCAATATTCCTTATAATCTTCCCCACGTTCTTCAAGAACTTGCATACTTGCTGTTAAATATCCCATTACAGCTTCAATCCAAACATATATTTTTTTATCTTCATAACCACTTAGTGGTACATCTATTCCCCAGTTAAAATCTCTTGTTACAGCTCTATCTCTTAGACCTTCATCAAGATACCTCTTAGTAATTACTTCAGCATTTTTTCTCCAACCTTGTTGCTTTATATATAATCTTCTTACATCATTTTCAAACTTAGACAAAGCAAAAAATAAATGACTTGTATTTTTAATTACTGGTTCAGAACCACATATTTTACACCTTTTATTTAAAATTTCTGATGCTTCAAATATCTCAGAGCATTCTAGACATTGATCACCTAATGCCTCTCCTCCGCAAATTGGACATTTTCCTTCTATATATCTATCAGATAAAAATTCACCACACTCTTCGCAATACACCTGTTCAATATCTTTTTCATATATATATCCTTTATTATATAGCTCTAATATGAAGTTTTTAACACTATTACTATGATATTCTGTATGAGTTTGAGTGAATAAATCAAAAGAAAAATTTAACTTTTTAAAACAATTTAAAAACTCATTATAATATTTTTTAGAGGCTTCTAATGGTGTTATTCCTTCCTCTTTTGCTTTCATTGTTACAGGAGTTCCATGGGAGTCACATCCTGATACAAATACCACTTCATCTCCCATTAACCTATGATATCTCGCCAAAATATCCCCTGGTAATAATACTGCTATTCTTCCTAAGTGCAATGGACCATTAGCATATGGCCATGCATTTCCTATAATTACATTCAATAATATCCCCCCTTCTTAGAATAATAAAGATGATATGAATAAAATGAAGTCTTAATATTAAAACTCCCTAAAGAGAGCTACCTTAATTAAAAACCCAGCAAAGGCTGGGTTTTATACTTGACTCTATTATCTTTTTAACTTTATTATCCCTCTTATCTAACTACACTTCCTGTTGGTAATTCTCCTGGGTTAACAAGTGTTAATAAACTATCATCATCAGTAGATGCCGCAAGAATCATTCCTTGTGATAGCTCTCCTCTTAACTTA
The DNA here is from genome assembly GCF_900447045.1 of Clostridium paraputrificum. Lineage (GTDB taxonomy): Bacteria > Bacillota > Clostridia > Clostridiales > Clostridiaceae > Clostridium > Clostridium paraputrificum. The sequence goes on from NZ_UAWH01000017.1 coordinate 90,980, forward strand.
ACTGGTTTTAAATTAGCTACAAGTACTACATACTTTCCAACTAATTCTTCTGGCTTATAGTATTTTGCTATACCAGAAACCACTTGTCTTTCCTCTCCACCTAAATCAACCTTTAATTTAAGTAACTTCTTAGCCCCCTTAATTGGTTCACAAGCAAGAACTTTTACTACTCTTAAATCTAACTTTTCAAAATCCTCTATAGTTATCTCTTCTTTAATAGGTTGGATTTCTCTTTTAACTTCTTTCTTTTGAGCTGCTTGAATAGCTTCTAATTCAGCAAGTTTTGCATCTATGTCTATTCTTGGGAATAAGTTTTCACCTTTATGAACCTTAGTTCCTGCAACAGTTCCATCAAAGCTTGATAGTGTTGACCATTCAACCACTGTAGTATTTAATTGTTCATTAATCTTCTTAGCTGTATCAGGTAAAAATGCTGATAATAATACAGATGAGAATCTTAAACTTTCAGCTAGATTGTATAATACAGTTCCTAGTCTTTCTTTCTTGTCTTCATCCTTTGCTAATATCCAAGGAGTTGTTTCATCAATATATTTATTAGCTCTTCCTATTAAATTAAATATAGATTCTAAAGCTTCTGGAATTCTTAATTCATCAATAGCCTTTTCTACTAAATTAGGAGTCTCTAGGGCTAACTTTATTAATTCATTATCAATATCTTCCTTAGCTGTTGGAGCAGGTATTACGCCATCAAAGTACTTTTCTACCATTGCAACAGTTCTAGATAAAAGATTTCCTAAATCATTACATAAATCTGAATTTATCTTCTTTATGAATATTTCATTATTAAATAATCCATCTGATCCAAATGGAATTTCTCTTAAAAGGTAGTATCTTACTGGATCCACTCCAAAGTTTTCAACTAAAACTACTGGATCTACAACGTTTCCTTTAGACTTAGACATCTTTCCTCCATCAACAAGTAACCATCCGTGTCCAAATACTTGTTTTGGTAATGGTAAATCTAATGCCATTAACATAATTGGCCAATAAATAGTATGGAATCTTAATATATCCTTACCTATTAAATGTACATCTGCAGGCCAATACTTTTTATATAATTCATTGTTATCACTTCCATATCCTAATGCAGTAATATAGTTAGATAATGCATCTATCCAAACATAAACAACGTGATCTTCATCAAATGTTACTGGAACCCCCCAGTCAAAGCTTGTTCTTGATACACAAAGATCTTGTAATCCTGGCTTTAAGAAGTTGTTTAACATTTCATTCTTTCTTGATTCTGGTTGAATAAAATCTGGATGTTCTTCTATATACTTTATTAATCTTTCTGCATACTTACTCATTTGGAAGAAATAAGCCTCTTCTTTTGACTTTTCTACTGGTCTTCCACAATCAGGACAATTTCCATTTACTAATTGAGTTTCAGTCCAGAAAGATTCACATGGTGTACAATATAATCCTTCATAAGAACTCTTATAAATATCACCTTTGTCATATAGCTTTTTAAAGATATCTTGGACAGCCTTAACGTGATAATCATCAGTTGTTCTAATGAACTTATCATAGCTAATATTCATCATTTTCCAAAGGTCCTTAATACCTGCAACTATTTCATTAACATGTTCAATAGGTGTTATTCCTTTTTCTTCAGCTATTCTTTGAATTTTTTGACCATGCTCATCAGTTCCTGTTAAGAACATTACATCATAACCTGTTAATCTTTTAAATCTAGCAATTGCATCTGCAGCAACTGTAGTATAGGTATTTCCTATATGCAAGTTAGTTGATGGATAATAAATTGGTGTAGTTATATAATATGGTTTTTTACACATTTTTTTAAATTCCTCCTTTTGTTTTCTGATAATAAAAAAGTCCCTATATAGGTATTTTGCCTATATAGAGACGTAATAAACTTATTTACGTGTTACCACTCTATTTCTTTTTTATCTCACGATAAAAAACTCACTAAGTGACTATCATCACTCTGCAATATAACGGTTGCTACCGTAACCATCTAACTTATTTAAGCTCAAAGGTTCTACTCCAAGACCATCTTCATAAAGCTTCTTTGACATTAACTTTCACCATACGTTAACTCTCTTTAGACTTTCTACTTTACTACTCTTCTCTTCATAGTATTTACTTATATTTTATGATAAATCAAAAAAAAATATCTGTCAAATATTTTAAAGTTACCAACATCAATAAATTCGTTTCTAAATTATCAAAGAAATAAATTAACACTGTGGTATAATATTCTAAAACAGTAAAGGGGAGATATAAATTGAATAGATTTGAATTTCCTAAGGTTGGCTATAGAAACCTTAAAACTGCTTTAGCAGTATTTATATGTATGGTTTTATTTGAACTAGCAGGAGATAAGAATCCTTTTTATGCTTGTATCGCAGCAGTTATATGTATGAAAGATACTGTTGAAAGCACTTTTAGTATGGGTAAAAATAGACTTATAGGTACTCTTCTTGGAGGTCTTATAGGAGTACTTTTTATATTTATAGTAGATAACATATTATTTCTACAATCTATAAATTCTCTTGTCACTGCTGTAGGTGTAATTGGAGCAATTTATGTATGTAATATAATAAAAAAGCCTGGTGCTGTTACCATTTGCTGTATTGTTTTTATAGGAATTATGATTAATTACGATGGACCAGCCTCATATTCTTATGCCATAGGTAGAAGTATTGATACTTCTATTGGAATAATAATAGCAATATTTATAAATAAATATATAAATCCTCCTGTAGAGAAAAATAAAGATTAACAAATAGTTTTCAGAATATTCTTGATTGTAAATATCTTCTTATATATAATAAAAATAACAGTCGAAAAAAGAGGATTTATTTTTAGGGGGTATTGGGATGAGTGATTTATCATTATTTAAAGCATTCTTGGTAGAAGCAAAAAAAAATTCTTATAATGGTCGAAATAAAAAGGTTCAATCTTCTAAACCAAACTCAGATGATTTTACTTTTAAAAAATACGATTATTACTACCTAGATAGCCACATAGGCAAACAGAGGTTTATTGGTCAAGAAGTTATTTGGAAAGATGAAAAGTCTTATTGGGGAATGAATTATGCTGGAAAATTATTAACTAATGATATTCCAAGTGGTTTTTCAGACTTTTTATCAGAAGCTTTATCTAGAGTTTCTGAAGATGCTCCTTATAGAGGACCAAAGAGTTTTAGAAAATCTGACTTTGAATATCAATGTCTTTGGAAGGGAGAAGTTGATTCTTTTAAAGGCGAAGAATTTATATCTTATAAAGGTTCTCCGATATTTAAATTAGATTTTCATGGTGGAACAATAAAATAGTCAATAAAATTAGAGCGATACTAAGGTAAGCATTATCTTAATATCGCTCTTTTATTTATTGTTATATTTATTTATTATTATGTTTATATATTTATTTATTTTTATATTTTACTTATGCTTCAACCTCATCAATAGGTTTTCCTATAAAATACACTAATAGACCAAGCCCTATAATAGATAATGGTAATACAATATATATCGGTAACCCTAATCCAACTGGAATATAACCAAATAATATTGTAAGTACTGCTACAAATAGTGCATACCACATTTGAGTCTTAACGTGAGCAATATGATCGCAACCTGCTCCCATAGATGACATTATTGTTGTATCTGATATAGGTGAGCAATGATCCCCAAATATTGCTCCTGTTAATACAGCACTTGTACTCATGATAATATAAGTCATATCTGGTGAAATTGCATGTGCTAGAGGAATAGCAAGTGGCATTAATATTCCCATTGTTCCATAAGCAGTTCCTGTTGCAAATGAAATTACTGCTCCAAATATAAATATTACACTTGGTAACAAGAATTGTGGTAATGAATCTGATAATAATGTTACTAGATATTGTGCTGTACCTAATTCTTTAATTACTGAACTTAAAGACCAAGCAAGTATTAATATAACTCCAGTTATAATTAATCCCTTCATTCCATCTATCCAGATTTCTATACCTTCTGATATAGTAAATATCTTCTTACAAACACCTAAAATTAGTGCTACGATACTTGCAAATAATGCTGCTTGGAATAATGCTATAGAAGCATCTGCATTACTGAAGGTTTGTTGTATTGCTGTAAATGAAAATGGAGATTCTGTTAATACAGCCTTTAATGCTATATCTTCTCCTGCCATAATTGCAGTATACCCACTATAATAGAAACTTGCTAGAGCTGCTACTATTAATGTTCCTATTGGAATTATAGCATTCCATATGCTTAATTTAATTCCACTCTTAGCCTCAAATTCTTCAGCAGTATCTTCATCTATTGCAATATCCTTTAATTCTTGCTCTCCTCTTCTTGCTTTTATTTCAGCCTTTCTCATTGGTCCAAAATCTCTTAAAAGTACAGCCGAGAAAACTACAAATGCAAGTATTAAAATGTTATAAAACCTATATGGAATAGTTTGTAAGAATACTCCAAATGAATCTACATTTTGCCCTATTCCAGAAAATGCATCTCCTATTAGCCCAACTTCAAGGCCTATCCATGTTGATATTATTGCAAGACCCGCAATAGGTGCAGCTGTTGCATCTATTATAAAAGATAACTTTTCTCTTGATACTTTCATCTTATCTGCTACTGGCTTCATTATTGGTCCAACAATTAATGCATTTGCATAATCATCAAAGAAAACAAATAACCCTAATAACCAAGTAACAATTTGTGTACTTCTTGGTGTCTTTGCTCTTTTAGCAAGCGCTTCAGCTACAGCTCTAGCTCCACCCATTTTAGAAATTAAATTAATAACTCCTCCAATAACTAATACTTGTAATACAATACCTGCGTTCCATGGATCTGCAAGTGAATTTAATGCTCTTTGTACAAAATCTAGGAATGCTTGTACAAAGGCTCCAAATAAATTATATCCTGCAAGCTGCACCATGAAACATCCCGAAAGTGTTCCTATAAACAATGATATTACAACATTTTTAGTTATAAACGCTAATATTATAGCTACTAATGGTGGTATAAGTGTTAATACTCCAAATCTTTCTGAATTTACTACAGCAGGTTCAACCTCTGCTGCAAATACTACAGTTGATGATAATAAAATTAGCATAAATGTAGATATGAACAATACTAAACTTCTAGTTCTGTTTTTCATAATAATTCCCCCTAAATTTTAATTGTGAAAAGATTTAGAGGTAAAAATAGGAAAAGCCTTGAGATAACACTCAAGGCTTAAAATATACACATTAAAAATCCTGAATGATAGCTCACCACAAAAACATTTGTGACAGTCTTATACATATTCTGCATAAGCCCAGCATTAGAATATTAAAGCTTTAATTCTATACTTCGGCGATAATTCCTTTCCTATTGCTTCATCCTGCTTACGTCCACAACAGTACTATTAAGTATCGCGCCTCTACCTCTTCTCTTATTCACTTGTAATAATTTAGGTTAATTATACATAATTTCTTATCCACTTGCAAGATTTTTTTAATAGTCTTTAGTAATTATTAACTTTTCCGTTTCTTTTTCTTACTTCTAAAGCCTCCATCTCTAACCACTGCTATTAATAAAAATATAGCAAATATAGCGGATATAATGTATCCAGCTATGCCCATTAAAGATATTCCTTTATATATGGGCCCTACATTATTACTTATTATCAATGATGATGCTATTATTAATGATGAAATAAGTAATGCTCCAACTAATCTGTTCACCATATTACTTATATGATCTACTGAATTTTCTAAATCTGTAATATTAAAATTAATCTTAGCTCTACCATCCGATATACTGCTTAATGCCTCAACAGCTTTGCTAGGAATTCTAGAAGCATCTCTAAAAAAAGAATATGCAGATAATACTAACTCTTCTTCATTTATATCTTTAATCAAAAGCATCTTATTTTTTCCTTTAACAAAGGATGTTATTACTGATATTATATCTAATTGCGGATCAACCTCTGCAATTACCCCTTCTAAAATCACTAAGCCTCTAAAAAGTATTGCAAGCTCCTTAGGAAATTGTATGTTATTATTCTTAACTATAGAAAACATTTCTTCCAATAATACAGCTATTTTTATATTTTTAAGAGATGTATTTAAATATGTTGTAAATAAATAAGATACGTCTTCATATAAGTTTCCTTTATTTACTTTTCCTCTCTTTATTCCAATAGCTAAAATAAAATCTACTATTTTACTCTTATCTCCTGTAGCTACTGCTATCATGGCTTTGTTTAACCAGTTTTTTAGTCCCTCATCTAGTTCTCCTGTTATACCAAAATCAATAAAACATATCCTTCCATTTGATATCAATAAGTTTCCAGGATGAGGATCTCCATGAAAAAAACCATCATCAAATATCTGCTTACAATATGATAATGCTAACTTTTTTGCAATATCTTTATTGCTATATCCTTTTTTTTCTATCATTTTCATATCATTTATCTTAAATCCATTTATATATTCTAAAGTTAATACCTTTTCACTACATAAACTAGATATAACATCTGGCGCATATATAGGTGAAATATTTTCATTGTTTTCTCTAAACTTAACTATGCTCTTACTTTCATCTATAAAGTCTAATTCCTTTTCTGTAGTTGATTCTAATTCTTCTATAACAGCAAGAGGATCAACTATATCAATATCAATTCTTCCCTTAGATAACTTTATTATTTTTTTAATTATATCTATATCAGTTTTCATAGTATTATATATATTCGGTCTTTGAATTTTTACAATAACTGCTCTTCCATCATTTAATATAGCTTCGTGAACCTGAGCTATTGAAGCTGATGCAGTTGGCTTCTTACTAAAGTATAAAAAACAATCATATATTTTTTTATTAATAGATTCTTCAAATACACTTTTAATATTCTCAAAACTTTCTTCTGGTGCTGAGTCTTGTAACTTTATTAATTCATTTATATATTCCTCTGGTAATAAATCTGGACGTGTACTTAATATTTGACCAATCTTTATAAATGTAGGTCCTAATTCTTCTAATGCCATTCTCAAATTGATAGGAGACTTTTTGCTATTATTAAATTTACTATCAATTAAATACCCAAAACCATATGAAATAAAAACTCTTATAATCTCTTGAAACCTGTCTCTAGATTTCATATAAAAACTCAACTCCCTAGATAAAATCCCTTACTTAACCATCTTTAAGCAAGGGATTTAAAATTTCTAATTAATTTTTTCTTCTAATCTTTCTATAATTCTTTTTAATTCTAATACATCAGCCTTTGTAGCGTAATTCTTTTCTTCTAAAATATCATTTAGCTCTTCTTTAGTTAATGGCTTTATATTATTCACCTTTTCTAACATAGATTCCTTTGCACCGTTAGCTGTATTTTTTACATCTCTTTTTAACTCTTCTGACAATTCTCTTCCTTCCTCTAAAGTTAATTTTCCTCTTTCAACTAACTGAGAAATTACCTCTGTTGCCTTTTCATATGTTAATGCAGCAGCACCAACTCCAGCCAAAAAGATATTCTTTGCATCACTTACCATAAAACCATCTCCAACTTATTCTTAATTAACCATAAATTATATTTACCCTTAAGTACCAAATTATATACTATATTTATTCATAAATTCCTCAATTTCTTCTACAGTCTTAATCATATCCTTTGTTAAAACTTCAACACCTTGTGATGTAACCACCACATCATCTTCTATTCTTATTCCAATACCTTCTTCTTCTATATAAATTCCAGGTTCAACAGTCCAAACCATTCCTTCTTGTAAAATAACATCTCTATTATTTCCTTCAATATCATGGGTATCTAATCCTAGACTATGGCCTATACTATGCCAATAATAATTAGAAACATCTTCTCTATCCTTTATTAAACCCAAATTAATGCATTCTTCTGCAATCCATTCTTTTGCTTTTTTATTTAAATCAAGGAACCTCACCCCTGGTCTTATTTCATTAATAACTTTCTCGTTAACTCTTAACACTGCATTATAAACTTCTTTTTGCCTGTTACTAAACCTTCCATTTACAGGGAATGTCCTTGAAATATCACCGTTATAATAATTATATTGCGCTCCTAAATCAAATAGAATCAAATCTCCATCTTTTATATCGCAATTATTATCAACATAATGTAATATGGTTGCATTTTTTCCTGCAGCAGCTATTGTTTTAAACGCAAAATCCTTTACCCCATTGCTCTTACAAACAAAATCAAAATATGCCTCTAATTCATATTCCTTCATTCCCACTTTACAGTTTTTCATTAAACTGTTTACACCTTCAATAGTTATATTTATGGCCTTTTTTATCTCTTCAATCTCTTCTTCACTCTTGATTAACCTTAAGGGTGCAATTAATGGTGCTAAATTTCTTATATTTGCAAATGGATACTTTCCTTTAACTTCATTTGCAAATTCTCCGACAACATTTTTTAGGCTATTAAATTCTTCTCTATCTATATCTAAATATAAGTTTACTTCAACTAAATTATTGAATGTTTTATTTAAAAATAATTTAAAAGTACTTATAAACGCTACATCCTCAACTCCCGATATTTCTTTTCCCTCTTCAGGCCTTATACTTTTACCAACCCACTTTTCCATTTCCTCATCTATATCTTTAATAAATAATCTTTCACTTATTACTCCATTTATTTTTGTTAAAACTAAAATATGCTCCTCTTCATCAATTCCTGTAAAATAGTAAAAGTTTCTATTAGGAGTAAATTGATATTGTTCATCAGCACTTTTTCTTGGTGCATTACCTGCAAAAAGAATTACTATTGAATTATCATTTACCTTTTCCATAAGTCTTTCTCTATTTCTTTTGAATACCTCTTTTATCATACGGTTCACCATTCCTTCCTTTAATCTATTAATAGTATATACTAATATTATACAAAAAAAGAAGCTTTCGTAAGAAAGCCTCTAAATTCAACTTTTTCCATAAACTTCATCTGACATATTAATTATTTTTTTATAAAGTCCCCAAATTAATATTAATGAAAATATAACAATCATTGAGAACATCCCTATATAACTTTCAACCTTCATAGACATTGCTACTAATCCAATTCCTAAAATCAGTATTACAAATACCATAACTACTGATACAACGTCATCCTTATATAAAATTTTTTCATCATTCCACTTCAACTTAGGATTAATAAAATCAAATAATATCTGTATTAAGGTTACTACTGTAACTCCAAATACTGATGATAGCACCCCTAATAAAATTATTGGTAAAGCTACCCTTAACGACACTAAAAGTGTACAAATAAGTATAGGAACTAAAGAATTTATACACAGAGATGATATTATCTTAGATTTTGCCTGATCCTTATAAGATATAGGAATTATCTTTGAAAATACAAAATCGCTTCCTTCTCTGGACAAACACTTTCTACCTCCACCAGCTGAACAAATTGAAAAAGCTGCTAATAAAAATGCCCCCGCAATTATGACAGAATTATATTTACCACTCAATATAATACCTTTAACATCAGTAAAGCTTCCATTAACCACATAAATTATAGTTAGAAAAATAGGCATATATAACATCATTACAATTGAATTTATAAAAAACTGCGGTGTTCTAAATACTATTCTTATATCTCTAATTACAAGAGACTTTATAGGAGATTTATTTGAAACTATACTATCTATATTTTTTTCTTTTAATATATCTACTCTCTTACTATAAGTTTCAGATATTCCTATTATACCTTTTAAATATAGTTTTCCTCCTACTACGTAATATATTATACATAGTAATATACAAATAGCTATGGAAATACCCATATAAAAAATCCCCTTAGCCTCACCATTATATAACAACCCGTATGCAACATACTTATTTGTTATAAACATTCCAGATAAAGCACCTATAAGACTATTTTTTTCTTGAATGATATTAATAAGTGACGAGGAACTTTCAAATAAAGTAGAACTTCTTTGTGAAATAATATTTATTAAAACTACCAAAACTAAAGATAGACTACCTGATATAGATCTAAAAGCATCTTTATGCTTAGATAAGTTAGTAAATCTCATTAAAAGCATACATACTAAAGCAGCAATTATCATTGGTAAAGTAGGACAAATAATAACTGCAAGTGCTATATAAACAAAAAATATTGGACTTGCCGATGACTTTTGAGCAAAAACTAATAAAGGAACTACTATTATTGTGGAATATAAAATCATATTTATTAATACAGCTATAAACTTGCTTAACACTATTTCACTACTCTTAAATGGCATAGGTAAAAAGTGCTCTATGTCATTGGAAAAATAGTATGTATTCATTATAGTAAATATTCCTAAAAAAAAATTTATAACAGCTCCTATAAGCAATATTAGTGATAACAACGTTCCCTCTTGTCCAATTATTGCAAAAGGCTCATATAATACATCTACAGTAATTATCAGTGGTAATGACATGAAAGCTATTAACAACATCATTAATAAGGCCATAAATCCAGACTTCATTTTTGAGCCATTGAACATATCTTGAAGGGCATCTCTCACAAAATATTTTGTAAGTACCTTAAGTCTAGTCATTGCTTGTTAGCTCCAAGAACATTTCTTCTAGTGATTCACTTGCCTTAAACTCTTCTCTCATATCTTCTAAGGTTCCATTAAAAATTAATTGCCCTTTATTAATTATTGCAACCTTATCACATATCTTTTCAGCAACTTCTAATACATGAGTTGAGAAAAGAACAGTATTTCCTTCATTAGCATGCTCTCTCATCATTTCCTTTAATATAAAAGATGACTTTGGGTCTAACCCTGTCATGGGTTCATCTAATATCCACACCTTTGGCCTATGAAGTAATACACCCATTATTATTATCTTTTGTCTCATACCATGTGAGTACGATTGAATCTTATCCCCTAATGCAGAATTCATTTCAAATCTTTCAGATATATCTTTTATTCTTAATTTTCTATCTTCACTTGATACACCATATATGTCTCCCATAAGATTCAAATATTCCATTCCAGTTAACCTTAAAAACATATCTGGGCTATCTGGTACATAACCAAACTGCTCTTTTGCCAAAACAGGATTTTCAACAATATCAATATTATTTATGGTTATATTTCCTGATGTAGGAGAAATAATGCCTGTTATCATCTTAATAGTTGTAGTTTTTCCTGCTCCATTTGGACCTAGCAGCCCGTAGATTTCTCCATCTTTTATTTCTAAGTTTAAATTATCTACAGCTTTGTACTTTCCATTATAAGATTTAGTAATCTGACTGATATTTATCATTCTATCTCCCCCTTTAGAGATAATTTTACCAATACAATTACATTTTTTCCATAATATTAAAAGAAAAATATATTTACTAAAAATATAGCACTAATTATAGCAACCATATCTGCAAAAACAGCTGCCCATACAGTATGTCTTACTTTTTTAACCTTTACTGCACCAAAATAGACTGTAACTGTATAGAATATGGTTTCTGTAGTTCCCATAATTACAGAAGCTATTAATCCTATTTGCGTATCTGGTCCATATGTCTGAAGTAAATTTGCAAATATACCCTGTGCACCACTTCCTGATAATGGTTTAATTAGTATCAATGGCGTTATTTCTTGAGGTAATCCTATAAGATTAGTTAAGGGTGATAATACTTTATTTAATACATCTAATAGATTAGCAGCTTTAAATATATTTACTGCTACAATCATAGCCAAAAGGTACGGAAATATTCTCATACATACTTGAAGTCCTTCTTTTGCACCTTCTACAAACCATTCATATACCTTGCCACCCTTTATCATTCCATAACCTATAATAAGTAGAACTATAATTCCTATTATACTTTTTGTTATATAATCGCCCATTTATAATCCTCCTTAAAAGTATCTCTGCAAAATCTTACAACATATTACTCCAACAATAGCTGCTGATGCTGTTGATAGTATTGCAGGCAAAATAATTGCTCCAGGATTTGAAGATCCAGCAGCTGCCCTAATTGATATTATTGTTGAGGGTACTAATTGAATACATGCAGCATTCATAACTAAAAAAAGAGCCATATCATTACTAGCCCTACCTTTATTAGGATTTAATCTATCCATCTCTTCCATAGCTTTTATTCCAAACGGAGTTGCAGCATTTGACAATCCCATCATATTCGCTGTTAAGTTCATCACTATTGCTCCAAGAGCTTTTTCATCCTTTCCTGCATCCTTAAATAGGAACTTTAATAATGGTTTCATTAATCTTGCTAGCTTCTGAGTTAATCCACTTTTTTCTGCTATTTTCATAACTCCGCACCAAAAACACATTATTCCAACTAATCCAATGATAAATTTCACCGTGCTATCTGCAGACCCAACAATAGTTGTTGATATTTCTGCACCATTACCAGTAAATATAGCTACGAGTATACCTAAGAATATTAATATAAACCAAATATAATTAATCATATTATCCTCCTAACGTTAAGTTTTCTATTAAATATATGCCTTGCACTTAATATTTAGTAGTGATAGGATTAATATATACAATCTATTTTTTTACTTAAAGGAGATTAATTTATGAAAGAAACTAACTTAAAGATAGCTCAACAAGATATAGAAGATGCTTTAAAAACTGTTGAGGATATAGAAAAAGTAATTAATGAAGATGGATCATCTAAAGATATAATTAAGGAAAAATTCGAATCTTTAAACGAAAAAGTTAAAAAGTTAGAAGATATATTAAAGAGTGAAGGTATCATATAATGTTAAAATAATTAATAGAGATAACAATGATGGTAAAGTAAAAGGATGAAACTCTAAAGTTTCATCCTTTATTATATTTCTATTTACCTAAATTATTGCTTCTTTGGCTACTATTTCTTCTTTATCTTTAAGCTTTCTAACTGACATAAAGAAGATTATCAAAGTGATTAGTGATGATAATCCATCAGAAACAGCTCCTGCAAGCCACACTCCTGTTAACCCAAAAATCTTTGGTAGTATTATTAAACAAGGTATTAATAATATTACTTGTCTTAATAAACTTAAGAACATAGATATCTTAGCTTTTCCTATAGATTGGAAGTAATTAGAACTTATTACTTGCGCTCCTACTACAGGTAGCATTAATAAGAATATTCTCATACCTGTGCTTGCTATGCCTACTAACTGCTCATCTCTATTAAATATTGATATTAATAAATGTGGAGCAGCTTGAGTAATTATCCATCCAATTGAAACTATTATAGTAGCAACTATAGTTGCGGACTTTACAGCCTGCTTAACTCTCTTATATTTTTCTGCACCATAATTATATCCTATTATAGGTTGTGAACCTTGGTTTAAGCCAAATATAGGCATCATAAATATCATAGCTACACTATTTATTATAGTCATAGCACCTATAGCTAAATCTCCACCATAAGTCTTTAATGCATTGTTAGCCAACACTTGAACTATACTTTGAGCTATTTGCATACTAAATGGACTTACTCCAATAGAAAAAATACTCAAAACTATAGCTTTATCTAAAGATAAATATTCTCTTTTAATTTTTAAATTACTCTTACCTTTTGTAAAATAATATAAAATCCATATAGTTGAAACTATTTGAGATATTACAGTTGCAATAGCTGCTCCTCTAACTCCCATTCCAAATACAAATATAAATATAGGGTCTAATATAATATTAGTACCTGCACCTATTAACATTGATAACATAGCTACCTTAGGACTTCCATCACTTCTAATTGAATGATTTAATCCAAAACTTAGCATATTAAATATAGTTCCAAAGAATATTATTTGCATATATTCTCTTGCATAAATTTCAGTATCTGCACTTGCTCCAAACAATCCAAGTATTTTATGCATAAATACAAGTCCTATTATAGTTATTAAAACACTAGCTATAATAATTAAAGTAAATGCATTTCCTAAGTGCTTTTCAGCCTCTTCTCTTTTATGTTCTCCAAGTTTTAAAGATATTCTGGCACTTGTTCCTATTCCAATTAACATCCCAAATGCCATTATTATAGTCATTATTGGCATTGTTATACCAACGCCAGTTAAAGCTAATCCACCAATATCTTTTATGTTTCCTATATACATTCTATCTACAATATTATATAAGGTATTTACTACCATACCTATTATAGCTGGAATGGAAAACTCCATAAGTAACTTTGATATTTTTTCTTCTCCAAGTCTAGCTTGTCCTCTCATGCTTAATTCCTCCTTAGTGTCTCACTAGATGCTATTTTTTTTAGTAATGTAAGAGTTAATTCTCTTTCATCCTCTGTTAAAATTGAAGTAATCTTTTCTTCCCACTGTCTATGTACTTCAAAAAAATCTTCTTTTATACTTAAAGCTTTCTCAGTAAGTACTATTATATTAGCTCTTTTATCAACTGAACTTTTATTTCTATATATGTATCCTTCTTCTTCAAGTTTCTTCAAAGCTCTAGCTGTGGTAGCTTTATCTATATTCAAAATATTGCTTAAATCTTCTTGAGTTAATCTTTCTTTTTTATATAAAACTCTTAAAAATTGATATTGTCCCGCACCAATATTATATTTTGCATATGCCTTTGAAAAAAAACTATTTCCGCTTCTATATATTTGGGAAACAAATTTCCCTATAGAGTCGTATTCCTTATTTCCCATATTATCACCTAACTTCATCATAAATAGTTGCAACAGCAACTATTTTACTACTAATTAGTTGTACTTGCAACTAATTTTTCAAAATAAAAGAAGTAGTGTTTTCCACTACTTCCTTTTCTACTTAGTACTTTCTCTTTGTATTAGTTGATAGTCTAAAACATAATGACCTTGTTCTAGCTCCTTCTTATTTAGAAGTTTTATTAACATTCTCATAGCTACTGATCCCATGTCATAACTAGGTTGAGATATAGTAGTTATTCTTGGATAAAAATATGAGGAAACATGGTTATTATTAAATCCAATAACACTTATATCCTCTGGAACATTATATCCTTTTTCTCTTAACTTATTTATTGCTCCGATTGCTATCTCATCAGATGCGCATACTATTGAATCAAACTTCTTATTACTTCCAATAAACTTTTCAACTGCTTCATAACCAGTTTTAACCTTTAAGTTATCAAAGTAAAGTAATTCCTCATCAATATTTATACCTTCTTCTTCTAATGCTTTTTCAAAGCCTACAAATCTATCTCCCCAAGCATTCATTGTATCTTGTTTTACTCCTATAAATGCTGGTTTAGATAATCCTTTATCTAATAGATACTTTGTACCCTCATATGATGCACTTATATTATCTATAGTTACACTTGGTAAAACTCCATCTTTATCCTTCGTTTCAACTAAGATAGTTTTTAAGTCTAGTTCATTAATTAAATCAAGCATTTCTTCACTTAATGAACTACTCATATATATTACTCCATCAACCATCTTTTCCTTAAGTACTCTTAAATACTCTTTTTCTTTTTCTACATCAAAGTCTGAATTACATAAGATAACATTGTAATCATAAATATTAGCAACGTCTTCCGCTCCTCTTACGATTTCAGGATAAAACTGACTTGATATATCTGGTACTAGTATTCCTATAGTCTTTGTTCTTTGAGTCTTTAAACTTCTAGCTACTATATTCGGTCTATAACCTAACTTTTTAATGGCATCTAGAACCTTTTTCTTAGTGTCTTCGTTTACGACATCGATATCATTAAGCACCCTTGAAACTGTTGCAATTGAAACTCCAGCCTCCTTAGCTACATCTTTAATAGAAGTTGCCATTAACTCATCACTCCCATTTCTTATATTTTAATTATTTAATTATAACCTATATATTCTCCCAAAAACAAGCAAATCCCTGCTTTATTTATAGTTTTTGTTAAAAATCTTTTAAAATACCCTTTTTAAGAACAAATTTTGAACAAATGAAAAGGTTACTATAAATTCTATAGTAACCTTTTCAACATTTATTACTCTATTTTACTACTTTAACAGCCATATTAAGCTTTTCTCCATTAATAGTAGATTCAGTATACTCAATGTTTTGTTCATTGCATACAACTTCTACTGTTAATGTTTCTCTTTTAATTGTATCTTTGAACTTCTTAATAACATCTAATAACATATCATTATTAGCTACATATAATGTAATCTTATCAGCAACTTCGAATCCACTTTCTTTTCTCATATTTTGAATCTTAGAGATGATTTCTCTTACGTGTCCCTCTTCTCTTAATTCTTCTGATATATGAGTATCAAGAACTACACCAATTTCACCTTCACCTGCAAAAGCATATCCATCAAGACCTTGCATTGTTACAAGTAGGTTTTCTTTGTTAAGCTCTATTTCTGTTCCATCTACATTTATAACTTCTACTCCACCATTATTTATCTTTTGAGCTAACTCCATTTGATTTCTAGAAGCTATTTCTTTTCTTATTGCAGGAATCATTTTTCCATAAGCTCTTCCTAAAACAGGTAAGTTAGGCTTTATTTCAAAGTTAACATGTTCAGAAAGATCCGCACCAAACTCAATTGACTTTATATTTAATTCATCCTTAATAATATCTCCATAGTACTCTGGAAGTGATGCTACTGAAACTAACATTTGAGAAAGTGGCTGTCTATTCTTAATATTAGCACCATTTCTTGCACTTCTTCCTAACTTAACTATTGTGTAAGCTAAATCCATTTCCTTTTCCAACTCACTGTTAATAGCTTCTTCATCAACTGTTGGCCACTTACATAAGTGAATACTTTCTTCAGCTGAAGAATCTAAATTAACAACTAAGTTTTGATATATCTCTTCTGTGATAAATGGTACAAATGGAGCTGCAACTTGTGATAAAGTTACTAAAACTCTATATAGAGTTACATATGCACCAATCTTATCATCAGTTAATTCTTCTGACCAATATCTTGCTCTGTTTCTTCTTACATACCAGTTAGATAAGTTATCTGTGAACTCTTCAATTTGAAGAGCAGCATTTGTAATGTCATAAGAGTTTAATTTAGCATCAACATCCTTAACTAAAGTGTTTAACTTAGACATTATCCACTTATCCATAACATTATCAGAAACAAAATCTTTGTACTCTAACGGATTGAATCCATCTATATCTGCATATAAAACATAGAATGAATATACATTCCATAATGTACTTAAGAACTTTCTTGATGCCTCTCCAACATCATCAGTTGAGAATCTAGTTGGTAGCCATGGAGCACTTGCAGTGTAGAAATGCCATCTTGTAGCATCTGCACCTTGACTTTCTAAAACCTCCATAGGAGCAACAACGTTACCCTTAGACTTAGACATCTTTAATCCCTTCTTATCAAGAACGTGACCTAAAACAATACAATTTTCAAATGGATTTCTATCAAATATAGCAGTTGAAATAGCTAATAATGTATAGAACCATCCTCTTGTTTGGTCAACAGCTTCTGATATAAATTGAGCTGGGAAGTTTTGCTCAAATAACTCTTTGTTTTCAAATGGATAGTGTAATTGAGCAAATGGCATTGATCCTGAATCGAACCAACAATCTATAACTTCCTTAGTTCTTTCCATTTCCTTACCACACTTTTCACATTTTAAATGAACATTATCTATATATGGTTTGTGTAATTCTATATCATCAGGTACATTTACACCCTTCTTCTTTAATTCTTCAATACTTCCAATACATTCTTTGTGACCACATTCACATTCCCAGATTGGAAGTGGAGTTCCCCAGTATCTATCTCTTGAGATACCCCAGTCAATAACATTTTCTAAGAATTTACCGAATCTTCCTGTTCTTATGTTATCCGGATACCAGTTAATCTTATTATTGTTTTCTAATAACTTATCTCTTAGAGTGCTCATTGCAACAAACCAGCTCTCTTTTGGATAGTAAAGAAGTGGAGTGTCACATCTCCAGCAGTGTGGATATGAGTGAAGGTGCTTTTCTGCCTTAAATAGCTTATTATTTTCTTCAAGCCACTTACAAATGCTTTCATCACACTTCTTAACAAACTTACCTGCCCATGGAGTAACTTCTTCTACGAATTTACCCTCTTTGTCAACTAAGTTAATGAAAGTGATTCCATTAGCCTTAGCAACAAGATTATCATCTTCACCATAAGCTGGAGCAATATGAACTATACCAGTACCATCTGTTAATGTTACGTAATCACCATGGATAACTTCAAAAGCTTTACCTTCAACTCTTCCAAACGGCATTAATTGTTCATACTTAATTCCTAGTAATTCTGATCCGTTAAATTCTCTAACTATTTCAACTTCTTCTCCAAGAACCTTACTAGCAAGATCCTTAGCTAAGATATATACTTCATCTCCAACCTTTGCTTCTATATAAGTATAAGCTTTATTTATACATAGAGCTAAGTTTGATGGTAATGTCCAAGGAGTTGTTGTCCAAGCTAATATGTACTTGTTTTCTTCTCCCTCAATCTTAAATTTAGCAATACAAGTTAAATCCTTAACATCTTTGTATCCTTGAGCAACTTCGTGTGAAGACAATGCAGTACCACATCTTGGACAATAAGGCATTACCTTATGACCTTCATATAAAAGACCTTTATCCCACATTTGTTTTAAAGCCCACCATACTGATTCTATATATGGATTGTGATATGTTACATATGGATCATCCATATCTACCCAATAACCAATCTTATTAGTCATTTCTTCCCACATAGAAACATATTTGAATACGCTCTCCTTACATTCTGTCACGAATTTTTCAACACCGTATTCTTCAATTTGTTCCTTACCTGATATTCCAAGTTTCTTTTCTATTTCAAGTTCTACAGGTAACCCGTGAGTATCCCAACCGGCTTTTCTAATTACCTTATACCCCTTCATCACCTTATATCTTGGAATTATATCCTTCATAACTCTTGTTAAAACGTGACCTACGTGTGGCTTACCATTAGCTGTTGGAGGCCCATCATAGAAAGTGAAGTATTCACCATCTTGATTCATATCAAAATTCTTTTTGATAACATCATTTTCTTTCCAAAGCTTTGCTACTTCTTCTTCCATACCAACAAAACCTTTTGAAAGCTCAACTTTTTTGTACATCTTATTTTCTCCTTTCTCATGTATAATCAGATATTTTAAGTATTCTCTTTTATTAGATATCTAGTCATATCTAATTTTAATAAATAAAAAAACTCCATCCAAAAGGACGAAGTTGAATTCGCTATACCACCTATGGCAAAGTATACCCTTATAATAAATTTAGGGTACTTATTTCAAGCACAATCATGCTCTATCCATTAACGCTGGCTAACGGGAATACCTACTAAGCAAGGCTGTTCAATTTCCAACTCCTAGGTGATTTTCACTAAGACACTATATAACTTCACACCAACCAGTTACTCTCTTAAAGTAGAAATCTTAATTACTTTTCCTAATCACAGTTTTTATATTATTTATTATATACCATTCCTAAAATAAATGTCAATTACTACAATATACTTACTTCTATACGTTTTTATTCTTACTATCTAATAATTTTTATTAATTAGTATTGACTTTTACTTTAAAATATGTTTTAATATAGTCAAGATAACAAAAAGTTATCTAATCCCCTTATTTTCCTTAGTCATCAACTTAGGAGGTAACTAAATGGAAAATAATATAAATGAAAAAATCCTTGATAAAATCACAAAAGTATGTGTTTGCAAGGCGATACCAAGATCCAAAATTAAAGAATCTATAGAATCTGGAGCAAAAACTGTAGATGATGTAGCTAAAACTACTGGTGCTACAAAAGGTGGTTGCAAAGGATGTAGATGTATCCCTAAAATTCAAGAGTTAATCGAAGCACATTCAATCAATCAATAGGTATTTCCCCAAATATTATTGGTTGACTGATTATATCTCCCCAAGCCAATCTGTTCCCCACAGATTGGCTTATTTTTATATATTTTTTAACTAAAAAGAGACTTCTTAAACAACTGTTAAGAAGTCTCTTATGTTACTATTTAATTAAATGCATTATATATAGACTTTATAGCCCTTTCAAAGTCTTCATTTTCAATTCCAACTAATATATTCATCTCTGATGATCCTTGATCAATCATTCTAATATTTATCTTAGCTTTTGCTAATGCTCCAAACACCTTCGCTGCTACCCCCTTGTTTTTAGCCATACCTTTACCAACTGTGGCTATCATAGCCATATTAGGATGTACTACTATAGAATCCGGATTGCAGCTTCTTCTTATCTCTTCAATAACTATATCTTTCTTTTTCTTAAGCTCTGAATCTGCTATTACTAAACACACTGTGTCTATCCCTGCAGGCATATTTTCAAAAGATATATTATTCATTTCTAATATTGATAACACCTTTCTACAAAACCCTAATTCATTATTCATCATTGCTTTTTCTATTGATATAACAGTAAAGTTTTTCTTACCTGCAATACCTGTAATAGTTTTACACTTTTCATTTTCAGTGTCTTGAACTATTATAGTACCCTTATCTTCAGGTAAATTAGTATTTTTTATATTAATTGGTATTCCAGCTTCCTTTACAGGAAATATTGCTTCTTCATGAAGCACTGAAGCCCCCATATATGATAATTCTCTTAATTCCTTGTATGTAATTTTACCTATAGTCTTAGGATTTTCAACTATTCTTGGATCAGCCATTAAAAATCCAGAAACATCAGTCCAATTTTCATATAAATCCGCATTTATACTTGCAGCAACTAAAGAACCTGTTACATCAGACCCACCTCTACTAAAGGTTACTATTTCACCTTGTTCATCTGCTCCATAAAATCCTGGAATAACAGCTCTTTCAATTTTGCATAACTTATCCTTTAACCTTTTATTAGTTTCTTCACTATTTAATGTTCCATCCTCGTTAAATAATATAACTTCTTTTGCATCTACAAAATCATACCCTAAATAGTTAGCTAAGATAATACCATTTAAGTATTCTCCTCTACTAGCTGCATAATCCTTAGATGCACCGTTTTCAATATCCTTTTTTACTACATCTAGATAAGTACTTATATCTAAATCTAACCCCAAATCATTAACTATTCCAGTATATCTCTCCTCTATATGCTTAAATACATCCTCTAAAGAAATACCTGTCTCAACATGCATGTGACAAAGATAAAGAAGATCTGTTATCTTTGTATCCTTCCCATGTCTCTTTCCTGGTGCTGATGGTATTACATACCTTCTAGCATCATCTGCAAGGATAATTTCCTTTACTTTCTTGAATTGTGAAGCATCTGCTAAAGAACTTCCACCAAACTTTGTAACCACCTTATTCATTTTTATTGCCCCCAATTTTTATTAATATACTTTAAAATATTTTTAAATCTATTCTACCAAATTTTTCATAGTTTTCAATAGTAATGCAAACAAATTTTTATTTTCTATTCTAACTCCCTATAAAAATAGTAATATTACTGGTATAATCGAAAAGAGTTTAATGAAGGGAGTTTTTTATATGAATAGTAAATTCTACTTACATAAAGGAAAAAATTAAAAAGCTGAAAATGGTCGTCCTTGGATATATATAGATGAAATTAACGAATATGATGGTGACTATGAGAATGGTGATATCGTTGAAGTCTATAATCATAAAGGATATTTTATAGGCAAAGGTTATATCAATGACAGAAGTAAGATAACTATAAGAATAATGACAAGAGATAAAGATGAAGTAATAAATAAGGAATTCTTCAAAAAGAGATTTGATTCTGCCTGGGAATACAGAAAAACTGTAATAGATACCTCTTCTTGTAGATTTATCTTTGGAGAGGCTGATTTATTACCTGGTCTTACTGTTGATAAATTCGAAGATTATTATGTAATTCAAATCTCAACTTTAGGTATGGATAAATATAGAGATATAATTGTTGATATCTTAGTAAATAACTTTGGAGCTAAAGGAGTTTATGAAAGAAGTGATTTGGCTACAAGAGAAATAGAAGGATTAGAACAAACTAAAGGATTTTTAACAGAACCATTTGATACTAATGTTGAAATTATTGAAAATGGAGTTAAATATATAGTTGACTTAGAAAACGGACAAAAAACAGGTTTCTTCTTAGACCAAAAAGAAAATAGAGCTGCAATACATAGAATTTGTAAAGATAAAGATGTTTTAGATTGCTTTACTCATACAGGTTCATTTGCACTTAATGCTGGTATTGCTGGAGCTAAATCAGTTTTAGGTATTGATGTATCTCAACATGCTGTTGATTGTGCAACTAGAAATTCTGAACTTAATAACTTACAAAATATAGTTAAATTTGAATGTCACAATGCCTTTGACGTCTTATCGTCTTGGTCAAAAGAAGGAAAACAATTTGATGTTGTTATACTAGACCCTCCGGCATTCACTAAATCAAGAAATACAATTAATGGCGCAAAAAGAGGATACAAAGAAATTAATCTTAGAGGCTTAAAAATGGTTAAACCAGGCGGATATTTCATTACTTGTTCATGTTCTCACTACATGAGTGAAGATCTTTTAAAGTCTACCATAAATGAAGCTGCTCATGATGCACGTAGAATATTAAGACAAGTGGAATTTAGAACCCAATCGGCTGACCACCCAATACTTTGGAATTCAGATGAAAGTTACTACTTAAAATTCTTTATATTCCAAGTTGTATAACTTACTAGAGTGAGAGTTTACTTTTAAAACTCTCACTCTAATAAATTATTTATTTCATCTTTATAGGACCACGCTAAGCAATGCTTAGGATATCCCTTCTTACTAACGTCCCCTACTCTTAATGCATACTTTTTATCTTTACTAGACATTATTTCTTCCCTTAATATTTTCAAAATTGTTTCTACCCTATTTGAATACAAATCATACATTCCTTCTGCTGGCTCTCCCCAAGCACAAAATATATAATCAGCCTCTTTTATTTCCTCTCTTATGATGCTATCATTAGTAACTTTATTATCATTTCCCTCTACATACTCTTTTCCTTCTAATAAATATTCTCTAAATAAATCTTCTTTATTAACTTCATACAATACAAACAAATTTACTATTGTTATTTTCTTAATGCCTTTAAGTTCTAAGCTCTTATCGTTTAAATATTTAATTATTCTTCTATACTCGCTATTACAACTATTACTCTCTATCCCTTTTGGTGCTCTTGATATTATTAAAACATTCTTCCCATTATTACCAAGTGTAAATGAGGTTTTATAACATCTATCTCCCAATTCATCTTCAACTAAATTAATATTTTTTTTACTTATAATTTTAGGATATTTACATCTACACATTACTACTCCCCTTTGATAGTATATTACTAATAATTACTTTGTAAATGTTTAACTTATTCCTATAATATGATTTTTTATGAATTCAGTGAATATAAAAAGCCCTGTCTCCAGAGCTTCTTAACTTTTTATATTTTTATATTTTTATATTTTTATATTTTTAAGTTAAATTATTTCTCCACCCTTATATTCAGGAACTATAGTTGTTATATCTTTTTTCATACAGTAACCTACATCATTTATTAATCCTAAACTCATCATAACATTATAGTGTCTTGCTTCTTTGATAAAATCAATAATATTAGGATTACTTTCAAAAGAAAGTAGTGCTGTCTTTGATAAATCTGTTAGCTCTAACTTATCACATTTTTCTATAAGAGCTTTTATAATAGCGCCAGAACAAATAAAATCATCCATTGAGAACTGACCATTAGTTCCTGCATTAACTATCACAACATCTTCATTTAATGAAAGTAACTTTTCAGCAATAGCTGATACATTTAACATACAAGCAACAAATATCCTCTTAGCCTCTAAACAACTAGTTAGTGTTCTCGTTCCATTAGTAGTTGTAATTATTATAGTTTTTCCTTCTACCACTTCTTTTGTATATTCTAATGGTGAATTAGATAAATCAAAACCATCTATCTTTAATGCTTTCCTTTCTCCACCTAATATACATTCTTTCTCTCCAATAGAAGCTTTCAACTTTAGGGCTTCTTCTATTGTTAATGTTGGAATCACTTTCTTACACCCATTCATTAATGCAGTAGTAATTACTGAAGTAGCTCTAAGCATATCAATTACTACTACCACCTTATTTTCAATTATATCTTTTCTAATATAATCAGCTGAAATAATAATATCTATTTTCATAATCTCATCCCCAAAAATTAATTATTTAAATGTCTTCCCTTGATAAATATCATTATCTATGAATGCTTTATCTATAGCATTTAAAATCTCCCATTTCTTTAAACTCCACATAGGACCTATTAATAAATCTCTCGGTGCATCACCTGTAAGTCTATGTATAACCATATCCTGTGGTAACATACAAACTGATTTACATAATAAATCAATATAATCCTCCTGAGATAAGAATTCTAGACCTCCAGCTTCATAAACTTTAACTAAAGGTGTATTTTTCATTAAATGCAATAAATGAAATTTAACCCCCTGAGCACCACTGTGAGCAATATAATCCACTGTCTTTAACATATCTTCTTTTGTTTCCCCTGGCAATCCAAAAATAGCATGAACTACAAAATCTATATTTCTCTTTTTTAATCTAGTGATAGCCTCTTCAAACACATCTAGATTATATCCTCTATTTATCTTTCTAGCTGCGTCATCATTAGATGTCTGCAAACCAAGTTCTACCCAAACATAATACTTTTTATTTATCTCTTCTAAAAGATCTAATACATCTTCTCCTAAACAATCAGGTCTTGTAGCTATAGCTAAAGCTACTACACCTTCTTGGCTTAAAGCTTCTTCATACTTTTTCTTTAGGACATCTACAGGTGCATAGGTATTAGTATATGCTTGGAAATACGCTATATACTTTCCTTGCTTCCACTTCTTATTCATCATGTACTTAATATCTATAAATTGCTTCTCAATAGAAAAATCTCTATCTCCTGCAAAGTCTCCTGATCCCCTCTCACTACAGAATAAACATCCACCTTTGCTAATAGTTCCATCTCTATTAGGACAAGAAAATCCCCCATCAAGTGAAATCTTGAATACTTTCTCCCCAAATTTATTTCTTAGGAAATAATTTAAATTATTATATCTCTTTCCTCCCCAGTCTTTCACCACGGAAATCTCCTCCTCTTTTGATAATATATCATCTACTATAATAACAAATTAACTTTAAAATTTAAAATCCTAGTGTTTCCAAAAAAATATAGCATCAATACACTTGATGCTATTTATATATTATTCTATTAAACCTTCTGATACTAAAAATTCTCTAGCCACCTCTTCAGGAGATTTGCTTAATTTATCAACTTTATAATTTAAATCGATCATAGCTTCTTCATCTATTTTTCCATCTAATACAGCTAAGACTTCTTTTAGCTCAGGATATTTTTCTAAGGTATCCATTCTAATAACAGGAACTGCATTATATGGAGGAAAGAATTCTTTATCATCCTCTAAAACTTGTAAATCAAAGGCCTTTAATAATCCCTCTGTAGAGAATGCATCAATAAATTGACAATCACCACTTTTTAAAGCTGAATATCTAAGACTTCCATCCATAGCCTTTATACTTTTAAACTTCAATCCATATAATTTACTTAATTCATTTAATCCATCATCTCTATTAACAAACTCCATTGTAGGGCTGATTACAAATTCCTCATTATACTTAGCTAAATCAGATACTTTTTTTACATTATATTTCTCTGCAATTTCTTTAGTTGTTGCTATTGTATAAGTATTATTAAAACCAAGTGGATTTAATAATGTTAAACTATATCGCTCCTCCATTAACTCTTTACTTCTATTATAAATTTCATCTTTATCTCTTATTAATGGTTCTCCTAATATATTTAGTAGTAAAGACCCTGTATAGTCAACATACATATCAATCTCTCCTTTTTGTATAGCTGATGACACAACAGAGCTTCCTCCTAAATTTAATTTTCTTTCTACATTAAGGTCAGTTTTTTCTTCTATTAAATCTGCCACCATATTTGCTAAAATTAATTGTTCTGAATAATTTTTTGATCCTACTACAATTGTGTCACCTTTTTTTTCCTTAAATATATTAGATATACCTGTAAACACTAATAAAATAGCTAGTATAACTCCAATTACCTTAAGGATCTTATTATTATTTTTCTTCCCATTAGATAAAAGTCCAACAGGAGTTACTGCAACTTCAATCTTTCCAAATATAAAATCTATAATTAAGGCTAAAATACAAGCTGGTATAGCTCCTGCTAAAATCATATTGTTATTTACTGTTTGTACACCTGTAAATACCAGATACCCTAGACCTCCAGCCCCTATAAAAGCAGCTAAGGTCATTAATCCCACTGATGTCACCGCAGATATTCTTACTCCAGACATAATTAATGGCAAAGATACTGGTATCTTTATCTTAATTAATGTTTGTCTTTTTGTTAATCCCATTCCTCTTGCTGCTTCTAACATATTTTCATCTATATTAGTCAGTGCAGTAAAAGTATTCTTTACTATTGGCAAAAGAGAGTATAAAACAACAGTAGTTATAGCAGGAACAGTTCCTATTCCAAGTAATGGAATAAGTAATCCTAATAAAGCCATAGATGGCACTGCTTGCAATGTATTGATTAATCCTAATATAGGTTTTCTTAGAGGCTTAATATTTGTAATAAGTATACCTAAAGGAATTCCTATTAATATAGCTAAAGCAATTGCTAACATAGTTAAAAACGTATGCTCTACTAATAGTGATAATATTTGCTCTTTCCTTTCTAAAATGAAACTAAAAAAGTTACTCATTAGTTTCCACCTCCTCTTCTAAGTATTGCTGACTTAAAACAGAAATCAAACTACTTTTAGTAACCAACCCAACTAATATCTTATTCTTATTAACTACAGGTAAATACCCTACAGCATTTTCATTCATTACTGTTAATACATCTACTAGGTTGTCATCATCTTTTACATATAACAACTCTTTTTCCATTACATCTTCAACCTTTGTATCTAATGGTATATCTCTTCTTACTTGTTTTAATGTAACAAGACCTATAAGTTGATTTTCTTTATTTACTACAAGTAAACTATCAACCTTATTTGATTTCATCATCTCAATAGATTGAACTATAGTTCTAAAAGGCTTTACCTTAATAGGATCTTGTATCATAATATCCTTTGTCTTTATAAATTCAGGTGTATCCCAAATTTTCTTACTTCCTATAAATTCTTTAATAAATTCATTTGCTGGTCTTCTTAATATATTTTCAGGAGTATCATATTGTTGTATTTTTCCTCCATTCATAATACATATTTTATCTGCTATCTTTATAGCTTCATCCATATCATGAGTTACGAATATTATTGTTTTCTTTAATTCTTGATGAAGAGTAAGTAGTTCATCTTGCAAAGAACTACGTGTAATTGGATCTAACGCACTAAAAGGCTCGTCCATTAATATTATGTTAGCATCAGTAGCAAATGCTCTTGCAACACCAACTCTTTGTTGCTGACCACCACTCAGTTCAGCAGGGTACTTATTCATATACTCATCTGAATTAAGTCCAACCATATTTAATAATTCAATAGTCTTCTTATTTATTTTTTCTAATGGTTCCTTTTTTAACTTAGGTATTAATTCTATATTTTCTTTTATTGTCATGTGTGGGAATAATCCTACATTTTGAATTACATATCCTATTTGCCTTCTTAACTGAATAGTATCTTCCCTTGCAATTAAATTTCCATTTATGAATATAGATCCTTCTGTAGGTTTTATTAACTTATTAATCATCTTTAATGTTGTTGTTTTACCACAGCCACTTGGTCCAATTAACACCACTAAGTCACCATCTTTAATATGAAGATTTATATCATTTAATATAACCTTATCACCTATCTGTTTAGTTATACCTTTAAACTCTATCATATTCCCCCTCCTTCTAACAACTTATTTTTAATTATAAGTTGTTAGTATAATTATATTATACTTTCTATTTTTTATAAACCTTTATATATCCATTAATCTTCCATTTTGATTAACTTTAACATGATCTGCTGTAATTAGAGCTTAAACTTCTATGTATTCCTAAGTAATCTTTTAATTAACTCTTATTTGCTAAAAAAATAAGAAAGTTAACCAATATATTGATTAACTTTCTATTTTCTATTCTTTAAATACCTTTAAATCTTCCACATCTATTTTATATGTACCCTCATTCTCTTTATCATCTCCTATAGCTTTTACTGTAATAAAAACACCATTATCATCAATTCTTACTACATCTGATGAATACTTTTCTACAGGAAAATATTCATTTAAGTTCAATTTTAATAATTCTCCTGTTGGATTTTTATATACTCTAATTCCACTTCCTTTACCCTCTTCTTTAATTTGAACTATTAGTTCTCCATCATCATTTGAAAAAAGTAACTTTTCCACTATAGATCCATCTACTACATCATAAGGTACTAGCTTATTTAATATTGGCATCTCTAAGGCATCTTGAATTGCTTCATCAACATTTCCACCACTTGGGGATGGTGCGTCTCCTCCACCTTGATTATTTCCAGCTGTAGGCTTAGTATCCTCAACAATGGCTAGACCTATAAATGTTCTTAAGCCATTTGTAGTTGTAAATGCAACTTTATTTCCCAAAAAGCCTATTCCCATCTTATTAAATGATTCTTCTGGAACACTCTCTTTATCTACTACCACATTATCTCTATTAGGATATACCTCCCTTGGTAAATCCTTCATTCTTAATAACAACTGGCTCTTTCCTATTTCATAATCCCTTAGTCTTAAAGTACTTCCAACTTTATATACCTGTTTTTCATTTGTTGATTTAATTTCATCTACTAAATATTCTTTATCTTTCTTTACAACCTTTATTACAACTGTATCTAAATCAATTCTGCTTTCATCTTTTTCTTCTTTAACCACAATATAAGTGAAGTATGCATGATCTGCTCCTTCTGAAAGCTTATCTAATTTATATCCATTTATATTGTCATTTTGTATTTTTCTTATTTCTTCATTATCTTTTATTACTTCTGTACTTATCTTATTGCTTTCATCAAAATTTCCCCTAGTTACATTCTCCATATAATTACTTGCTATTTCCCCAGCCTTCTTAATATTGAAAACATCTGAATTTACATCAAAATTTTTCCCAAAGCATCCTATAAAAGAAAACATTAAAACACTAGATAAAAAACATGAAACGATTCTTTTCATAATAATTACTCCCTTCATTATACCTTCTTAGTTTTCCTAAGAAAAATTCCCTTATACATTTACTAAAGAATATTTGAATATTCCACATTATATATTAAGTATAGGAACAAGTTTGAAAGGAGGTTTTTAATTGAAAAAAGAATTGCTTAAAATATTTCAAGTAGCTGTTGTATTCATTGGAACAATCGTAGGTGCTGGACTTGCCTCTGGAAAGGAAATCTCTAACTTTTTCACTTCCTTTGGGCCCAAAAGTTTTATTGGAATTTTTATATGTGGAGCTTTGTATATAGTAATGGGAATTATAATATCAAAAATAAGCCTTTTATATAAATTAAATTCATATAGCGAAGTAATGCAAGTAATTAGCCCTAATATCTTTGGAAAGCTTACTGGAATTATTACTACGCTATACTTTATTTCAAGCGCATCAATTATACTAGCTGGAAGCGGAGCCTTAATACATCAATTTTTTGGTATTCCAAAAATTATAGGAACTTTAATCATGCTTTGTATATCCTTATTCTTTTTACTTAGAGGAACTGAGGGATTAATTGAAGTAAATAGTTTTATAGTTCCTGGCTTAATACTAACAATTTCCCTAATAACTACTTTGTATATTGCATTTGGTAATGATGTAATGACAATTGATAATATTATTCATGCTCCAGCAAAAAAAAGTGGTGTTTTTATATCTACATTACTATATTCAGGCTATAACATATTATGTAGTTCAGGTGTTCTTGTTCCTCTTAGTACAAAAATGAAAAAGTCAAAAACTATGATTATAGGTATAGTATTAGGTGCATTAGGACTAACTTTCTTATCCCTTGCAATAAACTCATTGCTTTTAATAAATCAACCATATATATACGAGTATGAAATACCACTATTATTCATAGCTCAACGCTTTGGTCCAATCGTACAAGCTATATTATCAATGATTATTTTATTAGAAATGTTCTCAACAGAAGTTTCGGACGTATACTCTATAGGAAAAACATTAGAACAAACATTTAAAATTAAGTTCAACTTAGGTATAGTTATAGTTTTAGCCATAGCATTACCAATATCTCAAATTGGATTTGGAGCCTTAATATCTACTCTTTATCCAATGTTTGGATGCTTAAGCTTAATATTCATAACACAATGTATTATTTTTTATTTTAAACATAGAAAAGAAATGACTAACTAGATAGTTGATAGTATTTAATATCAGTCTTATAATTTAATAAGTATAAATTATGAGGTGATATTAAATGAAGTATGATTACCTATTAAAAAAATGTGATTTATGCCGAAGGCATTGTGGTGTTAATAGACTAAATGGTGAACTAGGTATATGCACTGCTAATGATAATCTAATTGTAGCTAGAGCAGAATTACACCTTTGGGAAGAACCACCTATATCTTGTGAAAATGGTTCAGGTACAGTATTTTTTTCACATTGTAATTTAAAATGTGTATTTTGTCAGAACCATGAAATAAGTCAAGAATATAAGGGTGCTGAAATAACCATAAATAGACTTAGTGATATTTTCTTAGAACTTCAAAATAAAGGCGCAAATAATATAAATCTTGTTACGCCTACCCACTATGTACCACAAATAATAGAAGCCATAGAAATAGCTAAATATAAAGGATTAAAACTACCTATCCTTTATAATACTAATGGTTATGATACATTAGAAACTATCAAGTTATTAGATGGATATATAGATGTTTATCTTCCAGATTTTAAGTATTTTGATGATAAATATTCTATAAAATATTCAAAGGCAAAAGATTATTCATCTAAAATAATTCCCATATTAAAAGAAATGGTTAGGCAAACTGGTAAGCCATCCTTTGATGATAAAGGTAGAATTCTTAAAGGAGTTATTATAAGACATTTAATGCTTCCTGGCTTACTATTTGATTCTAAGAAAGTTATAGATAAAATATATTCTACTTTTGGTGATGATGTTTATATAAGCATAATGAATCAATACACACCAATGCATAACTCATCTAAATATCCAGAAATAAATAAATTTTTAAATCCAAAACATTACAATTCACTAATTAATTACGCTAGTGAATTGGGAGTAATTAATGGATTTATTCAAGATGAAGGTTCAAATACAACTGAATACGTTCCTAACTTTAACTTTCAAGGGGTCTTATCCGATAAATAATAAGAAAGGTTGGATGGATATTTATTTTGCTTGTTCCGTCGCAAGCTCCAAGTCACAGAAAAACAAATATCTATTCCCTTGATTTATAGCTAATTAAAATCTTATAATTTTCTAGACAGTGAAAAAGAAACTCATACATAACAGTAAGAGTTTCTTTTTTATATCTATTAATTTGGATAATTAAAGAAAGGTGCAGAATTACCTCCCCTGATCATTTCTCTGGAGTTAGGTGGATAAAATATATTTTCACTTCTTAATTCTGCTATTCTCGTTACGCCTACATAAATGTCAGATATCCTGTACCATGTTGCATAATCCACAACTCCTGTTTTAGGTAAATTAAATATTCCTTGAAATACTCTAACTGCTTCTGCAGTAGCTTCACCATAAGTACCATCAACTGCCACCTTAGGAATTAAAGGATAATTTTGTGCAATTCTATTTAAAAATTCTTGTATCTGTCTAACAGACTCCCCATTTGAACCTACTGTTAAATCAAATCCTGGATATGAAGATGGACTACCACTAACCTGTTCAGCTGTTGTTAGTTCAATATCATTTCCATAATAATAAGTTAATATATCATAAGGTATATAACCTTGATCCCCAAGATACTTACTACCCCATTGACTTAGCCATTGAGGACAAGTTACATTCTTCCCATCACAATACTGTGTTAATAGTGGTTGTTTTCTTCCAAATCTCCTAATATAAGTGGAGAATATTTCATCAACAATAGCACTTATACTATCATAAATATTTCTTCCATAATTAAATGCATGATCATAAGCTGTAGAGCTTGTTATATCAAAATTCTTCCCTTTTCCTCTATACCATTCTGTATAAATTCTATTTAATGTAAATGATATAATACAAAATACATTTGCCCTTATTGTACTCTCTGGCCATGTAGAGTATATTTCACATGAAGCTACATTCTTTATATAATCTTTATACGGAACTCTATAATTAGGCGCAGAGGCATCATTAGGACTTCCCTGATGAACTGTTATAAATTCTGGAACTACAGGTTTTGGTAATACAACTCCTCCTGTAGGTGGTGGAAGAGGTTTATCTGGAGATTCTGGTATCTTTGCCGGGAAATTACCAATTAATGTATTGGGTTGAATTATAATTATTTCTGCTCTACTTGATCTATTTGCATTTTCTTGAAGACTTACTTTCTGTAAGGCTGTTGATTGCGGAAACACTTGTACCCCTCTTATTGATACAGGACTAAACCCATCCCTTTCTACCAAAACATCATAAAGACTATAAGGTACATTATTAGTAGGTTCTTGAGAATAATCTAGTGGTGGTGCTGATAAATCTATTACTTGAGTTAAACCTGAAGAATCTGTAAGTAATGTTGTATTGATATTACTTGCACTTGGATTGTTAGGGGATGTAGTTTTGTTACCAAGAGCATTTATATTTTGGACTTGGTCACTAGTTGTTGGATTTATAGTTACTCTACAGTTATCTATTGGTACTGCGCTTTCTCCTCTAAAGCATTGAACTTTTAATTGACCTATATCAGCCATTAATATCTCCTATAAAATTGTTTCATCATATATTATGCTTAGTACTAATCATCTGTGATACAGCTATAATGGTTTTCTTATAAATAGCCCTCCTATATTAAATTCTTCATACCTATTATCAACAATATCATTGCCATAAGATATTTCTCTATATGACCTTGAAGTAACATTTTCGCCATAATTTCCTCTCATAGCATTCAATATTCCAGTCATATCTATAATTCCATATCCCCATTCTCTATTTGGATAAACATCTCCACCTCTCATACGTGTACCCCTAATAATATAAGACTTCACCTGTGTAGCATATATTTCAGGTTTATTTCTATCGACTACAGCCCACTGCAATATTAAAGCACATATTCCTCCAACTATTGCTGTAGCAACTGAAGATCCACTTGCTACCCCTACACTTCCACCTGGCCTTACTATTGGTGCATTAATTCCTCCTGCTACAACATCTGGCTTTATTCTTCCATCTGTAGTATAACCTCTACCTGAAGCTCCCACTGTAGCATTATTATTTTGGTTATAATAACCTACAGATATTACTGAATTAGCTGTTGAAGGTAACATTAAAGTAGTATACTGAGATGGCTTTAAAAATCTTGTGTCTGAATCTAATAAAACTCTTTGTGGTAACCAAGCCCAATACATACCATCAACTACATATTCTCCATATAAGGTAAATTTCCATATGCCTTCTTTTAAATATATACTCCTTATTACTATTCTTTCATCACCAGTAGCCTCATTAGGCATATCTATATCTATAGACATTATAGTTCCTTCATATAAGAACTTGATATTTCTTCTACCTCCAGACTTTGGAGATATTCTATCTATAACTTCACCTGAGGGTGATGTTACGGATATTGATGCACTATTAGGTTGCCTTATCCATATTTCAAAATTCAATGTATTTTGGTTCTTTCCAACCCTTAATTCAATTACCTCTGTACTCCCAGAACTTTTTATATTACCTTCTGTATGGGTATCAGTATCTCCTTCATTTCCAGTTCCTACAACAACGACATTTCCCAAAGTGCCAGCTATCCTATCAATAACACCACTAACTATAGTTCTACCACTATGTTCACCATAATTTGTTCCTAATGGAATTATCATAACTGTTGGCATATTTAACTCACTAGATATAGAAGTTAGATACCTTAATGCAAGCAATATACTAACATATCCATATCTATTACTTCCTTCTGTTGTTAATCCAGCAGATACAAGTGTTATATCAGCTGCTTCCTTTAACTTAACAACTGCTATACTCGAATTAGGAGCTATACCTATTAAATCTGGATTTTTACCTCTTGCTGCTGCAAGTCCTGCTACCATAGTTCCATGACCATTTGTATCCTTAGTAGCAACTATACTATATGGATCACCTCCAGACTTTTTAAGAGCTATAGCCTGATTTATTTGTTCTTCTGTATACTCTACACCCATCTTTAAACCATTTATCTCTTGCCCTATATTATCTAATGTCTGATCCCATATCCTTACTATTCTAGTGGTGTCATCTTCTTTTTGAAATTCAGTGTTTAAATAATCTATTCCCGTATCTATTACTCCAATTAATACGCCTTTTCCATTTAAACTTAAGTATGGATTAGTATGATAATTTAACGCATTACTTGCCTCAGCTGGAGTTTCATCAGTTAACGTAAAAATTTGAGGATTTATATCATCTACAACTCCAAATATATACGGATATATATTCTTAATGTTACTTGTAGGGGTATATACTATTCCATAACTTTCCGATATGGTTGTTACTTCTGTATTTGGCATATTATTAAGCTCTTTAAAACGTTCCTCATTTGCAAACTCTACCAAGGTACCAACTATTTCATCTGAATTCGCATATGAATTCAAATATTCTTCTATAGTATCAAACCTTCCTTGTTGCCTATTCATTTTACTCTCCCTAAAACTACTTACATTAATAACATTTAAAACATCCAATATCTGTTGCAAACTATTATATGCACAAACCTCCCCATACCCCCAACTTGTATTTGGATAATCTACATCTCTTCTTTCTCTCTTTGCTCCAGTTACCAAAAAGTATTTTACTCTGTTCCCAAATAAATAAGGATCATTCCCTTTAACAATTCCCCATTCCATTATTAATGCACATATTCCTGAAACGTGGGGAGCTGCCATAGAAGTTCCTGACTTTGTATCATATGACCTATTAGGAATTGTTGATGTAATCCCTTCACCTGGCGCAACTATTTCTGGTTTTGCTTCAAAATACATGTTAGCTCTTCCTCTGCCACTAAACGGAGAAATATTATTTGTTAAATAATTATAACTTCCTACTGAAATTACACTATCTACTGTAGCGGGTATACCTAATGTATTATCTATACTAGGTTGTAGAAACTTTGTATTTATATTTAATCCCTCTGATACAGGTAGCCATACATCAAATATTCCATTGTATTCATTTAATACTCTTAAAACAATTTTCCATACCCCTTCAATAATATACTGAGCATCCGTATATAAAGAAACCGATATCTCTCCTGTCATATCAAATGGTTTAGGTCCAGTTGTGAATACCCTATACCTATTTCCGGAAATTACACCTTCCTTATATCCTTCTTCTATTACTATTTCTCCAGATGATACTCCTGTTGGTGCTATAATCTCTATTGACACCGCTGGTAATATAGACTTATATAAATTTAAAAATACTGCTATTTCACCTGCATCAACTTCAAAATTAATATCATTACTTCTTTTTAGAATCCCACCAACATGATGTGCTGCATCCCCTTCATTTCCTGCTGCAACTATTATAGTCACTTTCTCATGGTTAGCTATAGTTGCTATATATAATTCTAATAAGCTACTCCCATCATGTGCTCCATCATTTGTACTTAAACTCATATTAACAACCAAAGGCATATTCAACTCTTTACTTTTATCAGTCAGAAACTTCAAACCTCTCATTATACTTGTACTTAGAGAAAAATACCCTCTACCTGTTTTCACCATCATGATTGAACTTTTGGGCGCAACACCATAATATCTTTTATCAATTTTTCCTCCAGCGCAGGCAATACCAGCTACATGTGTACCGTGACCAGTTAAATCTTCTACAGGTACTACTGAATATGGATCTTGTGACTTTAATGCAGTATTTATAGTTGCCTTATCATAAACCTTACTTGAGTCTTGAGTTAAATCATATATATACTCTATTCTTGTAGTTCCGTCTTCATTTAGAAATCCCGGATGAGTAAAGTCTATTCCGGAGTCAATAAAACCTATTATTATTCCTTCACCACTAAGGGAATAAGTATTTCTAGTCTTATCCACGCAAGCTGCTCTATTACTCCCCTGGTCAGTTAAAATCATACTCTTAGGAAATTCTATATATTGTATTGCATTATTTTGTGCTAAACTTACAACATTAGTTGCTGGTATATTTACAATAGCATACCCATATCCTAAATCTTCAATCCTACCACCTATATTCTCTACTATTGTTTTTACCACTTCAAATGGTTCTCCGTATAAAATGGTCACCTCAACCTCTCCTTGAGGATTCTCATTTAATGTTTGTGTTATATTTAATTTAGCTAAAAATTCTAAAGGCACATTCTTAAGTAAATTACTTGCATTATTTATATTCTCTATAATAAATCAACCCCACAAAATTACTGATAATTTTATTTATAAAATCCCACTATCAATATATAAAAAAAGATGATATATGTTACCAACATATATCATCTAAGTAAGCTAAAGTTGTATTTCTAATCTTTCTAACTTAGCTATAATTTTAGCTTCTTTCACTTGTATTGTTTCTGTCTTAGCTGAGCCATCATTACCTATAAGTAATAACTTTTGCTCACCTAAACTCTTTATTTGTCTTATAACTCTTTTATTGTCATACTCTATAAGAAACATTCCATTGTTGCTCACTTCTTTAACTAAATGACCAAATACTATATCATCCTTCATCATTCTGAATCCAGACATACTATTATCTTCTACTTTTATATATAAAACTTTATCTGCAGGGTATCCTTCTACCTTATTTGAGTATATAGGAAGTTCTTTACTTCCTAACTCCTTTTTTAAGCTATAGTCATATATTATTACCTTTTTCATTACAGATGAAAAAGCATCAGTCCACACAGGTGAAGTTTCTCCAAGTATTTTGGCATTAATCTTCTTCTCCTTTTTAGCAACTTCTGTTATCTTTCTTTCTTCCATTAATGCTTCATCTGTTACAACCATACTTATATCATTTAAATCTGTATTAAGGATTTTTGCTGCTCTTTCTATGAATCCTTCTTGAGCAACTCTTCTTCCCATTTCTACTTCGTTAATAAATTTATCAGATACACCTAACTTTTTTCCTAAAGCCTTTTGAGTAAGACCAGCTTTTGTTCTTGCTTCCTTGATCTTCTCCCCTACTCTACTCACTTTTATCTTCCCTTCTAATGCTTATTCTATAATTTCAGGTTCTCCATAAGTTTCACCAAATGTATCAACTGTCATACTTTTTATAACTTGATCTTCATAAGGTCTATCATTATAGTCTCTCTTTGTCATTACAATTTTATCAGCTTCTTCTATACCTTCTATAACCTTACCAAATGCAGCATATTGTCCATCTAAGTGTGGTGCATTTTCAACCATTATAAAGAATTGGCTTCCTGCTGAATCTGGATGCATCGCTCTAGCCATTGATAAAACACCTTTAGTATGTTTTAAATCATTCTTAAATCCATTTCTGTTAAACTCTCCTTTTATTCCATAACCAGGTCCTCCCATACCATTTCCTTCTGGGCATCCACCTTGAATCATGAATCCTGGAATTACTCTGTGAAATATTAAGCCATCATAAAATCCTCTATTTATTAAATCTATAAAATTCTTTACTGTATTTGGAGCTACTTCAGGATAAAGTTCTGCCTTCATAACTCCTCCATTTTCCATAGTTATAGTTACAATTGGATTCTTCATAATAATTATCCTACCTTTCTTTGATTATATTTAGTATTATTATCATACCTTTCCTTGATAATTCATGTTTTAATTATATCTTATTCATTGAATATAATAAATAAATTAAAACAGAAAAAATCACTATTTAGATACTATACTAAATAGTGATTCCTTAATTTATTTAAGCTACTCATTATCTTTCCTTCCTACTCAAGCTTTAGCTAATAAAAGCTGTTCCCAATACTACTCTTGAGTAATCATTATAATTTGATAAATTTTTAACATTGATATTATTAAAAATCATCTCTCTTCCTGATTGATTAATTATATCGCCAAACAAACATGTTAAAAATGTTGATGGTATATTTTCAACTCCTGAAAAGTCTAAAGTAATTCCTTCATTTATACTATTCTTTATTATATCCCTTAGAACAATTGCATCTTCGACATTTATTTTATCTCCTAATACTTCTTTAACATTAATTATCATAAATAGCACCTCTCTTTATTTTTTTAATTTTCTGATAATTTCTTCTCTATATATAATATAGCAATTTCCATTTTATTTGTCAACTATTTAACAAACTTTTTTTCTATATTTATTTTATAACGCAAAGAAACAGTTGTAATACTATTAACAACTGCTTCTTTTAGATTTATATTCCTAATAAATTTTTACTTAATTGAATTATTTTTTTACCTTCTAATGAATTATATATACTCACTGACCCCTTCTTACTTGAATCAGTCAGTAAATCATGTAATTCTAACCTTCTTCTCAATTCTTTACAAGTTCCTAATCCACCATCAATTACTGGAACATCCCCCCCTATAACTTCATGTATTCTATCTGCTATAAATGGATAATGAGTGCACCCTAATACTATAGCAGCAATATCTTTATTTTCATATTTATTAAACTTCTCTTTTAGATAAAACTTTAATTCATTACTATCTAAATCACCTGCTTCAATAAATTCCATAAGCCCTGCACAAGGCATTGGTATTATATCTGCTTCATTTTTATATTTACTCATTAGATTATTAAACTTTCTTTCTTTTAGAGTCATAGGAGTAGCCATTATAATTATAGGCCCACTTCTTTTCATTTTTACTGCCGGCTTTACTGCTGGCTCTATACCTACTATAGGCACATCAGGATAGTCTAACCTTAATGCTGCAACAGCTGCACTAGTAGCTGTGTTACATGCTATTACTATAGCTTTAGCTCCCTTAGAAAATAACTTATCTACCGCTCTATATGTAAGTTCTTTCACTTCTTCAGTCGTCCTTACTCCATATGGTGCATTTTTTGAATCTCCAAAATATATATAATCTTCATTTGGCATAAGTTTTATAGCCTCTCTTAAGACACTTAATCCACCTACTCCTGAATCGAAAAAACCAATAGGCATATTCTTCTTATCCAAAGTTTCTCACTCCATTTACTTTATTTATCTATAACTATTTTATTACTTTACATGGAATAAATCTATACATTATATTTATTTACTAATATGAATAATTTATTTATATCATAATAATTTCTTGAAGTAAGCATATACGAATGTTATAATTTATATAATTAATTTTATTCGACTTATATATGAAAGGATGTGAAGAAGTTCTCGCCTAATTTTCATATTTTTTATTTATTATGGCAGAATTTATACTATGATTAACAACTTAATTTATACCATCCCAAAGGATAAACATAGCAAAGAAGATGTAAAATCTATATTAATTAATCACCCAGAAATAAAATTTGTTTCATTTGTAGGTATTGACCTTTCTGGTAATGATACTGATGAAAAAATACCTGTTAAAGTATTCTTAGATGACTTAGATTCATTTCTATATGGCGTTGCAGTGCAAACTGATGGTTCCTCTGTTGTTCTTCCTGGAATTGCTACTCTTAATAATGCAAAAGTAGATATGGTTGCAGATTTAGATTGTAAATGGTTCGTTGACTATAACTATGACTTTATAGATACTTCTCTTGATAAGCCAATAGGTACCTTAAGAATTCCTTGTTTCTTATATCATGATGGTAAAGCTGTAGATTCAAGACATATTCTTAGTTCAGCTATAAAAACATTTAAAGAAAACCTTATTGATATCTTTAATAAAAAACCCGAGATAATAAAAGCTTATGGTATAACTAAGGAAGATATAGATGAAGTAGTTATTACATCTGCTACAGAATTAGAATTCTGGGTTAAAACACCTAATGATAATGCGGAAGTAGAAGAACTATCAACTTCTGAAGTATTACATGAACATTATTGGACAAGAACAAAAGGCTCTGTAAGAACAGCTTTAGAAGAAACCTTACTACTTATGGAGGCTTATGGATTTGAGCCAGAAATGGGACATAAGGAAGTAGGTGGAGTACGAGCTAAGCTTGATTCATCAGGTCAATTCAATCACATAATGGAGCAACTTGAAGTAGACTGGAAATACGCTGATGCAGTTCAAGCTGCTGACAATGAATTGTTTGTAAAAATATTAACTCAAGAAACATTTAGAAGAAATGGACTTGAAGTAACATTTATGCCAAAGCCACTTGATGGCGTAGCAGGTTCTGGTATGCATATACATCTAGGAGTAAGTTTAAAATTGAAGAACGGAAAAAGAATCAACTTATTCCATGCAACTAAAGAAGACTTTTTAAGTGTAATGGGATATGGTGCATTAATGGGTATATTAAAGAACTATGAAGTTATGAATCCATTTATATCATCAACTAATAACGCTTTAAAGAGACTAAGGCCTGGATTTGAAGCTCCAATATGTATAGTAACTTCCCTTGGATTACATCCAACTAACCCATCAAGAAATAGAACTGTTCTTGTAGGTTTAATAAGGGACTTATCCAATCCAGCTGCTACTAGATTTGAATTGCGTTCACCAAACCCTCATTCTAATGCATATATTGCAATGGCTGTTTCATATATGTCAATGTTAGATGGTATACTGTATGCTGTGAACAATAATAAAACAGAGGAAGATCTTCTTAAAGAGTTATCAAAACAATATGGTGAAGATTCAGACTACCTAGAAAAAAATAGATCTTATAGAAGTGAGGATGATGTATTTGAAGACTTCACCGAAGAAGAAAGAAACAAAATGTATGGAACAGCACCAGCTACTATATATGAAAATCTTTCTGCATTAGATAAGTATCCTGAAAAAATCAATGTCTTAAAAAGAAACGATGTACTTACAGACCAATTAATAAATAGTTTTAAAATGGCTACACTTCAAAGATGGTGTACTGAAATAGGCAATAGAATTATCAATAAATATACTCATGAAATAAGAAACTTCAAGCCACTACATTCTCTTGATAAAGCTTTGGATTTAGATGTATCTAATTGGATGAAAATTAATGAATTAAGACATTATATAATGAAAGATTCTTATACAAGTAAAAGTTTATTTACAAGAATAAAATCAGCATTTATTGATGAAGATTACTCAAGTGCCTCTAAACTTTATCTAGAACTAGAAAGCAAAATGGAAGAGCTTAGAAACCTATATTCTTCATATAAGAAAAATTTATTAGATATATAGTTTATAAAAACTCAAGTTACAAAACTTGAGTTTTTATTTTTCAATTATCCAATTAATAGCACTTTACTACAAAATATGATATAATTTTATTGATTTTATATGTTAAGAGAGGTGTTTTCATGCGATTGGTTCCAATAGAGTCTGTCCGTACAGGATCTTATTTAGGTAAAACTATATATGATAACTCTGGTAGAATTCTATTAAAAAGCGGAGTACTTCTCACTGAAGGTTTAATTAAAAAGATTAAACAACTAAATATCTTTTCAATTTATATAGAAGATAACTATAGTCAAAGTGAAATTGAAGATATAATTAAGCCAGAACTTAGAAACAAAGCAACTTCAATAATAAAAGATACCTTTAACAATATCGAAAAACTATCTAATTTAAAAACACTTAATTCAAGAGAAAAAAATAAGATTATAAAGGAACAAGAAGACTATTTTAATTCTATTAATGATATT
Organism: Clostridium paraputrificum; assembly: GCF_900447045.1. Lineage (GTDB taxonomy): Bacteria > Bacillota > Clostridia > Clostridiales > Clostridiaceae > Clostridium > Clostridium paraputrificum. Next base: position 132,930 of record NZ_UAWH01000017.1, read on the forward strand.
GCTGAAGAGTTATTAAACAATATATTGGATAATAAAAACTTATTAGTTAGCTTAGTAGATATAAAAAGTATGGATATGTATACATATCAACATTGCGTAAACGTTGCAGTTATATCTTTAGTTCTTGGAATTGGCTTACAACTACCAAAGTCTGAACTTATAGATTTATGCACAGGAGCATTGTTACATGATATAGGAAAAGTGTTTATTCCTAAAGATTTAATAACTAAAGAAGGCCCATTAACATATGAAGAGTTTTTAAAAATTAAAGAGCATCCTAGATTAGGTTATAACTATATTAATAAAAGTCCATCAATAAAATCTTGTATTAAAGTAATTGCTCTTCAACACCATGAAAGAATTGATGGATTAGGTTATCCAAATGCTTTAAAAGGTGATGCGATAAATAAATTAGCTAAAATTGTATCAATTGCAGATGTATATGATGCACTTACCTCTGATAGGTGCTATAGACGTGCATTATGCGCAAGTGATGCTTTAGAATATATAATGGCAAATGTTAATAAGTTATTTGATTTTAATATAGTTCAGGTATTTTCAAAAATAATAGTTCCATTCCCTTTTGGAACTATAGTAAAGTTAAGCACTGGGGATATTGCTGTTGTGCAAGAAACTCAACTAAACTATCCTCTAAGACCTGTTGTTAAGATTGTAAAAAGCTCAGACTCAAAAAATGAAGGAAAGCTTCTTAATCTTATAAATGAATTATCAGTAGTAATTAATAATGTAGAATATAACATTTAAGCTATTTATCCTTAGCATGTCTAATGTAAATAGCTTTTATTGCGTTTATATTTAACAATATATTGGGTGAGGTTTTGCGAATAATTCAACATTGCAACCTTTCTTTGCCTTTAAAGGTGTATTCTCAATTATGTATTCTGCTTCTTTATAATTTCTAGCCTTAAATACGATTGTCCATCCATTTCTATCATATTTACCCGCACACATTATGTATTTGTTTCCGTCCTTTTCTTTTAAATTATCTTTATCTATTATTAAACTCCTAACCTCTCCCATACTTTTAACATTTAGTTTTACAAATATATCATTATTCTTCATAATAACCCTCCATACGAACACTTGTTTGTTAACTTAATTTTATAGAACTTTTGTTCGTATGTCAATAAGTATTTATATTTTTATTCCAATATAAGAAAAGAAGACCATATGGTAATATAGTCTTCTTTTTCATTACATTAACTTCCTAAGTTGTAAACCTCTAATTCCTTATCATCTTCAAGATGTTCTTCCTTAACATCTACTATAGCTCTTAGAGTATCTAAGGCTGTAATAACCCCTATGTTTCTCTCTACAGCTGCTCTTCTCATTACAAATCCATCTCTCTTTGAATCATTAACCTTAGTTGGAGTATTTACAACTAATTCTACTTCCTTATTCTTTATAACATCTAGTATATTAGGTGAATCCTCGCAGATTCTTCTTACTTTCTTAGCATCTATACCTGCATCCTTAAGTAAGTTACAAGTTCCTTCTGTAGCTATAAATTTATAGCCTAGTTTAGATAATCTAAGTGCCATTGGTAAGAATTCAGCCTTATCATGCTTATTTATAGTAGCTAATATTTCACCCTTCTTAGGGAACATTCCAGCTGCTACAAATCCTTTATATAATGCTTCATTAACTGTTTTACCTACACCTAAAACCTCTCCTGTAGATTTCATTTCAGGTCCTAATGATACTTCAACATTTGGTAGCTTTTGAGTTGAGAATACTGGAACCTTAACTGATATTAATTCTGGTTCTTTATATACATCTACTCCATACCCTAAGTCCTTTAATTTACTTCCTAGCATAACCTTAGTTGCTATATCTACTATTGGAACCCCACTTACCTTACTTATGTAAGGTACAGTTCTTGAAGCTCTTGGATTAACTTCTATTACATATAACTGTCCTTCAAATTCGATAAACTGAATGTTTATCATGCCTTTTATTCCTATTGCTAAAGCCAACTTCTTAGTATAATCTAGTATCGCACCCTTAATATCTTCACTAACATTTTGTGTTGGATACATAGTTACACTATCCCCTGAATGAACCCCAGCTCTTTCTAAGTGTTCCATTATACCTGGTATAAGAACATCTTCTCCATCTGAAATCGCATCTACTTCAATTTCTCTACCCATTAGATACTTATCTATTAGTATTGGATTCTTTGAATCTTTTTCAAAAGCATGCATTAAGTAGAATGTTAATTCTTCTTCATCATGAGTTATTTCCATACCTTGACCACCAATTACATATGAAGGTCTAACAAGTACAGGGAATCCTAATCTTTCAGCCTCTTTTAACCCCTCTTCAACTGACCAGATTCCTTTACCCTTTGGTCTTGAAATTCCTAAATCTTCTAGTAAAGCATCAAACTTTTCTCTATCTTCAGCCATGTCTATTTGATCTGCTGTAGTTCCTAATGTTGGTATATTCTTTTCCTTTAAGAAGTTTGCAAGCTTAATAGCTGTTTGTCCACCAAATTGAAGTATAACTCCATCTGGATTTTCTTTTTCTATTATGCTTAATACATCTTCTTCTGTTAATGGTTCAAAGTATAACTTATCAGAAATATTGAAGTCTGTACTTACTGTTTCTGGATTGTTATTAACTATTATTGTCTCTATTCCTAGCTTCTTAAGTGCCAATACACAGTGTACTGAAGCATAGTCAAACTCAATGCCTTGTCCTATTCTTATTGGACCTGAGCCTATAACCATTACCTTTTTCTTATCCGATACTTCTACTTCATCATACTGTTCATAAGTTGAGTAGTAATAAGGTGATAATGCTTCAAATTCTCCACCACATGTATCAACCATCTTATATGCAGGTTTTATATTCCATATATCTCTTAATCTATTAATATCTTCAGGAGAAACCTTTAACATATCTGCTATAGCCTTATCTGAGAATCCTTTTTTCTTTAAGTTTAATAACCATTCTTTGTCTAAGTCATCTATCTTACTTAACTTTAGTCTTTGCTCTTCTTCAACTATCCACTTAAACTTTTCTACAAAGAATCTATCTATTCCTGTAATTTTACAGATTTTATCTACTCTATAGTCTCTTCTAAGCATTTCTGCTAATGCAAATAATCTTTCATCATCTGGAGACATTACTCTTTCCTTAAGTTCTTGCATACTGAACTCTCTAAACTTCTTGTGATCTAATGAGTATTTTCCTATTTCTAAGCTTCTTATTCCTTTAAGTAATGCTTGTTCTAAGTTTGCACCTATAGCCATTACTTCACCTGTAGCCATCATCTTAGTTCCAAGTTCTCTATCTGCACCGTAGAACTTATCAAAAGGCCACTTTGGAATTTTACATACTACATAGTCTAATGTTGGTTCGAAGCAAGCATAAGTTTTTTGAGTAACTGCATTCTTTATTTCATCTAATCCATATCCTAAAGCTATCTTAGCAGCAAGCTTTGCTATTGGATATCCAGTAGCCTTTGATGCTAAAGCTGAAGATCTTGAAACTCTAGGATTAATTTCTATTACAGCATATTCAAACGAGTTAGGGTTTAAAGCGAATTGTACGTTACATCCACCTTCTATTCCTACAGCATTTATAATGTTTATAGATGCCGTTCTTAACATTTGATACTCTTTATCTGATAATGTTTGAGAAGGAGCTACAACTATACTATCACCTGTATGGATACCAACTGGGTCAATGTTTTCCATGTTACATACAGTTATGCAGTTTCCGTAAGAGTCCCTCATTACTTCGTACTCTACTTCTTTCCATCCCTTAACTGACTTTTCAAGTAAAACTTGTCCTATTGTACTTAATTGTAATCCTGATTCAAGAATAACTCTTAACTCTTCTTCATTATTAGCTATTCCCCCACCAGTTCCCCCTAGTGTATAAGCTGGTCTAACTATTACTGGATATCCAATCTTACCAGCATATTCAATTCCCGCTTCTAATTCAGTAATTATTTCAGATTGAATAACAGGCTCTTGTATCCTATTCATCATATCTCTGAATAACTCTCTATCTTCTCCTTCTTTGATAGATTCAATAGAAGTACCTATTACTTTTACATCATATTTTTCTAATATTCCTGCATCATGTAAATCAACTGCAAGGTTAAGTCCTGTTTGACCACCCATACCAGCAAGTAAACTATCTGGTCTTTCCTTTGCAATAACCTTTTCTACAAATTCTACAGTTAATGGTTCTAAATAAACCTTATCTGCAACTTCTCTATCTGTCATAATTGTAGCTGGATTAGAGTTAACTAATACAACCTCAATTCCTTCTTCTTTTAAAGCTTGGCAAGCTTGAGTTCCTGAATAATCAAACTCTGCTGCTTGTCCTATAACTATTGGCCCTGATCCTATAACTAATACTTTTTTAATATCTTTATTTAACGGCATATTCCTAACCTCCTATAGTGCGTATTCCATGAATTTATCAAATATATATTCACTGTCTTGTGGTCCTGCTGAAGCTTCTGGATGGAATTGTACTGAGAATATAGGTAATTTCTTATGCTTCATTCCTTCTATAGTTCCATCGTTTATGTTGATATGAGTTGCTTCAACATCTTCTGGTAAAGTTTTAACCACATATCCATGGTTTTGCGAGGTTATAGTAACCTTATTTGTTTCTAAGTCTTTAACTGGGTGATTACATCCTCTATGACCAAACTTAAGCTTAGCTGTTTGGCCACCTAATGTTAAACCTAATAATTGATGACCTAAGCAGATTCCTACTATTGGCTTCTTTCCAACTATCTTCTTTATATTCTCAATTACTTCTGGTAAATCTTCTGGATCTCCAGGACCATTTGATAAGAATACTAAATCTGGATTCATAGCTAAAACATCTTCAGCCTTTGTGTCCGCTGGGAATACTGTCAACTTGCATCCTCTCTTCTTAAAGCATCTTAATATATTTTGCTTTATACCAAAATCAATTACAGCTACATGCTTTCCTTTACCTTCAACTGTATAAGGCTTTTTTGTTGTTACAGTCTTTACAGCTTCTTTATTTGAGAAAGACTTAATTTTTTCATCTATATCGCTTTTATCTAATTCATCGATTGCAATTATTCCTCTCATTGTACCATTGTTTCTTAGAACCTTAGTAAGAGCTCTTGTATCTATCCCTTCAAGACCAACTATCTTATTTTGTTTTAAAAAGTCTTCTAGTTCTAATTCACATCTAAAGTTATTTGGTAAATTACATTTTTCTCTTACTATAAACCCTCTAACCTTTGGGCTATCAGATTCCATGTCTTCAAGGTTTATTCCATAGTTTCCTATTAGAGGATATGTCATTGTTACGATTTGTCCATAATATGAAGGGTCAGTTAAAACCTCTTGGTATCCAGTCATACCAGTTGTAAATACTACTTCACCAACACTATCTTTTAGGTGACCAAAGGCTTTACCTTCAAATACCATACCATTTTCTAAAATAAGCTTTGCTTTCATGCTTAGCCCTCCCTTTTTTATGTTGAAGTTAAGATAACACTTTATCGACATTTAAGATAAAAAGAAAAGGATAATAAAGAGACTTACAGAAACTCTGGTCTCCTCATTATCCTATTATATTTATAATTTTTAAATGTCTTTAAAGACAAAGCTATGCAAATATTTTCTAAAGCATTAAACATAGTTTCAGACTCCTTTCTGGCCTCTCTGGACCAATTTAAAGTGTATCTTTCTTATTCATTTTTGTTCTTTTATATTATTCTAGTTTATACACTATTTACTGTCAAGTTTATTTAATAGCATTTTTAATAAATTTAGGTATTATAGATTGGATTAATTAATCTATTTAAACTATACTAATTATATATTTTATTTATTACAAAGGAGGAGTTTTAATGAAACTACTATCGGATTTGCATACTCATACAATTGTTAGTGGCCATGCTTATACAACCTTAATGGAAAACATAAAGTTTTGTTCTGAAAACGGAATTAAAATATTAGGTACTTCTGAACATGGTCCAACTATGCCTGGTGCACCTCATAAATGGTATTTTGGAAACCTTAGAGTTGTACCTAGAGAAATTGATGGGGTTATATTATTTAAAGGATGTGAAGCTAATATCTTAGATATAGAAGGTAACTTAGATATTTCAGAACGTGAATCTCAATACCTTGACTATATGATTGCATCTTTTCATGAGCCTGTATTTACTCCTGATACATTAGAAAACAATACAAAAGCTATATTTAATGCTATTGCTAATAATAAAAAGGTAGAAATTTTAGGCCACTTAGGCAATCCAGCATATAAGCTTGATTATGAAGCTATAGTTAAAAAGGTTAAAGAAAAAAATATAATGATAGAAATTAACACTTCATCTTTATTAGGAAACTCAAGAAAAGGAAGTGAATCAAACTGTAAACAAATTGCTGAGCTTTGCAAAAAGCATAATGCAAAAATAATTGTTACATCTGATGCTCATATCTCATTTAGTATTGGTCAATTTGATAAAGCTATAGAAATGTTAGAATCTATTAACTTCCCAGAAGAATTAATAATGAATGATCCTAGCAAATTAATAGCTCATCTTAAAAATAAAGGTAAATTAACTGATTTATAAATAGAAAAGTAATATTTCACACAAATCTGAGTGAAATATTACTTCTTTCTTATTTAACTAGAAAAAACACTTATATTCTCTTTATCTAGCTTATTAACTTTATCTATTATTAAAGTAAAATCTTTTATTAATTCTAATGACAACTTCTGTGCATCACTATATATACTATTCGCTAATTTAAAATCATCATCATTAATTGCTTTTATAACACTTTTACCACAACTATGAAACTTTTTATGTTTATCCTCAACGCCATCCCAAATATTTAATACTTCTTTGTTTATAGGAGATATAGAATAATAGAAGTGTCCAAATGCACACTTATGATCATTAACTTGTAATGGAACTACTTTCTTGTTATCTATAATGCTTTTTAAAGTAAGTAACCAACTTTTATGAGCTACAATAGCATTTTCAACTGTTTCTATAAATAATGTATTATTTACTCTATAATAAGGGTCTTGTACAACTTTTCCTATTAAGGTTGCCGCATTATGTAGCTTCTCCTCCATATTAGAAAGTGGATTTATAATATTTCTTAAATCACTTCTACTAGTAGTTAAAACTTCTGAACTCCCTTTTATTTTCTCTACGTGATTTCCACATAATCTTATTGTTTCATTAACTTCTTCAAAAGCAGAACTAATTTCTTCGCTATTAGCTGCAATTACACTAATTTCTTCACTCATACTATGTATAGTTTTCCTATTCCTTTTTCCTGAATTAACCATATTATCAATACTATCATTTATCTTTTTAAGTTCTTCCACTGTATTATCGATACTTTTATCACTCTTAGTAGACGCATCTCCAATAGCCTTAACAAACCCACCCATATTAGATGTTAATAGTTTTGTTTCATCTGCTAACTTTCTTATTTCTTCTGCCACTACAGAGAAGCCTCTTCCACCTTCACCAGCTCTAGCAGCTTCTATTGATGCATTTAGTGCTAATAAGTTTGTCTGTTCAGATATATCATAAATAGATGTTATTACATTTTTTATGTTTGATAATACATCCATTAATTTTTTCATATCTTCCTTCATATTAACTGAACTTTCCATAGCTCTCTTTGATGAGTCTTGTATTTCGCATAATTCGTTGTCACTTTTATTAATATCCTCTAGCAACTTATCTGAATTAACTGACATTTTATTAATTGAATTTGTCATAGATGCATGTGATGCAGATACTTCTTCTGATGAATCAATTACAACTCTACTTGCCTCAGATAACTTACCTGTTAAATCGTCTATACTGTTGCTTACATTTTCTATCTCATTTACCTTATCAGTAAGTAATAAATCAAAGCTACTCATTTGCATTACAGAGTCTAAAACAATTTTTGCAATTTGTTCAAATACTTCTTTACCAGTACTAATTCTTAAATAAATATTTTTTATTCTTTTTAAATTATCATTATTTATTTTTATACCTTCTCTTGGCTCCTCTAAAAAAGATATATTGTTTATAATCTCTTCAACCAATTTATTTTTATTAACTATCATATTTATCCCCTCAACTCAAATAACTTTTACATTACTTATCGTGTGGAAATAATATTTCTTAATCTCTAATCCTTAGCTTTATAATTAATATTTAGACTACTTGTGGTCATAACAAAATCTATTAATATGTATCCAATAAATAAAGGACTTATATTTGATATTAAATCAAAGTAATTATAAAACATTATACTAACTAATGGCTGTAATATATATACTACAAAAGCAGTTAAAAAGATCCAATACAAAGAAAATCTTAAACATACAAATCCATCTATATTAAACTTGTGATCACTGTAATCCCAATACATCTTATTAAATACTTTCTTCATCAGGTATCCACTAATATACTCTACTGTTGTAGGAACTATAAAAAATAAAATCCACAACAAAGTATTACTAAGCATCGTGAATTCACTTATATATATTATTATTGCCATAGCAAAACCATACATTGGTTTAAATGGCCCATTCAAGAAACCATCCTCTTTAAAGTGCCCTGTAACTATAAAACAATATATCTCTTCTAATACCCATCCTAAAAATGAATATAAAACAAATATAAAACAAATATAACTAAGCCAACTCATAATAACACTCCTCATCTTTTATTGATTAGTATTAACAGAATTGGCTTAAAAAATTACTTATATTTTATTCTTTATATAATTTATTACAAACTTAATTGCATTATCATCACAGGAAGTTGCTATTAAATCAACTTCTTCTTTTACTCTTTCTTCTCCATTCTCTACCACAAATCCATATCTAGCTACTTTAAGCATTTCTAAATCATTCATATTGTCCCCAACTGCAATAACTTTATTTTTATCTAACTTATATTTATCAATTAAACACTCTAACGCTTGTCCCTTAGATACTCCATTTGCAACTATATCAAAATAATTTTTCCCACTTCTATAAGCTGATCCAGAATCATATTTACTGCAGTATATCTCTTCTATTATATTTAGTTCTTTCTCTTCTCCTATTATCAGAACCTTTATCCAATTTTTCTCCCACAAACTATCATCTACATCATAAACAATTTCATAATTGTGTCTATTATATCTTTCTGTAAATCTACAACTTTGATATACATATACAACTTCATCAGAAAATATTTCTATTCCTAAATTAGGATAGTCATTAGTAACTCTTTTTATTGCTTCTTTTCTATTTTCCTCTATATATACTTCACTTATTATTTCTTCTTTTATAACATCATATATCTTGCCACCATTATGAATTAAAATTGGTAAATTTAAATTTAAACTTTCCCTATATTCTAATACTGATGGTAACATTCTTCCTGTGGCTATTGTAAATAATCCACCTTCATTAATAAAATAGTCAATTGCTTCTCTATTATCACTAGATATTATCTTATCACTTCCAATTAAGGTTCCATCCATATCTGAAACTAATACATATCCATCAAAAATTTTACTCACTAATTCCTTCCCCCTAATACTTATTGCTTTTTAAGACCACTTTTCTACTTAATGCTCTAGGAATAAGTTTGTTTACTATAACCAAAACTTTATTGTTAATCCCTGGTACAATTATTGTTTTTCCTTTTTTATAATTAGCATAACCAATCCTTGCAACATCCTCTGCTGTCATTAAATACTTTTTGGCACTTTCTGATTTCTTTATTCCAGCTTTATTTTGAAATGATGTTTTAACTGGACCTGGACATAAACAGCTCACTTTAATTCCATATTCTTTTACTTCATCATGAATTGCTTCAGTTAAAGTTAATACATAGGATTTTGTTGCATAATAAAGAGCCATCTTAGGGCCTCCAACAAAAGCTGCTGTGGATGCTACATTTAATATGCCACCACTTTTTCTTTTAATCATTTGTCTTAAGAAATATTTTGTTATCTTTGTTAAGGAAGTTATGTTCAAATCTATAATCTTCTCTTCAAATCCATTATCTTCTTCATAAAAAAAACCAAATGAACCTATTCCAGCATTATTTATTAAGTTATCCACAACTAAATTATTTTCTTCCACAAATTTAAATAGTTTTTCACACGAGTTATCCACTGATAAATCTAAACTAATCGTAATAACCTCCACATTATAATTCTTTTTTAAATATTCTTTTGCTTTATTTAGCTTATCATTGCTCCTAGCAACTAAAAAAATATTATTATTATCCTTAGCAAATAACTTTGCTAACTCAAAACCAATCCCTTCGCTTCCACCAGTTATTAGTGTGAATTTATTTTTCATCACAACCACCTCATATTTAAACGTTAATCCAATTATATCATTGAAGAATTACATTAATAAAAAAATTTATATTCGAAATCCTATTTATATATTTATATAAATATATAAATTCTTTGTACCGTTAAAAATAAAGCTGCTTCTTAAATAAAGAAACAGCTTTATTTTGCTAAACTATTAATCTCCAAAGTTGAGTTGTTATGAAACAAACTACTATTCCCGCTATAGTTGGAATTAAAAAGGATAGTATAGTCCATTTCCAACTCTTTGTTTCCTTCTTGATTGTCCATAACGTTGTACCACAGGGATAATGCATAAGACAGATAATCATCATATTAATTGCCGTTAGTAGTGTCCATCCATTAGCAACTAATAGTTGTTTTAATGCAATCATACTATCAAACTCTAACATTGTAGTCGCTCTCATATAACTCATTATAATTATAGGCATAACTATTTCATTTGCAGGTAAACCTAATATAAATGCCATTAAAATATAACCATCTAATCCTATTGCATTAGCAAATGGTTGTAGCAAATCTGCACAATAAGTTAATAAGCTTACTTCTCCTACAGGGACGTTAGCAAAAATCCATATAACTATCCCAGCAGGTGCTGCTACTGCCACAGCTCGTCCAAGCACATATAATGTTCTATCTAATAATGATCTAACAAGAACTTTACCTATTTGAGGTTTTCTATATGGGGGTAACTCTAATATAAAGTTTGATGGTACTCCTTTTAAAACAGTCTTTGATAAAATCTTAGACGTTATAAGTGTCATAAATACCCCCACTATTATAACTGCTGTAACAGCTAGCGCAGATACAAGACTACCAGTAAATCCACCAACTACAGCCCCCCCTATAAATAAAGATGCTACTGTTATTAAGGTAGGAAACCTTCCATTGCAAGGCATAAAAACATTAGTTAATATAGCTATTAATCTTTCTCTTGGGGAATTAATTATTCTACATCCTATTACACCAGCTGCATTACATCCTAACCCCATACACATAGTTAGGGCTTGCTTACCACAAGAACAGCACTTTTTAAAACACTTATCTAAGTTAAAAGCTATTCTTGGTAAATATCCTAAGTCTTCAAGCAAGGTAAACATAGGGAAGAATATAGCCATTGGAGGCAACATAACAGATATTACCCAAGCTAAAGTAACATATATACCATCAATTAAAACACTACTAATCCATGAAGGTATAAAACTATTTGCAAGTATTCCTCTTAACCAAACCTCAATATTACCAAACATGTTTGATAATAATTCTGACGGATAGTTTGCAAGAGTTATTGTAATCCAAAGTACTATTAATAGTAAAACTATCATTATAGGAATTCCAGTAATCTTTGATACAAGTAACTTATCTATCTTCTTATGGAATTCGTTATACCTATCTCTTTCTTTTACTACATCTTTTGCAACCATTTCTGCATTCTTAACTAATGTTTCTACTATCTCATCTTCTATTGATTTTTCAACGCTTACTTCTTCTCTTATTTTGTTTACTTTGTCCATAGAATAATTATCAATATTAAACTTTTTAACTAATGAGCTTACTATCCCATTATTATTTTCTAATAATCTAATAGATGCCCATCTTAACTTTTTTTTGTCATTAGATAATGTCTCATTATTAGATAGAACAGCTTGTATGTCTTTTATGGATTCTTCAATTGTTTTTTTATATCTTACAAGAGCATAAGTATCTCTTTTCTTATTTATTTCATCTAGTACTTTCTTCTTTAGATCATCTATTCCTTCATTTTGCCTAGCTGCTGTAACGACAACACAAGTATTAAGCTCTTTAGCTAATTTTCTTTCATCAATTGATATGCCTTGTTTTTTAGCCTCATCTATTAAATTAACACAAAGTATAACCTTTTCTGTTATTTCAGATATCTGATAAAATAAATTTAAGTTTCTTTCTAAAGATGTAGCATCTGCTACCACTACAACTAAATCAGGATTTTCAAAACATATATAATCCCTTGCAATCTCTTCTTCTTCAGAATTAGATAACAACGAATAAGTTCCTGGTAAATCTACCACCTTAATTTTTTCTCCATTAACTTGGAATATACCTTCAGCATTCTCTACAGTCTTCCCAGGCCAGTTTCCTGTGTGTTGATTTAAACCTGTTAATGCATTAAAAACTGTACTTTTACCTACATTAGGATTACCAGCCAGCCCTATTCTGTACTTATAATCACCACTAGCTTTTCTATTTTCTCCTGATAGAACTCCAATACCTGTTGAATTTTTACTTAAGCCCATGTCTCCTCCTACTTATAACTTACTACCTGAATCTTTTCACTATCTTCTCCCCTTAATGCTATTAAGGTTCCTCTTATTAGATAAGCTGTTGGGTCACCAAATGGTCCTCTATACATGACATCTATTTCGGTTCCCTCAATTATCCCCAAATCAAAAAATCTTCTCCTAAGTTCTCCCTCCGCATCTATACCTACAACCTTAACAGTTGAAGCTAAATCTGCATTTACTAGATTCATAATATTTTCTCCCTTCGTTTAATTTTAGATATAGACTTATTTATATATTTATCCCTATTCTTAAACTATGACAGATTAATATATATTGTGTCTTTTATCATCATAAATTTTTATATTACGATTAATTATAAGAAAGAGGTTGGTACTTAAATTTACCAACCTCTTTCTTATTCAAAAATAGAATTTAAAATTTCATCTTTATATAATAGTTCTTTTGCCTCTTTTCTATATTCTTCTTCATGAATAAATGTATGTCTATTGGGTTTTATGCTTGGTGCAATATCAATGGCATTTTCAAAATCTTCTCTTTTAATTTTCAATGTTTTTACATAATCCCAAAATCCTGTAGTAGTTAATACTTCATTAACCCTTTTATATCTATGTTCTTGAACTTTACTCATAATATATGTAGCAATTCCAACCTGTACTCCATGAAGTTGTGGCTCATCTAATATCTTATCTAAAGCATGAGAAATTAAATGCTCACTACCACTAGTTGGAGAACTATTTCCAGCTATCTCATTGGCTATTCCACTCATAGCAAGGGAATCTACTAACTCTTTTAAAAACAAGTCATCTTTTATAGATTCAAATGGAGTTCTAATAAAACTATTTACTGCCTTTTTAGCTATCATTAATGCAAAATCATCTAATTCACCTACACCTTTATCAGCTTCATAAATCCAATCATATAAAGCTGTTATCTTAGAAATCAAATCACCTATTCCTGAATAAATAAATTTTTCGGGTGCACTTTTTATTACATCTAAATCAACTACTATTCCATAAGCTAACCTTGCTGGCACTGAGGTCCTCTTACCATCTACAAGTAATGATGCACTAGAACTTGAAAAACCATCACTAGATGATGATGTTGGTACACTTATAAATGGTATTTTTCTTAGGAAACCAACATACTTTGCCACATCAATTACCTTTCCTCCTCCAATACCTATAACTGCATCTGTATTATTAGATATTGAAAAGGCTAGTCTTGTAATATCCTCAATATCGGTAGTATCTAGTTCTTCATGATGCAAAAGCTCTATATCTTCTTTTTCTAATGACTCAAATACCATATTTCCAAACAATTCAATAAGACCATTACCAAAAAATATACACACTCTATTAAAATTATTTTCACTTAAAAATTTACCCAAATATCCTAAAGTACCTCTCCCAACCTTTAAGAAAGCTGGTATAGAAATACTATGTGACTTTACCTTCATTATTCTATTACCCTCTTTTCAATCAAACTTTTTTCTATATCACTATAATCACTCATAGGTATGAAATTCACACATTCTTCTTGCAACATTCCTTGAAGATTTCCCTTTGCAAAGCATATATCTGCTAACTTACATGGTGGAATATCTGGTGCACTATCTCCAGCATAATAAACATATGAATATTTATGTTTTAAATCCGCAACAACTTTTCCTTTATCTATTCCATACACCTCAGAATAATATGGATTGTTTTTATCTATCTTTAAATGAATACCTCTATCCTTATATTCCCCTGGATTAGAATAAACTTTAATATTTGACAGCCCTTTTTTCTTAAGTAATCTATATATATAATAACTAGTTCCTGCACTTAAAATAATAAAATCTCCACCAGCTTCTCTTATCTTTTGAATTACTTTATCTGCATTTTTATCCCATTCAATTTTTAATATGTCTTCTAATATTTCATCTTCATCTCTATTAATTGAACTATAAATCTTATGTAAAAAATCCTTATCTTTATATTTACTCTTACGCCATGCTTTGTATAACTCTTTTCCCTCTTCACCTAAGTATTCATCTATTATCATTTGATAAAAATCTTTATGAGTTAACGTCCCATCAAAATCTGATATAAAAGCAAACTTCTTATGCTCCATAATCTATGACCTCCTAAGCTGTTTATCTTAGTTTTCCTTAGTTATCTCTCTTTATACTAGTTTGTATATTCATTATAACTTAAATATCTAATAAAAGATGTTTTGAAGATTATAAAAAAGGTTAGCTACTTAAAAAATAACTAACCTATAACTGTAATTTATTTAACTCCAAATTTAGTATATTTAACAAAGAACTCAATATATTTAATAATCCAATTACTTAAGCTCGGATATTGCTCTTTTATTACTTTCTTAATATCTTCTATAGAAGTATCTAATGGAATTTTTGTTAATCCTTCAGTAGTATTACCTATAGCTACGGTTCCTTTTGCATAATCTCCTATAGCTACATCTGTTGCTATAGCTGCTGCCCCAATTGAGTATTTCCCTATAGATAGTGCACCAAGTGAAAATATTCCAATAGATATAGCTCCAACAGAGAAAACTCCTATAGATATAGCCCCAATAGCTAAAAGTAATGCTATTGATATAGCTGCTAGACTAATTATACCTATAGACATACAACCAAAGCTTAATACTCCTAAAGAAATAATACCTGCTGATACAATTCCATATGATATATTTCCTATAGCAACTATTCCTTTGGCTTTCTTAAATCCTTTGCCTATATTAATATGAATAAGCGGTAAGCCAAGTAATGTCCTTTTACTCTTATATTCATATTCTAATCTTCCTCCGTGAAGATTTATAATAACTTGAGTTGATTTAGTATCATTGTCTATTATATTAACCTTTGAATCCTTATCATCTGTTTCTTGTAACATATCATACTCATCACCATCTTTAACTAAACTATCAATAGTAACATTATATATTTCTGATAATATTATTAATTTCTTTAAATCTGGTACTGATTGTCCAGACTCCCACTTTGAAATTGATTGTCTTGATATCCCTAATCTTTCTGCCAATTCTTCTTGAGACATTCCGGTTTTACTTCTTAATAATTGCAACTTTTCACTTATTTGCATTTTCCTCACCTCCATGAAAAATTATAAAAATTTTTCATACAAACCTCTACCAACTAGCATTTTCTTTTTGTCAACTACCAGTTGCACCTGTGTATTTTCAACAGATTTATTCTAAAATCATTTTTACGTGAGGTATATCAACTTCTTCATATACATCAGAAATCACTTTAAAACCTACTTTTTCATAAAGCTCTTTAGCGTATAACTGAGCAGATAAAATGATCTTATTCTCTTTTAATTCCTTCTGTATAAATTCAATACTTCTCTTCATTAATTCGGATGCAATGCCTTTTCTTCTATATTCATTTAATACTAAAACTCTTCCTATAGCTGCAGTATCATATGTTATTCCACTAGGAATTAATCTAGCATAAGCAACTATCTTCCCTTCATCTTCTAAAAATATATGAAATACCTTTTTATCAACATCATCAAAATCATTCTCTTGATAAATTTTCTGTCCACACACAAACACTTCATACCTTACTTTACAAATTTCATATAATTCATCTAATGTTAAATCATAAAAGCTTTTTATCTTCCAGTTCATACTTATATATTCTCCTCTATCTACCTTATATTCATATTTAAAAAAACATATAAATATAAGAAGCCACCTTAGTAGCTTCTTAAAATTTATCTTATTTGTCCATTACCATAAATAATATACTTTGTAGTTGTTAATTCAGTTAATCCCATTGGCCCTCTAGCATGTAGCTTTTGAGTACTTATTCCAATTTCAGCTCCAAACCCAAACTCACTTCCATCAGTAAATCTTGTTGATGCATTAACATATACAGCAGCAGCGTCTACTCTTTGTAAAAATCTTTGAGAATTATCATAGCTCTTAGTAATTATTGCTTCTGAATGTCCAGAACCATACTTATTTATGTGTGAAATAGCTTCATCCACATCTTTAACTACCTTAACTCCAATAATATAATCAAGATATTCTTTTCCCCAATCTTCTTCAGTTGCTGCCTCAACATCTTCTATTATATTTCTAACCTTTTCATCACCTATCACTTTTACGTTCTTTTCTCTTAATACATTAATAATCATAGGTATAAATTTATCAGCAACCTTTTCACTTACTAAAAGCTTTTCTTCTGCATTACAAACAGCAGGTCTACTAGTCTTTGCATTTATAACTATATTTTTAGCCATTTCTAAATCTGCATCACAATCAACATAAACATGACAGTTTCCTGTTCCAGTTTCAATAACTGGTACTGTGGCACTCTTTACTACAGCTTGTATAAGACCTGCACCTCCTCTTGGTATAAGCACATCTATATATTCATTTAATCTCATCATTTCTGTAGCAACTTCTCTACTTGTATCTTCTACTAACTGTAATGAATACTCTGGAAGCCCAGCTTCCTTTATCCCTTCCACTAAAGCTTTAACTATTGCCATATTAGAATTTATAGCTTCACTTCCACCTCTTAATATAACTGCATTACCAGTCTTTAAACATAAACCTGCTGCATCACAAGTAACATTAGGTCTAGCCTCATATATAATCCCTATTACCCCCATAGGAACTCTTTGTTTACCTATTTGTAATCCATTTGGCCTCCTCCACATTGAAGTAACTTCTCCAACTGGATCTGCTAATGATACTACTTGTCTTAATCCATCTGCCATATCAGCTAATCTTTTTTCATCTAGCTTTAGTCTATCTAACATAGCTTTAGTAGTACCTTTTTCAATAGCTTTTTCTAAATCCTTCTTATTTTCTCTTAAGATATTATCCTTATTTTCTAGCAACTTTTCAGCCATCTTAAGTAAAGCTTCATTCTTTTGTGTTGTAGTTGCATTCATAAGTTCATATGATGCTTCTTTTGCTCTTTGTCCTTTTAAAATTAATTTACCCATTCTTTGCCCCCTTATATTATTTTTTTCCTAAAAATAAAGTACCAACATTTTTACCTGCCAATATATCTAGTAATATATTAGGATTACTTCCATTCGCTAATACCATATTAACTCCAGCATCTGCAGACACTTTCGCTGCCATTAACTTAGTAATCATTCCTCCAGTTCCTAAGTTAGACCCAGCCCCACCAGCACATTCTTCTAATTCAGGAGTAACTTCTTCTACTACTTCTAGCATTTTTGCCTCTTTATTGCTTCTTGGGTCTGAATCATAAAATCCATCTATATCAGATAATATAACTAAAAGATCTGCTTTTACTAAACTTGCAACTATTGCAGATAAATTATCATTATCACCAAATCTAACTATATTTTCAATTTCATCTATAGAAACAGTATCATTTTCATTTACTATCGGAATTATTCCATTTTCTAGCAAAGTTTCAAATGTGTTGCATACATTTTCTCTTATATGGTCATCCTCAACAACATCTCTAGTAAGTAAAACCTGTCCTACAACATGGCTATATTCTCCAAAGAACTTACTATATATATGCATTAATTCACATTGTCCTACAGCTGCTACTGCTTGTTTTTCTCTTATAGTTTTGGGCTTTTCTTTTAACTTTAATTTGCTTACTCCAACTCCAATTGCACCAGATGTAACAAGTACAACTTCATTACCTGAATTTATCATATCAGATAGTATTCTTGTTAATTTTTCAATTCTTGTCAGATTAATATTTCCATTTTCATAAGTTAGCGTTGAAGTTCCTACTTTAACTACTACCCTTTTTACTTCTTTTAATTGTTTACGAAAGCCCATTTCTACATCCCCTTAATATCTTATTTATAATATTTATATTACTATACCTTTTTTATCTTATCAATAAAAGGGATCTTTACATCCTTACTTTCTATAAAAGTCTTTATTATTAATTTTAATAAAGAATATATTGGTACTATACAAAATGCAACTAATGGTCCTCCTATTGCTGCTCCTCCTACTACTAAAAATATATCAGTAATTGGATGTATATTCATTGTTTTTCCCATTATAAATGGAACAACTACTCTTCCCTTCAATGTTTGAGCTATTATAAATAACAATGTTAATTTTATCAACATGTTAAACCCTATTATTGTTGCAACTATATATGGGATTATCATAGAAATAAAAAATCCTACAAATGGAATAAAAGCTAGTATGAATGTAGTAAATGCTAATAATAATGCACTAGGCATACCTATTATTACATAACCAATGAAAACCATAGTGGCTAAAGATAATGCTACTATAGCCTGACCTATTATATATGTAGATAGAACATCATCACATTTAGGTAATAATTTTTCAACAGTATCTTTATATTTTTCTGGGCAATATTTTAAAACAATATTTTTAAAATTATGACCGTCTCTTAATAAAAAGAATGTAATTAATATAATTAATAACACATTAGAAAATAACATCATTCCTTTATCAAATATATCTTTAGCATTTGTAACTAATAATGAAATATAATTTATTATTCCAGTGCATAATGAACTTATTGATGATTGTATACTATCATCATTTATAACCTCATTAGTAAATTCAGCTATTTGATTTCTATCTATATAGGTTAGTATTAATGATTTAAGTTGTACTAACTGAACTACAAGGTATTCTCCAAAGTATCTAATAACAGCTGCTAATATAAATGCTGTTATTGATAATGTTAATAAGGCCGCCTTTGAAGTTTTCATTCCCTTTTTTACAAATATATCATTCAATGGTTTTAGAATATAAAAAAGAAATACCCCAAATATTATAGGTGCTACTATTACCAATAATATAACCTCTAAAAATTCATGTATTATGCTAAATTTACCCAACATATATAACAAAAATATTGTTAAATTAGCTATAATTAAATTGTTAATAACTTTCTTTTTATCCATAATAAACTCTCCTTTATTATGGTTAGTTTATCCACAAAATAATTAAAAATTCTATTTATGAGGTATTTATATGAAAAACTTATTTGTTCATGATCTTACAATTTCTAATAGACAAGATATGATTAAAATAATAAAGTTAATAAGAAAAGATATTAAGGAAAGTTAAATAAGCGTGGTATAGTTATAGTATTTTGTCCTCATACTACGGCAGGGATAACAATAAATGAAAATACTGATTCTGATGTAGTTAGAGATTTAATTTATGGATTTGAAAAAGCTTATCCTACTATTAATAAAAATTATAAACACTTTGAAGGAAATTCTCATACCCACTTAAAATTATTAGCTATTGGTGCTTCTCAATATTTAATCTTAAGTAATGGCGAATTAATCTTAGGATCTTGTCAAGATGTTTACTTTTGTGAATATGATGGTTCAAGAAAGCGTAAGCTTTATGTGAAAATAATTTTAGACTAAACTAAAAGGAGTTTAGATAATTACCTAAACTCCTCTTAATATTAATAGAAATTTTAATACAGAATAATACTGGGGATAGTATTATTTCATGAGTCTAAAGTTATAAAAAGTTAATTAATATCGGCAAGTTTCTTTCTTTAAATAACTTTAGCTTGATGGCTTAATTTAGCTATCTTTATTTAAATTTTAATATATATATTTTTCAATATAAACCTCAAAATCTAAACATTGTACCCATACAGTTCTATATTTCTTCTCCATTTGATTTAATTACATTTTTATACCAGAAAAAGCTTTTCTTCCTTATTCTTCTTAAATCCTTTAAATCAAACTCATCTCTATTTACATATATAAAACCATATCTCTTTTTAAAGCCTTGGTGTGTGCTAATTAAATCTATAGCAGACCATGGACAATAACCTAACAACTCTACACCATCAGTTATAGCAAGTTTTGCTTGCTCTATATGCTTTCTTAAATAATCAATTCTATAATCATCGTTTATAGTATCACCATCTTCTAAGTTATCATAAGCTCCTAAACCATTTTCAGTTACTATTAATGGTAAGTTGTATCTTCCATATATCTCTCTTAATGTTGTTCTAAATCCTACTGGATCTATCTCCCATCCAAATTCAGTTTTCTCTAAGAAATCATTGTGCGCTCCATTAAATACCCCTAAATCTCCTGTAGCAATTTGCTGATCTCCACCGATAAACTTACCTTCTGAATCATCAATTTTGCTTTCTTTAACTGTAGCTGTACTATAGTAATTAAATGCTATGAAGTCAGGGTCTCCCCCCTTCAATATTTCCATATCTCCATCTTCTATTTTAGGTTCAATTCCCTTTTCCTTCATATAGCTCCATGCTATTGCATTGTATCTTCCATATACAGCCATATCTAAGTATAGCCAGTTTCTTATTGCATTAAAGTTTTGAGCGGCTAGTACATCTTCTGGTTTTGGTGATGCCGGATATATAGCACTTATATTTGGTGCAGGTCCTATCTTACCATCTTCAACCATTTTATGACATAGTTTCATAGTCATAGCTTGCGCAAGCATCATATGATGATTTTGTTGATATAATTCCTTTTGTATATCTTCGCACCCTTCATTTACTGTACCTATTGCTGCTCCATGTAAAATCATCATATTTTGTTCATTTATTGTTAGCCAATACTTAACCCTATCTCCAAAATTCTCAAATATTACCCTTGCATATTCCACAAAAGCATCTACTGTCTCTCTATTAGACCATCCACCTCTTTGTTGCAGTACATCTGGTAAATCAAAATGATACATTGTTACTAATGGCTCTATATTATACTTCTTAAGCTCATCAATTAAATTATTATAAAATTCTATACCCTTTTCATTAACTTCCCCGGTTCCATTTGGAATAATTCTTGTCCATGATATTGAAAATCTATAAGTTTTAAAGCCCATTTCTGCAAATAGTGCTATATCTTCTTTATAGTGGTGATAATGGTCACTTGATACCTTAAAATCAGCTGTTCCTTCTGGTAACACCTTAGTATCCTGCACTGATGCTCCTTTTCCGTCTTTATTATAAGCACCTTCTACTTGATAGGCTGATGTAGATGCCCCCCATAAAAAATTCTTTGGAAACTTATTCTCAACTTTATGATACATATTTTATACCTCCTAGTTTTTCCCTTTATGCTTTCATTCTAATTCATGTTTAATCTGATTTACATATCTATTTCCTAACTCTGTACCCAAACAGTTTTTTTATAAAAAAAAGCTTGCTAACAAAGCAAGCTTTTATTTATTCTACTAAATTCATAAATCCCTTTCCTAAAACTTCAGTTGTAGCATTAACTGTTATAAATGCTTCTGGATCTTCTTTCTTTATAAATTGTTTTAATTGTATAAATTGTCTTCTACTTAAAATGGTCAATATAATAGTATTTTCTCTTCCTGTATATCCACCCTTTCCTTTAAATACAGTACAACCTCTATCTACATCTTTATTGATATACTCTACAACTGTTTGTTCTTTTTGAGTAAAAATAAGTACTTGTTTACAAGAATTAAAACCATCTATAAATTTATCTATTAATGTACCAATTAGGTAAACACTTAATAACCCAAATAGCCCTAACTCCATCCCAAATGTATACATAGCAAGTAATATTACTATGGAATCAGATATAAGCTGCCCCATACCATATCCAATATGAAAATACTTACTTAGTAACTTAGCAATTATACTAGTTCCACCTGTGGATGCATCCTGAGTAAACATTATAGCTGTTCCCATAGCTAATAATGCACTACCAAAAATAGTTGCAAGCACTAAGTTATTTGTTAATGCAAATGATATTCCTGATTTTTCAGTTATTGAAAGTATTGCTGAAAGACCAAAGGCAGCATAAATACTCTTTATACCAAATTCTCCACCAATAAATATAAATGCAACACCAAATAATATTACATTTGCAACAAACATAATAATTCCTGACTCTATTCCAGTTATATCATGTAACACTAAAGCTAACCCTGATACTCCACCACATGCTATATTATTAGGAAAAAAGAAAAATATAAATGAAGCTACCACTAATAATACTCCAAATGTTATAATTGTGTACTCTTTTACCTTCTTCATCTTGTTCCCCCTATTATGTATTTATCTACAATATATATTAACACAATAGTCTCCATCTTATAAATTAGTATATAACAATTTAATTTTTTAATATAAGAATTAAATATTTCTAAATTCCTAATTCTTTATATATGGCTTTTGCTACTCCACTATTATCATTAGTATCTGTTATATTTTTTGCAATCTCTTTTATCTCTGGAATAGCATTTTCCATAGCATATGCTTTCTTAAACTCAGTAAACAATGAATAATCATTGAAACTATCTCCAAAAGCTATAACTTCTTCATTTTTTACTCCCATCTTTTCGGTAACTTTTTTTAATATGTAACCTTTTTGAGCTCTTTCATCTGTTATTTCAATGTTCGTTATAAAAGATGATAATACGGCTAATCCTCCAATATCACTTAATTCACTCTTAGTTCTTTTAATAATCTCTATATCATTACTAAAGGTTATTATTTTTCTTACTTCTATATCACTTTCTATAAATTTATCAATATCATCTATATATTTAAGGCTCTTAAAATGATCATGATTCTTTGCTATTTCTAAGGCCTTATCATAATCTTGAACCTTTTCAAAATTCTGAACTCTATAAACCATTTCTTTTAAAGCTTCTTCTTTTGTATTTATAGTATAGGAACCATCACCAGTATATAATTCAACTATTAAATTTTCTTTGCGAAGAATATCTAGTATATCTTTTATTTTTCCTTTATTCATACTTATACTTTCAACAATTTCACCATTTTCATCTCTAAACTCTGCACCATTCATAAGAATATACTCACACTTTATTCCGTACTTATCCATGAAAGGTTTTACACTATCATACATTCTTCCTGTTGCTATAATAAAGTGTATTCCTAATTCTTTAGATTTTAATATAGCCTTTACATTTTCTTCTGTTATATCGTGCTGAGAATTTAATAATGTTCCATCCATATCTGACGCTATTACCTTTATCAACTTCATATCCTCCATTTTCATTAGCATTCCTTTAATATTATATCAGATGCTGTCTAGTACTATTATTTAATACTTTCACTACATCTTTTCGATAATTAATTCTTAATTTCTTTAATATTTCTACATAATTATTAAACTTTTTTGATTATTTATACTATCTTTTTTATAAAAAGTATAATAAAATATAATCATTGCATAATTATAAACTTAAAGGAGACAAAAATGAATAAAAATTCAAATATAAAAATTTCATCTTTTTTAAAATTTTTTATTCCTTCTATTATAGGTATATTACTTTTTATGACCCCTATAAATATAGGCGGTGAAGTTACTATACCAGTAGCATTTCTTTCTAACTATACAGTTAATTTAATTGGTGATATTCTTCCTTTAATTGCTGTATTACTTATTTCAATCTCAGCTTTAGGAAGTATTTTAGTAAAATTTATAAAACCTAAAAATAAAGTTTTAAATGAACTTTTTTCTGTTTCACCAATCTGGCTTTTTGCTAGAATAACTGGAATGATACTTGCTATAATGTCCTATTCTAAAATCGGACCTGAATTTATATGGTCTGAAAGTACTGGTTCTATGATTTTATTTGATTTACTACCAGTATTAACATCAATATTCTTATTTGCAGGTTTATTTCTTCCACTTCTACTTAATCATGGATTATTAGAATTTGTTGGTGCATTATTTACAAAAATAATGAGGCCTATATTTAAATTACCTGGAAGATCATCCATAGACTGTATTACTTCATGGTTAGGAGATGGAACAATAGGAATTCTTTTAACAAGTAAGCAATATGAAGAAGGATTTTATACTAAAAAGGAAGCAGCAATAATAGGTACTTCTTTTTCTGCAGTATCTATAACTTTTAGCTTAATGGTTATATCTCAAGTTGGGCTATCTCACATGTTTGTTCCTTTTTACATAACAGTTACTTTAGCTGGTATTATAGCGGCAATAATTATATCTAGAATACCTCCTCTTTCAAGAAAACCAGATACATACATTGATGGAAGTGCAAAAAAAGAGGATTTCGATTTAATTCCAGAAGGATACACTACATTCTCATGGGGATTACATAGTGCATTAAACAAGGCTGAAGAAAATGCTAGTATAACTAAAATTTTATTAGATGGATTTAAAAATGTTTTAGATATGTGGATAGGTGTTTTACCTGTTGTTATGGCTATGGGTGGAATTGCAGTTATGATTGCTGAGTATACAACATTCTTCCAACTTCTTGGTATGCCTTTTATTCCTCTTTTAGAATTACTAAGAATTCCTGAAGCCGTACAAGCTTCTCAAACATTAGTAGTTGGATTTGCTGATATGTTTATCCCATCAGTTTTAGCTTCTTCAATAGAAAGTGAAATGACTAGATTTATAATAGCTGCAACATCTGTAACTCAACTGATATACATGTCAGAAGTAGGAGGCTTATTACTAGGTTCCAAGATACCTGTTAACTTAAAAGACTTAATAATAATCTTTATTCAAAGAACTTTAGTTACCCTACCTATTATTACATTAATAGCAAACATAATCTTTTAAATAGAAATAAGCCAAGTAAAACTTGGCTTATTTTAATATTTATCAAATAATCCATTAATATCTACAAGTAAATACACTACCAGTGCTACTAATGCAAATTCATCCTTATTAATTCTTATACTAAGGTGATTATCGGTAAACTTATTTTTTTCATCTATATTAGCTATGACTAATCCATTCTTTAGTAATTCAAAACTTCTCTTATCTGTTACTGTTTTACTTACTGTAAAATCTCCAAATATCCCTCTTATATTCATACTTGTAAAGTAAAAACTTTTAAATATATTAAAAATTTTTCTTTCTTTATCATCAGATACACTATATTTAGGGGATTCAAAATCATTAACACAACATGTAGTAAGTATTAATTCATTATTTTCTAAATCGAATAACTCAAATTTATTATTATCATCATCACTAACACAGTAATAAAATAAACTCTTTCCACTATCATCTTTTATATTATATCTACTTTTATTTTTATAAGTAGGATCCATAATATAATAATTACACCCCATACCTTTTCTCTCCACACTTTATAACTTTAATAACCTGAATCTATTGTATGCACACATAATCTCCTGACGTCTTGGTTTTGATAATCTTCCGTTTCCACCAGCAATTTTATTTACTTTTATTAGTCCATTCTTATCTATATAATTCATAATATTATCTACTACTTCTCTAAGTGTTAGCTTATTATCTATAATATTATCTTCAGCCCACTTAAGTATCTCTCCTATTGCATATACCTGTTCACTATCTACTAATTGTTCTACCAACTTAAGGTCTATATTCTCCTTATTAATACTTAGCCCATCAGTTCCAAGTCCTTTAACTTTTACTCCCTTAGTTCCTCTTTCAATGCTCCCCTTTTTTACCACCCTATTAAAATCAATATTTATCTCAATGCTATTATTTTTTATTCTCTCTAGGATTTTACCACTACTTAGTTCCTTAGCTTCATTTGTAACAACCTTAGGCTCATAAGCTTCCATTTGTATAACATTATCCGCTATATCAAAATAATCTCCAGAGCTACCTACTACAATTATAGTTGATAACTCTATTTGTTCATATAATGCTTTAGCTACTTCAATAAAAGGAGTTATTGGTTCACTTTCTTTTGCTACTAATTTTTGCATTATATCATCTCTAATCATAAAATTAGTTGCTGATGTATCTTCATCAATTAAAATTAGCTTTGATCCAGACTCTATACTCTCAATAATATTGGCTGCTTGTGATGTACTTCCACTTGCATTATCACTTACAAAGTTCTTTGTATCCTTTTTATTAGGTAAGTTATTTATAAATAATGATATGTCATCCTTATGAATAACCCTTCCATCTTCTGCTCTTACTTTCATTGCAGAATCATTAGTTATTACAAATTCTCTTCCATCATCTTCAATATGATTATATACACCCAACTCTAATGCCTTTAATAAAGTAGATTTACCATGATAGCCTCCACCAACAATTAACGTTATTCCTTTAGGTATTCCCATCCCCTTAATTTCCCCTGAATTAGGAGTATTAAAACTTACCTCTAATTCCTTTGGCGAAATGAACTTAATCCCATTCTTAAGGGGCTTTGAAGATACTCCACTTTCTCTTGGTAATATTGAACCATTTCCTATAAAAGCAACCAACTCACGACCTTCTAATCTTTGCCTTATATATTGTTGATCTTCAACTAATTCTACTCTTTTCTTTAAAGCATCTTTATCAAGATTGTTATAAGTTATTGACTCATCTATTATCTTCGGAAGATAATCATATAATATCTTTTCTAATTCTCTAGCTAATACACTTCTCCCCCTTGCAGGAAATCCAACTTCTATTCTTACTTCTATTTTATCATTATCTATCAATATAGCTGTTCTATCTAATATTTCCTGAGTACACTTACTAATAGAAATTAATCCACTTTTTCCTGACCCAAAAACCTTTGAACTATACTTATTTATATTTTTGTAAAAAACTCTAACTAAAAAGTCTTGAACTGCAACCCTTTTATTATAGTTATCAAATAAGTTATTAGGTATTTGAGAATATTTTTGACTCATTATTACTCTAACTCTAGATGGGGATGCAAATGGATCTCCTTGAACATGATCTATAGCTAATTTATAATTATTGAAATCGTACATTCCTTCTAACGACTTATATGCCTTATAGCCTCTACCATCTATATCATAAAGCATTTTTCTTAATTCATTTAAGTTCTTCATTTATTTATCACCTTCTGCAAAATATTCATCTATCATCGCTTCTGCTACCCTTCTATACATATTACTCATTGAAACCATAGAACATATAAATAAGAACTTTTCTTCATACTCATTAAATTCTTCACTATCATCTATAATTCCTTTTACACAATCTATCTGTTTGTATATATTTCCCAAAAACTCTTCGTAATTAGAGTTATTTATATCTAAATATAACTTATACAGACTTCTTAAATCATATTCTTTATCTTCATCATACTTTTTTACTATATTATCAAATAAGTCTTTAATATCACTTATTGATAGAGACCCTTTTAAATCATATATCATACTCATCAATAATAAGTGTTCTTTAGAATACTTTTTATTTTTTATACTCATTAATAACTTTGCTTTAGCATAATTATTAATCATTGTTTTAGTTAATACCTTATCGCTATCCTTTCTTTTCGAGTTAGATAGCTTTTGTTCAAATATTTGAATTACCTGATCCATATACAAATCTATTTCTGGTATATCTTTCTCTTCTACTCTTTCAGTTAAAGCTAACTTCTTTATTATTTCATCAATGCTTGTTTCATTCATAGTAAATCTCCTTAAACTAGTTTTAAAAACTACTTATTGTTATATTTCAATTTTAATAGTAAATAAGAGATATTTCAAGAAAATGGTATGCTTTATTATTTAGAATAGCTATGAAACTTTTTTATTAGATTTGACTATAATATATCTATATATAATAATTTAAATATGATTTCAAGTAGTTATCAAAACTACTTGTATTAGATTGGAGGATTTTATGGATAAATATCTTAGAGAACCAATTAACGGATTGACTCATCTTATAGGAGCTATACTTTCATTAATAGGTCTAATACTTATGATAATAAAAATATCATTAGATAATGGAACATTACTTGAATATGCTGTTGCAATTATATTTGGATTAAGTATGATCCTTCTATATTCTGCTTCCGCAACTTATCACTCTGTTATATCTAGCGACAAAGTAATAAAAACATTGAAACGATTGGATCACTCAATGATATTTATACTTATAGCTGGTTCATATGCACCACCTTGTCTGCTAGCATTACACAATAAAACTGGGTATATTCTTTTTGGAATTGTAGCTGCTACAGGTATCTTAGGTATAATTTTTAAAATGATTTGGATCACTTGTCCTAAATGGATTAGTAGTGTTATGTATATAACAATTGGTTGGTTTGCTATATTTGCAATTTATCCTTTATCGAAAGCCCTTAATCCTATAGCTATATTTTTACTAATTTTAGGTGGAGTTCTATATACTATAGGTGGAGTTATCTATGCTATTAAGTCCGATAAAATAAGAATTGGCGCTTTTGGGGGACATGAAATATTCCATATTTTCATAATGCTTGGTTCCCTATGTCACTTCATATGTTTCTTTAAATATATATTGTAATAAAGCCTACTCTTCATTAATTCGGATAAATTCTAAATTAATGAATTAATAAAAGAAAGCATTTGGCTACCTCCATTGCCAACTTGCTTTCTCTTTTTACATTATTAAATCTTCATACTTACCATTAATTAAATTTAGTATATCATCTGGATTTGCTTCAATTTGAATTCCTATCTTTCCACCACTAAAAATAATTTTTTCTAATCCTTTAGCAGACTCATGTATAAATGTTTTATATAATTTTTTCATTCCTATCGGCGAACATCCACCTCTTATATATCCTGTATACTTGTTTATATCTTTTACGTGTATCATTTCAACATTCTTTTCACCTGCAACCTTTGCAGCTTTTTTTAAATTTAATTCTTCACTAACAGGAATTACAAACACGTATAATTCTCTTGAGTTTCCTTGTACAACTAATGTTTTAAATACCATACTTACATCTTGTGAAAGTTTGTTTGCAACAGATACACCGTCAATATGACCATCTCCAGCTTCGTATTCATATGTATTATATTTTATTTTAGCTTTATCTAAAATTCTCATTGCGTTTGTTTTTTGCATAGCCCTACTCCTCATAATTGTTCTTGTTTATTATTATACTCCTAATAATTTTCATTTAAAATATTCTAAGTTCTATCTTTTTCTATCTTATAGTAAAAATTTACTTATATTAAAAACTCTGCTTGTCGATTAAAGCGTTATTCTATGTTATAATAACTGAATGAAATAATAAATGAAATGAGGTAGAAATTATTGATAACAGTATCTAATGTTAGCTTAAGATATGGCGGTAGAAAATTATTTGAAGATGTTAACTTAAAATTTACTCCAGGTAACTGCTATGGTGTTATAGGTGCAAATGGTGCAGGTAAATCTACATTCCTTAAGATTTTATCTGGTGACGTTGAACCAAATACAGGAGAAGTTATTTTGGCTCCAAATACAAGAATGTCTGTATTAAAGCAAGAACATAACCTATATGATAATTATCAAGTTTTAGAAACTGTAATTATGGGTAATGAAAGACTTTACCAAATTATGGAAGAAAAAGATGAATTATATGCAAAGCCAGATTTCAGCGATGAAGATGGTATAAGAGCTTCTGAATTAGAAGGTGAATTTGCAGACCTAAATGGATGGGAAGCAGAATCTGAAGCTTCATCCCTACTTCAAGGTTTAGGAATCGGAACTGAATCTCACTACAAAATGGTTTCAGAATTAACAGGTGCTGAAAAGGTTAAGGTGCTTTTAGCTCAAGCTTTATTTGGCAACCCTGGTGTTCTAGTTCTAGACGAACCTACAAACCACTTAGACCTTAAAGCTGTAAATTGGTTAGAAGATTTCTTATCAAAATTTGAGGGTACTGTTATAGTAGTATCCCATGATAGACACTTCTTAAACACAGTTTGTACACATATGGCTGATGTTGATTTTGGTAAAATTAAGTTATTCGTTGGTAACTACGACTTCTGGTATGAATCAAGTCAATTAGCTTTACAAATGGCTAAGGATCAAAACAAGAAGAAAGAAGAAAAGATTAAGGAACTTCAAGACTTTATTGCAAGATTTAGTGCTAATGCATCTAAGTCAAAGCAAGCTACATCTCGTAAAAAGTTATTAGATAAGATTACTTTAGATGATATTCAACCATCTAGCAGAAGATATCCATTCGTTGGATTTAAACCTGAAAGAGAAGTTGGTAATGATATATTAACAGTAAAAGACCTATCAAAAACTATTGACGGAGTTAAGGTTTTAGACAACGTAAACTTTATGGTTAACAAAGGCGATAAAATTGCTTTAATAGGTAATGAAATAGCTGTTACTACACTATTTAAAATATTAGCTGGAGAAATGGAAGCAGATAGTGGAGAATTTAAATGGGGAATTACTATAACTAACGCATACTTCCCTAAAGATAATTCTGAATACTTTAATGATTGCCACCTATCTTTAGTTGATTGGTTAAGACAATACTCTGATGAAAAGGCAGAAAGTTATATAAGAGGATTCTTAGGAAGAATGTTATTCTCTGGTGAAGAAGCATTAAAAGAAGCTTCTGTTTTATCAGGGGGAGAAAAGGTTAGATGTATGCTATCTAGAATGATGCTTTCAAATGCAAATGTATTAATGCTAGATCAGCCTACAAACCACTTAGACCTTGAATCAATTACAGCTGTGAATAATGGACTTAAAGACTTCAACAGTAATATACTATTTGCTTCACACGACCACCAATTCGTTCAAACAATAGCAAATAGAATTATTGATATTAAGGACGATGGTTCTATAGTTGATAGAACTATGACATTTGATGAATACTTAGAATTTTCTAATGCAATAAACTAACTAAAATAGGTTTCGTATTTTTTACGAAACCTATTTTTATTTACTTATTACCACTTCAAAACCGCATTTTCCCTATAAGTTCTTAAGTTCTTAAAAATATATAAATATATATTTTTAATCTTTAATTTATAAATTCTGTTTTAAATAATAAGAGCTGTACGAAGTTTAGTACAGCTCTTATTATTATTATTCTACATTGAATCCTGAGTCTTCTATACAATTTTTAATTTTTGATTCATTAGCTTCATCACTATAAACAACTTCTACAGTGCCTCTTGCCATATCAACACAAACGTTTTGAACCCCTTCTACTTTATCTAGAGCATTCTTAAGCTGCGTTTTACTTGTTGAATTAACTAAATTATTTACTTCATAATGAACTCTATTCATAACTATTTCTCCTTTTCACAAATTAACATTAATAGTATGTTCAAGTTCACATTTTTATATTAAATAACTTCTTCTGAAGTTTCTTTTTTCTTATATTTGTAATGTAATAGTTCATGAGCTTTTCCACGACCTGGTTGTCCCATATATTCATCATACATTTTCATTAAAGCAACATTTTCATGTGACTTTCTCTTTTTAGCACTCTTATCTTGATTATAAAGAACAGAGGCCCTTACTGATTTAATATCAATCTTTTCTCTTTCTAAATTATTAACATGAGGTTGTCCACCACCATTTACACATCCACCTGGACATGTCATAACTTCGATAAAGTGATATTCCTTACTATTCATTCTTCCACTTTCAATGAATTCAAATAAGTTAGCAGATCCATTAATTACTGCAACATTATAGTCTTCTCCACCTATATTTACAGAAGCTTCTTTAATTCCATTTAACCCTCTTACTTCTGTATAATCTAAGTTTTCTAGTTCTTTCTTTTCAACAAATTCTTTTGCAGTTCTTATAGCTGCTTCCATTACTCCACCAGTAGCTCCAAATATAACTCCTGCCCCAGTATATTCTCCCATTGCAGGATCAGCCTCGCTATCTTCTAGCTTAGCAAAAGCAATTTTCTTTTCCTTTATAAATTTAGCTAACTCTCTTGTAGTTAAAACTGCATCTATATTTCTTAATCCATCAAGTTCCATGTCTTCCCTATCTGCTTCAAACTTCTTAGCTGTACATGGCATAATTGTTACTGTAAATATCTTTTCTGGATCTATTCCAGCTATATGAGGATAGTATGTCTTACTTGCTGTACCAAAAATTTGTTGAGGTGACTTAGCAGAAGATAAATTTTCTAATAACTCTGGATAATAATTTTCAACTTGTCTCACCCAACCTGGACAACATGATGTAAACATAGGGAATGGGCCTTTTTTCTCTATTCTTTCTAAAAGTTCAGTAGCTTCTTCCATAATAGTCATATCGGCACCAAAATTTATATCAAATATTCTATCAAATCCTAATTCTCTTAATGCAGTATATAATTTACCAGTTACATCTACTCCATAACCCATATTAAATAGTTCTCCCATTGCTGTTCTTACAGCTGGAGCCATAGCTACTATTACATGCTTTTCTGGGTCTTCTAAAGCTTCTTTTACTCTATCAATATGAGTTTTTTCTGATAAAGCACCAACTGGACAAGCAGCTACACATTGTCCACATAATAAACAATTTGTTTCATCAAAACATTTTTGTTCTTCTGGAGTAACTATTCTTTTACCATTAACATTTACTAATTTAATAGAACTTGTACCTGTTTTTTCAGTACATGCTGCTGCACATCTTCCACATAAAATACATTTTGATCTATCTATTGTTATAGACTTACTTCTAATATCAACATACTCTTCTTTATTTTCTACAACAAAAGGAGTAGTTGCTTTAGCTTTAGTTTTTATAACTAACTTTAACAATTCACAATTTTCTCTTCTAGGGCAAGGACCGCACTTAAATTCATGCTTATTAAGTATTGTTGAAACTCTTGATTTTACTCTTTCTTGAACTTTTTCTGTATCAGTTCTTACAACCATTCCATCTTCAACTTTTGTTAAACAAGCCAAAGCTAAATTGTTTTTCCCTTCTATTTCAACTGCGCATACACCACATTTACCAACATTACCGCATTCCTTTAAGTAGCATAAAGTAGGTATGTCAATTCCATTTTCTCTGGCAACTTCTAACACTGTTTTACCTTCCGCTGCTTTGCACACCTTATCATTAATTATGATATTCTTCATCCTGTACCTCCATAAATTTCTTCTTGTAAATAAAAATTCTATTTTCTTCCTATAGTTTACCATATAAATTTGAAAAACCTATAATTTTCAGATAATTCGTTAAATTTTTATCAAACTGCTTATCACCTTTATTTTAACGCTAAAAAAGATTTAGTTCAATGTGAATTAAACCCAATGTTGTTTAAGTAAAATTTTCATAATAATATAATTGAATTTTATAAATAACTTCATTTTTCTTTCTTTAATAGGATTATAAATTTTGTTTACAATAAAACTATGTGGTAAACTTTAATTTAGAATAGAATATTTTAATATTTGTGCGAGGTAATATATGATAAAAATTTATGATAGAAAAAAAGATTCTTATGAGATAGAAAAAGTAGCTGGATCAAAATATATAAAGTGGTGTTATGAATCGCCTATTGGTAAAAGCCTTACAGAATTAATTATAAAAAAGAAACTAGTGTCAAAAATATATGGAAAGTATTGTGACACAAAACTTAGTAAAAAGAAAATCCCTAAATTTATAAAAGACTTTGATATAGATATCGATATGGCTATTAAAAAAACCAATGATTTTTCATCATTCAATGACTTCTTTATTAGAGAACTTAATAGTAATTCAAGACCTATAGATATGAATTCAGATATTTTAGTATCTCCAGGAGATGGAAGGCTCTTTGCTTATGAAAATATCTCTATGAATAAGCTTGTACAAGTAAAAGGAATTACTTATAGTCTATCTGAATTAATAGGAGATACTAAAATAGCCTACCAATATGAAGGTGGTACTTGCTTGGTATTAAGACTTTGTCCTACAGATTATCATAGATTTCATTTTATTGATAATGGTATACCTAAAGAAAGTCACTTTATTGATGGCTCATACTATTCTGTAAATCCTACAGCTTTAGAGAGAATTCCAAAGTTATATTGCCAAAATAAAAGGGAATGGTCAATTTTTGAATCTGAAAACTTTGGTGATATTATTCATATAGAAGTTGGTGCTACTTGTGTTGGTACAATAATTCAAACTTATGAGCCTGGTAAAAAGGTCCTTAAAGGTCAAGAAAAAGGATATTTTAAATTTGGTGGTTCAACAACAATATTATTCTTCAAAAAGGATATGATTGAGATTGATGAAGATATACTTGCTCAAACTGACTTTGGTTTTGAATGTAAAGTCCAATTAGGAGAAAAAATAGGGCATAAAAAGAAGACAGGTTAAACTGTCTTCTTTTTTATCAAATCTATTAATGCCTTCTTAAATATATCTATATTTTTATCTAAAGTAACTATGTTAATATTCATTTCTTTTGCTCTATCTAATACAGTCTTTTTTACAGGTTGCTTTGTAGCAACCAATATTTTTATAGCATTTTTTCCCCCTAACCTTTCACTATAAACCTGTAATTCATTTAATGCATCCTCGTCATATTTATCACTATCTTTACATGATATACATATCAAAACTGAATCTCTTATAGCTACAACATCTAATTCATTACGTACTCTTTTTAAGTCATCACCCCAATAAAATGTTAAGCCACTTTTTACCTCATCGATATCTTCAATACTTTGAACTACTAGTGTAGTTAATACTTCTAACCAAGTACCACTCTTAAATATAAATCCTTTTAAATAATCATTCTTAAATAATACCTCAATATTATCTTTATCTTCTATAAACTCAACCTCATTCTTTTCTCTCAAATAATTCAATATATTATAAATTAATTTTAACTCTTCAGATTCTACAAGACACTTATTTATGCTTATCCTTGAAGTATCTTTGTAATCATGTTTAAAAATATTATTATCATACAACTTCTGTTTATACTTATGCCAAATATCCAAATTACTTAATATTACCTTCGTAAACTCTTGGATATCACTTTTTTCTGCCAAACTAGTAGAATCTAATGTTATATTAGATCCAGATAGATGTATTACGTCAGATATACTTATATCTTCTAAAGGTTGCTCTATTATTCTATATTCCTTATCAAAAATATATCTTCTCTTTTTCAATAAATCTACATAAACACACTGTATATTTAATTCTATTGCTATTTTTAACATTATTAAAGATGTTATTCTATTACCACCAGTAAGATTAATTATTATCTCTTTTTCCTTGTATTTTGAAATTATATTTTTAAGATTATCATAATTATCTTCATCTATTAACTCATCAATTACTTCTATATTATTAAAATCTATATACAATTCTTTAAATTTATCTAACTTCTTTTTTTCTTTATTTTTATAAAGCATTACTACAGACTTTACTTTATATTTTTGAGCTAATAAAAGTCCAACTTCATTATGTTCATCTAATTGGTTAATAAGTAAATTAAATTTCATCAAACTATCTTCCTTCTCATTATTCTCCACTTTAATTTAACCAATTAGCTACTTTTTAATCCATATACTATACTTCTAATTCCACCTTTAAGTTAGCTACAAATTATTCAACAAAGTATTTCTAAAAATCAAAAAAGAGAGTCCTAAAAAAGACTCTCTTAATGGCAGGGCGTACAGGAATCGAACCCATAATCTACCGTCCGTAGCGGTATGTTATATCCGTTTAACTAACACCCCATATAATATAAATAACAGAATTATATTATCATAAAGGCTGAAATATATCAAGACTAATTAATGGTAATTACTTAAAGGTATATATCTGAAAACTCTACTTCTAACATTTCTACTTTATCTCTTTTAAATAAATCATTATAAGTCTTTTTCCCATCTACTAATGTTATAGGTAAAGAAACAGTAAATTTCGATCCCTTTCCTTCAATACTTTCTAACTTTATGTCTCCATTATGCAGCTTAGTTAGATAGTGAACCAAATCTAATCCAATTCCACTTCCTTTATATTCATTTTCCTTATTTAATGTAGATTGCTTAAATCTATTAAATATAAATTCTTGTTCAACTTTAGGTATTCCTGGTCCATGATCTTCTACTGATATATTTACTGTATTATTACTCTTTATAATATTAACTAATATATCAGAATCACTTGGAGCAAATTTTATAGCATTAGATAATAAATTCATAACTATTCTATCAATTGCATTAGGATCTACTGCTACTATACATTCTTCCACATTAGTATCAAATACCATTTGTATATTCTTACATTGTGAATACTTCTCTATAGAATCAACTATATTCTCCACAACACATACTATATCTACATTTTTTTTATTTAATTCATAATATTGATTCTCTAATTTTGTAGTATCTATTAGGTTATCAATTAATTTAATTATCTTTAAGCTATTTCTTTTTATTATTTCATTATATTCTTCTTTTTTATCTTCAGATTTAGTGTATTTAAAACATTGAAGTATACTTAATATTACATTTATAGGACTTCTTAAATCATGTGATATATTTAATAAAAAATCTTCTTGTAATTTAATTTTCCCATTAAGCTCATTAATTTTTTCTACCAACTCTTCTTTAGTCATATTATTTATAGAAATATTCTCTGTCATATTAATCCCCTTCATTATACAATTAAATTATATCTCGCATTTTTTCCATATATTTGAAATTACATATACATATTATCACATTTAAATCATTAAGACAATTTGTTTTTGTAAAAAAAAGGAAATGAATATTGTAAAAATAGAGGGATTTCTCCCTCTGAACTAATTTATATTGAATTTTGTACTACTTCCTTCTGCAGATACACTTATTTGTAATTGAGCTTCTATTCTTTCCTTTAACTCTGGTACATGCGATATTATTCCAACTAATCTTCCATTTCTTTGTAGCTCTAATAATGTATTTATTGCATTTTCTAATGATTCAGGATCTAATGTCCCAAAACCTTCATCTATAAACATAGTATCTAATGATATTCCCCCTGCATTAGCTTGAACTACATCAGATAACCCTAGTGCTAATGATAATGAAGCCTTAAAGCTTTCACCTCCAGATAGAGTTTTAACATGTCGACTTTTGCCTGTGTAGTTATC
The DNA here is from genome assembly GCF_900447045.1 of Clostridium paraputrificum. Lineage (GTDB taxonomy): Bacteria > Bacillota > Clostridia > Clostridiales > Clostridiaceae > Clostridium > Clostridium paraputrificum. The sequence continues at coordinate 170,410 of NZ_UAWH01000017.1, forward strand.
ATATACCTCTAGTTCTAACCCTTGCTGTGATGTTCCTTTTCCTTTATCTTCTTTTCTTTTTAATATAAATCTATCGTTAGTCATTTTTGATAATCTTATATTAGCTGAGTCTATTATTTCCTGGAAGTATGATGCTAAAACAAACCTTTCAAATGTAATATATGGACTCTTTTTACCATTTGCTAGATTGGATAATTCACCTATTACTTTATATTCCTCTTCTTTATATGAAATTAATTTTTCTATATCCTTTATTTCTTTTAATATTGCTGAATTATTATTAATTAGCGAGTAAACCTCTTTTATATTTTGATCTAACTCTTTCAATTTAATCTGCTTATTGTTTATCTCACAATCTAACTCTTCTAAATTTACAAAATTAAGGTTCTCTGTCTTTTTTATTAAATCTATTTCTCTATCCTTTAAGGATTTTATATCTTCCCTGTAAGAATTAATCTCTAAAGTATAAGAATCTATTAATGAAATATACTTTTTAGAATCTTCATATTCCTCATAATCAGTAAAGTTTAACTCTTTCAACTTAATATTTATACTAGTTTTAATATCCTTTATATCATTGTTTAACTCATCTATTGCTTTCTCTAATTCTTTTACTCTTGATTGCTCTGAAGTTAGCTTATTATTAAGATTATTTTTTAACTCCCTGGCATAATCTAAATTCTTTATTAATGTATTTAAATACGCTTCAAGACTAACTATTTTTTTATTTAATAAGTTTAACGCCCTTAGTTCTTCTGGCACTTCATTCTCTATACTACTTAAAATCTCTTCTTCAGCCCTTAATTCACCAAATAAATTTGTATATTCATTACTTAGCTTATTTAGAGTTTCTTCTTTATCATTAAGTAACTTTTCTATATCTGATAATCTTAATTCAAATTTTTCTCTTTTACTTATTTCTTTTTCTAGTTCTTCTCTTTTAATTTTTACCTTCTTTAATTGATTACTTAACTCTATTCCTTTTATTTTTATTTCTTCAAATGAATTTTCACTAAATATCTCACTACAATTAATTTCACTAGATAATTCTTTTAACCTAGGAGTTATAGCATCACTTATTACTACATCAACTGATTGCTTCACCTTGGCCATTTCCATTAGAACCTTATTGTATTCATCTTGTTTTTTCTCATATATACTTTTAATACTCTTTAATTCCTCTTCAGTAGGTATATTATCCATCCTTTTTGCTGGACTAGGATGTTCTAAAGATCCGCATACAGGACAAGGAGTATCTTTCTTTAATTTAAGAGCTAATATTCCTGCCTGCTCCTTCATATATATTTCTTCTTTTCTTTCATACTCTTCTTTTTTGCTCTTATAGGAAACTTCAATTCCCTCAAATGTTACTGCAATTTCTCTATGTTTCTTTTTTTCTTCATAAAATCTAGCTATATTTTTATAAACTTCTCTAACCTTAATAATTAACTCATTCTTTTCCTTCTCAATACCCTCTAATTTAATCTTATCTTTTTCTAACTCGTTAATAACTTTTAATCTCTCAGTAAGTTCTTCCTTTTCCTTTTTTAAATCTTTTATTAATTTATTTTCCTCTTCTGATTTCAACTTATTTAAGTCTATATTTCTATTAAGTATCTTTATCTTACTTTTTTTATTTTCAATACTTTTAACCTTTGTTTCCTTTTCCTTAAGGACACTTATATCTTCTCTAATTTTAGTCCTTTCTTCTTCTTTTTCCTCTTGAGCTTTTAAGTTTTCCTCTGCCTTACTTAATTCATCTTTTACCCTATTCAAAATACTTTTACTATATTCTACTTCTTCCTCTTTTTGCTTTTTGCTTCTTTCCCTAGAAGATAAATTATCTTGTATATATATTATTTCCTTAGCATTAATAGCTCTTTTTAAAATAACTTCTCTTTTATCTACTTCGTTCTTTCTCAGAAGCATATCATTAAGTTTTTCAGATATACTTTCTTTTTCTTTCAATAAATCATTATTATTTTTTGATTTTATCATTCTTTCCTGTAAAACTAATATTTCCTTGGAAATATCATTATATACTTTTTCTAACTCTTTATATGATAAAGTATCTTGTTGTATTATTAAATCTATCTTATTTATTAAAGACTCAAACTCTATAAAATCATCAATATTTATAACTTCTTTACTTTTTATATTTTTAACATTCGTTCTAACTCTATCTTGTGACTTTTCTAGCTCTTTTCTTAATGTGATAGCCTTATCATTTAATAGTAATTGTATCTTTTCATAAGTATATGTGCTAAAGATTTTTCTAAATATGCCTTCACGCTCTTTTGAGTCTGCAAGTAACAACCTTTTAAACTCTCCTTGAGGTAACATAACAATTTGTTTGAACTGTTCCTTATTTATTCCCATTAAAGCATTTATTTCATTTGTTACATTCATTGCTCCAGTCTTTACTTTACCATTAGGTAATACTAATTCAGCCTCTGCTGAATGATTAGTAAATCCATTACCCTTTACTTTAGGCTTTAGCTGTTGAGGAACTCGTCTTATATGATATACTTCACCTCTAAGTTCAAAGTCTAGCTCTACATATGTTAATTTATCTTTTTGTGCAAAATCACTTCTTAAAGAATCATTCTCTCTACTACTTCCACTTGCTTCCCCAAACAATGCATAACTAATTGCATCAAAGATAGTTGTCTTTCCTGCCCCAGTAGGACCAGTAATTAGAAATATATTCTTTCCGTTCAAGATTTCAAAATCTATTACTTCCTCCTTTGCATAAGGCCCAAATGCAGACATTATTAACTTTATCGGTCTCAATTACTTTCCCTCCTCCCTAAAAACCTCATTTATTACATTTCTTATTACTTCTTTCTTCTCTTCTGTAAATTCACCAGAGCCTAATCTATCATAATATTCTTCAAATAATTCTAATTCAGTTTTACTTTTATATCCCTTTGATGCAGCTGTAAGGCTTGTTCCTATATTCTTATTTTCTTCTCTTTTAAGAATCATTATGTTAGGATACGCATTCCTTAACTTTCCTATAGGATCTATTATTTCACCTTCATCTGTTAATATTGCTTGAATGTAATCCTCTCTATTAGAACAATCCTCTAACCCTGCTTTTATTAATTCATCTAATGGCCCCTTTATAATTCTCATATTTCTTTTGGGTCTTAACTCTTCTTGCCTTATGTTAATCTTCTTATTTCCATCAATCTCAATAATAATTACACCTTTTTTATGATTAATTTCTGAAAAGGAATATTTCATTAAGGACCCTGAATATCTTATTTCTTCTCTTCCAACCTTTTGCCTCCCATGTAAATGACCTAAAGCTACATAATCAAAACAATTAAAATTATCACTATCAATTAAATCTGTTCCTCCAATTGATAAAGGTCTTTCAGAGTCTGATACTTCTAACTCAGCTAACTCATATAAGTTCTCTCCATCTTTATCTATAACATCATTTCTCTTATATGTTACATATCCATGTGTAACTACTATATTTCTTTCACTTTCATTTAAGCTTGGCTTAATCCTACTAATTACTGCTTTCATTGCATCATTATGATCTCTTATTTCAGGATTATTAAACTTTCTCCTTAATATTACTGGGTCAACATAAGGAATCATATAAAAATTAACATTACCTTCATCATCACTTATTGTTATATTTTTTATTTCATCTTCAATTATTCCTTGTATATATAGACCTTCTTTTTCTAATATTTTGCTAACAAAAGAAACTCTCTCACCACTATCATGGTTTCCAGATATAGCTACAATCTTCACCTTATTATCTATTAATATCTTACTAAAAACCTCATTTAATAAGTCTACTGCTTCTACTGGTGGTATTGATCTATCATAGATATCACCAGCAATAATAAGAACATCTGGTTTTTCAAAATTTATTAATTTAATAAGTTCATTTAAAATATATCTTTGATCATCTATCATGGAAAACTCATTTACTATTTTTCCTATGTGCCAATCACCAGTATGAATTATTTTCATTTTAACTCCTCCAAAATTTATTCTTAACTTTATTATAAAATATAAAAAGGTGGCATAGCCACCTCTTTATTGAATATTCATATTTTCATCAATTTCACTTCTCATATTTCTTAATACTATAAAAGAATAAAGGAAAGTTCCAAGTACCCTTACAGAATCCAAATATACATTAGGAACAATTATATTCAAAATAAGTATCAATATTGCTGGCAAAGTAGCTGCATATATAGTTAAAGAAAATAATTGAGAAAATCTTAGCCCTAATTTAAATATAAAATTAGTTAATAATAACATTGTAGCTATTATTAATGCATCCATAATTAATGTCATAAATGTTTCAAGTATTGCAATTATAGGTATAATTACATAAATTAATTTACTGCTTAAACTTAGGGTTTCTATAATATTATCATTAGTAATAATCATACCGCCTAAAAAGTCACCATATTTTGCTTGAGAAAATCCTAGCATTACTTCTGAATTTGTAACAATACCGTCCTTTAATATAAGTATGTACGAATCTAAATGAACAGTTATATTTTTTAATTCCTCAGATTGACTAATATCCATGTTATCATCTAAATAAATTAATGTATTCCCATTTTCTATTTTTAGTGGCGAAGTAACTAAGTCTAAAGTGCCATTTTCTATCTTAAACTTATATTTATCATCTTCTAAAGTTTGTATAGCTAAATTTATATCATTACTTAAAGTAAATGTTGTAGTTATACCTTTTATTCCACCGACAATAATGCTCAATATTAAAGCATATAATATTGCTTTTCCAACACCTTCTCTTATATATTGGGGAAACTCTCTTATGTTATATATAGAATTTTTAAATTTCTCAAAAAAGCTTTTATTTTTCATTATATCCTCCATAATCTCAATATTAAGTATAAATACATTCTACATCTTTATTAACACTTAATTCAACTAGTATCTATATATCAGATGATTAATATTAGTGTTTTTAGTCAATGATTATTATATATTGTATTATCAAGGAGGACTTTTATGTATAATAATAGCTCGCATTTATTTGTTAATAATAAACATAATAAATCAAATTTCAAATTATATTTATCTATTCTACTTTTTGTATTAATTATAGTATCTGTAATTATATATGAATTTTTTAGTTATAAATTATTGGTACGTAACTTTACCTATTATTTTGATGAAAAGAAGTTTTCTAATGCAAATAACATTGTATTAACTACAGAAAACTTTAACCCATTTAAGGCTATCTTATTAGAAAAAGACCTTTCTCAATACTTTAACGATAAATTAGATTATTTATCTGAAGCTATTTCTGATGAAGATATGTCTTTAAATGATGCTCTCGACATAACTAAAGAAATATATAGATATAACTTATCTTCTTCAGATAATACTTCACTTTTCACTAGTTCAGATAATAATGATTTTAATAAAGGCGTATCTCTATTTAATTCACAGGAATATGCCAAGGCATATGATTCATTTAATAAAATTAATTCTAGTGACTCTGAATATAAAAATGCTCTATCCTATATGGATAAATGTAAAACAAACATAAAATCTAACTTATTAAATCAAGTTGATGAGTTATCTAGTAATCATTATTATACAAAGGCATTGAGCTTAATTGAAGATGTTAATTATATACTAGGAAATGATAATGAAATACTTGATAAAACTAATGAAATAAAAAATAATAGATCTAATTATCTAGCAAAACAAAATGAAGCTGAACAAGCTGCCTCTGCATCTATTATTAACAATATATCAACTTCAAATATAAACGAATTAGTTATTGAAAGCTTGACTCCTTATTTAATTCATGTAGATTTAAATGCTCAAAAAACTTACATTTATAATGGAAATTTAAAAAATTGGAATTTAGAAAAGACTTTTACTTGCTCTACAGGTATAAAAGGAGAAGAAACTCCTCAAGGTATTTATACTGTCAAAGAAAAAGGACAATGGTTCTTCTCTGAGCAATATAATCAAGGTGGTAAGTACTGGGTTCAGTTTTTAGGAGACTACTTATTCCACTCACTTCCTTATAATAAAGAAAAAACAAATATAGTAGATTATACACTAGGCACTCCTGCATCTCATGGATGCATTAGATTAAAAGATGAAGATTCTAAATGGATATATGACAATATTCCAAAGGGTACCAAAGTAATAATTAAATAAATTTAAAATATCTTAAACTTAACTTACTTCAATGGATACCTTATAATATTCATTGAGGTAATTTTTTTTAGGAGGAATAATATGAACTTTAATATTCCTAGTAATGTACAATTAATTATAGATACATTTTATAAAAATGGATATGAAGCTTTCATGGTAGGTGGATGTATTAGGGATCTACTTCTTAATAAGATTCCAACAGACTATGATATTGCTACTTCTGCTCCACCAGATATTACACAAAAATTATTTTTAAAAACTATTCCTACTGGAATTAAACATGGAACTATTACAGTAATTATTAATGAAATACCATATGAAATTACTACATATAGAACAGAAGGAAAGTATGTAGATAATAGACACCCTAATGAAGTAAATTTTGTTACTAATATAAAAGATGATTTATCCAGAAGGGACTTTACTATAAATGCATTTGCTTACAACTATAATGTTGGACTATTGGACTATTTTAATGGATTAAATGATTTAAATAGCAAACTAATAAAATGTGTTGGTGATCCAAATACCCGCTTTAATGAAGATGCTTTAAGAATACTTAGAGCTATAAGATTTAGTGCTCAATTAGACTTTAATATTGATAAAAAAACTTATTCTAGTATAAAGAACAACTATAAACTTATAAATAATATTAGTAAAGAACGAATTAGGAATGAACTCGAAAAAATTTTACTATGTTCTAATCCTATTAAAGGATTAAATTATTTAAATGAAACTCAAATTTCTTCACTTATTTTCTCAAGTATAGGAGAACTTATTCACTTAAATAAAAATCTATCATTTTTACCCAAAGATATTTGTATAAGAATTAGTGGATTGTTTAGAAATACTAATCCTGATAAAGTAAAATTATTATTAAAGGAACTTAGATTTAGCAATAATGAAATAAATAAAATATATTTATTTATCAGCAACTATAAGTATATAAGTAGTACTACATCTAAAATTGAAGTTAAAAATATTATTGCTAATGTTGGGCGAAATAACATTAATAATTTAATTAGTATGTATGAAGTTTTAGAAGAAAAAAAGTTAGATAATTTCAAAAAACACTCTAATTACATAATTTCTAATAAAGATACTTTGTATATAAAAGAACTTAATATAGATGGCTCTATACTAAAAAGTAAACTTCAACTCAACTCTGGAAAAATAATTGGTGAAACTTTAAATCACTTATTAGACCTTGTTATTAATGAAACCATAAGTAATGATACTGAGGTTCTTCTTGAAGAAGCGAAGAAATATATAAAAAAGGTGTAGCTGATATTTATTTTGCTTGTTCCGTCGCAAACTCCAAGTCACATTGAAACAAATATCCACTCCATACGTACTAAAGGTAAGGAAATTATAAAATTACTATCCTTTATTTTATATTTTTTAATATGAAAATGTAATAATACCTTTGATTTATAGCTAATTGAAATTTTATACTTTTCTAGACATAAAAAAGGAGGTGAACTAGATATTTTCTAGTTCACCTCAACTAATATTTCCTTCTCTAAATAAAATGAATATAAGTAACATTCCTTTATTTTCGTCTTGGTTATTTTTTCTAAAGCTTCTTTATAATACTGAATTTGTATTCTGTACTTATTTATTAACTCTTCTTCGTTACTTTGTTCAACATAGTCAGTTTTATAATCTAAAAGTATAACTTCATTATCCTCATAAAAGAAACTATCAATAACTCCTTGTAATCTAACTTTATCCCCTTCAACCTCTTTCGGTAAATCAGGATTTATTCTATGAACATCTATCTCTGTATAGAATGGTATCTCTCTATATACTATATCTCCTCTATTATATGCACTTAACATTCTTTCCCCAAGTTTACTAATGAAAAACTTCTTAACCTTATATGGATTTATTACTTTATATTCTTCTTTACTAAGTAGTTCCATATCAACAAAATCTTTTAATTGTATTTTTATTTCTTCAATAGTATTTACTCTACTTAAATCTATCTTCTGCATTACAAAATGTATCGCTGTACCTTTTTCAGCTGCTGTAAGTTCTCTTTCTTCTTGCAAGAATTTAGGCTTTATATTACATATATCTTCTTTAAATAAATTTTCTGTATCTATTACAGGAACCTGTTCAAAATTCTTCTTTTTTAGTTCAGAAACTGAAAAGTTACTTTTTATTAATGTAGATTCTCTAAACTTATATCTAAAATCTAATCTTCTTTCTATTTCTTTATCCACAGATGAACAATCAGAATTTATTAACAGATTATCTTCATTAATTTCATCCACATCAGAATCTTTTTTATCCACAACTAAATCAGATTTAGTCCATGTTTTTACACTCCATGTGGATAAATCATCTTTTATCCTTATATCATTTGATCCAACTAACTCTCTTAAAATTTCTCCATCTTTATGTTTACATATAGCCATCCCAATCCAATCTAAATAAGATTTACCCTTTAATACTTCTGATGGAAGTATTATATCCTTGTCTAAAGCTGCAGCATTACAACACTTAGTTATCCACTTTTCCAATCCATTAACGGCACCGGTTATTATTAACTTTTCCTTAGCTCTAGTAAATGCAACATAAAGAATTCTTACTTCTTCTGATAATGTTTCAAGCCTTATTCTCTGCTTTATTGCTTCCTTAGGTAAAGTTGGATAACTTACTCTCTTATCTAAATCAACAAGTTCTGGACCAAATCCTAGCTCTTCATGATATAAGATATTATTATTTAAATCCATTAAATTAAATTGCTTTCCTGAGCCGCACACAAATACTACTGGGAACTCAAGACCTTTACTTTTGTGTATACTCATTATTCTAACAACATCTTCATTCTCACCTAAAACTTTAGCACTTCCCATATCCCCTGAAGACTTTCTTAGCTTATTGATAAAGTTAATAAAATTAAATAATCCTTTAAAACTTGTTTGTTCATATTGCTTAGCTCTTTGAAAAAGTATTCTTAAATTGGCCTGTCTTAACACTCCATTTGGCATTGCTCCAACATATCCATAATAAGCAGTATCCGTATATAGATACCATATAAATTCATCTATTGGTGTGTATATAGATTTCTTTCTCCATACACTTAATCTCTCTAAGAAAATATTACACTTTTCAATAAGCTCTTTCTCACAATCAAATTCTTCCTTTGATATAGATATTATATTCTCATAAAAATATTTATCTTTATCTACTAATCTAATATTGGTAAGATCTTCAGCTGAAAAACTCATTATAGGTGACCTTAATAGAGCTATTAAAGGTATATCTTGCATAGGATTATCTATCACTTTAAGTAAAGACATTATAGTTCTTATCTCTATTGATTCAAAATATCCTGATCCAGTATCAGCATAAACTGGTATTCCTTCAGCACCAAGTTCATCTAAAAATACTTCTGACCAATTTTTTGTAGCTCTTAATAGTATAACTATATCTTTATACGTTACAGGTCTATATTCTCCTGTTCCTTTATCTAATACCTTAAATACTTTCCCATCCTTATTACTTAATAACTCTTTTATTCTGTTAGCAACAATTCTAGCCTCTAGGTTTATAGTGCCTAAATCTTCTTCTTCAATTAATACTTCTTCCTCAACCTCTGTTGACTTATCTAATATATTTAATTCTATTTTTCCACCAACTACATAGTTATCATCTTCTGTTTTACTATAACTAGCACCTAAATTCAAAGCCTCTTCATCAGTATATTCTAACTCCCCAACGACTCTAGACATTATCTCCTTAAATATATAATTTACACCTTTAATTACTTCATCTCTACTTCTAAAGTTCTTATAAAGTTGAATTTTTATATTTTTTCCTTGTTTTTTTGAATAAGTATTATACTTTTCAAGGAATAATTCTGGCTTTGCCTGTCTAAATCTATATATACTTTGTTTAACATCTCCAACCATAAATACATTAGGATCATTACTATATTTTCTAGATACTAAATCTATAATTGCTTCCTGAACCGCATTTGAATCCTGATACTCATCTACTAATACTTCATCAAAATATTCCTTAAAATTATCAGCAACCCCTGAGTCCTCACTAGTTAATATCTTCAAACATAAATGTTCTAAATCATTAAAATCTAAAGCTCCCTTTTCCTTTTTAGCATTAGAGAACCTGTCTTGGAATTCTATCACTAGACTAGATAGTGCCTTCATATAAGTATAGGATGCTTTAACTGAATGTAACATTTCATCTGGTGTCATAGAAAATATTTCATCTCTTAACTTATTTATTTTCTTTTTAACATCATCTCTTATAGCTTTTACTCTACTTTGAGTATTCTCATCAGATACATTGGCTTTCCTTACAGTTTTTAATTTTGAAAAACTAGCTGAAGATAATCTATTATATATTTCCTCTACTCCAGCACCTAGATGTTCATATATCATTCGTAGCATTGTTATATCATCTCTAAAGGTATCTATGTAAGGTTCAAGACCACTAGTTTCTTCACATAACTCTAATGCCTTTTCCTCCATACTAATTAACCCTTGTAACTCAATAACTAAATTTTCTATAAATACTTTCATCCACGAACTCTTATCTAATTCTTCAATAGTATTTATATTAAATTCTTCACTCTTATCTCTTAACCATCTTTGAGGCCATGGGCCGCTCATTGAGAATTTATATAAATCTAATACTATATCTTTTAACTTATCATCACTTTTTGAATCACTATACGCTTCTACTAAATCTAAAAACTCTTTATCATCATTTTCATATTTATCTTCAAATAATTCCTCTAATACTTCACTTCTTAATAACATTCCTTCTGTTTCATCTAATATTCTAAAGGCAGGGTCTAAATCAATTATATGAAAGTTATTTTTTATAACGTCTAAACAAAAAGAATGCATTGTAGTTATATTAGCTCTACTTAATAATGTAAGTTGCTTTTGAAGGTTCTTTGAATTTGGACTTTTCTCTAATGCTTTTGTTATAGCTGATGCTATTCTTTCCCTCATCTCTGATGCAGCTGCACTAGTAAACGTAACAACTAATAATCTATCTATGTCTACTGGATTCTCTTCATTTGTTATAATTCTTATTATTCTTTCAACTAATACAGCTGTTTTTCCTGAACCGGCTGCTGCTGCTATTAATAAGTTACACCTTCTTGTCTCTATCGCCTTAAGCTGTTCTTCTGTCCACTTAGTTTCCCCCATCCTCTGAACCTCCTTTAACCTTTTCTATCATATCATTCCATATTTCTTTATCATCCTTCTTTAAAACAAGTTTATATTTATTATCTTTTATACTCGTATCAAATTGACATATAGCTGAATAATCGCAGTAATCACAATAAGAAGTTCTTTGATTCTTACATGGCTCTATTCTTATTTTTCCACTTAACATATCCTCACATAACTCAATCATCTTAAAATTAACGTATTCTCTTAATATGTTAAATTGCTCTTCAGTAATTACTGAACTATTTGAAGAAAAATCTCCATCCTTTTTAAATGTTGCTGGTATTACTAATGAATATGTCTCCATATCGTTATCCATTGCTTTTACTAACTCAGCATCCTTTAAAAGCAATCCATTCATCTTTAGCTTATCTAATACTTGTTTTCTTATCTCCTCATCCTGAAGCTCTGACTTACTTTTTATAATAGGGTCATCAATTTTAAAATATAATATTGCCCCTGGCATAGCTTGAGTATGAAGTATATATTCCGAATTCTTAAGAATCGCATCTAAATAAACTAATAACTGAATTTGTAATCCATAATATAATTCATTTAAATCAAACTTCTTAGAACCTGATTTATAATCTATTACTCTTATATAAGTGTTTCCATGAAGATCTAAACTATCTATTCTATCTATTCTTCCAGTAAGATATACCTCTTCTCCCGAAGGTAGTTCTAGCTTAATTGGAGCTTCATCTCTTAAATTACCAAATTGAAATTCATTACTAAATATCTCAAATTGTCCTTTTCTCATTTGTTCAGCTAAAACTGATACAGACTTTGCTATAACTCTTTTAAATCTATTAGTAAAATACTTATATTTTTTACTACTATTAAGTATAGAATTACTATCTTCAATCAGCTTTTTTTCTATTAAATCAGATACTATATTCCTACATCTTTCAGAGTTTAATTCTGACCAAGATATTCTTTCTCTCTTAACCTTATTAGTGAACTCATCTAAAATTTCATGCATAAAAGAACCCAAATCTGGAGCTGAAAATTCATATACTTTTCTATCCCTAGCTTTAAGGCCATATTTTATAAAATATGAAAATGGACATTCTGCATAATTTTCTAATCTTGAAACACTAAATAGTAATCTACCATCTTTTATGCTATATAACTTCTTAAGTTTTTCTCTAGCTACTACTTCTCCATCATTAGAATATTTTAACCCTTCAAGTATATTTCCTGACTTATTATAAAACTCTTCCTTATCTTTATACCAACAATATACATCCTTCCAATAATCCTCTACATCTTCATTCTCGTAGTTTCTTCTTAAGGCTAATATTAATTCATTAAAAGTTGGTATTGGAGCAGTAACCTTGCTATACTTATCTGATTTTTCCTTTAAATTAAATAAATCACTTTCTTCTATTAGATTAGGAAAAATCCTCTTTAATCTTGGTATTACAATAGATGCCCTCAATGACTTTCCTTCAAAGTCAGCCATAGGATAACTTATCATTAAGTAATCACTAGCTAATGTTAACGCAGTGTATACCATATACTGTTCTTCAAAGACCTTAGCCCTAGTACTTGATGATAACTCTATCCCATTTTCTTTAAGCAAATCTCTATCCCTATCAGATAAAATACCTTCATCCTTATTTGCCGCTGGTAATACCCCATCATTAACTCCAACTATAAATAGTACTTTTACATTTCTCCCCTTTATTCTTCCTATACCTCCTATGTTTACTTGATCTAATGCTACTGGTATTATACCTATCTCCCTGTTTTGAAATCCTGCATTTAAAATCTTATAGAATTCATTTATTGTAATTAAATCTTCTCCTATAACATCAACTGCCTGATCTAATATATCTATCACTATCTCTGACACTTGTTGGTACTCCATAACCTTACTTTGCATACCATACTCATCAAATTCACTTATCCACTCTTCTATCCTATTAAAGCAGTCTAGCTCAATTAAGAACTCGTAAATAGCAGTACATATTGCTTTTACACTCTTATTACCTCTTATTCTAGAATGTAACTTAATTAATGGTTCTCTAACCTTAATCATAACTTTTATAGGATCTATCTCATCATTATCTTCTTCTGATAGGCTTAATTCATTAGTCCACTTAAATCCTTTTATCCCATTAGCAAGCACATAATTTTCTAAAATATCTATTTCATTACTATCAATGTTAACTAAACCGCTCTTCAGATATTTAAATACACTTTCATATGACCAATTTCTAATCATAACTTCTATTGATGATAATATAAGAACGATTAATGGGTTGCTTAATATATCAATCTTTTTATCTAAGAAAAATGGTATATCATATTCATTAAATATAACTGTAGCTATTTTTTCATAATCATCTATATTTCTACATACAACTGAAATATCTCTAAATCTATATCCTTTATCTCTTACAAATCTTAATATTTCCTTTGCTACATTCTCAACTTCATCATAAGAATTATTAGCTTTATACAAACGTATAGTATTTACATCTTGCTTATAACTTTTAAATGGATATGTAAAGAAATACTTTTCTAGATGCTTTAACTCATGGTTATATTTAAATCTATTATTTTTATTATCATTTAAATTTACTGGTTTCTCATATCCTATATGCTCATCTCTCATCATGTTAAGTATTCTTAATTCTGTTGTTTTTAATGAATTAAATATATCAGTTACTTCACTATCATCACCACTGCTAACTTCATCCATACAAAGAGCTATATTTACTTCCTTACACTTCTTAGCTAATCCTTTTATTACCTCCATCTGCTGAGGAGTAAATGTTGTAAATTCATCTATCCATATCTCTGCATTATCATATAAACTACAATTATTTAACTTATTTGCTAAGTATGTTAGTTCATCATCAGTATCAACTAAGTTTTCTGAAATACTTATATCAAATTTCTCAAATATATTAGCTAAGTCTGTTAACTTTGATTTTAACTCCTCATCATCTATTTTAGTTAATCCTTCTCTTAATACACTAGGAGTAACGTTATACTTCTTAAATTCAGTTATAGTTTCTGATATTATATCTGTAAATCCCTGTTCTTTTGAAATTCTATTAAAATATTGAAGATTTTCTTCACTTTCTTGCAATATTTTATGAATAAGCATGCTCTTTCCAACATCTCTCATTCTATCATGAACTCTTCCACCACATTCATCGAAAACCTTTTGAGCCATAGTTTTAAAACTTAAAACTTGCGCTCTCAATAAGCCTTCTTCTCCTACATCTTTTAATAACATAGTTTCTCTTTGAAATGTATATTGTTCAGGTACTAAGTAAATTAATGTATTACCATTATTATCATTTAGCCTATTCTTTATTGAATTTAAACAATATGTACTTTTTCCGCTTCCTGCCCTGCCATAAATAAATCTTATTCCCATACTTTTTACTCCTATAAGAATTTAATCTCTTCTTTTAATACTTTCCCTATATTTCTATTTTATAAGTATTATAAATATAAAAAAAGAGTATCTTTGTTAGATACTCTAATTAACTTCTTCTAAATCTATACCATACTCATTTTTATACGATTCTTTTAATGATTTAACTTTCTCATCAGTACTTATTTTTAAATCATATATTATCTTTGAAAGCTTGGCTATAGGTTCAGGATTAATAGATTTCGTATAAACAGATAATGAATATGGTCTTTCTGAATATACTATTCCTGTATCATGTGTATATTCGTTATAACTTCCTATTTTATGAGCTACTATCTCATAAGGTAGATATTTATCCAATCTATCATGAAAAATAGTATTTTTCATGTGTTCTATTATAATATCATAAAGTGGATTATTATCTGGGTTATCATATAATCTCCTCAATATTATCCCTTGCTGTTTTGCTGTTAAATTATTTATTTCATCATTTCTAGACTCACCAGTCATTCTTAATACATAGGAGCTTATTGGCTCACAGGTCTTTTTTAACATCTGTGTAGCTATATTATCAGAATAAGTTATAGCTAGTTCCATAAGCTTAGAAACCTCTACCTCTGTTTTACCAGCAACTACGTAATCTTGAAGTATCCCCGTTCCTCCCTCATATTCTTCAGATGTATAAAGTACTGTATCAGTCTCTTTTAATTCTCCTCGCTGTATTGTATCTGCAACATTCATAACAAGTGCCACTTTAATAGTACTTGCTGCAGTAAAATATTTATTTTCATTGTAAGCTATAACTTGTCCACTTATTAAATCTTCATAATAAACTCCGTAATTATTTGATCCGTTTACCATAGTATTTATTGCTTCATCTATAGCTTTATTTTCATTATCATATATTTCTTTAATTTGTTCATTTAACTTCATTATTCTTTCATTCTTAACTTTTAACTTTTCTCGATCATCTGCCTTTGTTGTAATCACATTAGATACCCCAATAAGTCCAACACTAGAAATTAATATAACTATTATAATCACTATAAGCATTTGCTTTCTCTTAACGTTATTCCTCATACTATTCTTCACTTTATCCCCCCACCGTATATGAATACACTATAAATTGTAACACATATAATTTTACGGACAAATAAAATTTGTTACCCTTTTGTAATATTTTTAATATAAAAAAAGCATCTAACAAAAATTAGATGCCTTTTGGCGGAGAATCCGGGATTTGAACCCGGGCGCCAGTTGCCCAGCCTACGCCCTTAGCAGGGGCGCCTCTTCAGCCACTTGAGTAATTCTCCATGTGCCTTCTATATAAAAATATAATGGCGGAGAGACAGGGATTCGAACCCTGGGTACCCGTGAAGGTACGCCGGTTTTCAAGACCGGTGCCTTAAACCAACTCGACCATCTCTCCATAACTTACAGATGCTATTATATCAACCACACAATATATTGTCAACAGATTATTTAAAATTAAATTATATTTTTATAGATTATTTTAAAATAATTAATTTATATTATATAATAAAGTATCTTATATTAGGAGGTAAAGTATGACTTTATTTGTTTCAGACTTAGATGGTACTTTATTGAATAATTCTGCTGAGGTATCTAAAGAAAGTGCTATTTTATTAAATAAATCAATAGAAAGTGGTATTAATTTTACTATTGCAACCGCAAGAACTCCAGCCACTATTGTTAATATACTAAAAGACATTAATATAAAGCTTCCCATAATAACTATGAACGGTGCAGCAATATATGATATAAAGAATAATAAATATTTAAACTTCACTTCTCTACCAAAGGAAAAAGGATTAGAAGTATATCGACTAATAAAATCTTTTAATATTAATGCTTTTATTTATACTATTAATAATAATCACCTTTACGTATATTATGATAAACTTGTACATCCTTACCAGTTAGAATTTTATAATTCAAGAAAAGCAACTAAATATAAAACCTTCATCCAGGGAGAATTAAATCCAAACTTTGATGTTTTATATTTTACAATCATGGACTATGAAGATAAAATTATCACACTATATGAAAAATTAAAATTACTTAGTGACTTATATATTGTTAAATATAGAGATACCTATAATAAGGATATAATTAATCTAGAGATATATGACATAAAGTCTTCAAAAGCAAATGCTATTAGCATAATAAAAAATAGATATAACTTTGAAAATTTAATAACCTTTGGTGATAATTTAAATGATATTCCTATGTTTAATATATCTGACGAATGTTATGCTGTTGGAAATGCTGTACAAGATCTAAAAGATATTTCAACTAAAATAATTGGCAAAAACACAGATAACTCTGTTGCAAAGTTTATTCACAACTGTATTTAGAAATAAAAAAAACTCAACAATTTGTTGAGTTTTTTTGTGGCGGAGAGACAGGGATTCGAACCCTGGGTACCCGTGAAGGTACGCCGGTTTTCAAGACCGGTGCCTTAAACCAACTCGACCATCTCTCCATATCACGAATTGTATTATACCAAGTTTTTATATAGTATGTCAATAAAAATTTCACTTTTTTTATTTAAAATATAAAATAATGTGATTAAATTCTTCTATTTCTCACGTCTCTTCATGTTTTTCATATCACAATATACTTCAATTATTTATATCAATACCCTATTTTATTATTCAATAAAAGAAAGCTAGTCATCAATTAATAACTAGCCTAAATAATTACTTTATAACACTCATCCCACCCATATATGGCTGTAATGCTTTTGGAATATTTACTGATCCATCTTCATTTAAATTATTTTCTAAGAATGCTATTAACATTCTAGGTGGTGCAACTACAGTATTATTTAATGTATGAGCGAAGTACTTACCATCCTTACCATTTACACGTATCTTTAATCTACGAGCTTGTGCATCTCCTAAGTTAGAACAACTTCCAACTTCAAAGTACTTCTTTTGTCTTGGTGACCAAGCCTCCACATCTATAGATTTAACTTTTAGGTCTGCTAGATCTCCTGAACAACATTCTAAAGTTCTTACTGGTATATCTAAAGTTCTAAATAAATCAACAGTATTCTTCCATAACTTATCAAACCACATCTTACTTTCATCTGGATGACATACAACTATCATTTCTTGTTTTTCAAACTGATGAATTCTATATATACCTCTTTCTTCTATTCCATGAGCTCCCTTTTCTTTTCTAAAGCAAGGTGAATAGCTAGTTAAAGTTTGAGGTAATGATTCCTCTGGTAATATTGTATCTATGTATTTACCAATCATTGAATGTTCACTTGTACCTATTAAATATAAATCTTCACCTTCAATTTTATACATCATTGCATCCATTTCAGCAAAGCTCATTACTCCAGTAACTACATTACTTCTTATCATGAATGGAGGTATGCAGTATGTGAATCCTCTATCTATCATGAAGTCTCTTGCATATGAAATAATAGCTGAATGAAGTCTAGCTATATTTCCCATAAGGTAGTAGAATCCATTTCCAGCAACCTTTCTTGCACTATCTAAATCTATTCCATTTAACTTTTCAATTATATCTGTATGATATGGAATTTCAAATTCAGGTACAACTGGATCTCCAAAAATCTCTAACTCAACATTTTCGCTATCATCTTTTCCTATTGGAACAGTTGGGTCAATTATATTAGGTAAAACCATCATAATATCAGTAATCTTCTTATCTAATTCTGATTCTTTTTCTTCTAATTGTGCTAAACGCTCAGATTGAGCTGTAACTTGCTTCTTTATTTCTTCAGCTTCTTCTTTCTTACCTTGCCCCATTAAAGCACCAATTTGCTTTGATATCTTATTTCTTGATGCTCTTAATTCATCAGCCTCTGTTTTTGTCTTTCTATTTTCGATATCTAAAGCTATAACTTCATCTACTAATGGAAGCTTACTATCTTGAAACTTATTTTGAATATTCTTTTTTACAACTTCAGGATTCTCTCTTACAAATTTTAATTCTAACATTTATCAAATTCCTCCTACATATTAATTTACATATAAAAAAGAGTCTATTCATCCCTTGAAAAGGGACGAAAGACTCCGCGTTGCCACCCTAATTGATAGAAAAATCTATCCACTTAAATAATTTAACGGTTTCCCGTACTGCTCATCACAGTCCCTCCAAGGTGGATTCATAATAACTAAATATCAGTTTACACCATCCACTGACTCTCTAAAATTGTAATTATTATTACTAGCCTCTTCACAGGTTTAATATTAAATTATAATATATCATTACTATATTATAAGTCGTTGTTTCTTGTCAATATTTTACTAAACATTATTATCTATATTCTTTGTACAAATTATATCTATACCTGTATTAAGTATATTTTTGCATATAATATCACCAGCTTTAGTTGAACTTCCAACATATATTCTACTTAGTACCTTAGAAAATTCAACAAAATCACTTCTATCAACTTCTTTATTGCTTTTTACAGATATAACACGATTTTTTTCGTCGCCCTTTATCCTTACTATACTCGTAAATGTTTCTTTCATATTATCTCCCTAAACACCTTTAAATTCTTTAATTCTACTAGGCCATAATTGAGAATTCTTTGAATCTTCTACTATATCACTAGGCCTTTTATTCATTTCCCTTGCTAAAATATTCAATATTTTTCTATCACAATATGAACCATAGCAACTTCCAAGACCTGCGCCAGTTCTTCTCTTTATTCCTTCTATAGTTCTTGCCCCCAATGGCCTTCTTATACAATCAACTATTTCTCCCTCAGATACCTGATTACAAATACATACTATATTTCCGTATCTCTTATCTAATGAAATTATTTCATTCCTTTGACTTTTATTCATTTCCCTAAATCTATATACTTCTCTTCTCTTATCAACAAAGTTCTTTTTATAAGTAGCTTTCATATTATTTGCTATAGTATAGCTCATTGTTTTAGCTATAGCAGGTGCAATTGTAGTTTTCCCATAGTGAGTTCCTGTTATACTTATATAACCCATATCAATTTTACTATCATCAATATACATTAAGTTTTTATTGCACTCTTCGTTAAATATATTACTTATATTATTTCTTTTAACCTCTGGAAATACCTTATTAGCATATTTTATTCCCTCTTCTACAGTTAATTGATGAGAACTTTTAATTCCAATAATATATCCGTTAGATAAATTAGGTATATTTAAAACAAATTTATCTTCATCTATTGTATTAATAATGACTTTATTTAGATAATTTCCATCATCACCATCTACTACTAAATAAGTTGTGTTATTCATTATTTCGTGCCTATCAATTTCTTCACCATCTATCATGTATTTCTTATTTGGAATAGTATTAATTACAGCTTTACATGTAAATTTATTTTTATTTGTAGTTACCTTAAATCCTTTTGATATGCTCTGTATATCTAATACCTCTTC
This sequence comes from Clostridium paraputrificum, assembly GCF_900447045.1. Lineage (GTDB taxonomy): Bacteria > Bacillota > Clostridia > Clostridiales > Clostridiaceae > Clostridium > Clostridium paraputrificum. The sequence goes on from NZ_UAWH01000017.1 coordinate 190,650, forward strand.
CTCAAACCTAAAGTTTACTCCATTATCTGCTGCTACCTCTCCATATGCTATAGCTAAATCATAAGGGGCTATTATCGCTACATTTTCTGAGTATAATGATTTTTTTACATCATACTTTATATTAGGTTCTATATCATATACATCTGAACTCTCGATTAAATGCACGTTTTCTATACCTCTTTTTTTAGCCCTATCATACATATTAATTAAATCATCTATACCTTTTTCATCAGATACTATCCTTAAAGCTCCTACCTTCTTATAGGCAACATTAAATTTAGAACATGCCTCTTCGATTAACTTACTCCCATTTTTCTCAAGAGATGACATTAACTCATTTGATGTCTCTGAACCATCATAAACTACTGATGTATTCACAAAGGATATATCATCAACTATATCATAATCTTTTTCTATTAATGCAATATTCAAATTGTACTTTGACATTTCATAAGCAACAGAACATCCTAATATTCCACCACCTAAAATTAATACATCATAATCCATTAAATATTATTCCTCCACCCTACTTAATTAAAAAACCTCTTTTATTTAGTTCATCTAATATTAAATTTATATTATCCTGTGTATCAGCAGATATAGTATGTAGATGTATTCCATTTGTCAACATAGATAACATCTTTGCACTACTATTATTATATTTTTTTATAAAACTCTCTAAATCATTTAAATTTTTTATCATTAACATTCCTTTTATTTCTCCATATAAAGGGTGTTCTACAATAACATCTTCCACAACCCCTCCATACTTTACTATAGCCCCCAATTCATGCTCTAAGTCATCTTCTTTGTGATTAACAGCAACTATGACAGTAATCTTATTAACTTTATCTCCACCTACCATATATCCATCTGGGGTTGCTATAATATTTTCTCCTCTTGCTCTTAATAAAGCTATATCCTTAACAATTATTTGCCTTGTTACATTATATTTTTTTGCTAAATTACTTCCTTTAACTGGTTCTCTTAAATTAAGTAACATTTTCATAATGTCTTTTCGTCTCTCATTAGAATTCATCTAAATCCCCCTACCTTAATTATTATCATCGCACTCTTTTATAATTTTTAAATAAATATTAGATCCTATATTTTTATAATGATGTTTTTCTATAGCTTCCAAAAATTCTTTATCATATACTCCATTTGATTTTTTTAACATATTAATAGACTTTTTAGGATGATTATAATATAAATCTACCTTTTTATTATTACTATATTTAATAAACTTTCCATTCATAAACCTATCTAAAACAACTAAAGCTGATTTTTCAATTACATTCAATTTATGCTCACTCTTTCCTATATCATGTAGCAAAGCTATCTTAGCCAGTTTCCTTTCATCTATATTAGTTTTATTTGAATATATATTTAATGCATCTTTACAAACTCTTATAGAGTGATGTTTATCTGATGTACATAACTTATCAAATAAAATTTTTTCTTCTTTATTTAAATATTTATTTAATATCTCTTCATTAATAGGTATAAATGGTGCCGTAATAGCCCATATAAATTGTTTTACTCTATATAACATAATAATTATACCTCTCATTTAAACTTGTGTACGTATTAATATTATCACTATCAATATCTACTATCAATTCTCTCACAATATTTCATATATAAATAAAAAGACTATTATTTAATTAAAACTTAAATAATAGCTCTTTTATGAAAATTGTAGGTTCAGAAGTGATTTTTTCATCATACTTTTTTATACAAAAAAAAGGAATTACTTTTAGTAATTCCTTTTATGGTGGAGATAAAGAGATTCGAACTCTTGACCCCCTGCGTGCAAGGCAGGTGCTCTCCCAACTGAGCTATACCCCCAAAATGGTGGACCTTCAGGGACTCGAACCCCGGACCTACCGGTTATGAGCCGGTTGCTCTAACCAACTGAGCTAAAGATCCAGTTGTTACCTGGCAACGTCCTACTCTCCCACACAGTCTCCCATGCAGTACCATCGGCGCTATAGAGCTTAACTTTCCTGTTCGGTATGGGAAGGAGTGTTTCCTCTATGCCATCATCACCAGATTCATTACAAAATAAATTATACAAACTATATTTTATTTTGTCAACATATTTTCAGAGTTGTTCTCTGAAAATTGCACATAATCATTGAAATATCTTTAATTTGGTCAAGCCCTCGACCTATTAGTATCAATCAGCTACATACATTACTGCACTTACACCTCTGACCTATCAACCTCGTGTTCTTCAAGGGGTCTTACTAGCTTATGCTATGGGAAATCTCATCTTGAGGTGGGCTTCACGCTTAGATGCTTTCAGCGTTTATCCCTTCCCGACTTAGCTACCCAGCTGTGCTCCTGGCGGAACAACTGGTGCACCAGAGGTCAGTCCATCCCGGTCCTCTCGTACTAAGGACAGCTCCTCTC
>NZ_UAWH01000016.1 GCF_900447045.1 Clostridium paraputrificum
ATAGAAACCATAGTCCTCATGAAGAAAATAGGACAGTTTCAGTTGTAAGATGTTTTCGACCACCTGCTGTACGTCTGTTGTCGGAAAGCGAATTCTTACATAATCAAACAGCATTTCAAGGGGAGCGTCGGGATTGAAGCGTTCCAGAGCTTCCCAAAGGGACTGCTGTAAATCCTCTGATGGCTTGACTTTTCCTGTTTCAATATCGCTTAGATACTGCCTTGTAATACCAGTCGCAACAGCTAAACGGTTTTGAGATAGTCCATAAGCCAAGCGTTTTTCTTTTAAATGCTGTAACCAAGTTTGTTCATTCAGTAAAAATCCCTCCAATCAAAAAGGCGTATGTCAACTTTTAAAGCCCATTTGACATACGCTGAAATTTTGTAAATCCCTTGTAACCAAAGGATTTTCTAATGTTTTTTTGACTGTTTCCTGTCGATTTGTACCCCCCTGTTAGATACGGGGGGTTAAGTGCTGGCGTGGCTATTGCCACACCAGCCAGCAAGATCAGTCCACACCTGCGACTTCCGCTTCGCACGTCGCCTGCGTGGACTGTCTGCTGTTGGATAACTTTTTAATTTCCTCCAAGAAATCATATCCTTTTGGTACAAGGGGAGTATAAAACTCTGATATGACACTTGTTCCTACATCAACATAGCCACGACCTTTGATTCGCTTTAAGAAGAAATCCTTTTGTACGTCACTGCCAAACATCATGCCATAGCCCATTTCAGACATACGACCTAAAGCCACTCTGAAATTAAACTGATCACGGATTCCGTCGCCTAAATATTTTGCGTCTGGACGTTGACAAGCCAGTATTAGAAAGAAGCCAGCTTGACGACCTAACATGACAATCTGTTTCAGCTTATTCATAACTGCGGTGTTTTCTTTTGTTCCCAGCATTTCCATGAAAGCGACGTATTCATCAAAGATTAAGAAGTGTGCCGGGAGACCTAAGTAAGCATAATTTTTGCCAGTCTTATAGTTCTTCATCTGCTTCATTTCCTCACTACGTTTCATCATTTCTTCATAGAATGTTTCAATGCAAGAAAGCAAGTCTTCTTTTCTATAGTAGACATTTGCCATCACAGAACCTAAGTCCGCAAGATCAGCATTTTTCGGGTCAAGAATATACAGTTTTGAATCTGTATGAAGCAAGGCTTCAATCAGTGTCAGTATAAAGTAAGTTTTACCGCCACCTGTACCACCAGCAATCAACATATGAGGGAGCTTATCATATTCCCACCATACGTTTTTCATTAAGCGAAGTTTACCATCTTTAGCTTCTACTTCATCAATAGAAATACGACTGGCTATGGTGTCATAGAGCAAAGTATATTCCACATAGGAATCCTTTAACTCTTTATCCGTCAGCTCACAGTACAAGCCACTCTCTAATTTCTTTTCCAAGTGTAAGAGTTGGTCTTGATATTTTCCCAGCGTGATTTCCACCCGTATCTGTATCAAGCCATTTTTAAGTCGATAATACATTTTAGGGAAGTAGGTTATCTTTTCCTTTGTACGACCAGCACTATCTTTAAAGAAACCCTCTGTTTTGACCTGTTCAGATTCATACCACTTGTTTTCAAGTATCATCTTTGCCAGTTTTTGACGGTGGTAAAGTTGTTTAACCGTATCATAGCGAACCCGTTTGAATACAAACGCTACCAGCAAGCAGATAAGAATTGCGACACTGAAACTGATAATTAAATAGGGAATGTCAATCTTATCTGCTTGTGATAGGTTAAAATCCTGCCAGTTGATCTGCTGGATTGTCTTCACATGAAACAGTCCGACAACCAGCAGGAAAACAGGCAGGAGTGACGCTATCGTAAAATGAAAGACTAAATCTTTACCAGATGGGCGAATCCTTTTACCACGCTGTTTCATGCGAAAAAGTCTCCTTTCTACCTAGCGACTATTTGTCTTGTGTCGGTTCTTTCTTTGCTTGTGGTTGAGCTTTGAATGAACTAGAATCCTTTGTCAGCACAATATCGTCTGCCTTGATATACCAGTCAACATCTGCTCCTTGATAGGTGGCAGTAGCAACGGTGTCCGCAATGGGATTGATAAGTTCCACCCGTGCGTTATAATCAAACTCTTTCAAAGGCACGCTGGCAGGAATACTTACTTGAATCATGCGTCCTTGTCCTTTGGATTTTAAGTCATAGGTACGTTCCTTGATTTCATCTGAAACCGACCCGTCTTCATTTTGGATTCTCACTTCACGACGTAGAGCAGAGAATTTCAATTCTCCAAAAGTCGTGTCTTTATCTAATACAATGCCATTTGCTAATCTCATCATTTTTCCTCTCTTTCTTTATTCTTTTATCATGTCGTCAGCATGTAAAAGGTAATTTGTAAAACCACGAGTGCCGATTTTGTAGCCCTCTGCGGTAATACGTGGATTGACTAACTTCACACGTTCCTCAAAGCCGAAATGTTTTTCGCCAGCTTCAGCAGGAAGCACCACCACAATATCATCTGCTCTTTGAACATCAGAATAGAGATTATAGCTTCTTGATAAGACAGTTAGCCGTCCGTTGATTCTTCGCTGAACGACTTTATCCTCGCCAGCAAATTCTAAATTGCCGAATGTTTTTTCCATGTTGGGAATCACAAATTTAAGTTCCATATTTTTACCTATCCTTTCTTTTTTATTGGCTGAATGAATGTTTGATGGTCTTAAAGAGTGGGGAACGACCTTTTGATTCTTGATTTTTTGTTTTCATAAGTTCACTTCCTTTCAAAATCGGGTAAAAAAATAGACACCTCATTTTTTGAAGTGTCTACCTATTAAATATTCAAATTTTATTGGAAGTATCTTTATATCTTCACTTTTCAAGGATAAATCGTCGTATCAAAGCTCATTCATAAGTAGTAAATTAGTAGTAAATTGAGTGGTTTTGACCTTGATAAAGTGTGATAAGTCCAGTTTTTATGCGGATAACTAGATTTTTATGCTATTTTTTTTATAAAAAAAGGGTGGAATAAATTTTAAACTTATTCCACCTAATAACTATAATTTTTTATGAATTTAGGATTACTATTAGTTTACCAAACTAAAATTTTTTTATACCCTAATAATTTATATTTTTAACTTTACTTGTTTAAAATAATTTATTCTGTCAATAATTAAGATATAAATAACTTTCAAATCAATATTTTAATTTCATATATGATTTAAACCCAGACTTAGAGCGAAAATAATTCGCTCTATTTTTTTATCTATTTATTGCATTTAAATAGGCTCTAATCTTCCTGTATATCCTAGTGTACCATATGACAAGTTATATAATTTTTCAAATCCTGCATCATTAAGTATATTACATGCAACAACACTTCTATGACCTGCTCTACAATAAACTAAAATCGGTTTATCTTTATAATCTTCTAACTGCTCAATTTCCCATTCAAGTTCCTCTACAGGAATATTAATAGAATTAGGTATATTACCTGTTTTAAATTCATTATATCTTCTAACATCTAGAATTACTAATTCTTTGTTATTTTCTATAAAAGCCTGCGCTTCTTTATCACCTAAGTTTTTTATAAAATCCATCACTTTACCTCTTGTGTTTAAAATTTATACTTATTATATTATTTTAATAATATATTTTCAATAATATAAATAAACTCTAGTAAAATTATTTACTAGAGTAAGATTGTAGACAAAAAGCATTTTCTCCGATTGGAGAAAATGCTTTTTGTCTATAATCTGAAAGGGAACATTATCCCATCTAAATTAAATATATTCCAATAATCCATGTCTTTCATATCGTGATAATTTTTCTATCTTGTTTTTTTCATCAACAAATACTACACGTGGTTTATGATCCTTTGCTTCCTTCTCGTCCATATTACAATAAGCCATTATTATAATTTTATCTCCAACTTGTACACATCTTGCAGCTGCACCATTCAAGCAAATTAAACCGGATCCTCTTTCTCCAGCTATTGTATATGTCTCAAATCTACTACCATTATTTATATTAACAATTTGAACTTTCTCATATTCTAATATTCCTGATGCTTCTAATAAATCCTTATCTACAGTTATACTTCCAATATACTCTAATTCAGCTTGTACTACAGTCGCTCTATGAATTTTTCCTTTTAACATTTTTATATTCATTTGCTTTCCTCCATTAAATCTCATAAGTAAAATTATCTATTAGTCTTGTTTTTCCTATATATATAGCTATTGCAACTAAAACATTATCTTTAATTATATCCAGCTTTTCCATAGATAACGAATCCACAACTTCTATATAATCTACTTTAGCTAATGGTTCTAATTGTATCTCTTTATTAATTATATCTACTAATTCACTACACTCTCTTAATCCATTATCTAAAGCTTCCTTACCCAATTTTAGGGCTTTATTTAATATAGTAGCTGCTTTTCTCTCTTCATCATTTAAATAAGTATTCCTAGAACTCTTAGCCAATCCATCATTCTCTCTAACGATTGGACAACCTATTACATTAACATCAAAGTTAAAATCTCTTACCATTCTCTTTATAACAGCTAATTGTTGTGCATCTTTCTCCCCAAAGTATGCATTATTAGGTGAAACTATATTAAATAATTTACAAACTACAGTACATACACCTCTAAAATGTATTGGTCTACTCTTACCACACAATCCTTTAGTTAATCCCTCCATATCCACAAAACTGCAGAAATCATCAAAATACATTTCATCTACTTTAGGTGCAAATATCAAATCAACTCCTGAGTCACTACATAAACTAGCATCTCTCTCTAGATCTCTTGGGTAATTAGCTAAATCTTCTTTAGGGCCAAATTGAGTTGGATTTACGAATATACTTACTACCACTCTATCATTTTCTTTTACCGCTCTATCTATAAGGCTCTTATGCCCTTCATGTAAATATCCCATAGTTGGAACAAACCCTATTTTAAGGCCTTCTAACTTCCACTTTGATACGTATTTCCTTACATCTGTTATACTATTTGAAATATTCATAATTTACTCCTTAATATAATTTTTCTATTACTTCATCATCTATCTTAAATCCATGCTTTTCTTCTGGAAAAATTCCATCTTTAACTTCATTTATATATTCTTTAAAAGCTAATTTCATAACTTCTCCTACATTTGCATACTTTTTTACAAACTTAGGCGTAAAATCAGAAAACATTCCTAACATATCTTGATAAACTAATATTTGACCATCACATCCATCACCAGCACCAATTCCTATTGTGGGTATACTTAATTTACTTGATACCAATTTAGCTAGCTTTACAGGAACACACTCTAGAACAATTGCAAATGCTCCTGCTTTTTCTACAGATAAAGCATCTTCTAATAATTTTTTAGCTGCTTCTTCACTTTTTCCTTGTACCTTGAATCCACCGAATGAATTTACTGATTGAGGTGTCAATCCAATATGCCCCATAACAGGTATAGATGCATTTACAATAGCTTTAATCTGCTCATACATATCTTTACCACCCTCAAGTTTTATAGCCTGCGCACCACCTTCTTTTATTAATCTACCTGCATTAACTACAGCATCATATACAGATGTCTGATAAGACATAAAAGGTAAATCAGCAACCACCAATGTATTTTTAGCTCCCCTTGAGACAGCTTTTGTATGATGTATCATATCCTCCATAGTAACAGGTAATGTATCTTCATAACCTAAACATACCATTCCTAATGAATCTCCAACCAATATTCCATTTATTCCAGACTCGTCCATTAACTTTGCCGTAGAGTAATCATATGCTGTTAGCATAGTAAGCTTCTCTTTATTTTTTGACTCTTTAAATGTAACTGATGTATTTTTCATTGTTTATTCTCCAATCATTAATTCTATTTTCTCATAACTTCTGTATGCATTTTTCTCCTTTGCTATATTCAACAAACTTCTACTAAGCAAAGTATATATAGCCTTGACATCTCCATCTAACACATCTAAGTGACCCTTAATAGTAGTAACATCTCCTCTTTCTATAGGACCAGTTAATGCTTCTTTAACCCCCTTAGTATATACATTCTCAATGTTATTTTTAATTAATGGGTATAAAGCTTCAATAGCCTCTATATCAGTAAAATTACATTCTTTTAATAACGAAACACTATTATTTATTAATGCAATAATATGATTACTTACCATAACAGAAGCACAATGATATTTATACTTATTTTCTTTAGATATTACTTTTACTGTGTTTCCTAAACTACTAAATAACTCTTTAATGTTATTTAAATACTTTTCAGCCCCTTCGATTGTTATAAATGCACTTTTTAAATTTTTATGAGAATTATATTTGTCGCTGAATGCGAAAATAGGATGGATTGAATAACCATATGAACTATAATTATCTATTTCAGAAAATATACTTGATGATAGTGACCCACTACAATGACATATTATTTTTTCATTAATGTATAACTTTTTAATACTATTCCAAACTTCTTCTATTACTCCATCTGGAGTAGTAATGATAATAGTATCACATTCTTTTATAATATCTTTAATACTTGTAAAATATTTTGAATTTGTAAATTTAGCTGCTTCAATTGCTGAATTTATATTTTTGCTATAATACCCCACTAAATTTATATTATTTTCACTTAAATACTTCCCTAGCGCAAATCCTACCTTTCCTGCACCTATAAATCCGATTTTTATTGTTATCACCTCCATTCATAGAGTGTGATACATATTAGTCCCATTCTAAATAGATATGAGCTATACAAAATAAAAAAATTGTCAATCTGGTGTAGCTTCCTGAAAATACCACCCATGATAAAAATTTAACACATTTCCTCACATATTTCAATATTTTAAAATTTGGACATATATGAAAATCCATCTTTTAATTCTTTACATAAATCAACGAAGCCCACACTATCATGCACATTTCCAGCAGTAATATCAAACTCTAAATTAAAATCTAAATCTTCATTAATTTTCCTACTCAAATGGTCTTCAGGAACTAATGAATCTACACTACTACATTCTATTTATAATTTGTTATCTATATCTCTTTTTATCAAAAAAGGGTGTCGATTTTGTCGACACCCTGACTCTAGTAAAATTATTTACTAGAGTTATTATATTTATGAAAGTTTTTGACCACACTCACTACAGAACTTTCCTCCAGAAGTCTTTGTCCCACAACTTGGGCAGAACTTTGGATAAGACCCATTACTTGAATCTTGAATATTATTATTCTGAGTAGTATTATTATTGCTATTTTGTTGCATATTATTCATCATTTGTTGTCCCATTGACATACCCATTTGCATTGCTAACATATCAGATGCAACATTACCACCATTCATCTTTCCAGATGTCATTCCTTCAACCATACTAACTTGTTGATACTTACTCATATCCCCAACCATACTTTGAGAAGCTATTTTATTAATCATCTTTTGAACTTCTTCAGGATATGAAAAACTTGCTATATTAAAATTAGTTATGGATATTCCAATTTTACTCATTTCATAGTCTAAATCCTCACAAATTCCTCTTGATATATCAAAAGAATTAGCTTGAAGGTTAAACATATCTTTTCCCTCTTTAACTATCCACTTCATTAAAAGTTGGTCGAGAAAAGATAAAACTCTTTCTTTAGTTTCATCAATTGAATACTGATGCTTTATACCAGCTATTTTATCAATAAAAGCCATATGGTCTGAAAGCTTACAATTAAATGTCCCATTTGCTCTTACAGGCATTCCTCCTGGCAATGCTTGATTAGGAATATTTATAGCTTGTCTTGTTCCCCATCTTACAGTAAACTCTTTGGTATTAATAAATAATACCTCAGCTCTTATTCCACTATTAAACCCAAATTTAAAGCCTTTTAATGTAGATAAAAAAGGAATAATTTCAGATTCAATATCATAGCTTCCTTCATCGGTAAATACACCTTCAAGTTTTCCATTATACATAAATATGGCATCTTGCCCTGGACGAATTATTAATCTTGAACCCTTTTTAATTTCTTTATTATCCCACTTCCAAAATAACAAATCATCTCTATACTCTTCCCATTCAACTACATTTGAAAATTGTTTTGAAAATAAACCCATGCTCTTCTCCTCCTATGAATTGCTTAAATACATAAATAAACAAAATACTATAATTAAAACTATCACTATTAATACTATTTTGGCAATACTATATGGATATAATCCACTAACTTTTCCTGTTTGTCCATTTATCATAACCGTATAATTTTTACCTTTATAGTTATATGTTGTAGAATATACAGGAATTAAAATATACTTATATGTTTCATTAGAATATCCACCACTTAACCTTACACTTCTAACTCTATCATATCTACGTCTAACATTACTTTCTGCCATAGATCTTACTCCATCATTCATAATACCTATTGCATCTCTATGTCCACTTTCTAAATCTACGCTGTAGTTCTCTGATAAATGTCCTGATATATAATCAGGTGAATAAGGTAATAACTGCTTTAAATTAAATGGTTCTATTCCTTTAAATAGACCACTCTTATATCTAATTGAAGCTGGCACTTGTATGTCATCAAAGAAATTTTCTATATGGCCTGAGGTAAAATACCAATCAGTAACTACCTTGCGATATGTCTTACCATCTGCTCCTGTTCTAGTAACAGTCCTATCTCTGCCACCCTCTGCAGTGTAATCAAAAGAAGCTTGTGCATCAAAGGTCCAATAAGGTACATAAATACTTTGGAAGCCACCTCTTTGATATAAGTTCTTTAGTTCACTTGGTGCTAGTAGTCTCTTTTTCATCCAAGTATTAAATCTTTCATGAGCATCATTTTTATCAATTTTAAAAGGAACAACTCCATCAGGTATTAATGTTTCCTCTTGCTTTTCTGCCAAAACGTAAGCAGAACCACAATAAGGACATTTTTTAGCCGTCTCTAATCCTGAAACCTCAATTAAAGCCCCACAACCTTTACATTCCATTGTTTGAGTTTCTTTAATTTCAACCTTTATACTTCTTTTAGCATCTATTGTTAATGTATGTTCTTCTATAATTCCATCATTAGATTTTACATTCTCACTATTACCACAGTTTGGACACTTTAAGCATTGAGCTTTAGCATCAAACTCCATTACACCACCACAGCCCTCGCATTTGTAAACTGTACTAGACATATTACCCTCCCCCTTATTCTTTTTCTAACTCATCAAATAATCTCTTTAACTCCTCTTCCTCTGCTTTATCACTTGATAAATCATTTAATTCCTCCAAAGCTTTAGCATTAAATAACTTTTTGTCTGCCTCTTCCTCTAATTTTGAGACCTTATCCTCTATAGACCCACCATTTTTACCTGGAAGATTTCTCTCTTCAATCACTTTAGCACTATCTAATGTATTTTTAATTGTATTCATTCTTTCTTTTAAGGTATTAATATCTTTTGTCAATTTTTCTTCCATCTGCTTCATCTTATTAGAATTGTCTAGAATTACATTATAGTCACTAACTAGTTTACTCTCTTTAACCTTCAGCTCATTTATTTTATCTAGGAACTCACTTTCCCTTGAACTATCCCTGTCATCTTGAGCTCTTCTTAAATATCTCTCAGCCTTTGTTATCTCATCTCTGCATTCATTTAAACTTCTCTTCATTCTCTTTTCTTCAGTTATACAAGTTTCAACCTCTGACCTTATACTTCCTAAATCATCTTCGATTTTTCTTAAATATTCGTTAACCAGCTTTTCTGGAGCATCTTCCTTAGTTAAAATAGAATTAATGTTTGATGTCATTATGTTTGTAAATCTTTTTATAATACTCATAGCTCCCCCTTATATATACCATTTTATTTATGCCTATCTCTTAATATAATATTAATTTTACTGTAGATTACTGTCAATACAAACTGTTATTTACATATCTATAATATTAAAAAAACCAGAGTAAAATTCTATACTCTAGCTTTTTATAATTTATTATTCTATTTCACTAAATAAGCTTTGTGATTCCTTAGATGTCATGTCCACTATTTTATAAAAGAATTCCTTTTGCGATAAATCTTCTCTTTCTAAATTTCCCTCTATTTTTCCATCTTTTATTAGTAATATTCTTTCACAGTAACTTGCTATCATTGAATCATGGGTTACCATTACTATTGTTTTTCCTTCTTTACTATTTAACTCTTTTAAAATCTTTAATAACTCATGAGAATTCTTACTATCAAGGTTTCCTGTAGGTTCATCAGCAACAATTATAGAAGGATTATTTACTAGAGCCCTTGCAATTGCAGCCCTTTGCCTTTGCCCTCCCGAACACTCATTAGGATATTTATCTACCACTTCTTCTATTCCTAACCTTTTTGCATACTCAACGGTTTTTTCCCTAATTTCTTTTGTACCTAACTTTTGGGATAGGGTTAGGGGAATAGCTATATTTTCCCCAACAGTTATATTATCAATCAAATTAAATTCTTGAAATATAAATCCTATATTTTCATATCTAAACTTGCTTAATTGAGTATCATACATTGAACATACTTCTATTCCATTTAACTCAACTAGTCCTTTTGATGGGTTATCTATTGTAGAAATTATATTTAAGAGGGTAGTTTTTCCTGAACCTGATGGTCCCATTATTCCTACAAATTCCCCTTTATAAACCTCTAAATTTATATTATCTAATGCTATTGTCTTACTTGTTGCAGTTCCATATATCTTTGTTAAATTTTGAACTTCTATAACTTTTTCCATATCTAATCACCCCTTAATCATTCTAAACACTCTATCTTTATATAACTTATAAGATATAATCCCTAATATAATAATAGTAATTAAAGGTACTATAATTATTTGAATTAGCTCTTTTATTAATAAACAATTTCTAATTACTGATGAAGTTCCCATTATAATTAAAGGAATAAATGTTAATACCAAAAATACAGAATAAAATACAAACATTTCTTTTTTTATAATAGATTTTAATTTTTCATCACTATAACCAATAAACTTTAAGTTTCTATAAATTATTTTCCTATTATTTATTTCAATTAACATCTTAAAAATAATTGCAAAGCTCAGCAAGGCTAATAAACTAAATAATTGTATATTAGTTATAAATATAGTTGAATATGATACATCCATAGAGTTTAACACAGGCCCTATTGTAGATGATATCGCCACCATTATAAATGCCATTAAGGGGGATATTTTCATTATTAGATTTATTACATTTCCTGACCACACACTTCTTTCAGAATCATATAGCTTTCCAGATTTCCTTTTTTTATCTAAATATTTTGGAACGCCAAATCTTATGGTTCCCATAGCACCTGCAACACACATAATCATATTTATCCAAATTACAGGTCCAACATTTTCTCCTGCAAGATAATATGTTGATACTAATCCTAAAATATAAGTTATAAAATACATAGCCGTTGGCTTTTTAAACAGCCTTTTATCTCTTTCAAATGTAGTTCTATTATAATTCATAAGTTCCAAAATAGTTCTTCTATAGCAGAAACCTGTAGCTACTAAAACAGACATAATAAATTCAATTATTATAACCCCTATAGTGAGTCCTATTGCCTCAGGAGATATATATAATATTGGTCTTTCTATCTCTAAATTTATTTTTATAAAATAATTATATATTGGTGAAGATAGTACAGCTAGCAATAATCCAATAATAATTCCAATGCCTTGTAATATAATATTTTGGACTCCTATATAAATAGCCGTCTTTTCAACTGATCCTCCACTTATTCCAATAATACCTATATCACGTACTTTTGTAGTTCCATAATAATTACTAATATAGCAACACATTAAAAAAGCTATAATTACAATTACAAGCATTATTGTCATATTAGATATTAGTACTTCACCACTCATATCACTAGAATAAAATATCCATTTATCATAAGTAGAATTTAGAATATTAAATATTACTATAACTGAAATCGCGTAGGTTCCTATACATACATAATATTCTTTTAAATTTTTAAGTAAGTTGTCTTTTGCCATTCTAATAAAATTCATATATTCATCTCCCCACAACAAAATACATATATTAATATTATAACATTTATGGTATTATTTACAATATATTGTATTAATCACCACTATATGTTACTATATTTAAAAACTTATAAAAAAGGGGGAAAATAAAATGTTTATATCATATCCTATGCTAATTATATTCAATCAAACCTCTATACTTATAAAGGATGTTAACATTACTTCTACACATCCATTATGGAAAGAAAAATGTAAAAAAATAAAAAAGAATGACAACAAAAGCTTTGGTTTAGGTAAGTTTACACAAAACGGAGTTACTGATATAGTTATTTCTTTTAAAGATACTGAAGGTAATTCTCACGAAGTTATAGCTGCAAAAGATGTTTGCATGAAAGGTATGCCAAAAGTAAAAATATTCATTAAATATAGTGAAGATGGTAAATATATAGCTGATTATAAATTAGATTTCGAATAAATATATAAAAACTTAAAAGTGTGCTGTTATAAAAAATATTAATTATTATGACAGCATACTTTTATTATATAAATATATTTTTTATTGCACATACTAACAATATAAGAAAGGAGTGATACTATGAATTTTAAAATGAGTAATGGACTAAAAATAGCTTTAATAGTTCTAGCTGTAATTCTAGTTATTGCTATTCCCATTGTTGGTAGCTATAATAGCTTAGTTAATTTAGAACAAACTGTTAATAAAGCGGAATCAAATATTGATACTCAACTTCAAAGGCGTTCAGATTTAATTCCAAACCTTGTTAATACAGTAAAGGGATATGCATCTCAAGAAAAAGATATATTTACTGACATAGCAAATGCAAGAAGTAAACTTGCTGGAGCCACTTCAGTAACAGAACAAGCAGATGCAGATAGTCAATTGTCTAATGCATTATCTCGACTTCTTGTTGTTGTTGAAAGATATCCAGACCTTAAATCAAATCAAAACTTTAGGGATCTTTCAGTACAGCTAGAAGGTACTGAAAATAGAATTGCAGTTGCTAGACAAGACTATAATACTGCTGTAACAAACTATAATGCTAAAAGGAGAAGATTCCCTACAACAATTATTTCATCACTTTTTGGATTTCAAGAAAAACCTTTATATAAAGCTAGTGCAGGTGCAACTGATGTACCTTCAGTAGATTTTAATCAACAATAAGGATGAAATCTAGAGTATTAAAATTTTTATCTTCTCTTTTATTAATACTACTATTAAGTTACAACTCCATAAGTTCAGCAATTTCTATTCCTACTCAAACAAATCTTAAATATTTAAATGATTACGTTGGAGTTATAAATGAGCCTCAGAAAGGAAATATACTAGGAATAGGAAGAGAGCTTGAACTAAAAACAGGTGCACAAGCCACTATAGTAATTATTAACTCAACTAATGGAACACCTATTGAAAATTATTCATTAGAGTTATTTCGTAGTTGGGGAATTGGCCAAAAAAATAAGGATAATGGTTTATTAGTTCTTATCTCAATTGATGATAAGGCTTGGAGAGTTGAAGTTGGTAGAGGACTAGAAGGCGCTATTCCTGATGCTTTAAGTAACAGAGTTATGGAAACCCTATCAAAACCAAGCTTCTTAGAAGGAAATTATAGCGAAGGTGTAATGAACTCCTATAGCACATTTTGTGATATAATTGCTAAAGAATACAATATAACTTTAGATAAGTCCTTACATCTTACAGTACCTAGTTATGGTAATCCAACCGAAAGGTCATCAAGAGGTTTTGCCTTTTCAGGAGGTATAATACTAATTTTATTTTTGCTAGATATCATACTGAATCGCGGAAGAATCTCTTCTACTCTACTTCAAATAATATTTTGGAGTAATATTGGTAGAGGTGGTCCTAGAGGAGGACCCGGTGGTGGTGGTAACTTTGGTGGCTTTGGTGGAGGCTCTTCAAATGGTGGAGGCTCTTCTGGAGGATGGTAAAAAGGACATACAAGAATCCCCAATTTCTTGTATGTCCTTTTTTATATTAATCTTCTTCTGCTGGTCCATCTAGTTCAAATTTATTAACGTATACTGCAGTATTATCAGCATTCTTTTCCAACTCCTTTGCATATTCTGCTAAGTGATTTGAATATTCCTTAGTTGATTCTGAAGATACTGCAATTTCTTCAGCTGAACTAAATATCTGTTGATTTACTAAAGATAACTTTTGTATTTGTTCCATAATAATCTTACTACTCTTATAAATCATATTTGAACTATTTGCTAGATTACCCATCTTTGGAGTCATAGTTGCTACATATTCTGATATATTAGCAAAGGATTTAATAGACTTTTCTACCCCTACCCACTGCTTGTCCAATTCTACTTTCATAATTGAAGTACTCTCAACCAGATTTTTAGAATTAATAAGTACATTATTAATTAATTGGTTAATTGAAACAGATGATTCCTTAGTTTTTTCTGATAACTTCCTTATTTCATCTGCAACAACAGTAAATCCTCTTCCAGACTCACCAGCTCTTGCAGCTTCAATTGCAGCATTTAATGCAAGCAAATTTGTTTGTTCTGCTACATTGTTAATTAATTCAGTGATATCATTTACCTTTTTTATATTATCATTCATTGCTTCTAATGTATTTAAGAAAGTCATAAATATATTATTAAATCCTTTTAATGAATTAGTTAGTTCTTTTAAATCAGCATTACTTTCAACAGCATTATTATCTACTGTTAATGTCATATTAGAAACTGTTTTTATATCACGTGCTGCTTCTTTAACCATTCTTGTAAGATTATTTATTTTCTCAATCATCCCCTCTATATTTGATGATTCATTAGAAATAGATTTAACTATATTGTTTATAGATAAAGAAATATTACTTGTATTATCCTTCAATTCAGAAGAAACACTAGTTAGTGCTAGGGATTGCTTGTTCATAGAATATGTTGACTCTTTTAGTTCCTTTATCATACCTATTGTAGATTTCTGCATAATATCTAACGCTCTACATATTGCACCAATCTCATCTTCCCTATTAAAATATTTTTCTTTAATTTTATAATGATATACCCCATTTGTTAAATACTCTATATGCAATCTTAGTCCGTTTAATAGCCTTGCAGTTTTACCATAAAACTTCCAAGAATACATTGCTGCTACAACAATTGCTACTATGCTAAATATTAATAAAATTCCTAAAATTAAATTTAAAGATGAATTTATTGATGACGTAACCCTCTCCACTTCATCTAAAAAAACAATTTCTTTTAATTTATTAGAAATTATTATACCAGAAATAATTCTAGAGAATCCCACAATCCCTAATGCAACAAAAGATACAATTAAGATTGTAGTTCTCGTTGTATTGTACTTAAAACTTTTTTTCGAGTCAAAATTTGCATTTAATCTCATAACATCCCCCTACGTAATCTTACCCATTTTTATACATAAAATAATCTTTTTAACAAATTATCCACAAATTAATACTATCATTAATTTGTGGATAATTCAATTAAAACTATTCTAATTTAAAACTATGGCACTTAGTTTCTGTATATACTTCTACATTATTTCCGGTTACTTGTATCCCTTCTAATGAGCATAAATTATTATCATTATACTTACATGGTTTTACGAAACATACCAAACTATCACACTCACCATCAGAATTTGTGTTGTTTGTAAGATCACTGTATAAAAGTCTATTTAAAAAAGATCCACAACATGTTTCTTCATCTACTGCTGCTGCTTTTCCTCCAATATTAACTCTATTAGCATAACAAGTGCCACACTTATTATGTGAACAATTTGTAACACTACAATCTATTCTATTCATACCATCTTACCTCTTTCCACTAAAATATCTGTCTAATAATCCCTTAAATGCTCTTCCATGTCTAGCTTCATCTTTACACATTTCATGAACAGTATCATGTATAGCATCTAGATTATTTTGTTTTGCTACTGTAGCAAGCTTTTTCTTACCTTCACAAGCTCCATATTCTGCTTCTACTCTAGCTTCCAAATTTGATTTAGTATCTGCTACAACTACTTCCCCTAATATTTCCGCAAATTTTGCTGCATGTTCAGCTTCCTCATAAGCAATTCTCTTATAAGCTTCTGCAACTTCTGGATAGCCTTCTCTATCTGCCTGACGAGACATAGCAAGATACATACCTACTTCTGTGCACTCACCCATAAAATTTGCTCTTAAATCATCAATTATCTCTGATGATAAGTCTTTAGCAATTCCAATTCTATGTTCATCAGCCCATTGTAAATCACCTTTAATTTCTTCGAACTTTGAACTGTCTACTTTACAAATAGGACAAATTTCTGGTGGTTCACTACCTTCATGTATATAACCACAAACAGTACAAATAAACTTTTTCATTATTTTACCTCCTATATATTTCTCATTACTATTATTCCTATCTTTTCATTTAATAATTCTATTAAACAAGAAAAAAAGAGAAATTGTTCTACAATTCCTCTTTCTATCTCATTAATATATTATTCTATTTTTTAAACCCATATATTTAATATTGCTAATATACTAACCACTATAATTGTTATAAAAGAACACACCATAGATATTATAGTAAACTTCATAGCCTTCTTACTCATAACTTCATTTTCTTCTTCTGATTCACTTACTCTCTTTGATATTTTTCTTCCATATATATATATAGAAATATTAATTGCTATCATGATAAAAATTATCGATATTAATAAAATCTTCATTATAAATCCTCCTCTTATTGTAACAAAATTAATTTCAAAAACATTATATCATCTACATTCACATTTAGCCATACATTCAATATATACTGTAATATCTAAAGAAAATAGGAGGTTATAATGGTAAAGCTATACATCTACAAATTATTCTATCTTCTGCAAAATCCATCATCTAATTTAAAGAAATTATCATCTCTTATAATGAATGATAATATTTTAAAAGAAATTTCTCTACAAAATAAATATAAAAATAAGATAAGAAAAACATTTGGATATAATATTGAAAATGAAAAATATAAAATAGAAAAAATATCTATTGATAAAGAAAAATCAACATTCCGAATAAAAATTTCCGCTATTCATTCTTTTAATTATATCAATAGTACATTAAAGACAAAATCCTCTGAAAGACTGTACTTTATCCTTATCTTAAAAAAAGTAAATAAACTTTGGACTATATTAGATATGTGTAATAAAGACGTATTTCCTTCTACATATGATAAACTCTCAAAAAAAACTCTATTTTATAACATTAAGGAATGCCTTGACTTAGACTATAGATTAAAGTTTTTAGAGAATCAACTATCTTCTCTTAATTCTTTTCTTATAGATTATAAAAGAATGGTTAGGACTTCAAACTCACCGCTCCCTTTTAGAGGAAGCAACTATAATTCTAAATTAGCTAGCGAGTATGCTCAAAAATATGCTTTAAATTATAATACTAAATATAAAAGCTTTGATAATTCTGGAGGAGACTGTACAAATTTTGTATCTCAATGTTTACATGCAGGTAATATTCCAATTACAAATAGTTGGAGACCTTATAGTACTTCTTGGATAAGAGTTAATGAATTATATCATTACCTTATCAAAAATGCTATTGGTGTTAATATAACCTCGAAACACCCTTATAAAGAAGGTGATGTAATACAATTTTACGCTAACAGTAAGGGATACTTTTCTCACTCTGGTGTAATAACCAAATCTCTTGGCTACGGTGAATATTTATATTGTTGCCATAGCTATGATAAGCTAAACTTTCCTCTTAGCGAAATATTTCCTTTCATGTACGATAAAATACGTGTAATTCAGCCAAAATAAAAACGGGAATTCAACTCCCGTTTTTATACTTTATATACCTTCTTTATCTTAAATTTCTTATTTGCTTTCTTTTGATTTGCTTCTTTTAATAGCCTCTTCTCTCTATCATTAGTGGATTCCTCATAATCACCACTACTCATTATCTCTTCAGGAAAATATCCACTTATATTTTCTTCCTTTGTATCTACATCAATAACTTTATAAATACCAAACTTCCTGCTTAAAGTAACTATTCCTTTTCTATACTCTACATCTAACAAACTTAAATCTTTTTTTTCCTTTCTATATCTACATATACAAATAAAAATATATACATTTTCTAAATCATTTAAATATCTACTTCCAATCATTCTAAATGTGCAAATTGTCTTTTCTTTTTTCTTCTTTGAAACAAAAGTATCTTCAATATATTTTTCTATAGTTTCTCTTTTAGTGAAACTAAGACCTAACACTGATGGCAAATCTGAAATAAAACCTATTCCAAGTAATACAATCAATATTACCAAGATGATTATAGCCTGACCTATCCACAAATGCTGTAGCATTGCTTCACCCCTTTTCTTCATTAATTAATTACATAATACTATAAATCATTCTTTACTTCTATAGTATAGATGTTTTATATAAATATCCATACTACTAATTAAAAAAGATAGCCTTTAGCTATCTTTTTTAAAATAATCCTTAAGAATTTTTTATCTAAGTTATTAATTTCAAAATTATCTATATCATTTACATTAATCCATTTTACTTCTTTGTAATTCTTATCTAAAGTTACTTTTTCCTTTAGTATACCTAAGTATACCATAGTACTTTCATTTTCATTTATAGAATACTCATCTAAAGGCTCTAAATCAAAAACAATAGATTTCAATATATCCTTCACACCTCTATGTATTGTTTTCTCATGCTCTTCCTTACTTCTCTTCTTTTGAGTTAAAAGAGACCATTTTTCGATTTGTCCTCTCTTAACCTTTTTCTTAAGCAATAACACGTTATTAAAATCATCTCTAATGATTAAGCTACAACTAACAACCGTGGACATAATGCCTCCCCCTATTAATAAATTACTTTTACTATATTTTATCATAATTTGACTAATTAAGCCATTATTTTGTTATTTTTTTAATATAAATAAAATTTTAGAAAGTTATTTTAATTTGTAGAGTTTAAGATTAATTGCTATAATATGGATATAAAAACAAATCATTTATGATTAGGGGTGATTTAGATGCCATATATTAATTCTAAAGTAACAGTAAGTTTATCAGAGGATAAAACTAATAAACTAAAGGAAGAACTAGGAAGAATAATTTGTGACATTCCTGGAAAAAGTGAAAACTTTCTAATGGTAGGTTTTGAAGATAATTACACGCTTTATTTTAAAGGCGAAAAGCTTAAACTTGGAGCTTTTATAGAAGTTAAAATCTTCGGTAAAACCTCAAAGGATTCATTAAATACAATGACAAAGCACTTATGTGAATTATTCACTAGAGAACTTGGAATACCTGGTGAGACTATATATATCAAATATGAAGAAGTTGATAATTGGGGATGGAATGGTTCTAACTTTTAGTATACCTATTAAAATTAAGAAGCATAGTTTGTACTATACTTCTTAATTTTATTCTTCCCATGCTAGACTTCTTTCTACAGCCTTTTTCCACTTAGAATAAAGCTTATTTCTATCTTCATCTACCATGCTTGGATAATACCTTTCACTTTCATGCCATCCCTTTGATAGTTCATTTCTATCCTTCCAAAATCCTACTGCTAATCCTGCAAGATAAGCTGCTCCCAATGCTGTAGTTTCTGTTATTATTGGTCTAGAAACTTCTACATTCATAATATCTGATTGAAATTGCATTAAAAAGGTATTTCTACTTGCTCCACCATCAACTTTTAACCTTTTTATATTTATATTTGATTCTTTTTCCATTGTCTCCATTACTTCTTTTGATTGATAAGCAATAGACTCTAGAGCTGCACGAATTATATGGTTTTTGTTAGTCCCCCTTGTCAAACCAAAAATAGTGCCTCTTGCATACATATCCCAATAAGGAGCTCCTAATCCCACAAATGCAGGTACTAAGTAAACACCTCCATTATCTTTTACTTTACTAGCAAAATATTCGCTATCACTTGCATCACTTATTAATTTAAGCTCATCTCTAAGCCATTGAATTACTGCTCCTCCTACAAATACAGAGCCTTCTAATGCATATTGAACCTTATTTTCAATGCCAATTGCAATAGTTGTAAGCAAACCTTCTTTACTTTCTACCAATTCTTCTCCTGTATTCATTAACAAGAAGCATCCGGTACCATATGTATTTTTAGCCTCTCCCTTATTAAAAGCAGTCTGCCCAAATAATGCTGCTTGTTGGTCTCCAGCAATTCCTGCAATAGGAACTTTCCACTCTCTTAAACTTATATAACCATATACATCTGAAGAGTTTTTCACCTGTGGTAACATAGATATTGGAATATTGAAAATCCTTAATAACTCCTCATCCCACTTTAATTCTCTTATGTTATATAACATAGTCCTTGAAGCATTTGTATAGTCAGTAACATGTACTTCTCCTTCTGTCATCTTCCACGTAAGCCATGTATCAACTGTTCCAAATAATAATTCTCCTTTGTCAGCTTTTTCCCTAGCACCTTCTACATTATCTAAAATTCACTTAATTTTAGTTGCAGAAAAATATGCATCTGGAATTAAACCTGTTTTCTTTTTTATATATTTATCTATTCCACTATCTTTCAATTGGTCAATCATCTTTGAAGTACGTCTACATTGCCATACAATTGCATTATAAATTGGTTCACCTGTTGTCTTATCCCATACTATAGTAGTTTCTCTTTGATTTGTAATGCCTATTGCAGCTATATCTTTAGGGCTAATATTAATCTTAGCCATAACTTCTTGAAGTACACCATATTGACTAGCCCAAATCTCCATAGGATTATGCTCTACCCATCCCTCTTTAGGGTAAATTTGTGTTATTTCCTTTTGACTTATCCCTAATATATTTTGATTTTTATCAAATACAATAGCTCTTGAACTTGTTGTTCCTTGATCTAAAGCAATAATATATCTTTTCATAATTAATTTTCTACTCCTTTTATTAGATGGCGTAAATGTTTTCTTTAACTATAACTATTATAGCAGAAAAAGTCCAAGTATACCATGCTCGGACTTTTTGCTAAACTATACATTGATTTCACTATGAATATCAACAGCATCCTTATTATCTTCTATGATCGGAGTAATATACTCATCAATAAATTCAACAACTTGGCTTGGGGCTCTACCTACAAACTTTGTTGGATCTATTATAGCTAAAATTTCTTCTTTTGAAAGATTAAAACTATTATCTGCAATGATTCTCTTAATAAGATCATTATCTAACCCCTCACCCTTAACCCTTTGAGCTGCAGCCATTGAATGTTCTCTAATTCTTTCATGAAGTTCTTGTCTATCTCCGCCTCTTTTAACTGATTCCATCATAATATTTTCAGTAGCCATAAATGGTAATTCATTATTAACATGAGCTGCTATTACTTTATCATAAACAACCATATTTTCTGATATATTTATATAAAGATTTAATACACCATCTAAAGCTAGGAAAGCTTCTGCTACTGAAATTCTCTTATTTGCAGAGTCGTCTAAAGTTCTTTCAAACCATTGAGTTGAAGCTGTTATTGCTGGGTTTAATGCATCAACTATAACGTATCTAGCAAGAGCTCCCATTCTTTCACTTCTCATAGGATTTCTCTTATACGCCATAGCTGAGGAACCAATTTGATGCTTTTCAAATGGCTCTTCCATCTCCTTCATATTTTGAAGTAATCTTAAATCATTTGAAAACTTATAGGCACTTTGAGCAACTTCTGATAATGTGTTTAAGATTATTGAATCAAGCTTTCTTGGATAAGTTTGACCTGTTACTCCAAAACTCTTATCAAATCCCATTTTTTCAGCAACCATTTTATCAAGAGATTTAACTTTAGCTTCATCCCCTTCAAATAAGTTCATGAAACTTGCTTGAGTACCAGTTGTTCCCTTAACCCCTCTTAACTTTAAAGTTGATAATAAATGGTCTATATTCTCAATATCCATTACTAAATCTTGCATCCATAAGGTAGCTCTCTTACCAACAGTAGTTAATTGTGCAGGTTGGAAATGTGTAAATCCTAGAGTAGGCATATCCTTATATTGCATAGCAAATTTACTTAATCTATCTAATACAGTTACTATCTTCTTTTTAACTAATAAAAGTGCATCTCTCATAATTATTACATCTGTATTATCACCTACATAACAACTTGTAGCACCTAAATGTATGATTCCTTTTGCACTTGGACATTGTAATCCATACGCATATACATGACTCATTACATCATGTCTTACTTCTTTTTCTCTCTTAATTGCATCTTCATAATTTATATTATCAATATGAGATTTTAACTCATTAATTTGTTCATCAGTTATGTTTAATCCTAATTCTTTTTCGCACTCTGCTAAAGCAACCCATAACTTTCTCCAAGTTGTGAACTTCATATCATCCGAAAATATGTAACTCATTTCCTTTGAAGCATATCTTGAATTTAATGGGCTATTATATAAATTTCTCATCACTTACCTCCATACGAATATATTTTTATTTCTGCAAAACATCATTCGTATTATATCATATTTTTTTAAATTTTACATTACTTTATAAAAAAAATATTTAACCTAGTAATATTTATGTTTTGTTTACATATAAATTAAATTAGAACAAACTTTTGATAGGAGTGAACTATATAATGTGCAAATTAAATATTTTCGATAAAATTTCATTTTTAATTTCTCTTTTAGGTGGACTCAATTATGGCATACTTGCTTTAATAAATATCAATATTTTTTATATACTTTCGTTTGGTTCTGCCTTAATACTTAGACTCTTTTACTTTCTTATATTCTTAAGTAGTATTGACTTAATATCACTAGTATTTAGATGCAAATATATTTTTGAAAACAAATAAAAGGTTCCTCTTACGAGAAACCTTTTTTGACATATTAGTCTTCTAAGTTTTCAATTAACTTAACTATTTCTTCAACAGCTAAAGCTTCATCATCACCGTTAGCAATAACGTTTATTACAGAATCCTTAGTTACAGCTAATGAAAGAACTCCTATTAAGCTCTTAACGTTTGCTTTCTTACCATTGAATTCTATGCTTACATCTGATTTGAAAGATGAAGCCTTCTTAACTAATAAAGTTGCTGGTCTAGCATGTAAACCAGTTCCATTCTTAACTACAACTTCTTTTGAAACCATTACATTCACCTCTTTAAATATTCTATAAGCTTTCACTTAACTTTTATTATTATATATGAGATTGAAAAGAATTTCAAGACTTTTATAAATCTTATCTTTCATATCACAATAAAGGTAAGCTTATTCTTTATCTAGGTTGTACAATTAATTTAATTGCAGTTCTTTCTTCACCATCAATCTCTATGTCAGTGAATGCTGGAATGCAAACGATATCTTTACCGCTTGGCGCAACAAAGCCTCTAGCGATAGCTATAGCCTTAACAGCTTGATTTATTGCTCCTGCTCCTACAGCTTGTATTTCTACAATATTTTTTTCCTTTATAATTGCAGCTAAAGCACCTGCAACTGAATTTGGATTAGATTTTGTTGATACTTTTAATACTTCCATTTTTATTTCTCCTCCCAGACCTACTAATCGTTTACAAAATAAAATATAATTACTTTTCTCTATTAAATATATTCTATGTAAACTTTTAAAATCCTTTTTTTTAACTACTTTTTTTCTAAAATAATAATAATTTTAAAAGAGTTGTTAATATTGAATAATATTAACAACTCTAATTCTTTATTTTGCAAAATCTACTGCTCTAGTTTCTCTTATAACATTTATCTTTATTTGTCCTGGATATTCTAGCTGTTCTTCAATGCTCTTAACAATGTTATGTGCAAGTTCAACTGCACCTAAATCGTCAACATGATCTGGTTTAACCATAATTCTAATCTCTCTACCAGCTTGAATGGCATATGATTTTTCTACACCTTCATACGAATTTGCAATTTCTTCCAATTTCTCTAATCTCTTGATATAGGCTTCTAGAGTTTCTCTTCTTGCACCTGGTCTAGCTGCAGATACAGCATCTGCTGCTTGAACCAATATAGCTTCTAAAGATTGCATTTCAACATCGCCGTGATGGGCCGCAATTGCATTAACTACTATTGGTGACTCATGATACTTTTTAGCAAGATCTCCACCTATTAAAGCGTGAGGTCCCTCTTGCTCTTGATCTACAGCCTTTCCAATATCGTGTAGTAAGCCAGCTCTTCTAGCTAGAGTAACATCTAATCCTAATTCTGAAGCCATTAAACCAGCTAAATATGAAACTTCTATGGAATGTTTTAGAACATTTTGTCCATAACTTGTTCTATATTTCAATCTACCAAGTAGTCTTATAAGTTCTGGGTGAAGTCCATGCACACCTGTTTCTAGTGCTGCTTGTTCTCCTTCTTCCTTAATGTCATTTTCAACATCTTTTTGAGCTCTTTCAACCATCTCTTCGATTCTTGCCGGATGTATTCTGCCATCCACTATTAACTTTTCTAGTGCCATCCTAGCAACTTCTCTCCTAATTGGATCAAAACTTGATAAGATAACTGCTTCCGGAGTATCATCTATAATTAAATCTACTCCTGTTAACGTCTCTAGGGTTCTAATGTTTCTACCTTCTCTACCTATTATTCTACCCTTCATTTCATCATTTGGTAGGGCTACTACATGTACTGTTGTTTCAGACACGTGGTCTGCTGCACATCTTTGGATAGCAGTGGTAATAATTTCTCTTGCCTTTTTATCTGCTTCCTCCTTTGCCCTACTCTCGATGTCCTTAATCATTAAAGCTGCATCATGAGATACTTCTTTACGAACTTCTTCTAAAAGGATTTGTCTTGCTTCATCAGATGATAATCCTGAAACTCTTTCAAGTTCTTCTCTTCTTTGATTATAAACCTCTTGAACCTTTTCCTCCATTTTTTGAACTTCGTTCACTCTCTCATTTAGTGCATCTTCTTTCTTTTGTAAAGAGTCACTCTTTTTATCTAAAGACTCTTCTCTTTGTATTAATCTTCTTTCAAGCCTTTGAACTTCATTTCTTCTTTCTCGTGAATCTCTTTCACAATCAGTTCTTAATCTATGAACTTCTTCTTTTGCTTCCAAAATAGCTTCTTTCTTTAAAGCTTCTGCTTCTTTCTTTGAATTTTCTAAAACAGTTGTAGCTTCTTTTTCAAGTAATTCTATTTTCTTTTTTGATGCTGCTTGAATCGTTTTATAAAATACTATTCCTAAAACTAATAAAACAACAATGTCTATTAATATTATCATATACGTTTGCACGTAAACACCTCCTAGCTTGTAAACTTTCTATTATAAGTAAACAAGAAAGCATAGTAGGTATCATATAATTCTCACTGTTTATAGGAATATGATAAACCAGTATTTGTTATTATTTTATCTGAAAAATCAAATTATGTCAAGTTAGCACGTCTTTATAAGTATTCCCTTTATTATATTATAAATACACTATTTTACTAGCTTTACCTCTTGTTTTCTATCCATTTCGCTCATTATGAAAACCTTTTTATTCTTTTTTTATAATCTATTTTTCTTGCTATTATTTACTTTTATTTTCTTTACATATAATATACAACAAAAAAAGAGACGGTATACCGCCTCTTTTTTATTCTTTATCTATAGATACTTCTTTTTTAACTTCAGCTTCACCAACATATAAAGGTAAAGAATGCTTCTCTCTAATTTGATTTTCAATTTCTAGCGCTACTTCAGGATTATCCTTTAAGTAAATCTTAGCATTTTCTCTACCTTGACCTAATCTAACATCTCCATAAGAGAACCAAGCTCCACTCTTTTGTACTATTCCTTCCTTAACTCCAACATCTACTATATTACCTGTTCTTGAGATACCTTCATTGTACATAATATCAAACTCAGCTTGTTTAAATGGAGGAGCTACCTTATTCTTCATTACTTTTACTCTAGTTCTATTACCTATTATAGCATCAGCTTGCTTAATTGAATCTATTCTCCTAACATCTAATCTTACAGAAGCATAGAATTTAAGTGCTCTACCACCTGTTGTAGTTTCTGGATTACCAAACATAATTCCAACTTTTTCTCTTAGTTGGTTAATGAATATTGCAACACAATTAGTTTTACTAATAGTTCCTGCTAACTTTCTTAATGCTTGAGACATAAGTCTTGCTTGTAACCCTACGTGAGAATCACCCATTTCTCCTTCAATTTCTGCTCTTGGTACTAATGCAGCAACAGAGTCAACTACAAGAACATCAATAGCACCAGATCTAACTAAGGCTTCTGCTATTTCAAGACCTTGTTCTCCTGTATCTGGTTGTGAAACTATAAGATTTTCAGTATCGACACCAATCTTTCTTGCATAACTAGGATCTAAAGCATGTTCAGCATCAATAAAAGCTACTGCTCCACCAGCCTTTTGAGCTTCAGCAGCAATATGTAATGCAACTGTTGTTTTACCTGAACTTTCAGGTCCATATATTTCTACTATTCTTCCCTTTGGAACTCCACCAATACCAAGTGCTATATCAAGATCTAAACATCCTGTTGATATAGAATCGATACTTAATGTGCTATCTTCTCCTAATTTCATTACAGAACCTTTACCAAATTGCTTCTCTATTTGGTTCATAGCACTTTCTATAGCCTTTAATTTATCCATATTTATGTTACTCATTTTTATTCTTACACCTCTTTCATAAACGAACTTATGTTCTATAATCATATTATATAGTATTTATTATTTATAGTCAATATAAAACTTTCTTTTCTCCATTTTATGGCAATTTCCTCTTTAGTATTATCATAACTGATTGTTTTTATACATCTATATATCTTTTATTAAATTTTATAAAAAATTACTGATTTAACTGCTAATGTTACCTTTAAATTGTTTTAAAAAAGAGATCGTGCTAAATATATTAGTACGATCTCACATGTATCTTATTTATTCATATCAATTGTATGCTTATTCTTTCTAAAATAATCCCAACCAGATATTAATGTTATTACTACAGATATATTTAACATCCAACTAGGTACATTCATGAAGAACCAATTCCAAACACTACTTGATTCAACTAAATTTGTTAAGTATGAAGATGTAGTAATATTAAATTGTAATAACAATAGCACTATAGCTATTATTTGTATTACTGTCTTTATCTTGCCCCACCAACTAGCAGCTATTACTTTTCCTTCTGAAGCTGCTATTGTTCTTAATCCAGATACAGCAAACTCTCTTGCAATTATAACTATAGCTGCCCAACTAGGTACCATTTGTAGCTCTACTAAAGATATTAAAGCTGATGTTACAAGCAGCTTGTCTGCAAGGGGGTCCATAAACTTTCCAAAGTTAGTAATTTGATTCCTGCTCCTAGCTATATACCCATCCAACTTATCTGTAAGTGACGCTAAAATAAATATAAATGTTGCAATAAATGTACCATATGGTATGCCTTGAACAGCAATAAATATTAAAAAGATGGGAACTAAAAAGATTCTAATTACAGTTAATTTATTTGCAAGATTCATAAACCACAACTCCCATTAAATCATAATCGGCACAATTAGTAATCTTAACTTTAACTATTGCCCCAGTTTTTATATTCTCTTCTGAATCAAAGAATACTACACCATCTATTTCAGGAGCCATTTCATAACTTCTTCCATAGTAATATTCTCCATTATGTCCTTCAACAAGAATATCATAAATATTACTAATTTTCAATTCATTTATTTCTTTTGCCACTTCTTGTTGAACTAACATTAAGTTTCTTTCTCTAATTTCCTTTATCTCTTCAGGAACTTGATTTTCCATCTTTGCAGCTGGTGTTCCCTCCTCTTGAGAATATTTAAACACCCCTACATTATCTAATTTATAATCTTGTAAAAACTTTGTTAATTCATTAAAATCTTCTTCTGTTTCACCTGGAAACCCTACAATTAAAGAAGTTCTTACTACAATATCAGGAATTCTTTTCCTTAATGTTTCAATCTTATTTATTATAGCTTCTTTGCTTGTTTTTCTTGCCATTAATCTTAAAATGTTATTGCTTATATGTTGTATTGGCAAATCTAAATATTTGACTACCTTATTATTGTTAGCTATTTCATCTATTAATTCATCATAGATTTCTTCTGGATAACAATATAATAGTCTTATCCATTCAATTCCATCAACCTTTGATAATTCTCTTAATAATTCATGTAACTTTTGTCCACCATAAAGGTCTGTACCATACATAGTTAAGTCTTGAGCTATTAAAATTAATTCTTTTACGCCACTCTTGCTTAATAATTCAGCTTCTTTAATAATGCTTTCTTTATCTCTACTTCTAAATTTTCCTCTTATTTTAGGAATAATACAATAAGTACAGAAATTGTTGCAACCTTCTGCTATCCTTAGATATGCTGTATGAGATTTTGTTGTAAGAATTCTTATACCTTCATTAATCTTTTGATCTGAATAATTTACTTCTATTAACTTTTCATCATTATTAATGAAATTCATTATATACTCATTAATCTTTTCGTAATCATTAACTCCAAGAGTAATATCTATTTCTGGCATTAATTCTTGTAACTCTTTTCCGTATCTTTGTGTAAGACAACCTGTAGCTATCAACATTTTACACTTATACTTATTCTTGTATTCTGCCATCTCTAAAATTGTGTCTATAGATTCTTGCTTTGCTGACTCTATAAAACCACAAGTATTTACTATTATTATATCTGCTTCCTTTGGATTATTTGTTATTTCGTATTGCTCACTCATTCTACCTAGAATTATTTCTGCATCTACTCTATTCTTATCGCAGCCTAAACTAACCATTCCAACTTTATACTTTTTCAAATGTGTTTCCTCCTGTGTATTACTCTAGTTTAATACTATATCAAAAACATTTTATATCGCTTTTATAAGTATTACAAGTTAATTTTCTTCCATATTATCTGAATTATGGAGTAAATCTTCTTTTTTCATCAAAACTTGCCTTGGTCTACTTCCATCTTTAGGTGAAATTATTCCCCTTTCTTCTAGCTGATCCATTATTCTAGAAGCTCTGTTAAAGCCAACTCTTAGTCTTCTTTGCAAGAAAGATGTTGATGCCTGCTCGTATTCAATTACTAAATTTATAGCTTCTGGTAACAACTCATCAGCATCATCACTACTATCTATATTCTTGCCTTCTGTTTCATTATTTATATGATCTAAAATAGATTCTTCATAAACTGCATCTTTTTCTTCTGACTTAATAAATTCTATTACCTTTTCAACTTCCTCTTCTGAGATGAAGCATCCTTGAACTCTTTGAGGTTTACTTTCTCCAACAGGATAATAAAGCATATCACCTTTACCAAGTAATTTTTCAGCTCCAGCTGAATCTAATATTGTTCTTGAGTCCACCTGAGAAGAAACAGCAAATGAAATTCTAGATGGTATATTTGCTTTTATAACACCTGTAATTACGTCTACAGATGGTCTTTGCGTTGCTATAACAAGATGCATACCAGCAGCTCTTGCCATTTGTGCCAGCCTTCCTATATAATCTTCCACATCATTAGGACAAACCATCATTAAGTCAGCAAGCTCATCTACAATTATAACTATATAAGGTAGCTTCTCCTCAATAATTCCTTTATCCATTAAAGCATTGTATGAATCAATATTTCTTACTCCCATTTCAGCAAAAAGGTTATATCTTTTTGTCATCTCATTAACAGCCCAATTTAATGCAGCAGCTGCTTTCTTTGGATCTGTTACTACTGGAATTAAAAGATGGGGTATTCCATTATAAACATTTAACTCAACAACCTTAGGATCAACCATAAGTAATTTAACTTCATCAGGAGAATATTTATATAGTAAGCTTATAATTAAAGAATTAATACATACACTCTTACCAGAACCTGTAGCCCCTGCAATCAATGTATGTGGCATCTTACTTAAATCTCCTACAACGCAAGCTCCTCCTATATCTTTTCCTAAAGCAAAGGCTAACTTTTTATTACTACTAGTAAACTCTTTTGAATCTAGTACCTCTCTTAAAAATACTGGTGTTTGCTTTTTATTTGGTACTTCTATACCAACTGCTGCCTTTCCAGGAATAGGTGCTTCAATTCTCACCCCAGAAGCTGCAAGACCTAATGCTATATCATCTGATAAATTTACTATTTTACTAACTTTTACACCAGGACTAGGCTGAAGTTCAAATCTAGTTACTGAAGGTCCCTTTGTAACTTGCACAACTTTTGCATCTACTCCAAAACTTCCTAAAGTTTCTTCTAGCTTATTTGCGCTATCAATTAACTCTTTTTTATCAGAGCTATTTAATTTAGTTTTATTATTAACATTTAAAAGTTCTGTATTAGGGAATACATATTCTTTTTTCTCTATTTCTTCTTTGTCTTCATTTAGTATATCTTCAATTTCTTTATTCACACTTTCCTTTATTCCGTTATCAAGTTTTTCTTTTTTAACAGAAGGCATAGCTTCCTCGCTGTTAATAAATGAAGATATTTCTTTTTCTGTGTTATTTTCTACAGCCACTTCAAGCTCATCATCAATAGTGGCATTTTTCATAAAATCAAGTATCTTTATTTTATGATTTACCCCCTTTAAAAACTCTTCTCTATTTGGCTCTAGCTTTTCTTCCTTTTCAATTACATTTATAAAGTCATTTCTTTCATCGTTTTTGATTGTTGGTGAAATTTCTCTTCTCTTTTTAAATTCTTTTCTTTTTACATTTGCTCTTTCACCTAAATCAAAAATCGAAATACTAAATGTTAATATAGAAGCTATAATTATAAGCGCTATATACACAATAAATGAACCTACAAATCCAAGTATTTTAAATAAAGGATAGGATATAAGATGTCCAACAAGACCTCCATTAAATCCGTAATCAGCTTTTACTATTGTTTGAATTATATTACTCATACCCTTTCCAAAGGTAATATCACTTAATGATTCTACATAAAATGTTCCTGAAAATAAAATAATTACCCCAACAAATAGAGTAATACCATAAAACTTTTTATCAAGATTTATTTTTCCTCTTCCCTTTAAATAATTATATCCTAAATAAATTAAATAAATAGGTACTACATAAGCTCCTATTCCTAATAGTAAATGTGATATCTTCTGTGAAAATGTAGATAAAAATCCAGCTAGGTTTGTATATATTGATACTGCACTCAGTATTCCACATGCTATAAATATAATTCCAGTAATTTCACTATTATGATTTTGTACGTTTTTCTTTGCTTCTTTTGTATTTTTTCTTTTACTATTACTTCTACTCACTAAAAATCACCCCATCATAATAATTTCTACACTTTCTCTTTAATTCCTTTTAAGAAAGAAAAAAAATAGGGTTTACATCCCTATTTTTCATCTCCTATTAATTCATTTAATTTTTCAAGTGCTTTACTTATCCCCCCAACTTCATCTATAAGCCCACAATCTACAGCCTGCTTACCAATTAATATAGTTCCTACATCATTTAGTAGTTCATCTGTTTGCATCATAAACTCTTCTAATTTTTCTAGTTTAATATTGGAAGTTCTCACAATAAAATCATTAATTCTCTCTTGCATCTTCTTAAAATAGT
The DNA here is from genome assembly GCF_900447045.1 of Clostridium paraputrificum. Lineage (GTDB taxonomy): Bacteria > Bacillota > Clostridia > Clostridiales > Clostridiaceae > Clostridium > Clostridium paraputrificum. The sequence goes on from NZ_UAWH01000016.1 coordinate 31,599, forward strand.
CAAATGTTTGTGAAACTCCTATAATAAACCCATTCATTCTTATTGGGTGAATTATCATAGTAGCTGATGGAGTTATAAAAGAATAGTCAGAAGAAGTAGCTAAAGGTACTCCAATAGAGTGACCTCCTCCTATAACTATTGAAACTGTTGGTTTAGAAATTGAATTTATCATTTCTGATATTGCAAGACCAGCTTCAACATCTCCTCCTACTGTATTTAGTACGATTAGTACGCCTTTTACATTTTTATTTTGTTCTATAGAAATCAGTTGTGGTATTACGTGTTCGTACTTAGTTGCTTTAGTTTGGGCTGGTGAAACATTATGTCCTTCAATTTGCCCTATTATTGAAAGGACTTGAATTCTTTCATTAGGTACTGCCATAGTTGTGTTCCCATATTCCTTAACAGATTTCATTTTCTCATTGTTTTCTTTTAATTCTTCTTGTGTTTCTTCACTTCCAGATTTTGTTGACTTATTTGTTAATTTAATATCCTCCATAAAAACATTCCTCCTGTACAGTTTTATTTTGTACATGAGGAATGTTTTTATACTTTATTAAAGATACAATTTTAAAGTTTAAATGCTTTATGAAGAGCATTTATAGCTTTTTCTAAATTTTCGGTATGAATTAAACACCAAATAGTCATATGTGAATCTGCAGTTTGTAACACCTCTATATTGCTTTCACTTAATGTTTTATAAATTTTCGCCATAACCCCAGGTATTCCCTTCATTCCAGCTCCCACTAAGGCTATAGTACTACAGTTATCTATTAATGTATATTTTAAATCCAATTTACCAAATATATCCTTTACAATATCCTTTGCAGCTTTAGATATTGTGAATACTTGCTGCCTTGGAAAAATATTAATTAAATCCAAACTAATCTTATTTGCAGCTAATATTTCTAATACATCATTATATCTATCATTACCCTTATTATCATCAAGATTTATTGTAACCTGAATTCTATCATCATGATTAGTTATACTTGTAATTAATCTTCTCCTCTTTCTATCTCCCACACTATTAATTAATGTACCTATTGTATCATTTAAAGTATTTTTAATCATAATAGGAATATTACCTTCTCTAGCATACTCAACAGCCCTAGGATGTATTACCTTAGAACCTTGGTCTGCAAGCTGGAACACCTCATCATAGCTTATAATATCAATTACTGATGCACTTTTTACTATTCTAGGATCTGCTGTCATTACACCATCAACATCTGTATATATTTCAATTCTTTCTGCATCCAACATTACTCCAAGTATTGAAGCTGTAGTATCGCTTCCACCTCTTCCCAATGTAGTAAAGTATCCATTCTCTGTTATACCTTGGAATCCAGTTACAACAGGAACTCTCCCCTGTGATATTACATCTAATATTTCTTTTTCATTAGTTGAAAGCAAAGTTGCTTCGCCAAAATTTTTATTGGTAATTAACCCAGCTTGTCCGCCTGTCATAGGAAAGGCCTCAATATTTTTACTATTCATATCTGATGACATTACAACAGAACTTATTATTTCTCCACAGCACATTAAAAGATCTGCTGCTAACTTATTTTCTTTTATAAAATTTTCATTAACTAAAGAAAGTAAAGTATCAGTTGCATATGGACTACCCTTTCTTCCCATTGCTGACACGACAACCACAGGACTATATCCATTATCAATTGACTCCTTTACTTTCTCCATTACTTTTTCTCTATTCTCCTTGGTAGAAACTGATGTGCCGCCAAACTTTTGTATAACTATTTTCAAGTCATTCCCTCCAGATTCTATAGTTTAGCTCTCTTTACATCATTATCTTCTGCATCAAGTATTATAGTTCTTGATCCAATCTTCTTTACACACTCCCATGGAATCTCTAAAAACTCTCTAGACCTACTGAATAGTCCCATCTTACTTCCAGTAGTATTTATAATAAGATATCGTATTTTTCCATCATCATCTACTACTAAGTCATTATTTTGAAGATAATCGTACTTTTCACCATCATTAATATTTATAAGTTCATATCTTTCTATTTCACTAAGTAACTTTATGTTTTCTCCTGACATAAAAAATCCCTCCTTATTACCTACATAATACATATGATATAAAGAGAGATTTTATTCTTATATTTCTATTTTCCCAAAATTATTTTTATTATTATATGCTTTATCAGAGTCTAATATTATAGAGTTTAACTTGTCAGCCTCAACATTTTGCCCTACATAAGAAGTATTTAACACTCCACTTCCAAAGCACTCCTTTAATACAAAATCAATATCCTCCATATTGATTCTATCAACTTTTTCTATAACCTCTTCTTGAGTAGTTACCCTATTTTTAAATAATACAGATTTTGCATTACTAAACATTCTTGAACTAGTACTTTCCAATCCTAAAATATAATTTGCTTTTATCTTTTCCTTATTAACATCTAATAATTCCTTAGTTATACCTTCTTTAACAAATCTATTTAACTCATGCTTAATAGCATCTAAAGCCTTTTCACCATAATTCTTTCCAAGACCAGCATATATATTTAATACTCCTGCACCTTGATATGGTTGAGGATAACAATAAATACTATAGCATAACCCTAGTTGTTCCCTTACTCTTTGGAATAGTATAGATGACGCTCCACCACCAAATATATTACTTAATAATACGAGGCCATACCCATTATCATGGCCAAAAGGAAGCCCCTTTAACCCAAGGCTTACATGAAGTTGCTCTATATCCTTTGTAGCTGTCATAGAGTTTAAGTGCACTAAAGTTTCACCGTATGTTGGAACATAGATATTGTCGCTTTTCCACCCTCCAAAATATTGTTCTACTAAAGTCTCCACTTCCTTCTCATCAAACTTACCACATATAGATATCACTGTGTTGTATGGAGTATATTTTTCTTTTATAAAATTCTTTATTTTATCTCTAGTAAAACTTTTAACCTTATCAATTGTCCCTAAAATTGGGTAGGCTAAGGAACTATTATCAAAGCATGCTTTTGAATGTAAATCCTCAAGAACATCCTCTGGATTATCCTCGCTCATATTGATTTCTTCAATAACTACTCCCTTCTCCCTTTCTATTTCATCTCCATCAAACTTGGAGTTTAATATCATATCTGAAAGCACTTCTAGAGATAAATCTAAATGAGTGTATAAATTCTTAACATAATAACAAGTAGCTTCTTTACTTGTAAATGCATTTATTTGTCCGCCTATATTCTCAACTGATTCTGCAATTTCTTTTGCTGTCCTCTTATCTGTTCCCTTAAAAAACATATGTTCAATAAAATGTGATATTCCATTTACTTCAGGAGTTTCATTTCTGGAACCATTTTGTATCATTACTCCTACGCTTATAGAGTTTACCCCATCTACTTTTTCTGTTATTACTCTTAGCCCATTTTTTAAAGTATAAAAATTATACATATTTTCCTCCTATAATAAAAATCACGAATTCTCTTTATATAGTATAAAGTAATTCGTGGCATCTTATTCTATATTTTAATATATATAGAAAAAAGGCAATGAATTGCCCTTTTTATGTTCATATTATTCTTGTTCTTTATTTTCTTCATTTTCAGCTAAAGCATCTTTTCTAGAAAGGTTAACTCTTCCTTGGTTATCTATTTCTACAACCTTTACTAAGATTTCATCACCAACAGTAACTACATCTTCAACCTTATTAACTCTTTCCTTAGCTAGCTTAGAAATATGAACTAATCCTTCTTTATTTGGAAGAACTTCTACAAAAGCACCAAAAGTAGTTATCTTTGTAACCTTACCTAGGTACACTTCACCAACTTGAACTTCCTTAGTAATACCTTCAATAATCTTAAGTGCTGCATTAACTCCATCATGATCAGGTGAAGATACGAATACTGTACCATCTTCCTTAATATCAATCTTAACTCCAGTATCAGCTATAATCTTATTTATAACCTTACCACCAGTTCCAATTACATCTCTAATCTTTTCTGGGTCTATTTGAATAATAGATGTTTTTGGAGCATATGAAGAAACTTCTTCTCTAGGACTTTCTATGCATTCATTTATCTTATCTAATATAAATAATCTAGCTTTTCTAGCATCTTTAATAGCATTTTCAACTACATTAAATGAGAAACCTTGAAGCTTAGTATCAACTTGAATTGATGTAATACCTTCTGTCGTACCAGCTACCTTAAAGTCCATATCTCCAAAGAAATCTTCTATTCCTTGAATATCAGTTAATACTGCTTCTTCACTTAAATCTTCAGATGTAATTAATCCCATTGCAATACCTGCTGCTGGTCTCTTTATTGGAACACCTGCATCTAATAAGGCTAATGTTGAACCACATACTGATGCTTGTGAAGTAGAACCATTAGAACTTAAAACTTCAGATACTAATCTAATAGTATATGGGAATTCTTCTTCTGATGGTATTAATGGCTCAAGAGCTCTTTCTGCTAATGCCCCATGACCAATTTCTCTTCTTCCTGGCCCTCTTAATGGTTTAACTTCTCCAACACTATATCCAGGAAAATTATAGTGGTGCATGTATCTCTTAGTAGTTTCGCTTTCATCTATTCCATCTAATACTTGAATATCTCCAACTGAACCTAATGTAGCAACTGTCATTACTTGAGTTAATCCTCTTGTAAATAACCCAGTACCATGAGTTCTTGGTAATATACCAACTTCACAACTTATTGGTCTTACTTCATCAAAAGCTCTTCCATCCGGTCTTCTCTTTTCCTTTAATAACATATGCCTTACAACTTTCTTTTGCATGTTATAAAGAACTTCTTTTATATCACCAGTCTTATCAGCGTACTTTTCACCAAATTCTTCAGATACCTTTTCATTGATTTCATCAATTGCTAAGTTTCTTTCGTCCTTATCAGTGATGTACATTGCCTTCTTAACCATTTCTCCAGCAAACTCAGTTATATCCTTTTCTACCTCTAAATCAACATGGTATAATTCAGGAACTTCTTTTTCTTTACCCATTGTAGCCATAGCTTCTTCTTGGAATAAAATTATATCTTGACATCTTTCAAATCCATATTCTATAGCCTTTATCATTGTGTCTTCTGGAATTTCGTGACCTCCAGCTTCAATCATCATAACCTTTTCTTTTGTTGCACAAACAGTAAGATGCATGATTGATTCTTCTCTTTCTTCAGCATTTGGATTAATTACAAAGTTTCCATCTATTAATCCTACTTGAACTGCTGCCACTGGAATTGTATAAGGAATGCTTGATAAACATAATGCCATTGATGCTGCATTAATGGCTAAAATTTCTGGTAAGTTATCCTTTTCAACTGAAACCACTGTACATACAACTTGAACATCATTTCTATATCCCTTTGGAAATAATGGTCTTATTGTTCTATCTACTGCTCTACCGTTTAGAATTGCTTTTTCTGTAGGTCTACCTTCTCTCTTTATAAATCCACCTGGAATTTTACCTACTGAATATAATCTTTCTTCATATTCAACGCTTAATGGGAAGAAATCTATACCTTCTCTAGGTTGCTCTGAAGCATTAACATTTGTTAATATTACTGTATCTCCATAGCTCATAAAAATTGCTGCATTTGATAACATTCCTATCTTACCAAATTCAACCTTCATCTCTCTACCAGCAATGGTTTTGCTTAATACTTTATTCATGATAGGACCTCCCTTCACTATCTACATTTTACATAATTTTCTTGTAATTTTAAAATAATAGAGCGGAGTTATCCGCTCTAAAGATTATCTTCTTAAACCTAATTTTTTGATAATAGCTCTGTATCTTTCGATATCTTGAGACTCTAAGTAATTTAGAAGACCTCTTCTTTGACCAACCATCATTAATAATCCTCTTCTTGAGTGGTGATCCTTCTTGTGAGTCTTTAAGTGACCAGTTAAAGAATTGATTCTTTCTGTTAATAAAGCGATTTGAACTTCTGGAGAACCAGTATCTTGTTCATTTCTTCCAAATTCTTTAATTATTTCTAACTTTTTTGCCTTATCCATGCGTAATGCACCTCCATAATTTATCGCCTTAGTGCCATGTATAAAGTTGGCATTCTTTAAACATAGGACTAGGTTCCTAATGGCTATTATAACAAAAGCCATTCTTATTGTAAATATTTTTTATAAGTTTACAAAGAACTTTTCCTCTAGAGCATAATATTTATCTTTTTTTAATTGGATAACTAAATCATCTATTGAGTTAAACTTTTTCTCATCACGTATCTTTTTAATAAAGTATACTTTTATATTATGCCCATATAAATCATTATTAAAATCTAAAATATAAGTTTCTATTGTTAATTTATCACCATTAACAGTTGGATTATTTCCTACAGATGTTATTCCCTTATATATTTTACCTTGCCATTGTACATTAGTATAATATACACCTTTTTTAGGAATTAAAGCCTCCTTTGAATAATCTAAATTGGCTGTTGGAAAACCTATGGCTCTTCCAAGCTTCTTACCATGTACCACTTTACCTTTTATACAGTAAGGCCTATTAAGCATCTTCATAGCTTTATCAACATTTCCACTAAGTAATTCATTCCTAATTCTAGTACTACTTATAACTTCATCTTCATAATTACAAGGTTCCATTACATAAAGTTCATAGCCATACTTTGTTGATAATTCTTTTAACATCTCTATATTTCCAACATTCTTATATCCAAATCTATAATTGAATCCAACAACAATCCCTTTTACTTTAAACTTTTCACATAAATATTTAATAAATCCCTCTGGGGTTAATTTCATATATTCTTCATTAAATTCTTCAAAGTATATTAAATCAACACCTAAAGCTTCTAATATCTCTTCCTTACTCTCATTATCCATAAGTAGTTTAGGAGGAGTTGCTCCTTTTATTAAAGTCCTAGGATGATTTTTAAAAGTATATACTATACTTTTACCTTTGTTTTCATTTGCTAGCTCAATAATCTTATTTACTAATGATAAATGTCCTGAATGTAAACCATCAAAGCTACCAAGGGCAACATAACTATATGTACCTTCTTCTAAAAATCTATTAAGCTTCTCATTCATACTTCATTAGCTCCTACTATATTAATAGTTTTTCAATTTTAAATCCGTTAAGTTCTCTTTTCCCAAGACCTAAAAATTTATCATTTTCATCATAAACTCTATATAGAATATTATTGTCTATTTTTTCATTTGTTAATCTTCTATCCATTACTCTAACACCATTTATAAGTAACTTGCTAAAGCCTTCATTAACTTTAAGTTTAGGATAGAATTTTAATGCATCCTCTATTGATATAATATAATTATGTATGTTCTCACTAGTTAAATCCTTAATATTAATGCTATCTCTTTCATGAAAACAAGATGTTTCAGTTCTTCTAAGGTCTGTCATACAAGCCCCTACTTTTAATGCTTCACCTATATCATAGCAAAGGCTTCTTATATACGTCCCCTTAGAACAAGTTACTTCCATAGATATATAAGGAAGATTAATTTCTATATCTTTAATGTCATATATAGTTATGGGTCTTCCTTCTCTCTCTACTTCTATTCCTTTTCTTGCAAGTTCATATAGCCTTACTCCATTTTTCTTTAGGGCAGAATACATAGGTGGAACTTGATTATATGTTCCTTTAAATTTATTTATAGCTTCTAATGTCTCTTCAACTGTAATATTAGAAGTGTCACTTTCTGATAATATTTCACCTTCTAAATCATATGTAGTTGTAGTAACTCCAAGCTTAAATTTCACCTTGTAGCTCTTCTTATCATTCATAATGTAATCTATTATCTTGGTTGCCTTTCCTAAACATACTGGTAAGACACCAATTGCTTCTGGATCAAGAGTGCCTGTATGTCCAACTTTTTTCTCACAAGCAACTTTTCTTACAATTCTTACAACATCAAAAGATGACATTCCTGAATTTTTAAATATATTTAATACACCATTCATATCTATATCTCTTTTTCTATTTCAATTATTACTTTATTGAAAGCTTCTTCTAATGAAACATTTTTCATTTTAAATCCAGCAGCCTTTATATGGCCACCACCACCTAAAACCTCTGCAACCTTTCTAACATCAAAATCTTCTCTTGATCTTAAACTTCCCTTCACTCCATCTTCAACTTCTTTTAATACTAAGGCAACTTTTACTCCTTTTATCCCTAATGCCATAGAAATAACATCGGAAGTATCTATATTCCCTAAATTATAAGAGTCTAAAAGTTTTTTAGAAAGTTTTATAACTGATAATTTCCCATCAAGTAAAAGCTTTAAATTATTTAAAGCTTCACCTATAAGTTTGATTTTTTCATAAGGTCTATTATCAAATAGATTATTATGAATTTTAGTATTATTAACTCCAATGGCTATCAGCTCAGATGCTATTTTATGAGTTCTTTCTGTTACATTTGAATGTCTAAAACCACCTGTATCTGTAACTAAAGATGTATATATACATCTTCCTATTTTCTCATTAACTTCATCTTTTTCTTTAAAGTCAAAACCTAATTCTTTTAGAAGTAAATAAACAATTTCTGCTGTTGCAGCAGATGATTCTTCAACATAATTACTTGTTCCATAGTTTTCATTAGTAACATGGTGATCTATGTTTATAAGCTTACCATCATAATTTTCAAGATTTGCACATATTCTTTCATAATTACCACAATCTAAAACGATAACCATATCTGTTCCTTCTAGAGGTTCAGGTATATCACCATTAATTTCTTCTCCTAGAGGTAGGAAAGAGAGGTTATCCGGGATAACTTCTCTTGATATTATATATGAATCTTTTCCTAGTTCTCTAAGTCCATTTAATAGAGCTAATGTGCTTCCTAAAGCATCTCCATCTGGAGATATATGAAAGGTTAGCCCTATTTTCTTACTTTCAATAATATCTTTTGAAATATCTTTTAAAGTCATATTATTTATCTTTAATCTTTTCTATTAAACTATCTATATGCATACCATAGTCAATAGAATCATCTATTTCAAAAATTATTTGTGGATTATGCCTTAAATTAATTCTTTGTGCTATCTCTCTTCTTACAAAACTTGCTGCACTCTTTAGTGCATCAAGATTGCTTTTCTTCTCTTCTTCACTATTTGCAAATATACTTACATATACCTTTGCATATCTTAAATCTTTAGTAACTTTTACAGAAGTTACAGAAATCATAGCTGTAAGTCTTGGATCTTTAATTTCATTTCTAATTAAATTACTTACTTCTCTTTTAACTTCTTCATTTATTCTGCCGCCTCTATAATTTGGCATTTATATCACCTCTTTAAAGCTCTTTTCTCTTTATAGCCTCTATCTTGAATGATTCAATAATATCGCCTTCTTTAATATCATTGAACTTTTCAACACTTAAGCCACACTCATATCCAGTTGCTACTTCTTTAACGTCATCTTTAAATCTCTTTAATGAAGCTAAAGAGCTTTCAAATATAACTATACCATCTCTAATAACTCTTATATCAGAATTTCTTAGAATCTTACCATCTAATACATAGCATCCTGCAATTGTACCAACATTAGAAATCTTATAAGTTTCTCTAACTTCTGCCTTACCAAGAACAACTTCTTTGTATTCTGGTTCAAGCATACCAACCATAGCTGACTTAACATCTTCTATAGCATCGTATATTATTCTATATGTCTTAACATCAACCTTTTCTCTTTCTGATGCAGCTATTGCATTTGAGTCTGGTCTTACGTTAAATCCAATTACTATAGCATTTGAAGCTGTTGCAAGAGTTATATCTGTTTCTGTTATTGCACCAACAGCACCGTGAATTACTCTTACCTTAACATCATCTGTTGAAAGTTTTTCAAGAGATTGTCTTATAGCTTCTACAGAACCTTGTACGTCAGCCTTAACTATAATAGCTAATTCCTTAACTGTACCTTCTTTGATTTGGCTATATAAATCTTCTAATGATACTCTATGGGAAGCATTTAAGGTTTCATTCTTTAACTTATCCTTTCTTGCTTCTGCCATAGTTCTAGCAGTCTTTTCATCCTTAACTTGAATAAATCTATCTCCTGCTGCTGGAACTTCTGATAATCCTAAAATTTCTACTGGAATTGATGGTCCTGCTGATTTAATCTTCTTACCTTGATCATCAAACATAGCTCTTATTCTTCCATAAGTAGAACCTACAAGAATAGAATCTCCTACACTTAAAGTACCACTTTGAACTAATAATGATGCAACAGGTCCTCTTCCCTTATCAAGCTTAGCTTCAACAACTGTTCCCTTAGCTTTTCTATCTGGATTAGCCTTTAATTCTTGCATTTCAGCAGTTAATATAATCATTTCTAATAATTGATCAATATTTTGACCTTCTTTAGCTGATACTGGTACACATATAGTATCTCCACCCCAGTCTTCTGCTACTAATCCAAATTCAGTTAATTCTTGCTTAACTCTATCAATATTAGCACCTGGTCTATCTATCTTATTAATAGCAACAATCATAGGAACTTCTGCAGCTTTACAATGGTTTATAGCTTCTTTAGTTTGTGGCATTATTCCGTCGTCTGCCGCAACAACTAATATAACTATATCAGTAACTTGAGCTCCTCTAGCTCTCATTGCTGTGAAAGCTTCGTGTCCTGGAGTATCAAGGAATGTAATTTCTTCTCCATTTAATGTTACTGTGTAAGCACCTATATGTTGAGTAATACCACCAGCTTCTGTTTTAGTTACTCTTGTTTTTCTAATAGCATCAAGTAAAGATGTCTTACCATGGTCAACGTGACCCATTACTGTTACTATTGGAGGTCTCTTAACTAAGTTTTCATCATCTTCTGCATCTACTTCTAAGCTTTCTAGTTCAGATGATACCTCTTTCTTTTCATATAAGATTTCATACTTATCACATAACTTTGCAGCTGTTTCAAAGTCGATTTCTTGGTTAACAGCAGCCATTACACCTAAGAACATTAAATTCTTAATAACATCTGCATATGGCTTTTGTAAAGAATCTGCTAATTCTTTAACTGTAATAGTTTCACCAATTTCTAAAATTGTGTTTTCAGCAAATTCTTGTTCTCTTCTTGCCTTTTCTTCAGCAATTTGTTTTCTAGTTTTCTTTTTCTTTCCGTTACCCTTGTTAACTTCTTCATTTAATTGCTCTTCGTACTCTTCAACAATGCTACCATTATCTGCTGATACTTCCTTTGAAGCTTCATCTTTATTTGGTTCACCTAATAATTCCTTTATTAAAGCTGCATCTTCATCTTCTATTACGCTCATATGATTTTTCACTTCAACGTTAAATTCTGTCATTAATAATTCTATTAGTTCCTTTGAGCTTACATTTAATTCTTTTGCTAATTCATATACTCTAATTTTTGACATACAGTCACCCCCGAATATTTTACTTCATATATTTTTCCTCCTCGTAAAGAGCATTAAGCTTATTAGCCATATTCTGGTCTAAAATAGCTAGGATTTTAACCTCTGGTCTTCCAACTGCTCCTCCTAATTCCTCTTTTGAGAAATCTTCAATATATGGTATATTATTTTCCTTACAATGATTTTTAAACTTTTTTCTTGTGGCTTCCGATGCATCTGGAGAAATTATAAATAGAAAAAGCTTTCTTCTATTTCTCTCCTCATTGCATTTACTGTAACCTTCTAATATGTTACCTGACCTTTTTGCTAAACCTAAAAAATTAAAAAACTTACTCATTTCCAATTTCTTCCTTTAGCCTGTTATATATATCTTCGCTTATAGCTACATCTAGGTTTCTACTTAATCTCTTAGCTTTAAATGCCTTTTCTAAGCATTCTCCACTTTTACATATATAAGCACCTCTACCTGACTTCTTCCCTGTTAAATCAACAGAAACTTCACCCTCTGGACTTTTAACAACTCTTATTAATTCCTTCTTAGGCTTCATTTCCATGCATCCTGTACACATTCTTAATGGTATCTTCTTAACTTTCATAAAAACACCTCATTATTCAGTTACAGTAGCTTCTTCACTTTCTTTTAAAGCTTCTGCTTGAGATTTGCTCTTTATATCTATCTTCCAGTTAGTTAACTTAGCTGCTAATCTAACGTTTTGACCTTCTTTACCTATTGCAAGTGATAATTGATTATCATCAACAACAACCTTTGCAGACTTGTTATCTTCATCTACTTCTACACTTAATACCTTTGCTGGACTTAAAGCATTTGAAATAAATTCTTCTGGAGATTTACTCCACTTAATTATATCTATCTTTTCATTCTTTAATTCATTTACTATATTTTGAACCCTTGCACCCTTAGGTCCAACACAAGCTCCCATTGGATCTACAGATTCATCATTTGAGTAAACAGCTATCTTACTTCTAGATCCTGCTTCTCTTGAAATGCTCTTTATTTCTACAACTCCATTATAGATTTCAGGAACTTCAAGTTCAAATAATCTCTTAACTAAGCCCGGATGTGTTCTAGAAACATGTATTTGAGCTCCCTTAGATCCATTCTTAACTTCAACTATATAAAGCTTAAGCTTTTCATTGAACTTATATTCCTCATTAGGTATTTGCTCATTTGGTCCTATTACTCCCTCAAGCTTTCCAAGGTTAACAAAAACCATACCCTTATCTTTTCTTAAGATTGTACCAGTAATAATATCAAATTCTTTTTCCTTGTATTCATTGTAAATGATATTTCTTTCAGCTTCTTTTATTCTTTGTGTTACTACTTGCTTAGCTAATTGTGCTGCAACTCTACCAAAGTTCTTTGGAGTAACTTCTATTTCTACAATATCATCCACATCATATTTTGGGCTTATTTCTTTAGCTTCTTCTAAAGAGATTTCAGTCACATCATCATATACTTCATCACAAACTACTTTTTGTGCATATACATGTATTTCTCCTGTTTCTCTGTGCATGCTAACCCTAACATTTTGAGCTGAAGTATTAATATTTGCATAATTCTTTTTATATGCTGCAACTAATGCATCCTCTATTGTTGTGAATATTAATTCTTCACTAATCCCCTTTTCTTTTACTAGTTCTTTTAGAGCGCCTATAAACTCTTCATTCATTATTATATCCTCCTTGCTATATCTCCCCATCCAAATTAGCTTTTTTTATTTTATTTTTTGGTATAGTAACATCTTCTCCATTATTAATAATTATTGAATCTTCTGTTACACCTTTTAATATGCCATTAAAATTTTTACTCCCATTAACTGCTCCACTCAGCTTAATTTCTACTTCTCTTCCTACAAATCTATTATAATGCTTATCATTATATAAACCTCTATTAAGACCTGGTGAAGATACTTCTAAATAATACGAATCTGGAATTGGGTCCTCTTCGTCTAGCATAGTACTAACTCTTCTAGAAAGTGTTTCGCAATCTGTAAGACTTATGCTTCCTTCTTCCTTATCTATGTATATTCTTAGAAAATTCTCTCCGCTCTCTTTAACATACTCAACATAGTATAATTCATAGTTTAATTCATCTGCAATTGGTTGTACTAGAGCTGATACCTTTTCTACTAAACCTTCTCTTTGCATCTTTAAACCTCCTTTACAATATTCAATTTTCTCAAGATTATTATTCCCAAATACTAGTTTAATATTTTTTACCTAATCAAAAACGCAACTATTGTAGTAGTTGCGTTACAAATAGAAAGAGCGGGTATTTCCTCCCACTCCTTTTTTCTAGCTATCTGAAATAAATCTTCTTAAATTAGAATAGCACACTTTTTTTAATAATACAAGTAATTAGATAAAATTTTACATCATTTAGAGTTTATCACAATATATTCTTTCACCTATACATGTATATCCTAACGCTAAAGATACATTATTTATCTTTTTACCTTAAAGCAATGTTCCTTCTAATCAATTATACAAAAAGAGACTTAGCCAAAGTCTAAGTCTCTTAATAATATTTATATATTTAATTAAAGTAATTCTATTTCTTTCATTAACTCTTCAATTAAATCCTCTTCTTTGCACTTTTTAATTACTTCACCTTTTTTAAATATAATTCCTTCACCTTTACCGCCAGCTATACCAATATCGGCCTCTCTAGCCTCTCCTGGCCCATTAACTATGCACCCCATAACAGCAACCTTTATATCTTTATTAATTCCTTCAAGCCTTCTTTCAACTTCATTTGCAATTTCAATAAGCTTTATTTGAGTTCTTCCACATGTAGGACAAGATACAAACTCAAGGCCACCCTCTCTTAATCCTAAAGCCTTTAGCATTTCCTTTGCAACCTTAATTTCTTCAATAGGATCACTTGTAAGAGAAACTCTTATAGTATCTCCTATTCCTTCTGCAAGTAAAGTTCCAATACCAATGCTTGACTTTATTGTTCCTCTAAATGGAGTTCCAGATTCAGTTACCCCTAAATGAAGTGGGTAATCAACCTTTTCGCTCATAAGTCTATATGCATCAATCATCATTTTAACATCAGAGGATTTTATAGAAATTACTATATCATGAAAATCTACTGCTTCTAATATCTTAACATGAGCTAAAGCACTTTCTACTAATCCTTTAGCTGTAGGCTTTCCATCCCTCTCTAAAATCTCTTTTTCTAAAGAACCTGAATTAACACCAATTCTTATTGGAATATTTTTAGCTTTACAAGCTTCAGCAACCATTCTCACTCTTTCAATACTTCCAATATTCCCCGGATTAATTCTAACTGCTGATATACCATTTTCAACAACTTTAAGAGCTAATCTATAATCAAAATGTATATCTGCAACTACTGGAATAGGTGATTGCTTTACTATTTCTTTAATTGCTTCAGCAGCCTCCACATCAGGTACTGTACATCTTATAATTTCACATCCTGCATTATAAAGCTCTCTAATTTGCTTTAATGTAGCCTCAACATCTCTTGTATCTGTATTAGTCATAGATTGGATTGTAACAGGAGCATCTCCTCCTACATATACCTTTCCTACTTTAACTTTTCTTGTTAACTTTCTATCCATTTTATCATACTCTCCTAAAAACTAATAGGGAAAATTATATCCTTTATTGTTACTAATATCATAACACCTATCAGTAGCATAAATCCTACTGTATTTAGAGCCCCTACTATTTTGTCTGGCACCTTTCTTCTTGTTATTAATTCTATAAATAATATAACTGCCCATCCACCATCTAAAGCTGGGAATGGTAATAAATTAAACACTGCTATGCTAACAGAAAGTATTGCAACAAGCTTCATTAAGTTCCACACGCCTACTTCTGCTGCACCTGCTGACATCTTAATTATTGTAACAGGACCTCCAACGTCAGTTTTTAAATTAGCCTCCCCTGTAAATATCATCTTTAAACCTTTAAAAGTTTGAGAAATCAAAGATGCAGTTTCATTAAAACTTTCTTTTATACTACTTAATATACTAGGATTTTCTTCACCCTTGAAATAAACTCCTATCATATATCTTCCTTCATCCTCTATGTATGCAGGTTCTATAGTTACCGTATCTTTTAACCCTCCTCTTTCATACTCAAGGTCAATTTTTTTCCCTTTATTCATATTTACGCCAACAGAAATATCGCTATTTGTAAACACTTTGCTTCCATTTACTCTAGTTATTCTATCTCCTGGCATTAATCCTGCTGAAGCAGCTGGTGTTCCAGCTTCAATTCTATCTAAGCTTGTAGTTGCAAATCCAAAAATATTAAATATAGTACTTAAAATAACTATTGCTAAAACAAAATTCATGAAAGCTCCAGCTAAGATTATAGAAATTCTTCTTAGTGGTGATTTAGCCGAAAAACTCCTCTCGTCATCTACAGCTTCTTCTTCTCCTAACATTTGAACATATCCACCTATAGGTAATAATGAAATGGAATATCTTGTTTCTTTTCCTTGATGGGAAAGTATCTTTGGTCCCATACCTATAGAAAATTCAACAACCTTAACACCATTTAATTTTGCTGCTATAAAGTGTCCAAATTCATGTACTATGATTAATAAACCAAACCCTAAAATCGCCAAAATATAATTCAATGTCTTTCCTCCTAACCTCTATTACACGCTACATATTCTCTTACTTTTCTATCTAATTCAATTACGTTATCTAAGGATAACTCTTTTTTGCATTCAACATTAAAGTAATTTATAGATTCTTCAATAATATCTCCTATTTCTAAGAATTTTATCTTCTTATCTAAGAAAAATTGTACAGCAACTTCATTAGCAGCATTTAAAACTGTTGGAACTAAGCCACCCTTTTTCCCAGCTTCATACGCAAGTCTTAAACATTTAAATGTTTCTAAATCTGGTCTCTCAAAAGTTAATTTTGATATCTTCCAAAAATCAATGGATTTAGCTACTTCTTCTTTTCTTTCTGGATAATTCAATGCATATTGTATAGGAAGTCTCATATCTGGAGATCCAAGTTGAGCTATTATACTTGCATCTTTATATTCAACCATAGAATGTATAATGCTTTGAGGATGAACTACAACTTGAATATTATCATAACTACAATTAAACAACCAATGAGCCTCTATCACTTCAAGTCCCTTATTCATTAATGTAGCTGAATCTATTGTAATCTTCTTTCCCATACTCCAATTAGGATGATTAAGAGCCTCTTCTAAAGATATCTCCTTTAACTCATCTATCTTTCTTCCTCTAAAAGGTCCACCAGATGCAGTTAATATTATCTTTTTTAAGCTATCTAAACTATTCCCTCTTAATGACTGGAATATAGCACTATGTTCTGAATCAACCGGAAGAATTTTTACGCCATTATCCTTCGCTGCCTGCATAACTAATTCCCCTGCAACAACAAGAGTTTCCTTATTTGCAAGAGCAATGTCTTTCTTCGCTTCAATAGCTGCCATTGTAGGCTTTAAACCTATCATCCCTACAACTGAAGTAACAACCATATCTATTTCTTCAAGGGATGCTATTTTTATTAGCCCCTCCATTCCTTCAAGAACCTCAATATCAAAATTATTCTCAGTGCAATATTCTTTTATCTTTAAAGCTGAGCTACTATCCATCATTCCTACATATTTAGGCTTAAACTCATCTATTATTTCTATCATCTTTTCTATAGATGAATTAGCAGTTACCCCAATCAATTTTAACTCTTTAGCAGATTTTCTAATTACATCTAAGGTTTGAAGTCCTATTGACCCTGTTCCCCCTAATATTGAAAGTTTCTTCATGTCTTTATCCTCCTAATTGCTACTTATCTTCTCCATAGATTATATCTTTAGCTAGAATCCCATACATAGGGCCTACAACTATTCCAAGAACCCCAAATAACTTAATTCCTATATATATAGATAATAAAACTAATAAGGGATGTAATTCTAGTTTATCACTTAAAAATTTTGCTTCAAGAACTTCTCTAATAACTTGAACCAAAATATATAAGCATATTAACCCAAAAGCTACTATATAATCTTCTACTATAATATTGTATATTATTATAGGTACAAATACAATTATTGTTCCTACATAAGGTAATATGTCTAATATTCCACAAATAACTCCTAGTAAAACTGCTTTTGGTACCCTAAACACTATAAATCCTATAATTATTTCAAGAGTTGATATTAATACTAAAATAACTTGAATACCTATCATTTGCTTAAAGTTACCACCTTGATACTTAGCTTTATATAATATATCTCTTGGTATCAATCTTTTAACTAAATCCTTCATTTTTTCTCTATCTACTAAAATAAAAAAAGCACATATATTGCCTATAAAGAATGCTACTATTCCTTCTCCAGTTGTTATAGCACCAGTTTTTATAAAATCCTGATTTAATATAGATATAACACTACCTGCAATACTTTTCCCATCTCCAACATCAATAAATCCAATATAAGTTCTAATTAAATCTTCTATAAGTTTAATATTTCCCTCATATAATTTTTTTAACAAAATGAATATACTACCACCAAGATAAATAACAAATATAATTAAGGCTAAATTTACAAATAAAATTGATAATGCTCCTGCAATTTTATCATGTATATTTAACCTTATAAAAAACTTGTATAACGGATTTGCTATGAGAAACATTATAACCATCCATATAAAGGGTTTGAAATAGTATTTTATAGTTAATGTTAGAACCGTTATTATTAATAAAAGCATAATCAAATCAATTAGTTTCTTATATCTTCTTCTAAACTCCAAAAAACCCCCTCCCTTGCACATACATTAAAATATATGCAAAGAAAAGGGGTTATATTTACAGAAATAAAACATAATATTTTTTTAATTTACAATGATAATATAAAAGTTAAGTAATAAAACACTATCAATCCTGAAAATAATATTGAATCAAACCTATCTAATATACCACCATGACCAGGAATAAGATTACTATAATCCTTTATTCCAACATATCTTTTTACAGAAGATGCTACTAAGTCACCAAACTGACTAAATACTCCACATAATGCTCCTATAATAAAGAAATGATATATTGGGAAAGTAGCTATGTATCCTTTGGCAACAAATCCTAATATTCCACAAGAAATTGTTGACCCTATAAGTCCTCCAATCGAACCTTCTATAGTTTTCTTAGGACTTACTTTTGGGCATAGCTTTGTTTTTCCGAATAATCTACCAGCATAGTATGCAGTTGTATCTGTCATCCATGATCCTATAAATATTAGCCATACATAAAAAGCTCCACCACTTTTTTCACTTACTAGGTATATAAAACTAAACAAAATGCCCACATATAAGAAGCCCAGCAAAGTAATTGCAGCATCAATAAATGTATACTTTAAATCTATTACTGGTATTATTAAAAGTATAAATGTTGCTAAAATTATCATAAAAATAAGCTTTTCAAAATCATTATTAAACAAATAGAATAGTATTAATAAAATATATCCTACCATTTCAATTGGTTTAAAATCTTTTTCTTTTAACGCTTTATAAAATTCATACATTCCAAAAGCAGATAAAATGAAAGTAAATATTTTTAGAGGTAACCCTCCCCAAAATATAAATAATATAAATGGTGCTATCATAAGTGCACCTAGATATCTGTTATCTGATTTCAATACCTTCACCCCAATCTATTTTATTCCACCAAAACGTCTATCTCTGTTTTGGTAATCATAAATTGCTCTTTGTAAATCCTTCTCCTTAAAATCAGGCCAATTAATATCCGAATACCAAAATTCTGAATATGCACATTGCCATAAAAGAAAATTACTTAATCTTTGTTCTCCTGATGGTCGAATTATTATGTCTGGATCTGGCATTCCTGCGGTATATAAATAATTATTTACTAGACTATCATCTATATTATTTATATCTATTTTTTCATCTTTATAATCATTGGCTATTGCTTTTATTGCTCTTATAATTTCATCTCTTCCACCATAATTTAAAGCTACATTCATAACTATTCCATTATTATTTCTTGTTCTTTCTTTCGCTCTCTCTATTTCACCTATACACTCTTCCGGTAATCTAGAGATATCTCCAAGAACATTTATAACAACACCATTTCTATCTAATTCATCTATTTCTTGCTTTAAGTATTGAACAAGCAACTTCATTAGCGCTCCAACTTCTTCTTTAGGTCTCTTCCAATTTTCAGTTGAAAATGCATATAAAGTCATGTATTTAATGCCAAGTCTATCCCCTTCCTTAATTATGCGTCTTATGGTTTCTACACCAGCTTTATGACCCATAGTTCTTGGAAGATTCCTTTGTTTTGCCCATCTTCCATTACCATCCATTATAATAGCTACATGTTTAGGGATATTATTCATATCTAATTCTATATTTTCGTCATTATCGAAGTTATTCTTTTTCTTATTCTTATAAAAACTAAACAAGGTTGGCCCCTCCCATAATATCTAATTAACAAAAAACCTGCCCTAGGAGCAGGTTTTTTGTTTGCTAGCCTAAATTGACATTATTTCCTTTTCCTTAGCTGAAATTATGTTGTCAATTTCTTTAACGTAAGAATCAGTTATTTTTTGAACTTGATCCTCACCCTTCTTAATTTCATCTTCTGATATATCTGAATCCTTCTTTAATGCCTTTATCTTTTCATTAGCATCTCTTCTTACAGATCTAACTGCAACTTTAGCATCTTCACCTGTTTTTTTAACATTCTTAACTAAGTTCTTTCTAGTTTCTTCTGTTAATTCAGGTATTATTAATCTTATTACTGAACCATCATTTGAAGGATTTAATCCCAAATCTGACTTAAGTATAGCTCTTTCTATATCTTTTAGTAATGGTTTTTCCCAAGGTGTTATCATAAGTACTCTTGGTTCTGGAGCAGATACATTGGCAACTTGATTAAGTGGACATAAACTTCCATAATACTCTACTTGAATTCTGTCAAGCATAGTTGGATTAGCTCTTCCTGCTTTCATAGTCGATATCTCTGAATTAAGAACTGAAATAGTCTTTTTCATTTTTTCTTCTGAATTCTTAATAATGTCCTTGATCATTTTAACCCTCCTACTTTTTTGATACAAGCGTTCCTATTTTTTCGCCTTGTGCAGCTCTTTTGATATTTCCAGGTTCATCTAAACCAAATACAAGTATAGGAATATTATTATCCATACATAAAGATGTAGCTGTTGAATCCATTACTTGTAATCCTTGTTCAAGAACCTCTATATATGATAGTGTATCATATTTTTTAGCATCTGAATACTTATGAGGATCCTTATCGTATACACCATCAACTTTTTTAGCTAATAATATTACATCTGCTTCTATTTCTGCTGCTCTTAGTGCTGCAGTTGTATCAGTTGAAAAATAAGGATTTCCTGTTCCTGCTGCAAAAATTACAACTCTTCCTTTTTCAAGATGTCTCATAGCTCTTCTTCTAATGAAAGGTTCTGCAACCTCCTTCATTTCTATAGCCGTTTGTACTCTTGTCATTACTCCAACTTGTTCTAATGAATCTTGTAGTGCTAAAGCATTTATACAAGTAGCTAGCATTCCCATGTAGTCAGCAGTAGTTCTATCCATACCTTCGCCGCTTCTACCTCTCCAAATGTTACCGCCACCAACAACGGCACCTACTTCAATCCCCATATTTACAAGTTCTTTAATTTCTAGAGCTATTCTTGTAGCTACATTAAAATCTAAACCGAATCCATTTTCTCCAGCTAAAGCTTCACCTGATATCTTTAGCATCACTCTCTTATACTTAGAATTAGACATCTCTATACCTCCAACGTAAATTCCTATATCTTTAAAAAAAGAGAACACTTAGTGTTCTCTTTGGTTTTAACTATTTACCCATTTGCTTTGCAACTTCTGCAGCAAAATCTTCAACAACTTTTTCTATACCTTCGCCTCTTTCAAATCTTACGAAGCTATTAACAGTGATTGGAGAACCAACTTCTTTAGATTTTTCTTCAACAAGCTTTGCTATGCTCTTATCTCCATCTTTAACCCAAGCTTGATCTACAAGACATACTTCTTTATAGTATTTCTTGATTCTTCCTTCAACCATTTTATCAACGATCTTTTCTGGCTTTCCTTCATTAAGAGCTTGAACTCTGTAGATTTCTCTTTCCTTTTCTACAGCTTCCTTATCAACACCTTCTTCATTTAAGAATAATGGGTTTGCAGCTGCAACTTGCATACAAAGTTCTTTAGCTAAATCTACAACTACTTGAGATTCAGTTTCGCATCCTAATTCAACAACAACACCGATTCTTCCACCACCGTGAATATAAGTTTGAACTGCACCATTAGCAACTTCAACCTTCTTGAATCTTCTTACTGTCATGTTTTCACCTAAAGTAGCAATTAAAGCTGTTAAAGCTTCTTGAACTGTTTGTTCTTCATTGTACTTTTCGTTTAAGAATTCTTCAACAGTTGTAGCTGTTGTATCAACAACCATCTTAGCTAATGAATCAGCAAAAGCTACAAATTGTTCATTAGCAGCAACGAAGTCTGTTTCACAGTTAACTTCTACGATACCAGCCTTCTTGTTATCTTCTGTAATATATGTCTTAACAAGACCTTCAGCAGCAACTCTTCCTGCTTTCTTTGCAGCAGCAGCTAATCCTTTTTCTCTTAAGAATTCTACAGCCTTTTCTATATCTCCGTTAGTTTCTGTTAAAGCCTTTTTGCAGTCCATCATTCCTGCGCCAGTCATTTCTCTTAATTCCTTAACTGATTTTGCAGTTATCATATTCATTTCCTCCTTTATATTAAGTAACCCTTATCATTTAGGTTAAAAGGTAAATGAAGAATCCTTCACCTACCTTTTACATAGCTAATTATTCAGCTAATTGTTCACCTTGTCTTCCTTCAATGATTCCATCAGCCATTTTAGCAGTTATTAATTTAACAGCTCTTATAGCATCATCGTTACCTGGAATTACGTAATCTACTTCTTCTGGGTCACAGTTAGTGTCAACTATAGCTACTACAGGAATTCCTAAAATCTTAGCTTCTGAAATAGCATTCTTTTCTTTTCTTGGGTCAACTATGAACATAGCTCCGATGTTTTCGCAGTCTAAGTTTCTAATTCCACCAAGGTTCTTTTCTAACTTTTCTAATTCTCCCTTAAGCTTTATAACTTCTTTCTTTGGAAGAACTTCGAAAGTTCCATCTTCTTGCATTCTTTCGATTTCAGCTAATCTCTTAATTCTAGTCTTTATTGTTTCGAAGTTAGTTAACATTCCACCTAACCATCTGTTGTTAACAAAGTGCATGTTTGATCTTATAGCTTCTTCTTGGATAGCTTCTTGAGCTTGTTTCTTTGTTCCAACGAATAAGATATCTTTTCCTTCTGCAGCAACTTCTTTAATAAAGTTGTAAGCTTCTTCAGCCTTCTTTACAGTCTTTTGTAAATCTATGATATAGATTCCGTTTCTTTCTGTAAAGATGTAAGGAGCCATCTTAGGGTTCCATCTTCTAGTTTGGTGACCAAAGTGTACACCAGCTTCTAATAATTGTTTCATTGATATTACTGACATTTTCTTACCTCCTGGTTTTTCCTCCACTACCTTCTTCACAAGTAGCTACCTAATAGGCACCAACTACTTGCATTGGGTAATGTGTGTATTTTATTACCTTTGTTAGTATACCACAAGGTTTTTATTGTATCAACAAAATTTTATATTATTTTTATCCATCTTAAAAATAATATAAAAATACTCATTATAATTCTCCCCCTTCATAAAAATTAACTATTCATAAGATACACTTTTTTCAGTCATACACAGGTTCCAAAACTTGCTTTTAGTGTTCTGTGATGGCACTATAATTTTTACCCCTCATGCTCTGTATCCATAAGGAGGCTACTGAAAACTCTTTATAATTTCCTAGACGTAAAAAATCTGTACCTAATACTAGATACAGATTTTAAAATAAACTATTTAATCTTTTTCAACTCATCTAATAACTTTTCATTAAGTATTCTTATATGAGTCCCCTTCATTCCTAGAGATCTTGATTCTATTACTCCAGCACTTTCAAATTTTCTCAAAGCATTAACTATAACACTTCTTGTTATACCAACCTTATCAGCTATCTTTGAAGCTACTAAAAGCCCTTCAGTCCCATCTAATTCATCAAAGATATGTTCTACAGCTTCAAGTTCTGAATAAGATAAAGTTCCAATAGCTAGTTGCACAACAGCTTTTTTTCTTGCTTCTTCCTCTATCTCAACTTGTTTTCCTCTAAGCATTTCTATTCCAACTATTGTTGCACTATATTCAACTAAAACTAAATCATCGTCAGTAAATCTTCTACCAAACCTTGCAAGTTGTAACGTTCCTAATCTCTCTCTATTTCCTACTATAGGAACAATTGTAGACAGCTTGTCTTTCGCCATACAATCTCCTTCACCTTCAAAAACACAATAACCTTTGTTAGGTAAATTAGATATAGTTTCTGTAATATTAAGAAGCTTTTCATTGTAATCCGCCGGAAATCTTCTTTCTTCTATTACTTTCTTCTTCATCACATGACATTCGAAATCTTTTGCAAAAGTATATCCTAATATTTTCCCTTTTCTACTAGCAATATATACATTACATTCTAACACTTCGCTTAAAAGCTTACATATATCTTCAAAAGCAACTGGCTCTGTTCCTGACTTCTGCAATATCTTGTTCAACATTCTTGTTTTGCTAAGTAATGATGACATATAACTCCCCCTTAAATAATCTATTAAAATTCAAGTATATTTTAAATTTTCATAATTTTTTAAATTTTTGTTCTTTTCATTATAGACTATTTCAGTTTATCATACAGAGCCATTTATTTCAACTCCATTTTTGTTCTTTCGACATTTTAGTTACTATTAGTTATTTTCTTTGTCGTTTTTTTCTTCCTTCTTAATAACTTCTTTATATCCACATTCACTATTTGAACATTGTACATAATTCCCATCTTTTTTAGAGTATTTTAAAACCATATACGCATTACACTTAGGACACTTGTCTTTTACTGGTTCATTCCAACTTACAAACTTACATTCAGGATATCCAGAACAACCAAAGAATTTTTTACCTTTTTTACTCTTCTTAACGACAATCTTTTTACCACATTCAGGACATGGCACATCTAGTTCTTCCACTATTGGCTTAGCATTTTTGCATTCAGGATAACCAGGACATGCAAGGAAGTCACCATATCTTCCTCTTTTTATCACCATCATTCTTCCACACTTATCACATGGAACATCACTAACTTTATCTTCAATAACTACTTTTGCAACTTCTTTTTCAGCTTTATCTATAGCTACCTTTAATGGCTTAAAGAATTCATCTACAACTTCTCTCCATTCTTCTCTACCCTCTTCAATATGGTCTAGCTTCTTTTCCATATCAGCAGTAAACTCTACATCTACAATTTGATTGAAGTAATCACTTAAAATCTTATTTACTATAAATCCCAACTCAGTCGGAATAAGATTCTTCTTTTCTCTAAGTACATAACCTCTACTTAATATTGTTGAAATGGTAGGTACATATGTACTTGGTCTTCCTATCCCCTTTTCTTCCATAAGTTTTACAAATGAAGCTTCAGTAAATCTTGCAGGAGGTTGAGTAAAGTGTTGTTTTCCTTCTATGGATTCCTTCTTTAAAACTTCCCCTTCTTCTAAAACTGGAAGAATAACTCCTTCAGCATCTTCCTCATTAGAGTACTGATATAGTTTCATAAACCCATCAAAGTCAATTGTTGATCCACTAGCTTTAAATTTGTAATCACCATTTATTATATCAATTGAATTTGTATTCAATCTACACGAAGCCATTTGACTTGCCATGAATCTATTCCAAATTAATGTGTATAATTTATATTGTTCGCTAGTTAAGTTTGCCTTTGCAATCTCTGGAGTAATTTCAACATAAGTAGGTCTAATAGCTTCATGAGCATCTTGGATATTTTTCTTTCCTTTATACTCTCTAGGCTTCTCTGGGGAATATTCTTCTCCATAAGTACTATTAATAAATTCTAAAGCCTTTCCTTGAGCTTCTTCTGAAATTCTAACAGAATCTGTTCTCATATATGTTATAAGACCAACTGTTCCATATCCTTTAACTTCAACGCCTTCATATAAAACTTGTGCTACCGACATAGTCCTCTTTGTCATAAAATTAAGTTTTTTACTTGCTTCTTGTTGAAGTGTACTTGTAGTAAATGGTGGAAGTGGATTTTTAACTTTTTTACCTTTTTTGATCCCAGCTACTACAAATTCACCTTTTTCTAGTTCTTTAACTATAATTTTAGCTTCATCTTCATTTTTAATTTCAATCTTTTTGCCATTCTTTGTAGATAACTTAATAGGAAATTTCTTTCTTTCCTTTTTCATTACACAATCAACTGTCCAATACTCTTCTGCATTAAAAACTTTTATCTCTTCTTCCCTATCACAGATAAGCTTCAAAGCTGCTGATTGCACTCTACCTGCACTTAGACCCCACTTTACATTTCTCCATAAAATAGGACTAATTTCATATCCAACTAGTCTATCTAATACTCTTCTAGCTTGTTGAGCATCAACTAAATTTATATTTATTTTTCTAGCTTGTTTTATTGATCCTTTTACAGCAGTTTTAGTTATTTCATTAAATACTATTCTACATTGTGAATCTTCTGATATCTTCAAAAGCTTTGCTAAATGCCAAGAAATTGCTTCTCCCTCACGGTCAGGGTCAGTTGCAAGATAAACTTTATCAGCTTTTTTTGCTGCTTTTCTTAACTTATCTATTAATTCTCCCTTACCTCTTATTGATATATACTTTGGTTCATAATTATTTTCTATATCAACACCCATCTTACTTTTAGGCAAATCTCTAACATGCCCCATAGATGCTTCAACTGTATAATTTTTTCCTAAATATTTTGCGATTGTCTTAGCCTTTGCAGGTGACTCTACTATAACTAAATTTTGACCCATATAAAAACTCCATTTTTATGGAGCCTTCACCCCCTTAAAACTCACGTAATCTTTGCATAATAATTGCCAGGAAGGCTAACTATTTCATTTCTAATTTGCATTTCAAATAATACCTTAAACAAAGCAGCCCTGTCAATACAAGACTTTTCAACGATTTCATCTATATGTGTTGGTGCCTTTGCTATAACAGATAATATTTTTCTCTTTATTGGAGATATTATTCCTTCTTCCTTTGGAATTTTTAATTCCAAAATAGAATATAAGTCATCCATTCCACTAAAAATCTGCGCACCATCTCTAATAAGCTTATTACATCCATTACTTCCTTTTGAAAAAATTGATCCAGGAACAGCCATTACTGATTTTCCTTGTTCTGCAGCATAATTAGCCGTAATTAAAGAACCACTTTTACTCGACGCCTCGGCAACTATTACTAATCTACTTAACCCACTAATTATCCTATTTCTCATTGGAAAATGGTATGGAAGTGGCTTAGTGCCTGGTAGAAATTCTGAAATAATCAATCCAGTATCTTCAACCTTTTTAAATAATGATGCATTTTGTTTAGGATATACAACATCTATACCACATCCTAAAACAACAATAGTGTTTCCACCATCTTCTAATGCTGTTTTATGTGCTACTGAATCTATCCCTTTAGCACCTCCGCTTATTATTGTGATATTATAGCTAATTAATTCTTTTGTCAATAGTTTTGTAATTTGTGCACCATACTGAGTACACATTCTTGAGCCAACTATACCAACTATATCTTCATTAAGTAATTCTATATTTCCTTTATAAAACAAACCATATGGCGGTTCATCTATATTCTTTAAATCCTCAGGATATTTAAGATCATTATATGTAACAAGCCCTATATTTTCTTTAGCTAATATCCCTACATATTCCTCTGCATCCTGTAATGAAGAACTGCTAAAAGTACTGTTTAATTCATCATAAACAACTTTTTCATTTCCATATCTCTCAATAAGAGATATTTTATCCGAATTTGATACATTTAACATTATTAACCATATCTTATATTTCATAAACTGTCTACCCCTTTACACAATTTCTCCATGATAATCCCTCCTATAATTTATTCCCTCCAGAATATTTTCTTCTAATATATCCTTATTCCCATCTAGGTCTGCAATAGTTCTAGATATCTTTATAAGCTTTCCATATCCTCTTAATGAAGGACTATTTAAGTCAAAATAGTTTTCTAATATTCTCTCTATATTTTTTGAAACTCTACACAATTCAAAAACATCTTTTCCTCTTATTTCAGAATTATATTTATATTTAGTTCCTTTTAACCTTCCTCTCTGAACTTCTGTTGCCTTAATTACTCTCTCTTTCATTTTCAAGGAAGAATACATTTCATTATTATTTCTTATTTCTTTATATCCTACCTTTGGTACATAATTATATAGATCAATTCTATCCCTTAAAGCTTTTGACATTCTATTTAAATATTTCATTTTTTGATTATCACTACAATTACATCCATCTGAATCCCCACTTTCTAGTCCACTCTTACCACATGGACAAACATTAAAGGAACCTATCATTATAAAATTGCATGGTAATTCATAACTTCCATATAATCTATTAATTTTTATCTTTCCTTCTTCTAATGGTTCTCTCAAAACCTCTAGTACATCTCTTTTAAACTCTAATATCTCATCTAAAAACAGTACTCCTCTATGAGCCAAAGTAATTTCTCCAGCTTTAGCAATATTTCCTCCACCAATTAAAGCTCCTTTTGTAATAGAGTGATGAGGATTTCTAAAGGGTCTTTTTACATTACATAATTTATCATTTCCTGCTATACTATAAACCTTAGCAACTTCAAGTTCTTCCTCTTTAGTTAAATCAGGCAATATGGATTGAAGCGCATTTGCTAACATAGTTTTTCCTGCTCCTGTACTACCATAAATAAGTATATTATGATTTCCTGCAGCAACTATTTCCATTGCTCTTTTAGAACTTTCTTGCCCTATAATATCACTGAAATCTAAATAGTTTTCCTTAGAAACTTCTTCTAATAAAAATGAATCATAAGGTAACATATCTTTATAATTCAAAAAAGATATACTTTCTCTTAAATTACTAAAAGGATAATATTTCGCTTCCTTAATATATTTACATTCATTTAGGTTTTCATAAGGTAATACAAAATTCATTTTCCCTTCACTAACACCAGCTAGTATTATTGGAAGTGTCCCCTTTACCCCTTTAATATCTCCTGCTAATGATAACTCTCCAAACAAAATGTAATCTTCTATATATTTAGAGTTAATTTGTCTAGAACAGGCTAGTATGCCAATAGCAATAGGTAAATCTAATAATGATCCTATCTTTTTTACATCTGCTGGTGCTAAGTTAACTACTATCCTTCCTAGAGGAAATTCAAATCCGCTATTTACTATTGCTGATCTCACTCTTTCTTTTGCTTCTTTTATTGCAGCATCTGGTAATCCAACAATATTGAAGTACGGAATTCCTCTTGTAATATCAACTTCAACATCTATAAGCTGCCCTTCTAATCCAGAGTAGGTGGCACTAATTATTTTTATTGCCATGCGCTCAATCCCTTCTATACAATTTCCTCTTAGATTATTACCAATATAATTTATACTAAACATAAAATCTTGCTTGCATTAACCAAATAAAGGTAATAATTATTTATATAAATATAAAAATATATAAATATGGGAGTTATAAAATGAAAAATATGAAGAAACTACTAGGTAACCACGGCGAAGACATTGCCGCTAATTATTATTTAAATAACGGCTATACTATTCTTGATAGAAATTTTCTAATTAAAAAAGGTGAGATGGATCTAATTGTTAAAAAAAATGACGTCATAGTATTTGTTGAAGTGAAATCTAGAAGCAATAACTCCTTCGGTACCCCTTGTGAATCTGTAACATTCTCAAAGCAAAAAAATATAAAGTACTTATCTAAATACTATTTAACTATTCATAATCTCTATAACTATTATGTTAGATATGATGTGGCAGAAATATATTTTAACTACTACGATAATTCGTACAAATTAAATATAATAAGTGATGCTTTTAGATAAAATTAAAAACAAAAAAAAGAACTCTTAAATAAATCTTTAGAGTTCTTTTAGAGAGTTATAATATTTTTGTTAAAAAACTTTTTCTATGTATTTCACATGGCCCAATTGTTTTTAAAGCTTCTACATGCTTAACAGTTCCATACCCAGCATTTTCATCAAAATAATATTCAGGATACTTCTTTGAATATTCTTTCATTAAGTTATCTCTATATACCTTTGCTAAGATCGAAGCTGCAGCAATAGTAGCACTTTTAGCATCACCTTTAATAACATATTTATTCTCTATAGTGATATTTTTTACCAAGTAACCATCAGACAAAACTAAATCTGGTTTTATTTTTAATCCATAGCATGCTTCTAAGAATACATTATTATTACAATAAGCAATTCCTTTACTGTCTATCTCTTCATTTGATGCTTGGGCTATATGATATGCAAGTGCTTTTTCTTTTATTATTTGAGCTAATTCTTCCCTCTTCTTTTCAGAAATCTTTTTAGAGTCATTAAGCCATAAAATTAACTCGTCATCCATTGCATTTAAATCTAAAATTACAGCACAAGACACAATAGGGCCAGCAAGTGGACCTCTTCCCACTTCATCTACCCCCGCAATATATTGATAGTTTCCAAAATTCTTATCAAAAGCATACATTTCTTTAACTCTAGAAATCTCTTTCATAATTTTATCTCTATTCTTTTGAAGAGATTCTCCTAGTTTTACAACATTTTTTCTACTATCAGAAAGAAGTAAGTCAATATATCTTTTAACTAATTCGCTATTATAATCTTCTTCTATATTTATATTAGAAACAATTTTCTTTATCTCATTAAACTTAAGTTGATTAAAATCTACACTATTCATACCCTAATACCTTTCACTATGGACGTTCCAAAGTTATATTTCCAATTTTTCCGCCTCTAAATTCATCTAAAAGAATAACTGCTATTCTCATATAATCAATTTCGTTGCCCTTCATTAAACATCCTCTTTTTCTAGCTATAGCATCCAAAGTATCTAAAGGATTTTCAAAAATCTCATCTATTTTATATCTTTCTTTTAATTTTTCAGGATAATAAGTTTGTAATCTTTCTACAAGCTTATAAGCTAATTCTTCTGAATCCATTACTTCATCCTTAATAGCTCCAGTAAAAGCAAGATTTAATGCTGTTTCTTCATCTTCAAACTTTGGCCATAAAACACCTGGAGTATCAAGCATTTCTACACCTAATGGAGTTTTTATCCATTGCTTATTTTTAGTAACTCCAGCTCTATCTCCTGTTTTAGCTATATTATTCTTAGCCATTTTATTTATAAATGTAGACTTACCGCAGTTAGGAACTCCTACAACCATTACTCTTGTTATTATTTTTACTAAACCTTTTGCCTTTAATCTATCATGCTTTTCTTTTAATAACTCCAGAATTGCAGGCTTAATTGCATTAAGACCACTTCCAGTTAAACAATTAACTTCAAGTACCTTAACATTTTCAGAGGACAAGTGCTTAATCCATTGCTTTGTAACACTCTTTTCTGTTAAATCACTCTTGTTTAATAAAATTATTCTTGGCTTATCTCCCACCAATTTATCTATATCTGGATTTGCTGAACTTCTAGGAATTCTAGCATCCCTTATTTCTATAACAGCATCAACTAACTTTAAATTTTCTTTTATTTCTCTTTGAGTCTTTTTCATATGACCTGGAAACCAGTTTATTGCCATATAATTTCCCTCCTTTACGCTAGTTTAATTCTAAATATTAAAAAAGGAGACTTCATAAAAGTCCCCATTTTTATAAAGAAATTATCTAACTAATTCTTTAACCTTAGC
The DNA here is from genome assembly GCF_900447045.1 of Clostridium paraputrificum. GTDB lineage: Bacteria > Bacillota > Clostridia > Clostridiales > Clostridiaceae > Clostridium > Clostridium paraputrificum. The sequence continues at coordinate 62,919 of NZ_UAWH01000016.1, forward strand.
AGCCTTACCTACTCTGTCTCTTAAGTAGTATAACTTAGCTCTTCTTACTTTACCTCTTCTAGTAACTTCAATCTTTTCGATGATTGGAGCGTTCATAGGGAAAGTTCTTTCAACACCAGTTCCATAAGCAACTCTTCTTACAGTGAAAGTTTCTCTGATTCCACCGTTTTGCTTCTTAATAACTGTTCCTTCGAAAGCTTGAACTCTTTCTCTGTTACCTTCTTTAATTTTTACGTGAACTCTTACGTTGTCCCCAACGTTGAATTGTGGTAAATCAGTTCTGATTTGTTCTTGCTCTATAGCTCTTAATATTTCGTTCATTGTGCATTCCCTCCTTAAAGATAATTTGACGTTCTTACCGAAGCCTAGTTCAGCAGAGGAGCGCCCGTACTAGCACAAACTATATTCTAGCATACAACTTTATCTAACGCAACATAAATATTATAATCTATCATCCTTTAAAATTTTTATATCCTCTTTAGTAAGTTGGAGATTTTTATAGAGATCTTTTCTTCTTTCTTTTGTTATAAGTAAAGATTGTTTTCTTCTCCACTTTCTTATATTTTCGTGATGACCTGAAAGCAATACCTCAGGTACTCTTTCATCTTCATACACTTCTGGTCTAGTATATTGTGGATATTCTAATAAACCATCAGAATGAGATTCGTCCATAAAACTTTCTTCTTTACCTAAAACACCTGGTATAAGCCTTAAAACAGAATCAATAATAGGAATAGCTGCCATTTCTCCTCCAGTAAGAACAAAATCACCTAAAGATACTTCCATATCAATATGCTTATATGCTCTTTCATCTATACCTTCATAATGACCACATAAGAAAATTAAATTTTCTTCTTTTGAAAGTTCTTGTGCCATTTCTTGATTAAAGGTTTTACCTCTAGGTCCTAGAAAAATTACCTTTCCTGAATTCTTTTCTTTTGCAGCTTTTATAGAATCAATTATTGGTTGAGGTGTCATAACCATTCCTGCACCTCCACCATATGGGTAATCATCAACTTTCTTATGTTTGTTTAAAGAATAATCTCTTATATTATAATACTCTAAATTTACAAGATCTTTTTCCCTTGCTCTTCCTATAATAGAATGATCAAATATGGAAAACATCTCTGGAAAGAGAGTTAAAATACTAATCCTCATCTTGCCATTCTCCTACTGGTCTTATAAGAACTTTCTTTTCATCTATATTAACATCTAACACTATATCTCTTAGAACTGGAATTAATAATTGTTTAGGTTTCTCAATCCAATAAACATCATTATTAGGAGTTTGTAGTACATCGTATATTTTACCTAAATCTTTTCCATTTGTATCATATACTGTACATCCCACTAAATCTACAACATAATAAGTATCCTCTGGAAGTTCAGGCTCTTGATCCCTTAAAACTTGTAGATACTTTTGTTTATACATTTCCGCATCATTCATAGAATCGATTCCCTCTAATTTAAGAATAACTCTATCCTTTTGAAACTTTACTCCTTGGATTTCAACCCACTTATTATCGATTAAAACTTTTCCATATCTTTTAAAATTGTTAACATCATCAGTAAAAGCCATTACCTTTACTTCTCCTTTTATTCCATGAGTATTAACAATTTGACCTACTTTGAAATATTCACTCACACTTGTTCCCTCCTGTGTAAATGTATAAAAAGAGTTAGGGTGTACCTAACTCTTTCATTTAGATTATTTCTACTACTACTCTTTTTTCTTCTTTAATTGCTGCAGCCTTTACTACGGTTCTAATAGCTTTCGCTATTCTTCCTTGTTTCCCAATAACTTTACCCATATCATCTTGAGCAACTTTAAGTTCTAAAATAATTGATTGCTCACCAACTACTTCATTTACTTCAACTTGCTCTGGATGATCAACTAAAGCTTTGGCTAATATTTCAACTAATTCTTTCATATAGTGCCTGTAATTATACTATAACTACAGTGTTCACCTCCAAAAATTACTTGTTAAGGCCTGCTTGGTCGAATAATCTCTTAACTACATCTGTAGGTTGAGCACCATCGTTTAACCATTTAGTAGCTTTTTCTTCATTAATCTTAACTTCAGCTGGTTCAGTTATTGGATTGTAGTATCCAATTTCTTCGATGAATCTACCATCTCTTGGGCTTCTTGAATCAGCAACTACTATTCTGTAGAAAGGAGCCTTCTTAGCACCCATTCTTCTTAGTCTTATCTTTACTGCCATTGTAATTTCACCTCCTTTTAAAATATACTTATATTTCTAACTCATGAAAGGCATTTTTCCAAATAAACCTTTTCTAGATTTCTTTGTTAATGATTTAACCTGTTTCATTTGTTTCTTCATTGCTTCATAGCCTTTAATAAGTTTATTAACTTCTTGAATTGTTGTACCTGCACCTAATGCAACCCTCTTCTTTCTGGAAGATGATCCAATTAAAAGTGAAGGATTTCTTCTTTCCTTTAAAGTCATTGATTGAATAATAGCTTTAGTTTTATCTAATTGCTTTTCACTCTTTTCAAAATCAATTTTTCCAACATTTTGAGACTCCATTCCAGGAATCATCTCCATAATCTTGTTTAAAGGACCAAGCTTCTTCATCTGTTCCATTGCAGTTAAAAAGTCTTCAAAATTCAGTTCATTGGTCATCATCTTCTTAGCTAAGTCACCAGCTTCTTTTTCATCAATAGCCTCTTGTGCCTTTTCTATTAAAGACAATACATCTCCCATCCCCAAAATTCTTGATGCCATTCTCTCTGGATGGAAAACTTCGAAATCGCTCATTTTTTCCCCTACACCAATATACTTAATTGGCTTTTCAGTAATGCTTCTTATTGATAAAGCTGCACCACCTCTTGTGTCACCATCTAACTTTGTTAAGATAACTCCTGAAACATCAAGTTCTTTATTAAAACTTTCTGCAACATTAACAGCATCTTGACCAGTCATGGAATCAACAACCAATAGTATTTCGTTAGGCTCAACTGCAGATTTTACATCTTTAAGTTCTTGCATAAGCTCTTCATCAATATGTAATCTACCAGCTGTATCTATAATAATTACATTATTACCATCATTTCTTCCTTGTTTAATTGCTGCCTTAGCAATATCAACAGGTGATACTTTATCTCCCATAGTAAATACAGGAATATCTATTTGTTTACCAACTACTTGTAATTGCTTAATTGCTGCAGGTCTATATATATCACATGCAACTAATAAAGGTTTTTTATTATCCTTCCTTAATTGAAGTGCTAATTTTCCACACATAGTTGTTTTACCAGCACCTTGTAAACCTACTAGCATAATTACAGTTGGTCCATAACTTGAATAATTTAATTTACTCTCACTACCGCCCATAAGATTAGTAAGTTCTTCGTTAACTATTTTTATAACTTGTTGCCCTGGTGTTAAGCTTTCTAGAACGTCGCCTCCAACACACTTAGAACTCACATTAGATACAAAGTTTTTTACAACCTTATAGTTAACATCTGCTTCTAATAAAGCAAGCTTTACCTCTCTCATAGCCTCTTTTATATCTTTTTCATTAAGCTTCCCTTTTCCCCTTAATTTCTTAAAGGTACTTTGAAGTTTTTCTGATAATCCTTCAAAAGCCATATTAAACCTCCTAAATATATTACAACTCTTCTAACTTAAATCTTAATTCTTCAAGTTCTTCATTAGATAAAGAATACTTTTCCTTAAAGTCTTTTAAAAGAACTGTAATCTTTTTTTCACGTTTTATACTCTTTTGAAGTAAGTGAAGCTTACTCTCATATGATAGAAGTAGCTTGTAACATCTTTTAATTAAATCATGGATAGCTTGACGGCTTGTGTTATTTAATTCAGCAATTTCAGCCAAGGATAAATCCTCATTATAATAAAGCTCCATAATGTTACCTTGTTTTTCTGTTAATAATGGACCATAAAAATCCATTAATAAAGAAATTTCAACTCTATCTTCCATATAATCACCTTACCCACAAAAGAGATAATAACAGAATAATTTATAGGTGTCAAGTATTTTTACTTAACACCTTTTGAAATATTAAAATAAAGCTTCTGCAAAAGCTTCTGCATCAAATTCTTGTAAATCCTCTATACCTTCTCCAACTCCAATATACCTAACTGGAATATTTAAGGTTTGTTTAATTGATATTACAACTCCACCCTTTGCAGTACCATCTAACTTTGTAAGTATTATTCCGTCTATAGGACATGCTTCCATAAATTGTTTTGCTTGTATAACAGCATTTTGTCCTGTTGTTCCATCCAATACTAATAAAGTTTCTTTTTTAGCTTCACTATATTCCCTATCAATTATTCTATTTATTTTGGATAATTCATTCATAAGATTCTTTTTATTGTGCAGTCTACCTGCAGTATCACAAATAAGTATATCTGCACTTCTTGATTTTGCAGCAGTTACAGCGTCAAATACTACAGCTGCAGGGTCTGACCCTTCACTTTGCTTAATTATATCAACACCAGCTCTTTGACTCCACACCTCTAACTGGTCAATGGCAGCAGCTCTAAAGGTATCAGCAGCTGCTAGAAGAACTTTTTTACCTTCTGCTTTATTCTTTGCTGCAAGTTTTCCAATAGAAGTTGTTTTACCAACTCCATTAACACCAATAACTAAAAGAACCCTTCTGCCTTCTTTATCTTCCTCTTCTTCAGCTCCTTCCATCATCATCTCTTTAATAACAGATTTTAATGTTGGAATCACTAACTCTGTATCATTTATTTTTTCTTTTCTAATCTTCTCTCTTAGCTTTTCTATGATTTCCATAGTTGTATCCATACCAATATCAGAAGTTATTAAAATTTCTTCTAACTCTTCATACAAATCCTCATCGATTGTTACTGCTAACTTTAAAGCTTCGTTAATCTTATCAGTTAATCCATTTCTTGTTTTTGATAATCCATCCTTAAGTTTGTCAAATAACTTTCCAAACATATTTTTTCCTCCTAGTTCTATTTTGTTAAGTCTACTGATACAACCTTTGATATACCCTTTTCCTCCATTGTAACTCCATACATTACATCACTAGCTTCCATTGTACCTTTTCTGTGAGTAATAACTATAAACTGAGTTCCTTTAGAGAATTCTTTCAAGAATTCAGCATATCTATATACATTAGCATCATCAAGTGCTGCTTCAATTTCATCTAATATACAGAATGGAGTTGGCTTCATCTTTAATATTGCAAACAGTAATGCAATGGCAGATAAAACTTTTTCTCCCCCTGACATAAGATTAATGTTTTGAAGTTTCTTTCCTGGTGGCTCTACATTTATATCTATATTTGCAGTTAATTCATCACCTTCTGCAAGAATAAGTTCTGCGCTACCCCCTTTAAATAATTCTTTAAAAGTTTCATTGAAGTTTTTATTTAACACCTTAAAATTTTCCTTAAATAATTCCTTCATTTTGGTAGTCATTTCATATATTACAGATAAAAGTTCTTCTTTTGATTTTTGTAAATCTTCTTCTTGAGAAGACATGAATTCATACTTTTCTTTAACTTCATCATACTCTTCAATTGCAGCTAAATTAACAGTTCCAAGAGCTGTAATTTTTCTTTTATAGCTATTAATACTTTCTTTTATATCATGGACATTCTCAATATTTACTGCTATTTCTTGTGCTTCAGCTAATGTAAGGTCCAACTCCTCATTTAACTTTGTATAATGATTATCTTTTTCCATTTCATATTTAGCTCTCTGCACTTCTTGCTTGTTTAATTCGCCTTCTTCTTTATTTATTATATCTAAGGTTTCATTTATTAAACTATCTTTAATCTTAAAGTCTTCTTTTAATTTAGCTTTTTCTAATTCCTCTTCTTTAAAACTTTCCTCAAGTTCAACAAGTCTATTCTTCTCTATCTCAATTCTGTCTAATCTTTCATGTATATTATTATTTAAAATTTGAACATTCTCTCTATTGTCTTTATTTTCATCTTCCATGAACTTAGCTTTTGAGATATTCTCATCTATTTCTTTTTCTTTCCTTGATATTTCACTTAACTTACCAGTTAATGCTTCATCTAAAGATGCCTTATTAACCTTAAGTTCTGTAATATATTCTCTTTCTTTATTAAGCTTCTCCCTAGCAATCTTTAATTCATCTTCTAGTGATACAGCTCTTTCTTTATTCCAACTATTTTGTTCTTCTATTTTTTCTAACTCATTAGTTTTTTCATTTAACTTATTCTTTAAGCTTTGTATATCTTCGTCATTTCTTTTAGACTCAAGCTTAGAAACCTCTAAACTATTTTTTAGCTTTTCAGATTCATTTTTCAAAGAAATTATTTCAGATTCATTCTTTGCAACCTCAACATTTTTAGCATGAATTTCATCTCTGTCATTTAATATACTTTCATCCAAATCCGATACTTTCTTTTTAAAACTATTGTACTCATTTAAAGCTTCTTGTAATTTTTGCTTTTTACTTTCTAATAGTTCACCTATCTCTTCAATTTCTCTTTTTCTACCAAGAATATTAGTATGCTTCCCTTGTATACTTCCACCAGTTAAAGCTCCTCCTGGAGATATTAATTCTCCTGATAAAGTTACTATTCTATAACTATTATTACTATTTCTTGATAGTCTTAAGGCTGAATCCATATCACTACATACAATAGTTCTTCCTAAAACATTATTAATAGCTTTAGTATACTTATCATCATATTTTATTATATCTGATGCTATTCCAATAAATCCTTCCATTGAAGTAATTCTAGAATCCAACGACAGCTTGTTTCCTCTTATATTATCTAGAGGTAAAAATGTTGCCCTTCCTATATTATTCTTTTTTAAATAATTAATAAGGTCTTTTGCTACCCTTTCATTCTCAGTAATTACATTGGATATACCAGCACCTAAAGCTATTTCTATAGCTGTTTCATAATCTTTTTCAACAGTAAAAACTTCTCCAAGAACTTTAGTTCCATCTGCTTTTGGTGTTAAGCCCTTCTCTATTCTTTCCATAAGAATTTTTACTGATCTATTATATCCTTCATAATGCTTTTCTAAATTGGATAACATATTTTTATTTGCTTCAAGTTCATTAATATTTTTATTAAAAAGTTTTATCTCATTATCCTTTTTGGTTATTTTAGAATTTAATATTCCTATTTCTTTTCTCTTCTCATATATAGAAGCTTCTAAATTTCCTATTTCACCTTTTATTGTCTCTACTTTATTTTTCAAACTTTCTAAAGTAGCTATATTTATCTTTATATTTCCTTCTAAAGACTGAATAGAAGATTTTAATGTTTGTTCCTTTTCAACCCTTAACTTAATTTCATTATTTATTAATGTAAGAGAGTTTTTAATTTCAGAATTACCTCTTAATAACTCAAATTCATCCTCTTTTAATTTTTTAAGTTCTTCATCCATATTATTAATATTTTTTATGGATTCGCTATTCTTATTTTCTAATAAAGAGATTTCTTCTTCCTTCTCTCTTTGTTCTTCTCTTTTTATTAAAAGTTCCTGTTCAACTCTATCTCTTTCCTCTTTGATAATAGAAATCTTATTCTTATACTCAGCTAAACTTAAAGTATTCTTCTCTATTATAGTTTCAAGATTTTTTATACGCTCTCTAAATACATCTATATCATTTGAGATTTTAGATATACTTTCTTTTTTCTCATAATACTCCGCTTTTTCTTGTATTGTCTTATTTTCTATTTCTTCTATCTTACTCTCTATTTCTTTTAACTTTTCTTTTTCAGTTAATAAAAGATTTTTCTTTTCATCTAATTTATTTCTCTTTTGTATTACTGCTTCACTATACTCTTTTAATGTCTTTTCAATATTATTTATATAGTGAACTAATAAAGATACTTCACTTACTCTTAACGTATCATATAACCCTCTATATTCAATAGCTTTTTCTCTCTCTATTCTTAATGGTTCAATTCTCTCTTCATATGTAGATATAATATCTCTAATTCTCACAAGGTTTTCATCTGTATTAGAAAGCTTCTTTTCAGCCTCTTCTTTTCTAGATTTATACTTTACAATACCAGCTGCTTCCTCTAATAGAGATCTTCTTTCTTCAGGTTTTCCACTAAGAATAGCTTCAATCTTACCTTGTCCTATTAATGAATATCCTTCTTTACCTATACCAGTATCCATAAATAGCTGATTTATATCCTTTAATCTACACTTAGTTCCATTTAAAAGATACTCAGTTTCACCTGATCTGAATATTCTTCTTGAAACAGTAATTTCATTGTAGTCAGAACTTAATGAACCATCTGTGTTATCAAGAGTTAAAGATACTTGTGCTAATCCTACAGGTTTTCTATATTGAGTTCCTGCAAAGATTACGTCCTCCATCTTCCCTCCTCTTAATGTCTTTACACTCTGTTCACCTAAAACCCATCTAACTGAGTCAGAAATGTTACTCTTCCCACTTCCATTTGGTCCAACTACAGCAGTTACACCCTTTTTAAACCTTAATTCTGTTTTGTCTGCAAAAGATTTAAATCCTCTTATTTCTAGCGACTTTAAAAACAATACGCCCACTCCTTACTAGTGAAATATAGCTGGAATTAATCCCAATATAAAAATAATCACCATAAATGTTGCTAATATATATTTCAATTTATCTCTTGTCTTCTTTTTCATAAAAACACTTCCTATCTTCTTTATAAGTTTATCTTAACCTTGTACAAAATTCAATATTTCTTAACTCTTAAGAATAAAATAACCCGAATTATAACTCTTCTTATAATTCAGGCTACCTCTCCATTTATTTAAAAATAATCTGTCCTCTTTCTAATGTGTCATCTGTTTGAACATCTATTTTGAATCCATCAGATAACAACTCTTTAAAATACTTTTTCTTATTTGCATATAACTTACTTAAATCTCTACTATTTAAACAGATTATTCCCTTTTTACTTTCCTTAAACACTTCACGTATCCTATCACTAATGAAACTACCTTCAACTAACTCTCTAAAGGCTGGATGGAATGGACCGTCTACAATATCTTTTCCTTCTGTAATAGTATCTGTAGGCTGAAGTCCTATTCTTATAACTTGAACACCTGCTTCCAAATACATTTTATATAACTTTTTACATATAGAAACCGCTTCATCTAGTGTATAAGGAATATACTCTCCCCTATTATACATGACTGACATTGGAGTATCCTTAATAACAAGAGAAGGATATATTCTACAAATATCAGGCTTCATACTAATAGACCTTTTAACTGTTTCTATATCTTTTTCGAAATTATCTCTAGGTAATCCAGGCATAATTTGATGTCCTAGGGTAAAACCATACTCTTTTATAAGTTTTGATGCATCTTCAACCTGCTTAATTGTATGTCCTCGTCCTGCTCCTATTAAAACATCCCCAACTAATGATTGTACTCCTAATTCAATTATATCTACACTATACTCTTGTAAATAACTCAGTATATAATCATTAATATAGTCTGGTCTAGTTGACATTCTTATCTTATCTATAAGACCTTTATCTTTATATTCTTTTGCAACAGAAAGTAATTCTCTTTGTTTTTCTTCTCTTATTCCTGTGAATGTTCCTCCAAAAAATGAAATTTCTATAGTTGCATCTTTATTATTAATTGTTTGTAAATACTCTTCAACAGTATCATATACCGTTTTTGCTGTAACACTTTCTTTTGAACCAGTTATTCTATCTTGGTTACAAAATACACACTTATGTGGACAACCTTCTTGTGGCACAAACAAAGGTATAATATAATAATTTTTACTCATCAACAACCTCCAGTTTAATTAGTGCTTCTTTTGCTGCATTTTGTTCTGCTTCTTTCTTGCTATATCCTTCGCCACTACCCAATAACTTACCTTCTACATATAAGTTAACAAAAAACTTTCTTCTATGTGGTGGACCCTCATGTTTATAAAGTTCATAATTTATATCAATATCTCCATCCTTCTGTAAGTATTCTTGTAACTTAGTTTTAAAATCTAAGATTATCTTATTATCTATAGCTTTTTTAATAATATCATTAAAATTAGTTAATATAAATTCCTTAGCAACTTCTAATCCTTTATCAATGTAAATAGCTGCAATAATAGCTTCTACTGCATCAGCTTGTATAGATATTCTATCCCTACCACCAGTTAACTCTTCACCCTTGCTCATCATTATAAAATCAGATATTCCTAGCTTTCTTGCTACATTATACAAGGAGTTTTCACAAACAATTAAACTACGTAATCTTGTTAGCTCTCCTTCTAACTTGTTTTTATAATTTGAAAATAAATACTCTGTAATTGTTAACTGCAAAACAGAATCACCTAAGAACTCTAATCTTTCATTATATTGAGATTCCTTAAACTGTTTTGCATATGAGCTATGAGTAAAAGCTGTTTGTATTATTCTTTTATTATTAAAATTTATCTTCAAGTTTTTTTCTACATTACTCAAATTAAAGTTATTCATATATACCCCTCTTCTAAGTTTATTCTTCAATCTTTAGCTTACTAATAAATTCAAGAATAAACTAAAATACAAAATCCCGCGAAAGATGCGGGATTACATTATTCTTCGTGATGAGTTTTTACATAATTCACAACATCTCCAACTGTTTTAAAGTTTTCAACGTCTTCATCTGGAATTTCCATTTCTAGTTCATCTTCTAAAGCCATAATAAGTTCAACAATATCTAACGAATCCGCATTTAAATCGTCTATAAACGATGAATCTAAAGTTATTTCTTCAACATCAATGCTTAATTTATCAGCAATAATTTCTTGTATTTTTTCAAACATTATATTCACCTCCTAAGTCCTTTCATTTAGATGATAGTATATATAATTTTATTCGTCAATATAACTTATAAATAAAATCTAATATTATTTTTCTTTATGAAATTCTTTTTTCATTGTATCAAGAATTCCTCTTTCATTAAATAATATAGTTTGTCTTATAGCATTTTTAAATGCTTTCCCATCAGAACTTCCGTGTGCTTTTATACATATGTTATTAACGCCTAAAAATGGTGCACCACCAACTTCTTTATAATCAAACTTAACCATTAACTTTTTAAACACAGGTTTTAATAATGCTGCTCCTAACTTAGGTATTAAAGGTGCCGAATAAATTTCGTCTTTAATCATTTTTAAAAGAGTGGAAGCAGATCCTTCATACATCTTTAAAACTGTATTTCCAACGAACCCATCAGTGACTAATACATTAACATCTCCTGTCGGAATATCCCTTGGTTCAACATTTCCCACAAAATTAAAGTCTTCTTCCTTTAACAACTGATACGCTGCTTTTGTAAGCTCATTTCCTTTTTCTTCTTCTGCTCCAATATTTACAAGACCAATGCTGGCATTTTTAGTATCAAACATCGCTTCATAATAAATTCTGCCCATCTTTGCAAATTGAGCTAGATATTGAGGCTTACAATCCACATTTGCCCCTACGTCAACAACCATAAAGTTACCATTTCTACCTGGCATTATAGGTGCAAGTGCTGGTCTTTCAACCCCTTTAATTCTTCCTATTATAAATGTACATCCTGCTAAAAAAGCTCCTGTGCTTCCACCAGAAATAATAGCATCACATTCTCCTTCCTTAACTAAATGTAAGGCCTTTACAATACTAGAATCTTTTTTCTTTCTAACTGCCATTACAGGATGTTCATTAGTAGATATTACTTCAGTAGCATCAATTATTTTTACTCTATCCTTTGGATAATCATACTTTTTAAGTTCTTCTGCCATGATATTTTCAGGTCCAGTTATATACATCTCTACACCATCAAATTCTTTTAGTGCTTGAACAACACCCTCAACAACAGCTTGCGGTGCATGATCTCCTCCCATACCGTCTATAGCTATCTTCATATTATTATCTCCTTTTTTATCTGAATATAAAGAAAAGAAAGTCTAATGACTTTCTTTATTCTTCAGTAACTACTACTTCTTTACCCTTATAGTAACCACAGTTCTTACATACTCTGTGAGCAAGTTTCATTTCGTGACATTGTGGACACTCTACGATCCCTGGTAAGCTTGCCTTAAAAGTTTGAGCTCTTCTTGAATCTCTCTTTGCTCTATATGTCTTTCTAGCTGGATTTCCCATTGTTACACCTCCTTATTATCTAACAACGCCTTTAAGCCTGCCAATCTAAGATCTACATCTTCATTGTTACAGTTGCATGCTTCTTTATTAAGGTTAGCACCACAACTTTGGCATAGGCCTTTGCAATTTTTGCTGCAAAGTCTCTTAATAGGTAAGGTTGATATTATTGAATTTTCAACAATTTCTGTGATATCTAATGCATCACCTTTTACAAAAACAACATTTTCATCTTTACAATGTTCGCTGTTATTTGTAAACCTTTCTTCTATATCAATATCTATTGGATAGATAAAGGTATCTAGGCATCTAGAACATTTTAATTCTAAATCTACTTTAATATGAGCTTTAATCGTTATTATATCATTATCAGATGTCACTTCACCTTTAACATCTACTTCGCTTAAAGGTTTAATATAATCCCCTTCGAAATAGAATGGTTCAGTTACCACCTTATAAGTAATATCTTTTTTTCTTTCTTTTCTAGAAATAAGATCTAAAAACTGTATCTCCATAAAAATGACTCTTTTTGAGCCTTTTCACTCCTTAGCTAAAATATTTACTGAATAAACACAATTTATTATATAAACTGCATGGTTAAAAGTCAAGGGATTAATTTAACAATTCTACTGTTTCTTCTGCTATCATTAATTCTTCATTAGTTGGAACAACATAAATTTTTACTTTTGATGTATCTTTAGACACTTCTTTAAGCTCTCCACGAACTTTATTCTTATCTTTATCTATTTCAATACCAAGGAATTCAAGTCCTTCAACACATCCTTCTCTTGTTTCAATAGCATTTTCTCCTACACCAGCTGTAAATACTATTACATCTACTCCTCCCATTGCTGCCGCATAAGCACCAATTTGACATCTAACCTTATAATGATATAAATCTAAAGCTAATTTAGCTCTTTCATTATTTTCTTCATAAGCTGCTGATCTTATATCTCTAAAATCAGAACTTACTCCTGATACCCCTAATATTCCTGACTTTTTATTTAAAATATCATTAACTTCTTCTACAGAGTAACCTAACTCTTGTATTAGATAAATAACAATTGCTGGGTCTATACTTCCCGATCTAGTTCCCATAACAATTCCATCTAATGGAGTAAATCCCATAGTAGTATCTATAGCTTTTCCATTCTTAACTGCTGTTAAACTTCCTCCATTACCTAGATGGCATGTTATGATTTTTAAATCCTTTATATCCTTGCCCATAGCTTCTGCTACCTTATTAGATACATATTTGTGACTTGTTCCATGGAATCCATATTTTCTTATTCCATGCTTTTCGTACATTTCATATGGCAAAGCATACATATACGCTTCTTTTGGCATTGTACCATGGAATGCTGTATCAAAAACAACAGCCATAGGTGTATTAGCCATAAGTTTCTTACAAGCTTCTATTCCGATTATATTAGGTCTATTATGAAGAGGTGCAAGTTTTACACATTCTTCTAAATAATTCATAACTTCATCATTAACAAGTACTGATTGCGAATACTTTTCTCCACCATGAACAACTCTATGACCTACTGCATCAATTTCGCTCATATCCTTTATTATTCCATGCTCTTTATCTATTAAAGCATCTAATACATGCTTTATAGCATCCTCATGATTAACCATTTTTTCCTCAACCACGTATTTTTCTTTACCGCTTATCTTTTGAGTTAAAATTGAACCATTAATTCCTATTCTTTCTACTAACCCTTGTGCAAGCACCTCTTCATTTTCCATATTTATTAACTGATATTTTAATGATGAGCTACCACAATTGATAACAAGTACCTTCATTATTAGAGACACTCCTTTTTAGCTTTATTATTTACTACTTTGAGCTTGAACAGCTGTGATTGCAACAACCTTTACTATGTCTTCTGAGCTACATCCTCTTGATAAGTCATTAATTGGCTTAGCAAAGCCTTGACATATTGGTCCAATTGCTTCTGCTTTAGCAAATCTTTGTACTAATTTATATCCTATATTTCCTGCTTGTAAATCTGGGAATACTAATACATTTGCTTTTCCTGCAACCTTGCTATTAGGAGCCTTTTGACTAGCTACTGACTCAACTATTGCTGCATCTAATTGCATTTCTCCATCTATTAATAAGTCTGGTCTTAATTCTTTTGCTTTTTCTGTAGCAGTTCTAACCTTTGATACTAACTCATGGTCAGCACTTCCCATAGTTGAAAATGAAAGCATTGCAACTCTAGGTTCAACCTTACATAAGTTTTTAGCTGTTTCTGCAGTAGCAATTGCTATAGCAGCTAATTGATCTTCATTAGGATTTGGGTTAACTGCACAGTCAGAGAATAGAAGCATTCCTTCTTCTCCGTATACAGAATCCGGTACCATCATTATAAAGAAGCTAGATACAACTGAAACTCCTGGAGCTGTCTTTATTATTTGTAAACCTGGCCTTAAAAGATCTCCTGTTGTGTGAACAGCACCTGATACCATACCATCTGCATCACCAAGCTTTACCATCATTGTCCCAAAATATAACGGGTCTCTAACTATTTTCTCAGCTTTACTCATAGTCATACCCTTATTTTTTCTTAATTCATAGAATGCTTCTATATACTTGCTTAAGTTTTCTGATGTCTCAGGATCTATAATCTCTACTCCTGTTAAATCAACTTTTAAAGCAGTAGCCTTGTTTAATATTTCTTCTTTATTTCCTACTAAAATAGGATGTGCATATCCTTGCTTATATATTTCTTCCGTAGCTACTATTGTTCTTTCTTCGTTTCCTTCTGGAAGTACAATTCTTTTTTTATCTGCTTTTGCTACTTCCAATATTTTATTCATCAGTTTCATGTTCATTTCTCCTTTCAAAGACACGTTGTCTCTTCATCTTATACTATACTCCTACAACACATACTATTTCAACCTTAAAATCCCCTATTTGCCAAAGTCTTTAGATTAAAAATTATCTTAATTATCAGAAAAATTCTCTCTATTTTATGTTGTGACCTAAATGGATATATTTTATGTTATAATATCTCTATATTTTCAGTATAGGAGGAAAGCTATGAATATAACTGGCTTAATAACTGAATATAATCCATTTCATCTTGGTCATCTTTATCATCTACAAAAAGCAAAGATGGATACAAATTGTGATGGTGTAATATGTATAATGAGTGGTAACTTCATGCAAAGAGGAATCCCAGCTATAATTGATAAGTGGGAAAGAGCTAATATAGCAGTAGCTAATGGCGTTGATTTAGTAATAGAACTGCCTTTAGTATACTCTATATCTTCAGCTGAAGGTTTTGCTTACGGAGCATGTAGTATACTAAACTCTACAGGAGTAGTAAACTCTATTTACTTTGGAAGTGAGTCTGGTAATATTGAAGAACTGAAAAGAATCTCACAGGTATTAATAACAGAACCTGAGGACTTTAAATCAAATCTAAAACTTCAACTTGATAAAGGTGCACCATTTCATACAGCAAGAAAAATTGCTTTAAAGAATTCTCTTCATGATATTTGTTGCGAAGAAATTATTGGTAGCTCTAATAACATTCTTGCTATTGAATATATAAAATCTTTATCAAAATTAAATAGTTCCATTATTCCATATACATTAAAAAGGCAAGGAGCAAATTATAACGATTCAGAACTTAACAATATTTTTTCTTCTGCCACTTCAATTAGAAACGCTTTAAAAAATAGTGGTAGTTTAAAAAAAATTGAAAATGCTGTTTCCAAAGAAACTTTCACCTATTTAAAAAAGTTGAAAGAGGAAAAATATAATTTTGTCTTTAACGATGATATGTTTCAATTTGTAAAATATAAAATTTTAACTTCAGGAGAAACTCTTAATAGGGTTTATGATGTAAAAGAAGGTTTAGATAATAAGATAATAAAAGAAATAACTAACTCTAAAAGCATAGATGAGTTAATTTTAAATATTAAGAGCAAACGATATACATATACAAGAATAAGCAGAATTCTAACATCATTCTTTTTAGGATTAGAAAAATATGATATTAAAAAACTTGTTCATAAAACACCTAATTACATTAGACCTCTTGCTTTTAATGAAACTGGAAGTAAAATACTTAAGGAAATAAAAAAGAAAGGTAATATAGAAATATTAACAAAGTTGCCCCAAAAGCTTAATGATGAATACTTAGAAATTGATTTACTAGGAACTAAAGCTTATTCTATCCTTAATTCTTCTATTTTACCTTATGATGATTATTTAAAAAGTCCAACATTTTTTAGGAAAAAATAATATTGTAAAGCCATAGGAAATATAAATACTATATAGATTGGAGTGATTTCATGTTAAGTATTATTTTCTTATGGCTTTTAATTATTCTATTAATTCAAATTTTATTTAAATTGATAAATATAAAAAAGAACTATATTATATCTTTTTTAATAAGCATACTTATAATTTTATTTTTTGTTAATTTAAAAGTATCTATGGCATCTGCAATTGAAGGATGCAAACTATGGTTTAAAGCAATGGTTCCAACGTTATTTCCTTTTTTAGTAATCTGTAATTTATTAATATCTTATGATGGTATTTCCTTATACTCAAAAATATTAGGACCTTTTTTATGTAAACCACTAGGTTTATCAAAAGTATGCTCTTTCCCATTAACTGCTAGTTTTTTATGCGGATACCCTCTAGGAGCAAAGTATTGTACTGATATTTATGATCTAGGTTATATAAATAAAAAAGAATATTTCAGACTACTTAATATAGCTTCTAACTGCGGTCCTTTATTTATTGTAGGTTCAGTTTGTACTGCAATGCTAGGAAATGCAAGATTTGGGTACTTACTATTAATAGCAAACTATATTTCTTTAATCCTTATAGGACTATTTACAAGAAAGAATAAAGAAATATGCAATAATAATTCATCTAACTTATCAAGTCCAAAAATCAATTTTGGTCAAGCCTTTAAGAACGCAATAGATAATGCAATTTCTACTACCATACAAGTTGGTGGATTTATAGTCATCTTTTCAGTAATTATCGGCATAATAAAAAATAATGCTAATATAAGCATTATTTTTAATAATTTAGAATCATTTTTAAGTTTACCTAAAGACTCTATATATGCACTTTTTCTTGGCAGTATTGAAATCACTAACGGTTGTAATATAATAGCCAATTCAACATTAACAATACCATTAAAACTAAGTATAATAAGCTTCTTATGTTCTTTTTCCGGGCTATCAATAATAGCTCAAGTAAATTCTTTTATTAGCAAGCATAATGTACCTATGTTTAGATATACTTTACTCAAGCTAATCCAAGGAATCTTAAGCTTTATAATAACCTTTATAGTTGCAAAGTTATTTGTAGGTAGTATAGCAACCTCTACTATAGTAACTCCTGCAACTCCTTATATAACAACATTTATGTATTTTATACCTTTCATAATAATTTTAGGTATATATGCAATAGGGAAAACCTTTAAAAAATTACTTTTTCATATCTCGTAGTTCTTTAATATTATCTTTAATGGTAGAGCTTATACCAGTGAAATTCTTATCTACATCACTAGCAACTTCTTCAAAGCTTGCTTGTAAGGCTTTTATAAGCTCTGCCTTCTTTACTTCTAATTCTCTATCAAGATCCGTTAATATTTCATCAGAATAGTCTCTTGACCCTAATCTTATGGCTTTTGCATCTCTTTGAGCAGCTGACACTATTTCTTGCGCTCTAATTTTAGCTTCTTTTACAACATCATGATTTTCAACATTTTGTCTCATCATTTCCATTGTTTCTTTTTTTACTGAATCATACTCTTTTTTAGCTTCTGATAAAATTCTTTCTCTTTCATTCATAACCCATTGTGCCTTTTTAAATTGATCTGGTAGATAGTTTATTATCTGATCTATTACATCAAGCACTTCTTTCCTATCAACCATTGTTTTCCCACTTATAGGCACCTTCGGAGAATTCTCAATTAAATCCTGAAGATATTCTAATAATTCTACGATATTAACATCCACGTTCTTATCCACAATACCACCCAACCTATTCCTTTATTTTTTTTATAATATCTGGAATTATATCACTAGGAACTAATCCTTCTACACATCCACCAAATTTAGCGACTTGTTTAACAGCAGATGAACTTAAATACGAATATTGAGCAGAAGTCATCATAAATAAAGTTTCCACTTCTGGATCTAACTTATTGTTCATCAATGCCATTTGAAACTCATATTCAAAATCTGAAAAAGCCCTTAACCCCTTTAAAATTACATTTGCATCATACTTTTTCATAAAATCTATCAATAAGCCATGAAAACTTACCACTTCAACATTAGGTAAATCTTTTGTCACTCTTTTTATTAACTCAACTCTCTCATCTATATTAAATAATCCCTTTTTATCTACATTAACCAGTACCCCAACAATAAGCTTATCAAAGGTCTTTGATCCTCTTGTTATAATATCTAAATGTCCATTTGTTATTGGGTCAAAGCTTCCTGGATAAACAGCTATCTTCATTTTCTTCCCCCTAATATTTATAGAAACATACTGTAGTGTTTCCATATTTCTTACTTCTACTAAACTTTATATCTTTATAACCTTCATATATCTCTTCTACAGAATCTATCTTTGTAACTATTATTCCGTCCTCTACTAACATATCATTTTCTTCTATTAGTTTGATAGCTTCTGGAATCATTTCCCTACAATATGGAGGATCTATAAATATTAAATCAAATTTCTTACCTTTCTTCGCTAATAATCTTAACGCATCATAAGAATCCATATTCATAGGATTACAAAATTCCTCAAATTTTAGATTTTTAACATTTTCCTTTAACAAAGGAAAAGTTGTGGAACTCTTATCTACCAGGTATACTTCCTTAGCCCCTCTGCTTGCAGCTTCTAAACCTAAGCTACCAGTCCCTGCAAAAACATCTACAACTACAGCATTAGGAATATATCCTTGAATCATGCTAAACATTGCCTCTTTAACTCTATCTAAAGTTGGTCTTGTTTCTAAGGTTGCTGGAGGAATTAACTTACGTCCTTTTGCTTTTCCTGCTATAATTCTCACTTCTTTTCTCCTCCTCGAAGTTTTATCACTAACATTTTATCATATTAGATAAATATATACAATTTATTAGTTAAAACATATATATTTGCTACTTTTTTCTAATCCTTGCTTAACTTCATATACTAGACGTTTATCATTCAAATCTTCAGACTCTAGCATTTTATTAGCTTCTCCCCTTGCACATTTTAAAATATTAATATCTTCATATATATCTGCTAACACTAGTCCTTCATCTCCACTTTGTCTCATGCCAAATACTTCACCAGTTCCTCTAAGCTTCATATCTTGCTCTGAAATGAAGAATCCATCTGTAGACTCTGTCATTATACTCATTCTTTTCTTAGTTATATTGCTCTTTGCATTAGCTATTAAAACACAATAAGATTCATATTGCCCTCTCCCTACTCTTCCTCTTAGTTGATGAAGCTGAGCTAATCCAAATCTTTCTGCATTTTCAATAATCATAACTGACGCATTAGGCACATTTACCCCTACTTCTATAACTGTAGTTGAAATTAAAACCTTAGTTTTATTTTCTTTAAATCTTGTTATTATCTCATCTTTTTCAGAAGGTTTCATTTTACCATGTAGAATTTCAACTTCAATATCATTAAATATTCCTTCTTTAAGTTTCTTATATATACTTTCTACAGAGTTTAACTTTTCCTTTTCATCCTCTTCTATTAATGGACAAACAATATAAACTTGTCTTCCCTTTTTAATTTCTCCAAGAGCTAATTCATATGCACTATTTCTTGATGATTCATTAAAGAATCTTGTATCAATTTTCTTTCTTCCTGGTGGAAGTTCGTCTATTGCAGAAACATCTAAATCTGAATATAGATATAGTGCTAATGTTCTCGGAATAGGTGTAGCAGTCATTACTAATACATCTGCCCTTGCTCCCTTATTTATAAGCTTGCTTCTTTGTTCTACTCCAAATCTGTGTTGTTCATCAGTTATAACAAGCCCAAGTTTATTAAAGTTAACATCCTCCTGAATTAGAGCATGTGTTCCTATCACAACTAAAGGTGCACCATCTGCAATTCTTTCCTTTATTCTTTTCTTTTCCTTAGCAGTTGTACTACCTGTAAGTAGTTCAATTTCCACTCCAAATTGTGATAATAACTTTTTAGCTTCTTCATAATGCTGATTTGCTAAAATTTCAGTAGGAACCATAAAAGCTGATTTATATCCATTTGTGTATGCATTATATATTGCTATTAATGCTACTACAGTCTTACCACTTCCTACGTCTCCCTGAACTAATCTATTCATAGGATAATTACTTTTTTGATCTCTTAATATTTCTCTTACAACCCTTGCTTGTGCGCCAGTCAATTGGTACGGAAGAGCTTCCCTAAGCTCTCCCATTCTTTCATTGTCCCAAGGAATACTAATACCTTTATTATTTTGTTTGATTTTTCTTTTTAATAAAAGTAACTTCATTGAATAAGTAAATAGCTCTTGAAACTTTAATCTTGTTATTGCCTTATCTAACATTTCTTTATCTTTAGGAAAATGAATTTCTCTTATAGCTTTATCTAATGAAATCATGCCATACCTTTCACACATTTCTTTTGGTAAGTTTTCTGTTATCTTTATTGAGTCAAGAACCAAACTAATAAGCTTTGTTATAAGTTTATCTGTTAAATCTCCCTTTAAGGGATATTTAGGTATTATTTCACTTTTCAGAGCATCTTCGCACCCTACTAATGGATTAACTATCTCTAAAGTCTTACCAACCCTTTTAAACTTACCTATCAAATTATATGTAACACCAATTCTATAATTATTTTTTATATAGGGTTGATTAAACCACTTACCATCTACCCTATGCCCATTATAATCAAATTCTATTGTTGTTATAGTTTTTCCTGTTCTAGTTCTAACATCTCTTTTAAAGGCAACTACTTTGCAACTTAGTATTTGCTTTTCTTCCCCATCAATCTCTTCAAAAGGTATGTTTCCATTAACAAATTCATAATCTCTTGGAAAATATAACAATAAATCAAGAATATTAAATATAGATACTTTATTAAGTTTTTCTAATACCTTAGGTCCTACTCCTTTTAAGGTAGATACTGAACTATATATATCCATTCTTTTTACTCCTTATATAACAAAAAGCACCCAAGGTGCTTTTTGAAAGAAATTTATTCTACTGATATAAAGAAATAATAAAGTGGTTGATCTCCCTTATAACATTGAACATCACACTCATCATACTTCTCTTCTAGTTTAGAAATAAAATCATTTACTTCATCTTCATTTACATCTTCACCATAGAAAACAGTTATAAGTTCGCTATCTTCATCAACCATGTTTTCAATAACTTTTTCAGCTACTTCATAGGTATCTGCTCCAACTTCCTTAATCTTACCTTCGATTAATCCAAGTTTGTTACCTGCTTCTACCTTTTGGTTGCTTCCTTCTAATTCAGTATCTCTTACAGCGTAAGTTACTGAACCAGTTTTAACAGACTTCATTAATTCCTTTAATTCTTCTTCATTTTCATCAACTTCTGCTTCTTGGTTAAACATAGTTACACAAGTAATACCTTGTGGTATTGAAGTTGTTGGAATCACTCTAACATCCTTCTCTGATATTTCTGAAGCTTGGTTTGCTGCCATAACAATATTCTTATTGTTTGGTAGTATAAAAATATGTTCAGCATTTAGTTTGTTTACACATTCTAGTATATCTTGAGTTGATGGATTCATAGTCTGACCACCTTCAATTACATAGTCAACTCCTAAATCCTTAAAGATATTTGATATACCTTCTCCCATAGCTACAGTAACAAATGCATATTTTTTAGCTTCTGCAGCTACTTCTTCATGTGCTTCTACTTCAGCATTAGCATATTCTTCTTCGCTCATAAGAAGTTCTCTGTGTTCTTCTCTCATATTATCTATTTTAATCTTAGATAATTCTCCTAACTTTACTGCTTTTGCTAATACATCTCCAGGATCATTTGTATGGATATGAACCTTAATTACATCATCATAACCAACAACTATCATTGAATCCCCTAATGGTTCAATTTCATCTTGGAAAGCTTTTGCATTGCTTGCATCACCTAAAATTATAAATTCAGTACAATATCCAAATTTAATGTCAGCTTCTGCAGTAGATTTTGCACCAACTGCTCCACCTTCACTTACCTTTATATCCTTAACTTCTGCTTGAATTCCTTCTTTTAATGCAGCTGTCATACCTGAAAGAATTATGTATAATCCCATTCCTCCTGAATCAACTACCTTAGCTTTCTTTAAAGCTGGTAATAAATCTGGTGTCTTATCAAGCATTATTTTTGCTGCTTTTGTAGCTTCATCCATTAAATCTGCAACATCTGTCGCTTCAATTTCAATAGCTGCTTCTGCTGTTGCTCTTATTACTGATAGGATAGTACCTTCTGTTGGTCTCATTACAGCCTTATATGCTGAATTTGAGCCTTCTTTTAAAGCCACAGCAATTTGAGCAGCATCAGCCTCTTCTAAACCTTCTAATCCCTTTGATATACCTCTTAATATTTGAGAAAGGATAACTCCAGAGTTACCTCTTGCTCCCATTAAAGCACCTTTAGCTAGCTTTTTAGAAACTTCTCCAATTGAATTTGAGTTTATATTTTCAATTTCTTTAACTGCTGCCTTGAATGTCATAGACATATTAGTTCCTGTATCTCCATCTGGAACAGGGAAAACATTTAAAGAATTTACAAAATCGCTCTCCTCAGCCAATCTATTACTAGCATTCACGACCATGTTATAAAAATCACGGCCATTTATTGATTTATATTCCATCAGATTACCTCCTAGACTCTTACCGCTTGAACATTAACTGTTATAGAAGAAACCTTTAATCCTGTAAAGTTTTCTACATTGTAACGTACCTTTTGTACTATATTGTTTGCAATAACGGAAATTTTAGTTCCGTATTCCACCATAACAAATAATTCTATATTTAACTTCTCATCTTCTGTAAGAGTTAACTTTACTCCCTTGCTTAAATTTTCAACTCTCATTAGTTCCCAAAAACCTTCAGTAGCGTTCTTAGATACCATTCCAACAACACCATAGCATTCCATAGTTGATAAACCAACTATTTTTGCTAAAACCTCATCAGAGTAATGTATATATCCATTTTCTTTAGAAAATCCAACCATTACAATTCCTCCTCATACTATCCTTAACTTCTATTTTATCTTAGAAATATATTTTATTCAAGAATTATCTACCATAATAGATATCTCGTCTCAATTTATTTTATATTTTACTTGCAAATATTATACTAGGTGTGGTAAAATCGTATTTGTCCTATTGAAGAGAACTTTATCTTCACTATATAAGGAGGTGTTTTCAAGTGGCAAGAAGATGCGAAGTATGTAATAAAGGTGTTGTTTCTGGAGTACAGTACAGCCATTCACATCGTCAATCAAAGAGAACTTGGGCTCCTAACATAAAGAGAGTAAAGGCTTTAGTTAACGGAACACCAAAGACAGTTCACGTATGTACAAGATGCCTTAGATCTGGTAAGGTTCAAAGAGCAATATAAGTTCAAATAGAAAAATGCAATGCTTAAGCAATGCATTTTTTTATGCTTTAAAAAGCCGGAAGTTTATAGCTTCCGGCTTTTTCTATTTTTCTATTCATTTTAAAGTTATGTATTATTTTTTTCTTCTAAAGAACCTTATAAAACTCGAAATGAATCTTGGTAATTTTATAGCTACTATCTTCATAAAATCCTCCCATTTAAATTATTAAAAAACCACCAAATTTTCTCTTTATTCTATTGTATGAACAAAAAGTCAATTTGGTGATTACTTTTTTAATCTTTAGGAAAATTTACTAAAATTAATCCACTTTCAAATGTAATTCGTATATCTTTATCCAAAAACTCATTACATATAGCTCTAGGCTCTAATAATTTCATATCATAGTCTTTTAATTTATACTTTCCACCTATTATATTAAGTTTTTTAACCTCATCGCTTAAAGAATGAAAACTAATTGTTTCTCCATAACTCCCTTTAAAAGTGGCTTCTTTATTTACAACAAACATTCTATTATTATCATCAATAATTTCTAAATGAACCTTATCAATTATTGAATTTCTAAAAAGTCCTAAGTTGCCAAGCATATGGTCAACTCTTGTGCCTGTTGCTCCAAACAAAAAAATTTTATCTGCCCCATTTTCAATGGCTGTAATATATCCCAAATGAGTATCAGAATAATCTTTTTCTGAATTATAAGTTAATATATGAGTATTTTTACTATTTAATATCTCATATACCTCCTTATTTATTGAATCAAAGTCACCTAAGGCTAAGTCTATATGAATATCATATTCAACTAATGCATTGCATCCCTTATCTACTCCAATTATAAAATCACCTTCTTGGATATAGCTCTTTAGTAACTTTTCTGATGGAGGTGTTCCACCACTTACAATAATTGCTCTCATTAAACACTTTCCTTTAATAATTTAATGTTTTCCTCAATCTTATTGTCCTTAAATACTGCTGACCCTGCAACAACAACAGTAGCTCCGGCTTCAACAATTTCTTTTATGTTATTAACTCCTACACCACCATCTACTTGTATCATTAAAGCATTGTTATATTTTTTCTTCAACTCATTTACCTCTCTTATCTTTTCAAGAGAATAATCAATAAACTTTTGTCCTCCAAAACCTGGATTTACAGACATAATTAGAACCATATCTAATTGAGGTATTAAATCCTTTATAAGGCATACAGATGTACCTGGATTTAATGCTAGTCCTACTTTTACTCCTTTAGATTTCACATATTGTATTGCTCTATCTATATGTACCTCTGATTCATAGTGAATTGTAATTAAATCTGAACCTGCCTCTACAAAGTCATCTATAAATCTAGTTGGGTTTTCAACCATTAAATGAACGTCAAAAACCTTATCACTCTTATCTCTTAGAGCTTTAACAACAGGAGCACCTATTGTTATATTAGGAACAAATGCTCCATCCATTACATCTATATGTATCCAATCGGCACCTGCTTCAGATACCCTCTTAACATCCTCTCCTAGTTTTGCAAAATCTGCTGATAATATTGACGGTGATATTTTTACCATCTATATTTCCTCCCCTCAAGTATTTCTTCTAATGTTCTTATATAAAATTCATATCTATATTTATTAATTTTACCTTCTTCAACAGCTTCCTTTATTGCACATCCTGGTTCTTTATGATGTAAACAGCCTCTAAACTTACATTCATTATTAAGCTCTTCAAACTCAGGAAAACAATATTTCAAATCATCCTTATCGATAAAAGTTACATCTAATGTAGAGAATCCAGGTGTATCTACAATATATCCACCTGATACTTCTATAATTTCACTATGTCTTGTAGTATGTCTACCTCTACCTATTTTTTCACTAACAACACCTGTTTCCATATGTTCTCTATCACTTAAGGTATTTATTAATGTAGATTTTCCTGCACCTGATGGACCACATAAAACAGTTATATTGTTCTTCATTCTTTCTTTAAGTAACTCTATACCCTCACCTTTTTTGGCATTTATATAAAGCACTTCATATCCAATATCATTAATTTTCTTTTTTACTTCTTCTCTTTCTTCATCTGTTACTAAATCTATTTTATTTAAACATACTATTGCCTCAATATTATTACTTTCGCATAGTACTAAAAATCTATTTAATAAGTCAAAATTTAAATCTGGATTTTTTATAGCAAATACAACAAAAGCCAATGTTACATTTGCAACTGTAGGTCTAATAAGTTCTGATTTTCTTTCATGAATATCTTCTATTACACCTTTGCCATTCTCAATTTTGATTGTAACATCATCTCCAACCATAGGTTTCATATCCTTATGACGGAATTTTCCTCTTGCTTTACATTCTATTATTCCTTCAGATGTTTTTATATAATAAAAGCCACCTATACCTTTAATTATTTTTCCTTCCATACTTCCTCCATGATTGTATTTCTATTATATATAATAACCAGATTTAATCTATAATTGCAATTAATTTTAGAAATTATTGAAAATAAGAAAGGAATCTACACATTAAATGCAAATTCCTTCTTTATATCTAACTTATTCTTCAGGATCAGTTGGTGGTAATGGTTCTTCAGCTTTTCCAGAAGTTATAATAACCTTTGTAGACTTTGTAATCTTATCTGTAGGATTCCATCCTATTACAACTCCATTCTTGTCTCCATTAATAACTACATTAGTGAAGCCAGCATCTTCTAATGCCTTTTTAGCATCTAAAGCCTTCATTCCTGCTTTAATAAAGCTATCAACAAATACTTTCTCTTCTTGTAATTTACCAACCTTAAGTTGAATCTTAGTTCCCTCTGCTACTGAAGTCCCATATGCATGAGATGTCCATGCTATTTTTCCAACTAACTTCTCATCAGTAACTTCAACTTCTCCAACTACACTTCCATCTAAATTTAATTTAGCTAATTCTCTAATTGCTTCATCTCTGCCTTTTCCAATTAAATCTGGCATTGGTTGATAATTAGTCTTCTTTCCTTCACTCACAACTATAGTTATGGCTGTATCTTCAGTTATTTCTTCATCCTTAACTGGATTTGTACTTATTACTTTTCCTTTTTCTATATCATCAGAAAAATTATATTCAATCTTATAATTTTTTAAATTCAACTTATCTAAAGTAGCTTTTGCATCTGTTTCAGTTTCTTCAACTAAGTTTGGCATTTTTATCTTAGTAACACCTGCACTAGTTATAACTCTTACCTCAGATCCTTTTTTAACTTCTTTTCCTGCTTCAGGATCAAATTTAATTACAGTGCCTTCTTCTTCATCACTCTTTTCAGTTCCTGCATCTACATACTCTAATCCCGCATCTTCAATTGCTTTCTTAGCTTCTTCAAGAGTCATTCCTTTTAAATCTGGAACCTTAACAGTTTTAGCAGCTGAGAATCCCCCTGATATAGCAAATGCTCCTACACCTAATAAAAGTAATCCTACAACTACAGCTACACCTATTATTAAATTTTTATAAGATTTTTTCTTTTTCTTCTTACCATCGTACTCTTCATCGTCATCATCTTCATCATAGTAGTCATCATCATAATACTCATCATCTTCATCATCTTCATAATACTCGTCTTCTAAAGCTTTATTAACAGACTTAGTATTATCTGGTGCATTAACACTACCCATGATTATTGTGTGTTCATTTTCTTCATTTTCAACAACATTATCAATCACAGCATTAGGATCTTCCTTAATCTTTTGAAGATCATTAATAATATCTCTAGCATTTTGATATCTCATACCAGGATCTTTCTCCATAGCCTTTATAATTAATTTATTAAGACTTTCTGGTATTTTTGAATTAATTTGTTTTGGTGGCACTACCTCTTCTTGTATATGTTTTAAAGCTATTGTTACTGGAGAATCAGCTTCAAAAGGAACCTTTCCAGTAACCATTTCATACAACACAACTCCTAGAGAGTATAAATCCGTTCTATTATCAACTAAAGTTCCTTTAGCTTGTTCTGGAGAAAAATAATGTGCAGATCCCATTATAGTTGTTGTATTTGTAAGAGTAGCAGAACTTGTTGATTTAGCTATACCAAAATCAGTAACCTTTATTAAACCTTCTTCTGTAACCAAAATATTTTGTGGTTTAACATCCCTATGAATAATATTATTTTTATGAGCACATTCTAATGCTTTTGCAATTTGAATAGCTATAGTAATTGCAGTTTCATAATTTAATTTGCCAAACTGTTTTATCAACTCTTTTAAGGTTTTGCCCTTAACATACTCCATAACTATATAGTTAATATCATCTTGACTTCCAACATCTAAAATATTTACTATATTATTATCTGAAAGTGCTGCTATAGCAGTTGCTTCTCTTTTAAATTTATTTACTATATCTTCGTTATCTGACATCTCTTTCTTCAGTACTTTTACAGCTACATATCTATTAAGCTTGTTACATCTAGCTTTATAAACAATAGACATGCCACCTTCGCCTATTTTTTCTTCTATCTCGTACCTATTACCTAAAATTTCTCCTATCATCTTACATCTCTCCTCCAAACAACAAAACTGTTATGTTATCTCTTCCACCTTTATACTTTGCTATATTAACAAGTCTTTCACAGGCCAATGATAAATCTTTTTCTTCATTAATTACTTTGATGATATCTTCTTTGGTAAGTTCATTAGTTAATCCATCTGAACACAATACATATTTATCATATTTGTTTTCAATTATATCAAATATATCAACATTTACCTTATCACTCGTACCAATTGCCCTCGTTATAATATTTTTTTTAGGATGATTAGCAGCCTCATTTTCAGAAATCGATCCAGAATCAACTAGCTCTTGCACCAAAGAATGATCCTTTGTTATTTTTATAATTTCATTATTAGTAATGCCAAAACAAGAGCTATCTCCTACATTAGCTATCTTTATCCAATCCTTAGTAATTAAACAAGCAGTTATTGTTGTCCCCATTCCATTTAAACAATCATTTTTTAATGAATGAAAATAGATATCTTTATTAACCTTTTCTATTGCATTTTTTAACACAACATCTTTAGTATTTTCACTGAAATTCTCTCCAACATAGTTTACGATTCCTTCTGCTGCCATTTTACTAGCAACTTCGCCAGCATTATGTCCACCCATCCCATCTGCAACCACATAAATTTTAAAATCATTACATTCTAAGTACTTTGCATAATCTTCATTTAAGTTTCGGACCATACCTATATCGCTCACTATACCTACCATACAATCTCCCCCCTTTTTAGTTATACTAGCTTAATATCATTTTCTTTTATGTAACTTCTTCTTAGCTGTCCACAGGCCGCATTAATATCGCTTCCCATTTCTCTTCTAACAGTTACTTCTACGCCAGTATTTTTTAATATATTTTCAAAGTTTTGAATTGTCTTTTCTGAAGACCTTTTAAAACTATTTTCTTTAACTTCATTTACAGGGATTAAGTTTACATGACATAACATTCCTTTTAGTAATTTTCCTAAAGCCTTTGCATCTTCACTTCCATCATTAACATCTTTTACCAAGGAGTATTCAAATGTTATTCTTCTCTTAGTTTTTTCTA
Source organism: Clostridium paraputrificum (assembly GCF_900447045.1). GTDB lineage: Bacteria > Bacillota > Clostridia > Clostridiales > Clostridiaceae > Clostridium > Clostridium paraputrificum. The sequence goes on from NZ_UAWH01000016.1 coordinate 92,224, forward strand.
TGTAGTAATTACATGCATCTAATATTTCTTTTATTGAATATTTATTAGCTATTGGCATAATCTCTTTTCTTTTTTCATCGTTGAAAGCATGAAGCGAAATTGCTAGTGTTATGCTTAGCCCTTTATCCGCTAATTCATACATTTTAGGCACAATTCCACATGTAGAAAGAGTTATATGCCTTTGACCTATGTTTAATCCATAATCTGCATTTACTATTTCTAAGAATTTCATTACATTGTCAAAATTATCTAGTGGCTCTCCACTTCCCATTAAAACAATATTAGAAATTCTTTCTCCAGTAATCTTCTGAGCGACTAATATTTGCGAAATTATCTCACCAGCAGTAAGATTTCTTATTCTCCCCCCTAGGGTAGAGGCACAGAATTTACATCCCATTCTGCACCCTACCTGTGTAGAAACACATATTGAATTTCCATGTTTATACTTCATTATTACTGTTTCTATTAAATTACCATCATTAAAAGCTAATAATAACTTTTTAGTACCATCTACTTTTGAAATATATTCTTCCTCAACCTTTGGAATTCCAAAATAAAAGTTATTGCTTAATTTGTCTTTCAAGCTCTTTGGAATATTTTTCATTTCTTCAAAATTCCATATTTCTTTGTATATCCAAGAAATCACTTGCTTAGCTCTAAAGGCACTTTCTCCATTTTCTTTCATCCAAGTTAATAACTCTTCTTGTGTATAATCTAATATATTTTCCATAGTTTCTCCTAGTTTTTCTTAATCTTAGCCACAAAGAACCCATCCATATATTCATTTGGCAATATTGTTAAAGTTCCCATTTGGTTGTAACAAAGATTTGCGCCCTTACCTATAAACACCTTTTCTATAGTTGCATCTTTGTGCTTGCTTAAGAACCACTTAATATTTTCTTCATTTTCTTCTTTATTTAATGTACAAGTTGAATATACCATAACTCCACCTGTCTTTAAATATTCCCAAGCATTTTCAAGAATTTCTCTTTGAACTTCTACTATTTCCTTTAAGTCTTTTCTCTTTTTAGTCCACTTTATTTCAGGCTTCTTTCTTATTATTCCTATACCTGAACAAGGCACATCTAGTAATACTCTATCAGCATAAGATACTAATTTAGCATCAAGCTTAGTAGCATCCATTTGAGCTAATTTTATGTTTGTTATTCCAAGTCTTTCATAGTTTTCTTTAACTAATTCCAACTTATTTTCATGCAAATCAAAGCCTAACACTTCACCTGTATTATTTAATAATTCACCTATATGAGTAGTCTTACCTCCTGGTGCACAACATAAATCTAGTACCTTCATACCTTCTTCTAAATCAAGTAAAGGTGAGATGAGCATTGCACTTTCATCTTGTACTGTTATTTTTCCATCTACAAAAGCCTGATTATTTTCAATTCCCTTTCCACCTTTTATAGATATAGCCTCAGGACAAATGCAACCTTCTTCTATATTATATCCAGCTTCCTCAAGTTCTTCATATACATCTTCATAATCCCCTTTAATGCTATTTACTCTAACAGTCATCTTTGGAGTATTATTTAATCCTTCTAGTATTTCAAGTGCTTCATGTTCACCATATTGTTTTATAAACATTCTAACCATCCATGGTTCAAATGATAAATCAAAGGCTATTTCATCTATTTTATTTCTAAATACAATATCAAATTTACCTTCTTTTTTAACAAAGTTTCTTAAAATACCATTTACTAACTTTGAATCTTTATCTGATATTTCTTTTGCTTCTTCTACTGCTTCATTACATGCAGCATATGAAGGTACCTTATCAAGATAGTTCATTTGATATACTGCTACTCTTAAAATATTTAATATTTTTTTATCCATTATAGATATATCTTTTACAAAAGAAGCTATTATAGTATCTATAGTCTTTAATCTTCTTAAAGTTCCATATACAATTTCTGTAACTAACGCTTTATCCTTATCTGATAAATCAGAATTATTTAACTCATTAGATAAAATTATATTTGAATATGCTCCTTCATTTATTATTCTTTCTAGTATATTTATTGCTACTTTTCTACAGTTCATATCGCTACCTCTTTAATCATCTCTTCTACTTATTAAAATTAAACGCACTAATTGTAACACTGCCATTAATGCTGCTGCCACATAAGTCAATGCTGCTGCTCTTAATACCTTTTTTGCACCATCAACTTCATCGCCATATAATATTCCTCTACTGTTTAAAATTCCAAGGGCTCTACTAGACGCATTAAATTCTACTGGCAAAGTAATTAGTTGAAAAATCACTGTTGCTGAGAATAAGAATATTCCTATTGTCACTAATGGCTTAAACGAGAACAATATACCTGCAAAGAATAATACCCATGAAAAAGAACTACTAAAATTAACTGCTGGTACTATTGCATTTCTTATTATAAGTGGACTATATTCTTGCTGGTATTGTATTGCATGACCTACTTCGTGTGCTGCAATTCCTGCTGCTGCAATAGTTGAACCATTATATACCTCTGGTGATAATCTTATAACACCACTTCTAGGATCATAATGATCTCCCAAACTTCTCTCACATCTTTCAATTGAAATTCCTTGAAGTCCTGCTTCATTTAGCATCATTCTTGCTACTTGCTCACCGGTATACCCATTTAAGCTTCTAACTCTTTTATACTTATTAAATGCTGAATTCACCATCATTTGAGCTATAAAACTCAAAATAACTGCCGGTATTAATATTAAGAATGTAGGGTCAATGTAATATCCATAAGGCATCTTTAACCACTCCTCTATCCTAATTTTTCTTTCTTCTCAATCTTATGCCCATTTATATATTGTTCTATGGTTAAAGGCTTTCCATTTGGAAGCTGAATCTTTTTTATTAATAGAACATTACTTCCACATGAAACCTTCATACCTTCCTTTGTTGCACTAATAATTGTACCTGGCTCTTCTTTACTTTCTTCATTAAGTGGATTACTTTCATAAATTTTCATTCTTTCACCTTTAAAGTTTGTGAAAGCTACTGGCCACGGATTTAGCCCTCTTATAATATTATGAATATCTTTAGCACTATCATTCCAATTTATCTCAGCTATCTCTTTATTAAGCATTTTTGCATAGAATGTTTCATCGCTTTGCTTTTCTGGAATTATAGTATTGTTCTTAATCCCTTCAATAGTGTTAACTAAAAGGTCTGATCCTCTTTCTTTAAGTATATCATATAGTTCACCGGCGGTCATATTCTCTGGTATCTCTACTTCATCCTTTAATAACATATCTCCGGTATCTAAACCAACGTCCATAAGCATAGTCGTGTTTCCAGACTTCTTTTCACCCTTAATTATTGCCCAGTTTATAGGTGCAGCACCTCTATACATTGGTAATAAAGATCCATGTAGGTTAATACATCCATGCTTAGGTATATCTAAAACTTCTTTTGTTAATATTTGACCAAAAGCAACAACTATTATAAAGTCAGGATTAATAGACTTTAACTTTTCTATCATATCTCTATCATCCTTAAGCTTTATAGGTTGATACACCTCTATATTATTTTCTAATGCAACTTCCTTAACTGGTGAAAAAGCTACTTTTTTACCTCTTCCCTTTGGTCTATCTGGCTGTGTAAATACTGCACAAACATCATATTTTTCAATTAGCTTTTTTAATGAAGGAACAGCAAAATCAGGTGTTCCCATAAAAACTATCTTCATAAGTTATCCTCCAATTTCTACTTTAAATGGTCTACAAATAACACTCCATTTAAGTGATCATTTTCATGACATATTGCTCTTGCTAATAACTCCTCTGCTTCTAAAATAAATTCTTCACCCTTTTCATTTAAAGCCTTTACTTTAACATAATTAGGTCTTTCAACATCTTCAGAAACTCCAGGTACACTTAAGCATCCTTCTTCACCTATTTGGCATCCACCTACCTCTAGTATTTCAGGATTTATGAATACTCTTGGACCATAATCATCATATACATCTATAACGAAAATTCTCTTTAAAATCCCCACTTGTGGAGCAGCAAGCCCTACTCCATCTGCATCATACATAGTATCTATCATATCCTCTATTAATGTTAAAGTACGCTCATTTATAGCATCAACATTTCTACACTTCTTTCTTAAAACTTCATCGCCTTTAGTTCTTATATTTCTAATTGCCATTTTCCATCCTCCTAAGTCATATTATTTGGATTAATATCCATACTAATTCTTATTTCATTATATACACTCTTATTCAATTCATAAAGTATATCTTTTATTTTTAACTTTAATTTATTATCTAAATTTCCTTTAATAATTATTTGCCATCTATAGTTATCCTTCAACTTGGTTATTATACACGGTACAGGTCCTAATATTTGAATATTTTCCCTACTATCTAGTAGTTTTCTCAAACTTTCTCCTACCTTATTCATAAATCCTTTTAATTTTCGTTCATCTTTACTAATAGAATTTATTAAAAAGATAGTACTGAAAGGCGGATAATTCATTATTTTTCTAACCTTTATCTCTTCATTATAGAGATCATTATAATTGTTTTCTATGGCATATTGAAGGCTTAAGCTATTTGGAGTATAAGTTTGTATAACTACTTTCCCCTTCTTTTCTCCTCTACCAGCACGACCAGCCACTTGCGTTATTATTTGATAAGTACGCTCTGAAGACCTATAATCAGGAATATTTAATGATATATCAGCGGCTAATACCCCTACTAATGTTACATTCTTAAAATCTAACCCTTTTGATACCATTTGTGTACCAATAAGAACATCTCCTTCTCCACTTTTAAAAGCATTATATATATTTTCATGAGAATCCTTATTTCTTGTTGTATCAACATCCATCCTCATTACTCTAGCTTTAGGAAAATATTTTTTTACCTCTTCTTCCACTCTTTGAGTTCCTGCCCCAAAAAACTTAACATACTTACTACCACACTCTGGGCACACCTTTTGTTCCCTCTGTGCTCTACCGCAATAATGGCATATTAAATATCCATTTTTATGATAAGTCATTGATAAATCACACTCTGGACATTTAAAAACATAACCACAACTTCTACATGAAACAAAACTTGAAAAACCTCTTCTATTTAAAAATAGAATTATTTGTTCTTTTCTTTCCAAAGTTTCTTTCATCTCATTATATAAGCTTCTACTTAATAGTGACAAGTTTCTAGATTTTAATTCTTCTCTCATATCCACTATTTCCATTTGTGGAAGTGGTCTATTACTTACTCTATTTTTTATTTCTACTAATTCCAACTTTCCATTTAAAGCCTCATAGTACGTTTCAATAGATGGAGTCGCTGATCCTAAAATATATTTACACCCTTTTATTTCACTAAGAAATTTTGCTACTTCTTTAGTTAAATATTTGGGATTTTGTTCAGATTTATATGTGTTTTCATGTTCTTCATCAATAATTATTATTCCTAGATTATCTAAAGGTAAGAATATTGCACTCCTTGCACCTACTACAAGTCTTGCTTCTCCTTTTTTTATTCTATACCATTCATCAAACCTTTCACCTTGAGATAATTTACTATGAAATAATGCAACATTTTTACCAAATCTACCTTTAAACCTTTCTATCATTTGAGGTGTTAATGATATTTCTGGGACAAGAACTATTGCTGATTTTCCTTCTTTTAAAGTTTCACCTACTAAATTCATGTAAACCTCAGTTTTTCCTGAACCTGTGACCCCTTTTAAAAGAAATCCCTTTTTATCCGAATTAAGTATCTTATTAAAAGCATTTTTTTGTTCATCATTTAGAACATTTTTACTTTCTTCTATATAACTTCTAGTATTATATCTGTAAACAACTCTATCTTCTGTTAGTAAATAACCATTTTCTATTAATTTATTTAATGAATATGATGATAAAGAATAATCATTAATTATTTCACTTTTAGTTAATTCCCCATCCTTTTCTTTTATTAAATTAACTATTTTTACATAATTATCTTTGTCTTTAAGCTTTCCATCTAGTTCTTTATTAAAAACAATTACTGTTTTTTTCTTATTTTTAATTCCTTTTGATAATCCAGAAGGAATTATTGTTCTTATTGCATCTATATATTTACAAAGATAGTTTTCTCGTAAGAAATCAACTAACTTTAAATCATCTCTTGTTAAGATAGGAATATCATCAAGTATTGAAGAAATATATTTTATTTTTTTAACATTTTCTATCCCTTCGCACTTCAAACCTAGAACAAATGCTTCAGTAGGTTTATTTTTAACTCCAAAAGGAACCTTTACCCTATGTCCTATCTCTATAATATCAAGTAATTCTTCCTTAACTTTATAAGTGAAGGGTCTATCAATTTCTATTGCATCACTATTTATTATAACTTCAGCATATAATTCAAACAATTACCCTCACTCCTTTTAGATGTATAATATAAGAAAAAGCGCATTTTAGCGCTTTCCTCCTATAATGTCAAATAAATTTCTAGCCACTTCCCTTTTACTCATTTTCTCTAGGGAAAGCTCTTGTCCTTCTCTTGTAACGATAGTTACTCTATTGTCATTTGAAGCAAACCCACTATCTTTTGATGTAATATCATTTGCTACAATATAATCTAAATTCTTTTTAATAAGCTTACCTTTAGCATTTTCAACAACATTTTGACTTTCAGCTGCAAACCCAACTAAAATTTGTCCTGACTTTTTCTCTCCTAATTCCTTTAAAATATCATTGTCTCTAGTAAGAATTATTTCAAAATCGCCATTTCCCTTTTTAATTTTGTTTTCACTGTATTCTTTAGCCTTATAATCAGCAACTGCAGCTGACTTAACAACAATATCAGAAGTTTCAAAATGCTTTAGAACCTCACTTCTCATTTCTTCATTAGTGTTAATTTTAATTACATTTATTCCATATGGTGCAGGTTCATTTGTAGGTCCTGAAACAAGAACTACTTCTGCCCCTCTATCTCTTGCTTCTTCAGCTATTGCATATCCCATTTTACCTGTAGATCTATTTGAAATAAATCTGACTGGATCTATATTGGCTCTAGTTGGTCCTGCTGTTACAAGAACCTTTTTGCCTATTAAATCTTTTTTATCATAAAGCTCACTTAGAACTTTTTCTACTATATCTGAAGCAGGTGCTAATTTTCCTTTTCCCTCATCTCCACATGCAAGTCTACCACTAGCTGGTTCAATAAATTCATACCCTAACTTTTTAAGTTTTGCTATATTTTCTTGAACTATAGGGTTAGTATACATATTAGTGTTCATAGCTGGTGCAAATATTACTTTAGCTCTTGTTGCCATTATAGTAGTTGAAAGCATGTCATCTGCAATACCATTTGCAACTTTTCCTATAATATTTGCTGTAGCTGGCGCTACTAAAAACACATCTGCCCTTTTAGCTAAACTAATATGTTGTATTTCCCAAGCCTTAGGTTCTGCAAACATATCTGTTGTAACGATATTTTGACTCATAGATTGAAAGGTAAGAGGAGTTACAAACTCGGTAGCTGACTTTGTCATTATAACTCTAACATCTACATCTTTTTTTCGTAGTGCACTTATAACATCCAAAGCCTTATATACTGCAATTCCTCCAGTTACACCTAAAACAACACACCTTTTATTTTCCATGATTACTTAGTTGATTCCTTTACTCTCTCATATCCAACTGCGCCATCATTTACTTCATTTATTGCAATAGTTAAAGCCTTTTTAGAATCTACATCTACTAATTGTTTAGAACCGTCTATTAACTGTCTAGCTCTTTTTGATGTTACTATTACTAGTGAATATCTATCTTCTACCTTTTTTAATAAATCTACTACTGATGGATTAATCATTGAATTACTCATGACTTATGCCCTCCTCTAAATTCAAAATTGTTCCTTGTATTCTATCAACTCTACATTTTTCTGCAGCTAGTATATTTTCTATCTTATTCACTGCATTTTCTACAGTATCATTAACCACTGCATAATTATATTTAGAAATATAGTTAATTTCTTGATAAGCTGAATTAAATCTTCTCATTAAGGATTCTGGTGTTTCACTTCCTCTATTAATGATTCTTTGTTTTAATTCTTCCATTGAAGGAGGAAGTATAAATATAAATACTCCTTCTTCTGTATTTTCTTTTACTTTTAATGCCCCTTGTATATCTATTTCAAGAATTACATCTTTTCCAGAGTCTAAAAGTTCTTGTACATTTGACTTTGGTGTACCGTAACAATTACCATATACCTCAGCCCACTCTAAAAAATCATCCTCTTCTACTTTCTTTAAAAACTCATCCTTATTTAAAAAGTAGTAGTTAATTCCATGAACCTCACCTTGTCTTGGATCTCTAGTTGTAGCAGAAACAGAAAGGTGTATATCTTTATGTTTTTCTAAAAGTGCCTTGCATATTGTACCTTTTCCTGCACCTGAAGGACCAGAAATAACTATTAAAACTCCCTTGTTTTTTGCCATATTAATCTTCAACCTCGTCTTCTACTTCATCCTTTGTAGATAATCTATGAGCTACCGTTTCTGGTTGAACAGCAGATAATATTACATGATCTGAATCTGTTATTATAACTGCCCTTGTTCTTCTTCCATATGTTGCATCAATTAGCATGCCTCTATCTCTTGCTTCCTGAATAATTCTTTTTATTGGTGCTGATTCAGGACTAACAATTGCCACTAATCTATTTGCAGAAACTATGTTCCCAAAACCAATATTAATTAATTTAATACCCATGTTCTAATCCTCCTAATTATTATTCAATATTTTGAACTTGTTCTCTTATTTTTTCTAATAAGTTCTTTATGTTAATGACTATATTGGTCATACCCATATCATTAGCTTTTGAACCAATGGTATTAGTTTCTCTATTCATTTCTTGAACTATAAAATCAAGTTTTCTACCTATTGGCTCATTTAATTCTAGTGTTTTTCTCATTTGATTTATATGGCTATTAAGTCTTGTAATTTCTTCATCTACAGCAGCTTTATCAGCAAAAATGGCAACTTCTGTAGCTATTCTTTCTTCATCTAATTTAATACTACTAGTTAATTCTTTTATTCTTTCTTCTAATTTACGTTTGTAGTTTACAGGGACATTTTCTGCTATTTCTTCAATTTCCTTAACATTTGCTTCTATATCAGATAACTTACATAGAATATCTTCCTTTAACTTTTCTCCCTCACTTACTCTCATATCATTCATCATTTCTAATGACGATATAACAAGAGGTTTTATTTCTATTAAAATTTCTTCTAGGTTTTCTTCTTCAGCTTCTAATGTTAAAACATCTGGAAATCTTGATAATCTTGTAGCTGTTATATCGTTAACAACTCCTAGAGTTTCTGATATTTCCTTTAAACACTCATAATATCCCTTTGCAAGATCCATATTTACTTTAGGAAGAGCATTGCTTTTACTATAGCCTTTAAAGTTTATAAAAACATCTACCTTACCTCTATTTAGATAATTATTAATTATTTTTCTTACTTCATCTTCTAAAGCAATCATAAATTTAGGCATTCTTATATTAACATCAAGATATCTGTTATTCACACTTTTCATTTCTATAGAAAATAAGTGTTCTTTTCCTTCTTCACTTTGAGCTCTTCCAAAGCTAGTCATACTTTTAGCCATAATTATTCACTTCCCTCTCCCTTATTATAGACTCATATTAATTTATTTTTCCTCACCAGTCAATAATTCGTTAATAAATTATTTACATTTGTTCTTTTTCTTTTCTTCTCTAAACTTTATAGTAACCCTTCAGCTTACTCCGCTTATTTTTTAATAACTTTTATATTATAATCCTCATAACATTATCTCCAACTTCAAATAAAAAATTAACGACACCACTGTGGAACCCTCACTTTTTACCAGACGCACAAATAGCATTCTAATTTTTAATTTTACAAATAGAACTTACTCATTAAAGCTTCTAAAGCTTGTCTGAGAAAAATCTTGCAGAGTCACATATTTTATTTTTCATTCTTTAAGAAGCAGACAAACTTTATCAATATCAAACTATTGAAGCTAACTGAAATTTAATTTAATTTACTTAAGAATAAAAAAATAGTTTATCTTCTTTTCTTTTTTAAATAAAATCCTCCATGCCCTATTATAACTACATATTTATATATTTAAAACAATCTTTAAATATATATTTATACACAATAAATTCAAAAAATTTAATTTTAGATAAATAAAAAATTACCAAAGCAACTGTGGAGCCATCTATTTTTAAATCATCTACATAAGTGATGTTCCAAATTAAAATCTTATAACTAGTCTATACGTTAAAAAAGTGGTCATACCCACAAAAGATATAACCACTTAATCACTATAAATATTAAATAAATATTAATTTCAATAAGAATAAGAATGCAAGTATTATCATTACCCAAGATACTTTCTTCTTATCTTCTTTAACAAAGAATATATTGTATATTAAATTAATTGCTACATAAGAAATTACACCAAATGTTAAACCATCACCAATGCTATATGCAAGAGGCATCATAGCAATTGTAATAAATGCTGGTACACCTTCTGTTAAATCATCGAAGTCAATATTCTTAACTGCTCCTAACATTAAATATCCAACGTAGATTAATGCTGGTGCAGTTGCACATGAAGGAATTGCTATAAATATTGGAGAGAAGAACATTGCTAATAAGAATAGAACACCTGTTGTTATTGCAGTCCATCCTGTTCTACCACCTGCTGCTACACCTGTTGAACTTTCAACGTATGTTGTAACAGTAGATACCCCTAAGCAAGCCCCAGCTGTTGTACCAATAGCATCAACCATTAAAGCCTTACCTGCATTCGGAACCTTGCCATCTTTATCTAACATATTTGCTCTTGAACAAACACCAACTAATGTACCAACTGTATCAAAGAAATCTACGAATAAGAACGTACAAACTACAACAAAGAAACTACCAATTGTTGTTGGATGTAACATATATCCAAAATCAATCTTACCAGCTATAGGTGCTATACTTTCAAATTTAAAAATTCCTTCTGGAAGATAAATACCAAGTGATGCTGCATAAGCAGGATCAAACTTTGCATATCCCCAAGCTACTAATGTTGATACTAATATACCAATAAGAATTGACCCCTTAACACCTTTCTTATCAAGTACTGCAATAATTAATAGCCCTAATAAAGCAATTAAAAATGTAGGTGATGTAAATCTACCAAGTGCAACTAATGTACTATCATTGTTAACTACAATTCCAGAACCTTGTAATCCAATAAATGCTATAAATAGTCCAATACCTGCAGTAACTGCATACTTCATGTTTTTAGGAATTGCATTTACAACAGCTTCACGTACTTTAAATAATGATAAAAGAATAAAAATGATACCTTCTACAAATACTGCTGTTAAAGCTATTTCCCAAGGAATTTTATTTTGTCCTACAACTGTAAATGCAAAATATGCATTTAGTCCCATACCAGATGCTAATGCAAATGGTAAATTAGCGAAAACACCCATTAAAATTGTAGATAAACCCGCAGCTAAACAAGTAGCTGTAACTAAAGCTCCTGCATCCATTCCTGCAGCACTTAAAATATTAGGATTTACCGCTATGATATAAGCCATAGTTAAGAATGTAGTAATACCTGCCATGATTTCTCTTTTGAAATCAACATTTTCGTTTGTGAAGATTTCTAATAATCTTCTTTTTTGTTTAACGTCTTGCATTTTTCTCCTCCAAAATAATAAAAAGGTCCTTATGAGCTAAAGAAAAGCAACAACTCATAAAGACCTTTTAAAATTTAATAATATACATTCAGTCCACTCATAGTCAGATATTTACGGTATCTGGTAGAAACTGTGACCCTTATTGACACATTATATGAGTTATTCGCTTTACGAATATTATTATATAATGCGCAAGTAATAATTGTCAATAGAAACGTATGAAATTCGTATATCTTTTCACGAATATTCGATTTATTTTATTATTTATAATTCATTATTATACAATCCATCTTCCATAAACTCTTTTATAGCACTATATTCATCAGTATAACTTAAAGCTACCATCAACTTAATTCTAGCTTTTTGCCCTTGCATAGTATCTCCAAATATGGCACCTCTATTTCTTAAATCTTTTCCTCCACCTTCATATCCATAGGAATCAAAGACTCTCCCTTCAAAACACCTTGACACAATTACAACAGGAATATTTCTCTTTATAGCCCTTTCAACTCCATGAACCATTTGAGGAGGTATATTACCTCTTCCTAAGGCTTCAATAACTATTCCTATGTAACCTTTTTCTATAGCAAAATCAATGAAAGAACAATCTGAACCAGATACACACTTTATTAGGGCTACATCCCCTTTAATATTATCTATTTTTACATGCTGTCCTTTTTTACACTTTCTGTAAAATATTACATTATCATTATCTACTATACCTATAGGACCAAAATTAGGTGTTCTAAAAGCATTGAGAGCCATAGAGTTTGTTTTTGTCACTTCTCTTGCACTATTTAATTCTCCATTAAAACACACTAACACTCCTCTTCCAACAGCCTTTTCTGATGCAGCCGTACATATTGATGTAGCTAAATTAAACGGACCATCATACCCTAACTCTGAGCTACTTCTCATTGCACCTGTTATAACCACAGGCTTGCTACTATCTAAAGTTAAATCTAACATATATGCTGTTTCTTCTAGCGTATCCGTTCCATGAGTTATTACAACTCCGTCTATATCATCTCTTTCTAATAACTTATTAACAAATCTTGATAATTCAAACATAAGATTAGGTGTCATATGAGGAGATGGAAGACTAGAAAAGTTATAACTTTCTATTTCCGCATAATCTTCTATCCCTGTTACCATAGTCATTATTTCTTCACCAGTTAATGAAGGTACTGCTGCCTTAATCCTCTCATCTACTTTCATAGATATTGTTCCACCATTAAAAACCACTGCTATTTTCTTCATGTCAAACCTCCATATTTTATCTAAAAAAATAACTTTTGGTAAATTCCAAAAGTCATATAGTTTTTGGCAGGTCGGCGTATCCTGCATCTCTATTTACTAAATTTAGCGTGTGAGGAGCCATTTCTCACCTCAAAAAATAACTATTCAATTTCTATATTATAATTCTTAGAAAATAATCTTTCAAGTATATAGTTACTCTATACTACAACTTAATAATTTTCCACCATATATCTTATTATCTATTTTACTTTTTGTGATTGGGTATAAAGTAGAAACATAAATATATCCTTCATCTTTATCTACTTCCATTCCCAATAACAAAATACTATCTACCTTTTTTACAAACTCTATTGTTATCCTGTTATTTTCTTTTATCTTTGTCCCTATATAATCAGGATCCTTTAAAATACTTTCTATTACATTTATAAGATTATCCTTTACATTTCTACTTAACTGCTTACTATGGCGTCTTATTATATGCCTAATTACACCTGGTGAGATATATACACATCCGTAACACATAACTCCTAATTTTTCTGCTAAAGAAGTCTCTATTTTCCCTACTTTTTTATAAGCCTTATAATAACTTCTCATACTTTACTCACCACGCCTTTTTGTATTCTATTTACGCTTTATAGTATATTTTATTCTGCACAATTCAAATAAGATTACATTTTTTATTTACCTATTGAAAAATAGTGATAAAATATAATTATTATTAAAACAATTAGGAGGGCTATATTTATGGATACAACAAAAGAAATAAATTGGGACGAACTTGGTTTCAATTATATTAAAACAGATTTTCGTTACATATCTGTTTGGAAAGATGGTAAATGGGATAATGGCAAACTTACAGAAGATAATATGCTTAGAATAAGCGAAGCATCAACAGCTTTACATTATGGTCAACAATGCTTTGAGGGGCTAAAAGCATATAGAACAAAAGATGGTAGCATTCAACTATTTAGAGTAAATAGAAATGCTGCTCGAATGAATGATTCTTGTAGAAAACTTTTAATGCCTGAAATACCTGAAGAAAAATTTATAGATGCATGTATGCAAGTAGTTAAAGCAAACGAAAGATTTGTTCCACCTTATGGTTCAGGAGGTACCCTTTACTTAAGACCATTTATGATTGGTGTTGGTGACAACATTGGTGTAAAACCTGCTCCAGAATATATATTTTCAGTATTTTGCGTTCCTGTAGGAGCTTATTTCAAAGGAGGGCTTGCTCCAGTTAACTTTATGATTTCAGATTTTGATAGAGCTGCTCCATATGGAACTGGTCAACAAAAAGTAGGTGGAAATTACGCAGCATCTATGGAACCACATAAAATTGCAGCAGAAAGAGGTTTTGCAGACTGTATATATCTAGATCCAGCTACTCATACAAAAATCGAAGAAGTTGGAGCTGCTAACTTTTTTGGAATTACCCATGATAATAAATTTATAACTCCAAACTCATCATCAATATTACCAAGTATAACTAAGTATTCACTATTAGAGCTTGCAAAAGATTATCTTCATCTAGAAGTAATTGAGGGTGATGTTTATATTGATGAAATTGACCAATTTAAAGAAGCAGGGGCATGTGGAACTGCTGCTGTTATTACTCCAATTGGCGGAATTGAATATAAAGGTAACCTTCATGTTTTCTATAGCGAAACAGAAGTTGGTCCATTAACAAGAAAATTGTACGATCTTCTTGTTGGAATTCAATTTGGGGATGTTGAAGGACCAGAAGGATGGATATTTAAGGTTAAATAAAAGAAAACTCCTGAATTATCAGGAGTTTTTTTTTATAAAATTATGCAGATTAATCCACCATTACCTTCATTAATAATCTTTTGAAGTGTTTTCTGGATTTTTACTTGTACATCTTCTGGCATCTTATATAACTTATTTTGTAATCCTTCCTTAACCAATACCTCTAATGACTTACCAAACATATTACTTTGCCATAAACTTGTTGGGTCACTTTCGAACTGATCTAAAATTGCCTTAACTAACTCTTCTGATTCCTTTTCAGAACCCATTATAGGACTGATTTCAGTTTTAATATCTGCTTTAATAAGATGTAACGATGGAGCACTAGCTTTAAGCTTAACACCAAACTTATTACCTTGCTTAACTATTTCTGGTTCTTCAAATTTCATTTCACTTAGTTGAGGCGCTACTAGTCCATAACCAGTTTCTTTTACATCTATTAATGCATCCTTAACTTTGTCATATTCCTTCCTTGCTACATTAAGTTCCTTTACTAAAGACAATAAATCACTCTCTGAAGAAACATCTAAATCACAAATTTCACTAAGTACTTTATAAAAGATACCATCTTTAGGCTTCATAAGAATTCTTCCAGTTCCAACACCTAAATCTATTTCCATTAGTTGAGAACTACCTAAATTCTCGTCTTCTTTAAAGGACTCTAAAGAAACCTTAATATCTTTTACCTTTGATATGTTGATACTCATATCCTTAACTATGTTTAAGAAATCTTTCTTTAACCAATGAGAAGGCTCAAGTTTTTCTAACCACTCTGGCATATCAATATTTATTTCTCTTACAGGAAATTCTGTAAGCACAGACTTAAATATATCCTCTATATCCCCTTCCCCCATATTGTAAACATCAAGAATTTGTACAGTTACATTATACTTTTCTTCAAGTTCTTTTTTTAGTGCTTTTGTTTCAGGAGCATTTGGTTTCATACTATTTAAAACTATTATAAATGGCTTATTTATAGATTGAAGTTCGGATATTACCCTTTCTTCTGCCTCTACATATTCCTCTCTAGTTATTCCAGTTATACTACCATCTGTAGTTACCACTATTCCTATTGTTGAATGATCTGTGATTACCTTTCTTGTTCCTATTTCTGCTGCATCCTCAAAAGGAATTTCATACTCATACCATGGAGTATGAACCATTTTTGCTTCCTCACCATCAAGATAACCTAATGCGCCTTTTACGATATATCCAACACAGTCTACCATACGCACTTTAAATACTAACTCATCGTCAAGACTTATCTCAACAGCTTCGTTAGGAACGAATTTAGGCTCAGTTGTATGAATACTCTTTCCTGATCCACTTTGTGGCAGCTCATCCTTAGCTCTTTCTTTTTTATAGTTATTATCAATCTTTGGTATTACCATAAGGTCCATAAACTTCTTTATAAAAGTTGATTTTCCAGTCCTTACAGGCCCAACAACTCCTACATATATGTCCCCTTGGGTTCTTTCAGCTATATCTTTGTATATATTGAAGCTGTCCAAGTTACGACCTCCTATATTATTTTTTAACAATATATATATATTCTTGATTTATAAAAGATATACTACCTTTTATATTTAACCTTAAATAATATATCTATTTTTCTATATATGATATGTTCCATATCTTAAGTAAATACCATGTGAAATTAAACTATTTTTTCCTATAATTATAGAATGTATGCATATTATGTGTTAAACTATTATTAAGATAACATTTACAGTAATTGATAAAAGAGGGATTAATATGGAGAAGAAGGAAATCATAAAAAGATTAATTAACTTTCTTAAGGGTATAACTAAAAGATGTCTTATAATTGATACTAATAACACCGAAGGTATGTCTAAGCTTACCTTAAATATATTAGTAAAAGAATTTACTACCCCACTTAACATAGCGATTGTTTCTCCTTCAGAAAAATTTTTCAATGAAATATTCCCTACAGCAAAAGATGGAATTAAGCTAAATACAAATTATTCTGTAGGTATTCACAAAATTTCTTTCTTTATATTTGAAAAGTCTTTTGTGAAAACTCCACCTAAGGATATAGAAATTTTAATTGTGCATCCTATTGACGGAATAAAAGATAAAGATTTACTAAAAGTGTTCGAGGGAAGCAAAAAAATGAAAAAAGCTATTCTTTTAGCAGATTCAATCAACGATGTTAGCAAAACATTTAAAAAATTTAACGTTGACTTCTTTTCATTGAAGCCACCTGAAGATGTAAGCTATTACGATGTTATGAAACAAAAATTATTTGATATCAAATAAAAGACCACGGAGTACCCGTGGTCTTTATACTTTAATATCTTTCATTCTTTTTATCACGTTCCATAAGTTCTTTAACGCCTTCTTCTGCGCTTTTCCCTTGGAATAGAACTTTATATAAAGAATCTGTGATAGGCATTGAAATATTCATTTTCTCTTTTAATTCATAAAAAGCCTTACAAGCTTTAACTCCTTCTACTACCATTCCTACTTCCTTTAAGGCAGAGTCTAGAGTTTCACCTTTTCCTATCAAAATACCCGCTCTTCTATTTCTTGAATGCATAGAAGTACAAGTTACTATTAAATCTCCCATTCCAGTTAGTCCATAGAAAGTATCTTCTTTCCCTCCAAGAGCTACACCTATTCTTGAAATCTCTTTCATGCCTCTAGTCATTAACGCAGCTTTTGTATTATCTCCATATCCTATTCCATCAATTACTCCAGCAGCTAGTGCAATTATATTTTTAACAGCACCACCAATTTCTACACCAACAATATCATCATTTGTATATACTCTAAAGTAAGATGTCATAAATAAATCTTGAATTTCCTTTGCGCATTCCATATCTTTTGATGTTACAACTAAAGTTGTTGGAATTTGAAGTGCAACTTCTTCCGCATGGCTAGGGCCTGATAGCACAACAACTTTATTAGGTAACTCTTCATTAATAACCTCTGAAAGTCTTATATCAGTTCCTTCTTCAATTCCTTTAGCTATTGAAACTATAGGAACATTAGCATTAAGCTTTCCTTTCAAACTTCTTGCAACAATTCTAATTATATGTGAAGGAACAGCTAATACTAAATAATCAATTCCTTCAATAGCATCATCTAAGTTATTATAGGCAGTTAAATTTGATGGTATATCTAAATCTTTTATATACCTATCATTTTTTCTGTTGATGTTAATATCATCAACAACACTTTGATCCTTATCATATATAGACACTTCATTTCCTTTGTTCGCCAAAAGGATTCCTAAAGCTGTACCAAAGCTTCCTCCTCCTATAAACCCGACTTTACTCATTACTTGTCCTTCCTCTCTCTATATTCTATCTCTATACCTGTTCCCTTAAAATCAAAACTTTCTCTTATTTGGTTCTCTAAATATCTTTCATAAGAGAAATGTCTTGCTTGTAGGTCGTTAACAAAGAATACAAACTTAGGTGGCTTTGTAGCTACTTGAGTAGCATAATATATCTTTAATCTCTTTAATGCTACCACAGGTGGCTCTTTCATTAATACCGCCTTACTTATAACATCATTTAAGATACCTGTTGATATTCTCTTGTTATAATTATCATAACACTTTTTAGCTAATTCTAAAACCTTATGTGTTCTTTGACCTGTTAAAGCTGAAATAAATAAGTATTCTGCATAAGATAAGAACTTAAGATTTTGTTGTAAGTCCTTTTTAAACTTATCCATAGTCTTATCATCTTTTTCTACCAAGTCCCACTTATTAACTATAACCATTATAGCTTTTCTCATTTCATGAGCTAACCCTATTATCTTTTCGTCTTGTTCTGTAATTCCTTCTGTTGCATCTATCATAAGTATACATACATCAGCTCTTTCTATGGAAGTAAGAGTTCTTACAGCACTATACCTTTCTATTTCTTCTTTAATCTTACTCTTTCTTCTAAGACCAGCTGTATCTATAAGAATAAACTTTCCTAACTCTGTTTCTAAAGTACTATCTATAGCATCTCTTGTAGTACCTGGAACATTAGATACAATTACTCTATCTTCTCCTAAAAGCTTATTTATTAAAGAAGATTTACCAACGTTAGGCTTACCTATCATTGCTATTCTAATGAATTCATCTTCCTCTTCTTCATCATCAAATTTATCGAAATTTTCTACAACTCTATCAAGCATATCCCCAAGACCTAATCCTTGTGATGCTGATATTGTTATAGGGTCTCCTATTCCTAAATTATAAAATTCCCAAGCATTTTCTTCTTCTTTTAAAGAATCTACTTTATTTACTACTAAAACAACAGGCTTTTTACTCTTTCTAAGCATATTTGCAACTTCTTCATCAGCTGCAGTTATACCTTCTTTACCATCAACGATAAATACTATAACATCTGCTGTTTCTATGGCTATATTCGCCTGTCTTCTCATCTGTTTTACAATGATATCATCTCTTTCAGGTTCAATCCCTCCAGTATCAATCATAGTAAAGTTATAACTTAGCCATTCAGCCTCTGCATATACTCTATCTCTTGTTACACCTGGTGTATCTTGTACTATTGATATTCTCTTTCCTGCTAATTTATTAAATAATGTAGACTTACCTACATTTGGTCTTCCTACTATAGCAACTATCGGTTTACCCATTATATCTCCTCCTGGTTATATTCATTTATTAATGATATAAGATCTTCTCCTGTATAATCACAAACAATAACTTTAACATCTAAAGCCTTCTCTATATCATCTATTGTTAAATCATCTAGCATAATACTATCTTGAGGTGCAAGTTCATATCCACGTCTGAACATATTATCTGCCATAAATAGATAAGGTGTTCTTATCTTTCCTTTTAATTGCTCAATAATATCTCCTCCTGTTAATAATCCATTAACAGTAATAGTATTTCCAAAGAAATTATTTATTATCTTAAATACATCTATGTGTATTTTAGGATTCTTCTTCACTATTTTTTCAGCTGCACTTTTCACTTCATCATAAGCTAAAGCACCCGTTATCATTGTATAACTTCCCTTTTTATTTAGATCTAATATATCTAAATCACTTTCTATCGCATCTCTAAAACACCTAGTAACTCCAACGCCATCTTCTATTTGGGTAAAACCATTATAAAATTCTGCATCTGGAATTTCTTCTCCTGCAACAATATAAAATTCATCTGAAAGTCTTACAAAAGGCTCTCCAACTTCATTATAAAATTTACTTTGAAGCTCTTTAACCATATCTATTGTATATTTTGAACCTTCTTTAGTAAAAGTATTTACTTTTTCAAGTCCTTCTCTAAATTTTGTAATACCTATAGGAACAACAGCTACATTATTAACCTGAGGATATAATTTATATAAATCCTCAATAGTTCTTTTAAGCTCTTCTCCGTCATTAACATCTGGAATACACACTATTTGCGCATGCATTTGTATTCCTTCATCTGATAGCCTTTGCATTCTTTCCAAAACATTTCCTGCAAACCTATTTTTAAGCATCCTTACTCTTAATTCTGGGTTAGTTGTATGTACAGAAATATTAATAGGGCTTATTCTATATCTAATAATTCTATCAATATCCTCTTCTTTCATATTTGTTAAGGTTACAAAATTTCCTTGTAAGAAAGATAGTCTTGAATCATCGTCTTTAAAGTATAGAGTATCCCTCATTCCTTTTGGCAACTGGTCAATAAAACAGAACATACATTTATTACTACAACTCTTAGCTTTATCCATTATTCCGCCGCCAAATTCAATTCCAAGTTCTTCTCCATAATCTTTTTCTATCTCTATATCCCAAATTTCGCCATTAGGCTTTTCTATTTGTAATACTATCTCTTCATCAGCTGAAAGAAATCTATAATCTATTATATCATCAATAATATTATCATTTATAGAAATTAACACATCATTAACTTCTATTCCAACTTCTTCTGCGATACTATCAGGAAGTACTTCTTTTATAACGTTTTTCATCTTTTCACTCCCTTTTTGTATAAGTTTCTACCTATGCTATATTACCTTATTAATAAATTCAAGTCAATTATATTGCCAACTTAATCCTTTTTTTAATTTTAACCAAAATTAAAAAATACAGTCTTAAATAATCCTAATGATTTTGTAATGAAAAACTATTTTTAATATAAAAGGTGAATTACCATATAGTAATCCACCTTTTTACTTATTGTTTAAAATGATTTAGTTTTTCCACTAAGTTTTCATTTAATTCAACTATTTTTTCAGACAATTCATTTACCGAATTATTTATTGATAACTGTTCTTCTGTATAAGCAGTTACCTCTTCTGTTGATGCAGAAGTTTCTTCTATTCCAGCAGCTAAGCTTTGCATTGAACTAGATATATTTTCTTTCTTTTCAATCATGGTTTCATTTCCTTCACTAGCAACCTTTATAGAATAATTTAAATTATTTACCCCATCAAATATGTTAACAAATGATGTTTCTGTTTCTTTAACATTATCATTTTGAGCATTTATAACTCCATTTACAACTTTAATTCTTTCAACAGCATCTATAATTTTATGTTGCATAACTGAAATAATGTTTTGAATATTAGATGTTGCTTCTTGAGATTGTTCTGCAAGCTTTCTTATTTCTTCAGCCACAACTGCAAAACCTTTTCCGTTTTCACCAACTCTTGCTGCTTCTATAGCTGCATTTAAAGCAAGTAAGTTAGTTTGTTCCGAAATACTATTAATGAAAATTATAATGTTTTCTATTTCTTTAGAACTTTCCTTTACATTATTAACACTATTATTTATTTCTTTTGTAGCTTCTATTGTATTTTTTGACCCTTCAACTAAGTTATTTACTGTCAACAAACCACGTTTAGATAAATCCTCTAGTTTGCTACATGCACTTTCCATTTCATCTAAAGAGTTTGACACACTTTCTATTATATTAGATAAATCTTCAGACTCTTGTGCTACTGACTCAGTATCCTTGGCTTGCTCATTTGATACGTCAGCAATCTGATACATTGTAGATGCTATTTGATTAGAAGAATTCTTTAATTCATCTAAAGCAGAGTTTAACTCTTCATTTCTTTCCATTAATGAAGATAAAGTAGCTTTAGTATCGCTTATTGCTACAGAAAAATCATCCAACATTAAGTTATAAGACTGTGCTATAGAGGTAACCTCATCATCTTCATTGTCAATTTCAACCTTACTACTTAAATCTCCCTCTCCTGCTTTCACCATAGCTTTTGCAACTCTATTTAATCTTTTAACTATTTTATTAATTATTATAGTTACTATAAATACAGTGGCAACAATCATAAGTATCATAGTAATAATAACATTTATTATTACTCCCCTACTAACATCTACATGCTCATCTTCATTTATAAAACTTATCATCTTCCACCCAGTTCTTGATATATCTGTAGAAAGGTATTTATATGTATGTCCATTTAAATCTATCTCGCCATTTGTATCTCCTTCTTTTGAGATAATATCTAAAATATTTTTCTCTTCTACCTTTGTATGAACTTTTGACATATCACTTCTATCAGATAATATAGTACCTTCTTTATTTATTAAAACTGAATATCCTGTTTTACTAAAGCTCTTTTCTGAAAAATAAACTGATATATCATTAAAGTTTATATTCATTCCTATAACACCTATAGGAGTATCTCCATTTTTCACACTTATATATATAGTAAGTGCTATATTACCTGAAAGCTTGTCTTCATACGGCCCAACCCATACAATATCTTCTGTCATAGCTTTTTCATAATACTCATTAGGGATAACATTGTCCAACCCTTTACTCTTATAATCAATAGAAGGAGTAATTAAATTAACATTACCACTTCTAAAGACTGTACTCATAATAACATCTGTTGCCCCTTTAAGACCTGATAAAATTCTCTCAGAATTAGTGAAATTCCCATTAGCTAAATCAGCTTGAAATATTCCTGTTTTAGCCATAGTATCCATTCTATATTCGATTCCCCAAAAATACTCATCCATAGCCTGCATAGCCGAGCTATAACCATTCTTTAAATCTGTCTCTAATACTTGATTACTAAATCTATTAATACTCCTTATACAGATAAAACTCAATAATACCTGTCCTAAGATAATAACTGGTAAAAGAATTAATAAAACTTTTACTTTTAATGATTTCTTCTTTTTAATTATACTATTCATTTGTACCTTCCTTTCTGCTATGCTCCTTACCTTTTATTAATTTTTCCTACTTTATATTTTCGCCCAAAAAGCTATATATCTTTAACAAAAAAAGACAAATTCCAAAAGAATTTGTCTTATTCATTCAAATCTACATATGTTCCTTTTTTAGAAAAAATTGTCCATTCACAAATATTAGTTACATGATCTGCTATTCTTTCTAGATATTTTGTAACAAATAATAATTGAGCACTTTTATTTGTTTTGCTATCATCTAATTTTATGCCCTCTAACAAAGCTCCAAATATACTACCATATAGTTCATCTATTTCATCATCCATAGCACAAATTTCATAAGCTTTATCTACATCCCCTTCAATATAAGTTTCTATAGATAATCCTATCATATTTCTTACTTTTTCTTCCATATCCCATAATGGAAGGGCTTCATCTCTTGTTTCTCCACCATTTCCATTTACCTTTTTAACAATCTTACATATATCAACTGCATGATCGGCCATTCTTTCAAGGTCTGTTACTATTTTAGATGCAGTAAATACATTTCTTAAATCTTTAGCTAATGGTTGTTCAGTAGCTATAAATTTTATACATTCTTCTTCTATTGACTTCTGTAATTCATCTACCTTATCATCATCTTTTATTATTTCTTCAGCTGACTTAACATCAGCATTTCTTAAGGCTAACATACTTAAGTAAATTTGTTTTTCCACCAAACTTGACATTAGTATTAATTGCCTATTTATTTCATTAATCCTTGCTTTTTGTGAAGTTCTAGTCATAAAGCACCTCCTATTTTAACCGAATCTACCTGTTATATAATCCTCTGTTCTCTTATCCTTTGGTTTATAGAAAATATCCTCTGTTTTACCAAACTCAATCACTTCACCATTTAAGAAGAATGCTGTTTTATCTGCAATTCTTCCTGCTTGTTGCATATTATGAGTAACAATAATAACAGTATATTTTTTCTTTAGTTCATCCATTAATTCCTCTACTTTACTAGTAGAAATAGGATCTAAGGCTGACGTAGGTTCATCCATTAATATAACTTCAGGAGATACAGCAAGAGTTCTTGCTATACATAATCTTTGCTGTTGCCCACCAGATAATCCTAAAGCACTCTTTTTTAATCTGTCTTTTGTTTCATCCCAAAGAGCTGCCCCCCTTAAACTTCTCTCCACTATTTCATCTAATGTCTTCTTATCCTTTATACCATGTATTTTAGGACCATATGCAATATTATCATAAATTGACATAGGAAAAGGATTAGCCTTTTGGAACACCATTCCCACCCTTTTTCTTAATGCAATTTCATCATAATCATCATATATATTTTTACCTTCAAATAAAACTTCCCCAGTTACTTTAACCCCTTCAATCAAATCATTCATTCTATTTAATGTACGTAGAAATGTTGACTTGCCACATCCTGAAGGCCCAATTAAGGCTGTAACCTCATTCTGATTTATATTCATATTTATATTTTTTAAAGCTTTATTAGTTCCATAATATAAATCTAAGTTTTTAGTTTCTATAATCGACATAATTTCCTCCTACTTTCCACCATAAGCCTTTAGTAATCTGTTCCCTATAACTCTTGCTAGTATATTGAATAGCAATACTGCTATTATTAATACAGCTGCTGTTCCATTAGCAATTGCTGCTGCATCTGGAACTATAGCTTCAGAATTCAACTTCCATATATGAACTGCTAGGGTTTCAGCTGGCCTAAATAATGAGAATGCTGACTTCCCAGTTAAGCTAATTGTATTAAAGTTTAATTTTCCCGAACTTAATCCTGCTGTATAAAGGAAGGCTGCTGCTTCACCAAATATTCTACCTGCTGACAAAATAATACCTGTTAATATTTCTCCCATAGCTATTGGAAGTGTTAGTTTAACAATAGTTTGCCACTTACTAGCCCCTAAACCCAATGAAGCTTCCTTAACTCCTTTACTAGCTGTTTTTATAGCATTTTCTGCAATTCTTGTCATAGAAGGAATATTTAAAATGCTTACTGATAAAGCACCAGCAATTATAGAATATCCCCATCCAGCAAAGTTAACAAAAACTAATAATCCAAACATACCTATTACTATTGATGGTAATGAAGACATAGTTTCAAGCGACAATCTTATAAATCTTACTAAAGGTCCTTCCTTAGCATATTCAGCTAAGTATATTCCAGCTCCTATTCCTATTGGAACAGTTATTATTAACGATATTAAAAGCATATAGAATGAATTAAATAACTGAGCTCCTATTCCTCCTCCTGGAGATGTTGTCTTAGATGCTCCAAACAAGAAACTAGGTTTTAACATTCCTAACCCTTGATATAAAATATATGCTATGAATGATCCTAAAAGAAATACAACAAAAAAGCTAACTATATATATAATTACGGTAGAAATCTTATCTACTTTCTTTGCATTCACTATCCTTCACTCCTCTTTTCAATCTTTCTAATTGCAAGTATAAATAAGAAAGATATCACAAGTAATATTAACGCTAGGCTCCACAATGCATCATTCCAAGCCGTACCACCTACTGTATTTGCCATATCCATTGTTAAAATACTCGTAAGTGTAGATGATGAAGATAATAGTCCATTAGGAATCTTTACTGCGTTACCTATTACCATTTGTACTGCTAATGCCTCACCAAAAGCTCTTGCTACTCCTAAAACCACTCCTGTTAAAATACCGCTTTTAGCTCCTGGAATAATAACATTTTTTATAGTTTGCCATCTTGTTGCCCCTAATCCATAAGAAGCTTCAATATGCTCTCTTGGTATGCTCTTAATAGCATCAATAGATAATGTTGCTATAGTTGGTAATATCATTAAGGATAATACTAATATACCTGCAAGCAATGAAAATCCCATTCCACCTATATGATTCTTTATAAAAGGTACTAATACAGATATCCCTACCCACCCGTAAACAACAGATGGTATACCAACCAGTATTTCTAATGATGGCTTTATAAGTTTATTACCTAACCCTTTGGAAATCACATTAACAAAAACCGCTAATGTAATAGCAATAGGTGCACTAATTATTACCGCACCCATTGATACAAAGGTTGATCCTAATATGAAAGCCAAAGCTCCAAAAGAGGCTGGTGTTTCACTCGGGTTCCAATTATTTGTAAACAGAAATTCTACTATTCCATAATTTCCTTTTGTAAATGTTTGAATTCCTTTTTGACCAATGAATATTATTATTGATAATGTAACTGCTATTATTAACATTCCACATAATGTTGCAAATGTTTTTCCTATATATTCATTAAATAGCCTCTCTTTAAAGCTTCGTTTTTCCATACCTATCATTCCTTAACTATTATTCTACTTTCATTTCACTTCCTGAAATAAATCCTGTATCTTCTACTACTTTTTTATTATCTTCACTCATAATGTAATCAATAAACTTCTTAGCTTCTTCTGTTGGTTCTCCCTTAGTGTACATGTGCCCCCAAGACCAGAATGGATATTTACCAGTAGTTATATTTTCCTTACTAGCTTCAACACCATCTATAGCTACTTTAACCATTGACTTAGCTTCATCTGAATTTAAGTAAGAAAGTGCCAAATAACTAACTGCTCCATCATTTTGAGCCATTGCCTTTGCTACTGCTCCACTTGAATCTTGAACTGATCCTAATGAATCATTTTCTAAGTTCTTGTCTCCACCTAAAACAGTTTTAACAAATGTTGCTCTAGTACCTGAAGATGATGGTCTATGAACTAAGAATATTTCTTTATCTGCTCCTCCAACTTCCTTCCAGTTCTTAACTTTTCCTGAGAAAATATCTTGAATTTGTTGCTTTGTTAACTCTTTAACTCCAGCAGCTTCATTAACTACAACTGCAAATCCTTGAGCTACTACTTTATGATCAACTAACTCTTTTGCTTTATCTTCTTCAAGCTTTTCATTTGCAAAAATATCTGAATTACCAATATCTACACTTCCATCTAATACTTGTGTTAAACCAGCACCAGAACCACCAGCTTGTGCATTAATTTCATAACCTGAATTCTTTTCTATAAAGCCGTCAATAGATGCTTCAACTAATGGAAGTAACGCTGATGACCCACTTAGTGTTACTGTTCCACCTTCTTCTCCTTCACCAGAGCCACAACCTACGAAAGCGCCTCCAATCATTGTTATAAGTAATGCCCCAACTATTAATTTCAAACTTTTCTTTTTCATTTTTATCTCCTCCAAAATTTTTAATGAAGATTTTCTTTACACTTATATTTTAGTTTCTTTAAGTTAAGGCTTTATTATACAAATGTTAAGTATCTTTATAGCTATGTTAAATAGATTTTACATATAAAATGGTAACTTTCACTAAACATATATAAAAAGAGCTGAGTACTAAATAATTAGCACACAGCTCTTTTTATATATGTTTTATTTGAATTATAAATTTACTTCCTACCCCTAACACACTCTCAACCTTAATATTCCCATTAAAAGTTTTAACAATGTGTTTTACTATTGCTAAACCTAAACCAGTGCCTCCACTTTTTCTTGCTTTATCAACTCTATAAAACCTTTCAAATATTCTTGGTATGTCCTCTTTTGGAATACCTATACCATTATCTTCTACAATTAAATTATAATTATCTCCATTAGTAAAGCTTGATATCTTAACCTTTGACCCTTCATTAGAATATTTAATACTGTTTTCAACTATGTTAAGTACTAACTGTAAAAACCTATCCTTATCTCCAAAAAGCAAATCATTATTTCTTTCATCTAGCTCTATTGTAATATTTTTATTATCTGCTAAAACTTTTACCATATTTATAACATCATCTACTACTTTATTAGGTAAAAATTCATCTTCCTCACCTGAGATATCACTTTCAATCTTAGATAATATTAAAATATCATTTATTAATCTTCCAAGCCTATCAGCTTCCTTTTCAATAATATCTAAAAACTTCTTGCGTGTTTCTTCATCTTCAACATATTTTAACGTCTCTGTAAATCCTTTAATGGAAGTTAATGGTGTTTTAAGTTCATGAGATACATTGGCAACGAACTGACTTCTCATATTTTCTAGACGTTTTATATTTGATATATCTTGCACTGCAATTACCTTTCCAATTCTATCAATACCATCTATTATTGAAGCTTTTTTTATTCTAAGCTCCCTCTCAACTGGATGAAGTATTTTTACTTCTTTTTCACTATCATCTTCTTCATTCAAAAAGGTATTTATATCGTAATCTTTAATATATTTTGATATCTTTTCACCGCTTATATCTCTTCTTATTCCAAATACTCGTTTAGCGTATGGATTAATAGTAATTACTGTATCATCCCCATCAACAGCAATCACTCCACTTTCCATACTTCTCAAAATTGATTCTAATCTATTTTGTTTATCAACTACTTCTTTAATTTTTGCTTGTAATTGATCAGCCATATTATTGAACGTCTTCCCTAAAGAACCTATCTCATCATTTGAAAGAGATTTTACCCTAATATTGAGATCACCACCAGCTATACGTGCTGTTACATTCTCTAAGTTCTTTAAAGGCTCAATAATAGTTCTTACAAGCTTCATTGATAATGAAATAGAAAATAGCATTACTATAGTTACAATACCAATGCATACTTTAAGGTTAGTGGGTTCAAAAATATCTATTGTCTCAAAAGGTAAAGATGCTCGAAGAATTGTACCATCCTCTAACTTTTCTGCGTAATATACAGTTTTTTTACCTGTTGTATCACTTATCCTAGTAGAATATCCCTCCCCATACTTGTTAGCTTTTATTACTTCATCCCTATTTTTATGACTATTTAAGCTTTTGTCTACACTATCATACACAACATTTCCATTCTTATCTATCACTGTACATCTAACAGGTGTATTATTTATTCTATATCCCGATATAAGATCTTCATAGGCACCATTTACATTAACAATATAATTAGCAAAATCCTTTAAACTTTTTTTAGTACTATTTAGATCCTGATAATTGTATAAGACAACAAATGATGAAGATGCTATAATAAGTGCAAATAAAACAGTTATAATTACAGATGTTAATATCTTTTTTCTCATATTACTCAACAGGATTAAATCTATATCCTACTCCTCTTATAGTTTCTATAAATTTAGGATTTTTATCATCATCTTCAACCTTTTTCCTTAGATATCTTATATGTACATCTACAGTTCTAGTTTCTCCAATATATTCATATCCCCATACCTTATCAAGTAGAGTCTCTCTTCTAAGAATCTTCCCCTTATTCTTAATTAAAATCTCTAACAGTTCAAACTCCTTTAGGGTTAATTCAACTTTCTCATTATTAATTAATACTTCATGCCTTTCAAAATCCACCTTTAATCTTCCAATTTCATAGATTTCTTCAGATATTTCATCTGAACTAGACCTTCTTAAAACAGCTTTAACCCTTGCTAATAACTCCCTTATTGAAAATGGTTTTGTAATATAGTCATCTGCTCCAAGTTCTAAACCTAATATCTTATCAAGTTCTTCACTCTTTGCAGTCAACATTATTATTGAGGTTTTTGATGTTTCTTTATCTCTTTTAATTTCTTTACATACATCTAGCCCGTCCATTCCAGGCAACATAAGATCTAATAAAAGTAAATCTGGTTTATTTTCTTTTACCTTCTTTAATGCATCTAATCCATTGTTGGCTGTAATAACTTTATAACCTGCATTTACTAAATTAAACTGTAATAACTCTACAATATGCTCCTCATCATCTACAATCAGAACTTTTTCATCAGCCATTTTTATATCCCCCTTATTTTAAAATAACAAATGAAAATAATCTTCCATAATCTCCATTTGATTTTCTATACGAATGTAGCCTTATATCTTCATTACAATAAGTACATAAATTTAATGTATATATATTTTCCTCTAAAACACCAATTTCTCTTATATCTTTTAATATACATTCCTCTAGAGATAACCTTCTTCCATCAAATAAAACATCTTCTGGTATTCCTGTCGCTTCTAAAAAAGTTTCTTTTAATTCTTGAGATACCTCATAACAACATTTTCTTATATGAGGTCCAACATATACCTTCACATCTCTATAATCAGTGTTAAACTTTCTATTCATTGTTTCAATAGTTTTCTTAGTAATAGAACTTATTGTTCCTCTCCAACCACTATGTACAACTGCCACAACACCCTTAATATCATCTACTACAATAACTGGTACACAATCTGCTGTAAAAACACCTATAGCTGTATTAGTTTTAGATGTTATTATTGCATCTCCTTCTTTTTCAATAAATTCTTTAATATCCTCATTTGATAAAACATGTACAGTAGATGAATGTACTTGTCTCATATACGCAACTTCATCTACTTCAAATTCTTCTATAATGGCATTTAAAGTTTTTACTCCATCTTCAGTATGTCTATTGAAATTTTTTCCTGTTTCTGCAGTTGAAAAAACTATCTTTGCCTTATCACTCTCAAATTCAATATATCCTTCTTTATTTACTGTAATATCTAAATACTTCATACTTCCTCCAAACTTATATATATTTTAACATCCTAACTATATTTTATCTATTTTAGTTAAATAATTTAACCTATCTTTAACGAAATTTATTAGAAACTAAAAAGAATTGAAAGTCCCCTTCCAATTCTATACATATATACAAAACTTACTTAGTCATAAGATTTTTTATTTCTTCTAAAAATGTATTTATATCTTTAAATTGTCTATAAACAGATGCAAATCGTACATAAGAAACTTCATCAATATCCTTAAGTCTATCCATAATCATTTCTCCAATATACTCACTAGCTACTTCAGTTAACATTCTATTAGAAATATTTTTTTCAATATCATCTGCTATATCTTCAATTTGTTTCCTTGAAACTGGTCTCTTTTGACAAGCAGTTATTAATCCATTTATAATTTTTTCTTTATTAAAATTCTCTCTAGTAGAATCCTTTTTTATAACTAAAATAGGAATGTCCTCAATCTTTTCATAAGTTGTGTATCTTTTATTACACTTTAAACATTCTCTACGTCTTCTTATAGCTGTATGATCCTCAGTGGACCTAGAATCAACTACCTTGCTTTCTTCATATGCACAAAAAGGACATTTCATATCTATTCACCTTCCAAGCTAATCTTTACTTCATCTTAAGGTAATTATACATATTTTTATATATTTTTACTAGTATTAATCAAAAATATTCTCCTTATCGCTACAGTTAATATTAACTAATATAACGTCTATTCCAACCTTAACTATGTCACTCCAAAGAACTTCTACATCTTCAGTCTTTGAAAACCAACCTTTAGCCTCTCCTGGAAGTAAAATCGATAATATTTTGTGTTCATCACTGTCTATCTTTATGTCTTTAATAAATCCAACCCTACTACCTGTATTTATATCAATTACCTCCATAGATCTCATAGCATTTATAGAATGTAAATTTTCCTCCATAAATATCACTCCCTCCATTACATAATTATATGTAATAAATGTTTTAATATAACAAAATCTTATCCAATTTAAAATAAAAAATGAGATGCAAGTTTAAACTTGCATCTTATTAATTCATACATGTTTTCGCATATGTTTTAATGCTGTTTTTTCTAAACGAGATACTTGTGCTTGTGATATTCCAATTTCCTCTGCAACTTCCATCTGAGTTCTCCCATTAAAAAATCTTAGGTTTAATATTAATTTTTCTCTATCACTTAACTTTTTCATAGCCTCTTTAATTGATATATTCTCTAACCAATTCTCATCAGTATTTTTATTATCACTTACTTGATCCATTACATATATTGCATCTCCACCATCATGGTATATGGGCTCATATAATGAGACTGGATCTTGTATCGCATCTAAGGCAAATACCACTTCTTCTCTTGGTATATTTAGTTCCTTAGATATTTGAGAAATCGTCGGCTCTTTATTATTTTCTTTTATTAGTTTATCCCTAACAACTAAAGCCTTATAAGCTATATCTCTTAAAGACCTACTAACTCTTATAGGATTATTATCTCTAAGATATCTTCTAATTTCGCCTATTATCATAGGTACTGCATATGTAGAAAACTTTACATTTTGGCTCAAATCAAAGTTATCTATTGCTTTCATCAACCCTATACATCCTACTTGAAATAAATCATCTACATTTTCTCCTCTATTATTAAACCTTTGTATAACACTTAAAACTAATCTTAAATTTCCTTTTATAAAAGATTCTCTAGCAGAATTATCTCCTTGTTGCATCTTTAAAAGTAGTTCTCTTTTTTCCTTTTCTTTAAGTACTGGAAGTTTTGAAGTATTTACGCCGCATATTTCCACCTTGTTTATTATCAATGTCATCAATCCCTTCAGAGGTAATAACGTTCTGCATTAAACATTATCTCCGATAGATGATACTTTTATACTAAAGACAAACTATATCATTCTACTAATTTCTTTTTTTAATCTATTTATAATTTTCTTTTCAAGCCTTGATATATATGATTGTGATATGCCAAGTAAGTCTGCCACTTCCTTCTGAGTCTTTTCTCTCTTTCCATTTAACCCAAACCTAAGTTGAACAATTTCTTTTTCTCTATCATTTAAATTCTTTAAAGCCATAAATAATAATTCCTTATCAACTTCATCTTCAATTAAATTATAAACAGTATCATTTTCTGTTCCTAAAATATCTGATAATAGTAATTCATTTCCATCCCAGTCTATATTTAATGGTTCATAAAAGGATATTTCAGCCTTTACCTTACTGTTTCTTCTTAAATACATAAGGATTTCATTTTCAATACATCTAGATGCATAAGTTGCTAACTTTATTTTTTTCTCTGGATTAAATGTATTTACAGCTTTTATTAAGCCTATTGTTCCAACTGATATTAAATCTTCTATATAAACTCCAGTATTTTCAAACTTTCTTGCTATATAAACTACTAGCCTTAGGTTTCTTTCAATTAAAGTACTTCTAATACTTTCTTCCCCATTTAATAATTTACCTACTAACTCTTCTTCTTCCTCCTTTGTAAGTGGTGGTGGTAATGCATCATTTCCTCCTACATAATGTAACTTTTTAGATAGAAATTTAAACTTTTGTACAATTCTGTTTAACAATACATCTAACTTCATATTATCCTCCTCTAAATTACTCCACGTGACAATAGAGCGTTAAATTCATTTTCCTTATTTAGTACTTCTTTACATGGACAAATAATAGCTGAGATTTCTAACTCTTCATTATCATTCTTTTTTAAAATAACCTTGTCCACTTTAAACCCTTTCATTTTTCCTCTATATCCAATACCGTTATATTGAATATAGTATGTGTTACTGTCATTTTCCTGGAAATAATTTATATATTTCTCCTCAACAATAATACATGGTAAATTTGTTATAGACTCCCTTAATTCATTTCCCGTGTCTAAGAACCCTCTTACTACATATCGTACTCCTCTAATATACAGCTCCACCTCATAAATAAAATTAGTGATTAACGCTCTTTCTCTTAAGTAACTTAAGACTCTGTCCGAAATTATATATACTAGTATAATGGATATAAGTAAGTACTGCATTGAAGCATTACTAATTACATAACTATGTTCAAAAGAATACTTGTTTTCCCAAGTAGAAAATCCAAAGCTTATCCCACTTAATAGAAAAGCTATTAATATATATATTCCTGTTGCTTTCAATTCCACTTTAAAATTATTTCTTTTCCAGAGTATTCTTATCATTATCCACGCTACTAATATTTGAAAGGGAAATAAAGAAAACATCTTTAGTTTTGGAAATATGGACACCACTGTATATAACGCACCTAAAGAAGATGCTAATAACAAGCTTTTATTATTATGCTTTATATGCATCAGCTTAGCAGTTATAAGTAATATAAACATATCGATTACAAAGTTTTCTATTAAAACTATATCTAAATATATCTCCATATATCCGCCCCCTCTCATTAAGATTATTATAGACCTAACTCAAATAAAATTTTGTCAGTTTTACTTAGTGTAAACAGTTTTTTTAACTGTTCTTTTTTACATTAATGCACAAAATAATTTTTATATGAGTAAGTTTTATTTATTTCCTTCTTTTTTTCATACTTATGCAAAGTATCTTATAATGACATTTTTAAGAATATAATTATTTCATTTTTAAATATAAAACATACTAATTTCAAGGCCTACAGCCTTTATTTCTACTAAAGCTTATAAGATTTAACCCAAATAGAATTTTGCCATAAAAAGAAAAGTCATGCTGAATAAAAATTCGCATGACTTTAAAATCAATTTCATAAAAATAATATATTAACTTTTTCTAGCTCTTCTTAAGAAAACTGGAATGTCTAAATCATCACCTTCATATTCTCTAGTTGATTGAGTTTCTGTTTTCTTTTCTTCTTCTGTAGCTGCTACTTCTTCTCTAGCAGCTTCTTGCTTCTTAACTTCCTTAACTGGTTGAACTGTACTTATTCCTTCTGCTTCAAATCCAGTAGCTATTACAGTAATTCTTATTTCATCATTTAAAGTTTCATCAATAACAGCACCAAATATAATATTAGCATCAATATCTGCAGATTCTCTAACAACATCAGCAGCTTCATAAACTTCTAAAGCACCTAAATCAGCACCACCTGTAAAGTTTAAAATAACTCCAGTAGCTCCATCTATAGATGTTTCTAATAATGGGGATGCAATAGCTTGTTTTACAGCATCAGATGCTCTATTATCACCTTTCCCATAACCAACTCCCATATGTGCTAAGCCTTTATTAAGCATTACAGCTTTTATATCTGCAAAGTCAGCATTTACTACACCTGGTATAGTAATTAAGTCAGATATAGCTTGTACACCTTGTCTTAATACATCATCAGCTAACTTGAAAGAGTCAAGAAGTGTAGTCTTCTTATCAGCCATTCTTAATAGTCTTTCATTCGGTATAATTACTAATGTATCAACCTTTTCTTTTAGCTTTGCAATACCCATTTCGGCATGCATCATTCTTCTTTTTCCTTCAAAAGGGAAAGGCTTAGTAACAACACCAACTGTTAAAATATCCATTGATTTAGCGATTTCTGCTACTACTGGTGCTGCACCTGTTCCAGTACCACCGCCCATACCAGCAGTTATAAATACCATGTTAGCGCCTTTAATTGCAGCTGTTATTTCTTCTCTACTTTCTTCAGCCGCCTTTTGTCCAATTTCTGGATTTGCTCCAGCTCCTAGACCTTTAGTTAACTTTTCTCCTACTTGAATCTTTTGATTTGCGTGAGATAACATTAATGCTTGCTTATCTGTATTTATCGCAATAAACTCTACGTTTTTTAAACCTTCAACTATCATTCTATTAACGGCGTTACTTCCTCCGCCACCACAACCTATTACCTTTATATTAGTTAATTCTTGCATATCTACTTCAAAATCTAACAAAATAATACCTCCTTTAGAAAATTTCATCTAGGAAGCTTCTAAACTTCCCCATTATTCCTAGATTGTTTTTGTCAACATTAAATTCATCTTCTTCAATTTCTTCCTTTATAGGACAATCATAAAGTAACTTTAATCTATCATATACTTCTTTAATTATAGATAAAGATGATATATTCGAGAAATCCTCCATACCTAAGCAGCGACTATTAATAACTTTAATTTTTTTATCCATCTGCTCTTTAATTACAGTAAATACATTTTCGTAACAGGATATACCATCTCCATAGATGATTATACTACAAATTCCCTCAAAAAAGGAAGTCTTTTTTAACTCTAAGTTAATATATTCCACTATTTCTTCTATTCTTGCTTTAGTGACTTCATAAAATAATTTAGTAGGAACTACAGCTGAACCAACATTAACTTCTTCTTCTTGAAGAAGACTTTCATATGTAGAACTATATATTTTCTTTATATTTTCTGCTTCCGATAATGTAAAGTTTCCACAAATAGATAAATCCTTAGTAATATTTTCTCCACCTAACGGCACAGATGATATATATTTTAGAACGCCATTATTAAATATTGCAATATCAGATGTTCCTGCTCCTATATCTATAAGTGCTTTCATTCCTAGAGAGTTTTTCTCATTTAGAAACACCTTTCTGCCACTTAATATATTGGGTACAAAGCCTTCTAACACTAATCCACAATTATTTATAACCCTTTTGTATTTTTCAAGTTCTTCAGTACTACCAATTAGTATAGAAAAATTAACACTTAATATATTAGCTCTCCATCCTATAATGTTTTCATTAAATATATTGCCATCTATATTAAAAAAATTTACTATTGTATCTACTATTTCTTCTCCATCACCTAAAATAACATTTCTCTTCCCTTTTTCTATAGCTCTTTTTACGTCAACCCCTCTAACTTTACCCTCACGCAAATTTACACTGCTAGTTACTTCTGATAATCGAATATTTCTTGATGAAATACCAACATAAACATTACGTAACTTTTTTAATGTCTTGTGTTCTACTTCTTCAACTAATCTCATTAAACTTTGACAGCACTTTTCTTCATCTATGATAATTCCTTTATTTATTCCATCTGAACTTTTAAAGTATGATCCAAGAATTTCTATATCATCATTATTTTCTCTTCCTAAAGAAATAGAAATTTTCTTACTTCCAAAGTCTATTGCTGTCAATGTTAATTCATTCATCTCTTTCTTGTCCCTCCCTTGTAGCAACTTATATTATTCTTATTCAACAAAAGATCTTTATTTCCTTTCTATTTTAATTTAATTATAAAATTTTATTTGAAAAAAATGAATGCGTTTTAATTTGGTACAAAAGGAATATATGGGAAGTATTTTTTTATGCTTTTATTTACCCTCATTTACACAGCAAATATAGTTTTATACAAATAAAAAAGTGACTCTCTACGCTTTAGCGAAGAAGTCACTTTTTTAACCATATCACATTTTGTTGTTCTATGATATCACTATATTTTTGTTTATAACATCATTATTCTTTTTATAGTTTCTCTATCAACTGAATATGTTAAAGCAGTTTCTTTTGATATTATTCCCTTCTTATACAAATCAGCTAAGGCCATATCCATTGTCTTCATTCCATACTTAGTTCCTGTTTGTATAGATGATTCAATTTGATGTGTTTTTCCTTCTCTAATTAAGTTTTGTATTCCAGGAGTTATTGTCATAATTTCAAGAGCTGCAACTCTGCCTAAACCATCTGCTGTTGGTACTAATTGTTGAGATATAATTCCTTGTAAAACAGCTGATAATTGAATTCTAATTTGTTGTTGTTGATGTGGTGGAAATACGTCAATTATTCTATCTATTGTTTTAGCAGCACCAATTGTATGTAATGTTGAAAACACTAAGTGACCTGTTTCAGCTGCTGTAATGGCAATAGAAATAGTTTCAAGGTCTCTCATTTCTCCTACAAGAATAACATCAGGGTCTTCTCTAAGCACTGCTCTTAAAGCATTTTGATAACTTCTACTATCTTTCCCAATCTCTCTTTGGTTTATTATACACTTATTATGCTTATGAAGATACTCTATAGGATCTTCTAATGTAACTATATGTGCTTGTCTAGTAGAATTAATTTCATTAATCATAGCTGCAAGTGATGTAGATTTACCACTACCTGTTGGTCCAGTTACAAGAACTAATCCTCTTTGTTTTTCAACCAAATCTTTTAGTATCCTTGGATGTTTAAGCTCATCAAGAGTTGGAACCTTTAAGGTAATTACTCTAAGTGCAATAGCATCACTATTTCTTTGCTTAAAAACATTAACTCTGAATCTACCTACCCCTTGTACAGAATATGATGTATCTGCTTCACCTATTTGATTATATCTTTCAAATCTTTCCCCTAGTATTTCTTTTGCAAATTCTTTTATATCTTCTGGCATAAGCTTATTAGGTCCTATTGGAATAAGCTTACCATTTACTCTTACTGTTGGCTGTATTCCAACTGTAAGATGTAAGTCAGAAGCCTTTAGTTCAAGAGTTCTAATAAGCAAATCATTCAAAATATACATATATATACCCCCACCTTTTTACAGTTAAATTTTTCTACTAATTATATAATATTCTATATAAAAAGCTAAATTCCTTTAAATAATAAAGGAATTTAGCTTTAAAGTAATTATATCTTTGTATATAAAGCTTTTTGCAACTTTTTTAAAGCTTTTTTTTCAATACGCGATACATATGACCTAGAAATATTAAGGTTTACCGCTATCTCTCTTTGTGTCTTACACTTTCCATCTTCTAACCCATACCTCATTATTAGAATATCACATTCTCTTTTTGTTAATACTTCATACATTTTATTGTATAAAGATTTTATCTGAAGATTGCTTTCCACCTTTTCAATTACAGAATCTTTTTCACTACTTAAAACATCAATAAGACAAATTTCATTACCTTCTTTGTCCACTCCTATTGGATCCTGCAAATAAACCTCACTCTTTTGTTTCTTATTATTTCTAAACAACATTAGTATTTCATTTTCTATACATCTAGAAGCATAAGTAGCAAGTCTAGTACCTTTTGATGAATCGAAGGAATCTATCGCTTTTATAAGTCCTACTGTGCCAATAGAAATTAATTCATCTACATCTTTATTAGGAAAAGAATACTTCTTTACAATATGAGCAACTAGTCGGAGATTCCTTTCAATTAAGATACTTTTTGCTTTTTTATCTCCCTCTTTTAGTTTGTTTAAGTATAATTCCTCATCTTTTTCATCAAGTGGTAAAGGAAATGTGTTATTTCCAGTAATATACCCAGTTAAGAATAGGGAGTTAGTTATAAGATTTAAAAAATTTGATAATATAAACACCTTACTCCTCCTAGTAATGCTTATTACTATAATATTCACTTGAAAAGATTTTCTTTCCTAATTTTTTAAATATTTAATTTATAAATTTTAAAGGATAAGAAAATACATATTTATATTTTCTTATCCTCTATACTTTTTTAACGTCTAGGAAAGTGTAAAATTATAATTAGCTATAAAACAAAGATATTACTACAATTTCATATTAGAAAATATAATTTTTTTATAATTCCCTTACCTTAAGTAAGAGGGGAATAAATATCCCGAAACCCTTTTATTTAGCTATATTTTTTACTATATCCGAAAATATTGGAGCAGCAGTATTACTACCACCTAAATCTTGCCCCTTATCATTTACAGACTTAATATTAGGCACTATAACCACAACTGTATAATACTTATTATTATATTTATAGTATCCTGTAAACCAGCAATGTACTGAATTTTCATCACTTGTATTGGCAGTTCCTGTTTTCCCTCCAACTTCAACTCCATCTACATTTGCCATTTTTCCAGTTCCAGAATCTACTACCTTATTCATACCATTCATTATTATTTTACTGGTAGTACCACTAAATATTCTTTCTTTTTTAGTAGAATATTCTTTAACAATATTATCATCCTTATCTAATATTGCTTCTAATAAATATGGTTTTACATATTCTCCTCCATTTACTATTGCATTAGTTGCTCCAAGCATCTGAAGTGGTGATAGAGTCATACACTGCCCTATAGATATATTAGTCATACCATCTTCAATATCAGGTGCAATACCTTCTGTTTCATTTTGTCTAGGTGCAGTTACATTTAGAACTTTAGAAAATAACCCCAACTTTTTACAATAATCCATCATTGTAGTATAACCTACCTTTTCTCCAATGGCAGCATATACGTCATTACAAGAATTTAATAAAGCCTGTTCAACAGTTTGAGTTCCATGTATTCCCAAACCACATATCTTTCCTGTACAGGTATACTTATCATTCATAGTAACCAAACCTTTATCTAAAGCACTAGCTAAAGTAATAAGTTTAAAAACAGATCCTGGCTCATAACCGTTACCTTCAATACCTAAATTAACGTTGGGTTCACTTTCATCCTTTTGAACCATTGCTTTTATTTTGCCCGTATCAGCTTCCATTATAGTTACCCCTATATTATTGAAAGCTTTATACTTTTCAGAAGCTAATACCTCCCTTACCTTATTCTCTATATCTAGGTCTATAGTTAATTGTAAATTTCTATTATTATCAGATATAGAAACTTCACTTTTTCCATAAACAGCTTTATCATCTAAATAAAATCTTTTAGTAGGCAAATCATTATCTTTTATATTATTATATATTTCTTCTTGCATCGAATTACTTACTATATCTTCTTCTTTAGGTAGATTAGATAAAAAGTTACTAACCTTCCACGCCTTCTTTCTATCTACATTATCATATGAATAATAATACAAGCCCTTAATATTATCTAACTTTTTAACTTTATTATAAGTTTCTTCTGAAACTGTGTAATACAACTTTCCAGTACTTTTCATAACATCAGTATAATTAAAATTGCTATCTTCACCTTGCATTATAAAATTAAGCGCCATTAGATCTTCTAATGTTTCTTCATAATTATTTAAAGTAAATGGCTTTTTATCTATTACAATTACATATTTCTTATTATAATTCATCATATCTTTACCATTAGTATCTAGTATCATATAGCTTGAATTACTTATGTATTCTGATTGATGATTTTGATACTGACTAAGAACTTGTTCACTTGGAAATAGCTGTAATACTGCTAATCTAATTGATAGCATTATTAATATAGTTATAAAAAGAGATAAAACCCCTAACTCTCTTTTTTTCAATTTTCTTACCAAATAAAAACACCTCCCTCTGCCTAAATTCTAGACAAAGAGAGGTACTTTTATTCATATATATTATTTTAGTATATCTCTAATTTTAGCTACTAAAATATCAATTGCTACTTTATTATGACCACCTTCAGGTATAATTATATCTGCAAATCTTTTTGATGGTTCTGTAAATTGAAAATGCATAGGTCTTACAACTGATAGATATTGATCTACAACTGATTGTACTGTTCTTCCTCTTTCTTCAATATCTCTTAATAACCTTCTAATAATTCTAACATCGGAATCTGTATCAACAAAAGCCTTAATATCTAGAAGATTTCTAATTCTTTCATCCTCTAATATTAATATTCCTTCAACTATTATTATCTCTTTAGGATCAACCTTTGTAGTTTCTTTTGATCTATTATGAACTGTAAAATCATAAATTGGCTTGTTTATTGATTCTCCATTAATTAAACTCTTTAAGTGCTCAACTAAAAGAGCATTATCAAAAGCATTTGGATGATCATAATTTGTTTTAGTTCTCTCTTCCATTGAAAGATGGCTTTGATCCTTATAATAAGCATCTTGCTGAACCATTGCAATGTGTTCATCACCAAAAGTTTCAAATAATTCTTTTGCTATAGTACTCTTACCTGATCCAGAGCCTCCAGTTATTCCTATTAATATTGGTTTTTTCATTAGTTTTCCTCCTAATTATGTATTAAAGCGTTAATACTTTTGTACCTTTTATTAGCATATCATTTTTCTTTAGAGGCGTATCAACTTTAGCTCTAAACATCATCATAGCCCTATTCGCCACATTTGTTTTAACTTTTTTATCTAAATCAAACATATCTTCTAACTTAACATTAAAGTCTGGAGTATGAGCTCTTAAAACTTCAACTTCATCCCCTTCAAATACTCTGTTCTTTTGTAAAATAGTTGCAGTTTTAGTTTCTTCATCATAGGATTGTACAATTCCAACAATGTCGTAATCTCTTATATATGATGATTCATCATAGTTTTGTTCACCCATTTTTCCATAATAGAAGCCTGTATGGTAGTTTCTATGACTTATTCTAGTAAGTGTATGCATCCATTCATCTTTAAATTCATATCCTTCAGGGTTTGCCATGTAACTATCAATAGCTTCTCTATAAGCCTTAACTACTGATGCTACATAGAACTCACTCTTCATTCTTCCTTCAATTTTGAAAGAATTTATACCACTCTTCATTAAATCAGGTATGTGCTTAATCATACATAAGTCCTTAGAATTCATTATGTATGTACCATTATCATCTTCAATTACTGGATAATATTCTCCTGGTCTAGTTTCTTCAACTAGGTAATACTTATATCTACAAGCATTTGAACATATTCCCTTATTTGCATCTCTACCTAACATATAATTAGAAATTAAACATCTTCCTGAATATGCAACACACATTGAACCATGGACAAATGCCTCTAATTCACATTCTGCTGGAATATTTTCTCTAATTGTCTTTATTTCTTTAAAAGTTAATTCTCTTGCCAAAACTATCCTTTGACACCCTTGCTCATACCAAAACTTAACTGCCTTCCAATTAGTTATATTAGCTTGAGTACTTATATGCACTTCTAAATTAGGAGCTGCTTCTTTTGCTGCAACAACAATAGATGGGTCTGCAACGATTATTGCATCTATACCTAAATCTGCTAATCCCTTTATATACTCCTCAACACCTGTTAAATCATGATTTCTTGGGAATACATTCATTGTAACATATAATTTTGCCCCTCTATCATGACAATATTTCACACCTTCTGCTATTTCTTCATTAGTAAAGTTATCAGAGAATGCTCTAAGGTTTAATCTACCTCCACCTATATATACAGCATCTGCTCCAAAATCTATTGCTATTTTTAATTTTTCTAAACTTCCTGCTGGTGCTAAAATTTCTGGTTTCATCATATTAATTACCTCCTCTTAGTCACTGCAATTCCATCCCCCATTGGTATTACAGACGTTATTAAGCTTTCATCCTTTGATACCATCTCTAAGTATGTTCTCATTCTTTTTACTATAGTTATTTTTCTTCTTTTTACAAGTTCATCTGTAGCAACCATTCCTCTAAATAGAACATTATCAGCTATTATAATTCCATCCTCTTTAAGTAATCTTAAACAATGTGGAAGGAAATGATTGTAGTGTCCTTTTCCTGCATCCATAAAAATCAAATCAAATGGTTCTTCAAGCTGTTCAAGTATTTCTAAACAGTCACCTTCTTTAATCTTTATTTTATCTTCAAGATTAAATTTTTTAAGATTTACGTTAGCAAGTTCTATCATTCTGCTGTCTCTTTCAATAGTAACTATTTCTGGTTCTGTACCTGACGCTTCATACATTAATATTGAAGAAAATCCTATGGCTGTACCTAACTCTAAAATACGTAATGGCTTCTTCATACTAACCATAAACTCTAAAAACTTAGCAGTTTCTTTTTGAACTATAGGCACTCCATTTTCTCTAGCAAAATCCTCTATCTCCTTTAAGGTGCCCTCTCTATCTGAAATAAGCTCCCTAATATAGCTTTCCATATATTCAAAAGTAATTCCACTCATCCTAATCCTCCAAATTAATTGCTTGCACTACCTCTTTTTTTATTTTGTTCTATATTAACTCTTTCATGTTCCTCATAATTAGTTGAAAAATGATGTTTTCCATTTTCACCATATAAAAGTACGAAATACAAATAATTAGTATCTGCTGGTTCTAAAACAGCTTTTATTGAATTATATCCTGGACTTCCTACTGCTCCAACTGGCAATCCTGCATTTTTATATGTATTATAAGGAGATTCAACTTTTAAATCATTGTATGATAAAATTTCATTTCCTTCATATCCTATTACATAATTTACTGTAGAACAAAATTCTAATTTCATACCTTTTGATATTCTATTATTAATTACTGAAGCAATCATAGGTCTCTCTTCATCTAGTCTTGCTTCTTTTTCAACTAATGAAGCCTTTATAACAATGCTCTCAATTTCATCTTTATTTATTTTTTTTCCTGTTTCTTTTTCCAGTTTAGATAACTTTTTATCAAAATTATCTAACATAACTTTTATAACTGATTTAGCATCAAAATTTTTATCAAAAAAATATGTATCAGGAAATAAATATCCTTCAAGGTTATACTTTTTATTAGAATCTACTTTAACATAATCAGGAAGTGGATAGTTTTTAATTTCATTTATAAACTCATCTCTTGTACATATTCCACTTTCTGCAATTACATCAGCAATAGTATCTATAGTATATCCTTCTTTTATAGTAACCTTAACTTGATTTTTCAAAAAATCTTCTGTAGTTAACATTTTTATTAACTCTTTTAAAGTTACGTCACTCTCAACTTCATAACTACCAGGTATAATTTTAAGATTCTGATTAGTTAATTTCAAATTAACTTTTATTAAGGTTTTATTTTTTATTACTCCCTCACTATATAATCTATCTAATAGATTATAAAATCCTTCACCCTCATTAACTTCTATTGTTATCTTGTCAGAATCAGTTTTCAAAGGCCTTTTTACGACATTATTATATGCAATAAACATTCCTATTATAGAAATCAACAAAATCCCTATAATAACAAGTAATATTTTCTTTAAATGAATACTCTTCATAAAATC
Organism: Clostridium paraputrificum; assembly: GCF_900447045.1. Lineage (GTDB taxonomy): Bacteria > Bacillota > Clostridia > Clostridiales > Clostridiaceae > Clostridium > Clostridium paraputrificum. The sequence goes on from NZ_UAWH01000016.1 coordinate 136,487, forward strand.
CTCCTAAATATAAAAGTAAATAGCCTATTATTAGGCTATTCACTTTATTATAATACTTTTTTAGGATTTAAGAAAGTTACTTTTTATTTCTACTAATCAGTCTTCTTCTTTCGCCACTGTCTAATACTGTCTTTCTCATTCTTATGTTTTGTGGAGTTACCTCTACTAATTCATCATTATTAATGAATTCTAGACAATTTTCTAATGACATAACAACTGGTGGAACTAATTTAACTGCATCATCTGATCCTGATGCTCTTGTGTTAGTAAGCTTCTTACCTTTACATACATTTATATCTAGGTCTTCTGCTCTTCCACATACACCTACAACCATTCCTTGGTACACTGGTACACCAGCTCCTATAAATAATTGTCCCTTATCTTGTGCATTAAATAATCCGTAAGCTATTGCATCTCCTGTTTCAAATGCAACAATTGAACCTCTACTTCTTGATGGAATGTCTCCCTTGTATGGTCCATATCCTTCAAATACATGATTCATGATACCATTACCCTTAGTATCTGTCATGAATTCATTTCTAAATCCTATAAGTCCTCTAGCTGGTACTACAAACTCTAATCTTGAATAACCATTTACTGCTGATGTCATATTAACCATTTCAGCTTTTCTTGGTCCAAGCTTTTCCATAACTGGTCCCATAAATTCTTCTGGAACATCAATTGTTAAATATTCCATCGGTTCAAGCTTTTTACCATTTTCTTCTTTATAAATTACATTAGCCTTTGATACTTGGAATTCATATCCTTCTCTTCTCATTGTTTCTATAAGTATAGAAAGGTGTAGTTCTCCTCTACCTGAAACTTCAAAGCAATCAGGAGTAATTTCTCTTACTCTTAAACTTACATTTGTTTCAAGTTCTTTCATTAATCTATCTCTTAAGTGTCTTGATGTAACAAACTCACCTTCTTGACCTGCAAAAGGAGAATCATTTACCATAAAGTTCATGCTTAATGTTGGTTCATCAATATGTACAAATGGTAATGCTTCTGGATTTTCAGCATCTGCTATAGTCTCACCTATGTTTGCATCGGTAACACCACTTATAGCAACTATATCACCAAAACCAGCTTCTTCTGTTTCTTCTCTTTTTAATCCATTATATACAAATAAGTTAGTAACCTTATAGTTCTTTGTAGTTCCATCATTTGAAACTAAAGCAACATTTTGGTTCTTTTTAACTTTTCCTCTATGAATCTTTCCTAAAGCAATTTTTCCTACAAATACGTTAGAATCTAATGTTGTAACCAGCATTTGGAATGGAGCATCTAGGTATCCTTCTGGTGGAGCAACATGCTTTATTATTGTTTCAAATAATGGTTGCATGTCTTCATTTGTATCTTCAACGTTATATCTAGCAAATCCATTTCTAGCAGAAGCGTAGATAATTGGGAAATCTAATTGTTCATCATTTGCTCCAAGTTCAACAAATAAATCAAACACTTCATCAATTACTTCTTCTGGTCTAGCATCTGGCTTATCTATTTTGTTTATAACAACGATTGGCTTTAATTCTAATTCTAATGCTTTCTTTAATACGAACTTTGTTTGTGGCATTGGTCCTTCATAAGAGTCAACTACTAGCAATACTGAGTCAACCATCTTAAGTACACGTTCAACTTCTCCACCAAAGTCAGCGTGTCCTGGAGTATCTACTATGTTTATTTTTACTCCTTCATGCATAACTGCAGTATTCTTAGAAAGTATTGTAATTCCTCTCTCTTTTTCTAAATCGTTAGAGTCCATTACTCTTTCTTCTACCTTTTCGTTTGTTCTAAAAACGTTACTTTGTCTTAAAAGAGCATCTACTAGAGTAGTTTTACCATGGTCAACGTGCGCTATAATAGCTATGTTCCTTATATCTTCTCTTTTATTTAATTCCATGCTTTGCCTCCAAATTCTTGGTTTTCAAATATGTAAACCTATAAATATTTTTTTCAAAAAGAAAATTGGATACACAAGTACCCAATTTTTTAAACCTTTTTTATTTTAATCTTTTAAGCTTTAAAAGTCAACCTAATTATATCTCCATTATAATAGGTAAAATCATTGGTTTTCTCTTAGTTTTTTCATATAAGAATTCTCTTAACTCTTCTCTTATATTAGATTTCAGTGTAGCCCAGTCGCTAATTTTCTTTTCTTCACAATCTTCCAATACATTTTTTACAATTTCTCTAGCCTCATCCATTAGTCCTTCAGATTCTCTAACATAGACAAAACCTCTTGAAATAATATCTGGTCCAGCTATAACTGTACTTGTTTCTTTTTCTATTGTAACAACTACTGTTAATATTCCATCTTGAGATAAATGCTTTCTATCTCTTAATACAATATGACCTACATCACCTACACCTAAACCATCTACAAATACTTGACCCGAAGTTACAGTTCCATTCTTTTTAATATAATTTCTTGCAACTTCAACTACATCTCCATTTTCTGCTATAACAAAGTTTCTTTCTGGAAGACCTAATTTACAAGCTAATTCTGCGTGTTGTTTTAGATGCCTGTACTCTCCATGCACAGGAATAAAAAATCTTGGCTTTACTAATGTTTGCATCAACTTTAATTCTTCTTGACAGGCATGACCTGACACATGAACTTCAGCTAATGATTCATATATAACTTCAGCACCTTGTTTAAATAACTGATTAACCACTCTAGATACAGTCTTTTCATTTCCTGGTATTGGATTAGCAGAAATAATAACAGTATCTCCCTCAACTATACTAATCTTTCTATGTTCGGAAGATGCCATTCTTGCTAAAGCTGACATTGGCTCTCCTTGACTTCCTGTAGTAATAATTACCGCCTTGTTATTAGGATATTTTAAAATCTGATCCAAAGAAATTAATGTATCTTCCTTTGATTCTAAATACCCTAGTTCTTTAGCAACCTGAACTATATTCTCCATACTTCTTCCAGATACAGCAACTTTTCTTCCATAACTCTCTGCTGCATCTATAATTTGTTGGATTCTATGAATATTAGATGCAAATGTAGCAACTATTATTCTCCCTTCTGCTTTGGAAAATAGCTTCATAAAGCTTTCTCCTACAGTTCTTTCAGACATAGTATATCCAGGTCTTTCCACATTAGTAGAGTCGGCCATCATAACAAGTACGCCTTTTCTACCAAGTTCAGCTAATCTGGCAAAATCAGTTAACTGACCATCTATAGGAGTATAGTCAATTTTAAAATCACCAGTATGTAATACTACTCCTAAAGGTGTATGAATTGCTATTGCTACTGAATCAGCAATAGAATGATTTGTTTTTATGAATTCAACAGAAACAGAATTCAACTTTATTGTATCTCTTGGTTTTACAGTTATTAAAGTTGTTGAACCTAATAATCCGTGCTCTTTTAGTTTAGTTTCAACTATACCAAGAGTTAATTTTGTTCCGTAAACTGGAACATTTAATTGTCTTAAGACATAAGGTAACGCTCCGATATGATCCTCATGTCCATGTGTCAAGAAAATACCTCTTATTTTCTCCTGATTCTTTAATAAATATGATATATCTGGTATAACAACATCTATACCAAACATATCTTCATCAGGGAATCTAAGGCCACAATCTATGATAACAATATCATCTTTAAACTCAATTGCTGTAATGTTTTTCCCAATTTCGTTTAAACCACCGAGAGGTATTATTTTGACCTTTGCTCTCTCTGTTCTCATATTTCCCCTCCTTTTACTCTACGTAAAAACTTTTGTTATATTACTTCCCATTTTTCTTCTGACATTCTTTACAAACACCATAGAACTTTAGAGCATGATCTACTATCTTAAACCCGTATTCTTTTTCAATTTCTTCTTCTAGTTCTTCTAATAAGTCATCTTCTACTTCTATAACCCCATTACATTCATTACACACTAAATGATGATGTCTATGTGTTTCGTCACTATGAACTAATTCATATCTACTGCATCCATCATTTAAATGAAGTCTACTTAGAATACCTATATCTTCAAGTAATAAAATTGTTCTATATACAGTTGCAAGTCCTATTTCAGGGCAACTTTTTTTAACCTCATCATAAATCTCTTCAGCTGTTAAGTGCTTACCTTCACTTTCTACAATAGTATCTACTATAGCTCTTCTTTGAGGAGTAAGTTTATATCCCTTATTTTTTAAATCCTCTTTTAGTGCTACATAATCAATTTCTATATTTTTCCCCATTAACAACACCCTCTTCCTTTTCTAATTTATTCGTCTAAATCCTCTTGCATTAAAAGTTCATATGTCTCTGCAACTAGATTAAATTCCTCATCATTATCTATAGTCATATAACTTTCGTTACCTTCTTCGTCCTTTACAAACTTAAGTACATAAGCTTCCTCTACATCTAAATCTGCTGGAGTAACAACAACATACTCTTGGTTAGTATCCTCTATTTTAAAGAAAGTAATTACTCTCATTTTTTCTTCCTTACCTTCTTCGTTTAATAAATATATAAATTCAAGTTCTTTTACCATTTTTATATCTCTCCTTTTTGTTTATTTTAAAATTTCTTTATGGATATTGTCAATAATAATTTTCAATTGGGAATTTTATTTCATATTTGATAACCTATCTAGATAACCTTGTAAAATATATGTAGCTGCAATTTTATCTACTATCTTTTTTCTCTTGCCTCTTGAAAGATCAGCTTCTAACATTGCTCTATGTGCAGCAACTGTTGTAAGCCTCTCATCCCAAAGTTCAATTTTACATTCTACAGAATCCTTTAATAGTTCTGTAAACTCCATTATTTTCTCTCCTGCAAAACCAATTGAACCATTCATGTTTTTAGGTAATCCAACTACTATAGTCTCTACAGCATATTCTTTACATAAATTTATAATTTCATTTATGTCTTCTTCTTTTTTCTTTCTTCTTATTGTTGTAATACCTTGAGCAGTAAATCCTAAGGGATCTGATATTGCTACCCCAATAGTTTTTTGCCCTATATCTAAGCCAAGTATTCTCATTTTGTGCTCCTATTCTAAATATATTAAAGGTGCCCGTATAAACGGGCACCTTCTACTTAATTTCTAAATAAGATTTCATTACTTCTTCAAGAATTTCGTCTCTTTCAAGTTTTCTTACCAAAGCTCTAGCTCCGTTATAATTTGTAATGTAAGTAGGGTCTCCTGATATTAGATAACCAACAAGTTGATTTATAGGATTATAACCTTTCTTCTGTAAAGAATCATAAACCTCTGTTAATATAGCTTTTGTTAATGCTTCCTTATTTTTTTGTACATCAAATTGCATTGTATGTTCTATATTTTTACTCATATTCGTCGTTGCCTAAAGTGCAACTCCACCCCCTTACATATTGTTAAGGAAATTATATTTCATCATTAATAATATAACCACTTTTTATGTTTCTATTCATATATAATTATACATTATTTAATTGGAAATGTATACTACTTTACTAAAGATTCTACTATTTCATAAACCTTATTCACTGCTTCATTTATCTTTTCAGGGTTCTTACCGCCGGCTTGAGCCATATCTGGTCTACCGCCTCCCCCTCCTCCAACTATTGAAGCAACTTCTTTTATTACCTTTCCACAATGTACACCTAATTGAACGCTATCCTTAGTAGCCATTGCAACTAAATTAACTTTTCCACCTACATTACTAATAAGTACCACTATGCCTGACTGAACTTTGTCTCTTATTTTATCTGCTAAATCTCTTAAAGCATTTCCATCAACATCCTCTAATGCATATGAAACAACCTTAACTCCATTTATTTCTTTAACAGAATTTAAAATATCATCTTCAGCTCCCATAGTTAACTTACTCTTAAGTTCAGAAATTTCTTTCTCTTTTTCCTTAAGTTCAGCATTACTATTAGAAATTCTATTTAGTATTTCCTTTTCACTACATTTTAAAGCATGACAAGCATCTATAAGAAGCTTTTGTTTATCTTCAACATATTTAATTGCATTAAATCCTGTTAAAGCTTCAATTCTTCTAATTCCAGCTGCAACACCAGCTTCACTAACTATCTTAAATAGTCCTATTTCACCAGAATTATGCACATGAGTTCCACCACAAAGTTCTTTAGAGAATTCTCCAACACCTACTACTCTTACCTTATCCCCGTATTTATCGTCGAATAAAGCCATTGCTCCTGATCCCCTTGCTTCATCTAGTGTCATTAAATTAGTTCCAACATTATAAACTTCCATAATCTTTTCATTTACTAATGTTTCTACCTTTTCTAACTCTTCCTTACTTAATCCTTGGAAGTGAGTAAAGTCAAATCTTAATCTTTCATCATCTACATATGAACCAGCTTGATTAATATGATCTCCAACAACCTTCTTTAATGCACTGTGTAGCATATGAGTTGCTGTATGGTTCTTACAAATGTTACTTCTTCTAATTCTATTTACTTCTAAAGTAACCTTTGAACCTACTTTAACAGTTCCTTCTTCAACTTTAATATATTGAACAGTCTTACCACCAACATTTTTCTTTGTATCAAATACAACTATCTTAAATCCTTCACCATGGATTATACCCTTATCTCCAACTTGACCACCCATTTCAGCATAAAATGGTGTCTTATCTGAAACTAAGTATCCTTTTTCTCCTTCTGATAATTCTTCTCTAAAATCATTATCATCAGCTAAAACTAATACTTCACCTTCACAAGTAAGAGTTTCATATCCTAAGAATTCACTTTCTACTGCAGCATCAATCTTATTTATTGGAAGTTCATCACTACCCATGTAAGAAGATTCCCCTCTTGCATTTCTAGCTCTTGTTCTTTGGTCTTCCATTTCTTTATCAAAAGCTTCTCTATCAACTTTTAATGACTTTTCTTCACATATTTCCTCTGTAAGTTCATATGGGAATCCAAATGTATCATAAAGCTTAAATGCCTTTTCTCCATCAAGAGTATCTTTTCCTTCTTTGATTAATTCATCAATATATCCAAGTAAAATATTCATTCCCGAATCAATAGTTTCATTGAATCTTTCCTCTTCTAATGTAACCATCTTTTTAATATAATCTTGGTTTTCTTTTAATTCTGGATAAGCTGGTGCATAGTTTTCTACAACTGAATCAACTACATCCTTTAAGAATATCCCCTTAATTCCAAGTAATCTTCCATGTCTTGCAGCTCTTCTAAGAAGCCTTCTAAGCACATAACCTCTTCCTTCATTACTTGGTGATACACCATCAGATATTAACATAGTTACAGCTTTTACATGATCAGTAATTATTCTTAAAGATACATCTTTATTAGAATTTTCTCCATACTTAACTCCTGATAATTCACTTACTTTAGCTAAAATATTTTTAACTGTATCTATTTCAAATATATTATCTACGCCTTGCATTATAGTTGCAATTCTTTCTAATCCCATTCCAGTATCTATGTTAGGATGCTCTAATCTGTTGTAATTTCCTTCTTCGTCCTTATCAAATTGTGTAAATACTAAGTTCCAGAACTCAACTACTCTGTCTTCATCTGCAGCCTTTAAGAAATCTTCCACATTAGTTATTACACCTTCACCTCTATCAAAGTGAATTTCTGTACAAGGTCCGCATGGTCCAACTCCAATTTCCCAGAAGTTATCATCCTTACCTAATCTGAAAATTCTGTTTGGATCCACATCAGTTTTGCTCTTCCAAATTTCAAAAGCTTCATCATCTTCTAAGTAGATAGTTACATAAAGCTTATCCTTTGGAATTTGAAGAACCTCTGTAATAAACTCCCAAGCCCATGGAATTATTTCTTCCTTAAAATAATCCCCAAAAGAGAAATTTCCAAGCATCTCAAAGAAAGTACCATGTCTCGAAGTCTTACCTACGTTTTCAATATCACCTGTTCTAATACATTTTTGACAAGTTGTTACTCTTCTTCTTGGTGGTTCTTGAAGACCTGTAAAATACGGCTTAAGAGGAGCCATTCCAGCATTTATTAATAATAAGCTTTTATCATTCTTAGGAACTAAAGAAAAACTCTTCATTCTTAAGTGATCTTTACTTTCAAAAAACTTTAAAAACTCTTCTCTTAGATCGTTTGTTCCAATATTTTTCATATTAATTACCTCCATCTAAATTTAAATATAAAAAAGCCTTTCATCCCTAAAAATAAGGGACGAAAGGCTAAACTTCCGCGGTACCACCCTAATTACGCACAAAATAAAATGCATCACTTAGTATACTTATAGCTCCAAGGCAGCTTCGAAACTTTTTCTAGAAAGTTTTCACCAACCACTTTCTCTCTAAATAGAAAAACAAAATCTACTAATCCTCTTCACAGCTTAATATTAATTTTTCATCTCAAATTATATTTTATATAGAGAATTATGTCAATATTTTTGTATTCTTTATGGATTACATCTAAAATATATAGTAATTGATATCTTCATATATAACCTTAATTATAACCCCTATTGGAACAGCTAATATCATCCCCACAAATCCACAAAAACTTTCTCCTATAAGCAGTAGTATTATAATTACTAAAGGATGCATGTTGGTGCTATTTCCTGTAATCTTTGGCGAAAGAATATTACCTTCCACCTGTTGTATTATTAAAATAGCCAATGCCGCCCATAACGCTTTAGTTGGAGATTCTAAGAAAGCTATAAAAACTACTGGCACTGCCCCAAAAATAGGACCAAAGTAAGGTATTATATTAAAAATACCATTTAATATAGATAGCCATAAAGGAAATTTTACTCTTATCAAAATCAAAGCTATAAATGTTATTACACCAACAATTAAGGATAATAATAGCTGCCCTACAATATAACTTTCTAATAGCTTATTTATATCCTTAATAATCTTTTTAACCAATTCCCTTTTTTTAATTGGTATAAGTAAAGAACATTTATTCCATATAAATTCATCATCTGCCAAAAAGTAATATGTAATAACTGGCACTACTGCAAAGCTCATAATATTCTCACTAAATGTAATAATATACCCCACTATACTTCCTGAAAACGAATTTATAAATGAGGATATTTTTTCTTTACCATCTTCATACAAGAACTTGAGAAATGTAGAGTTCCCTATATTAGACGTAAGAAAAAAATCTTCTATAGACTCCGTTAATTTATTTATCATTGGCCCAATATTATTCATTTCTTTAAACATTGTAGGTATTAATAGAACTATAGAAAGTATAGCTATAATTAGTATTCCTAAAATAATTATTAATGCTACCTTTTTCTCTTTTATCTTAGTATGTTTTGCAATATATATTTTTAAAGGCTTTAATATGTAAGATATAATAAAGGATAGAAGTATTAAATTAAATATTTTTCTTATATTTAAATTAAATATATATATGGCTATTAAAACTAGAACTACTATACATAAACTAAGTTTTATAATTATATTTTTATGCTTTTTTATAATATTCATTATTATTCACTTCACGAGGTATATTTTTAACTATTACATTAGAATCACCTAAATATAAAATGCAGTCTTCTCCCAAAATAGACTGATTAATTAAAATAACTTCACGTCCATATATCAATTTATCAATTATGCCTGCACCAACTATTATACCTTTTATGGAATAATCATCCTCCTTTATTAAGACATCCTCAACAACACCTTTTATAGTTCCATACCTATTAATTACTTCCATTCCTATTATCTCAGATATCTTTAGCCCTTCTCCTTTTATACATCCCTTCACTAATATATCATCATCTATATTTAGGATTCCATCAATTGGAGTATAATTATTCTTCAATCTCAAGGAGTACCCCCCTACTGCTAGCCCAATTACTTTTCCCTTGTAGAAATCAATAAATATATCTCTTACAGAACCTAATTTCTTTCCTTTTATATCATATACTGTCTTATAAAAAAAATCTTTAATCCTATACATCTCAATTCCCCTTTCATCAAATACAGGAATAGTTTACCCATTATGGTATTTTTGATACAAAAAAAGAGACTGTATTAATAATAATTTTACTAATACAGTCTCATTTTTTGCAGCTATAATATTTTTTCAATTATCCCCCCGCCAACTACAATATTACCGTCATAGAATACTACTGACTGTCCTTTTGTAATAGCTCTTTGTTTATCTTTAAATGATACTCTAACTTTACCATTCTTTTCAGGGTATAAAACAGCCTCTGCTGGTCTTGCAGAATATCTAACCTTTGCAGTTACTTTTAACTCACTCTGAAGATTATCAAAGGGAATAAAGTTAACATCCTTAGCTAATAAATCTGTTTTAAATATATCTTCTTCAGGACCAATTACAACTTCATTTGTCTTTGGTCTAATATCAGTTACAAAAACAGGTCTTCCTAAGGATAGTCCTAATCCTTTTCTTTGACCAATAGTATAATATACTATTCCTTTATGTTTTCCTAATACATTTCCTTCTTTATCAACAAAGTTTCCTGGTTTTATTTTTCCAGGCTTAGCTTCTAAGATAAATCTTCCATGGTTGTTATCGGGAATAAAACATATTTCTTCACTATCTTTTTTGTTATGAACAGCTAATCCTATTTCCTTAGCTATTTCTCTTATTTTATCCTTAGTATATTCTCCACAAGGCATTAATGTATGTTCTAATTGATCTTGTGTAAAATTATATAAAGCATAAGTTTGGTCTTTCTTATCATCATCAGATTTAATTAGAAGGTATCTTCCATCTTCTTCTACAATCTTAGCATAGTGTCCTGTTGCAACATATTCTGCACCTATACCTCTAGCTTTTCTAAGTAAAGCATCAAACTTTATATGCTTATTACAAGCAATACATGGATTAGGAGTTTTTCCAACCATATATTCATCTATAAAATAATCAATTACCTTTTCTTTAAATATATCTTTAAAATTCAACACATAAAAAGGTATACCTATTCTATCACAAACTCTTCTAGCATCTTCTACAGCAGAAAGTGAACAACACCCACCTTCATTTTCTATAGTTTCATCATCGTCTGGTGACATTCTTAAAGTTATACCTATAACATCATATCCTTGTTCTTTTAAAAGATAAGCAGCGACGGAGCTATCAACTCCGCCACTCATACCTACAACTACTTTTTTCTTCATAGACTACTCCTATTCTTCTCCATGAACGTGATCGTGTAAATCATCTCCATGCTCTTCGAAATCCCAAAGTTCCATTCCTTTGCTCTTTCTGTAGTCATTAATTGCCTTGTGTATAGCTTCTTCTGCTAATACTGAACAGTGCATTTTTACTGGTGGAAGTCCATCTAAAGCTTCTGCAACTGCTTTGTTTGATAGCTCCCAAGCTTCATCTATATGTTTACCCTTAATTAGTTCAGTTGCCATTGATGATGATGCTATAGCAGAACCACAACCAAATGTCTTAAACTTAACATCTTCTATAATTCCGTTATCATTTACCTTTAAGTAAATCTTCATTATATCTCCGCACTTAGCGTTTCCTACTTCACCTACACCATTTGCGTCTTCAATTTCTCCTACGTTTCTTGGATTTCTGAAATGATCCATAACCTTATCTGTATATATCATAATTATCTTACTCCTCTCTTAATGAAATCTTCCCATAATGGTGACATATCTCTTAATCTTTTAATGATTGGTGGTAATACTTCTATTACATAGTTAACATCTTCTTCTGTTGAAGCATCACCTAATGTTAATCTTAATGATCCATGAGCTTTTTCATGTGGAAGCCCTATAGCTAATAAAACATGTGATGGATCAAGTGATCCTGATGTACATGCACTACCACTTGAAGCACAAACTCCCTCAAAGTCTAATGAAAGCAATATTGATTCTCCTTCAATAAATTCAAATCCAATATTAACGTTACCTGGTAATCTCTTATCACCAGTTGGTCCATTAAGCTTTGAATATGGAATCTTTAATAAGCCTTCTATTAATTTATCTCTTAATGCTGTCATTTTATCTACATGTTCTTGTAGATTTTCAGTAGCAAGTTCAATAGCTTTTCCAAGCCCTACGATACCAGCAATATTTTCAGTACCTGCTCTTCTAGCTCTTTCCTGTCCACCACCGTGAATTAAATTATGTATTCTAACACCCTTCTTTATATAAAGAGCTCCTACACCCTTTGGTCCATATATCTTATGTCCCGCTAAAGATAACAAATCAATATTCATATCCTTAACATCAATTTCTATATTACCAATTGCTTGGACAGCATCAGTGTGGAATAAAACCTTCTTTTCTCTACATATAGCTCCAATTTCTTTAATTGGTTCAATAGTACCTATTTCATTATTAGCAAACATTACAGAAACTAAAATTGTTTTATCTGTAATTGCATTTCTTACATCTTCTGGATTAACAAAACCTTCGCTATCAACATCTAGGTATGTAACTTCAAATCCGTTCTTTTCTAAATATTCACATGTATGCAACACAGCATGATGCTCAATTTTAGTTGTTATTATATGGTTACCTTTATTCTTATACGCTGAAGCTATTCCTTTAATTGCCCAGTTATCGGCTTCTGAGCCTCCACCTGTAAAGTATACTTCATTTATATCACAATTAAGGGCCTTTGAAACTTGGCCTCTAGCCTTATCTACAGATCTCTTAGTAATTCTTGATATTTCATAAAATGAAGATGGGTTACCAAATTTACCTGTGAAGTATGGTAACATTTCTTCTAAGACCTCTGGCTTAACAAAAGTTGTTGCAGCATAATCCATATACACTGTATTCATGTTTCTTCACCTCTATAATTTAAGTTTTAATGATTCGTTATTTGTCTTGATTCTTTCATAGTCATTTACTATATCTTGAAGAGTTACTGACTTCATTACATCATCAATACTGTTTTTAATCTTTGCCCAAAGTAATCTTGTAGCACAACAATCAAGATTATCACAAGAAACACCATCAATGCATTCTGCAATTTCAATTGGCCCTTCAAGTACATACATAATTTCAGCTACAGTAATATCTTTAGGTTCTCTACTTAAAACATACCCTCCTTGAGCACCTCTAATACTTGTTATTAGCTTTGCTTTTCTTAATGGGGAAAATAATTGTTCTAAGTAATATTCAGATATATTTTGTCTTTTTGAAATAGTTTTAATTGATAAAGGCGCTCCACCGTAATTAATAGCAAGTTCAACCATTGCTTTTACTCCATAACGCCCCTTAGTTGAAAGTTTCATTCTCTTCACCTCTTAATGTTGAGTAAATTACTATGCTTTACATTTCATATCATAGCAAAACACTCGGACATTGTCAATAATCTAAATACATCAATATTTACTTTACTCAAATATAATTTTATAATTAGTTGTAATAATATGTAAGGAGGGCTCTATGAAAAAGAAATTATTAATATCTGCATCTATTGCACTTATACTATGCTTAAGCCTATTTATCTCCTATAGAAATATAACAAAAAATAACTTCAATAATAATTCTACTGTAAATGAAGAAGTCTCTAATAATTCTGCCACAAACCAAAACAATACATATAATAACAACAAAAATATTATTATGTACTTTCCTAATTGGGGAGTTTACAGTGAATCTCACAATAATCTTACTGTTGGAGATATTCCCTGGGACAAGGTTACAGTTATAAATCATGCTTTCTTTACTGTATCTAAAGAATTTAAATTAGAGTCTACAGATAAGGATGCTGATTTTGAAAAATTCTTTCCCAATTCAGAAGGATGGAATCAAGATCAACTTAGGGGACATATTGGTGAATATAAATACTATAAATCCAAATACCCTAATGTAAAAGTCCTTATATCTGTTGGTGGTTGGACACGTGGAGAAAACTTTCATGATATGTCAAAAACAAAGGAAAATAGAAAAATATTTATTGATAGTATAATAGATTTCCTAAAAAAATATCCCTTTATTGATGGTATAGATATAGACTGGGAGTATCCAGGGGAAAATCGTGAAAAAGACCCTAATGATGAATATGATAAAGGATGCCCAGGTGGACCAGAAGATAAAGAAAACTTCACCCTTTTACTTAAAGAAATAAGACAAGCTTATAATGATAACAATTTTTCTAATAAAATGCTTACTATAGCCAACGCTGGAAATTATGAAAAACTTCAACTTCAAGAGCCTGATAAATATATAAAATATTTAGATTTCATTAATGTAATGACTTACGATTTTCATGGTGCTTTTGAAAGTAAAACCAATCATCACTCTCCTATCTACTACAATGATGATGACCCTACTAGATATAATAAATATACTTTCTGTGCTGAAGATGCTTTGAAAATGTATGTTAAGGAATATAATATTCCTACTGAAAAATTAAATGTAGGATCACCATTTTATTCAAGAGGATGGAGTGAAGTAGATGATTCTACTGGTACAAATGGTTTATTTTCAACTGCTACAAAAGCATATAAAGGTTCATGGGATAGCGCAACAAGCCCTGGTGGTCAAATACCATGGTTTCAAATAAAAGAAATGGAAAACAAAGACGGATGGAAAAAGTACTGGGATGATAAAGCTAAAGTTCCTTATTTATATAATAAGAATTTAAAATCTATGATTACATATGAGGATGAAAAATCCCTAAAAGAAAGGTGTAACTTTGTAATAAAGAATAATTATGGAGGAATAATTGTCTGGGAAATAACTGGTGATGATAAGAGCAAAAATTTCCCTCTAACCACTCTTCTATGGGAAAGCCTTGGTAAAACAACTGAAACTTCTACTGAGAATAATTCATCTATTAAAGATAATGAAGAAAATATTAATGAAGAAGTTATGAATAACAATTTAGATGGTTTTAATATAAACTTTGAAGTGACTTCAGATTGGACTTCTGGTGCAAATTGGTCTATGGCTATTGAGAACAATAGTGGTAAGGATATTTCTTCATGGAAAGTATCCTTTGATTTTGACAAGAAGCTTTCTCAATGTTGGGAAGGAGTACTTGCCTCCTCTGGTAATACCTACACTATATCTAACCCAAGTTGGGGCGGAAGCATTAAAGACGGTAGTTCCATTACAGTAAATGGAGCTTGTGAAGGTAATTCCAAGGACCTTAAAATTAAAAATATTAAAATAGAAGTGAACTAAAATAAAAGGAGATATTGCAAACTATGTTTAGCTATATCTCCTTAATTTCTATTTTCCTTTAACTTTATCCCAATAATCCTTAGAGGTTCTTTCCATCTTGTTATCTCCATACTCATAATATACCTTATCTTTAATATTATTAGGTAAATACTGTTGTTTAACATAATGGTTAGGATAACTATGAGGATATTTATATTCCACTCCTCTTCCTAATTTTGATGCTCCAGAATAATGTGCATCTTTCAAATGAGGTGGTATATCATCAATAGATAGATTATCTAAATCCTTTAAGGCACCATCTATTGCATTAATTGCTGAATTTGATTTTGGTGATGTAGCCAGTAGTATAGTTGCCTCAGCTAGTGGAATCCTAGCTTCTGGAAAACCTAACTCCCTTGCTGAATCCACTAATGACTTTACTATTAATGCTCCTTGAGGATATGCTAATCCTATATCCTCAGCTGCTATAACTTGAAGTCTTCTGCATATAGAAATTAAATCACCTGCTTTTATAAGTCTTGCTAAATAATGAATTGCACCATCTGGGTCACTTCCCCTTATTGACTTTTGAAAAGCACTTAAGTAATCATAATGGCTATCTCCATTAATATCATAGGAAACCACCTTTGTTTGAGTAGAATCTCTTGCAATTTCCTCATCTATGTATACTACTCCATCTTCATTAGGATTAGTTGACCTAATGGCAACCTCTAAACCATTAATAGATTTTCTTACATCTCCATTTGATGCTTTTGCAAAGTAATCTAAGGCTCCATCAGTAACTTCTAATAAAATTTCAGTATAGTCCTTTTGTTCAATTTGAATTGCTCTGCTTAATGCCTTTTTTATATCATCCTCACTTAATGGCTTAAACTCAAAAATAGTTGATCTACTTAATAAGGCTTTAAACACGTAATGATATGGGTTTTCTGTAGTTGAGGCGATTAAAGTAATTCTACCATCCTCTATGTATTCTAATAGGGACTGCTGTTGCTTTTTATTAAAATTCTGAATCTCATCTAGATACAGTAATACCCCTTCTCTTCCCATAAATGTATCTAAATCCTTACAAATATCTTGAATATCTTTTAAAGAGGCATTTGTTGCATTTAGTTTGTAAAACTGTTTATTAGCTTTTTTTGCAATTATGTTAGCTACAGTAGTCTTTCCTATACCTGGTGGCCCATAAAAAATCATATTGCTTATAGCTCCACTTTTCACCATTCTATCTAATATCCTATTTTTACCTAGTATATGTTTCTGACCACATACATCCTTAAGTTCTGTGGGTCTAATCTTATCTGCTAATGGTTTATACATCTCTATCTCTACCTTTACTTTAAATATATATAAATCATATCATAATTTAACACATGAATAAAACTCCTACGTTTTCACATAGGAGTTTACATTTTAAACAAATAAAGTTCTATCACTAAGCTCATCTTTAATATGAACCTTTTCAAAAAGTTGCATTAACTTATCAGTTGAATCTAATTCTTCCCTCTCTTTTCCTTTAACATCTATAACTATATCTCCTCTGTGCATCATAAATAATCTATTTCCAGAATCTATAGCATGCTTTAAATTGTGAGTTACCATCAAAGTAGTTATTCCTCTTTCTTTAACTATCTTTTTAGTAATCTCCATTATCTTTTCTGACGTCTTAGGATCTAGGGCAGCTGTATGCTCATCTAATAGTAACAACTTAGGATTTGACATTACTGCCATTAAAAGTGTTAAAGCTTGTCTTTGTCCACCAGATAATAATTCAACTTTATTATAAAGCTTATCCTCTAACCCTAAATTTAGCTCTTTAAGAAGTTCCTTATAGGCTTCTATTCTCTTTTTATTAATCCCTAAGGACAAACCATATTTTTTCCCCTTATTATCTGCAAGTGAAAGATTTTCTAATATAGTCATTTTAGGAGCAACCCCAAAAGATGGATTTTGATATACCCTACCAATCTCTTTGCACCTATAAAACTCTTCTTTATCAGACACATTTTCTCCATCAATATATATCGTTCCAGAGTCTTGTTCTATTGATCCTGCAATGATGTTTAACAAAGTAGATTTTCCAGCTCCATTAGAGCCTATAATGGTAACAAAATCACCCTTATCAATTTCTACCGATAATTTATCAAATACCTTATTTTCATTTATGCTATTAGGATTGAATACTTTCGATAGCTGCTTGATCTTCAGCATTTTCTTCAGCACCACCCTTCACTTCAGTTTTTTTCTTTTTAAATAGTCCATTTTGTGTACTTAATGCAATAACTAATACTCCTGCTGTTAAAAGATTTAAAAGATTTGGATTTAATTTCATCTTTAATGCTACTGAAATAGCAAAGTAATATATTACAGTGCCTATAATAGCTTGAGTTGTAGATTTAACTCTCCTAAACCTTCCTAACAATGATGTACCTATTATTACACAGGCTAGTCCTTTTACTACTACACCGGTACCCATACCAACATCAGCATATCCATTATACTGCGCTGTAAGGCCTCCAGACAAAGCAACTAACCCATTACTTAACATAAGACCTATTATCTTTATATTATTCTTGTTCACTCCAAGAGAGGTTACAACTTGTTCATTATCTCCTACAGCAAATAGTAGAAAACCAACCTTTGTTTTCATAAAAATATCTAATAAAATCTTAAATATAATCAAAAGTACAGCAACAATAAGTAATGTTGTAAATAGTCCACTTACTTCTGAAAATATATGAGTTGTTTGAAATAATGGGGTATTTGATTTATTACCCATAACCAATAGGTTAACTGAGTAAAGCCCTATCATTACCAATATACCAGACATTAAATTCGTTATCTTTAGCTTCACATGCAAGAATGCTGTAATAAATCCTGCTATAGCACCTCCTAAGGCTGATGCAACAACTGCTATCCATGGATTTACTCCATTTACTAAAAGAACAGCTGATATACATGCTCCTAAAGGATAAGTACCATCAACTGAAAGATCAGGAAAGTCTAATATCTTGTAAGTAATAAATACTCCCATTGCTACCAAACCAAATAATGAAGCCTGCTCTAAGACATTGATAGCTATTTTAAGAATATCCACTACTTAACGCCTCCTGTAACCTTCTTTGCTGAATCTAAAATATTTTGAGGTATTGTAATACCTAGCTTTTTAGCCACATCTGTATTTACTGTTATTGCAAGTTCTTTCATAGTTTCAATTTCAATGTCTTGAGGGTTCTTTCCATCTAATATTTCTGCCGCCTTATAGCCTGCCATCTTTCCTAATTCATAATAATCTATTCCCTTTGAAATTAATCCACCTTTTTCAACCACTGCTGGTTCTGCTCCCATTACAGGCTTATTTGCTTTTAAGGCTATTTGTGCAACTAATTCATAAGAAGCTGCAACATTATTGTCAGTTGGAGCATATAAAACATCTATATCTCCCATAGAATTAGATAGCACTTGATTTATTTCATTTATATTAGCCACCCCTATCTTCTTAATAGTTAGCTTATATTTAGAAGCTAATGTCTCTAATTCATTCACTTGATTTACTGAGTTTGTTTCAGATGTTGTATAAACTACACCTAAAGTTTTAGCATCAGGTAAAACTTCTTTTAATAAAGCTAATTGTTCATCTATATTGGCCATATCTGATGTTCCTGTTGTATTACAACCTGAACTCTTCAAATCCTTAGCTAGTCCATCCTTTACTGGATCTGTAACTGCACTAAAAACAATTGGAATATCCTTTGTAGCATTATAACAAGCCTGCGCTGTTGGTGTAGCTATAGCAAATATCAAATCCTTTTTTGCTGATACAAATTGCCCTGCTATTTGTTGTGCAGTATCTTGTTTTCCCGAAGCATTTTGTTGTTCAATTTCAATGTTTTCTCCATCTTTGTATCCTTTTTCAGCTAGTCCATCAATAAATCCCTTATTAGCTTGGTCTAACGCATCATGTTGAATAAGTTGAATTATCCCGACCTTTTTCTTTGATGTTTCTTTTTCATTCTCAGTCTCTCCTCCACATCCCACAAGTAAAGATGCACTCAAAAGACCACATAGCAATAAAGCTATCTTCTTTTTACCTACCATAATACCATCCTCCTAAATTTTTATACCTTAAATCACACAAAACTTCAAAAGCAAATATCTATTTCTTAAAAAAAATCTATATTTTTTGCTTATTACTACTATACTGCATCCATTTAATCTAAATATATTAATTATTTAAGGTATATGTTAATAATTTATAAAATACTTTTTGTTTATAATACCACAATTTATCACCACTGTAAATATTACTCACATTTTGCTGTTGTATTATTTTTATATGTGTGTAAAATAAAACTTATTATAAAAAAAGGAGAGATATTATGAATTTTGAAGACTTATTAAATGACTTTTTATCCTGGTCATTAAAAAACGGAATAAAATTAATACTAGGTATTATAATTCTTGTGGTTGGCTGGAAGCTTATAAAAAAAGTCATTACAACTTTAAATAACTTTTTAGAAAAAAAAGGATTTGATTCTACTCTTCATTCTTTTTTAGATGCTTTAATAAATATTTCACTGAAAACTCTACTTATTTTTGTAGTTCTTCAGTTTATGGGTATTGAAATAGCAGGTCTTGCTGCTATAGTTGCATCTGCAGGTTTTACTATTGGTCTTGCCCTTCAAGGAAGCTTGTCAAACTTTTCTGGTGGAGTAATACTATTATTAATGAGACCATTTAAAGTTGGAGATTATATAGAAACTTCAGGGCATGCTGGTACTGTTGAAAACATAAAAATATTTTATACTCATTTAGTTACTCCAGATAATAAGGAGATTATGATTCCAAATGGTACAATTGCAAACAATAGTATGATTAATTACACAAATAAAGATACTAGAAGAGTAGATTTAACTTTTGGTGTAGGATATGAAGATGATATACTTCATGTAAAACAGACCTTATTTAAGATCATAGAATCAAATGATAAAATATTAAGTCATCCAGAACCTTTTGTAAGTATTTGTGAACACGGACCAAGTTCCCTTAACTTTGTTGTGAGAGTTTGGACAAAAACAGAAGATTATTGGAATGTATATTTCTACCTACTTGAAGAAGCTAAGATAAAATTTGATGAAGAAAAAATTAACATACCATATCCTCAAATGGATATTCATATGAAATAATTTAAAGAGAGTGAAGTTTTCTAAACCTCACTCTCTTCTTATATTAGCTTTATATTTGCAAGATGAGAATTCTCCCTTAAATATTTATGTTCCTGTTCATAATTTGGCATTATGTTCTTTACTAAAGCCCAGTAATCTTTAGAATGATTTTTATGAATCATATGACACAATTCATGAATAACAACATAATCAATAGCTTCATTCCTAAACATTATAAGTTTTGAATTAAACACCAACATATTGTCATAAGAACAACTTCCCCATCTACTCTTTAACTTTTTAACCTTAATTTCTTTAGGAATAATCTTAAATAAAACTTTATACCTCATTACTTTTTCTTCTACTATTCTTAAAGTTTCTCTCTTTAAATATTCTTCTAAAACTTTCATAGCATTTTCTTTAATCGTAACATTCACCACAAATTTATCATTAAAAAATGCAACAAAATTTCTTTTCAAAAAAGGTTGTTCAATAATTTCTATAGAGTATTTTTTTCCTAAATACATAATTGTATTTACTTCTAACTCTTCTCTACTATTAATCTCCTTTATTTTTCTTGATATCCATTCACTTTTGGATTTTATAACTCTTTCTATGGTATCCTTACTTGTATTATTAGGAACGCTAACTTTAACATTTCCTTCTACATCAATAGAAATTGATATAGACTTTTTCTTCTTATAAATTATTTCATACTTTATCTTACTCATATTAATAATAATAAAATAAGTTAGAATTATTAACAATATAAAAAAGGTAGGAGGATATTTATATATTTTTATATTTATAACAATATATAAATATTTCTTTTTAGGTTAATAAGCTTTAATCAATTCAAATCTCTCTATACATATAGAATTTTACTAAATCTATCCCAGATACCCTTTTTAATCTATAGTTTTCTAAAAATAAAAGAAGGATATTAAACCTATCCTTCTACCAACATAATTAATCTATATTAATTCTTTTCTGCCTAGTCAATTTAATGCTCTAAATGTATCGTTTTTTCCTTTCTGCCCTTCTTCTAAGACTCTTCTATACTTTACTAAATCTGTTTTTATCATTATAGTTTCAATCACGATATATTTTAAATAATCTCTAAGATTAAACCAATAATGTCCTGCTGATTCAACACCTGCTCTATATTGAAAAACTTATAATAAAAAGTATATTAGTATCTTTAATAAATCCATATTAATTTTCTCCAAAAACTAAGGAGCTGTATCAGATTGAATTAATAAATTCAGTCAGAACACATCTCCTTTTTTATTGTTATATTAAATTTTAAGTAATAGCTTACTTTAATTCAGGCCATAGTCCCTTATTAGCTACGTATAATTCATCTAACACCTTTTTACCCACAGTGTAATTAGGTATTGTTTTGTTAAGCATCACAGCTTCTAAGGCTTTTTGGTAAGATCCAGATAATGCTGCGTCAACTGTCATTTTTTCATATGCTTTTTGCATTTCCATCAATCCTTTTTGGAAAGTTGGTATTTCACCAATATTGATTGTTTCAGCTCCCATTGATCCAATATAAGCTGGTGTCTCAACAACTGCTTCTGGATCAAAATTAGAGATTGCACCATGATTCTTTTTATTGACTATAAATCTTTCCCTAGTATTATGAATAATTGCATAAGCAATATCTACAATATAATTGCCATGAACTCCTGCATGTAGTGAAGAATCCTTAGCCGATCCTTCTGAAATCACTCTACGGCATTCATCATAAATACGTTTTTCCCTACCTTGCATCACATAATCTCCACGAGTAAATGAAACGTCATCATGCGCAACCATTTCATCTGGAGTCAAATAATACTGTAAGTAACAATTAGGGAAATACTCTGGAAATCTTTTAAATAGACTAATCATTTGTTTATAAGTATTCACCCAATATTGATCTCCAACAGTTTCATCATTTGACATTAAAAGCGTATCAATTTTACCTGAAAGAACATCTTCACGTAATTGTGGCAACAAATCAAAGCCATTTTCATCATAAACATTTGTCCACCAACCAAAATGATTCAGTCCAAAGTATTTAAATGTTAAATCACGGTGCTCCTTATTAAAGTACTTTGCAATGGCACCTTCAATTGAAATCGGCATATCACAAATACACAAAACATTTGCATCTGGAAACTCACGATAAATTGCTTCTGATAAAATAGCCTCCGGATTTGTATAGTTTAAAATCCAAGCCTTAGGACAAACTTCTTTTACCTTTTTAACTATTTCTAAAACAGCTGGGATTACCCTCATAGCAAAGGAGAATCCACCTAAACCACAAGTTTCTTGACCAACAACACCATTGTTTAAACATATTTTTTCATCAATAGCTCTTTGTTTATTCAAGCCAGGACGAATTTGCATAAATAAGAAATCAGCACCTTTTAAAGCTTCATCAATATTTGTTGTGTATATAACATTTACTTTAGAGCCTAATTCCTTATAATACATTTTCGTATATTGTCCAAGCAAAGAAACTCTTTCTTCATCAATATCATATAAAACTAAATCACTTAAGTTTAATTCTTTTGCACGCTTTCTTAAAACTTCTAAAATACCAGGTGACTGAGTAGAACCGCCACCAACCATTACAAATTTATTACCCATTTTCTATCTTCCTCCAATTTTCAAAAACTATTTCTCACTTTATACATGTACTTTTTTTAAATAATCTATATAAGCTTCAACTTTTTCACGTTCTTGTTCTACACCCATACCAATGACGATTTGGATATGTTTACCTTTATCAACAATTCCAGAAGACTTGACTTTTTCTTTTAATACTTTAATGTCAACTTTATTTTCATCTTTTACATCAACACGTAATCTTGTGTAGCAATTAATGATGCTTTCAATATTGTCTGCACCACCTAAACCTTCAACAATATTTTGAATTTGTGGTTCAAATCCTGAATCAGAATTATCTACAATGGAATCAATGAATGGCTCACTTACAACCTCGGCTCCTTCACGTCCTAATGTTGGAATATTTAACTTAACTATTAATTTTTTAAATACAAAATACTCTAAAACAGCAGTTACTATAAAGATTATTGGAATTAAATATTGATGCCCTAAGCGTGTTGGAATTGCAAAACTATTGATAATCATATTTATTCCTGTATCAAACTGAATAGCAATACCTACTAGGTTTGTAATGAATAAACTCAATCCATATACTACAGCATGCGCTACCCATAAAACTGGTGATAAAAACAAGAATAAAAATTCTAGTGGCTCAGTAACACCAGCCAAGAAAGCTGTAGTTACAGTTGGAATTAAAATTGTAGCAACCTTCTTCCTATTTTCTGGACGTGCCGTTTTCCAAATTGCAAAGGCAATACCAATTGGTAAAGAAATTGAACCAAAGTTTGATAGATAACCTATCGATGGATGCATTGTTGTAATTTGACTTGCATTTCCTAATTCTGCTAACCAGATATTAAATGCACCGTTATACGTTTGACCCGCAATTTCTGCCATACCGCCAAGTGGAGTATAAAAAATTGGCATCCACAAAAAGTGATGTAAACCTACTGGCAAAAGGAGACGATTTAAGAACCCATAGAAGAAGAACCCTACTGTTCCCGCAGTTGTAGTTGTTTTAACCACTCCTTCAACTGCTGAATTAACCATTGGCCAAACATAAGTAATTCCTATTGCAAACAGAATTGTTGCAAATACGATTAAGATGTAAACAGACTTTGTACCAGCATATGGTGACAAATACTTATGTAGCTTAATTTCTCCGAATTTATTGACCATCCATCCTACGAATACACCTAAAGATATCCCTAGAAAAACTCCCATATCAGTTACTTGAATACCAAAGACAATTCCTTGTCCAGTACCATAAAGTCCTTGTTCTCCAGCAACAGCTAAGCGATCCGTAATTGTTAACCAAGAATTATTTGCATATAAAAATATTAAAAATGTAATAATCCCTAAAATTGCCGCATCTGTTTTATATTTTGGTTTTGCTAATGCTGCAGCAATTCCTACACAAAATATAACGCTTAGTTGACCAATCATACCACCAGATAAAATATTAAAGATAAAATCCCCAATATTTTTTGTGAAGGTTGGCATAAATTCCAGTTTTAAAATTGCACAAACTGATAAAATAATTCCAGTCACCGCCATAAACATTACTGGCTGAATAATTGCTTTTGAAAAAATACTAGCTGATTTAACAAATTTCTCCTTCATATATATGTCCCCCTTTAATAGTATTAATTTAATTATTACAACTTTTAAAAAAGTTAATAATCAACAAATACTTATACATTTTTGTAACTACATGTAACAATCTGATTATCTGCAAATAGTTGCTTCATTTGTGAGTCACACAAAATTGATACTTCCTTCATCCTTTGAATATTGAATGAAGAATTGAAATACAGAATCTCATCTACATAAGCTGGATGAACCATAAGCTCTGTTATCTCATTATCCTCAACTTGATCAAGGACTGCTTGAACTTCCTCGAAACATCTAATTCGGTTTTTTTCAAAAGGTATTGTTAAGTCACGAATTGCGGAATGATCCATTAAATCTAGAAACCCCTTAATTCCCTTCTGAACAGGTAAATCTATATTTTCTTCTAACTCAAAGACATTTCTAAAACACAAATGATATTTATCTGCAATTCTTTTCGTTATCTCCAAGTTTTCAGGAAATGTATGGGCATGATGATGACTATCTAAATGAGTCAACTTAAGTCCATGATCCATTAAATAATCTATTTGATGAGACCATTCCTGAAAAATTTCTTCATCACACATTTCATTACGATGTTTTTTATATTCAGCTAGACTATAAAAATATCCGTTTTCATCTATGAGTGACTCTCCTTTAGTTAAAGGTTTTCCACAAGTTAAAACAAGATGACCTCCTACTCCAAGATCTGGATTTTCCTTAGCAAGCGTAATAGCTTCATCACATCCTGGCATATTTGCCATTAAAGTTGTAGAGGTCAGAATCCCTTCTTTATAAGCTTTTATGATTCCTAGATTGACCGCTGAAGAGTATCCAAAATCATCAGCATTTATAATTACTTTTTTCATAATCTCCCTCTTTCATTAAAGACGATCTTTTAATTTAAAGAACAATAAAATCTAGATTTTATTAAGCTATTCTTTCATAACAGCTTAACAGATTTATTAAAGAAACTATATTCATACAATTGTATTTGCTTTCTTTATGTTAATAGTATATTATATAAAAAAAACGTAAACAACGCTTATACACTAGTATGGCTACGATTTCATTTTATGAATATATTTTCACAGGAGCGTGATATTATGTCCAAAATTTACTATTTAAATCGTTTGTTTCCAAACAGTAACTTTCGCGATGAAGATGAAAAAATAATAGAGAGCATTATAGAATCAATTAAAAGCAAAGACATCATCGATATTCGTACTGTTGCACAAATGAACTATACCTCACAATCCTCAATCAGTCGCTTAGCAAAAAGAGCAGGCTTTAATAATTTTAAAGAACTCATTTTTTTCCTTTCAAAAGAATTTTCACATAAGTCTACTAATCAATTGGAATACTTGCCTTTTGTGAGTGTAACTCAAGACTGGGATCAAATAGATAGTTATTTTAATGATGCTTTTTCTAATAAAAAAATCTACTTGTTTGGTGAAGGATTTTGTCAAACTCTAGTTAATTATACTTATCGTAAATTACTCTTAAAAAAAATTTATGCTATTGATTTAGAAGGTGTGGAAATCAGTTTGGTGTCAGATCAAACACCATATACCTTAATTACATTTTCTCAATCAGGCGAAAACAAAAACGGTTTGCTCAAAATGGATGAATGTAAGATTTATGGTGGTAAAGTTATTGCTTTGACAGCTACAGAACACAGTAGCTACACTGCTAAAAGTGACCTTTCCTTCATTGTAGAAAGTGGAAGCACTGGTATAGATCACGAAAATCAAAATTTAAATTATTTTTTTGGTAACTCTTTAAATTTAATGGAGTACCTTATAAATCGTTATACAAAAGCATAAATCTTTTTGATTTATGCTTTTTCAGTTTGTTGAAAAAGGGACTATATCCAAAAAAATTTGATACAGCCCCTTTTTTATTTACTAAAGGTATTTTTTGATGCAAATATTTGAAATAACATAGTTATTAAAAACGCCTTTATATCTGTGTTCTTAGGATTTTTGACTAATTGTAAAATGAAATTGAACTAATAAAAAAATCCATAATAGATTATTCTGTGTTATGATTTAATCGCCAAACCAAAACATACACGAAGGATAATCAATATGGATCATTCAAATATTAATACAGAATTAAGCAAAAATAAACACTTGATTTTTTTAGAACGTATGACTATAGAGCTTCGTTTGAAATATGGATTTTCAGCATATAAGATATCTAAAGAACTTGGTAGATCAATAAATACTATTCTAATTGAAATACGTCGTGGTACAACTATTCAAATAAGACAAGGAAACCATGTTCAAGTATACATTACCGATACTAGCGAAGCTGTACGTAATTTTAAACTATTAGAATGTAGCAACTTTAGTAAGTATACTGTAGACAAAATTACAAATGACTCATGGTCACCAGATGCTTCTATTGGGGAAGATACCAATGAGTGTCATAATGGTTTGATACGACATTTTTACCAAAGGGAAAACGTATATCGGACTATTCATGTGATGATATTGCTTTTAAGGATAATAAACCTATCCTTCTACCAACATAATTAATCTATATATACTTTTCTAATTTCTCTGATTTCTTATAAGATTTCTGTATAATCTCATTTGGATATCCAATATACTCTAAAAGCCTTATGGCATTTCTAGTTTTAGAAACTCCCTTTTTTAATTTGTAATCAAAGCTTAATCCTGTATTATCATCTATATCTTCGCTAAAGTAATAAAATTCATACTCATCTTTAAGCATATCTGTTAATTCTCTGTCATGAGTAGCAACAATCGCAATAGCATTTCTTTCATTAATATAACTTAATATCTCTGCTGAAGAAGATATCCTTTCAATAGGATTTGTTCCCCTAAAAATTTCATCAATTGGACAGAAGACTGTTACATCTTTTTCTAAAGCTTTAATTATCCTAAGTATTGATTCTGCTTCTGCTAAATAATAACTTTTTCCAGCATTTATATCATCCTTAGGAGCAATAGATGAAACTATATTTAAAAAACATCCTTCATACTCTTTTGCCATAACAAAATTCATAGTTTGAGCTAGAACTATATTAGCTCCAAGCATTCTTAAAAAAGTAGATTTCCCAGACATATTTGTACCTGTAAGGACTATTCCCTTTCCATCAATACTTATTGAGTTAGGTACAGGCTTTTTTAAAACAGGATGTACCCCATCTATAACCTTTAATTTATTTTCATTAATGAATCTAGGCTTTGATAGTTTATTTTTATTACAAGCCTTATAGCTAGCTATAGCTGTTAAAGCATCTAATTCACCTATTAAATAATAAATTCTATATATTTCACCTGCATTCTCTTCAATTTTGTCACTTATTTTATAGAAAGTAGTTTCTTCTAATAAAAAAGGGATTGATAGTAACTCAAGTAATCCTCCAAAGGCATTAATTATTTTTATTACTATAGTCCCCTTTTTTAAAGAACTAATATTTTCTAAGTTATACTTTAAGTTTTCAACATAGTAAGATATCTTATGATCTTTAATTTTACAGATTTTTTCACTAGCTATAAATAAATCACTTAAATAACTTAGTCCATGAGACTTAATTATTTCCCGCTCTTTTCTATTAATCTCTATATTTACAAATACACTTACTAATAATAAAAGATTTAGTCTAGGTTCTTTAAAAATAAAGGCTAAAACAATTAATGCTATAGGAATAATATTCCCAAGAACCTTATATAACCAATACTTTTTCTTATTTACAGGTAATTTATCAGATATCATCTCTAATAATCTATTTTTCTTATCATATCCTAACTTAAATAAATTAAATCTTATCTCTGTGGTCAAATCTTGATTTTCTATAAAATAATCTATTAATTCACTTCTTTTATTAAGTTTCTCCTCACTCATTAATGGGTTTTTAAAAATAGAATATAATACCTGCTCTCCAGGAGTGGAATATGTTTTATCTATCTCCCCATATATATCGTTCATACTTAAGTCATTCCAAGTTTGATCATCAATAGAATATTCATTTTCTTCACTAATATCACTTAAAATCCTTATTTTATCAAACTCTCTTGTTTTATTTTGTTCCTTTAAAAAGTCAACTCTTACATCATCCTTTAAACTCATAGTCACCCCTCCAATTTAGTCTATATTATCACATAAAAAACACACTTAACAATATTTCACTTATATAAAGTAAAAAGGTGTAGAAAAATCTACACCTTTTTATGAAACACTGCAAACGATATAACATTATAAAATAATCTTGCCCGTTTGGGGAAACAGGTACTTAATCCTGGGAGAATTAACTACAAAGCAAGATTAATCTTATAACTTATATTATATAGGAATTCTTGCTGAGCTCAAGTAGGCAAAAGTCCCGTTTTTTCTAGGACCTTTTTCCTATTTTTCTATTTTTTTATACACTCTTCTATTATAATATCCCTCTATACCATTATTTATGGCAAAAATAGTAGCATGAACTCTATCTTCAACTCCTATCTTTTTAAATATAGCTGTTACATAATTCTTTATTGTTTTTTCTGATAAATATAACTTTTCTGCTATATCCTTATTTTTAAGTCCATTAGATATTTCAAGTAATATTCTAAGTTCTCTATTAGTTAATGAATCAAGTAAATTATTTGTTCCCTCAATATTCACGTCATTAATAAATGAGTCTATCAATGATTTATCTATATATTTGCCACCAGCATATACTGTTCTAATTGCATTAGTTATTTCACTTCCAGCCGATTCTTTTAACACATATCCTGAAGCACCTAAATCCATTGCTTCTCTTATTTTTCTTCTTTGCTTTTCAACTGTCAAAATAATAACCTTTATTTTATTCCATTTATTCTTTATGATTTTTAATGTTTCTATTCCATCTAAAGCATACATATTTATATCTAAAAGAACTATCTCTACTTCTATTCCTTCTATTTTTTTAATTAAATCTTCCCCACTACTGCTTTCTGCTACTATATTTAAATCTTTTTCATAACTTAGTATCTTGCTTAATCCCTCCCTAATTAAAGCATGATCATCAGCTATTGCAATATTTATCATCTATCATACTCCCCCTAATAATAGGCACCTTTATCCTATACTTTGTTCCTTGATTTATTCTCGAATTAATGTCTACTTTACCACCTAATCCTTCTACTCTATCCAATATTCCGACTATTCCATATGATATTTTTCTTAGCTTTGACTCATGTATTACCTCTTCTAAGTTAAATCCCACTCCATCATCTTTAAAACTAATAAACAAGTAATTTGTTCCTTTTTCTATTAAAATTTCCACATAGTTAGCTTTTGAGTGCTTCTTTACGTTACAGATAAGTTCTTGTACTATCCTATAAATACCAATTTCCACTGTATTATTACATTTGTCGTAATTTAACATCTTAAACTTTATATTTATATTACTTTCATCTGAAAAAGTATCAATTAAATCTTGAATTGATTCCTCTAAAGTTTGTTTCTCTAAGTATGGAGGTCTTAAATCAAATATAATTCCTCTTACTTCCATTAATGCTTTTCTTACTGTACTTTTTAACTCATCTATTTCTTTAAGGCCTTTTTCTAAGTCTTCCATTAATATTTTCTTACAAAAGTCTATTCTCATTATTGAACTTGCCAAATATTGAGCTGCTCCATCATGAACTTCTCTTGCTATTCGTCCTCTTTCTGCTTCCTGTATTTCTAGTATCTTGATAACCATCTCTTGATTATTCTTTTCATTCATACTAGCAACAGTTTTGCCTAAATCACCACATAAATAGTTTAAAACTACATTTACTTGACAGACAACGCTTTCAGCTTCTTCTATGTTTTTAAGGTAATTTTTTAAGGATATTTCAATTTTGTCCCTTTTTCCCCTTAATTCACGCTCTTCTTTTTGTTTAGTTATATATCTTACTTTAGTTTCAAGAGCTTCGTTGTAAACCTTCTTTACTAATTCATCAGATACAGTTAAATTAGCTGAAATTTTAGCTAGTTTATTTCTCATCTCCCTATCCTTTTTTTCTAATTGGTCTACTTCTCTAATTGTCTCCTTTATATTAACTAAAATTATCTCTAACTCCTGTTTTTGATTTTCAAACTCATTTTTAAGACTCTCTGTAATACTAAATATTTTATCTTTACCTTCATTTATTTCTTCTATTACTTTTTCTAAAATCAAATTTATATCTTTTATACCATTACCATTACCCATTACCTACGTACCCCTTATTAAGTAAAATAATCTGCTAATTAAAGTATTCAATATTTTACTTAAAACTCCTTCTTTTTATATATGATTATATATTCTTACATATTTATTCACTAAATTTATAAAATAAAAACTCACAATCGTGAGTTTTTATTTATCATTATCTTTTATTATCTTATTAATAATCTCAACTCTATCTTCTCCTAAAACTAATGATACCTTTCTATCAACATTACCATTCTTAACTAGTCTTTCTTCATTTACTTCTATCATTTTTAAAATCTTTTTTTCTAGATCTTCATAAGACATTAGGTCTTCTAAATAAGTATCAATTGCATCTTTCACAGCTGTAGCTAATTCTTTAGGATTTCTATAACTAACTCTCATCTTTAAGTACTCCTTATAATTTAATATAACTTTCACTTAAAGTTTAACAACTGGATAATAAAATTGCAACACTTAAGACTAATATAGATTTTTTATCATTTTATCAACTTACTTTACATATATTTTTATAAATAATATTAATGAGGTGATTTTAAATGAAAGAAACTAAATTTTATAAGACATTAAATATATCTCTTCAATCAAAAAGATATACCATAGTACAAGACATTATAAATAGCTGGGATAATAATTTAACTAAAAGTGAAGTCGTTTGTGAAGATATTCTCGCTATGTATAAGATTAAGCAGATACCTTGTTTAAAAGATATAGTTAACCTAATAATTAATAAGTGTGAACCTCTAACCAATATAAATGATAATGAATATTTTCTTTCGCTTAATAAATCAATTATTAATTATTTTCAAGATAAGTATTCTAAAAATCCAGAGATAGCAATTACTAAAGAAACAAATGAATTAAATAATTATAAAAAGTTACTTAGCTTGCTTATTGAATACGACCCAGCTCTTGCTATTAACCTTATAAAGAAGCTAGATAGTTAAAAGAGGATAGGCTAGGAAAAAAATTCATCCTAGTCTATCCTCTCTTATAACAAGTGAGTTATATATCTTATACCACTTTTGCACCGTATTTTCTAATCTGTAATAATGAATTATATAAGCAACTGACAAAACTCCCAAAATAAACATTAATACTCCTAGGGGCAAGCTAACATTATTATAAAATATAAAAAAAGTAATAAAGAAAAGTATAATAGTCATTACCATTACTATTAAATGTACAAATCTCTCATGTTGAAGAAATTGTATTTGAGTTTTATGGTAATTCGCAAGTTTATTTGCTTCATCATTATTTAACTCCTGCTTTAATATTTCTTTAAGCCACTTCTCATAATTCTGTATATACTCCTTCACACTAACACTTCCTATTATTAAATTAGACCTTCTAAATCACAATGAACTTCTTCTTTAACCTTGTCCCATTTAACTAAATATCCTTGTCCTTTTGAGCAAAAAATTGAAGTAGATGTGTATTCTATATCTGCATCTTTATTATATCCTCTACTTTCTATTACCTCTTCCCAGTTATGACACTTATCATACCCATCATATGTAAGACTAATACTACCTTTTCCCTTTGTAAATGCATTAAATTCATTACTATAATCCATAAATGTAGATACTGGCCCTCTCCCCTGTATAACTACCTTATTTTCATTTTGTTCTGGGGCATTAAAGCTTCCACTTAATCTTTGTATATCTGAAATAATTCTTCCCATATATTCTATATCTGCACTAATTTTAAACCTATAGTATGGCTCTAAAAGAATATTTTCCACCTGTTCTAGCCCCTGTCTTATTGCTCTATAAGTAGCTTCTCTAAAATCCCCTCCGCTAGTATGTTTCAAATGAGCTTTCCCTGTTAAAAGAGTAAATTTTATATCAGTAATTGGAGAACCCGTAAGTATTCCTCTATGCTCTCTTTCAAATACATGTGTTTTTATAAGATTCATCTGTCCTATATTTAAATTATCACTATGACACTTATTTTCAAATGTTATTCCTTTGTCCCTATTATTAAGTTCCATTAATAAGTGAACTTCTGCATAATGTCTTAACGGCTCAAAATGACCTGATCCAATAGCCTTTTCTTTAATGGTTTCTTTATATAAAATATTACAAGGCCCAAATTCAATATCTAAGTTAAACCTTTCCTTAACTATTTCCTTTAAAATTTCAGTTTGAATCCTTCCCATAATATGAACATTTATTTCTTCAAACTCTTCTATCCATGTTACATTCAATAAAGGATCCTCACTATTCAAGATCTTAAAGTAATTAAATACTTCTTTAGCATTTATATCATCATTAAATATTACCTTTGATACCATAATTGGTATAAAATCATATTCTATCTTTTCTTTCTTATACCCTATAGCTTCACCAGGGTATAACTCTGTAACCCCTGTAACTCCAAATATATCTCCAGCCTCTACAGAATCAACACTCTTAAATTTTTCACCATTATAAATCCTAATACTACTAATCTTATCCTTTTTGTCTTTATACTTAATTTCATCCCTTACTTTAAATTTTCCATTAGTACATTTAATAAATGTTATTCTAGTTTTATTATCTTTATCATATTTCACCTTATATACAGCACCTTTAAATTCACCTTCACTATCATAATTTGTATATGTTAGATTATCTAAAGCATATATAAATTCCTTTATACCTATATCTTGTAAAGCCGAACCTGAAAATACTGGATAAATTCTGCACTCTTTTACTTGATTTCTTAATGCTCTAATCCATTCATCTTTACTATATTCACCATTAAAATACTTTTCAATTAACTCCTCATCATTTTCTGAAATTCCTTCAACTACTTCTTCACTTAACTCTTCTTCTAAACCATTTTCTATGAAACAAATTTTATTAGAAAAGTTAGTTTTTATTTCATTTATAATTCTCCCTACCTCTGCCCCTACTCTATCTATCTTATTTATAAATATAAATGTAGGCACATTATTTTTCTTTAATATATTCCATACAGTTTCTGTATGACCTTGAATTCCTTCTACTGCACTAATTATTAATATTGCATAATCTAACATGGATATAGTTCTTTCCATTTCTGTAGAAAAATCAACATGACCTGGGGTATCTAACAAATAATATGTAGATTCACCAATATTAAATATGGCATCATGAGAAAATACAGTTATACCACGTGCCCTCTCTATATTATGATTATCTAGATATGAATTCTTGTAATCAACTCTTCCTCTAGTTCTTATACTGTTTGTATGATAAAGCAATTGCTCTGAAAAAGTAGTTTTTCCAGCGTCTACATGTGCTAATATTCCTATAGTTTTCTTCATATGATATATATCCCTTCTTTTATTACTTACTTTTATTATACAAAAAAATAATCCTAGTTTGAAAACCAAACTAGGATTATTTACTAAAAACTACTTATTTTCATCTATTAATTTTAAAATAGTTTCTTTACATCTTGATGCATGACAGAATCCAGTACCTGCTCCTGTCTTTTCACTTACTTCATCAAAAGTTTTTGCACCATTCTTTATTGCTTCAACTATTGTTTCTTCCGAAACACCTTTACATAAACATACTGTATTTGACATATGCTCAACTCCTTTTCTATACATATAATTTCTGCAAAAATTTTTTTTTTATTCTTCTATAGATATTGCTGCTACTGGGCAATTTTCACACGCTTCTCTTACAGCATCTTCAGTTCCATCTACAACTTCACCTGCAACTGCTATTCCAGTATCTAAGGAGAAAACTTCTGAGCATGTTCCTTCACATAATCCACATGATATACAAATATTTTCATCAACAAATGCTTTCATAAAACTAAAACCTCCAAATAACCTTTATAGCATCCCATATCAGACTAGAATGCTCAACTATATTATCAATTAATAATCGTTATTTGTCAATACCTTATATTATTCAACTTCTGAAATTAAAGGATAATGATCCGAAGGATACTTTCCATTTTCATTATATGTTAGTATTTGAATACTTTTAATTGATAAATTATCTGTCACGAAAATATAGTCGATATGAATCCCCTTACTTCTCCCTTTAAATCTGCTCATTGTGGTATGATTGTATATTTCTTTTTTATAGTCCTGAACAGCTACAAACTTTTTATTGTTATAGTTATATTTTCTTATTTCTTCTATAACTTTAGAATTTGGTGATGCATTAAAATCTCCCATAAGAATAGTTGGTAAATTTTCTTTACCTTCTTCATTTTCAATAAAACTTAGTATCTTCCTCACTTCATATACTCTTGATTTTGTAAACAAAAAATCCAAATGAGAATTACATATTCTATACTTATTCCCATTATTATCTCTTATCACAGCAGCTGTGCATATTCTAGGAAATACAGAATACCATCTAGAGCTACTTATTTTTTGTGGAGTATTAGAAAGCCAGAAAGTTTTATATTCTTCTACATGAAATTCTCTAGAGATAAATATATCATTTCTTTCTACAAACATTTTTTTACTTCTTGGAGTTCCGACCACATAATATTCATCTAACACATCCACTAATTCTCTATGCATAACATTTGTTAACTCTTGCACTCCAATAATATCAGGCTTATATTTCTTTATAATATTTATTACCATATCTTTTCGATTTGTCCATCTGTTATTAATATCTAAAATAAAATCACATCTTAAATTAAATGTCATTATTCTCATAAGAAAACCTCTTTTAAAAATTATTTTTACAGCACAATTTTTGCTTAAGTGCATAGTATAAAGTATAGTTAAAAGGGAGTAGTTATAACTATAGGGTCAACATACTGGTCGTTAGCGCCTGGCCTTATAACCCATTGGGTAACGAGACTTTTAGCACAATCTATTTAGGTTGTGTTAAAAGTCTTTTTTAATTCTTTAATTGTTTATTATACTTACTACCTGTATTTATCCCAAGTTATTTTAGATATAGGTATTTTAAAAATTTATCCCTAAATAATAATAAAAAGTGGTAGACTCCCTACCACTAATTTTTTTTCCTATCTTCACCTATATGCTCTATTCTATATCCAATTTCTTTATTAGCATGTTTATATGCTTCTCTTATCATATCTTCTTCTGAAATACTGCTATTTAAAGAGTCTAAAGTTAATTGATATCCAGATTTATAATACTTTTCTAATAAATACTTTTCAATATCTTCTTGACTTCCTATAGAATAATCGTGAAGAATATGCTTAACTTTAAATCCTGCATCTCTTAGTGATCTTCCAACCAATATTGCTCTATGACACCTTATTGGATCTTGCATAGCACCAAGTAAAGCAATTCTATACCCTTTTTGGCAACCATTCTTTAATCTTTCCATTCCCTTTATAAATTCTTCTTCCTGAACTACTTTCTCAAAATCTGAATACCCTTCATCATTATAAGAAACTTTATTTATACGTTTAGCAGCTAACTCTTTTGCCATATAAATATATATAAAACCTTCTCTTTCAAGAGTTTTTTGTATAATTTCTTTATTATATTGGATATTATACTTAGAATAAGGAGTACCTCTAATATCTACAACGCAATTAATATTATAAAATCTTAGCATATCTATCAGTCTCTCTACATCATAATTTGAATGACCTATTGTAAATATCTCCATACTAAAGACTCCCTTCTTTATATGACTATAATCTATTCTACTTGAGTTAATAGTCTTCTAGTTATATCTTTAAGTTTTCCTTCACTAAACTCTTCATGAACTATAACAATTATTCCCCTTACATCATTATCGCTTTCATCCCATTTATAGCTTTCAACATTAATAACAGAATCATCTGGCATGAACTCCTCTAAATCTGTTCCAAGTTCAGTGAATAATCCTAATAATTCTTCAAATAGTTCATCTTCTGTTAGCTCATTAATATCATAATCATCTGATAATATTTCCTTTAAAATATCAACAGATAAACTTAAATTTAAAGCTACTACATCTTCTCTCTTACTTCCTTTAGACATATCCTTTAATACTTTAAAATTGCTATTATCTTCTATCAATTTCTTAAAATCTAAACTATCTACAACTCTATTTCCAAATGCTACGTACATATTAATTACTCCTTATTTATGCATATTTGCCATTTCAATATAATGAACAGAAGATTCTTTTATAGATTTTATTTCCTCTTCGCTTAACTCTCTTACTACTTTTGCTGGACTTCCCATACAAAGTACACCTGACGGTATTTTCTTATTTTGAGTTACTAAGCTTCCAGCTCCTATAATAGTATTTTCTCCAATCTCTGCTCCATTTAATATTACAGACCCCATTCCTATTAAAACATTATTAGAAACTTTACATCCATGTATAACACAATTGTGTCCTATAGTCACCTCATCACCAACTATAGTTGGAATCCCAAAATCATTATGTAATGTACTATTTTCTTGTATATTAGTATTTTTTCCAATTACAGTTTTATCCATATCACTTCTTATACAAACCCCATACCATACAGACGTGTTTTCTCCAATTACCACATCTCCAACAACTGCTGCATTTTCTGCAACAAAACAACTTTTATGAATATTAGGTATTTTTTCTTCAAGTCCTTTTATCATGCTTCCCTACCTCGTTTATTTTTTCTTAATTATATTACCACAAATTTTAATCTTTTATCTATATATTGTATAATTAAAATATATTTATAAAAGGCGGGGAAAATTTATGAGAAATATTTTAACTGTTACAACTTCAACTTTAATGGGTAACTATGAAATTGAAAAGTATTATGGATATATATCTATAAACTTTGTTACTGGAGCTAATTTTTTAAGAGACTGGTTTGCAGGATGGACTGATATTTTAGGTGGAATATCAAAATCTTATACAAGGGAATTAGACGAATTAAAATCTATGGCAAGAAATGCCTTGGAAAACAAAGCACGTTTACTAGACATGAATTGT
Source organism: Clostridium paraputrificum (assembly GCF_900447045.1). GTDB lineage: Bacteria > Bacillota > Clostridia > Clostridiales > Clostridiaceae > Clostridium > Clostridium paraputrificum. The sequence goes on from NZ_UAWH01000016.1 coordinate 174,061, forward strand.
ATACTAGGCTTAAATATCGATTTAGATCCCATCTTTGGTTCAAATTACTCAATGTTTATGGTTTCTGCTACAGGAACAGCTTGTAAAATCACTAATCTTATTAATGATGATAGTAATTCTGAAGAAGAAAATATCAAATTAGATTTATCAAGATTATATTCAAACACACTTATTTCTAATGCCCCCTTAGACTTTTACAATTGCACTATAGATGAGGTTGAAGGATTTTTAGCATCCTTACCAAGTGGAAGTGAAAAAATGCTTGTAGACAAACTTATTGAAGAACTTGGAAATAATCCAACTAAAAATATATTCTCTGGTTTTAAGGATAATATAGATTCTGTTACTGAGTTTCTACTTGGCAAAAATTTCTCTGAGGTATGTAGATATGTAACTGATGATATAACTAAAGAAAAGGCTCTTTTTATTAAAACCTTCAATATTATTGACTATAGTTCTATATTAGAACAATTTAAAAATTTAGATAATAATGACACAAAAATTGACCTTTTAGTTTCACTAACAGCTAAACCTCCTCTTGTAACAAAGGATAACTTTTACGCCTTAGAAGAGCTTATTGATTTATTAGAAAAAAAATTTCAAAAGGAGATTACAATAAAATCTCAAGGCTTTGGAAAGAAAAAAGATATGTGGATATGTAAACACTGTGGCTCTCCAGTAGAAATGGATAGACAAAGCTGTTTCAATTGTAATTATGATAGATATGGTCTGCCATCTAGGATTACAAGATATGTTGCTGGAGATGGGCAAATATTTAATTATGAAAAGAGAATATCAAATCTTAAATCAATCTATGAAATTCTCAAAAAATATTATAGCAATAAATAACTTTTTTAAAAAAGTGGATGCATCAAAACCTTCTTTAATGCATCCACTTTCATTATTATCTATCATAAATATCAGAAAACTCTATATTAATCTTTTCTTGTATTGCAGTTTCAGCAGCTCTATTATCATCATCATTCCACACATCATCCATAACTAAATTAGGAATTTTAAATAAAAAGGTACTTCCCATTTCCGAACTATCTTCTAGCATAACTTCTCCATTATGTTTATTAATTATATCTTTAACTAAAGCTAAACCTATACCACTACCTTCTCTCTCCCTACTAAATGATTTATTACTTTGAACAAATCTTTCAAATATTACATCCTTTAAATGCATAGGTATACCTATTCCTGTATCTTTTACTCTTACATATACCCAAGTTTCATCTACTTGAATATCAACAAAAATTTCTCCACCCTTAGGAGTAAATTTAACAGAGTTAGAAATAAGATTTAACATAACCCTTTCTATTTTTTCAGGGTCACATCCTACTATTAATTCCTCTATGGAAGTGTCAAACATTATATTTATTTTTTTTTCTTCAACATACGGAACAGTAGACAATGTTATATTTTCAATTAAACTAATAATATCTATATTCTTAACTTTTATTTGCATTGCTCCTGTATCTAACTTAGAAATATCTATAAGATTATTTACTAACCTTAATAATCTAAATGCATTTTGACTGATAGTTTTTTCGTATTTAATATAGTATTTAGCTAAAGACTCATAACCATTATCTTTCTGATTGTTTAATAATTGAAGACATGAATAAATAATATTTATAGGTGTTCTAACCTCATGAGATAAGTTTGCAAAAAACTCTGCTCTTATCCTATCGTATTCTTTAATTTCATTATATTTAACTCTTAATGACTTTAGTTCTTCCTTCATTTCTAAACTTCTAGATATAACAACATATCCTTCAAATTCACTATTAATGCGTCTAAAAACTGATTCTACTCTTAAGCTATCACCATTGTTACATAATATTTTATGTTTTATTATCTCGCTATTTTTAATATTATCAATTACAAATGTATCTCCATTATCCTTTTTAAAAAACTCTCCATACCTATGCCCTATTATCTCCTCCACTTTAACCCCTAAACTTTCTATAGCTGAGGTATTAGCAAAAGTAACTATTCCACTTATATCAATAGTAATAATAAAATCTAATATATTCTCTGCTACACTCTTAAGCCTATTTTCACTTATTTTTAGCTTACCAATGACTTCGCATTCATCAGTTTTATCTATAAAGCTTCCTATTATCCACTTTGAATCATCTGTTACTACCTTTTGAAGGTGTACCTCATAATATTTCTTTAAGTTACTAAAATACATTATATTTAAATAACTACCCTTTTCTTCAAGTATCTTTTTTATATTTTCAGAAATTTCTTTATTGATATTAAATATAGAATTCTTCTCCAGTCTATTATACTGGTCCTCTATAGTTGCACCTTCATTAATAATTCCTCTTGCCAATTCATTTGCATATACAATTTTATAGTTTTCATTATACACTAAGATATTACTATGTAAATTCTTTTCATTTGCAGCATAAAACACATTTAGATTAAGTCTTAATTTCTCAGACTCTCTAATTCTAAAAATCATTTCAAAAAACAAACCTATTATTATTACCAAAAAGGCCATAAATGTTAATATATATCCAAGCATTTTTACATTATCTGGATATTTATTGTGCAATATAAAAATATACAAATTTTTTATAGTTACTATATTTATACTTGCTCCAAATATAGAATAAATAATTCTTTTTGTTTTTATACTATTCTTAAACAATATAAATACTAGTATAAAGTGGAATAAGATTAATCCCCAAACTAAATAAAAAAACATCCTTTCACTTACTATATCTTCATAACTTACTACTTCTCCTATTTTCCCAAACATTATTGATACGGATAAAAGGGATACTAATATACATGATAATAACTTATTATTCAATATATACTTAAATAGTATATTTTTCTTATATACTATATAGGATAATAGAAAACCTTCATACAGATATATAGCAATTATTGTTATATATCTATCTCGCATCTCTATTCCCCAGTAATTTCCAAATGTGTTGATTATAACGAACTCGATAGTCATCATGGTATATACTTGACTTATTATAAATATGTCATCTTCTTTATAAATATAGTAAAATGTATAACAACATATTAATGAAAATATAGCCAATATTATATCACCATTGATTATAAGACTCTCTATATTAGATTCTTCTATTACTTTAGCATTGCCAAAAAACAATGTTAATATTGCCACAAAGTTAAAAGAAATTATAGTAAAAATAATTGAATATATAGTCCACTTAACACCTATATTATCTTTATACCTCACCTCATCTAAAAACATATATTTCCACCTCTTACTTTGCTATTTAATAAACTTAAAATTCATATTTGTAATTTCATATCTTCCATTATTAATATTTATCTTAAAGAAAGACTTTCTTTTTTTATTTTCTTCTATAAATGAATTATAAAACTCCTCTCCATTTATACTTTTACAAATAGATCTTAAGTTCTCCAAATTCCATCTATAGTAATCAATTTCTACCCTTCTTAATACTTCCTTCTTAGAAATATTCTCAATAATAGGGCCTCCTAAATCTCTTTGCAGACTTAAAAGAGTCTTATTATTAGTTCCTCCATCTAAAATACAAAAGTATCCATAATCTGTAGTACTTCTAATTAGTCTTCCATAAACTTGTTTAACTTTTATACAAAGTTGTGGATAGTTAACATATCTATAATCCTTTTTTCTATAATTAACTATTGCTTTCAGTAATGGATCTTCAATAGATTTATTAGGTATCTTATCTAGAATAACTGCTGTTAATGCATCTCCAGGTAAATCAATCCCTTCAAAAAACCCCTTACTTCCTAATATAATAACCTGCCTATCTCTATCACTTAAATACCTTATTGACTTTTTATTTGAATGTACTTCTATTTTACTTCCCTTTACTAGTTCATTAAGTCTATCCTCAACAGCTTGTTTCCTTAAATTATTAGTAAATAACACTAGTATATGACCATTTAACTTCACAGCCATTTCATATATAAATTGAGAAGAATTTTCTATAAAATCTCTACTATTATACCTTCCAATATCCTTTAAAGTAATTATCCTAGTTCTATCTCTTAAGTTAAAAGTAGGTGGAACCACCCACTCATTTGCTTCTTCCTGTCCTAATATAGACTTAATTCTTAAAAATGAATTATTAATCCTAAGTGTTGCAGATAAAAATGTAACACTTTTTACATCATTTAATATCTGTTCATTAAATAATTCATCTACATTTAATGGTATGTTTCTTATTCTAAAATAGCTGTTATCTTTTGATACCTCAAACTCTTTTGCGGTATTTCCTTTTCCTTCTGACTGTTCTATAAATGAATCTAGGGTATCAAAGGAAGACTTTAGTTTTAAAATATAGTTTGTTACCATCCTATATTCGTGCTCTTCCTTACCTTCTTCCCCCTCTAAGGTTATATTATTAAAATACTTATTTAACACTGAATATAAAGCATATATATTTTGTTTTAACTTAGATATATATACATCTAACCCTTTCAGCTTTTCCTTAATATGAGATTCAGCTAAAACATATTCTATCTTAAAGTTATATTCCTCATTAGGAAGCTCTGCATTATTTAAATAAACCAATAAACCTTGAATATCTAAATTTATTTGTGATACCAAATACTTCAATTTATCTAAATCTAATACCTCTCTATATCCTAAAGATGCATTTAAATAATTTAATATTCTAAAGATAGAAGGTTCCTTTCCATATAAGTACTCTAGTTGTTCTTCTAAAACTTTAGATTCAAATTCATCTGCAAAAAAGTCATAGCACTTATCCATTAAATTATGAGCCTCATCTATTATAAGATGAGTAATCTTTTTCTTTTCACCATATGGCCAACTAGCAAGTAAGGAGTGATTTACAACTGTTATATTTTCTTGTGGTAATTCATTATACCTCTTTCTTAAATAGCACTTTTTGTAGCATCTATCTAAGTTACACTCATCACTATCACATAAAAACTTATTTATATCCCCATCTAAGTTAAAATGATTAAAGGCAAACTGAGATACTTTTTCAATATCCCCATACTCACCCTCTTCACATAGTCTTTTTAAAAAAATCTCTCTTAAATTCTCTATTAAGTTACCAGTAACTTCACTATTTTTAGCTAATCGTTCCGGACACAAATAATTGCCTTTTCCTTTTATGTATCCAAAATTTATCCTATCACTTAATCCAAGCATTTCTAGCATATTAGGAATATCCCTATCTACAAGTTGATTTTGTAACTCTTTAGTATCTGTAGAAATAATAAAAGATGCATCCTCAACATTATGTGTATTCAAATTTTTGTAGCACTGAAGTATTCCTATAAGCAAATATGCAAAGGTCTTACCACTTCCTGTTGGTGCCTCAATAAATATACGTTCTTCTCTTTCAATATTTTCTCTTATCTTAAATGAAAATTTCTCTTGCTCTTCTCTATACTGATAATTGAAATCTCCCCCTCTATTCCATATATCCTTCCTTCTTAATAACTTTTCAAATTCATTATAAGGAATTTTCTTTTTCGAAGCTTTAATCTCAACTTCTTGTTTTTTATTATATTTAACATAATTAAATTCATTATAATTAAAAAACAGTGGCTTCTGTAAATACACAGCCCACCCCCATTTTTCATGGATATTATAATCAAGTTTTAATATATTATATAAATTAGCATTTTTCTTTTTATACTCTTCTTCCTTATCCCACAATCTACATAAAAATGAATTAAGTACATAAAGAATATTTGTTGCTTTATTTATATTATCAAAATCAATTGATGTAACTTCTTTTATTAAACTTATAACTCTATAATCTCTTCTCCACGGTTCTAAAATGGAACAAAGTTCCCTTAAATCTAATATTTCATTCTTTATATCACTTATATATTTTTCTAAAAATCTTTTTGTAAATGATGCATCCTCACATATTATTGGAAGCACTTCTATAAATAACATTAACTTTTTTATATCTTGTAATTTATTCTTGAAGGAAGTAGAGAAAACTTCAACATTACCTTCTTTTATTTTTACTCCATCTATTCTTATTATTTCTGAATACAATGGATCGAAGGATGTAGCATCAATGTAAAGATATACTACATTATTTAAAATACTATTATCCACAACCCTACTCCTTTCTTTATACATACCTTAGTATTTTACAAGAACTACTTAAATAAGTAAAATATTTTTTTAGCAAAAAAATAGTCCTATCAAAATTTGATAGAACTATTTATCTAATAAAACTACTTCACTAAATTTTTAGTATCTCTTGCTATAACTAATTCTTCATTAGTTGGTATAACAAATGCTTTTACTGTAGAGTCTTCAGTAGAGATTTCTCTTACTTTTCCTCTTACGTTATTCTTTTCTTTATCAACCTTAACTCCTAAGAATTCTAAACCTTCTAGGCAAGCTTCTCTAGTTTCAGGACCATTTTCTCCAACACCAGCTGTAAATACTATAGCATCTACACCACCCATAGCAGCTGCATAAGCTCCTATTTGTGTTCTAATTCTGTAGTGATATATATCTAAAGCAAGTATAGCTCTTTCGTCTCCCTTAGCTGCTGCATCTTCAATATCTCTAAAGTCTGAGCTTACACCTGAAATTCCAAGTACACCTGATTTCTTATTTAATAATGTATTTACATCCTCTGTTGAATATTTTAATTCATTTATTAAGTATAAAACTATTGCAGGGTCTATACTTCCTGATCTTGTTCCCATTACAATACCATCAAGTGGTGTGAATCCCATTGTAGTATCGATTGAAACACCATTTTTAACTGCACATAAAGATGCACCATTTCCAAGATGACAAGTTACTATCTTAAGATCTTTTATATCTTTGCCCATAACTTCTGCAACTTTATTTGATACATACATATGTGAAGTACCATGGAATCCATATTTTCTTATTCCATTTTCAGAGTATAATTCATATGGCAATGCATAAAGGAAAGCTTCCTTTGGCATTGTTTGATGGAATGCTGTATCAAATACTGCTACCATTGGTGTATTTGGCATTAACTCCTCACATGCTTCTATACCAATCATGTTTGGTGGGTTATGTAATGGAGCTAACTTATAGCATTCTTCAATTGACTTCTTAACTTCCTCAGTTATTAATACTGATGAAGCATATTTTTCTCCACCATGTACTACTCTATGACCAACTGCAGTAATTTCATCCATTGATTTAATTACACCATGTTCACCATCAACTAAAGCCTTTAATACTATTTCAATAGCTTCTTTATGGTTATTCATAGGAGTCTTAACTATATACTTATCTTTTCCTTCAACCTTTTGTGTTAAAACTGATCCTTCAATTCCAATTCTTTCAACTAAACCTTGTGCTAATGAGTTCTCTGTTTCCATATCAATTAATTGATACTTTAAAGATGAACTACCACAATTAATTACTAAAACCTTCATGTTCAATTCCTCCAACTTCATTGTCTTTTATGCTATAAAAGCATTAAATAATTATTATTTCTTATAATGATACCTATCTAAAATACCACTTATATTCTTGACATAATATCATTAAATAATTCACTTCTAAATCGTTTCCATCATTGTAAAAAATATCCTGATAACTACTATCAACAATACCTTTATAATAATGGGTAAAACCCCTGTAGTCAACAGTTTTAACCTGTTTTTTAATGTTAAGTTTTTAACATATATACTCTACTACTTATATTTAAAATTTTGTTATAGTAGTAAAAAAAGAGAGTAACTAGCACTCTCTTTAAAAAACATCTTATTATTCAGGTAATGACCTATGCCCTATTCCTATTACAACTTCATCTAAATGCAATAGTCCAATACTTAAAAAAATACATACAGAAATATGTTCACCTTTTCTTGCTATGCCTATTTTTCCACCTACATTTTGTGCATTTGCTCTATTACTTATTTGCATTAATGCATCTCTAGTTGCACCTATCACTGCTCCTTCATGAAGATGCTCATCTCTAATTAAGTTATTCCTTTTAGATGCCACTAAGGCTCTTTCAAGAATTTTATGAATTGATTCATTAATATTGCCACCAACATTAACTGCTGTAACTTTTACTCCTTGCTTAAAATAGCTTTCTTTTAAAATTTCTTCCTCATCTCTATTACTAATTGCCATTCTGGTAGCAATTCTTGCAACTTCTGTACTATTTTGATTTACCATTTCATATTCTCCATCCTAAGTATAATATTTTGTTATATAACTGATAATGAAAAAACTGTACATTCTTCTAGTGCCAGGAAAACATTAATTTCATCACTTACATTTATATCAATTAAATCAGCCTTTAACTCCTCAACATATTTATTTAGTAATAAACCTAAAGAAATCATTATCCTTAAATCTCTATTCATAAAATATCTATATTTCTTAGTATTTTTCAAAGAATTATAAATATCCTTTAATTCCACACAAAAGCTTTCAGGATCTTCTACTAACATAGTAGCTAGTCCTAATAATGGATATGCTTTATCTGGGATTTCAAATAACTCTGATTTTATATTGCACATTATATTTAATGCTTTTTCAACTTTTGTTTCAACATTATCTTCATCTATCATCAGTAATGTTGAAAAACTTTTTATATCTACAGAACTCTCTCTTCCCGTTACCTTCAATATATTTTCTATTTCAGTAAGTTCTTTTCTTATTCTATCAACACTTCTATTGGTACATGATAAATTTGCATAACTTATATAATCATTATCTTTTAGACTACTATTTATATCAATTATTCTATTGATTCTATTGTCTAATTCTTTACCAAAAAACCTTTTTGCAAGCATTAATGATGCAAAAGCAGCCTTCTCATTTCCTTTAAAACCATTCTGGATTAATCTTTCATATACATATAATGTGTTATTAAATACTTGTACATAATCATCCCTATCATCTAACATAATAGAGCAAATTTTATTAAATACCCCTTTAAAAGGATAAGGTAATTTTCTACTATCTAAATACTTTCTAACTTCTTTTATTTTTTCTAAAGAAAACTCTTTATCTGTCCTAACATATAGCAATGCCTCAAAGTGATTAAGAAGATTTCCATCCCACCTTAATGCCTTTCTAATATCATTATAATTGTCAGAAAGTAAGTCTACCTTACTCCTCAGCTCAACGTCCATATCATCATCCTTTTTTATTCTTATATATTTTCATTATAATAATATCATACATTTGATATTATTTGAATTTTATATTTTTAACATTTTATTAATAAATCCCTATATAGATTAAAGAGGATAAGCATATTAAATACTCATCCTCTTTAACTATCTTCCCATTTTTCTAAATTTTTCATATCTATTAGTTAGTATTTCTTTCCTATCTTTATATCTTAATGAATATACTTCCTCTACAAGTTCCCTTTTTATAGCTGCTGCCATTTTAAGCGGATTCTTGTGAGCACCTCCATTAGGTTCCTTAATAACTTTATCTACTATATTATGATCTATTAAATCCTGTGCTGTTATCTTCATTACTTCTGCTGCTTCCTTAGCTTTACTACCATCCTTCCACAAAATAGATGCAAAGCCTTCTGGTGATAGAATAGAATATATAGAATGCTCTAACATAAGAATCCTATCTGCCACTGCTAGTGCTAAAGCACCTCCACTTCCACCTTCACCTAAAAGAACAGTTATAATAGGAGTTTTTAGCCTACTCATTTCTAATAAATTCTTTGCAATTGCTTCTCCTTGCCCTCTTTCTTCTGCATCAACTCCACAAAAAGCTCCTGGGGTATCTACAAAACAAATAACCGTTCTATCAAATTTTTCAGCTTCCTTCATTAGTCTTAATGCCTTTCTATAACCTTCTGGTTTGGGCATTCCAAAATTTCTTTCTATATTTTCTTTAGTGTTAGCCCCTTTAGTTATTGCAATAATTGTAACAGGAATTCCTTCTAGAAAACCTATTCCCCCAATTACTGCATTATCATCTCCAAAATATCTATCTCCATGTAGTTCTATAAAATCACTAAAAATATTTTCAATGTAAAAGGCTCCTGTAGGTCTATCTTTGTGTCTTGCAATCACTACCTTATCCCATGCTGACATGGTTTTAATTATATCTCTAGTCATTGTTACTCACCCCATGCATTAAAAGAAGCTTATAAAGCATCTTTCTAATATCTTTTCTATGGACTATAGCATCTACAAAGCCTTTTTCTAACAAGAATTCGGCCTTTTGAAAGTCATCTGGAAGTGTTTCTCTAATGGTATTTTCAATTACTCTTCTTCCTGCAAATCCAACTAATGTTCCTGGTTCACTTAAAATAATATCACCTTCCATAGCAAAACTTGCAGTCACTCCTCCTGTTGTTGGATTAGTTAGTACTGTTATATATAGCAAACCTGCATCATCATGTTTTCCTATTGCTGCGCTAATCTTAGCCATTTGCATCAAAGAAAAGATTCCTTCTTGCATCCTAGCTCCTCCAGAGGTTGTAAATATAATTAATGGTAGTTTTCTTTCTGTGGCACATTCAATTAAGGATGTAATTCTTTCGCCTACTACAGTTCCCATACTTCCCATCATAAAATAGCTATCCATAACAGCTATAGCTACCGCTATACCATTAATTTTACCAATACCTGTGATAACTGCTTCACTACTATCAGTTTTTTCCTTACTTTTTTCAAGTTTTTCTTCATATCCATCAAAGTTTATAGGATTGGTTGTTTTAATATCCTCTCCCATTTCTTTGAAACTTCCCTTATCAACTAAAAAATTAATTCTAGTTCTTGCTTTTAACCTTAAATGGTTATTACAACTATTACAAACGTAAAGATTTGATTTTAAATCCTCCTTATAAATAATACTTCCGCATTTATCACACTTTAACCACATTCCAGATGGTATATTAGGTTTTTCTTCTGCTTCTACATTTACATTTTTTACTGTTCCGTATTTATTTTTCTTAAATAAATCCTTAAGCATTTCTCTTCACCATCACTTTTTCTAAGAAAGAGGTATCATACGCCCCTCTTACAACTTCATCCATTTCTAATAAAGAAAATTGAAAGTCCACATTTGTTTTTACTCCACCTACACCAAACTCTCCTAAAGCTCTTTTCATTATTGTTATTGCTTCTTCTCTATCTTTACCAAAAGAAATTAGCTTAGCTAACATTGAATCATAACAATGTGGAATTTTATAACCACAGTAAATAGCTGAATCTAGTCTTACTCCTCTTCCTCCAGGAACATACAACTCTGTAATTTTTCCAGGACAAGGCATAAAATCTCTATCTGGATCTTCTGCATTAATTCTACATTCTATAGCATGACCTTTAATTTTAATATCCTCTTGCTTTAACTCTAATTCTAATCCTGATGCAATTTTTAATTGTTCTTTCACAATATCTATCCCTGTTATCATTTCTGTTATAGGATGCTCAACTTGTATTCTTGTGTTCATTTCCATGAAGTAATAATTACAATCCTTATCTACTAAAAACTCTATTGTTCCTGCATTTTTATAATTAACAGCCTTAGCTGCTTTTTTCGCAATTTCTCCCATCTCAATTCTTAAATCTGAAGTTAAAAATGTTGATGGTGCTTCTTCTAATACTTTTTGATTCTTTCTTTGAAGAGAACATTCTCTTTCATTTAAATGTATTACATTTCCATAAGTATCTGCTAAAATTTGAAATTCTATATGTCTTGGATTTTGTATATATTTTTCAATATACAATCTATCATCTCCAAAGCATGCTTTAGCTTCTGCTTTTGCTGTATTATATCCTCTTCTTAACTCTCCTTCATTAAAGGCTATTCTAATACCTTTTCCTCCGCCACCTGCTGATGCTTTTATCATTACAGGATAACCTATTTCCTCGGCAATATAGGAAGCGTGCTCCTCACTTTCAATTATACCTTCAAAACCAGGTACAACAGGTATATTGGCATCCTTCATTACTTCTCTTGCCTTAGCCTTATTTCCCATTAATTCAATTGAAGCATAATCAGGACCTATAAACTTTATATTACACTCCTTGCACATCTTAGCAAACTTAGCATTCTCCGATAAAAAACCAAAGCCTGGATGAATAGCATCTGCCCCTGTAAGTACACATGCACTTAATATATTAGTTATATTTAAATAACTGTCTTTAGCAGAAGCTGGTCCTATGCATACAGCTTCATCTGCTAGTTGAGTATGAAGGGCCTCTTTATCAATTTCTGAATATACTGCTACCGTTAAAATGCCAAGCTCTCTACAAGCTCTTATTATTCTAACAGCTATTTCTCCTCTATTTGCAATAAGTACTTTCTTAAACATCCTTATCACCTATCCTATAGCAAACATTATTTCTGCTTCACAAACCTTTTTTCCCTCAACAGTAGCTACTGCCTTTCCTATTCCTATAGGTCCCCTTAATTTAATAATTTCACAACTTAAATCTAATCTATCACCTGGTACTACTGGCTTTCTCCATTTAACTTTATCTGCACCAGCAAACATAGGTATTTTCCCTTTAAATTCATTCATACTTAATATTGAGACTGCACCTAATTGAGCTAGAGCCTCTAATATTAACACACCTGGCATTATAGGTTTTTCTGGAAAATGCCCTTGAAAAAATTGATCATTTATTGTTACATTTTTATATCCTTTTATACTTTTACCTTCAACCACTTCAGTAACTCTATCTACTAAAAGGAAAGGATATCTATGAGGTAAAATCTCTCTAATTTCATTTATGTCCATCATCATTTATATCTCCTTTACCTTAAATAATGGTTGCCCATATTCCACCATTTCGCCATCTCTTACTAATATCTCTTTTACTACTCCATTTACATCACTTTCAATTTCATTCATAAGTTTCATAGCTTCTATTATACATAGTACATCACCCTTAGAAACTTCATTTCCTTCAGATACAAAAGCTTTACTGTCTGGAGATGAAGCACTATAAAAAGTACCAACCATCGGAGACTTAATAACTTTTAAATCTTCATCCTTTTCTTCTACCTTTATTTCACTTCCATCTGTAGCAACATTTACTGATATACTATTATTCATATCCCCTTGACTACTTGGCAATTCTTTTGTAACAACTTCTTTATCCTTTTCTTCTGAAACAATATTTCTACTTAATGATTTATCCATTTTTATATGTCCATCATCAGTTTCTATCTCAAAGTATGCTAATTGTGATGAATTTATTAACTCAATTAACTCTTTAACCTCTTTAAAATTCATAATAAAACCTCCTAAATCCTACTCCCACTTCTTAAATAGTAAAGTAGCATTGTGGCCTCCAAAACCTAGAGAATTTGAAAGAACATATTTCAGTTCCTTTTCTCTTCCCTTATTTGGTACATAATCTAAATCTAATTCCTCATCTACATTTTCTAACCCTATAGTAGGAGGTATAAAGCCCTCTTGAAGCGCCTTAATACATGCAACAGCCTCTATAGAACCAGCTCCCCCTAGTAGATGTCCTGTCATTGACTTTGTTGATGAAACAGGTATATTGTATGCATAATCATTAAATACTCTTTTAATAGCATATGTTTCATACTTATCATTTAAAGGTGTTGATGTACCATGAGCATTTATATACGAAACTTCATTTCTTTCTATTCCAGCTTCTTCAATTGCTTCTATCATAGCATCAGCTGCCCCCTCTCCTTCTGGATGTGGACATGTAATATGATAAGCATCACAAGTACTACCATAGCCTACAATCTCAGCTAGGATTTTTGCTCCCCTAGATTTAGCATGTTCTTCTGACTCTAGTACTAATACAGCTCCCCCTTCACCAATTACAAAACCACTCCTATCTTTATCAAAAGGAATTGAGGCCCTAGAAATATCATTACTAGGATTTAGTGCTTTCATGCTAGCAAATCCAGCAACCCCCATCTTGGTAATTGGAGCTTCGCCACTACCTGCAAGCATTATATCTGCATATCCATCTTTTATTAATCTAAATGCCTCACCTATATTATTATTACCAGTTGCACATGCTGTAACCATTGATGTACATGGTCCCTTAGCTCCATATTTTATAGCAATGTTACCCGCACCAAGATTTATGATAGTCATTGGTACAAAAAATGGTGAAACTCTTTTAGATTTTCCTATAGCTATTTTTTCAGTTTCACTTTCCATAGTCATAAAACCGCCAATTCCTGATCCAACATATACTCCAAATCTTTTACTATTAATACTTTCTATATCTAATCCAGATGACTTTATGGCCTCATCAGCTGCATACAGTACAAATTGTGAAAACTTATCTAATCTTCTTACTTCTTTCTTTTGTATAACCTCTTCAGGATGAAACTCCTTAACCTCTGCTCCTATTTTTACATCTATAGTTGATGTATCAATGTTTTTTATATAGTCAATACCGCTTTTTCCATTCTTAAGACTATACCAATACTCTTCAACATTATTTCCAATAGGAGTAACAGCTCCCATTCCAGTTACAACAACTTTTCTACTCATAACACTCCTCCACTACATTACCATTCCACCATCAACGTGGATTACTTGACCTGTTATATAATTAGCACTATCACTAGCTAAGAAAGCTACAACTTCTGCCACATCTTCTGCTTTTCCTAATCTTTTTAAAGGAATACTCTTTTTCGCTTCTTCTTTAAACCTATCTCCTAGCACATCAGTCATATCTGTCTCAATAAAACCTGGTGCTACTGCATTTACAGTTATTCCTCTAGATCCTATTTCCTTTGCAAGAGATTTGGTCATTCCAATAACTCCAGCTTTTGATGCAGCATAATTTACTTGCCCTGCATTTCCAACTAAACCAACTACAGAAGAAAGATTAATTATTTTCCCCTCTTTTTGCTTTACCATAACAGGTGTTATAGCCTTTAAACAATTAAATACGCCTTTTAAGTTCACATTTATTACCGAATCAAAATCTTCTTCTTTCATCCTTAATAATAATGTATCCTTCGTAATTCCAGCATTATTAACCATAATATCAATCTTACCAAATTTATTTTTAGCACAATCTATTAAATTCTCCACATCATTTGGTTTGCTTATATCACCTTTAATTCTTAATACCTCTACCCCTAAGCTCAAAATTTCTTTTTCTGTTTCTATAGCCTTATCTTCGCTACTTCTATAATTTAAAACTATATTTACTCCTGAACTTGCTAGCTTTAAAGCAATAGCTTTGCCAATACCTTTTGCAGCACCTGTAACAACTGCACATTTTCCCTTTAACATTTGTACCTCCTATATCCCTTCTTTTAACTCATTTAGAGTGTTTTCTAAAGACTTAATATCTTCCACATTAAGTAATCTTGAATTTCTATCTATCTTTTTTACAAAGCCTCTTAATGCTTTACCTGGACCTACTTCTACAAATGTATTAACACCTTTATTAAGCATATCCTCAATTTCTTTCTCAAAATAAACCGATGACATAATATGCTTTTTTAAAATAAATCTAATATCATCCTGCTCTTCATATGGCAATCCTTTAACATTAGAATAAATAGTTTTTTCTACCTTTTTAATTTCTACCTTTTTTATAGCTTCATAAAACTCGTCACTAGCATCTTTTAATAAGGAACTATGGAACGGTCCACTTACCTTAAGTAAAACTGCTCTTCCCCCTAATTCTTGAGCTATTTCAACAGCCTTATCTATAGCATCATTTTCACCTGCTATGGATACTTGCCCTGGGCAATTATAATTTGCTCCCTCACAAACTCCATATTCACTTGCTCTAGATAAAAGTTCCTGAACTTTTTCATTATCTAATCTCATTATTGCAGCCATTTTACCTAATCCCTTAGGTAAAGCAGAACCCATAATTCTTCCTCTCTCTTTAATTAGCTTTAAACCATCTTCAAAGGATAAAGCTCCACCATAAATTAAGGCTGCATATTCTCCTAGTGAAAGCCCTGTTGCATATTCTGCTTCAACACCATTAACTTCTAGTGCTTTCAATGCTGCTAATGACGTAAGTAATATTGCAGGTTGAGCTAGTTCAGTTTGCATAAGCTTTTCTTCTGGTCCATTAAATATCAACTCTTTAATAGGCATATTAAGTATTTTTTCTCCCTTATCAAAGATTTCCTTACACTCTGGAATACTTTTATATAACTCTTTTCCCATTCCAACGTATTGAGCTCCTTGACCTGAAAATAAAAATGCTACCTTCTTGCTATTCATTGTTACCTCCAAAATCTTGGAATCTATCTGAAGCTTCTCTCATAATCTCTTCAATAATTTCTTTACAGCTTTGTTCTTTATTTATTAATCCTGAAATTTGACCTGCCATTACAGATCCAAAATCCACATCACCTTTAACTGCTTTAGAAAGACATCCTCTTCCCAGTGCCTCCAGCTGTTCAACTGAAGCCCCTTCTTTTTCAAGCTTAATAAATTCTCTAGTTAATTTATTTTTAATAACCCTTATTGGATGCCCTGTAGATCTACCTGTAACTTCTGTATCAATATCTTTTGCTTTAATTACTCTCTCCTTATAATTTTGATGTACTGTACATTCTTTTGCTACTAAAAATCTTGTTCCTAATTGAACACCTTCTGCACCTAACATAAAGCTAGCTGCAACACCTCTTCCATCTCCTATTCCTCCTGCAGCTAAAACTGGAATATTTACTGCATCTACTACTTGAGGTACTAAGGCCATAGTTGTTAATTGACCAACATGACCACCTGATTCCGTTCCCTCTGCTATAATAGCATCTGCCCCTGCCTTTTCCATTCTTTTAGCTAATGCTACTGAAGCTACAACAGGAATAACTTTTACTCCATGTGATTTCCACATCTCCATATATTTCCCTGGACTTCCCGCACCAGTTGTTACAAGTTTAACTCCTTCTTCACATACCATTTTAGCTATTTCATCTGCTTGTATATCCATAAGCATAATATTTACACCAAAGGGCTTATTAGTTAACTTTTTAGCCTTTCTTATTTCAGCTCTAACCCAGTCAGTTGGTGCTGTTCCTGTAATAATTCCAAGGCCACCAGCTTCACTTACAGCTGCTGCTAAAGATGCATCTGCAATCCAAGCCATCCCACCTTGAAATATAGGATACTCTATATCTAATAATTGACAAACCCTACTCTTCTTCATACATAACCCCTTCTTACTTTGTTAAATAAAACACAATCATTTTTATGATTATGTATATAATTAAATCGGGCAACCTATATTGATAATGAAACCCGATTTAAAAATTAATATAATACTTTTTACTTATTTACTTTCTTTTCTACATATTCAACTGCATCTCTAACAGATTTAATGCTTTCAGCATCTTCTAATTGAATTCCATATCTTTCTTCTATTTCAATTACAACTTGAAATAAATCTAATGAATCCGCCCCTAAATCTTCAAATGTAGTATCCATTGTAACCTCTTCTTGTTCAACCTCTAATTGTTCACATATAACCTTTTTAATTTCTTCAAATATCATTTTAATACCTCCAAATTTTATAATCTTTTCATTTTAACATTTAATGGGAAATGTAATGTTATAATTCTATCAAAATTGACCCATAAGTCAACCCACCACCAAATCCAACTAATATTATCTTCATTCCCTCTTCTAACAAACCTTTTTCATACATTTCATTTAATGCTAAAGGAATTGAGCCAGAAGATGTATTACCATACTTATCTAAATTCATGAAGAACCTATTTATACTAACTCCTAGCTTTTTAGCAGAATAATCAATTATTCTAGAATTAGCTTGATGACATATAATATAATCTATATCCTCTATACCCATTTCATTTGTTTTAACTAATTCTTTTACAGAATTAACTATTGAAGTAGTTGCAAATTTAAAAACTTCTCTACCATTCATGTAAATCTTCTTGTTTCTAATGTTTTCTTTTTTTATATAAGGGTTTATAACATCAAATGCATAGGTTGTTAAAAATTCTCCCTTATCCCCCTCAGATTTAGAATAAAAAGAGAATTTCTTTGAAAAACTTATGTCTTCCTTAGATAAAATAACAGCTCCTCCACCATCTCCAAAAAGAACACAAGTACTCCTATCTTCCCAATCCATAATTTTTGATAATGTTTCTGCTCCTATTACTAAGGCATTGGTAAAATTATTAATCTTCATCATTGAATAAGCAACCTGCAGCCCATATATGAATCCAGAACATGCTGCATTAATATCAAAAGCCATAGCATTTTTTGCCCCTATTTCTTTTTGCACTAGACAAGCTACTGAAGGAGTAAACATATCTGGTGTTATAGTTGCAACTACAATTAAATCAATATCTTCACCTTTAAGTTTTGACCTTTGAAGTGCCATTTTTGCTGCTTTAATGGAAATCTGAGATGTATCTTCTCCCTCTGAGATTCTTCTTTCTTTTATCCCAGTTCTAGAAGTAATCCACTCATCACTTGTATCTACTATTTTAGATAAATCATCATTTGTAATAACAAGTGAAGGTGCATAGGCCCCAAAACTTTTAATATTAATTGCCTCCATAATACTCTCCTTAATCAATTAACTCATATTTCTCTTTAAAGAAGACATTCAATCTCTCTAATGACGAAATAAGTATTTCTTCTTCATCCTCTCTTAATCCACTTATTGTTTCATTTATCATGTCATTGTGAAACTTTTCATGTATTCTATATGCTAGTTTACCCTTTTTAGTTAAGTGAATCAGAACTACTCTTCTATCTTCTTCAATTCTTTTTCTGTCTACATATCCTTTTTTTATAAGTTTATTAATTGCAGTTGTTAATGTTCCTACTGTAATTTTTAAATCTTGTGCAACTTCAGTCATTGTTCTTTCTTTATACATTCCTATAGCTTCAATAGTATGTAACTCTGTTACAGATAAATCTGATAGTGGACCATTCTTCAAAGATTTTTCTTCAATTTGAAGAATGTCATTAAATAATTGCACCAAAAGTTCATTAAGTATCTTTTTTCCTTTTTCCATGTAAAATTTTCCTCCATTTTTCTAACTATATTAACATAATAATAGCTTTCCTTTTAAAATTCAATTGGTGCATCAAAATATTATTATCATTCAAATATTTTGATACTCAAAATATACTACACTCAAAATACCTTGTCAATAATTTTTTTCACATTATTAATATTAATTTTATATTTTCTGTCAATCATTTATAATGGATACTAACTATAAAGGGGAGATACATAATGAAAAAATTTTTTAAATACTTTTTTTTAATTTTATTAGTAATAACTATAACAGCTGGCTTTGTCTTTAGAAATAAACTCTCTCTTTGCATAAATATAGTAAGTAAATTTACTAATGCCAAAGAATCTCTTGCAACAATAGATACAGTAGCAAGCTATAACGATATAAAATGGATGAGTGATTCAGATTCAGAAAAGGTTATTTATAAATCTACAAATAATAAACCACTAACTTTAGACATATATAAATCTAAAAAAGAAAGCAAGAAATCCTCTCCTGTAATTATTTATGTACATGGTGGAAGTTGGGTATATGGTACTGACAGTATCCCTCAAGCACTCTCCCCTATACTTGATATTTTCAGGGAAGAAGGTTATACAATCATAAGTGTATCTTATGAAATGTCACATAATAGCATTGACTTTAAGAAACAAATTTCCGATGTTAAAGATGCAATAAGATGGGTGTACAAAAATAGTAATGCTTATAATTTAAATACTAATGAAATTGGATTAATGGGAATATCTGCTGGTGCTCACTTGTCCCTAATTGCTGCGTATTCAGAGAATGATGCATTTATAGATAGTCCTGATTTGGCTGAGTACCCAAGTAGGGTAAAATATCTTCTAGACTGCTTTGGTCCAACAGACCTTTCAACTTTATATCCATCAAATATTGACTCTAATTTAGCAAAGGTATTTAATTCAATAGAAAACAAAGAAGAACTAATAAAAAAATATAGCCCTATAAACTATCTAAAAAAGGGCTTGCCTAAAACAATGATAATACATAGTAAGGTTGATTCCTTAGTTCCATACTCTAACTCTGAGACTCTATATACAGAAAGTAAAAAGCTTGGAAACCCTGTTGAGCTGGTAACTCTTGACTATTTAGGACATGATTTATCTAACTTTACTACTGAAGATGGTAAAAAAATAGCCTTAAACATTTTAAAATTCGTTGTATTTAATTCACCTTTGTAATATTTAGTATACAAAAAAATAAAGACTCAGATATTCCACTCTGAGTCTTTTGATAGTATTAAATTATTATTAATACTATAGCAAATACTAATAACATAATAGATAAACTAATCAATATAATTGGTAGTTTTAATGTATTTGGATAATCATTAACCTCAAAACCTTTTGGGTCATTTGAAGGATATACTATATTAATAAAATCCCCCTCTTTATAAATTGGTGGATTACTTCCTTCATCGCATACTGCTTGTAATTTTAATCCATCCTCTGTCTCAAATTCTATAACAGGCCTATAAACTGTAATTTCAATTATTTGATCAAAGGAATCTACTGTATGATCTATAAATTTTTCATTTCTAATTACTCTTCCTACAGCTTTTACTCCATACTTTTCAAGTATTACCTTAGAATAGAACATCCATAAGCCACCGGCTAATAATATAAGGCTTATAACCACTAATAATATAAACATAATTATGGAAAGAGCCTCCTTTATATACTTTTAGTACATAATATGAGAGGCTCTCTATAAATGTTATTCTAGTATTCTTCTACTATTTCTCCAAAATAAAGAACATGCTTTGCATCCTTTGAATAAACTGCTTTAACAATGTCCTTATCCATATTCTCTAAATCTATTTCTTGCTTATAAACGATCTTACATTCAAAATATCTATCACACCCTTCTACTACTGGTGTTTTAACAGATCTTGAATCAATAAATTTAATATTAGCTTCCTTTTCTTTATCTATATCTCTTCCTGATTTAGTGCCACAGATAGTTAGTGCTTCCTTTTTACTTCCTCTTTCAGGAACACTAATTGTATATGTTTCTCCTAAATCTAAAAATTCATTTGTGTATCTATTAGTTCTTATTAAAGCCATAAACATTGGCTTTCTCCACATATACCCTATGCTTCCCCAGCTTATAGTCATAGTATTAGCTTTAGCTTTATCTCCCGCTGTAAAAAATGCCCCTTCTAAATAAATATTATCCATTACATTTTCAATATTTTCTGTAAACTTATCTATCATTTTTAACACTCCCCAAGTTTTTTCTATTCTTATAATATCATATATTTACCAAAATTAAATCTTATCCCAAATTTCTTCTAATTCTTTATCCTTCTTAGAATATTCTATAAAGAAGGAATTAAGTTCTATGCTCTTTTTTACATCCTTCAAAGAATTTTCATAATTCTTTAAATTTATGTAATTACACCCTCTGTTATAATAAAGAAAAGCCTCTTCATTAAATTCTAATCCCTTATTTAATATTTCTATTGCCTTTTTATAGTTTTTCTCTTCCTTATATGTTACTGCTAAATTTAAAAAACTATAGGGATAAAAAGGATTTGATTTAATTGATTCAAAATAGTATTTTCTAGCCTCTCCTACGTTTCCTAATTTATTAAGTACTACTCCTACATTAAATAACACTCTAAATTGTCTATTATCTATTTCTAAAGCCTTTTTTAGATATTCTAAAGCTTCCTTATTCTTATTTTCCTCTTCTAAAATACATCCAATATTAGCATATGCCCAAAGTTCATTAGGGTTTATCTCTATTGCCTTTTTATAATTTTCTATAGCCTCCTGCTTTTTTCCAATCTCATCTAGTATGTTAGCTAAGAAAAAATACGCCTTATCATATCTTGGATTTAACTCTATTGCTTCTTTATAGTACTTAATAGCTTTTTCATATTCTTCATTTTCATCGTACAATACTCCAAGACCATAATATGCACTAGCTTCTCCTTTATCTATCTCAATAACTTCTTTATATTTCTTTTCGGCTAAATCCTTAAAACCAAGTTCATCATATAAAAGCGCCATATCTAGTAATAAGTCTATATCCCCTTTTCCTATTGGAAGACTGTACGCTTTCTTATAAAACTTAAGTGCCTTTAAGTTATCCCCATCAATCTTGGAGTTTCTTGCTATATTTATATAATTATCAAAAAGATAATTCTTATTTTCCATGTAAAATCCTCCACAAATTTATATAATTTAATATACAACAATAAAGAGGTTGTTGCAAAATAATTAATTATTTGCAACAACCTCTCAACTCTCTTATTAAATAAAAGGATTATAAAATCGCTTATCTGGATTATTTAGTGTAATTACTAAGGATACTATAAACAGGATAATCATAAAAGCAATTGCTATATAATCTCCGTTTTCAAATTTTCTACCACTATACCATGTCCTTTTCTTCTTATTACCAAAGGCTCTAAGTTCCATTGCACAACTTACAGTTTCTATTCTCTCTAAACTAGAAAAAATTAAAGGCATAAGAATTGTAGACATATTCTTTACTCTCTTTATTAACTTTTCCTTTTTTGACATATCTACTCCCCTTGCTTGCTGAGCAAAGGAAATCTCCATATAATCTCTTTGTACATCTGGTATATATCTTAATGCAATTGAAACAGAATAAGCTATTTTATAACTTACCCCAATCCTATTTAAGGATGCTGCAAACTCACTTGGATTTGTAGCTACCATAAATAATAATGCCATAGGAATTATTGAAAAATATTTTAAAGTAACGTTAAATTGATAGAAAACTTGTTCCAAAGTAACATTATAGTTTCCTACAAGGTGAAATAAATCTGTCCTTGATTTATAAATTTCAACCCCTTCATAGGGTGAAAATATAAATATAGCTATATTATTGATTAATAAAAATATCAATATAAAATATAATACAAATGAAATATCCTTAAACTTCACCTTCGATATTTTAAAGAATACTATGCTTAATATGAACATTAATATCAACACCCTTGTGTCGTAGGTAACCATTGCTGTTATAGCCCAGATTATTAATGCTATAAGCTTAGTTGCACCAGTTAACTTATGTATAGGTGACTTTAAATCCGTATATTCAAGCATTGCATTATTCACTTTCTCGAGTCCTCCTATCATAGTCAATGAACTTATTTACAAATTCTCTTGGATTAGCTAAATTTGCTTTTAAAGCAAGCTGATACAGAGATGTTTCTTTCAAGTTTGCTCTTTCTATAACTTCATTATCAGTTAAAATACGAAAAGCTTTATCTTCTGCAATCTTCTCCCCATCTGATAAAACTATGGATCTATCTGTATATTCAAGCATAAGATGCATATCATGAGTTATCATAACTATAGTTACACCTTTTTTATTAAGCTCTTTTAAGAACTCCATTATTTCTGTATAATGCTTAAAATCTTGTCCTGCTGTAGGTTCATCTAATATTATTAATTCTGGGTTTAGTACTAATATAGATGCAATAGTTACTCTCTTCTTTTGCCCAAAGCTTAATGCAGATATAGGCCAATTTCTAAATTCATATAATCCACATATTTGCAAGGCTTCATATACTCTTCTCTTAGTTTCATCTTCTGAAATCCCTCTAATTTGTAATCCTAAAGCCACTTCATCAAATATCATGGTTTTAGATATCATTTGATTAGGATTTTGCATTACTAAACCTATTTTCTCTGCTCTTTCTTTTATAGTACTACTTTTAAGATTATTCCCTTCAAATAGTATTTCTCCTGATGTTGGGCGATAGAAACCACAAATAAGTCTAGATATAGTTGATTTACCTGCTCCATTTCTACCAACTATGCTTACCATCTCACCCTTGTTAATTTTAAAAGAAACATCCTTTAAAACCTTTTTATTTTTAGAGTATTCAAAATTAACATTCTTTAACTCTAGTAAAGGTGTCACAAATTCTTTAACTTCTTCATTAACTACTCCATCAGCCCATGATTTAAGAGCCCCACTTAAGGAATTTAAGTTAATTTCATCTATATTTTCTAAATTCATATCTTCATCTAGTTTACAACCTGCATATTTTAATGCTGTTATATAAAGCGGTTCACGAATTCCACATTCTTTTAAAATTTCTGTAGCTAACAGTTCTCCTGGCGTAGTATCCTTTACTATTTCTCCATTGTTAACTACTATTACTCTATCTACATTTCTATATAAAACATCCTCAAGACGATGTTCTATAATCACTATAGTTTTATTACTATCATTTTTTATTTTATCTATAAGATCTATAGCATTCTTTCCTGTAGCAGGGTCAAGACTTGCAAGAGGTTCATCAAACAATAAGATATTAACCTCATCTACCATTACCCCTGCAAGAGAAACTCTTTGCTTTTGTCCACCTGATAAACGCTGAGGCGATGAATCTAAGTGAGTATCAATTCCTACTATTTTAGAAACTATGGTTACTTTCTCCTTCATTATGTCTACATCTACACAATTATTTTCTAGCTTAAAAGCTATGTCTTCTGCAACTGTCAAACCTATAAATTGACTATCAGGATCCTGAAGCACAGTTCCAACTGAATTTGATATTTCTGCTATACTCATATCCCTTGTTTCTTTTCCATTTATCTTTAAACTTCCACTTATATCTCCTTCATATAAAAATGGTACTAATCCATTAATACAATTAGAAATAGTACTCTTTCCAGAACCAGATGGTCCAACAATAAGTACCTTCTCACCTTCATATATAGTTAAATTAATATTATTCAATGTTGGTTTAGCTTGAACTCTATATTGAAAGCTAAAATCTTTGAACTCTATTACTGGTTTCTTCATTCCATTCTCCTTTGTACATTTTGTCTATAATATTATATACTATTCGACAATATTTTCAAAAGAATTTTTCATTATATTTTTTATTTCAAAGCAATACTTATATATAACTAACACTCTACTTGTTTGATTTAATCAGTTGAAGTTACTCCTAAAATGGAATGTAGGTAGTGAGTTTCATTTTTGAATATATCATTTCTACAAATTCTTTTTTATCTCTAAATTTAATCTATTAGATAAATTGGAATTTGATTATTTCTCCATAATATAATTTTGTAGCACAACCCCACTTCTTTCCACATTCTGTTTCTTAATAACTTTGTATCCTCGTTTTTCAAAAAATGGCCTTGCCGTAATTGAAGCATGGGTACTTACTTTGCTCTCATTAAAATTGCATTCCAATTCGTCACAAATTGCAGTAGCAATACCTTGATTTTGATAATCCTTATGGACATATAATCTATCCAGATATCCTGTGAAATCTATATCACCAAAACCAACTATAATCCCATTTTCAACTGCGACAACTGAAAAATGTGATAATAAAGATTGATTCCATTTTTCTAAATCTACACTTCCCGTTGCCCATACATTTAACTGCTCCAAACTATAATCTTTTGCATTAATAGAATGTACCGTATTATAAAATAATTCCGCTAAATATTTACAATCTAATGCTTCATATCGTCTTATAAACATTTTTATCTCCTCTGCAAAATTTAAATAGGAATTTATCTAATATACCCAATCATATTCATATCCTCTAATTTCTTAAGATTGAATGATCTATAGAATTTATTATCTACTACGTCTTCTATATCAGTTACAACCATGAACATTCTTACTTCGGAATACTTTTTTATTATAGTTTTAAAAAGATATGTTCCAATTTTACGCTGTTGATATTCTGGCTCAACAATTAAATCCTGCACTATTAAAACATGCTCTCCATCTCCAACACATCTAATAAAACCAACAAGTTTACAATCATCAAATGCTCCTATAGTATATAATGAATTATCAAATGCTCTTATTAGTTTTTCATCATCTTTTAAATAAGCATTCCAAGATTCTTTTCTATAAATATCTTTTATAGCTTCAATCATTGATGAATTAATTTCCTTATAGTTAATCATTAAGATCCCCCCATTTAATTTCTATTCATATAATAATTGTATCATATGAAACTTTTCCCATTCTTCATTATTAAATAGTACCCTGGGATTTAAATTCATCTTTTTTGAAAAAGCCATTATTGCTTTAAAAACTTTTTCCATAAAATAAAATCCTTCTAATTCATTTTTATTAATCTTCTCATGGCAAATAAATTTGATTTCTATATTTTTATTATTAATTTCAATAAAGATATTTGTGATATACTGCAACTCCTTCATTCCTTTTACTTTATATCCTTCTTTAGCAACTCTAGTGTATTTTATATCTAGTTTGTCACTTAAAATGAGAGCTAAAGCAATAATATTATCACTATTAAATCCATCACTATGAATCTTTATAGCCTCTAAAACTAAATCTTTATTTTTTAATATAATATTATTTTTCTCAAAGTACTTTTTTGCAAATTCATAACTTCTTAATGAATGATTATTTTTTCCCTCTATTGCACCAGTATCATGTAATAAGGCTGCTATTTTAGCTTCTTCTATAAAGCTATCATCATAACCCAATTCACTAAGTAAGGACTCAACTAATTTAGCTACATTTTTAACATGATCAAGATTATGATGTGCCCATCCTTTATCTAGATCTTCATATTCAGAAATTTTATTATATACTTCAATTATTGTTTTATCATTTTTTATTTTTTCAAACCTTTTCAATACACTCTCCTAATTAGCGAAAAGTTAAAGATAACTTTCTTATCCTTTTACTACGCTTCCTCTCTACCAATATTTATATATTTATATATTTATATATTTATATATTTATATATTTATATATTTATATATTGTTATATTTATATTTTTCCTATAACTTCTTATCTTCTTACATAAAAAAGAAAGAAACTGCGAAAGCAGTCTCTTTCTCAACTTTTTTCATCTCTTTTATCTTATTTATTCTTTACTTAGGCTTCCCTTTTTAGTTCTTGTCTTTGAGTAAGCATAAATTAATAATGATCCTATTATCCCAACAGTAAGTCCATTTGAAACAAAAGCAACTGCTCCTTGAACAAATACTTTATTAGCTGGTTCTGCATAAGCAAGAACATCTAATCCTGGAGCTACTAAAAGCCAAGCTATAGCATTTCCTATTATTTGATAAATATTGAATCTAATAATATCCTTCTTATTAAATTCACCATCATTAATGCTTAATCTTTTGTATGCAAATCCAATTACTAATCCAACTACTGCTGAAGCTAAAATCCAGCTAAACCATGGTGATCCATATGTAGTTAAATCCTTTAATGTATGCCCTATAAATCCAATTGAAAAACCTGCAACAGGTCCATATAAAACTGCCATTAATGCTAGAAAGGCATATGCTGTTTCAATGCTTGTATTTGGTATACCTGTTGGAATTGCTCCAAACCTTCCAAGTATCATAAACACAGCAGCACCTATACCTATAGCTACAATTGTTTGTATTCCTAATCTTCTATTCATATAAATTCTCCCTTAGTTTTAATATATATATTTTTCATAATATTCTATATTTATATACACAAAGATAAAAAGCTGACTTATGTCAGCTTTTTAATTAATTTTCTAAGAATGAAATTGCCTTAGTTGGACATTTAGTTGTACAAATCTTACAGTTAACACAGTTTTCATAATCAACCTTAGCTAAGAATCCATCAACCTTAACTGCACCCTTTGGACAATTCTTTTCACAAATTTTACATCCAATACATCCAGCTGAGCAAGCATTTCTTACATCCTTACCAGCATCTTGTGAGTTACAAGCAACTCTTACCTTCTTATCATATGGAACAGCTTCAATTAGTCCCATTGGACAAATATCTATACATGCTCCACACATTGTACATTTTTCTTTATCAACCTTTGCAATACCATCTACTATATGTAAAGCGTCAAACTCACATACATTAACGCAACTTGCAAGTCCTAAGCATCCATATGAACACTTCTTAGCACCACCACCTACTAAAAGAGAAGCTTCTAGACAGTTGGTTACACCTTCATATTCATAATTTTGTTTAGCTTTTTCACAGTTACCAGCACACTTAACAAATGCTGTCATTTTAGCTCCAGTTTCAACTGAAACCCCTAAAACTTCACCTAATGCTTCTGCAACTGGCGCACCACCAACAGAACAAAGGTTAGGTTTTGCATCACCAGATGCAACTGCTTCTGCATAAGCGTCACATCCAGCATATCCACATCCACCACAGTTTGCACTTGGAAGACATTCTCTAAGCTTTGGAATCTTTGGATCAACCTTAACTTCAAACTTCTTTGAAGCAAATCCTAGTAATATACCAAAAACTAATCCTAAGGCACCTAAGCTAAGTGCTGCATATAATATACCCATCTATAAATACCTCCTAGTGAATTAATCCTTGGAAGCCTAAGAATGCTATAGCCATTAACCCTGCTGTAAATAGAGTTATTGGAAGACCTCTTAAAACTTCTGGTATATTCTTGTTGTTATCAATTCTTTCTCTAATGAATGATAATAAAACTATTGCAAGAGTGTAACCTGCAGCAGCTCCAATACCATTTACTAAAGCTTGTAATAAGTTATAGCTTTCTTGAATATTTAATGAAGCCATACCTAAAACTGCACAGTTTGTTGTAATAAGAGGAAGGTAAACACCAAGAGCCTTATGTAAGCTTGGCATCATCTTCTTCATTGCCATTTCTATAAATTGAACTAACGCAGCTATAACTAGTACGTTAGCTATAGTTGATAAATAATTTAACCCTAATGGATCTAAAATCTTATTGTAAACTAACCATGACATAACTGATGCCACTACCATAACTAGTGTAACAGCCATCCCCATACCAAAGGCAGCATCCTTCTTCTTAGAAACTCCTAAGAATGAACAAATACCAAGGAACTTTGATAGTACGAAGTTGTTTACTAGCATAGCACTAATAAAAATTAAAAATAAACTCATCTATCTTCTCCACCTTTACTTATTTTCTTGTAGAACATCCACCGTTTCCACATCCAGAACAGCTTCCGCATCCACCTGCTTGCATTTCTATAACTTGCTCGTTATTCTTCTTAGCTTTCTTGATCTTTCTATAGTTTAAGAAAGTAACTAGTCCACCTAATGTGAAGAAAGCACCTGGAGCAAGAATCATAATTGATGCTGGCTTATAACTTGCTGGCATTACTTGCATACCTAAAATTTGACCTGCACCTATTACTTCTCTAAATGCACCTATTAAGAAAAGAGCTACTGTAAATCCAAGTCCCATACCTATAGCATCAAAGATTGATGGTATTACTGGGTTCTTTGAAGCATAAGCTTCAGCTCTTCCTAATATTACACAGTTAACAACTATAAGTGGAATAAATATACCTAGTGACTTATATAATGCTGGAACATATCCATGCATTAACATATCAACTATTGTAACGAATGAAGCAATAACTACGATGTACGCAGGAATTCTTATCTTATCTGGTACAAACTTTCTTATTGCAGAAATCATCATATTAGAAAATATTAAAACTACTGTAGAAGCTAGTCCCATACCTAAGGCATTTTCTGCACTTGTTGTAACCGCTAAGGTTGGACACATAGCTAATACTTGAACAAAAATTGGATTTTCAGTAATTATACCGTTTTTTAGTCTTTCAATTAACTTGTTCATTTTTATCCTCCTTATCTTTAGGTTACTGAGTTGCACTAGTAGTAGAGTCTACTTCTTCCTTAGGTGCTACCTCTTCTCCCTTAATGTTTTCTTTATAGAATCTTATTGCGTCATTTACTGCAGTAGCTACTGCTTTTGAAGATACAGAAGCTCCTGACACACCTTCAACTTGATTATCCTTTGATGGAGTTACCTTAACTATTTCTATATCTTCAGCAATTGGTAAATCCTTTATTCTTTCCATAAAAGCAGGTTCAGTAATTTTAGCTCCAAGACCTGGTGTTTCAGAGTGAGCTAAAACCTTCATACCAGTAACCTTATCTTCGCTTGAAATAGCAATAACTAATTCTACAGGTCCATGGAACCCTTTTGTTGTTACCTTAAATACATTACCTACTTTATTACCACTTCCATCTAATGCATCATATACTTCATTAATAGTTTCATTTGTTTCTACCCCTTCAGTATCAGCAATTGATGAAGCAGCAGGTAATATAACCTTTAAATCTTCTTTACTAACCTTTGAATTTTCTAAGATGGCTTCAGCAGTTAACGAGTTAGCAAAACCTAAAAGTAAACCAGCTATTACTGTAATAGTTAATAAAATACCACCTAATTTTAAGTTTTCTTTCATTATTAAGCCACCTCCTTCTTAAACTTCTTAGTAGTGAAATATTCAATCATTGGAACTACTAAGTTCATTATAATGATTGCATAGTATGGTCCTTCTGGGTTATATCCAAGTACAGATATAACTGATGCTGTAACACCAAGACCTATACCAAATATGTATTGACCAACTCTAGTCATTGGTGAAGTTGCATAATCACTTGCCATAAATATTGCTGCAAAGAAGAATGCCCCTGAAAGTAATCCTTCCTTACCTAAGTAAAGGTTCATAGCATAACCTGAAACTAAGAAAGCAAGTGGAGCTCTTAAGCTTATTCTTCCTCTTAAAGCAAGGTATAAAGCTCCTACAGCTATAGCTAAAATAGAAGTTTCTCCAATGCTTCCTGAAGCTTGACCAATTATTTGATCCATTAAAGTAACAGTTTCTTCAACAACCTCTGATGCTGCTGCAACTGTATCTACTACAGGTTTTGCCATTACTCCTGCCCATGAAGCTATTAAGAAAGCCTTAGCAGCTGCTACTGGATGCATGAAGTTTTGACCAAGTCCACCAAAGAATTGCTTAACTACAATAATAGCAAAAATTGAAGCTATAACTGGTATCCATAATGGAACATGTGTTGGTAATATAAGCCCCATCATTAATCCTGTAACTATTGGGCTCAAATCTGTTAAAAAACTAGTCTTCTTAACAAACTTGTTCCATAACATTTCTATAACTAATGCTGATAAAGTTGATGCAACTAATATTTTAACTGCATCTTTTCCATAAAAATATATTCCTGCACCTGCTGCTGGAAGTAATGCAATAATCATATCAATCATTATCTTGTTGACAGTATTATTACTTCTTATATGTGGAGCAGGTGAAATATTAATTTTTCTCTCCAAAATGTTCACTCCTTATCTTTTTTCTTTAGGAAATCCAAACTTTTACTTTATAAAAGCCTTTGCAGTAACAATTTTGTTTGCTACCTCTATCTTAGACGGACATACATAACTACATAAACCACACTCTATGCACTTATTTCCTCCAAACTTTAAGAACTCTTCTTTCTCTCCTCTTTCCCAAAGCTCCATAAGCTTTATTGGATTTAGCCCTTCAGGACAAGCTCTTAAACATTTTGCACATCTGATACATGGTGATTCAGTTGCCTTTGTAGCATCCTTTGTATTTAAGAAAAGTATAGCCTTAGCATTGTAAGATATTGCTGAATCCTCACTAAATTGAGGTACACCTCTTAATGCTCCACCTACAACTATCTTACCTAATTCTTCTTTACTTCCACCTAATTTTTCTAAAACTTCATCTAAAGTAGTACCTAGTTTAACCTTAAGTAAAACATTTTCTTTAATAGCAGAACCTGAAACAACAACATACTCATCTAAGTGAGGTTGTCCACTTAAGAAGCATTCTCCAAGATATACTAATGTTAAAATATCTTCAACTATAACCTCTTCATTTTTCACGTCTTTACCAAAGAATTTAGAAATAAGTTCTTCTCTCTTTAACTCAATTGTCTTCTTTGACACACTCTTACTATCAGCTTTCTTTATTTCTAAAGATACAAATAGCTTGTTTAAAACTTCTAAAGCTTTGTTTATTTCCTTTTCCTTAGCGTTTAAAAGATCATAATAAGCTATATTTGATTCATAGCTAAAACTCTTAACTAATAGCTTATTTCCACTAAAAGCTCTGTACTTTAATGATAAAGGTACTCCAGCTTCGTCTAATAAACCAAACTCTTGAATCTTATTTAATATTTCCTCTTTTGATAAAGAGTTAATATTAACTTCCTTTTCTTCAAGTTTAGTATTTTCTTTTACTTCAACAACTACTGCTTTTGACTTTTTACCATCAGTATTATAAGTATCTCTTATTTCTAGAACACTTCCATTAACTGAGCTTAAAACAGGTATTGATAAATCTTCTTTTTCTTTACCAATTACACTACCTACAACTACTTCATCTCCCTTTTTAACTAGGGCTGTAGTATTAACTCCCTTTCCTTCTAAATAGAATACACATTGTTTAGTTGGATAAAGGGACTCTTCCTTTGATATTTTAGTCTGTTTAATTAAATTAAATAAACTCATATAAGTCCTCCTATTTTATAATTAACTTGAAACAAAGCTTTACATTTAAATTTTCGACTTCATTCTGCTTTATAGTAGTCCATTTGTCATTTTATCATCTTATATAGTACTTAACAACTCATTGTTTTATATTTAACATATATTTTTTAAAATTATTTTATTAAAAAATTAAAAAAGATGTCTTAGAACATAGCTCTAAGGCACCTTTTCTTAAACTCTAATATTTCGAATCTACTATATTGTAATTTTTCCCACTTAGTCTTTGTTATATAATTAACCATATTAATTGTATATTCTAATACTTCCTACCCCAACACTTATATCGAAAATATAGTCACCATTACCAGAGATAACTGCTTCATTTTCTATTGATCCTAATCCTGATTCTGATTTAATACTTATTGGTGAATTCTTTGGTATCTTAATATTAGAACTACCAACTCCACCATCATATATTAAATCTCCTCCGACCTTCTTTATGACCACATTTACCTCTCCAACGCCTCCATTTATATCAATGTCTCCACTTCTATCTCCTGTCTCTATATTAACTTGCCCTACTCCACTATCTAAGTCTAAGCGATTAAAACATATATTAGATAATGTTAATTTTCCGGCTCCACCATCTATATTAATATCTTTTAAGTCTAGGTTATTAATATCGGCTTTTCCTGCCCCTTGATTAAAATCTAAATTCCCATTAAAAGTTTTTGGTATCATTATATCTAACTTTGTATGTTCAATATTAACACCTATATTTTTCTTACTTTCTTCCTTTATATATAATGTATTCCCTCTTTTGTTAATTTCAAGACCTTTGCTATAATCTCCAAGTTCACCTTTTACCTTTACTTCGCTTCCATCATATGCGTATAAATTAATTTCTGATGCTCCACTTTCAATGCGTATTTCTTCAACCCCAGAAATAGATTCTGTTTTATCAATTTTTGTTATAGTAGAGTTCACATCTTTATCATTAGAATTATTGCACCCTATAAAGAAGACACCTAACATTATGGATGCTAAATAAAAACTTATTTTTTTCATAACTTCACCTCTCAGTATACATTATATCCCAATATACTCCTTTTACTTTCTTAAAAAAACCTTATTTTTATTTATAATATCAAAAAAACTATACAAAATTTCTGTATAGTTTCTCGTTCACTTGTACTTGATTTTCATTATCAGTTATTCCTCTAAAAAAATCACTTGAATATATGTCTAATATACTCAAATGGTCTATATATTAGAAGTCTTGGTCCTGAAAATCTCATTACCTTTTTTATTTTTTCCTTCATATCCTTCTTATAGCAATGAATTGGACATTTACTACAAGATGATTTTTTATCTCCAAACTTGCAAAAACTCAATCTTTTATGAGCATATTCTAAAAGTTCCTTACAATCATGGCAAAGTTCATCCTTACACTTATGATTTTTTTCACAGTAAAGCCTAATCATTAATTCTACAATTTCTTTTTCCTTTTCTACTCTACTCATTTACATTCTCTCCTACAACTTTAATAGTCTTAATTTTAAATGTAAAATAATATAACTTGAGCAATATAACTACTGCCATTGCAATTCTTGCATGAAGATTATTTACAAAATACATAGCTGTAAGAATCATAGTATCTGCAAATAGTAATATACATACCTTTTGTTTTAAAGTCATAGCCCTATTATTCACAAAATTCTCTAAGTGCTTTTTGTATATTTTTGTTTCTTTAAACCACCTATCAAATTTGTCAGAACCCCTAACAAAACAAAATGATGCTAATAATAGAAATGGTGTTGTAGGTAATACTGGCAATATCACTCCAATTGCCCCTAATCCAAAAGATATTAATCCAACAATTATATAAAGCGATTTCTTTATCTTATTCATATCTATTTTTCCTTGAAGCCTAGACTCCCCCCTAGGCTTCAAGGATCCTCCTTATTAAATTACTTCAGTTAACTTTTTATTTTCTAACTTTAAAGTTCTATTACATATAGAAGTTGTTGAGTTTCTATGTGTAATTAATATTATTGTTTTATCCTTGCAATTTTCCTTAATTGCCTTTAATATAGCCCCTTCATTTAATGTATCTAAGTTACTTGTTGGCTCATCAAGAATCATTATTTCACTATCCCTTAAGAAAGCTCTAGCTAGTCCAATTCTTTGTTTTTCACCAGATGATAAATTACCACCTAACTCTCCAACCTTAGTTTCATATCCATTAGGTAGAGTTTCTATAAACTCATGTATTGATGCCTTCTTAGCTGCTTCTATTACTTCATCTCTCGTTGCATCTAATTTAGCTACCTTAATGTTATCTTCAATTGTTTCGTTGAAAAGATAAGTTTCTTGGCTCATTAGTGCCTCTACTTTTCTAAGACCATATGTTGAAATCTCTTTAACATTCTTATCTCCTATAGATATTTCTCCACTATTTACATAGAAGAATCTCATAAGGAGCTTAACTAGTGTACTCTTACCACTTCCACTTTCACCAATTATAGCTACCTTATCTCCCTTTTTTATCTTTAAGTTAATATCTTTTAGTATTTCTTCTCTTCCTTCATAACCAAAGTTAACATCCTTATAAGAAATATCTACATTACTAACTTCTTCTTTTCCATCAACATCTTGAACTACTGCTTCCTCATCTAAAAGATTAAATAATCTATCTGCTGAAGCAAATGTTTGTAAAAGGTTATTTGAAAGGTTACTTAAAGCAACAACTGGTCCAAATGATGATGCCAGTATAAATACAGAAAGTATATATTGATCCATTGGAAGTGTTCCATTTTGAACAAAATCTCCACCTACAAATACAAAGGTTAAAATTGCTATCATTATTGTTGTATCCGATAATGCTCTAATAAGTCCTTCATGATACTTAATTTTCTTTTGTTTTGTATTTAGAAGTTTAGAACTTTTACTTATTTCTTCTCCTCTTTCTTCTGAAACCTTATATATAAGTACTTCCTTTAATCCTCTTAAAGAATCTAAAAGATATGAATTAGCTTCTCCGAAAGCTTTTCTGTATTCTTCTCCAGCTTTCTTTCCATACTTTGAAGTAAAATATGGTATACAAAAACCTACTATAAAGAAGAATACTCCTCCTAGTATACCTAGTGTTAAGTTAATCCAACAAAGTACTATTGTAATTATTATATTAGTTATTATTGCAATTGATATTGGTGCAATAGTGTGAGCATAAAAAACTTCTAAAAGTTCAATATCAGCTGTAATTAAGGATACTAAATTTCCTTTACCCATTCTTTCAAGTTTTGCAGGTGCAAGCTTTCTTAGCTTAGTAAAAACCTTATCCCTTAAGATAACTAATATTTTAAATGCAATATAGTGCCCTGAAAGTTGCTCTATATATCTAAGTGGCCCTCTTAAAAGAGCAAATATAATCATTATCCAAATAGCAGTTTTCATTGCTACTCCTAAGGTACTTCCAACCATTTCTCCTATAGCAACTGCACCAAACGATGTGATTCCAATAGCTGCTAAAAACCCAAGTACACCAAAAGTTATAGTTATAAACATAAAAGGTAGTAATGGCTTTAATTCAAGAATAAGCCTACTCATTATTTTAAATCCTGATCTTCTTTCCATTACATCACGCCCTTTCCTTCTAGTTCTTCTTGCATTGATACAAGATTAAAGTATTTATTCTTTTTATTCATAAGTTCTTCATGATTTCCCTCTTCAACTAAGTTACCTTTATCTAAAAGATAAATCCTATCTGCATTCTTAACATTAGCTAATCTATGAGATATAACTATTAATGTCTTATTATTTCTTAGTTTCTCTACTGAGTTCCAAATCATTTCTTCACTTTCAACATCAATATTTGAAGTTGCTTCATCTAAAATAAGTATTTCTCTATCAGACAGTATTGCACGAGCAAATGCTAATCTTTGCTTTTGGCCTCCAGATAAAAGAGCCCCACCCTCTCCTACTTGTGTATCTAATCCATTATCTAATGAATCTACAAATTCTTTTAAGTTAGCTACTTCTAATGCTCCATTAATTTCTTCAACTGTAGCATCCTTTTTCCCTATTAATAGATTATCTTTTATACTTCCATTAAATATGAAACTATTTGTAGATATAATAACCATCTTTTCATATAAATCCTTCAATGGAATTCTATTTATATCAATCCCATTAACTTTAATACTTCCTTCATTAACTTTAAATGTATTTAAAAGTAGTGATGCTATGGTACTCTTACCACTTCCACTTTCCCCTACAATAGCAGTAAACTTATCCTTCTCAAACTTCATTGAAACATTATTTATTACATTTCTTTCACCATCATAGCTAAATGTTATATTATCTACTTCTATATCAGCTTTATGGTTTAATTCTTTAGTAAAATCTTCTTTTCTTTCTTCTAATTCATCAGAATCTAATAATTTAAAGATTCTATCACAAGCTGCCATACCATTCATTGCTATATGGAAAAATGATCCCAAAAGTCTTAATGGTATAAAGAATTCGGAAGATAAAAGTATTATAATTATTGTTCCAGCTAAAGTAACTTGTCCATTATAAAATGCATTTAGGGTTATAATGCTTCCTAATGCTGCACCACCAAAAGCAACTAAATCCATAACATTTATAGAATTAAGCTGCATACTTAAAACCTTCATAGTTATTCTTCTAAAGTTTTCAGCCTCATCATTCATCTTCTTGTGTCTTTCTTCATCAATATTAAATACCTTTAAAGTTGTAAGACCTTGAAGATTTTCTAAAAAAGTATCGCCTAAGTTAGCATAGTTATTCCAGTAATCCTTAAGTATTCTTTTAGCTATTTTCATTATTGCAATAATTGAAACAGGTATTAAAGGAACACACACTAAGAAAACTATAGCTGCCTTTAATGATATAAATGAAAATAGTATAAATAATGTTATTGGTGCTAGTAATGCATAGAAGAATTGAGGTAAATATCTACCAAAATAAACTTCTAATTGCTCTACACCTTCAACAGCAACTTGCACTACTGAACTAGTTGATGTTACCTTATTATAATTAAGACCAATTCTTGTTAACTTTCCAAAAATCCAATCTCTAAGTTTTACCTTTACTCCTTCAGAAGCTTTGTGGGAAAAGTGACCGTAAGATAAATTAGCCGCTATTCTTATTAAAATTAGCATTCCTAAGATAATTAATCTCAAAGTATTATTTCCTAAGCTCTCCCCCGTAAAGAGTTTTCCTATAAAATCTCCAACAATTAATATAATTCCTATATTACATAAAAGAGAAATCCAATTTGCCAGTACAGTTAGTACTATATATTTTTTTGACTCTTCACAATAGTTTATAAGCCTTTTATTTATCATCATAAGCCTTCACCTCGTAGTTTAATTGATAATAGTTTTCATTAACAAAGTAACTATACCATGATTGATAATCATTTTCAATACTTTTTTCTCATATTTCCAAAAATAGACCTATAAAAAAAGTGGAGTGGATATTTCTTTTGCTTGTTCCGTCACAAAGCTCCAAGTCACATGAAAACAAATATCCATTCCACCCATACTAAAGATAATGAAAAAAGAGAAATTGCAAAGCAATTTCTCATCCTAATCTTAATTATTTTTATTATTTTTATTAACCCTTTTATCTTTTTATCTTATTACCTAGTACCTTTTTACCTTCTCACCTCTTCTTAGCTATTTCCACCTTTAGCTTTTTTCCTTTAATAGTACTATCCTTAAGCTTCTCTAAAACTAGTTTACCTTTTCCATTTAATATTTCAACATAAGAGCCCATATCCCCAATTTCAATGATACCTATATCACTTGAGCTTACTCCTTCAATGTTTGATATTGTTCCAACAAAATCTACAGCTCTAATCTTTTTCTTCTTACCACCATTAAAGTATAGCTTAGTGATTTCCTTATTTATATTTTTACTCTTACTTTCCTTCTTTTTAGCCTTCTTCTTTAGTACACTTTCTTCAGATTCTAAAAGTTTCTCATCTAAGAATATTTTTTCTAAACTCTCTTCTGAAATTTTGAAACCTATATATTCCTCAATATCATTTAAGAATCTATCTTCATATGGAGTTACAAATGTTATTGCCTTACCACTTTTACCTGCTCTTGCAGTTCTTCCTATTCTATGTACATAAGCTTCCTTCTCTAAGGGTACATCAATATTTATTACATGAGTTATCCCCTCTACATCTATTCCCCTTGATGCAATATCTGTAGCTACTAAAATTCTAAAATCACCCTTTTTAAATCTTTCCATAGTGGATATTCTATCCTTCTGTAGCATTCCACCATGAATCTTATCAACAGAATATCCTAAGCTTTTTAGATAATCATATTCTACATCTACATTTTCTTTAGTTCTACAGAATATAACTGCTGTTTCTGGCTTTTCCTTTGCAAGTAACATTCTTAGGTATTTTAACTTTTCCTCTCCCTTTACTCTAAATAAAATATTTTCAATTCTATCAACTACCAATCCGCTACTTTCAACTTCAATATTAACTGGTCTTTTTAAGTGTTTTGAGCATAATTCTCGTATCTCTTCAGGTATTGTTGCAGAGAAAAGCATAGTTACTCTTTTTTTAGGAATTCTTCTTATAACACCTTCTACTTGTCTAATAAATCCCATATTAAGCATCTCATCTGCTTCATCTATAACTAAATATTTTATATTAGAAGTATTAAATGTTCCTCTATCTATATGATCTAAAACTCTTCCTGGAGTACCTATTACTATATGAGTTTTCCCTTTTAACTCTTGTGCTTGATCTTTAAAAGGAGATTTTCCATATACGCTTACTCCCTTTATTCTTTTATATCTACCTATATTTTTAACATCTTCACCAATTTGTATAGCTAACTCTCTTGTAGGTGAAAGTATTAGAACTTGCGGATCATTTTCTTCCCATTTTACTCTTTCACATAAAGGAATTACAAAGGCTCCTGTTTTACCAGTACCAGTTTGAGATTTTACAATTAAATCTTTATTAAACAATACCTCTGGTATTACCTTTTCTTGAACTCCAGTGGGTTCTTTATATTCTAAGGCATCTAATGCCTTAATTAATTCTTTACTCAACTTAAATTTTTCAAATTTATTAATCATGTTCTTTCTCCTTTGATTTTATAGTATTAGTCTAACCTAAAAACATAATTATTTCTATAAAAAGAGGAGTAGATATTTATTTGACTTGTTCCATAACAGAAAGACAAATATCCACTCCTCTATACTTAAGGTAAAGAAATTACTCCCTTGCATAATCCCTTAATTTAAAACTACCTGCTGTAAAGAATACTAAAGACATAAATATAATCACTATAGAAGGTACTATATATTGATTGTTTTGTGCTATTTTTATCATCCAAGTAAATGGAGATATAATACTTAACTTTTCAATAATTTTAGGTACATTTTCAAAACTATCTAAATTCATACTAACCATAGAAATTCCAAAACAAAGTAGCCCAAATATTACTGTAGCTAAACTTGTAATTATTGGATTCTTAAGCCATCTTGTTACACATACTACAATGGTAGTAGATATTAAACTACATAATACAATTACTAAAATTGTTGATAGAATATTATATGAATGTAGCCCTACTATTTTAGAAGTAATAAGAAATGCAATTGTACTTAAAATAGCCTGTAAAAAGAATATGGATAAGAATATTCCTCCTAGAATTTCATAATCCTTATTAGCTGTAGATATAGTTCTTTTTAATACTTTCTGATTTCTTAATTTTATTATATCTTCCGTTATTACGGACCCACCAATCATCATGAAGTAGCATACCATCATTAAAGCCATTAAAAAGTCAGAGTCATCTTCCACTACATCATCTTCTATAATTGTTTCTATATAATTAGTACTTAATCCCTCTTTAACCTCTTCTTCAAGCTTGTTATTTATATAATTCTCTATAATTTCATCTCCAATTACAGATCCTATTTCCTCTTCTGTTTTATATACTTTTACTTCTGGTGTTCTACCAGACTTTAGAATTTCTCCAAAACCATCTTCTATAACATATATAGCTCCCACATTATTTTTTCTTAATTCACCATAATTATCCTCTGGAGTTCCTTCATATTCTTTAATTGTATATTTACTCTCTAGCTCATTTACTAATTCTTGAGAGTATGCAGAATTATCCTTACATATTACTCCAATATGACCACCACTCATATCACCTGGAGCCTTAAACATACCAACCAACACAATTATTGGAAGTAAAAAAGAAAGAGCCCACATTAAAGGGTTTTTTATATGTCGTTTCATATTAATAAAAACAACTCTTATTAAACGCATCTTCTTACCTCCTTAACCATACTTTCTTTTATAATTGATATTATAAGGAAAATTACTGATAATCCAAATAGCGTTAATATAGAACTATATACTCCTTTTAATGTTCCATATAGAGTAAACCAATTAACTACTTTTATAATTAAATGTGTAACAGAAAGTGATGATAGTATGCTTTCTACTCCTGAGAACATTTCCATACTTGCTATTGGAATCAAAAATATAATTACCCCTACAATCTTTCCGTACTTAGGACCAAATAAACTAAAAACCATCATGCTAATAGTTGACATAAATAAAGAACTTACTCCTAAAATTAATGTTAAAGAAAATATATTCCCAGTAAAATTAACCCTAGTAAATCTAAAGAACAATACATAAACACTCATAATTATAAAACAATATATAAAATTAGTAGCTAAATCACTTATAAATAAACCTAGTCTACTTGTAGGAGTTGATCTAATCTTATTAGACAAATCTACTGATTGCTTTGAATAACTTCCTTCAATTAATCCATATATAAGCATTGTTACCACAAAACCTATCATTGATGAGGACATCATTTTATATGGAGAAATGTTTTCTTCCACATCAATTATTATATTTTCTACAGCTTTATTATCCTTTAATCCTTCTAATTCTTCCTGAGATCCCCCACTAATTCCAACGTACATACTCTTATGATATTTAT
The DNA here is from genome assembly GCF_900447045.1 of Clostridium paraputrificum. Lineage (GTDB taxonomy): Bacteria > Bacillota > Clostridia > Clostridiales > Clostridiaceae > Clostridium > Clostridium paraputrificum. Next base: position 215,394 of record NZ_UAWH01000016.1, read on the forward strand.
CTAATATAACTTTTAATGTTTCAATTGCTGTATTCCTTTCATTATTATTTTTCTTTATTACAATATTTCCTTTACTTAATGATGTTAAGTTTTTTTCATATCCTTCTTTAATAATCAAATCACAATTACTATCTTCATCACTTATAGTAATTAGTTCCTGCATGTCTTCACTCTTTAAAAAATCTAATAAACTTTGAGACATCTTTGTTTTATCTTCATCCATAACACTCACTATAACCTTTTTTAATTTTAATGGATTATTATGGGTACTACTTTTCATAAATCCCATAACTCCTGCAAGTATTACAGGTAACAAAACAAAATAGGCAATTGTAACTAAACCATTGGCGAACATCCCCTTTAAGGTTGTTTTTACATAATATAATATTCTCATTGCCACTCCCCCTTAGTCTCTTAGATTTTTTCCTGTTAATGTAAGGAATACATCTTCTAATTTAGCTTCTTCATAACTTATTTTTTTGATGACTACATTTTCTTTTTCTAAGATATTTAGAGCATTTCCAAGTTTAAAATTACTATTTATAGTTAATGTTATTAAATTTTCATTATCAAGAACTTTTAATACTCCTTCTACATTTTCTAATTTAAGTAAGGCTTCACCACTAATATTTGAAGCATTAATTATTACCTTGTTATTAGGAAAAACTGAACTTTTTATATCTTCCTTATTCCCATAAGCTATTTCCTTCCCTAAGTCAATAATAAATACTCTTTCACACAGTTCTTCAACTTCCTCCATGTAATGAGAGGTATATATAACTGTTGTTCCCCACTCTTTACATATCTTTTTAGTAAAAGTAAATATATGATTTCTAGACTGCGGGTCTACCCCAACAGTTGGTTCATCCATAATTAAAACCTTAGGATGATGCATTATAGCTGTAGCTATATTTAATCTTCTCTTCATTCCTCCAGAAAATTTCTTAACTTTTTGCTTCCTCTTATCTTCAAGTCCTGTTACCTCTAAAGCTTCTTTAATTCTTTCCTTTAGAAGTTTTCCTTTTAATCCATATAAAGCCCCAAAAAACTCTAAATTGTCATAAGCACTTAATTCTTCTAATAGAGCTATATCTTGAGGTACATATCCTATATTAGCTTTAGCTTTAAGGCTTTCTTTTACTATGTCATACCCACAAATCTTAATTTTCCCACTATCTGGCACCAAAAGGGTTGTCATTATATTAATTAAAGTAGATTTACCAGCTCCATTAGGCCCTATAAATCCAAATATTTCTCCTTCATTAACCTTAAAGCTAACATTATCTAAAACTAATTTATCATTAAATCTCTTAGTTATATTTTTAATTTCTATTATTCCCATAAAAAATACCTCCTTAAATTTCCTAATACTATAATAGAAAATCTAGGAGGTTTTATCTATATATAAAAGTCACTATTTATATGACTTAAGTCATTATTCCATTTTTAAATGCGAATATAGCAATTTGAGTTCTATCTCTTAACTCTAATTTTGATAGTATACTAGTTATATTATTTTTTATTGTTCCTTCTGATAAAAATAATTCCTCTGCTATTTCTTTATTGCTTAATCCCCTTGCTATTCCTTCAATAATATTTATTTCCTTTTCAGAAAGTCTATATCTTTCTATATCCTTATTCTTTATTATTGAAGATTTTAATATCATTTGGGATGCCACATCTGGATGAACTACCATATTCCCTTTATAAGCAGTCTTTACCCCTTCATAAATAACATCATAAGAACTATCTTTTAACATATATCCAAAAGCACCATATTTAAGAGCTTCATCTATATATTCCTTATCTTTAAATGTTGTAAGTATGATAACTTTTATCTTATTAAATTGATCCTTAATAAGTCTTGTCCCCATTACTCCATCGCAATCTTTCATTCTTATATCCATAAGTACTATATCAATCTCTTTGTATTTACATATTTCTAATGCCTTAAACCCATTTTCACAAGTATCTACAACTTCAATATCCTCAAAAGTAGAAAGCATTATCTTAAGTCCATCTCTAATTAACTTTTCATCATCTACTATTAAAAGTTTTATTTTTTCCATCCCCTATATCTCCTTTTCCTTAGGAATTGTAATTTTTACAAAGAATCCATTACCTATGGATGATTTAATATCTACTAATCCATTCATTTCATTAACTCTTTCTCTTATACTCTTTAATCCAACTCCACTTTCTTGAATTTTATCAGTTCCTTCGCCATTATCTTTAAACGATATTACAAAATCATCTTCAGTAAAATTCATAATTATATTTACTACAGTAGCCTTCCCATGCCTTAATGCATTAGATAAAACTTCTTGTGTTATTCTGTATAAGTTACTTACTTGCTTAGTAGATAGATTCCACTCCCCTTTAGAAACTATAACCTTAACATCTACACCTGACATCTTCTTAAAGTTTTTACAAACTTCTTGTATTCTTAAGACTCCTTGATAGTTATCATATTCATCTGGTTTTAATTCTTTAACAGCCTTCTTTACATCTTGAAAACTTTCATTTATAAATTCTCTCAAATTTCCTGCCATTTTCCCAAGACTACTTTTCTCTTTTTTCCCCATAGCCTCCATAGCAGATAATTGTATCATAGCTGTAGACAATGCATGTCCTACACTATCATGTATTTCTCTAGATATTCTATTTCTTTCTTTTAGCAAGGTTATTTCTTCTATAGACTGTACATATCCTTCCAATTCATTGTTAGCTTCTATCAATTTTTCTTCTGAAACTCTTAATTTGTCATAAAGCTTTTGTGCTTCTAGTTTTGTTGAATAAAGACGTTCAATATAATTTAGAAGTATAATAAACACTCCTAAAATAAATAAATTAACCATACCACTTTCAAAGGATTGATTAAATTTTTCTGTAATTCCTATTAGTGCAGAGACTATAATAAATCCCCTCTTAATGTAAATATTTTTTAATGTAAATACATCAATTATTGCACCTATTAAGTAAAAAAGTATCCATCCCCCAAAATTCAATTGAGCAATAGGAATTAGTATAAACTCTAGTGCTATGGATATAATTTTTATTTTTTCATTTTCAATAAAAAATACCCTAAGATTATTATTGATAATAATTAGTAAAATAAAAATCAAGCTAAATAAGCTGGCATTTCCACTTTCACAAAACAATTGATAAATTAAAAATATAAATACTATATATCTTACACTTAATAACTCTTTACTCTTATTCATAAAATTCTCCATACTATATATGTTTTACCTATATAATACTATAGTTTTATAAAATAAGAAAAGAAGAAGCTACAAAATATAGCTTCTTCTTATTAATTTATATTACTAAATATATCATATAAATTTAGAATTCCATATCCCCATTGTGCATTAGGGTATATATCCCCTTTTCTTTTTTGTGTTCCCCTAGCAATAAAAGTTTTTATACTTTGAGTAGACATATATGGATAATTTCTTCTAACTATTCCCCACTCCATCAATAAAGCACATGTGCCAGCAGCCATAGCTGCTGCAACACTTGTTCCATTTATAATATTTATTTTATTATTTAACCCTATTGCTACTGCATTCTTACTACCTGCAGCTATATCAATTCTATCAACAAAGTCATCTCTAAATGCAACACCAGAATAACCTAATATATTAAAATTATCTTGATCATAACCAGCAGCAGTAATAGTTTCAGTAGAATCTCCCGGTATTGTTATAGTTCCATATATATCACTATTTAAAAATCTTGTTTTTGGATTTATTAAAGCCCTTTGAGGAATCCATGCATTTATAGTAGAATTTTTCCCCTTTTCTAATGTAGTTCTGACTTTCCATATCCCAGGTCTGATATTATGCATAGCTATTCTTATCAACTGATCTCCAGTAAAAACTTCCGGAACAAATTCTGTATAAAAAATATGAGTTTCCTCTAACACAAATGAAATTTCTTCAGCAAATTCTATACTTCCAGAAGTACTTAAAACACCTGACTCTTCTCCAGAAGGTGATATTACATTTACATCAACTACATCCGGAACATTAACCCATATATCTAATATTATATTTTTATCTTCCTCTGATATATTAAGCTCAATAACTTCACTATCTCCTACATTCTCAATAACTGATAGAGAATGACCTCCTGCATCTCCCTCATTTCCTGTTCCAGTAACTATTACTATTCCAACATTACTAGCTATAGTTTTTATATATTTGTCTAATATAGAATTTCCTTTATGGTTACCAGAATTACTTTCAATAGGTAATAAAATAACCATGGGCTTAGAATTAGCCAGAGTATAATCCTTTAAATATTCTAAAGCTGGAAATATTGTAGCTAAATTATAAACTGGTACTTTAATGTTGAATCTTTTTTTTAAAGCCATATCTTCATTTAATTTTATTATCCCATACCTACACTTTGAAGCTATTCCATATACTTGATTTTTATTATAATCCATTCCTCCAACTAATGATGCCATATGAGTTCCATGTCCAACTTCGTCTCTGCTTGGAACTATATCATATGGATTTTCACCATTTCTATATGCATTAATAGCTTTATTAATATCATTCGATGTATATATAGTCCCATAAGGGATATTATTATTTTCATTCCCTTTTGTATTTACTCCTTGATCCCAAATAAACTCAATTCTAGTTTTTCCTGTTTCATCCATAAAAATATTATTTAGATAATCTATTCCTGTATCAATAATACCAACAATAACCCCTTCTCCTTTTAAGTTAATAGAGTCACTGCCTTGAATATATTCAAAATCTGTTGCTTCTAATGGAGTAATTTCTTGCAATGTATATGGCTCAAGAATTTTAAAAAACGATATACTATCGAAATCTCTATTATTTCTAATAATTAAATTTTTAATATATCTAAATTCATTGCTAAGTCCCATCTCAACATTTATAACTGTAAGAATAGCATATTTATCATTAATTTTACTTACGTACAATCCTGGAACACCTTTTAAATCTAATTCAATATCACCTTCATATTGAATTAGATATTTATTATAATCACTGCTTGTATAAATAAATTCTGGAATATAATCAGATTTTTTCAATTAAACAAATCTCCTCTCTTTTCAAAAGTGTCGTATATCCCCTTATCCATTACCACAATGATCTGTTGTCTATTGTTATTATACTTACAACCACGCTCTAACCTATATACTCCACCAATAAACTCAAATGTATTTTTTATATTTAAATATCCAAAACCAGTTTCTCTATTAGGATAATTCTCATTACTCTTTCTATTGGCTCCATAAATCAAGTAACTTCTTACTTTAGATGAGAACATTTGAAGATCATTTTTATTTACTATCCCCCATTGAAGTATCAATGCACATACACCTGCAACAACTGCTGTAGCAACAGAACTACCACTTACTGCTTGTATATTATCTCCTGGTGTTGTAGCTAATATATTAACTCCTCCTGTAGTTATATCAGGATTAATTATCCCATCAACATTATATCCTCTTCCTGATTCCGACACTAAGGTATCATTATTACTATTATAATAAGCTACAGTCACCACATTTACAGCTGTAGATGGAATTGTTAAGGTGTTATATGGATTGGGTTTTAAAAACTTTGTCCCTTTTGGTAATAGCTTACTTGGATATAGCCAAATATGAAATGTACCATTTAAAACATAATCTCCTCTTAATTTAATACTCCATATTCCTTTTTTTATATTATCAAATCTAAGCATTATAACCTGATTTCCAGTATATATATCAGGATCATAGTAATTAACTCTAAGTGATGTATTTATAAGTATATACCTTACTATTTTCTCTTTATTAACTTGAGAATTTATATATTTAGATTCTTCACCAGATGGCGATATAACATTGATAGCCATTTTGTTAGGTCTTGACACCCAAACAAGCACAGTAAAATACTTCATTTCTTTTGCTATACTTAATTCTATTTTATTTTCTTCTCCTATATATTTAATTGTATCTGAATAATGCCCATCACTAGATCCTTCATTTCCTGTTCCTGCTACAATTACTATACCTCTTCTATCTGATATATTTGTTAAGTACCTAGATATAATATTATTAGCATTATGGGCTCCTATAGTAGTCCCAACTCCTATAAAAATTATTATTGGTTTCTTTATTTTTTGAGCGTATGTATTTAAGAACTCAATTCCAGCCAATACCTCACCGGAATTGTAAACTGGAACTACAGGGACTCCATTCTCTCTTAATCGTTTTTGGAAATTAGGAGAGGGTACTAATTTTACTACTGCATAATTGCAATTATTAGCAATCCCCCTTATCTCGCTCTTATATCCCCTTGCGCCAATTATTCCGGCCATCTTAGTTCCATGTCCATTTTCATCTCTACTTGGAACTATATCATATGGGTTTTCTCCACTTTTACTTTTTTGAATAGCTTGATTTATATCATTATTGGAAAATTCTCTTCCCACATAATAATTTGAATTTTCAACTTGAATTGTCTGATCCCATATAACTTCTATTCTAGAGGTACCATCCTCCCTAATAAATTCTGGATTTAAATAATCAATACCTGAGTCTATAATTCCAACTAAAACTCCAGTTCCATCTAAATTTAAATAAGGATTCACTTTAATTGAACTTATTTCATCAATTGATTCTGGTGAAATATCCTGCAATACATAGGCACTTCTTACTTCTATATAAATAATAGCTGGTACATCTACCTTTAATCTTTCTATATTTTCCTCATTTACAGAAACTACAGCTAAAGTATCCGTAATTGTATTACCATATGCATAATCCACTTTATCTATTTGTTCTTTAAATGCTCCTCTATATTCTACTAAGTACCCCTCAGTATTTTCATCTAAGTATGGATTATAATAATTAACTCTTATATTCATCCCCCTTTACTTTGCATTCTGTTCATCATATATAACTATTCAAATTATATTAATTAAAAACTCTTATTATTCTACAATAAAATAAAGAGTTACTACAAAACTAATACTAGTTTTTGTAACAACTCTTTAATGAAACTATATTATTTTAACTTTTTTAATAACTCTTCTATATCTAATCCATGAACCATACAAGCCTCTTGTAATGTTTCTCCTTGAGAAGCTGGACATCCAAGACAATGCATTCCTGCAGACATTAATATACTTTCTGCATTTGGATTTATTTTCAATATATCAGCAATTATTGTATCTTTTGTAATTTCAGCAATTTCTACACTTTCAGGGAAGAACATATTCATATCTTCCTCTACTGTTGAAATTCCACCAATTCCAAAATTCTCAACTAACACATTTGCTACATTTGGAGAAAGGAATGCAGGTAATGTTGGCCCTAAGTGAATTTCTTTTACTCCAAGATATAATAATGATAGTAATACAATTACAGCTTTTTGCTCATACCAAGCTATGTTGTAAACAATTGGTAGTTCATTGATATCAGCTAGTTCAAATACTTCTTTCAACTTAAGAGCAATTAATGCTAATGAATAAGAGTCATTACATTGACCAGCATCTAATACTCTTGGAATACCACCAATATCTCCTAAGTTTAATTTATTATATTTATATTTTGCACAACCTGCAGTTAAAATAACTGTGTCCATTGGAAGTGCTTTTGCAAAATCAGTATAGTAGTTTCTCTTAGAAGCTCTACCGTCACAACCAGCCATAACTACAAATTTCTTGATTGCTCCTGATTTTACTGCTTCTACTACAGTATCAGCAAGTGCAAATACTTGTTCATGAGCAAATCCACCTATGATTTCACCTGTTTCAATTTCAGTTGGAGCTGCACATGTTTTTGCTAATTCTATTATTTCAGAGAAATCTTTCTTAGATCCAGATTCACCTTCGATGTGCTTACATCCTGCAAAACCTGCTGCACCTGTTGTAAACATTCTATCTTTATAAGATTCCTTTGGAGGAACAATACAGTTTGTTGTCATTAAGATTGGTCCGTTAAATGATTCAAACTCTTCTTTTTGTTTCCACCAAGCATTACCATAGTTACCTACTAAATGAGAGTATTTCTTTAATTGTGGATAATAATGTGCTGGTAACATTTCGGAGTGAGTATATACATCTACTCCTGTGCCTTCTGTTTGAATTAATAACTGTTCAATATCTGCTAAATCGTGACCGGATACTAATATACCAGGATTTTTACCAACACCTATATTTACTTTTGTAATTTCAGGATTACCATAGGTAGATGTGTTGGCCTTATCAAGTAATGCCATTCCATCTACTCCCACTTTACCTGTTTCTAATGTTAATGCTACTAATTCATCTACTGCTAAGGAATCATCTAATAATTTTGATAATGTTTCTTGCATAAATGCATCTATTTCTTCATTATCATATCCTAATGCATTTGCATGCTTAGAATAAGCAGATAATCCTTTTAATCCGTAAGTTATTAATTCTCTTAACGAACGAATATCTTCATCCTTAGTTGCTAACACCCCAACTTCTTCAGATTCTGCTTTTTCCTTTAACATTGCATTTACTTCTTTACCATCATTGTTCACTAAAACTATATTTTTAAGTGTATTTAAAAAGCCATTATTTTCATTTTCTTTTAAATCCCAAGTTGCTGCTTCAGATAATCCTTCTTTATTTGAAAGCTTTTCTAACAATTCATTTTTCTTTAAAAGTGTTTCTTTTACTCTTTCATAAAATACTTCATCATCAAAATTTGCATTTGTAATTGTTGTAAATAAATTTAAAGTTACATAATGATTTATATCCTTAGATACTTCTTTCCCTTCTTTACGTAATCTTGTTGTAACTTCTGACAAACCTTTTGTTACATATATTAATAAATCTTGCATATTGGCTAAATCAGCACTTTTACCACATACACCAACTTTTGTACATCCTTTATTTTGAGCAGTTTCTTGACATTGCATACAGAACATATTTTGATTCATATTCTTATCTCCTTTACTTATGTATTTATTATCTGAGTTAATAATACATTTAAATAAAAAGTGAGTCTGTAACAAACGTTACAAACTCATTTTTTTATTTAAAAAGCTCCTCTTCTAATGCCTCTAAATTCAATATATTTATTGATGCTCTATCAAATTCTATTAATTTATCTTCTCTTAATTTTATTAATTCTCTTGAAAGTGATGGTCTTGGAATTCCTAAATATGATGCTATATCCTCTTTACTGCTCTTTAATTTAATAAGCTCACTTTGCTGATTTTTTTGTAATTCCAATATAAAATTTATTACTTTTTCTCTTACACTTTTAAATGCTAAACTTTTTACTTTATTATTTAACATAAAAACTTTATCACTTAGTAATGATACAAAGTTCTCTAGTATTCTTTCTTCTCTTACACATAACCTTAATATTTCATTCTTATTAACAAATAAAATTTTACTATCTGTTGTGGACATAATCGTAGCTGGATATGTACTCTCTTTTGAAAAAACTAAAGCTTCTCCAAAGACATCACCACACCTTAATCTCTTTACGATTATACTGTTACCACTTGGATAAATTCTTTGTATTTCTATAACTCCATCTAAAATTAATCCTATGCAACTACACTCTTCTTCCTCATTTGCAATTACACTGCCTCTTTTATATTCTTCAAAGGAATATTTAACAGATTCTAATATTTTCCCTATTTCTTCTGATTTTAGTCCAATAAAAAATTCATTCTTCTCAAGTAAATCTATATTCAATATATCACTCCTACAAATAATTATTCTTTTTTAATAAAGACAATTTCAAGTTTTTCCTTTATAATATCATTATATAAAACAAAGGAGGAATTTGAAATGGGTTGTGGATGTTTAACAAAAGCTAATAATGGTGATGATGGAAAAGCCATCGTTGATTTAGTAAGAAGTAAGGGTAAAGAAAATTTCCCTTTAAGATATCTTTATAAAATAGACTGCTCATGTGGTAGTACATTTACAATGAAAACCTTAGTAGATAAATGTGTAAATTGTAACATGACATATGGTGTTACACCATGTGGACAAAACGACAAAAATAATGTTAAGCCAGCTGGTATTAACTATTAAAAAAATCATAAATTTAATATCCTATGCATAAAAAAGATGAGGAAGTTACCTCATCTTTTTATTTATCTTATTTCTACAGTTTCCTCATATTCAACATGTGGATTTCTATCTACTATATTTCTTAGAACAAACACTTGAATAAATGCAACTATAACATCCATAATTACATGTTGTTTAATAAATAGTGTAGATAAAATAATTAAATAGCCTACAACAATTACTGTTGATTTTAAAATCCTATTTTCTGAAACTCTACAAACCCATATACTGCAAATTAATGCCAAGGCTACATGAAGGCTTGGACAACAATTCACCGGTCTATCATTTGCATATATATTTCTTATCATATTTGAAAACATATCATCCCCAACAATAATTGGACGACTTACACTAGTTTGAAAAAATATAAATATTATTAAAGCTGACAACATAGTCAACACTATACACTTAGCAAACTTATAAAATTCCTCATTATTTTTTGTATAAATATATATGAATGAGAATAAAACAAGTGCATACCACATATAGTATGGAATTACAAAATACTTAATAAGAGGTATTTTACTATCCAACGTCGTTGCTAATGATACACTTTGTATATTTAATCCATTTACAAGCTCATAACCTATTATAGTAAGTAAATATGATATTACTAAAAATATAGCTTTTCTATCTTTTATAAATCTTTTTGCTATATCCTTGACCATATACTATTCGCCCCCTCAGAAGACATAATAATTAAAACCTTTACCCTTAATAATTATATCACTACTCCTTAATTTGTTTTCTTAATTTTATATTAATATTTCTTTAGTTATGTATATCTGATAAAATTTAATTAATTATTTAAACTTAGGAGGATTTATGAAAGTTGGAATTATTGGAATAGGTGACATATGTAAAAAAGCTTATCTTCCCCTTATAACATTGGTGAAAGATTTGGAAATTGTATTGTGTACAAGAAATATATCTACATTAAAAGAAACTAAATTAAAATATAAAATAAATAAAGCAGTTTCTAGTGTAGATAATTTAATTAATGAAGGAATAGACTGTGCTTTTATTCATAGCTCTACAGATTCACACTATGATATTTGCAAAAAACTTTTATCTAATGGAATTCATGTTTATGTAGATAAACCTATAAGTTATAACTTAGATGAAGCCTTAGAATTAAAAGACCTAGCTATGAAAAATAATTTAATCCTTAGGGTAGGTTTCAATAGACGTTTTGCTCCCATGATAAGTTCCCTAAAAAGCTTAGGAGAAGCAAATATAGTACTAATTCAAAAAAACAGAATAAATTTACCTGGAGAACCAAGAGTCTTTGTATATGATGATTTTATCCACGTTGTTGATTCTCTAAGATTTTTAATGAATGATGCTTATGATAATTTCACTGTAGATACAAGAATTGAGGATAATTTATTACAAAGCATTACTTTAAAACTATCTAATTCTAAAACTACAGCTATTGGTATAATGAATAGAATAAATGGAACAACTGAGGAGATAGTTGAATATATGTCTCCTGGTAAAAAAGCCATTGTTCGAAATTTAACTCATACAACTCTTATTGAAAACAACTGCACTTCACTAAAAGAGTTCAGCGACTGGGAAAACACTCTTCATAAGAGAGGTTTTAATTCAATTATTTCATCATTTATTAATGATGTTAAAACTAATAGTCTGAATTATGATATGCTGGAAGACTCAATAATTACACATAAACTTTGCGAAGAAATATTAAAAGAAATCCCTAGAAACTAATCTAGGGATTTCGCTTTTAGTTATCTTTAATAAAGATAATATATCAACCCCATTATTATTTTCTTATTACACCAATTGCTTTTCCTAAAATATAAAATTCTTCATCTGGTGTAACAACGATAGGCTCATACTCATCATTTTCTGGCAATAAAGTTATTGTAGTCTTAGTTAAACTTAATGTTTTTAATGTTGCACTTCCCTCTATATTTACTGCTACTATATCTCCATTCATAGGAGCTTGCGTTTGCTCAATTACAACAAGATCACCATCATTTATGTTGGCCTTTATCATAGAGTTTCCCTTTACCTTTAATATAAACTTCTTGTTTCCACCCTTAACCCAATACTTAGGTAAATTAAAAGTATCTTGTTGCTCTGGAGATATAAGAATTGGTTCTCCTGCTGCTATATTATTAAAAACAGGAATTTGTTCTAATTCATCATCAGAGTACTTTTCATCTAGTTCTCCTAATATCTTTTCCTCAAAACCTGTATTTTCAATAGAAAAATGGAAGTTTCTTCTATGTTTTAAATCAAAGAACTTATATTTTTCTTTTATATTAAACTCTTCATTAACTGCTTGTCTATTGTTCTTTTCTACTACATCTACCTTAAAATTATATATTTTTTTATTATTACCAAATACCTTCTTAGCATAAACTCTTCCCTTTTTTACAAGTTCAGAATAAATATTCTCTCCCTTATCTACATCAATTCCTAATGTAATTGTCCCATAAGACTTGTCCTTATATAAAGCTAATAAAAACTCTAACTCTAATTTAGATAGCCCCTCTACATTATCTACAAAAAGATGAACATATCCACTATCTTCTTTCCTTATATTTTCAATAGCTAGTCTTATTCTATCCTCTTCATCCACTAATCCCTTTTCTTTAAGAATTCTATTATAGTAACTATATAAAATGAACATTTCTGCCCTTGATGGAGAATTCTTTCTTAGCTTTAATGGACCTCCCATTAAAGTCATAAACTCTTCAGCCTTCTTTATATTATTATTCTTCATATACTTTATTTCATTTAAAATTAAATATAAATTATCACTATTTAACTTATTGCATCTTTTAAAGCATCCTATTTTTATTCCATCTTTAAGGATTTCTAATCTCTCATTTTGCTTTGCTAAAACAGAACCATCAGAGTACTTTAATATAAGCTCATTTAATGTAATAAACTCAGGCTCCACATCCGATGATAATAGTGATATATATTTATAATTATTATTAAATTTAACTTTATTAAATCTACTTTCTATTTTATCTAATAGCCCTTTTTCCTTTTGAACAAATAAAATTTTATCCTCTTTTTCAAAGGCAAAATTATTAACTAAATTTAATATTCTATGTAAAAACGCTTCAGTTTTTCCTGTATTACTTCTTCCTTTAACTATATTATTTTTGCAAGGTTTTCCCTCTATAAATTTATTTTGTATATTAAGTAATTTCATATATTCTGTCCTCTTCTAAAAAAATCTTATACTTATATAATAAAGGAAAATGATTATCTTTTCAAAATTATTTTCAGTAGAAAAAAAACTTAATTTTTTCCACTCTTATTACTCTTTTCTTTCTCTTAATGAAAAAATACTTCCTAAGAAAATAGTTAAACAAATAATACTCGTAATAGAGATTACTATAGCCATAAACTTAGCCAAGTTAGATACAGGGCTTATATCGCCAAAACCTATTGTTGTGAAGGTTACTATAGTATAATAAAACAAATCAAAATTATTAGGATTTGAAGAAAAAGCTCCTTTATCTATTATATTAGTTAAAGAAACCCCTAAAAATAAGTTTATAACTATCATAGTAACTATAGACATAGCTGCAATAAATACTTGAAAAAATCCCCCTCTATCCTTACTGTCAAACTTTATATACCTTGGATTTCTCATTATTTTTAGTAACAACTTCATATTTAAAAAGTAGCTTATTATAATTCCCAATACACCAGATAAAGTATATTTATTTAATTCATTTGGAAAAACTATAAGTATCATCACATAAGAAGATGTTATAAAATAGGTAAGTAAGAAATCTCCCTTTATACTCTTATCAATTCCCATACTCATATACCTATGAAGATTAGAACTCAATAAAAGTATATATCCCATTAAATAGTGCACGATTATAACCCCTACTATAATAACAATAGTTTTCAAAATCATGTCTACTTCAATAGAAAAATGTACTTTAATATACTTTAACACAATAGTATATATAGAAAGTAAATTAAATATCTCTGTAATAATTATCATTCCACCTTGAGTTATCCTTACAAGAAAATCTCCCTCTGTCCATAGACTTTTATAAGTAATATTAATTCTCTTAATTCCATACTTAAAATATTCTTTTGTTCTATCCACACTATCAAAAGCCGTTAAAATAAATATAATTATTGTTAATATAGTAATTATTATAATCATACGCCTCACCTCCATGTGCTAAGTTACACATGATATAATATGTGGGGATATATTAAAATATTTCTTTAATATGTTTTATCATCTTTTCTTTGTTATCTTCATATTGCTTTTTTCTATTTCCATTTGCACCGGAAGGATGAGGAAATCCTTTTAAAACATAGTCTTCATCTATTCTTCCTTCTTTTATAAATTTATCTAACACTTCTTCTACAGCTTTTCCTAGTGGAATAATTAAAACATTTTCTAAATTAGAAAGTTCATCTAGAAAAATACTATCTATATAGTTCATCAGAATTGAAGTTTTTAGAATCTTTGGGGTGTGCCCTGTATAATTCTTACCATCTATAAAAACTGAATAAGGTATAAGTGAAATTGTATGTAGAAGATAGTCTTTATTCTTAAAAAGTTCACTGCAACTATTTATTTCTAATGCATCATTTAAATATATTCCATCTAACATACTTATTATATTATTTCTTAGACTACCACTAAATCTAGCTGCAACCTTGCAATTATAACTTATTTCATCAATAGATAATCCCTTTTCTATTCCTTTTCTTGCTTCTACAATTGCTGCATTCATCTGTTGAAATCCTGGTGTTATGCCTACAATAAATACCTTGGCCTTTGGGTTTATGTATTCATTATGAGGAGCATAGTATATTTCAACCTTTCCTTCTTTTTGAATTAAGAAATCATTTATTAATAACTCTTCTTTCGAATATTTGTTTTTAATTGGTAACTCTTTTATAGCCTCAATATAGTCTTTTAAAAATTCTCTCATATGTTATCCTCCTATTGTCTATGCTCTTTAATAATATAATTTCCATTAACTAAAAAAGCATTTATAAAATTAAAATAATATTATGTAACATATTATTTGGTATAGAATAATATGTATTATAGATTTAAATTTAACTTCATTAATAATATAATATTTTCCAATTAGTTTCTCCAACATCTAATACTCTCAAGATTTTTGTGGGATAAATATAAATTATCCCACCTTTAATAATCATGTATATGTTTACAAAGTGTATAATCTTATGATACTCTACTTATACAAACATCATCGAGGGGGACTTATATATGAAACTTATTGTAAACGGGGATGACTTTGGTTATAGTATTGGGCAAAATTTAGGTATTTTAGAATGTTTTAAAAATGGGATTATGACATCTACTTCATTAATGGTAAACATGCCTGGATTTAATCATGCTATTGAATTAATGAAAAACAACAGCGAATTAAAGGTAGGAATTCATTTAGTTATGACTGTTGGTAGTCCAATTTCTACAGGACTTAAGGCAATAGTAAACAATAATGGTATATTTGATAGAGATATGACTAAAATTGAAACTGCTAATATTAAAGAAATAAGAAAGGAATATAGAGCTCAAGTAGATAAATTCTTATCAACAGGATTTACTCCAGCTCATATAGATTTTCATTACGCTGTAACTAATGAACAATACCAAGTTGCTATGGAAATAGCTAAAGAACTAAATATTCCTGTAAGAGGAATGGATAAAGTTTGGGAAGATATACTTGATAAAAACAATATTAAACACTCTAGAAACTTTAACTGTGACTTTTATAATGAAGGTGTATCTTTAGAAAATCTAATTTCAATTCTTGAAAATAATCTAGATAAGGACTATATAGAGTTAATGAGCCATCCAGCTTATATTGATTCAACTATCCTTAGAAATAGTAGCTATAATATAAAAAGAGCTTTTGAACTGGAAATCCTTACAAGCAATGAAATAAAAGAATACATAAAAAATAATGATAATATAGAATTGATTTCTTATAAAGATTTATAAGAAACATAAAAAACTGCCCTAAGGCAGTTTTTTATGTTTCTTAATTACTATTATTCTCTAAGTAAATTATGAATCACTTGTGTAGCATCCATATATTTAGCTATAGACTTACCACTGTGTAATCTATTAACTATTCTAGCTAAGAATTCTGACATATCTACTCTTTCAAACCATTTAGCTTCTAGTAATTGTTCTGGTATATATGTTAAGTTAGTTGAATAAATCTTTGATATAGTACCATCTTCATAATACTTATTGAACTTCTCTAAACCTTCTGTAAAGAAAGCAAATGTAGCAGCTACATATACATTTCTAGCATTTCTCTTCTTTAACTCTCTAGCTATATCAAGAACAGATTCTCCTGAAGCTATCATATCATCAACTATTAATACGTCTTTTCCTGCAACATCTCTTCCCATATATTCATGTTGAACTATTGGATTCTTTCCATTTATAACAGTTGAATGGTCTCTTCTCTTATAGAATAAACCTACATCTACACCTAATACACTTGAATAATAAATTGCTCTATCCATAGCTCCTGTATCAGGACTTATAACTAATAACTTTTCTTTATCTAATTCTAAATCTTTTTCCTGTGATACAAGTGTTTTAACTATATCATATGTAGGATAGAAGTTTTCAAATGATAATAAAGGTACTGCATTTTGAATATTAGGGTCATGAACGTCAAATGTAATTATTTCATCTACCCCTAATCTTTCAAGTTCTTGAAGTGCTAAAGCACAATCTAAAGATTCTCTTCCCTTTCTTCTATGTTGTCTTGATTCATAAAGTAATGGCATGATTACTGTTATTCTTGCAGCCTTACCTCTTATTGCAGCAACAGTTCTCTTGATATCTTGGAAATGTTCATCTGGTCCCATATGATGTTCAAAACCGAACATTTTATATGTACAACTATAATTCCCAATATCACATAAAATATAAATATCTTTACCTCT
The DNA here is from genome assembly GCF_900447045.1 of Clostridium paraputrificum. GTDB lineage: Bacteria > Bacillota > Clostridia > Clostridiales > Clostridiaceae > Clostridium > Clostridium paraputrificum. The sequence goes on from NZ_UAWH01000016.1 coordinate 232,461, forward strand.
TACAGTTTCAGATATCTTAACTTTACCTTCACCATTAGCAAATCTCACTTCATTTAAAGGTATAATATAAGAATCTTTGTTATCTCTCGCTTCTTGTATAAACTTATTTACAGCATCTCCTAGTTCCACACAACTTCTAAGGGCTATTATGCCAAGATCATGATTCAATTCACTCATTGATTTCTCTCCTTTTTATTAAAATCCCAAATATATTATATATCAAAAAATGTTGTAATGGAAATAATTATACACGAAATTTTGACAAATTATCCTACAATAACTCCAAATCCCAACACAACTATAGCTAATACCCCAATCATTATCATTAATGGTAGTATAAATTTCAACCATTTATCATAGGTTATATTAACCATAGCTAGCGAAGCTAATATTAATCCTGTAGGAGTTATAAATCCCATTAACCCTTGCCCAAATTCATAGGCTGAAACAATTATATCCCTGTTCACTCCCACAATGTCTGCAAGAGGTGCCATTATTGGTATAGATAATACTGCAAGTCCTGATGAAGAAGCTATAAAAAATCCTAAAATGATATAAATAAAGAAAATTACAGTTGAAAATACTACCCCACTCATACCTGAAATTCCCTTACTTAAATAAAATAAAATGGTATCACTAATCATCCCTTTTTCCATAATTATAGTTACTCCACGTGCTAATCCAATAATTAATGCTACGCCTAATAAATCTGAAGCTCCTATTACAAATTCATTTACAAACTCTTTTTCCTTTAATCCAGCAAATAAATACATAATAAAAGTTACACCTAAAAATAAGGCAGTCATTTCCTCAAACCACCATCCTAGTTCTTTTACACCATAAATCATAATTCCAAAGGACAGTACAAATATTATAAGCATAGCTTTTCTACCTAAAGTAAATTTAGGAGCCTCTTCTTTACTACTAATCAAATATTGTTTATCTATTTCTTCCTTCTGGCTATGTATTAGTGATTTACTTGGATCCTTCTTTACCTTTTCTGAATATCTAATTACATATATAGTACATGTTAATAATCCTAAAACAAGTAAAGCAATCCTTACAAAGATTCCATCTGTAAAATTTATTCCTGCTGTATTTGATGCTATTACTGTTGCAAAAGGATTTACTGTAGAAGCCATAGAGCCCATAGCAGACCCTAAATATACAGCTGCAATAGCTACTAGTGCATCATATCCTGCTGCCAAAAAAACTGGTATAACTATTGGATAAAAAGCTATTATCTCCTCTGCCAATCCAAATGTGGTACCACCAATACCTATTAGAATTGTAATAAGAACAATTAGCCACTTTTCTTTTCCCTCTAGTATTTTTGAAAGACTATTAATACCTGCTGTAAATGCTCCAGACTTATTTACTACCCCTACAATGCCTCCTATAACTAAGACAAATGTAATAATATCTATAGAGTCATATAACCCTTCAACTGGAGCTTTAAAAAATGATACTATTCCATTAGTTATAGATTTATTTTCCTTTTCTAGTCCTTTATAGCTTCCTGGAATAGCTACTGGCTTTGTTATTGATCCATACTTGAACATTCCTATATTAATCTTTATACCAAGTTCATCTAAGGTCTCTTGTGTACCTTCTAACTCTATCTGCTCCCCAAAAGGATTCTCAACTACAAATTTTCCACCCTCCATAATATAACTTAAAGTACTGTACTTTCCTGAAGGTATTAAGTATGTTAATAAAAGAACAATTAGAATTACAACCAATATAACTGTATATGCTGTTGGAAATAAAAACTTCTTTTTCCTCTTCATAAAATCACCTTTTCTTTTGTTTAATATTCACATATATTATGTACAAAAAAACAGGTTCATATTTATGAACCTGTTAGTCATCACTACATACACAAAATGAATGTTGAAGTGCTACATATTCCTCTTTTGATAAACTTTTTAGATAATCATCAAAATGATTCTCGGAGCAAAAATTTCCTATTTTGTTCGAAAAGTAATCTCCCTTCAATTTCTTATTGCAATATAAACACTTTTTCATTCTACTTCCTCCATATTGTTTTTTCTTTTATTTTCTACATTATAAAAACAAGTATTCACTATTAAATTTGAATTATCTATGTAAACAAACTCAAACATTACGCTTGAGTTTGTTACAATTCCTTTTCCATAACTATCAGGTTCCAATACTTTTCATCTGTTTTTTTATTAATACATCTATCAACCTCTATAAATTGAAGGCTCTTCCAAAATATTTGACTTATAGTATTTTCTTTTATACAAGCTAATTTTATTCTTTTTAATCCTTTTTTCCTAGAACACCTAATTAAAGAATTCACAATATTTTTACCTATTCCTAAACGATGATATTCTCCATGAATCATAAATAAACCAATAAAAACTACCTCTCTTTTTGGATATCCTTCAATTAAATCCATCACTGCCAAAAGTTTTCCATCATGAAAAAATCCAATGTATTGTTTTTGATTTCTTCTAGTATTGGGTGGAATTTCTATCAAATCATTTATACACTCTTCATATCTTATTTCATGATCTTGTATTTTAGAAAAATAGTATGGATTAGATTTATATAATTGAAACAGCTCCAGATAATGATCTTTCCTAATCTCTCTAATGACATAATCATTTAATTCCAGCTCTAAATCATCTATAAGCATAATTTCCCTACTCCTTCACCCAGTAAACACTACAATCATTTGAACGTTCAATAAATCCATATTCTATTAATGCTCTTCTAATTGTTACATAATCCTCGTATACTCTCTTTAATACTTTGTTAATATCCTTTTCTGTATACTTTCTGCCCTTAACAAAATTCTTAGTAACTTCCCCAAGAATTATAATCTTCTTCTTCTCCTTAGATGGATAAGTTTTTATACCACCTGTTTCGTCCATATAATTCTTTATAACTGTTTCTCTTTCCTTCTCTGTTATATTATATCTATCATCTATAGTTGTTGCAGTTTTATGGGCATCACAAAGCTGTTCATTCTCTAACTTTGTAATCTTTTTATTAGTATTACTAGATAATAACTCCATCATAGCAAGAAATAATCTAGCTTGTTTTTCCTTTTCTCTTAACTTATATCTATGATTTCTTATAGTAGACTGAGCTACCCCCATCTTTATAGCAATTTCTTTATCAGATAAACCATTAGCCATTAATATTATTAAATCTCTTTGTACCTCAGAAATCCCAATAAAATTATTGTTCATATTTAGCAAGTATTGCAACATAGAGCCATGTTTATCTACTATATGAATTTCTGTTGCCCTTTTTGCATCATATAGATTTTCCTTTACATTATATATTCTTCCCTTTTCAAACTCATCTTCACAAACAAGGCACATATAACAGTTTTTTTCTTCAATATATCCTTTTTTAACATCTTCAACTGATGCCTCCCAAAATAATTCTTCTTTCCCCTTCTCCATAGCAATTCTTCCTTTCAAATTTATTTCTTCAATTATAATTATAGTTATATTTACACTTTTGTCTATTTATTTATAAACTTTTTATCACTTAGTTTGCTTTTTTATTATATTTTCCTAAAACAAAAAAGGAAATTGACATTTCAACTTCCTTTTTTGAACACAATATAAAAATAATTCTTACATATTAAACTTAGCCACTAATTCAGTTAATTTTTGTGCTGACTCAGCCTGTGTCTGAGCTGTTACTGCAACTTGCTCCATAGCCTCAGTTGCTTCTAAAATATAATCCTTTATAGATGATACATTTTCAGCAGATTTTTGTGCCATTCCTGCTACTTCCTCTACAGCAGAATTTATATCTTTAGTTGTTTCATTTATTTCTGTACTCATAGATGCAATATCACTACTCATTTTGTTCATGAATACTCCATCCTCTTCATAATCCTTTCCTAATTCTAACAATTTATATCCTTCTTTAGAAACATCTTCATTTATAAAAGCAAGTAGCTTATTACTACTACTAGCAATTTTATTAAATGCTTCACGTACATCTTTTATTGTAGCTTGTACATCTTTAACAGCCTCCCTTGATTGCTCTGCTAAAGTTCTTACCTCATCAGCTACAACAGCAAAACCTTTTCCTTGTTCTCCTGCTCTAGCTGCTTCTATAGCTGCATTCAAGGCTAACAGATTTGTTTGTTCTGCTATTTCATTTATAGTATCAGCCATTATCATTATTTCATCGACAACTTTTGCCTTATTCATGGCTTCAATAATTTCTTCCTTAACGCTTGAAAATACTTTCTCATTATTATCTAATAATGTCTTTGTACTTACTTTAGTATCATTGGCCTTCTTACTTATTTTTTCTGCATTTCCTCTTCCCTCATTAGCCTTTTCTTCTAATACTATAGTCCTTGAAGATACTTCTGATATTGAAGCATATAACTCTTCTGCAGTTGCACTAGTTTCTTGAACCGTAGAACTAATATTGTTTGCAGAAGCACTTATTTCCTCAAGCTGCGATGTCATTTCTTCAACAGTAGCATATAATTCCTCGCTACCTGCACTCATATCCTCTGTGCTTTCAATTAAAACTTTTAATAATTCTCTTATATTATCTTGAGCTTTATTTAAAGAATTAGCTATAATACCAAACTCATTATTTTTTTCTATATTTATTTCTTCTGATAAATTATATTCTGATATTCTATTTGATAATAGTCCAATCTTCTTTAAATATCCTCTTATTTCCTTGATAATTAAAAAAGAGCATACTACAGAAAAAATAATTGCTAAAATTAAATATATGTTAGATATAAAAACACTTCTTTTATACCTTGCTTTACTCTCTTCTACAGACTGAACTGCCCAACTTTCATTCATATTTACAATATTATTTAAATCCCATGTATAGCCTTCTTTTTGTCTATCTAACTCTGGTATTAATGCTTTAGCACCTTCTTTGTCCCCTTTCATAGTTAACGCTATTATCTCATCAACAATCTTATTATACTCACTAAAAGAATTTAAGAATATATTCGTGTATAGAGTGTCTTCCTCATCTCCCAAAATTGTTTCTTTATACTTTTCAATATAATCATTGCATTTAACTCTATTTTCTTTAATAGTATTTATTATTTTCTCCTTATTTCCACTACTTTCATCAGTACATAAAAGATTAGTCATCAAGTCATTTTCTAATGCTATTTCACTAACCTTACCTATATATAATATTCCCTTTGTATCTTCATTATATAAAGCTATTAATTCATCATTTGATACTTTCATATTATAACTATTAAATATCGTTAAGGAAAACATCAATAATATTATTACGGAAAAAACTGCAATTAACTTTTTTGATATACTAGTATTTCTTATTATGTTCATATTATTCCTCCAAATAGACTTTTTTCATTTTTAACCATTTTTAAACATGGGCATTTGTCATTATAACAAATTGCTTTAAATAGTCAAATATCATCCTGTTAAACACCTCTCAATTTTTTCATCATTTTTTAATACTTTGATAATTATAATGCATTTATTTTAATAATTTACCACTCTATTATCACCTTCTATTCTTAACATATTTTTTGTTTTATATGTTATCATTTTTTTTTACAAATAAACGCTATATTTTATTAATTTTGATATAATTCAATTGAGGTGTTAATATGAAAACTTTAAAGATTTATTTTACTTCAGATATGCATGGCTTTGTATATCCAACAGACTATACTAATAATGATGATAAACATCTAGGAATGCTAAATGTAATTAACTCTTTCACAAAGGACGAAAACACTTTGATAATTGATGGAGGAGATACTATTCAGGGCTCTCCATTTACAACCTTTATATCAAAAAAAGATTTTCAAGTTCATCCAATTGGGAAAGTTTTAAACCAAGGTAAATATGATTTCATTACCTTAGGTAATCATGATTTTAACTATGGATATGATTATCTTGCTAAATATCTAAATACACTAGATGCAACTTGTGTTTGTTCTAATGTAGAAGATAAAACAGGTAAACTTCCTATCCTTCCATATGCAATTAAAACGCTAGGAAATGGATTGAAAATAGGTACATTAGGTTTTACAACAGACTTTATAAACATTTGGGAACAACCACAAAACCTAACAAACTTTAATATAAATGATACCTATACTTCAGTAAAAAAAGTATTTGATGAAGTAAGATCTCAAGTTGATATTTTACTTGGAGTTTATCATGGTGGTTTTGAAAAGGATCTAGATACAGAGAAAATTTTAAGCACTAGTAATGAGAATATAGCTTATAAAATTTGTGATGACTTTAACTTTGATATCCTATTAACTGGACATCAGCATATGGATATTGGCGGACAATATGTTAATGGAACTTATATAGTTCAAACGCCACAAAATGCATTTAAGTTTATAGAATTAAGCTTAGATTATGAAGAAAAAATCATTTCAATTAAATCAGAATTAAAGACTGCAGAAATAAATCCAAATAAAGAAATGTTCAATGAATTATTACCTTATGAAAAAGAAGTTCAGAAATGGTTAGATAGCCCTGTAGGATTTTTAGATATTCCACTTCATCCTTCTACTCACATAGAAATGGCTTTATCAGGATCAAATCTTGCTAACTTTATAAATAAAATTCAATTAGATGCAAGTGGTGCTGATATAGCTTGCACATCATTTGCTAACAGCATAAAAGGGTTTAATACCGATGTAACTGTCCGTGATATTGTTTCAACTTATGTTTATCCAAATACTTTAGTTGTATATGAAGTTACTGGAGAAATATTAAAGAAAGCCTTATCAAGAAGCGCTGAATATTTTTATTATGACGGAGAAGAAGTAAGAATTTCAGACTCATTCTTAAAACCAAAGGTTGAACATTATAACTATGATTATTTTTCAAATATAGAATATACATTTACTTTAAATTCTAATGGAATAAATACTGTAGATTCAGTTATATTTAACGGAAAGGAGATAAGTGATACTGATAAATTCACATTAGTTATGAATAATTACAGAGCTAGTGGTGCTGGTGGATATGAATTCTTTAAGTATTGTAAAATCATAAAAGAAATTCAAATAGAAATGCCAGAAATTATAATAAATTATTTTGAAAAAAATAAAAAAGTTATTGTAGATAAAACAAAATATATACATGTTAAGCTAAATAAATAATTTTAGAATAGAACGAAGCGTTGTAACAATCTTTATTCTACGAATATTTATATAAACATATATTTATGTATTTATATATTTATTGTACAAATGACCCTATTAAATAGATTTTTTATTTTCTACTTAACAGGGTCCATTTTAATATAAATATTTATGTATAAGATTAAATTGCAACTCTATTATCTTCAACATAGTTAATTGCTTCCACTGCGCTCCAAAATATTTTGTCTTCTCCAATCTTATCTTTAAATCCTGACTTTTCTACCGTATCCTTAACTCCTTCCTGTAATCCACATAAAAGAAGTCTACAATCATTGGATACAAGTTCCTCCATTATTTCTTCCAGTGCTTGAATCCCTGTAATATCTATTAAAGGTACTCCTCTCATAGATAATATTAAAACCTTAGCATCCTCTAACGATTCAATTTCTGATCTCAACTTGTCCACAGTACCAAAGAATAATGGCCCAGTAAAATAAATTACCTTTGTTTTTCCTAAAGTATTATTTTTACTTATATTTCTATTTAATTTGTCCTCATCAACGTCACTAATAAAAATATCTGCATTTGATATTTTAACCATAAATAATAGGCTTGCAAAAATCACTCCTATTAATATAGCTTGTGTTAAGTCAAAAACTATTGTTGCCATCATAGTTATAAAGAATTTCATAATAGATCCCTTAAATCTTTTAGTGAACATATATTTAATATTTTCCCACTCATTCATTCTCCAAGCAGTAATCATCAAAACTCCTGCTAATGCTGATAGAGGAATTTTTGACATTATAGGTGCTAAAACAAACATTGATATTAATAAAAATATAGAGTGAAAAATACTAACCAACCTAGTTTGAGCACCTGATTTTATAGCTACACTTGTTCTTGCTATTGCAGCTGTAGCAGGTACCCCTCCAAAGAAAGGTATAATCATATTTCCAATACCTTGAGCAACAAGTTCTCTATTAGGATCAAAGGATTCTCCCTTCATTTTCTTACCAACTTCACCACAAAGTAAACTTTCAATCATTGCTAAAGCAGCTATACTAATAGCAGGAACTACTAATCCCTTAATAGACTCTAAATTAATACCTGCAAAAGTTAATCTATCATCTAAAATCAATTTTTGTGGGATATCTCCTATAACATCAACTGGTAAATTAAATAACATATTAACTATTAAAGCAACTATAAGTCCAATTAAAGATGATGGAACTTTTGCATTCCACTTTTTAGGCCATAGAATCATTATAGCTACTACAAGTATTCCAATTAATAACGCATACATATTAGGATTTATAGGTCCTCTTACAAAGTTAAACACCTTTATAATTGCACTATCAGAAGTTTTTGTAGTTACTCCCAAAAAATTATCTAGTTGTCCAATTGCAATAGTTAATGCAATACCAGATGTAAAGCCTGTAATTACTGGTAGTGGAATATAAGACACCACTTTTCCTAACTTAAATACACCTGCAACTATTAGAATAAGACCAGCTATTAAACTAGCTACCCATATTCCTTCTAATCCATATTGTTGTCCAAGCAATATTAATATTGCACTCATAGCTCCAGTTGGTCCTGAAATTTGAAAGGAACCTCCAGAAAGAGCACCAATTACTAAACCAGAGATTATTGCTGTTATAATTCCTGCACCAGCTGATGCTCCACAACTTACACCAAAGGCTAATGCTAAAGGAAGTGCAACTGCTGTAACAGTTATCCCTGCCATTAGGTCCTTTTTAAACTTTCCTCCATTGTAGTTCTTAAACTCTTTGATTAAATCATTTTTGTAATTAGTAAACATTTTTTGCCCCATTTCTTATACTTTTTTAAAACACATCAACTATTTTATACCTTAATGTAAATAAAGACAAGTTTTACATAAAAGAATAAAAAAGTGGAGGATATTTATTTTGCTCCATCTCAAAACAAATATCCCCCACTACTAAAAGTAAGAAATTATAAAACTATTATTCTTGATTTTATATATGTTACTATACAGCTTGAGTTTCAAGATCAATAACTAGCTTTTTGCATTGTTGGCAAACATAAGCTTCACTTCTAGGTCTTCCAAAAGCTGAATTAGTCTTTAACTTTATGCCCCCTTTTGACCATATACCTGCCACTAGCTTCTTATCTTCTGCTTGCCATTTTAGTGCATATCTATCACCAAAAAGATTTCCCTTTACCATTTCATTACCACAACTTGAACAAACCATCTTTCTTCCTCCCATAATATATAAAAAGTTAATCACTTAATATATATTATTTATATCCCCTAATAATAACATCTAATTATCCTACTTTTAATTGAATGGCTAGTCCATGATTACAATATTATCTATATAGCACTTGATACTACATCTATCTCATATTTACTAAAATCTTTCTTTATTAGCATAATCTTAACTTCTCTTTTTTCTCCTGGTTTTATATCAGTTTCATTTGTAAATGAACTCTCAATAGTAACCCCATTACCATCATATAACTTATAATTAAACTGTATGTAATCTATTGTTTCATTTGAAGTATTCTCAAATATCCCTACTATTTCGCTTGAATACTCCCCTTTTTTAACCTCCCAATTAACCTTCTTTGCCATCTCATTATATAATTCATCTTTAGATTTTTTGTCATCTTCCATTTGATTTATTGTGTCAGAGGCTGATTTTGCCATCCCCCCCATTAATGCTGTACATCCTCCAACTAAAACAATAAGTATTATTACTACCCCAATTAAAATCTTCTTCATTATTATTCCTCCTTTAAAACAAAAATGATACTTGTCCATTTTCTTGGACTAGTATCATTATAAAAATATTTAGAGTTTCATTGGTATGCTATCAGCATACACCTATTGAAATATGTTTAACATCATGCCAGCAAAGATTATAATTAATATAGTATAAATAGTAACCCCTACTTTTCTAATACTTTTATTATTTCCCTTTAATAAAGGTAACATAGATTGTATATTATTGTAGTTTCCATAAAGAAAAGTCAACCCGAATAATGCTATAAGCATACTAATATCACCAATAATATAAGAGAAACTTTTTGTACCTATATCAATAAAAATAGCAAATACTAAAAATATGTACCATAATGATGCAGCTAAAATATAAGAAGGCTTTCCTCTTCTAAATCCAGGTAAGTTTCTAATAAACATTTTACTCTTTCTATATTTTATTTGTTTGCCACTACATAACTCTAAATCTTCCTTAAGCTCAAGACATGTTTTATATCTTTCATTAGGAGAAATCTTAATACATTTTTCAATTACTTTAGCTAATTTTTCATCATTCTTTTTATCCCTTGGTAGTTTTCCTGTTGTTAAAACATTCATTAAAACCCCAATAGAATAAATATCACTTCTACTATCTGTTTGATTAAAGCCAAATTGCTCTGGGGATGCATATCCTTCTGTTCCTAATATCTGAGTATCCCTATTTTCATCACTTTTATGTATTCTTGACACATCAAAGTCTATTAATTTAACTATACCATTATTATCTACAATAATATTAGAGGGCTTTATATCCCTATGTATTATTGGACTACTTAAATTATGTAAAACATCTAATATTTCGCAAATCTTTATACCATATTCTATAACCCTATCCTCTGATAATACTCCTTCCCCCTGGATTTCCTCTAGAGTTTTACCATTAATAAATTCTTCAATTACATAAAGTATCATCTCATCCTCAATAACTTCATAAACCTTCGGAATACCTATGTTATCAATCTTTTGTAATTCTTTAAAAACTCCTTTTTTATAATTTGACAATGTCTTTTTTACATATATCTTATTATCTACTATATTCTGAACCAACTCTATTTTACTTTTATCCGATTCATTTATTACCGTTAGTTCCTTATACAATGATAATTTATAACCAACATTATAATTCATCTCCATGTTCCACCTAAACTTTCACTTAACTATAATATAATATATAATATTATTATCTCATTTTTTATTTAAGGATGGAATAACTATGATTGATAAAAAGACTTCTGAATTATTAAATACTCTTAATTCTATAGATAATTATAAAAATTTAAAAACATATATTTCTAAGGATTTAGATGTTAAGGAACTAACTATTTCTGAATACTTAGTTAACCTTTGTAATAAAAAAAATATAAGCAAAAGTACTTTAATTGCTAATGCAGATATTGATCGTACATATGGATACCAAATTTTAAATGGAAGTAAAAATCCTAGTAGAAATAATATAATTAAGCTTTGCTTATCCCTACAACTTACATTAGATGAAACAGATAGAGCTCTTACTATAGCTAAAGAAGGACGACTTTACCCTAAGGTTATTAGAGATACTTTTTTAATATTTGCTATAAATAATAAACTTACTGTCTTAGATACAAATATATTATTAGAAGAAAACGGACAAGATATCCTATAGATATCATGTCCTTTACTTTTAAAAAATATAAGTCATATTTTGAGGTTCATAATAAGATAATCCATGTTGTTTAGCTAACCCCTTAACTAGATTATCAATCTCTTCTGCATCTTCAAGTAAACATCCAATAATTATAAAGCCTTTACCCTTGTTTATATCTAACTTTTCTCCATTAGATATTAAATCTTCAAAAAACTCATCTATTAATCCAATGTCTCCAACTAGAGAATCTTCCCCTTGACATAACTGCTCATATAAAAACTGGGCTCCCATTACATTACTTACCTTATCACTATTCCATACTGCACAATACCACTCCATAAAAACCTCCATTTATCTAAACTAGATTAAATAACTAATAAACATAGTTGCAAGTCCAAGGAAAAAGAAAAAGCCTAAAACATCAGTAACTGTTGTTACAAACACTGCTGATGCTAGTGCAGGGTCTACCTTAAGCTTCTTTAGTATTACTGGAACTATAAACCCCGACATTGTTGCTACCATCATATTTAATATCATTGCAACACCAATTACAATACCAAATACAAAGTTCCTTTCCCATATAAAACCTAAAACTGCTATAATGGCTCCAATAACTATACCTGTTACAAGGCCTACTAATAACTCTTTTATAAAAATTCTCATCCCATTATCTTTATCTAATTCTCCTAATGCAATACCACGAACTACTATTGTTAATGATTGTGTTCCTGCGTTTCCTCCCATTCCTGCTACAATAGGCATAAAGGTTGCAAGAGTTACAACTTGACTTATTGTGCCTTCGAAAGCTCCTACAACAGAAGCTGCAAGAATTGCAGTAATTAAGTTTACTATAAGCCACGGTAATCTACTTTTTACAGAATCTCTAAGGGAACCATCTACTTTTTCCTCTTCATCCACACCACCAAGACGATGGATATCTTCTGTAGTTTCCTCCTGCATAACCTCAACTATATCATCTACAGTTACTATTCCTAAAATCTTATTATTCTCATCTACAACTGGCATTGTCATAAATCCATACTTTTCAAACTTGCTAGCCACTTCTTCCTGATCCATATAGTACGGCACTGATATTACATTGGTATTTGTTATTTCAGATATCTTTGTATCAAAGTCATTGCATACTATATCTCTTAAAGAAACTACACCTTTTAAGACATTTTCCTTATTAATAACATAAAGATAATATGCAGATTCAGCATCTGGAGCTTCCTTTTGTAAATACTTTAGGGTTTTTTCAATAGTTTTATTTTCCCTTATTGATACAAACTCCGTTGCCATAATACCACCAGCTGTATCTGGCTCATATGAAAGAAGCTTATAAACATCTTTTCTATCTTCTTCATTTATTTTCTTTAAAACATCTTTAATTTCTTCTTCATCTAAGACTCCAACAAGATCTGTTAACTCATCAGAGGACATCTCACCTAAAATCTTCTTTTGCTTATTTTCAGAAAACTTCTTTAAAATTTCATACTTTTCTTCATCATCTTCTTCCTCAAGAATAGCTGCAATAAACCAATCTGGTAATCTTTTTAATATCTTAAAGAAATCATCTTCGTTGTCATGAAGTAAATCTAATACATCAGCAGGATGAATATCCTCAATCTTCTCTTCTAGCTCCTCCTGAGTATAATTTAGTAATTTTTCTAATAAATCCTTTTCATTTAATTCTTTCTTCATTATAACTCCTCCTTATATAAGAGGATAAAACACCCTATACGGCGAACAAACTTCATCCTCATCCTTTATTTTGTTTTCCGTCTTAACTTTTATACTCCTACTGGCATCAGATTCCATTTAATTCACCACCTTATTTTTTTGCCCATCTGCATTTCCGAAGCTTGCCTGAAGAAAATCTTGCAGGGGCATATATTTTATTTTTTATTCTTTAGGAAGAAATGAAATAATATCTAGCTAAATTGTTGAAGTTATCCACAATTTAATTGATGCTATAATTTCCTAAAGAATAAAAAAAGACCTTTTAACCCTACGTTAAAAAGCCTTAAATATAACACAATTTAATTGTAGAGCTTTAGCACTATAAAGCTTTGACCTTTTCTTGTCAGCTACGTTAAAAATTACCTTGGCGATAATTATTGTTAACCCATTGGAATCTCTCGATTTTTCTGGGTAGCAGCATCTATCTTTATAGGAGCCTCACCTAACAAATTTTCCTACTTAATACTATTCTTTTATTTGATATAAGTCAACACTTTTGAATTAATATTCTAAATTTTTAAGCATTAATCCTTTCCCTGGAACCTTTAGACCTGAATTTTCTCTATTCTTAGACTCTAATATCTCTTTAATATCTTCTGGATTCCTTTTATGAACTCCAACCTCTACTAATGTTCCTACAATTATTCTTACCATATTTAACAGAAATCCATTTCCACTTACTTCTATTTGTACAAATCCATTATAATTTGTTATTTTTATATCCCTTATAGTTCTTATAGTGGACTTTTTACCATTCTTTACTTTTAAATTAGTAAAACTCTTAAAATCATGAGTGCCTATAAGATACTTTGCACCTTCTCTCATACTTTCTATATCTAATTCTTCTTTTATATGATAAGCAAATCTCTTGGAAAATACATCTTGATATTTTGTGTTTTGAATTGAATACACATAGGTTTTTCCCTTTACATTTAACCTAGAGTGAAACCTATCACTTGCTATCTTAAGTTCTTTAACCACAATATCCTCTGGTAAATATTCTTCAAGATAACTCATCATTTCCACTAAAGTCATTTTTGAATCAGTAAAGAAGTTTGCCACATAATTATCTGCATGAACTCCAGAATCTGTTCTGCCACAACCTATTACTTCTATTTCCTCCCCTGTCATTTTACTTAAAACATTTTCGATTTTTCCTTGTATTGTTACAACAGAATTGCCTTTTTGATTCTGCTTTTGCCATCCCTTATATCTTGTTCCATCATATTGTAATAACATTTTTATGTTTCTCATATTTTCCTCCTAAAGAAAAAAGAATCTAGATACTATTTTACCTACATTCTTTAATTGCTACAATATATGCTAACTCAAAAGTTCCTTTTATTTTTTTACTTTTCTTTATTTTAAAGCCATTACTTTTTATAAACTTAATATACTCATCAGTTGTCCATTTGCTATAAGCCTTAAAACCTACAATAGACATAAGTTTCCATAACACTTTAGCTTTTATACTACTCTTATGTGTAAAAGTTGGTGCTATTAAGATCCCCTCATCCTTTAATACTCTTTTAATATTACTAAGTGCTTCCTCAGGCTTTGGCATTATGTGAAGTGCATTAGATATAAGTACACAATCAAATGTTTTAGAACCATAAGGTAAATCACATGCATCCTCTACTGAAAAATTAAGATTATTAGGCCTCTCTTTACGTTTTGCTTCTTTTATCATTTCTTCAGAAAAATCAGTAGCCTCCAAATACTTCACTTTATCTGCTATTCTTAAAGCAATTAATCCTGTACCTGTTGCAAGCTCCAACATTTCCATTTTAGAATTTACATCTCTTCTAATAAGTTTAATCATCTCTTCATAAGCTTGCTCATCTTTTTTTATTATAAAATCATATTTACTAGCAAATCTATTCCAAAACTTTTTATTTGAGTTCATCTCTTGTTTCTCCATATTCTCACCAGCCTCGATAAATTCCAATGTTTGTATACATTTTACCATAATTATCCTTATTAGCAAATCTAAATTATAATTTCATTTTTAACTTCTTATTTAGCATCACTTTTTACATAAATATATAGAAAGAAGTAGAATTTAAATTGTAAATTCTACTTCTTTCTATATATAATATTAGTTTAAAGTTTTTCCCCATTACTTTCAATTACTTCTTTGTACCAGTTAAAACTCTTCTTTTTTCTTCTCTCTAAAGTTCCATTTCCCTCATCATCCTTATCTACATAGATAAATCCATAACGTTTCTTCATTTCACCTGTAGATGCACTCACTAAGTCTATTGGTCCCCAAGATGTATATCCTATAAGGTCAACACCATCATTTACAGCCTCTTTCATAGCACTTATATGTTTTCTTAAATAGTCAATTCTATAATCATCATTAATTGAGCCATCTTCCTCAACAACATCTATTGCTCCAAGTCCATTTTCAACTATAAATATAGGAACTTCATATCTATCATATAATGTATTTAATGAGAATCTTAATCCTTCTGGATCTATTTGCCATCCCCATTCTGATGATTTAAGATAAGGGTTTTTAACCATTTTAAATATATTCCCTTCTGCTTTTTCAAGATGTTCAGCATCAGTACTTGCAACCCTACTCATGTAATAACTCATACCAAGGAAATCTACAGTATTTTCTCTTAGTATCTTTTCATCCTCTTCTGATATTCCTATGGAGATATTATTTTCTCTAAAAAATCTCTTTTGATAATTTGGATATTTTCCTCTAATTTGCACGTCAGCAAAGAATAACGTTCTTCTATCTTTATCTAAAGCATCTAATGCATCAAGTGGATTACAAGTCATAGGATATACACATCCATAATTAATCATACACCCTATCTTTCCACCATCTACTATTTCATGACATGCTTTAACTGCTAAAGCACTTGCAACTAATTGATTATGTGCTCCCTCATAGCTTAATTGCCTTGGATTCTCACCTTCTTTAGGAATGATACCACCACATGTAAATCTCATTACAGTTATACTATTGATTTCGTTAAAAGTCATCCAATACTTTACCTTATCCTTGTATCTTATAAAAACGGTTCTTACATATCTTTCAAAAAATCCTATAAGCTTTCTATTTGTAAACCCACCATATTTGCTACATAGACCTAATGGCATTTCATAGTGAGATAAGGTTACTACAGGTTCTATACCATTTGAGATTAATTCATCAAATACATCATCATAAAACTTTAATCCTTCTTCATTTGGAGTTTCTTCATCTCCATTAGGAAATATTCTACTCCAAGCAATAGATAATCGTAAACATTTAAAACCTAATTCTTTGAAAAGTTTTATATCCTCTTTATATCTATGATAAAAATCGATTGCTGTATGAGATGGATAGTCTCCCTCTGGTGGTATAACTGGTGAACTCATCATTCCTTTTGGAAGTACATCTGCTGTGGATAAGCCCTTTCCCCCTTCTAGGTAAGCCCCTTCAACTTGATTAGCTGATAGAGCCCCTCCCCATAAGAAGTTTTCTTTAAACCCTAAAGTCATAATATCCCTCCTATTCTATCATTAAAATAATTTGTTCTGCTAAATCCTTTGCAAGCATAGCATTCATTAAATGATCTTGAGAATGTACTAATAATAAACTAAATTCACATGGATTACCTTGCATTTCTCCTTGAAGTAATTCAGTTTGAATCTTATGAGCTTCAAGTAAATTTTTCTTTGCTTCCTCAAGTAACTCTAAGCCTTTTTCCTTACTTCCTTCTCTTGCTACCTTCAATGCTGTTATAATTGAGCTTCTAGCATCTCCTGCATACATAATTATGTTCATTGCACTATTTAAAGTTCTTTCGTCCATACTACTCCTCCAACTTAAACTTTTTCCCTGATTTAATATATTTTAGTAATTCTATGTGAGAGTTGCATACAGTTGCTATTACATTTCTTCTATTATCTAACGCAATATCCTTGCAGGCTACGAGTACCTCTCCTTTATAATTAAGATAATCATTATTATTAATTAAGACAGTTCCTATAGGAACAATTCTATCTTCTTTAGTTGTTGATTTTATTTCTTTGTCCTTAAATTCTTTTCTTCCCATTGTATGTCTTATGACAGAGTCACTATAATCCCATCTGTTTTGAAGCACCTTATTAAATATTGACTTCTCAACCTCTGTAACTTCTTCCATAGTAACTTTTAAAGATATAATATTTTCATCTAGCTTTGCAAGAGACTCTAACTCTTCATTTGTTGCAAAAGCATTACCTATTATTACATCATCTATTCCTAAAGCAAATAATTCTTGCGCTTGAACCGTTATATCTATTCCTCTATGCTTTTCTAATGTACACAAGCCATCATTAGATAACCATGGTCCTAGTCTTCCTCCTTTAGTTGCATCAACAAAAGCAGCTGTATGTAATCCTAATGACTTATGCCTCATATGACAAGCCTTAAAATACTCTAATCCTAAACCTGTATCTTTTTCAGGGTAGAAGTTGTGACAAGTCACAAGCTTCCCCCTCTTACAACCTATATCCATAATATTATTAACATATCCACTATCAAAGGAGCCATTTATTTCAATATCTAAATCAAATTTATTAAATGTAACCATTGATTCATAGAATCCATTAAACATTCCATCTAATCTAAGTCCAGTTGCTCCTAAATCTTTAAAGAATTTCAAATCCATAGGATTTATATCTATTATCTTAAGAACTTCAGGATTTATATCTATAAATACTCTCATCCCTAGATTCCTTGAAAATTTTAATAATTCTCTGTATTTTTCAACCTGATTTAAAGCTTTTTCCTTATGGCTATCTAATTCTAACATAGAGGTAAATACTCTACTGTATCCAAGTTTTGCTGCTTTTTCTATATAAGCTTTATTTTCTTCAACAGTACTATTTAATGGATATATACTAATTCCTATTCCCATATGATCTCCTCTCCAATGAATGTTTTTATTTATTTAATAATTGTTTTTCTTCATTTCTTTCTATTAATTTTAAGAATGGTATATATAGTAATACAACAACTACTATATTAACTACTGATAATGCTGCTCCTGTCCAATGCATACCTGTTGCTAAGAATCCATTTAATATTGGAGGTGTTGTCCAAGGAACTGACGCTACAACTGGGTGAACTAATTGGAATTTAATTGCTAAATATGAAATTGCACTAATAATTGATGGTCCTATTACAAACGGTATAAATAAATATGGATTTAAAACTATTGGGAATCCAAATATTATTGGTTCATTTATATTAAATGCACCTGTAGGACCTGCAAGAGATAATAATACCTTATGTCTTCTTCTGTTTGTAATAAACATAGCAACTATTAAACCTATTGTACATGCTGCTCCACCCATATTAACAAATGAAGATATAAATTGGTAAGTTAATACATTATATTGAGACCAATCAGTAACACCTTGAGCGTACATTTCAATATTTGACATTCCAAGCGGTGCTAAAACAGCTGCAAGTATTGGTCCCACAATATTTGAACCATGAATTCCAAAGAACCATAAGAATGATATAACAAATGGTGCTACTATAGCTGTTACTAAATTATCACTAAATCCTTGTAGTGGTTTTGTTATAGCCATTGTTATTAATTGATTAAATGATTTACCATCAGCAAATCTCATAATTAAATATGATATTACCGCAAATATAATAACTGTTAACATAGTTGGTATTAATTTTGAAAATGAATCACTTACTGCTGTTGGAACTACATCTGGCATCTTAATCTTAAATGCTTTAACATTTGATAATCTATGCAATATTTCAACTGATACAAGAGCTATAATCATACAAGCAAATAACGCATCCGCACTAAAACTAGTATAATTAATAAATCCAAAGGCTCTAATTGGTGCTTCTTTTCCATTTGGAACTTGTGCCATCCATGGAATTAATACAAAATATGAAGCCAATGCTACACATAACCCATCAAGTCCATTATGACCATAGTTTCTCCAAAGTGATTGTCCAACTGTTGCACAAACAAATAGTCCATACATAGCAAGACATCCCCACCAAATATTTTGAGTTATATTCCAAATTACTTGTCCTGCTTCTGTATTAGTAATAAAGTTTTGATATGATTCCACTTGCAAATTTTGAACTAATGTAGCTATTGAAGCAAGTATAATAATTCCTACTAAGCTAACCATACCAGCAGATATTGCTCTGATATGTACTTGGTTACCAATTTTATTGGCTATAGGCATTACCTTTCTTTCCATATAATCCATAATTTTTTTCATTATTAATTACCTCCCTTTAAACTTAAAGCTAATTCTAAAACTGCCTTTCCATTCATCATTCCATAATGTTGCATTGGAACAACCTCTACTGGAATACTTTGAGGAGCAGCTATTGCTCTAATTTCATCAATCATAAACTTTACTTGTGGTCCAAGTAATATAACATCACATTCATTTAAATGTTGTGATATCTCTGCTTCTGGAATAGCTTTTATTGAAGCCTCAATATTTTCCGCCTCTGCTACCTCCTTCATTTTATTTACTAATAGTGATGTGGACATTCCTGCTGCACATGCTAAGATAATTTTTGTCATATATATCTCTCCTATATAAATATTTTTCTCACTATTAATTCAAAGCAATTTCCATGCCAAAATCAAAAACCTATAAAAAAAGAGGGTTCCCCCTCCTTTTTTATACACTATTTAAATTTTCAAATCATACACTAACATTCATTTCATACACCACTTTTTAAATCACTCTATAATTTATACAGTATGGTAAGTATATAGCAAAGCTCATCTAATTTGAACTCAACTTCTAAGTCATCCTCTATATTCTTAAGTGCATACTTAATCTGCTTTATTTCATTTGCATAATAAATCAATAGATACTCTTTATTTTTATGCTCCTTACACTTCCTTTTTAAAACTAAATTCTCTGTTGTTGCTAACAAGTGGAATACTACAGCTATTAATGTATCCTTATCAAACTGATAGCTTAATTCACTTTCTATCCATCTCTTAAAAACTCCAAAGTCCTTTTTAAATATATTTATATTAAAGCCATTAATTTTATCTTTTAGCTTATTAAATACCTGCTCAATTATTAAATTTAAATCTTCATTTTCCTCAACTTTTTTCTGTACTACAGTTGTTTTTATCATCTTCTCAAGTTCACCATATTTATTTAGCATAATTAAATCTGTTATAGATATGAATGGTACACCATATAACATTGGATCAATACTTCCTACAACAGCTATTATATTTTTATCCTTGCCTAGCTTACCTATAATATTGCTTATGTTTTCATGACTTGTAATTGCTGCTGTAATTATTTCAGTATTGGTTCCTGAAATATTTATATTATCCTCTATTAATTTCTTAATCTTTTTAGCACTTCCTTCGCCAGTAGTACAAGCTGCAATAATTATATTTTCTTTCTTAGTTTTAGTTTCATCCTTATACCTATTACCCATTAAGGTCATTCTTTGCTTATTTAAAATAGAATTATATATAACATCAATATCTCTTTCAAACTCAGCATGTCTTGCAACCTCTAAGGCTGTAATTGTTGTTACACAATCTATTACCCTTACCTTAACTAAAAGTTCCTCTCCAATTAAATCACCAAACATAATTAATGATCCCATATCTACTAATAATAGAACTCCAGCATCATTACTATTCTTCCTTACTACTTCCTTTAATTCCTCATAGCAAGTTCTCGAATCTTTATCAAGCTCCATATCATAAGCTTGTACAGTATCTATTCCTAATAAAGAATTCACAGTTTCCGCCATAGATGATGCTGTACTCTTTCCATGCATGCTTATTATTACCTTAGGTAATTGGTTCTTAAGATCGCTCTCAATTGCATCTATACATAAGAACATCGCTATAAAGGCTATCTCATCAAGAGGCACCCTAACCTCTAACTCTCCTTCAATTCCTTTTATAAAGTTTCTAACTAACTCAAACTCCCTATGGTGATTTTCTATTACATTAAGAAGGTTCTTATTTACTACGGTTTTATTTTCACCCAGTCTTTTTATGCTTGAATCAAAGTGCATGCAAAGTCCATAAAAGACTTTTTTAGAAAACTTTTTGCATAGCTCCTTTTCAGCCAATGCTAATAGAGTTTCCATATACATAATACTTTTCTTACTAACTACTTTTTCAAGTTCAATATTATTGTTTACACCCTCTATATAATTTTTAAATTGTCCATTAATTTCA
Organism: Clostridium paraputrificum; assembly: GCF_900447045.1. GTDB lineage: Bacteria > Bacillota > Clostridia > Clostridiales > Clostridiaceae > Clostridium > Clostridium paraputrificum. The sequence continues at coordinate 253,973 of NZ_UAWH01000016.1, forward strand.
AACCTAATGATTGTATCAATATCATCCTGATTATCATATCTTGTACTTAAATCCTTTAATCTTTTTTCTATCTTGTCATAAAAAGACTCATACTTAATCTTATTTTTAGAATGGCCTATCTTTCCTCCTCCATCACCAGTGAAGACTAAAAAATCACTTTTTCCTACTATAACTTCTATCTCACTTTCGAAATCATTTTCATAAATACCATACTTTCTTATATGATCTGGAAGGTGTATAACCTCAATTTCAACCTTATCTCTATTTAAATGAATAGCATCTAAAAAAGCATTAGCACATATTAGCTTTATATCACTTTTTAGTTGACCTATATTCCCTAAGCACTCATAGTTTAAAAGATTTTTTAAAACAGCATTGTTAACAACTATTTCTTTCTTTATCCTACTAGCCTCTTCCTCAATAAAAGCTTGAGCTATTTTAAATCGCTCTTTTTTACTTCTCTCCTTTAATGAAGGTATCTTTATAGACATAGGAATTCTTCTTGTGAAGGTATCTAATAATGAATCCTCTTTCCTAGCCGTAGTTGCACAAATAATAAGAACATCTACATGCTTTCTCTCCGTTGATCCTACCGGAGAAAAGACTCCTTTATCCATTAGATAAAATAAAGTTTCTTGTCCCTCTGGCGGTAATCTATGTACTTCATCTAAAAATAATATTCCATTATCTGCAGACTCAACAAGCCCAGAATAATCTTTATTAGCTCCAGTAAAGGCTCCCTTTACATATCCAAAAAGCTGTGATAGTAAGAGCTGAGGATTATTACTATAATCTGCACAATTTAAAGTAACAAAAGGGGCATCTTCATTTAATTGTCCCTTCTCTTTAGCATACTCATACATTTTTTCTGCAAACATTGTTTTACCAACACCTGTTGGACCAAGTAATAAGGTGTGAAGTCCTCTTGGCGGATAACTAATAGCCGCTTTTGCCTGCTTTATTGGCTTCTTTAAACTTCCCTCGCAACCAATAAACTTATTAAATGCATCAACTTCATTTCTACTTATGACTTCAACTTCTTCATCATCCTCAATACATTTATATACTACAGGCCTTCCTTCTTCTTTCTTTATTAACCCATCTCTTACAAGTTTGTTTAACTCACTACTTGCATTAGTTCTCTTTATACCAATTCCCTCTGCCACCTCATTTGTTGTTACACCTATTCTCTCATTATTTTCTCTTTGTAATTTAGTTGTTTCTAATATGAAATGATATATTTCTTCATATCTATTATCCCTAGTCATATTATTCTCCTTTGAATAAACTTATAAGCTGTATGGCCTTATTAAGTATTTCTTCTCCTCTACATAACCCATAGTCCATACTATCTATTATTCCAACTGGTATATTCTTATCTTCTACAACTTTTTGTACCGTTTCTAATTTATATTTAATCTGAGGTCCTAATAGGATTAAGTCACAAGATTCAACATTATCTTCAATTTCCTCTATTCCCTTTGCAGCAATTTTAATGTTTAAATCCCCTACTGCCTTTTTTACTGATTCTACAACTATATTACTTGATGTTCCTGTTGCACACAAAATTAATATTTTCATAGCCTCCTCCTTCCATAAAGCACAAAGTATGTATACGATTAAATAAATATTAAAAAATATATATTAAGCTTCTATATTATTCTAATATATCAAAGAATTCGACATATTTCAAACAATCCGTATGCTCATTTTTAATCTCTATACATTTGACTATAACCTTATTAAATGGTATCATTACTAAGCAATTGGAATCCCTATTCCAATTAGGATAGAGTTTGAGTGTCTGTCAGCTGATACCAAGCTCTTATTTGCTTTATATGGAAGGATGATTAATTATGGCTTTTAAAAGCTTAGGAATAAATGAAAATATAGTTAATAAATTAAATAAAAATGGAATTAAAACTCCAACTCCTATACAAGAGGAAAGTATTCCTCATATTCTACTAGGTAAAGATTTAATAGGTGAAGCAAAAACTGGTACTGGTAAAACTCTAGCTTTCTTGATACCAATATTCCAAAACCTATCACCAAAATCTAATGCTACACAGGTGCTTATATTATCTCCTACTAGAGAATTAGCAATACAAATTACTGAAGAAGCTAATAAGTTAAATGTGAATGAAGAAATTAATATTTTAGCTGCATATGGAGGTAAGGATATCGGAAGCCAACTAAAGAAGCTGAAAAATAATATTCATATGATAATAGCTACCCCTGGAAGACTTTTAGATCATATTGAGAGAAAATCTGTTGATTTATCTAAATTAAAAACTATTGTAATTGATGAAGCTGACCAAATGCTTCTTATGGGATTCAAAAATGAAATAGAAAAAATTATGAAGGTGTGTTCTAAAAACCACCAAACACTTTGTTTCTCAGCTACTATGGATTCCCAAGTTAAAAAGTTAGCCTACAGATATATGAAGGAACCAGTATTTATAGATATACAATCTCCAACTATAGCAGTAGATAAAATTAAACAAGAAGTTGTAGAAGTAAGTGATAGATGGAAACAAGAAGCCCTTTGTTCTACATTAAATGAAGATAATCCATTTATGGCTATTATTTTCTGCAGAACTAAGCGTAGAGCTGATGCTTTAGAATTAGCTCTTCATCAAAAAGGTTACAATTGTCAAAAGATACATAGTGATGTTCCTCAACCAAAACGCGAAAGAATAATAAAGGCTTTTAGAAATGCAGATATTCAATATTTAATTGCAACTGATGTAGCTGCTAGAGGTATTGATATTTCAGGTGTAACTCACATATATAACTACGATACTCCTGAAACTCCTGAAAGCTATATTCACCGTATTGGTAGAACAGGACGTGCAGGTGAAGATGGATATACATGCATGTTTGTTGCTCCAAAGGATGAAAATCAGCTAAAAGAAATAGAAGAAAAAATAGGTTTTAAGATAAATAGACGTGAAATAAAAAGATAAGTTGAATATTCAACTTATCTTTTTACAATTTTATAATCCAATTCCTTGTTGTAAACAAGTTTTTAAATCATCATCTGGTTGACTTATTTGTTGTAAATTAAATGTATCAACTAAATATTGAAGTACATTAGGACTTAAAAATGCTGGTAAAGTTGGTCCTAAAAAAACACCTTTTATACCTAAAGAAAGTAAAGCTAAAAGGTCTGCAACTGCTTTTTGTTCATACCATGATAAAATAATGGATAAAGGTAATCCATTTACATCAGTATCAAAGGCATCTGCAAGTGCAGTTGCAATTCTAACAGCAGAATAGGCATCATTACATTGGCCTACATCTAATAATCTTGGTAAACCTGCCACCTCACCAAAATCTAATTTATTAAATCTATATTTACCACAGGCTAAAGTTAATATAACACAGTCTTCTGGAACCTTTTGAGCAAATTCTGTATAATAATTTCTTCCAGGTCTTGCTCCATCGCATCCACCAATTAAAAAGAAGTGTCTTATCTTTCCATCCTTTACTGCATTAACAATTTCTCCAGCATGACTTAGAGTTTCATTATGGCCAAAACCTACTAAAATTTCATGTGGTTCTTCTGATTCAGTGAAACCACCAAGTTCTAGAGCTTTTTCAATTATTGGAGTAAAATCTTTATGTCCATCTTTATCAGCAGGAATATACTTAACACCATCCCATCCTACTACACTTGTTGTAAATATTCTATCTTTATAAGTTTCCCTTGGTCTCATTAAACAATTAGTTGTCATTAAAATACATCCTGGTATTCCATCAAATTCTTTTTGTTGATCTTGCCATGCTCCACCATAATTTCCTACAAGATGCTTATATTTTTTTAATTCTGGATAACCATGAGATGGTATCATTTCACCATGAGTATATATATTTATTCCTTTCCCTTCTGTTTGTTGTAATAACATCTCTAAATCCCTTAAATCATGTCCTGAAACTATAATAAAAGGTCCTTTTTCTCTCTTAACATTAACCTTATGTACTGTTGGATTTTTATAAGTATTTGTATTTGCTTCATCAAGTTTTTTCATTACAGCAACACTCATATCTCCAGTTCTCATAGTCATACGAATCATTTCTTCTACACTTAAATTATCATTAGTAGTACACTCTAGTCCCCTAAAATAAAAGTTATCAACTTGATCATCAAAGTATCCTAAGAATCTAGCTTGGTGTCCATAGGCACTTATCCCTTTCAATCCATAAATAATTGTCTGCCTTAAAGATCTGATATCTGCATCTAGTGTTTGATCAAACATTATTCCTGCCCTTACTGAATCTTCAAGCATTTCTTCTTTTGTAGAACTAAGATTATATGTAGCTTGTTCAGGATATTCTTTATTATTAGACGCTTTTTCTCTTAAAGCCTCTTTTATCTTTTGAGATTCCTTAAGCATCTCAACGTGTACTTCTGCATCAAAATTCACATTAGTTAATGTAGTAAATAATGAATTTTCAACAAAACTAACAATACTCTTATCTATAATTTCGCCCTTCTCAATTAGATCCACTGCATAAGCGCTTATTCCTTTACATTGATAAACTAGTAAATCTTGAAGGTTAGCTATTTCCGGTGTCTTACCACATACACCCATTTTAGTACACCCTTTTCCCCCTGCTGTTTGTTCACATTGATAACAGAACATTGGATTTTCATCCACAATAAATCACTCCTCTAAACTAAATAGATAATAGTATTATTCTCTCAAAATACTAAATAATTCATACAAAAAAAGAAATACTGCTGTAGCAATATTTCTTTTACTTACACATATTATTAAATTTCTACTCTTTTCTAAGCCATCCAGCTGGAGTTCTATGGCCTCCAATATAATAATTATTTCCATCCTTCTTAAGTTCAAACTTATCTCTTGTCTGAGTGCCCATATTTTGTTGTATTACTTCAATATAGTCATCTTCAACTTCTGAAATAATTGCTATATGACCATATGTTGTATCATTAAATATTAATATATCATTTACCTTAGGCATTACATTGTCGCCATTCCTATATTGAATAAGACCTCTTTTCTCATTTACTTCTCCCTGTGGAATACTATCATCAAAAAAGTCCTTTGCGTTACCATAGCCATCTGGCATCTCATGCCCTAAATAATCATAATAATATCTTTTTATAAACTCAACACACTGCCACTCATATCCATAATAATATCCATCCTTACTATAATGTTTTCCATGAACATTGCCATATTCTGAACCATTATAGTATACCTCTACCCCATTAAATACATCAATTGTTTCTCCAATTCCATTTTTCTTATCTTCATATTTTTTATAACCTTTATATGATGTATATCCTATACCACAACATAAAAATAGAAATATAATAATGAACTTTAATACCCTTTTTTTCTTCACAATCACCACTTCCAATCTCATGGTAATTATATCCTAATAATCTATTAAAATACTTGATTTTTGATATTTGTAATATTTTTTTAATTTTCTAATTTACTTCAATTACACTTATGAATCTATCTATCTTTTCATAGTTAAGCTTTTTATTATACTTCATAAATTCACTTTCAAGCTCATCTATATATGAGTAATATTCATCTTTTATTTCATCTACCTGTACTTCTGTTAACTCTTTTAATACCCATTCTTCTTCAACTCTATTTTTAAACATTAAATCTCCTATTACTATCTTCCCATTATCTTTTAAAACTCTTATCATCTCTTTAATAGCCAATGATTTTTCTTCAGAATTTAAGTGGTGAAATGCATAAGTTGATACAATTATATCAAATACTTTATCATTAAAAGGTATCTTTAGAAATTCTCCTAATCTTACTTTTAAATTAGGATATTTATGTTTTGCTACTCTTAACATTTCTCTAGATTGGTCTATTCCAACTACTCTATAGTTATTTTCTAAAAACTTTTTAGCTAAATTTCCTGTTCCTACCCCAATGTCTAACACTGATATATTCTCTCCTGTTATAGTAGATTTTTCATACACCTTATTCAAAACTTTATTATAGTTTTCATAAATCTTTAAGGCTCCCCTGTCAACCTTCACATCTTCATCATAACTATCTGCCCAACTATTAAAGTTCCACTTATCCTTCCATCCCTCTCTAATAGACGCTACCTTATTTCCTTCCTCAATAATAGGAAAGATTTTATCAGAGTTCATTTTCTCATCTTCATATAAGGTATCTATTATTTTCTCAAGTGATTCTCTAATAGTATTTAATCTATGAATCTCATCATTTACCATGATCCATTGCCTATTAAAGTGCTCTAAATAATCTATACCATCATTCCTTTTAATTATTTCCTTTATAGTTTTAATTGAGAGTCCTATAGACCTGTATAATAATACTGCTTGAAGTTGCATAATATCTTTCCCACTATAAATTCTATAATCATTTTCCTCATCTCTTATAGGTTTAATTAATTCCTGTTTTTCATAATATCTAATTTTATTGGTTGTTATATTAAATAACTTCGCTACTTCCTTTATATTATATTTTTTACTCATGTTCTTTCCCCCTTCACAACTAAGTTTAAACCTTAGTCTTAGGTTAAAGTCAATAAAAAACTCACAGTAATTTTCATCACTGTGAGTTCTAACTCTTATATAACCAAACTATTTATATCTACGTAATAATTTTCTGCTTTGTTACTGCACTCATTACATACTGGAATGCTATAAACAATTTTTCCTTCTTCCACATCATTTATTTTTACATTTGATATTACATCTGCCTTTTGTATACATCCCTTGCAAGAACATAATGTAACCTTTTCTCTTTTCTTTTCTTCCCAAATCTCTTTTTTTAATATTTTGCTCTCATTAATATTATGTACCTTTATAAAATTCATTTTAATCCCCACCTTATTATGTATAGTTATATTACACGTCTATTTTCATTGTACTCTTTTTCCAGTTATTACATTATTTATTCAGAAAATTAAAATTAGTAACAAAATACAAATTATTCTATACTTAGAAAAAGCCTACAGAAAGATCTGTAGACTTTTATACACAAGTATTTAATTTTTAGTGAGAACATCCATCATGATTACATACATGAGTACTAGGAAACTCTTTTAACTTATTTTCCTTAAATGCCTCTAGATTTTTTTCTAAATCTCCTTGGATTGCTTGAAAAACTTTTATTCCCATAGAATTTAATTTATTAATAGCTCCTGCACCAATGCCTCCAACTACTACTGCATCAACTTCTTCACCCGATAATGCTTTCATTGGTTGACATTTACCATGTTCGTGACCTAAATCTCCATTGCCTACTGACTTAACCTTATTAGTCTCTAAATCACATATTACAAAAAGTGGTGCTGTACCAAAATGGCCATATGGTATACTTTTTACTCCTTCATTTGATTCAACTGGAAAACAAATTTTCATTATAGGTTCCTCCTTGATTTTATTATTACTAGCACATTTCATATGCTTGCATCCATTTAGACATTTTAAGTTTGCAATATTTGTTGTACTAGTTTTTTCATTATCTATTATTAATTCTAAAAACTTAATTGAAGAATTTATTTTTTCTTCATTTAAGTCGTAGATAATATGATAACCTATTTTATATCCTTGAATTAAGTCAATATCTTTAAGTATTTTTATTTGTTGAGATACTGCTGCTTCACTTATTTCAAGATGTCTTGCTATACCTTTAGCACACATTCCTCTATTTGAAATTAAAAGCAATATATTTACTCTGGTTTCATCCCCTAGTGCCTTAAAAATCTTTATAAACTCTTCCATTGCTCCTCCGTTTTTTAATTAAGTGATTACTTAATTAAATCTTAACACTATTGTATGTTAATTTCAACCATATTATGAGATATATACAAATACTTCTTTTTAATTTTCATCTTTATATTTCCTAAAATTATTTGCTATACAAAATAAAAGAAGTGCATAAAGCATATGCACTTCTTTTACCTAATTATTTAATGGATACATTTATTTTGTAAGAATCCTCTACTATTGGATTTTGAACTTTTGGCATAGCAATCTTATATTTCTTGTTATTATCTACTACTGGCAATTCTATCAATACAAGATTGTTTTCAGCATCAATTATAGCTTCTTTTCCATTGTTTAAATCAATTTCATAGTAGTTGCCATCCTCATCTAACAATAAGAAACTAGAGAACACACCATTTAACAAACAATATGAATAGTTTCCCTCTATCTTCATAGTTATTAATGTCCTATCTTCTAATGTTTTAATAGAATCTACTTTAACATTTGTTGCTCTATTTAGCTGAATATTTTCACCTAATAAATCATTAAGATATAAGTATGGTTTATTATCCATACTAAATACCTTTACTACCTCATCATAGGCATAACCAGCTTTCTTTTCTTCTGCTGTAGCTTTTCTACGATTCTCTATAATACTTTGTTTTTTATCTATATAATTTACATTACATTGATATATACTTGCTCTATATTCACCTATTTTTTTATATATTTCATTATCTTCATAGTCAAGGATAGGCACTATAGAAATACCATCAACACTCCATAGATTATTTAATATTTCAAATTTTCCACTATACTCAATATCACTTGATGTACTACCAGCAAACTTTACTCCTAAAACTTTCCCATTATTATCAGTTACCCTAAATCCTTTAATTTCAGGGTTTCTACTTTTACTCTTCTCATAGTAAGTACCCGAATAATTAATAGAGCTTCCGAAAGGACTAATTACTACATTTTCGATTTTCAATTCACTTGTTGGTAATTTAATCTTTTCATTTACTTCTATAGTTTTTGATAGACTATTTGCCTTTTCCTTATTTGTAGAGAATTTAAGATTCCAATCTCCTTTAATATCATCTATATACTTAAAGTCGATCTCAATATTTACTTCATCACCTAATTTTATATCAGAAACATTACCATACAAAATATACTCTGTTGTTTTATCATCTATTTTTACATATTTATTATTTCTACTTTTCATTAAATGACCATCTAAATATATATTACCCATTATTCCCTTAGCTCCATCTATATCTTCACCTACTATAGTTGTAGTAATAGCTAATATATTATTATCTAGAGCAATATCATTTACTGTAACCTTTACGCCATTGCTTTCAACAGTTTTATTTACACTTTGAGAAAAATCTTCAAACTTATCAATTTTATCTACATCACTAAAATGGCTAAAAATTGACCCTATTAATGGAATTGCACTAACTGCCTTTGGATTCATTATACCTATTACACTTACTAATACAAATACAGCAGCTATCCATCCCCCAATCTTTTTTAATCTTACGTTCTTTCTTCTATATTTATATTTTTCTCCCCTTTTTATTGAATCTTTTATAATATTATTTAATTCATTTGTTGGAACATCTATAGAATTTTTCAAATTATTAATATCCATAACTCAAACGATCTCCCTTCCAATATAAAGTCTTAATGCATTTAACCCTTTATTTAAATATGTTTTAATTGTACCTTCTGGCTTATCTAAAACCTTTGAAATCTCATTTATAGTTAAATCATCAAAATACTTTAATATTATTACTTCCTTATATCTTTCATCTAATTTATCTATGGCACATAAAAGGTCTAATTTTTCATCATTATCCTCTTTCTTTGCTTCCATATTACCTAAAGCTTCTTCTTCTAAATAAATAACTCTCCCTCTCTTTTTATTAAAAGTTATTGCATTGTTAATTAAAATTCTAGTTATCCATGTTTTAAAAAGCTTTGGATTTCTTAACTTATCAATAGATATAAATGCTTTATAAACAGTATCTCCAACAATATCTAAAGCATCTTCTTTACACTTTACATATGCATATGCCGTTCTATATAAGTTATCTTTTATACTATCAATTAAAGATGAAAATGCTTGTACATCCCCTTCTATAGCCATAGTGACTTTTTCATCCATTTTACTCCTCCTTAAGTGTCTAAATTATCGATAATTTATCCTTACATCCATTAGACTAAGTAAACATTAAAATGGTTTTATATTTTACATATTATGATAACATAAAAATCCACATGGACTTTTATCTCCATGTGGATTTAATCTTTATACTATTTATTTTTCTTTCCTTTTAAAAGAAACAGACTTTAGCTTTCCATACATTTTATAAAGCATTGGATTTTCTTCTTCTTCTTCTTTTTCATTAATAAACTTTGTAAGCTCCATAACAGGCTTAAGTCTATTCATTGTATCCTTATATCCTTCATTAATTCTAACTCTTTTAGCATCAGTATCTAAATTCAAAGTACCATTAATAGTATTTTCATCTAGATTTTCAGGTGCTATTATAATTAACTTAGAATGAGGATATAAATCTCTATCAATAGTTACTTCTTTTGAAAGTAAAACAACGATTATAACATCGCACTTTTCACCATAAACGGGCTGTATAGGTGTATTATCAGCAATACCACCATCAATATATTTTTCTCCTACAACCTCTGTACTATCATATATAAGAGGAAGAGATGCAGATGCTAACACAATTTTCTTCCTTGTCTCTTCATCATAATCGTTCAATCTAAAATACTTAACATTATAATTAGGTAATTCTGTACAAGCTGCAAAACAAACCTTATTAGTATTGTCAAAAACACTACAATCTAGATATTTTTCTATAACCTCTACAGCCCCTTCATTACTTATTGCTCCATGTTCTATCTTATCACTAAGAAATCTCTTAGCTAACTGAAGATTTTTCCCCCCTAAATATAACCCTATTCCTCTTTTTATTAATTCCACCTTACTAAGAGGGACTAATTTATCCATTGTTACTTCTTCCCATAGCTTATCTGCTTTTTCCATATTATCCATAGCAAATAGCACTGAATTAAATGCACCTATAGATGTACCTGAAAAGACAGATATGTATTTACTTATTCCTAATTCCTTTAGGGCTCTCCAAACGCCTAACTCATAAGCGCCTTTTCCGCCACCACCAGAAAGTACTAATCCTATTTTCATAATTCCCCCTATATTTATAAATACTTTATTTTATATTCCATAATGAATTATACATTTTCCCTTAACCTTTGCCTCCATAAGAAGACAAGTTAAGTCTGTAAGCTCTTGTGACTTCTTAAACCTATTTAGTGTTGATGCTATATCATGCAAAAACATTAAAGAAGTATCTGGTATCAACGTTACTCCAGTATATGCAAGTCCAAAACTTGGGTTGCTATAATTATGATGATATGTTCTTAATCTCTTAAGGTACTTTAGCATCTCAGTTACTAATTCATCATCTACTTCTATACAATTATATTCTTTAGGATCATAATTGCTATAATCTTTTTCTTTATCAAGCTTATCTATTATTCCAAACTCATGTTTTGCCATATCTCATCACCTGTACTCTTTATTCATCTTATTATTCATTATTATAACAAATTAACTCTATATATGAAAACAGGATTTCTACCTAATTTAATGAAATCCTGCTTTAACATTTTAAACTTATTAAGATAAATGTAATCCTATTTAATTTCCTTAAGACTTAAGCTTTATTATATTAGTATCTCTAGTAAAATTAATAAAATTATACAATACTAATACATTATCAAAGCTATTATTATTTATATATTCACTAACAGATTCAGAGAAACTTCTTAAATCTATAACATGAATTTCTTCAAAATTTTCAGTTAAAAATGGAACAAAAGAATTCGCATAAGAGTCCTTAAAGATAACTAACTTCTTTCCATTTTTCAAATTAGAATTATTAATTATAGTCAATGGATTATTTCCATATAAAAACAATGAATATTTATCTCTTATATCTAACTTAGAATAATCATATAAAGATTTATATAATTTATCATCTATCTTCATTGTTATTCCTGAAAAGTCATAATAAGTCAACAGATCCGAGGCAACATTAAAAGGTTTTGCCTTTGAAAAATAAGTTCCAAAAAAACCTTCCACCTCATTCTTATTATACTCATCTAAATTTATAGCTTTGTAATCTATACTTTCTATAAAATCTCTATAAGCTAAGTAGGCTCCTTTTGTAGTCCAGTGATGGTCGGTTTTATAATATAAATTTTCTTCGCTTTTCTCTATAAACTTTTCAGTAAGATTAATCTTATTACCACCGTTAATACCTATATATATCTTCTCTAGTTCATCCCTTTGATTAATTACAGGAGCACCTAAGGGCAATTTTTCTTTATATACTTCATATGAATTTGGCGCTATTAATACACTTACAGGTGTTTTGCTATTCTCTATGAGCTTATTAATAGAATCTATATTAATAGTAACTCTTCTTTCATCTAACTCTGTAAACTTTTCAAAAAGATATCCATCTTTTCCATAAATAATATTATTGTTTTCTAACTTTCCTAATAAGTACTCGCTTCTTGATTTTAAATCTATCCAGCTATCTCTTAAAATAAATTGATCACTCATATACTCCTCATACTTTTTAGGATAAGTTCCATCAAAATAATTTTCTAAGGAAAACTCAACCTTTCCTCTTAAATTTCTATTTTCTAACTCTGAAAATCTCTTATCCTCTTTACATATATCTATAATAATAATTCCTAGAAGGAAAATAAAAAAAGTATATAATAAAGGATTTCTTCTCATATTTAATACCTCCTAGAATCTAAAATAAAGGAATGGATTATATGTTGCATCAACTAAATAAGCAACAGATATTATAAAAATACCCATTAAAATTATTGTCTTTATCCATTTAAAGTTGTCTATCTTTTTATAAAACATCGAAACTAATGGTAAAGAAAAAATAATTGCAATAATTAGTGAAACTCCATAGTTTCTAAGATAATAAATCCACTCTTCTCCATTTGAATATAAAAACAACTTACTAAGGTATTCACAGATACCATTAAAATCGGTTATAGCAAATAAAGTCCATCCAATTAAAAGTAAAACTATTGTGTATATGTGGGAAAATACTCTATGCTTATTTAAAAAATTTATAAGCCCTAACTTTTCAATACTAATAAGTAAGAAAAAGAATAATCCCCAAAGTAAAAAATTATAACTTGCTCCATGCCATAAACCAGTTAAAGCCCATACAATAAATAGATTAAACGTAACCCTAACTTTACCCTTTCTATTACCACCTAAAGGTATATAAACATACTCCTTAAACCATGAACCTAGAGTAATGTGCCATCTTCTCCAAAATTCAGATATGCTTCTTGATATATAAGGGTAATTAAAGTTTTCTGGAAAATTAAATCCTAACATTTTACCTAATCCAATAGCCATTAAAGAATATCCACTAAAATCAAAATAAATTTGTAAGCCAAAGGATATAATCCCAAGCCAGGCTAGCGGTGTTGAAATATTTTCAAACCCTATTCCTTCAACTTCTGTCCAAAGCATTCCTATATTATTTGCTATTAGAACCTTTCTACCAAGACCTAAAATAAACTTTTCAATTCCTACTTCAACATTATCCTTAGTAATAACTCTCCTACTTATCTCCTTATTTATATCGGTATACTTTACAATTGGACCAGCTATAAGCTGTGGAAATAAGGTTACAAATGCTGCAAAATTAATAATGTTCTTTTCAGGAACTATCTTGCCCCTATAAACATCTATACTATAGGACATTGTTTGAAAGGTATAAAAGCTTATTCCTAAAGGTAAAGTTATCTTTACTCCTTTTATAGCTAAATTAAAAATATTATTTATGTTGTCTATAAAGAAATTAAAATACTTAAAGAAGAATAATAGACCAAGATTAAATACTAAGGAAATACACAAAACTATAGTTTTTTTCTTAATTTCATTTTTATATCTATAAATAAGCCTTCCAGCTGTGTAATCAATAATAATTGAGGCAATCATTATTAAAAAATATTTGCCTTCCCCCCAAGAATAAAACACTAAACTTAATAGAGTTAAAATTAAGTTTTTATATTTCTGAGGAGTTATATAATATAGTATTAGTGCAATAGGTAGAAACCTAAATATAAATAAAATACTACTAAATATCAAAACTTTTCTCCTTTTTAACTAATTATCCATCTTGCTCTTTATAAAGATAAAAAAGGTGTGGCTGATATTTATTTCCCTTGTTCCGTCGTAAGCTCCAAGTCACATAGAAACAAATATCCCCCCACGCGTACTAAAGGTAAGTAAATTATAAAATTACTATCCTTTATTTTATATTTTTTAATATGAAAATGTAATAATACCTTTGATTTATAGCTAATTGAAATTTTATAATTTACTAGACAGTAAAAAATTAATGCTTTAAGAATGTTTCCATTCCTAAAGCATATTTGACTATTTTAGAGCTTCTTCAAAAACTTTTGCTGCCTTTTCAGCATTGTTTTGTCCTTCTTCGTAATCTGGGATAATGAAAAGTCCTACATAATTTCCATTTACCTTTAATTGTGCTGCTTCAACTGCTTCAGGCTCTCCTGGATAAAATGCTGACGCCTTCTTATCCTCAATAACCTTTTCTAATGAATCCTTTACGGCATCAACCTTTCCCTCTTTAGCTTTAACAACTGCAACTACTTCTAATCCGGTATTAATCATACCATTTTCTACAGTTTGCTCTTCTACATCATCAAGACTTAAATGGAATTTTTCTTTTAAAAGTTCTCCTTCAACTGTTCCTAATGCTCTCATTTCCACTTTTTCTTTAATGCTTTTAACAATTTCACTTGTTGGAACATTTTTAGCTTCTTCCTTTGCTCCACAACCTATAAATGTTGCTCCTACCATTAAAGTAGCTAATAAAATTGATAATTTCTTTTTCATAATACCCCTCCGTCATCTTTTGTATTCCTTTACAATGTATCACATATTTTTCACTTTGAAAAGTTTCAAAATCATTACAATGTTAGTACTCCTACAAAACTTTTAACTATACTTAGTTATTCTTATACTTTTTTTCATAAATACTATATAAAATTAATGCAACCACAGAAAAGCTTATTGGTCCTGCTAGCATCATTATAGTATCAAATGTTTTTCCTGACATTGCTGGCTCTATTATTGTAAATATGTTAGCAAAGCCCACTATTATACATATAATAACTGCTACAAAAATTGAAGCTCCATAGGATTTATAAAATTCATAAGCTTTTGGAACCTTTCCTTCTAATTGCTTCTTTTTAAACTTAGGAAAAGCTCCCGCTAAAAATAAATATGGTATAGTCATGGCAACATTGGTCATTAAAACTAATACTCTAAAGAATTCTTTTGCACCTTTTCCTCCAAATGATACTAAAAGTATTATAAAAATTACTATAACAGCTTGAACACGCATAGCATTTATAGGCATTCCATTTTTTATTTCTCCAATTTTTCCTGGCCAAATTTCTTTTGGTGCTCCTGAAATCAATGTTTTTAATGGGGAATAGGTTAATGTGAAAAATGCTCCACTTAACGCCAACAACATTGATAAACCAACAAATCTAGCAACCCAAATGCCAATTTGTAAAGAAACTATCTCACTTAATCCCATTGCATTTCCAATTTGAACTCCAAAATTATTCATTAGAACATAAGCTACATTACTTAAATTAACATCTTGAGATGATAATACATCATTCCAATTAGTAAAAACTCCACAAGCAAATATTCCTATAGCATATCCTACTGAAATAACAAGAGCAGAAACAATTATTGCCTTAGGAAAATTCCTTTCTGCATCCTCAGTTTGGTCAACTAATCCACCTAATACTTCAAGACCTCCAAATGCAAAAATAGCAAAGGTTACAAAAGACAAGATTTGTAGTATTGATTGATAGTCTGGATTTGGCGAAACAAAAAATGCTTTTGCTCCATTAGTAATTGGTTCTGAAAACTCTCCACCATTTAAAGCGAATACTACAATAGCTCCTATAATTAAAACTACATTTAATATTGCTATAAAAGTTCCTCCTACAGATGTAATCTTAGTTATTTTCTCTATACCCTTAGTAGATATAAATGTGACAAAAATTATCCATAGTGCTCCTAGTATTCCTAATGTTTGAGTTGAATTTAATCCTAATAATGACCATGTAGATGTTAAATCCTTTCCAAAAAATGCATTTGATAAAGGAATCCATATAGATGATGCCACATTTACCATCCATACTATATAAGATGCATACCACATGAAGGTACCAATAAATGCATACTTAGGCCCTATAGACCCTTCCATCCAAGAATATATTCCACCACTTTCTTTCTTAAATGCAGAACCATATTCAGCCATAATAAAAGCATATGGTATAAAAAATGCTATTGCACTTATTATATACCACGGAATAGCTGCATATCCCATTAGTAAGAATGACCTTGGCATATTAGCAAATCCAAATACAGATGTAAAAATCATAAGTATTAAAGCCATTAATGTTAGTTTTTTTGTATTATTGTTCATTCTATCACCTCTATTTAACCTATCTAAAATAGGTTGAACAAAATAGAGAGATATTATTTATTAAATATAATAAAAGCTATAAAATTCATTAAAAACGAATTCTATAGCTTTTCTATCATATTACTAACTTAAATTACATCAAAGAAACTTACCTGATCACTTTCTGATAATCCATTTAAGCAACCAAACTTTCTAAGTAAATCTACTGCAGAATTACCTATTTTAGCACGTTTCTTTAAATTATCAATTGAACTAATTGGAGTTTCTTCATGAACAGCATTAAATATAGCTTCAGCTGCCACATTACCCATTCCCGAAATACTATTTAAAGGAGGTCTAAGGGCATCATCCTCTACTTTAAATTTATCCCAATCTGATTTATATAAATCTATTGGTAAGAACTTAAAGCCTCTTTCATACATCTCTAGTACAATTTCCAAATCATCATACATATCCTTATCCTTTGGAGCTGCATCATTTCCTTGTAAGCTTATTTCCTTCATTTTTTCTCTAACCTTTTCTTTTCCAAAAATCATATACTCTGCATCAAAGGCCTTAGCTCTTATAGAGAAATATGCTGCATAATATGCTAAAGGAATATGTACCTTAAACCATGCAATTCTAAATGCCATCATAACATAAGCTGCTGCATGGGCCTTAGGGAACATGTATTTTATCTTTCTACAAGAATCTATATACCATTCAGGTACATCATGATCTCTCATCATTTTTTCATACTCCGCCCACTTTTCTGGATCCTTTAAAGCCTTACCTTTACGAACAAGCTCCATTATCTTGAAGGATGTATTAGGTTCAAGACCCATTTTAATTAAGTAAACCATAATATCATCTCTACAACATACAGCATCACTTATACTTGTAATTACTCCTCCATCAATTAAATCCTTAGCATTTCCAAGCCATACATCAGTACCATGGGATAACCCAGATATACATAATAAGTCTGAGAAACTCTTAGGAAGTGTATCTAAAAGCATTCCTCTAACAAACTTTGTTCCAAATTCAGGTATACCAAAGGTACCAACCTTAGAATTAATTTGTTCAGGTGTAACCCCAAGGGCTTTAGTTGATGAGAAAATAGACATAGTTTCTTTATCATCTAAAGGTATTTTTTGAGGGTCTACTCCTGTAATATCTTGAAGCATTCTAATTACTGTAGGATCATCATGTCCTAGTATATCAAGCTTAAGTAAGTTTGAATCTATTGAGTGATAATCAAAATGTGTTGTTATAATATCTGAATTAGGGTCATCAGCTGGATGCTGAACTGGACAAAACTCAAATATTTCTCTTCCCTTAGGAACAACTATTATTCCACCAGGGTGCTGACCAGTTGTTCTTTTTATTCCAGTACATCCCTTTGATATTCTAGTAATCTCTGCTTTATTAGCTTGAGTATTTCTCTCTTCAAAATATTTCTTAACATATCCAAAGGCAGTTTTTTCAGCTATTGTACCTATTGTTCCTGCCTTAAATGTTGTACCCTTACCAAATATAACTTCTGTATATCTATGAGCCTTTGCTTGATATTCTCCAGAGAAGTTTAAGTCAATATCAGGCTCCTTATCCCCATTAAATCCAAGGAAGGTTTCAAAAGGTATATCCATTCCATCCTTATCCATCATTTCTCCACAAACAGGACAAGCTTTATCAGGTAAATCGAAACCATTCTTAGCCCCATAATCATTAAAATCTGAATGTTTGCATTTAGGGCATCTATAATGTGGAGGTAATGCATTAACCTCTGTAATACCAGTCATATAAGCAACAACAGAAGAACCTACAGATCCTCTTGAACCAACTAAATATCCATCATCATTAGATTTCCAAACTAGTTTTTGAGCAATTATATACATTACTGAGAAACCATTTTGAATAATAGAATTAAGTTCCTTATCCAATCTTTCCTGTACAATATCAGGTAGTTCTTCTCCATATAGCTCATGTGCCTTACCATAAGCTATATCCTTTATTTCTTGCTCACACCCTTCAATGTGAGGAGGACATTTTTCAGGAGATATTGGACTTATTTTGTCACACATATCTGCAATTAAATTTGTATTTGTAACTACCACTTCATAAGCCTTATCTCTTCCTAGATAAGAGAATTCTTCAAGCATCTCTTCAGTAGTTCTTAAATATAAAGGCGCTTGATTATCTGCATCCTTAAAACCTTGACCTGCTTCTAAAATACGTCTGTAAATTTCATCCTCTGGGTCCATAAAATGAACATCACCAGTTGCAACAACAGGTTTATTTAGCTTTTCCCCAAGGGCTACAATCTTTCTATTAATTTCTCTTAAATATTCTTTATCAGGTACTTCACCATTTCTTATAAGATAATCATTGTTACCTAAAGGTTGAATTTCTAAATAATCATATTCTCTTGCTATAGCTTCAATTTCTTCATCAGACTTTCCAAGTAGAATTGATTGATAAAGCTCTCCATCACTACAAGCACTACCTATAATTAAACCTTCAGAATACTTCTTAAACATACTTCTTAATATACGAGGTTTCTTATAGAAATAATCTAAATGTGAATAAGATACTAACTTATATAAATTCTTTAAGCCCACATAATCCTTTGCAAGAATAATAGCATGATGAGTTCTTAACTTCTTAAAAGCTTCCTTTTTAGCAGTTTCATCAGAAGCATAAATTTCTATATCTTCTAAGGTATTTACTCCTCTTTCCTTTAACATATCAAGCATTACCTTAAATACCTTAACTGTTGTATCAACATCATCTAAAGCTCTATGAGCAACATCAACCTTTATTCCAAGGTTTTTAGCTATTCTTCCTAGCTTATAAGTTTTATACTCTGGGAATAGCTCATAAGCTAGTGATAAGGTATCTAAATATGTAAAGTCAAATTCATAACCCAATTCTTTTGCAACATGCCTTAAGAATCCAACATCAAATTCAGCATTATGAGCAACTAAAACGCTATCTTTTATAAATTCTAAAAGCTTAGGAAAAACCTTATCTATAGTTTCAGCATTTCTAACCATATCATCAGTTATGCCAGTTACTTCAACAACTCTTGGAGGTATTGATTTCTCTGGATTAACAAAACAGCTAAACTTATCAATGACCTTACCATCTTGGTACTTCATTACACCTATTTCAGTTATTTTTTCTAACCTAGGTGAAAAACCTGTAGTTTCTAAATCTAATACACAATAAGTAGTATCAAGACTTTGCCCCTTAATATTTCTCACAGAAGGCTTTTTATCTGGAGCAAGGTAAGCCTCCACCCCATAAATAACCTTCATATCCGGATTATTTCTTCCTAATAGCTTATGTGCTTCAGGGAAAGATTGAACAACACCATGGTCAGTTATAGCTATAGACTTCATTCCCCAACTCATTGCTCTCTTTATTAAGTCAGCTGCACTGCTCATACCATCCATTTGACTCATTTTAGTATGAAGATGAAGCTCAACTCTCTTAACTTCTGACTCATCTCTTCTTACTACCCTTTCAAGTCCCTTTGTTTCAACTATGGTATTTGCAATCATCTCAACTTCCCCAGAGAAATTACTAAAACCTAAGTTACCACAAAGCTTAACTCCCCTAGCCTTTTTAAGCTTAGATATTACATCATCAGCTTGCTCTGGCTTAAGGAATGACTTACAAGTAAGAGAACCTGTTCCATCATATAAATCAAAAGAAACTAATATCTTACCACTTCTTAATTCCTTTGTTTCCATATTAGATAGTTCACCATATAAGGCAACTCTTCCCTCTTCAGGAGAGGCATCAGATATTCTTATTAATGATTCTTTAATATTAGAATTTCTACCTAATATTAAGAAAGGATTATTCATCTTTCCAGACTTCTTATCATCTTTACCCTTATCCCCTTCACTAGGAACAGTTGGGGTAGTATCCTTAGGAATAGATGGTCCAGTAGACCTAATTTCATTCCTAATCATAGACATTCTCTTCTTTTCTTCTTCTACTTGAAGCCTAATTAATTCATCTGCATCTACATTATCAACAAACTTTATACTATAGGATTTACCATAGAAGCTTTTTATGCCTTCCCTAATTTCCCTATCATACTTTAAGTCTCTAAACATTGTTGATACAGGCACTCTAAACTTTAATGTTATTGTATTACCACTTATTTCATAATCACAATTGTTAACAGCTACCCTAAGAAAAGGATGTTTATTAGAAACATAAGATATTATATTCTTAATTTCCTCTTCTATAGGCTTCATCTTAACTTCTTCAGTATAATTTACAGCAATCTTTGAATGCTCTAAATAAAACCTTCTTTTAATGAAGTTATTAAGTTCTTCAATTTCCTGTATTTCTATGTATCTATCTGAACTTATTGCTAACTCTAAAGTTTTAGATTTTTTCTTTAAAACTGCACTTTCAACCAAGGCAGTACTTATGTTGCTTCCAGTATTAAAATCACTAAAAACTTCATTTATCCTTTTCATAATACTTTATACCTTTCCATAACTTCAGTATGATTCTATTATATATAATTAAGTTCATAATTGCACATACAAAAAAAGGTATAGAGTTATATATTTTTATATAAACTCTATACCTTCTATCTTTTCAAATAATATTAAATACTTCTTCTTTTTCTTTTAAATATGAACATTACTGATAAACTCATTAGTGCTACTAAATATAGCATTGCTGTATTTGTTGTATCACCAGTTTTAACACTGTTAGAATCATCTACATCATTATCTGATGTATCTTCAGATCCTCCAGTATCAGTTTTGTTTTTCTTTAAATTATCAAAAGACTTACTTAATTTTTCCTTTGCTTCATCAATTTCATCTTGAGTACTTTCCACATTATCTTTCACATTAATTGCTTTATTTAATGCTATTTCAAAGTCACTCCAACTTTCAGGTGTATATTCATCCTTATTAAGACCTGATACTTTATCAATTAATTCTTCTAGTTCACTTCTATCAATTAATCCAGCCATATTATCAATTTCACTTAGCTTAAATTTTGCTTGTTTTATATAACATAAGTCTGTGGTTACTCCACCTGTCCAATTATTAGAGAACTCTTCATCCCAATGTCCATAAGAATCCATAATAAATGTACCATCATCTAAAACAACAACACCTGCATATCCAGTATCTCCTGATTTAGCGCTCTTAGAATAATCTTTACATATTTCAATACGATATTGTCCATCTCTTTGTTCCATAAGATCTTCATAAGTTCCAACCCATGCAACCCACTCTCCAGCAGTCCAATCAGCATCACCATCAAAAGTGTTATTTCCATTTAAATCATATTGAATTTCACGGAATGATATCACTAACCGACCACTAATTGGATCATATGCTGCTTTATGGCGTTCTCCTGCAAGAGAACCTGGTAAATCCATTGGTTTACTCCATGAATTTCCTTCATCATCAGAATAAATCATAGTTGCAGGATTATTATGAGATTGGCTACGTGCTAATCCAACAATACGTTTTCCATCTGGTGATCTGAACATACCAATTTCACACATTTTATACGTACTTTCAATATTACGATAATCACTTAAATATGGCTCTGGTTCACTCCATTGTTCTTCACCATTTTCATTAAATGTTAGGTAAGTTTTGTAGTTTACATAATCATAGTCATGGTATACTCCCATCCACTTTTGAATGTAATTTCCACTTTCATCTTTTAATTGTACTAAAGATGCCATACCTACAATAACATTATTTTCTTTTCCATTTTCATGATTAGAGTACCAATGCTTGTATTCTGTCCACGTTTCTCCATTATCATCAGAATATGAAGTATTCCATCCAGTTTTATTTCCATTTGAATCTGTTCCCCATCCAGGACATGCTGTAATCATCATAATACGCTCTTTTCCATTTCCTAATGGTAAAACATATAATGTAGGAGTTTCTTGAGAACCTATCCAACTACTAGGAATATTATTATTTTCCGTCCATGTTTCTCCATTATCATCACTAATTTGCATTATAATAGGACCTTTTCCATGTCCTTTTGGATATGCAGTAATTAAACGACCAGTGCTAGTGCGTACCATATCTGGTTGTCCAAGATATTGACGGTCTCCACCAGGTGATCTTTCAATATCAGTTAATCTATTTACTGGTAATTCATAGGTTTCTAAAGTATTTGAAATTGTTAGTTTCTTACTTACTTCAATAGTTACCTCTTCCTTATATCCACCTGCTTTATTCTCTACTATAATAGTAGTTAATCCACGTTCTTTAGCTGTTACTACACCATTTTCATCTACACTTGCAATATTTGGATTACTAGATGTGTAAGTAATTGTTTTATCCTCATTATCACTAAGTAGATTTGTTTCAACTGTATAAGTTTCACCAATATACAACCTCTTATAGTTTTCTGTAATATTTAATCCTTTAACTAACATTGTAGAAGCTATTTCACTAGGATTTAATACCTTGTTATAAACCTTAACTTCATCAATTAATCCAGTAAATCCTGTACTACCTATAATATCCATTGGGAATTTTACTGTATTCTTTTTTGTCCAGTCATTTTTTTGTATTAATTGACCATTTATATACATGCTTAATCCATCTGTTTTACTTTGAGTCCATGCTATATGATACCAATTATCAGGCTTAAAATCATATTGGAATGTTAATACATCTCCATTTCCTTTTCCTACACGGAATCCACTATCACGATTCTCTGCCATTTTTAATGATGCTGCAAAAGCCTTATCCTTATCACTAATAACAGATATTTCTTTATTAAACTCAGCATCTGTATTTACCCAATAAGCAATACTCCATGCATCATCAGCAGCAATTTGAGAATCTCCTTCTAAAGTCACACTCTTTCCATCTTCTGTTACTTTTAATGCATTATTAGACTTACCTTTTGCAATAGTTCCTTCATTAATTCCATTTCTAGAACCCCATTCATCAACTACTTTCCCATCTTTATCCTTATCAAAAGAATAATAAGAAACTTGTGCTGATTTATCAATTGTAACTGGTGATACTGTAACTTTAATAGTTGCTTTTTTGCTTTCATCTTGAACTGATATAGCAGTAATAGTTACACTACCTAGCTTATTTGCTGTAACTACACCTTTATCATTAACAGATGCAATTCCTTCATTAGAAGATGTCCAAGTTACACGATTATTTAATAGGTTATCTGGTTTTACAACTGCTTTTAATTGAACTGTACTACCTAACATGATTTCTTTTTCATTGCCATCAATTGTAACAGATTCAACTTCATTAGCTCCATTTTCCTTTAAGTTAATATAACGTTCTGTTAATTTATTAATTCCTTCAGTAAATTTTTCTACTTCTTGTGATAATTGATTTACTTTATCTTCACTTAAATATGAACGACTTGTAACTGGAGTAATTGTTATATTACCATATAAAGCATCAATTTCACTTTCTAAAGAAGCAACTTCTTTTTCCATAATTAGAAGTTTGTTTACATCACGAACACCCTTTGCCATAATTTCTAAACGAACTGAACTTTTACTTGTAGGATTTTCCGCATCTTTTTCATCTGGATAAATCAAGAAACAATCTCCTGGTTCAAATGCATTATGAGTTGTATCACGTAATGGATCTTCTACCCATGCATCATATGCCCATCTTAAGAATCCTGCTGTTTCACTTTTTCCAGCATTAATAATTGACCAATAGCTTTCTACTGGTGCACTTAATGAGAAATTTCCTGGTTGGTGCTCTGTACAAGAATATAAAGTTGTACGTAATCCTAATTCATTACGATTTTCTAACAATTTTTCAAACTCTTTTGGATGTTTTGCAGCAGCTGTATCTCCAACATTTAAGTCATATACTCTAAGTGCTAAATCTGGCTTATCAACAAATCCATCCATTGCTCCAGCTGTCTTTAAAGATTTTCCATGAATATTTTTCACAGAGTCTACAATATCAAAAGCCGCATTACTAAAGCCTCTTTCATCAATACCAATATACGATTCTTCAAACCACCCCATATTAGTTAAATGATCCACTAAATCTTGCAAAAAGTCTTTCCAAACCTTTGTATATCTAGCATCCCCAACCTTATATTTTTCATATACTAGCTTATCACCTTCCCAATAAGCAAAGCTATTATGCCATGGAGCAATACTATATAATACAATTTTATCTCCAATTCCAAGCTCTTTATTAAATTTTACCCATTTATCAAAATGAGTATAGTCATATTCAAACGTTCCATCTGCCTTCTTAGTCCACTTTATCATTGATGGATAATGCACATCATTTTTACTATATGTCTGCGCATTCCATGCATCTTCTACAATTGATGTTGTAATAGCATGTCCACCAATTTCTTTGTATTTTAACATACTTGATTTCATTATTTCTAAATGCTTTTCTGAAAATGGTTCTACATTATAGTACTCTGCACTACTATATGGATATTGCCATAATTCAATATCAAATCCATTTTCAAACTCTTTTGCATCAGGAAGTTCTGCATCTTGTACATTTAATGTATAAGTAAATTCTAATGGTTCTTTAATTCCATCTGCAGTTACTTTTAATTTTCCAGTATATGTTCCTGGTTCTGTTCCTTTTGGTACATTAACTTCAACCCAAACATTTTGTAATTTATTAAATCCAATTTCTATTGGTGTTGTTTGGTATAACACATCATTAGATTCACTACGATTTGTTTCAGTTTCTGCTGGTACCTCACGATTTTTATCACCATATCCTAAATATTCACCATTATACGCTTTTACAGACTTAATAAATGTAGCTTTTATATTATCTGATTTTAAAACCTTTTCACCATTTTTAAAATCACTAACTGAAATACTTACATTACTTAATTTGCTGTCTTTTGAATATAATGATATTTCACTAATTGCCTTATCATTTTTCCATGCTGTAAGAGTTGCAGATGTAGTTCCTAGTTTCTTAACCTCTTCATAGCGATCTTGTGTATACTGAGTATTTACATCAACAATACTTCCTCCAATTCCTGGAACAGCTTTCTTTACATTTACTGTTATTTCTTTCTTAATATTTGCTTTTTCACTAGATACAGTTATTTTTGCAGTTCCTTCTTTTACAGCTGTAATAACACCTTTACTGTTAACTGTAGCAATATCTTTATTTTGGCTTTCAAAAACTATATCATTTACTGTTACATACTCTGGTGTTAATGTATACTCTATTTTTTGAGTTGCTCCCTCTGACATTTCATAGCTTTTTTCTGCTAATATAATATCTTTTATAACATAAGGAGCATGAGAAACCTCTGCATATGCTACTTGATTAACATAGTTACTGCTACCTGAATTCTTTTTAGTTTGCATAACAGCTTTTAATGTATGATTTCCTTCTTCTAAACCACTAATTTTATATACAGATTGTGCTTGTGTTCTAGTAGAATTATAAAGATCTACTTCTTTGTCGTATTTACCATCTATAGTAAATTTCACAATCCCATGGTTATGATTTTTATTAGCAAATATCTCAATTCCATTTCCATAGAATGGGATCTCATAGTAACATTCTTCTGCCTTAGATACATCACCTTTTGTATCTATATACGCTTCGCTGCTAGAAAAACTCCACTTAAAACCATTTGGATTATTATAAGTAAACTTATTTGTTGTTCCTTCTACTTTAGTAGGTATTATTTTCTCTATTTGATTATCAGGATTATCTTGAGATGCTCCAATTACTTTTGCATAACTCACCTGTAAACCTTTACCATTTTCTGCTAAAGTAACCTTTACTGTATGCCTTCCTTTTGTTAGTCCTGTCTTACTATATAATTTTGTTGGTGTATCCGCTTCACCTTCAATTTTTACCTTCTCTATTTGACCATTATCTAACTGGAACATGTTGTAGTCATCACTTTTTACACCCCATAACTCTACTCCAGTCCCCTCAAAGGTAAATGTATAAGTATGCTTTGCAGCCTCTTTAGAATCATTATTCCATACCCAGTGCTGTGTCTGCGCATACTCTTCACCTTTAATTGATGATTTCTTATCTGATGCCCATCCATTTTTTCCGCTAGTATCTGTTTCTTCAGTATACGTAAAATAATGTACACCAGTTGTCACAGTATCATCAACAAGCATTTCATTCTCTGCAGCAAATATATATTGTATATTTACTGGCATTATGCTCATGATAAACGTAACAAGTAATCCAATTGAAATCTTAAAAAATCTCTTTCTCATAATTTCTCCTTTCTTTTAAAGTATATAAATTTGATTGTAATTTACTACATCCCTCCTTTTATATAAAATTTCCCCTTTCTACAAATAATAGATTTTAATTAAATAAAACCTATCCCATTATTTACAATTATCTCATTCCACACTTTAGTAATCTTTACAATTTTTATTATTGATTTTATACATTTTAACTTTAAAAAAAGAAATCCAGCAACGCTGGATTTCCACCTTTTTCATGCATAAAATAGCTTTTGTAATAAGAATTAATACAAAATATACTTTATAATATTAAATATATTTATAAAGTTAAGCATAAAAAGCACTATCATAAAGAATTTCTCTGTTTTGCAATCATCCATTTTTTTAGCAATATTACTTCCAGCCATTGCCCCAATAACTCCTCCAATACACATTAAAATTAGAAATATAAAATCAAATTTTGTTATATCCCATGTCAATAATGTAGTTACTAAACTCGTAACTTGAGAAAAGAAAATTATAAATAATGAATTTATAGTGGACTCTTTTGCACTCATAGATAAAAAATAATATAATACCGCAATATTTAAAGGACCACCACCAATCCCTAAAAAGGAAGATATTATCCCTAAACTAAGTCCAATTAAAATACAAATATCTCTATTATTTATCTTTAAAGTTCTAATGCTACTTTTATTTTTCATATAAAAGATTATTACAACATTTATAATTAATAATATTATAGATTGAATCACTCCAATTATATTCTCACTAAATATATTATCCCTTATAATATCAAATAGTGCTTTTCCTATTGCTCCACCTAAAGCAGAACCTAATGCTAGATAAATTGTAACACTATAATTAATATTTATCCCGCTTTCATTTTTCTTATTTCTTATTAATGAAGTTATAGTCATTGCTAAAACAGTACAGCCAGATAAAAAGCTTATAGTAGATACACTCATGACACCTATAGAATCTAATATAGGCTTAATTATAACTCCTCCACCTATTCCACTAATAGCTCCAACTAAAGATGACACTAAAGCAACAAAAAAATGAATTATTTTCATTTATATCCTCCTAAGTTTGTAAATAAAATTTTTATACATTCTCAACCACAAATAAAGGAGTATAGTAAATTCATACTCCTTTTAATTGATTTTATCTACCTAAACTTACATAATCATTCTCGTCTTTAGAACTCGCTTGTTTACATTCCTTCTTGTTAACTTTCCACTTCTTTTTTATTGGAATTTCACCTTGTAAAATAATATCCTCAGTAGCATTAAGATGATTTTCTAGCTTTTCTGCTAAAGCATTCTTAATTTCTGATAGCTCCTCATTATCAATAAGGTTATTTCTTTCTCCAATGTCATAATATAAGTCATATAATGCTTCTTTATACTTAACTTGCTTATCCAAATCATTTCTTAATAGATAATCCTTCGAAAGCGATTCATCTATGTTAGATTGATTTATTTTTAAATACTCTTCATCATAGTATCTTATATATTTATATCTTTTTGTCCTTATACAACGGATTGGTTCATATGAAGTATGAAAACTTACTTCTGCAAATATCTCGTCTCTGGTTGGGGCCATTGTATCCTCAAATGACTTAACAAATGATTTTCCTTCTAGATATTCTGGTTTTTCTAATCCTAACAAATCACATATTGTAGGAAATACATCAATATGTGAAACTAAGTTATCAACAACTTGCCCTTTAGTTTTAGAATTTGGAACTCTCATTATTAAACTTACTGCTATTCCACTATCAAATAGGGTACATTTACTAAATGGATTTGCTAATCCATGGTCAGTCGTAAATAGAATTATTGTATCTTCATATAATCCATTATTTTTCAAGCTTTGTATTACCTCTTCAAAGCATCTATCTGCACTCTTTGCACTAGTCATATAACGAGCCTGATCTCTTCTAGTTTCAGGATTGTTAGGTATAGGGTATGGAGGATTTACCATATTCTCATTAATATCTTTATCAATAACATCTGGATATCTTCTATGGGTTGCATACATTCCATAAGAAAGAAAGAATGGCTCCTTCTTATCATAATTATCTAACCACTTAGTTACTTCATGTGCATTTTTACTATCCCAAATTGTTAGATCTTCCTGCCTATAATTGCTGTTATCACAAGTTAAATTTTCCTTATATCCAATCATTTTAGCTCCAGATTCGTGATCCAAATACCAACCTGCTTCATGTTGAATTCCAGATAATACTGTACGATATCCATGATTATTTAAAAAATTAACTAAATGCTTACTGTAATCTATGGAAAATCCTCGTTGTGCAAGACCTAACATACCACTTTGATGTGGATATGTACTTGTAAGCAATGCTGCTCTCGATGGAGAGCATGTAGGGGATGCACAATAACTTTGAGTAAACAAAGTAGCATCCTCTGCAAATTTTTTTATATTTGGTGTAGGTACATCATAACCATAGGGTGATAATATTCTCCCTGAATCATGTGTATGTATATATAAAATGTTCATTTTTTTGCTCCTTCCACTATTACATATTTACTTCTACTTTTAGATTTAGATATTTATCATATAATGTAGCTCCTCCTTTGTTAAAAAGAAACATGAAACCACAAAAAATACTTAATCCATTAACTATTATTTGAACACTTCCAAAAAAGTTACTAACACTTAAATTTAAAAAATCTATTAAATTTAAATGATTAGGATTTAATATTCCTCCTAATAGGAAAATCACTAATCCTTGTCTTACAAATATTTTAAGATGAGAAACTGAATTGTTATCTTTACTAGTAAGTTCTAAATGCATAATTGTTTTACCTATAGTTCTTCCTTTATTAAATAATGGTACAACTACTATTGCTACTATAGATACAAAAATAGCTATAATATCATACAATAATCTAAAATCCTTCGGTAACTCATTTAAAACTATGTAGTTTATACCAAGTCTAATGTTGATTGCATAAAATGATACTACACTTGTCGTTAAAATAATTATTAAACAATCTATTATATAGGCAATTATTCTTGTAAACTTACTTTTCTTTGCATTTAATACCTTACTCATCTTAAAATCCTCCTACTTTACTTCTACAATCTCTTTTTCACCACATTGAACAATCTGATTTTCCTTTAATATCTTAAAGTCAACATTCTCTTGAGCTAGCACAATAACATCACAAGAAGATACCCTGTCTTTTATTCCTTCAAAGTCAACCTCCATTAATAAATCGCCTTTCTTAACAGTTTGACCTACTTCACAGAATGACTTAAAACCTTCTCCCTTAAGTCTTACTGTATCCAATCCAATATGAATTAAAATATCTGGACCATCTTCATTTTCAATAGCTATTGCATGAAGTGTTTTAAAAACTAAAGTTACCTTCCCATCTATTGGAGATACTATCTTAGTATCCATTGGTTCTATAGCAAAACCATCTCCTAAATCTCTATTTACAATTACTTCATCTTCTACATTATCTAAACTCTTAAGCTTACCTTTAACAGGAGAAACAAACTTAAGCTTATCTTTTTTAAATATTGAAAACATACTATTTCCTCTTTTCATCATATATAAGGCAAGAATAAACTAGCTATATATAATACTTGCTATCTTATCCATGCCTTTTTTAATATCCTAATTATTTAATGATTCAAGATATTCATCTATTTCTACACGAACTATATTAACTGACGGTCCATAAATAACTTGAAGATTCTTTCCTCTTACTAATGTATTATGGGCACCTGTTTCTTTTAATGAATCTAAGTTTACATCAGCAATTTTCTTTATGTTAACTCTAAGCCTAGTTGCACAGTTATCTATATCTTCTATATTCTTAATTCCACCTAAAGCTTCAATAATAGCTTTTGCTTGTCCACTCTTGTAAGCAGTTTTTAATGATGATTCTGCTTCTTCATTATCATCTTCACGTCCTGGTGTTTTTGCATCTAATTTAGCTATTAAGAATCTATATATAAAATAACTAGCTATTGCAAATGGAATACCTAAAATTATTATCCATACAAATCCTGTCTTTGCATTACCTTGAAATACACCAAATAATAAAAATTCAATTAATCCTGCTGAGAATGTTGAACCAATTGTTACCCCTGTTACTGCGCAAGCTACGAAACCTAATGCAAATATCAATGCTTCAGCTATAAATAGTATTGGATTTGCAAATAATAGTGCAAATGAAATTGGCTCTGTAACACCTGTTATAAAACAAGTTAATGCTAAAGATAATAAAAATCCAAGAGTTTTCTTACGTCTCTTCTTATCTGGAATTGCATGATACATCGCTAAACAAATAGCTGGCATTGTAAATAACATGTGTATATAACGTCCGCTGTTATAAAGTGCGATATTTCCGAAGAAATGTGTTGTGTTAGGATCTGCTAATTGAGCTAAGAATATATTTTGCCATCCTTCTATCATTACTCCACCAACTTCAGCAACACCACCTGCCGCTGTAGTCCAGAACGGTAAATAGAATACGTGATGTAATCCGCAAACATATAAAGTTCTTAACATTAATCCATAAATAAAAGATCCAAATACACCTAATTGTGAAGCTAATTGACCAAATGCTGCTATTGCATTACCTATTGCTGGCCATACAAAGAACATGATAACACCAAATATTCCACCAACTACTGTTGTAATTATAGGAACACTTCTTGAACCACCAAAGAATGATAAAACTTCAGGTAACTTTAACTTATAAAATCTATTGTGTACCCATGATGTATATAGACCTGCTAGTACACCACCAAAAACTCCCATCTGAAGTGTCATAATACCAAATTGAGCCCCTTGTCCAAGTGATTTTGGATCTACCCCTTGCCCAGGTAGTTGATTAGTAACCTTTAATAAAGCATTAATAGTAGTGATTAGTACAAAATAACCTACAACAGCTGCTAAGCCTGCTGTTCCCTTATCAGTCTTAGCCAGACCTACTGCTATACCTACTGCAAATATAAGTGGTAGTGCATCGAATACACTTTTACCAATAGCATTTAGAATTTGCAGAAAAGCTTGTAACCCTGTGTTTGCAAGTATTGGATATGCTTCAAGAACAGAAGCATTGGTCAAGGCAGCTGCTACTCCTAAAAATAAACCTGTAACTGGTAAAATTGCAATTGGTAGTAATATTGCCTTACCTAATTTTTGCGCTAGTCCAAAAGATTTGTTTACTAAACTATTCTCTTTGATACTCATAATGAACCTCCTAAGTAATTTTATAAAAATTAATATTTTATCTCTTTACCCATATAGGTGATGACCATGCTACTGATCCATCTGTACAATAAACCTTTGTCAAGTAATATGAATCATTATCAAAATCTAACATAACTTCTTTATCAATTTTATAAGCTATTTCTGGCTTAGCTTTCATAAGTCTAACCTTATATGCATTGTGATAGAATGGATCACTTCTATAATAATCATCAAATCCAAACCTTTCTTTTGCTAAAGCTTTTGCTTCATCTAAGAATACTATAAGACTTGTATTATCTAATAACTCTCTTACGCTTTTTTCAAATTTTTGTCCATCTACTTCTAAAATAACTTTGGAATTAATATCAGCTTCTATTTCAAAAACAAAGCCTTCTGTTGTTACTGGTGATGGTCCCATCCATTTACCTGACTGAGTAGTTTTTCTTGTTGTAAGACCAAATTCACATGAATTATCACCTACTTCATTAATCCATTGTCCTCTTGATGTCCAACATTTTTCTATTGAACATATTTTTCCTGATGTATTTAGCTTTCCAATCCATTCTTTCTTCTGTATATCTGGATAAATCTTTAAGTCAGGTCCCCATCCAAATTCAACCTTGAATTTAAATTTCACCATACCATCTAATTCTTCATTCATCCATTTTTCACCATGATTATATGTAAAATAAGGCTTTCCATTTTTGTAAATTACAATTCTATCAATAGCTTCTTGTGTTTCTACTTTTATATGATGCTTTAATTTGTCCTCAACAGTTTGGAATTCACTCCCCATAACGTTTTCATTGATTTCATAAAGAAGCTCAACTCTTCCACTTGTCATTCCATAAACTCTTCTTTTTAATATAGCATCCCATATACTTTCAGGAGTATTATTTTCTGCTAAAACCCCAGCAAATCCGTGTCCATACTGTGCTGCAACAACATGGTTATCTCCTGAAGCAATTATCCCTACCTTGTTTCCTTTCTTTAGTCCATCAAATACAGAAGTTCCTCCAGTTCTTGGTCCCATATGTATATGACGACTCATATGAATATCTGTATCTCCACTTTCCGAAGAGCCATGAGATGAATATATCTCAGCAAATGGTGAAAACTCTTCTATATGAGTTTCCCAATTCTTCCCCCTATGAGATAAGCTATATGCTAAATGATGTGGAATTGCAATTGCATCTTTTTCTTTTAGTTCTTCATATAATTGACTATATCTCATAGGATTTACTAATGGTCCTTCATTCTTAAAAAACACATTGTGATCCCCGTCTAATCCTGCACCTTGCCATTCATAACCATTAAATATTGGAAAATCTTTATTCTCCTTATTCTTCATCTTTACAAATTCATTAATCTTTTTCCAATCTTCTTGAACCTTATCCATAGTATGAATATCTTCTAGGAAAATCCCTGTTTCATCTTTTCTCAAATAATATGGATAATATGCTATAGGCCAAAAATCTAACATTTCCTTTGCTTGTTCATACCATTCTTCTAGTTGATTCATTTGTTCATGATGAATATTTGTATGAAAATCTGTAATCAAATATTTGTACTTCATAAAATCCCTCCTTCTATCTTGTTATCTCAATTGTAAACAATTGCTTTTCAAATGTCAATACATTTAAATATAATATGTTTACATTATCTATTTTGCCAATAGAATAAACTTCTTTTTTCTTTATACCCATTTATGGCATCACAGAATTTTTGGGTAGTTATATGTGGTCTAGTTATAGCATTTCCAACAACTACACTATAAGCCCCATGATATAAAGATATTATTGCTTCTTCTGGTGTACTTATCTTGCTTTCCATAATAACTTTCCCTATTTTATTTTCATTGCAAAGCTGGACTAACCTACAAAGCAATTCAAAATCTGGTTTTGATGTACTCTTATAATTCTTATCAAATCTACATAGTGTTGGCGCTATCATATCTGCGCCTTCCTCTAAGGCTATGTTCGCATCATCAACATTTCGTATATCCGCTAAAATTGGGACTTCAGGAAATTCACTTTTTATTTCTTTAATTATTTCATAAGCGTATTTCTCTTCACTAACTAATCTATTAGTAGCATCTACAGCTATAATATCTGCTCCTGCTTTTATACACTCTCTTACATGCTTCATACCAGGAGTTATAAATACATCATACTTTTCATTAAACACCTTCCATAAACCTATTATAGGAATTGTACTTATTTTTTTTATTTTTCTAATATCATTTGGGGTATCTAATCTTAATGCTATTGCTCCGCCCCAAATAGCTGCTTTTGCCATATGAAGGGTGTAATCATCCCAATAATGAGGATCTGTTTCCTTTGCCTGACAAGATACAATCAAACCTCCTTTTATTCTTTCTATTAGCTTTCTTTTACTCTCCATATAAATTTTCCTTTACTTTCATTTTAAATGTAAACACAAATACAATTATATGATAACACATTCGTTTTTAATTGTATTTGATTTTTTTTAAATTTAATGTATACTAATATATGAATACTTTTATATGAATACTTTTAGAGAGGTTTTAAATGAAAGGTAAAAAGAAAAGAATTGCTCAATATAAGCAGATTGAAAAAGATATATTAGATAAGATTCAAACTGGATACTTTAAACAGAACGACATGATTCCAACTGAACTTGAACTTTCAAAAACATATAATGTATCAAGAGTTACAGTTAGAAGAGCTACTGATAACTTAGTTGCTCAAGGGTTATTATATAGAACTGCTGGTGTAGGAACATTTGTCAATCATAATCCGGCTACTCAAAAAATAGCTACCTTAAAGAGTTTTACTGAAGAAATGGAAGAATTGGGACTTAAGGCTTACACAAAAATAAATAGCTTTTCTATAATTGAAGCAGACTCAAAAATAGCTCGTATGATTGGAGTTAAGCCAAACGATATGATTTACTATATTGAAAGAATTAGATATGGTAATGATGATATCTTTGTTTTTGAAAAGACTTATATGTCCGTCGAAGACAATCCTGATATATCTATTAGGGTTTTAGAGGAGTCAAAATATTATTATTTTGAACATGTAAGAAATAAAAAAATAGATTATAGTTATCATCAAACATATCCTATAATGCCACCAAAGAGCATTGCAGAATTATTTAATCTTGATGATAATACGCCAATAATAAAGATTGGAAATACAACTTACCTAGAAGATGGTAGTATTTTAGATTATACAGAACTATATCTAAACTCACCTAAATATCAATTAAACTATATACGTACTAGATAAGATATAGAGAGAATATAAAATAGTCTGTGTAAACTTTAGAAGTAATGTAATAAAAAATCTAACTTGAAATATTTTGATTTTTATGTTCCAATAAATAAAAAAACTCCTTAAAGAGCAGCAAAATCTTCCATCAAAATCTTTTTATCCTAATAGTATTTATAAATCATATTAATTATATGTTTTTCTAAATTAAATAATAAATATATATACTTGATGCTTTTTTCTTATAAAAAAATCCACGATATTTCAGTCATGGATTCATTGGCGGATTCAAAGCATTACCATAACTCTACAAAAACTTTATTATCCTATTATCAAACCCTATCACTCTTTTTATCTTCTTATTTTAATCCAAAAAAAGAAATCCAGCAATCACTGGATTTCCTCTTAATCTCCACTACCTATTCAAATATCCCAATATCTTTTCTACAGTAAGCTCCCATAAAATCAACAAGCTCAACATTTCTATAAGCTTCTTCCCTAGCTTCCTCTAAAGTCTTACCTGTACCAATTACAGAAAGAACTCTTCCTCCACTAGTCTTTAAAACTCCCTTTTCAAGCTTTGCTCCTGCTAAAAAGACATTATCCTTTATACTTTCATCTATTGTAATTGGGAATCCTTTTGGAAAGTCTCCTGGATATCCACTAGATGCAAGAACTACGTTTATACAAACTTCATCCTTCCACTCTACTTGAATTTCATTTAATCTTTCATCCATGGCAGCCTCAATAACTTCATATAAGTCACTTTCCATTAAATGAAGCACTGATTGAGTTTCTGGATCACCCATTCTAACATTGTACTCTAGTAGGTATACTCCCTTTTTAGTTATCATAAGACCAAAGAAAATAATCCCCTTAAAGTCAAAGCCTTCTTCTTGTATTCCCCTTAAAGTATTAGCCATAATGTTATTTTCAAAGTCTCTCATTACTTCACTAGTAACATATGGATTTGGTGCAAGAACTCCCATACCACCAGTATTAGGTCCCTTACCACCATCATATATTTGCTTATGATCTTTAGCGGATATAAATGGGATTATTCTTTTTCCATCACATATAGAAAGGATTGAAGCTTCAACACCTTCTAAGAATTCTTCCACTACTATCTTTTGACCTGCTCCATTAAAAGCATCATCAACCATAAGGTTTTGTACAGCCTTCATAGCATCTTTTTTGCTTTCGCAAATAACTACACCCTTTCCAGCTGCAAGTCCATCTGCCTTTATAACTATTGGATATTGGCAATCATAAAGATATGATAGAGCCTCTTCTGGGTCTGTAAATACTTCATATTCAGCAGTTTTAACTCCATACTTTTTCATAAAGAACTTTGAAAAACTCTTACTTCCTTCAAGTTTTGCACCTTCAAAATCTGGTCCAAAACATCTTAATCCTTCTGCCTTAAACTTATCAGTTATTCCTTTAGTAAGAGGGTCCTCAGGTCCAACCACTGTTAGATGTATATCATTATTTTTTGCAAACTCTACTAATTTATCTATATCTGTTATATTGATATTTTCACATTTATTTTCTAAAGCTGTTCCACCATTCCCTGGTGCTACATATATTTTATCTACCTTTGGACTTTGTGCAAGCTTCCAAGCAATAGCATGTTCTCTTCCACCTGACCCAACTAATAATAACTTCATATTTATCCTCCCAAAAACTATTAATTCTTCACTAATTAGTGTTTGAAGTGCCTTAGCCCTGTAAATACCATAGCTATTCCATGTTCATTACATGCATCTATTGATTCTTTGTCTCTTAATGACCCACCTGGTTGAATTATAGCCTTAATTCCAGCTTTAGCTGCTTGATCTACTACATCTCTAAATGGGAAGAATGCATCTGAAGCTAAAATTGTAGCTCCTTTACCTCTCTTTAATGCATCTTCTGTTGGCCAAATTCTATTAACTTGTCCTCCACCAATTCCTAGTGCAATTCCATCATGTGCTACCACTATAGCATTAGACTTAACATACTTAACTACCTTCATACCAAAGATTAAATCCTTCATTTCTTCTTCAGTAGGAGCCTTTTCTGTAACAACCTTTATTTCCTCAATTAACTTTTTATCTTCTTCTTGAACTAAGATACCACCATCAACTGTAACCATGTATCTTTCATCCTTTGGAGTGTTATGCATTCTAAGAACTCTTAAATTCTTCTTAGTTTTTAATACTTCTAAAGCATCTTCGTCATATTCTGGAGCTGCTATTACTTCTAAGAATATTTTAACCATTTCTTCAGCAGTTTTCTTATCTACTTTTCTATTAAAAGCAACTATTCCACCAAAGATTGATGTTGGGTCAACTTCGTAAGCCTTCATATATGCTTCATAAGCATCCTTACCAGTTGCAACACCACATGGAGTATTATGCTTTAATGCACAACAAGTTGGTTCATCAAATTCATTTGCACATTTCCAAGCAATATCCATATCCTTAAAATTGTTGTATGATAACTCTTTACCATTTAATACATCAAATGTGTTCATAGCACCTTCTACTGTTGTGGATTCATAGAAAGCTGCACTTTGATGAGAGTTTTCTCCATATCTTAATCCTTGCTTTTTCTTAAATGAAACTGATAGATATTCTGGATATTCTTCAACTCCTTCTAACATAAAGTTAGCAATAGCAGCATCATATGCTCCCATTAAGTTAAATACTTTACCAGCTAATCTCTTCTTTGTATTGTAAGAAACTTCACCTTCTGCCTCTATTTCTTCCATTACCTTACCATAGTCATTCTTATCTGAAATTACAACTACGTCTTGGAAATTCTTAGCTGCTGCTCTTAACATTGTTGGGCCACCAATATCAATAAACTCAACCTTTTCTTCAAATGTCAAGTCTTCTTTAACCTTTTCAAAGAATGGATACAAATTAACTACAACGTAATCTATTGTGTTTATGTTTCTTTCCTTTAAAGTGTTCATATGTTCTTCATTATCTCTTATCGCCAAGATTCCTGCATGAACTAATGGATGTAATGTTTTTACTCTTCCATCTAACATTTCTGGGAAGTTAGTAACTTCATTTACTTCAATAACATTAACTCCATTTTCCTTTAAATGTTTGTAAGTTCCACCAGTTGAAAGAATTTCAACTCCTCTTTTTTCTAAAAACTTAGCAAATTCTAATACGCCATCTTTGTAAAATACGCTAATTAACGCTCTCTTTTTCATTAACTTGGCCTCCAATTTAATAAATTTTACTTCTTCCATCTATAACATTAACTTTACCTTCTGAAATCAACTTTATTGCTTTTGGTAATAACAGGTGTTCTTTTACTAATATTCTTTTTTGAAGATCTTCCGCACTATCTTCAAAATATACTGGTACAGCTTCTTGTAAAATAATTGCTCCCCCATCTACTTCATTATTTACAAAATGAACTGTACAGCCAGAAACTTTAACTCCCTTCTTAATTGCAGCCTCATGTACATGAAGTCCATACATTTTAGGGCCACAAAATGAAGGTATTAAGGAAGGATGTATATTAATGATCCTATTTTTAAACTTATCTAAAATTTCCCCATCCAGTATTGATAAATAGCCTGCAAGGACTATTAAATCTACCTTTCCTTCTGTTAATTCTAAAATTCTATTTGATTGATTTTCCCCATATTCCTTCTTGCTAACTACGTATGTATCTATTCCTGCTTTCTTTGCTCTCTCTAAGGCATAGACACCATCTTTACTACTAATGACCATTTCTATTTTACAGTCTAATTCCCCAACTTTAACTGCATCTATTATGGACTGAAGGTTTGTACCTCCCCCTGATACAAGAACTGCTATCTTAAACAAATACCTTCACCTCCAGAGGTTACATGACCAATTACATAAGCCTTTTCTCCCATTTCTATAAGAGCTTTTGTTACTGATTCAGCATCCTCTTTTTTAACACATAAAACAAATCCTATGCCCATATTAAATGTGTTATACATATGGTCTTTATCAACTCCAAGTTCAACCATTCTATCAAAAATAGCTGGTATTGGGTAACTACCCTTGTTAATAACAGCTGTTAACTCTCTGCCATTAAACATCCTTGGAACATTTTCTATAAATCCTCCACCAGTTACATGAGCCATTCCTTTAATTTCAAAGCTTTCCATAAGCTTTAAAACTGGTTTAACATAAATCTTAGTTGGAGTAATTAATGTTTTCCAAACTTCTTCTCCATTAAATTCTTCATCTAAGTTTGTAAATAGCTTTCTAACTAAAGAAAAACCATTTGAATGAATTCCTGAAGATGCTATCCCCACTAAAGCATCTCCATCTTCAATTTTTGAACCATCTATTATTTCGTCCTTATCTGCTATCCCCACAGCAAATCCTGCTATATCATAGTCCCCCTCTTTATAGAAACCTGGCATTTCTGCTGTTTCTCCACCTACTAAAGCGCAATCTGATTGAATGCATCCTTCTGATACACCTTTAACTAAATCTGCAGCTACTTCTGCTTCAAGCTTTCCACAAGCTATATAATCTAAGAAAAATAGTGGCTTTGCTCCATGACAAAGAATATCATTAACACACATTGCAACACAGTCAATTCCAACTGTATCATATTTTTTCTTTTTGCAAGCTATATCAAGCTTTGTTCCAACTCCATCAGTTCCAGAAACTAAAACTGGTTTCTTGTACCCTTCTGGAAGTTCAACCATTCCTGCAAAGCTTCCAAGACCATTTAAAACATAATTACTCATTGTTCTTGCTGCATAGTCTTTTATAAGCTTAACTGATTTATAACCTTCTTCTATATTAACCCCTGATTCTTTGTAAGTTATCATTTTCTCTCCACTACCTTTCAAGATGATCTTTTGAAGTTTCTATTGGTGTTGATACTGGATATACTCCATTAAAGCACCCAACACAGAATCCTTCTTTACCTTTAAATGTGTTATACATTCCATCCATGCTTAAGTATCCTAATGAATCTGCCCCTATCATATCTGCCATTTCTTCTATAGAATGATTTGCACCTATAAGTTCACTTCTATATGGAGTATCAATTCCAAAATAACAAGGGAACTTAACCACTGGTGATGCTACAAGGAAATGTACTTCTTTAGCTCCAGCTTTTCTTAAAGAATCAACTAAATGCTTTGAAGTAGTTCCTCTAACTATTGAGTCATCTATTAAGATAACTCTTTTACCTTTTACATTTACCTTTAAAGGATTTAACTTAACTGCTACAGCCTTTTCTCGTATTTCTTGAGAAGGTGTAATAAATGTTCTTCCTACATATCTATTCTTTACAAAGGCTGTGTCATATGGAATTCCTGATGCTCTTGCATACCCTATAGCTGCTGGTATACCTGAATCTGGTACTGCTGATACTATATCTGCTTCTATAGGATGTTCTCTATATAACTCTTCTCCAGCCTTAACTCTTGTTACTTGAACATCTAGACCATCAATTATTGAATCAGGTCTTGCAAAGTAGATGTATTCAAAGGCACAAGTTTGACATAATGTGTTTTCAGAGTATTTTATAGATCTTATTCCATTTTCATCAATAACTACAACTTCCCCTGGTTCAACATCTCTAACAAATTCAGCTCCTACTGCATCTAAAGCACAACTTTCTGATGACATTACATATGCATCATCAACCTTACCTATACAAAGAGGTCTTATACCATGTGGATCTCTAGCTCCAATAAGCTTATCCTTTGTTGCTATAACCATAGCAAAGCTTCCTCTAACAGCCTGTATAGCATCCACAACAGCTCTTTCAATACCTCTCTTAGCACCTCTTGCTATTAATGTTGCTATAACCTCTGAATCAATTGTTGTATGGAATACATGACCACCATCTTCTAATAAATCTCTTATAACATCTGCATTAACAAGGTTACCATTATGAGCCATTGCTATAGGACCAAGCTTTGATGATGCTAAAAGTGGTTGTGCATTTTCTACCTTAGTTGAGCCTGTTGTTGAATATCTAACATGTCCAATTGCTATATACCCCTTTAATTTGTTTAAGTCATCCTTTGTAAAAGCTTCAGTTATTAAACCTAAACCCTTATGAATGTCTACTTCTTCACCATTTCCTACTGCAATACCTGCAGATTCTTGTCCTCTATGTTGAAGAGCATATAATCCATAGTAGGTCATACCTGCTACATCCATAGGTGAGTTTGAGTATACCCCAAACACACCACATTCATCTTTAAATTTATCCAGACTTGGATCTAGTATTAATTGAAAGTCAGCTTTTTTCATCCTAACTATTCCCCTTTAATTCTGTTTAAAATTTCAATGTAAGCTTCTTCTACGTTACCCATATCTCTTCTAAATCTATCTTTATCTAACTTTTCTCCTGTAGTTGCATCCCAGAATCTACATGTGTCTGGTGAAATTTCATCTGCTAAAACAATTTCTCCATTTGGAAGTTTACCAAATTCAATCTTAAAGTCTATTAAGTTAATATTTAACTTAGAGAAGAATTCCTTAAGTAAGTCATTTATTTTAGCTGTCATATCTAAAATTGTTTTAATTTCTTCAAAAGTTGCAGCTCCAATTGCTACTGCATGATAAGAGTTTATTAGTGGATCCCCTAATTCATCATCTTTATAAGAGAATTCAAACACTGTAGTCTTTAGCTTGTACCCTTCTTCAAGTCCTAATCTCTTAGCCATGCTTCCTGCTGCCACATTTCTTACTATAACTTCTAGTGGTACTATTTCAACTTTCTTACAAAGTTGTTCTCTGTCATTTAGCTTCTTAACAAAGTGAGTCTTTATACCATTTTCATTTAACATTTCAAATATCATTGAAGTTATTGCATTGTTTAAGATACCCTTGTTATTTATTTGATCTTTCTTTTCTCCATTAAATGCTGTTGCATCATCTTTGTAATATACAATAACCTCTTCTGCATTTCCTGTAGCATAAATCTTCTTTGCTTTTCCTTCATACATCATTTCTAACTTTTCCATTATAGTTCCACTCCTTCTCCATTTTCTTCTATAAACTTTCTTTTCATATTCATTCTAAAATCAACTAATTTTTCTTTAATCTCTGGATATTTTAATGATAGTATTTGCACTGCAAGCATCCCTGCATTGTAGCTATTATTAATTCCAACAGTTGCCACTGGAATTGACTTTGGCATCTGTACAATTGATAATAATGCATCCATACCTTCAACTGCTGCCTTAACAGGAATTCCTATTACAGGTAAAGTAGTTTGTGATGCTATAACTCCTGGTAAATGTGCTGCAAGACCTGCTCCTGCTATTATTACTTCGCAACCATCCTTTTCAATCTTTTCAATTGTTTCTGCTAACTTTTCTGGAACTCTATGAGCTGATAAAATATAAGCCTTGTAATCTACTCCAAATTCTTTTAAGGCATTAGCTGCGCCCTTCATCACATCGGTATCTGACTTGCTACCAAAAAATATTGCTACCTTCATTTAAAATTCCCTCCTTAAGTTAATTAATAATCTATTACCTTCAACCAGCATTTTTCCTACATATTTATATAAATATATATTGGTATATTTATATATTGTTTTATTTTTATATTTATATATTTCTAACCACTTTATTTTCTAAAGTAATTAACTCCTGATTTAAATATCTTTTGATCAAATTCTCCTGGAACATTTCTATATAAATTTTCTCCAATTCTTTCAGAGTGACCCATCTTACCTAAGATTCTTCCATCTCTGCTTGTAATACCTTCAACTCCTAACATTGATCCATTTGGATTGTATGGCATATCTAATGATACTTCTCCATTAAAGTCAACATATTGAGTTGCTATCTGTCCATTCTCTTCAAGTTCCTTTAATAAACTTTCTGGTGCTACAAATCTTCCTTCACCATGTGAAATTGCTACATTGTGAATATCTCCTGCATTTACTTCACTGAACCAAGGTGATTTAACTGAAGAAATTCTTGTTCTTATTATTGAAGACATATGTCTATTAATATTGTTATAAGTTAATGTAGCCATATCTTCTTCGATATCTCTGATTTCACCATAAGGTACTAAACCTAACTTAATTAATGCTTGGAAGCCATTACAGATACCTAACATTAATCCATCTCTATTATTTAAAATATCCATTACAGCATCTTTTATCTTTTCATTTCTAAATACTGTAGCTATGAATTTAGCTGATCCATCTGGCTCATCCCCTGCTGAGAATCCACCTGGAAGCATAATTATTTG
Organism: Clostridium paraputrificum; assembly: GCF_900447045.1. GTDB lineage: Bacteria > Bacillota > Clostridia > Clostridiales > Clostridiaceae > Clostridium > Clostridium paraputrificum. The sequence goes on from NZ_UAWH01000016.1 coordinate 297,296, forward strand.
AGCTGTTCTAATTTCTTTTTCTAATCTATCAACTGATTCTATTAATGCTTCTTTATTTAAGTTTCTAATTAGAACTTGTACAACTTCTGCTCCTTCTTTTCTAAAGGCTCTTGCACAATCATCTTCACAGTTTGTTCCTGGGAATACTGGAATAACAACCTTTGGATGTTCTATTCTTTCCCTTGGTTTAGAAGTATTTCTTTCAGTATAAAGCTTTGATTCAACCTTTTCTTCCTTCTTCTCAGTACTTATCTTAAATACTCCATTTAATTTTTCTTCTATGGACTTTTCTAGTTCCTCAATTGTGAAGTCTATATCATAATCTCCTGAAACTATTCTTTCTTCACTAATTGTTTCACCTACAACCTTAAAGCTTGTACCAGCAAATTCAGTTGGTACATCAACATTTCCCTCTACTTCTAGTAAAAGTGTTCCATAGTTTAATCCAAACAACTCTTCTACAGTTAAATTAGAGAACTTAGCACCTATTCTATTTCCTAAAGACATCTTTGTAAGTGCTTCTGCTGCTCCACCAAACTTTAATGAAGAAGCTGATATAACCTTTTTATCTCCTATTAGTGAATATAATACTTCTAAGTTCTTTTTGAACTTATCCATATCTATTGTTCCATCACTTAATTTTTCACTCATAAGAAGAACTAATTTTGACCCAATCTTCTTAAATTCTGGTGAAATAATTCTCTCTGCCTTTTCATAACCCACAGCGAAAGATACTAATGTTGGTGGTACATCTATATCATCAAATGTTCCTGACATTGAGTCCTTACCACCTATTGCTGGTATTCCTAAATCTACTTGTGCTTTATATGCCCCTAACAATGCTGCAAATGGTTTTCCCCATCTTTCAGCCTTCTTACCTAATCTCTCAAAATATTCTTGGAATGTAAGTCTAACTTTTCTGTAATCTCCACCCATAGCTGCTATCTTAGTAATTGATTCAATTACTGAATAGAATGCCATGTGGAAAGGACTCCAAGTACCTAAGTTAGGATTATATCCAAATGTCATAAGTGAAGCATCCTTTGACTCTCCATTCATAACTGGAATCTTAGCTGCCATACCTTCTGAAGGAGTTTTTGAATACTTACCTCCAAATGGCATAAGTACTGATCTTGCCCCTATTGTTGAGTCAAATCTTTCAACTAATCCTTGTTGTGATGCAATATTTAAATCCTTTAAATTTTCAAGCCACTTATCTTTAACGTTAACTGTTCCAACATTGTATGGGTAATTTTCTGGTGCTACTACCTTTACATCTGTAACTTGAGTTGCTCCATTTGTGTCTAAGAAGCTTCTATGAATATCTACTATTTTATTGCCTCTCCAGTACATTCTTAACCTTTCATTATCAGTAACCTCTGCAACGACTGTAGATTCTAAGTTTTCCTCTTCAGCAAACTTCATAAATCTTTCTACATCCTTAGCTTCTACTACAACAGCCATTCTTTCTTGAGATTCTGATACTGCAAGTTCTGTTCCATCTAACCCTTCATATTTCTTTGGAACCTTATCTAAATCTATATCTAACCCTCTGCATAATTCTCCAATTGCAACTGATACTCCACCTGCACCAAAGTCATTACATCTCTTAATCATCTTTGCTGCTTCTGGAATTCTAAATAACCTTTGAAGCTTTCTTTCTGTAGGTGCATTACCTTTTTGAACCTCTGCCCCACAAGTATTTATTGATTCTGTAGTATGTTCCTTTGATGAACCTGTTGCTCCACCAACACCATCTCTACCAGTTCTACCACCTAATAGGATAACAACATCTCCTAAGGTAGGTTCTTCTCTAACTACATTTTCCTTAGGTGCTGCTGCAATTACTGCACCAACTTCCATTCTCTTTGCTACATAGTCTGGATGATAAACCTCTGCAACTTCTCCTGTTGCAAGACCTATTTGGTTACCATATGAGCTATATCCATGTGCTGCTCCTAGTGTAATAGTTCTTTGTGGTAATTTTCCCTTTAAAGTTTTTTCTACAGGAACTGTTGGATCTGCTGAACCTGTAACCCTCATTGCTTGGTATACATAAGTTCTTCCTGATAATGGATCTCTTATTGCTCCACCTAAACAAGTAGCAGCTCCACCAAAAGGTTCTATTTCAGTTGGATGGTTATGTGTTTCGTTTTTAAACATTAAAAGATATTTTTCAATTCCTTTATCTGTTTCAACATCTATATTTATTGAGCATGCATTTATTTCTTCAGATACATCTAAATCCTCTAACATGCCCTTCTTTCTCATTTCCTTAACTAGGATACATGCTATATCCATAAGGGTTTCATTTCTATCTGTATTTTCTCCATATACAAAATTTCTTGACTTAATGTAAGCATCATAAGCTTTTACTATAGGAGTTGTATATTTATTTTCTTCAATTTCTACTTTTTCTATTTTTGTTGAGAATGTTGTATGTCTGCAATGGTCTGACCAATAAGTATCAATAACCTTTACTTCAGTAATGCTAGGGTCTCTCTTTTCTTCATTTTTAAAGTATTCTTGAATCATCTTTAAATCATCAATGCTCATTGCAAGGCCTTGTTCACTATGGAACTCTTTTAAAGCTTCAAGATTTCTTTCATTAAACCCTTCTAAGATTTGAACATCATTAGGAATGCTAAGTTGTGTATCTATAGTTCTATCATCTATAGCAACTTCTTTAGAATCAACAGAATTTATATAATAGTTTTTAACTCTCTCTACATCATTATCTGATAAATCTCCCTTTAAAATTATAACCTTTGAAGATTTTACTTCTACTCTATCTCCACTAGTTAATAATTGAAAACATTGAGATGCTGAATCTGCTCTTTGATCGTATTGACCTGGTAGATACTCTACTCCAAAAGCAATATCTCCTTTTTCAAGTGGTAATGTTTCTTCATATACCCTATCTACAGTTAATTCAGAAAATATAGTATTTAATGCTTTTTTATAATACTCTTCTGAAACTGCCCCTAAAATATATTTGTTAATAACTCTTACTTCTTGTAGGTTGTCCATTCTTAAATTGCTCTTAAAGTCACTCAATAAACTTTGTGCTTCTACGTCAAAACCTTTTTTCTTTTCAACGAATACACATCTGATATTCATCATTTAAATACCTCCACCCATTAATTGTCATACCGAATATTATATCTAAATTTTATTTTATCCTTCGTATTTATATTTTAAGATTAACACTCCTTGTATCTATTGTCAATATTAACTATAGTTATAAATAACAATATTCGTATATGTCCGTATATTTATATACAACTTACTTTTTAACATACGTATACACGAATGTTTACTTCTATATTTTTATAAAAGCATAACCTTTATGTACAAAAAAATACCGATAGCTACAACTACCGGCAAAGAAACCTACGCAACCTAAAAGGTCATTTATATTATTATCTAAGAATCTAATACATATTCACATTATTAATAAATATTTATTGACAAAACAAACCATCTATGTATACTATATCTTGTGAAGTTTAATATTGTTTAACTTTAAGTTTAGTTTAACTAAACTTTTGCGAAATTTTTTCATAATTTTTCTTACCTATCCTAAGGGAAATATAAAATTAAGGGGGTTTTAAATTGAAACTTGAACAGTTAGGAAGACATATCTTAGTAGAGTTTTATAATTGTGATTCTAATATTTTAGGGAATCACGAAAAAATTGAAAAAATTATGTGTGAAGCAGCAATTAAGTCAAACGCAACCATAGTAACTAGTTGTTTTCACAAATTTAATCCTTGGGGAGTAAGTGGAGCTGTAATTATACAAGAGTCACACTTAACAATCCATACATGGCCTGAATATGGATATGCATCAGTAGATCTATACACTTGTGGAGATTCAGTTAATCCATGGATAGGCTTTGATTATCTCGAAAAAGAATTATGCTCTGAGAGAAGTGAGTCAACAGAAGTTGCAAGAGGCATGGTAGAAAAAATCAAAAATTTTTCCAACACAACTTTTGAACAAGTAACTCATAAACCAACAGCTTAGAAAGGAGAACAATATGGAACTTTGGTACACAGAGAATCAAACAGATAATGTTAAATTTTCAATGAGAGTAAAGAAAACTCTTTATTCTAAAAAGAGTCAATTTCAACAAATTGATGTAATAGACACCTATGATTTTGGAAGAGTCCTTGTAATTGATGGATGGACTATGATTACTGAAAAAGATGAATTTATATATCACGAAATGATAACTCATGTTCCTATAATGGTAAATAAAGATATAAAAAATGTTTTAGTAATAGGAGCCGGAGATGGTGGTACAGTTCGTGAACTTACTAGATTTAATTCAATCGAAAGAATAGATATGGTTGAACTTGATGAAGAAGTGGTTAAAGCCGCAAGGGAATATTTACCTTTTACTTCTTGTAAATTAGATGATCCTAGAGTTAACCTATATTTTCAAGATGGAATAAAGTTTGTAGAAAACAAAAAAAATCTTTATGACTTAATAATAGTTGATTCTACAGACCCTATAGGACCTGGTGAAGGTTTGTTTACAAGAGAATTCTATAAAAATTGCTATGAGTCATTAACAGATAAAGGTATTCTTGTTAATCAAGGAGAAAGTCCATATTATGATATGAATAAGAAGGAAATGAAAAGATCCAACGAGAAGTTGAAAGATATATTTCCAATCTGTGAAGTATATCAATATATGATTCCAACTTATCCTTCTGGCTATTGGTTCTTTGGATTTGCTTCAAAAAAGCTTCATCCAGTTAATGATTTTGATGAAGAATTTTATAACAGCTTAAACTTAAAAGATAGATATTATAACAAAGACGTACATAAAGCATCCTTCGCTTTACCAAACTACGTTAAAGAGTTATTAAAATAATATTGGAGCTATCGCATTAGCAATTAAAAAAATTAGCTAGCGATAGCTCCTTTTATGTATTTCATTAAAAGTTATTGTGTATTTCAAATTATACTTTATCTAAAGCAAAACTCATTGAACACCGCATTTTTACTATAACTTCTTAAGTTCTTAAGTTCTTAAAAACTTAAGAACTTATATTTTCGCCTATATTTTTAATATTAATCCATCCTCTCTTGCTTTAATAGAGTACTCTTCCCTCAATCCTCTTGTCAAACCTACTCCATTCACCTTTTCCAATTCCTTCTCCAATTATATCTAACTTATTCATAGTTGCATCAACATAATCAGCATAATGTACTACATAAGATTCTACAGTTCTTGGTTGAACAGGGGAACCAAACTCCAATTTACCATGATGTTGTACAATAATTCCTTTTATTCTATTCTTAAAATCCTCACTAAAATCTAATTCACTTTCTACAAAAGCTTTTTCAATCATGGTTACTCCCATTACAATATGTCCTTGAAGACTTCCTGTTGTTGTATATGAAAATGGTCCATCATAATTCATCTCATAGACTTTCCCTATATCATGTAGCTTTGCCCCTAATATTGCAATCTCTTTGTATTTTATATCATATCTATAAGCTAAAGTTTTAGCTAAATACATAACGTTTAATGTATGTTCAGCTAAACCTCCTAAATAGTTATGATGATTATATACTCCTCCTATTGCTTTTTTAAATTTACTTACAAAATTCTCATTCTTAAAGAAATAATCATTTAACGCCTTACCTTCTTCTGATGTTACTTCTTCTTTTGTCATATTTTCTAATTCATTCATTATGTCATTAATAGGTCTTTTTACTGTAGGTAAATAATCTTCAATGTTATATTCTTTAACACATTCAACTTTATCAGGTTTAAAGGGCTCTCCGTAATGCCCCTTTAATAGAACAACATCCCCTTCATTTAATAAAACATCTGAAGAAAACAAACATTTTATCTCTTTATATTTATCACCTGCATAGGCCCAAAGCATATTCTCATTTCTATCTAAAATTTTGTTTATCATAAGGGAAACTTCTATTTTTTCTCCCCATTTACATTCTTTTAAACTTTTCTTTCCCATTATATACACCATCCTTACCAACTTAGTATGGATATTTAAATAAAAATAATACAAAAAAGGCCAGCCATTTCTGACTGCCCTAAATATTTTTATATTTTTATTCCTCTTCTTACTGATAATATTATGGATACAATACCAATTATACCTATTATTAAAGGAATAGCAGGTATTCCTATAGAAAACATCTTTAAATAATCTTGTTCATACCCTGTTGTTGTAACTAAAAATATTACTATTGAAAATCCAGTTAAAGCCTTTGTAGATTTTTTAACCATTCCTACATATAGTGGAATAAAGGCTATAAATGAAAAACATAAATCATTATAGATAGTCATAACAATACATTCTTTTAATTCTGAAAACATTAAAGAAGCACTTGCAAAATTAAAACTTACAGCTATAAATGAAGAAACAATTATTGATATTACTTGTCCCAAGATAGTTGCCGCTAAAATAGAAAGCCAAACTAATATAATCTTACTCACCAAAAATTTCACCTTATTAACTCCGCAAGTAAATGGTATATTAATAGTTCCCTTTTCGTATTCATCTATAATAGCCCTATTTAATAATTGTCCCCCAATTATTATCATTACACCTCTGTACAAAACCTCGATTATTCCTGGAACTCCATCATAAGAAAAAGGATTAACACTAATTCCTAAAGTTTTGTTAGATACATTTATGCTATAGTAAAAGTAAATTCCTAATATTGTTATTACTGACACAATAG
>NZ_UAWH01000013.1 GCF_900447045.1 Clostridium paraputrificum
GTTTCAACTACAACTGTTTTAAGGTTATGTAAAAAGCTAGGATTTGATGGATTTTCAGAGTTTAAAATTAAACTTAAGCTTAACTTTGAGGAAGAAAGATTAAGTAAAGTTAGTGATGAAACTAGTGAGTTAATTAATTTTCTTCAATGTGTTGAAAATAGTAAATTAGATAAAAAAGTAGAAGAATTAAGTGAAATGATGAAAAAGGCTGAGAATATTATTTTTATTGGAAATGGTACATCAGGAGTGCTAAGCCAGTATGCTGCTAGATTTCTATCTTCTCTTGGCAAGTTTGCAGTTTATATGGATGATCCATATTTTCCAATGAATTCAAAGTATTATGAAAATAGTATGGTTATAGCTTTATCTGTATCAGGTGAAACTAGAATAATAATTGAGTTTATAAATAAACTTAGAAGTGAAGGATGTAAGATAGCTAGTATAACTAATACTGAGGATTGTACAATAGCTAAGATATCTGATATTAATTTAGCATATTATATTAAGGAGTCTAAGGTTGGGAATAATAATATAACTTCTCAATTGCCTGTAATATATATAGTTGAAAGATTAGGAAAAAAAGTTATGGATAAAAAAATAATATTATGATTGATTTTAATAAAGTCATATGCTATAATAATTTATGTTGAAAGAACTTAATATAAAGAATTTCATTATGATAAGTACAATTTCTCCTTTAGAAATTATATGAGTCAATATTGGATCTTTAAAAATTTTAAAAGGAGGAATTTCAATATGCAAGATAAAGTAATCGTATGTAAAGATTGTGGTCAAGAATTCACTTTCACAGTAGGTGAACAAGAATTCTACAAAGAAAAGGGATTCGATAACGAACCAGTTAGATGCCCAGCTTGTAGAAGAGCTAGAAAGCAACAAAACAACAGAAGATAGTTTTGTTAAGTTAAGAGCTAATTTTATTAGCTCTTTTTTTGTTGTCTAAAATTAGTTGATAATGAATATAATTTGATTGACAAACTATTTTTGACGTGATAATCTAAAACAAATAGTATCTAAAACTACATGTTTTAGACTTGCAAAGACGGAGGGGAATTATGATTAGAATAGTTACAGATTCATCAACTTTATATTCAGTATCGCAAGGAAAAACAAAGGGAATTAATATAGCACCATTGTCGGTAACAATTGATAATAGAACATATAAAGAGTTTGAAGAAATACAATCAAAAGAATTTGTTGAAATAATAAAAGAAGGGCATTTACCAATGTCTTCACAGCCATCTATAGGAGATGTGTTAGAAATATACAACAGTTATCCAGATGATGAAATTATAAATATAACTATGGCAGATGGATTGTCTGGAACTTATAATTCTGCATGTATGGCTGCGCAAATGTTAGACAATCCTGAAAGAGTTTCAGTAATCAACTCAAAGACTCTATGTGGGCCACATAGATACATTATAGATATTGTGGTAAAATTAGTAGAGATGAATAAAACAAGATTAGAAATAGTGGACATAGTAAATGAGATGATAGAAAACTCAAAATCATTTTTAATGCCAAATGATTTTGATTACTTAGTAAGAGGAGGAAGACTTTCTCCTTTAGTTGGTAAGGTAGGAAAGGTAATGAAGTTAGTGCCTGTAATGACACTAACTGAAGACTGTAAAAAACTTACTAAATTTGCTACTAAGAGAACTTTTTCAAAGGGAATAGAAGCAATATGTAAATCATTTATAGAATCAGGTGTAGATGAGAGATATAAGATTTATATAACACACGGATGCGCTGAAGAGTTAGCAAATAATGCGAAAAAGATAATATTAGATAATATTCCTAATGCAGATGTGGAATTATTTGAATTATCCCCAGTGTTTATAACTCAAGGTGGGCCGGGATGTTTAGCAATTCAAATGATTAAAAAGTACTAAACTTAAATAAAGAAGGGATGGATTTATGAAAAGTGATAAGAAAAAAGAGATTGTGGAGGAACTTTTAGACTATCATTGTCCAAGATATTCTGAATTACCTAATATCCCTTTATATAAGGATCAAGTAATTGTATATATTGAGGAAGCATTATCTGCTTTAAATATTAACAAGGATGAAATGTTACTTACACCAACTATGCTAAATAATTATGTTAAGCATAAGGTGCTACAGCCTCCAGTAAATAAAAAATATGATAGAAATCATTTATCATATTTAATTGTTTTATGTGTATTTAAACAGGTTTTTAGTATTTCTGAAATATCAGAATTAATAAAAGTTCAAATAGGAACTTATGATGTTGAAGAAGCTTATGATTATTTTTGCATTGAACTAGAGAAGACTATTAAGTTTGTTTTTGCTTCAAATGGTGGTTCGGAGCAAAGTTCTGCTCAAAAGGTTACAAGAGAATCTGAACTTGTTAGGTCTGCAGTGTTATCTGTTGTTAACAAAATTTATATTCAATACTATTTAAAAGAAAGAACTCTTAAACAGGAATTATATTAATGAAGAAAACAGTAGGTGAATAAATGGAGTATAGAGAACTTAATGAAACTCATTTGAAAGATATTATTGAAGCAGCAGCAGTAAACTATAGATATTCATTAATGTCTAATGTTTCTGCTGTAGATATAATAGAAAGCAGAATGAATTTAGTTAGCGATAAGTAATAAGTTTATCCCTATCTTTCAATATAAAAATTGAGGATAAGGGATAAACTATTTCTATATATTAAAGGAGGCTATAAAGTATGAGCAAAAATGAAAAATGCGCATGGGAAAAATATGACGAACAAGGTATAAAGGAGATATTTGATTTTAATGAAGGATATAAGAACTTTATGTCCCTATGCAAAACAGAAAGAGAATGTGTAAAGGAAACTATTAGAATAGCTGAAGAAAATGGCTATAAGAATTTAGATGATGTTATTAAAAATGGTGAAGCTTTAAAGGCTGGAGATAAGGTTTATGCAAATAATATGGATAAAGCTATAGCTTTATTTATAGTTGGTGAAAGACCTATGGAAGATGGAATGAAGATTTTAGGGGCACATATAGATTCTCCAAGATTAGATTTAAAGCAAAATCCATTATATGAAGATACTGACCTTGCCCTTTTAGAAACACATTATTATGGTGGCATAAAGAAATATCAATGGGTTACATTACCTTTAGCTATACATGGGGTAGTGTGTAAGAAGGATGGAACTAAGGTTGATATAGTTATTGGTGAAGATGATAATGATCCTGTAATAGGAATATCAGACCTTCTAGTTCATTTAGCACAAACTCAACAAGAAAAGAAGGCTAACAAGGTAATTGAAGGTGAAGATTTAAATGTACTTGTTGGAAGTATTCCATTAAAGGGAGAAGAAAAGGATGCTGTTAAGGCTAATATCTTAAAGATATTAAATGATAAGTATGGAATAGAAGAAGAAGATTTCTTATCAGCAGAACTTGAAATTGTACCAGCTGGTAAGGCAAGAGATTATGGTATTGATAGAAGTATGGTTATGGCATATGGTCATGATGATAGAGTATGTTCATACTCTTCACTTATGGCAATGCTAAAAGTTGATAAAATAGATAAAACTTGTGTTTGTCTTTTAGTTGATAAAGAAGAAATAGGCAGTGTTGGTGCTACAGGAATGCAATCTAAATTCTTTGAAA
>NZ_UAWH01000014.1:0-197500 GCF_900447045.1 Clostridium paraputrificum
CTTATTATATAGGTGAGGAGCTAGTTTTATCTTGAAGCCTAATTCTTTAAATTCACAGAGTTTCTTATCAATTTTATCTTTATTTTCAGGTGAAGCAGGAGCAATAATTCCAATTGTAGATGCTGAAGTAAGCTTTTTACCTTTTAACATAAAAACCTCCAAAAAAAGAGAGCAGTAATGCTCTCTTTTGTTTTTATTATATTTTATGCTTTAAGTATAAATGTGTTAACTGAACATATCTTTTTTATATAATATAAATGCTACTAATCCACAAATGCTAAATGTTATCCCCATAACTAACAAGAATGCGTATGGTTCATGTTGAAAAGGTAAGTCGACATTCATACCATATATACCAGACATTATGGTTGGTATGGCCATCAATATAGTAACAGAGGCCAAAACTTTCATTACTATATTAAGGTTATTAGAAATAACCGAAGCAAAGAAGTCCATAGTACTTGCTAATATGTTACTATATATTTCTGTCATTTCTATAGCCTGTTTATTTTCAATTATAACATCCTCTAATACATCTTTGTCTTCAGAATACTTTTGCATTACTTCAACTTTAAGCAGCTTTTCTAAAGTTATTTCATTAGCTTTTAAGGATGTAGAGAAGTAAACCAGTGATTTTTCTAGAGAATGTAATTGTATAAGCTCCCTATTCTTCATAGATTTATGAAGTCTCTTTTCAATCATTAAACTTTTTTTATCTATTTGTCTTAGATATAAAAGATAATATGTAGATATTCTATTTAATATCTGTAATATAAATCTTGACTTTTTAAAAGTAAAGAATGATTTTATTTTACCGTTTATAAAATCAGTAAGAACTTTACTATTCTTCAAACACACTGTTATAAGAAAACTTTCTGTATGTATAATAGCTAGAGGATATGTATCATACGTTAGTGAGTTATCTTCCATTTCTGTAAAGGGAATATCTACTATAACTATCATATTACCATCTTCTATATCAATTCTTGAAGTTTCTTCATCATCTAATGGCGCCTTTAAGAATTGTATAGGTACGCCAGTTTTCTTAGATATAAGAAGTAGTTCTTCGTCAGAAGGTGCAACCACATTTATCCAACATCCAGTTTCAATATTATCTAGCAGAGTAAGAGAAGAATTATTTTCGCTGGAACTTTTATATATCTGAATCATATTAAAGACCTCCTATTTTATACACGTTTATTATACTATTTTATAAATAATAATTAAAGTAAAAGGATAAAAAGGTTATTATTTTAAAAAGAGTAATAAAGTACAGTAAAATAGACATTTACTATGATATTAGTTAATAAATCCGATAAAGAAGGAAATATGGAAGATTAATATAGATTATTAAATAATTTGGATATGGATTAATTTAATAAAGCTATGTATAATCACAATTATCGTCTTAGAATTACTATTATCTGGGGGAAAGTATTATGATGCATAAAGAAGTAGTTGAGCGAAAAAAAACACATGTTATCGCTTTAATACTGTTATTAATTACTTGTGTGTTATACATTGTAGAAGGAATACAAGCATTAAGAATTGAGAACTCATTTGTTTTAAAAGTATGTGAATTTATATTATTATTATTTACAATTATTTTTATAATATTAGAGTATCTTAGTTGTAAGATTGCTTATAAGTATTCATTAATAGCGGACAAGCTAATTATTAATAAAATATATTATGGAAATGAAACTAATTTAGAAAGCATTAAACTATCAGATATTCTTTATCTAGGTAAGAAGAAGGACATACCAAAGAAATATAGATTAAAATGCACAGGAAAGTATACTTGTGAATTGTTTGGAAATGATAAAGTTTATTGCGTATATAAGAAAGAGAATAAAGTAGGTATATTTAATTTTGAGCCAAGTGAAGATTTTATAAGAAGAATAACAAAATATAAAAAGGCAGTTTAAAATAGAGCAAGACAAAGTCTTGCTCTATTTTTATGTGCGCCTAGCATGGCCGTACACTAATTGGAATATGCAAATATAATAAAAGGCCACTGGAAAATATCCGGTAGCCTAATTCTAAGTAAATTACTTTATATAAATATCTAGAATCAATAGGATTTGTTAGTCTTACACAAACATATCAAATGAAACATTAATTTCTAGTGGCCCAACGGTACGTATGGTGGTGTGAGAGGACGCTAAAAAATAATTATTTAGCTCCTACTCCATTATAGAATTCTTGTTTTATTTCCTGAAGAAGATCTTCACGTTCAATTAAATCTAATGCTGTACATGCTAATGAAGCACATGCCTTATGTATCTGTTCAAAACCATATTCAGATATTGTGCAATCGGCAAAATCAGTTGACCCATACTTAATATTTTCATCATCTTTTATAGATATATAAGGGTGAATTGTAGGTACCTTTTTACTAACAGCCCCAATGCTGAGTCCTGCATAAACATCAATAGGTGAACCTATATTTATAATCCCATTTTCTTTTAAATTGTGAGTAAATATTCTTGAAAGAGTTTTGTTTGTTACAAGTTCTTCGTTATATGATTCATATAATGAAATCTTATTTGGTATATGGGTTAAGTTAGAAACATATCTTACTATTTCACGTAGTTTGTTTTCTGCAAGTTCAGCCATTTCAAATTCCTTTGCACGAATATAGAATTTAGCTTCAGATTCCAAAGGAGTTAGCAAAGGAGTATATCCGCCCTTTGATAGTATGTAATTAACTTCCACATCCTTAGGAAAACCCTTAAGTAAGAAGTTAAGAATATTAAAGGTTAACAATATACAATCTAGTGAAGTATATTCATCTTTACTTAGAAAGCTTAATCCGCTATTTCCAATAAATTTTATGTTAAGAGGAATAATTGCTGATGAAGTACCACTTTCAGCAGTGGTATTATAAGGATGACATTCCATAACTACATCTATATCATCAAAAACTCCTTGCTTTACTAGAGTAAGTTTAGTTCCGCCTAAATATTCTCCAGGGCATCCTATAATAATGATTGTACCATTAGTTTGCTTTATTATTTCCCCTACGGAAATAGATGCACCAATAGATATTGCAGCTAATGCATTGTGTCCTGTTATATGTCCTTTCTCTTTAATAGCATCATATTCACAAAGAAAGCATATCTTAGGATATCCACTTCCCTTACTAGCATAGAATGAATTTGGAATATCTAAGTAGTTCTTTTGAATATTAAAGTTATATTTTTTTAACACTTCGCAAATATATGAGGATGATTTTTCTTCTTTATAGCTTTCTTCAGGATTTTTATATAAATACTCACATATATTCTTTACATCATTGAAGTTTTTAGTTAGAAATGATATGATTTCTTGTTTCATAATAAAACCTCCTAATTATATATTATTTATATTAGTTTTATCTCAATATAGAAAAAATATTATGAAAGTAAGATGAATATATAATAGCTTAAGAGGATAATATTGGATTATAATACTTTTGAATTTATTGTAAGAGATGATATAATAACATTACTAATATCGATAACGAAAGAGGTTATTAATAATGAAAAAAGGATTATTTATTGTATTTGAAGGTGGAGAAGGATCTGGTAAAAGTACAATATTAGAAAAAATATATAATTGGCTACTTGAAGAGAATAAGAATGTAGTAAAAACTAGGGAACCAGGAGGCATTAAAATTTCTGAGCAGATAAGAGAGATAATATTAAGCTCAGAAAATGAAGAAATGGATGGTAAGACAGAAGCTTTACTTTTTGCTGCTGCAAGAAGACAACATTTAGTGGAGAAAGTAATACCAGCGTTAATAGAAGGAAAGATAGTTTTATGTGATAGGTTTATAGATTCTTCACTAGCCTACCAAGGATATGCAAGAGGATATGGAATAGAAGAAATATATAAAATAAATTCCTTTGCTATAGGTGAATATATGCCAGACTTATCTATACTGTTTGATATAGAACCTTCTACAGGATTGGATAGAATAAAAAAGAACTCTAGTAGGGAAGTAAATAGATTAGATAAAGAGAGAGTAGAATTTCATAATAAAGTTAGAGAAGGATATCATGAAGTATTAAAAATAAACGATAAAATGATAAAAATTGATGCATCTAAATCAATTGAAGAAGTATTTGAGGATGTTAAAGAAATAATATTAAAACATATAGGGTAAAAAATTGTTTTTATGTAAAATAGAATTGAGTTTATGATAAAATATAAATATATAGGGAATTGAAGTTTAGGAGGGATGTATTATGAAAATGGTCATTGCTATTGTACAAGATGATGATGCTTTAGATTTAATTGATACACTTACAGAGAAAAAGTTTGGAGTAACAAAACTTGCGACAACAGGTGGGTTCTTAAAGTCAGGAAATACAACATTAATGATAGGTGTAGAGAAAGAACGTGTAGATGAAGTTATAGGCTTAATAAAGGATGTTTGTCAAAAGAGAACAGAGGTTGTAGCTTCACCATCTCCATTAACAGGAGGAGCGGGTGTTTATATGCAATATCCAATAGAAGTTGAAGTTGGAGGAGCAACATTATTCGTAATTGATGTTGATCAATTTTTAAGAGTGTAGATTATAAAAGAGGTGATTTTGTGGAAGAATTTATTGGATTTAATGACATAATAGAAGGATTTAACAAACGTGTAGATAAAGGTACTCTTTCACATGCTCACCTTATTGTTGGACCAGACGGGATAGGTAAAAGTATTTTAGCTAGGAAATTTGCTTTGAAAATATTAAATAAAGAGATAGATAAAGATTATATAGATATAATTCATTATAGAGCTAAGAAAGCTTCATTTGGAGTAGATGATGTAAGAGGAATTATTGAAGAGATAATGAAAAGGCCATATGAAGGAGATAAAAAGGTTGTTATTATACATGAAGGAAATAAGCTTACTGTTCAAGCACAAAATGCTTTGCTAAAAACAATTGAGGAGCCTCCAAAAGGAGTATACATAATATTATTAACTGATAGTATAGAGTTAATGTTGGATACTATAAAATCTAGATGTCAAATATATAAATTAACACCTTTAAGCAAGGATGAGGTTAATAGATATATTAGTAGGTTAGGAAATTTTGATGAAAATAAGGTTTTATCTGCTATAGCATATGGTGAGGGAATTCCAGGAAGAGCAGAAAGAATATTAAATGATGAAAAGCTTAATTTATTAAGAAATTGTATTATAGATTTGTTAACTGATATTGATAGTAGAAGTAATAATATAGTTTTAAATTATGAAAAAAGACTTGATTCTTTTAAAGATAGCAAAGAAGAAGTTTTAAATATATTAGAATCACTTATTAGGGATATTATAGTATATAAAGAACTACAAGATAAAAAAATGATAATGAACATT
The DNA here is from genome assembly GCF_900447045.1 of Clostridium paraputrificum. Classification (GTDB taxonomy): domain Bacteria; phylum Bacillota; class Clostridia; order Clostridiales; family Clostridiaceae; genus Clostridium; species Clostridium paraputrificum. Next base: position 5,354 of record NZ_UAWH01000014.1, read on the forward strand.
GATAAGTTAGAATATATTGATAGGTTTTCTAGTAATAAGTCGTATAAAAAGTTAAGTGCAATGTTAGAGAAGATTAGAGAAGCAAGAATAAATATAAGGAATAATGGAAATTATTCAATGGTCATAAGTGTAATGCTTATGGGACTTTCGGAGGGTTAATAATGATAAAAGTAGTAGGAGTAAGGTTCAAAAAAGCAGGGAAAATATATTATTTTGGACCTAATGAATTAAATATAAATAAGGGAGACTATGTAGTTGTTGAAACAGCAAGAGGTGTTGAATTTGGCGAATGCGTAATAGGGATTAAAGAGATAAAAGAAGAGGATGTAATTCCACCTCTAAAAAGTGTATTAAGGATAGCTGACGAAAATGATATAGCTAAGCATAAAGAAAATAAAGATAAAGAAGAAGAAGCTCTAAATATATGTATTTCTAAAATAGAAGAACATGGATTAAAAATGAAGCTAATAGATGTAGAATATACATTTGATAATAATAAGGTGATTTTCTATTTTACAGCAGATGGAAGAGTAGACTTTAGAGAATTAGTTAAGGATTTAGCAACAATATTTAAAACTAGAATTGAACTTAGACAAATTGGTGTAAGAGATGAAGCTAAAATGTTAGGTGGCTTAGGGCCTTGTGGCAGACCAATGTGTTGTTCTTCGTTTTTAGGAGACTTTACTTCTGTTTCAATAAAGATGGCAAAAGAACAGAATTTATCTTTAAATCCTACAAAGATATCAGGAATATGTGGTAGATTAATGTGTTGTTTAAATTATGAACAAAGCACATATGAGGATATTAGAAAGAGATTACCTAAGGTTGGTTCTGTGGTTCAAACTGAAGATGGCAAGGGCGAAGTTGTTAGTAATAATACAGTTAAAGAAGCTGTTAAGGTTAAATTAAGAAAAGGCGATGAAGAGGTAATAGAAGAATTTAAGATAGAAAATATAGCTTTGATTTCAGGTAGTTATGAAGATTCTGTAGATGAAAAAGAAATTAAGTTAGAAATTGAATCAGAAGAAGATAAAAGTCTTATTAAAGATTTAATTAATGAAAAATAGGGGGATTTCTATATGAAATCAGTTATTAAGATTTATGATATGAATAAATCATCTGATGCTATGAATATTCAAGGTGCTATAGCAAGTAATGAAGGAGTTATAGCATGTGAAGTTTCTTTGGATAAAAAAGAAATTCAATTAATATATAATGAAAGTTTTGTTACATTAGATAAGATTATTGAATCTATTGAAATTCTAGGATATATGGTAGTAAGTTAGATAGAAGTTAATTTTATTTAAATTACTTTTAAATGTTATGGAAACATGTTAAAATGTATATGGTGTAATTACCATAAATATTAGGAGGTGTTTTTCATGGCATACGTTATTAATGATTCATGTGTAAACTGCGGAGCTTGCGCTGCAGAATGTCCAGTTGAGGCTATAAGCCAAGGAGATACTCAATTCGTTATAGATGCAGATACTTGTATCGATTGCGGAAACTGCGCAAATGTTTGTCCAGTAGGAGCACCAAACGCAGAATAATTTATACTTAAAAGATCGTCATTTTATGACGATCTTTTTTCTTATATAGTATTTATGTAATTAGAGCTATCTTTGATTATTAATGTATTTAATGATGAGGAGCTATCTAATGTATTAGTATCAATACAGTCTTTATCTATTATAGTTATTTTTTTAGAATTAATAAAAAAATCTTTAGGACTATCTAAGAACTTTGTACAATTGGAGTTTCTATAATACATTGGAATAATATACTTTGGTTTAATTATATCTATTATGTCTAAAGCTTGAGGACTATTAATTGTAAAGTGTCCACCTATAGGTATAAATAATATGTCTATGTCTGATAAAGTGGATATAAGGTCAATTGAAAGATTATGGCCAATATGACCTAGATGACATAGTTTAATTCCTTCAATTTCTGTAGAGTAAATAATATTTTCACCTCTTTTTATCCCATATAGATTATCATGATATCCTTGGTATCCAGTAACTAAAATATCGTAAAATTTATATACACCCAAAGTATTGACTGTATTGCAATTTTTTAATATTGGTATAGAACTTTTATCTATATTAAGATAATTATGACTTAATGTAATTATACTTGGGTTTAGGCTAGATATTTTATTTATTGTAAGATTTAAAGGATCTAATAGAACCCTTCTACCATTTGAGACTTGAATTAAGAAACAAGATTCTCCTAGCCATCTTATAATCATACAAAAACCTCCTAAATATTTATAAGTATATTATGTGGAATTTTATAAAAACTAAACTAAGAAGTAATATTATGGCTTGATAATAATATGAATTAATATTATTATTAAAATATAGGTCAAAGTAAGTCAAAAACAACGTTTAAGAAGGTGATATTATGGCAAGACTTTCAGATATAATTGAAAGCTTTATTAAAGAAATGCTAAATGAGAATGGTGGCGATCAAGTTCAAATACAAAGAAATGAATTGGCTGATCAATTTAGATGTGCACCATCACAAATTAACTATGTATTAACTACACGATTTACCTCTGATAAAGGTTATGTTATAGAAAGTAGAAGAGGTGGCGGTGGTCATATTATAATAAAACAATTAACTTATGATGGAACAGAACAAAGAAGTAGATTAATATATGATGCTATAGGTTCATCAATTACATACCATAATGCATTATCAATAATAGAAAATTTATATGAATTAGATATAATTACAGAAAGAGAAAAAGAAATTATGAAGATTGCTATTAATGATAGATCTTTAATTTCTATAGAAGAGAAGAATAAATCTAGAGCAGATATTCTTAAAGGGATGGTTATGGTCATATTATCATAGGGGTGGTATTTATGTTGTGTGAGAAGTGTAATAAGAGAGTGGCAACAATACATTTAATAAAATTAATCAATGGAGAGAAGTCTGAAGTAAGACTTTGCGAAAGTTGTGCTAAAGAAATTTCTGATATTTCTTTAGTTGGTTCATTAGGAAGCATAGATGAAATTTCTATTCCCAATATTTTAGGTGGTTTTTTTGAATCCATTGATAAAAATAAACCAAATAAAATAGAAGTTATATGTAAAAAGTGTGGATTGACGTATTCTCAATTTAAAGCTAGTGGACAATTAGGTTGCGATGAATGTTATCAAAGTTTTTCTAGTTATTTAAGACCTATGTTTAAAAGAATACAAGGGGATTTAGAGCACATAGGAAAGGTTCCAAAACGTTCAGGTGTTAAGCTTGTTGAGAAAAAGAAGTATGTTAATTTAAAAAAGGAACTACAAAAAGCTATTTTAGAAGAAGAGTATGAGAGAGCTGCAGTCTTAAGAGATAAGATAAAAGATATAGAAAATAGTAGGACAGAGGTGGGCAAAGATGAGAAATTGGATTTATAGTAAGGCCCAAAATGATGATTTAATATTGTGTAGTAAACTTTCCTTAGCTAGAAATTTAGAAGGAATTTTATTTACAGATAAACTAGAGGTGGAGGATGCTAAAAAGAATGTAGATAAATTATCTAATGTTATATTTAGCAAACTAGATGATGAAGAGTTAAAAATAATAAAGTTTTGGGATAATCATATTGATTATATAAAGTCATATGAGGCAAAACTTTTAGTAACTAAGGAATTAGTTAAGAGAAAAGATAGAGCAGCCTTAATTATTAATAAAGAAGAAACAATTAGCATAATGATTAATGAGGTAGATCATTTAAATATACAATGTACTACGGAAGGAATGAATTTAAAAGAAGTATATGAAGTTGCTAATAAGATTGATGATTTAATAGAAGAATATATAACATATTCTTTTCACGAAGATTTTGGGTATTTAACAGCTACTCCTAGTAAAGTTGGTACTGGGATGAAAGCATCAGTAATACTACACTTACCTGCATTGTCAATGAGTGAAGAAATTACTAATATTTCAAAGGGGTTAAGTCAGGTAGGAATGACTATAAATCCAGTATATTCAGATGGTAATATATATGAGGTTTCAAATAGAATATCTTTAGGCATAACTGAAGATGAGATAATTAATAATCTGGAGGGAGTAGTTGAAAATATTATACAAGAAGAGATTAAGTTTAGGGATATAGTAATTAATAAATGTAAAGATGAATTAGAGGATAAGATATTTAGATCCTATGGAATATTAAAAAATGCTAAGTTAATGTCTTATAAAGAACTAGTAGAATTATTATCATATTTAAGGTTAGGAGTAGAGACGTATGTCCTAGACTTAAATAAAGATATCTTGAACAAGCTTCTAGTTTATACAAGTGATGAGGCTATACAAAATAAATTAGGTAAATCATTGACTAATAAAGAGAAAAAAGCTGAAAGAGCTGTATTGATAAAAGAATTATTAAAGTAATTATGGTAGGAGGTGTTGTAAATGTCATATGGGAAATTTACAGAAAGAGCTCAATTAGTAATAATGGGAGCACAAAAAGAGTCTCAAAAATTTAAGCATGGGTATATAGGAACTGAACACATATTGATAGGAATTATGGCTGAAAAGGGATACTCTAGTGAGTTGTTAGAAAAGTATGGTGTAGAAATAGAAGAAATAAGGAATATGCTAGAGGAATACTTAGGTTATGGAGACTCACTTATGCCAAAAGGCGAGTTATTACTAACTCCAAGGACTAAAAGATTATTTGATGAAAGTATTATAGAAGCAAGGAAATTAAATCATAAATATGTTAGCCCAGAACATCTTCTATTGGCATTGATAAATGAGGAAGAAGGAGTGGCGTATACCATATTATGCCAATTAAGACTAAATTTTAAAGAGATAAAAAGCGATCTGATTCTGTTTTTGTCAGGAAAAGAAGATGAAGAATTGAATGATGATGAAAATGAGAGTAGTAAAAAGAAAGATACTCCAATGTTAGATCAATATGGTCATGATTTAACTGAAATGGCAAAGGATGATAATCTTGATCCTGTTATAGGAAGAGAGCAAGAAAATCAAAGAGTTCTAGAAATACTATGTAGAAGGATAAAAAATAATCCATGTCTTATTGGTGAACCTGGAGTAGGTAAAACAGCTGTAGTTGAAGGATTAGCCCAAAGAATTGTTAATGGTAATATTCCAGAAATTCTTAGGAATAAAAGAATTATTAGTTTAGACTTAAGTGCTATGGTTGCAGGTGCTAAATATAGAGGTGAATTTGAAGATAGATTAAAAAAAGTTATGGAAGAAATAAAAAATAATCCAGATATCATCATATTTATTGATGAAATTCATACTATAATCGGTGCTGGAGGGGCAGAAGGTGCAATAGATGCATCAAATATATTAAAACCTGCCTTATCTAGAGGAGCAATTCAGTGTATAGGTGCTACCACCATTGATGAATATAGAAAACATATTGAAAAGGATACAGCTTTAGAGAGAAGATTTCAACCCATTATAGTAGGTGAACCTACAAAGGAAGAAACTCTTGAAATATTAAAGGGGTTAAGGGATAAGTATGAATCACATCATAGAGTGAAAATAACAGATGATGCTTTACATGCTGCTGTAGATTTAGCTGATAGATATATAACTGATAGATTTATGCCTGATAAAGCTATTGACTTAATTGATGAAGCTGCGGCTAAAATCAGAATAGAGAGTTTAGTTGCTCCGCCCAATTTAAAAGAAATTGAAGAGGAAATAGAAACAGTAGTAAAGGAAAAGGAAGAATCTATTAGAATACAAGACTTTGAAAAAGCTGCAAGATTAAGAGATGATGAAAAGAAACTTAAAGATGAGTTAAGTGAAATAAAGAAAGAATGGACTACCAATAACCAAGTTAATTCTCTTACAGTAAGTGAAGAAAATATAGCTAATGTAGTATCATCTTGGACTAAAATCCCAGTAGAAAAGTTAACTGAGAAAGAAAGCGATAAACTACTTAGAATGGAAGAAATTTTAAAGAAGAGAGTTGTAGGACAGGAAGAAGCGGTAAGGGCTGTAGCAAGAGCAGTAAGAAGAGCTAGAGTTGGTTTAAGAGATACTAAAAGACCAATAGGTAGTTTTATATTCTTAGGACCAACAGGGGTTGGAAAAACAGAACTATGTAAAGCCTTAGCAGAAGCTATGTTTGCAGATGAAAATAGCATAATTAGAATTGATATGTCTGAATATATGGAAAAACATTCAGTATCAAGACTTATAGGGTCACCTCCAGGGTATGTTGGATATGATGAAGGGGGACAGCTAACTGAAGCAGTTAGAAGAAGACCATATTCGGTTGTGCTTTTAGATGAGATAGAAAAAGCTCATCCAGATGTATTTAATGTGCTTCTTCAAATTATGGAAGATGGAAGACTTACTGATGGTAAAGGAAAGTTGGTTAACTTTAAGAATACAATAATAATAATGACATCTAATGTGGGGGCTCATACAATAAAGAAACAAAAAACTGTGGGATTTAGTGTAAATGATAGAAAAGAAACTGAATATGAAAAGATGAAAGAAAATATAATGGGAGAATTGAAAGAGAAATTCAAACCAGAGTTTTTAAATAGAATAGATGACACTATTGTATTTAAAAAGTTAGATGATGAAGATATGAAATCTATCATAGATTTAATGTTGAATTCTATTATTGAGAGACTTAAAAATAATAAAATTTACCTTAGATTAAGTGACGAATGCAAAGATTTCTTAGTTACCAAAGGATCTGACACTAATTATGGAGCTAGACCTTTAAGAAGAGTTATAACTAAAGAGGTAGAAGACAAATTAAGTGAAGAATTACTAACAGGAAATATAAAAATAGGAGATACAGTATTAGTTTCGGTAGAAGATAATAAGCTTAAATTTAAAGAACTACAAGAAAGTTAGGATATAAAATAAGCCTGCAAGCACATAATATTATTAGGATTTGCTTATGGGCTTATTTTTATATAATGTTAATTAATAATTATTATTGAATATTTCATAGATTGTGATATAATAAATATATACCCCCATAGGGTAAAGGAGTGATTGCATGAATAAAGATATAAAAGATATAGATTTAGTAATCTTGGGTGGAGGACCTGCAGGTTTAACTGCTGGAATTTATGCTTCAAGAGCTAAGTTAAATATGATAATACTTGAAAATTCTATCTTAGGAGGTCAAGTTAGAAATAGTTATACTATAGAAAATTATCCTGGATTTAAAAATGTAGAAGGAAGCATGTTAGCGGATATAATGCAAGAACAAGCAGAGGAACTTGGAGCGGTAATTGATGAGTTTGATCCAGTAGAGGATGTAAGACTTGATGGTGAATATAAACTTGTAGAAACTGAAAGCTATATTTACAAAGCAAAAAGTTTAATAATTGCAACAGGAGCTTCACCTAGAAAGTTACCTATTCCTAATGAAGGGAAATTTGCAGGCAAAGGAATTCATTATTGTGCTGTTTGTGATGGTGCAATGTATGAAGGAAAAGTTGTTGGTGTAGTAGGAGGAGGTAATTCTGCCTTAGAAGAAGCTATCTTTTTAACTAGATTTGCCAAGAAGGTATATCTTATTAGAAGATATGATTATTTTAGAGGAGAAAAGTCTTTATTAGATCAAGTTGAAAAGAATGAAAAAATAGAGATTCTATACAATGAAGATTTGGTAAATGTAGAAGGAACAAACTTTGTAGAAAAGGCTATAATAAAAAATACACTTACTAGAGAGGAAAAATCTATAGATATAGATGGTGTATTTGGCTATATTGGAACTGAGCCTAAAACAGATATGTTCGGTAAATACATTAACCTAACTAAGAATGGTTATATTATTACAGATGAAAATATGAACACTAATATACCTGGTGTATATGCAGCAGGGGATGTTAGAGAAAAGTTATATAGACAAATAACAACAGCAGTAGCTGATGGTACTATTGCAGCACTAGAGGCTGAAAAATTTATAATATCAAATAGGAGTGAATAAAAATGATAAAAATATATTCAACATCATGGTGTCCAGCTTGCGTAAAAGCTAAAAAGTATCTAGGTTTAAAAGGATTAGCATTTAGTGAGATAAATGTTGCAGATGCTCATGAAGATAGAGAAGAGGTATTTAAGGTTTCAGGTCAAAGAACTGTACCAGTATTAGATATTAATGGAGAAATAATTGTTGGATTTGATAAGAGTGCAATAGATACGGCTATCAATAAGTAGCCTATAGGATAGTATTAAAAGATATTTATAAAGGTATATTTTAATAATGGATATTTAAAAATACTATAAAAAACACCTAGAATGAATTGTTACCTGTATATTTACAGGAGCGTATCATAATGGGTGTTTTTTTATTAGTTTATTTAGTTAAAGCTGTATCTATAGCTGGTTTATCAAAACCAATTACAACAGTTCCATTTATGTCTAAAACAGGTACTCCCATTTGTCTGGATTTTTGAACCATTTCTTGTCTAGCATCCATATCTTCAGCTACGTTAAGTTCTTCAAAAGCTATATTTTTTGATTTTAAATAATTCTTAGCCTTTACGCACCAAGGGCAAGAATCTGTAGTATATACTTTAATCATTATATAATCCTCCTAATAAAAATTAATGGTTATTAATATTAATTTTAGTTTATAACTAAATATAGAAATTTTCAACAATAACTCTTATGTAATATATAATATGAAAAGATTATATGTTTTGTTATTTATTTTATTATATTTTCATTACTTAAATTAGAATTTAATATATGATTATTTATTTCATCATTAGATTGCTGTGATGAAAAAATGTCAGTAATATTAATTTTAGAGTTATCTTTTAAAATATTTTTTCCGGTAATATTTATATTATTTAATGTATTTTCAGTAAGCATAGAATCATCTCCTTAAATTGTTTATAATTAGTATTTGTAAGATGATAGATTTCTATGCTAATTCTTAATGTATAGTGGTCTAGACAAGTTAATTTTGGTTTGATATAATTATTGAGGAGGAAGTTAAGTATGATAGATAAAAGCAGTCCTATTCCTGTATATTATCAATTGAAAGAAGACATTCTAAAGAAGATAAGAGAAGGTGTTTGGAAGGTTGGTCAATGTATAGATAGCGAAAGGGAACTTTCTGAAAACTATGGTGTTAGTAGAATGACAATTAGGCAAGCTTTAGGAGAACTAGTTCAAGAAGGTATATTAGTAAGAGAAAAAGGAAAGGGCACTTTTGTTTGTGAGCCGAAAGTCAAGCAGAAAGATATGATGAGTTTCTCTGAAATAATTAAAAGAACTGGTAGGACTCTAGAAACTAAGGTTATTGAATTTAATAAAATACCTACTCCAGAAGATTTGACAGATACTTTTTCTTTTGAGGAAGTTTATAAGATAAATAGAAATAGAATAGTTGACGGTGAATGTATAGCCAATGAGGTTGTATATATACCTTCAGACTATTGTGGATTTATAAATGAAGAGAAGTTAAAAGGATCTTTATATAAGATATTAGAGGAGTTTGGATACTCTGTGGAATATTCGGAATCATCTATAAAAGCAGTTATAATGGATGAAACTAATAAAAAGATTTTTGGAGTGGATGAGCAAGTACCATTACTTCAGATAATTGGTAAAACTATAAATAGCGATGGAAAGGTACTTTTTGTAGAAGAGGCTACCTATAGATCAGATAAATATATTTTAGAAGTAAATATTTTAAGACGAGAGGGGAAATTAAAGTGAAAGTAATAATAGCTAAAGATTATGATGAAATGAGCAGATTAGCAGCGGAAGAAATGGCAAAGGTAGTAGAAGTTAAACCAAATGCTGTTTTAGGATTAGCTACAGGTGGAACTCCAGTAGGAATGTACAAAGAGTTAATAAAGATGAACAAAGATGGAAAAATTGATTTTTCTAATGTAACAACTGTAAACTTAGATGAATATGTAGGACTTGCTGGAGATCATCCACAAAGTTATAGATATTTCATGAATGATAACTTATTCAATCATATAAATATAGATAAGAGTAGAACTTTTGTACCTAATGGACTAGCTGAGGATATAGCTGAAGAAGGAAGAAACTATGATAAAAAAATAGATGAGTTAGGTGGAACTGATATTCAATTATTAGGTATTGGTAACAATGGACATATAGCATTTAATGAACCAGATCAAGATTTGGTTGCAGGAACTCATTTAACTGGATTAACTCAAAGTACAATAGAAGCAAATGCAAGATTCTTTGATTCTATTGATGAAGTTCCAAAGACAGCTATAACTATGGGACTTGGACAAATAATGAAAGCTAAAAAGATTCTTTTAGTTGCTAGCGGTGAAAGTAAGGCAGAAGCGATTAAAGGTGTATTAAGTGGTAAGATTACAACTTCAAATCCTGCAACTATGTTACAAATGCATAGAGATGTAGTTGTTATAATTGATGAAGCTGCAGCTAAGCTTGTAAAGTAATAAAGTTGGTAATAATAGAAGGTGAGATAAAAATATCTCACCTTTTCTTTTGGTTGGACGATAAATAAATGTAAAAAAATAAATTTGAATTGTAAATTATATTTTAAAATTATGATATTATTATATAGTTAGGAACGAAGATTAAAAATATATAAAGATAACAATATATAAATATAACAATATATAAAGTTGAGTTTTGAATATGGAAAGGAGGAGAGCGTATGGCTAAAATAAAAACTATTTTTACATGTCAAGAGTGTGGTTATGAATCACCAAGGTGGCTTGGAAAATGTCCTTCTTGCAATCAATGGAATACTTTTGTTGAGGAATTAAAAGATAACAATACCATAATAAAAGAAAAAATAAGTAAAAGTATATTGCCAGAAAATATGCCAAAGAGTATAGGGGAAATAAAGTCTGGAGAAAAAGAAAGATTTAAAACAAATCTAAAAGAACTTGATAGAGTACTTGGAGGAGGATTAGTAAAAGGATCTTTAACTTTAATTTCAGGGGACCCTGGAATAGGAAAGTCCACGTTACTATTACAAACAGCTAATAATATAGCGTCTAAGTACGGAAAAGTTTTATATGTATCTGGTGAAGAATCAGAAGAGCAAATTAAAATTCGTGGGGATAGGTTAGGGGTAACTGCTAAAGATTTATTTATAGTTTCCGAAACTAATTTAGATACAATTGATGCATACATAGAAAATATACAACCAGTGTTTGTTATAATAGATTCTATTCAAACTATTTATAAAGAGGGGGTAACATCTGCGCCAGGAAGTGTATCTCAGGTAAAGGAATGCTCAAATGAATTGATGAGAATAGGTAAAGGAAAAAATATACCTTTATTTATTGTTGCACATGTTACAAAACAAGGAGCTCTTGCAGGTCCAAGGGTATTAGAACATATGGTAGATACAGTTTTATACTTTGAAGGTGAAAGAACTGAAGAGTTTAGAATATTAAGAACCATAAAGAATCGTTTTGGAACAACTAGTGAAATTGGTGTTTTTGAAATGAGAGGGGAAGGTTTAGTTGAAATATACGATCCTTCAAAGATGTTTTTAGAGGATACAAACTTTAATCAAGAAGGTTCAGTTGTTATTGGTATAATGGAAGGAACCAGACCAATACTAGTAGAGATTCAAGCATTAGTTACTCAAACTAACGCTCCAATGCCAAGGAGAACTGGTGTTGGAATAGATAATCAAAGATTGAGTTTGATTCTTGCAGTTTTAGAAAAGAAGTTAAGAATACCTTTTTATAATCAAGATGTATATGTAAATGTTGTTGGTGGTTTAAACATAGATGGAACTACAGCTGATTTAGGTTTAGCATTAGCCTTATTATCTAGTGTAAAGAATAAAGGTATATCTTTACCTAAGGTAGCTATAATTGGAGAAGTTGGATTAACAGGAGAAATAAGACCTATAAACTCAATTGATAGATTAGTAAATGAAGCAGAAAAAATGGGGTTTGAATATGCTATAATACCTTTTAGAAATAAAGATAGAATTAGCAATGAATCAATTAAGGTTATAGGTGTAAGTAATTTAAGAGAAGCTATTGGAAAAGTTTTTTAAAAAGTGGGTGAGTGTATGAGGTTAGAGAAAGATTTAGAAATAAAAAAGATATTAGAGTTAATGTGCCCAGGAACTGCATTAAGGGAAGGGTTAGAAAACATATTAAGGGCTAAGACTGGTGGATTAGTAGTATTAGGTGATAGTGAAGATATAATGAGCATAGTAGATGGCGGATTTTATATTAATTCTGAATACACTCCAGCTTATGTATATGAATTAGCTAAAATGGATGGGGCTATAGTAATTAGTGGAGATTTAAAGAAGATAGTTTGTGCAAATGCTCAACTAGTACCTTCATCAACAATTCCTACCTACGAAACAGGTACTAGACATAGAACAGCAGATAGAGTAGCAAAGCAAACTGGAAGGGTAGTTATTGCTATTTCTCAACGTAGAAATATAATTACAGTATACAAAGGTGATATTAAGTATGTATTAAGAGAAAGTAGTATTATATTAGCAAGGGCTAACCAGGCTGTTCAAACTCTTGAAAAATATGTTGCTGTTTTAGATAGAGTAATTAATAATTTAAATTTATTAGAGTTTCAAGATTTAACAACTTTATTTGATGTGGTTACAGCTATTCAAAGAACTGAAATGGTTATGAGAATAGTAGAAGAAATAGATATATATATATTGGAGTTAGGGAACGAAGGTAGACTTATATCTATGCAATTAAATGAGTTAGTAAGACATATAGAGAGAGATGGAATTCTATTAATAAGAGATTACTTTAAGAAAGATGATACTGTTGATAATATATATAAAGATATACAAAAGTTATCTCAAGAGGAATTGCTAGACTTAGAAGTAATATCTAGAGTATTAGGATATTCAGGAGAATCTTTAGTTGATACATTAGTTTCTCCAAAAGGATATAGAATATTAAGTAAGGTGCCTAGAATTCCTTCAAATGTTATAGAAAACTTAATTAAGCATTTTGATAGATTTAATCAAATAATAGATGCTGATATAGAAGAATTAGATCAAGTAGAAGGAATTGGAGAAGCAAGAGCAAGAGCGATAAGAAATGGATTAAAGAGGATAAACGAACAGGTTTATTTAAATAAAGAATTATAAATTAAAACTGTGTCTATAATATATAAGACACAGTTTTTTATTCTACAGAAAGATTTTATCTAAATGTAAACTTACCTAGTGTGTTAATTCTATCATGTTCCTTTAATAGGACATCATAAAGATTAATGCCAAGGTCATTGCATAAAGATGTTAGATAAAAAAGATTATTTCCCATTTCTCTCTCAATAATTTCACGACAGTTGTCACATAAATCACCTTTAATATGTGTATCAAGTAATTCGCTTATATCTTCTATCGAATCATCAGGAAGATGTTGCTTCTTTGCATTAATAGTAAGACATCCACAATTTGTAACAGATTTTGCAATAGCTCTGTTTACCCTAGAACATGACTCAGAGTATTTAGTAATTAAATCTAAAATACTTTTGTGTCTTAATAAAGAATCGTTAACAGAGTTTTGAAAATCATCAAATATTATATCCTTCATGTATCTCACTCCTTTGTGTTTTTAAAGGTGTTACTTTAAAATAATTATAGTTATAAAAAGTTAAAAATGTCAATAATAGGTTGTTGGTTACCCTTAGCCTATGTACCTATAATAATAGAATAATTACTTAATTAATAGGGGGTACAAAAATTAAAAATATCTGAATTTAAAACATATTTTAACTAGAGTATAGTTTGGTATGATATAATGTAAATAAATCCTAATATAGTGGGGATTTAAATAAAATAAATTGTCAATAATTATATAAGGAGGTGGTAAAATGCTTAAAAAATTAATTAGAGGGTTGTTTTCTATAGCAGGACTAATTATTGGTTATGTTGTTGGAGATGCCGTTATTAAAATTGATAAAATTCAAAGTTTAGGTATTCTTTCAAAAACTTATGGTTCGGTCTTATTTATAGTTCTTATTTGTTTATTATTTGGTCTTATTTTTTATCTTATTTCACCTGCGATATATACAGCAATATCTAATTTAATTGATTATATTGAAAAAAATATTCAAAAGTTAACAATTAGCGAAATTGCTTATGGTGCAATAGGTGCTTTAATTACCTTGATTATTACTGCATTATTGACTAGGCCTGTAATGGATTTTCATCCAATAATGGGTCCGTTATTAGTAGTTTTAATAAATGTAATTGCAGCAATAATTGGCATGGATATTATGATAAAGAAAAAGGATGATATAACAAATATATTAGTTGGACTTAAAAAGAATAGTAGCGTTAAAGAAAAGAAAACAAAAACTACTATAAAAACTATACCTAAAGTTCTAGATACATCTGTAATTATAGATGGAAGAATTTTTGATATATGTCAAACAGGTTTTGTAGAAGGACCTTTAGTGATACCTAATTTCGTATTAGATGAACTAAGGCACATATCAGATTCATCAGATGGATTAAAAAGAAATAGAGGCAGAAGAGGACTAGATATATTAAATAAGATTCAAAAGGAGCTACCTATAGAAACTCAAATTTGGGAAGGTGATTTTCCAAAGATTGAAGAGGTAGATAGTAAACTATTAAAACTTGCACAAACTTTAAGTGGAAAAGTAGTTACAAATGATTTTAATTTAAATAAAGTAGCAGAGGTTCAAGGTGTACCAGTATTAAATATCAATGAACTATCGAATGCTGTAAAACCTGTAGTAATTCCTGGTGAAGAGATGACTGTAGATGTTGTTAAAGATGGTAAGGAATCAAGTCAAGGTGTAGCTTATTTAGATGATGGAACAATGATAGTAGTTGAAGGTGGTAAAAAGCATATAGGATCAACAATAGATGTTATTGTTACGTCTGTCCTTCAAACAGCTGCTGGAAGAATGATTTTTGCGAAACCAAAAGATAGCTAAGAGAGGATTAATATGATATCTGCGATTATTTTAGCAGGTGGTAGAGGCAAAAGAATGGGTGCAGATGTGAGTAAGCAATTTATCCATATCAATGATAAGCCCTTAATCTACTACACATTAAAAAGATTTATTAATTGTACTTTAATAGATAAAGTTGTATTAGTGTTGCCTAAAAATGAAATTGAGTATTGTAAAAATGAAATACTCAATAAGTATTTGTTAAAGGTAGATTATATTGTAGAGGGTGGAGCAGAAAGGCAGGATTCTGTCTATAATGGATTAAAGGTGTTAAATAATACAGATATAGTTTTAATTCATGATGGTGCAAGACCTTTTGTAAGTGAAAGAATGATAAAAGATGGTATTGATAATGCCAGAAAGTATGGAGCTACGGCCCCTGGAGTTATGCCTAAAGATACAATTAAAGTTAAGGATGATGAATCTTTTTCAGTAGATACTCCTGATAGAAGTACTCTTGTATCAGTGCAAACTCCTCAAGTTTTTAAGTATGATTTAATTATGAGTTGTCATGAGAGTGTTAAATCTGAAGGAAAGATAGTAACTGATGATACTATGGTGGTAGAATTATACGGAAATAAGGTGTATTTATATAATGGTGAATATACTAATATTAAAGTTACAACACCAGAAGATTTAATTATAGCTCAGTATTTGGCTAAAGACTTTCACTAGAGTTGACACCTTTTTACCTACAAGTTATAATAAGTATTACTAAAAAATTATAAAAGTTTATGTAAAAAGCAATGATGAAGAATAGTAAAAATCGCACTTTCAGAGAGAAAATCCATGGCTGTAAGATTTTCAATAGATTTTGAACCAGCTTCGGAGCAATAGGCAAAAACTATCGGTTTAATACCGTTATCATTATTAGAGAATCAATTTAGGTGGTACCGCGATTAATAATTCGCCCTAATATATTTAGGGCGGATTTTTTTATTTTAAATGTAGATTAATTTGTTAAAACATATAGAATGATACGAGGAGGAAGTTTATTATGAAAATGTCAAATATGTTAATGTTAACATTAAGAGAAGTTCCAGCGGAAGCTGAAATAGAAAGCCATAAGTTAATGCTTAGATCAGGAATGATGAGAAAGATGGCTTCTGGGGTATATAACTATATGCCACTAGGACTTAAGGTTTTAAAAAACATAGAAGATATAATCAGAGAAGAAATGAATGCTGCAGGGGCTCAAGAATTCTTAGCATCTGCGTTACTACCAGCTGAATTATGGCAAGAATCAGGTAGATGGGATGTTTATGGAGCAGAAATGTTCAGATTAAAAGATAGAAACAATAGAGATTTTTGTCTTGGGCCAACTCATGAAGAAGTATTCACTGATATAGCTAGAAATGAAATTAAGTCATATAAGCAATTACCAGTAAATTTATATCAAATTCAAACTAAGTATAGAGATGAAAGAAGACCTAGATTTGGGGTTATGAGAAGTAGAGAATTTGTTATGAAGGATGCCTATAGCTTTGATAAAGATCAAGCAGGATTAGATCTTTCATATAATAAAATGCATGATGCATATGTTAAAATATTTAATAGATGTGGAATTGATGCTAAATGTGTAGCTGCCGATTCTGGTGCAATTGGTGGTGCAAATTCGGCTGAATTTATGGTTAAATCAGAGGTTGGTGAAGATGATGTAGTGTTCTGTACAGTTTGTGATTATGCTGCTAATATAGAAAAAGCAGAAGCTACTCCTGATATAGCAAAAGCAGAAGAATTATTAGAAGTTGAAAAGGTTGCTACTCCTGACAGTAGAGGAATAGATGAAGTATCTTCATACTTAAATGTATCCCCAAAGAAAACAGTAAAACTTTTAATGTACAATATAGATGGAAAGATAGTTGGGGTAGTTGTTAGAGGAGATAGAGAAGTTAATG
Source organism: Clostridium paraputrificum (assembly GCF_900447045.1). Classification (GTDB taxonomy): domain Bacteria; phylum Bacillota; class Clostridia; order Clostridiales; family Clostridiaceae; genus Clostridium; species Clostridium paraputrificum. The sequence goes on from NZ_UAWH01000014.1 coordinate 22,183, forward strand.
AAGTAAAAGTATCAAATGCTGCAAATGCTGCCACTGATATAATGATGGCATCTCATGAAGAATATAAAAATGCTACAGGATGTGAAGTGGGATTTGGTGGACCAGTAGGTTTAAAAGTAGATTTATTATTAGTTGATGAAGAAGTTAAGAATATGTATAACATGATTGTTGGAGCTAACGAAACTGGATATCACTTAAAAAATGTTAATTATGGAAGAGATTTTGAAGGGACTGTAGGAGACTTCAGAAATGTAGAAGATGGTGGGAAATGTCCATTATGTGGTGGAAAAGTTTCTATAGCTAGAGGTACAGAAGTAGGGCATATATTTAAGCTAGGAACTAAGTACTCAGAAGCTATGAATGCTACTTTTATAGATGAAAATGGAAAGAATACTCCATTTGTAATGGGATGTTATGGTATTGGAGTTACAAGAACCATGGCTTCAATAATAGAACAACATCATGATGAAAATGGTATAGTATGGCCATTATCTGTTGCACCATATCATGTGTCAGTAATTCCTGTAAATATAAAAGATGAAGAACAAATGAAGGTTGCAGAAAAATTATACAATTCATTAAAAGACCTAGGTGTGGAAGTTTTAATGGATGATAGAAATGAAAGAGCTGGTGTTAAGTTCAAGGATTCTGAAATAATCGGAATACCTATGAGAGTTACTGTTGGTAAGAAGATTAGTGAAGGGGCAGTTGAATTTAAGTTAAGAGCTGGCGGCGATAATGAGGTTATTAAGATAGAAGATGTTTGTAATAGAGTAAAAGCGTTATTTGAAGAAAACAACCTTAAATTAAAGTGATTTAGGAGGATAAAAGATGAAGCTATATAATACTCTGACAAGAAAAAAAGAAGAATTTGTACCTATTACTCCAGGGGAAGTAAAGATGTATGTCTGTGGTCCTACAGTATATAATTTCTTTCATATAGGAAATGGTAGAACTTTTATTGTATTTGATACAATTAGAAGATACCTAGAGTATAGAGGATACAAGGTGAAGTTTGTACAAAATTTTACTGATATAGATGATAAAATGATAAATAAAGCTAATGAAGAGGGAACAACAGTAAAAAACATTGGAGATAAGTATATATCAGAATATTATACAGATGCTGATGCACTTAATATTGAAAGAGCAACTGTAAACCCAAGAGCTACAGAGTTTATAGATGATATTATTGACTTTGTATCTAAGTTAATAGAAAAGGGATATGCTTATGAAGTAGATGGAGATGTGTACTTTAGAACTAAGAAGTTTGAAGCGTATGGTAAACTTTCAGGACAAAGTTTAGAAGACCTTCAAATGGGAGCTAGTAATAGAACTTCATCTGCAGCAGATGAAAGAAAAAAAGATCCTATGGATTTTGCTATTTGGAAAGCTCAAAAGCCAGGAGAACCTGCTTGGGATTGTCCGTGGGGTAAAGGAAGACCAGGATGGCATATTGAATGCTCATGTATGGCTAAAAAGCTACTAGGAGAAACAATTGATATTCATGCTGGAGGAATGGATTTAGCGTTTCCTCATCATGAAAATGAAGTGGCTCAAAGTGAAGCATTAACTGGTAAGACGTTTGCTAATTATTGGTTACATTCTGCTTATGTAAATGTAAATAATCAAAAAATGTCTAAGTCTCTAAATAATTTCTTCACAGCTAGAGATATATTAAAAGAATATGATGCAGATGTAATTAGATTCTTTATGATGTCAGCACACTATAGAATACAAATTAACTTTAGTAAAGAGTTATTGGATTCAGCTAAAGCATCTATGGATAGATTATATAATGCAGTATCTAATTTAGAAAACTTAATAGGTGAAGTTTCTAAAGAAGAAATGAATGAAGAAGAGAAGAGTTATTTGGATTCTCTAGATAAGTATAGAGAAAGATATATTCAAAAGATGGATGATGATTTTAATACTGCTGACGCATTAACTGTATTATTTGAATTATCTAAGGATATAAATACTAATATAACTATTAATTCTTCAAAGGAATTAGCTACAAAGGCCTTAGAATTAATAAGAGAGTTAGGAGGTCCTTTAGGAATCCTACAAAAATCAACAAAAGGTGATCTTGAGAGTGAAATAGAAGAATTAATAGAGCAAAGACAAAATGCAAGAAAGAATAGAGATTTTGCATTAGCTGATAAAATTAGAGATGATTTGAAGGCTAGAGGAATTGTGCTTGAAGATACTCCACAAGGAGTTAGGTGGAAAAAGGTAAATTAAGATATTTATTAAGGGTTGCAGGATTTGCAACCCTTATTTAAAGGAGAATAAAATGTTAGAGGATTTAAGAGTAAGAGAATTTACTAAAGATGAAGCTAGAATGTTAAATCCACTTCAGCTTGCATTAGTTGGAGATGGTGTATATGAAGTGTTTATAAGAAACTATATATTATCTTCTAATTCTGAGTTATCGGCTCATAAAATGCATAAAGAGGCTATAGGATATGTAAAGGCTAAGAGTCAATCATTGGCTATGCATAAATTGGAAGATGAGCTTACAGAAGAGGAGTTATATATATATAAAAGAGGTAGGAACACTAAGTCGGCCACTGTACCTAAGAATTCAGATGTTAGAGATTATAGAATGGCAACTGGTTTTGAAAGCTTAGTTGGATATATATATTTAATAGGAAATAAGGAAAGATTAAGTTATATAATGAATAAAAGTATCGAAATAATAAATAACGAAGAGTAAAGGAGTAACTTACATGGCTAAAAGAGAAAAAAATACTGTAAATAAACATAAAGAAAAGTCGTCTAGAGGCGAAAATCATACTGTAGAGGAAAGAGAAGATTTAATAGCTGGGAGAAATGCAGTTACAGAAGCTATTAAAAGTGACAGGACAATTGAAGCGTTATACATAGCTAAGGGACAGACTGAAGGGTCAATAAATAGTATTATTTCTTTAGCAAAAGAAAAAAAGTTGGTTATAAAAGAAGTTGATAGAAAAAAGTTAGATTTATTATGTGGGGGTATAGTACATCAAGGTGTAGCTGTAAGGATTACTCCATATAAATACTATGAAGTATCTGACATATTAAATTTTGCAAAGAAAAAGGGAGAAGCACCGTTTATTGTAATATTAGATGAAATAGAAGATCCTCACAATCTTGGCTCTATAATAAGAACGGCTGAGTTATGTGGAGTTCATGGAATTATAATTCCTAAAAGAAGAAATGTAGGTGTTACTTCTACTGTATATAAGTCTTCAGTTGGTGCGATAGAACATATGAAGGTAGCAAAGGTAACTAATATAAATAAGGTTATAGATGAGTTGAAAGAAGAAGGTATATGGGTGTATGGAGCCGATATAGATGGTGTGGAATATAGCTATGAAGTGAATTTTTCAGGACCATGCGCCATTATTGTTGGGAGTGAAGGTAAAGGGATATCTAAACTTACTCTTAAAAAGTGTGACAAGTTGGTTAAGATACCTATGGTAGGAAAAATTAACTCTTTAAATGCTTCTGTTGCAGGGGGTATAATGATGTATGAAGTGTTAAAAGGAAGATTAATTAAATAAATGAGGGATACTTGTGAAGTTAGTATTTGTAGATGGGTATAATGTTCTTAATAGTTGGCCTAATTTAAAGACTGATAAAGAGTATACTTTTGATGGTACAAGGGAAAAGTTGATTGACATAATGCATAATTATGGTTCCTATAGTGACTGCAAGGTTATATTAGTTTTTGATGGGTATAAGGTCGCTGGCAATAGAGAGAAAAAAGAAGAAAAAAATAAAAATTTAACTATTGTTTTTACGAAGGATGGTCAGACAGCAGATAGTTACATAGAAAAAGAAGTTCATAATGTAGGTAGAAAGTATGAAGTGTATGTAGTTACATCTGATTGGATGGAACAACAAACTATATTTCAAAGAGGTGCAGTTAGAATGTCATCTCTTGAATTCTACAATGAAGTTATGAAAACCGAAAAGAATATACGAATGAAGTCTGAAAAAATTAAAAATCCTAATAAAAATCATTTGCAAGATAATATTGATAATGAAGTGCTTAAGAAGTTAGAAGATATGCGAAGGAGCAAGTGAAAAATTTGACTTAATTTAATAGGGTAGAGTATAATTTTAATTATATAATATCATAGTTCGGAGGGGGAGAAGTGTTTAACGAAGGGTATTTGATGGAAAACTATTCAGAGTTTGATGAAAAGTTAGATGAAGAAATTGTTTTAGAAGCAAAAAACGGTAATGTAAGAGCACAAGAGTATCTTATATCTAAGTATGAGAACTTTGTGAAGGCAAAAGCTAAATCTTACTTTTTGATTGGTGCTGATAAAGAAGATATATATCAAGAAGGTATGATAGGACTTTATAAAGCCATAAGGGATTTTAAACCTGATAAGTTAACCTCCTTTAAAGCATTTGCTGAACTATGTGTTACAAGACAAATAATAACAGCAATTAAGACGGCAACAAGGCAAAAACATATTCCCCTAAATACATATGTGTCTTTAAATAAACCAATTTATGAAGAAGAGTCAGATAGGACACTTTTAGATGTGTTAGCTGGATTTAGGATAACTGATCCAGAAGAGCTAGTTATAAGCCAGGAGCAAATGGAGCATATTGAGGGAGAAATATCAAAAGTATTATCTGATTTAGAATTAGAGGTACTTACATCATATCTAGATGGTAAATCTTATCAAGAGATTGCTTGTGATTTAGATAGACATGCTAAATCTATAGATAATGCACTACAAAGAGTTAAGAGAAAACTTGAAAAATGCTTGCATTTGGAGTAGTTAATTTGTTGTTGACAAATAAAAAATTTGATAGTAAACTTTATAATTGGTATATTGAAAAAGTCAATATATGAGTGCTCACGTAGCTCAGTCGGTAGAGCGTCGCCTTGGTAAGGCGGAGGTCGTCGGTTCAATCCCGATCGTGAGCTCCACGAAATAAGCAGTGAACGCTAGGCAAAGTTTATTTAAGAAATAGTAAGGAGGAATTACAATGGCAAAGGAAAAATTCGAGAGAAATAAGCCCCACGTAAATATTGGAACAATCGGTCACGTAGACCACGGTAAGACAACACTTACAGCAGCAATCACAACAGTTTTAGCAAACAGAGGATTCGCTGAAGCATTCGATTACGCAGAAATCGATAAGGCACCAGAAGAAAAAGAAAGAGGAATCACAATCAACACTGCACACGTTGAATATCAAACAGATAACAGACACTATGCACACGTTGACTGTCCAGGACACGCTGACTACGTTAAGAACATGATTACAGGAGCTGCACAAATGGATGGAGCTATCTTAGTATGTTCAGCAGCAGATGGTCCAATGCCTCAAACAAGAGAACATATACTACTAGCATCAAGAGTTGGTGTTGACTATATCGTAGTATTCTTAAACAAAGCAGATATGGTAGACGATCCAGAATTACTTGAATTAGTAGAAATGGAAGTTAGAGAATTATTAAGCGAATACAACTTCCCAGGAGATGACATTCCAGTAATAACTGGTTCAGCATTAAAAGCATTAGAAAACCCAACAGATGAAGAAGCTACTAAGTGCATCATGGAATTAATGGAAGCAGTAGATAGCTACATTCCAACTCCAGAAAGAGCAACAGATAAGCCATTCTTAATGCCAGTAGAAGATGTATTTACAATCACTGGTAGAGGAACAGTTGCAACAGGAAGAGTTGAAAGAGGTATCCTACATGTTGGAGACGAAGTTGAAGTAGTAGGATTAAAAGAAGAAAAGATGAAGACTGTAGTAACAGGAATCGAAATGTTCAGAAAGTTACTAGACGAAGCGCAAGCTGGAGATAACATTGGAGCATTATTAAGAGGTGTTCAAAGAACTGATATCGAAAGAGGTCAAGTATTAGCTAAGACTGGATCAGTACACCCACACAGCAAGTTCGTAGGTCAAGTATACGTACTTAAGAAAGAAGAAGGTGGAAGACATACTCCATTCTTTGATGGATACAGACCACAATTCTACTTCAGAACAACAGACGTTACAGGATCAATCAAATTACCAGAAGGTATGGAAATGGTTATGCCTGGAGATCACATCGATATGAACGTTGAATTAATAACTCAAGTAGCAATGGACGAAGGTTTAAGATTCGCGATCAGAGAAGGTGGAAGAACTGTAGGTTCAGGTGTTGTTACTAGCATAATAGAATAATTGATATAAAATTGGTTTAAAGTATTAGGACTGGGTATTAATACCTAGTCCTTTGCAAAGGAAGACCATATTGACAGTAGACAACTTTTATGATAATGTGGAAAAGTAACTCATAATTACAAAATTAATTGAAACAGTAAGAGAAATTGTCTCTTAAAATATAATATATAGGAATAACTGGAGGTGCAGACCGTGAGAGTAAAGATAACTTTAGCATGCACAGAGTGTAAGCAAAGAAACTACAACTCAATGAAGAATAAGAAGAACAACCCAGACAGAATGGAAATGCAAAAGTATTGTAAGTTCTGTAAGAAGCACACTCTTCATAGAGAAACTAAGTAATTAGCGATTTAAGTAAAGACACATACTTACCAATTTTAAGGATGTGATAAAATGGCTGACAATAGTAAAGTTAAATCCAATACTGCTAAAAAAGGCGGTATATTTAAGTTTTTTAGAGAGGTTAAGGCAGAAGTTAAAAGAATAACTTGGCCTTCTAAAAATGAAACTAAAAAAGCATTAATTGCTGTAGCTGTGTTCGTCTTAATCTATGTTGTAATAATAGGCGGATTCGATTATATTTTTCAAAACCTCTTTGAAGTGATTTTGAAACTTAAGTAAGGGAGGTTTAGGTGGATATCACCGGAATAAATATGAGTGAAAGAGCAAGATGGTATGTAGTACATACATACTCAGGATATGAAAACAAAGTGAAAGCTACTATTGAAAAAACTATTGAAAATAGAAATCTTCAAGAACTATTTGTTGATATACAAGTTCCAATGGAAGAAGTTATTGAAGAAAAAGATGGTAAGCAAAAAGTAACTTTGAAAAAGAAGTTTCCTGGTTATGTGCTAATAAAAATGCTAATGTCAGATGAATCTTGGTATGTAGTAAGAAATACCAGAGGAGTGACAGGGTTTGTTGGACCTGGATCTAAGCCAGTTCCGCTTACTGAAGAAGAAATTGAATCTATGGGAATTGTTGAACTTCCACAAGAAATTGATTTAGAAGTAGGCGAAGGGGTTAGAGTAATATCAGGACCATTAAGAGATTTCGTTGCACTAGTGCAAGAAATTAATGCTGAAAAGCACAAAATAAAAGCATCAGTAGATATGTTCGGTAGAGAAACTTTAGCCGAACTAGATTTTAATCAAATCGAGAAGTTAGTTTAATAGTTATATAAATTATTAACTAATGTTTTTTAATTAAGTGGGAGGATTGAAAAAATCCGTAATCACCACAGTATAGGAGGAATAACAAATGGCTAAGAAAGTAACTGGAATGATTAAACTTCAACTTGCAGCAGGTAAGGCTACACCAGCACCACCAGTTGGTCCAGCATTAGGTCAACATGGTGTAAACATAATGGGATTCTGTAAGGAGTTTAATGCTAAAACTGCAAATCAAGCTGGATTAATAATACCAGTAGTAATCACAGTATACCAAGACAGATCTTTTAGTTTCATATTAAAGACACCTCCAGCTGCAGTTCTAATTAAGAAAGAATTAGGATTAGAAAGCGGTTCAGGTGTACCAAACAGAACTAAGGTTGGTAAGTTAACAAAGGAACAAGTAAGAAAGATTGCTGAATTAAAAATGCCAGACTTAAATGCTGCTACAATCGAAGCTGCTATGAGCATGATCGAAGGTACTGCAAGAAGTATGGGCGTAACTATCGAAGAGTAATTCATAAATTCGTGGGAGGTCTAGGCCGTTATTACCACAAAGGAGGCTTATTATGGGAAAGAAATATGTTGAAAGTGCAAAGTTAATAGATAAGAATACTTTATACAATCCAGCAGAAGCTTTAGAGCTATCTGTAAAAACTGCAAAAGCTAATTTCGATGAAACTATCGAATTACATGTAAGACTTGGGGTAGATCCAAGACATGCAGATCAACAAGTTAGAGGAGCAGTTGTATTACCAAACGGAACTGGTAAGACTGTAAGAGTATTAGTATTTGCTAAAGGAGATAAGGCTAAGGAAGCAGAAGCGGCAGGAGCAGAATTTGTCGGAGCTGAAGAATTAGTTCAAAAGATCCAATCAGAAAACTGGTTCGACTACGATGTAGTTGTAGCAACTCCAGATATGATGGGTGTTGTTGGTAGAATAGGTAGAATACTTGGACCTAAGGGATTAATGCCAAACCCTAAGTCAGGAACAGTAACATTTGATGTTGCTAAGGCAATTGCTGACATTAAGGCTGGTAAGGTTGAATATAGAGTTGATAAGACTGCTATAGTTCACTGCCCAATTGGTAAGAAGTCATTCGGTGCTGAAAAGTTAAAGGAAAACTTCCACGCATTAATGGAAGCTTTAATTAAGGCTAAGCCAGCAGCAGCTAAGGGACAATATGTAAAATCAGTAACTGTTTCAAGCACAATGGGACCAGGAGCTAAGATTAACCCAGTAAAAGTTTTAGAATAGTGTTGACTTGAACTGAATTAGATGCTATAATCGGTTGTGTTGTTAAAAAGATAATATTATTTCCGTAGACAGTAGGTGCTATTGCATAACGTATAACAACCTACCGAGGTACCAATAAAGTTAGTTATGTTTACTTTAGGTCTTCCTTGTCTACGGGAAGACCTTTATTAATATTAAGCAGTTATAAACTGTGAGGAGGTGGACACACAGTAATGAACAAGAACAGACAAATGAAAGAAGCAAAGGTTGCTGAAATCAAAGAAAAGTTAGAAAAGTCACAATCTGTAATTCTTGCAAGCTATCAAGGTCTTACTGTTGAAGAAGATACTCAATTAAGAAAGAACTTAAGAGAAGCTGGTGTTGAATATAAAGTATACAAGAATACTTTAGTAACATTAGCTGCTAAGGAATTAGGATTAGAAGCTATTTCTGAATATTTAGAAGGACCAGTTTCTATAGCATTCGGATATGAAGATGCTACTGCTCCTGCAAGAATCTTAAATGATTTTGCTAAGGATCATAAGAAACTTGAATTAAAAGCAGGTATTGTTGAAGGACAAATCTTTGATAAAGAAAAGGTTTCTCAACTTGCTACAATACCATCAAAAGAAGTTCTTATTGCGAAACTTCTTGGAAGTATCAAGGCTCCTTTATCAAACCTTGCATACTTATTAAGTGCAATTAAAGATCAAAAAGAAGCTGAATCAGCTGAATAATAACAAAACAATGTGTTAAGTAATTTTGGAGGTGCAATTAAAATGACAAGAGAAGATATCATTCAAGCTATAAAAGAAATGAGCGTTTTAGAATTAAATGAATTAGTAAAAGCTTGCGAAGAAGAATTCGGAGTAAGCGCTGCTGCTCCAGTAGCAGTAGCAGGTGCAGCAGTTGCAGGTGGAGCTGCTGAAGAAAAGACTGAATTTGATGTAGTATTAGCAAATGCTGGATCTCAAAAGATTAAAGTAATCAAGGTTGTAAGAGAACTTACTGGATTAGGATTAAAGGAAGCTAAGGAAATAGTTGACGGAGCTCCTAAGACATTAAAAGAAGCAGTTTCTAAGGAAGAAGCTGAAGACATCAAGGCTAAATTAGCTGAAGTTGGTGCAGAAGTAGAAGTTAAGTAATTTAACTTGGAATATAAAAAGGTGCTGTATAGCACCTTTTTTATTGTCCAATAGTACGGAAGAAAAAAATAAAAAATATTGACATTAATTTGGGAATATGATACTATCATTAAATGTACTGTTCAATATGGATAAGTATATAAAAATGGCAAAATATGTATAGGTGCATAAAAATGTGGCTATACTAAAAAGATGATGTTCTCCGAAAGCATAAAGTCCTTAGGGAAGCTATGCTTTTGGTTATTTTAGTTTATACAAGGGGTGAAGATTCATGGTACATCCTGTCCAAGTTGGGAAAAGAACAAGAATGAGTTTTGGTAAGGTTAAAGACGTAACCGAAATGCCAAATCTAATTGAAGTACAATTAGATTCGTATCAGTGGTTTTTAAGAGAAGGGCTTCATGAGGTTTTTGATGATGTCAATCCGATAAGCAACTTTACTGGTAATCTAGTACTTGAATTCGTAGACTATAAGCTTGATATGGATAATATTAAGTATTCAGTGGAAGAGTGTAAGGAAAGAGACGCTACTTATGCTGCACCACTAAAGGTTTCTGTAAGATTACAGAACAATGAAACAGGAGAAATAAAAGAACAAGAAGTCTTCATGGGTGATTTCCCATTAATGACTGAACAAGGAACTTTTATTATTAATGGTGCTGAAAGAGTAATAGTCAGCCAATTAGTAAGATCTCCAGGTGTATATTACAGTTATAGTAGAGATAAGAGTGGTAAAAAGCTGTTTTCTTCTACAGTAATTCCAAACAGAGGAGCTTGGTTAGAATATGAAACTGACTCTAATGACGTAATATATGTAAGAATTGATAAGACTAGAAAGCTACCAATCACTATTTTAGGAAGAGCAATGGGATTTGGAAGTGATCAAGAATTATTAGATTACTTTGGAGAAGAAGAAAGATTCAAGGCAACAATTGAAAAAGACAATACTAAAACGAAAGAAGAAGCACTATTAGAAATCTATAAAAGATTAAGACCAGGTGAACCACCTACAGTAGATAGTGCAGTATCTTTAATTGATTCTTTATTCTTTGATGCAAAAAGATATGATTTGTCTAGAGTAGGTAGATATAAGTTCAACAAGAAACTTGCATTAAACTTAAGAATTGCAAATCAAATAGCTGCTAATGACATTATTAATCCATCAACTGGAGAAATAATGGTTGAAAGCGGCCAAAAAATTAGTAGAACAATTGCTGAAGAAATTAGAAATGTAGGAATAAATTCGGTTGATGTTTTAGTGGAAGATAGAGTTGTAAGAGTAATCGGAAATAACTTTGTTGATATAACTAAGCATGTTAACTTTGATGTGACAGACTTAAACATTAAGGAATATGTACATTACCCTACATTAAGAGAAATTTTAGATAATTACTCTGATGAAGATTCAATAAAAGAAGAAATCAAGAAAAATATCAATAAATTAATTCCTAAGCATATTATAAGAGATGATATTTTTGCGACTATTAGTTACGAAATTGGATTGGCTTATAATATAGGATATGTTGACGATATTGATCATCTTGGAAATAGAAGAATTAGATCAGTTGGTGAATTACTACAAAACCAATTTAGAATTGGTTTATCAAGAATGGAAAGAGTAGTTAAAGAAAGAATGACTATTCAAGATCAAGAAGCAATTACTCCTCAAATGTTAATAAACATTAGACCAGTAGCTGCTGCTATTAAAGAATTCTTTGGTAGTTCTCAATTATCACAATTCATGGATCAGATTAACCCACTTTCAGAATTAACTCACAAGAGAAGATTATCTGCTCTTGGACCAGGTGGTTTATCAAGAGAAAGAGCTGGTTTTGAAGTTAGAGACGTTCACCATTCTCATTATGGAAGAATGTGTCCTATCGAGACTCCAGAAGGACCTAACATAGGTCTTATAAACTCCTTAGCAACATTTGCAAGAGTTAATGAATATGGGTTTATAGAAACACCATATAGAATTATAGATAAAGAAACTAATACAATTACAAATGAAATAAGATATTTTACGGCAGATGAGGAAGATCAATATTTAGTTGCACAAGCTAAAGAACCGATTGACGGAAATGGTCACTTTGTTGATAAAAAGGTAACAGTAAGAAATAAGGAAGATGTATTTGTTGTACCAGCAGAAGATGTAGATTTAATAGACGTATCGCCTAGACAAATAGTATCAGTTGCTACTGCAATGATACCTTTCCTTGAGAATGACGATGCCTCAAGAGCACTGATGGGATCAAACATGCAACGTCAAGCTGTTCCATTATTAAAGACTCAAGCTCCTATCGTTGGTACAGGAATAGAGTACAAAGCAGCAGTAGACTCAGGAGTACTTCCTAAGGCTAAAAATGCTGGTGTTGTAACTTATGTAAGTGCTAACGAAGTGAGAATTAAAAGAGATATTGATGGCGGAATTGATACTTATAAATTACTTAAATTTAAGAGAAGTAACCAAGGTATGTGCATAAATCAACGACCAATAGTTGATAAAGGTGAAATAGTATTTAAGAATCAAGTATTAGCTGATGGTCCATCAACAGATCTAGGTGAAATATCATTAGGTAAAAATATCAGAATGGGATTCATTACGTGGGAAGGATATAACTACGAAGATGCTATGCTTATTTCTGAAGAACTAGTTAGAGAAGATGTATTTACATCTATTCATATAGAAGAATATGAATGTGAAGCTAGAGACACAAAATTAGGACCAGAAGAAATCACTAGAGATATTCCTAATGTAAGTGAAGATGCACTTAAGGATATCGATGAAAGAGGAATAATAAGAGTAGGTGCTGAAGTAAGATCTGGAGATATTCTTGTTGGTAAGGTTACTCCAAAGGGTGAAACTGAATTAACAGCTGAAGAAAGACTGCTAAGAGCAATATTCGGTGAAAAGGCAAGAGAAGTAAGAGATACTTCATTAAGAGCTCCTCATGGTGAAGCTGGTATAATTGTAGATGTTAAAGTGTTTACAAGAGAAAATGGAGACGAATTAAATCCGGGCGTAAATGAACTTGTAAGAGCTTATATTGCGCAAAAGAGAAAGATATCTGTAGGGGATAAGATGGCTGGACGTCATGGTAACAAGGGGGTTATTTCAAGAGTACTTCCTGAAGAAGATATGCCATTTTTACCAGACGGAAGACCGCTACAAATATGTTTAAATCCTTTAGGGGTTCCTTCACGTATGAACATCGGTCAGGTACTTGAAGTTCACTTAGGATGGGCTGCTAGCCAATTAGGATGGCATATAGCTACTCCAGTATTTGATGGAGCAACTGAAGAAGATATAGAAGAATGTCTTGAAAAAGCAGGTTATAATGCTAATGGTAAAACTGTTTTATATGATGGTAGAACAGGAGAACCATTTGATAATGAAGTTACAGTTGGTATAATGTATATCTTAAAGCTAGCTCACTTAGTTGACGATAAGATTCATGCTAGATCAACTGGACCATACTCACTAGTTACACAACAACCACTTGGAGGTAAAGCTCAATTTGGTGGTCAAAGATTTGGTGAAATGGAAGTTTGGGCATTAGAAGCATATGGTGCTGCGCATACATTACAAGAAATATTAACTGTTAAGTCAGATGATGTTGTAGGTAGAGTTAAGACATATGAAGCAATAGTTAAGGGTGAAAATATCCCTGAACCAGGTGTTCCAGAATCATTTAAGGTTCTTATTAAAGAACTTCAAGCTCTTTGCTTAGACATTAAAGTTTTAAATGAAGAAAATCAAGAAGTTCAATTAAAAGAATTCGCAGATGAGGATATGGAAAACTTAGAGGTGAATATAGAAGGAACAGAAGAATTTACTTCTGAACCAGAAGCGGAAATTGATGATAGCTATACAGTAGAAGAAGTAGAACCAGAACAAGAAGAAGATTTCGAAAGTTTTCAAATCGAGGGACTACAAGAAGATTTAGTACTAGATGATTTTAATGACGAACACTAATTTTGAAGGGAGGATATACCCTTGTTTGAGTTAAATAATTTTGATGCAATACAAATAGGATTAGCATCTCCTGAGCAAGTAAGAAAATGGTCAAGAGGAGAAGTTAAGAAACCAGAAACAATAAACTATAGAACATTAAAGCCTGAAAGAGATGGTCTATTCTGTGAAAGAATATTTGGACCAATGAAGGACTGGGAATGTCACTGTGGTAAATATAAAAGAGTAAGATATAAAGGTATAGTTTGTGATAGATGTGGAGTTGAAGTCACAAAGGCTAAAGTTAGAAGAGAGAGAATGGGGCATATAGAACTGGCTGCCCCAGTATCTCATATATGGTACTTCAAAGGAATTCCATCAAGAATGGGATTAATACTTGATATGTCACCAAGAGCTTTAGAAAAAATACTATACTTTGCTTCATACGTAGTAATTGATCCTAAGGAAACACCACTTTTAAAGAAGCAACTTCTTAATGAAAAAGAATATAGAGAAGCTGCAGATAAATATGGTGAAGAAAGCTTTGTTGCAGGTATGGGTGCAGAAGCTGTTAAACAACTTCTAGGAGAAATAGATTTAGAAGCACAATCTATAGAGTTAAAAGAAGAGTTAAAGCAAAGTACAGGTCAAAAAAAGGTAAGAATAATTAGAAGACTTGAAGTTATTGAATCCTTCAAAAAGTCTGGTAATGATCCAAAGTGGATGATTATAGATGTAATTCCTGTTATTCCACCAGATTTAAGACCAATGGTACAATTAGATGGTGGAAGATTTGCAACATCTGATTTAAATGATCTTTACAGAAGAGTTATAAATAGAAATAACAGACTTAAGAAGTTATTAGATTTAGGAGCTCCTGATATCATTGTTAGAAATGAAAAAAGAATGCTTCAAGAAGCAGTAGATGCTCTTGTAGATAATGGAAGAAGAGGAAGAGCTGTAACAGGTCCTGGTAATAGACCATTAAAGTCTTTATCAGATATGCTTAAAGGTAAGCAAGGTAGATTTAGACAAAACTTACTTGGTAAGAGAGTTGACTACTCAGGTAGATCTGTTATCGTTGTTGGTCCAGAATTAAAAATGTACCAATGTGGTCTTCCTAAAGAAATGGCTCTTGAATTATTCAAGCCATTTGTAATGAAAAAATTAGTTGAAGATGGAATAGCTCATAACATAAAGAGTGCTAAGAGAATGGTAGAGAGAGTAATGCCACAAGTATGGGATGTATTAGAAGAAGTTATTGCAGACCATCCGGTATTATTAAACCGTGCTCCTACACTTCACAGATTAGGTATTCAAGCATTCCAACCAGTATTAGTTGAAGGTAGAGCTATAAAGTTACATCCATTAGTTTGTACAGCATATAATGCTGACTTTGATGGTGACCAAATGGCTGTTCACGTACCTTTATCTGTAGAAGCACAAGCAGAAGCAAGATTTTTAATGCTTGCGGCTGGTAACATATTAAAGCCATCTGATGGTAAACCAGTTTGTGTTCCTACTCAAGATATGGTTCTTGGCTCTTATTATTTAACAATAGATAAGGAACAAGAAAAGGAAGATAAATATTTCTACTCAAAAGAAGAAGCTATAATGGCTTATGAGTTAAAAGAAATAGGAGTACATGATAAAATACATGTAAAGTTATTTAAGACTGTAGATGGAGTTGAAAAAACAGGAATAATTAAAACTACTGTTGGTAAATTAATATTCAATGAATCAATTCCACAAGATCTTGGATTTGTTGATAGAAATAATAAAGATGAAGAGTTTAACTTAGAAGTAGACTTCTTAGTCACTAAGAAATCTTTAGGTAAGATAATAGATAAGTGTTACTTAAAGCATGGTCCAACTGAAACTTCGATAATGTTGGATAAAATAAAAGCCTTAGGATATCACTATTCGTCAATCGGAGCTATAACTGTTGCTGCATCAGATATGATTGTACCTAAAGAAAAGTATGATTTATTAAGAGATGCGGATGAAACAATAGAAAAGATTGAAAAAATGTATAAAAGAGGTTTCATATCTGATGATGAAAGATATGAAAGAGTTATAGAAAAATGGACTAAGACAACTGAAGAAGTTGCTGATACTCTAATGGAAAGCCTTGATAAATTTAACCCAATATTTATGATGGCTGACTCTGGTGCCAGAGGTTCTAAGTCACAAATTAAGCAATTAGCTGGTATGAGAGGACTTATGGCAAGTCCATCTGGTAAGATTATAGAATTACCAATTAGAGCATCCTTTAGAGAAGGTCTAGATGTACTTGAATACTTCTTATCTACTCACGGAGCTAGAAAAGGTAATGCCGATACCGCCTTAAAGACTGCCGATTCAGGATACTTAACTAGAAGATTAGTTGATGTTTCTCAAGACGTAATTGTAAGAGAAGAAGACTGTGGCGCTACAGATGGTATGGTTGTATCTGAAATTAGAGAAGGTAATGAAGTTGTTGAAGGCTTAGCTGAAAGATTAACAGGTAGATATCTTGCAGAAGATGTAATAAACCCTTCTACAGGAGAAGTTATTGCTAATAACGATACTTATGTTGATTCAGAAATGGCAGAAACAATAGTAGCCACAGGAGTTAAAAAGGTTAAAATTAGATCTGTATTTACATGTAAGTGTAAAATAGGTGTATGTGCTAAGTGTTATGGAATGAATATGGCTACTGCTAAGAAGATAAACATAGGTGAAGCAGTTGGTATAATAGCTGCTCAATCTATCGGTGAACCAGGAACTCAGCTTACAATGAGAACATTCCATACAGGTGGTGTTGCCGGTGCGGATATAACACAAGGTCTTCCTAGAGTTGAAGAATTATTTGAAGCTAGAAAACCTAAGGGTCTTGCAATTGTAAGTGAAATTAGTGGTACTGTAAGAATAGAGGAAACTAAGAAAAAGAGAACTGTATATGTAATGGGAGCTGATGGCGAAGAAAAGAGCTATGATATTCCATTTGGATCAAGACTAAAAGTTAACGATAATGATGTTATAGAAGCTGGAGATGAAGTTACAGAAGGTTCTGTTAACCCACATGATATCATGAATATCAAGGGTATAGATGGTGCTAGAAGATATCTGCTTAGTGAAGTTCAAAAAGTTTATAGACTTCAAGGGGTTGATATTAATGATAAGCACTTAGAAGTAGTTGTTAGACAAATGACTAGAAAGATTAAAGTTACAGATTCTGGTGATACTGAACTATTACCTGGAACAATGATTGATATATTTGACTTCGAAGAAGCAAATGAAAAGGTAAGAGAGTTTGGTGGAGAAGAAGCTACAGGAGAACAAGCGCTATTAGGAATTACTAAAGCTGCTCTTGCAACTGACAGTTTCTTATCAGCAGCATCATTCCAAGAAACAACAAGAGTACTTACAGAAGCTGCAATAAAGGGTAAAACTGATCCTCTTGTTGGATTGAAGGAAAATGTAATAATAGGTAAGCTGATTCCAGCTGGAACTGGTATGATGAGATACAGATCAGTAAAGCTTGATGTTGAAGAAGATTTAACTATGGATGACAGCTTATTAAAGGTAGAATAATACAATTCAAATTTATTGACATGCGTATGCTTAAATGATAAAATACGAGATGTGTGATTTTTAGATTCACATAGATTTGATTGTCTACATGTTTCATGGAGGCAAAGTAATTATTACTTTGCCTTTATGAATTTAATTAACTTGTTTTATCTTTTTATATTTAAATAGATAAATAAAATTCAGGAGGTGAAAGAATGCCAACTATAAGCCAATTAGTAAGAAAAGGAAGAAAAGTAGCTGTTACAACTTCAACTGCTCCAGCACTTAAGGAGTGTCCTCAAAAGAGAGGTGTTTGTACTGTTGTTAAGACTACTACTCCAAAGAAGCCTAACTCAGCGTTAAGAAAGATTGCCAGAGTAAGACTTACAAATGGATATGAAGTTACTGCATACATTGGTGGTGTAGGACACAACTTACAAGAACATAGCGTTGTTCTTATAAGAGGTGGTAGAGTAAAGGACCTTCCTGGTGTTAGATACCATATCGTAAGAGGAGCATTAGACTGTGCTGGTGTAGCTAACAGAATGCAAGGAAGATCAAAGTATGGAGCTAAGAGACCTAAGAAGAAATAGTCTCTTAACCAATTGTAGTGCTTATCTTCAGCATTTACATAGATTTATAACTTAAGTTTATATAGATGAAGGAGTTAGCACTTTACGGTATCGAAATAGTACCGAGTACCGATGAACTTAAATTATCATGTTAAGGAGGGAAGAAAAGTGCCAAGAAAAGGACATATAGCAAAGAGAGATGTATTACCAGATCCAATGTACAACTCAAAGGTTGTTACTAAGTTAATAAACAACATAATGGAAGATGGTAAAAAGGGAGTAGCTCAAAAAATATGTTACAATGCATTTGAAGTTATGGCTCAAAAGACTGGTAAAGATGCATTAGAAGTATTTGAAGAAGCTATGAACAATGTAATGCCTTTACTAGAAGTAAAAGCAAGAAGAATAGGTGGAGCTACTTACCAAGTTCCAATAGAAGTTAGAGCAGAAAGAAGACAGACTTTAGGTATCAGATGGATACTAGCTGCTGCTAGAAAAAGAGGAGAAAAGCTTATGGCAGAAAGATTAGCTGGAGAATTATTAGATGCAGCTAATAATACTGGTGCTGCTGTTAAGAAGAGAGAAGATACTCACAAGATGGCAGAAGCTAATAAGGCTTTCGCTCACTACAGATACTAATATAAAAACTGTTTTGGTTCTTTTACCAAAACAGTTTTCTAGAATTTATAATTACTCGTTGAGAGGAGGAAATTAAATGGCAAGACAATATCCGTTAGAAAAATTCCGTAATTTCGGAATAATGGCCCATATAGATGCAGGTAAGACTACAACTACAGAACGTATATTATTCTATACAGGAAGAACACACAAAATTGGTGAAACTCATGAAGGGGCTTCTCAAATGGACTGGATGGTTCAAGAACAAGAAAGAGGTATAACAATTACTTCTGCAGCAACAACTTGTTTCTGGGAAGGTCATGAATTAAATATCATTGATACTCCAGGTCACGTAGACTTCACAGTAGAAGTTGAAAGATCATTAAGAGTACTTGATGGAGCAGTTACTGTTCTAGATGCTAAGAGTGGGGTTGAACCTCAAACTGAAACTGTTTGGAGACAGGCAGATAAGTACGGCGTACCAAGAATGATTTATGTAAATAAGATGGATGCGACTGGAGCAGATTTCTTCAGATGTGTTCAAACAGTAAGAGATAGATTAAAGGCTAACGCTGTTCCAATACAAATTCCAATAGGATCAGAAGACCAATTTAAAGGAATGGTAGATCTTATATCAAATAAGGCTATATTATTCTATGACGATCTTGGAAAAGATGTTAGAACTGAAGAAATTCCAGCAGATTTAGTAGATCAAGCTGAAGAATACAGAAATGCTATGATAGAAGCAATAGCTGAAACTGATGAAGAATTAATGATGAAATACCTTGAGGGTGAAGAAATAACAGCAGATGAATTACATGCTGCTTTAAGAAAAGCTACAATAGCTAATGAAATTTATCCTTGTATTTGTGGTTCTTCATACAAAAACAAAGGTGTTCAAGAAATGATTAATGGAGTTGTTGCATACTTACCATCTCCACTAGACATTCCTGCTGTAGAAGGTACTAATTTAGAAGGTGAAGCAGCTACAAGAGAAGCTTCAGATGAAGCGCCTTTATCAGCATTAGCATTCAAGATTGCTACTGACCCATTCGTAGGAAAGCTTGCTTTTGCTAGAATTTACTCTGGTATAATAGAAAGTGGTTCTTACGTTCTTAACTCAACTAAGGGTAAGAAAGAAAGAATTGGTAGACTTGTTAAAATGCATGCTAATCATAGAGAAGAAGTTGAATCACTAGAAGCTGGTGAATTAGGAGCAATTATAGGATTAAAGAATACTACAACTGGAGATACTCTATGTGCAGAAAATAATCCAATAATTCTTGAATCAATGGAATTCCCAGAACCAGTTATAAACATTGCGATTGAACCAAAGACTAAAGCTGGTCAAGAAAAGATGGGGTTAGCATTAGCTAAGCTTGCAGAAGAAGATCCAACTTTCAAGACTTGGACTGATCAAGAAACTGGTCAAACAATTATCGCAGGTATGGGTGAACTTCACTTAGATATTATTGTTGATAGACTTCAAAGAGAATTCAAAGTTGAGTGTAATGTAGGTGCACCTCAAGTTTCATATAAAGAAACAATTAAGAAGGCTGTTAAGGCTGAAGCTAAGTATGCTAAGCAATCAGGTGGTAAAGGACAATACGGTCACGCTGTAATTGAAATGGAACCAACTGAAGGAGAATATTCATTTGAAAATGCTGTTGTTGGTGGAGCTATTCCAAAGGAATACATTCCAGCAATCGATGCAGGTATTCAAGAAGCAGCTTTAACTGGTAACATAGCTGGATACAATGTTATTAACTTTAAGGTTAAGTTAGTACACGGATCTTACCATGAAGTCGATTCTTCAGAAATGGCGTTTAAGATTGCTGGTTCTATGGCATTTAAGAATGCTATGGCTAAAGCAGATCCAGTATTATTAGAACCAATGATGAAGGTTGAAATAACTGTACCTGAAGAATACATGGGAGACGTTATAGGTGACGTTAACTCAAGAAGAGGTAGACTAGAAGGTATGGATTCAGTAAATGGAGCTCAAGTAATTAGAGCATTTATTCCATTAGCTGAAATGTTTGGTTATGCAACATCATTAAGATCAAGAACTCAAGGTAGAGGTGTTTACGCAATGGTATTCGATCACTACGAAGAAGTTCCAAAGAGCATACAAGAACAAATCGCTGGAAATAGAAGTAAATAGTTTGTTTGGTGTTACATAAAGGTAACACCAAACACTTATTAATATAAGTATTTATAAGTAAACTACAATATAAATATAGATATTGTGATATTTATAGGTTATAATAATGACTGAAAAAAGTCTTTAAATTTATTGATATATTTTAAGGAGGAATTTGCAATGGCAAAGGAAAAATTCGAGAGAAATAAACCCCACGTAAATATTGGAACAATCGGTCACGTAGACCACGGTAAGACAACACTTACAGCAGCAATCACAACAGTTTTAGCAAACAGAGGATTCGCTGAAGCATTCGATTACGCAGAAATCGATAAGGCACCAGAAGAAAAAGAAAGAGGAATCACAATCAACACTGCACACGTTGAATATCAAACAGATAACAGACACTATGCACACGTTGACTGTCCAGGACACGCTGACTACGTTAAGAACATGATTACAGGAGCTGCACAAATGGATGGAGCTATCTTAGTATGTTCAGCAGCAGATGGTCCAATGCCTCAAACAAGAGAACATATACTACTAGCATCAAGAGTTGGTGTTGACTATATCGTAGTATTCTTAAACAAAGCAGATATGGTAGACGATCCAGAATTACTTGAATTAGTAGAAATGGAAGTTAGAGAATTATTAAGCGAATACAACTTCCCAGGAGATGACATTCCAGTAATAACTGGTTCAGCATTAAAAGCATTAGAAAACCCAACAGATGAAGAAGCTACTAAGTGCATCATGGAATTAATGGAAGCAGTAGATAGCTACATTCCAACTCCAGAAAGAGCAACAGATAAGCCATTCTTAATGCCAGTAGAAGATGTATTTACAATCACTGGTAGAGGAACAGTTGCAACAGGAAGAGTTGAAAGAGGTATCCTACATGTTGGAGACGAAGTTGAAGTAGTAGGATTAAAAGAAGAAAAGATGAAGACTGTAGTAACAGGAATCGAAATGTTCAGAAAGTTACTAGACGAAGCGCAAGCTGGAGATAACATTGGAGCATTATTAAGAGGTGTTCAAAGAACTGATATCGAAAGAGGTCAAGTATTAGCTAAGACTGGATCAGTACACCCACACAGCAAGTTCGTAGGTCAAGTATACGTACTTAAGAAAGAAGAAGGTGGAAGACATACTCCATTCTTTGATGGATACAGACCACAATTCTACTTCAGAACAACAGACGTTACAGGATCAATCAAATTACCAGAAGGTATGGAAATGGTTATGCCTGGAGATCACATCGATATGAACGTTGAATTAATAACTCAAGTAGCAATGGACGAAGGTTTAAGATTCGCGATCAGAGAAGGTGGAAGAACTGTAGGTTCAGGTGTTGTTACTAGCATAATAGAATAATTTTAGAATCATATAATGTTTAAATTTAAACTTGGTTATAAAGAGTAGGGGAGACGTCTTCTACTCTTTCTTTATAGAAAAATTATTATATAAAGAGAAGTTATTTATTATAACATTACTAAACTTTGGATAATATATAAGTATTAAGCATTAAATACATAATAAAGTGCTTGAAAGTGAATAAAAAAGAATATAAAATAAAGTACAGTTGAGATGAAAAAACAGTTAATATTATACAAATAAAAATTAAAAATAATGTAATTAAAAAACTTGAAAACATTAATGAAAAATAGTATAATAAAGAAGTTGCAGAGCAAACAGCGATGAATCAAGAGGTTGCCGGACTTCCGGGTAATTCTTGATGAGTATGTCTGGATCTAGAATCCGACGACAGGGAATCTGTTAGATTTGTTTAAAAGTGTGAAACACCAGGAACAGTTTACAGATAACCGCTGTTGTGCGTTAGAAGTAAAGCGTACATGAAAAGGAGGGAAACCAAGATGTCAAAACAAAAAATAAGAATAAGATTAAAGGCTTTTGATCACACAATATTAGATCAATCAGCTGAAAAAATCGTTGAAACTGCTAAATCAACAGGAGCTAAGGTTGCTGGTCCAGTACCACTACCAACAGAAAAAGATGTTGTTACAATATTAAGAGCAGTTCACAAATACAAGGACTCTAGAGAGCAGTTCGAAATAAGAACTCACAAGAGACTTATAGATATCGTTAATCCATCACCAAAGACTGTTGATGCATTAATGAGATTAAATCTACCAGCAGGTGTAGATATCGAAATAAAGCTTTAATAGCAAAACTTTTAAATAGAGATTGAACTATTATGATTGTGTTACAATCCGCTAATTAGTTTGGGAGGTGTAAGTAAAATGAAAAAAGCTATTATAGGTAAGAAAATAGGAATGACTCAAATTTTCAATGAAAATGGAAAGATGATTCCTGTAACAGTAGTAGAAGCAGGTCCATGTGTTGTTGTTCAAAAGAAGACAACAGAAAAAGATGGGTATGAAGCTATCCAAGTTGGTTTTGGTGAAATAAGAGAAAAATTAGTTAACAAGCCAGCTAAGGGACATTTTGCTAAAGCAGGAGTTTCATTAAGAAGAACACTTAAAGAATTCAAACTTGAAAATGCTAGCGAATATGAAGTTGGTCAAGAAATAAAGGCTGACGTTTTTGCGGTAGGAGATAAGGTTGATGTATCAGGAATTTCTAAAGGTAAGGGATTCCAAGGTGTAATTAAGAGATGGAATGCTCAAAGAGGACCAATGTCACATGGTTCTAAGTTCCATAGAGCAGTAGGTTCAATGGGAGCATCATCAGATCCATCAAGAACATTTAAGAATAAACATATGCCAGGTCACATGGGTGCTGTTAATACAACAGTATTAAACTTAGAAGTAGTTAAAGTTATAGCTGAAAAGAATTTAATACTAATAAAGGGTGGAATCCCAGGACCTAATAAAGGTACAGTAGTTATTAGAAATACAGTTAAGGCTTAATTTCTGTAAGAAAGGAGGACGCACAGGATGCCTACAGTAGGATTATTTAATAAAGAAGCAAAGCAAATTGGAGAAATTCAATTAAACGATAATGTTTTCGCAGTTGAAGTTAATAAGGATGCAATGCACCAAGTAGTTGTTGCATTACTTGCAAACAAGAGACAAGGAACTCAATCAGCTAAGACAAGAGCTGAAGTAAGAGGAGGCGGAATCAAGCCTTGGAGACAAAAGGGAACAGGTAGAGCAAGACAAGGTTCTATAAGAGCTCCACAATGGATTAAGGGTGGTGTTGTTTTTGCACCAAAGCCAAGAGATTACAGAATGTCAGTACCAAAGAGCATGAGAAGAGTAGCTATGAAGTCTGCATTAACTTGTAAGGTTCAAAATGAAGAGATGATCGTTTTAGAAAATCTTGAATTTGAAGCAATCAAGACTAAGTCTATGGCAGAAATGCTAAAAGCTTTCAATGCTAATAAGACATTAATAGTAACAGCTGAATCAAACGAAGTGGTTTATAAGTCAGCTAGAAATATTGAAGGAGTTTCAGTAATTCCTGTAAACAACATCAATGTTTATGATTTACTAAAGTTTGAAAAAGTGATCATGACTAAAGATGCTGTATCAAAGATTGAGGAGGTGTACGCATAATGAAGTTAACAAGCCATGATATAATAAGAAAGCCTGTTATAACTGAAAAGACTATGACAGCTATGGCAGAAAATAAGTACACTTTCATAGTTCACATTAATTCAAACAAGTCTCAAATAAAGAGAGCTGTTGAAGAAGTGTTTGGAGTTAAAGTTGCTAGCGTTCAAACTATAAGAACTATGGGAAAAACTAAGAGAATGGGCGTACATGTAGGAAAGAGATCTGACTACAAGAAAGCTATTGTAACACTTGCAGCAGATAGCAAGGGAATAGAATTCTTTGAAGGATTACAATAGTTAAATAAAGGTGATTTATTGGTGTAAAACACCAGATAAGCTGTAAGAAGGAGGCAACAAAATGGCAGTTAAAAAGTTTAAACCAACTACCCCTTCAAGAAGAGAAATGACAATGGCAACATTTGAAGAAATTACAACAAATGTACCTGAAAAATCACTTCTTGTTTCTTTAAAGAAAAATGGTGGTAGAAATGCACAAGGTAAAATAACTGTTAGACATCGTGGTGGCGGTGCTAAGAGAAAGTATAGAGTAATTGATTTTAAGAGAAATAAGGATGGTGTTCCAGCAAAGGTTGCTACAATAGAATACGATCCAAATAGATCAGCATACATTGCTTTAGTAGTATATGCAGATGGTGAAAAGAGATACATAATAGCTCCAGCTGGTTTAGCTGTAGGAGATGTAGTTGTATCAGGACCAGAAGCAGATATCAAAGCAGGTAATGCTCTTCCGTTAAAGAATATACCAGTTGGTACAGTTGTTCACAACATAGAGTTACAAGCTGGAAAAGGAGCTCAATTAGTTAGATCTGCAGGAGCTTCAGCTCAATTAATGGCTAAAGAAGGAGACTACGCTACATTAAGATTACCTTCAGGTGAAATGAGATATGTAAGAATCGAATGTAGAGCTACTGTAGGAACTGTATCTAACTCAACTAATGATATAGTTAATATAGGTAAAGCAGGTAGAAAGAGACACATGGGATGGAGACCTACTGTTAGAGGTTCTGTAATGAACCCTTGCGATCACCCTCATGGTGGTGGTGAAGGTAGATCACCAATCGGTAGACCAAGTCCAGTTACTCCATGGGGTAAACCAGCACTTGGATACAAGACTAGAAAGAATAAGAAGTATTCTGATAGATTTATCATTAAGAGAAGAAACGATAAGTAATATGAAGAGAACCTATTCTCTTCATGGCTTATCAGCCTAAGGTTAGTGAAGGGAGGCAATATAAGTGAGTAGATCAACAAAAAAAGGACCTTTTGTCCATGAAGGATTAATTAAAAAGATTGAAGAAATGAATGCAAATGGTGAGAAAAAGGTTATAAAGACTTGGTCAAGAAGTTCAACAATTTTCCCACAAATGATAGGTCATACAATAGCTGTTCACGATGGAAGAAAGCATGTTCCTGTATATGTATCAGAAGATATGGTTGGACATAAGCTTGGAGAGTTCGCTTTAACTAGAACTTTCAAAGGGCACGTGGACACAGATAAGAAGTCTAAAAGATAGTATAGGCGCCAGGAAAGGAGGAACAAGATATGGAAGCTAAGGCTATAGCTAAGTATGTAAGAATGTCTCCAATTAAGGTAGGAGCAGTTACAGATTTAATAAGAGGAAAAGATGTTAAAGAAGCTTTTGCTATTTTACAATACACTCCAAGAGAAGCAGCAGTAGTTATTAACAAAGTTTTAAAATCAGCTGTTGCAAATGCAGAAAATAATTTTGCATTAGATACTGACAAATTATATGTTTCAGAAATACACGTTGGTCAAGGTCCAACACTAAAGAGATTTAGACCAATGGACCATGGTAAAGCGTTTAAGATTCTTAAGAAAACAAGCCACATAACTGTAGTTGTTAAAGAAAGAGCTTAGAAGAAGGAGGGAAATATAAGTGGGTCAAAAAGTACATCCTCACGGACTTAGAGTAGGTGTTATCAAAGAGTGGGATGCAAAGTGGTATGCTAATAAAAAAGACTTTGCTGATAACTTAGTTGAAGATAACAAGATCAGAGAATATGTAAAAAAAGAATTATTCTCAGCAGGTATTTCAAAGATCGAAATAGAAAGAGCTGCTAAGAGAATTAAGTTAAACATACACACTGCAAAGCCAGGTGTTGTTATTGGAAAAGGTGGAGCTGGAATCGAAGCCTTAAAGCAAAAGATAAATAAGTTAATTGGCGGAAAGAATGTTTTAATAAACATTGTTGAAGTTAAGAATGCTGAAGCAGATGCTCAATTAATGGCAGAAAATATTGCTGCTCAATTAGAAAAGAGAATCTCATTCAGAAGAGCTATGAAGCAAACAATTCAAAGAGCTATGAAACACGGAGTAAAGGGTGTTAAGACTGCTTGTTCAGGAAGATTAGGAGGAGCAGAAATAGCTAGAACAGAACAATATCACGAAGGAACAATTCCACTACAAACTTTAAGAGCAGACATTGATTATGGATTTGCTGAAGCAGATACAACATACGGTAAGATCGGAGTTAAGGTTTGGGTTTATAATGGAGAAGTTCTTCCAACTAAAAAAGTTGAAAAGGAAGAAGTTGACGCGTAAGAAAGGAGGAATAGATCATGTTAATGCCTAAAAGAGTAAAGCATCGTAAGGTACAACGTGGTAGAATGAAAGGTAAAGCTACAAGAGGAAATTTCCTTGCTTATGGAGATTTCGGTATTCAAGCTACTAGTTGTGGTTGGATTACAAGTAATCAAATCGAGGCAGCCAGAATTGCTATAAATAGATACATCAGAAGAGGAGGAAAACTTTGGATAAAGATTTTCCCAGATAAGCCAGTAACTGAGAAACCAGCTGAAACAAGAATGGGTTCAGGTAAAGGTTCACCAGAATATTGGGTAGCAGTAGTTAAGCCTGGTAGAGTTTTATTTGAGTTATCAGGAGTTAATGAAGAAGTTGCAAGAGAAGCTATGAGACTTGCATCACACAAACTTCCTGTAAAAACAAAGTTTGTTACAAGAAGAGATTTTGAGGAAATGGGTGGTGAAGAATAATGAAGGCTAGAGAATTAAAAGAATTAAGAGCAAATAATCCTCAAGATTTACAAGCTAAATTAGGAGATTTAAAAGCTGAATTATTCAACTTAAGATTCCAATTAGCTACAGGACAATTAGAAAATCCTATGAGAATAAGAGAAGTTAAGAAATCTATAGCCCAAATAAAAACCATCTTAAGAGAAGAAGAGCTAAAGGTTCAACAGTAATCGGAAGGAGGTATTCTTTAAATGGAACAAAGAGCACTAAGAAAGAAAAGAATTGGTAGAGTTGTTTCTGACAAAATGGATAAAACTATCGTAGTTGCTGTTGAAACTAAGGTAAGACATCCGTTATATGGTAAGACTGTTAACAGAACTACTAAGTTTAAAGCTCATGATGAAAATAATGAAGCTAGAATAAATGATAGAGTATTAATAATGGAGACTAGACCATTATCTAAAGATAAGAGATGGAGACTTGTTGAGATAGTTGAAAAAGCAAAATAAGCTTTAAAGACTGAAAGGAGGGTAATTCAATGATACAACAACAAACCTTACTAAAGGTAGCAGATAACTCAGGTGCAAAAGAAATCATGTGTATCAGAGTTTTAGGCGGATCTAAGAGAAAGTTCGGTAACATTGGAGATGTAATAGTTGCTAGCGTTAAAAGTGCAACACCAGGCGGAGTTGTTAAAAAAGGTGACGTAGTAAAGGCTGTTATAGTTAGATCTGTAAGAGGATTAAGAAGAGCAGATGGTTCATACATTAAGTTTGATGAAAATGCTGCAGTTATAATAAAAGATGATAAGCAACCAAGAGGAACTCGTATCTTCGGACCAGTTGCTAGGGAGCTAAGAGATAAAGAATTTAATAAAATCTTATCATTAGCACCTGAAGTTCTATAATAGAGGAGGTGGCTAACTTGAAGGTACATGTAAGAAAGAACGACACAGTTGTAGTTATTTCAGGAAAAGACAAAGGAAAAACTGGAGAAGTTTTAAAAGTATA
This sequence comes from Clostridium paraputrificum, assembly GCF_900447045.1. Lineage (GTDB taxonomy): Bacteria > Bacillota > Clostridia > Clostridiales > Clostridiaceae > Clostridium > Clostridium paraputrificum. Next base: position 50,334 of record NZ_UAWH01000014.1, read on the forward strand.
TCCTAAGACAGGAAAAGTTCTTGTAAAAGGAGTTAACATAGTTAAGAAGCACCAAAAGGCTACTAGAAATCAAGCCGAAAGTGCTATTATAGAAAAGGAAGCTGCTATATACAGCTCAAAGGTTATGTTATATTGTACAAAGTGCAAGAGTGCAACTAGAATTAGCAATAAGTTATTAGAAGACGGAGCTAAGGTAAGAGTTTGCAAGAAGTGCGGAGAAACATTCTAGAATCTGAAAGGAGGTAAATCAATATGACAAGACTTCAAGAAAAGTACGAAAAAGAAATTATACCAGCTATGATTGAAAAGTTTGGTTATAAAAATATAATGGAAGTTCCAAGACTTGAAAAGATAGTAATCAATATGGGTGTTGGAGAAGCTAAAGAAAATCAAAAGGTTTTAGAAGCAGCAGTTAATGATTTAACATTAATAGCTGGTCAAAAGCCAATATTAACTAGAGCAAAGAAATCTGTTGCTAACTTTAAGATAAGAGAAAATATGCCATTAGGATGTAAAGTTACATTAAGAAAAGCAAAGATGTATGAATTTGCTGATAAGCTAATGGCAATCGCTCTACCAAGAGTTAGAGACTTCAGAGGTGTTTCAAGCAAGTCATTTGATGGAAGAGGAAACTATTCACTAGGAATTAAAGAGCAATTAATATTCCCAGAAATAGAGTACGATAAAATCGATAAAGTGAGAGGAATGGATATAATCTTCGTAACTACAGCTAACACTGACGAAGAAGCAAGAGAATTATTAAGATTCCTTGGAATGCCATTCGCTCAATAATAAGGAGGGAAAGTCGTGGCACGTAAAGCTATTATTGAAAAGTGGAATAAGACACCTAAATATAAAACAAGAGCTTATACAAGATGTAGAATATGTGGTAGACCACATGCAGTACTTAAAAAGTTCGGTATATGCCGTATTTGTTTCAGAGAACTTGCTTATAAGGGACAAATCCCTGGATGCAAGAAAGCAAGCTGGTAATATCGATTCATAGAGCGAAAGGAGGCACATTAAATGGTTATGACAGATCCTATAGCAGATTTGCTAACTCGTATTAGAAACGCAAATGCTGTAAGACATGAGGTAGTAGAAGTACCTTCTTCAAATGTAAAGAAGGCAATAGCAAATATATTATTACAAGAAGGATATATTAAAGAAATAGATGAGTACAATGATGGTGTTGTACCAATGTTAAGAATATCTCTTAAATACGGTTCTAACAAAGAAAGAGTTATTACTGGAATAAAGAGAATATCTAAGCCAGGATTAAGAGTTTACTGTAAAAAAGATGAAACTCCAAAGGTGTTAAACGGATTAGGAATAGCTGTTATATCAACTTCTAAGGGAATAATGGTTGATAGAGAAGCTAGAAAGATGGGACTAGGCGGAGAAGTAGTTTGCTACGTTTGGTAGTATCTTATATAGGAAGTAACTAGATAGATTAAATATATGTTTGTACGAGAAGAATACAGGAGGTGCAATTATGTCAAGAGTAGGTAGATTACCAATAGCTATTCCTGCTGGCGTAACTGTAACTGTATCAGCAGATAATGTTGTTACAGCTAAGGGACCAAAAGGTGAGCTAGTAAATGCTATGCACAAAGACATTAAGATAGTGGTTGAAAACAACGAAGTTGTTGTTACTAGACCTAGTGATGTAAAAGAGCACAGAGCTCTTCACGGATTAACAAGAGCACTTATTAATAACATGGTAATTGGAGTTAACGAAGGTTACCAAAAGACTTTAGAATTAGTAGGTGTTGGTTATAGAGCTCAACTACAAGGAAAGAAACTTGTAATGAACCTTGGATACTCACATCCAGTTGAAATAGAACCAATGAATGGAATTACTTTCGAAACTCCTGCTGCAACAAAAGTTGTTATCAAAGGTATAGATAAGCAAGTTGTTGGAGCACAAGCGGCTGATATCAGACGTTGGAGAAAGCCAGAACCATATAAGGGTAAAGGAATTAAATTCGAAGGCGAAGTAATCAGACGTAAAGAAGGTAAAACTGGTAAGAAATAATAGAAAGGAGTGAGCTTTATGTTCAAGAAGGTAGACAAAAAAGCAAGTAGAGTAAAACGTCACCTTAGAGTTCGTAAGAAAGTTTTCGGTACTCCTGAAAGACCAAGACTTTCAGTATACAGAAGTGAAAAAAATATTTATGCACAAATAATTGATGATATAAATGCTGTAACTATAGTTTCTGCTTCAAGCTTAGAAAAAGACTTCTCTGCAAAGGGCGGTAACAAAGAAGGTGCTAAACTTGTAGGAGAACTAGTAGCTAAGAAGGCATTAGAAAAAGGAATTAAAGATGTTGTGTTCGACAGAGGTGGATATGTATATCACGGAAGAGTACAACAATTAGCAGAAGCTGCTAGAGAAGCAGGATTAAATTTCTAAAAAATAAGGAGGGAAATACATGAGAATCGATCCTAGTCAACTAGACCTTAAAGAAAAGGTTGTTTATATAAACAGAGTTACTAAGGTTGTTAAGGGTGGTAGAAACTTCAGATTCAGCGCTCTAGTTGTTGTTGGTGACGAAAACGGACACGTTGGAGTTGGAATGGGAAAATCTATCGAAATTCCAGTAGCAATCAAAAAGGGAATAGAAGATGCTAAGAAAAACTTAGTAAAAGTTTCTATGGTTGGAACAACTGTTCCTCATGAAATATATGGAACTTTCGGAACAGGAAAAGTTCTTATAATGCCAGCTAAAGAAGGTACAGGAGTTATTGCTGGGGGTCCTGCAAGAGCTGTACTTGAATTAGCAGGATTAAAGGATGTTAGAGCTAAGTCATTAGGTTCAAACAATCCAAGAAACATGGTAAATGCAACTATCAACGGATTAGCAAACTTAAGAACAGCTGAAGATATAGCTAAATTAAGAGGAAAATCTGTTGAAGAGATTCTAGGTTAGGAGGGAATTGGCGATGGCTAAGTTAAGAGTTACTCTAGTTAAGAGCTTAATAGGTAGAAAGAAAGACCATATCGCTACTGCAAATGCCCTAGGACTAAAGAAAATTGGTAAAACAGTAGAAAAAGAGGAAACTCCTCAAATAAAAGGTATGATTAAGAAGATTGACTATTTACTAAAGGTAGAAGAAGTATAATTTAGAGGAGGTGTACTGATAATGAAACTTCATGAATTAAAGCCAGCAGCAGGTAGCAAAAAGGCTCCTAAGAGAGTTGGTAGAGGTACTGGTTCTGGTTTAGGTAGAAATGCCGGAAAAGGTGAAAAAGGACAAAACGCTAGATCAGGCGGTGGAGTAAGACCAGGTTTTGAAGGAGGTCAAATGCCTCTTTACAGAAGACTTCCAAAGAGAGGTTTTACAAATATATTTGCTAAGAAGATCGTTAGTATTAATGTGGATAGATTAAATATATTTGAAAACGGAACTGAAGTTACTCCTGAAGTATTACTTGAGAAGAGAGTAATAAGTAAAGTTATGGATGGAGTTAAGATTCTTGGAAACGGAAACTTAGAAAAGAGCTTAACTATAAAAGGATGTAAACTTTCAAAATCTGCAGTAGAGAAGATCGAAGCAGCTGGAGGAAAAGTTGAGGTGATTTAATATGCTATCAACCCTACGTAATGCCTGGAAGGTTCCAGAATTGAGAAAAAAATTCTGTTGGACAATATTTTTAGTAGCGATTTTCAGGATGGGAACTCATATTCCTGTTCCTGGAATCAATGCTGAATTTATATCAAGAATACAAGAGATGACTCAATCTGGGTTACTTGGTTTCTATGATTTAATATCTGGTGGAGCATTTAGTAACTTTAGTATATTAGCATTAGGTGTAACACCATATATTAATGCATCAATTATAATGCAATTATTAACAATAGCTATTCCATCTTTAGAGCAACTATCTAAAGAGGGGCAAGAGGGTAGAAAAAAAATACAAAATGCTACTCGTTATGTCGCTATTGTAATTGCTATAATATTAGCTATTGGTTCAGTAGCTTCATTTGGTTCACAAGGTGCAATGATATCTAGTTCAAGTTTAGAATTAGTTATAGTAATAATGTCCCTTGTTGTTGGATCAACATTCTGTATTTGGTTAGGAGATCAAATTACAGTTAAGGGATTTGGTAATGGAACATCAATATTAATTTTTGTTAATATTATTTCTAGATTACCACTTACAGTTAGTAAAGTTTTAAGTTTAGAAGTAGATAAAGTAGCATTAGCTTTATTTATAGTAGCTGTTATTGCTCTATTAGCAATATCTATTTTCTTTAGTCTTGCTGAAAGAAAGATTCCAGTACAATATGCAGGTAAAGCTGTTGGTAATAAAGTTATGAAAGGACAATCTACACATATTCCGTTAAGTATAATAAGTGCAGCTGTAATTGCAATTATATTTGCAATGTCAGTAATGGGATTCCCAAAAGCTATAGCTCAGTTTTTCCCTAACAGCAGTGTTTCACAATGGATTATAGGTAGTAGTTACAGCATCTTTAATGAAAAGACATGGATGTATCCAGTAATATTTGCTTTATTAACAGTATTCTTTACTTGGTTCTATAATGAAGTTACTTTAAAACCAGATGAGATGGCTGAAAATCTAAATAAGTCAGCAGGTTTTGTTCCTGGAATAAGACCAGGTGAGCAAACAACTGAATATTTTGAAAAAATATTAGCTAGAGTATCAATTATAGGTGGTGTGTTTGCTGCATTTTTAGCAGTAACTCCTATTTTAGTGGAACAATACACACCATTTAAAGGAATTCAATTTGGTGCAACAGCAGTGTTAATTGTAATAGGAGTAGCAATGGACTTCTCAAGACAGTTACAATCTCAAATGGTGATGCGTCATTATGAAGGATTTCTTAAATAGAAAATAAAATGGAGATGATGCCCGTGAAGATTATATTACTAGGTCCTCCTGGTGCAGGAAAAGGAACACAGGCAAAATCAATTAGTAATAGATATTCAATTCCTCATATTTCAACAGGAGATATTTTTAGAAAGAATATTTCGGAAAATACTCCACTTGGAATAGAAGCTAAAAAGTATATTGATAATGGTCAGTTAGTTCCTGATCAAGTTACAATAGATATGGTAAAAGATAGACTTCAACATGATGATTGTGAGAATGGATATTTATTAGATGGCTTCCCAAGAACGGTAAGCCAAGCAGAAGCTCTTCAAGAGTTCTTACAAAAGAGAAAAGAGTCTTTAGATACTGCTTTATGTATAGAGGTACCTAGAGATTTTATACTTGAAAGAATGACAGGAAGAAGAGTGTGTCCATCATGTGGGGCAAGTTATCACATAAAATTTAATCCACCGATTGAAGGCAAGTGTGAGCTTTGTGGTTCGGATGTAGTTCAAAGAAAAGATGATACAGAAGAAACAGTAAAAGAAAGACTTGATGTATATGAGAGACAAACACAACCACTAATTGATTTCTATAAAGAGAGAGAGTTACTTTCTACAGTAGATGGTACAAAAGCTATTAATGAAGTGTTTGAAAGTATTTGTACTATATTAGGAGAGCCAGTTTAGTGATTATTATAAAGAATAATAATGAACTTAACTATATGAGGAAATCAGGCCGAATAGTAGCAGAAACATTATTATTAATAGAAGAAAAAATAAAACCTGGTATAACTACAGCGGAGTTAGATAGGATAGCAGAGGAGTTTATTATTAAACAAGGAGCCAAACCTTCTTTTAAGGGATTGTATGGATTTCCTTCATCACTTTGTATATCAATCAATGAGCAAGTAGTTCATGGAATACCAGGAGCCTATAAGTTAACTGAGGGCGATATTGTAAGTGTAGACTGTGGTGCTGTTTTTGAAGGTTTTCATGGAGATGCAGCAAGAACTTTTTCAGTAGGAAATGTTTCACAAGAAGCACAAAAGTTAATTGAAGTTACGAAAGATTGTTTTTTTGAGGGAGTTAAATTTGCTCATATAGGAAACAGACTAACAGATATTTCACATGCAATTCAAATGTATGTTGAACATTCAGGTTTCTCAGTTGTAAGAGATTTCGTAGGTCATGGAATCGGAAGAAATCTACACGAAGATCCTGAAGTACCCAATTTCGGTATGCCGGGTAGAGGTCCAAAGTTAAGAGAAGGAATGGTATTAGCAATTGAACCTATGGTTAATGTAGGTGATTGCAAAGTACTAACTCTATCTGATGGGTGGACTGTTGTTACAAAAGATAGGAAACTATCAGCACATTATGAAAATACTGTTGCGATTTTACCAGATGGGCCCGAAATATTAACACTAATAAAATAATAGTGTTGCTTAGTTATAAATTCGTAATGTTACGGTTTATACTAAGGTAATCATCGAGGTGAAGAATTTGCAAAACAATGACTTGATTGGAAAAGTAGTACTATCAAAAGCTGGAAGAGATAAAAATCATTTATATATAATAACTAATCAGATTAATAGTGAATACGTACTAGTAGCCGATGGTAATATTAAGACTATAAATAATCCTAAGAAAAAGAATCTTAAGCATTTAAGTATTATATGTAATATAAATGAAGATGTAAGATTATCGATTTTAAGAAATGAAAAAAGTACTGATTTAAAGATTAAGAGACTTCTAAAATTAAAGGGCATTGTTAAGGAGGGTTGATTACCTTATGTCAAAAGACGATGTTATAGAAATGCAAGGTACTGTTCTAGAATCATTACCCAATGCTATGTTCCAAGTTGAACTTGAAAGTGGGCACACAATTCTAGCACATATATCAGGCAAATTAAGAATGAACTTCATAAGAATTCTGCCTGGAGATAAGGTTACAGTAGAATTATCTCCATATGATTTAAGTAGAGGTAGAATTACATGGAGAGCAAAATAAAGCAGTATAAAATCTACTGTTACTAATACAAGGAGGGTTAGCTATGAAAGTAAGACCATCAGTTAAGCCTATTTGCGAAAAGTGCAAGATCATAAGAAGAAAAGGAAGAGTAATGGTAATCTGTGAAAATCCAAAGCACAAGCAAAAACAAGGCTAATATAAAATAATATTAGACAAAAAATACAAATTAGGCATTTAAAATTTATTGACTTTTTTAGTAAAGTCAAATATGATTATATAGTCAATAATCTAATAATTAGGTTTTAGGAGCGGCTGCATTAGTGAAAATATCACTAATGACCTAAACTTTATTATATATATTAAATTACTATAGAATCTATTTTTTAAGGCATTTTAATTACCAGGAGGTGTAAATTTTAATGGCAAGAATAGCAGGTATTGACCTACCAAGAGAAAAAAGAGTTGAAATAGGTCTAACATATATATTCGGAATTGGTTTAGCAACATCTCAAAAGATTTTAGCTGAAACTGGAATAAATCCGGATACAAGAGTTAAAGATTTAACTGAAGATGAAGTTAATGCAATTAGAACATTTATAAAAGAAATGAATGTTGAAGGTGATTTAAGAAGAGAAGTTGCTTTAAACATTAAGAGATTACAAGAAATCGGATGCTACAGAGGAATTAGACATAGAAAAGGTCTTCCAGTTAGAGGACAAAAAACTAAGACTAATGCGAGAACAAGAAAAGGTCCTAAGAAGACTATCGCTAATAAGAAGAAGTAATAAGGAGGGAAGATAATGGCAGCTCAAAAAGTTAAAAAGACTAGAAGAAGAAAAGAAAGAAAAAACGTTGAGCATGGTGCTGCACACATCAAGTCAACTTTCAATAACTCAATAGTTACTTTAACGGATGCAGCAGGAAATGCTTTATCATGGTCAAGTGCTGGAGCTCTAGGATTTAGAGGTTCAAGAAAGAGTACTCCTTTCGCAGCGCAAATGGCAGCTGAAACAGCAGCTAAGGCAGCGATGGAGCATGGATTAAAGAGCATCGAAGTATATGTAAAGGGACCAGGTGCAGGTAGAGAAGCAGCTATAAGATCCCTACAAGCAGCAGGATTAGAAGTAACTTTAATTAAAGACGTTACTCCTATCCCTCATAATGGATGTAGACCACCAAAAAGAAGAAGAGTCTAGTATTAACCATCATAGGAGGTGTAATTAATGGCAAGATATACTGGAGCTACATGTAGATTATGTAGAAGAGAAGGTATGAAACTGTTCCTTAAAGGGGATAGATGTTATACAGATAAATGTGCTTTTGCAAGAAGAAGCTATGCGCCAGGACAACATGGAGCTAGCAAGAAGAAGTTATCAAACTACGGAATTCAATTAAGAGAAAAGCAAAAAGCTAAGAGAATATACGGAGTTTTAGAAAGCCAATTCAGAAATTACTATGAAAAGGCTGAACACATAAAAGGAATTACTGGTGAAAACTTATTAAAGTTATTAGAATTAAGACTTGATAACGTAGCATATAGATTAGGATATGGTGCATCAAGAAATGAAGCTAGACAACTAGTAACTCATGGACATTTCTTAGTAAATGGAAAGAAAGTAGATATTCCATCATACAAAGTTTGTGTAAATGATGTAATAACTGTTTGTGAAAAGAGTAGAGGAAGCGAAAAGTTCAAGACTTTCGTTGAAAATCCAAAGACTTTACCAAAATGGTTAGAAGCAAATATCGAAAACTACGAAGGCAAAGTAGTTGCTGAACCAACAAGAGAAGATATTGACGTTCCTGTTAATGAAACGCTTATCGTCGAGTTATACAGCAAGTAGTATATTAATATTTGTTAATCATACATTTCGTATGATTACAAATATGAGAATCAGTTGCCCTCAAAATAAGGTTGCCATTTTAAATATAAGGAGGGTTTGTGTATGTTAGAGATTGAAAAGCCAATAATTGAGTGTGTAGAATCAAACGAAGATGGTACTTACGGTAAATACGTAGTAGAACCACTTGAAAGAGGATACGGAATTACTTTAGGTAATGCTCTTAGAAGAATTTTATTATCATCTTTACCAGGTGCTGCAACAACATCAGTTAAAATTGATGGAGTTCTTCATGAGTTCTCAACAGTTACTGGAGTTAAAGAGGATGTTACAGAATTAATTCTTAACATTAAAGCTTTAGCTTTGAGAATGAATGGTGAAGGTCAAAAGACAATTTATATAGATGCAAAAGGTCCTGGGGTTGTAACAGGAGCTGATATAAAGACTGACGGTGATGTAGAGGTTGTTAATAAGGATTTACATATTGCAACGCTTGATGAAAACGGAAGACTTTATATGGAACTAACAGTAAACAAAGGTAGAGGATATGTTACTCAAAATAAAAATAAGAGTGAAGATTTACCAATATCCGCTATTGCTGTAGACTCAATATACACACCAGTTAAGAGAGTTAACTTTACAGTTGAAAATACTAGAGTTGGTCAAATTACTGACTATGATAAGTTAACTTTAGAAATCTGGACTAATGGTACAATTAAGATTGATGAGGCTATAAGCTTATCAGCTAAAATTCTTATAGAACATTTCAAGTTATTCATGTCATTAACTGACAATACGAATGATGTTGAAATCATGATAGAAAAAGAAGAAGATAAAAAAGAGAAAGTACTAGAGATGACTGTAGAAGAGCTAGATTTATCAGTTAGATCTTATAACTGTTTAAAGAGAGCTGGAATTAATACAGTTCAAGAACTTGCATCAAAGTCAATGGATGATATGATGAAAGTAAGAAATTTAGGAAAGAAATCTCTTGAAGAAGTTGAAAGAAAATTAAAAGAACTAGGCTTAGGTTTAAGACTAAACGATGAGTAAGGAGGTAAATCCATGGCAGGTTATCGTAAGTTAGGTCGTCCTACTGACCAAAGAAGAGCTATGCTAAGAAGTCTTGTAACAAGTTTCTTAAAATACGGTAAGATTGAAACAACTGAAACTAGAGCTAAAGAAGCAAGAAGCCTTGCTGAAAAAATGATTACTCTTGCGAAGAAGGGTGATTTACATTCAAGAAGACAAGTTCTAGCTTTTGTACAAGAAGAAGCTGTTGTAAAGAATCTTTTTGATAATATAGCTCCACAATACGCTGAAAGAAACGGTGGATATACAAGAATGTATAAGAAAGGTCCTAGAAGAGGGGACGGAGCTGAAATAGTTATACTTGAATTAGTATAATAATAAGGGGATTAAGTTGATACTTAGTCCCCATTTTGTAATATAAAAATATATTTTTAGAGTATAAAGAATGTTCTATATAGTCTAAAGATATATGTCAAATAGGAGGTAGTATATGGATAACTTTATGATAGACATAGATAATGTAACCTTTAAATATACATCAACTGAAGAACAAGAGGGTAAGGTGGTAATTAAAGGGGTTAATTTAAAAGTATCTAAAGGTGAATTTGTAGTAGTGCTAGGACATAATGGGTCTGGAAAATCAACTATTGCAAAACATATTAATGCATTGTTAACACCTTCATCGGGTACTGTATTAGTGGATGGGATGGATACAAAAGATCAGCAAAACTTATGGGATATTAGAAGCAAAGCAGGAATGGTTTTTCAAAACCCAGACAATCAACTTGTAGCAACAATAGTTGAAGAAGATGTAGCTTTTGGTCCTGAAAATTTAGGGGTAGATCCTAAGGAGATAAGAAAGCGCGTTGATGATAGTCTTGCTAAGGTTGGGATGAGTGAGTATAAGAGACATGCTCCACATTTATTATCTGGTGGGCAAAAGCAAAGAGTTGCCATAGCAGGAGTTTTAGCTATGCAACCTGATTGTATTGTATTTGATGAGCCTACTGCAATGTTAGACCCTAGTGGTAGAAAAGAAGTTATAAACAACATTAAAGAGTTAAATAAACAGCACAATATTACTATAGTGTTAATAACTCATTATATGGATGAAGCAGCACAAGCTGATAGAATTATAGTTGTTGATGATGGCCAAATTAGGATGGAAGGAACACCTAGAGAAGTATTTTCTAAAGTTGATGTTATGAAAAAAATAGGATTAGATGTTCCGCAAGTTACTGAGTTAGCTTATGAATTGAGAAAAGAAGGTATAGATATAAGTACTGAAATTTTAAATATAGATGAGATGGTGGATGCAATATGTCAATTAAAATAGAAAGTTTAACACACATTTATATGCCTGGAAGTCCCTTTGAGAAAGTTGCTTTAAAGGACATTAATTTAACAATAAATGATAATGATTTTGTAGCTTTGATTGGGCATACAGGTTCAGGAAAATCAACTTTAATACAACATTTAAATGGATTGTTATCTCCTACAAAAGGGAAAATATATATTGATGATATAGATATAACGGAGAAAAATGTAAAGTTAGTAGATATCAGAAAAAAGGTTGGTTTAGTATTTCAATATTCAGAATATCAGTTATTTGAAGAAACAATAGAAAAAGATATTGAATTTGGACCCAAAAATCTTGGGTTATCTGATGAAGAAATACATCAAAGAGTAGTTAAAGCTATGGAAATGGTAGGATTGGATTATAATGAGTATAAAGATAAATCACCATTTGATTTAAGTGGTGGACAAAAAAGAAGGGTAGCAATAGCTGGAGTAATTGCAATGAATCCTAAAACATTAATTCTTGATGAACCTACAGCTGGTCTGGATCCAAAGGGAAGAGATGATATATTAACTCAGATTAAAAAGTTACATGATAACTATGGAATGACTATAATACTTGTTAGTCATAGCATGGAGGATGTAGCCAATATTGCTGATAAAGTTATAGTGATGAATAATGGAAGTGTAGAGTTACAGGGTCCTATTGATACTGTATTTAAAGAAGTAGAGAAATTAGAGAGTATTGGATTAGCAGTGCCACAGGTAACATATTTAATGTTGAAGCTAAAATCATTGGGATTTGATGTATCAGATGGTATTTATACAATAAAACAAGCTAAAGAAGAAATAATTAAGCTTCTTAACAAGAATAACTAAGGAGGTGGAATTATGTTAAAGGATATAACTATTGGACAGTATATACCTGGTGAATCATTTACACACAAATTAGATCCGAGAACAAAAATAATAATAGCTATATTATTCATTGCTTCTTTATTTATAATAAATAAGTTTGTTGGATATATTTTAGTAATTTCCTTCTTAGGAGCTATAATAGCAAATGCTAAAATTCCAGTTAAATTTATTTTTAAAGGATTAAAGCCGATTTTATTTTTAATAATATTAACTGCTGCATTAAATATATTTATGATAAAAGGTACTGCTGATACATTAGTATTTGAGTTGGGGCTTATTAAGATATATTTAGAAGGATTGAGAACAGCTGCATTTATGGCCTTGAGGTTGGTATTTTTAATTACTGGAACTTCATTGCTAACTCTTACAACATCTCCTATAGAATTAACAGATGGAATAGAAAGGTTATTAAGACCTATTGGAAAAGAAATAGCACATGAACTAGCAATGATGATGACTATTGCTTTGAGATTTATTCCTACATTAACAGAAGAGACAGACAAAATAATGAAGGCTCAAAAAGCAAGAGGTGCAGATTTTGAGACAGGAAACATTATTGAAAAAGCTAAGAGTTTAATACCTTTATTAGTTCCTTTATTTATAAGTTCTTTTAGAAGAGCTGATGAATTAGCTATGGCAATGGAAGCTAGATGCTATAGAGGTGGTGCTGGGAGAACTAGAATGAAAGAATTGCAGTTTGGTTCTGTAGATATTATAGCTTTTGGAATTTTTTCTGTTTTATTTATTGGAAGCTTTATAATAAGATTTGTTTTGTAGGGTGTAGAAATCTATGAGAAATATAAAGTTAACTATAGAATATGATGGAACAAGCTATGGGGGATGGCAGAAGCAAAAGAATAACAGAACCATTCAACAGTGCATTGAAGAAGCAATTAAGTTACTTACAGGTGAAGAGGTTGAATTAATAGGAAGTTCTAGAACTGATGCTGGGGTTCATGCTAAAGGTATGGTTGCAAACTTCATTACTAATAGTAAAATTCCAGCTGATAAATTTAGAGAAGCTATTAATACTAAATTACCAGATGATATAGGAATAATTAAATCTGAAGAAGTTGATAAGAACTTTCATTCAAGATATGATAGTAAAGGTAAAACTTACTGTTATACATTAGTAAATAGATATGAAAAAGTATGCTTAGGAAGAAGTTATGTATATCAAGTTAGAGATGAATTAAATTATAATCTAATGAAAGATGCTGCAAAATATTTTTTAGGTAAGCATGACTTTAAGGCTTTTAAAACTAATGGAAGTTCTGTAAAGACTTCAGTAAGAACAATAAGTGGATTAGAACTAGAGTTAAAGGGTGATGTTCTAAAGATATTTATTAGTGCAGATGGATTTCTTTATAATATGGTAAGAATTATAGTAGGTACCTTAATTGAAGTTGGAAAAGGAAAAATAAAACCAGAAGATATAGAAAGTATAATAAGAAACGGAGATAGAAGTAAGGCAGGACCTTGCGTACCACCTAATGGATTAGTATTAGAAAAAGTTTTTTATTAATAAAAAAAGATATAAATAATGTTGACACGCCCGTAAGCGTGTATTATAATAATATTGTTTGTTAGAATATTTATGTATATAAGATCCACTAGCCCCGGGTCTTGACATAAATGCGGTAACTTTAAAGAGTGAAGCTAAAATGTAAGTTCAGGGAGGGAAAGAGATGAAATCATACATTGCGAAAGCACAAGAAGTTGAAAGAAAATGGTATGTTGTAGATGCAGCTGGAAAGCCACTAGGAAGAGTAGCAAGCCAAGTTGCTTCAATATTAAGAGGAAAGAATAAGCCAACATTTACTCCAAATGTTGACTGCGGAGATTTCGTTATCGTTATTAATGCAGAAAAGGTTGTTTTAACTGGTAAGAAGTTAGATCAAAAATTAATGAGAAAGCACAGCCTATATCCAGGCGGATTAAAGGAAACTCCATATAGAGAAGTACTAGATAAGAAACCTGAATTCGCTTTTGAAGAAGCAGTTAGAAGAATGCTTCCAAGTGGTGTTTTAGGAAGAAAGATGCTAACTAAGTTAAAAGTATATAGAGGCGCTGAACACAATCATTCAGCTCAAAAACCAGAAGTGCTTGAATTAAAGTACTAATACAAGCTCGGGAGGAGGAATAGAAATGGCAAAAGTTCAATACATGGGTACTGGAAGAAGAAAGAAATCAGTTGCAAGAGTAAGACTTGTACCAGGAAGTGGTAAGGTTGTTGTTAATAAAAGAGATATCGAAAATTACTTTGGTTTAGAAACATTGAGAGTAATAGTTAACCAACCATTAGTTTTAACAGGAACTAAGGATAAATTTGACGTTTTAGTAAATGTTCATGGTGGAGGATTTACAGGTCAAGCTGGAGCTATCAGACACGGAATTACAAGAGCTTTAGTTAAAGCTGATGAAGCTTTAAAGCCAGAATTAAAGAAGGCTGGATTCTTAACAAGAGATCCAAGAATGAAGGAAAGAAAGAAATACGGTCTTAAGAAAGCAAGAAGAGCTCCACAATTCTCAAAGAGATAATACAAGAGTTTTTCAAAACCCCACAAACCAAATGTTTGTGGGGTTTATTTATATTTAAATTAATAAGTATTAAAAAAGCTAAGGACTTAATCCTTAGCTTTTTTTGACAGAAGAACTTTTAATTGTGGAATATATGTTCATAATAACCATGTCAACAGCTATAAATGGTTGTAACTTGTAAGGAATTTCATTGTTATTATACAAATAATAAATTAATATGAAAATATAAAAAATCAAGTGAAAAACATGGAAATAATTAATCCTTTTTTCTTTTATACTATCAATTAAAAGGTATAATTGACATAAAATAATTAATAGAAGCCAAAAAATGATACTCATGCTATATTCTCCTTATAATAGAAGTTCACATTTTAATTATATAACATAAATGTAAAATATTCCTTGAATTGTTTAGTAAATCTTTCTTTAGTATTCATTAAATAAATACATCCTTCTTAATATATATTATAAGTAGTTTCTATGTGTCCATCAAATTAGGTATACTCCAGAAGTGCGTGATACTGGAAAAAGAAAATTAGAAGAAATATTTAAAAAGAACAATAATAAAAAGGCATTTTGCTCACAGTTCAGAACATTACTATAAGTGACATATAACTAACAGAGTATATACAAGTCATTGAAATTACATAAACTCAAATTCTCAAAGACATAGTATGGAATATTCAAAAGAGAGGCTTTACATCTCTTTTTTATTGAGAAATATGGTAAAAAAAGGTTTATTAAATTCATGTTAAAAGTATTTATATTATATTAACAAAAGGTAAAAAATAAAGTAAACTAGGTTATGTAATGCTAGAAGAGTTGGAGGAGAAGAACCTTGGAATCAACAATAATGATAATTATGAAGTTAATGGGTGGTCTTGGACTATTTATTTATGGTATGAAGTTAATGGGAGATGGTCTAGAAAATGCAGCTGGGGATGGATTAAAAAAGATTCTTGAAAAAGTAACTAGCAACCCAATAAAGGCTGTTCTTGTTGGTGCTATTGTTACTGCTGTAATTCAAAGTAGTAGTGCAACAACAGTAATGGTTGTTGGATTTGTTAATGCAGGTTTAATGAATTTAACACAAGCTACAGGTATAATTATGGGTGCCAATATAGGGACAACAATAACTGCTCAGCTTGTATCATTTAAACTAGATCAAATAGCGCCGTTATTTGTATTTTTAGGAACAATAATGGTTATGTTTGCAAGAGGTAAAAAAAGAAAAGATATTGGTAATATAGTATTAGGTTTTGGTATCTTATTTACTGGAATGGGAATAATGAGTGGTGCAATGAAACCTTTAACTAGTTCACCAGTATTTGAGCAGTTAATAGTAACTATAGGAGATAACTGGCTTATAGGAGTAATTGCAGGTGCTACTATAACAGCAATATTACAAAGTTCATCTGCCACTACAGGTATATTAGTTGCATTGGCTACAGCTGGTGCTATTAACATACAGGTTGCCTTACCAATAATATTTGGATGTAATATAGGAACATGTATTACTGCTATCATTGCGAGTATTGGTGCAAATAAAACTGCGCATAAGGCTGCAGCAATACACTTGATATTTAATATAGTGGGAACAATAATATTCTTACCATTCTTAGGATTGCTAGGAGTAGCAGTAACTAAGATGAGCCCAGATGTTAGCAGACAAATAGCTAATGCACATACAGTATTTAATATTGTAAATACAATGTTATTACTTCCATTTAGCAAATACTTAATTGTAATAGTTAATAAAATCATTCCTGGTGAAGACGAGGAAGAAAAGGCTGGACCTAAATATATAGATGATAGATTATTAGAAACACCTGTAATAGCAGCAGGGCAAGTTATAAAAGAAACTATAAGAATGGCTAATAAGGCTAAAAAGAATTTAGAATTATCTATGGATGCATTCTCTAATCAAGATGAAAAGTTAGTTGAAAAGGTATATGAGAATGAGAAGATAATTAATATCTTAGAAGAATCAATAACTACATACTTAGTAAAGCTTGCTAAATGTGAAATGTCAGATAGAGAGAAAGATATTGTTGCATCTACTTTCCATGTAATAAACGATATAGAGAGAATTGGAGATCATGCTGAAAATGTAGCAGATTTAGCCTCTCAAAGAATTAATAGAGATTTATCATATAGTTCAGATGCAATGGAAGAGCTATATGAGATATATAATTATACAGTAAATGCGTTAGAGATTTCTATAGAAAGTTATGCTAATAGAGATGTGGAAAAAGCTAGAAGTATAAGAGCTATAGAATCAAGAATAAATTCTTCGCAAAAGAAATTTAGAGATAAACATATTAAGAGACTATATGATGGAAAATGTAATGCATATGCAGGTGCCATATTCTTAGATTTAATAAGTAATTTTGAAAGAATTGGAGACCATTCAACAAATATAGCAGAGAGTGTTATTGAAAATTATTCAGCATAGTTTAATCCCCCATAATTTATGGGGGATTTTTTCTTTGAATAAATGGACAAATTAATCACATAATAACTTTGTGATAATAAGTTTGAATGGAGGATGCACTATGAAAGTAAGACGAATAATAGTGGCAGTGTTTATAGCATTATTAATGATAAAAGTACCTGTTATGGCAGAAGAAGTATCAAAAGGCATTGTACTTATAGATGCTGGTCACGGTGGCATTGATGGTGGTGCACAATCAAGAAATGGAACTATTGAAAAAGATATAAATCTTCAAATTAGTAAAAGATTAAAAGAAAAACTTGAAAAAGAAGGATATAAGGTATACATGACTAGGGAGGAAGATAAAGAATTATCTCCTAAAAAGGTAAAAGATTTAGAGGCTAGATGTAAAATGAAGATAGAAACTAAATGTGATATTTTCATTTCAATACATCAAAATAAGTTTAATAGTGAAAAATGTTTTGGAGCTCAAGTATGGTATGCAAGTAACGAAAAAAGTATGAAATTAGCAAAGTATGTACAAGGTTCCTTAAAAGAAGTAGTAAAAGATAATAACAAGAGATTAGAAAAGGCCGCAAAAGAACAATATAAGATATTAAGAGATAAATATGATGGTGCTTGTTTAATAGTAGAATGTGGTTTTTTATCAAATAATGAAGAAGAACAAAGGTTAAAAAGCGAAAGCCATCAAAATCAAATTGTAGAGGGAATAACAATTGGAATAAATAAATATTTTGATGAAATAAAATAAATTTCCGGGGAAATATGTAGAAGAAAGAAGGTGTTTGTATGCACCTTCTTTTTTATTACGAATTTTGCAAGTAATTGAAAAGTAAATGAACTATTAGTATAATATGGATGTAAATTATATTAGAGGTAGAGGTGAAGTTTATGAGAGAGATAAATGTAAGAGAAATAGAAAATGTAGTTAAACAATTATGTATTGATGCAAATTATTATATAAGTGATGATATAAAAGATGCTTTAAATAAATTTAAAGAAGAGGAACCATTCATGATAGCTGAGGATGTATTAGATAAAATTTTATTAAATGCAGATATAGCTGCTAATGAGAATGTCCCAATATGCCAAGATACTGGAATGGCTTGTATTTTTATAGAAGTTGGACAAGATGTTCATTTTGTTGGGGGATTACTTGAAGATGCAATTAATGAAGGGGTAAGAAAAGGATATGATGAGGGATTTTTAAGGAAGTCAGTAGTGAAAGACCCTATAGATAGAATAAATACTAAAGATAATACTCCAGCTGTAATATACTATAATCTAGTAAAAGGGGATAAGGTCAAAATTACTTTGGCACCTAAAGGGTTTGGCTCTGAAAACATGAGTAAAATAGCAATGTTAAAACCAGCTGACGGTTTAGAAGGTGTTAAAAAGTTTATTTTAGATACAGTTAAGCAAGCTGGACCTAACCCATGTCCCCCTATGGTTATTGGAGTTGGAATTGGTGGTACTTTTGATAAGGCTGCATATTTGGCTAAGAAGGCATTAATTAGACCAATAAATGAAAGAAATAAAAATGAATTTTATAAAGATCTTGAAATTGAACTTTTAGAAAAAGTTAATAAGTTAGGTATAGGACCACAAGGTTTTGGTGGAAGAACAACAGCCATTGGATTGAATATAGAAACTTACCCTACCCACATAGCAGGATTACCTGTTGCAGTAAATATAAATTGTCATGCTACAAGGCATAAAGAGATAATATTATAGGAGGTAATTATGGAAATAAATTTAAAAACACCATTAACTGAAGAAAAAGCAAAAAGCTTAAAGGCTGGAGATACTATATTATTATCAGGTACAATTTATACTGCAAGGGATGCAGCCCATAAAAGATTAATAGAATTAGTAGATATGGGAGAGGAGTTGCCTTTCAATATCAAAGATGAAATAATTTATTATGTTGGACCTACTCCAGCAAAGCCTGGGGAAGTTATTGGTTCAGCAGGGCCAACTACTAGTTATAGAATGGATCCATATGCTCCAATACTTTTAGATTTAGGTCTTAAAGGAATGATAGGAAAAGGTTCAAGAAGTGAAGAGGTAATAAATGCAATTATAAGAAATAAGGGGATTTACTTTGGTGCTATTGGAGGAGCAGGAGCATTAATAGGTAAGAGTATTATTAGTTCAGAAATAATAGCATATAACGATTTAGGTGCAGAAGCTATTAGAAAAATTGAAGTTAAAGATATGCCATTGGTTGTTATAGTAGATACTGAAGGAAACAATTTATATGAAATTGGACAAAAGAAATATTTAGATAGCAAAAAAGCCAGATAAAATATCTGGCTTTTTATTATAGGTTTTGGAATCCACGCCCTTTAACTTCAGAAACGTCTAAGATACTAATAAAAGCTTTGGGGTCGCATGATAATATTCTGTTTTTTAAAGTAATCATCTGCCTAGAGGTAACTAGACAGTATAACATTCTCTTGTCTTGATCTGTAAACTCTCCTCTTGCAGGAAGAGTAGTGACTCCTCTATGCATATCAGCTATTATATATTTAATAATTTCTTCTTCTTTTTCAGTTAGTATCATCATTAACTTTTTACTTGAGAAACCTCTTATAACTTGGTCCAATACAAGACCTTGAATAAACATTGATATTAATGTATATAAAGCTCTAGGAATACCAAATATTATAGCTCCTATAGTTACTATTATTAAATTTATAGCAAAGTTAACTGCTCCTATATTAAAATTAGAATATTTTTTTCTAATTAGCATGGTTATTATATCTGTACCACCAGCAGAGCCATTACGCAAAAAAACAAGTCCGTAACCTATTCCGCATAAAATCCCTCCGTAAATACAGTAAAGAAGCATATCATTTACTTTTATATATGAAGAAAATTGCTTAGTAATGATTAGTGACGTTGATAATGAAACCATACCTACGGCAGAATAAATGGTAAAATCTTTACTTAATTTTTTATAACTTAATATAAAAAGTGGGATATTTAAAATAAAAAGAGTAATACCAGAGGAGATATTCCACATGTATTCTAAAATAAGTGCAATACCTGTAGCACCACCACTTAATAATTGAGCATGACTCAAAAACAAGTTAATACCTAAAGATGCTATAAAGCAACCAATAAAAATAATAATTACATCTAAAATAAAGCTTTTGTTATTTTTTATAATTTCCATAAAAAAACCCCTAAATTAAAAAATTAATCATTTGATTTATACTCCCTGTCCATTATATATAAAGAAAAAGAGAAATAAAACACTTTACTGTTAAAATTATAGTAAAATTATGAATAGAGGTGATAGTTATGAGTAGAATAAATTTGCCAGGAAGTAAGGAAAATAAAAAGATTTTACTTATTATACTAATAATTATTGCTATAATTGTTATAGCAAAATTTAAGATAGATAATAAGCAAAGTAATACTTTTTACTTTGAAAATAATGAATATACTATAGAAGAAGGAAAGTAATAAAAACTTAATAAAGGATTAGTAAAGATATGATTTAATAAGAATAGGATATAATTTAAATATATAAGTTTAAGGGGGCAATTGGTGTGTATAATGTTTTGGTTGTAGACGATGAAAAAGAAATTAGGGATGCCATTGAAATATATCTTAGAGGAGAAAAGTTAAATGTAATAAAGGCTGAAGATGGTTTAGAGGCTTTAGATATATTAGAGGGTAAGCAAATACATTTAATTATATTAGATATAATGATGCCTAAATTAGATGGAATAAAGACATGCTTAAAAATTAGGGAAAGCAAGAATATTCCTATAATAATGTTATCAGCAAAAGGAGAAGATTCTGATAAAATTTTAGGATTAAATGTAGGTGCTGATGATTACATAACAAAGCCATTTAACAATTTAGAGTTAGTAGCGAGGGTTAAGTCTCAATTAAGAAGATATGAAAAACCTTTGAGTATAGAAGAAAGTTCAGTTATAAAGGTAAAGGACTTAGAAATAGATACTTTGCTTAAAAAAATAACTGTAAGAGGAGAAGAGATAAAAGCTACAGCAACAGAGTATAAAATATTGCTTTTATTGGCTTCAAATTTAGGTCGAGTTTTTTCAATAAAAGAAATATATGAAAAGGTTTGGGAAGAGCCGTTTTATAAAAGTGAGAATACAGTCACTGTTCATATAAGAAGAATAAGAGAGAAAATAGAATTAAATACAAAGGAGCCAGAGTATATTAAGGTGGTGTGGGGTATTGGCTACAAAATTGAAAAAGAAAATTAAGAGCTATTTCAATCATATATGGATGATTGAAATATTAATAGTAGCACTTACTTGTATATTTTTTGGAGTTGAGGTATATAAAGACGTATTTACTAGATATTCTTCGAAGAATTTATCAGCTATGCAAGCAACTATAAATCCTAAGGGATTTTATAAGCAGACATTTTTAGATGAAGTAAAAGGACTTCAAAAGTATATCTATAATAATACATTTGGATTAGAAGAATTATATTATAATGACAAAAATAGAGAAGATGTTTTAAAAGCATACTTTATTAACAACTCCTATGAGGGTAGTGATATAGATTCAAGTGATAGTAAGCTATATTTCATTATACGAGACAAGAGAGATAATTCTATTATAACCAATGATTTTAGTGAGACGTTAAGTGTAAGCAATGGATTAACAGAGCAGGATATACAGGATTATTTATATAGTAAGTATAAAGGACGTGAAATGCTTAAGATAAGTGATAACGAGAATATTTCCGAAGAGAACTTAGTATATAATAGTAGTATATTATCAAACTTTCAGGAGTATTATTATTCGGATATAAATAGATATACAAACATTAATAATTTAAAGATTGCTATTTTAAACTTCATAATTATTTTTATTGCTATATTCATGTTTATAAAAATAATATTTGTATTTATAAGAAGTAGAGGTAAAGTTGAATTAAGAGGGAATTTTGTAAAAAGCGTAATATTTGTACTTAAGTATGGAGTTGCTTATAAGGAAACTAGAAGGACTTTAATGATAACTTTCAGCAGCCTATCACTATTTTTTATAGTATATTTATACTTATTAGCAGTAAATGGTGGGTATGAGAATAATATATTAGCTAAGTTTTTTTCTATGTATCCATTTAAGGGGAGTTTCTTTATAATGTTATTACCTTTGATAGGAATAACTTATTCATTAAAGAAATCTATTGAGATAATTAAGGTGAATGAAGCTATTAAAAAATCCGAAGATGGAAATATAAAATATGAAATTAAAGATCAATGTAGTCCAGAGGTTAGAGAATTACTTAATAATATAAGTAAAATAAAAGAAGGATATAGCATTGCGGTAGAAGATGCATTGAAAAATGAAAAGTTAAAAACAGAACTTATTTCTAATGTATCCCATGATTTAAGAACACCATTGACATCTATAATAAATTATGTAAATATTTTAAGACAAGATATAACTAAAGATGAGAAGGAAGATTATCTAGCTATTGTTGAAAAGAAAGCTAAGAAGTTGAAGGTTTTAATTGATGATTTGTTTGAGATGTCTAAGATTAATAGTGGAAAGATGGAATTGTTTAAGGATAATATTGATGTAGTTTCCCTTATTCATCAAACAATAGGAGAATATTATTATATATATGAAAGCAAAAATATAGAATTTAAGGTTGATAGCTATAGAGAAGAGGTATATATTGACCTTGATGGAAAGTTGATTTCACGAGCAATAGAGAATATCATAATAAATGCTATGAAGTATTCATTAGAGGGGACTAGAGTATATGTAGATATTAGAGAAAAGGATGGATACATTGTTCTTTCTTTTAAGAATATATCTAATTATGAAATGAACTTTGATAATAAGGAGATATTTGAGAGATTTGCAAGGGGAGATTCTTCTAGAAATTCTAGAATAGAGGGGTCAGGACTAGGATTGGCTATAACTAAAAGTATAATTGAATTACATGATGGGAAAGTATATATAACAAGAGAGGGAGATATGTTTAAAATATTTATATATTTACCTTTAAATAAAGAGAATGAAGTAGATCTAGGATAAGCCTAGATCTATTTTTTTGTTCTTGGAGTAATAGGATTTATTTATTAATAATCATTACAGGTAAGTGAAGTAATATGGAGTAAAATGATAAAAAGATATAATTTTTGACCAGAAAAGGAGTATATAGAATTTTACATACTTATTTATAAAAATTATAATGTACTATATATTGTACTGTAATTAGGAAATGATTAAAAAGAATACTATATATAGTGGAGGGGTCGAGTTGGAAAAGATAGAGAAGTTATGTAGAGAAGGGCTTTTAGCAATTAAAGATAACGAGGGAATATATACCCTAGATAGGTTAAAAGAAGCTTTAGAGCATATTATAACACCTAAGATGAATGATAAACAGCTTATGGAATGTATCATTCAAGTATCATTAGAGTTAACTACGGAGATGGAACCAAAGTGGCAATATGTTTCGGCTAGATTATATACTCTTAAGCTTTATGATGAAGTTAAGAAAATAAGAGGAATAAATAGCGAATCTGGATTATATTCGGGCTTGTATAAATTTATTGAGGAGTTAACTGAGGAAGGTTTATACGGGAAATATATATTGGAAAATTATACAGAAGAGGAAGTTAAAGAATTAGAGAATGTGATAAAGCCTGAAAGAGATTTTTTATTTACATATAGTGGGATAAGCTTGTTAAGTAAGAGATATCTTGTTCATAACTATGATAGAGAGGTTGTTGAATTACCACAACAAATGTTTATGGGAATTGCTATGCACTTAGCTATTCCTGAAGAGAAAGAGAATAGAGTAAATTGGGCTATAAGATTTTATGATGTATTAAGTTCATTAAAAGCAACTATGGCAACTCCAACTATGTCAAATGCAAGAAAACCTTTCTATCAATTAAGTTCATGTTTTATTGATACTGTTGATGATAGCTTGAAGGGTATATATAAATCTCTTGATAATTTTGCAGAGGTATCAAAATTTGGTGGTGGCATGGGCATATATATAGGTAAGGTAAGAGCATTAGGATCTGCTATAAGAGGCTTTAAAGGAGCATCAGGAGGAATAATACCTTGGATAAAACTATTTAATGATACAGCTATAGCAGTAGACCAGCTAGGAGTTAGAAATGGTTCAGTAGCTATTTGGTTAGATGCATGGCATAAGGATTTGCCTGAATTTCTTCAATTAAGAACAAATAATGGTGATGATAGAAAAAAAGCACATGATATTTTCCCAGGACTATGTTATCCAGAATTATTTTGGAGATTAGCAGAAACTGATATTGATGCTAATTGGTATATGATGTGCCCACATGAAATAAGAACTGTAAAAGGATATTCATTAGAGGATTTTTATGGAGAAGAGTGGGAAGAAAGATATTATGATTGTGTTAATGATTGCAGAATAGAAAAGAGAGTAATGTCTGTAAAAGATATAGTAAGGTTAATAATTAAGAGTGCGGCAGAAACAGGAACACCATTTGCATTTTATAGAGATACTGTAAATAGGATGAATCCTAACAAGCATAAGGGAATGATATATTCATCTAATTTATGCACAGAAATAATGCAAAATATGAGTCCTATGGAAATAAGGAAATCAGAGATAGTTGACGAAAATGGAGATAAAATTGTTGTAGAAAGAACTAAGTCAGGAGATTTTGTAGTGTGCAATTTATCTTCTATAGTTCTAGGAAATGTAGATGTACTTAATGATAAGGAACTAGATTATGTAGTAGAAACTCAAATTAGAGCAATGGACAATGTTATAGATTTGAATTATTATTCTGTACCTTTTGCTGATATTACTAATAAAAAGTATAGAGCTATAGGATTGGGAACAAGTGGATATCATCATATGCTTGTAAATAATAGAATCCATTGGACATCAGATGAACATTTAGATTTTGCTGATAAGGTATATGAGAAAATAAATTATTATGCAATTAAGGCAAGTATGGAGATAGCTAAAGAAAAGGGAAGATATTCAGAATTTCAAGGCTCAGATTGGCAAAGTGGAGATTATTTTGACTTAAGAAGATATGATTCTGATGAATGGAATTCCTTAAAAAAAGATATTAATAAGTATGGGATAAGAAATGGATATATTATGGCAGTGGCCCCAAATGGTTCTACAGCTACAATCGCTGGTACAAGTGAAGGTGTTGATCCCATAATGTCTAGATTTTTCTTAGAAGAAAAGAAAGGAAGTATAGTGCCGAAAACTGCACCACAGTTATGTGATGATAATTATTGGTATTATAATTCTGCTTATAATATAGATCAAGAATGGTGCGTTAAAATAAATGGAATAAGACAAAGACATATTGACCAAGGGCAATCATTTAATTTATATATAACAACAAATTATACAATGAGAGGTATAATGAATCTTTATATTGAAGCTAATAAATGTGGAGTTAAATCAATTTATTATGTTAGAAGTAAATCTTTGACAGTAGGAGATTGTGAAAGTTGTTCTGCATAAAAATTTTAGAGGGTGAATGTTATGAAAATAAATAGAAAACCATTATTTAATGAGTTTGGAGATATTGAAGTTAGTAAAAAAAGAATGATTAACGGAAATACTACTAACTTAAATGATTTTAATAATATGAAGTATGGATGGGTTAGTGATTGGTATAGGCAGGCTATGAATAACTTTTGGATACCAGAAGAAATTAACTTATCACAAGATTTAAAGGATTATTTTAAATTGAATGAGGCAGAGAGAAGTGCATACGATAAAATATTATCATTTTTAATATTTTTAGATTCAATTCAAACTGCAAATTTAAGTAATATATCAAACTATATTACAGCAAGCGAAGTTAATCTATGTTTGACAATTCAAGCATTTCAAGAAGCTGTTCATTCACAAAGTTATAGCTACATGTTAGATACAATATGCTCTCCTGAGAAGAGAAATGAAATATTATATCAATGGAAAGATGATAAAATATTATTAGAAAGAAATAAATTTATAGGGGAATTATATAATAACTTTTTAAGAGAGCCTAACAAGTATAATTTAGTGAAGACAATTATGGCTAATTATATATTAGAGGGTATATACTTCTACTCTGGATTTATGTTCTTTTATAATTTAGAGAGAAATGGTAAGATGCCTGGATCTGCACAGGAAATTAGATATATAAATAGAGATGAGAATACTCATTTGTGGCTATTTAGAAATATAATTAAAGAACTTCAGAAAGAAGAACCAGGGTTATTTAATGATGATTTAAAAAAAGAACTAGTAGATATGATGAAGAAAGGTGTTAAAAATGAGATCGCTTGGGGACATTATGTAATAGGTGATAACATACAAGGAATAAACAAAAAGTTGATAGAAGATTATATTAAGTATTTAGGAAATTTAAGATTAAGCGCTATAGGATTACCTAAAATATATGATGGGTATGATGAAAATCCTGCATTGTGGGTAGATGTATTAGCAGATGCTAATTCGGTTAAAACAGACTTTTTTGAAGCAAAATCTACAGCATATGCAAAAGCTGCCACCCTGATAGATGACTTATAAAGATTGTATTAGGGTAAAATTTAATTATATTAAAAGTTTTTATGCGAAATGTTAAAAAAGAAAGAAATTAAATAATAGGTGTTAACATGTTTTGAAAATATGTTATAATAAATAATAGTTGCATTTATAATGTAAAAGGTTTACTATAGGGTATTAATATATTTAAATAAGAGTTGTGAGATGGTTAAATTAGTGGAATATATAGTTTGAGGAGGATCATTAATTATGAAAAAAGGTATTGCTGCTTCAAAAGGTTATGCAATAGGAACTGTATTTTTACAAGAACATGAAGAAATAGTTATAACAGATCAAAAAGTTACAGATGTAGCTGTTGAAAAAGAAGCTTTACAAAAATCTTTAGATGCTTCAAGAGCTCAATTAGAAAAGATTAAAGAAAAAGCTGCTGCAGAAATGGGAGAAGAAAAGGCTGCTGTATTTGAGGCTCATATAACATTATTAGATGACCCAGAATTTACAGGGGCTATGGCTATGGAGATTGAGTCAAATAGTATAAATGCTATGAAAGCTGTAGACAATGTTACTAATATGTTTGTATCAATCTTTGAATCAATGGAAGATGCATATATGAGAGAAAGAGCTGCTGATATTAAAGATGTATCTAAGAGAATAATTGCTAACTTAGCTGGTAAGAGTGCAGATGCATTTGCTATAACTGAAGCTAATACTGTAGTAGTTGCTCATGATTTAACTCCATCAGACACTGCTCAATTAGATAGAAGTAAAGTTGTAGGTTTTATTACAAACATAGGTGGAAGAACTTCTCATGCTGCTATTATGGCAAGAACATTAGAAATTCCAGCAGTTTTAGGATTAGGAGATATTACTTCAGCTGTTAAAACTGGAGATAAGATAATAGTAGATGGTATTACAGGTGATGTAATAATAAATCCATCAGAAGATGTAATAGCTGAATATGAAGCTAAGAAAGAAAAGTTCAAAGAAGAACAAGAAGAATTAAAGAAGTTAATAGATGTTAAGACTACTACTAAATCAGGAAAGAGAGTAGAAGTTTGTGGTAACATAGGTCAACCAGAGGATGTACTTGGCGTTATTGCTAATGGTGGAGATGGTGTTGGTCTATTCAGAACAGAATTCTTATATATGGATAGAGACAATGCTCCAACTGAAGAAGAACAATATGAAAGTTACAAGTTCGTTCTTGAAAAAATGGAAGGTAAGCAAGTTGTTATCAGAACATTAGATATCGGTGGAGATAAAACTTTACCATACTTACCATTACCAGAAGAAATGAACCCATTCTTAGGATATAGAGCAATAAGACTTTGCTTAGATAGAAAAGAAATATTCAAGGTTCAATTAAGAGCATTATTAAGAGCTTCTGTTTACGGAAACTTATGCGTAATGTTCCCAATGATTTCTGGATTAGAAGAATTCCAAAATGCTAAGGCTGTTGTTGAAGAATGTAAAGCTGAATTAAGAGCAGAAGGAAAAGAATATTCAGATTCAATCCAATGGGGTATCATGGTTGAAATCCCAGCTGCAGCAGTATATGCTGACGAATTAGCTAAGCATGTTGATTTCTTCTCAATAGGAACAAATGACTTAATACAATACACATTAGCTGCTGACAGAATGAGTGAAAAGGTATCATACCTATACAACCCAATGCATCCAGCAGTATTAAGATTAATAAAGATGACTATCGATGGTGCACATAAGCATGGTAAGTGGGTAGGAATGTGTGGAGAAATGGCAGGAGATGAAGCTGCTATTCCAACATTGGTAGAATATGGATTAGATGAGTTCTCAATGAGTGCTACATCAATTTTAAATGCTAAAAAGATAATATTAGATCAAGAATAATATAAAAACACTCGCATATGGCGAGTGTTTTTTTTTTTGCAAAGTTATCCTACAGTTGATAAAATAGAAAATGTTTTGGATTTATATTACATATATGAAAAAGAAGGTTATAGGAATATTAAGTTTTAGAATAAAGGTGTTGTCGAATAGCAACACCTTTTATTTTATAAAATATAAATATAAAATCTATTATAAGCACACAATATTTATATGATAGAATATAAGTTGAAAAATAAGGAGATTATATAGCAATATGGAAAAGTTATTAAAAATGTTCTTTTCTTTTTTTAAAATTGGAGCATTTACATTTGGTGGTGGATATGCTATGATTCCGCTTATTGAAGAAGAAGTTGTTAATAAAAATAAGTGGATAGAAAAAGAAGAATTTATGGATATGTTAGTTATATCTCAGAGCTTTCCGGGAGCTTTGGCTATCAATTGCTCAACATTTATAGGATATAAATTAGGAGGTGTGATAGGAGGTATAATTGCAATATTAGGAGTAACGTTACCGTCTTTTATGATAATATTATTTGTAGCTACAGTATTTATGCAATTTAGAGATAATTACTATGTAAATTTAATATTTAGTGGGATTACAGCTGCAGTACCTATGTTAGTTTTAGCTGGTGTAGTAAGCTTATTAAAAGGTGTAAATAAAAATATATCTAATTTAATAGTTGGAATTATAGCTTTAATTGCATTAGTAGTATTTGATATTCATCCTGTTATAGTTATTATTTGTTCAGCTATTTATGGTATGGTATTTCTTAGAGAGAAGGTGGGATGATGGATATCCTATTAAAATTATTATTCACATTCTTTAAGATAGGTTTGTTTAGCTTTGGTGGTGGCTATGCAATGATACCATTTATGCAAAGAGAAATTATTGAAAAACATCAGTGGTTAAGCAGCAGTGAATTTGTAGATATAATAGGGATATCTCAAATGACACCAGGACCAGTGTCAGTTAATTCAGCAACTTTTGTAGGATATAAAGTTGGTGGAGTAGTAGGAAGTATTTTGGCTACATTAGGAATAACGGTGATTTCCTTTATACTTGTATCTATTGCATCTAAGGCTATAGATAAGTTTAAAGAATCTAAATATTTAAAGGCAGCACTTTTGGGAATGAGGCCTGTTCTTATTGCGTTAATAATAAATGCATTTATATCATTAGCTAAAGATGCATATGTAGATGTGAAATCTATTATAGTTACTTTGATTGTAGGAGGATGTTTATTCTCTAAAAAGATTCATCCTATAGTTATAATAGTATTAGCAGGTTTATTAGGAATTATATTTTGGGGGATTATTTAAATGAAACAAAAGAATAACAATAAATTATATTCAAAGGCAATTAAATATTATGAAGAAGGAAAGCTTGAGAAAGCATTATTACAGTGTGAAGAGGCAATAAGTTTAAATTTAAGAAATTCTGCTGCGTTGAATTTAAAAGGACTTTTACTATATTTAAAAGGAAATTTAGATGAGGCAGTTGCTACTTGGAAGATTAATTGGGATTTTAATGATGATAAAATTGCAAAAAATTATATTCAAGATAGCAAAGCTGATTATAATAGAGTGAAATTATTTAATAAGGGAGAAAAACATTTAGCTAGATTAGAAATAGATGAAGCTATAGAGAGTTTTATGAAATGTAGAGAAAGTGATTTTAATTCATTAAATGTAAATCTCTCTTTAGCAAAGTGCTATTTAAAAAAATGTGAGTATGTTTTAAGTTCATATTACTTAATAAAAGCTCTAGAAATAGATAGGTTTAATAATGAGGCAAATAATATAAAAAAGAGTATAGAGTCATATAGTAATGAAAAAGTGAATGTGGCCAATAATTTATTAGATTTGAAGAAAGTTATAATTTTTATAGGAATTATATTAATAATTATTGCGATACCTTTAATAAGCAGCTTATATGCATCTTCTGCAAAACAGCAGGAAAATGTAGACAAGCAGTATTTTAATGATAATAATATGAATGAAGATACTAAAAAAGAAGATAATAAAGAAGAGAGTTCTGTAGACTTTAGTAAAATAGATAAATACATAGATGAAAAAAATTATATAGAATTACATAATATAATTAGTAAAGTAAGGTTAGAGAACCTAAGCAAAGAAGAACAAGTATTTTATTATAAGGGCAAAGAAGCCTTAGAAGCTAATAGTGCTGATTACTTATACAAAAGAGGAATGGAATCTTATAATAATAAAAAATATGAGAGCGCAAAAAGTGATATGAATTTAGCTTACATATATGGAAGAGAAAATTATTTATATCCACATATATTGTTTTTTAATGCAGTAATTGAAGCAAAATTAAATAATGTTGATGAGTCAATAAAGTTTTATGAAGAATATGAGAAGTTGTTTTCTAAAGGAGAATATATTGAAGAAGTATTGTATGAATTAGCATTAATGTATAAGGAAAAAGATATTAATAAAAGTATTTACTATGCGAAGAAGTTGAAAAAGAGCTACTCAAAATCTATTTATTATAATAAAAATATACAGAATATCTTAGAGCTTAATTAGAAGGGATGTGTCTTTGTGATAACTGTAATAAGGGATGTAGAAGTATATTCGCCTGAATATTTAGGTAAGAAGAATGTAGTTGTGGTAGGAAACAAGTTTGAAGGAATATATGATGAAATAAATATACCTAGTGATTTTATAGAGATAAAGATAATTGAGGGAAAAGGTAAATTGATGTTTCCTGGATTTATAGATGCTCATGTACATATACTAGGTGGAGGAGGAGAAAATGGATTTTCATCGAGAACACCAGAAATTAAGTTTACAGATTTAACCAAGGCGGGTATTACAACAGTAGTAGGTTGTTTAGGCACAGATGATGTATGTAGAGATGGAAGAGCTTTATTAGCAAAAGCTAGAGCTCTTGAAATAGAAGGAATAACAAGCTATTGCTATACTGGATCATATTCTATTCCTGTAAAAACAGTTACTAATAGCATTAAAGAAGATATAATGTTAATTGATAAATATATTGGTGTTGGTGAAGTCGCCATATCAGATAATAGAAGTTCTCAACCAGCTTTTGAAGAGTTTACAAGAGTTGTTTCTCAATCAAGGGTTGCGGGGTTATTGTCTAATAAAGCTGGAGTAGTGAATATACATGTTGGAGATGGTAGTGATAAGTTGAATATGATTTTTAAGTTAAAAGAAAATACAGAAATCCCTGTATCTCAATTATTACCAACTCACATAAATAGAAATATAGATTTATTTAATGAAGGGATTAAACTGGTTAAAGAAGGTGGATTCATAGATTTAACTACAAGTTGTGATCCGGATAATATGGAAGAAGGGGAAGTAAGAGCAAGTAAGGGATTAAAGATGGCCTATGATTTAGGGGCAGATTTAAATAGAATAACATTTTCGTCAGATGGAAATGGAAGTTTACCTAAATTTGATAGTGAAGGAAACTTAAGTGGTATGGGAATATGTTCTGTTTTTAGTTTATATGAAGAGGTAAAAATTGCAATACAAGAGCATAAAGTACCTATAGAAAGTGCAATTAAGGTTATAACATCTAATATTGCAGATGTATTAAAGTTAGATTTAAAAGGGAGAATAGAGTCTAAAAAAGATGCGGATTTTGTATTAGTAGATAAAAATGAATTGACAGTTATTGATGTGTATGGAAAGGGAGAGCCTTTAATAGAAAACAGAGCAGTAATTAAAAAAGGTATTTTTGAATAAAAAAAGAGGGGTATAAAGCCCTCTTTTTAACATTTGAAAAATACGTGATTACCAATTGATTTGGTATCTTTTTTTTGTGTTTGTTTCATCCATGAGCAGGTAGCTATGGCAGGATTATAGAAGTAAAGCGCTTCATTTGTTGGATCCGTACCATTAATAGCTTCATAGACAGCATCATAACAACTTTGATCTGGATTAGCTTTAATATCTCTATTTCTAACGCAAGAAAATGCATTAGTTTGAAATATAACACCTTCAATACTATTTGGGAAACCTGGATTAAGTAATCTATTTAGCACAACAGATGCTACAGCTACTTTTCCTTCGAAAGGTTCCCCTCTACTTTCTGCATAAACGAGTTTAGCCATTAGATCTATATCACATTGTGTTATATATATCTTTTCCTGACCATGATTAAAAACTTCCACTGTTTCTTCTGTATTTATATTATTTAATTTATTTACTATATTAATTTCCTCTAGTGTAATGTCATAACTAGAAGTGTTACCCATTACTATTGCTTTAGCTGGGATTGCTGAGCAAAACAAACTGAGAAGAGCTAAGCAAAGAGTAAATTGGCACATAAATTTTTTCATAAATAACCTCCTTTTTCTAACCCAGTCAAGTGTTAGTATTGCCAAAAGAAGATTATTTATACTTATTTATTATTAAAATTATCCAACTCAGATTTTAAATCTTTTAAGCTATCAGTAAAGTCTTCATATTTTTCAAAACTATTTTCATAGTTTATATCTATATTATCATCCTTATCTTTTTCGTTAGATGTTTTTTCTACTACTATGGAATGTTCAAGAGAAGTTATATATAGTTCATAGTAGTTTAATGTGTCTTGAAGTACTTGATAACATTCATTTCCGTTTTCAGGAATGCTAAATGAATAAGTTTTGCTTTTTAATTCATTAAATTTACTTCTCTTATCCTTTACGTCTTTAAGTAGATTATCAAGAGAACGACCATCTTCTCTAATTTTATTTAGAGCAGGACGTAAATCTTCGTTAATAGAATTTAGAACTTCTATGCATTCTTCAAGATTTAGTATATAAGTACTTTTTTGACTTATTTTTATATCATTTTCTCTATTGAGCTTTATTAAGGTATTGATAAATGTAGTGGATGTTGTAAAAAATTCATCTGCTTCTGAAGGAAACTCTATATCTAGTCCTAATAAATGTAGTGTATCATAATTGTTTTTAAGTAATTCATATGTTTGGGTATATTCATTGTATGTTTGTAATATTTCCGTAGAATTAGGATTTTTTATAATTGATAATGTTAATTGGTATAGATTTATATTATATTCAAGTGTTTCAGATAATTTTGTTTTTAATTCTTTATTTTGGTCTAATACATTAGCTGAATCTAAAGTAGATTGGATATTTGATAATTCTATTAATTCATTAGTTAATGTCTCTTTTGTGGTATCAGAATTTATACCATTATCATCTAAACAATCTTTTAGTTTTTTGTTACAAGATTCTATTTTTTTTCCTATGTTATTTAATTGAGATATATTTCTATTACTTGGTGTTAATTTAATTACGCATAAAATAACAATAGGGAGTAAGATTATACATATGATTGCAATAATATATTTTTTATTGATGTTAAGTTTATCTAGTTTCATATTTTTTATCCCTCCTTTTACGGATATAAATGTTCTATATAAGATTTATATTATTTATTTATGTAAAATAGTATGATTAATTAAAAAAAATCATAATTTTGTAATCTCGATTATATTAAGAATTGGTAAATTAGTGTATAATTTAAATAGTGATTAAGAAGAGGGGTGAGACCAATGAATGAAATAGGAACATTAATAATTAATACGGTGAAAAATATTACCATTTGGTCTATTTTAGATATACTAGTTGTATCTTTTATTTTTTATAAGGGATATATGTTGATAAAGGAAACAAGAGCAGAGCAATTATTAAAAGGTACTGTATTCATATTTGCTCTTATTCCAATAAGTCTATTTTTAAGGTTGGATACATTGAATTTTATATTAAACAAAACACTTACTATTGGTGTTTTAGCTATGATTATAATATTTCAACCTGAAATTAGAAGGGTATTAGAGCATTTAGGTAGGAGTACATTTGAAGATATACATTATGGTCAGCCAATTGAGTATAGAAACGAAGTAGTAAATGAGATAGTAACAGCTGTGGAGAATCTTGCAGCTACTAAGACTGGAGCATTAATAGCTATAGAGCAAGGAACAGGTCTAGGAGAGATTATATCCTCAGGAACACTTATAGATGCACAGGTTAGTGCAAATCTTTTAGAAAATATATTTGTTGTAAATACTCCATTGCATGATGGAGCAACAATAATTAGAAGAAATAGAATTCATGCTTCAGGATGTGTTTTGCCGTTAACAAATAATAATAGCATAAATAAGAAGCTTGGAACTAGACATAGAGCCGCAATGGGGCTGTCAGAGAATTCAGATGCATTAGTTATAGTAGTATCTGAAGAAACAGGAGTTATTTCATTAGCTGTTAATGGTAGATTGACTAGAAATTATGATAAGGAAAAATTAAAAACTATACTTTTGAAAATAATGGAAAACAGAGATGCTAAAAGAGTAAAAAGTGCTGGAGAGAAGGTGAAAACATGGATAAAGGGAATGAAAAAAGAGGCGTAGTACAATTAGTTTGCGTTTTATTAGCTTTTTGTCTATGGCTTTATGTAACTAGCATAGAAAATCCTAATAAATCTTCAGAAATAAAAGATATACCTGTAGATATAATTAATTCAGAGGTACTAAGAGAATCTAATTTGGCATTATCCCCTAATCAAAACTTTACTGTTAATTTAAGGGTAGAGGGACCTGCAAATGCGGTTTATTCTGCCAAAGTAGCTGACTTTAAAGTTACAGCTGACTTAGGAACTTATGTATTAAAGAAGGGTGAAAATAATGTTCCAGTAAGAGTGGTTAATTATCCGCAAGATGTAAATGTAATGAATACTGGAGTATTATCAATAAAAATTAATGTAGAAGAGTATACCGAAAAGTATGTTAATGTTGTATCTAAAGTAGATACATTTTTTAAAGAAGGTTTCGTAGAAAGAGCTGTAGAATTTACGCCACAAAGTGTTAAGATTTATGGTCCTGAAAGTGCAGTTTCAAAGGTAGAATCAGTAGCCTTAATTGGAGAGACTAAAGATATATCAGAAGACTTTGAAAGTGAATATGAGTTGATTCCTATAGATAGTGAAGGAATTGTGGTAAAAGGTGTAAATTTAGATAGGTCAAAAGGAACGTTAAAAATGCAGGTGGGAAAAGGAACGGAAGTTCCTATAAAAGTTAAATATACAGGTTCATTAAAAAATGGATTAAGTATAGAGAAGGAAACATTATCAAAGAGTAAAGTAAGTATTATTGGTAATCCTAAGGATGTTGAAAATATTAAATATATAGAAACAGAGCCGTTAAATTTATCTGATATAGTATCTAGTAAAGATGTAAACTTGAAGTTATCAATACCGGAGGGAATAACAGTAAGTTTAGATGAGCAGTATGTAACTGTTAACTTGAAGATAAAGGATGAGATTCCAGTAACTAAAAGCTTTGATGTTAAGGTGGATTATATTGGAGTTGATACAAGTCATGAGTATACACCTAACACAGTAAAGGTGGTATTAGAAGGGACAAAAGAAGCTTTATTATCAATAAAAGCTGATAATATTAAAGTTGAAGCAAGTGTTGGCGGATTAGTTGAAGGAAATCATGAAATTGAGTGGAAAGCAACTTTAGTAGGAATTGATAGACAGGATGTATCCATAAAAACAAATAGTGGAAAGGTTACGGTAGTTATAACGACATTGCAGTAAAAACTATTAATTCTTCCAATTAAAAAAGTGGCGTAGCCACTTTTTTTTTGTTATAGTAGGAAATAAAAGATATCTAATAAGAAAAGGTGAGAATATGACAATTAGAGTTAATAATATAAGCTTAAGTATAGAAGAACCATTGGAGAATTTAAAGGGAAAAGTAGCTAAAAAACTTAGAATAAATGAATCAGATATTTTCAAGTTTAAAATTTTAAAAGAAAGTGTTGATGCTCGTAAAAAAGACAATATAAAATTTAATTATTCTATAGATATAAGTTGTAATGGAGAAAAGAGAATAGTATCTAAACTAAAAGATAAAGATATAAAAATTGAGGATAACATAGAAGAAGTTAAGGTTGAATCGGGAAATGTAGTATTAGAACATAGGCCTGTAGTAGTTGGATTTGGACCAGCCGGTATATTTTCTGCATTAAGACTAGCTCAATACGGATATAATCCTATTGTAATTGAAAGAGGAGAAGATGTAGATTCTAGAACAAAAACTGTAGAGGAATTTTGGATGGGGAATTGTAAGCTAAATCTAGAATCAAATGTACAGTTTGGAGAAGGTGGAGCAGGAGCATTTTCAGATGGTAAACTTACTACTAGAATAAAAGACAATAGATGTGGATATGTTTTAGAAGAACTAGTGAAAGCAGGAGCGCCAGATGAAATAATATATTCTGGGAAGCCACACGTAGGCACAGACTTATTAAAGGGAGTAGTTAAAAATATAAGAAAAGAAATTATTAGGTTAGGTGGAAAAGTTAAATTTAACTCAAAGTTAGAAAAGGTAAATATCAAGGATGGAGAGTTAAAGAGCATTATTGTAAATGGTGAAGAGATTCCTTGTGAAGCATTGATTTTAGCAATAGGACATAGTTCAAGAGATACATATGAAATGTTATTTAGAGAAGGAGTTTTTATGCAACCTAAGGCTTTTGCAGTAGGTGTAAGAATTGAACATCCACAAAATATGATTGATGAAAGTCAGTATGGTAGGTATGCTGGTCATCCTAGATTAAAGGCAGCAGATTATAGGTTAGCTTATCAAAGTGAAAAAACAGGAAGAGGAATATATTCTTTCTGTATGTGTCCTGGAGGAGTGGTTGTAGCAGCTGCTTCAGAGGAGAATAGATTAGTTTCTAATGGAATGAGTTATCATGCAAGAGATTTAGAAAATGCAAACTCTGCATTAGTTGTAACTGTTGGACCTGACGATTTTTATGGAGATTCACCGCTTAAAGGTATGGAGTTTCAAAGATATTATGAAAGTTTAGCATATAATTTAGGTGGCGGTGGCTATAAGGCACCGATTCAACTAGTTGGAGACTTTATGAAGGATGAAGTAAGTAAAAAATTAGGCTGTGTGACACCATCATATAAACCAGGATTTGAATTTAGGGATTTAAGAGAATGTTTACCTAATTATGTGGTTGATTCTCTAAAAGATGGTATAACTAAATTTGATACTAGAATAAAAGGATATGGAATGAATGATGCAGTACTTACAGGTATAGAGACTAGAACATCAGCACCTGTAAGAATGTCAAGAAATGAGAATTTAGAAAGTATAAATACATCAGGATTATATCCTTGTGGAGAAGGAGCGGGTTTTGCAGGAGGAATAATATCAGCTGCAGTAGACGGAATTAAGGTTGCTGAGAAAATTATAGGTAAATATAAAGAAATTTAATGAAATATTCTGAAAACTTCGGTTTTCAGGATATTTTTTGTTACAATGGAATTAATATCTATGGATAAGTATAACTATGAATGTTATAAATTTAACATAGTTTTATGTTGTTTAACTTGTAAATAATTAAAAATATAGATAAAGAGTATAAGAGGTGTGTAAAATGAGTAAAAATTTTGATGATTTATTATCAAGGGTAAAAGAGTGCAAAAGAAAAAAGGTTTCTGTTGCAGTAGCACAAGATGAACCAGTATTAGAAGCTATTAAAGCTGCTAAGGAACAAGGAATTGCTGATGCGATTTTAGTAGGAGATAAAAATAAGATTAAAGAAATAGCTGATTCAATAGGTATGGATATAACTCAATTTGAAGTTATTCATGAACCAGATGTAAAAAAAGCTGCATTATTTGCAATCCAACTAGTATCTAGTGGCAGAGCTGATATGGTAATGAAGGGGTTAGTAGATACAGCTACTTTTTTAAGAAGTGTTTTAAATAAAGAAGTTGGATTAAGAACAGGAAAGGTAATGTCTCATGTATCAGTGTTTGAAATTGAAGGATTTGATAGGTTAATATTCTTAACTGATGCTGCATTTAATACTTATCCTGATTTAAAGGCTAAAGTACAAATAGTACAAAACTCTGTTAGTGTTGCACATGCATGTGGAATAGAATGTCCAAAAGTAGCTCCAGTTTGTGCGGTTGAAGTGGTAAATCCAGATATGCCAGCTACAATAGATGCTTCATTATTATCAAAGATGAATGATAGAGGACAAATAAAGGGATGTGTAGTAGATGGACCATTAGCTTTAGATAATGCATTATCAGAAGAAGCTGCTCATCATAAAGGAATAACAGGACCAGTTGCAGGAAAAGCTGATGTTATAATGCTTCCTAATATAGAAACTGCAAATGTAATGTATAAAACTTTAACTTATACATCTAATAGCAGAAATGGTGGAATACTTGTTGGTACTTCAGCACCAGTTATATTAACTTCAAGAGCAGATAGCTTTGAAACAAAGGTTAACTCAATAGCTTTAGCAGCTGTTGTAGCTGAATCTATTAAATAATCAAGAGAATTAATGGAGGTTATGGTATGTCATACAAATTATTAATTATAAATCCAGGCTCAACTTCAACTAAAATTGGAGTGTATGAAGATGAAAAGGAATTATTTGAAGAAACTCTTAGACACTCAACAGAAGAAATAGCAAAATATGATAGCATATATGCGCAAAGAGGGTTTAGAAAAGAAGTTATTTTAAATGTTCTAAAAGAAAAGAACTTTGATATAAAGACTTTAGATGCAGTAGTAGGTAGAGGGGGAATGCTTAAGCCAATTCCAGGTGGTACTTATGCTGTAACTGAAGAATTATTAGAAGACTTAAAGGTTGGAGTTCAAGGACAACACGCTTCCAACTTAGGTGGAATATTATCTAATGAAATAGCAAAAGAAATAGGAGTACCAGCGTTTATAGTTGATCCAGTTGTTGTTGATGAATTAGAAGATATAGCAAGATATTCAGGTGTTCCAGAACTACCAAGAAAGTCAAAATTCCATGCTTTAAATCAAAAAGCTGTAGCAAAGAGATATGGAAAAGAAAGTGGAAAAGGATATGAAAATCTAAATCTTATAGTTGTACACATGGGTGGAGGAGTTTCTGTTGGGGCTCATAACCATGGTAGAGTTGTGGATGTAAATAATGCATTAGATGGAGAAGGAGCTTTTTCTCCAGAAAGAGCAGGTACAGTACCAGCTGGAGATTTAGTTAAGCTTTGTTTTAGCGGTAAGTATACTGAAAAAGAGGTTTATAGCAAGTTAGTTGGTAATGGTGGATTAAATGCATATGCTAACACTAACGATATGAGAGATGTATTAAAAATGATAGATGAAGGCAGTGAAGAAGCAAAGGAGTTATTTAGTGCGTTTATTTATCAAGTTGGAAAAGATATTGGAGCTATGGCAACTGTCTTAGAAGGTAAGGTTGACCAAATAGTTTTAACAGGAGGAATAGCATATTCTCCAGTAGTTACTGAAGCTATAAAGAAAAGAGCTGGATGGATAGCTGGAATAACAATTTATCCAGGTGAAGATGAATTACTTGCTTTAGCACAAGGAGCTATAAGAGTTCTTAGTGGGGAAGAAGAGGCGAAGGTTTACTAAAATAAATTATTACTTATAGAAGAAGCTTGTTTTAAACGAGCTTCTTTTTGTTTTTAAGAACTTAAAAACTTAAGAAGTTAAGAAGTAATAGTAAAAATGCGGTGTTGAACGGATTTTGACGAGATAAATTCTAATTAGAAATAATTTATTCGTTAATAATACAATGAATAAATTTGTGATAAAATTAAGATAAAAAATATTGAGGTGAGTTTATGAGAACATCTATGAATATTCAAAACAAATTGACTATGTTATCAGAGATGAGAAATGATTCGAAGTTTCAGATTTTAGAATTTGATCGTTTAGAAGGAGCAACAGATGTTGGAACAGCTCTTGGATTACAAATAATGAATGACAGTGGAATAAAGCTGAGACAAGTTAGAATTATTCTTGAGGATAGTTCAGTAAAGCTTGAATCAGGCGCGTTAAGTTATATGAAGGGTGAAATAGAAATAAAGACTAAAACAGGTGGAGTAGTTGGATTAGGGAAAAAGTTTTTAAATAGTAAGTTGACAGGTGAAACTATGTTTAAACCAACCTATGAAGGAACAGGTGAAATATTTTTAGAGCCGTCATTTGGACATTTTGCCTTAATAGAATTAGAAGATGAAGAAATTATAGTTGATGATGGATTGTTTTATGCTTGTGAAGAAGATGTTGAAGTTGGGGCAGCCATGCAAAAAAGTGTTTCTTCAATGTTATTCGGAAATGAAGGAATATATCAAACAAGTATTTCTGGAAGTGGAATAGTTGTATTAGAGATTCCTGTACCGGAGTCAGAAATTTTTAAATGTAAATTATTTAATGATACCTTAAAGGTAGATGGTAATTTTGCTGTATTAAGAACTAGTAATATTAAGTTTACTGTAGAAAAATCATCTTCTTTAATAGGAAGTGTTACTAATGGTGAAGGGTTATTAAATGTATATAGTGGAACAGGAGAGGTATGGTTATTACCAACGATGAGTATTTATCAAGATTTAAGGTTAGAAGGATTAAACTCTTTAGCTAATCCAGAGGGCAGTAGGAATACAGAAGTATAAAATAAATCTTGCTTTAACTATATGAAGTTGTGAATTGTAAAAGCTTAGAGTATAATTAACTAGTATATTATTCTAAGGAGTGAATAAAATGAGTGAGATAAACTCAAAGATAAAAAGTAAAGAGATGGATTTGTTTTTTGAAGCTATACTCAAACTTGAAAATTTAGAAGAGTGTTATAATTTTTTTGAGGATGTTGCAACCATAAATGAAGTAAAATCCTTAGCACAAAGAATGCATGTGGCTAAGCTGTTAAATGAAAAAAAGACATATACAGAGATAGTTGAAATAACAGGAGCAAGTACTGCTACTATAAGTAGGGTAAATAGATGTTTAAATTATGGTAGCGATGGCTATAGTTTATTACTTGAAAGAATAAGAAAAGACTAGGAATAGTGTTGCCAATATTGAGGGCAATGATTATACTAAATTATAGAAACTTAAGAAATTAGAGTACTTTTAATGAAAAGAGGTAAATTATGAGTAGAATGTTTGGAACAGACGGAGTAAGAGGTATTGCAAATACTGAATTGGATGCAAGGCTAGCTTATAATTTAGGAAGAGCTGGTGCGTATGTTTTAACTGAGGGTGCACATAAGCCAAAGATATTAGTAGGTAAAGATACAAGAATATCAGGGGATATGTTAGAAGCAGCTTTAGTTGCAGGAATACTATCAGTAGGAGCTGAAGCAGTTGTTTTAGGAGTAGTACCAACACCAGCAGTAGCACATTTAACTAGAGAATATGGAGCAGATGCAGGGGTAATGATTTCAGCATCACATAATCCTGTTGAGTATAATGGAATAAAGTTCTTTGATGATAAGGGATATAAATTATCTGATGAATTAGAAGATGAAATTCAAAGAGTTATTGAAAGTGATTTTGAAGGTGTTCCAAGTCCTGTAGGAACACAATTAGGAAGAGAAATAATAGAAGTTGGAGCATTAGACGATTATATAGAGTTTGCGAAAAATACTATACCGTTTAAATTAAATGGCTTAAAGGTTGCTTTAGATTGTGCAAATGGAGCTTCATATATGTCATCAGTTAGAGCATTTAGGGAATTAGGTGCAGATGTATATGTAATAAATGATAATCCGGATGGGACTAACATTAATGAGAAATGTGGCTCTACACATCCAGAAGAATTAATGGAGTATGTAGTTAAAAAGGGATGCGATATAGGATTTGCATTTGATGGAGATGCAGATAGATGCTTAGCAGTAGATGAAAAAGGAAATTTAATAAATGGTGATTTCATCCTTGCTATATGTGGAAAGCACTTAAAGGAAATTAATAGATTGAAAGACAATACTTTAGTAGTTACAGTAATGAGTAATTTAGGATTAGATATTGCATGTAATGAATTAGGAATGAATACATTAAAAACTAAGGTTGGAGACAGATATGTATTAGAAGAAATGATTAAAGGAAAATATGTTTTAGGTGGAGAACAATCTGGACATATTATATTCTTAGATTACAATACAACTGGAGATGGCTTAGTTACGGCTCTTCAAATAGCATCAATAGTTAAGAAAGAAGGAAAGACATTAAGTGAACTTTGTTCAATAATGAAAGAACTTCCTCAAGTGTTAGCTAATGCAACTGTACCTAACAATAAGAAAAATATTTATTTGGAAGATAAAGAAATACAAGATGAAATAAATAGAATAGAAGAATTATTACATGGAAAAGGAAGAGTTTTAATAAGGCCTTCAGGAACAGAACCTTTAGTAAGAGTGATGCTAGAGGGAGAAAATCAAACTGAAATTGATGAATTAGCCCATAATTTAGCTAATATGATTGAAGAGAAGAGTAGTAAGTAAAAAAAGTTAAATAAGTAGAATTGTAAACCGTGCTTTATGATTAAATGAAGTACGGTTTTTTATTGTATTGCTTTGATAGAAAGTTTGACTATATAGCAGATTTAACAAAATCAGAAAAGAAGTTTAACTAAATGGTAATAAAGTTGCAAAAGTAATAATATTATAATAAAAAAGATATATAAATATTTAACTATAATACAAATAAGTATGTGATTAATTGATGAATTGTCAAAAAACAATTAATTATATCTAAAGAAATCTTAAAAGATAAAATAAGAATAGGATTTCACTAACAAATTTATAAAAGTAAATTTGATTCATTGACAATACATGGATGAAATAGTAAAATTTTATCAACAAAACATTTATGGAAATTAATCGCTATGAAGGAGACGTTTATTTAAGCAAGAAGGTTTCAGAGAGTCGATGGTAGGTGCGAATCGATACTTTATTTAAATAATTATCACTCCAGAGCTGAATCCAGAAAGTTCTTTTAGAATGAGTAAGCGATATCCGGTGTGCATCCGTTATATGCAAGGGTTTGTTGGAACCTAGTGATATTATATTTCAGGCGGATTTTTATCCCACCTCTTATGGTTCATATCATTAAGGGTGGGTATTTTTATACCTTTTATCTAGTATTATTGGGGATATATTTTAATAAGGAGGAGGCTATATGGAACAAAGGCATGTGTTATCTGTTTTGGTAAAAAACTCATCAGGAGTTTTAAGTAGAGTTTCTGGATTATTTTCAAGGAGAGGCTATAACATAGATAGTCTAACTGTAGGAAGAACAGAAGATGAAAAAATCTCAAGGATGACTATTGCGATAGTTGGGGACAATGACACTTTAGAACAAGTGAAAAAACAATTAGATAAGCTTGAGGATGTAATCAAGGTCATCGACTTAAAAAGCGGAAATTCTGTGTATAGAGAACTTGTTTTGATTAAAGTTAAAGCAGATGCTGAAAAGAGAGCGGCAATTAATGAAATAGTTACTATTTTTAGAAGTAAGATTATTGATGTGTCAGTAGATACTCTAACTATAGAATTAACAGGTGACGAGAGTAAGATAACAGCATTAATAAAACTTATGGAAGAGTATGGAATACAAGAGTTGGTAAGAACAGGGGTAACAGCTCTTGAAAGAGGGGACAAAAATATAAGGAATCATTAATTAGCAATAAATAAAGGGGGCATTATATATGGGGCAGAGAAAGATTGATATATTTGATTCCACCTTGAGAGATGGGGCACAAGGTCAAGGAATATCTTTCTCTCTAGAGGATAAGTTAAAAATAGTTAGGGTACTAGATGATTTAGAAGTTACCTATATTGAGGCTGGAAATCCAGGATCTAACCCTAAAGATATGGAGTTTTTTAAGAGATTAAAGGGCGAAAGACTTAAGAATTCTAAAATAGTGGCTTTTGGTTCTACTAGAAGACCTAATACCGAAGTAGGTGAAGATAAAAATATAAAAAATTTATTGTTGGCTGAAACTTCAGTCGTTACTATATTCGGTAAGTCATGGGACTTCCAAGTGAAGGAAATATTAAAAACATCTCTAGATGAGAATTTAAATATGATTGGGGACACAATTAAATATCTGGTAAGTAAAAATAAAGAAGTGATATTTGATGCAGAACATTTTTTTGACGGATATAAGCAAAATAAAGAGTATGCAATTTCAACAGTAAAGATAGCTGCTGAAGCGGGGGCAAAATCAGTAGTTTTATGTGATACAAATGGGGGAACTTTACCAGACGAGATAAGAAATATTACTAAAGAGGTAGTAAATATAATAGGGGGCAACGTAGGTATACATTGTCATGATGATATGGGGATGGCGGTAGCTAATTCAATCGTGGCAGCACAAGTTGGGGCTAATCAAATTCAAGGAACTTTCATTGGTATAGGTGAAAGATGTGGTAATGCAAATCTAAGTACAATCATCCCAACATTAAAGTTGAAAATGGGTTATAGGGTTATTGATGATAATAACCTTTCTAAACTTACAACCGTTGCTAGATTCATAGCTGAAATTTCAAATATAACATTACAAGATGAAGCACCTTATGTAGGAGGATCAGCCTTTGCTCATAAGGGAGGAATGCATATAGATGCTGTTTGTAAGGCACCTAAGTCTTATGAACATATTAAACCAGAGTTAGTAGGAAATAAGAGAAGATTTTTGATATCTGAAGTTAGTGGTAAAAGTACTGTATATTCAGAAGTTCAAAAGATATTTCCTAATATATCTAAAGATAGTGAAGAAGTTAAGAAGATTACAAATAAATTGAAGGAATTAGAATATGAAGGATAT
Organism: Clostridium paraputrificum; assembly: GCF_900447045.1. Classification (GTDB taxonomy): domain Bacteria; phylum Bacillota; class Clostridia; order Clostridiales; family Clostridiaceae; genus Clostridium; species Clostridium paraputrificum. The sequence goes on from NZ_UAWH01000014.1 coordinate 95,299, forward strand.
CAATTTGAAGGTGCTGAGGGTACTGTAGAACTGGTAATGAGAAAAATTATAGGAAAATATAAACCGTTCTTTAAGTTGAATTACTTTAAAGTATTTTCAGAACAACCTTCTTGGGATAAAGAGTTTAGTTCTTCTGTAATGATAAATATAACAGTTGATGGGAAAGAAGAGATGAATGCAGCAATAGGTGATGGGCCTGTAAATGCATTAGACAAAGCTTTAAGAAAAGCATTAGATGTATTCTATCCACAATTACAAGATGTAAGGCTTGTTGACTATAAAGTAAGGGTTTTAGATTCTGAGAGTGCTACAGGCGCAAAAGTAAGAGTATTAATAGAGTCTACTGATGGGGTAGAAAATTGGAGTACAGTTGGGGTGTCAAGAGATGTAATTCAAGCAAGTTGGATAGCTCTAGTGGATTCTATTGAATATAAGCTTATAAAAGATATTGAAAGAAAAGCAAGAACATATTTTTAAGGGGGATGATTTACAAATGGGAATGACAATGACACAAAAAATATTAGCAGCACATGCAGGATTAGATAGTGTAAAGGCAGGACAATTAATTGAAGCTAAACTTGATTTAGTGTTAGGTAATGATATCACAACACCAGTTGCAGTAACAGAGTTTAAGAAATTTGGTGTTGATAAAGTATTTAGCAAGAGCCAAATAGCTATTGTTCCAGACCACTTTACTCCGAATAAGGATATAAAGGCTGCAGAACAAGTTAAATATATAAGAGAATTTGCTAAAGAAAAGGAAATTGAAAATTTCTTTGAGGTTGGTGAAATGGGGATAGAGCATTGTTTAATTCCTGAAAAAGGACTAGCTGTAGCAGGAGATGTAGTAATTGGTGCAGATTCTCACACTTGTACTTATGGTGCATTAGGAGCATTTTCAACAGGAATTGGTTCTACAGATATGGCAGCTGGAATGGCTACAGGACAATGTTGGTTTAAGGTTCCATCGGCGATTAAATTTGTGTTGAAGAATAAACCAGCTAAATGGGTAAGCGGTAAGGATATTATCTTACATATCATTGGAATGATAGGTGTAGATGGTGCTTTATATAAATCAATGGAATTTGTAGGAGATGGATTAGAATATCTTTCTATGGATGATAGATTTACAATGGCTAATATGGCTATTGAGGCAGGTGGAAAAAACGGAATTTTTCCTGTAGATGAAAAAACAGAAGAATATTTAAAAGAGCATGCTTCAAGGGAATGGAAAAAGTATGAAGCTGATAGTGATGCAGAATATGATGAGGTTTATGAAATTGATTTAAGTACTTTAAGACCAACAATTTCTTTCCCTCATTTACCAGATAACACAAGAACTATAGATAATGTGGGAGATGTAAATATAGATCAAGTAGTTATAGGGTCTTGTACAAATGGTAGAATGTCAGATTTAAGAGTAGCAAGAGACATAATGAAAGGTAAGAAAGTTAAGAAGGGAATAAGATGCATAGTGTTCCCGGGAACTCAAAAAATATATCTTCAAGCATTAGAAGAAGGAATTATAAAAGATTTAGTAGAAGCAGGAGCTGTAGTTTCAACTCCAACATGTGGTCCATGTTTAGGTGGTCATATGGGAATCCTAGCAGCTGGTGAAAGGGCTGTTTCAACAACTAATAGAAACTTTGTAGGAAGAATGGGTCATGTAGAATCAGAAGTTTATCTAGCAAGTCCAGCTGTGGCAGCTGCATCTGCAATAACAGGAAAGATTACAGATCCAGAGTTAGTATAAGGGGGAGTTTGAAATGAAAGTAACAGGAAAAGTTTTTAAGTATGGCGATAATGTAGATACAGATGTAATAATTCCAGCAAGATATTTAAATACTTCAGTGCATAAAGAACTTGCTGCACACTGTATGGAAGATATAGATAAAGAGTTTGTTAAGAATGTGGAAGATGGAGATTTTATTGTAGCAAATAAAAATTTTGGTTGTGGATCTTCACGAGAACATGCACCTATAGCTATAAAGGCAGCAGGGGTTAGCTGTGTAATAGCTTCAACTTTTGCAAGAATATTCTACAGAAATGCCATTAATATAGGATTACCTATTTTAGAATGTGATGAGGCTGTTAAGGCAATAGATAATGGAGATAAGCTAGAGGTTGACTTCTCTACAGGAGTAATTAAAAACCTAACTAAGAATGAAGAATATAAGGGAGAACCATTCCCAGAGTTTATGCAAAATATAATAGATAATGACGGATTAATTGGATATATAAGAAATAAATAAATTGGGGGTTAAAAAAATGAAATATCATATAGCAGTTATACCTGGAGATGGTATTGGACCGGAGGTAGTAGAATCAACTATTAAAGTTTTAAATGCAGTAGGAGAAAAATTTGGTCATAGATTTGATTATGAATATTTATTGGCAGGGGGATGTGCAATAGATAAAACAGGCAATCCTTTACCTCAAGAAACAATAGATGCATGTAAGAAAAGCGATGCTGTATTACTGGGGGCAGTAGGAGGGCCAAAGTGGGATAATCCAACAGCTAAAGTAAGGCCTGAACAAGCTTTGTTAGGTTTAAGAGGTGGGCTTGGACTTTATTGTAACTTAAGACCAGCATTGTTATATGCACCACTTAAAGATGCGTCACCATTAAAGGAAAGCATAATTGGTGATGGTATAGATGTACTTGTGGTAAGAGAATTAACTGGTGGAATTTACTTTGGAGATAGAGGACAAACTACTGTAGATGGAATTCCTGCAGCATATGATACTGAAAGATATAACGGAGAAGAGGTTAGAAGAATTGCTAAAATTGCTTTTGACTCAGCAATGAAGAGAAAGAAGAAGGTAACTTCAGTAGATAAAGCAAATATACTTGAAAGCTCAAGGTTATGGAGAAGAATTGTGGAAGATGTAGCTAAGGATTATCCGGAAGTAGAATTAAATCACTTATATATTGATAATGCAGCAATGCAAATGGTAAGAGATCCAAGACAATTTGATGTAATAGTTACTTCAAATATGTTTGGAGATATATTATCAGATGAAGCAAGTATGGTAACAGGATCTATTGGTATGCTTCCATCAGCATCATTAGGGAAAAATAGTTTTGGTATGTATGAACCTATACATGGAAGTGCACCTGATATTGCAGGTAAAGGAATTGCAAATCCTCTTGCTACAATACTTTCAGGAAGTATGATGCTTAAGCACACATTTAAACTAGACGATGAGGCTGCATTAATAGATAAGGCTGTTTTAAGAGTTTTAGAATCAGGATATAGAACAGGAGACATAATGAGTGAAGGTATGAAACTTGTTGGTACTGAAGAAATGACAAAGTTAGTTTTAAGTGAGATAGAAAAGGGGATGTAAAATATGAGAAGTGACGTTGTAAAAAAAGGTCCTCAAAGGGCTCCGCACAGGTCACTATTCAAAGCGGCAGGTCTTACTGAAGAAGAATTAGAGAGACCTCTAATAGGAGTAGTAACCTCACAAAATGATATTATTCCAGGGCATGTGCATTTAGATCAAATTGTTGAAGGTGTAAAAAAAGGAGTACTTATGTCAGGTGGAACTCCACTAGTATTTCCAACTATAGGAGTTTGCGATGGAATTGCTATGGGACATGAAGGAATGAAGTATTCTTTAGTAACTAGGGAGCTTATTGCAGACACAATTGAGTGTATGGTTAAAGCTCATGGATTCGATGCATTAGTGTTAATACCTAATTGTGATAAGATTGTTCCAGGTATGATGATGGCAGCGTTGAGATTAAATATTCCAGCTGTAATTGTTAGTGGAGGTCCAATGCTACCAGGAAAGTTTAAAGATACAGATGTTTCTTTAACAACTGTATTTGAAGCTGTAGGAGCATATGAAAATGGAACAATGCTTGAGGGAGATTTAAAGGAGCTAGAAGATAATGCATGTCCAACTTGCGGCTCGTGTTCAGGAATGTTCACAGCAAATTCAATGAATTGCTTGGCAGAAGTATTAGGATTAGCTTTGCCTGGAAATGGTACAATACCTGCTGTTTATTCAGAAAGAATTAGATTAGCAAAGCAAGCTGGTATGGCAGTAATGAATCTTTTAGAAAAAGATATAAAACCAAGAGATATAGTAACTGAAAAAGCTATTGAAAATGCATTAGCCTGCGATATGGCGCTTGGTTGTTCGTCAAACTCTGTATTGCATTTAACTGCTATAGCAAATGAAGCAAAATTACCAATAAATCTTGATATTATAAATGAGGTTTCTAGTAGAACACCTAATCTTTGTCACCTTGCACCAGCATCACAAACGCATATTATAGATCTTTATTATGCAGGGGGAATTGGAGCAGTTTTAAATGAATTATCTAAGAAAAATATTATTCATTTAAATTGCATTACTGCTACAGGTAAAACTCAAGGTGAAAATATAGAAGGTAAGAAGGTCAAAGATTATTCAATTGTTAGGCCAATAGAAGAGCCATATAGTGAAACAGGTGGTATTGCTATTTTAAGAGGAAACCTTGCTAAAGATGGGGCAGTTGTAAAAAGATCAGCAGTTGCAAAAGAGATGTTAAAACATAAAGGACCAGCAAGAGTGTATGACTCAGAAGAAGAGGCAATAGAAGCTATTATGGGAAAACAAATAAAAGTTGGAGATGTTATTGTTATTAGATACGAAGGACCAAAGGGTGGTCCAGGTATGAGAGAAATGCTATCACCAACATCAGCAATTGCTGGAATGGGACTAGATAAGGAAGTTGCTTTAATAACAGATGGTAGATTTAGTGGGGCAACTAAAGGAGCTTCAATAGGACATGTATCACCTGAAGCAGCTGAAAGTGGAGTAATAGCTTTAGTTGAAGAGGGGGATATTATATCAATTGATATAAATGCAGGAAAACTAGAACTAGAGGTTTCTGATGAGGAGTTAGAAGGAAGAAGAAAAAGATTAAAGCCAGTAGAACCAAAGGTTACTGAAGGATATTTAGCAAGATATGCTAAATTAGTAAGTTCTGCAAGTACTGGAGCTGTATTTAAATAAAAAAAATTATGGTAAGGAGGGGGAGGGATGATTTTAACAGGGTCAGATATAGTTGTTCAATCACTTATAGATGAGGGTGTAGATATTGTATTTGGTTATCCAGGTGGACAAGTTATTAATTTGTATGATTCGTTATATAAGTACCAAGATAAAATACGTCATATTTTAACTTGTCATGAGCAGGGGGCTGCTCATGCTGCAGATGGATATGCAAGAGCTACTGGAAAGGTGGGAGTATGTATTGCAACCTCTGGACCAGGTGCAACAAACTTAGTAACAGGTATAGCCACAGCTTATATGGATTCTATCCCTATGGTAGCGATAACTGGGAATGTTCCTATGAGTTTATTAGGTAAAGATAGTTTTCAAGAGGTGGATATAACAGGAATAACAATGCCTATTACTAAACACAATTATATAGTTAAGGATATAAATGATCTTCAAGAGGTTATAAAGAAAGCATTTTATATAGCTAAAGAGGGAAGGCCGGGACCTGTTTTAATTGATATTCCAAAGAATATTCAAGTAGAAAAAGTAGAATACAAAAAGTTAGAACCATTAGAAGTAGCAAGAAAAGAAAAATTAATTTATGAAGATAAAGTTAATGAAGCTATTGAATTAATTAATAATTCTAAGAAGCCATTTATATATGTAGGGGGAGGAGCTATTACTTCAGACGCTAGTGAAGAGGTTATTGAGCTAGCAGAAAAGATTAACTCGCCTATATGTAATTCTTTGATGGGTATTGGAGTTGTTCCTAAGGGACATCCGTTATTAACTGGAATGATAGGGATGCATGGCACAAAAGCTTCAAATATAAGCGCTACAAAGTGTGACTTATTTATTGCGCTAGGAGCAAGATTCTCTGATAGAGTAATATCTAATCCGGAAAATTTAAGCAATGCAAAAATTCTTCATATAGATGTAGACCCAGCTGAAATAAATAAAAATATAAAGGTTGATTTATCAGTAGTTGGTGACTTGAAGTTAGTGCTTCAAAGAATTTTACCACATATAGATGAAAAGAAGAATAAAGAGTGGTTAGAGCATGTTGAATATTTAAAAACATTAACTGCTTATAAGAAGGAAGAAGAGGAGAAGTTAACTCCACAGTATTTTTTTGAAATATTAAACAAGTTGAATCAAGGTAACTTAATTATATCTACAGAAGTAGGACAACATCAAATGTGGACAGCTCAATATTTTGATTTTAATGCTCCTAGAAGATTGATAACTTCTGGAGGTCTTGGAACTATGGGATTTGGGTTGGGTGCTTCAATTGGTGCACAACTTGGTAAACCAGATTGTAAAGTTATTAATATTGCTGGTGATGGTAGCTTCATGATGAATTGTAATGAGTTAGCAACAGCAGTTAAAAATAATTTGCCAATAGTTATAGTGATTATGAATAACAATGTTTTAGGTATGGTAAGACAGTGGCAAACATTATTCTTTGATGGAAGATATTCTAATACTACATTAGATAGAAAGACAGATTTAGTTAAGCTTGCAGAAGCTTTTGGAGCAGAAGGTTATAGAGTAACTAAAAAGGATGAGTTAGAGGGTATTTTAGAAAAAGCTTTGAAGTCAAAGGGACCTGTAGTTATAGATTACGTAATAGATAATGACAAAAAGGTATTTCCTATGGTTGCACCAGGTGCACCAATTAATCAAATAATAAGCGAGGAAGATATTCAATAAATATTAGGAGGAATAAAAAATGGTAAAAATGTATTATGAAAAAGACACAAACCTAGATTATTTAAAAGGAAAGAAGGTTGCAATAATTGGTTATGGTAGCCAAGGACATGCTCATGCATTAAACCTACATGATAGTGGAATAGATGTTATAGTTGGTTTATATGAAGGAAGTAAGTCTTGGAAGGTAGCAGAAAATGATGGATTACAAGTTGCTACAGTACCAGAGGCTGTTAAAGCGGCTGATATAGTAATGATGCTTATTCCAGATGAAAAACAAGCTGCTATATATAAAGAACAAGTTGCTCCATATTTAGAAGCAGGAAATGCTTTAGCATTTGCTCATGGATTTAATATAAACTTTGGTCAAATAGTTGCACCTAAAGATGTTGATGTATTTATGGTTGCTCCAAAGGGACCAGGACATATGGTTAGAAGAACATATACAGAAGGGTCAGGAGTACCATGTTTAGTAGCTGTACATCAAGATCCAAGTGGAAATGCTAAGGATATTGCTTTAGCATATTCAAATGCTATTGGTGGTGCTAGATCAGGAGTACTTGAAACTACATTTAAAGATGAAACTGAAACAGATTTATTTGGTGAACAAGCAGTTCTTTGTGGAGGTGTAACAGCCTTAATCAAAGCTGGATTTGAAACTCTAGTAGAAGCTGGATATGCTCCAGAAAATGCTTATTTTGAATGTATGCATGAAATGAAATTAATAGTAGATTTAATGTATCAAGGTGGTATGGCAACAATGAGATATTCTATCTCTGATACTGCTGAATATGGTGATTACATGATAGGTAATAGAATAATCACTGAAGATACTAAGAAAGAAATGAAGAAAGTTCTTACTGAGATTCAAGATGGAACTTTCGCAAGAAACTGGCTAATGGAAAACCAAGTTGGAAGACCAAACTTCAATGCTAAGAGAAGAATGGAAGCAGAACATCCAATAGAAAAGGTTGGCTCTGAATTAAGAGAAATGATGACTTGGATTAATAAGAAGCTGGATTAATAATTACTTTAAAAAACGCTAAAATCCCACTAATATCCACTGAATTGTGTAACAGCAACTCTCCCCAGGATATTAGTGGGATTATTTATATTAACATTTTTTAGACTATATCAATTTTGGTTGATATAGTCTTTTAATATTTAACGAAAAAGTTAATAATGTAAATACTTGTGCTTTTTGGTTATTAATTAAGTAATATAATAGATGATATTGTTTACAAAGATTAGTCGGCTAATAATTATTTTATGAAGAATTTATTAAATAGCGCACAAAATATTGAATGATAAAATATTATGCATTATTATAATAGTTAGTCGACTAATTAAAGGAGGGCTAATTATGAACAAAAACATAGATGATGAAGAATCTTTGAGATATGTTTTTTCTCAGGTTATGCGACTGCATTTTATAAGAACTCATTCATTACTTGAAGAAACTGGTTTGTATCCAGGACAGCCGCCATTATTATTTTCTTTAAATAAGAAGAATGGTCAGAGTCAGAGAGAATTATCAGAAAATCTTAATGTTAAAGCATCTACAATGGCTGTGATGATTAAGAGAATGGAGAAGACTGGTTTAATAAAAAGAGAGCAGGATGAGAAAGATCAAAGGATTTCAAGAATTTTTATTACAGATGCAGGAAAAGAAATTTGTTCAAAATTAAAAACTGTACATGAGCAAATAGAGGAAGAGGCTTTTAGAAACTTTACAGTTGAAGAGAAGTTACTACTTCGAAGATTAATGATGCAGTTAAGAGAAAATTTAGAGGAAGCTTGCGGAAAAGATAAAAATATAAGTTTTTGTAATCATCATAAGTAGACAGAGAAAGGAGAAAGGATATGCTAAAGCTTTTAAAGTATTTAAAGAAATCAATTGTACCAATTTTAGTAATAGTTCTATTCTTAATAGGGCAAGCAGTATGTGATTTATCCTTACCAGATTATACTTCTAAGGTAGTTAATGTTGGTATACAACAAGGAGGAGTTGAAAATCCTGTTCCAGATGTAATAAGAGCTACTGAAATGGATAAGCTTATGCTTTTTATGAATGAAAGTGATAAGAATACAGTGTTAAGCAATTATAATCATTTAGATAAGGCATCTCTTTCAGATAAAGATTTAACAGGGGATGAGCCTATATATGAACTCAATACAAAAGATAAAAAAACTATAGAAGAGTTAAGTAATATTTTTGGCAAACCTATGTTAATAGTAGAGGGGTTTGAAAGTGATAGTAAAGAAACTAAAAAGATGAAGGAACAAATGATGGCTAATCTACCACCTCAAATGATTCAAAATGGTGACGTAGATGTGTTCCAAGTATTTTCATTAATGCCAGAAGAAGAATTATCAGAAATGAGAAAAACTATTGATGAAAAGTTTAGTGATATGCCAGATAGCATAATAACACAAAGTGCTATTTCTTATGTAAAAGGAGAATATAAAAACTTAGGAATTGACACAGATAAGCTTCAAACAAATTATATGTTTTTAGCTGGAGCTAAGATGTTAGGAATTGCATTATTAAGTGCATTAGCAACTATAGTTGTTGGGTTCCTAGGGGCTAGAGTAGCAGCTACTCTAGGTAAAAATTTAAGAAGTAAAGTCTTTAATAAGGTAATGTCATTTTCTAATACAGAGATGGATAAATTCTCTACAGCATCATTAATTACACGTAGCACAAACGATATTCAACAGGTTCAGATGCTAATGGTAATGATGTTAAGAGTAGTTATTTATTCACCTATTATAGCAATAGGAGGAATAATAAAGGTAACTAAGACTAATACATCAATGACTTGGATTATAGCAGTAGCAGTAATAGCAATACTTTCATTAGTAATGATTTTATTTATTGTTGTAATGCCTAAGTTCAAGGTTGTTCAAAAATTAGTGGATAGAGTTAACTTAGTAACACGTGAAATATTAACTGGTATACCTGTTATACGTGCATTTAGTACTCAAAAGTATGAAGAAAAGAGATTTGATAAAGCAAACTTAGACTTAACAAAGACAAATATATTTGTAAATAGAGTAATGGCTTGTATGATGCCAGCTATGATGCTTGTTATGAATGGAATTAGCGTTCTTATAATGTGGAATGGTGCACATGGAGTAGATTCAGGAGCAATGCAAGTTGGGGATATGATGGCATTTATTCAATATACAATGCAAATAATAATGTCATTCTTAATGATATCTGCAATATCAATAATGCTTCCAAGAGCAGCTGTTTGTGTGCAACGTGTTGATGAAGTAATATCTACAGATTTAATAATAGAAGATAAAGAACAAACAGAAAACTTTAAAGAAGATAAAAAGGGATATATTGAATTTAATAATGTATCGTTTAAGTATCCTAATGCTGAAGAAGATGTTCTAAGCGATATATCATTTGTTGCAAAACCAGGAGAGACAACAGCTTTTATTGGTAGCACAGGTAGTGGTAAATCAACACTGATTAACTTAATACCACGTTTTTATGATGTGACAGAAGGTAGTATTAAGGTTGATGGTGTAGACGTTAGAAATGTATCTCAACATGACTTAAGAGAGAAGATAGGATATGTTCCTCAAAAGGGTATATTATTCTCTGGAACAATAGATTCAAATTTAAGATATGGGAGAGAAGAAGCTACTGATGTAGAGATTGTAAGGGCTGCTGAAATAGCACAGGCAATGGAGTTTATTTCTTCAAAACCTGAAAGATTTGAAACTGAAATTTCTCAAGGTGGTACAAATGTATCTGGTGGACAAAAACAAAGACTTTCTATTGCAAGAGCAATAGCTAAGAATCCAGAAATTTATATATTTGATGATAGTTTTTCTGCTTTAGATTTTAAGACTGATTCAGCATTACGTAAGGCACTTAAGCAAGAAACAAGTGATAGTACAGTGTTAATAGTTGCGCAAAGAATAAGTACTATTTTACATGCAGATCAAATTATTGTTTTAGATGAAGGAAAAGTAGTTGGAAAAGGAACTCATAATGAGCTTCTAAAGAACTGTGAAGTTTATAAGCAAATAGCTTTATCACAACTTTCAAAGGAGGAGCTAGAAAATGAGCAATAATAAAAGTGGCGGAATGAAAAGAGGATTTGGTGGACACGGTCCTATGGCAGGAATGCGTGGCGGAGAAAAGGCAAAAGACTTTAAGGGCACAATGAAAAAGCTTTTAAAATATATTGCAGACTTTAAAGTTGCTTTAATTGGTATTGTGATTTTTGCATTTGGAAGTGCTGCGTTCTCAATAGTTGGACCTAAGATTTCAGGTGAAGCAACTACAGAAATATTTAATGGATTAGTGGAAAAGGTAACCGGAGTAGAAGGTGGAGGAATAAACTTTGATAGAGTAGGTCAAATACTTTTATTCCTAATAGGATTATATGTTATTAGTGCTATATTCTCATTTATTCAAGGGATAATAATGAGTGGAATAACACAAAAAATATGTTATAACCTTAGAAAAGATTTATCAGAAAAGATAAATAGAATGCCAATGAAGTACTTTGATACGAAGACTCATGGAGAGGTTTTATCAAGATTTACAAATGATATAGATACCCTAGGGCAAAGCTTAAATCAAAGTATGAATCAGCTTATTACTTCTGTAACAATGATAATTGGTGCATTAATAATGATGTTATCAATAAGTTGGCAAATGACTCTTGTTGCTTTACTAATGTTACCATTATCAATGGGACTAATAATGGGTATAGTTAAAAAGTCACAAAAATACTTTAAAGATCAACAAAAGTATTTAGGAAATGTTAATGGTCAAGTTGAAGAATTATATGGTGGCCATACTATAGTTAAGGCTTTTAATGGTGAAGAAAAAGCTGTAAAAGAATTTGATGAGTTAAATAATCAATTATATGGATCAGCTTGGAAATCACAATTCTTATCAGGAATTATGCAACCTATGATGATGTTTATTGGTAATTTAGGATATGTTGCAGTTGCTATACTTGGAGGCTTCTTAACTATTAAGAAAACTATTGAAGTTGGTGATATACAATCATTTATTATGTATATAAGAAACTTTACTCAGCCTATAACACAAGTAGCTCAAGTTACTAACCTTTTACAATCTACAGCAGCTGCTGCTGAAAGAGTATTTGAATTCTTAGATGAGGAAGAGGAAGACCAAACAGTTGATAATCCAGTTCGTATAGAAGGTTTAGAGGGTAGAGTGGACTTTAATAATGTTCATTTTGGATACAATTCAAATAAGACAATTATTAATGACTTTACAGCTCATGTAAAGCCGGGGCAAAAGGTTGCAATTGTTGGACCAACTGGTGCTGGTAAAACTACTATGGTTAAACTTCTTATGAGATTCTACGATGTAAATAGTGGTGAGATTTTAATAGATGGTCATAATATAAAAGACTTTAATAGAAGTGAATTAAGAGAAATGTTTGGTATGGTACTTCAAGATACTTGGTTATTTAATGGAAGTATCAAGGAAAACATTAGATATGGTAGATTAGATGCAACTGATGAAGAGGTGATTGAAGCAGCTAAGGCGGCTCATGTTCATCATTTTGTTAAGACATTACCTGATGGATACAACATGGAACTTAATGAAGAAGCAAGCAATGTATCTCAAGGGCAAAAGCAATTACTAACAATTGCAAGGGCGATACTTGCTGACCCTAAGATCTTAATACTTGATGAAGCTACAAGTTCAGTTGATACAAGAACAGAGGTATTAATTCAAAAGGCTATGGATAACTTGATGGAAGGAAGAACTAGCTTTGTTATAGCTCATAGATTATCGACAATACGTGATGCTGATTTGATTTTAGTTATGAATCAAGGGGATATAGTTGAGCAAGGAAACCATGAAGAGCTATTAGCTAAGGGTGGATTCTATTCTAAATTATATAATTCACAATTTGAAAAAGAAGAGGGAACAGCAGTATAGCATTATAAAGAACTCTTTAAGAAACTAATATTATTAAGATAAGATTTCAGAATTAAATATAATTTCAAAGAGCAAGGTGTGAAATAAACGTCTTGCTCTTTTTTAGTGAAAATACTTGGAGAATAAACGGGTTCTTTAAATTTTTCTTATTTTCTTTTATACTTGATTTATAAGTTTTAGATAGGGTGAGTTTATGAATTATGTTTATATATTAAAATGTGGCGATGATTCTTTATATACAGGTTGGACTAATAATTTGGAAAAAAGGTTTAAGGACCATTGTAGTGGAAGGGGAGCTAAGTATACTAAGGGAAGAGGTCCCTTAGAATTAGTTTATTATGAAGAATTTGAAGATAAAAGTGGAGCTATGAAAAGAGAGTATGAAATAAAGCGACTAACTAGAAAGCAAAAAGAAGAGTTGATTTTTCAGAAAGTAAATTTATAAGTTATTAGTTATATAATAAGTGAAGCTCAAGGTTTTAACCTTGAGCTTTTGCTATTGTTGAGAAACTTCATTAAAGAATGAAGCAGTAGCATCTATTAAAGGTTGAGGGGCAGGAGATAATGGATAGAATCCCTTTTTAACCATCCACTCCCAAACTTCATAAGCGTGATTACATGCCATTGTAAAAGCATCTTTTAAAAATTCTCTTAAAGTAGGATTACCGGCCTCCATGGCACTCCAAGCATACTCTCTGCCTGCTCTTTTTAAAGTTAAAAGATATGCTGTAGCCATCTCTCTATCATTAAATTGTTGAATGCTAGTGTTAGGTGTTACCGGAACCGGTGGTATAGGGGAAGTTGTAAAATCTACTAGTGTTTTATTTAATGGTGGAACATTTAGTTTTTCAGAGGGACCATTTGCTTCTTTAACAAATTTAACCTTCATATTATAGTCTTGAACATGAGCTGCGAATTGACTTTCAAAAATAGCCTTTAATTCAGGATCCATAGCTTTTTCCTTAAACATAGCCATATTTGTAATTGTGTTTACACAGCTCATCATTAATTCGCTTAAATTATGTAATTCTCCAGGTGTAAGTTGCATATAAATACCTCCTAAATAAAATTATTAACAGTATTAGGATTAGTAAAAGAATTGGGAAATATACAAAAGAATAAATGAATAATAATACAATATAAATGAATAATTATTCTTAAATAAACCTGGTGGCAAATACGATGGAAACTAGTTATATAGTTAAATAGAGGTCTAGACATCTATAAAAATAACTAAAAGAAATTAAATTGTCACAAAAATAAATGCAATTTTATACAATATTACTATAGACAAACTTTAAAAATATGATAAAATTTCAATAGGGTGTAAAATATTAATGAATGGAAGTGATTTTATAGATAATAAGATAATTAAAGATAAATAAAAGCGCCAGAACTATATTTTATATAGTTGACGAGGTTGGGGAGTATCGAAACTTTTCGGCGGGTGCCCCACGGTATCGCACTACCGTAAACAACTGGCAAAACTATGGAGCAATTCGTAGCACAAATCCAGTTTGGTGTTAAAGCCTTCAAGGTTATGGCTTTTGAGTCCTAGGATTATTATACCCTTTTATGATTTTGCTAGGAGAAGTCTTAACAGAAGATGACAATTAAATATAGGATACAAAAGGAAGGAAGAAAAAATATGTGCGGAATAGTTGGATATGTAGGAAATAAAGGAGCAAAATCTTTCTTAATAGATGGATTATCAAAACTTGAGTATAGAGGGTATGATTCAGCAGGTATTGCAGTTTTAGATGGGACAAGTATATCTCTTGCTAAGCAGAAGGGAAGACTTTCAAATCTAGAAGGAGCTTTAAAAAGTAAAAGTTCAGAAGGTACTATAGGAATTGGTCATACTAGATGGGCTACTCATGGAGAACCATCAGATAGAAACTCTCATCCACATAAAAGCTCAAAAGGAGATATAGCAGTAGTTCATAATGGAATTATTGAAAATTACCTTGAACTTAGAAAGTGGTTAATATCAGAAGGGTATGAATTCTTTTCTGAAACTGATACTGAGGTGGTTCCAAATTTAATTCACTATTATTATGAAGGAAATCTTTTTGAGGCTGTTGTAAAAGCTACTAAGAAGCTGGAAGGAAGTTACGCTTTAGGAGTGGTTTGTGGAGATGAACAAGACAAGCTAATAGCAGTAAGAAAAGATAGTCCACTAATTGTAGGATTAGGAAATGGAGAAAATTTTATTGCTTCAGATATTCCAGCAGTAATTAAGTATACAAGAGATGTATATCTTTTAGATGATAATGAATTTGTAGTTATGGATAGAAACGGAGTTTCTATTTTAAGTGCAAATGGAGAAAGAATAGATAAGAACATTTATAAAGTAACATGGAGTGAGGATGCTGCTGAAAAGGGTGGATATGATTCATTCATGTTAAAAGAAATTCATGAACAACCCAAAGCTATTAAGGACACTATATCTTCTAGAGTATCAATAGAGAATGGTGTCTTTTTTGATGACTTTAAATTATCTAAACAGGATTTGGATAATGTAGATAGAGTGTTTATAGTAGCCTGTGGTACTGCATATCATGCAGGATTAATGGGAAAAACATTAATTGAAAGAATGGCAAAGATTCCTGTTGAAGTAGATATAGCATCTGAATTCAGATATAGAAATCCACTTGTAACAGAGAAATCTTTAGTGATTATAGTAAGTCAGTCAGGAGAAACTGCAGATACATTAGCTGCATTAAGAGACTGTAATAGGATAGGGGCAAGGACTTTAGCAATAACAAATGTAGTAGGAAGTACAATTTCGAGAGAAGCAAATGATGTAATTTATACAATGGCAGGACCAGAAATAGCAGTTGCATCTACTAAGGCATATACAACACAAGTTGTAGTTATGCATTTATTAGCTCTATACTTTGGAAAGATAAAAGGAATTTTAGAAGAAACAAAGGAAAAAGAAATTGTAAGGGCTTTATTAATATTACCAGATAGAATTGAAAAACTTTTAGAGGAAAAAGAGAATATAGAAGATATAGCTAGATTGTTAGCTAAAGAAGAAGATTTGTTCTTCTTAGGAAGAGGTATGGACTATGCATTAGCTTTAGAAGGATCTCTAAAACTAAAAGAGATATCTTATATTCATTGTGAGGCTTATGCAGGTGGGGAATTAAAGCATGGAACAATAGCTTTAATTGAACCAGGTACAAAAGTAATAGGATTATTTACTCAAGGTGATCTTAAGGACAAGATGGTAAGTAATATGGTTGAAGTAAAAGCAAGAGGTGCTAATATAATTGGGTTAGGATACCATGGAGAAGAACTTGATAAATCGGTATTTGATTATGAAATTAGGATTCCCCAAATATCAGATATAGTAGCTCCAGTTTTGGCTGTAGTAGCGTTGCAATTATTAGCTTACTATACAGCAAAGGAAAAAGGTTGTGATATTGATAAGCCAAGAAATTTAGCCAAGTCAGTAACAGTTGAGTAGGAGGATAGTATTATGAGAGAAGAATTAAATAAATTAATAAGTGAATACAATGAAACTAAAAGATGCTTAGAGATGGGAATAGAATGGTTGCCAGAAAATGATTTTGCTAAAGCAAAGTTAGATATGCTTAATGTTATAATTGGGGATTTAGAAAAGTTATCTAAAAAAGAAATGAACTAATCAAAAGTTATCTTGTGAATAACTAATAAATTTGGTGGATAATTTACAAAGAGCTGTGAATAAAAAGTAATTTTGTTTAGGAGAAGGTGAGGATCACTTTCTCCTTTTAATTTTAAGAATTAGGAATATATATTCTTTTAAAAGAAAAATAATATTAATAATTTATCTTTTAAAAATATTATTATTTATTTTAATTTGTTTTTTAAGTAAAGACTAGTTAAGCAACAAGCGATTGTTATTGTAACAGAAAAAATTGCAACTAATGTTTTCATCTTAAAGTTCCTTAATAAATATTCTATATTTTATCTTATGATAGAAAAATTAATGTTGATAAAATAAATTTCTATTAGAAGTTAAATATTTAGTTCATAGAATAATAATATAACTTTAATTCAATGAGGAGTAATATGTATACTAAGGGAGACTTTCACATACATTCAACTGAGTCAGATGGGGAGCTTAAGCCAGGAGAAATTATTTTATTAGCTAAGGAAAGAAAAATTGATATAATTGCTTTAACAGATCATAATACTGTATCAGGAGATAAACAAGCAATAAGGGTTGGAAAGATTCATGGAGTAAAAGTTATTCCAGGTATTGAATTGTCAACGAGATACAAAGGAAATAGAGTTCATATACTTGGATATTTTAAAGATAATAGATATGAAGGTGAAGAGTTTAAAAAGATGCTTAACTCTATGAAAAAAGGGAAATTTAAAGAGTGCCAGATATATCATAAAGGAAAATTAAGTTTCAAATCAGAGGGAGGGAAGATAAGTACCTCTGCTGGAGTAGAATTTTTACATCATTATGGAGCTTTTGTTGTTTTAGCACATCCAACCTTATTAAAAAGAGAAGCTTTTAATGAATTAATTAATTTGAATTTTGATGGTATTGAAGCTAAATATTATAGGAATAAAGAAAATGAAACTGAATATTTTATTAGCATGGCTAAAGAAAAAGGAATTATATATACAGCAGGATCCGATTTTCACTCTTTAAGAAAAGTGGATTTAAAGCATGGGACCTTAGGACAAATTTTTTTGGAAGAGGATGAAATAAAAGTTTTTTTAGATAAACTATATGAGAAGGGTGTATAATCTTTCTCTATACATATAAAAGGAGAGCAAGAAGAATGCAAAAGATTATTATTGTTGAGGATACAGAGAAGATTAGAAATGAGTTGAAAGAGTTCTTAAGTAAATACGGCTATGATGTTAAAGTGCCCAAAGATTTTAAAAATATAATTAATTACATTTTTGAGGAAAATCCAGATTTAATATTGTTAGATATTAATCTACCTGTTTTTGATGGATATTATATTTGTAGAGAGATTAGAAGTAAGTCAGATGTACCTATTATTATTGTAACAAGTAGAGATAGTGAGATGGATGAGTTGATGAGTATGAACCTAGGTGCGGATGATTTTATAACTAAGCCATATAATACTCAAATCTTATTAGCTAGGATAAGTTCTATATTAAGAAGAGTTAATAGTTCATCATCTCAATTATTAATGCATAATGGACTTAATCTAAATTTATCTAGTGGGAGTATATCTTACAACAATAATATATCAGAGCTTACCAAGAATGAACTGAAAATATTAAACTATTTAATATTAAATAAGGAAAAGATAGTATCAAGAGATGAACTAATGGAGTATTTATGGTCTTCAGAAGCATATGTAGATGATAATACTCTTTCGGTAAATGTAACTAGGCTAAGAAAGAAGTTAGAGGAAATAGGGTTGAAGAATGTTATAGAAACTAGGAGAGGATTAGGTTATATATTAATATGAGTTTGAAAGCATATCTAAGAGATAAAGGAATGTTTTTAATAGTAAACTTATTTCTTCTATTAACTTTTTCGGCATTTTTATTATTTTTAAATATAAAGAGTGAATATGTAATTATAGTAATTTTAGCCTGGAGTATGCCAATTACATCACTTTTAATAATTGAATATTGGAAAAGGAGAGAATACTATACTTCAACAATAGAGCTTTTAAATGATTTAGATAAAAAGTTTTTATTATCAGAGCTAATACATAAACCAGACTTTATTGATGGAGAAATTTTATATGAAATTTTATTTGATACCAATAGAGATATGCATGAATTTTTAAAAGAATATGAAAGAAAGCAAATAGAGTATAGAGAGTATATTGAGACATGGGTTCATGAAGTGAAAACACCTTTAGCATCTAGTAAACTAATAATAGATAATAATAGAAATGAAATAACAAATAGTATAAAAGAAGAAATTAGTAAAGTAGAAGAGTATGTGGATCAAGTATTATATTACTCTAGGAGCAAGGATACCAGTAAAGATTATATAATCAAAGAGTTTTCATTAGGAGATTTAGTTAGAAAGATAATAGGAAAAAACTACAAAGATTTTATTAATAAAAATATTAAGCTAGAGTTAAGTGAAGTTAATGAAAATGTATTTAGTGATACTAAGTGGTGTGAATTTATAATAAATCAAATATTAATTAATTCTATAAAATACTGTGATAAAAATGATCCTAGGATAGAGATAAAATCTATTTCAAAAGATACAAAAGTGATTTTATCGATAAAAGATAATGGTGTAGGAATTTCAGAAAAAGATATAAAAAGAATATTTGATAAAGGATTTACAGGAGAAAATGGAAGAGTCTATGGTAAATCTACAGGTATGGGTCTGTATATATGTAAAAGTCTTTGTGAAAAGCTATCTATAGGGATAGAAGTGACATCAGAAAAGGATAAATGGACCAATGTAGATATAATATTTCCGTTGAATAAGAAGGAGCTATTTAAGTAGCTTCTTTTTCTTATCTTTCAAAAATGAAAGGTAAGAGTAATGTTAATCAATACTACAAAAGATAAAATAATTATAAAATATGCTTAAAGATGATAGATGGAGGAACTAAAATGAAAGAGATTTTACAAGTTAAAGATATAGAAAAATATTATGGAAATAAAGGAAATGTTACAAAAGCTATTAATAACATTAGTTTTAATGTAGAAGAGGGTGAATTTGTTGGAATAATGGGACCCTCAGGAAGTGGTAAAACTACATTGCTAAATTGTATTTCTACTGTTGATAATATAACAACAGGAAATATTAAAATAAATGGTAAGGAAATAACTAAGTTAAAGTCTAAAAGTATAGAAAAGTTTAGAAGAGAAGAATTAGGTTTTATATTTCAAGATTTTAATCTTTTAGATACTTTAACTGCTTTTGAGAATATTGCATTAGCATTAACTATTCAAGAGGGGAAAAAAGCTAAAAATATAAGAGATAGAGTTTTAGAAGTTGCTAGAAAGTTAGATATTGAAGAGGTTTTAAGTAAGTTTCCATATGAAATGTCGGGTGGACAAAAGCAAAGAGTTGCAGCAGCTAGAGCTATAATTACTAATCCATCTTTAATATTAGCTGACGAACCTACTGGAGCTTTGGATTCTAAAGCGTCAAGATTATTATTAGATTCCTTTGAAAAGTTAAATGAGGAAATGAATGCTACAATACTTATGGTTACACATGATGCTTTTACGGCAAGCTATGCCCATAGAATTCTATTTATAAAAGATGGAAGAGTATTTAATGAACTAATTAGAGGAAATGATTCTAGAAAAGAGTTTTTTAATAGGATTATTGAGGTTGTAACCTTACTTGGAGGTGACACAAATAATGTATTCTAAAATGTCAGTTAGAAATGTCAAAAGAAGTTTTAAGGATTATGCAATATATTTCTTAACGTTAACTTTTGCTGTATGTATATTTTATTCTTTTAATTCTATATCATCACAAAAGGCAATGATGGATGTTACAAACAGTAAAGCTGAAATAATACAAATGCTTTCTAAAATAATTTCTATGACATCAGTGTTTGTGTCAATTATATTAGGATTTTTAATAATATATGCAAATAATTTTTTAATAAAAAGAAGAAAGAAAGAAATAGGGTTATATATGACCTTAGGTATGGGGAAAAGAAAGATATCCTATCTATTAATAAAAGAAACCTTTTTAATTGGACTCTTATCACTTGGGTTAGGTCTTATGGCAGGTGTAGTGGTATCTCAAGGATTATCTTTATTTACATCAAAACTATTTGAAGTGAATGTATCAAAGTTCAATTTTGTATTTTCTACTAACGCAGCTATAAAAACATCCTTATATTTTGGGCTGATATTTATACTTGTTATGATATTTAATACTTTGGTAATTTCTAAATATAAGTTAATAGATTTATTAAGAGCAGGAAGAAAAAATGAAAGCATAAAAATAAAGAGTACAAAAGTATCTTTTTTATTATTTCTATTATCAATAATTTTAATAGGAGTAGCCTATTTTATAATTTTAAAATTTGGATTTGATAATGGAATTAGCTATGTTCAAATTTCTGTTATCTTAGGCATAGTAGGGACAGTGTTATTGTTTTTATCTTTATCTGGTTTCTTAATTAATGCATTAGAAAAAAGTGAAAAATTTTATCTGAAGAATTTAAATATGTTTGTTCTAAGGCAGATAAATAGTAAGGTTAATACTACATATATTTCTATGTCAGTTATTTCTTTAATGTTATTTTTAACAATTACTCTCTTATCTACAGGGGTAAGTTTTAAGAATTCCTTACAAACAACTTTAAAAAATAACACTCCCTATGATGTGACTTTCTATTCATTTTCAACAGGGGATGAGGAAATTGCGAATATATCAAAATCTTTAGATAAAATAGGACTTGATTATAATAATGCTTTTAGAGAATATTTTTCATATAACTTGTATACAAGTAACGAAGGAATTAAGAAGTATATATATAACTATGGAAATGATAAAGTTAAAAAGAATTTGGATTCTTATGATAAGAATTTAGATTGTATTGCAATATCAGATTATAATAAGTTAAGAGCAATGGCTGGAGAAAGTACATTTAATCCACAAAAAGATGAAGTTATTCTAATATCAAATGTGAATGATTATGATAAGGCTGTGAATAAGTTTATAGAAAATAATAAAACAATGAGAATTGGTAACAACGATTATAGGATTATAAATAAAAAAGCTTTGAAAGATAATTTAGAAACAAGTGCATTAGCCACGAAGTTTATGGTAGCTGTATTACCTGATGAAGTAGTAAAGGATATGGAGATAAGTACTACTTATTTAAGTGGTAATTATAAGGAGAAGTCTGAGAAGATAGAGAATGAAATATATGATGTATTTACAGGATTTACAACAAGAAAATATGGCTATGATGAATATGGATTTATTTTAGGGGAAACTAGAGATATGGCTTATGATGCAAGCGTTGGAATGTCAGTTACAGTAATGTATATAGGTATATATCTAGGAGTAATATTTTTAATATCAAGTGCAGCAATATTAGCACTTCAACAATTATCAGAAGCAAGTGATAATATAGAAAGATATGAAGTGTTAAAGAAGATAGGAACATCAAGTAATAATATTAATAAAGCAGTGTTTTCACAAGTATTTATATATTTTATGATGCCTCTCACGATTGCTATAATTCACTCTATAGTAGGAATTATAATAGCTAGTAAAGTAATATCTATGTTTGGGGCGTCAAGTATTTTAGTATCAGCTATAATTACTGCAATAATAATTATAGTGGTTTATGGTGGATACTTCTTGACTACATATGTTGGATATAAGAATATAATTAAGGTAAGAAGATAAAGAGGTAAGAATGGAAAAAGTAGCTGTTGAATTAATCAACAGCTACTTTTGTATTAAATACTTAAATTTTTTTCTGCATTTTTTTCTTCTGCTCTATCACTATCTTTAGCAAATACCTTGTACACTTGAATTACAAGTGTTGGGAAGAAAGCTAATAAGTATATGGCTAAAACCAATGAACTACTTAAGCTAGCAACTTGGAATAAGTTTTGTAGTGGTGGTATAAATAGTACTGCATTTAAGAATACTAATCCAGTTCCAAATGCATACCAGCTAAATTTGTTAGAGAATACTCCAAGACTAAATACAGATTTCTTACCTCTACAGTTAAATCCATGGAATAATCTAGCTAGACATAAAGTAGAGAATGCCATTGTGCTTGCGATTTCTTTGTTTCCAGTAGATAAACCAATGTGGAAAGCAATTATAGTAAATATTGCAATTAATAAACCTTCAAATGCTATTTCTATCATAAAGTCTTTTGTTAAGATAGATTCTTTACTATCTCTAGGCTTATCTTTTAGTAAATCTTTACTTGATTTCTCCATTCCTATTGCAATAGCAGGAAGTGAGTCAGTTAATAGATTTATAAATAATAGATGAACTGGAGCAAAAGGTACTGATAAATTCATGATTGAAGCATATAAAACAGCTATTATACCGGACATATTACCAGATAGTAAGAACTTAATAGAGTTCTTTATGTTTCTATAAACATTTCTACCATTGGTAATAGACTTAACTATTGTAGCAAAATTGTCATCAGTAAGGATCATTGAAGCAGCATCTTTAGAAACTTCAGTTCCTGTTATCCCCATTGCAATACCAATATCAGCTTGTTTTAAAGCAGGAGCATCATTAACACCATCACCTGTCATAGCAACAATTTTTCCTTTGTTTTGCCATGCGTCTACTATACGAATTTTGTTTTCGGGTGAAACTCTAGCATAAACAGATATATGAGAAAGTTTTTTGTTTAATTCCTCATCAGACATTTTATCAAGCTCAAGGCCTGTTACAGCCATATCACCTTCTTGAAGAATACCAATTTGTTTAGCAATAGCAGAAGCAGTGATTTTGTGGTCACCAGTTATCATAATAGGTTTGATACCTGCCATGATACAATCCTTAACAGCTTCAGCAGACTCAACTCTTGGAGGATCTATCATTGAAATTAATCCTAAGAAAGTATAGTTGTTTTCATCATCTAAACTCAATTCTTTTTCAGAATCTAATTCCTTATAAGCAAAAGAAAGAACTCTAAGGCCATTTTCTGATAAGTATTGGTTTGTATTTAAAATTCTATCTTTATCAGCTTGAGTTATTTCTTTAACACCTTCAGAAGTTCTTATATGAGTAGTTCTATCAAGAAGAACATCTAATGCACCTTTTGTATACATAACATATTTATTATCTATGTAGTGCAATGTACTCATTAGTTTTCTATCTGAATCAAAAGGAATTTCTTTTAATCTCTTAAATTCATCTCTTACATCCTGCTCGTTTAATGAATGAACATGTCCTAAGTTAACAAGAGCAACTTCAGTAGGATCACCTATTTCTTTTCCATCTACAGAAGTAGAGTCATTACAAAGAATTGCAGCTCTCATTAAATCTTTTTGAACTAGGTTATCATTGAACTTTATATCTTCTGATTCAATTAAACTATTATCGACAAAAATCTGTTTTGTAGTCATTTTATTTTGAGTTAATGTACCTGTCTTATCTGAACAGATGATAGATACACAACCAAGTCCTTCTACAGATTTAATATTTTTAATAATTGCATTTTCTTTAGCCATTTTTTGAGTACCTAAAGCTAGTACAATTGTTACAATAGAACTTAAGGCTTCAGGAATAGCAGCAACAGCAAGGGCAACAGCAAACATTAATGCATCTAATATTTCGGTTTGTCTATATACGCTTAAACCAAATACAATAATACAAATTATTAAGATGATTGTAGCAAGCTTTTTACTGAAATCATCTAAAGTTATTTGAAGGGGAGTCTTCTTTTCTTTAGTTTGCTCCATTAAAGTAGCTATTTTTCCAAGTTCGGTTGTCATACCTGTATTTGTTACTACAATAAGAGCACGTCCATAAGTAACTAGTGAACTTGAGAATACCATATTCTTTTGATCACCAAGTGCAACTTCTTCGCTATCAATTACCTCTTCAAATTTATTAACACTTTCAGATTCGCCAGTAAGTGCACTTTCATTTACTTGTAATGAGAAGCTTTCAATTATTCTACCATCTGCAACAACTAGGTCTCCAGCTTCTAATACAACTATGTCTCCAGGAACAACTTCCCTTGAAGGTATCTCTACCTTTACACCATTTCTTATAACCTTAGCATTAGGTGAAGAAAGTGCTTTTAAGCTATTAAGAGATTGCTCTGCCTTTACATTTTGTACTGTACCTAAAATAGCATTCATAATAATAACAGCAAAAATTACAAGGGTGCTTTCAACATCTCCTGTAGCCATAGAGATAAGGGCAGCTACTATTAATATTCCTACTAAAAGATCTTTAAATTGCTCTAAGAAAACAACTAATACACTCTTTTTCTTTTTTTCTGTTAATTCATTAAATCCATTTTCCTCTTTTGATTTATTTACTTGTTCAGTAGATAAACCTTCTTTAGTCACATTAAAGTGGTTTAAAACATCCTTGGATGATTTTGAAAAAAACTTGTCCATAATATCTTCTCTCCTTTTTTGAGTAATAAAAAAAGACCCCTAATATAATTTACGCATTGCGAAAATTATATTAAAAGTCTGGTAACCTTGATTATTAGGCATATAACACCAGGTTTAAATAACCGCGATTGTTGATGCTATATTTTAAACTACTCCCTCTTAATAAAAGAAATTTATATTTAATTATATTTTTATGATAAATTGTAAATGTAAAAAAGTCAAGAATCTAAATTGAAAATGGAAAAATTATTAAATACACAAAGTGATAAATAGTTCATATACTATAATATAACATTACATGGAGTTGAAAAGTTGTGATATACGGGCTGATTTTAGCTGGAGGCAAGGGAAGTAGGCTATATCCCCTATCAAGAGCCGATCAACCAAAGCAGTTTTTAAAACTAATTAACGATAATAGTTTCTTAGTTAATACTGTTGATAGGATTGTACCTTTAATAAGTAGAGAGAATATTTATGTAGTAACTAATAGAGACTATGAGGATAAAATAAGGAACGAGTTAAGTGATATTAAAGAAGAAAATATTTTTACTGAACCAAGTAATAAAGAAACTGCTACGTGTATAGGTCTTTCAGCTGTTAAGCTTTTAAAGAAAGATGGAGATGCAGTTATGGTTGTTCTTCCGTCAGATCATTATATTGAGAATGAAAAGAATTATGTAGAAACATTGAATCAAGCTGTAGAACTAGCTAATAGAAGAAGAGGAATAGTTACTTTAGGGATAGAGCCAACTAGACCAGAAACGGGGTATGGATATATTGAAATGGGAGAAAGAATTAGTGGGAATATTGCCACTTATAAAGTAGCTAGATTTACAGAAAAACCAAATGTAGAAGTTGCTAAAGACTTTTTAGTTAAGGAAACCTATCTTTGGAATTCTGGAATGTTTGTTTTTAGAGCTGATGTAATATTAAGAGAAATTGAAAAGTATTTGCCTAAGATGCATAAAGCTCTAATGGAAATATATAAGCATGTTGGAGAAGAGGATGAGGAAGAGGTTATAAAGGAACAATATGAATTAATAGATGGTATTTCAATAGATTTTGGAGTAATGCAAAAAACTAGGAAGGCATATGTAATTAGATGTGATTTTCCGTGGGATGATATAGGGAGTTTTTCAGCATTAAGCAGATTTTTGGTGAGTTATAGGAATAATAATGTTTCTAAAAATGTTTATCTTGAAGAGTGCGAGAATTGTTCAATATTTGGAGAAAAAAATTTAATTATTGGGTTAGGGGTAAAAGATTTAGTTGTAGTAGATGCAGGGGATGTTATATTAGTTATGGATAGGGCTCGGGATCAAGAAATAAAACATTTATTAAATAATTTAAGTAAAAATGAAGAGTACCATAGGTTTCTATAAAACATAGTCGTTACAGAATGTAACGACTATGTTTTTTATTATCTTAGTGGCGATGAGGAAAATAAATCAAAAAATGTTGACAAATATACTCTGGATTCATATAATAAAATTAACATATGAACAAATGCTCATACGTTTGGAGGGATGAAAATGGAAAATGATAATTTAGAAAAATGTAGCTATAATATAATTCATGGTGATATTGTTGTAGAAGTAAAAGACAAGCTACCTAAAGAGGAAACTTTATATGATTTAGCAGAGTTTTTTAAGGTATTTGGTGATTCTACAAGGATAAAAATAATTTGTGCCTTATTTGAGGCTGAAATGTGTGTGTGTGATTTATCAGCTTTATTAGGAGTTTCACAATCAGCGATTTCACATCAGCTTAGAACTTTAAAAAGTGCAAGGTTAGTAAGGTATAGAAGAGAAGGTAAAATTGTATACTATTCATTAGATGATGAACATATTAAGCATATTTTTGATGAAGGTTTAAGACACATAACTGAATAGCAAATAGGAGGGTATTATGACAAATGAAATAAAATTATATTTAAAAGGACTAGATTGCGCTAACTGTGCAAATAAGATAGAGAATAAGGTAAACAAATTAGAAAGTGTAGAAGAAGCTGTTTTGAACTTTTCACTAAGTTTATTAATAGTAAGCTTAAAGGAAAATAGTGATGTAAATAGAGTCGAAGAAGAAATAAAGACTATAGTAAGTAAGCTTGAACCTGATGTTATAGTATCAAAATATAATAATAATATAAAAGAAAAGAAAAATGTATGTACTAGTGAATGTTGTAGTGGACATGCACATGACATTGAGGAGAAACATGAAGAAAGCCATGACCATGATCATAGTGAAGGTATTTCTTTAAGAGATAAAGTATCCTTAGCAATAGGATTTATATTATTTGCTATTGCTATATTTATTGGAGAAGAAAAAAGTTATGTTCCATATATATACGCATTAAGTTATGTATTAGTAGGAGGTAAAGTTGTATTAAGTGCCATTAGAAATATATTTAGAGGGCAAGTATTTGATGAAAATTTCTTAATGACAGTTGCAACTTTAGGAGCTTTTGCTATAGGGAACCATCCAGAAGGTGTAGCAGTAATGATTTTCTACGAAATAGGAGAACTATTCCAAAGCTATGCAGTTAATAGGTCAAGAAAATCAATATCTTCTCTTATGGATATTAGAGCAGATTATGCAAACTTAATTACAGATGGAGAAGAGAAAAAGGTAGATCCTAGTGAAATTAAAATAGATGATATTATAGTAATTAAACCAGGTGAGAGAGTTCCTTTAGATGGTATTGTTATTGAAGGAAATTCCTCTTTAGATACATCAGCTTTAACTGGTGAATCATTACCAAGAAATATTGAATTAAATGATGAAATATTAGCAGGAGTTATTAATTTAACTGGTGTAATAAGAGTAAAAGTAACAAAAGAATTTGGAGAATCAACTGTATCTAGAATTTTAGAATTAGTACAAAATGCAAGTAGCAAGAAAGCTCAAACAGAAAAGTTTATAACAAAGTTTGCTAGATATTATACTCCAGTAGTAGTACTATCAGCAGTTGCATTAGCTATGATACCACCTCTAGTAGTTGAGGGAGCATTATTCTCGGATTGGGTATATAGAGCATTAATATTTTTAGTAGTATCTTGTCCGTGTGCGTTAGTTGTTTCTATTCCTTTAGGGTTATTTGCTGGAATAGGTGGAGCCTCTAAAAATGGAGTTTTAATAAAAGGTGGAAACTATCTTGAAGCTTTAAAAGATGTGGAAACAGTTGTATTTGATAAAACAGGAACTCTTACAAAGGGTGTATTTAAGGTTGTAAAGATTAATACAAATAATATAGAGGAATCTGAGTTATTGAGAATAGCAGCAACAGGAGAAAGTTTTTCTAATCATCCTATTGCACAATCTATATTGAAAGCCTATGGAAATGAAGTAGACAAATCAATAATATCTAATTATGAAGAAATTTCAGGAAATGGTATTAAGGTTAATATAGATAATAAAGAAGTTTTATTAGGAAACTACAAACTTATGAATTCTAATGGAATCAAATATAATAATAGTGAAGAGATTGGAACAGTGGTTCATGTAGTTGTTGAGGGTGAATATAAAGGTAGCATTTTAATAGCTGACGAGGTAAAAGAAGATTCTAAAGAAGCTATAGAAATGTTGAAAAAGATTGGCGTTAAGAAATGTGTAATGTTAACTGGTGATAATAAGAAGGTGGCAGAAAAAATTGCAGAAGAATTAGGATTAGATGAAGTATATGCTGAATTACTACCAACAGATAAAGTTGTTATGGTGGAAAAGCTATTAAAGGAAAAGTCTGAAAAGGGGAAATTAGCTTTTGTAGGTGATGGTATTAATGATGCCCCAGTTCTAGCAAGAGCAGATGTTGGGGTAGCTATGGGAGGCATTGGATCTGATGCTGCTATTGAAGCGGCAGATGTAGTGCTAATGAGAGATAACCCATCATCATTGGTTGATGCTATAGAGATAGGAAGAAAGACAAATAGAATTTTATGGCAAAATATAATTTTTTCACTTGGTGTTAAAATTGCAGTATTAATTCCAGCAGCTATTGGAATAGCAAACATGTGGGAAGGAGTATTTGCAGATGTAGGGGTTACTTTAATAGCTGTATTAAACTCTATGAGAGCCTTGAGGAAATAAATGGATTTAATATATTTGTTGACAAAGTTTGTCGATAAAAGTATAATTATTAACGTTGAAATTAAAAACTTTCAGGCATGAGGGAGTAGCATGCAGAGATGTTTTATCTCTGTAACAAGGTCAACATACTGATGATATAATCATCTGGCTTTGTTTTAAATTGTGAGACTTATGTATAACGGATTAGGGTTGCGTTATACATAAGTCTCTTTTTATTTTTTAAGAAATTATACTTGCAATTAAATTGGAGATAAGTTTAATATTTAAATGCTAATAAAGTTTATTCTTTAGTGTTTATAATGATAAAAAATGTATAAAATAAAGATGTGCTATTTAGGAGGAAAAATATGAGTGTTATATCTGTTTTAATGATAGGATTGGGGTTAGCTATGGATGCTCTAGCTGTTTCGATTACTATTGGTATTAATTCTAATAAAAAAAGTAAAATAAAGATGGCTTTTAAAGCTGGTTTATTTTTTGGTGTTTTTCAAGCTATTATGCCCTTTATAGGTTGGGCTGTAGGCAGAAACTTTACTAAGTATATTGAAATGATGGATCATTGGATAGCTTTTATTTTATTAGCTATTATTGGTGGGAAGATGATTTATGAAGCATTAAAGGGAGAAGAGAGTGAAGAAGAGAAAATTTATTCAAATAAAACATTATTAATATTAGCTATTGCTACTAGTATAGATGCATTGGCCGTAGGAATAAGTTTTGCGTTTTTAAATGTAAATATATTATCATCAATATTAATAATAGGAGTAGTAACAGCTATTTTAAGTTTTATTGCAGTGTATATTGGTGAAAAGTTAGGAGAAATGTTTAAGAGTAGAGCAGAAATATTCGGAGGCATTGTTCTAATTTTAATAGGCTTAAAAATATTGATAGAACATCTTTTGAAATAGTTGTTCAAAAATCGACAAAATTCATGCTTGTTATATTGAAAGTGAAAATATTATTTAAGAAAAGTAATGGATTAATAATTAAGTTTTATGGTAATATAATAAATGGTGTATTAGTTGCGTAAAAAGTAAAGTGTAGAATTTACATAACTTTGTTAAAAAATAGATAAAATTTAGAGAGAAGGTGCAGTATGGAAAAGAAAAAAAATATTTCTATGGCTGTAATTAAACGTCTGCCAAAATATCATAGATATTTAAATGAATTAATGAAAAATGATGTAGATAGAATATCATCAAAAGAATTAGGGGAAAAGATAGGATTTACAGCATCTCAAATACGTCAAGATTTAAATTGTTTTGGTGACTTTGGTCAACAAGGATATGGGTATAATGTTAGAGAATTATACAATCAAATAAGTAGTATTCTTGGACTAAGTCAAAAATATAACACTGTAATTGTAGGTGCAGGTAATATAGGGCAAGCAATTGCAAATTATAAGTTTGATAAGCAAGGTGTAAATTTAGTTGGTATATTTGATGCAAATCCTAAGTTAGTTGGACTTAAAATTAGAGATATTGAAATAAGTGAAATAGATACTTTAAAATCTTTTTTAAGTAAGAACAAAATAGATATAGGAATAATTTGTGTTCCTAGAATAAATGCTCAAAAGGTATGCGATGAAATGGTAGAAGGTGGAGTTAAGGGAATTTGGAACTTTGCCCCTGTAGATTTATCGGTACCAGAGAATGTAAGAGTTGAAAATGTTCATTTAAGTGAAAGTTTGATGACGCTTATTTATTTATTACACAGCAATGAGGAATAAAAATAGGAAAAATATCCTTGGGTATAGCTTATAAATTTAACATAAAATCACAATTTGATATTGAAAAAAATTTAACAAGGTATTATAATCTTAATTGAAGTTTGTTAAAAACTTCAATTATTTTTTTATCTAAGTTTGTTATATTATTAACAAAAAAGATAATAAAAAAGTATTTATTTTCAGACAATTCGACAGACTCATGCCACTATTTAGTGTATAATATTGGATAGTTTGTAAAATTAAAAAAGATTAAGAAAAATAAGAGTGTAAATAAGGAGGATATGAGGGGATGGAATTGAAAAACGTGCTTCTTGAAAAAGAAGAGCATTTAGCTATTGTTACTATTAATAGACCAAAAGCTTTAAATGCATTAAATTCAGAAACATTAAAGGATCTTGACGCAGTTCTTGAGAATTTAGAAAATGATAGCAATATTTATGCTGTTATATTAACTGGGGCAGGAGAAAAGTCTTTCGTTGCAGGTGCTGATATAGCAGAGATGAGAGATTTAAATGAAGAACAAGGTAAAGAATTTGGAATGCTTGGAAATAAGGTGTTCAGAAGATTAGAAAAGTTAGACAAGCCTGTAATTGCAGCAATATCAGGATTCGCTCTTGGTGGTGGTTGTGAATTATCAATGGCATGTGATATAAGAATAGCTTCAGAAAGAGCAAGATTTGCTCAGCCAGAATCAGGTTTAGGAATAACTCCTGGATTTGGTGGTACTCAAAGACTACCAAGAATAGTTGGTTTAGGAAAAGCGAAAGAAATGATTTATACAGGAGCTATGGTTAAGGCAGATGAAGCTTTAAGAATAGGACTTGTAAATAAGGTAGTTCCTCTAGAAAATCTTATGGATGAAGCTAGAGCTATGGCTAATGCAATAATTGTTAATGCGCCAGTAGCTGTTAAGTTATGTAAGGATGCTATTGATAGAGGTATGCAAGTAGATATAGATAGAGCAATTGAAATAGAGGCAGAAGACTTTGGAAAATGCTTCAGCACAGAAGATCAAACAGAAGGAATGACTGCATTCTTAGAAAAGAGAGCAGAAAAGAACTTCCAAAACAAATAAATTGTTTTTTTAAATATAAGGAGGGTCAAATCAAATGGATTTCGAATTAACTAGAGAACAACAATTAGTACAACAAATGGTTAGAGAATTCGCAGTAAATGAAGTAAAACCAATAGCTGCAGAAATTGATGAAACAGAAAGATTCCCTATGGAAAATGTTCAAAAAATGGCTAAGTTAGGAATGATGGGTATTCCATTTTCTAAGGAAGTAGGGGGAGCAGGCGGAGATGTTCTTTCATACATAATCGCTGTAGAGGAATTATCAAAGGTATGTGCAACAACAGGAGTTATACTTTCAGCTCATACATCACTATGTGCTTCAGTTATCAATGAACACGGTACTCCAGTACAAAAAGAAAAGTATTTAGCAGACTTATGCTCTGGTAAGAAGATTGGTGCTTTCGGTTTAACTGAACCAGGTGCTGGTACAGATGCAGCAGGACAACAAACTACTGCAGTTTTAGATGGAGACCATTATGTATTAAATGGTTCAAAGATATTCATAACAAATGGTGGAGTTGCTGAAACTTTCATAATTTTTGCTATGACAGACAAGAGCCAAGGTACAAGAGGAATATCTGCATTTATAGTTGAAAAAGACTTCCCAGGATTCTCAATAGGTAAGTTAGAAAACAAGATGGGTATTAGAGCATCATCTACTACTGAATTAATAATGGAAGATTGTATAGTACCAAAGGAAAACTTAATTGGTAAAGAGGGTAAGGGATTTGGTATAGCAATGAAGACTCTTGATGGAGGAAGAATTGGTATAGCTGCTCAAGCTTTAGGTATAGCTGAAGGTGCTTTTGAAGAAGCAATAGCTTACATGAAAGAAAGAAAACAATTCGGTAAGCCACTTTACACTAAGCAAGGTTTACAATGGTACATGGCAGAAATGGATGTAAAGATAGAAGCTGCTAAGCAATTAGTATACAAAGCTGCTATGAGAAAACAAAATGGACAACCTTATTCAATAGATGCTGCTAGAGCTAAGTTATTTGCAGCAGAAGTAGCTATGGATGTTACTACTAAGGTAGTTCAAATCTTTGGTGGATATGGTTACACTAAGGAATATCCAGTAGAAAGAATGATGAGAGATGCTAAGATAACTGAAATCTATGAAGGAACTTCAGAAGTTCAAAAGATGGTTATTTCAGGTAGCTTATTCAGATAGGAGGAAGTTATAAGATGAATATAGTAGTTTGTGTAAAACAAGTTCCAGATACAACAGTTGTTAAGATAGATCCTAAGACTGGTACATTAATAAGAGATGGTGTTCCATCAATTATTAATCCAGAAGACAAGCATGCATTAGAAGCAGCATTACAATTAAAAGAAGCTCATGGTGGAAAGGTTACAGTTGTTTCAATGGGACTTCCAATGGCTAAGGCTGCATTAAGAGAAGCTTTATGTATGGGAGCTGATGAAGCTATTCTTTTAACAGATAGAGTACTAGGAGGAGCTGATACATTAGCAACTTCAAAATCTCTAGCTGGAGTAATTAAGAAGTTAGATTATGATATAGTATTTGCAGGAAGACAAGCTATCGATGGAGATACAGCACAAGTTGGTCCAGAAATAGCTGAACACTTAAACATTCCTCAAGTAACATATGTTCAAGATGTAAAAGTTGAAGGTGATTCTTTAATAGTTAACAGAGCACTAGAAGATGGACATCAAATAGTAGAAGTTAAGACTCCATGTCTATTAACTGCAATCGAAACATTAAATGAACCAAGATATATGAATGTTGGTAATATTTTTGCAACTAGTGACAATGATATCAAGGTTATGAGTGCAGACGATATAGATGTAGATAAGTCAGAATTAGGTCTTAAGGGTTCTCCAACAAAGGTTAAGAAGTCAATGACTAAGGAAGTTAAGGGAGCAGGAGAACTAGTTAAAGAAGGCCCTAAAGAAGCTGCAGCTTATGTTTTAGGAAAATTAAAAGAAAAACACTACATCTAAGATAATAGGAGGGTAATTTATTATGAATATAACAGATTACAAAGGCGTTTGGGTCTTTGCTGAACAAAGAGAAGGACAATTACAAAAAGTATCTTTAGAATTACTTGGTGAAGGTAGAAGAGTAGCAGATAAATTAGGAGTAAAGTTAACTGCTTTATTACTAGGACACAATGTAGAAGGATTAGCAAAAACTTTAGGTGAACATGGTGCGGATGAAGTTTTAGTTGCTGATGATAAGAATTTAGAACATTATACAACTGATGTTTATACAAAGGTTATTTGTGATTTAGCAAATGAAAGAAAGCCAGGAATATTATTTGTAGGAGCTACTTTTATTGGTAGAGATTTAGGACCAAGAATAGCTGCAAGATTAACAACAGGATTAACTGCAGACTGTACTTCAATAGATGTTGAAGTTGAAACTGGAGACCTTTTAGCTACAAGACCAGCATTTGGTGGTAACTTAATGGCTACAATCGTATGTCCCGAACATAGACCACAAATGGCTACAGTAAGACCAGGTGTATTTGAAAAGGTAAATACTGATGCTTCAAACTGTAAGATTGAAAAAGTAGAAGTTAAATTAGCAGATAGCGATATTAGAACTAAGGTTCTTGAAATAATCAAGGAAAAGAAAGATATAGTTGATATATCTGAAGCAAACATTATAGTATCTGGTGGTAGAGGTGTAGGATGTAAAGAAAACTTTGCTTTACTACAAGAATTAGCAGATGCTTTAGGTGGAGTTGTTGCAGGTTCTAGAGCAGCAGTAGAAAAGGGATGGGTTGAAAATGCTTACCAAGTTGGACAAACTGGTAAGACAGTTAAGCCAACAATCTATATAGCTTGTGGTATTTCAGGAGCTATCCAACACGTAGCTGGTATGCAAGATTCAGAATTAATTATTGCTATCAATAAAGATGAAACTGCTCCAATAATGCAAGTTGCTGATTATGGTATAGTTGGAGATGTTAAGAAGGTAATCCCTGAATTAATAGCTCAAGCTAAAGAAATGAAAGCAGCTGAATAATATAAAAATATTGAGTTTTTAGGAGGAATAAAAATGAAAAAGGTTTTCGTACTTGGTGCTGGAACAATGGGTGCTGGAATAGTTCAAGCATTCGCACAAAATGGATTTGAAGTTATCGTAAGAGATATTAAAGATGAATTCGTTGAAAGAGGAATAGCTGGAATAAATAAGAGCTTAAGCAGATTAGTTGCTAAGGAAAAAATGACAGAAGAAGTTAAGGAAGAAATACTTTCTAGAATTTCTGGAACAACTGATATGAGCTTAGCTGCTGATTGTGATTTAGTAGTAGAAGCTGCTATAGAAAATATGAAGATTAAGAAGGAAATATTTGCAGAATTAGATTCAATCTGTAAGCCAGAAACAATCTTAGCTTCAAATACATCTTCTTTATCAATAACAGAAGTTGCTAATGCTACAAAGAGAGAAGATAAAGTTATAGGAATGCACTTCTTTAACCCAGCTCCAGTAATGAAGCTTGTTGAAATTATAAGAGGAGCTAAAACTTCTCAAGAAACTTTTGATGCAGTTAAAGAAATGTCTGAAGCTATAAAGAAGGTACCAGTAGAAGTTGCTGAAGCACCAGGATTTGTAGTTAACAGAATTCTTATTCCAATGATTAATGAAGCAGTTGGAATTTATGCTGATGGAGTAGCATCTGTAGAAGATATAGATACTGCTATGAAATTAGGAGCTAATCACCCAATGGGACCTTTAGCATTAGGAGATCTTATAGGATTAGATGTATGTCTTGCTATAATGGATGTTCTTTATAATGAAACTGGAGATTCTAAGTACAGAGCTCATACTTTATTAAAGAAGTATGTTAGAGCTGGATGGTTAGGAAGAAAGACAGGAAAAGGATTCTACGATTATTCAAAATAATATTAGTAATACAAAACAACCAACTATCATTAAAGATAGTTGGTTTTTTGATTAATATAATGGTTTATCACTTAGTTGGATTGTATCTTGATATCTTCCTTCAGTCTCAAAGATAACAATTCTATTTTCGCCTTCTTTTAATAAAGGAGCTGGAATGTATAGATATCTTGTTGGGCCAATTTCCCAGAAACGACCTATATTAAATCCATTTATAAAGGCAGATCCTTTACCAAAGTTAGGTAGATGAATAAATGTATCCCCTTTTTCTTTAACGTTAAAGGTATATTCATAAAATGCAGGTGTATTTTCTTTATATTCACCAGAGAAATCTACATCATCTATATTATCTAATTCTAATGAATAGTGATCCCATCCAGAATGGAAATGTATGTCAAGCATTACCCCACCTTTAATTCCCTTACGTTGTTTAGGACTTACAAGGCTTGCACCATAGTTGATTCTTCCTAAGTTTTCTACCAAGATATCTATTATGTTATTATCTTCTTTATCCAACGTTAGTGGAATATTTTCTCCCATAGTTTCTTTGTATTGAGTAACTACATGTTTTTCGTTTATAAATACTTGAGCTCTATCATCACAGTCAGCAAGTTTAGCTTTTTCAAATGTACGTTTTTTTCCTATGTTTGCTCTATATAAAATATATCCAAAGTTTTGATTAAGTTTTTCCATATTTAATGTAATATCATTATGTATTGGTTTAGCAATTTTATCAAGGGTACTAAATAATGAAACTTTATTTGAAAGTTTTATAGAACCATAGTTTTTAAATTTTATATCAGTTGATAGTTTTATTTCTGGTATCTTAGTATATTCTGAGATTACTTTCTTGAAAGCTTGATATTTATCTGATGGATTTCCCCATTCATTAAGAGGAGCATCATAGTCATATGTAGTTGTTTGGGGATCTTGTCCGTTATGGTAGCTGCATCCATTGTAGAATCCAAAGTTAGTCCCTCCGTGGAACATATAGATATTTACATGACCTTCTTCTAGCATATCACTAAGTTCTTTTGCTGCATCATCAGCATCTCTTCTCTTGAATTCTCCGCCCCAATTATTAAACCAGCCTATCCAGAATTCCATACACATAAGAGGCCCTTCAATATTGTTATCTTTCATGAATTCTTTAAGGTTGCCTATTTGTTCTTTAGATCTTGAACCAAAGTTAGCTGTTGGGAATACACCTTCAATTGTTCCTGCATCTAAAACTTCTCTCCATCCTCCATCAGAAGTAAACAGAGGAACAGTAGCTCCGTGCTTTATCATTAAATCCTTTATTGCAGTTAGATATTTTTTATCATTGCCAAAAGAACCATACTCATTTTCAACTTGCATCATTATAATTGGGCCACCATTTGTTATTTGTAATGGTACAATATGTTTGAATAATTGAGTAAAGTATGAATCAACAGCATTTAAAAATCCTGGATAAGTACTTCTTACCCTCATTGAATCATCTTTAAGAAGCCATGCTGGTAAACCTCCAAATTCCCATTCAGCACAAATGTATGGAGTTGGTCTTAAAATAACATATAGTCCAAGTTCTTCAGCTATTTTTATGAATTTAACAAAGTCTCTATTACCAGAGAAATTAAACTTACCGTGCTTTACTTCATGATAGTTCCAAGGTATATAAGTTTCAACGCAGTTACAACCTATAGACTTTAATTTTTCTAACCTATCTCTCCAATATTCAGGAACTATTCTAAAGTAGTGGACAGCTCCAGAAATAATTTTTATTTTTTCATTGTTTAAATAGAAATCTTCTTTAATTTCAAATTTACTCATTATATAAAAACCTCCTAGTTTAATAACCTAAAATTTCTGGGACAACCAGTATTGTATATCTATCTTCAAACTTTCTTCCATTATGAATGATGGAGGTAAAGTTACAAATTCTATCCTTTACATCACAGTTGTTACATGAACCTGTAATACTGCAAGGAGTTTTGTGATTAATTCTTTTTGTATTTAAAATTGCAACCTCCTTAATCCTACTATAGCCTTCTTCTAAGTCTTCAACAATTTTATTTACGCCTATTACTATAATTACCTTACGAGGACCAAATATCATAGATGCTGCTCTATTACCAGTAGAGTCTGTAACCATGAGTTCACCGTTTTTTGTTATGGCGTTTACACTTGTAATAAGGTAATCTGCTAGAAGAGATTGCCGCATTATCCCTACTGTTTCTGTGAAAGGAACATTCTTATATCTATCAAATAGTTTGTAATTATCGCCTCTAAAGGTATCTATTATATTTAATTGATTTAGGGTTACAGAGCCGCCTAAGGCTATAGAAGAACCCTCAGGAATCATTTCTAAGATTTTTTCCTTTGCATTATTTAAGTCTGAACAATAAATTGCATTATAATATTTATCTTTCAAAATTTTTATAATATTATTTGCTTCTAATTCATATTTCCATTTTTGTGCTTTATCCATAAAATCATCTCCTAAATATATTTATAAAGCAATTATTATGCCAACTTAGTGTCATAAATTTTATGACAAATAAATTAAAAAAAGTTTATAAATATTACACTATACAAAAATTAGAAAAGTGATATAATGCATTTTATAAGTGATAATGTTTACAAATGGGGGTCAATTATGAGAATAAAAGAAAAAGTACATATGAATTTAGAGGAACTAAGTGAGAAAGCTATTGAAAATGGAGAGAAGGGAGTGACTGCAAAAGAAATATCTGAAATACTTGGAGTTCAGAGAAATGTTGTAAGTCAATATTTGAATGAATTATGTAGAGAGGGACATGCTATAAAAATAAATACTAGGCCAGTTTATTTTTTACATAGTAATTTAGTTAAGGTTAAAAATGAAGATAAAAAAGATAAAACTGATGATCCATTTACTAAATTAATTGGGTACAATGGGAGCCTTAAAGAAGCAGTTGAACAATGTAAGGCTGCAGCAGTATATCCTAATAAGGGCTTACCAATAACTCTTACTGGGAAGAGTGGTGTAGGGAAAAGCTTTATGGCGAGTTTAATTTATGAATATGCAATTCACAAGAAGGTTATAGATGAATCAGCACCTTTTGTTACGTTTAACTGTGCTGATTATGCAAATAACCCTGAACTATTATCAGCAAATCTTTTTGGATATAAAAAAGGTGCTTTTACAGGTGCCGAAAAAGATACAATTGGGTTAATTGAAGCAGCTGATGGTGGATATTTATTTTTAGATGAAGTACATAGACTTTCACCAGAGGGGCAAGAGAAGTTGTTTTTATTTTTGGATCAAGGTAGATATAGAAGAATAGGTGAAACTAATAGGTGGAGAAGTGCTAAGGTAAGATTTATATTTGCAACTACTGAGAATTTAGATGAGGTTTTACTCGATACATTTAAAAGAAGAATTCCTATATTTGTCGAAATACCAAGTCTTGATAAAAGAAGTGTATCTGAAAGGTTAAGTATGATTCATAACTTTTATTTAAATGAGGCAAAGGAGATTGGTAGAGATTTAATTATTAGTAGAAATGTAATTAATTCATTAATATCTATAAATGGAAGTGGTAATATAGGGCTTCTAAAAAATATTATAATAAGTAGTTGTGCTAACGCATATAGAAATAACTTAGAATCAGAAGTTATAGAAATTAATATAAAAGATTTGCCAAGAGAATTTAAAAATAAAACAAATATCAAAAATATATTTTGTTATGAAAATATGAAGATATGTAGGGAGAAAGCTGAGGAAAATTCAGTTCAATATTTAACTAATAATGAAAGTACTTTAATAAAAGAAGAAATACAAGCTATATTAAAAATAATAAATAATTTAAATGCTTCTGTAATAAATGAAGAAAAATTTAAAAAACTTTCTATCGGTAGTTTAAATAAAATTTTTAATGAGATGATATTTAATAATGGCCATATAGAAAAAGATATACTTACTTATAAGCTAATTTCTAGTGTAGTTGATAATGCATTAGTGTCATTACAGCAGGGGTATGGTGTTAAGGTATATGGGAATAGTTCTAAATTAATAACTTATGCTTTAATAGTATTTAAGAATATATGTAATGAGGATAAATCATTAGCTTCTGATTATAAACTTCAACTTAAAACTCTTAAAAAGAAGCTATCAAAAAGTTATTTAATTGCTAATAAGATAGTGGAAATTATTGAAGGAACACTAGACTATGAATGTTGTGATATTTTAAAGATATTTCTGACACTATATTTTAATAAGTTAGTATCATTAGATAAAAATAGATGTAATGCTATCATAGTAGCTCATGGATATTCTACAGCAAGCAGTATTACCTCTGTAGCAAATACATTCTTTGAAGATTTTATATTTGAACCTTTTGATATGCCAATAGATGTAAGTACTATGACAGTAGTAAAAAGAATAAAAGAATACTTAGCAAACGTTAATACTGATAGTGGAACAATAGTGTTAGTGGATATGGGTTCACTAAATGAGATTTATGATGAATTGAGGAATGTGGTTAATGGACATGTTGGTGTAATAAATAATATATCAACTAGGTTAGCTTTAGATGTAGCAAATAGGATTATAAACAATGAGAATATAGAAGATATAGTAAAAAAATGCTCTGATAACAATAAAACTGAATATAGATTTTATAAAGCACCAAAGAAGAAGAGGGCAATAGTTGTTACTTGTATATCTGGAATAGGAACAGCAGAAAAGCTTAGAGGAATTTTAACTAAGTGTATAGGAGAAGCTGATATAGAAATAATTGCCAAGGATTATAATAGTGTGGTAAACAATAGTAAAGATGATTTCGAGAATATAGGATATGATGTAAGGCTTATAATATCTACAACTCAACTAGAAGTTGAAGGAATTAAGGTTATTGAATTACAGAATCTTATAAGTTCAGGCTCAGAGGGGGTAATTGAAGAGGTATTAGATGGAGTGGTAAAGAAGAAAAATATAGATGAAATAAAAAATGATATTATAAAATTCTTTTCCCTACAAAATATACTGAATCAATTAACCATATTAAACCCTGATAAAATAGTGGATGAGGTAGATAAGATAATTAATAACTATGAGATAAGTTTAAATAAGAAGTTTGAAGGGGATTTAAAATTAGCTTTATTCATTCATATAAGTATGCTAATTGAAAGATTAGTTTTAAGAGAAAATATAACGTCACATCCAGATGAAGAAAAATTTAAACAGTGTCATAGTGATTTCATAGAATTGTCAGAAGAAATTTTTAGAGATGTACTAAAAGAGTACAGGGTGTCATTATCTTTAGCTGAAATTGTCATTATACACGATATAATTAATTTTAGAATAGTTAGGACAAGAACTTTAGATAATGAAGACTAAATGGCTTAAATAAAGGATAGAAGCAGAAGGTGTGAAAAAATATATCTTCTGCTTTTTTGTGTGTAAAAAAATTGGCATGGATATTGCTAGTAATAATAGACAAGGAGGTGGGATTGATGTATAAGGTTTTGGTAGTTAGTCACAGTAACTTATGTAAAGGATTTAAAGATGCACTTGAAATGATATTAGGACAAAGTTCATCTGTTGAATATTTAGGGCTAGATGAAGATGGTATAGATTTTTTTTATCAGAGCTTAAAAAATAAGATAGATGAATTAAAAAAAGATAGTGATGAAATATTAGTTCTTGCAGATTTATTTGGTGGATCGCCATTTAATAGAGTACTAATGGAGGCAAGTAAAGATGAAAAGATTAAATTAATTTCTGGGGTAAACTTGCCTATGGTAATTGAGGCTGTTATGAATGAAACATCTAAGTTAGATGAAGTAATTCTTCAGATAATTGAATCTGGAAAAGATTCAATAAAAAAAGGAATTATATTAAATAATAATGATTCAGAGGATGAATAGGAGGAATTTTAAATGGAAGTACAATTATGGCAAATTATTGCAGTAACGGCTTTTATAGTTATTGCACAGTATGATGGGTTAAACACATGTTTTGGTTTAGCTAAACCAACTGTAGCAGGTGGTATAGCAGGTTTATTACTAGGAGATATGCAAACAGGATTATTTGTAGGTGGTACACTTAACTTAATGTCTCTTGGAGTTGCAAACTTCGGTGGAGCAGTAATTCCAGATTATACAAGTGGAGCAGTTTTAGGAGCTGCATTTGCAATAATGTCAGGTCAAGATCCTGAATTTGGTATTTCACTAGGTATTCCAATAGCATTATTACTTACTCAATTAGATGTTTTAGCAAGATTTTTAAATACATTTATTCAACAAAAAGCTGATAAAGCTGCTAAATTAGGTGACTATAAGTTAATGGAAAAAATGAACTTATTAGGATTATTACCATGGGCTCTATCAAGAGCAGTTCCAGTAGTACTTGGACTATCACTAGGAACAGCATTTGTTCAAGGTATTGTAGATAACATGCCATTATGGTTAATGGGTGGATTAAAAACTGCAGGTCAAATAGTACCAGCACTAGGGATTGCTATATTACTTAAGTATTTATCAATTAAGAAATATGTTGCTTACCTTTTAATTGGATTTGCTTTAGCAGCATATTTAGGAGTACCAATGTTAGGAATATCTTTCGTAGGTTTAGCTTTAGCATTAATGACTTATGAAAGAAGACAAGAAGGAACAGTTTCAATAGTTGGTGGAGGAGATGACGAAGATGAGTAAAAAAGTATCTAAAAAAACGATGGACAGAGTCTTTAAAAGATGGTTATTTGGAGTTCATACATGTTGGAATTATGAAACAATGCAAGGGTTAGGTTTCGGGTACGCAATGTTACCTGCTCTTGAAGAAATATATAGTGATGATAAAGAAGGTTTACAAGAAGCGGTAGAAAACAATGTTCAATTCTTCAATACAAATGCAACAACTGGTTCACTAATAGTAGGAGCTGCATTAGCTTTAGAAGAAGAGGGTAAGAGCGCAAGAGAAGCAGTAACTGCTATAAAAACTGGTTTAATGGGACCTTTAGCTGGTGTTGGTGATACATTATTCACAGTTTTACCTAATACTGTAATCGGATCAATTGCAGCTTACATGGCTTTAGAAGGTAATCCTATTGGTATCTTTTTATGGATAGCATTTAACTTCTTAAGACTGTTCTGTATGAAGAAGTTTATGAAAATTGGTTATGAACAAGGAACTAAATTAGTTGGTTCAATTGGAGGTATGCTAAAGAATATTACAGAAGCAGCTAATATTTTAGGTATTACAGTTGTTGGTGCATTAGTGCCAAGTGTTATTAATGCTAAGTTTGCATTTGAATGGCAAAATGGTGATGTAGTATTTAAGCTACAAGATATTGCTGATAGAATTATGCCAGGTTTAGCACCAGTTGCAATAGTAGCATTTACTTACTGGCTATTAGGAAGAAAGAATATGACTTCAACTAAGGCAATATTCATTCTTATGATATTAGGTATAGTACTATTTAACTTAAAAATATTTGCATAATAAATAAAAGAAATTCGTTTAATTAATGGAGGTAATAGCAATGAAGGGAATAATTCATATTAGAATAGATGATAGATTAATACATGGACAAGTAGCAACTAGATGGTCAACAGGACTAGGAGTTTCAAGAATAATGGTTGCAAATGATGAAGTAGCAGCAGATGAAATGCAAAAGGGAATATTAAGAATGGTTGCGCCTCCTGGAATAGCTACATCAATAATTTCAAAAGAAAAGGCAGCAACAAATATTT
Source organism: Clostridium paraputrificum (assembly GCF_900447045.1). Taxonomy (GTDB): domain Bacteria; phylum Bacillota; class Clostridia; order Clostridiales; family Clostridiaceae; genus Clostridium; species Clostridium paraputrificum. Next base: position 138,500 of record NZ_UAWH01000014.1, read on the forward strand.
TGGCTGATAAATATGCAGCACAAAAAGTATTAATGGTACTTAAGAACCCAATAGATGCATTAGATTTAATGGAGAAAGGTTTAGAAATCAAAGAGATAAACGTTGGTAATATGGCTAAAAGAGATGAAACTGTTCAAATAAAGAAATCTATAAGTATTACTAAGGAAGAATACGATGCATTTAAGGAATTAATGAATAGGGGAGTTAAATTAACAGCTAGAATGGTGCCAGATGAAGCTGATGTACTGTTAGACGAATTTTTAAAGAAGGCAAGCTTTTAATTATTAGGGGGAACTGTTAGGTTTCCCCTTTTTTATACAAAAATAGATTAAAGAGATGAGGTATATATTTTGTTTAGGGATTTAGTAGTAGAAGATGTAAAAGATAGAGATGGGTTAGAAAAAAAAGAATTTTTGACTAAGGAAGAAATAAAACGAGGATTAGACATAGTCATAAAAAATATAGATGAGAACTTAGAAAAGTATACAAATAAGTTTCCAAGTGCATGCACGACTAATCTTAAATATAGAGTAAAGGACAATGATGACTGGACAAATGGATTTTGGACAGGAATGCTTTGGTTAGCTTATGAGTATACAGGAGATGACAAGTATAAGAAGGTAGCACAAATTCATACAGAAAATTTTGAAGAACGTTATAATAATGATTTTGTTTTAAATCATCATGATCTTGGATTTTTATACTCTCTTTCTGCAGTAGCAGATTACAGGATAACAGGAAGTGAAAAAGCAAGGGAGCTAGGACTTAAAGCTGCTAATAAATTAAAAGGAAGATATCAAGAAAAGGGTAAATTTATTCAAGCGTGGGGTAACCTAGGAGATGAGTCTGAGTATAGATTAATAATAGATTGCTTTTTAAATTTACCATTACTATATTGGGCATATGAAGAGACTGAAGATCAATCATATCTTAATGTAGCTAACAATCATTTTAATACTGCAATAAACAATGTTATAAGAAAAGATTCATCTACATATCATACTTATTATTTTGATAAAGAAACAGGAGAACCAACTAAAGGAGTAACTCATCAAGGCTTTAAAAATGATTCTTGTTGGGCAAGAGGACAGGCATGGGCGATTTTAGGAATGCCACTTAATTATAGATATAATAAGAATGAAAATTCTAAAGAAGTTTTTGAAGCAGTTACAAACTACTATTTAAATAGATTGCCTGAAGACTTAATTCCATATTGGGATTTAATTTTTACAGAAAAAGATGGGGAATCTAGAGATTCATCATCAGCTGTTATAACTGCTTGTGGTATTTTTGAAAGAAATAAATTTGATGAAGATTACAATAATAAAGATATATATAATAAGGCAGCGCACGAAATGCTTAGAAATTTAATTAATAATTATACTACTGTAAATGAAGATTCAGATGGAATTTTAATGCATGGAGTATATTCATGGCAACATAACAAGGGAATAGATGAGTGTAATCTTTGGGGAGACTATTTCTTCATGGAAGCGTTAATGAGATTATACAAAGAGGATTGGAGATTATATTGGTAATATGAAGATTTTCGAAGTATTAGATTTAAGTTATGAAGGCTTAGAAAAGGTAAGAGAGTTTTATGAAAATAATAATATTGAATTAGCTAAAAAAGAGTTGAAGAAATATTTCATTAATAGAAATTCAGTAAAGGGATTTATAGATAATGAAAAAGAGCTAGTATCATATGCAAAGAAAAATCTTGATTTAGCTTTAAAGAAAACTATTGATATAGCTGATGAGGTTACTAGGAAAGAATTCAGATTTACATTGCCATGGGAAATGGAAAGGTGTAGTGATACTGTAAAGTTTGAAGATGAAATTGATTGGGGGTTAAATCCATACAATGATAATGAATGGACATTTATGCTAAGTAGACATAGATTTTTCACGTGTTTAACAGAAGCGTATTTGTTCACTGGTGATAAAAAATATCTTTCTACAGTTGAGTACTTATTGAAAGATTGGATAGAAAATAACAGAGATATAGAAAAGCTAAAGAATACAACGTGGAGAACAATCGAAAGTGGTATAAGAATAAAAAACTGGGTTAAATCATTAGAAGTAATGTTTTCAAATAGGGAAATTGATGAAGATTTATTAAGTGAAGTATTAGTTTCTATAAGTGAGCATTTAGATTATCTTCATGAAAACAATAAATATGAAAGAATATTAAGTAATTGGGTAATTCTAGAGCAACAAGGAGCCTTTATTGCTGAAGTATTTTTCCCAGAGTTAAAGGTGTCACAATTATATAAAGAAGAAACTATAAAAACACTAGAAGATGCTATAGGTTTACAAGTAATTGAAGATGGCCTACATTGGGAACAATCTTTTCAGTATCATAATGAAATGCTTAAATGTTTCCTAGAGTTCATAACCTTAGCTGAAAAAAATAATATTACAGTATCTGATTTTATAAAGAATAAAGTTAAAGACATGCTTTATGCAACGCTTTATACAATGAAGCCAAATCACTGTCAAAGCAATTATGGAGATAGTGATGAAGAAGATTTAAGAGATTTAATGAACTTTGGAGCTATTATTTTTAAAGACGGTATATTAAAAAATTATGGTAATGAGAGTATAGATTTAAATACCTTACTAACATATGGTTATAAAGGCATAGAGGTATTTGAATCGTTAGTTAAAGAAGAACTTAGTGAAGTATCAAAAGCTTTTGAAGATACAGGACTATATTTTATGAGAACTGGATTTAATGAAAGCTCATCTTATAGCATGTTCAAATGTGGATTTTTAGGAAGTGGGCATGGGCATAGTGATACTTTACATCTTGAAGTAACTTGTATGGGGGAAGATATATTAGTCGACTCAGGTAGATTTTCTTATTCTCCGTCAAAACCAGAGAGAATAGAATTAAAGAGACCAAAGAGCCATAATACTAATATTATAAATGATGAAGACTTTACAGTGTGTACAAGCTCTTGGAGTAATAGTTCAGTAGCATCACCAATAAAAGGTTTATATAAATTCAAGGAAGGTAGCGATTTTGTAGAAGGTGGTCATCTTGGGTATATAAATAGTGATAAACCAACTGTAGTTAATAGAAAAGTAGTATTTATTAAGCCTAATATTTGGGTAGTAAGTGATGAATTTTTTACTAATGAAGAGAATAAGTATAGTCAATTTTATAACTTTAATAATTCACAACTTCAACAACTTAGTAACAATATATTAAAGTATTCTGGGGATAAAATAAATTTCTTTGTTAATACTTTAAATGTTGATGGAGGTTTTTCTTTAGAAGATACTATTGTTTCAAAGGATTATAACCAAAAATATAAGAGTACTAGAGCAGTATTTTCAGTGAATAGTAAAGGAAATACTTTTATTAATACAGTTATGTATGGAAAAACTTTAGAAGCTAATAAAGAAGCCACTATAAAATATATAGATGTTTATGACTGGCAAGGGAAGAAGATGGATAGTGATATAGTTGAAGCTATATCTATAGAAATAAATAATGATAAATATACTGTATTACTTGTTCATAGAGAAGATCCAAAGGGAAGAAAGCTTTATATTGTAAATGGACATAGAGTATATGGAAGAGTTGCAGTTATTAAAGAAAATGACAATAAATATAGTGTAGAAGTATTAGCATATTAAAAAACATATAGATATGACAGTGTCATAAAATAATAAGTAAGTGTCATTAATTAAAAAATAAAGTGGGTTTAAAGCAAGTTATATTGCCAATGTAATAGTCATTATTATTCTGGCATGAAACTTGCTTTATTAATTTGTATAGATAATAAAAATCTAAGGAGGAATAAAAATGGATATAAGATATTCAGTAGGTCCAGATGAATTAAAAACTTTAAGTACAGATGAATTAAGAAAGAAATATTTAATAGAGGAAATCTTCGTAGATAATGGGTTAACAGTTACATATTGTAATGATGATAGAATTATGGTTTTAGGTGCTAAGCCATTAGATGCAAAGGTTGAAATTAATATTTCAGATGAAATAGGAAGCGATTTCTTTTTACAAAACAGAGAAATGGCTGTAATAAATATTGGTGGAGAAGGAACAATTATTTTAGATGGTGTTGAACATGAAATGGTTCAATATGATGGAATGTATATCGGAAAAGGAACTAAAGAAATAGCTTTCACTAGCAAAGATAAAGAAAATCCAGCTAAGTTCTATATGAATAGTGCATCAGCACATAAAGAATATCCAACAGTTAAGGTGGCATTTAAAGATGCTAACCCAACTAAGATGGGTTCAGATAAAGAAATGAATAAGAGAACAATTTATAAATATGTAGATCCAAGTGTATGTGAAAGTTGTCAACTTCTTATGGGAATGACTGTACTTGAAGAAGGAAGTGGATGGAATACAATGCCTGTTCATTTACATCCAAGAAGAATGGAAGTTTACTTCTACTTCAATATGGATGAAAACACAAGAGTGTTCCACTTAGTAGGAAAGCCAGATGAAACTAGACATATTGTAATGTCTAATGAACAAGCGACTATATCTCCAAACTGGTCAATTCATTCAGGAACAGGTACTAGCAATTACACTTTCATTTGGGGAATGTGTGGAGAAAATAAAAACTATGGTGACTTACAACCAGTTGATAGTAAGTTGTTAAAGTAATTTGGAGGAATAAAGATATGTCAAATGTATTAGATAATTTTTCAATGAACTTTTTTAGATTAGATGGAAAGGTTGCAATAGTTACTGGTGGTAATACTGGGCTTGGACAAGCTTATGCTGTTGCTTTAGCAAAAGCAGGAGCAGATTTAGTTATACCAACTTACGATAACAACTGGGATGAGACTAGAGAATTAATTGAAAAAGAAGGTAAAAAAGTTGTATTTGTACAAGGTGATTTAACTAAAAAGGAAGATAGAGCAAAAGTAGTTGAAGCTGCAATGAATGAATATGGAAAGATAGATGTATTAATAAACAATGCAGGAACTATAAGAAGAACACCACTTTTAGAATATAAGGAAGAAGACTGGAATGCAGTTATGGATATAAACTTAAATGCAGTTTATTTCTTAAGCCAAGATGTTGCTAGAATAATGGAAAAGCAAGGTGGAGGAAAGATAGTAAATGTTGCTTCAATGCTTTCATTCCAAGGTGGAAAGTTTGTACCACCTTATACTGCAAGTAAGCATGGGGTTGCTGGTATAACAAAGGCATTTGCTAATGAATTAGCTTGTAAAAATATTCAAATAAATGCAATAGCACCTGGATATATAAAGACTGCAAATACAGCACCAATTAGAGCAGATGAAAAGAGAAATGCAGAAATATTAGGAAGAATTCCAGCAGAAAGATGGGCAGACCCATTTGATTTAATGGGAGCAATAGTATTCTTATCAAGTAAAGCATCAGATTATGTTAATGGTCATATATTAGCAGTTGATGGCGGTTGGTTAGTTAGATAGATAGTAATAATACAGTTTTAATAGCCTTATCGAGTTTATTTCTTGATAAGGCTTAAACAGAATTAGAGGGGGGAGTTAGTTGTTAGATGTAATTACCATTGGTGATGCAATGATTGCTATGTGTCCAGAAAAGAAGGGACCAATTTTGTTTTCAAATACTTTTGAAAGAAAAGTTGGTGGAGCTGAATTAAATGTGGCAATAGGATGTGCAAGACTAGGACTAAAGGTAGGTTGGATAAGTAGACTTGGAAATGATGATTTTGGGAAATATATACTAAAAACTGCAAGAGGTGAAGGTATTGATGTTTCTGAAGTTAAACAAGTAGATGGATATAATACTTCTGTTTACTTTAGAGAGGTTTTATCAGATGGAGCAAGTAGATCCTTTTATTATAGATCCAACTCCCCAACAGAAACTTTGAACATGAATGATGTAAATGAGGACTATTTTAAGAATTCTAAGGTGTTACACATAACAGGTGTTCTACCTTCAATAAATGAACATAATAGAGCTATTATTTTAGATGCAATAGAAATAGCAAAGAGAAATAATATGATAATTTCTTTTGACCCTAACATAAGATTAAAAATGTGGACTAAAGAGGAAGCGAGAGAATTTATAAATAAGATATTATCTAACGTAGATATCTTATTAGTTGGTGATGAAGAGGTAGAAGTTTTATTAGGACATAGTAATATTGAAAAGGGGATAAAAGAATTCCATAACAATTATGGTATAAAAACTGTTGTTGTAAAAAGGGGAGCAAAGGGTGCTACAGGATCGGATGGAAAGAATATTTATGATGTACCTGGAATCAAACCAAGAGCCTTAATAGATACTGTTGGTGCAGGGGATGGTTTTGCTGCAGGATTTTTAACAGCAACTTTAAATGGGAAAGAATTAAAAGAATCCGTAGAGTTTGCTAATGCTGTTGGGTCAATTGTTGTCGGAGTAGAAGGCGATAATGAAGGATTACCTTATTATGAAGATGTATTAGTTCATTTAGGTAAATCTAAAAAGATTGAGAGGTAATTAGTATGAGTAAAGATATATATAGTTTGCTAAAAGAGGATAAAGCAGTTGCAGTTATTAGAACTAATACTTATGAGGAAGCAAAGGAGATTAGTCTAGCTGCTATTAAAGGTGGAATAAAGGTAATAGAGGTTACTATGAGTGTTCCAAATGGAGCAGAACTAATTAATGAGTTAAAGCAAATTAATAATAAGATACTTGTAGGAGCTGGTACAGTATTAACAAAGGAACAACTTATAGAGTGTGTTGATAAAAATGCAGATTTTATTGTATCCCCTTGTTTAGATGAAGAAATAATTAAAGGTGGGCAATATTTAAACATTCCTGTTATTCCTGGGGTAATGACAATGTCAGAGTTAAATAAAGTATATTTAATGGGAGTAAGATTTGTTAAAGTATTTCCGGGAAATGTTGTAGGAAAAGGATTTATAAAGGCTGCGAAATCAATATATACAGATATAGATATAATGCCAACTGGTGGAGTTAGTGATGAGAACTTTAAGGAATGGCTAGATGCAGGTGCTGATTGTTTTGGAATAGGTAGTGATTTAAATAAGGTATTTAAGAATAGGGGGACTGAAGGTATTACCGATTATTGTAAATCATTAATAGCTTCATTATAAAATAGTAAGTGTTATATTTAAATATATAGTTAGTCATAAGTTTCTGAGTAAAAAGGTTTTCAGTGTCATTAAAAAAGGTACAGCAAATTAAGTTTGTTGTACCTTTTTTTATAAGTGTAATAAGAAGTTGCATGTATATTACTAAACTGGTACCACAATACAAGGAATAAAATGGCTTTATACAATACTTTGGGATGAGTTAATAAGTTTGGCATACGACTTGCTATATAAAATATCAGAAATATTGTTAGGAGTGAATAGTAGTATGAATAAGAAAAAAATTCAAATGATTATTGTTAAGGCACTTACTGTTGCTTGTATCACAAATGTCGTAGTTGGTAGTAGTGGAAATTTAATTAGAGCTAATGCTTTTACACAACAAAGAGTTGAAAGTAAAGTATTAAAAGGTGAAGAGAGAGAAGGTTTAACATTATTAGATGAAAATTATAGTGAAACAAAAATTGAAACTGATATTAACTTTAAAACATGGTGGGAAGGTTCAGTAAGACCAAGTACTTGGCAGTTAAGAAAGTGGTCAGGGGCATCTGCTACTGGGACTAATACTCCTTATGGAAGAGTTATTGAATATGAACAAAGTGTTGGTGGAAAATATGTAGAAGTTACTTGTAACAATTCAGTTGGATTTTTTCAACCAGATTCATATGTGAATATTTCACCTAATGTATCATATAAAATGAAGGCTAAGATTAAAACAGAAGGAATAACTTCAGCAGAGCCATTAGCTATAAGAGTAGAATACTATAATAGTTCGAACGCTGTTGTTGAAAGAAAAGATGTTCATAAATTAAGTGGGACAAATGATTGGACAGAATATGAAGCAACTCTAGGAACTACTAAGAGAGATGCTATTAAAATGAAAATAATATTTGTTTTTGGTAATGTTAGCTCAACTAGTAAAGGTGCACAGGGAAAATTTGCTGTTGATAGCTTAAATATAAGTAGTGAGAGTGCTAAACTTGAAAAAATTGAGTTTAATAGTAGTTTAGTTAATATGGGAATTGGAGCGCTATATAGACCAAAGGGAACATTATATCCTTCACATTCACAAGAAAAGTTCTCTTTAGTATCTAATGATGAAAAAATAGTTAAGGTTAAAGATGGAGTATTATATGCAGAAGCTATAGGTAGTGCTTTAGTTAAAGCTATAAGCGAAAGTGGAAAGGAATTAGGTTCATTCACAGTTAAAGTAGGAGAAGATAAGAGTAAGGAGTATAACAAAGTTTTAGATAGTATTTTTGAAACTATGGTTCCAAATTCTATTATAGATTTAAATGATAAACAAACTGTGGATACAATAAATACACAAGTAGCAAACGGTAAGAAGTATTGGAATGCAATGAACAAGTCAAGGGATAGAAAGGGACTATGGGATGATACTACAAGTACAACTAATTCAGCCCATGTAACGACTCAATACAATAGACTTTATGATATGGCAGTAGCGTATGTAATAAATGGTTCAGAATTAAAAGGAAATAAAGACCTATTAAAGGATATCAAAGATGGATTAGAATGGTTAATAATAAATAGATATGATGGTGAAAAATTCTATAATAACTGGTGGGATTGGGAAGTTGGAGCACCTCAAAAGTTAAATAGTATATTAATTTTATTAAGAAATGAATTTACTGACTTAGAAATAATACAGTACACTGATATTATGGACACATATGTTAAAGATCCAACTAAACATACTCAAGGAAGATATGATTCAGTTGGTGCTAACAGATCAGATATGTGTAAGGTAATAATATATAGTGGATTACTTTCAAAAAATGAAGATAGAATAAAGTTTGCTATAAGCAAATTAGATCCATTATTTAAATATGTAGAAGAAATAATTGAAGAAGAAGGCAAAAAAATTGATGGATATTATAAGGATGGATCATGGATTGAACATGGAAATATTCCTTATGCAGGTTCATATGGAGCAGTTTTAATAGGTGGAGTAGGTGAAATGGCTCACGTATTAAATGATACCCCATGGGCAATTGATGAAGAAAAATTAAATACAATTTATCAAGTTATATTAGATTCATTTGAACCACTTATTTATAAAGGTGTAATGATGAATATGGTAAGCGGAAGAGCTATTTCTAGAGCAAATGAAAGAGATTATGGACATGGATTTGGAGTAATGAGAAGAATCTTAGCGTTCTATACAGAGTCAGCTCCAGAGGAGTATAAAAATAGATATAAATCTATGATAAAACAATGGATTGAATCAAATGATAAGAGAGATATTATAGGAACTTCAACAAATCTTCAATTTACAGTACAAGCAAAGGCGTTAATGAAAGATGATACTGTTGATGCTAGAGGGGAACTAATTGGAAATTATATATTCCCTAATATGGATAGAGTAGTTCATAGAAGACCTGGATATGTATTTGGTTTAAGTATGTACTCGAAGAGAGTTGCTAATTATGAGTCTTTAAATGGAGAAAATTTAAAGGGATATCACACATCAGATGGTATGACATATTTATATAATGGAGATATTGAGCAATATTCAAAAGACTTCTGGCCAACAGTAGACTCTAAGAGATTAGCAGGAACAACTGTTGATACAAAGAATATTTTTGAAAACGTAACAGGAACTAGTTATGGACCCGGACAAGCTCAAACTTCAACTCAATCATGGGTAGGAGGAGCAAATCTTGGTGAATATGGTGTAAGTGGAATGTACTTAGATAATAAGAGAAAAGATCCAAGCAAAGAATTAGGTATGGATCTAGAAGCTAAGAAATCTTACTTTATGTTTGATAGTGAAATAGTTGCACTTGGAGCTGGAGTTACAAGCACAAAGGATAGTGGTGTTGAAACTATTGTTGAAAATAGATTAATAAATAAAGAAAATGATAAGATCTATGTAAATGGTCAAGACATAACAAATACTATTGATCAAGATACAAAAGTAGATGCTAAGTGGGCTTATTTACAAGGTGAAAATGATGAGTCAAGCATTGGATATTACTTCCCAAGTAAAACAGAATTAAATGTTAAGAGAGATACAAGAACAGGAAGTTGGAAAGAAATAAATAATGGACAATCAGGTAATAAAGTTACTAATACCTTCTTTACTATGTGGAAAGACCATGGAGTAAATCCAGAAGCAGATACTTATGAATATGTATTACTTCCAAACATAAGCAAAGAAGATACTGAAAAGTATGCAAAGAACTCAGAGATTGAAGTTGTTGCAAATAACGAAGATGTTCAAGCAGTAAAGGAAAACAAAAAAGGAATATTTGCAGCTAACTTCTGGAATGATAAAGAAGTTGAGGTTAATGGGGTTAAGGTAAATAAAAAAGCTTCAGTTATAATGCAAAAGGATAATGAAATTTTAGATATATCAGTATCAGATCCAACTATGGAGAATAAAGGAGAGATAGTTGTTGAATTAGACGAAGAATTAAAAGAGGTTGTATCTACTGATGATAATATAAATGTAACTTCAAAAGATGGTAAAGTAATATTAAAAGTAAACACAAACAATGCTGTAGGACAAAGTTTAAAAGCTAGAATTAAAGTTGTGAATGAAACTCCTGATGAAGAAGAAACAACAAAGCCAGATACGGATAATACAGATAAGGATAACAGTACAAGTACTGATAAACCAAGTTCACCAGTACAAACAGGGGATGTGTCTTTACTTGGAGCACTTGGATTAACTGTAATCACAGCTTTAGGAGCAATGAAATTAACTAAAAATAAAAAGAATAAATAATCATTAGAAATTAAGAGATTGTATCAAAATATATTTTTAGGTACAGTCTCTTTTGTTAATTTATTGATAAAGTGGAAGGTATTATTGTATAATATACTATAAAATACCAAATAAGCAAAAGCATGGGGGGATGAAAGTGTTTAAAATCACTAACAAGAGATTATTGACAGAAAATATTTATCTTATGGATGTTGAAGCACCAAGAGTTGCTAAATCTGCTCATCCAGGACAATTTGTAATTGTTAAGATAGATGAAAAGGGAGAAAGAATTCCATTAACTATTTGTGATTACGATGCAAATAAGGGGACAGTAACTATTGTTTTTCAAACATTAGGAGCATCTACAAAAGAAATGGCAGAGTTAGAAGTTGGGGAATACTTTAGGGATTTTGTGGGTCCTTTAGGACAAGCGTCAGAAATGGTGCATGAAGATTTAGATGAATTAAAAAAGAAAAATATTCTATTTGTTGCAGGTGGAGTTGGAACAGCTCCTGTATACCCACAGGTTAAATGGTTATCTGAAAGAGGTATTAAAGCAGATGTTATAGTTGGGGCAAGAAATAAAGATATTGTAATTTTAAAGGAAGAGATGGAACAAGTTGCTGGAAACTTATACATAGCTACAGATGATGGATCTTCTGGATTTAAAGGATTAGTAACAGATAAAATAAAAGATTTAGTTAATAATGAAGGAAAGAAATATGATTTGGTAGTAGCAATTGGACCTATGATAATGATGAAGTTTGTTGCTTTACTTACAAAGGAATTAAATATTCCTACAATAGTAAGCATGAATCCAATTATGGTAGATGGTACAGGAATGTGTGGTGCATGTAGAGTTACTGTAGGAGGGGAAGTTAAGTTTGCATGTGTTGATGGTCCAGAATTTGATGGACATCTAATAGATTTTGACGAAGCTATGAGAAGACAATCCATGTACAAAACTGAAGAAGGAAGATCAGCTTTAAAGTTAGCTGAAGGAGACACCCATCATGGTGGCTGTGGACATTGCGGAGGTGAAGAGTAATATGCCTAATATGAAGAGAGTACCAATTACAGAACAAGCTCCTAAGGTAAGAGCTACAAACTTTAAAGAGGTTTGTTTAGGGTATACAAAAGAGGAAGCAATGGAGGAAGCATCAAGATGTTTAAACTGTAAAAATCCAAGATGTGTTTCTAAGTGTCCAGTAAGTATTCAAATACCAAGGTTTATAGAACAAGTTAAATTAGGAGACTTTAAAGAAGCAGCTAAGATTATAGCAGAATCATCAGCATTACCTGCTGTTTGTGGAAGAGTATGTCCTCAAGAAAGCCAATGCGAGGGACAATGCGTTCTTGGTATTAAGGGGGAAGCTGTTGCAATAGGTAAGTTAGAAAGATTTGTGGCAGACTGGTCTAGAGAGAATAAAGTAGATTTATCTGAAACATTACCTAAGAATGGCAAGAAGGTTGCTGTTATAGGAAGCGGTCCTGCAGGTTTAACATGTGCAGGTGATTTAGCTAAATTAGGATATGATGTTACAATATTTGAAGCTTTACATGAAGCTGGTGGTGTTTTAGTGTATGGAATACCAGAATTTAGATTACCTAAAGATACTGTAGTTAAGACAGAAATAGACAATGTTAAAAAATTAGGAGTAAAGATTGAAACTAATGTTATTATAGGAAAGACTATAACAATAGACGAATTATTTGAAGATGAGGGATTTGAAGCTGTATTTATAGGTTCAGGTGCAGGATTACCTAAGTTTATGGGTATACCTGGCGAAAATTCAAATGGTGTATTTTCAGCTAATGAGTTCTTAACAAGAAATAATTTAATGAAAGCATATAAGGATGGATACTCAACTCCAATTAGAGCAGGACAAAAAGTTGCTGTAGTTGGCGGAGGAAATGTTGCTATGGATGCAGCAAGAACAGCCTTAAGACTAGGTGCTGAAGTGCATGTAGTATATAGGAGAAGTGAAGCAGAACTACCAGCAAGAGTTGAAGAAGTACATCATGCTAAAGAAGAAGGTGTTATTTTCGATGTACTTACTAACCCAACAGAAATATTATGTGATGAAAAAGGTTGGGTAAGTGGAATGAAATGTGTAAGGATGGAGTTAGGAGAACCTGATGAATCAGGAAGAAGAAGACCAGTAGAAATTAGGGAATCTGAATTTATTTTAGATGTAGATACAGTAATAATGTCTCTTGGAACTTCGCCAAATCCTTTAATATCATCTACTACAAAAGGATTAGAAATAAATAAAAGAAAATGTATAGTAGCATCTGAAGATACTGGATTAACTTCAAGAGAAGGGGTATTTGCAGGTGGAGATGCTGTAACTGGAGCTGCTACTGTTATATTAGCAATGGGAGCAGGTAAAAAAGCAGCAGCAGGAATTCATGAATACTTATCAAATAAATAGAAAACTTTAAGTAAAATAAACCCTAAATGTGATGGATTTTTAATTATATATCACATTTAGGGTTTTTTATTTAAAAAAATAAAAAAATATTTTAGAAAATAGTTAAAAAAATAACACAAATATGGATTTTATAATTAAAATTGCTATAGAAATAATTTGTAGGTTTTAAATATTAAGAAAATTATCAATAATTAGAATTAAAAAAGTGGTTGTTAAAGTTTATATAAATAGAAAAAACGTTAAATATTCTTACCAGAATCCATAAAAAGAAAAATATGGAGTATTTAAAAGAATATAAACAAATAATCTTGAATCTCAATTAAGTTTATATAATCAACATTAAAGTGGTATATAAAACTTTTTAAGAAGTTTTATTGTTTGTATTAAGAGTTAAATGGTTAGATATCATTGTTAAATAGCCATCAATGCTAGGTATTGCCTTATTTATAAAAATTAAATATACTAGTTCAAGTACTTAAGAAAAAACAGTAAAGAAGGTTAAAAATATGGATTTTACACAAAAGAGATGGAAGCTAGCAGATACAGTACAAAATGTTATTAAATCAGAACTATTACCAGGTGCATTATTGTTAGCAGCAACTTTATGTGCATTAGTAATAGCAAATACGTCTTTAGTTAACGAATATCATCACTTTTTTGAAACTGAAGTTGTAAAAGGTGTAACAATGCATGCATTTGTTAATGATTTCTTAATGGCAATATTTTTCTTGGTTGTAGGTTGTGAAATAAAAAAAGAAATAGTTAGTGGACATTTATCAAATATAAAAAAAGCATCTTTTCCTATAGTAGGAGCAATAGGTGGAGTTACGGTTCCAGCAATAATATTTTACTTAATAAATAAAGGTACAAGCTATTCTAGTGGTGTTGGTGTACCAATATCAACGGATATTGCATTTGCAGTTGGAGCTTTTATGATTTTTAAGAAGAGCTTAAACCCAGCGTTAAAGATTTTTTTATTAACATTAGCAGTTGTAGATGATTTGATGTCTATAATAGTTATCGGGGTGTTTTATTCATCAAGTGTGAGAATGGTGCCTTTAATAATTGCAGGATTAATAATGTTTTTATTATTTACTTTAAATAAGTTTTTTAAGTGTAGAAAAGTTTCACCATATATAATTTTAGGATTATTTTTATGGTATTTTGTATATCAAAGTGGTGTTCATGCAACAATAAGTGGAGTTCTTTTAGCCATGCTTATTCCAATAGCAAGAGATGAGAAGGAAGAATGTATTTTATCCAAGATTGAACATTCCTTAAGTCCCTATGCAAATTTAATTGTTTTACCTTTATTTGCATTTTCAAATACTGCTATAGTTCTAAATTTAAGTTCTGTAACAATAGATACAATTCCGCTATCATTAGGAATTATAATTGGGTTGGTTGTAGGAAAACCTGTTGGAATAGTATTATTTACTTCAGTATTATCAAAATTAAATGTAGTAGAAAAACCGAAAGGTGTTAAGTGGAAAGAATTATTAGTAGTTGGAATGCTTGCAGGAATTGGATTTACAATGTCAATATTTGTTTCAGAGATAGCATTTGCAGGTATGAATAAGGCTCTAGATTTAGCTAAAATATCAATACTATTAGCCGCTATAGTATCATGCTTAATCGCCTTTATAACAATAAAATTATTTGGAAGTAAGAAGAGTTACGTATAACGTAGCTCTTTTTTGACATCTAGAAGAATATAAATATCCAACTTACCTTTTTACTTTTAGTTTCTAGAATATAAGTAAATCATAATAAAAAGTTGTAATAAACTACTTAAACGTATATAAAGTAAGATTATTTGATATTAATTATTAAACAATATATAATATAAATTATAATAATGAATAATATTTTTGTATTAAGAGGAAGAATATTATAAGAAATATAAGAGAAATAGGTGAAATATATGGATGTTAACAATATAGTAATTGATAATGATAAAGTAATTTTAGATGGAGTAAAGAATTTTAATATAAAACAAATTTTAGAGTGTGGCCAATGCTTTAGATGGGAAAAAGTTGGTGAGTTAAATTATATAGGTGTAGCTCATGGAAGAGTAATAGAAGTTATTCAAGAAGATGATAAAGTAACTATTTTAAATACTAATGAAGAGGATTTTAATAATATATGGTTAGATTATTTTGATTTAAAAAGAGACTATTCAGAAATTAAGGCTGGCCTAGCTCATGATGAGATATTAGGAAAAAGCGTTGAATATGGCTATGGAATAAGACTTTTAAACCAAGAACATTTTGAGTTGTTAATAAGTTTTATAATTTCTGCAAGAAATAGTATTCCTTCAATAATGAAAACTATAAAGAAGATTTCTGAAAAGTGGGGAACGCCAATTGAGTATAAAGGAAATACTTATTACACATTTCCAACTCCAGAACAATTGAAAGATGCAACAGAAGAGGAAATAAAGGAGACAGGCGCGTCTTTTAGAAGTAAATATATAGTTGATACAATAGCTAAAGTAAATGAAAATAGCTATGATTTTGATTTGGAGAGAATATCAAAACTTAATACAGATGAGTGTCATGTAGCGCTACAAAACTTCAAGGGAGTTGGATCAAAGGTTGCAGATTGCATAATGCTGTTCTCTATGAGAAAGTACTCAGCTTTTCCAGTTGATGTATGGGTAAAGATAGCAATGATATTTTTCTATGGTGCAGAAGATGCTTCTCTAAATAAAATAAGAATATTTGCTAGAGATAAATTTGGTGAATTAGCTGGATTTGCTCAACAGTATTTATTCTATTATGCTAGAGAGAATAAGATAAAGGTTGGAGAAGAATAGATAAGTTAATAATGAACTTGTAGTATAAGAGAAATCTCTAGAAGATTTCTCTTATACTATATTTCTTATAAAAATAATATTATTAATATAAATTATATTTTTAAAATAAATTCTTTTATTAAAAAAATTCTTATTATTTATATTATAAAAATTAATAGTCAAATAGGAATAAAAAAACTCTATGTGAGAATCTAATCACATAGAGTTTTAGTTTTTGCAACGAACAGCTTTTGATTTTTTTATTGTAATGTGAGTATCACCTGAGTGCTTGGATATAAATTTTAAGTAACGTTTGATTTTTTCATCATTTCTTAAACGATCAAGGGTAAAAAGTCTAGCGGCTAATTCACGATTAGTATATAAAGCATGAATTTGTTTGTGACAAGTAATACATAAATTAGCTGTAGGAAAATCTTTTCCACCACGTTCTTTTGGAACTAAATGATGCTCAGTTAATTGAGATACTTCTCTATTACATAATTCACATTTATAAACTGCTATCATAATTATCACCTATGAATATAGAATTTAGACAAGAACAATTATAACATGAAATATACATACAAACAAAATAAAATCAGAAAATTCCGACAATATATTTCACCTTTTTTACCAATGAGTATATATGTTATAATTTAATAGTAATTACAAATAAAGTAACTATGAGGGTATAAAAGAAGGATGAAGAGGTGATTGTATGTTCCAATTTGAAACGCAACTAAATAAGTTGAAGCATGAAGTACTAACAGCTGTAGCTAAATTAGCAAAGGATGATAAGTTAACTAAAGAGGCGATTGAAAAAGTGCCCTATGAAGTAATTAAAGGTGACACAGCAATGTATAGGTGCTGTGTCTATAAAGAGAGGGCTATTGTTTTAGAAAGAGCAAAGCTTGCATCAGGGTTTCTAGCTAATGGGGATACAGAGGATTTAGAGCTAATAGACATTAGACCTGATGAACAAATTATCTATGTTATCGAAGCAGCTTGTGATAAGTGTCCTATAAATAAGTATAGTGTAACAGATTCTTGTAGAAATTGTCTTGCACATAGATGTCAAGAGGCATGTAATTTTAATGCAATTAGTTATATTGCTGGACGAGCATATATAAATCAAGAGATATGTAAAGAATGTGGTATGTGTAAAAAAGCATGTCCTTATGATGCTATTTCAGAAGTTATGAGACCTTGTAAAAAAGTTTGTCCAACAGGAGCTTTGGATGTTAATCCAGAAACAAGAAGGTCTATTATAAAAGAAGAAAAATGCGTAAACTGTGGAGCTTGTATGTCAGCATGTCCTTTTGGTGCAATTTCTGATAAGAGTTTAATTGTACCAGTTGCAAAGAGATTAGCAAGGGGAAGAAAGATGTATGCAGTAGTAGCTCCTGCTATAACTGGTCAGTTTGGAGCAAAAATAGGATATGGACAAATTAAAAATGCAATAAAGAAACTAGGATTTATTGATATGGTAGAAGCAGCATGTGGTGCTGATGGAGTTACTGTTCATGAAAGTAATGAATTTGTTGAAAGAATGGAAAAGGGAGAGAATTATATGACTAATTCTTGTTGCCCAGGATTTTTAAATTATATTGAAAAGATGTTCCCAGATCAAAAGGATAAGATATCAGGTACAGTTTCGCCAATGGTAGCTACAGGTAGATATATTAAAAAGAATGATCCCGATTCAAAGGTGGTATTTATAGGTCCATGTACAGCTAAAAAGAGCGAAGCCGTTAGAGATGGTATTAAGGGAGCTGTAGACTATGTACTTACATTTGAGGAGCTTATTGCATTATTTGAAGCATTTGATATAGATCCTGCAGAATGTGAGAATGAAGTTGTAGATGATGCATCTATATTTGGTAGAGGTTTTGGAACTGCTGGAGGATTAACTGCAGCTATAGAAAACTATATAAAAGAAGCAGGAGTAGATGTAGAATTTAAACCAGTTAAGGTATCTGGTGGAATAGAAATAAAGAAAACTATGAATATGGCTAAGGTTGGAAGATTAAGTGGTAACTTTATTGAAGGTATGATGTGTGAAGGTGGATGTATAAATGGTGCAGGTACAATAGTTCCATCTTTAAGAGCAAAAGGAGTATTCAATAAGACTAATATTCAAGCCACTAAAAAGACGGTATTGTCAAATAAATCTTTAAAAGAATATAAAGAAATTAATTTAGAAAGATAGGTATCTAAAAACTGCAAGAATAATATCATAATTAGTATTCTTGTAGTTTTTTCTTATGTATAAATAATTATTTGAAATAGTTAGAAAAATTAAGCAAATAGAAAATATTTAAGCCTAGTTAGTTATAATTAGGTTATTTAAGGTAATAATATAGAAGATAATATTTGAATAAAATGGATAGGGAGGATATTATAATAATTGTATTAGCACTCTATTAAAGTGAGTGCTAACAAAGGATAAAAATAAGTTTTTATAGGCCTACAAAAACTATAGATTCTAACTATGTCGGGTTAGAAACAGGGTTATAAATATATAAGGAGATTATAGGAGGTATTGTTATGAATATTAAACCACTTGGAGACAGAGTAGTAATTAAAAAGTTAGAAGCCGAGGAAACAACAAAAAGCGGAATTGTTTTAACAGGTAGTGCAAAAGAAAGACCTCAAGAGGCTGAAGTTGTTGCTGTAGGTCCAGGAGCAATGGTAGATGGAAATAGAGTAGCAATGGAAGTTAAGATTGGGGATAAAGTTTTATATTCTAAATATGCAGGAACAGAAGTTAAAGTTGATGGAGAAGAATACACTATTTTAAAACAAGAAGATATATTAGCAGTAGTGGAATAGGAGGAGATTTATTATGGCTAAAATGTTAATGTTTGGTGAAGAAGCAAGAAGATCAATGCAAGTTGGTGTTGATAAGCTAGCAGATACAGTAAAGGTAACTTTAGGACCTAAGGGAAGAAACGTAGTTTTAGGTAAGAAATTTGGTGCACCTCTTATAACTAATGATGGTGTTTCAATTGCAAGAGAAATAGAATTAGAAGATCCATATGAAAATATGGGAGCTCAACTTGTAAAAGAAGTTGCAACAAAAACTAATGATGTAGCAGGGGATGGAACTACAACAGCTACACTTTTAGCACAAGCAATTGTTAGAGAAGGTTTGAAAAATGTAACAGCTGGAGCTAATCCAATGTTAATAAGAAATGGTATTAATATTGCAGTTAAAAAAGCTGTTGAAGAAATACAAGCAATATCTAAGCCTGTAGAAGGTAAAGAAGATATATCAAGAGTTGCTGCAATATCAGCTGCTGATGAGGAAATTGGTAAGTTAATTGCAGATGCCATGGAGAGAGTAGGTAACGAAGGAGTTATTACTATTGAAGAATCTAAGTCTATGGGAACAGAATTAGATGTAGTAGAAGGTATGCAATTTGATAGAGGATATGTATCAGCTTATATGTCAACTGATATGGAAAAGATGGAAGCTAACCTAGATAATCCATATATATTAATTACAGATAAGAAGATTTCTAACATACAAGAAATACTTCCAATACTTGAACAAATAGTTCAATCAGGAAAGAAGCTATTAATTATTGCTGAAGATATTGAAGGAGAAGCAATGGCTACATTAGTAGTTAATAAGTTAAGAGGAACATTTACTTGTGTAGGTGTAAAAGCTCCTGGATTTGGTGATAGAAGGAAAGAAATGCTTCAAGATATAGCTATACTAACAGGTGGTAGAGTTATTTCTGAAGAATTAGGAATGGATTTAAAAGAAACAACTATAGATATGTTAGGAAAAGCAGATAGTGTTAAGGTTACTAAAGAAAGCACTGTAATAGTAAATGGTAAGGGAGATTCTAATGCTATAAAAGAAAGAATCACTCAAGTAAGAAGTCAAATAGAAGAAACAACTTCAGACTTTGATAAAGAAAAGCTACAAGAAAGATTGGCTAAACTAGCTGGTGGTGTGGCAGTCATTAAAGTTGGTGCTGCAACTGAAACAGAGCTTAAGGAAAGAAAGCTTAGAATAGAAGATGCTTTAGCAGCTACAAAAGCAGCTGTTGAAGAAGGAATAGTACCAGGTGGTGGAACAGCTTATGTTAATGTTATAAATAAGGTAAATGAATTAAAGTCTGATGTTGCAGATACTCAAGTTGGTATAAATATAATTGTTAGATCTTTAGAGGAACCAATGAGACAAATAGCTAAGAATGCTGGTGTAGAAGGTTCAGTTATAATAGAAAAAGTTAAGAATAGTGAAGCTGGTATAGGTTATGATGCTTTACATGACCAATATGTGAACATGATAAAGACCGGTATAGTTGATCCAACTAAGGTTACAAGGTCTGCGCTTCAAAATGCTGCATCTGTAGCATCAACATTCTTAACAACTGAAGCTGCAGTTGTAGATCTTCCTGAAAAGGAAGCTCCGATAGCTCCAGACCCATCAATGGGTGGAATGTACTAAGAAGTTTTAGAGAGATAAGGAAAAAAGTCCTTATCTCTCTTTTTTACGTGTATAGTAATAAAATACCATAAATGTTAAGAGTTTTTTAAAAAAATTAAATTTATATAAAAAGCATAGGAGATATATGAAGAAAGTAGAGCTAGTAAGTAAATGGATTTAGTGGAAAATGTCGTCAAAAAAACTGTGTAAATTATTTAAATTTATTCCATAAAAGTGTATAATTAATATAAAGTAGGAAATAGTGGTGAGAAGATGATTAGGACTAAGAAAAGGTTAGGAGATATTTTAGTACAAGCAGGGAAGATAAATCAATCGGATTTAATGTCGGCCTTAAAGAAACAAGCTTTAAGCGGAAGACGACTTGGGGAAATATTAGTTGACGAAGGACTAGTTAGTGAAAACGATATCTTGTCTGTTCTTGAGTTACAATTGGGAATAAAAAAAGTTAATTTAGATTACATTGATATAGATGAAAATGCCATAAGATCAGTATCAGAATCTATTGCTAGAAAACATAATATTTTACCTATAAAAATTGAAGGAAATGATATATATATTGCAATGTCAGACCCCTTTAATTTAATGGCTGTAGAAGATGTTAAGGTAGTAACTGGACTTAATGTTAAAAAAGTATTAGAAAAAAAAGACTCTATATCAAAAGCTATTAAAAACTTTTATACGAAACAATATGCAGAAAAAGTAGCACAAGATTTAGTTCAAAAAGAAAAAGAGAATACTAAGAAAAAGCAAGAAGAAAAGCAAGTTTCAGAACTTGAAAAAGCTACGGCTAATGCTCCAGTTGTTAAATTAGTAGATACTATAATACAAAACTCTATCAGAATGGGTGCGAGTGACGTTCACGTAGAACCATTTGAAAATGAAGTTAGAGTAAGAGCAAGAGTAGATGGAAGCTTACAAAATATGCTTAGTATACCTAAAGAGTCACAAAATACTTTGATTACAAGAATCAAAATATTAGCAAATTTAAATATTGCAGAAAAAAGAATTCCACAAGACGGTAGAATTCTTACCAATATAGATGGAAAAGCAGTTGATTTGAGAGTTTCTATCCTTCCAACCGTAAATGGTGAGAAGGTGGTTATAAGAATTCTTTCTAAAGATTCTAGCCTTATGAATAAGGAAAGCCTAGGAATGAGAAAGGATGACATGAAAAAACTTGAACAGATATTGCAAAATCCTTTTGGGATAATCCTAGTAACTGGACCTACAGGAAGTGGTAAATCAACTACCTTATATGCAGTTTTAAATGAATTAAATACTATAGATAAAAATATTATTACAGTAGAAGATCCAGTTGAATTTATGGTTGATGGTATAAATCAAGTAAATGTTAATGCAAAAGCTGGATTAACATTTGCATCAGGTCTTAGATCAATATTAAGACAAGACCCTGATATCATAATGGTTGGAGAAATTAGAGATGGTGAAACGGCAGAAATAGCCATTAGAGCAGCTATTACAGGACACGTAGTTTTAAGTACACTACATACAAATGATGCACCATCCTCAGTTGCTAGATTAGTTGATATGGGAATTGAACCATATTTAATATCAACATCTGTAACAGGAATAATTGCACAAAGACTTGTTAGAAAGGTTTGCACCAAGTGTGCTAAAAAGTACTATGCCTCAGAATATGAAAAAAGAATTCTTGGTAGGGATAGTGATGAAAAGATAATTTTAACTAAGGGAGAAGGATGTCCACATTGTAATGGGACAGGCTATAAAGGAAGAATTGGTATTTATGAAATACTTCCTATTGAAAGAAATGTTAGGGATGCAATTACAGCAGGAAAGAATTCAGATGTGTTAAAAGATATTGCTATTAGAGATGGAATGAAAACACTAACAATGGCATGTATGGAACATGTTTATGAAGGAATTACAACAGTGGATGAATTGTTAAGAGTAGCTGTAGTAAGAGAATGATGTATTCATAAAGGAGAGGGGGAGTTCTAGTGGCTATATTTAGATATAGTGCAGTTAATGATAGCAATCATGCTATTAGTGGGAGTATGGAGGCTAATTCAAGCAAGGAAGTTGTAACTAGCTTGAGAGAAAGAGGATATTACATTACTGATATACAAGAAGAAAGTGCTTTAAATAAAGATATTGATTTGAATTTCTTAAAGAAGATAACATTGAAAGATTTAGCTTTATTTAGTAGACAGTTTGCATTTACTCTTCAATCAGGTATGCCAATGTTAAGATGTGTAGAACTTTGTATAGAGCAAACTGAGAATAAGATTCTTCAAGATGTTTTAAGAAGGACAAAGGAAGAAATAAAAAGAGGTAGAGCTTTGTCAGACGCTTTAAAGTATGAGGATGGAATTCCAGACTTTATGGTAAATATGATAACAGCAGGTGAAGCATCAGGTAATTTAGATACAGTAATGTATGAGGTATCTGAGTATTATGATAAGTTATACAAGCAGCAAAGAAAGATAAAGTCTGCAACTGCATATCCGAAAGTAGTAGGAGTTTTTGCTGTACTTATAGTTATTTTTTTACTTATATTTGTTGTTCCTCAGTTTGTAAATAACTTAGCAGCAGCTGGAGGGGAGTTGCCGTTACCAACGAAAATAATTTTAGCGATAAGTAATTTTGTATCAGCTTATTGGTATATAGTTTTATTAATAGCAGTAGCAGCTATAGCCTTTAAGAAGTTAGTTTTAGATAAGGATGAAAACTTTATCCTTTGGAGAGATAAAAATAAAATAACTGGTCCATTGTTTGGATCAATTAATGCACAAATAATGGCTAGTAGGTTTGCAAATACATTTTATATTTTAAATAATTCTGGAATGTCTATTTTAAAAAGCTTAGAAATATCTACTAATGTATTAGAAAATTCTTATGTTGAAAGTAAGATGGAATATGCAAAAGAGGATATAAAAAGAGGAAATCTAATAGGAAAAACTATAGAAGATTTAGATATATTCCCGTTAATGTTAACTCAAATGATAACTGTTGGTGAAGAAACAGGAGCCTTAGATGCTTTGCTTAAGAAGACGGCTGAATATTATGATGGTGAAGCAGAAGCGGCAGTAGATAAATTAATTACAATGATTGAACCGTTATTAATTATAGCGCTTGCTGGAGTTGTTTTAGTAATAATTCTTGCAGTAATGCTTCCAATGTTTAATATGATGGATGCGGTTCAAAAAATGTAAATAAAGTGTATATAAATTTAAAGTTTATATAAATAACAATTAATTTTTAGGAGGTATAATTTATGAATGAATTAGCTAAAAAGAAAAAGAAAGGTTTTACACTTATTGAACTTATTGCAGTTATTGCTATTATCGGTATTTTAGCTGCAGTATTAGTTCCAAGAATAGTTGGGTATATGAATGATGCAAATGATGCAAAAACTATAACTCAAGCTAGAAATGTTAGAATGGCATATGAAACTATGATATCAAAAGATCCAGATGTATTTGGTGCTGATACTGCTGATGATGTTACAGTACAAGATGTTGTAGATGAATATGATAGCCCAACTGATACTTCAATAAATTGGGAAGATTACACATCATTAGAAGCGGAGGATTATGATAGATTAGATACAGGAGTATCAATGACAGCGCTAAAAGCTGCAACTGCATCAGGTGATCCTTCATCAATAGCAAACTAGTATATATTTAATTATTAGAATAGCCTCTTTAATGTATAAGGGGCTATTCTGAAATAGGAGAATTAAATGAGTTATATTGCAGAAATCACGGTGTTTGTGTTTGGAATAATTATAGGGAGCTTCCTTAATGTATGTATATATAGAATACCTAAAGAAGAATCAATAGCATATCCACCTTCTCACTGTGGAAGTTGTGGCCATAATCTTAAGGTAATAGATTTAGTACCTATATTTAGTTGGTTACTTTTAAAAGGAAAATGCAGATATTGTGGCGAAAAGGTCTCAAAGCAATATCCAATAGTTGAAGGAGCAACAGGGTTGCTTTTTGTATTTTTATATTTAAAGTTTGGATTTACAATTGAATTATTAAAATATATGGTTTTTACAAGTATTTTAATAGTAGTTGGTATAATAGATTTTAAAACTCAAGATGTGTATGATTCAACAATTATCGCTTTAGGGATAATTGGAGTACTTTTTACTATTATTGAGTTCTTTATAAATAAGCAAATTAGCTTTATTAGTATTATTTTAGGAATAGCAATTCCAGCCCTAATAATATCAATCTTTGCTTGGCTTGGAGCAATGGGCTGGGGGGATGTAGAAATAATAGGTGTTGTAGGATTGTTTCTAGGATTTAAAATGAATATGTTAAATTTATTCACCTCAATAGTCTTAGGAGGAATAGCTGCATTTGTATTAATGATATGGAAAAGAAGAGGGGGAAAGGATACCATGGCATTTGGGCCTTATATAGCTCTCTCATCATATATAACACTTCTTTTTGGAAGTGAAATTTTACAATGGTATTTAAGTTTTATAAGGTAAGTGAGGTGGGGGTATGTTCGAAAAAGACTTAATTGCGATAGACATAAATAAAGAAACTATTTCAATTTTAGTTGGAACAAGATACAAAATATCTAATGGTACTATAATTGAAACTCCTAGAAATTCATTTGATAATGGGAGAATTTTAGATGTAAGCCTAATATCAGGAGCAATAGCGCCACATATAAAAAAGGCAAAAACTAGGGATGTTGCTTTTGCTATAAGAGGTGAGGATATTATTACAAGACATTTAAACATTCCATTTGCAAAAGATGAAGCTATGAGAGATTCAGTAGATTTTGAGTTAAGGCAGTTCATGGGAGACAGAGTAGATGAATATTATTTTGATTATCAAATTATAAATCAAAATAAGAATGATGGAACAGGAAAATGTGATGTTCTTGTAGTAGCTTGCTCTAGAGACAAGATTGATGCATTTATGGAACTTGGAAAAACATTAAGGTTAAATGTAAAGGCAATAGATCTATATGCAAATGTAGTAGCTAGAGTTTTTGGAGATTTAAGAAAATCAACAACAAAAGGAATAAAAACTATTGGAGTAATTGGAATAGATTCAGATGATTCCAATATTACAATTTTGGAATGGGGAAAGCTTATACTTGAAAAGTACAAGGATAGTGGAATATTAAGTACAGTAGATAAGGAATTTACTAATTTAACTGAATATAATTCCATATTAGATACTGTAGATTTAATTGAGCCTAAACAACCAGGAGAAGAAAGTGATATAGAATTATACTTTAAGGAAGAGGCCAATGACTATAATAGTCTAATACAGTACTATACATCAGGCAAAGTTAAGAAAAATTTAGATAGAATATATGTAATGGGATCAGCTACTAGAATTAAAGGGATTGAACAATATTTTGAAGTTAATTTAAGTGCTAGGGCAGCTAAGCTGCCTATGTTTTCTGATTTAAAGACAAGCGTAAAAGCACCTAAGAAGATTAAGTTAAAAGACTATATTATGTGTTATGGGCTATTATTAAGGAGGGATTAGTATGAGTAGAGAATTAAATTTAGTCCCTCAGGTAAATTCCAATACTAAAGGTACTGTAAAATCAAGTAAAACAATATTATTAATTTTATTATTAATAGTTGCATTTATTGGAGGAAGCTTTGGTTATGTAATAGGGAAAGAATATCTATTAAATAAGAAAGCGGAAGAGTTAAAGAATGAGTTAGCTTTAAGCAATAAAAAGTTAAAGGAAAAAGAAGAACTAGATCAACAAATAGCAGCAACAAAGCAACAAATTACTAAAGCAGAACAATTGAAATTGCTTATGGATATAGATACAGATGAGTTAATAAAAGAGTTATATAAATTAGTAGAAATAGATGGAATAAAGATAACAAATATTAACTATAAAGGGGGAGTATCTTCCAGTGTAGAAATTAATGGAAATTCAGGTGATAAGAGTGCTATACAAAAGATGTGGGCTAATCTTAGAGAAAATGAGAAATTTGCTGATTCTCATGTTAATAGTTGGAGTGGTGAAGGTGAAATAAAGTTTTCAGTAAGTGTAAAGACAAAGGGAGGTAGTGCAAATGAAAAGCAAAACTAATGGACGAGCTACCACAAAAAATGAAAAGATAATATTATATGTGTTAGGAGTATTATCTATATTTGCTCTTTGTTATTTATTCATAATATCTCCAGGTGAAGAAAAAACTAAAAATTTAAAACAAGAAATTAAAAGTTTAGAGAGTCAGTTAGTTTCTGTTCAAAGTATTGACTATGATATTGAGCAGAGAAAAAAAACATTGGATGATTTGATGGTTAAGTATAAAGAAGCTACTATAACGCTACCTAAAACAGATAGATATCCAGAAGTTTTTAGAGATGTAGAAAAAATGGTTACAGAATCAGGCCTTTCCTCATCTAATGGCTCTTTTGAAAAAACATCAGTTATTCAATTAGTCGGGGTAGAAGAAGGACAAGAGTCTTCTAATTTAAAAGGAATGAGAAAGATTCAAATAACTTATTCTGTTAAAGGGGATATAAACAAGGTATTATCATTTATTGATAAGTTAGAGAATTATGACAGAATTGCAGAGTTAAACTCTTTTAATCATAGTGGTGAAGGGTGTTCTATAGTGTTTTCATTCTATGATTCTGGAGAAGGCGGAGCAGAAGAATATGATTTTAATTAATAAAACCTTCTAATTAAAGATGGAGGTGTAGTTTTGAAAGTAAAAAAGAAAAAAGGATTTACTTTAATAGAGATTGCAGTGGCTTTAGCAGCTTTTGTAATTATTATGCTTGCAATAACTGGACTGTTAATATCTGTTATTAAAATTAGTTCAATAAATAGTGCAACATATAGTACAGATAATATTTCAAAAGTATTTTTTGAAACATTGAAGGAAGATAGAGTTGCGTTGAACAATATGCCCAAAACAGTAGGTACAAAATATAAGTGTAGCTTTTCAAATGCAGATGAGGTTAGAACATTAGTAAAAGAACATTTGTTAGATGATGATTCAAGTAACAAGCCAGATGGGGTCTCTGATCCAAGTGATTTTAATTTATGTAAGCAAAGTTCATCAGAGTATAGTATGGGAATATATATTAATTGGAATGCTGATGGATTCTATGAAATAGAGACTTGGTGTTGGGATACAAATAAAGGTGAATCAAGCCTAATTAATAGAAAAACCTATGTAACTCCTAGGTAGATGAGGAGGTAGAGTATATGAAAAAGAAAAAAGGTTTTACATTAGTTGAACTTATAGCAGTAATAGGAATAACAGTTATATTTGGGGCTATTGTACTTGGAATATCAATTACATCTGGAAAATTATTTTCAATGACACAATCTCAATCAGTTTTTAATGATGAAGCAAGACTAATTATAAGTACATTAGAAGAAGATTTAAGAATTGGTAAAGAAATAGATGCTACAGCTTTAAATCTTACAGGAAGTAGTAGTATTACAATTAATGGAATTATAGATACTTGCTCTAATTTTAATTTGCCATCTGGTAGCTTTGAAAAATTATTATCGTTAAAGGTAAAGGGAGATTTGTATTATTATATTAAGGTAGGAGATAGAGTTGAAAGAAAGAAATTTGGAGGGGCTGCATTTACATCAGATGTTTCTGGAATTGAAAAAATTAAAGATATAGAGATAAAAAAAAGTGTTGATTCAACGGATAAAAGATATTTTATAACTATTGAATTTGTAAATTTACATGGTGAAATTACAGAATATAAGTCAGCTGTAATGCCAAGAAATTAGGAGGGGAAGTATGAGGAGAAAAGTTAAAAAAGGATCAGCATTAATAACTGTACTAGTTTTTTCCCTTTTATTTGTGGTTATATCTGGAGTTTCTACTTTAGCAGTAGTAAATACAATGAAGGGAAATTCTGGTGAAGAGAAATATCAAACTTTATACTATGAAGCAGAGGCTGGAATTGAAAGAGCATTGGCTAATGCAAATAGTGGTGATTATGATGCATTAGGGGATTTAGGAACATCATCATTTACAATACATGATTCTGCAATGTTTGGAGAAGTTAATGTGAATTTAACAAAGCATATAAATGCATCAGATGAGTATTTACAAGTTGTAAGTACATCAACAACAACTTCTGGGCAAAGTAGGACAGTTAATGCAAAAATAAGAAAATATATTTATGCAAATGATATATTTAGGTATTCAATATGTGGTGAAAATGTAGAGGTAAATGGTGGAGGTTCTCTTAATTTAGATCCTTCTTTAATTAATTCTTCTAATTCAACAGCTAATGTGGGGGCAGGCAGTGTAGCTGCAGGCTCAGAAACAAATGAGCAATTTGAGTTGCCTATTTTTGATAATAGTAAAATACCATATTATAATGGAACATTAGAAATAAATTGTTCAAATAGTAATACTTTAATAAATAATTTAGAGTCCATGAGTTCAGATTTTAGTAAGCCTGTAAGAAAAGTTCCATTATCAACTCCTAATTTTAATGTGTATCTAATTAATGCTGATAAAGTTAAGGTGGTTACACCTGCATTTAATATAGAGAATGTGATGATATTATGCAATGGAGACTTGGAGTTTGTGTTATCAGGACCTTGCCAAATGAAAGGATCTAGTTTAGTGGCGAAAAGTGTAACTGTTGGTAATTTTAATATGCAAATATCTTATAGACCATATGATGAAAATAGTCCAGATTCTCCAGCTATAACATTTTCTCCTTTGTATAGAGCGCATTTGGAAATGTTAATGGATGGATATACTGATGCTTCTAGCAACACTGTAAATGGAATTTCGTATTATGCACCTAATTATAGTTATGGTGGCGGTCCAGGTGCTGGAGGTAGCTTATCAGGGATAATATCAGATTATGAGTAGAAATAAAGTGTTAGTTTGGCTAACACTTTTTCTTTTTGCAATTTTAATTTCATATTTTATTGACAGAAAAGAATAAATAATCTATAATAAGTTTAATTTAATAAGTAGCACATTTACAACTCGTATATCCCCTGAATAAGGCAGGGAGTATCTACCGGAAGCCGTAAATTTCCGACTATGGGTGAATTTGATATAACTTAGTATAGATTACTATAGGCATATTAACTTCACTTAGGTAAGTTAATGTGCTTTTTTTGTACTCAAAAATAGGTAAAAAAATGAAATTATACTTGCAAGAAAATTTAGAAATGCAAATAATTATTCAAAGATATGGGGAGGCAATATTATGGCAAGAATTTTAAAACAAGCTTATACATTTGATGATGTATTATTAGTACCTAACAAATCAGAGATTTTACCAAGGGAAGTAACATTAAAAACAAACTTAACAAAGAAAATAGCTTTAAACATTCCTCTAATTAGTGCAGGTATGGATACAGTTACTGAATCTAAGATGGCAATAGCTATGGCTAGAGAAGGTGGAATAGGAATTATACATAAAAATATGACAATAGCAGAGCAAGCTAAAGAAGTTGATAGAGTAAAGAGACAAGAAAATGGAGTAATAACAGATCCCATTTATCTTTCACCAGAACATACTTTAGCAGATGCAGAAGAATTAATGGGCCAATATAGAATTTCAGGTGTACCAATAACTGTTGAAGGAAAGTTAGTAGGTATCTTAACTAATAGAGATACTACTTTTGAAACAGATTATTCTAAAAAAATAGGTGATGTAATGACTAAGGAAAACTTAGTTACTGCACCAGAAAATACAACTGTAGAAGAAGCTAAAGAAATTTTAAAGAAACATAAAATAGAAAAGTTACCTTTAGTAGATAAGGAAGGAAATTTAAAAGGACTTATTACAATAAAAGATATAGAAAAAACTAAATCTTATCCTAATGCTGCAAAAGATGGACAAGGTAGATTACTTTGTGGAGCAGCAGTTGGTGTAACGGCTGATATGATGGATAGAGTTGATGCTTTAGTAAAAGTTAAGGTTGATGTTATAACTTTAGATACAGCTCATGGTCATTCAAGGGGTGTTTTAGATGCTGTTAAGAAGATAAAAGCTAAATATCCAGAACTTCAAATAATAGCAGGTAATGTTGCAACTGCAGAAGCAACTGTAGATTTAATAAAGGCAGGAGCAGACTGTGTTAAGGTTGGTATTGGGCCTGGATCAATCTGTACAACAAGAGTTGTTGCAGGGGTTGGGGTTCCTCAATTAACAGCAGTTATGGATTGTGCTGAAGCTGCAAGAGAATACGGAGTTCCAGTTATAGCAGATGGTGGAATTAAGTATTCTGGAGATATAGTAAAGGCTTTATCTGCAGGAGCAAAGGTAGCAATGATGGGATCATTATTTGCAGGATGTGAAGAAGCTCCTGGGGATATAGAAATATATCAAGGAAGAAGCTACAAAGTATATAGAGGCATGGGATCATTAGCTGCTATGGCTTGTGGTTCAAAGGATAGATATTTCCAAGAAGGAAATAAAAAATTAGTTCCTGAAGGTGTTGAAGGTAGAATTGCTTATAAAGGATATGTTGCAGATACAATATATCAATTGCTTGGTGGAATTAGATCAGGTATGGGATACCTAGGATCGAAAGATTTAGATACATTATATGAAACTGCAACTTTTGTAGTTCAAACATCTGCAGGGTTAAGAGAAAGTCACCCTCATGATATTAATATAACTAAAGAAGCACCAAACTATAGTGTAAGCCAATAAAATGTTGTAAAAAAGTGAGAACTGTAAGATAATATAAAATAATACTATTATTTGGAGGTCAGCATGAAAAAAGAGTTAGTTTTGGTTATTGACTTTGGTGGTCAATATAATCAATTAATAGCTAGAAGAGTAAGAGAGTGTAATGTATATTGTGAGGTTCATCCGCACAATTTAAGTATTGATAAGATTAAGGAAATGAATCCAAAGGGTATAATTTTCACAGGTGGTCCAAACAGTGTATATGGAGAAGATTCACCTTTATGTGATAAAGCTATATTTGAATTAGGAATACCTGTACTTGGTATATGCTATGGTTCTCAACTTATGGCTCATATGCTTGGTGGAAGTGTTGCAACAGCACCTGTAAGTGAATATGGAAAAACAGAAGTGGCTGTAGATTCAAAATCGAAATTATTTAATGAAGTTTCAGAAACAACAATTTGTTGGATGAGTCATACAGACTACATAGAAAAGGCTCCGGAAGACTTTAAAGTAGTAGCTCATACTCCAGTTTGTCCAGTTGCAGCTATGGAATGTGAAGAAAAGAACTTATATGCTGTTCAATTCCATCCAGAAGTTATGCACACACAAGAAGGTACGAAGATGCTTTCAAACTTTGTTTATAATGTTTGTGGTTGTGTTGGGGATTGGAAGATGGATTCTTTTGTTGAAAAAACTATTGAAGAAATTAGAGAAAAAGTTGGAGATGGTAAAGTATTATGTGCTTTATCAGGTGGAGTTGATTCATCAGTAGCAGCTGTATTACTTTCAAAAGCTGTTGGAAAGCAACTAACATGTGTTTTTGTAGATCATGGATTACTTCGTAAAAATGAAGGGGATGAAGTAGAAGAAGTATTTGGACCTAATGGTGCTTATGATTTAAACTTTATACGCGTTAATGCTCAAGAAAGATTTTATGAAAAGCTAGCAGGAGTAGAGGACCCAGAAACAAAGAGAAAAATAATTGGTGAAGAGTTCATTAGAGTATTTGAAGAGGAAGCTAAGAAGATAGGCTCAGTAGATTATCTTGTTCAAGGAACAATATATCCAGACGTTATTGAAAGTGGTTTAGGTAAGTCAGCTGTAATTAAGTCACATCACAATGTTGGAGGGCTTCCTGATTGTGTAGACTTTAAAGAAATAATTGAACCATTAAGATTATTATTTAAGGATGAAGTTCGTAAAGCAGGACTTGAGCTTGGAATTCCAGAAAAACTTGTATTCAGACAACCTTTCCCTGGACCAGGACTTGGTATAAGAATAATTGGAGAAGTTACGGCTGAGAAAGTTAGAATTGTTCAAGATGCAGATGCTATATATAGAGAAGAAATAGCTAAGGCTGGTATAGATAAGGAAATAGGACAATATTTTGCTGCTTTAACTAACATGAGATCAGTTGGTGTTATGGGAGATGAAAGAACGTATGATTATGCAGTTGCCCTTCGTGCTGTAACAACAAGTGACTTTATGACTGCAGAATCTGCAGACCTTCCATGGGAAGTACTTGGAAAAGTAACAACTAGAATAGTAAATGAAGTAAATGGGGTTAATCGTGTAATGTATGATTGCACTGGTAAACCACCAGCTACTATAGAATTTGAATAAAATTTTAGATTTAGATAGTTATAGTAAATATGCTATAACTATCTTTTTTATATACCCTCAAATGATCGCTTTATGCTATAATTGTATTATTATGGAAGGCTGGTGGGTATGAAAGTAAAAGATAATTTACTAAGTAAAGATTTTGATGATGTTGATATATTAAATATGTTACTTTATTCTGTAGTTATATTTATGCCATTTATAGTAACAACTATAGCAAAACCATATTATGTGTCAGGTAAAGTAGTATATCTATATTTAATATTTTTTCTTATACTCTTTTTATTAGTAAAACTTAAAATGAAAATTAGGTTTAAAATAGAAGAATGTTTAATAATTTTATTTTTGGCGAGTTTGATAATAGCAACATTATTTAGCATTGAATTATCAGTTGCTATTATGGGAAATAAATATAGATATGAAGGACTTCTAGCATATATAATTTATATATTGTTATTTATGAGTTCTTTGTATTTTATAAAGTTTTATAAATACACAAGTCATATTTTTTGTATATCTGGAACAATTATGTCCATATATGCTGTTTTTCAATATTATGGTATTGATCCGTTAAGAATAAGAATGTTCGGTGGCGAAAAGTCTATAGATATGGTTGCGACCATTGGTAATAGAAATTTTCTATCTTCTTATTTACTTTTGTTTTTGATTTTATCAATAGGCATTTATATATTTAAGAATAAGAAAATTTTTTCTATATATTCATCAATAATTTTAGCAGGAGTATTAGTAACCTATACTAGAAGTGGGTGGCTATCATTAGTTGTATGTTGTATAATAGGATTGAGTTTTGTTTTTATAAATAAGGATAGAATTAAAAGAAGTTTAATTCTAGTAATGATGTTTTTTGTAGTATTTTCTGTTATGGAGGTAACAGGAAGAGGTGGGTTTGTTTTTAGGGCTAAAAGTATAGTTGAAGATGCAATAGATAAAAGTGAGAAATCAGGTTCAGGAAGACTTTTGATTTGGAAGATTACTAGCGATGCAATTAAAAAAAGTCCAATTATAGGTACTGGTCTTGATACATTACAATCAAGATTGTTAAGAGATAATTTTGATGGATATACTTATTATGTAAATACTAAAAAGGCAGGAATAGATAAAGCACATAACGAGTTCTTAGAGTATTGGGCATGCGGAGGAATATTAACATTAATTTCATATGTAGCACTTATAGGAGTTATTTTAACAAAATTATTTAAAAGGCGAGAAGATGACAGATGTAAGATATATTTCTTAATGATTTTAGGGTACGTAATACAAAGCTTCTTTAATATCAGTGTCATAGGAGTAGCACCATTATATTGGATTCTTCTAGGTGCAGCAGTAAAACATTATAGAGATTTAGATAAAGCAAAAACAGTACAAGCTATAGCTGAGTAATTTAAAGCGATGAAGAAATTCATCGCTTTTTCTATATTTTAAATACAAGAATAATAAACTATAATGAGAAAGATATATAAAGTATACATATTATTAATTTGGCTAAATGCAGTAGTAATACGGCTTTAAGAGAGGTAGGAGATAATTATTAGTAATAAATACTTTATTTAAAAATATAAATAATATGTAGCTTAAAAAGTGGGAATAATACATAAGTAATTTAAAAAATCATACCAATTATGATATAATAAATTAGGCAAGTTTCCATAATTAATATTTGGAGGTAACAATTATGAGAAGAGATTTAACATTAGATTTATCAAAAACAGCTCCATTTCTAAAAGAAAATGAATTAGATTATATGGAGGATTTAGTAAAAGCAGCTCATGAAAAAATACACAATAAAACAGGGGCAGGAAATGACTTTTTAGGTTGGGTGGACCTTCCTATAAATTATGATAAAGCTGAATTTGAAAGAATAAAGGCAGCAGCTAAAAAGATACAAAGTGATTCCGAAGTTTTAATAGTTATAGGTATTGGGGGATCATACCTAGGTGCAAGAGCAGCTATTGAAATGCTATCACATTCTTTCCACAGTGCATTAGATTCAAGCAAGAGAAAGACACCTCAAATATTCTTTGTAGGTAATAATATCAGCTCAACTTATATGGCTGATTTATTAGAAGTAATAGAAGGTAAGGATGTATCTGTAAATGTAATATCTAAGTCAGGTACTACAACTGAGCCAGCTATAGCATTTAGAATATTCAAAGCATATTTAGAAAAGAAATATGGAAAAGAAGAAGCTAAGAAGAGAATATTTGCTACAACAGATAAAGCAAAGGGAGCTTTAAAGTCTTTAGCAGATGCAGAAGGATATGAAACTTTCGTAGT
Source organism: Clostridium paraputrificum (assembly GCF_900447045.1). GTDB lineage: Bacteria > Bacillota > Clostridia > Clostridiales > Clostridiaceae > Clostridium > Clostridium paraputrificum. The sequence goes on from NZ_UAWH01000014.1 coordinate 173,586, forward strand.
TCCTGATGATGTTGGAGGAAGATTCTCAGTATTAACAGCAGTTGGTTTACTTCCAATAGCAGTTGCAGGTATAAACATAGATGAAATGATGCAAGGTGCAGCAGATGCTAGAGAAAAGTACTCTAATCCATCATTAAAAGAAAATGCATGCTATCAATATGCAGCAGCAAGAAATGCTTTATACAATAAGGGTAAAGCAATTGAAATATTAGTTAACTATGAACCATCATTACACTATTTTAATGAGTGGTGGAAGCAATTATATGGAGAATCAGAAGGTAAGGATGGAAAGGGATTATTCCCAGCAGCAGTAGATTTTTCAACTGATCTTCACTCAATGGGACAATACATTCAAGAAGGTAGAAGAAATCTAATTGAAACAGTATTAAATGTAGAAGAAGTTAGCAAGAAGATATTTATCGAAGAAACTCCAGATGATGGAGATGGATTAAATTTCTTAGCAGGAAAAGATATGGATTTTGTTAATAAAAAGGCATTCCAAGGAACATTATTAGCTCATAATGACGGTGGGGTTCCTAATATGATAGTTAATATTCCAGAATTATCAGCGTACTACTTTGGACAATTAGTTTACTTCTTTGAAAAAGCTTGTGGAATAAGTGGATACTTATTAGGTGTTAATCCATTTGATCAACCAGGTGTTGAAGCATATAAGAAGAATATGTTTGCTTTATTAGGCAAACCAGGATATGAAGATATGAAGGCTGAGCTTGAAAAAAGATTATAATATGAGAATAATTATAGATGGGGATGCTTGTCCAAGCATCCCTATTATTGAAAGTATAGCAAAGGAAAATAATATAGAAGTTCTAATATATTGTGATATAAATCATTATATTAGAAGTGATTATTCTATAGTTAAAGTTGTAGATAGCGGTTTCCAAAGTGTGGATATGTATGTTGTAAATAATACAAAAGAGAATGATATTGTTGTTACTCAAGATTATGGTGTAGCGGCATTATGTTTGCCTAAAAAAGCTGAAGTAATTAATCCAAAAGGATACATTTATACGGATAAAAATATAGATAGATTATTAGAAGAACGACATATTTCTCAGAAAATAAGGCAGGCTGGTGGGAGAACACCTAATCCTAAAAAAAGAAGTAAAGAAGATGAAGAAAGATTAATAAAGAATTTGAAAAAGTTAATATTTAAACTAGAAATGCCAAAGTAATTAAAATTATTTTGGTATTTCTTTTTCATATCTTAACTATTAAAAGAAAAAAATGTATAATAAAATTGAGAAATATGAGGCAATAACTTACAAAATATGGTAAAATAAATATGGCATTAAGATAGAGGGGTGAGGTTATTGGAGAATTTAGTTATTTTATTTGATAAAGATAGTCCTAGAAATAAAGAGGATGAAGTTCTTATAGAAGCAGTATTTGGTAAAGAACCATTGCAGTATAAATTTATTATAGGTAATGATGGAGTATGGAATACTATACAAGAGTTTTCTGAAAGTGATACATGTATATGGAATCCATCAGCTGAAGGAAAGTATATAGTTATGGTGCAAGGTAAAAAAGAGGGGTCTAGTAGACCTTTTGATTATCTTGCAAAGGAAGAGTTTGTTATTGGAGAAAAAGAAATTGAGAAATTAATTAAAGATGTAAATATGGATAAAACCCATTTAACTGTAGGAGAGAAAATTACTATAGATGTTCTTGGTAATGAACAAGGATTATTATATAGGTTTTGGATAAAGGGTAATCAAGATTGGGAGCTTATTAGAGATTATACAACAAGTAATAGGCTAGTGTTTACAGCTAATAAGGAAGGAAAGCAAGAAATTCTTATTGAATGTAAAGAGGTAAATTCAAGTGAAAATTTTGATGAGTTTACTACAATAAAATTTGATGTAGTATTACCTACTAAAATAGAAATCACTGATTTTAAATGCTTAACAGAAGAATTATTAATTAATCAGGAGTTAGTATTTAAAGTTAGTTCATCATTAGATGATAAGAGAAGTTTGTTATATAAATTTATAAAAATAAGTAAAGATGGAAAGGTAACTTGTATACAGGATTATTCTTCTAGGAGGTTAGTTTCATATCAAGAGAAGGAAGCAGGAGAATATAAGCTTTTATGCTTAGTTAGAGATATACTTTCAAATAAGGAATATGATGATAGAGCTATAATGTTATATTCTGTAAAAGCATATAATCCAATTAATATAAAAAGTTTTACTCCAGATACTAATTCACCACAAATGAATGGAAGTACAATTAATTTTAAAGCTGAAGTAGATGGTGGACGAGAAATAGTATATAGATATATTGTTGAGGGCGAGGTTGCAGAAGACTCAGGATATATAAGGAGAAATGAGTATACTTGGGAAACTCAAAAAGAAGGAGAGTATACAGTAACTTTATATGTAAAGGATATATCTTATGATGGAGATTATGAGGATAAAAAGGTAATAAATTATACTATTGATAAGAAGTCAGATAAACCTGTAAAAATAGTGGATATCATCACTGATAACAAGAAAACTGCATTAATAGGACAACCTATTAATATGAAGGTAAAGGCAGAGGGCGGAATAAGTTTAAAGTATTCCTTTGTAATATATAAAGATAATAAAGAAAAAGAACGTATAGGCTTTAGTGATTCTAACTGGATAAACTTTATCCCAGATGAAAAGGGAGAATATGAAGTTGAAATAAGAGTTAAGGATAAGTATTCAAACAAAGAATATGACAGTCATACATTTATATATGTTAGAGCAAAAGAATATTTACCAGGAGAAATAGATTATATACTACTTCCAAATAAAAGTAGTTATTTAGTTGGAGATTTAATTGATATAGAAGCTGTAGTTCAAAATACAAGAAGTGTTCTCATTAGATATGTTACAAAAATAAATGGTTATTTAGTGGAGGATACTGGATTTATACAAAATAAAAAAATACAATTAAAACCTAAGTGTTCAGGAAAGTATACATTTGAAGTTTATTCAAAAAACATAAAATGTGAAGAAGAGTTTGATAGTAAAAAAGAGGTAAGTATATATGTTTCTGAAGCAACACCAGTGACCAATACAAAAATTCTTTGTGATAGAGAAGAAATAGTGTGTAATGAGGAAGTAACATTTAAAGTTACTAGTGTTGGTGGAAAAGATGTATGTTATGAATTTTACATTATGGAAAAAGGTAATTGGATAAAAACTCAAAGCTATAGTAAAAAAGATTACTATACTTTTATTCCATTTTTAAGAGGGGAATATAGAGTGATGGTTTTAGCTAAAAGTTTTTATAAAAAAGTAAACTATGAGGATTACGGGGAGTTTTCTTTTACGGCTTCCTAAGGAGGAACAAATGAATATAAATGATATTTCTACAGAAAAGTTAGTTGGTATGACATTACTTCAAAATACATTAAAAAGTCAATTGGGTGATGGGATGGAGTTTGAGCTAGTATATCAAGCTTTATTAAACTCTATGGAAGGTCAAGAAGGAAATAAGGATGAGAGTTCTAATTTAATAAGTGTTGGAGTTGGTCAGGATTTAAATAACATACCAATAAGATATTCAAGTGGGATTAATTCAAGTACTTATTCAATAGGGGCTGTTAATAAAGTATCAACTATAAGTGATGATGAGACTATGCAAAGAATTTATAGCGCAGTAAATAAATATTCAGAAGAGTTTGGGGTAGATCCTAATTTGGTTTTAGCTGTAATTAAAGCAGAATCTAATTTCAATCCCAATGTAGTTTCTTCTGCTGGAGCGATGGGGCTTATGCAATTAATGCCTGTTAATTGTGAGGAAGATGGAGTTTCAGATCCCTTTAATGTTGAAGATAATATAAGGGGGGGCGTAAAACAGTTAAGAGGACATATCAACAGGTACAATGGAGATATAGAAATGGCTCTTATGGCATATAACGCTGGTCAAGGAACAGTGAAAAGAAGAGGTGTTACTTCAGCTGATGATTTATATAAGATGCCAAAGGAAACTCAAAACTATGTTCCTAAGGTTATGAAATATTATTTGAATGGACTTTAGAAAAGAAGTAGAATTATTGATGTAATAAAGTTATTTGAATTAAAAACTCCTAAGGGAGTTTTTTTCTTTAAATTTTTATGGTTTAATGGCTCAATAACTATCTTTTTTTTCTTTATTATTTATATTATCTTTATTATCCCATTTCCCTTGGGTATAATAATAAGGAATTCATTGTTTAGGAGTTGTTTTTGTGGAAAGATTAGATAAAATAATATCAAATTTAGGATATGGGAGTAGAAAAGAAATAAAAGCCTTAGTAAAGAAGGGGTTAGTTAAGGTAGATGGAGAAGTGGTAAAAGATAATGGGGTATTAATTGATCCGGAAAAATCAGTTATAAATATAAATGGAGAAGATTTATTCTATAGAGAGTATATATATTTAATGATGAATAAGCCAGATGGTGTAATATCTGCAACATACGATAATAGAGAAGAAACTGTTATAGATTTATTAGAGGTAGAACATCAAGTATTTAATCCATTTCCAGTAGGAAGATTAGATAAAGATACTGTAGGATTATTATTATTAACAAATGATGGGGAACTAAATCATAGATTAATTTCACCTAAGTGGCATGTTGATAAGGTTTATTATGCGAAAATTGATAAGGCAGTAGATGAAAAAGATGTTGAAGCATTTAAAAATGGAATAACTTTAGATGATGGGTATAAGTGTAAGGAAGGTAAGTTAGAAATAATTAATTCATCAAATGAAGGGGCAGAAGTGATGGTAACTATACAAGAAGGAAAGTATCATCAAGTAAAAAGAATGTTTGAAGCGTTAGGAAAAACTGTTGTGTATTTAAAAAGAACAGAGTTTGGAGGTTTGCCTTTAGACCAAGAATTGGAGGAAGGCGAATATCGTGAACTAACAGAAGATGAATTAGCTCTTTTAAAGAGTTATTAACGAATGATTAAAAAAAGTGCAAGAAAAACATTCATAATAAATCAAAAGTTAAATATTTTTCACAAAATCTCTTGCATTTTGATATCTAATAACATATAATATCAGTGCAAGGATAAATAAAAGGAATAAATAGCCCCCTTTTTATTTATTGCTTATTGCTAAAGCGCAACCTAGCCCCAAGGGTTGCGTTTTTTGTTTTAGAAAAATAATTATATGTAAAAGTTAACAAATTTTAAATTTATATTATTTAGCCTAATAAATTAAAAAAGTAATTTTTATATAAGAAGATATAAGAGAAAAAATATAATTGTTCATAAATGAATTAAATCTTGCATAATAAAATTATGATGAATAATATAATTCGACAATAAACTTAAAGTTATTTACAATAATGTTTTGAGAAGTTATAATAATAAATAGTTTGTAAATAATATATATTAGAGACGTTGAAGAAGAAGAGTATATAGTGGAACTTTAAAGAGAGTTAAGTATATGGTGGAAGCTTAACAAGTAAAGCTATAGAAAGAAGCTTTGGAGTTGTTATGGGATTTTCCCCTTAAAGAGAATGAGTGGAATAGGCTATTGTTTATTCAATTTAGGTGGTACCACGGAAGTTAAGTTCTTTCGTCCTATATTTTAGGATGGAGGATTTTTTTATTTTATAAACAAAAAAGGAAAGGTGATAAAATGAGTTTAGAAAAATTAGCTGATATTCTGTTCCCAGAGATAGGTAAAACACCAGAATATTATTTAGAAAAGTACCCTAAAAGAAATTTAAAGGAGGGTGCAGTTGTAGGAAGATATGCACCAAGTCCAACAGGATTCCAACATATTGGAGGAGTATTTGCTGCTTTAATTAATGAAAGATTAGCTAAGCAAAGTGAAGGTATTTTCTTCTTAAGAATAGAAGATACAGATCAAAAGAGAGAAGTTGAGGGAGCAATAGAAGATACTATTGCAACAATGAAAAACTTTGGAATGAATTTTGATGAAGGAATGACAGGGGAGCATAGTGAAATAGGTAATTATGGTCCATATAGACAAAGTTTAAGAAAAGAAATATATTCAACATTTGCTAAAGACTTAGTAAAGAGAGGATTAGCATACCCATGTTTTTGTACTCCTGAGGAGTTAAATGCTGTAAGAGAAAAGCAAATGGCAGAAAAAATCACTCCAGGATATCATGGAGAGTTTGCAACATGCAGAAATTTATCCACAGAAGAAGCTATAAAGAGAATAGAAGCTGGGGATAAGTATATTGTTAGATTAAAATCCCCTGGAAATATAAATAACAGAGTAGAATTCCATGATTTAATAAAAGGAGATATATCTTTCCCAGAAAATGATCAAGATATAGTTATTGTTAAGTCTGACGGATTACCAACATATCATTTTGCTCATGCTATTGATGATGCCTTAATGAGAACAACTCATGTTATAAGAGGTGAAGAATGGTTATCATCATTACCAATACATGTACAATTATTTGATGTGTTAGGATTTGATAGACCCAATTATGCTCACATTCCAACAATAATGAAGAATGATAATGGTTCAAAGAGAAAGCTTTCAAAGAGAAAAGATGCTGAAGCAGCAGTTTCATATTATAGAGAAGTTGGATATCCAACTGAAGCTGTTGTTGAGTATTTATTAAATATTATTAACTCAACATATGAAGATTGGAGAGCTGAAAATCCAACTACTGACTATCACGAATTCCCAGTTGCTTTAGAAAAGATGAGTAAGAGTGGAGCTTTATTTGATATTGTAAAATTAAATGATGTAAGTAAAGAATTAATATGTAAAATGAAAGCTGATAAGGTATATGAAAGTTATATAGCTTGGGCTAAAGATTTTGATAAAGAGATGTATGATTTAGTTACATCAAATGAGTCTATGTCAAAAGAGATATTTAATATTGATAAGGATGGTCCTAAGCCAAGAAAAGACTTTGCTAAATGGGAAGATGTAAAAGAGAAAATCTTCTATTTCTTTGATGAATTATTTAATAAGGAATCAGATGAAAATATAGAGTTACCAAAGACTCTTTCTTTAGAAGCTGCAAAGGAAATAATAAATGTATATGCAGATAAATTTACATTTAATATTGGAAGCCAAGAGGATTGGTTTGAAGAGTTAAAAGAGATAGGTACAGAATTAGGATATTGTACAAATAGAAAAGAATTTAAGGCTAATCCAGAGAACTACAAAGGAATGATTTCTGATGTAGCTGGTGCTGTTAGAGCTGCATTAACTCATAGAAGTAATACACCTGATTTATATACTATTATGCAAATAATGGGTGAAGAAAAGGTTAAATCAAGATTTAAAAACTTTATATAATAAAATTTATTAAAAAAATAGAGTACGTAAGTACTCTATTTTTTAATGAGCTGATTCTGCTTTCATTTCTGAATGAATTACAAATGCTAATAATGCTCTCAATAAAATAATTGCAGCAAGTATGTACATTTCGTCAAAAGAATTAATTATTACGGTTTTTAAAATCTCTGCACCCATTTTAAATTCTAAAGCTAAAGTTAGTGCTTTTGCAAACTCTACTTTTATAGGATAGCTTGTCTTAGAAATAAGTGATAATGCATATTTGTAAAAGGCTTTTATAGCACCTACAAATATAATTATTATTCCCATAAGTTCTAGTGTGTGAATACCTATAGGAACAATAGTGCCTATAGCATGTTCTAACATAAAATTTTCCCCCTTACCATCTAATCTTTTGTGTTTTAAAAGAGCATAGTAGTGTTTAACTATGCTCATATTTTAACTATTTGTTTAATTTAAAAGAGCTCTTTAATGATACTATTCTATTAAATACTAAATTATCAGTAGTAGAATCCTTTGAGTCTACATTAAAGTATCCATGTCTAAATAATTGATATTTTTCTTGGGCTTTAGCACCTTTAACTGATGGTTCTATAAATCCTTTTAAAGTTGTTAAAGAGTTAGGATTTATTTGTTCTAAGAAGTGTTTGCCTTCGTTTTCTTCTACATCATCAAGTATAAGAGGTTCATACAACCTAAATTCAGCTGGAATAGCAGTTTTAGCATTTACCCAGTGAATAGTTCCTTTAACTTTTCTTCCTGTAAATCCGCTACCACTCTTAGTTTCGGGATCATAAGTACAGTGAATTTCAGTTACATTTCCTTCTTCGTCTTTAATTACATCAGTACATTTAACGAAATATGCCCCTTTAAGTCTAACTTCATTTCCAGGGAATAGTCTGAAATATTTCTTAACTGGAACTTCCATAAAATCTTCTCTTTCAATGTAAAGTTCTCTAGAGAATTCTACTTGTCTAGTACCTGCAGATTCATCATTAGGGTTATTTTCTATTTCAAGTATTTCAGATTGTCCTTCAGGGTAATTAGTTATTACTAATTTTAATGGGTTAAGAACAGCCATTGCTCTTGTAGCTGTTGGGTTTAAGTCTTCTCTAATAAAATATTCAAGCATTTGTTCATCAACTACTGAAGATGCTTTTGCAACCCCAATTGCTGAACAGAAATTTCTAATAGATGCAGGGGTATATCCCTTTCTTCTTAAACCAGCTATAGTAGGCATTCTTGGATCATCCCATCCATCAACAATGCCTTCATCAACAAGAAGTTTAAGCTTTCTTTTACTCATAACTGTATTTGTAAGATTTAATCTTGCAAACTCAATTTGTCTTGGAGTAGATTCCATTTCACATTCTTTAACGACCCAATCATAAAGCGGTCTATGATCTTCAAATTCTAATGTACAAATAGAGTGAGTTATTCCTTCTATTGCATCTTCTATAGGATGTGCAAAATCGTACATAGGATAGATACACCATTTATCACCTGTATTATGATGAACAGAGTGAGATATTCTATAGATTATTGGGTCTCTCATATTAATGTTAGGAGAAGACATATCTATTTTTGCTCTTAGAACTTTTTTTCCGTCTTCAAATTCACCATTTTTCATTCTTTCTAGAAGATCTAAGTTTTCTTCAACACTTCTATTTCTATAAGGACTCTCTTTTCCAGGAGCAGTTAAGCTTCCTCTATAGTCCTTCATTTCTTCTGGCGTTAAATCACATACGTAAGCTTTTCCTTTTTTTATAAGAAGTTGAGCTTTTTCGTACATAATATCGAAGTAGTTAGAAGCAAAAAGTAGTTCATCCCAATCGAATCCTAACCACTTTACATCTTCTTTAATTGATTCAACATATTCAGTGTCTTCTTTTATTGGATTAGTATCATCAAATCTAAGATTTGTTTTACCATTAAACTCATCTGCTAATTGGAAGTTTAAGCAGATTGATTTTGCGTGACCTATATGTAGGTAGCCATTTGGTTCTGGTGGAAAACGTGTAATTATTTCTTTGTGTTTTCCAGATTCTAAATCGTCTATTACTATGTTTCTAATAAAATTAGATGAGTTGATTTCGTTTGCCATAATATTTACCCTCTCCTAATGTATTTATCTTAATTATATTTATTTACTTTTACCTTTAATTTTAATCTAATATATAAAAAAAATAAAGTAACTATTGATTTTTAAAGAAAAAAATAGTACTAATATGTGCAAAATGAAGATAATTATATTATTATCACACATAAGTACTATTCATATTTGTCATATTAATGCAACTTGAGTTTCAATAGAGAAATCTAGTTCATTTATAAAACCTTCATAGATTAAGGTTTTGTTTGGTATATTCAATAAATCAGTAGGACTAGTTAATTCTGGTATCTTTGGACTATGCCATATATTACTTTGCTTCAGAAGAGTTGTTATAAATTGTGAACAGAAGTAGTGGTTGTCTCTATGTATTGGCTTGTCCATCAATACTCCAAAAAGTCCTATAAAGTTGTACCTATAATTTATATCAGAATCAAAAAATGATTTAATTTCTCTTTCTAAGTCAAGAAACTGTTTTTCTGTTATTTCTAGCTTGTAGATTAAGCAGCGTGCATTTGGAGACTTTTGAAAAACTCCTGTATAAATATTTTCAGTTGTTAAACCACCTGAAAAAGGATTATCTGGGTCTAATCTTCCAAAAGAATACATTGTTTTAAAAGATGAATCTAAACTTATTGAAACATGAGTATAATGTGTTTTTGTAACAAATCCGATTGAACGAGATAACCAAGTGCCTGTCCTAGAAAAAACTAAGTATATTGGCATTTTTCTCATAAGAGTATTCTCCTTTTGTCAATTTATAAGATAATTATATATTTAAACTATAGGAAAATCTATAACAATTAATTGGTAGAATTAGCTTTTTCAAGTTTGTCTGAAGAAAGGTACAATTCATATACCTTATGATTTTCATCCTCTTCTTTGAAAGCTACAGATACTCTAACCTCTTCTTCCTCATCAGAAAATTTTGTGTTATATATGGCAAAGTTATAACCATTTCTTTTTTCTCCATAATCAAATTCTAGTGATTCGAATACTCCAACTGTAGTGATTAAAAGTGCGCTTTCTTTTTGAAAGGTACCATAATCATAAGATTCCTTCATATCGTCACTTAAGTGCTTTGAGAATGTATTATAATCATTATTGCTTAAAGCAGTTAAAACAGTTGATAATACTTCATCACTATATGAACTTATTTCACTATAATCTAGCTTTTTTACACAACCAATAAAAATAGAAGGAATAAAGAGTAGTAATAGGGATATAGAAAATAATTTCTTTTTCAATAGTTTCATCTCCTTGCGCTAATAAATAAACTATAATTTCATTTTAATATAACTAATAATATTTATGACAATAATTTATAAAAATAATTTTGTGGTAAAATATAGTATAAACATAAAAGGTTGTAGTATGGAGGGGCAGGATGTTAGGAACAGTAGTTAATTGTGGAACAATAATATTAGGTTGCATTGTAGGATTAGTAGTTAAGGGGAGATTAAAAGAAAAAGTTAGTACAACAATAATGAATGGACTAGCTTTGTGTGTTTTATACATAGGAATATCAGGAGCGCTAAAAGGAGAAAATACTCTTCAGATGATAATTTCTGTAGGGGTTGGGGCTCTTATAGGTGAGTTAATTGATATTGACAAAGGATTGAAAAGTGTAGGAGATTATTTAGAAAGTAAAATTAATAAAGGTAATGGAGAAAAATCAATATCTGAAGGTTTTGTAACAGCAAGCTTACTATTTTGTGTTGGTGCTATGGCTATAGTAGGATCTTTAGAAAGTGGTCTTCAAGGTAATCATACAACTTTATATGCTAAGTCAATATTAGATGGAATATCTTCAATAATATTTACATCAACTCTAGGAATAGGGGTTATGTTTTCTGCTGTAGCTGTTTTAATATATCAAGGTGGAATTACACTTTGTGCAGGAATTCTTGGGGGGATATTAAGCACAGTAGTTATAGGAAATATGTCCGCAGTAGGTAGTTTGTTAATAGTAGGTATTGGGCTAAATATGTTAGGAGTTACAAAGATTAAGGTGGCAAATTTGTTACCAGCTATATTTATTCCAATAATATTCGGAATCTTTTAAGAAAATGGGGAAAGATATAAATAAGAACATATGTTGTGTTATAATGGTTGAGAATTAGGAAGGAGGAATTTAATTATGGATTTAAAGTCGTTATTAAATAAGGAACAATATGAGGGTGCTATTACTGTAGAGGGACAGGTCTTAATACTAGCTGGAGCAGGTTCAGGTAAGACAAGAGTTCTTACATATAGAATGGCACATATGATTGAAGATTTAGGTATACCACCTTATAAGATCTTAGCGATAACCTTCACTAATAAGGCAGCCAAGGAAATGAAGGATAGAATTAAGAAAATTGTTGGAGACAAGGCAGAGGATATGTGGATATCTACATTCCATTCAACTTGTGTAAGGATTTTGAGAAGAGAAATTCAACATCTAGGATATAAAAGCAATTTTACTATATATGATACATCAGACCAAAAGACTCTTATTACAGAGTGCATGAAGGCTTTAAATATAAATGATAAGGATATTACTCAAAGAGAAATTATAGGTAAGATAGGTAGAGCTAAAGATAAAATGCAAAGTGCAGATAGCTTTAAAAGAGAGAATGAATCTAACTTTAGAGAAAATAAAATAGCAGATGTTTACTTAATGTATCAAAAGAGATTAAAAGAAAATAATGCTATGGATTTTGATGATTTAATATTTAAAACAGTAGAATTATTTAAGAAAAATTCAGATGTTTTAGAGTTTTATCAAAGAAAGTTCCAATATATCATGGTTGATGAGTACCAAGATACAAATGGAGCACAATATGAGTTTATAAAACTTCTGGCAGCTAAGTATAAGAATCTTTGTGTAGTAGGAGATGACGATCAAAGTATATATGGATGGAGAGGTGCTGATATATCGAATATTTTAAACTTCGAAAAAGACTATCCATCAGCAAAAGTTATTAAACTTGAACAAAACTATAGATCAAAAGGAAATATCTTAAGTGCAGCTAATGTAGTTATTGCGAATAATAATTATAGAAAAGATAAGGCGTTAAGAACTGAACAAGAAGCAGGAAGTAAAATAAAGATATATAGATCTTTTGATGATAGAGCAGAGGGAGATTTTGTATCTAAGACTATTGCAGATATCAAACATAAAGAAGGAAGAAAAAATGAAGATTTTGCAATTTTATATAGAACCAATGCACAATCTCGTATATTTGAAGAAACCTTAAGAAGAAGAGGAATTTCTTATAAGATAGTTGGTGGCACTAGATTCTATGATAGAAAAGAAATTAAGGACCTTCTATCTTACTTAAAGGTATTAGTGAATCCACAGGATGATATTAGTTTAAGAAGAATTATTAATGTTCCAAAGAGAAGTATAGGAGATGCTACTGTAGGGAAAGTACAAGACTTTGCTGATGACTTTGAATTGGATTTATGGGATGCTTTAACTCAAGCTAGAAGTATTCCTTCATTAACAGCAAGAAATGCCGCTTGTATAGAGAAGTTTACAACATTAATGGATAATTTCATGGAATTAAAAGATACAGTTCCTGTGTCTGTACTTATAGAAAGCATACTTAAAGATACAGGTTATTTAGATGAATTATCTAAATCAAATGAAATAGAAGATAAGAGTAGAATAGAGAACTTAAAGGAATTAGTATCAGATGCTGTTGATTTTGAAAAAAGTAGTGAAGACAAATCTTTGGAAGCTTACTTGGAAAAGGTATCACTAGTCCAAGATACAGATAAGTTGGAGGAAGAAGATGAAGGAGAAGGTTCCGTAGTGTTAATGACTGTCCATAGTGCAAAAGGATTAGAATTCCCAGTTGTATTTATGGTTGGTATGGAAAATGGAATATTCCCTAGTGAGGCTGACTTTAATGAAGAAGACAAGATGGAGGAATCTAGAAGGCTTTGCTATGTTGCTATAACTAGAGCTAAAGAAATGCTATATATGACTTCTGCAGAAGTTAGAAAGCAATTTGGTAGAACAGTTGCATATAGTCAATCAGACTTTATAGGAGAAATAAAATCTGATTTAAAGGAATATATTAATGAAAGGGGTTTAGCTGGTACATCAACCTTTGCAAAGCCTATGAATACAGGAGTTAACAACCCTCATAGCCTAAGAAGTAATATGTATTCTTCTAATAGAAATATATCTGGGGCAAGTAATACTTCTGATGGAAGTGCCACACTTATTACATCTGATGAAATTACTATGGGAAGAAAAGTTAAGCATGATAAATTTGGTGTTGGAACAATAGTTTCAATAACTCAATCTGGCAATGATAAGAAGTTAACTATAGCTTTTGATAAGCAAGGTGTTAAAATGCTTATGCTATCTATGGCCAATTTAGAGGTATTATAATATTTAGGAGGAATCCATTAATGGATAAGAATAAAAGAATTGAAGAGTTAGTAAATGAGTTAAATAGGTATTCATATGAATATTATACATTAGATGCACCTTCAGTTTCTGATAAGGATTATGACAAAAAATATGATGAGTTAAGGATGTTGGAAGAGGAGACTGGATATATTCTTCCATATTCTCCTACATTAAGGGTTGGAGATACTGTTCTTGAAGGATTTAGCAAGTATACTCATAAAGGCAGATTGTGGAGTATGGATAAAGCTCAAAGTGTAGAGGAACTTAAGGAATGGCATAATAGAAATAAAAAATTCATAGAAGCTATGAGATCTCAAGGTGAAGATTTACCAGATTTAAAATATGTATTAACTAAAAAGTTTGATGGATTAACTATTAATTTAACATATGATGAAGATGGTGTACTTGTTACAGCTGCTACTAGAGGAACTGGAGAAATGGGGGAAGAAGTAACAGCACAAGTAAAAACTATAAAGTCTATTCCGTTAAAGATAGATTCTAAGGATATATTTGAGGTTCATGGTGAAGCCATAATGACTACTGAAGCTTTTGAAGAATATAATAAGAAAGCAGAAGTACCACTTAAGAACTTAAGAAATGGTGCAGCTGGTGCTTTAAGAAACCTAAATGTTAAGGAAACTGCTAGTAGAAATCTATCAGCATTTTTCTATGATGTTGGATATAAAGAAGGAAAAGGCTTTAAAACATATTTAGACATGATGGAATTTATTAAAGAAAAAGGTCTTCCAGTTGATGATTATTTAGAAGTGTGTACATCTATGGATGAAATAGAAAAACAAATAGAATATATAAAAAATATTAGATTTGATTTGAATTATGACATAGATGGATTAGTAATAGCCATAGATGATATTAGAACTAGAGAGTTATTAGGATATACAATTAAGTTCCCTAAGTGGGCCATAGCATATAAGTTTGAAGCTCAAGAGGCAACAACTAAACTTTTAGATGTTGAGTGGAATGTAGGTAGAAGTGGTAGAGTTGGCCCTACAGCATTGCTTGAGCCAGTTGAATTGGCTGGTGTAACGGTAAAGAGAGCTACACTTAATAATATGGACGATATAAAAAGAAAAGGTGTTAGAATTGGAGCAGAGGTATTTGTGAGGCGTTCTAATGATGTAATACCTGAGATAATGGGAGTAGTTCAAGAAAGCGTAGATAATTCTAAAGAAATTACTCCGCCAGAAGTATGCCCTGCATGTGGAAGCCATTTAGTGTTAGATGGAGCACATTATTTCTGTGAAAACACATTGTCTTGTAAACCACAGATGGTAAAAAGTATTGTTCACTACGCTTCAAGAGAAGCTATGAATATAGAGGGATTCTCTGAAAAGACAGCAGAACAATTATTTGAAAAGCTAAATATTAAATCTATCTCTGATTTATATAAACTTAAAAAAGAGGAATTAGTAACACTAGAGAAGTTCGGAGAGAAGAAGGCTCAGAAGTTACTTGATGCAGTAGAGAAAAGTAAAAATTGTGAACTATATGCATTTATATATGCTCTTGGAATACCGAATGTAGGAGTTAAGACAGCAAAGGATTTAGTTGCTAAGTTTAAATCTTTAGATGGAATAAAGAATGCTAGTTTTGAAGAATTGGTAGCCATACAGGACGTAGGAGATATTGTAGCAAAATGTGTATTAGAATTCTTTAGAGAAGAGAAGGTAATACAAACTATAGATGAACTTCTTGAACTTGGTGTAAGACCAAAGTATGAGGAAAAAGAAATTGTAGAGAGTCCATTTGTAGGAAAGACAGTAGTTGTTACAGGAACATTAAAGAATTATACAAGAGGAAGTATTAAAGAAAAGTTAGAGTCATTAGGTGCAAAGGTGTCTGGAAGTGTTAGTAAGAAAACTAATTATGTTTTAGCAGGTGAAGAAGCAGGTTCTAAACTTACAAAAGCTATTGACCTAGGAGTAAAAGTAATTTCAGAGGATGAATTTGAAGAGATTATAGGTAAGTAAAATGAAAAGAATAATTAATTTATTAAGTTTAATATCAGCTATAGTAACTTGTGGATTAATAATATGTACACTTATGACATCTTATCAGTTTTTTTATGTAGGGCAAGTATTTAATTCTTATATGCCAATACAAGTTGGATCGGCAGTAACTATGGCGTTGCTTGCGTTAAGATTTTTGTTAAATGAGAATGGTAGCAAGAGGATAACATATTCAGCTATAAGTATTTTAATTAGTTTAATTCTTATATTTTCAATTTCATTAGTAAAGTAGGGAGAAGCTGCTGGAAGGTAGCTTCTTATATTTTTATAAACATATAAAGCTAAAAATATATAAATTTTAAAATATATAAATATGCTAATAAAAAAATAAAAAATCATACATGCATGTAGCGTGTATGATTTTTCTATTTAAAGTCCACTTGTTTTATCTTTTCTATCGAAGTCCTTAATGTTATCAATATTAGATGAATCATCATTTTCTTCTCCAAAGAAATCCATAAAGTCAGAAGTTATTAAGTCTGCTTTATCATCCTTTATATAATTACTTTGGTTTTGAGATAAAAAGTCTAGCTTTTGATAAATTTTTTCCAATATATAATTCTTGTATTTTAATTGACGATAAGCTTTTAAGGCTGTGATAAATAACCATATACCAATAAACATAAATGTTGCCATAAAGATTATCGCAACTACACAACTTGCGCCAAATAATATAGACATAGCATAACCTCCTGAATAAATATATTATCATTATAGCACATAAAATAAATATTTATTATTAAAGTTAAGATTAAAAAAGTGATTATTAGGTATTATTCATGGATATAATCATAGATACTTAAAGAGTTAAGGAGAGAGGTATATGAAGAAAATTATTGCCCCTTTAATTATAGGGATTTTTATAGTGATATTTGTTTTAGGGTTTGTAGAAGTAGATAATACAGATACCTCTGTTAGCTCAGATACTATAGTCTATAGTGTTACTAGTATAGCTAACAATTTAGAAAAAGTTACTGGATTATCAAAGCGAGAAGAGGATATTATTTGCGCAACTAGTAAGGGGTTAATAAAAAAGAACTCAAAGGGAGAGATTGTTTCTGAATTAGCAAAAGAGAT
This sequence comes from Clostridium paraputrificum, assembly GCF_900447045.1. Lineage (GTDB taxonomy): Bacteria > Bacillota > Clostridia > Clostridiales > Clostridiaceae > Clostridium > Clostridium paraputrificum. Next base: position 190,502 of record NZ_UAWH01000014.1, read on the forward strand.
AAATGTAAAAGATGATGGAATAGAATATGAATTTATCTTAAATGATAATATATATTGGAGTAATGGGGATAAAATCACCCCTGATGATATAAAGGGATTTTTTAAAGAGTTAATAAAATCCGAAGATGAAGAAAATATAAAAGCGTTATTAGACGTTTATGGTGCAAAAGCATTTAGGGATGGAGAAGGATCCTTTGATAAAGGAGTTGCAATAACAACAGGAGATAATTCAATTAAAATAAGGTTAAATAAAAAGAATGATGAATTCTTAGATGATCTTACCAAGCCTCAATATAGAATAAGAAAATTATTGCCTGTTTGGGGCAATATAAAGGATACATATAATGAATTACTTTATAGTGGAGACTATATGATTACGGCTTTTGATGATAATAAAGTTACTTTATTAAAAAATAAGTGGGGGGAAGGTCCAAGTACTATAGATTTAGTTAAAGATGATAATGAGGAATTGGCTATGGCATCTTTTGAGATAGGAAAGAGAGATGTAGTTATCAATCCACCCAATAGTCAGTTAGAGAAGTTAAAGAGTGAAAATAAGCTATTAACATTTTCATCTGATGAATCATACTATTTATCTATAAATAGCGATGATAATGGATTACCTTTGTCTTCTAGAAGAGAAATATATAAACATATTTATAAAGCAACGGATGAATTTATGGATAATAATCCGGAAAGAGTAGAGTCGGCTGAGGGTAGTTATTTTAGAGAGGATAAAGAGGATTTGACTAAGCTTCAAACAAGGAAAGTAACCATTAATCAAGATGGAACTTTAGAAAAAATGGACTCTTTAACTTTATTAGCAAAAGATTCTGATGAGAGTAGAGATTTATGTAAGTTCTTAGTAAGTTGGTTTAAAGATAATCTTTCTATTAACCTAAAATATTCTCTTGTTAAAGCAGAGGATTTAGATGATTTAGATTTATTAAAAAGATATGATATGGTTCTTATAGATATTGAATCTAATTCAAATGAAAAAAAGGAATTCTATACAGAGTTGTCTACTTTTTTAAACGATAGTGAAAAGTTGATTTTAGAAAAGGAGATAAATGATGGTTCTAAAGACTTTAAACATATAGAAGAGAAGTTGTTTAATGATTGTACTATAATTCCTGTAATGTTTTCTAATGAGAACATTGCTATATCAAGTAAGGTGAGCAACATTAGTATGGATGGGAATGGAAATGTTGAATTTTCTAGTATTTCTAATAAGCAGAAATAAGAGCTGGAATTAATCCAGCTCTTTTGTTTCATTAGGTGCTTCTTCTATGATATCGTCCTTGTCTGAGTCTAATATATCTTCAGTAACTGTTATTGGTTCTTCTTCTCTTATAGAAGGAAGGTTAATATCGTCCTTAAAATTCATTGCATTTACTACATCATCATTTAAATAATGTATCAAAACAAAGAAAATTAGCATATTTTTACTACTATCAAATGTATCTTTAGAGCGGCTAAATGAGTTCTTCTTTTTAGAATAAGTAATAGATTTAGTAAAAATAGGTGCCATACCGGAACTTTCTGGAGTAGGTAAATTAGGCATTCTAAAGAAACTTTCATCTAGCATATCGGCAGATTTTAATGATAATCCACGGTAACGTTCTGTTTCGTCTAAAGTAGGTGCTTCTGGCCAACTTAATATTAGATTAGAATTTATAAAATATTTTCTATATAAATTAGATACCATATTTTTATGTTCTAATTGATTATCTGAGCTCCTTGAGTGTAAAAGTATAGCCAAAAAGTAGAAGCATATTTCAAAAGAAGAATATTTTACTTCTTTTTTGTCTGTCAATTTTAAAAAGATACCCTTCTCACTATCATAAAGCCCCTCTAACTTATAAAGAATTTCTTCGGATTTTTCATTAAAGGAAATAATGTTAGTATGCTTATAGGAGTCATTTAAAGCAATAGCAAAAAGTGAACAACTATCTAATGCTGAAACATAGTAATCTTTCTCGTCAAATTTATTTGTTAGAAAATCGGATAAATCTATTATAAGATTTTTACATTTTTCTTCATTTGAGAATTCATAGAATACATTAAATGCTAATAGGATTTTACATCCTTCCTCAAAAGAAAGGTTATATAATGCGTCCTTAAAATCGTAAAACATTTCTAATATTTGAAGAGAAAAGTTTTTATAGTCATCACTTATAGGATCATCAGGATTATAAAGAGAATAAAGATAATATGCATTCATCATAAAAGCTTGATCCGAAAAGTTGAATTTCTTATCTTTATCTATTAAGTTATATCCCTTTGAATTCCCTTCTGATAAATTTTTTTTCTCTACAAAAACTCCTTCAGAGTTTCTTAAGTTTTCATAATAAAAGCTAAGCTGTTCCTTCGCTAGGTGCTTGTAAGCATTCTCAAGTGAATCAGATCTGCGTGCACCTTTATTATAATTGCTATAATAGTTACTTAATTCTAATATATTTAAGGTCATTAGTGCATTTGTAGCAGGAATTATATCTTTCTTAAATGTATCCTCATCAAATCCATGAGATGTTTTGTTATGAATAAATACTGGAGATGATTTCCTGTACAGGCATATTAGTGGAGAAAAATTGTTTAATATGCTAATATCATTATTAGAAGATTTTTTTGATGACCTAAATGAGGTGGTTATCCCACACTTAGAGTTAAGCACTATAGTTTTTATAGCTTCTTTTGAAAGATGAAAAAGTTGACCACTTATATCATTTTGAGAAAGACTATTCATTCTGAAAAATGGTCCTATATATCTCAATTTATTCACCTCATATTTATTATTCTTATTAATTAATATGAGAGAATTTATGAAATAGTGCATAAAATCCAAATTAAAGGAGATTTTTTTGATGAAAGAAGGAAAATTAAATTTTGATGATTTAAGAAATATAATTTTAGATAGTAGAAAAGTTAAGAGGGACGAAGTTACTATAAGAAATGACGTTGGAGAAGATTGCTCTGTTATAAATTTTGGTGATTATGAAGGGATATTTTCAACAGACCCAATTACAGGGGCATCAGAAAATGTAGGAAAACTAGCAGTGCATATTAATTGTAATGACATTGCATCTGCTGGAGGAGAGCCTGTAGCTTTGTTAGTTACAATTATGGCCCCAACTTCATCATCATTAGAGGACATAAAGAATATAATGAATGAGATAAGCGAGGAGGCAGGAAAGTTAAATGTGGAAGTAATAGGTGGTCATACAGAAGTAACTTCTGCTGTAAATAAGTTAATTGTGTCTATAACTGTTATTGGAAAAAGTTTAAAGGGAACTTCTATTAGCACAGCAGGGGCCAATGAGGGAGATGACATAATTATTACTAAATATATTGCATTAGAAGGAAGCTCTATTTTAGCAAATGATTATGAAAATAGGTTAAAGCATGTTTTAACAGATAAAGAATTAGATGAAGCTAGGAGTCTGATTGATTATATAAGTGTTTTAAAGGAAGGGAAAATTGCCTCTAAGTATAATGTAAGTTCAATGCACGATATAACAGAAGGTGGGCTTCTAGGAGCGCTTTTTGAATTGGCTATGGCTTCTAATAAAGGCTTTATTATATATGAAGATAAAATACCTATGCTAGATGTTACGAAGAAAATAGTTGGTGAATTCAAAATAAATCCATTAAGGTTAATTTCTTCTGGAAGTATGTTAATAACTTCTTCTGAAGGGAATACAGTTGTAGATGCCTTACAAAGGGAAGGGATAAAAGCAACTATTATTGGAAAAGTAACAAAAAATAAAGGGATTTTAGTATCAAATGGAGTAGAATTAGAGGTAGAAGAACCTAAAAGAGATGAGTTGTTTAATATAAAATAAAACTAGAAGGTGAAAGAATGAGAATAGATAATAGAAAAAAAGATCAACTTAGAAGAGTAAAGGTAACAAGAAATTATACAAAATATGCAGAGGGATCTGTTTATATAGAAGTTGGAGATACAAAGGTTTTATGTAATGTATCAATAGAAGATAAGGTGCCACCTTTCCTAAAAGGTTCAGGAGAAGGATGGATTACAGCTGAATATAATATGCTTCCAAGAGCAACTGGTACAAGAAAAATAAGAGATATAGCTAGACTAAAGGTTGATGGACGTACAATGGAAATTCAAAGACTTATAGGTAGAGCTTTAAGATCAGTTGTAGATTTAAAAGCTTTAGGTGAAAAAACATTATGGGTAGATTGTGATGTAATACAGGCTGATGGAGGAACAAGAACAACATCAATATCAGGAGCTTTTATAGCTATGGTAGATGCAGTTAATAAACTTCATAGAGAAAAACCATTCAAAGTATATCCAATAAGAAGTTTTGTGGCAGCAACAAGTGTAGGAATAGTAGATGGGGAGATGCTACTAGATTTATGTTATGAAGAGGATTCTAATGCTAAAGTTGACATGAATGTAATTATGACAGATGAAGGTGCTTTTGTAGAGGTTCAAGGAACTGGAGAGGATAGTCCTTTTACTAGAGCTGAATTAAATGAATTATTAGATTTAGGGGAGAAAGGAATAAAACAAATGATTCATGTTCAAAAAGAAGCATTAAAGATGGATGCACTATGGATAGGTACTGGAGGAAAAAATTAGAATGAAGAAGTTAATAATAGCAAGCAACAATAAACATAAGATAGAAGAAATTAAATCTATGTTATGCGGAATGCCTTTTCAAATAAGGTCGTTAAAAGAAGAAAATATTGATATAGATGTTATAGAAGATGGAACAACTTTTGAGGAAAATTCTAAGAAAAAAGCTAGTGAAATAGTGGGATTTTTAAAAAACAAAGGTGAGAAAAGTTTTATTGTGCTGTCAGATGATTCTGGATTAGAAGTAGATTACCTTAATGGTGAGCCTGGTATATATTCTGCTAGATATTCAGGAGAACATGGCAATGATAGAGAAAATAATATTAAGCTATTAAAAAAAATGTGTAATGTTCCTTTTGAAAAGAGGGGGGCTTGTTTTGTTTGCCATATATCTTTAATTGATGATAATGGTGAGTATATAGGAATAAGGGGGGAAGCAAGAGGAAAAATTCTTGAGGAATTACCAGATGAAGATGGCTTTGGATATGATCCTATATTCTATTATGAACCTTTAGGTAAAACATTTGCGGAATTAGCAGGAAAAGAGAAGAATGAAATTAGTCATAGAGGGGTAGCATTAAAAGAACTAAAAGATAAAATAGCAAAGTTTATATAAGGTGGGAAATGAATTGTTAATAGCAGTGATAAGTGATACGCATAGAGTTGCAAAATATATTAATATAGCAAAAGAGTATATAAAATCTGCGGATGTATTAATACATCTAGGTGATAATTCAGAAGATATTGAGGAATTAACTAAGGGATTTAAGGGAAAAGTATATGGTGTAAGAGGAAATTGTGATTTTACTAATAATTATCCTAAGGAAAGTATAATTGTTTTAGAGGGCAAAAAGATATTTATTACTCATGGAGATTTATACGGGGTTAAGTATAGTCTAACTAATTTATATTATAGAGCTAAAGAGGTTGAAGCTGATATAGTCCTATTTGGGCATACGCATGAACAAATAATATTGAATGAGGATGGAATTATATTTATGAATCCAGGAAGTATATCTCTCCCTAAATTAAGAGGTAGACATATAGGGTATATTGATATGAACAATGGAAAGATAAAGGATGTTAGACTTAAAGAAGTAAAATGTTTGTAGTATTATGTAGAAAAGTAAGACTGTAAAAGGTGCTAAAATTTTAAATTATCTTTATTTAGGTCGATTTTTCTTTATTATTCAATAATATATATTTTTCTTTTAAAAAAGGTATTGACGGATTAATGGTCATACTGTAGAATAATCATTGTCGTCGCGAGAGAGCGATGCCGGTGATACCGGGGTGTGGCGCAGATGGGAGCGCGCGTGGTTTGGGACCATGAGGTCGCAGGTTCGATCCCTGTCACCCCGACCACTTTCCAAAACAAGATTAAAAAAACTTGACAAATGCGGAGAGATATCATAAAATAATATTCGTTCTCGAAAGAGAAAATAAGCGTCTTTAGCTCAGCTGGATAGAGCAACGCCCTTCTAAGGCGTGGGCCAGGAGTTCGAATCTCTTAAGACGCACCATATGGTGAATGTAGTTCAGTTGGTAGAGCGCCAGTTTGTGGCACTGGTTGTCGTGGGTTCGAGTCCCATCGTTCACCCCATATTTAGGGATATCGCCAAGCGGTAAGGCACCACACTTTGACTGTGGCATTCGTAGGTTCAAATCCTGCTATCCCTGCCATGTGGTTTACTAGCTCAGTCGGTAGAGCACTTGACTTTTAATCAAGGTGTCCGGGGTTCGATTCCCCGGTAAGCCACCAAAAATGCAGATGTGGCGGAATTGGCAGACGCACTAGACTTAGGATCTAGCGCCTTTGGCGTGGGGGTTCGACTCCCTTCATCTGCACCATATGCGGAAGTGGCTCAATGGTAGAGCGCCACCTTGCCAAGGTGGATGTTGCGGGTTCGAGTCCCGTCTTCCGCTCCACAATATGCGGGTATCGTATATCGGTAATACTCCAGCCTTCCAAGCTGGAAAGGTGGGTTCGATTCCCACTACCCGCTCCATTAAAAATATGCGTCTTTAGCTCAGCTGGATAGAGCAACGCCCTTCTAAGGCGTGGGCCAGGAGTTCGAATCTCTTAAGACGCACCATATCGGGGTGTGGCGCAGATGGGAGCGCGCGTGGTTTGGGACCATGAGGTCGCAGGTTCGATCCCTGTCACCCCGACCAAATAGAAAAAAGTTGCGGAAGTGGCTCAATGGTAGAGCGCCACCTTGCCAAGGTGGATGTTGCGGGTTCGAGTCCCGTCTTCCGCTCCATAATGTGCGGGTATCGTATATCGGTAATACTCCAGCCTTCCAAGCTGGAAAGGTGGGTTCGATTCCCACTACCCGCTCCATAACATGCAGGTATCGTATATCGGTAATACTCCAGCCTTCCAAGCTGGA
>NZ_UAWH01000014.1:202500-427500 GCF_900447045.1 Clostridium paraputrificum
GCTTCCAAGAAAAGCATCTAGAGAGAGATGTAGTGCCCGTACCGCAAACCGACACAGGTAGATGAGGAGAGAATCCTAAGGCCGGCGGAAGAATCACAGTTAAGGAACTAGGCAAATTGACCCCGTAACTTAGGGAGAAGGGGTGCCTGTGAGAGCAGGCCGCAGAGAATAGGCCCAAGCAACTGTTTAGCAAAAACACAGGTCTCTGCTAAAGCGAAAGCTGATGTATAGGGGCTGACGCCTGCCCGGTGCTGGAAGGTTAAGGGGAACACTTAGCGCAAGCGAAGGTGTGAACTTAAGCCCCAGTAAACGGCGGCCGTAACTATAACGGTCCTAAGGTAGCGAAATTCCTTGTCAGGTAAGTTCTGACCCGCACGAATGGCGTAATGACTTGGGCACTGTCTCAACTGTGAATCCGGCGAAGTTGTAGTGCGAGTGAAGATGCTCGCTACCCGCGATTGGACGGAAAGACCCCGTAGAGCTTTACTGTAGCTTAGCATTGAATTTCGGTATTGTCTGTACAGGATAGGTGGGAGACTGGGAAATCAGGGCGTCAGCCTTGATGGAGTCGTCCTTGGGATACCACCCTGACAGTACTGAGGTTCTAACTGGATGCCATGAATCTGGTGACAGGACATTGTTAGGTGGGCAGTTTGACTGGGGCGGTCGCCTCCTAAAAAGTAACGGAGGCGCCCAAAGGTTCCCTCAGAACGGTCGGAAATCGTTCGAAGAGTGCAAAGGCAGAAGGGAGCCTGACTGCGACACCCACAAGTGGAGCAGGGACGAAAGTCGGGCTTAGTGATCCGGTGGTACCTCGTGGGAGGGCCATCGCTCAACGGATAAAAGCTACCTCGGGGATAACAGGCTGATCTCCCCCAAGAGTCCACATCGACGGGGAGGTTTGGCACCTCGATGTCGGCTCGTCGCATCCTGGGGCTGAAGTAGGTCCCAAGGGTTGGGCTGTTCGCCCATTAAAGCGGCACGCGAGCTGGGTTCAGAACGTCGTGAGACAGTTCGGTCCCTATCCGTCGCGGGCGTAGGAAATTTGAGAGGAGCTGTCCTTAGTACGAGAGGACCGGGATGGACTGACCTCTGGTGCACCAGTTGTTCCGCCAGGAGCACAGCTGGGTAGCTAAGTCGGGAAGGGATAAACGCTGAAAGCATCTAAGCGTGAAGCCCACCTCAAGATGAGATTTCCCATAGCATAAGCTAGTAAGACCCCTTGAAGAACACGAGGTTGATAGGTCAGAGGTGTAAGTGCAGTAATGTATGTAGCTGACTGATACTAATAGGTCGAGGGCTTGACCAAGTTAAAGATATTTCAATGATTATGTGCAATTTTCAGAGAACAGCTCTGATTAATATTCCGCGGTAGCTCAATGGTGGAGCACTCGGCTGTTAACCGATAGGTTGGAGGTTCGAGCCCTCTCCGCGGAGCCATTTAGAATTTTAAGCGATGGATTACCATCGCTTTTTTTGACGTGTAAAAAAATATAAAATTTTAATTTATTATAAATAATTGGAGCTTTGTGACGGAACAAGCAAAATAAATATCCCCACCCATTTTTGCACATATAAATATGTTAATTAAATTGTAACTACCTTGAATAATATTTATATTATAATAAAAATTAATAGTATGATATAAAATGAGGTAATTATTAATAATATAAGAGAAAATAGTATTGAGGTGTTATTATGACAAAGATTTTATTAGTAGAAGATGAAGAAAGTATAAGAGGGTTTTTAAAGATAAATTTAGAACGAAACTCATTTGAAGTTATAGAGGCGGAAACTGGAGAAGAAGGAATTGAAAAAGCTTTAAGGGAAAAACCCGAAATAATAATCTTAGATGTTATGCTTCCTGGAATTGATGGATTCCAAGTTTGCAGTAGACTAAGAAAAGAGTTCCCTAATGTAGGTATAATTATGCTAACAGCAAAAGGGCAAGATATGGATAAAATTATGGGATTAGAGTTTGGTGCTGATGATTATATAATAAAGCCATTCAATCCTTTAGAAGTTGTGCTAAGGGTAAAAGCTATTTTAAGACGTATAGGGATAAGTGAAGATGAAAGTAGTAATAATAAAAATAAGTTAATGGGTGGTCCATTTATAATTGATTTGTACTCTCAAAAATTATTAAAGAATAATAAAGAGATTGATGTAACTCCTAAGGAATACATGTTAATGAAGCTATTCATTGAAAATCCTAATAAAGCATTTACTAGAGATGAATTATTAAATTTAATATGGGGATATAACTTTTTTGGAGACCCTAAAATAATAGATGTTAATATAAGAAGGTTAAGATCAAAGATAGAGGATGATTCATCAAATCCACAGTATATAGAAACTGTATGGGGAATAGGTTATAGATGGAAGGGATAAATTATGAGAACAATAAAAAGTAGGTTAGTTAAGAGTTTCTCTATAGTAATATTTATAACTATTTTAGTACTAGATATATTGCTTATTACTTTTGTAAGAAAGTACTATTATGATAATATGAATGATTTATTAAAAAATCAGTTACAAGTAACAACTAACTTTTATAAAAAATACTTTAATTTATATTCTTTAGAGGAAAACATTTATGATAGTTTAGATTCATTTTGGGAACAAACTGATGCACAAATACAGATATATGATAATACTGGTTCAATGTTAATGGATTCTATAGGAGTGGTAGAAGATAATGTTAAATATATAGATGTGCAAAAGTCACTACAAGGAGAAAAAAATAATAGGTGGATTGGAAATGTAAGTTATTATGACTATAAAGTAATGGCATTATCAACACCAATAGAGTCTGATGGAAAAGTTATAGGAGTAATGAGATTAGTTGTTTCTCTTGAAGCTGTAGATAAAGGAATAAGTAATATAATAGTATTTTTCTTAATTATATCTATAACTGTTCTGATTTTTTCAATTTTAGTTAGTACAATTTTAGCAAAAAATATAGTAGTGCCAATAAAGAAACTTACTATAGTAGCAGAGGAAATGGCTGGGGGAGATTTAGGAGTAAGAAGTGATACTAATTCAAGGGATGAGATAGGTAAATTAGCTAAAACCTTGGATTACATGGCAGAAGAAATACAAAAGAGAGAACAATTAAAAAATGAATTTATTTCATCCATTTCACATGAATTAAGAACTCCATTAACTGCTATAAAGGGATGGGTAATAACATTAGATGATTCGCAAACAGATAAAGATACTTTAAAAATGGGATTGAATATAATTGAAAAAGAAACTGATAGATTAGTTAATATGGTAGAGGAACTTTTGGATTTTTCTAGATTATCAAGTGGTAAAATGACTTTAAATAAGAAAGAAGTCTCAATAAAAGCTATATCTGATTATATTGATGTATATATGTCAGCTAGAGCTAGGCGTGAAAATAAAAGGCTTAATATAAATTTAGATTCTGAGAATAAAAAAATATATGTAGATATTGATAGAATAAAGCAAGTATTAATAAATCTTTTAGATAATGCTTTCAAGTTTACAGAAGCAGAAGGTACTATAAGCATAAGTTTTACCGCTGTTGAAGGTTCTTTAAAAATAGTTGTCCAGGATGATGGGTCTGGAATAACAAAGGAAGATTTGCCAAGGGTAAAAGAAAAATTTTATAAGGGTAAGAATGCAAAATCTAAAAATGGTATAGGTTTGTCTATATGTGATGAAATAGTTAAATTACATAATGGAGAGATTTTTATTGAAAGTGAAGAGGGCAAAGGGACATCAGTAACCGTAATTTTGCCAGTAATTAAGGAGGAAGAAGCTAATGAAAAGACTTTTTAGTAGTGTTATATGTATTTTTTTATGTATCTTTCTTCTAATGGGGTGTTCTTTTGTTCAACAAGAAAGTAGCTCAGTAATAGTACCTCCACGTAATATGAACTTAAAAATAAAAGGAGGATGGAATGCAGAGGTATATAAGATATTAGAACCTAATGTACTATCTGATGAGGATATAAAAAATATAACCTCAAATCCTATAAAAATAAGAAGCAATGGAATTAGCCTATCTGGAGAAGATATTAAGAAAATAAAATATACAGTAAAGGTTGTAAAGCCTAATTATACAATTTCTTATGAGAATAAATATAAAATGTCAAACTTATTAGGAAATGAGATAGAGAGTATAGATGTATATTCTATAATATATCAGAACAAAGTATTAGCAGAATTTTTTTATAATACAGAAGAGGAATCCTATTTATATTACCAAGGTATAATTTTTAAACTTAAGTTAAATAAAGATATAGATATAAGTGAAGAGCAAAAGTATGCTGATTATGAAGGTTCAGTTGTTAAAGATGAATCAGGGATTTCAGAAGGACTATATATAACTTTGAAGAAGCCTTCTGAAGCAGAAGGAATGCCAGAAACATATAGAACCTTATGGATTAGTACAAAAGATGGAAGCCTTCAAGATGTTAAAGAAAGAGAGAACATTATATTTCCAAGACTTAAAGGTATATGGTACTTAGAGCCAAAGTTGTATGAGGATAAGGAAAGAAAGATAAGGTACGAGTATTTTGAATCAGCTCCAATTGATATAGCTACAGTTGAGTATAATAACAAGTTGGTTGAAGAAATAAAAGGTAATATTGAAGATGGAACAACCTTATTAAGGAATATAAATTTTATAAGTAATGATTATATAGCAACAGAAGTAGTAAGTAATAATAGCAAATATGAATCTGATTATTATGAAGTACTACCAATAGATAATATGAATACATCAACTGGAATATCTATAAGCGATTTATATACAACTAAAGATTCCTATACTGATTATACGGATGCCTATAATGAAACTTATAATACACTTAATAATGAAATTAAATCATCATTATCACAATATATAGATTATAGTAATTTTACTTTAGTAAGGGATAATGGAAAATGGGTTATTCAGGGGAGGATGTCGTCTTTAAAAAATGATAAATATATTAACTTTCCAACAAGATTAAAGCCTATTAAAAAGTTATTAAATTATGATACACTATTAATATCATGGAAACTTTTAAAAGGAGTTAACCCATATATGATAGATGCGTATACATCGCCATATAAATCTCTAGCAGTTATAATTCTTAAGGATGAGATGCTTATTTACAGAATTGTAGATGGTACCTTATCAGACGAACCTCTAAAAAGGATACAGCTTGAAGAGGGAGAAACTGTTATAATGGCTGAATGGTGTAGTTCAAATTATATTGACAAGTGGGCAAGTGCTTTTAAAGAAAACAGTAGAACAATAAAATAGGAGGATTGAAATGATTTCAAGAGAGGTAGCATCAAAGGTTTTATCTAAGTGTCTAATTACCGGTGGTGATTTTGCAGAAATATTTGAAGAAGATAGTATAAATAATTCTATTGGTATTTTAGACAATAAAGTTGAAAACGCCTTAGGGGGTAGAAGTTATGGCGTTGGTATTCGAATCTTTAAAGGATTAAAAAGCGTTTATGCATATACAAATGATAGCAGTAAGGAAGGTCTTTTAGATACTGCATATAAAGCAGCCTTAGCCTTAGGGGATTTAAGGGAAGAAAGAACTATTGTAATAAATAATAGAACTATAATAAATGATAGACATAACATTGAAGTATTTCCTAATGTTGTTGATTATAATAAAAAAGTTGGTGTAATGAAAATAGCATATAAAAGTGCCAAGGAATATCATTCAGATATAGCTCAAGTAAGTGTATCATATATAGATAAAGATCAAAAAGTACTTATAGCAAATACAGAAGGGCTTTACGTTGAAGATAGAAGAATTAGAACAAGATTAGCAATAAATGCTGTAGCATCTAAGGATGGTGAAAATCAAACAGGATTTGAGGGGCCAGGAAGATATAAAGGCTTTGAAATGTTTAATGAGATTGATCCAGAATATTACGGTAAGGAAGCAGCACGTTCTGCATATGTAATGTTAAATGCACGCAACTGTCCAGCAGGTAGAATGATGGCTGCTATTGACAACGGATTTGGAGGAGTTATATTCCATGAAGCTTGTGGACATTCATTAGAAGCTACATCAGTAGCAAAGGGTAACTCTGTATTCTCTGATTGTTTAGGTAAACAAATAGCATCTTCAAAAGTAACTGCAATTGATGATGGTACATTACCAAACCATTGGGGTTCAATTAATGTTGATGATGAGGGGACACCTGGAAGAAAAAATGTTCTTATAGAAAATGGAATATTAAAGTCATATATGATAGATAAGCTAAATGGTAGAAGGATGGGAATGGATCCAACAGGAAATGCTCGTAGACAGAGCTATAAGTTTGCTCCAACATCTAGAATGACTAACACTTATATTGCAGCAGGAGAAGATGATCCAAAGGATATAATTGCATCAATTCCAGAGGGGTTATACGCTAAGAAACTTGGTGGAGGTTCTGTTAATCCTGTAACTGGTGAGTTCAATTTTGCTGTAGCAGAGGGGTATCTTGTTAAGAATGGTGAAATTCAAGAGCCTGTTAGAGGAGCAAGTTTAATAGGTAAGGGTAGCGAAGTATTGATGAATATTGATATGGTTGGAACTAATTTAGCACAAGCTCAAGGAATGTGTGGTTCTTCATCTGGTAGCGTTCCTGTTAATGTTGGGCAACCTATGATTAGAGTAAAAGAAATTACTGTAGGTGGAAGATAGGAGGTTAACATGGAATTTAGAGAATTTAAGGAAAAATTATTTAATAGAGCTAAAAATGAAGGCTTTCAAGAGTGTGAGATATACTTTACAAATAGAGAAAGCTTAAATATAACGGTTTACGAAGAAGAGGTTGAAAAATATAATTTAAATAAAACTTTTGGTTTATCTTTTAGAGGAAAAATTCAAGAGAAAATGGGATATTCATACACAGAAATTATGGATGAAGAAGCAATTGAAATGTTAGTAAAGAATGCTAAAGATGGAGCTAAAACTGTTGAGAGCGAAGATATACAGTTTATTTATGAAGGGGATAAAGAATATGAGGAAGTGAAGACTTATTCTGAAGACCTAGAATCAGTAAAACCTAGCGAATTAATAGATATTGCTTTAAATATGGAAAAGGAAGCTAAACAGTTATCTGATAAAGTAGTTAATCTTGGAGGATGTAGTGTAGGATATGGAACATCTAGTTATGGAATATATAATACAAAAGGGCTAGAGCTTAGTAATAAGACTAATCTGCTAACAGCATATGTAGTACCTATAGTTGAAGAATCAGGGGAAAAATATGATGGAACTGGTTATGTAACAGCAAACTCATTAAAAGAAGTAAATCCAAGAAAGATAGCTAAACAAGGTATTGAAGAGGCGTTATCAAGAATAAATGGTAAAAGCATTAAGTCAGGTAAGTATAAGACATTAATATATAATGAAGCTATGGTTTCTTTATTATCAACATTTGCCGGAGTATTTAGTGGAGATGCAGCACAAAAAGGTCTTTCTTTATTAAAGGACAGAGAAGGAGAAATAATTGCATCATCAATAGTAACTTTGGTTGATAATCCACTATTAGAAGATGGGTTAGCTTCTACTCCATTTGATGATGAAGGGGTAGCAACATATAAAAAAGAAATTATATCTAAAGGAAAGTTAGAAACTTTACTTCATAATTTAAAGACTGCAAATAAAGCAGGTATAAAAACTACAGGAAATGGATTTAAAGCTTCATATGCATCTACAGTTGGAATATCTCCAACTAACTTCTATATAGAGAAGGGAAGTAAATCTATAGATGAATTATATGAAGAAGTAGGGGAAGGGCTAATGATAACTGAGCTTGCAGGAATGCATTCAGGAGCAAATTCTATTACTGGAGATTTCTCATTAGCAGCAAAAGGATTCTATATAGAGAATGGAAAGAAATCATTTCCTGTTGAACAAATAACTATAGCTGGTAACTTCTTTGACTTATTGAAAGAAATTAAAGTTATAGGGGAAGACTTAAAGTTCCCAATGAGTAGTGTGGGATCACCATCTGTTATTATTAATGAATTATCTGTTGCAGGAAAATAGTAAAATAATAAGACACGCTGTAAATAGCGTGTCTTATTGCTTTAATTAACTTTTTTGAAATAATTAGCTCTTATCATTTTATCTGAAAGGTCTAAAGAAGATTTTATTATTTCCTCATCTTCTGCTGATAAGTTTTCTCCCTTAATTGTTCCATTAGTTAATATAGCATAGCTCCTATTAGTATTTAATAAATTTCTCCCTAGTGCTGTATTTTCATATAATGATTTATCTATTCCAAGTAAATACAACATAGTAGGCATTATATCAATTTGACCGCCAATAGTTTCTAAAGTCTTTGGTTCTTTAATATCTTTATCATAGATTATTAAAGGAACAATAGGATTACCATCGTCTAAATACCAAGCTTCTTTTTGAGAAAGTTGGTTTATTCCATGATTATAGTATTTATGAACTCCAGTATGATCCCCAACTATAAAAACTAATGAGTTATCAAGAATTCCTTCTTTATCAAGTAACTCTAAGAAGTATCCAATTTGTTCATCTGTATAATGAACACTTTCAAAGTAACCCCCAAGCTCACTTTTATCTAACTCTTCATCTAATCCTAGTTTTCTATATTCTTGAGGAATATCGAAAGGACCATGATTAGTTAAAGTTATAGTATGAGCAAAGAATGGCGAATTTAAATTCTTTAGCATTGGTACAACTTGTTCGAAGTAGCTTCTATCACTTATACCCATACCTATTTGTTCATCATCATTAAATGAAAAGTAATCTATAAAGTTATCAAAATCAATACCACCCTTTAATGCATTTGCATAGTTCCAGAAAGAACCTTTATCAGGATGAATAGAAGAGGATGTGTATCCTGCATTTCTAAGAATTATAGGTAATGAATTATAGGTAGCATTTGGATATCTGAAGAATGTACTTCCTCTTCGTAATGGCAACATAGACGTATTTACCATTAAGTCAGAATCGGAGCTTGTCCCTTCGTTAACCTGTTCATATATGTTTGGAAAGTACAATCCTTTTTGTATTAGTTCATCCATTACAGGGGTAATTTTCTTACCGTTAATTTCTTTGCCTAAAACAAATGATTCAAGAGATTCTACTTGGATAACAATTAAATTTTTATTTTTTGAAATTCCCGCATATTCATTATCAGGTAGATTTTCATTTTTCCAATTATAATATTGATTAATTTGGTCATTTTCTTCTTCTGTTAGTTCATAAGGCTTGGAATCCTTATATACATTTATTATATCCATTATGTGATAACCAACAGGTGTAAAATATTTTACTGTATTAGTTGGATCATATCCATCAAAAAGATATGCATTCTTAACATTTTCGTTATTTAATACAAAAAGATTAAAAGGAACATATAATATAAAAGCTAAAGGAATAATAAATGTAGCTAAAAATGTTTTTATAGCTCTTTTAGGATTAATTGAGTAAGTTTTCCTAGTAAAGAAAACATAAACTCCTAAAATGATAAAGTCTAAGAAGAATATGAAATCATATGAGCTAAGCATGGACATTACTGATCCACCAAGATTATCTAAATTAGCAGTTTGAGTTAATATAAGGATTGAAGGTACTGTTAAAAATCCTCTAAAATACATAACATCTAATAATGTTAATGCAGTAATTAGGGAATCTATAACAAATAGATATATTATTCTACCTTTACCTTTGAATAATAAGCTAAAACTTAAAAATACTAAGGTATAAGCAAAATAATAATTTATACAAGGAGATGCATTGGAAAATCCAAGAGATATATTAAAGTCATATGGATTTTGATTTTGTATAAATCCTTGTAGAAATATAGATTTTAAAACTATTCCTAAAAGAGGAATAAGGAATAATCCTATTTTTATTAATTTATTTTTATCAAAATTTTTTAGATAGTTCTTAATTTGTTCTAATAAGTTACTCATTTCTTCACCTCTCAACAGTAATCATAATCAATTATAGTATAATATGATATGGCAAATCAAATTAAAGAAAGAGTATTTATTAAATCTTAATAAATGATATAATTTAAATATAACCATTTTTATAAATAAATAGCTTTAATTACAGTATGAGGTGATGGTATGAAGAGGATTGACTGTAGAGGTATAGAAGGTCCAAAGGTGATAAAGAAAGTTAAAAAATATTTTGATTCTATTGGTGAAGGTGAAGCAACTGTACGTGTAGATAATGATATTGCAAATAGTAATATAACAAAATATGCAATGACTCAAGGATATCATGTTGATTCACAAGAGGTTGGTGATGAGTTTAATCTAACTATTGAAAAAAGAGGATGCTTAGAGGTATTAGAAGAAGATAAAAATTATGTTGTTATAATTTCAACTGATATGTTAGGAAAAGGTGATGAGGAATTAGGAAAGAAATTAATGATTTCTTATTTGGATACAATAAGTGAAGAATTTAGATTACCTAAGAAGATTATCTTTTTAAATAGTGGTGTAAAGTTGCTATCTGAAGAGTCTAAAGTTATTGAAGGAATAAAACTACTAATTGAAAAAGGTGTTAAAATATACTCATCATCAATGTGCATAGATCATTATGATCTAAGAAATAAAGTTTTAGTTGGCATAAAGATAGATATGAATGAAATTGTTGATATTATGAATGAAGCAGACCAATTAATAAAGATATAAAGTAGATTAAATTTAATCTACTTTATATCTTTTATTATTTTCAAATAGAGTAAGAGTGTATAAGTTCTTTTCATTATCACCGAAGAAATCAGCATAGGCATCATTAAAACTATTAGACTTATTATCTATAAAATATACTAAAAAGCCTTTACAGTATTTGTAGGTATAGGTTTCTTTTAACTCTCTACAAATATTATTTAAAGTATCCCGATCTGAAGAGTTTGCAATAACTTCAATTCTTAAGTAATTTCCACCATAGGCTAAGGTTTTTATTTTATATGAACTTTCACTATTTGAAGATACTGTTTCAAACTTTCCATTAAAAGAATATTCAATATTTGATACACTCTTATCAATTTGAATATTTGATTTAGTAGATGTATTTGGCATCAAGTTTTTAACTGTTAGATTTAAGGTTGAAACAGTAGAATTATTTTGGTCTAAAAACTTCAAGTGTACTATCCCTGTAAATTGCAGAGATGAATTATTATCAATTGATATATATGCATTTTTATTATTAGATAAATTAGGGTTACTAAACCTATATATAAATGATAAATCTTTATAAGAAGCTATGGATAATTCTGAGGTATTTATTTTAGTTTTATTTACAGAATTAAAACTATTATTTTTTAGGTTTATAAGACCTAATATTGTTCCTGAACTTAAAAGCACAAACGATACTGCTATTAGAATCAAAGTTATAGAGTTATAGATTTTTCGTTTTTTATGTATTTTAAGTCCTAAAATCACTATAGAAGAGCTAATGCCTAATAAACCTAAAATATATAAAACTATAAAAAAAGAATTCATATTAAATCACCTTATTTATTTTCGAAATTTAATAGTAAAAGTTAATATGTTATAATCAACTTATATTAAGAAATTTGAGCGATGTAAGGCAGTCTAAGGAGGAAGTTTCTTTATGATTCAATATGATTTGATAGTTGTTGGTGGTGGGATTAGTGGCATGACAGCTGCCCTAAGTGCCTTAGAAAATGGAGTGAAAAATGTAATTATTATAGAAAGAGAAGATTCATTAGGAGGAGTAGTGAATCAGTGTATTCATAGTGGATTTGGTAGCAGCATTTTAAATGTGGAAGTTACAGGTCCTGAATATGTTAATTTTATTAGAAACAGATTACTTAATCATGAAGTCTATATAAAGTTAGAAACAGAAGTAATAGATTTATCTAAAGATAAAGTTATAACATATGTAAATTCTTTAGAGGGAGTTACAGAAATAAAAGGAAGCTCAATAATTTTTGCTACGGGATGTAGAGAAAAGTTTACTGGAAGTATAAATATAGCAACTAATACTTATACAGGAATTAATAGTATAGGAAATGCTCATAGAGTAGTAAATTTAGAGGGATACTTATTAGGAAAAGAACCTGTTATAGTAGCAAGTAATAAGTGGGCTTTAATAGTAGCACGAAGATTATACATAGAAGGTGCTGATATAAAAGGTATTTTAATAAAGGAAAATGAAAACTTCATATTTGATGATGAAAACAAAGATATAATAGAAGGATTTAATATACCTGTATACATTGATTCAAAGGTAATAGAGATATTTGGAGATGAAAGAGTTACAGGAGTGAAAATTGGTTCTCTTATGGATAAAAAAGAGATTATTTTAGGCTGTGATTCATTGTTATTATCTGTAGAATATTTTCCTGAGAATAGTTTGTTAAAGAATGTAAAAGTCGAAATGGACAAAGAAACACTTGCACCAATTGTTAATGAGTATGAGACTGGAATTAAAGGGGTTTTTGCTTGTGGAAATTTAATATATGGTACAAAAGCATTAACTCAAAAGGATATTAATGGAGGAGAAGCAGGAAAAAGGGCAGCAGAATATATTAGAAATTATTATTATTAATTGTTCTTAATGCCTCATCCTTCATAAGCTCATTACCAAGAGAATTAAGATGAATACCATCAATAAAAATATTTTTATCTATATTCTTAAGTGATAGATTATAAAAATCTACATATTCTATATTGTGTTTTTTGCAAACTTTTATTAAGGAAGTACGTAGATTTGGAAGAGATGAAAAACAATAATCATATAATTGAGATGGCATAAATAATTCTTCTGCCATCTCCTTTATTATAATAGGTGGAATTCCAATTACTACATTAGAGTTATTAGATAAAGTTTCTAAAATCATTTCTTCAATATTGTCTACTATATTAAAAAGTTTTCTGCCACATAGAAGATCATTTGTCCCACCCATTATAAAAGTTATGTCAGGTTTGTGTTTTATAAGATTTTCATATAATCTATTTAACATTGATGGAGTTGTATCTCCATTTATTCCTTTATTAATAATTTTTATATCTAAACAGTTTCCTAATAGATTAGCCCAAGTTTTATCCTTAGCCAATCCATATCCGTATGTTAGACTATCACCAATACATAATATCTTGTTTATCATAATTAGGTTATCCTCTCTAGAAAAGTTTTTTAAAACAGTTTTTACAAATCAATGTTTTTCCTTTATCCGCAGTAATAAAATCATTACAAGTAATTGATTTCTTACACATACTACATATCTTATCAGATTTAATAGTCTTTTCATTTAAATTAGCAACACTTTTTTCATGGAAGTTCTTTCGTAGAGGCTTATATTCATTTTTTTGTGTTGAAGTTTCCTTAGGGATAACTGAATAGGTAAGAGAGTATTCACTTTCTCCAAATAATTCAAGTTCAAACCTAGGGTTTTCCTTATCGTAAAATTCTTCTATTACTATTCTTCTTACTTGAGCATCATTAACTATTAATCCACTTTTTTCTACACCGTCAAAAATACTTTTACAAATATTTATAGTATCTGGATGTCTTTTTTCGCTTTTATAGTATACCTTAAGAATTGCTATTAAACTTTCAGTTAAAACAATTTCTGGATTTTGAGAACGAGCAATATATGCTATTTCTTGTTCATATAGTGCATATCTATCGTGATATTGTCCAGAATTATAAGGTAATATAGCACGCCCATTAACATTATGTAGTTTAAAGTTAGATTTAGTTATAGGAGATCCATTTACTATAACTTTTGCATAAGATGACATAATATTTACTCCTTTATTTTAAGTAAAACTTAATTTTCCATAAATTCTATAACAAAATAGCTGAAATATTGACCATTAACGATTATAATTAAAATAGAATTTCAATTTTAAATTTACAGTATTATTCTTATTAATACAAGATATAAAAAATATACATAATGTTTAATGAAGTATTATACAATATAGTTTTAATAAATATAAAGTACGAGGGATAACGAAATGGAAAAGAAATTAATATTATCTATTGAATCTAGCTGTGACGAGACATCTGCTGCAGTTATTGAAAATGGAAGAATAGTATTATCAAATATAATAGCTACACAAATAGATACACATAAAAAATTTGGAGGAGTAGTGCCAGAAGTAGCATCAAGAATGCATATAGAGGTAATAGATAAAGTTGTAAAGGAAGCTTTGGATGAGGCAAATGTAACCTTAGAAGATATTGATGCAATTGGAGTTACTTATGGACCAGGACTAGTTGGAGCATTATTAGTTGGTCTTCAGTATGCTAAAGGCTTAGCATATGCAGCTAATAAACCTTTAATTGGAGTAAATCATATAGAAGGACATATATGTGCTAATTTTATTCAACATAAGGATTTAAAGCCACCTTTTGTATCTTTAGTAGTATCAGGAGGTCATACTTTTATTGTTCATGTTAAGGATTATGGCAAATATGAAGTATTAGGTCAAACAAGAGATGATGCTGCTGGAGAAGCTTACGACAAAGTGGCAAGAGCTTTAGGGTTAGGATATCCAGGTGGTCCAAAGATAGATAAGCTTGCAAAGGAAGGAAACCCAAATGCAATAGAGTTTCCTAGAGCTAGGTTCCATGAAGAAACTTTAGACTTTTCTTTTAGTGGTTTAAAATCTGCAGTATTAAACTACTTAAATAAATGTAGTATGCAAAATATTGAAGTTAATAAAGCTGATGTTGCAGCATCTTTCCAAAAAGCTGTGGTAGAAGTTTTGAGAGATAATGTATTTTTAACAATTAAAAATAAGGAATTAGATAAAATTGCTATAGCTGGAGGTGTAGCAGCTAACTCAGCTTTAAGAGATGCATTAATTAGTGAAGGTGAGAAAGTTGGCGTTCAAATATTATTCCCAGAGCTAAAGTTATGTACAGATAATGCAGCTATGATAGGTTCAGCAGCATATTTTAGATTTATAAATAATAAATCGTCTTCCCTAGATTTAAATGCAAAACCAAATTTAAAATTAAATGAAGGATAGGTGAAAAGTTTGAATCTTATACCTGAATCGAATGGACTTCATAGAGTTAATATGAGAGAAAAATTATCTATATTGCAATGGGTAAAAAAAATTAGTATTGTCTTAGCAGTGATTTTGCTATGTGGATTTATATTTCAAAGCTTAAGTAATTTTGTAGGAAATGAGCAAGTAAGGCAAAGATTAAACTATGTAAAGATTGATGATAATAAGATAGAATATAAAAGTAGTGGAAGCGGAAGCTACACAATTGTTTTTGATGGAGCTTTAGGAACTAATCTTTATGCTTGGAATGATGTGTGTAAAAGTGTTGAAAAAGAATTAGGTGTTAGAACACTAGTATATAATAGAGATGGATATGGCTTTAATACTATTAGGGATAAAAAAGATATAGCATCTCAAACAGAAGAACTTAGAGAGTTAATAAAAAAATTAGGTCTAACTGATAACTTAATTCTTGTAGGCGAAGAGTATGGTAGTTTAATTATGACTAATTTTGCAAAAGAGTATCCAGAGTTGGTATCTGGTATGGTATTAATAAGGCCATTATCAGAAGAAGTTTTAAAAAGTAAAGAGTTTAAGAAGAGTATAAGATGGAAGTATTATAAAAGTAAAGTTGAAGCAGTAGGAGCCTCTTTTGGATTAACTACATTAATGGACAAGTTAGGCCTTACTTATTCTATAGATGGGTTTGAAGAAAACCTTCCAAAAGGAGCAGATGAAGAATTTGCAGTACATAAAACTAAAAAGAACTATAGAAAAGCAGTGAGTAATGAATTAGAAAACTTATATAAATATAACGGAGAAATACAAATAGACAATATGTTTGTAGACAAGCCTTTATATATAATAACCGATAATGAAAATGACCCTGTTGCAAAAATTGGTACAAGCAAATTGACAACTATATATCATACAGAATCTGAAGCAGGTATAATTTCAAGTACAAATAATACTTCTATTGAATCTGGAATATCAATTGTATTAAAGGAAGCCAAAAAAATAGAAAAACTAGCAAGTAAGAGTAAATAGGGATTTGTTGGTGCAGAATATAAATATATTCTGCACTAATTTTTTCGATCTAGGAAAATATAAAATTTTAATTAGTTATAAATAAAAGGTATTATTATTAAATATAAAATCAAGAATAATAATTTTATAATTTCCTTACCTTTAGTGCTAGTGGAGGAGATATTTGTTTCCATGTAACTTGTAGTTTGCGATGGAACGATCAAAATAGATATTTATCCATCCTTTTTTGAAATTTTATGCCATATAGTTGTCACAAATAAAATATATACTCAAATTAAAGAAAATAAAGTGCATATAGGAGGTTTTAACATGGATAACGAAAACAATAATGAACAAGGATTTGTTTTTTATCATGAGCCTGATAAATTTGAAGAACATAATAATTTTGAAGATAATAAGAAACCAAAGAATAAAAAGGGATTAAAAATATTTGGTACAATAGCAATAACACTTGCAATAGCATTGTCTGGAGGACTAATAGGTGGCTTAGTAACTTATAAGACAATAACAAGTAAGTTAGAAGGCAAGACAGTAAACTTGGCTCCAGTTAATTTTACTCAAAGTGATGAAAAGGCTCTTTCAGCACAGGAAGTATATCAAAAGGTAAGTCCAGCAGTTGTTACTATCTCAACTAAAGGAACTGAGTATAAAGGATTTTTTGCTCAAAATGTTGAGGGGATAGGATCTGGATTTATAATAAATGAGGATGGCTACATCTTAACAAACTATCATGTTGTTGAATTAGCTATTTCTAATAATACAAAGGATGTAACAGTAATATTAAGTAATGGAGAAGAGGTGGCTGCAAAGGTTGTTAACTATGATCAAAATAGAGATATTGCAATGGTTAAGTTAGCAGATGGAACTAAGGTGCCAGCTGTAGCAGAGTTGGGAGATTCTGATGGATTATATGTAGGGCAAGAAGTTGTTGCTATAGGCACACCACTTGGAAAGAATTTTGCACAGACTTTAACAAAAGGAATTGTTAGTGGAGTAAATAGAAATCTAACAACTGAAGGTGGAAATACTGGTGATTATATTCAAACTGATGCAGCAATAAATTCAGGTAATAGTGGAGGACCTTTAATAAATACTAAAGGTGAAGTAATTGGAATTAATACAGCAAAATTATCAGGTCAATCAGAAACAACTATAGAAGGTATGGGATTTGCAATTCCAATTAATGATGCAAAAGATAGAATAGAAAGCCTATCTAAGCCAATCCTAAATTTAGGAATAACTGTTAGAGAAGTGAATTCAGAATTAGCAAAACAAAATAATCTTCCTAAAGAAGGCTTATGGGTAGTTGGAGTTACTGAAAATTCACCAGCAGCAAAAGCTGGAATACAGCCATCTGATTTAATTATAAAGTTTGATGGAAAAGAAGTAAAAACTTTTGATGAGTTAAGTAAATTAAAGAGTAATAAAAATGCAGGAGATAAGGTGGAAGTAGTTGTATATAGAAATGGAAAAAATGTATCTTTAAGTATGCAATTAGCTGAAAGTTAGTTATTAATATAGTATAATTAAAGTTAGGTACTTAATAGTACCTAACTATTTTTTTAGGGGGCAAATATGAGTAAATTAGATGAAGTTTATAACTCATTATTACAACTAGAAAATAAAGGCCGTAAAGGTATATCAGCAATAGAATTAAGTAATTTTATGGATTTAGATAGAGCTAATATTTCTAGATATTTAAACACTTTATATAAAGAAGGAAAGCTGGAAAAAATAGAAGGTAGACCTGTATTATATTCTGTTATAAAAAAGAATAGCCTTTATAAAAGTAAAGGTTCAACTATAGATTTAAATAACAAAAATAGCTTAGATAAAATGGTTGGGGCAGAACAAAGTCTGCAGATACCTATACAGCAGGCAAAAGCAGCTATGCTTTACCCCCCAAGAGGCTTACATACATTAATATTAGGAGAAACAGGTGTAGGTAAATCAATGTTTGCTGAATTAATGTATGAATTTGCAAGAGAGTCAGGTGTTATCTCTGAAAATGCTCCATTCATAAGATTTAATTGCGCTGACTATGTAGATAACCCTCAATTAGTCATGGCACAAATTTTTGGAGTGAAAAAAGGAGCATATACTGGTGCTGACTGCGATAAAGATGGACTTTTAAAAAAGGCTGATGGTGGAATTATATTTTTAGATGAAATACATAGGTTATCACCTCAAGGTCAAGAAATGTTATTTACATATATAGATAAAGGTTATTTTAGACCATTAGGTGATACTGAAAATCCTATTAATGTAGAAGCTCAAATAATTACGGCTACTACTGAAGAACCCCAATCATTCATGTTAAAGACATTTACTAGGAGAATACCTATGACTATAACATTACCATCATTAAAAGAGCGTAGTGTTCAAGAGAGGTATTACCTATTAGAAGAATTTATAAAAGAAGAGTCTGTAAGACTAGGAAAGAGTATATATTTTAATAAAAATGCGTTAATTTCATTTTTATTATATGATTGTCCTAATAATATAGGTCAATTAAAAAGTGATATACAATTAGCTTGTGCTAAAGCATTTCTTAATTATAAGGCAAATGGAAGAGATTATATTCTTGTAGAACAAAGTGATCTACATCAAAGAGTTAATAAGGGATTAATGAAGTTACAAGAATTTAGAGGTGAAGTAGATGAGCTTTTAAGAAATATGGGGGATGTTCTTAGATTCTCCTATAAAGATAATGAAAATACATTTAATATGGTGGATTTTAAAGAGGAAAGTAAAATAACAGGTGAGTATTTTTATGATATTATAGAAAATAAATTAGAGGATCTTAAAAAAAAAGGATTAGAAGAAAAAGAAATAAATGATATTTTAAATATAGATATAGAAAGATATTTTCAAAAGTATATAAGAGACTTACCTAAAGAATTTAGAAGAGATGAAATAACTAAAATAGTAGATAGTGAAATAGTAGATATTGTTGCAGAGATTTTAGATATAGCTTCATCTAAATTAGGCAGACAGTATGATGAAAAAGTATATTTTGGATTAGCGTTACATCTTCAAGGGAGTTTAGAAAGAATAAAGCAAGGGAATAAAATATATCATCCTAAATTAAATTTCATACGTTCACACTATTCTAAAGAATTTCTCATAGCTATGGAAGTTGCGCAGAAGATAGATAATAAGTTTGATGTTGAAGTTCCACTAGATGAAATAGGATATCTTACTATGTTTATAGCAGCTAGACCTTACGAAATAGATGAGAAGAAAGATGGTAAGGTTGGTGTACTTGTTATAATGCATGGGCATTCAACAGCTAGTAGCATGGTGGAAGTGGCTAATTCCTTGATAGGAGAAAATTATTCTAGAGCATTAGATATGCCTTTAACCATGAAGGCAGAACAAATGTATGAAATAGCTAAACGAAAAGTAATTGAAATGAATAGTGGTAAAGGTGTTCTATTACTAGTTGATATGGGATCTTTGACCAACTTCGGAAGTATGATTAAAGAGGAAACAGGAATTGATGTAAGAGCAATTGATATGGTAAGTACATTATTAGTAATAGAAGCTGGAAGGAAGGCTATTAACGGAAGAGATATAAATGAAATATACAAATCTTGTTTAGAAATAAGCAGATACGGTATACAAGGAGTAAGGAATAATACTGAATTAAAAGAAAATCTAATCATTACTGCTTGCTTTACAGGAGAAGGATCTGCGGAAAAGTTAAGACAAATACTATTGCAAAGACTATCTAATAGGGATAAAGTAAAGATTATTTCACTAAATATATTAGATAAATCTGATTTTATCGATAAGATAGATAGTTTGAAGTTAGAGTATGGAATATTAGCTGTTGTAGGCACAGTATCATTAAATATAGAAGGAATTCCGTTCATTCCTGCACCTGATATATTAGCGGAAGATGGTATAGATAGAATTGATGAGTTTATTAGTAGGGAAGAAGACTTTAAGAGAATTACAAAGTCTATAGATGCTCAAATTGAAAATATAGATGGTATTGAATTAGTTCAACTTGTAAGAGAAGCTATGGAACGAACAGAAGAAAACTTGGGTATAATGATATCTCATGAAGTTAAAGTTGGAATAATAATACATCTATGTTTTCTAATTGAGAAGACTATTAGTGGTGGTAAAGGAAAGAGTTTTGATAAACTTAATGAATATAGAGATAAGCACAGTAAGGAGTTTATTTTAGTTAAGCAAAGCTTAAGAAGAATTGAGTTGACTTATAATATTAATATATCTGATAATGAACTTGCATTTATAGTTAGAATGGTAACAGAAAATGATATATCTGTGTAATAGTTAAAGAGAGTGTGTAAAAAAAGTAGTGTGTAAAATTGTGTGTAAGATAACTGTGTATTTAAAATACATAGTTATCTTTTGTTTTACCTTTAGAAAACTTAGGTATAGAGTCATTTGAAAAAAAGTAAAAAAAGATAAATAGTTGGCATACAAATTGCTTATAATATATAGTGCAAAAGTAAATAATTTAAAATTAAAAAATTATAAATATAATTTGAGGGGGAATCAACCATGTTAAAAATTTTATTATGTTGTTCAGCTGGTATGTCAACTAGCTTATTAGTAACTAAGATGCAAGCTGCTGCTAAAGAGCAAGGAATTGAATGTTCAATCCAAGCTATGGCAGAAGGTGAAGTTAAGAATCACGAAGACGAAATGGACGTATTATTATTAGGACCACAAGTTAGATTCTTATTAAAGAAGATGAAGGAAAAATATGAACCAAAGGGAATTCCAGTAGACATAATCCCAACAGTTGATTATGGAACAATGAATGGTGCAAAAGTTTTAGCTTTAGCATTAAAGATGGCTGGAAAGTAATTTAGCTTATAAAAAGGGGAGAATACTGGGGGGTATTTATATCGGCATATAAGCTAAAGTCAAATGAAAGGATGTATAAGTAATGGAAGAAATCATAATGAATTTAATTATGCACAGTGGAGAAGCTAGAAGCTACTCTATGGAGGCTATTCAAGCAGCAAAAGAAAATAACATAGAAGAAGCTAAAAGTTTAATAGAAAAAGCTGATGAAGAATTAGGACATGCACATAATG
This sequence comes from Clostridium paraputrificum, assembly GCF_900447045.1. Classification (GTDB taxonomy): domain Bacteria; phylum Bacillota; class Clostridia; order Clostridiales; family Clostridiaceae; genus Clostridium; species Clostridium paraputrificum. The sequence continues at coordinate 223,597 of NZ_UAWH01000014.1, forward strand.
CACAAACAAGCTTAATTCAAGCAGAAGCAGGTGGAGATAAGGCAGAGTTTTCATTATTACTTTGTCACGCACAAGACCACTTCATGACTACAATGACATTAAAAGATGTAGCTATAGAAATAATTGATATATACACAAGATTATAGTATCAATTTAATATGAACTCTAATGTTTTACATTAGAGTTCATTAACTATAATTCTATTGTTTCAACGCTGATGAACGGATTATTTTAATACAGAATTAGATGAGAAATAATTAATAAAGGGGAATAGTTATGGATTATATAATTGGAGTAGATGGAGGAGGCACTAAAACTGAAGCTGTTGCTTATGACTTAAGTGGGGAAGTTTTAGCAAGAGCGCTAACTGGTTTTGGTAACCTTGTTAATGGAAAAGAAGAAGCTTTAAATAACATAACTACTTCAATAGAAGAGTTAATTATAAAGCTTGGACAAGATGGGTTAAAGGGAATATACTTGGGGATTGCAGGAAGTGAAGTTGGGGAAAACGCTAAATTAATTTATAATGAAGTAAAGAATAAGTTTTCTTTAGAACCAGTGGTTATGAATGATGGTGACTTGGCTTTAAAGGCATTATTAGAAGGTGAAGATGGAATTCTAGTAATAGCAGGAACGGGGTCAACAGCATTTGGTGTTAAAGAAGATAAACAGGCACGTTGTGGTGGATGGGGCCACCTACTTGGAGACGAAGGAAGTGCCTATAATATTTCTATAGAAGCTTTCAAAAGAATGATTCATGAAGAGGATTATGGAATTGATAGAAGTGAACTTTCACAGGCTATTTTAGATAAATTGAACATGACTACTGTAGATGAAATTGTTGGGTTTATCTATTCTGCAACAAAAGATGAGATTGCTGCGATGGCCAGCTTAGTATCTATTTATGCTGAAAAAGGTGATGACTATGCTAAAAATATATTAATAAATGAAGGTATAGAAATTGCAAAGTCAGCAGAGAGGGTATTTAAGAAATTAAACTTTGATAAATGTAGAATAGGATTAGTAGGGGGCGTTATTAGAAAATCTAAAGATTTAAGAAAAGCCTTCGAAAATTATCTGAAAGAAAATATTAATGTAGTTGCTTATGTTGATAACGATGTTTCAGCTGCAAAAGGAGCATACTATATTTACCAAAAAACAAACAACTGATTTTATTGGAGGGCACATAATGAAAAGATTAGGGATTTCAGTTTATCCAAGTCATAGTTCTATGGATGAAATAATTGAGTATGTAGAGTTAGCTGCAAAATATGGCTTTAAGAGAATTTTTACTTGTCTACTTTCTGTAGAAGGAAAAACTACTGAAGAAGTAGTTGCAGAATTCAAAAGAATGTTAGATGTAGCAAACAAGCATGGAATGGAAGTAATAGCAGATTTAGATCCAACAGTATTTAAGAACTTAGGAGCATCTATAACAGATTTATCTGTATTTAAAGAAATGGGATTAAGCGGAATTAGATTTGATGAAGGTTTTGCTGGAAATGAAGAATCTATAATGTCATTTAATCCATATGATTTAAAAGTTGAATTAAATATGAGTAATGGTACAAAGTATGTAGACAACATATTATCATTTAGACCAAATGTAAACAACATATATGGATGCCATAACTTCTATCCACATGTTTATACTGGACTTTCATTAGAACATTATATGAAATGTACAGAACAATTTAAGGAATTAGGAATTAATACAGCTGCCTTTGTAAATTCTCCAACAGCTAAGTTTGGACCATGGCCTGTATCAGAAGGGTTATGTACTTTAGAAATGCATAGAGATATGCCAATAGATGTTCAAGCGAAACATTTATTTGCAACAGGTATTGATGATGTTATAATAGCTAACTGTTATGCATCTGAAGAAGAATTAAAGGCTTTAAGTGAAATTAATAAAGAAATGCTTGAGTTCACAGTTGAATTAGTTGATGGAATTCCTGAAATAGAAAGAAAAATCGTTCTTGAAGAATTCCACTTCAACAGAGGAGATAATTCAGAATACATGGCTAGATCAACTCAATCTAGAGTTAAGTATAAAGGTGAGAAGTTCCCACCATTTAACACTCCAGATATAAAAAGAGGAGATATAATTGTAGAATCTGATTTATATACTAGATATGCTGGAGAGCTACAAGTAGCACTTAAGGATATGAAGAACAGTGGAAAGAGTAATGTAGTTGCTAGAATAGTAGAAGAAGAATTATTCTTATTAGATTACATTGAGCCATGGACTAAGTTCTCATTCAAATTAAAGAAATAGTTAGTTACGCCGTAGATATTTATCTACGGCTTTTTTCTTTATATTTAGTAGGCGTGGGTGAGATATTTGTTTCCATTTGACTTGGAGCTTAGCCGCGGAACAATCAAAATAAATATCCATGCTACTTTTTTTATGTTAATAATTGACATTGTAAATTTTCCTTGATAGAATATCTAAAGATAATTAACCAACAAATAGTGAGAAGCAACCACTTTAACTCTTCTAAAGTGCTTGCTTCATTTTTATTATTAAGGGGGACATATGAAAGCAATTTTAGAAAGAGACAAAACATTTTATAAAAAAATATTTGTAATAGCATTACCAATTATAATTCAAAACTTTATTACCTCATCATTAAATATAGTGGATACAATTATGATTGGAAAATTAGGTGAAGTAGAAATAGCCTCAGTAGGAATAGGAAATCAGTATTTTTTCTTATTTAATATTTTAATTATGGGAATGTTTAGTGGGATGGCCGTATATACTTCGCAGTATTGGGGAAGAAAAGATATAGCAAGTATAAAAAAAGTAGTAGGTTTAGGAAGTTTATTAGCAGTAATTATAGGATTAATATTTACAGTGGTTGCACTAATATCTCCTAGTTTTATTGTTTCTATATTTAATAAAAGTACAGATGTTATACGATTAGGCTCAGAATATCTAGGAGTTGTATGTTTAAGCTATGTATTTACTGCATTAACATTTAATTTTGCAACTGCATTAAGGTGTATTGAAAAAACATCTATTCCAATGTTAGTAAGTGCAGTAGCATTATTAACTAATACATTTTTAAACTGGGTATTTATATTTGGAAATTTAGGGGCTCCTGCTATGGGAGTAAAAGGAGCTGCTATAGCAACATTAATAGCAAGGGTATTAGAAACGACTATATTGATAGCATATATTTATATTTCTAAGAGTGTATTGGCTGGTAATATGAAAGAATTATTTTCATTTTCTAGAGATTTTGTAAAGATGATATTTATAACTATGATTCCTGTTTTATTAAATGAAGGATGCTGGGGGCTAGGATCAGTAATGTATAATGTTATTTATGGAAGAATAGGTACCCAAGCTATAGCCTCAGTTCAGATTGCAACTACAGTATATAACCTGTTTATGGTAGTCATTTTTGGAATAGGATCAGCATCTCTTGTTATAGTTGGAAATGAAATTGGTAGGGGAGATAAGGACAAGGGATATAAATATGGCAAGAAGTGTGTGATGTTAGGGTGTATAGTAGGAATAATTTTATCTTTAGGGCTAATATTATTATCTAATCAAATAGTAACTTTATATGATGTATCTGAGCAAGTGAGGATATGGGCAAGAAATATTTTATATGTAATAGCATTTATAATGGTAATTAGAGTTTATAACATTATAATAATTGTGGGTGTTTTAAGAGGTGGAGGAGATGCAAAGGTATCATTAGCTATTGAAGCATCAACAATGTGGCTTATAGGAGTTCCTGTAGCCTTTATAGGTGCTTTTATACTTAAGCTACCTGTATATCAAGTTTATGCTTTATGTACTTTAGAAGAGATTGTAAAAGGGGTATTTTGCTTAAGAAGATTTAAATCTAAAAAGTGGATTAATAACTTAGTAGAGCAATAATGATAAATTTTAACAGAATAATAGCACATTTCTTTTTCTCAAACATATTTTATAAGTATAAAGAACAACTACGGAGGTAAAAGTTATGAGCGGGAAATGTGCTGTATGTTCAGTATGTCCAAGAGAAAATCAACAAATAGAGGCTGTTATTAAATTACCAGTTGAGAAGAGATCAGTTATTCATGGTACAGTTTTAGATGCTAATGGATGCCCAGTAGCAGATGCTGTTGTTAAACTACTTCAAGTAGTAGATGGTTGCAAATTACCATGTCCATTGACTCACACATTTACAGATCAATATGGACAATTCTTACTAGGACCTTTATGCCCAAATAGAAAATATATGTTAAAGGTTTATAAAGATAATATCCAAGTTAAGTATATGCCATTAGATGTTTCTTGCTACGATGGTAAATGCATTGGTGTTAATCCAGCAAGTGGTTGTGGATGCAAAGGTAATTCAGACAATAATAGCTGCGGTTGCTAGAAATAACTAAAGTAATTTACAAAAAGCCCTTTTTAAGGGCTTTTTATTCTTTTATAGATATTATATACTAATAAGGTTAAAATATTTAAGATTTTGTATAGTGGGAGAAAAGGATGGAAAGTATAGTGCTTTATATTATAACTTTATTTTTTATATTGGGAGCTATAGATTATGTGCTAGGAAATAAGTTTTCTATTGGAGAAGAATTTGAGAGTGGTATAAAAACTATGGGACCTCTAGCTATATCTATGGTTGGAATACTATCAATAACACCATTACTATCATCTATAATAGAAATAGTTGTAGGTCCAATTGCAAAGAACTTTAATATAGACCCATCTATATTTTCTTCAAGCTTTATTGCTATTGATATGGGAGGGTATAATATTGCTTCTAATATTGCAAATTCAAGTGAATTTGTTATTTTTTCAGGTATATTAATGGCATCAATTTTAGGGTGCACTTTAAGTTTTACATTACCTTTAGCATTAGGGCTAGTGAAAGAAAAGTATATGGATTCTCTTACAAAAGGATTTTTATGTGGAATAATAACAGTACCTATTGGATTGTTTATAGGTGGACTAGCATTGAAAATAGATTTAAGAAGCTTATTTATAAATCTTTTTCCTATAATACTTTTATCCGTAATTCTTTCTATAGGAATTATTTTTAAGCCAAAGTTATGTATATTTATATTTAATTTTATTGGCAAAGTTATAGTATGTATAAGCGTATTAGGATTAGTAATACAAGGAATATATTCAATAATAGGAATAAAAATAGTAGAAAATATAATGCCATTACAAGATACTCTTTGCATAGTAGGAAAAATATCTATTTTTCTTGGTGGAGCATATGTAATGCTTAAATTTATTAAAAAATATTTGGTAAGCAATTTAATAAGCTGGAGAGAATATTTGGTGTAAATAGTAATACACTTTCTGCTTTTATTGGTTCATTTGCATCTGCAATAATTGTTTTTGATAATTTTCATAAGTTAGATGAAAAGGGAAGAGTTATATGTTCTGCATTTTCAGTGTCAGGGGCTTATGTTCTTGGTGGACAGTTAGGTTATGTAGCAAGTGTAGAAAAGGAATATATGATACTATATATTTTGTAAAGATATTATCAGGAATATTAGCAATTATATTTGCATTGTTTATTTTGAGAAGAGAAGATAAAAATAGAAAAGTTATAAATACTGAGGAGGCATCATGAAGAAACAAGTTGATTTAGTATCAGGAAAAATATTAGAACCATTAATTAAGTTATCTTTACCTATTTTGGGAACGTCATTTATTCAAATGGCATATAACATGACAGATATGATTTGGATAGGTAGAGTAGGAAGTTCGGCAGTTGCAGCAGTAGGTACAGCAGGATTTTTTCCATGGCTTGGTATGGCACTAGTTTACATATCAAAAGTAGGTGTCGAAGTTGGAGTATCTCAGGCCATAGGTAAGAGGGATAACGTAGAAAGAGACAAATACATAGCAAATAGTATATTTATTAATATAGCTCTTGCAATTATATATACATTAATAATTTTAATGTTTAGAACATCCCTTGTTAACTTCTTTAATTTAGGGGATAGTGAAGTAATTAGAATGGCTCATGAGTATTTAATAATAGTTATTCTAGGTACTGTATTTACTTTTATTAATCCTATTTTCACAAGTATATTTACTGCATCAGGTAATAGTAAAACACCATTTATTATCAATACTATAGGATTAATATTTAACATGGTATTTGATCCAGTATTAATATTTGGTGTAGGATTTATTCCTCCATTAGGAGTTGTAGGGGCGGCATTAGCAACAGTGTGTGCACAAGTTGTAGTAACATTAATATTTATACTAGCTTATATAAAAAATCATTATGTAACAGGAAGAAAAGCAATTAAGTATTTAGATAAAAAGGTAATGTTAAATATAACTAAACTTGGGATGCCAGCTTGCTTAGAAAATGGATTATTCACAATTTTTTCTATGATTATTGGTAGAATAATTGCACAGTGGGGAGCAACAGCTATAGCAGTTCAAAAAGTCGGTTCTCAGATAGAAGCTATATCTTGGATGACTGCTGGTGGATTTGCAACTGCTCTTACAACATTTATTGGACAAAATTATGGCGCAAAAAAGCCTGAAAGAATAAAAAAGGGATTTAAATCAACATTAGGAGTTTCTGTATTTGTTGGACTTATAGCATCTATAATATTAATAGGCTTTTGTAGAGCTGTATTTAGTTTATTTATACCAGAAGAAGAGGCAATTGTAGGTGGGATAGAATATTTAAGAATACTTGGTTATTCTCAAATATTTATGTGTATAGAAATAACTACTGCAGGTGCATTTAGAGGATTAGGCGAAACTATTTTGCCATCATTTGTTAGTATAGTATTTTCTGGCATTAGAATACCTATGGCTATATTTTTAGCATCTACTTTGGGACTAGGAGTTAATGGAGTTTGGTGGAGTATAACAATATCCTCTATAATAAAAGGAATATTAATGATATCATCATACTATTATAAGTTTGGAAGACAAAATAAGCTTGAAGCAAAGGTATTACCAGAATAATAATAAGGGAAAGTATCAAAATTAATGATACTTTCCCTTTAATTTTTTATTTAAGCATAAATTCATATAAGCAGAATTGTAATAGGTAGAATATGATAGCATATTTTATATCGCTTCCCCCAGCTTTTGAAATTAGGTCTAATATTTCATGCTCTGATTTTGATGGATTATTAGCCTTAATTTTAGAGATTTCTCTTTCTGCATTAAGTAAATATATATTCGTGCCAAAAAAGCCTAAGAAAAGCAATAGAGCAGTTGATAATATACCACTGAATGGAATAGGAATAATTAAAATCAATGCTAAGTTGGCAATAAAAATAGCTAGGGCAGGAATGATAGATTTTCTAAACATTAGCCAATACATGTTAAGGAAAAAGCATGGCCAATTCCAATTTAATGATGAAGGATTATCTATAAACCTGTCTAGTGTTTTGCTATAAAAAGGTGAGTAAGCATTACTACCTATATATGCTTCTAATTGGTTTCTAGTTATAGAATCGTTTCGTTTAAATATTTTCATAAGTATTCCTCCTAATCTTCATTATAATTATGATTATACGAAATGAATATTCATAGGTCAACGTTTGTGAATTATTATTCATATGGAAATAAAAAGAAACTCAAAGGAATACTTTGAGTTTCTTGAAATATTAAGCTTGGTTTACTGAACCGAAAAGTTCCATCTTTTCTTTAACAGTAGCCTTTATAGCTTCGAATCCTGGTGCAAGAAGTTTTCTTGGGTCAAATCCCTTACCTTCTAAGTCCTTACCAGCTTCGATATATTTTCTTGTAGCTTCTGCGAAAGCTAATTGACATTCAGTGTTAACGTTGATCTTAGCAACTCCTAATGATATAGCTTTCTTTATCATATCTTCAGGGATACCAGTACCACCGTGAAGAACTAATGGCATATCTCCAACAGCTTCCTTAATTTTAGCTAGAGCATTAAAATCTAACCCAGCCCAGTTTGCAGGATACTTTCCGTGGATGTTACCAATACCAGCAGCTAACATAGTAGTTCCTAAATCAGCTATTTGCTTACATTCTGCAGGGTCAGCGATTTCACCAGCACCTACAACACCGTCTTCTTCTCCACCAATTGATCCAACTTCACATTCTACAGAAATTCCCTTAGCATTAGCGTCTGCTATTAATTTAGTAGACTTTTCTATGTTTTCTTCAATTGCATAGTGAGAACCATCGAACATTACTGAAGAGAATCCAGCTTCGATGCACTTATAAGCACCTTCAAAGCTACCGTGGTCTAAGTGTAATGCAACAGGAACAGTTATGTTTAAACCTTTGATTAAACCGTTAACCATACCAACGATTGCATCGTATCCACCCATATATTTACCAGCACCTTCAGAAACACCTAAGATTACAGGTGAGTTGTTTTCTTGTGCAGTTAATAGAATAGCTTTTGTCCATTCTAAGTTATTGATGTTAAATTGACCAACAGCATATTTACCGTCTCTAGCCTTATTTAACATTTCTTTAGCTGAAACTAACATAATGTGACCTCCAAATATTTTGTAAATTTTTTTGAATTTTGAGTAATAAATATACAAATATATTTTACCCTACTAAGGGTTATTATAACTTTTATTTGTCAAAAAGGAAACAATTTATCTTAAAAATTTATGTTATAAGTGTAAATTTAGAAGGTATAGTATTAATTTTTCATTAATTTAACAAGCACTGCTTTTTGTGCATGCATTCTATTTTCAGATTCATCAAATATTTCTGAAGCATGAGCTTCTAATACCTCCTCAGTAATTTCTTCTTCTCTATGAGCTGGTAAGCAGTGTAAAACAATAGCATTAGGTTTTGCTAAATCCATAAGTTCGCTATTAACTTGGTAATCTTTAAATGCTTTAATTCTATTTTTAGCTTCAGTTTCATGTCCCATACTTGCCCAAACATCAGTAATTACAACATCAGCATTTTTTATAGCTTCAGAAGGAGAGTGAGTTATAGTAAACTTTGTACATTCTAGTTTAGATAACTCTTTTCCTCTAAGTAGATAATTTTCATCAGGCATGTATTCTTTAGGGGAAGCTAAAGAAAAATTCATACCAGTTTTTAGGCATCCTACTATTAAAGAATTTGCCATGTTATTTCCATCACCTATATAAGCTACATTTAATCCTTCAAGAGTATTTTTATATTCTCTGATTGTCATTAAGTCAGCAAGCACTTGACAAGGATGTTCAGAGTCCGTTAAACCATTTATTATAGGAATAGAAGAATACTTTGCTAAAGTTTCTACTTCTTCCTGAGAGAAAGTCCTAATCATGATTCCTTGAAGAAACCTGGATATAACTCTAGCAGTATCTTTAATTGGTTCTCCACGGCCAATTTGTAAATCTCTGCTGCTTAAAAACAAAGCATTACCTCCAAGCTGATACATACCGGCTTCAAAGGATACTCTTGTTCTTGTTGAACTTTTTTCAAAAATCATACCTAAGCTTTTTCCTTTTAAGTGTTCATGTGGAATGGCATGTTTAAATTCATATTTTAATTGATCTGCAAGGTTTAATATATCCAAAATCTCTTCTTTTGATAGATCGTCCATTTTTAATAGATGCTTTTTCATAGAAATCCCCCTTTTTAATAAATAACGGGGACTAAATCCCCGTTGAATAAATTTATAGGCAGCTAATTAAAGTATTAATTCCATCACTTAGTTCATCTTCACTAATTATAAGTGGAGGAAGTAATCTGATAACATTAGGTCCAGCTGTAAGAACTAGCAATCCTTTTTCAACAGCTTTCTTTTGAACCTCAGAAGAACTTCCTTCAATTTCTATTCCTAAGATTAAACCTTTGCCCCTTATTTCTTTAATCTTAGATGATGAAGAATTATTTAATAGTGTTTTAACTAATTCTCCTTTTTTTTCAACAGATGCATATGTCTTGCTATTACATATTTCATCAAGAACAACAATTGCACCAGCACAAGAAACTGGATTTCCTCCAAAGGTTGAACCATGGTCTCCAGGATTAAATACTGATGAAGTTTTTTTGTTACACAATATTGCACCTATAGGTAGCCCAGCACCAAGCCCTTTAGCAAGGGTTACTATATCTGGATTAACATCAAAATGATTATATCCAAATAACTTTCCAGTTCTAGCAATGCCACATTGTACTTCATCAAATATTACTAATACATCTTTTTCCTCACATAATGATGTTACAGTTTGAACAAATTCTTTAGTAAGAGGGTGAACTCCACCTTCACCTTGAATTGATTCCATAATAATTGCACATACATCATTAGATAATTTTGATTTGAAATCTTCTATATTATTAGCTTCTACATAATCAAAGCCTTCTGGGAAAGGGAAGAAGTACTTATGAAATTTTTCTTGACCAGTTGCTTTTAATGTAGTTATAGTCCTTCCATGAAAAGATTGCTTTAAGGTTAATATTTTATTTCTTCCCTCGCCATATTTGTCAAAACTATATTTTCTTGCAAGTTTTATAGCTCCCTCATTAGCTTCTGCTCCTGAATTAGCAAAGAATACTTTTGACATAGAAGCAAGTTTTGTAAGCTTATTACTAAGTTCTATAGTAGTAGGATTTAAGAAAATATTTGAACAGTGTTGTAAATTATGAATTTGTTTTTCTATAGCACTTGTCCATTTAGAGTTATTATAGCCTAGAGAATTTACACCAATTCCACTAGTTAAATCTAAATACTTTTTTCCATTTGTATCGTAAAGATAAACACCTTCTCCTTTTTCCAAAACTGGAGATAGGGGAGAGTAGGTATTCATAAGAGAATGTTCCATATTTATACCTCCTAATAAATCATAGTTCCTATACCATCGTTAGAGAAAAGTTCAAGGAGTAATGAATGAGGGACTCTGCCATCAATTATATGTGCTCTTTCTACACCCATACGAACAGATTCAACACAACATTGAATTTTTGGTATCATACCTCCCTTTATAACTCCTTGAAGAGTAAGTTTTGGTATTTCGTGTAATCTTAAAACGGAAAGTAGGGAAGTTGGGTCTTTAGGATCCTTAAGAACTCCAGCAACATCAGTTAATAAGATTAGTTTTTCTGCCTTTAAGGCTGATGCAATTTTTGCAGCACATGTATCAGCGTTAATGTTATATAAGTCATTACCATCTTCACCAATAGCCATGCTGCCTATAACTGGAATGTAACCAGCATCAAGAGCCATCGTAATAGCTTCTGTATTTACTGAAGTTACTTCTCCTACATAACCTAAATCAACTTCACTTTCTAGTTTTTTAGCCTTTAGTAGAGAACCATCAAGACCACATAGCCCTATTGATTTTCCACCAGCTTTTTCAATAAGAGTAACAAGGTCTTTATTTACCTTACCACCTAATACCATTTGAACTACTTCCATAGTTTTTTTATCTGTATAACGTAATCCATTAATGAATTCGCTTTTTTCTCCTAGTTTATCTAGAAATGATGAAATATAAGGACCACCACCATGTACAACTATAGGCTTAAAGCCTATACATTTCATTAGAACAATATCATTAATTACTGTTTCTCTTAGTTCGTCGCTAATCATTGCATTGCCACCATATTTAACTACAATTATTTTTCCATTATAGTGTTGGATGTAAGGTAGTGATTGAACCAATATTTCAGCACGTTCATTAAGATCCATTTTTTATTCCTCCTAATAATTAGCTTCTGTAATCTCCATTTATTTTTACATAGTCATAAGTTAAATCACATCCATAAGCAGAAGCAGCTATATCTCCTATATTAAGATTTACTTCAATCAGTATTTCATCTTGTAATAAGATGTCTTTGGCTTTATTTTCATCAAACTCAATGGAGGATCCCTGTCCACATACCTTAATTGAGTCAGATGAACTTGTAAAATAAACATCTACCTTATATGGATCAAAATCAACATCAGAATATCCTAGGGCACATAAAATTCTACCCCAGTTGGCATCTGATCCAAATAAAGCAGTTTTTACAAGACTTGATTTAATAACACTTTTAGCTAACTTTACAGCATTAGATTCAGAGGTAGCACCAGTTACTTTACATTCTATAAGTTTCGTGGCACCCTCGCCATCCTTTGCAATTTTTTTTGCTAATACTACATTTAAGTAGTTAAGTGCTTCAATAAATTTATAATAATCCTCACCCTTTTCAGAGATTGTTGGATTTTCAGCTAATCCATTTGCTAGTATTAATACCATGTCATTAGTGCTTGTATCTCCATCAACACTTACTCTGTTATAACTTATATTTACACTAGACTTTAAGGCTTCATCTAATAATTCTGGTGATATTGAAACATCAGTTGTAATAAATGAAAGCATAGTGCCCATATTTGGTTCAATCATTCCAGAACCTTTACAAGTAGCTCCAATTCTTACAGTTTTAGAGCCTATTTCAAGCTCTAATGCAATTTGTTTTTGAGAAGTGTCTGTTGTCATTATTGCTTCAGTTGCATCTTCATATCCTTCTATAGATAATTTTTTTGTAATTAGTGGAATTCCACCCTTTATTGCATCAATATTTAATGGAACACCAATAACTCCAGTAGAAGCTACTAATACTTCATCAGTTTTAATATTTAATGCTTTTGCTTGCAGTTGAGCCATCTTTTTAGCTTTTAATAAACCATCTTGTCCATTGCAGGTGTTGGCATTACCACTATTGCAAATTATAGCTCTAGCTTTTTTGTTAGAAAGATGCTCCTTTGTGATATATATTGGCGCTCCTTTTACCTTGTTTTTAGTATATACACCAGCACCGATACTAGGAACTTCTGAGTAGATTAATGCTAAATCTTTTTTTAAAGAATTTTTCTTTATTCCACAATGTATACCAGCAGCTAAAAAACCTTTTGGAGCGGTAACACTGCCATTTATTATTTTAAAATTCATTATAATAGCCCCCAATCATAAATTTTTAAAAGGCTGGTGAAATGAAGTTTAAGCCTTCTGTTTCATCAAAGCCTAAAATTATATTCATATTTTGTATAGCTTGTCCTGCAGCACCTTTAACCATATTATCAATAGCACTTACCACAATTAGTTGATCTTTACGATGATTTAAATGAAGTGATATATTACAGTAATTAGAGAAACGTACATTTTTAGTACAAGCTATTTCTCCAAGAGGAAGTATATTTACAAAAGGTTTATCTAAGAAGAAACTTTCATATAGTTTATGAATTTCTTCTAGATTAACATTTCCTTTTGGAGTGCAATAAATTGTTGATATTATGCCCCTATTAATAGGAAGTAGGTGAGGAGTAAAGGTTACAGAAACCTTTTCCTTAGCCATAACCCCTAGGGTTTCTTCTATTTCAGGGGTATGCCTATGTGCACCAACTTTGTATGGAGCAAAGTTCTCATTTAATTCTGGGAAGTGGCTAGATATTGTTAATCCACGGCCAGCCCCTGTAGCTCCTGATTTAGAATCACATATTATTCCTTTGGTTTCAATAAGTGAATTCAATAGGAGAGGCATAAGTCCTAATTCTATTGAAGTAGGATAGCAGCCAGGATTAGCTATAAGCTTTGAGTCTTTAATTTTTTCCTTATTTAATTCAGGTAATCCATATACACTTTTTTTATGTAATTCTGGATGTGAAAAACTTCTTTCATACCAGAACTTGTAATCTTCTTCATTAGAAAGTCTAAAATCTGCCCCAAGATCTATACAAATTTTATTACTGTCGATACAGTTAGCTGCAATATCCTCACTAAGACCATGAGGTAAAGCAGTGAAAATCACATCAGCTTTAGCTATAACTTCATCCATTGAACTACATACTAATGAAGTGTGATTGAAAAAGTTTTTGTATATGGACTCAAATTCTTGTCCTTCAAAAGAAACTGAGCTAATAGCTGAAATTTCAATTTTCTTATGATTTAACAAAATCCTCATAAGTTCTGCACCTACATACCCTGTAGCACCTATTATTCCTACCTTTATCATTTTAAAGTCCCCCTTTTATTTCTTTGATGAACTTAGCTAGTCTGTCTAATTGAATTTTTACTGACTTAGTAGAAGGTCCCCCAATCACTTGTCTTTCTTCCACACAAGTTAGCAAATCAATGGAATTATATATGTCCTCTTCAAAGATAGGAGAGAAGCTTTTTAGTTCATTTAATGATAGTTCATCAATTGCTTTGTTTTTATTTATACAGTAAATTACTATTTCACCCACTATTTCATGAGCATTTCTAAAAGCTATTCCATGCTTTACAAGGTAATCAGCAACATCTGTTGCATTTGTGAATCCGCCTGCAGCACCTTTTCTCATTACTTCCTTTTTAATCTTCATAGTATCTAACATTCCAGTAAAAGTTTTAAGAGAAAGAGTAACTGTATCTAAAGCATCAAATAAGGCTTCTTTATCCTCCTGCATATCTTTGTTGTATGCAAGAGGAATACCTTTCATTACTGTTAATAATGTAATTAAGTCCCCATAAACTCTTCCAGTCTTACCACGAACTAATTCGGCAACATCTGGATTTTTCTTTTGTGGCATAATTGAACTACCAGTAGAGTAGCCATCATCAAGCTCTATAAAATTAAACTCATTTGTGCACCAAAGAATTATTTCTTCAGAAAATCTTGAAAGGTGCATCATTATAATTGAAAGAGCAGATAAAGTTTCTATTACATAATCTCTGTCTGACACAGAATCTAAGCTGTTCCATGTTACATCTGAAAATTCAAGTTCCTTAGCTACAAATTCTCTATCTATTGGATAGGTAGATGTAGCTAATGCACCGGAACCTAATGGCATTTGATCAGTTCTTTTATAAGTATCTTGAAGCCTACCAATATCACGCCTTAACATTTCGCCATAAGCTAGTAGGTGATGAGCAAGAGTTATTGGCTGAGCTTTTTGCATATGAGTATATCCTGGCATTATGGTTTCTATATTTTCTGAAGCTTTTTTATGAATAACTTCTTCAAGTTCAATAATACAAGATACTATATTATCTAAAGCTTTCTTTAAATATAATCTTAAATCTAGGGTTACTTGATCATTTCTACTTCTGCCAGTGTGAAGCATTTTTCCACAAGCCCCTATATAATAGGTGAGAGTTCCTTCAACAAAACTGTGGATATCTTCAGAAGTAGGATCAACTTCAATAACTCCGTTATCTAGTCTTTTTAATATTTCATTTAATCCATCTTCAATTTTTTTACTTGATTTATTTGGTATGATTCCTTGTTTTCCTAGCATTTTTACGTGAGCAAGGCTTCCTTCTATATCTTCTTTGTACAATCTAGAGTCAACATTTATTGAAGAATTAAAATCATTTACTAAAGTATCAGTTCCTTTTTTGAACCTTCCACCCCAAAGTTTCATTTATTTTTCCTCACTTTTAATTTTTGCAGCCATTTTAGCTTGTACTGTAATTGGAAGACCAAATAAATTAATAAATCCAGCAGAATCTTTTTGATTATAAACTGCATCTTCACCAAATGTTGCATATTCTTCGCTATATAATGAATAAGGAGATGTCATACCTGCATTAACAATATTACCTTTATATAGTTTAAGTTTTACTTCACCAGTTACTGTTTCTTGAGTTTTATCTACAAAAGCAGAAAGTGCTTCTCTTAGTGGAGTAAACCATTGTCCGTTATATACTATATCTGCAAACTTTAAAGCAATTTGTTCTTTATAATGAGAAGTTTCTTTATCTAAACATAATTCTTCTAAATCCTTATGGGCTTTATATAAAATAGATCCACCAGGAGTTTCATAAACACCTCTTGATTTCATACCAACAAGTCTGTTTTCTACCATATCAGTGATACCAATAGCATTTTCTCCACCAATTTTATTTAATTCTTCAATTAATTTAACACCACTAACTTTTTTCCCATTTAATGCAACTGCAACGCCTTTTTCAAATGTAAGAGTTATATAAGTTGGAACATCAGGCGCTTGTTCAAGTGTTTTAGATAATTCAAGAATTTTTTCATAATTAGGTTCATTAGCTGGATCTTCAAGATCAAGCCCCTCATGGCTTAAATGCCATAAGTTCATATCTTTACTATAGTTAGTTTCATAAGTGATTTTTATAGGAATTTCTCTTTTTAGAGCATATTCAATTTCTTCTTCTCTAGATTTTATATTCCATATTCTCCAAGGAGCTATTATTGGCATTTCTGGTGCAAAGGCTTTAACAGCAAGTTCGAATCTAACTTGGTCATTACCCTTTCCAGTACAACCATGACATATAGCATCTGCCCCCTCAGCTTTTGCTATTTCAACTAGTCTTTTACCTATTAGAGGTCTTGCAAAAGAAGTACCAAGTAGATATTTTCCTTCATAAACTGCCCCAGCCTTTATTGTTGGAAATATATAATCATTTACGAATTCCTCTGTTAAGTCTTCTATATATATTTTTGAAGCACCTGTTTTAAGTGCTTTTTCTTCTAAACCTTCCAATTCTGATTTTTGCCCCACATTTCCTACAACTGCTATAACTTCACATCCATATGTTTCTTTCAACCATGGAATAATTATTGAAGTGTCTAGTCCTCCTGAATAAGCTAGTACAACCTTGTTAAATGTTTTTTTCATAAATAATAGCCCCCTTAATTTATAATAATTTCTATATTTTACTAAGTGTTTATAATTATACACTTATATATACTATTATGCAATATTTATTCAAGAAGATATTAAAAATATTCATTTTAAGTGCATAAATAATAAAAAACAATGCATAAAGCTAAAGTAAATGTTTACAAAAATAGTGTTTAAATAAACCTTTAAAATATAAAATAGGAATGTATAATATAATTAAATAAAAGTTACTACAAGGAAGGTGTTAATAATGAAATATGAATTAACAATATATGAATTAGGTAAAGCATTAAAAAAGATAGAAGATAAATATAATTTATCAGTTATGATAAAAAAAGAGCTAAGTGGCGGATGGATGACTATAATGGGATCAGCTAAGATGGAAGTGTTACCTTGCATAGGTGGAGGATGCCATGGAAAGAACATAAATATTTTAGAGATAAGAGTAAGTTCTGACGAGAATTCTGGAAGCCTAGTTAAATTGACAGGTGCTAAGAATAAAAAGTTTAATGTAGATGTAGCTTCAGCTAGATATAAAGAGATATCTACAAATTCTTTAACATTAGATCAAATTAAAGTTAATGAGAATGAAACTAAACTTAGAGTTGATGAAGATATTATATTTACAATTAAGTGTAGAGCAGAAAATATTGATAAAATAATTAAATCTGCTTTATAGGAAAAAAGGTATGATGGTAAAAATCACATCATACCTTTTTATTTTATTTAGTAAGTGGTAAAATATTGAAAAGGAGATTAGTGATTATGAGCGATAAGGTAAAAGAGAAAAGTAATTTTTTTAAAGATTGGATTATGCCAATTATTGTAGCTATTATAATATGTTTTTTTATAACTAAATATCTATTATTTTGTTCAGTAATAAGTTCTGGCTCTATGATGCCTACACTAAATAAGAATGATAGAGTCTTAGTTACTAGAGTATACAATACTGATAAGATAAGAGATGGAGATATAATTGTTTTCTCAAGAGAAGATGAGGAAGATCCAGTGGTTAAAAGAGTAATTGGTGTTGGCGGAGATAAAATTTCTATAAAGAATGGTGATGTTTATAGGAATGGAGAGTTAATTGATGAACCTTATGTGGAATATAAAGATGATTATACAGGAGATTTTGAAGTTCCTAAAGATAAATTTTTCTTTCTTGGAGATAATAGAAACAATTCAAAAGATTCAACTGTTTGGGATTATCCGTATATAGATAAGGATGATATTATAGGAAAAATGCAAATAAAGCTATATCCATTTAAAGATTTTGGAAGTGTTAAATAAGTAGTAAAAAGAATAATAAAGCTTAAGTAAACAAATACTATTTCTGTTAATAAAAATTAGGAGGGATAGTATGACAAAATTAAATTGTTGTGTTGAATCATGTGCTTTTAACAAAAGTGAATGTTGTTGTCTTAATAACATAGAAGTAGGGGGGCATAAAGCTGAAGCACCTACTAATACATGTTGCCAAAGCTTTGAAGAAAAATCAGAAGCTTTTACAAATGATGCAATGGAACCTGAAATGCATTTAGAAGTTGCATGTGAAGCTAAGAATTGCGTATATAATAGTCAAGGAATGTGTGATGCTGAACATATAGATATAGCAGGAATTTCTGCAAGTGCTATTGGAGAAACACTTTGTGCAACATTTCATTGTGAATAATAAAAAGAAGCTATCTTACAAAATTAGATAGCTTCTTTTTATTATTTAAGAAAGCATAGAAATTTAATTGTCTGTAAATAAAAGGAGTTATTACGATTTCATAACCTTAAGTAAGAAGGGGATAGATATTTTGGAGCTTGCGACGGAACAAGCAAAATAAATATCCATCCCATTTTTTTATTAAAATATATTTTGTATATTAGGAATATTAATATCTATAATATTTTCAGCTAAATTTTCCACAATTTCATTTGAGACTAAGCTTTCAGTTATATCTTGAGATTTTATGTAAGTACATAATCTTGTAGCTTCACTTAGAATATTGTCTACCTCGCAATGATTAACATATACAGCAGCTATCTTCTTACTTTCTTCTATTTCTTCAATGACATTTAATGCAGTAAGATATGCAGTATCCCAGTCCTTATTTTCTATGCACACTCTTATTTCATCATTAGATTCTATAATATCATAACATAATTCATTTAAGGAATTATTAGCATAAAATACAAAGCCGAATAAACCTAAGAAAGCAATAACAGATATTATTGTATTTCGCATTTACTACACTCCTTTTCATAATCATCATATAGTTGATATTGAAATTTCCCCTTTGTATCATATAGGGCTAGTAGAACATCTTTAATTGAATGAATGTTATGATTTCTAAGCACTTTTTTTACCCATTCTTCATCTTTCCCCAATGTAGTAAGGGCGTTTTTATTTACCTTACCATCCATAACTAATATTTTAGGTAACATTGGTTCTTGATTTGATGAAGAACTACTGCTATCTTTTTTTGCAGGCGTTGATACAGAAGCATCACTATCACTTTTTTGAGTGCCACCACCGCTAGATGATTGGCTAGTAGGTAATATAGAAAGTTGACCGTTATTTTCTAATATAGCGTATTGAATTTCATTTAAATCAAAGTATCCTGATAAACGAATTTCTTCCATTAGTTCATCAATATTAATTTGCTGCTTTTTAATACCTAAAAAATTAATCTTACCTTTAAATATAAGTATTGTTGGTTCACCATCTATTATCTTTCTAGCAAATTGGCTTTTTAGCTGAAGTTGAGATAATAAAGTTTTCATAAGTAGTAATGTAATTATTGGAATTATTCCAAGAAGTAAAGGGAATTTAGTATCCTGCATTGGAAGAGCAGCTAAATCTGAAATCATAATAGTAATAACAAATTCATAAGGTTGAAGTTCTCCAATTTGTCTTTTGCCCATAAGCCTCATCACAATTACTACTAGTGAATAAAGAATTGCGGTTCTTATAAATACTATGAACATAATAAACACCTCTCGCACATACTATTTGTAAAAACAATATTAAATATTCACGAAAATAATGACTTTTTTGAACAATATGTAGAGAGGTGTATAATAATACTAATGAAAAAATCAAAGGATTTGTAAGAAGGGAGAGAATTATATGAATTACTTAAATCTTACTATTGGGAATAAAAAAATTAAGGTGAAAAAAGGTACTACTTTTAAAGATGTTGTAAAAGAATATGCTATAGATAGCTTAGTAGTTTTATGTGAGTTAAATGGAGATTATTATGAATTAGCTATGGAAATACCAGCTGATGGAGATATAAAGTTAATTGATGCAAATAGTGAAATAGGATGGAAGATATATTCAAGAACTCTTCAATATATCTTTATAAAGGCTACTCTAGATATTTTTAAAGATGCAATTATTAAAATAGAGCATTCTATTTCAAAAGGAACATTTGGTGAGATTTATAAAACTCAACCTTTAAATAAAGAAGATATAAATAAAATAAGAAAACATATGGAAGATTTAATTGAGAGAGATATTCCAATAAATAAAGTTCAAGTATCTAAGGAAGAAGCAATAAAGATATTTGAAGACTATGGAATGATGGATAAGGTTAAATTATTAAAGCAAGTTGATTTAAAGACGGTTAAGTTATATGAATTAGATGGAAGATATGATTATTTTTACGGACAAATGGCATATTCAACTGGAATAATAAAGGCCTTTGACCTTATACCATATGCTCATGGTTTTGTTTTAAGAAATCCTACAGAAGAGGATGTTACAGTATTACCTGAGTTTAAGGAGCAAAAGTCATTAGCTAATATTTTTTATGAGACAGAAAGATGGTTGGATATACTTGGAGTAGGGGAAGTTGGAAGTCTAAATGAAAAGATTATAAGTAAAGGACTTACCAATTTAATTTTAGTTTCTGAAGCACTACATGAAAAGAAAATAGCTTATTTAGCAGATAGTATTTCAGCAAAGAAGAATGTAAAGGTAGTTTTAATTGCTGGCCCATCTTCTTCTGGAAAAACTACTTTTGCGAATAGGCTTGGAATACAACTAAGAGTTAATGGGCTAAATCCAATACCAATATCTTTAGATGATTATTTTGTAGATAGAGTTCATACTCCAAGGGATGAAAACGGAGAATATGATTTTGAATCAATTGAATCTATTGACTTAAAGTTGTTTAATAAAAATCTAAAATATCTTTTAGATGGTAAGGAAGTAGAGATCCCAAGTTATAATTTTAAGACAGGAAGTCGTGAATGGAATGGTCATAAACTAAAATTACCTGGAAATGGTGTAATTATCGTTGAAGGAATTCATGGATTAAATCCATCATTAACAGATGCTATAGAAGATGATAAAAAATATAAAATATATATATCTGCCTTAACTCAATTAAATCTTGATAACCATAATAGAATTGCAACAACAGATGTAAGAAAAGTTAGAAGAATAGTTAGAGACTATTTATCAAGAGGTTATGGAGCAGAAGAAACTTTAATGATGTGGCCTTCAATTAAAAGAGGAGAAAGAAAAAACATTTTTGTATATCAAGAGGAAGCTGATGCAATGTTTAACTCAACATTAGTATATGAATTATGTGTATTAAAACCATATGCTATAAAAGAACTTGAGAAAATAAAGCCAGGTAGTCCGGTGTATAATGAAGCTGTGAGGTTAAGATCATTTTTAAACTTCTTTAAAGAAATTGAATTCAGTGATGTGCCAGAGAATTCCATCTTAAGAGAATTCATTGGAGGAAGTTGTTTTTATAAATATTGAAGAGAGGTTGCTAAGTAACTTCTCTTTTTAAATAGCTTAATCTTAATAATAAAAATAATATTATTTTTATTATTAAGAAAAGAAATTTTCTTATAATAATTCCCCAAAATATATATTTATATAAATATGTAAATATACAACAATAAAAAAGAGAATCCTTGCTATAGATTCTCTTTTATCAGTATTAATATTAAACTATCTACTTAACTTTTTAACTGCAACATTTTTATTTTCTAATTTCTCTATTAGATAATCAATATCTCCAGCTTTAAGAATATAAGATAACTTTTTCGCTTTATCATTAAATTCAAAGGAGATAATTTTTTGGGGAGAACCTTTGTCCCATTTAACAGTTACGCACCTTATGCTCTCATATTTAAATTTATTATTAAATAGAACCATGCTATCTCTAGAAAACATTACTAGATTAAAGACAAAAGAAACAAAAAGCAAAACAAAAAATAAAATTATTCCTATAGTTGTAGTTTCAACAACAGACATATATAAAAGTAGTAAAGCAGCACAGAAAAAGTTCATTTTATCTTTGAAAAATATTTTAAGATGTAACTCTCTTTGATTTCCATAAAAATCACATATGTTTAATAAGAAATATAAAGCAAATAATATTCCTAGGAAGATTGCAAAACCAAAAATTATATTAAGAATAATGTTCATAAAAAAATCCCTTTCATTGTTGTGGGGGGAATAAATTCCATAAATTAAGTATAGCAAAATAAAGATTGATAATACAGATAAAATTACTTAAACTAAAAGTAAAATAACTAATGATTAAGGAGAGGTTTTATGAAGAGCGTAGGCGTTTTTGATATTTTAGGTCCTATAATGGTTGGTCCATCAAGTTCTCACACTGCAGGAGCTGCAAGACTTGGAAAAGTAGCAAGATCTGTAGCTAATGGTCCCTTAAAAAGCGTAAAGTTTTTATTGCATGGTTCTTTTGGGAAAACCTATAAGGGACATGGAACAGATAGAGCATTAGTTGCTGGAATACTTGGAATGGAGCCTAGTGATATAAGATTAAGAGAGTCTCTAGAAATTGCTAAGAGAGAAGGGTTAGAATTTGAATTTATAGAAACAGATTTAGGAGATGCTCACCCAAATACTGTTAAGTTTATTATGGAAACTAAGAAAGGAAATTACTGTGAAGTTATAGGTTCTTCCATTGGTGGAGGAAGTATACAGATAACAGAAGTAAATGGCAATAAGGTGGAATTTACTGGAGATTATCCAACATTAATAATATCTCACCAAGATGTACCTGGAGCAGTTTCTAATGTTACCTCGATACTTTATAAAGAACACATAAATATTGCTTTTATGAAGGTTTTTAGAAAGCAAAGAGGTAAGGGTGCTACAATGGTATTTGAAGTAGATAATAGATTAAACGATGATGTAATAGATGAAATTAAAGGGATAGATTCTATAAGTAGAGTTATTAGAATAAATCCAGTTAAGGAGGAGGAATAATGGATATAGCAAGAAGTGGAGAAGAACTTTTGAAAATTTGCCAAGAGGAGAATATATCTCTTAGCGAATATGCTATAAGATATGAAATAGAAGATAAGGGAATATCAAGAGAAGAACTTTTTGAAAAGATGAGAAAAAATCTACATGTTATGATAACATCTGCTAACGAGGGAATGGAAAAAGAAGTTTATTCAGTTAGTGGTCTTATAGGTGGAGATGCATATAAATTAAAAAAGTATCTTGAAAAAGGAGAAACATTAACAGGGGATACTATGGTATTAGCCATGGCTATGGCATTATCCTCATCAGAAGTAAATGCAGCTATGGGGAAAATTGTAGCATGTCCTACTGCAGGTTCTTGTGGAATATTACCGGCAGTTATTTTAGCAGCAGGAAAAAGATTAAATAAAACAGAAGATGAAATGATAGAAGGATTATTTGCATCAGCAGCTGTGGGAATGATAATAGGTATGAATGCAACACTAGCTGGAGCAGAAGGTGGATGCCAAGCAGAATGTGGTTCAGCTTCAGCAATGGGAGCAGCAGCTGTAGTAGAAATGATGGGTGGTACTCCTAAGATGAGTTTAGATGCAGGTGCAATAGTACTAAAGAATGTACTTGGACTAGTATGTGACCCAGTTGCTGGATTAGTTGAAATACCATGCGCAAAAAGAAATTCTTCGGGAGCTATTAGTGCTTTATGTACAGCTGATTTGGTTATGGCAGGTGTAGAATCAAAAATACCTTTTGATGATGCAGTTTCTGCAATGTATAAGGTAGGTAAATCTCTTCCAGCATCATTAAGAGAAACTGCTTTAGGTGGAGTTGCTATAACTAAAGCAGGATTAATGCTAAAAAAGAAAGTTTACGGAGAAGAGTAAAACTGGTAAGATAAAAGTGAAAATTACATAAATTTACTAGGGGAGCTAGTGCTCTGGCTGAGAATGGAAAGAAAGTTCCTAAACCCTTGAACCTGATATGGTTAGAACCATCGTAGGGAAGTGATAAATTAAAAATATAAAAGTTTATTTGCGTGGCCCTATTAGGCTACGCTTTTTTATTCTTTAGGAAAGTAGATTTATTATTAATTGAGGATAACTTCAACAATTTGGCTATATATTCGCTAATTTATGCCTAAAGAATTAAAAAAATTATATGAGATTGGTCTTTTGCTCACATGCTTTTCTTAAAGCAGAGTGTGATGAAAAAATCGAAGACTCGGTAAGTTTATATTGACGATTTTTTTACGAATTGGAGGTAAATATGGAGAAAAAGGGATCATCAAAAAAATTAGCATTAAGTGGTGTGCTTATAGCAATAGCAACTATATTGGGAACTTTTTCAATTCCTATATTTGGAGCAAGAATGTCCCTAGTACAACATTTTGTAAATGTGGTTACAGCTGTTACATTAGGTCCAGGATATGCTTTAGGAAATGCATTTATAGCTTCTACCCTTAGAAATATTTTAGGTACTGGCAGTCTTTTAGCCTTTCCAGGGAGTATGATAGGAGCATTTTTATCAGGTGTTTTATATAAAAAGTTTAATAATATAAAAGCAGGATTATTAGGAGAAATAATTGGGACAGGCTTTATAGGGGCCTTAGTTGCATATCCCATTTCAACTTTAATCTTAGGTAAAGAAGTTGCACTGTTTGCTTATGTTATACCATTTTGTATTAGCTGTATAGGTGGAGGAATAATAGCTTATACATTTTTAAAGATATCAACAGTTAGAAAAGTTTTGTTCTCTTTTTTTATTGATTAAAATATTGTAAAATGGACAATAGTAAAGAAATATAGAAAGAGGTGAGTATTTGAATATCAAAGATACAGCTTTATATGCATTAAAAAAATTTTATGGATATAATAGCTTTAGACCAGGGCAAATGAACATAATTTTTAATATTCTATCTAAGAAGGATGTTTTTTGTATAATGCCAACAGGCGCTGGTAAGTCAATTTGCTATCAAATACCAGCCTTAATAATGAATGGTGTTACCTTAGTAATATCTCCTTTAATATCCTTAATGAAGGATCAAGTAGACTCCCTTAAGGAGAATGGTATTACTGCTACATATATAAATAGCACTCAAAGTATGGAGGAAATAAAGGATATACTTAAGGATGCATCTTTAGGTTTATATAAATTAATATATATTGCACCAGAGAGATTAGAGTCTAAAGTTTTTGTTCAAATGATAAGAAATTTACATATTTCGCAGGTGGCGGTAGATGAAGCACACTGTGTTTCAGAATGGGGACATGATTTTAGAATTAGTTATAGATATATAAAACCTTTTGTGGATTTGTTACCTAATAGGCCAGTTATATCTGCATTTACAGGTACTGCTACAGATGAAGTTAAAGAGGATTCTATGAATCTTTTAGGACTAAGAAATCCAATAAAATATGTAGGTGATATAAATAGAGAAAATCTTTCTATTAATATTTTCAAAGAAGAGGATAAGTTAGAAGGAATTAAGGATATTATAAGAGAGCATGAAGATGAATCTGGAATAATATACTGTTTGTCTAGAAAAGAAGTGGAAAATTTATATACTTATTTAAGGGAGTATGGGTATAATGTATCAATGTATCATGGAGGGCTAGAAGATTATGATAAGGAAAAAGCTCAAGATGATTTTTTATTTGAAAGAACAAATATTATGGTAGCTACTAATGCATTTGGTATGGGAATAGATAAATCAAATGTAAGATACATAGTTCATTGTACAATTCCTAAAAATCTTGAATCTTATTATCAAGAAATTGGTAGAGGGGGAAGAGATGGGGAAGCTTGTAAGTGTTATCTTTTTTATAATAGAGATGATATACGAAGAGTAGAGTTTATATTAAATAAAAGTAGTGGGTTTAAACGTAAGGAAATTGCCTTAAGAAAACTTCAGTCTATGATAGACTTTTGTGAAGAAGATGGTTGTTATAGAGCATTTTTATTAAAGTATTTTAATAAGGAATGGTCTAGAAATTATTGTGGAAATTGTAGTAATTGCCTGGGAAATGATGAAGTAAGGGACTTTACTAGGGAAGGACAAATTATTTTGTCAACTGTATATAGAACCCGTGAAAATTACGGTATATCAGTATTAATTGATATTTTAAGAGGTATAAAAGGACCTAAAATAATAGAGAAAAACTTAGACAAAATAACAACTTTTTCGTTAATGAAGGACTATAGTTCATCATTTATAAAAGCTATAATTAATGAAATGCTTACACAGGGATATGTTAGCTTAAAGGAGGGAACATATTCTATGTTAAAGTTAAATAATAAATCTATGGATATACTTTTAGGTAAAGCAGACATGTACTTATTAGTAAAAGAAGATGAAAAGCCTATAGATGAAGAATTATTCCATAAATTAAAGCTTTGGAGAAAAAGTAAGGCTATTAAAGAAAATATTAAACCATACATTATTTTTTCAGACTCATCACTTATATCAATTGTAAATCGATTACCAAAGAGTATTGAAGAATTACTCCAAGTTAGAGGTGTTGGTGAGAAGAAAGTAGAGAAGTATGGAGATGAAATTCTGAAATTACTATCTAATGAATAAATAGGAGAGAAGTTGGTAAACAACTTCTCTTTTTGCTTACCTATAGTAGGAGTGGGGGATATTTGTTTCCATGTGACTTGGAACTTTCCACGGAACAAACAAAATAAATATCCTCCCTACCTTTTTTGTTATATTATTTAAGTGAATTTTCGTATTGTTGAACCATTCTCTTAACCATTTCTCCACCGACACTTCCATTTTGTTTAGAAGTTAGGTTACCCTTGTCAGTATTTTCATAGTCTTGTAATCCAAAACTTGAAGCTACTTCATTTCTAAAAGTATTTAATCCTTTTTTAGCTTCTGGAACTAAATTTCTGTTACCACTATTGTTTGAAGACATACCTGTCTACCTCCTTATATTTAAAAAGATTGTACAAATATTGTACAATCTTATGTTGTCCATGTAGCGAAAGAATAAACTATGAATATGTATCCTTTTACGGTTTTAGTATACTAATTTACATATTTAATGAAGTATAGGTGTTTACTGTAAGTTTATAAAGGTAAATTAGTTTTCATTTAGGAATAAATTATTTGTGAAAAAAGTTATATTAATAGTCTTATTATTCATTAAAAATTCTTTGATAGGAATACTCTATAACTTTTGGTGAATATATTTTAAGTAAAAGGAGGGAGTGCATATGAACTTCAAAGAATTTATAGAAAGCGATAGAGAGGCTAGAAACAAGCAGAAATTTGAAGGGAATTTTTTGGATTATCTTGAAATTATAAAGTCAAATCCTGATATTGCTAAACTAGCGCATAAAAGAATGTATGACATTATAGTAGGCAAAGGGGTTGAATTACTAAAAGCTGAAGAGAATCCCAGGGTTAAAAAGATATATGGTAATGAAACTATAAGAAAATATGATTTTTTTAAGAATGATTTTTATGGAATAGACAAGGTTATTATGAAACTTGTTAATTACTTCAATTCTGCATCTATGAAGGGAGAAGAATCTAGGCAAGTTCTTTATTTAGTTGGGCCTGTTGGAGCTGGAAAGTCATCTTTAGTTGAAAGCTTAAAGAAGGCATTGGAAGAAGCTAATCCTATATATGCTCTTAAGGGTTGTCCGATGCATGAAGAACCACTACATCTAATTCCTAAACATTTAAGACCAAAATTTGAAGAACTATTAGGAGTACAAATAGAAGGAGATTTATGTCCTGTATGTAGATATAGGTTAATGCATGATTACAATGGGAAGTATGAAGAGTTTCCTGTGGAAACAAAGACTTTCTCAATAAGATCAAGAAAGGGTATTGGAGTAGTACCACCAGTAGATCCTAACAATCAAGATACATCTATATTAACAGGTTCAATAGATATTTCTAAAATGGACATGTATGCTGAGGATGATCCAAGAATTTTTTCTCTAAATGGTGCCTTTAATGTTGGTAATAGGGGGCTTGTTGAGTTTATAGAGGTATTTAAAAATGATGTTGAATATCTTCATACAATAATTACAGCTACTCAAGAAAAGTCTGTGCCATCTCCAGGAAAAGGATCGATGATTTATTTTGATGGACTTATAATTGCTCATTCAAATGAAGCAGAATGGAATAAATTTAAATCAGATCATACCAACGAAGCTATTTTAGATAGAATAGTAAAAATAGAGGTTCCATATTGCTTAGAGTTAGATGAGGAAATGAAGATTTATCAAAAAATAATTAAAAAGAGTAACTTTAAAGCACATATAGCTCCACATACAATTGAGGTTGCTGCTATGTTTGCAATTCTTTCAAGACTTTCTCCATCAACTAAAGTTGATCCTATGACAAAGTTAAAAATTTATAATGGTGAAGAAATTGTAGAAAAGGGAACAACTAAGAGAATAGATATTATGGAGCTTAGAGAAGAATCAGGAACTTATGAGGGTATGAAGGGGATATCAACTAGATTTATTATAAAAGCAATAGATAATGCATTATCAAACTCAGAGTGTGACTGTATCAATCCATTAAGCATAATGGAGAGCATAATAAAATCAATTAAGGAGATGGATATTGGAGCTGATGATAAGAAGAAGTATCTAGGATTTATACAAGACACTATTAGGAAAGAATATAACAAGATGTTAGAGAAGGAAATTACAAAGGCCTTTATTCATTCATTTAGAGAACAGGCTGAAAGTCTTTTTAATAATTATATAGATAATGCAGAAGCTTTTGTTAATAAGAGTAAAATAAAAGATACTTCTACTGGTGAAGAATTAAATCCAGATGAAGAGTTTATGAGAAATATTGAAGAGCAAATAGGAGTTTCTGAATCTTCTAGTAAGGGATTTAGGGCAGATGTAACCTCATATATGTTCTATCTAGTAAGAAGCGGGGCAAAGATAGATTATACATCCTATGAACCATTAAAAGAGGCTATAGAAAAGAAACTTATAGCATCAGTAAAGGACCTTTCAAGAATAATAACTAAATCTAGGGTAAGAGATAAAGAACAGGCAGAAAAGTACAATGCAATGGTAGAGGAAATGAAGAATAATGGATATTGTATGCATTGTTGTGACGTTATCTTAAAGTATGCTGCAAATAATTTGTGGAAGGATTGAAACTAGATGGCAATCTTTAGAGATAATAGTGAGAATGCAGTAGAACACGATAGGTCCATAGAAGATAGAAGAAGACATAGGCAGCTAGTAGAAAAGTCTATAAAAGAAAACTTAGGAGATATTTTATCAGAAGAAAGTATTATAGGGGAAGGTAAAAATAAAAAGTTTAAAATTCCAATTAGAGGAATAAAGGAATATCAATTTGTTTACGGAAAAAATTCAAAAGGAGTAGCTTCTGGTACGGGGGAAGAAAAAAGAGGGGATAAAATAGGTAGTGGCAAGCCACAAGGAGCAAATGGAAAAGGTGGAGCAGGAAATAGAGAAGGAGAAGACATATATGAAACGGAAATAACATTAGAGGAACTTCTAGATTATATTACTGAAGACCTAGATTTGCCAAATTTAGATAAGAAAAAGTACTCTGAGATTGTTACTGAAAGTTCAGGTAAAAAGAAGGGGTATCAGAGATATGGAATTAATCCCCGTTTAGCAAAAAAGAAGACTGTTATGTCTAAAATTGCTAGAAAGCAGGGTAAAAAGAGAGCGTTAGCAGAAGAGGGGGTAGAAATAGAGATAGAAAGGTTCCCTTTTAGAGAAGAGGATTTAAGGTATTATAGAGTAAAGAAAAAGCCTAAAAGAGAAAGTAATGCAGTTATGATATTTATCATGGATGTATCAGGCTCTATGGATAGTACTAAAAAATATTTAGCTAGATCTTTTTTCTTTGTATTATCTAAATTTTTAAGACGTAAATATAATAATATTGCTTTTGAATTTATCTCTCATACAACTGTAGCAAAGAGGGTAGATGAATATGAGTTTTTCCACAAAGCAGAATCTGGTGGAACCTATATATCTAGTGGGGTAAGACTAGCTTTAGATTTAATAAAAGAAAAGTATCCACCAGAAGTGTGGAATATTTACCCTGTTTATGCTTCAGATGGGGATAACTGGACAGAAGATAATGAAAGAGCAATGAAAGCAGTAAAAGAATTATGTTCAGTAAGTAACATGTTTGGATATGCAGAGCTATTACCTTCTACTTACTCTACAACTATGTATTATAGGTTTTTAAAACAAATAAATGAAGAAAACTTTATACCTGTAATAGTTAAAGAAAAAAAGGACTTATGGGAGGCGTTAAAGTTAATGCTTAGTAAGGAACTAAAGGAGGAGTAGGCTTGGAATATGTTTTAAAAGATTTAATTGAATGGAATGAGGTTATAGAAAGTAAGGCTAAGGAGCTTGGCTTAAATTTCTATCCTCAAGAATTTGAAATTATAGGGTTTAACGAAATGTTAGGATATGAGGCATACGTAGGTATGCCTTCTAGGTATCCTCATTGGAGCTTTGGTAAGTCTTATGAAAAAAATAAAACACTGTATTCCTTTAATTTAACAGGTTTACCATATGAAATGGTAATTAACTCTAATCCTTGCTTAGCATACTTAATGAGAGAGAATACTCTTCCCTTACAAATACTAACTATGGCACATGTATATGGTCATAATGACTTTTTTAAAAATAATAGACTTTTTAAAGAGGGAACTAGAGCTAAATTAGCATTAGAGGTGTTTAAGCTTGATGGAGAAATTATTAGAGAATATATTAATGCTCCAGGAATAGGGTATGAAAAAGTAGAAAGAATTTTAGATGCTGCTCATGCAATAAGATATAACATAGGTAGAGTAATTGGAAGAAAAGAAATTACAGATGAGGAAATACGAAAGAATAGAATAGATGATTATAAAAAGGCTATTGAAAATAAAAGTATACTTGATATGGATATGGTAATAGAAGAACCTATTTTAGATAAGATTCCTTTAGAGCCTTATGATGATGTTGTAGGGTTTATTATTAAATATGGAAAGTTAGAAGAGTGGGAAAAGGATATTGTTAGAATAGTTAAAAGGGAAACTGAATATTTTATGCCACAAATAGAAACTAAGACTATGAATGAAGGTTGGGCAAGCTATTGGCATTATAATATTTTAAAGAGCTTAGATTTACCAGAGGGATTACATTTTGAGTTTTTGAAAAGGCATAATGATGTGGTTGCTCCTATATTAGGGGGATTAAATCCATACTATGTAGGCTTTAAAATGTTTGAAGATATAGAAAGAAGGTATGGAAAAGATAAGATATTTGAAGTTAGGGACATGGAAAGAGATGCTTCATTTATAAGAAGATATCTAACACAAGAATTATGTGAGGAGTTAAATTTGTTCCAATATGGTAAAAAAAGTTTTGATTATGTAATAGAAGAAGTATCAGATGAAGGTGGTTGGAAAGAAATTAGAGATAATTTAGCTTTTACTGCTGGATTAGGATCAATCCCATATATAAGAGTGACAGATTTAAATACAAGAGACCTTACCTTAACGTTAGAACATGTATATGATGGAAGAGAGCTAGAGGCAACTTATGCAAAAGAAACATTAAAGTATGTTCAACAGTTATGGGGATATAAGGTTAGATTGTTAACTAAAAATAAAGACAATAAGGAATTCTATATTAACTGTGATGTAGATAAAAAGATAACAGTAACAGAGAGTAACAAATAGATAGAGAAATGAATAATTTATAGATGAGTAAGAAATACTTAGGAGAATAAAATGAATCTTAAAGGTAGTGAAACTGAAAAAAACCTTTATAAAACATTTGCAGGAGAATCAAGAGCAAATACAAAATACTCACTGTATGCTGAACAGGCAAGAAAAGAAGGATATAGATGGGTAGCAGAGATATTTGAAGAAACTGCAGGAAATGAAAAGGCTCATGCTAGAGAAGTGTTAAAAAAGTATCTTTGTAAAATAAATAATACAGAAGCTAACCTTAGGGATGCTGCAAAAGGTGAAGCACAAGAAGCAAATAGAACTTATAAAGATTTTGAAAATGTAGCTAGAAAAGAAGGCTTTTATGATATCGCAGATTTTTATAAAGAGCTCCAAGAGACTGAAGAAGCCCATGAAGAAAGATTTATAAAGTTAGCAGATAAGATAAAAGAAGATGAGATATTTAAGAGTATAGGTCCTTCATTATGGCAATGTATGAACTGCGGTTATATACATGAAGGAACAGAAGCACCTAAAAATTGTCCTTTATGTAATTATCCAAAGTCTTACTTCAAACCTTATTGTAAAGTTAAGTAATTCCTAGGAGGAGAATGATGTATTATAATTTACCAGATAAATATTTTTATCCAGTAGTAGAAAAAGATGATTTAGAATTTGAAGATAACTTATTTAGGTCTATGGATGTAGAAGCAGGTGAAGAGAAAGAAAAAAGAGAAGTATTGGATTCAACTGAAGGTAATGAAGTAGTTGAAGACAATGAAGTAAATGTAGTAAGTGAAAGAGAAGAAAATGGTTCTAATATAGACATAAAAGAGGAAGGAGTTATAGAAGAACCTGTAGGGGAAATGAGAGGAGAAGAAGAAACAGAAGATAGTACTGAGGATAGTATTTTGGAAGAGGCGGATGAAGAATATTCTTCAAGTGAACAAGAAGAAACAAGAAGTAAAGACATAATTGAAGATGTAGAAATAGTAGAAGATAATGAAGCAGAAGTAATAGAAATTTCTGAAGAAGAAGAAGAAAAAGTTGTAGAAAGTTAATAGTTAAATTTAGAGAGGTGTTTCAAATATATAAATTTGAGGCACCTTTTTATATATACATTAAAATGAATTCGTAGAATATATTTTAATATATAAATGTTTAGGAGTTAAGGAATGGGATATGATAGTTTAATAAGAAGTCACTATGAAGATTTAAATAATATGAGTACTATGTTAAGAAATTATATAGAAATATATAGGTTACTAATAAGTAGTACAGTAGATTTACATGCTACATCAGTAATAAAAAAGAGTGAAATAAAGCATGCTTTAGAAAGAATAGATGATGTTGGAGAGCTTATAGATGATTTATTAAAGACAATAAAAAAGTGTGAAGGTTCTTATGTAAAATATTGTTCACTAAAAAATGAGGTTATAGTCGCTAATACACAAAAAGAGAGTATATTAACAGAAATACATGATGATATAGATTACCACAATTAGATATAAATAAAGAATTCTGTAGAACAGAATTCTTTATTTATATAAATTAAAAACTTAAGTTAAATCTTTTTAAGATGTATTTTGCTAACCATTAAGTAAGCACCTAAAATCATAAAAATAATAGCTAAAAATACTGGTGCTTGTGCATAGTTCGCAATTAAAGCGAATGCAGCAAGGAAGCAACCTGTAATTGTTATAGGAACACCTGTAAAAACACCATCAAAGGAAGATGTATTATATCTTGCTAATCTATATGCACCACAGATTGGGAAAGCAATTAAAAGTATTATTCCTAAAATTCCCTTTGGTCCAAAAGTATTTAAATTAAATAATATATATATTAATACAGATGGAGCTACACCAAAAGATACTAAATCAGCTAATGAGTCTAGTTCTTTTCCTAAGTCGCTTGATACTTGTAGAAATCTAGCAACTCTTCCATCGTACCTATCAACTAAACCAGCTATAAGTATGAAAATACTTGCTAAAACATATTGTTTTTCAAAAGTTGAAAGTAGTGAAAATACACCACATGACAAGTTAATGAAAGTAAATATGTTAGGAATACAGCTTTTTCTCATATAATCACTCCTAAAATTACTTTTGTTTACAATGAATAATTATATCATATAAATTAATATAATATAAGAGGAAATATACATTTAAGATAATCTTAATGTAGTTATAGTAATCTTAAATTTTTATTAACTTAAAGAGGAGTTTCTCGACAATATTTGGTATTGGTGATATAATCCTCTGTAGTATTATTAGAGCGGAGGTATATTATGAAAAAGGTTAGGTTCATATATAACCCATACTCAGGTGAAAATATTATATTACATGAATTAGATAAAGTAATGAAGTTGCATCAAGAAAAAGGATATCAAGTAGTTCCATATAGAATACAAAAAGATAAGGATATTGATGAAGCTTTTGACATTATAGATAAAGATTATAATTATGTATTAGTTGCTGGTGGTGACGGTACAGTAGACTCAGTGGTTAATGCAATGATGAACAGAGGAATTGATTTACCAATAGGAATACTACCAGTTGGTACGGCAAATGATTTTGGTAAGTTTATAGGTATTCCTTCAGATGTTACAAAGGCATGTAATCAAATACTTGAATCTGAGCCGAAAGCGGTTGATATAGGAAAAATAAATGATAAGTACTTTATAAATGTAGCAAGTTCAGGATTGTTTACAGATGTATCTCAAAAAACTGACTTGAACTTAAAAAATACAATAGGGAAACTTGCATATTATCTTAAGGGTATAGAGGAAATTCCTAATTTTAGAAGATTAAAGGTTCACTTAAAATCTAAGGAAGTAGATTTTGATGGTGAAATGTATTTAATACTTGTTTTTAATGGACAGACAGCAGGAAACTTTAAGTTAGCAACTAGAGCTGATGTTAATGATGGATATCTTGATGTTATTATGATAAAGGCAGTACCAATAATAGAGATATTACCTTTATTTATAAAGATACTTAAGGGAGAGCATTTAGATTCAGATAAAGTAATATATTTTAAAACTGATGATATTTTAATTGAGTCAGAGGAAGATATTGTTGTTGATATTGATGGAGAAAAGGGACCAGATTTTCCACTAAGAATTAGATGTATAAAAGGTGGAATAAAAGTTTTAGGAATAAAATAGTATATTTTTTAATAATTATAAGTAACAGTAGAGTAAGTTAGGAGTGTTCAGAGTGAATTTAGCCTATTATATTTTCTTGTTACTTATAATTTTTTTGCTTATTTTCTTAATGAAAAAGAATTTGAAGGTTTCTCCAAAGAAGATAAAAGCATATATGATGGTGGTAATGAGTCTTTTTGTTTTAAGATACATAGGGTTATTTTTGTTATGCATAATGAAAGATGGTAGATTTGTATATATGTTAAAGCCATTACTATTTTTAAATCATCTTGCAATACCATTAATGATTTTAGCTTTGGCGTATGTATATTTAAGATGGGATAAGTTGAGTTTTAACATCAACTACATTATTGCAGTAGTATTAGTTATATTATATGTGGCAACAATGTTTACTATGAAGGGGAAGGTTGTCTTTAATCCTATTTATGGATATGTAATAAAGATATATAACGAAACAGCATTATTTTTAGGTTCATTAGTAATCATTGGGAGTCTTTTAATTTATTGTGTATATTTTTTAGATAAACCCCATAACAATAAAAAAGGTATGATATATTTAATAATTGCATCATTAGTGGTAATATTAGAGAATATATTGTATTTGGGAGGGCTAAGATTATTTCCATATCCCATTTTTGGTGATGGAATATTTCTTATGATAATGGGATTTGCAATAAACACCTTTAAAAAGTTATGAATTAATTAATAACTTTGGTTAAAACTTTGCTTTTGCAAAGTTTTTTATTTTTATAGAATTAAAGAGAAATTGCAAAGCAATTTCTCTCCTTATTAATTATTTATTACCTGTTTCTTTTCTTTCTAGAAGATTTACTATGATTTGATTTTCTTTTAGGAGCATCTTCATTACTTCTAGTATTATTTTGTATTTTTTTAGAAATGTTAGATTTTACTTTTTTTCCACTATTATTTCTTGGTGGTTTTGCAGGTATTAAGCAATCTTTTCCACTACCAATTAAATCTTCTCTACCAGCTTTAATTAAAGCTTTTTTAACTATTTCATAGTTCTTAGGAACTCCAAATTGAATTAGAGCTCTTTGCATATTTTTTTCTTCTTGAGTTTTTGGAGTATATACCTTTTCTCCTGTTAATGGATTATATCCTATATAGTATATTGTTGTAGATAAGCTACCTGGTGTAGGGTAGAAATCTTGAACTTGTTCAGGTGTATATCCCATGCTTTTAACATATTGAGCTAACTCAATTGCAGCATTTAAATCTGATCCAGGGTGAGAAGACATTAAATAAGGAACTAAATATTGCTTTTTACCTAGTTTCTTGTTTATATCAAAATATTTATTAACAAATCTATCATACACTTCTCTTGTTGGTTTACCCATTTGAGCTAAAACTCTAGGAGTAACATGCTCAGGAGCAACCTTTAGTTGTCCGCTTATATGATGCTCACATAATTCTTTAAAAAATGTATCATCTTTATCATGAATCATATAATCATATCTTAAACCTGAACGAACAAATACCTTTTTAATTCCTTTTATAGATCTAACCCTTCTTAAAACAGATAAGTATTCATTATGATCTATAATAAGATTTTTACATGGTTTTGGGAACATACATTGTTTATGTTTGCAAGCACCATGCTCTTTTTGAACATTACAAGCTCTGTGTCTAAAGTCAGCTGTTGGTCCACCAACATCATGAATATATCCCTTAAAATCAGGTAAAGTTGTAAGAAGTTTTGCTTCTTCAACAATTGAATCCCCATCTCTAGTTTGGATTATTCTACCTTGGTGGAAAGTTAAGGCACAGAATGAACATGAACCATAACACCCTCTATGACTTGTAATAGAAAACTTAACTTCTTGTATAGCTGGGATTCCCCCTAGTTTTTCATAACAAGGGTGATAGGTTCTCATAAAAGGTAAATCATATGTAAAGTTCATTTCCTCATTAGTTAAAGGAACTTGAGGTGGATTTTGAACTAAATATCTATCACCATGTTTTTGTATTATTCCATTTCCTCTAATAGGGTCTTGTTCATAGTATTCAACTTTAAATGCATCACCATAAGCAGTTGTATCTGTAGATACTTCCTCAAAAGAAGGTACAGTTATATATTTATCTAAGCCTAAGGTATCCTTTGTTAAATAACAAGTCCCTCTAATGCCTGTTAAACTATTTGCACTCGCACCATATTTAAACATTTCAGCTATTTGAACAATAGTCTTTTCACCCATACCATATATTAAAAGGTCTGCTTTAGAATCAACTAAAATACTTCTTCTAACTTTATTGTCCCAGTAGTCATAATGAGCAAATCTTCTTAAGCTTGCTTCTATACCTCCAATAACTATTGGTACATCTTTATAGGCTTCTCTTACTCTATTACAATAAACTATTACAGCTCTATCTGGTCTGTATCCACTTTTACCACCTGGAGAGTAAAAATCGTCATGTCTTTTCTTCTTAGCAGCAGTATAATGGTTAACCATAGAATCTATATTTCCAGAGTTAACAAGGAAGGCATACTTAGGCTTACCAAGTTTTTTAAAGTCGTCTGCATTGTTCCAATTTGGTTGAGCAATAACGCCAACTTTAAATCCTTGTGCCTCTAAAGTACGTCCAATAATTGCTGTACCAAAGGATGGATGGTCTACATATGCATCTCCTGTAACTATAATAAAGTCTAATTGTTCTATATTTCTTTTTAATAAATCTTCTTTACAAATAGGTAAAAAATCTTTAGCTAATTTCATTTTAAAAACTCCAATTCAGATAAATTATTCCAAGAGGTTTCCACTAATTCTTGTCTACTTATATTAACATAGAGATTTTTCATTTACAAATGGGAAAAAGTTGTTTACTTTTAGAAGTCATATAATATAATAAATATTGAAGGATAAGTGCTGACAACTATTGTCAGCTATTTTTGAGTATAACTATATTTGGAATTTTTAAACATAAAAGGTGGTGTAAATAATGGAGGGTGGGCCTCAGCATAGGTCATTGCCAAAACTGAATAAAAGTAAACCTAGAGGAAGCTCTACATTATTTATAAATTTATAATGTTCTTCCTCTAGATAATAAGGAGGAAGCGTTATGAAGAGACTATCAGTTTTTCTATATTCACAGATACTAGGAAAAAATATCTATGATGAGTTTAATGATGTTTTAGGTTCCCTAAAAGATATTTATGTAACTACTGATGAAGGATATCCAAGAGTAATCGGATATAAGGTGAAAAAAGATGGTTCCACATTTAACTATGAGTTTAAGAGCATAGGTGTTTACGATGATAATGGAAGAATTGTTATAAAGACAGTAGGTAGTAGGGAAATATTAGCTAGAACTTATACTTATTTATTATCTAGGAATTTATTAGATAAGAATATAGTAGATATTAACGGTAAACAGGTTGTTAGAGTTAATGATATGAGAATGGCTGAAATTGCTGGAGAGTATAGAGTTGTAGCTGTAGAAACAGGACCATTGGCTAAATTCAGAAGAATGGGCATGAGTGGTGTTGGTAAGGTGTTATATAAGTTCCTAAAGAAAGATTATGAAGATAAGATATTAATGTGGGATGATGTTGAGTCTATAGAAATGGTTAATAATAACCTGCAGTTATCAAAGTCTTATAAGAAATTAACAGCCTTACATCCAGCTGATTTAGCTGATATATTAGAAGATCTAGATGAAAGTTCAAGAAGAGCATTATTTGAATCCTTAGATGAGGATTTAGCTGCTGAAACTTTCGAAGAAATTGAAGACGAATATAAAGGGAGCATAATTAAGGATTTATCAGAAGTTAAAACGGCTGAATTGCTAGAAAATATGGGTAATGATGAAATCGCTGATTTATTAGATGAATTAGATGAAGAAGAAAAAGAAAAGGTCTTAGTAAACTTGGAGCATGAGGATGCAGAAGAAGTACAAGAACTTTTAAGATATGAAGATGAAACAGCAGGTAGTATAATGACAAAAGAATTTATTTCTTTTGGGCTAAATGTTACTGTAGAAGAAACAGTTGAAATACTTAAGGAAATGCAGCCTGATGAAGAAGTTATGTATTATATTTATGTAACTGATGAAGAAGATAAAATTAAAGGGTTAGTAATATTAAGAGATCTATTATTAAGTGATGGTAAGAAAAAGCTTTCAGAACTTATGGAAGAAAATATTACCACAGTTAAGCATACCGAATCTATAGAAGAAGTAATAGATAAGGCTGCTAAGTACGATTTATTATCAACAGCTGTTGTAGATGAAGATAATAGGTTAATTGGTATAGTATTAATTCATGATATAATAGATGAAGAATTTTATCCATTATGGAAAAAGAAGAACAAATCAATTAAATAAGGAGTAATTTAGAAGAGAAATTGTTTTACAGTTTCTCTTTGTTATTGTATAAAGAAAAAACAAAAAACTGTTGACAATTTCAGGATAAAGCATATAATAAGATTATAAAGCATAGCAAAATACTCTGAATTAAAAACAGTGAAGAAGGAAAGTAACTTTTATGAGGTTTACAGAGAGAAAAGGTAGTTGAGAACTTTTCATCCATATTAATTGTGAAGTGCCCTTTGGAGTTGAGGTCTGAAATAGTAGTAAGATTTTCCGGGTTCACCCGTTATAGTGATAAGGTATGTGCACGTACCTGATAAAAGAGTGGGATTTTTAAAATCCAATTAGAGTGGAACCGCGAATTTTACTTCGTCTCTATAATTAATAGAGCCGGGGTTTTTTTATTTATAAAAAAGTTAGGATGAAAGTTTTAGCTAAACATTCCGGGATGGCTTTCACCCTAGGCAAAATAAAGATATTAATACAATAAATTTTAGGAGGTTTTTAAACATGATCTATAATGGAATATTAGAATTAGTAGGAAAAACACCAGTGCTTAAGGTGAATAGTTTAGTTGAAGAAAATAGTGCAGAGGTATATGTAAAGCTAGAAAAATTTAATCCAGGTGGTAGCGTTAAGGATAGGGCTGCTTTAGGAATGATTGAAAAGGCTGAAAAAGAAGGATTATTAAAACCAGGAGTAACAATAGTTGAGCCAACAAGTGGGAATACTGGAATAGGTTTAGCTATGATAGGAAAATTAAAGGGATATAAGGTTATAATAATTATGCCTGAAACAATGAGTAAAGAAAGAAGAGATTTAATCAAGGCATATGGAGCAGAGCTTGTATTAACAGAAGGTAGCAAGGGAATGAAAGGTGCTATAGAAAAAGCCCTAGAATATGAAAAACAAGGTGGATACTTTATTCCACAACAATTCGAAAATATAGCAAATCCAGAAAAGCACTATGCTACAACAGCAGAAGAAATATTTGAAGATATAAATGATTTAGATTACTTTATTTCAGGAGTTGGAACAGGTGGAACTGTAACAGGTGTTGGAAAAAATTTAAAGGAAAAAATAAGTGGATTAAAGGTAGTTGCAGTTGAACCATCTAAATCACCAGTTTTAAGTGGAGGAAATCCAGGAGCACATAAGATACAAGGTATAGGGGCAGGATTTGTTCCGGGAAATTACGATAGTTCAATTATAGATGAAGTAGTACAAGTGACAGATGAAGATGCATTTAAAACTGCAAAAGACTTTGCTGCACAAGAAGGTGTATTAATAGGAATATCATCAGGAGCAGCAGTGTTTGCAGCAATAGAGTTAGCTAAGAAGGTAGGAAAGGGCAAGAAGATTCTTGCTATTGCTCCAGATGGAGGAGAAAAATATATATCAATGGGTTTATATGACTAGAAAATAGAAACAAAGGAGTTGTGGCAATGTTCAAAACTTTAAATTATAACTTAAGCAGAATTGTAGAAAATGATCCAGCAGCAAGAAGCAAATTAGAAGTATTACTATTGTATCCATGTATTCATGTACAGATTGCTCATAAATTATCACATTTTTTATATAAGCATAAATGGTTTTTCTTAGCTAGATTAATATCGCAAATAGCTAGATTCTTTACTGGAATAGAGATTCATCCAGGTGCTACCATAGGTAAAGGCTTATGTATAGATCACGGAATGGGTGTTGTTATTGGAGAAACAGCAGAGATTGGTGACGATGTTTTAATTTATCATGGTGTAACACTTGGAGGAACAGGAAAAGATAAAGGGAAAAGGCATCCTACTATAGGTAATGGAGTGGTAATAGGTGCAGGGGCTAAAGTATTAGGACCTATAAAAGTTGGAAATAATGCAAAGATAGGAGCTAATGCTGTAGTTGTTAAAGATGTTCCAGAAGGAGCAACAGCAGTAGGAA
Source organism: Clostridium paraputrificum (assembly GCF_900447045.1). Lineage (GTDB taxonomy): Bacteria > Bacillota > Clostridia > Clostridiales > Clostridiaceae > Clostridium > Clostridium paraputrificum. The sequence continues at coordinate 264,532 of NZ_UAWH01000014.1, forward strand.
TTCCAGCAAAAAATATTATTAGAACTAGTGCTACTATTATTGAAATAAGTGACTTTAGGGGAGCAAAGAAAAAAATATTTAATGATATGGTGATATAAAAAATGAGTTTAAAGGAAGAAGTTTTGTCATACTGCAACAGTTTAGGATTAACAAACATTGGTTTTGTAAAGTGCAGAAAATTTAGTGAGCTTGAAGAGTTCTATGAAAATAGAAAAAAATTAAATATACAAAATGAGTTTGAAGAGGAAGATATTCAAAAAAGGATAAATCCAAATCATTATATGGAAGAGGGAAAGACTATAATTTCTATAGCTTTCCCTTATCTTCATGACCAGGAACATTTTGATAATGGATTTTCATTATATACTAGAGGTAATGATTATCACATGGTACTAAAGGATTACCTAGATAAAATTTGTGAATTTATAAGAGTAAAGGGTGGAAAGGCTATATCCTTTGTAGATAGCAACACCTTACCTGAAAGGTATATAGCTTATTTAGCCGGTGTAGGTTTTATAGGAAAGAACAATATGTTAATTACTAAAGAATATGGTTCCTATGTATTTTTAGGAGAAGTAATTACAGATTTAGAAATGTATGATGATGATAATGGTAACTTTGAAGAACTTATGAAACATAAAGAATGTGGAGAATGTTCTATTTGTTTTGGAGAGTGTCCTACAAAGTCAATTAATCCTAATAGAAAAAATTCTAATATATGTTTATCATATATTACTCAAAAAAAGGATTTAGAAGAGTGGGAAATTAAGGCATTGAAGGGAAGAACTTTTGGGTGTGATAGTTGTCAACTAAGATGTCCATATAATGAAGAAATAAAGTTTTCTCATATAGAAGGGTTTAAACCACTAGAATTTATGGAGAAAGATTACAGCGATAATATAGTTAATATGGGGAATGGAGAATTTAAATCCACATTAAAGAATACATCTTGTGGGTGGAGAGGCAAGAATGTACTAAAAAGAAATGTTCTAATTAGGATGAAAATGTATAATGGAAAAGATGTTAGTGCAATAAAAACAGATTCCCCATATATACAAGCGTATATTAATAGAATAAGAGATATTAAATAAAGAGTATAATTTAAGTCTTAGTATTTGATGAATAAAAAATGCATCTATACTAAGGCTTTTTATAAATATTATTTCACATACAAAGTTTTGAAACTTCCGAATTAATTTTATTCCAAGATATTCTAAAGTTTTCCATTTCTTCTACTCCTTCTGAGGTAAGAGAGTAGTATTTTCTACATGGTCATAAAGGGGAGGGTCTCTTAGTGCCCTTAATTAACTTTTTCTTTTCTAGTCTTAATAATAGTTGATAAAATGAGCTTTCAGCAAGCTCTGTGAAACCTAACTATTGTAATGTTTCGTATATTTCATATCCGTAGGTCGTTTTATTATTTATAATTTTAAGAATTACACCATCCATTAAATCCTTTAATAATTGGGAATTAATTCTACTCTAGCAGATAAAGGGGTCAAAGAACAATTTGTTTTACTTTTAATAATCCCAAATCTAGTGTAATAATCTCCTTTTAATTTACTGATATCTAATTGAATATCTAGAAGTTTTTCAAGAAATTCATATGTGATATAATATATTTCGGTGGATAAAAGTTACAGTTACTTAGGAGGATTTTATGTTTAATATAGGTTATATAGGTAATGGAAAGAGTACTAATAGATATCATATTCCATTCGTATTAGAAAGAGATAATATAAAAATTAAAACTATATATAGGAGAAATCCAGAACATGATACTTGGAGCAAGATTCCAGGAGTTAAATACACATCAGATATATATGAATTATTAAATGATGATGAAATTAATTTAGTAGTAGTATGCACCCATCAAGATAGTCATTATGAGTATGCAAAAATGGTTTTGGAAAGCAATAAACATTGCTTAGTTGAAAAACCATTTATGAAGACATCAGAGGAAGCAAAAGAAATATTTAAATTGGCAAAAGAAAAAGGACTTATAGTTCAAACTTATCAGAATAGACGTTTTGATAGTGATTTTTTAACAGTTCAAAAAGTAATAGGGGAAGGAAAACTTGGAGAATTATTTGAAATTGAAATGAATTTTGATTATTATCGCCAAGAGGTACCAGAACATAGTAAGTATGAGGGTGCTAATAACTCTTTTCTATATGGACATGGCTGTCATACTATAGATCAAGTAATTAGTTATTTTGGAAAGCCAGATAAGGTTAATTATGATGTGAGACAATTACTAGGGAAAGGAAAAATGAATGATTACTTCCAAGTGGATATGTTTTATGGTAATTTAAAGATATCTGTTAGATCAAGTTATTTTAGAATAAAGGAAAGACCTAGCTTTATAGTGTATGGAAAGAAAGGGTGCTTTATAAAGCAAACTAAAGACCGTCAAGAGGAACATTTAAAGTTATTCTATATGCCAAATAACAAAGACTTCGGAGTTGATACATTAATGCATTATGGGGATATAACTTATATTGATAATAATGGTGAGATTCATGAGGAAAAGGTTAAATCTGTTCAAGGGGATTATGGTAGAGTATATGATGATTTATATGAAGCTATAATAAATGGAACTCCTAAAAAGATTAAAGACGAAGAAACCTTATTGTTAATGGAAATATTAGAAGAAGGTATAAAGGATTTAAAGTAGTATAGAAGGTAGGTGTAAGTTAAGTATGTTGTCACCATTTACAGTTAAAGTGTTGAAAATATTACCAGAAGGGGTATTAGTTGAAGTAGCAAAGAAAATAACTAATAATTATTTAAAAAAGTTTGCAAGGTTACATATAGAGGGATTTGAAAAACTAGAAAAATATGAGGGACCATTTATCTTTATCTGTAATCACTTAAGTAATTCAGATGGTATTGTTTTAAATAAATTGTTAAAGGAAAAGTATGATCCATATTTTGTTGCAGGAGTTAAATTAACAAATGACCCTATTACAAATGCAGGAACAAAAATGGTAAAAAATATATCTGTTAAACCTAATACTGCAGATAAAGAAGCAATAACAACAATGGTTAAGACAGTTAAGAATGGAGAAAATTTATTGATTTTTCCAGAAGGAACAAGAAGTAGAACAGGTGCAATGATTGAAGGAAAAAAGGGTATATTATTATTAGCAAGAATGACTAAAGCTAAGATTATACCTATCGGAATGAGTGGAACAGATAAGCTTCTTCCAATTGATGAAGGGGGGAATATGGGTAGCGAAACTTGGCATGAAGCAGATGTTACTGTTAAGTTTGGTAAGCCAGTAGAATTACCCAAGAGAATTAAGGAAGAAGATAAGCATGAATATGATAATAAGTGCATGTATATTCTCATGAGGTCAATAGCTGAATTATTACCTGAAGAGTATAGAGGAGTTTATAAATAGATGAAGAAAAAAACGAAAGAAATTTTAGAAATTTTAAAAGAAACTTATCCAGATGCAAAATGTGAACTTAATCATGGGACTCCGTTTCAATTATTAGTAGCAACAATTTTATCTGCTCAAACTACAGATAAAAAAGTTAATGAAGTAACAGAAACATTATTTAGGGATTATCCTGATTTAGATGCTTTTTTGACACTTTCTAATGAAGAACTTGAAGAAAGAATAAAGCAAATAGGTCTTTATAGAAGTAAGGCTAAAAATTTAATAATGATGTGCCATCAGCTTAAAGAAAAATATAATGGAGAAGTACCTAATACTATGGAGGGAATAACTTCTCTTGCTGGAGCTGGAAGAAAAACTGCTAATGTAGTGTTATCAAATGCTTTTGGTGTACCTTCAATAGCTGTAGATACTCATGTTTTTAGAGTATCTAATCTTTTAGGCTTAGTTGATTCTGATAATGTTCTAGAAGTTGAAAAACAATTACAAAAGGAATTACCAAAAAAAGAATGGTCATTAGCACATCACTTATTAATATTTCATGGTAGAAGGTGTTGTATAGCTAGAAGACCACAATGTGAAGTGTGTCCATTATCACATTTATGTAAATATAAGAAGCAGAAGGATAAAGAGGAAAAGAAGGTAAAAAGGAAAAAATAAAGAAACTGTTTAGCAGTTTCTTTTTTTGTTTATAAAAGTTCTATGTAAGTAGCAGTGTGGAAAATTTTCCGAAGTTAGGAATGGATTTGTGTAAAAAAATCCATATAATAAGTATTGTAAACGTTATTAAAAATAGCAAGGAGGAATTTTAAATGAATTTTATATCTAATTTTATTGAAGAAAAAATGGTTCCTGTTGTATCAAAATTTGCATCTCTTAGATATATGAGAGCATTAAAATCAGGTTTTATGGTTATAATGCCTCTTACAATAATAGCATCAGTATTTTTATTAATTACTGATTTTCCTATTACTGGATATCCGGAGTTTATGGCAAAGATATTTGGGCCAGAGTGGGATAGTTTCCTTTCTCCAGCATATAGAGCAACTTTTGATATGATGGGTATATTATTAGCTGGTACAATAGCATACAAGCTAGCAGAAAGCGATGAAGTTGACCCATTACCTGTTATGATAATTTCAATAGTTGCATATGTAATTGTTACACCAAAATTCGTAACAGCTGAATCAGGTGAAGTCATAAATAAAGTTTTACCAATGGCATGGCTTGGAACAAAAGGTGTTATAACAGCGATAATAATGAGTATTACGTCCACAGAGATATATAGATTTATTGTTAAAAAGAATTTAGTAATAAAGTTACCAGAAAATGTACCTCCAATGGTATATAAGTCATTCTTTTCATTAGTTCCAGGTGTAATTGTAGTTGCATTTGCATTACTGGTTAATGGTATATTCCTTACAATGGGCAAATCAATGCATGAATTTATCTATGATATTTTACAAGTACCATTACAAGGATTAACAGCATCTCCTATAGCAATAACAATAGTAGCAGGTTTAAATGGATTCTTATGGTGGTTTGGTATTCATCCAACAGTTGTTAACTCAATTGTAAATCCATTATTAAATGCAAACTCAGTAGAAAATCTTGAGTTATTTAAGCAAGGAGCTTTAACTTTAGAAAATGCTAATATAGGTACAATTCAAATGATTGACCAATTTGCAACTATAGGTGGGGCAGGTATGACAATAGGTCTTGTGCTAGCAATGCTTGTAGTAGCTAAATCTCAAAGAATGAAGATGCTAAGCAAATTAAGCACAGTACCAGCAGTATTTAACATAAATGAACCAATAGTATTTGGATTACCAATAATTATGAATCCGTTAATGTTAATTCCAATTACTTTAGCACCAATAGTGTCAGTACTTATAGCATATGGAGCAATAGTAATAGGATTTATGAATCCTTTCAATGGAGTAGTAGCACCATGGCCAACACCGCCAATATTTAGTGGTTTCTTAGTAAGTGGATGGCAAGGAGCAGTTGTTCAAGTAGTTGCAATTATAGCAGCCTTTGCAATATATTATCCATTTGTGTTAGCCTTAGATAAGCAATATAGAGCAGAAGAAGTGGCATAATAATATAAAAATGTTTTAGGAGGCGCACACATGAAACTACATAAAAGAATTTCAGTAAATGCAAAATATTTAACAAAATTAGAGAAAGAGCTTTTGCAGTTATTATTAGAGAATAAGAGTAAATTTACTTATGATACTTTTACGATTATGAATATTTCAGAGGAATTTAATATAAGTAGTACAAGTGTGCACCGACTTTCTAAAAAGTTAGGTTATAAAAGTTTTATACAATTTAAAGATGAATATTTTGAAAAAGATAAACAAGAAGATGAAAGCATATTTATGCCAGATGACAAAGAGTTTATAGAAAATATGCTTGATACCTATAAACTTGTAAAACAAGCTAATATAGGCGAGATTATTGATAAAATGTTGAAATGTAAAAGAATAACTATATATGGAATGGGAATGAGTAATTACTTAGGGAAAATATTCCAAATTAAATTACAGCTTCTAGGCATTCCAGCAGAACAACATGATGATTCAAGATTTATGAGGCTATCAAGTAAAATTCTAAAAAAGGATGAGGACTTAGTATTTGTTCTATCAAGGGGAGGGGAAACTCCAGAGTTGTTAGAAGTATTAGTAGAAACTAATATGAGAGGCATAGATGTTGTATTGATAACTGAATCTACAAATTCTACTAGTGAAAAGTTATCAAAGTATGTGGTTTATACTGCATATACACATGACTTTGACAATAATATTGATACTAGATTAAATTTTCATATAGCAATGGATTATATAATAAAGGAATTTATTAAAAGGTATGAAGAAAAGAGGGAATGATGTACAGCTTTGAAGATATACTAGATAGAAAAGATAATGGTTCTAAGAAATGGAGTAAAGAGTACATTAATAAAAGATTTAAAATAAGTGATGAAGAAAACTATCCCTTGTTTATTGCTGATATGGATTATAAATTACCAGATGAAATTATAAATCCTATAAATGAATTGATTACAAAAGGTGATTTTGGTTATTTTGATGTAAGAGATTCATTTTATGATAGTGTAGTTCAATGGTATAAAAAGAATTATTCATGTAGTATAAAAAAGGAATGGATAGTACCATCTATAGGAGCATTATCATCAATGCATCTTATTGTAGAAAAGGTATTTAATAAAAAAGATAACTTGTTAATCTTTACCCCAGTATATGGACCTTTTAAAGACGTAGTAATAAATAATAATATGAATTTATATAAATATAAATTAAAAATTAATAAAGATAGATATTATATAGACTTTAAAGAGTTAAGTGAATTCGTTGAAAGAAATAATATAAAAGGTATTATTTTTTGCAATCCACATAATCCATCTGGAAGGTGTTGGAGTAAAGATGAATTAGATAAATTAGTAAGTTTATGTAAACAAAATAATATAAAAATTATAAGTGATGAAGTACATGGTGATTTAGTCTTAGGTGAAAATAAGTTTAATTCCCTTTCAGACTATTTAGAAGAAAATGATAATATAATTGTTATTTCATCACCTAATAAAACTTTTAATATAGCAGGTCTAAATATATCTACATTTTTATGCAGTAACTTAGAATTAAAGTTAGCTTTAGAAAATGAGTTTAACAATAGAAAACTTCATGTAAATAGATTTGGAGTAGAATTGTTAACTATATGTTATAATAATGGATTTCAGTGGGTTCAAGCATTAAGAAAAAACATAAAAGAGAATATGAATCTAGTAATTAATAAAATTAATATAGATGATATTAAGATAATGGAACCTGAATCAGGATATCTATTATGGATTAAGCTAGAAAAGGTTAAAGATGTAGATAAGTTCATAATAGAATTGGCAGAAGAAAAGAAAGTTTTATTAGAGACAGGAAGTAGATTTATTAATGATTATGAAGGCTTTGTAAGAATAAATGTTGCAACTAGCAAAAGAATTTTGGAAGAAGCTATTGATAGATTTGTAGATTTTTATAAAGAATATAAATAGAGTAGGAGAAGATGATAATGAATAGAGAAATAATTAATACAATAAAAGCACCAGCAGCAATTGGACCATATTCTCATGGAAATAAAATAGGAGATTTAATATTTACATCTGGACAACTTCCAATAAATCCAGAAACAAAAGAATTAATAACAGAAATAAAAGCTGCCACAAGACAAAGCTTAGAGAATGTTAAAGGAATTTTAGAAGAAGTAGGATCATCTATGGATAAAGTTGTTAAGGCAACAGTATTTGTAAAAGACTTAGGACAATTTGGAGAAGTTAATGAAGTATATAGTGAATATTTTGGGAAAAATTCACCTGCTAGAAGCTGTGTGCAGGTAGCAAAGCTTCCAATGGATGCTGTTATCGAGATTGAAGTTATAGCACATGTTTAAAAAACTGCCTTAGGGCAGTTTTTTATTTGAAATAAATAGATAATATACTGAACGAATATTTAATAAAAATATGCTTATTCCACATTAAACAGATTTTTCTATATAAGTGGTACTTAACTTGGCAAGCAGTATAGAATATAATATTATAGAAAAGTAAAAGAACTTTTAATGGAGGATAGGATTGTAATGAAGGTTGGAGTAATTATGGGAGGAATCTCGTCAGAAAGAGAGATTTCTTTAAAAAGTGGTAATTCAGTAGTTGAAAATATAGATAAGAATAAGTATGAAGTGATTCCTATAGTTATAGACAAGAAGGAAGACATAATAAATAAAGTAAAGGGAATTGATTTTGCGTTACTTGCTTTACATGGTCAATTTGGAGAAGATGGTACAGTTCAAGCAGTTCTACAAACACTTGGAATACCATATTCAGGATGTGGTCCATTAAGTAGTGCTGCATGTATGGATAAGGATATGACAAAGAGCCTACTTCAAGCAGAAGGAATTAGAACAGCACCTTGGATCAATTTAAGATCTTGGGATGAAATTAACTATGAGGATATAAAAAAGTTAGGATACCCTGTTGTAGTAAAGCCTACTCATGGTGGGTCAAGTGTTGCTACTTTTATAATTAAAGAAGAAAAAGAGATTGAAAATGCTGTTAAAGAAGCTTTTAAGTGGGATAACGAAGTTATGATTGAAAAGTTTATAAAGGGAGATGAAATAACATGTCCTGTAATGGGAAGAGAAATGTTCCCTGTTGTAGCTATTAAGCCGCATGCAGAATTCTTTGATTATACTGCTAAGTATGCAGACGGTGGGTCAGATGAATTTGTAATTGAGCTTGAAAAATCTTTACACAAAGAAGTGGAAAAGATGGCATTAGACACATATAGAGCACTTAAGTGTTCAGTGTATGCAAGAATAGATATGATTATTACTGAAGGAGGTATTCCATATATTCTTGAGGTAAATACTCTACCAGGAATGACAAAGGCAAGTTTATTTCCTAAGAGTGCAGCAGGAAGAGGAATAGACTTTAGTGGATTAATTGATTTAATAATTGAAAATTCTATAAAAGAAAAAAGATAAATAGAAGTAGGAAAGTATTTTCTATAAGTGCTTTCCTACTTTTTTATTGTAGAGTAAATAAGTGATATTATAATCCCTAGCACTCCTCCTAGAGCAAAGAATAATTTGATATATCCAATTATTGCTCCTAGTATTGTTCCTATAGCTATCCCCAGAGCAATTCCTTTAGCTAAGTATTCACATTGTTTATCTGATAAATAAATTCTCTTAAACATAAAAGCCCCCTCTTATATATTCTATTTATTAGAGTATTTAAACCTATTAAGTGTTTCAAAATATATAAAAAATTTAGATTATAATATAATAAATGTACAATTGAATAATTTTAGGAGTGATAGTAATGAAAATTAATGATATAAAAGAAAAGTTAAACTCTAAAGAAAGTTATATAAATGGATGGGAAAGGATGAAAAGGGCATCCATAATAATTCCTCTCATAGATATAAACGAAGAAGTACATATTTTATTTCAAGTGAGGGCAAAAAAATTAAAAAGTCAGCCAGGAGATGTTTGTTTTCCTGGAGGCAAAATAGATAAATTCGAAACTCCAAAGGAAGCTGCTTTAAGAGAAATAGATGAGGAACTTGGATTAAAAGATGTTGAAATAATAAAAGAAATGGATATTTTAATTAGACATGATGGTCTGATAATACATCCTTTTGTAGCGATGGTTAAAAATATAGATAAATTAGATATAAACGAGGATGAGGTTGAGGAAATATTTTATATCCCATTATCTTATCTTTTAGAGTATACCCCTATGGAAGTGAAAAATAAGCTGATAATTGAAAGAGGAGAGAACTTTCCTTATGATTTAATTGAAGGTGGGAAAAACTATCAGTTTAAAACAGGTGAGTATATATCCACATTTTATCAATATAAAGATTACGTTATATGGGGGATAACAGCATCCATGTTAAAGGATTTTATAAATAATATAAAGTAGTTTCACCGTTAAGAAAATATTAAGAAGTTATCTACTTTTATATTAAGAAGTAAGAAGTAGAATAAAAGCATAAACTCTGATAATATCTATGGTGAAAAAGGAATTTAGAGGAGGAAATTAAAATGGAAAAAATATTAATAGTTGATGATGAGAAAGAAATAAGAGATTTAGTTGAAATATATTTAAAAGGTGAAGGCTATAAGACTGTAAAAGCAGGAGATGGAGAAGAAGCATTATATGCATTGAGAAATGATCCGGAGATAGATTTAATAATTTTAGATGTAATGATGCCAAAGTTAAATGGTATAGAGGCATGTTTGAAGATAAGAGAAGAAAGAGAATTACCAATAATAATGCTTTCTGCTAAGTCAGAAGATATGGATAAAATATTAGGATTAAATATGGGAGCAGATGATTATTTAACAAAACCTTTTAATCCATTAGAGCTAGTAGCTAGAGTAAAATCACAGTTAAGAAGATATTATAGACTTAATCCTAAAGTTAAGGCACAGGTAATTGAGGAAATAAGCAATATTGTAACAATAGAAGATCTAGAAGTTAATTTAGATACACATGAGATATTTATTGATGGTAAAGAAGTAAAGCTTACTCCAACAGAGTTTGATATATTAGTTTTGCTTGCAAAAAACAGGGGCAAGGTGTTCTCTATTTCTAATATTTATGAAAGTGTATGGAACCAAGAATTTATGGAGTCCGATAATACTGTTATGGTCCATATAAGAAAGATAAGAGAAAAAATAGAATCTGATCCAAGGAAGCCTAGATTTATAAAAACCGTATGGGGAGTTGGATATAAAATTGAAAAATAATGATAATTTTATAAAAAGATTAGGAAAAAAGATATATAAATTAAAAATATTTAATCCTTTAAGAAAGTATATAGATATACTTATGATTAAAATAGAAAAATCTATACGATTTGAATTAATGGTTGTTGTGGGGATATGTTTTGCTGTTTCATTTATCTTTTACGGAATGGCCAATAATGTAATGAGAAAGGAACATACTAATTCAAACATAGCATATAACTATCAAGAAATAGAGTATAGTGCTAGAAATTACGTTAACTCAATTAATGGTCAGGAAGGATTAAAATTAGACGATAACAATTACTTTATTAATTTATTTGCACATGAAAGTGGAAAAGCTTATATTACAGACTTAGATGGAAATGTACTTCAAAAGTCTTCTAATGTTGTTGAAGATAAGATTGATATATTCTCCGTACTTTCTAGTGCAAATAGTAGCGAGTATGATGGTTACAGACCAATGGAAAGAAAGGTGATATATCCTCTTAACATATCAGGGCAAAGATGTTATTTTATATATTCAAATACACCATCTGCACATATTGAAGAAGATACATATATTGTGAGCAATTCCTTTTTAGCCTTAATTCTTTCTTGTCTTGTTTTTATAGTTATATTTATTATAGTTACAAATAAGAAGATGAAATATCTAGATGAAATTGCTTCTGGATTAAAAATTATTGCAAATGGAGATTTAAGTCATCATATAGAAGAAAGAGGCAGTGATGAGATAAGAAATCTTGCATCTAATATAAATTATATGGCTGAAGAGGTTAATAGAAAGATTGAAGCAGAAAGAAAGGCGGAAAAGACAAAGGCTGACTTAATTACCAATGTGTCCCATGACTTGAGAACTCCTTTAACATCTATAATGGGGTATATAGGATTAATTAAAGAGGGAAGATATGAGAATGAAGAAACAATGAAAGAGTATCTTGGTATAGCCTTTAATAAAGCTGAAAAGCTTAAGGGGTTAATAGAGGATTTATTTGAGTATACAAAGCTTGATAATGGGGGAATAAAATTAAATAAGAGCAAGGTTAATTTAACAGAGTTTTTATTTCAATTAACAGAAGAATTAACACCATTATTTGAAGAAAGTGGATTAAGTATAATAAAGAGTGCAACAGAAGATAGAATAATGGTTGATTTAGATGCAGACAAAATGTTAAGAGTATTTGAAAATCTATTAACTAACTCAATAAAATATTCTTTTAAGCCTGGAAATATTGTGATTGGAGTTTATGAAAGTAATGGATATGCAACTGTTGCAGTAAGAAATAAGGGTGAGACAATACCAAAAGAAAAACTAGAAAAGTTGTTTGAAAGATTTTATAGAGTTGAGGAATCTAGAAATACTCAAACTGGTGGGACAGGATTAGGTCTTGCCATAGCTAAAAATATTGTAGATTTGCATGAAGGGCAAATTTGGGCCGAGTGTTATGGCGAAGATATTAGTTTCTATGTAAAATTAAAAATATCAGAATAAAAGTAACTTTCTCTCTATATATGGAATAACATGTTAGAGAGAAAGTATTTTTATTTTGGAGGAAATATGCAAAATAAAAGTCCAAATAGTAGATTTGGAATTGATATTAATGAGTATACTCAAGGCGTGAATTTTCAAGTATTAGCAACAAAGATTGACTTTTTATACTTAAGAGCATCAGGGTCTGCTACAGGTAGGTTTAGGGTAGATAGAAAGTTTATAGGATTTGCAAGAGAGGCTAGAAATTATGGTATTCCTGTAGGTGCATATCATTTTGGAGTACCATCATACGATCTGACTGATGCAGATAGACAGTGTGATGACTTTATAGATGTACTTCAACAGGGATTTGGTGCAAAAGATTACGGTGATTTGTTTCCAGTATTGGATGTAGAAACTCCTGTTGAAAATAAACTTCCAACAGCAACTTTAATTGATTGGATAGACAGATTTAGGAAGAGATTTGAAAAGAAAACTAGAAGAAGATTAATGTTATATACAGGTGCATTCTTTATTGATGAATACAATAACTTTTATGTTCCTGGTAGAGGATACCCACTTAAAAATATGTTATTATGGATTGCAATGTATACGAAGATACCTGGAAATCCTCCATATCCTAAGGATCAAGGTGGTTGGAGTAAATGGAGAATATGGCAATTTAGCGAAGATTTAGTTGTAGAAGGTGTAGGAAACCCAGTGGACGCTAATTGGGGACCTGATAATGTGGATCTATTAACTCAACCTAGTATAGTAACTGGATTAAAAGCTATAGAAAGCGGAGGACAAGTAATTGTTTCTTGGAGTAGAGTTCCCGATGTCGATTTATTAGGATATAATATTTTTGCCAATGGAAATTGGCTTGGAACTGTAGATGCAGAAGACACAGAATTTAGAATTGCAAGAAGTAAAATACCTGTTAAGACAGGAACAGCAGTAAAAATTGCAGTCGAAGCTTTTGACTATGATGGAGAAGTGTCAAAGAGAAGAGCCACAGTTACATTATAATAAAAAGCTAAGAAAAGATTATATCAAGAATAGTGATATTCTTGATATAATTTTTTTATTCTTTAGGGAGCCCATATTAATAAAAATTTAAGGTGAAATACTAGATTCTTCATCTTATATTTTTATTGCATTTATTATATAATTAATGTGAAAAGTTTTTTATCACTTTATAGGAAAGGAGTTGACATAATGAAGGATAAAAAAGATATTATTAAAGTTTTAAAGTCAAAATATTTTATTATTTCGGGAATTATAGTTTTAATAATTGGTGCTTATTTAGCTTATACAGCATCGTTAAGTAAGCAGGTAAAGGCTTGGGATAACAAAACATATCCGGGAGTGACTGTTAAGGGAGTAGACCTTGGCGGAAAGACAAAAGAAGAGGTGGCACAAATTCTTAATGAAAAGTTTTCATCACAGTTAAGCGAAAAGGCAATTAATATAACTGTTGAGAACAAGAAACTTTCATACAAGTATGGTGACTTAAATGCTAAGTATAATATAGATGAAGTGGCAGAAGAGGCAGTCTTATACGGTAAAGATACAAGTGCATATAATAAAAATAAACTAATAAAGAATAAAAGTAAAGAGACTCATGAAATACAAATGCGCTTAGTTTATGATGAAACACAAATAGCAAATATCGAGAAAGACATAAAGAAAGCTGTAGATATATCACCAGTTAATGCAACAATTTCTAAATCGGGAGATAGTTTTAATATTTCTAGTGATAAAGTTGGGTATACTCTTGATTCAACGGATTTAGATGCAAAGATGAAAGAAGCATTAAATGGAAATTTAGGTGAATCTACTGATTTAACATTTAACTTAAAAGAAGTACAAGCTAAAGTTAAAAAATCAGATTTAGCTAAGATTAATGGGAAAATGTCAACATTTTCTACTCAATACAAGTCATCTACAGAAGATAGAAGCTATAACATAGAGTTTGTAACATCATTATTAAATGGTACTGTACTTATGCCAGGTGAAGAATTTAGTTATGGTGAACTATCACAAAGAGGTAAAGGTAAGTATAAAATAGGTACTATGTATGTAAATAATAAGGTTGTTCCTGCAGAGGCTGGTGGAGTGTGTCAAGTATCAAGTACATTATATAATGCAGCTATGCAAGCTAATATAAGATCTACTGAGAGAAGGAATCATTCATTACCAGTTGGATATGTAGCTCCAGGTTTAGATGCAACAATGGCTTGGGGAGGAGTAGACTATAAGTTTAAGAACCCATACGATTTCCCAATTTATATTGAAGGATATACACAAAATAAGGTTGTGACTATAAATATATATGGAAGGCCAAGTGCTCTTGATGGGAAAACTTATAAACTAGTCAGCGAAGATTTAGGAACTATACCTCAAACAATTAAGTATAAGGATGATGCAAGTTTACCTAAGGGCACAGAAGTTGTAGAGGTAAAAGGTGCAGCAGGGCGTAAAGCAAGAGCTTATTTAGTTACTTATAAGGATGGAAAACAAATTAATAAGGAACTAATATCTACAGATACTTATGCACCACAACAAACAGTTATTAGAAGGGGGACAGGCCCTGTAGCTGAACCAAATACACCTGAATCAACAGATAAAGAAGCTACAGGAACACCAACAGCATAAATATTTTAGTGAGGATGTTATGAGCTATAAAGTAATATGTATAGACGTAGATGGAACGTTGCTAGGTGAAAGTGGAATAATTCCAGAAGAGAATATTCTAGCAATAGAACAAGCTTACAAAAAAGGTGTACAAGTAGTAATATCTACAGGAAGAATATATAGTAATGCTGTACAAATTGCTAAGAGAATACAGGTGAAGTCACCTGTTATAGCTGCAAATGGTGCAGTAGTTAAGGATTGGTATAATGGTAAAACAATATTCCACGCATCATTTACAAGAGATGAGTATGAAAAGTTATTAGAGCTATTATCAAAATATAAACTAGTAGCACATTTCTATACAATGGATAGGGTAATAGCTTATAGTGCTATTGGGAGTATTGCTGCTTTAGTATATAAGATGAAGAATTATAGTAAAAGTAATAAGATATATGTTGATTCTTATCTTACATTAAAATCCTTAAGAAAAAAGCTTATAGATTTAGAAGGTCATATTGTTAAATGCGTACTATATTCCATAGATAAAGAAAATTTACGTGGATTTAGAAAAGAAATAGAAGATAACTCAGACATGTCCGTATTTGGCGCTGGAAGCTACTCAATAGAGATTGGTCCAAAGGGAGTGTCTAAAGGTAATTCTGTTAAGATATTATCTAATTATTTAAGTATAAATATAGATGATGTTATATGTATTGGAGATAATGAAAATGATATTGAAATGGTAAAGTATGCAGGCTTAGGAGTGGCTATGGGTAATGGAGTTGATAGCCTAAAAGAAGTGGCTGATTACGTTACTGATACCAATATAAACAGTGGCGTTGCAAATGTCATAAATAAATTTATTTTAGCAAAAAATCCATGATGAAATTCATGGATTTTTTTGTTTTATTAATACAATACTATTAATAAAAGAGGTGATAGTATTGTTTATACCTAATAAAGCAGTAATAGAAGAAAAGGCATTAGAATATGAAAAGGGAAGAGAAATATTAGAAAAGTTTAAAAAGTTTAATATAAGTACTACCATAGTAAAAAGTAATAGGTATCCATCCACAAGAAACACAACACCGGCTGAAAAATTTATGGATAGTAAAAGAACTTTAATTGTTGGTGTAAGAAAAAAGATACCATTTCAAAGTTGTAAGCCATCAGCGCACTATCAGTTACCATTAATAAGTGGATGTAGTGGAATGTGTGAATATTGTTATTTAAATACACAACTTGGAAAAAGACCTTATACTAAAATAAATGTAAATATAGAGGAAATATTAAATCAAGCAATGGAGTATGTTGAAGAAAGAAAGCCTGATATAACAATTTTTGAAGGTGCAGCAACCTCAGATCCAATATCAGTTGAATATTATTCAGGAGCTTTAGCAAAAGCTATTGAAGTGTTTGGAGAAAACGAACTTACTAGGTTTAGATTTGTAAGTAAGTTTTCCGATGTTGATTCTCTTCTAAAGCTTAAGCACAATGGACATACAACAATAAGATTTAGTATAAATACGCAAAAGATAATAAGGGAATTTGAGCATGGTACAGATAATATAGATAGAAGATTAGAAGCAGCAAAAAAAGTTAAAGAGGCAGGATATAATTTAGGATTTATTATTGCTCCAGTGTTTATATATCCCAATTGGAAAGAGGAGTATTTGGATTTATTAGATAAAATAAAAAAGGATATAACTACAGATGATCTAATGTTTGAAGTAATATCTCATAGATTTACAGGGAGAGCAAAAGAGAGAATATTAGAAGTGTATCCAAATAGCAAATTACCTATGAATGAAGAGGAAAGGAAATACAAATATGGACAATTTGGTTATGGAAAGTTTGTGTATCCTAAGGAAGAATTAAATGAAATGAAAGAGTTTTTTAAATCTAGCTTAGAAGAAAGATTTGGAGGTAGCAGTATAAATTATATAATATAGTTATATACTTATAATACCTTATATGGATAAAAAGTTTTGACTAAATGTATACCCTGTAGTATCATTTTTATGATAGCATTAAAGTGCTTGAATTGGAGGTCAAAGCAGTGAATTTGAATATAGTTTTATATCAACCTGAGATACCACAAAATACAGGGAATATTGCAAGAACCTGCGTTTTAACAGATTCAAAGTTACATTTGATAAAACCACTTGGATTTGATTTGGATGAAAAACATCTAAGAAGAGCAGGTTTAGATTATTGGAAAGATTTGGATTTAGAGGTTCATGAAAGCTATGAAGCTTTTATTGAAAAGTATGGAGATAGAAAAATATTTTTAGCATCAACTCATGGTGGTGAACATTATGATGAGGTAAAATTCCAAGAAGGCGATTTTATAATGTTTGGTAGAGAATCTTCTGGGGTTCCACAAGAGGTTCATGAAGCACATGAAAATATTAGAATTCCAATGATACAAAGTAGTACTAGAAGTTTAAATCTATCAAATACAGTTGCTATAATTGTATATGAAGCATTAAGGCAAATAGGATTTCCTAATATGAAATAGAATAGAGGGGAATGAGGGAAATGGATAAAATTAAAATAATAACAGATAGTTCAGCAGATTTACCAAAAGAGGTATTCCAAAAGCTTAATATTGATGTCTTACCTCTATTAATTAACTTTGGTGAAGAGAGTCATCTAGATGGTGTAGATATAAATATTGAAGAGTTATTTGAAAAAATAGAAACAAGTGATGTTTTCCCTAACACAGCACAAGTAACGCCACCAAGATTTGCAGAAGCATATGAAAAGTATTTAAAAGAAGGATATAAAATAATATCTATACATTTATCATCATGTATGAGTGGTACATATCAGTCAGCATGTCTTGCAAATCAAATGTTAGAAAGTGATGATATTTATGTTGTTGATTCTCAAAATGTTACCTCTGGGTTAGGATTGTTAGCTTATAGAGCAGCAATACTTAGAGATAGAGGGTTAAGCGCTGAAGAAATAGTAGCGGATTTAGAAGAATCAAAAGAATTTATTAGTTCTTCTTTATGCTTTGAATCGTTAGATAACTTAGTTAGAGGAGGAAGAATTACTAAGACTGTAAGTGTTGTTACTGGAGTTTTAGGAATAAAGCTAATCCTTGAAGTTAAAGATGGTTTAATGGCTGTTAAAGACAAGGTAAGAGGAAGTAAAAAAGCTGTAAAGAGAATTATAAAGGATATAGAACATTATGGCTTAAAAGAAGATATGCCTATAGTTTTATTAAATGTAAATAATGAGGATGTTTATAAGCCTATAAAAGAATATTTGGATGAACATAATTTAAATTACATTGATGCAGTTGTTGGCTGTACTGTTGGTATACATTCAGGCAATAACGCAACAGGCGTATTCTTTATGTCAAATAAAAAATCTAAATAGAAATAACTAGAGAGTATTTGTATACTCTCTTTTATTTATAAACTTTTTGAAAATGTATACATATACTGTTGATATTTTTAATATAACAATATAAACTAATATAAAAGATATGTACAAGCATATAAGTAGGTGATAAGGATGAAAATGGATTATAGCTATAATCTTACCCAGGAACAAAAGTTAGTATTAACTCATGAAATGCAGTTATCTATTAAAGTGTTACAAATGTCTGCAAATGAGTTGAAAGAGTACATAAATGATGAATTTGCTGAAAATCCTATATTAGAGATACAAGAAAATATAAGTAATTCAGCTGATAGTAAAAATAAAGAATTAGATAAATACGATTATAAAGAAATGATAAAATATCTTGAGTTTGACAATTATGGGGCTCAAAGTTATGGAAGTTATGATGAGGAGGAAATATCGCCTTTTAATTTTATTTCAGAAAAAAAATCATTAAAAGAATACCTTTATGAGCAAATTAATGAGATTGAGGAAAACGATTTAATAATAAGTATAGCAGGTTATATTGTTGAAAGTTTAGACAATAGAGGATATCTTGAAATAAGCATAGAGGAAATAGCAAAGGAAATTAACATTGATAAGGCTTTAGTTGAAGAAGCTTTAGAGGTGGTTCAAGATTTAGAGCCTTACGGAATAGGAGCTAGAAATTTAAAAGAATGTTTAAAGATACAACTTATAAATTTGGGATTAATAGATGATATATTAGAGAAAATAGTAGATGATCATCTAGAAGACATAGCTAATAGTAAGTATGGAAACATAGCTAAGTCATTAAATATTTCTCCTAGAGAGGCTCAAAGATATGGTGATATTATAAGGAAGCTTGAACCGAAACCTTCAAGAGGATTTTTTACAGGAGATGATGTGAAATTTATAATTCCTGATGCTGAAATAAGAAATATTCAAGGTGAGTTTTATATAATTATGAATGATGGAATTCTACCAAAACTATCAGTAAATAATGCTTATAAAGAGGTTTTAAATACTAATACAGATGATGGAACTACTGAATATGTAAAAGAAAAGTTAAATAAAGCCATATCTATAGTAAAAAGTATAGAGCAGAGAAGATCAACTTTATATAAAGTACTTGAAAAGATAGTAGAAAAACAAAAAGATTTTCTATTAAAGGGAGTTAACTCTATAAAACCAATGACTTTAAAAGAGATTTCGGAAGATATAAAAATGCATGAATCAACAGTAAGCAGAGCTATAAAAGATAAATATATATTAACTAGTTTTGGAACAATAAAAATTAAAGATTTATTTGTATCTAAGTTATCTGTTGGAAAAAATGATGAAGATGTTGCTGTTACAATAATAAAGAAAAAAATAAAAAACATGATAGATAAAGAGAATAAAAAGAAACCACTATCAGATCAAGTTATTTGCGATAATTTAAATAGTGAAAAGATAAATATATCTAGAAGGACAGTAGCTAAATATAGAGAGGAATTGGGAATACAATCCTCAAGTAAAAGAAAAAGAATTTAAAAAATAAAGCCTTGGATAAACTAAGGCTTTATTTTTATTAAAAGGATAAAAAATATATAATAAGGTTGAATCTTTTACAAAATCCATATTATCCTTCTTATTTATTGTTATCTTAAAAAGTGATGTACTAAATTATAATTTTATAAGATTAACATATACTAAATACTGATTTATGAAAAATAGATTATACAAAATGGAAAGCTTTAATAAATTACAAAAAAACTTTCCAATACCTCTTTAAAAATTCCAATTAGTGATTTATAATAATACATGTGGGACGTAAAAATGGCGAGTGGGACATACTTCGCCCAAAGGAGTGTTAAAGGTGCAGGAAATATTGCGATTACAGAAGAAAATAGTTCCTGAACTTGTAGAAGTACTCGAAAAAAGGTACAATGTACTAAGAACTATTTACTATAATCAGCCAATTGGTAGAAGAATTTTAGCTAATCAGTTGAATTTAGGGGAAAGAATAGTTCGAACCGAGATAAACTTTCTTAAGTCACAGGGATTGATAGAAATAAATACTCCTGGCATGACAGTAACAAGCAGTGGCGAAGAAATTGTTAATAACCTTAAAGATTTTATACATGAAATAAAAGGATTATCTGATATAGAAAATCAGATAAAATCACTTTTACATCTTAGAAAGGTTATAATAGTTCCAGGAGATGTAGAGGAGAATCCTACAATCTTAAAAGACCTTGGTAAAGCATGTGCAGGATATGTAAAAGATATTATCAATGATAATTGCATAATTGCTTTAACCGGAGGAAGTACTATCAAAGAAGTTGTTGAAGCCTTTCCAAGGCAGAATACAGGTTTATCAAATGCATTAGTTGTTCCAGCTAGAGGTGGAATGGGAAGAAAAGTTGAAACCCAAGCCAATACATTAGCAGCATCATTAGCTCAAAAACTAAATGGAACATATAAATTACTTCATATACCAGAAAATCTATCATCAGATATTCTTGATACTTTGTTAAAAGAAAAAGAAATTAAAGATGTTATAGATTCCATACATCAAGCAGACATATTAATGTACGGTGTAGGTAATGCTAAGGAAATGGCAGTGAAGAGAGGTGCATCTGAAGAAGAGATAGAAAGACTTGAAAGCTTAGAAGCAATTGGTGAAGCGTTTGGTTGTTATTTTAATAAAAATTCGGAAGTAGTGTCTCAAACAACTGCTATTGGAATTAATATTAAAGAATCCAGAAAAATTAACACGCATATTGCTGTTGCAGGTGGAAAAAATAAGGTAGAGTCAATTATTTCTACTCAGCGTAATAATACAAATGGAATTTTAGTTACTGATGAAGCAGCTGGAAGAGAGATTCTTGAAAGGTTGAAGCACAGTAATTAGAATATATAAAAAAGTTTATAAAAATTAATTTTTATAAAAACCAAATTTTAGGAGGTAATTTTAATGGCAAATGTTAAAGTAGCGATTAATGGTTTTGGACGTATTGGACGTCTTGCATTCAGACAAATGTTCGGAGCAGAAGGATATGAAGTTGTTGCAATCAACGACTTAACAGATCCTAAGATGTTAGCTCACTTATTAAAATATGACTCATCTCAAGGTAGATATAACGGAACTGTAGAAGTTAAAGAAGATTCTATCGTTGTTAACGGAAAAGAAATCAAAATTTATGCTGAAGCTGATGCTTCAAAACTTCCTTGGGGAGAAATCGGAGTAGACGTAGTTCTTGAATGTACTGGATTCTACGTATCAAAGGCTAAATCTCAAGCACACATCAATGCAGGTGCTAAGAAAGTTGTTATCTCAGCTCCAGCTGGAAATGACCTTCCAACAGTTGTATTCAACGTAAACCAAGATATCTTAACTGCTGAAGATAACATAATCTCAGCTGCATCTTGTACTACAAACTGCTTAGCTCCAATGGCTAATGCATTAAACAACTTCGCACCAATTCAATCTGGTATAATGTCAACAATCCACGCTTACACTGGAGACCAAATGGTACTTGATGGACCACACAGAAAGGGTGACTTCAGAAGAGCTAGAGCTGCAGCTGTTAACATAGTTCCAAACTCAACAGGAGCTGCTAAGGCTATCGGATTAGTTATTCCAGAATTAAACGGAAAATTAATCGGTTCTGCACAAAGAGTTCCAGTTCCAACTGGATCAACTACTATCTTAACTGCAGTAGTTAAAGGAAAGGACGTTACTAAGGAAGCTATAAACGCTGCTATGAAGGCTGCTTCTAACGAATCTTTCGGATACACTGAAGAAGAATTAGTATCTTCAGATATAATCGGAATCACTTATGGTTCATTATTCGATGCAACTCAAACTATGGTTGCTCCAATCGGAGAAGATTTATACCAAGTTCAAGTTGTTGCATGGTATGACAACGAAAACTCATACACTAGCCAAATGGTTAGAACAATCAAATACTTCGCTAGCCTATAAGATTTAGAATTAGCATAAAGTATAAAAAGTAAAATAAGTCTGGTTTTGTAGTATAAGGCTATAAAGCCAGACTATTTTAAAATATAGAATAAATTAAGAGGTGAAAAGAATGAACTTTAACAAGAAGACTATTGAAGATATCGATGTTAAGGGTAAAAAGGTTTTAGTTAGATGTGACTTTAACGTGCCTTTAAAAGATGGTGTAATAACTGATGAAAATAGATTAAATGGAGCACTTCCAACTATTAAGTACTTAATGGAAAATGGAGCTAAAGTAATCCTTTGCTCACACTTAGGAAAAGATGCTTCTAAATCATTAGCTCCAGTAGCTAAGAGATTAAGCGAAATGTTAGGAAAAGAAGTAGTATTCGCTAGAGATGAAGAAGTTGTAGGGGCAAATGCTAAAGCTGCAGTTGCTGCTATGAATGATGGAGATGTTGTATTATTAGAAAATACAAGATGCAGAAAAGAAGAAACTAAGAACGTTGAAGAATTCTCTAAAGAATTAGCTTCTTTAGCTGATATATTCGTTAACGATGCATTTGGTACTGCTCACAGAGCTCACTGTTCAACAGTTGGTGTTACTGAATTCTTAGATACAGCTGTATGTGGATACTTAATTCAAAAGGAATTAAAGTTCTTAGGAGAAGCTGTAAACGCACCAGTTAGACCATTTGTTGCTATTTTAGGTGGATCAAAGGTTTCTGATAAGATTGCTGTTATCAACAACTTATTAGAAAAAGTTGATACAATCATTATTGGTGGAGGAATGGCTTACACATTCTTAAAGGCTCAAGGATATGAAATCGGAACTTCTTTATGTGAAGACGATAGAATGGACTACGCTAAAGAAATGATAGCTAAAGCTGAAGCTAATGGAGTTAAATTCTTATTACCAGTAGATCACAGAATTGCTGATGGATTTAAGGATGTTGAAGCTACAGTAACTGAAGATCAAAACATTCCAGCAGGATTCATGGGATTAGATATTGGACCTAAGACAGAAGCTTTATATGCTGATGCTATTAAAGATGCTAAGACTGTTATCTGGAACGGACCAATGGGAGTATTCGAATTTGAAAACTTCAACAAGGGTACAATTGCAGTAGCTAAGGCTATGGCTGATGCTGATGCAACAACAGTTATTGGTGGAGGAGATTCTGCTGCTGCTGTTAACATTTTAGGTTTTGGAGATAAGATGACTCACATCTCTACAGGTGGTGGAGCTTCATTAGAATTCTTAGAAGGAAAAGTTCTTCCAGGAATAGCTGCTCTAAACGATAAGTAATCATCTAAATCTTTGATTTAGATATGATTACTTACACACAGTGAAAGTAATTAAA
Source organism: Clostridium paraputrificum (assembly GCF_900447045.1). Lineage (GTDB taxonomy): Bacteria > Bacillota > Clostridia > Clostridiales > Clostridiaceae > Clostridium > Clostridium paraputrificum. The sequence goes on from NZ_UAWH01000014.1 coordinate 288,061, forward strand.
ATAAAAAAGATAAAAGAGAAAATAAAGATAATAGAAATAAGAAAGATAATAAAGATAAGGATGGAGCTCCTTAAGGGAGCTTCTAAAGAGTACATCATTAGAAAATCCAAAGGATTTTCATTCTTATCCTAATTAACTATATTATCTTTATTATCCAAAATATGATGAGGTGATTTTAATGAGAAAAGCTGTTATAGCTGGTAACTGGAAGATGCATTATACTCCAGATGAAGCAGTTAAAGTTATAGAAGAATTAAAGCCATTAGTAAAGGATGCAACATGTGAAGTTGTTATTTGTGCTCCATTTGTTGATCTTGATGCTGTTATAAAGGCTGCTAAGGGATCAAACATAAAGATAGGTGCTCAAAACATGCACTTTGAAGAAAAGGGTGCTTTCACAGGAGAAGTTGCTCCAGGAATGTTAGAAGCAATGGGAGTTGACTATGTTGTTTTAGGACATAGTGAAAGAAGAGAATACTTCAACGAAACTGATGAAGCTTTAAACAAGAAGGTTAAGGTTGCTTTCGCTCACAACTTAATTCCAATTCTTTGCTGCGGTGAAACACTAGAACAAAGAGAAGGTGGAGTTACTAATGAAGTAGTTGGAGCTCAAATTAAAGCTGATTTAGCTGGATTAGATAAAGAATTAGCAGAAAAAGTTATCATAGCTTATGAACCAATCTGGGCTATTGGAACTGGTAAAACTGCTACTAACGAACAAGCTAACGAAACAATAGCTGCAATCAGAGGAATCGTTGCAGAAATGTTTGGTCAAGAAGTTGCTGACAAGGTAAGAATCCAATACGGTGGATCAGTTAAGCCTAACACAATAAAAGACCAAATGGCTATGTCTGACATAGATGGTGCTTTAGTTGGTGGAGCTAGCTTAGTTGCTACTGATTTTGCTCAAATCGTAAATTACTAATATCAAAAGCTGTTGTACATTGTACAACAGCTTTTTAAATTGAGTGAAGAAATAATTAACTTAATTTATCAGATAAAACAGAAATTTTAAAAATATAAAGGTTTACATAGTTAGGAGTTTTAAATCTTTTGTAGTATAATAATATTGATTAAAAGAAAAATAATACTAATGAAGTATTACGAATAAATTAAATGTAAACTTGGAGGGAATTATGGCAAAGAAACCTGTAATGTTAATGATACTTGACGGATTTGGAATTGCTCCAAAGTCTGAAGGAAATGCTGTAGCATTAGCTAATAAACCAAATTATGATAAGTTAGTAAGTGAATATCCAACTACAGAATTACAAGCAAGTGGAATGGCTGTTGGTCTTCCAGAAGGTCAAATGGGAAATTCAGAAGTTGGTCACTTAAATATTGGTGCTGGTAGAATAGTATACCAAGAGTTAACTAGAATAACTAAGGCTATCCAAGATGGTGATTTCTTTGAAAATGAAGCATTATTAAAGGCTATGAAGAATGCTAAAGAAAATAATGCTGCATTACACTTAATGGGATTATTATCAGACGGTGGAGTTCACTCTCACATAGAACACTTAAGAGGTCTTTTAGAGTTTGCTAAGAAAGAAGGACTTCAAAAAGTTTATGTTCATGCATTTATGGACGGAAGAGACGTACCACCATCATCAGGTAAAGATTTTATAATTAAAACAGAAGAAATGATGAAAGAAGTTGGTGTAGGTCAAATTGCTACAGTAAGTGGTAGATATTATGCAATGGATAGAGATAACAGATGGGAAAGAGTTGAACTTGCTTATAATGCTTTAGTATTAGGTAAGGGTGAAACTGCAACTTCTGCTGTTGAAGCTATAGAAAAATCATACCATGACAATAAGACAGATGAGTTCGTATTACCATGTGTAGTTTTAGAAGATGGACATCCAACTGCTACAATTAAGAATGGTGATTCAGTTGTATTCTTCAACTTTAGACCAGATAGAGCTAGAGAAATAACAAGAGCAATTAACGATAAAGTATTTGATGGATTTAAGAGAGAAACATTAAACTTAACTTTCGTTACTATGACTCAATACGATAAAACTTTAGAAGGCGTTGAAATAGCATTTAAGCCTCAAACATTAGTTAACACATTAGGAGAATATGTTTCAGGTAAGGGATTACAACAATTAAGAATTGCTGAAACTGAAAAATATGCTCACGTAACATTCTTCTTCAATGGTGGAGTTGAAAAGGAAAATCCAGGAGAAGAAAGAAAGGTTATACCTTCTCCAAAGGTTGCTACTTACGACTTAAAACCAGAAATGTCTGCTTTTGAAGTAACAGATGAATTAATAGCTAGATTAGATGAAGATAAGTACGATATGATCATACTTAACTATGCTAACCCAGATATGGTTGGTCATACTGGAGTTGTTGATGCTGCTATTAAGGCTGTAGAAACTGTAGATACTTGTCTTGGAAAAGTTGCTGAAAAGGTACTTGAAAAAGATGGTACATTATTCATAACTGCTGACCACGGAAATGCAGAAACTGAAATAGACTTCTCAACAGGAAATCCATTTACAGCACATACTACAAACCCAGTTCCATTTGTATGGGTATCAAACCATGTTGATGGAAGAAAGCTTAAAGAAGGAAAGCTTGCTGATATAGCTCCTACTATGTTAGGTGTTATGGGAGTTGAAGTACCAGCTGAAATGACTGGAGAAAATTTAATAGTTGAATAATTTTATTAATAATTATGATAGAGACTCGCTTAGGTGAGTCTCTTTTTTGCTAAAATTACAAAACTGTAATTTTTCATTTAATATTATAGTAATATTTAGATTTTATTATATAGGTATAGAATGAAAAGAGAGAAAGTGAGGAAATAAAAATGGTAGTTATTAAAACAGATAGTTTAAGTAAGGTTTATGGAAAAGACGGAAATAAGGTTATTGCATTAGATAATGTGAATATAGAAATTGAAAAAGGTGAATTTGTTGCAATTGTTGGAGCAAGCGGTTCTGGTAAGAGTACATTACTTCATCAAGTTGGTGGTGTAGATAGACCAACAAGTGGAAAAGTAATTATTGATAATGAAGATATATATAAACTTAAAGAAGAAAAGCTAGCTATATTTAGAAGAAGGAAAATAGGATTTGTATTTCAATCATTTAATTTAATACCAGTTTTATCTGTAGAAGAAAATATAAAAATGCCTGCTCTACTTGATCATCAAAAAGTAGATAAAGAATACTTTAAAGATTTGGTTAAGACTTTAGGAATAAGTGATAGATTAAATCATCTTCCATCTGAGCTTTCAGGTGGCCAACAACAAAGAGTTGCTATAGCAAGAGCTTTAATAAATAAGCCAGCTATTATACTAGCTGATGAACCAACAGGAAATCTTGATAGTGAAACATCAAAAGAAATAATGGAAATGTTAAAGCTATCTGTAAGAAAGTATAATCAAACAGCTATCGTAATCACTCATGATTTAAGCATTGCAGAAAATGCTGATAGAGTAATAAAGATTAAAGATGGAAAAGTAATCGAATAGGGGGGTAAGAAGTGAAAAATTATAGTGAAATATCTAATAGATATATGAAGCAAAATAAAAAGCGTACTTCCCTAACAATACTTGGAATAACATTAGCTACAATATTAATATTTGCAGTTGGTACTTTTCTTTTAAGCTTTAGAGATTCTATGTTAGTAGAGCAAAGAAGAACTGGTGGGGATTATGAGTTTATATTGAGAAATATAACAAGTGAGCAAGTAGATAAAATTAAAAATAATGCAGAAGTAAAAGATACATCTTTATTACTATCAAGTGATGATGAATATACAATGGAAGGAAAAGATGAAATATTAACTTTTGATTATGGTAATAAAGATTATTATGAAAAGATGCAGACATCACCAATTAAAGAAGGTAGAGTACCTACTAAGGAGAACGAAATTCTAATTAATCAATCTGTAAAGTCCTTATTAAAAGTTAATGTTGGAGATAAGATTGACTTAAAAGATGCAAATGGAAATGAAAAAGTGGTTGAAGTCGTTGGAATAGAGGAAGGGACACTTTATTCAGGTAATAATGTATTTTATGTAAAAGACTATTTAAATGATAAAAACTTAGATCAAAATGCTGAGTATAATTTATATTTAAATCTAAAGTCAGGTAAAAATAAACAAGAGATTATTGCAAAGATAACAGAGCAAAACAATATAAATAAGGAATCTATAAACAATAATTCTAATGTACTATATTTAACAGGTAATGGTGGAAATGAATATGTATCAGGAGCTTTAAGAAATATGGCTATATTTGTAATAGCTACAATAATAGTTTGTACCATAGTTGTTATTTATAATTCCTTTAATATTTCAGTAATAGAGAGAATAAGGTATTTTGGAATATTAAAAGCTATAGGGGCAACCCCTAAACAAATAAAAAGAATCATATACAAAGAGGGCTTTTTAATGGGGCTTATAGCTTTACCATTAGGCTGTATAGTAGGATTCTTGGCATTAAAGTATGGTATTAAAATATTTATTGGAGATACCTTAATGTTTATTGAGAGCTTTAAAGTTGGATTTTATCCTGTAATCATTTTAGTTACAGCCATATTGGTTGCTATTACTATATTTTTATCAATTCTAATGCCAGCTAGGAAGGCAAATAAGATATCGGCAGTTGATGCAATAAGGAATAAAAATGAAATAAAGTTAGGGAAGCTTAAGAGAAGAAAAGGAAGAATAGTTGGAAAAATATTTGGTGTTGAAGGTAGTATTGCTTATAAGAATATAAGGAGAACACCATTTAGATTCATTATTACTTGTTTAGCATTAACAGTATCAATTATTATGTTTAATGTATTCTATGGATTTGTTGATTTTGCTAAACAATCTGTAATGCAACAATTTATGTATTCACCTTTTGATGCTCAGCTTTCTAATGAAGTTACAGATAGTGGATTAAAAAGTGAAGATATTAAAGAAATAGAAGGTAAAGACTTTATAAGAAAAGAATATAAATTTTATATTGATTATGCTAATTTAGCTATACCAAAAGATAGTGTGAACCCAGATTATGCTAACAAAGTAGGAAGAAATCCATTTTACGATAATTTCCCTTCGTCAGATATGATAGATGCTAGTGGAACACAAATATATGTTGGGGGAAATGATGAATTAAATATTATAGACAGATATATAGTTGATGGAAAAGTAGATTTAGATAAGCTTAAGAAAAATGGAGTAATTCTTTTAGATGGCTACCAAATACGTAATGAAGATGGAGATATAGAATCAGTACAGGCTACTAAATATAAGGTTGGAGACAAGATCAGAATACCTAAATTAGATAATTATAGTAGAAATGTAGAAAATGCTAGTAGAAATATAGAAGAAGCAATAAAGAATAAGGATTACTATGAATTGGAGGTTGTTGCTATAGCTAATAGAGAACCATTAATGGGAAATACACTTTATAGTGCACCACAATTAATGTTCCATGAAGATTTGTTTAAGACTATGGTTAAGGATTTTAATTATAATGGTCTGTTCTTTGACTTTGAGGGAGACGAGGAAGCAAGAGAAAAAGCACTTGAGTATTTTAATAATGTAGCAGATGAAAAGGAACTTGTTTATCAAGATTTAGGAGATTTACTAAAAGAAGTAGACAGCATATATGGACAAATTGAATTCTTTGTTTATTGCTTTATAGCAATTGTTACAATAATTTCAGTAGTTAATATTTTTAATACAATATCAACCAATTTATTGTTAAGAAGAAAAGAGTTTTCTACCTTAAAAGCTATAGGTATGACCGAAAAGCAACTTAAGAAGAGCGTATTGCTTGAAGGTACCCTTTATGGAATCTTATCAGCTATAATTGGTGGAGGAGTATCAGCAGTGCTTCTAGGATTATTAGTTAAACTTGGAGCAGGTTTTGCAGAAGTTCAATATAACTTTGACTTTATTGCATTCGCTATTTCAATAATATGCGCAATAGGAGTAACTTATATTGCAACTGTTATTCCAATGAATAAACTTAAGAAGCTTACTATAGTTGAGGGAATAAGTGAAGAAGAGTAGGCAGGTAAGAAGGTAAGAGATAATAGAGATAAAAAGATTAAAAAGGATAATAGGGATTAGGAGGAGAAATTGCCCTTGGCAATTTCTCTCCTTAAATAAAAAAACTTTGCAGGTGCAAAGTTTTTTTATTATCTTTATTATCTCATTTATCTCAGGCATCTTTCTTATCTTATAAAGGTTTTTTATTTGGAATATCAGAACTATTCCTACAATTCACCACGAATAAATTATGAATTTATATATATCACTATGACTGTCTGGAAATTCATAATCATAAAATTATAATAAGTATCAACCTGGTTTTAGTTTTCATGATAGGCCTCCTGAAGTAATCATAGGCACTCTCTACCACAAAATGTAAAATAAGAGAAGGGGTTTTTGTAATTTCCGGGGAAATATATTAGAATAAAATGGAATAATAATTTTAAGGAGAGGTAAATGAATATTTTATTAGTTGAAGATGATATTACTTTAGCAATGGGAATCGAATATTCTCTAAAAAATGAAGGATTTAATGTCCATACAGTAGGAAAAATAAAAGATGCAAAAGAAAAGATAAGTAATTCACATATAGATATTATTTTATTAGACGTAAATTTACCAGATGGAAATGGATATGAGTTATGTAAAGAGGTTAGGGTAGATAGTGAGGTTCCAATAATTTTTCTAACTGCCTGTGACGAAGAGGTTAACATAGTTATGGGATTAGATTTAGGTGCTGATGATTATATAACTAAACCAGTTAGAGTTAGAGAATTAGTAGCTAGGATAAATGCAGTTGCTAGAAGAAAAGGTGTAGTATCTAAAGATAAAGAAGATAATAAAATTATTGTTAGAGATATTAAAGTGTTGCCTTTAAAATATGAAGTTTATAAGGGAGAAGAAAAACTTCAATTAACTTCAGTAGAATATAAATTACTTTTACTTTTAATAGAGAATTCTGGAAATGTATTAACTAGAAAGACATTGTTAGAAAAGCTTTGGGATATAGAAGGAGATTTTATTGAAGAGAGCACATTAACAGTATATATAAAAAGATTAAGAGAAAAACTTAAAGAGGATAAGGAAAATCCTTATATTGAAACTGTTAGAGGAATAGGTTATAAGTGGATAGGTGAAAAATAATGAATTTAAAAAGGTTATATAATAATCCAGAAGCTAAGAAAATAACATCAAAATTTCTTATTATTTTTTTAGTTGGAGTTATATCAATATTTGGAGCAACTTACTATGTTGTTGAGAATATAAACAAAACTTTACTTGATCAAAATATTTCTGTTATTAGTAGTGTTATAGAAAATAAGGAAATATCAGAAGTTATTAAAGGATTTTATGAGATAAAGGATGGAAATGAGTTAGTAGAAGCTAAGGAGATACTTGAAAGTTATGGATATGATGATGACTTATCTATAATGGTTAATGAGGTTACAAATAAATTTTATACAGAGATACTAGTTATATTCATACCAATAATTATTCTATTTACTATAATGCTTTACTTAATATTTATTAAAGAATTGAAGGATATATATGTCCAAGTTGATAATATAGTAAAAAATATTTCAGACACTTCAAATGGTAAATTTAAGAAGATTGAACCTAAGTATAAAGAGGGAGATGTAGCTATACTTACAACTTCTCTTAATTATATGGGAGAAAGAGTTAATAATTCTATTCAAAAATTAAATGAAGATAAAGATAATTTAAAAGATTTCTTATCGGATATTTCTCATCAATTAAAGACTCCATTAGCATCTTTGGTTATGTTTACAGATTTAATGAAGGAAAATGAGGATATGCCTAAGGAGGATAGGGCAAAGTTTTTAGATAAGTGTGATGAGCAAGAAGTAAGAATGGAATGGCTTATAATGAATCTTTTAAAAGTTGGAAGGTTAGAGGCAGGAGCAGTAAACTTTAAAAGAGAAAGACAACCTTTAAGGGAAACTATAGAGCTAGCAGTTTCTTCTTTAATTGGAGAAGCTGAAAGAAAAAATCAAAAGCTTATAGTAACTGGAGATTTAGACTGTGAGGTTGTGCATGATAGAGAGTGGTTAGGTGAAGCCATATCTAATATTACCAAGAATGCTATAGAACATACTCAGGATAGCGGAGAAATAGAAATTCGAGTTTCTGAGGGGAAAATTATAAAGAATATTTATATTAAAGATAATGGACCTGGAATACCTAAGGATATTAGAAAAAAGGTATTTAAGAGATTTTATAAGGGTGAAAGTAGTACAGATCCAAAGAGTATAGGGATTGGTTTATCCTTATCTAAAAGTATAGTTGAAGAATTAGGTGGAGAAATAAGGCTTATTAGTGAAGAGGGAGAAGGAACTACATTTATTATTAGTTTTATAGAAATGGATTAAAATCAAACTTTTTTAATATAATCATAACTATGGTAAACGGAATAATTGCTGATAAAGCTGAGATTAATCCTATCATAATACTTTCCATTGAAAAGTTTCCTCTTAAATATGCAAGTGTATTACCTACACCAGTCATAATACCAAAAGCCATGCTTCCTAATAAAATAGTTTTAATATCATCTTTATTTAGTAAATTTTTCATTTTTATTACCACCTTTTTTATTTGATTCTATGTTTTAATAATAAGCGATCAATATTACTAGGAGATTAATACAAGAATTACAAATTAGTAATAATTAAGTTAATGGTATTTTGTTTTTTCATATTATGTGATTATTAAACATATAAATATATCAAAATAATATAAAGGTAGATTCTATGAAAAAATATCATTGTTATTCAGCAAGCTTTGATGATAAAACAGAAGAGTTATTTAGAGAAGCTATATTCTTAGGACAAGGAAATAATGGGGTTGTGTATAAGTTGCCTGAGAATAAGGTAATAAAAATTTTTGTTGAAGAAAAGGTCTGTAGTGACGAATCATATACTCTTTCAAGGACTAACGGGTCTAAATACTTTCCTAGAATATATAAGATAGGCAAATTATATATTGTAAGAGAAATGGTAGAGGGGATTCAGCTTGATAAATACATAAAGAAAAACGGGCTAAACTTAGAACTAACAAGAAATATCTATAAGCTAATAAAAGAATTTAAAAGGTTAGACTTCTCTAAAATAGACACAAGATGCAAAGATGTATATGTAAAAGATGATTGTACAATAATGCTTATTGACCCTAAAAAGTGTTATAAAAGAAAAGTGAATTTTCCAAGACATTTAATGAAAGGTTTTTTAAAGCTTGAAGTTTTAGATGATTTCATAAAGTATATGGAAAAGATTGATAAGAAGAAAGCTAAGGAATGGAAGAATAAGTTTGATAAGTATTGGCAAAAAGAAAGTCAAAAAGAGAAATACCAAAGAGATGATGAAGATTTATACTTATAGTTTTTACAAGAGGGAGTCAAAGTAAAAGTGAGTTATTTTGAGGCCCTCTTAATTAATTTTATGAATATAAGAATAATATTTAGTAAATACTATTCTTGTTACTTGAACTAACAAATATTAGAAATATATAAGTTTTTAAGGAGGAAGAGTTATGAAAAGTTATGTTGAGATCGTTGATATTGTTGGAAGACAAATTCTAGATTCTAGATGTTTCCCAACAGTTGAAGTTGAAGTTTATTTAGACGATGGTACTGTAGGAAGAGCAGCTGTACCTTCAGGGGCTTCAACTGGTATATATGAGGCTGTAGAACTAAGAGATGGCGATAAAGACAACTATCTAGGAAAGAGCGTTGAAAAGGCTGTAAGAAATGTAAATGAAACTATCGCTGAAGAATTAATAGGTTGTAATGTATTTGACCAAACATATATTGATAAAACAATGATTGAATTAGATGGTACTCCAAACAAAGGAAAACTTGGAGCTAATGCTATTTTAGGTGTATCTTTAGCATGTGCACAAGCAGCTGCTAATTCTTTAGGATTACCTTTATATCAATATATCGGTGGAGTTAACGCTAAGGTATTACCAGTTCCAATGATGAACATTATAAATGGTGGTTCTCATGCAGATAACTCAGTTGATTTACAAGAATTTATGGTTATGCCAGTAGGGGCTAAGACTTTCTCAGATGCTATGAGAATGTGTGCTACAGTATATCATACTCTTAAAAAGACTTTACATGAAAAAGGATATTCAACTGCAATTGGTGATGAAGGTGGGTTCGCTCCTAACCTAAAATCAAATGCAGAGGCTATAGATGTTATAATAGAAGCTATAACTAAAGCAGGTTATAAGCCTGGAGAAGATATGTTCATTGCAATTGATGCAGCTTCTTCTGAATACTACAAAGATGGAAAGTACGTTTTAGAAAACGAAGGAAAGACTTTAACTGCTGAAGAAATGGTAGACTTCTTAGAAGATTGGGTTAACAAGTATCCAATAATCTCAATTGAAGATGGTATGGCAGAAGAAGATTGGGAAGGATGGAAGTTACTTACTGAAAGATTAGGTAAGAAGGTTCAATTAGTTGGAGATGACTTATTTGTAACTAACACTGAAAGATTAGAAATGGGAATTGAAAAGGGAGTAGCTAACTCAATTCTTATTAAATTAAATCAAATAGGTACATTAACTGAAACTTTAAATGCTATTGAAATGGCTAATAGAGCAGGAATGACTGCAGTAGTTTCTCATAGATCTGGTGAAACTGAAGATACAACAATAGCTGATTTAGTTGTAGGAGTTAATGCAGGTCAAATTAAGACTGGGGCACCAGCAAGATCTGAAAGAGTTGCTAAGTACAATCAATTAATTAGAATTGAAGAAGAATTAGAAGATGTAGCTGAATTTAGAGGAAGAAAAGCCTTCTTTAATATTAAATAGTTTAAAAAGATTAAAATCAGTAATAGAAGTGGTTAATTATTACTTCTATTACTTTTTTTATGCTATTATTTAAGAAAACTTCTTTAAAAATATTTGTAAAAAAATGCATAGTGTGATATGATAATTTTATTGTAATATGTATTTATTAGGCTTACTAAGCAGGAGGTGTTCCTATGAAAACTGCATTATTAGTTGTAGAAGTTATATTAGGATTAATAGTTATTGTATCTATATTAATGCAACCAAGTAAATCAGATGCTTTAAGTGGATTAGTACAAGGAAGCAAAAATGAAACTTTCTATGCTAAAAATAAAGTAAGAACAAAGGAAGTAATGTTAGAAAGATTAACAGTTATTTCAATGGTTCTTTTTGCAGCTACTACTTTAGTATTAAACATAATATAAATAAGATAAATTAACAGCTATTTATGTAGCTGTTTATTTTTTTGCTTTAAAATAAAATTTCCTAATCTTCTTGTGACTCTTTTATGGAGAAGATGAATAGCATATAGTGAGATAATAATGGACTGCTAATTTTTATTAAGGAGATGATAAAGTGAACTTATTAATAATATCTGCACTTTGTGGTATAGCAGCTCTACTAGGAAATATTTTCATTATAAAAGGAATTGTTAAAAAGGATCCAGGGGACAATGAAATGCAGGAAATAGCTGGACATATTGAAGAGGGAGCTATGGCTTTTTTAAAGAAAGAGTATAGATATTTAGCTGTTTTCATAGTAGTGGTTGGCCTTACTATAGCAATATTCCTTAAAGTGCAAACTGCAGTGGCGTTTTTAATAGGAGCAGTATTCTCTATTTTAGCAGGTTATGTTGGAATGAGAGTTGCAGTAAAAGCTAATGTTAGAACAGCACAAGCAGCAAAAACAGGAATTAAAGATGCTTTGTCTGTAGCTTTTTCAGGTGGAACAGTTATGGGCTTATCTGTTGTTGGACTAGGACTTTTTGGATTAGGATTACTTACAATTATTTTTGATTTAAATACAGAATATATAACGGGTTTTGGACTTGGAGCATCCTCAATAGCTTTATTTGCAAGAGTAGGGGGAGGCATTTATACTAAGGCTGCTGATGTTGGAGCTGACTTAGTGGGAAAAGTTGAAGCTGGTATACCGGAAGATGACCCAAGAAATCCTGCTGTTATAGCCGATAATGTAGGAGATAATGTAGGGGATGTTGCTGGTATGGGAGCAGATCTTTTTGAATCATATGTAGGTTCTATAATATCTGCAATTACCTTAGGGTCATTATTAACCAATGTATCAGGAAGAGATGGAGCAATATATCCTATGATATTATCAGGGCTTGGAATTATAGCTTCTATTATAGGAATATTATTTGTTAAAAATATAAAGGGTAATAACCCTCAGAAAATATTAAATACAGGTAGTACAATATCAGGAATACTAGTGGTTATATTTGGAGCAATAGCTTGTTATTCTATGTTTAACTCACTAAAACTATTTATTCCGGTAATAGCTGGACTGGCTGTTGGAATGATAATAGGTAAGATAACTGAAGTTTATACATCCTCAGATTATAAGTCAGTAAAACTTATTGCTGATGAATCAGAAACAGGAGCAGCAACTAACATTATTTCAGGATTATCAGTAGGAATGAAATCAACAGTTATTCCAATAATATTAATTGCAATTGGAATCCTAGTAGCTTACTTTGGTGTAGGAGGAGCGTCAGATGCTAAAGTAGGCCTTTATGGTATTGCCCTTTCAGCAGTAGGTATGCTATCAACAACAGCTATTACAGTAGCAGTTGATGCATATGGACCAATTTCTGATAACGCTGGAGGAATTGCTGAAATGGCAAATCTAGATCCAGAGGTAAGAGAGATTACTGATAAATTGGACTCTGTAGGAAATACAACAGCAGCAATTGGCAAGGGGTTTGCTATTGGTTCAGCAGCACTTACAGCCCTAGCTCTATTTGCATCATATGCTCAAGCTGTTAACTTAGAAAAAATTAATCTTTTAGAACCAACAACATTAGTAGGAGTATTTATTGGTGGAATGCTACCTTTCTTATTTGGGGCATTAACAATGTCTTCTGTAGGAAAAGCAGCAACTCAAATGGTTGAAGAGGTAAGAAGACAGTTTAAGGAAAAGAGAGGCATATTAGAAGGAACAGAAAAGCCAGATTATTCAAGATGTGTTGAGATATCAACTCAAGCTGCATTAAGGGAAATGGTTTTACCTGGAATATTAGCAATAGTAATTCCAATAGGTGTTGGTCTTCTTCTTGGAGCAGAAGCATTAGCTGGGCTTATTGCTGGGGGAGTAGTTACAGGTGTTCTAATGGCTATTATGATGTCAAATGCAGGTGGAGCTTGGGATAATGCAAAGAAATATATAGAGGGTGGAGCTCATGGAGGTAAGGGAAGTGAAGCTCATAAAGCAGGTGTAGTAGGAGATACGGTTGGAGACCCATTTAAGGATACATCAGGTCCATCCATGAATATATTAATTAAGCTTATGACAATAGTTTCATTAGTATTTGCACCACTTATCATTAAGTATGGAGGAATACTTCTTAATCTAATTAAATAATTATATTGGTTAAAAAATAGAAAAAGATAATAAGGATTTAGTAATTAAACTACATCCTTATTATCTTTATTATTTAAATTTTTTTTCTTATTTTAAACTAATGTTTTGGTCTATATTTCTTTCTTAATGCTACTACGCCACCTAATGAAGTCATAGATGCTATTAAAAGCCCTGCAATGTTTGAAGGGTCTCCAGTTTTAACTGGTTCAGATGGTTTAACTTCAGGTGTAACAGGAGTTTCTGGAACTTCTGGTGTTGGTAGAGGAGTTAATCCTTTAATAGTTAATGTTTGAGTTAATACTATTGGAGCTTCATCACCATAAGTAACCTTAACATTATAGGTTATAACTCTATCTTCATAGCTAGGTTTTATAGCTAAGTTCCATCCATCTCCAGCACCATAACCTGGAGCTACTGGAATAAAGTGATTTAATGAGTCTTCTTCACTTTCACCTTCTTCACCCATAACTGGAAGTGGTAATAAAGTTAAGTCATCCTTAAATTCTTCTGGGATTTCTAAGTCAACATGAACGTTTGGTTCATTATTAAAATCAGGATCTTCTTCAGCATTATTATTTATTGTTACATCAACTTTATATGGGTTATATTCATTATCTTCATTTGGATTAATAGATACATTTTCTCCGCCAGCTAAAGAAGCTGAAATACTACGTTCAGCATTAGCCTTTATAGTAAGGTTTTGTTTTACAATCTTAGTTTCTGTAGAATCAGATTTAACAATTACATTAAAATAAGCATTTATATCATCATAATAGTTGCCTTCAGCGACTTTTAATTGGATATCTGAATTAGCACTTTGCTCAGGTGCTAAAGTTCCTATATTATGTGTAGCATCTCCTACAATAGATAATAAATCTCTATATTCTTCTGGAATTTCAACGGTTGAAACAACATTATTTAATGGAATATCACCACTATTTTTTACAGTTGCAGTTGTTTCGTAAGTTGGATAAGTTCCATCTTCATTTGCTTCTATAGTATTATTATTTAAAACAGATACAGATATATCACTATTAACTTGAGAATTTAAAGAAGATGCTCCATAGTTACTTGTAATAGTTTTAGTTTCGCCAGGTTGAATAGTTATATCTTCCCAATACATAACTACACAACTATCCCCATTGTGGTAATCTTCGTTTATTTCATTATTCCATATATTGCTTGCATCATCAGCTAACCAATTAGTAAATTGAACTTTAGTTGGTTTTGAATCTCTTGAAAAAGTATATTTAGCTACAGCTGAAGGATTTTCTAAATTATCATAAGCAAACCAATAATTTGGAACTTGAGTACCAGTAAGTTCTTTTCCTGTATCAAAGCTTCCTACACCAGGAACATTAAAAGGTGCACGATCATTTGTACCAACATAAGTATCAAGCATTGTTTTAAATGAGAAAGTTTTAGCTTCATTACTAGTATTAGTGAAAGTATAAGTCATAGCAGTAGAGTCTTCATAAGAAGATCCTGGACTCTTAGCTAAGCCTAAATTACGATCTACTTTAATGCCTTTATCAGATTGATATGAAGATTTTATAGAATTTCCGCTTTTTGAAGTATTTTGCCAGCTTCCAGTATATTCACCTAAGTCACCTGTGGTTAATACCTCTAAATCATCACCTACTTTTAGAACTTCAGCATTTGTATATCCAAACAATAATCTGACGTCATTATCATTATCATTTGTTGGGTCTCCTCCAGTGGTCATAATAGTAAATTGACCACCACGAATTGCATTAACTAATAAAGAATCATTAGAAATTTTGTAATCTTCAGTATCGCTGTATAAAGTCAAAATTGAATTGGATTTTTCTTCAGCAGCACTTGTAGAAACAACAGGCATTATTACTAATGAGGTTGTAAGAGCTGCTGCAAGAATTAATGATAAAAATTTTCTTTTCATAAATTTACCTCCCACAAAATGTAAATACAAATACAATTATATCCATTTAATGGGAATGCTATCAATAAGAAAAGTTACAAATCGTTCACAAAAAGTTGACAAAAACTTTTAAAATATGATTGTAAAATATTACTCATGAATAATATTTAGAAAGCAAATGTCACAAAATAAAGAATGTAGTAGAATATATGAAAGTATCCTAAAGTAGTGCAATATGGTAATATAATAAATAGATTAGTTATTTTTAGAATGGGAAATATAATTAATGAAATATTATTCAAATATATAGGAGGTAATAATGGGAATAAAAGATACATTATTAGAATTCATGCGTGAAGAAGCATATAGACCGATGGATATTCAAGAACTAGTTTCAGTTTTTGACATTAATCCTGATGAATATAGAGCATTTAAAAAGACATTAAAAACAATGGAGAAGGAAGGGCTTATTTTTAGAACTAAAAAAGATAAGTTTGCGCTTCCAGAAAGATTAGGACTTATTACAGGTAAACTACAAGCTCATGCTAAAGGATTTGGTTTCTTAATTCCAGAAGTAGAGGGAGAAAAGGATGTTTTTATTCCAAGTTCTTTTATAAATGGAGCTATGAATGGAGATAGAATACTTGTACAAATTACTAGGGAAGATAAGAACGGAAAGAAGAGAGAAGGAGAAGTAATTCAAATTCTAGAAAGAGGTAATACAAAGATTATTGGTGTATATGAAGACAGCAAAAACTTTGGATTTGTAATTGCAGAAGATACAAGGATTAGCCAAGATATATTTATATCTAAAAAGGACAGAAATGGTGCTAAAGACGGAGATGTTGTAGTTGTAGAAATTACTAAGTGGCCAGAGAAGAGAAGAAGTCCTGAAGGTGTAGTTAAAGAAGTGCTTGGACAAAAGGGTGATAAGGGGTTAGATATTCTAACTATAATTAAAAAGTATGGTCTTCCAGAAGAGTTCCCACCTAAGGTTCAAGCTTTTACAGCAGGTATTGACGAGGAAATACCTTTAAAAGAATATAAGAGAAGAAAAGATCTTAGAGATGTTAGAATGGTAACTATTGATGGAGAAGATGCTAAGGATTTAGACGATGCAGTTTCTATAGAAAGACTTGATAATGGAAGATACAGATTAGGGGTTCATATAGCAGACGTATCTCATTATGTTAGAGAAAAGAATCCTTTAGATAAGGAAGCTTTAAAGAGAGGTACATCAGTATACTTAATAGATAGAGTTATACCTATGCTTCCTAAGAAGTTATCTAATGGTATTTGTTCATTAAATCCTAAGGTAGATAGATTAACACTTTCTTGTATCATGGTCATAGATGGTAGTGGTAAGGTTTTAGACCATGAAATTGTTGAATCTGTAATAAGAACAAATGAAAGAATGACTTATACAGATGTAACTAAGATACTTAAGGATAATGATCCAGAGCTAAGTAAGAGATATGACTATCTTTTAGATGATTTTAAAGCAATGGAAGAACTTTGTAATATTTTATATAAGAAGAGAACAAAAAGAGGGGCTATAGATTTTGAGTTTGAGGAATCTAAAATTATATTAAATGAATTTGGTAAGCCTATTGATATTAAGCCTTATGAAAGAGAAATAGCAAATAGAATAATAGAAGAATTTATGCTTGTGTGTAATGAAACAGTGGCTGAGCATATGTTCTGGAGTCACTTACCATTTGTTTATAGAATTCATGAAGATCCAGATGAAGAAAAGCTTGAAAAGTTTAGAGAATTTATATATAACCTAGGCTATATTGTTAAATGGAATGGAGAGGTTAAACCTAGAAATCTTCAAGAAATTTTAGAAAAGGTAAGGGGTAAGAAAGAAGAAACAGTTGTAAGTACTTTACTTTTAAGAAGCATGATGAGAGCAAAATATTCTCCTGAATGTGTAGGGCACTTTGGTCTTGCAGCTAAGTATTATTGCCACTTTACTTCGCCAATTAGAAGATATCCAGATTTACAAATTCATAGAATAATTAAGGAATTTATAAATGGTAAGATAGATGATGATAGAAGTAAGAAGTTAACAGCTCTTGTTGATTATGCAGCAAGACAATCTAGTGAAACAGAAAATATTGCAACAGAGGCAGAAAGAGAAGTTGACGACCTTAAGAAGGCTGAATATATGTTAGATAGAATTGGAGAAGAGTTTGAAGGTATTGTATCTTCAGTTACTTCTTTTGGTATGTTTGTAGAATTACCTAACACAATTGAAGGACTAATTCATATAACAGCTTTAGATGATGATTACTATATTTATGATGAAAATCATTTATGCTTAATGGGTGAAAGAACTAAGAAGATTTATAGATTAGGTGATTTTGTTAAGGTTAGATGTAGCAAGGTAGATATTCCAAACCGTGAAATATATTTTGATATGGTAGAAGATGAATATATTAGGGAAGAAATTAAGGCTAGCAAAGAATTAGCTGAAAAAATATCTGAAGTTAAGCAAGAACTTAAAGAGGAAGACGTTGAAGAAACAGATGATAATATATTATAATTTATAAAAAAAATAAAAGCTAAGTAGGTGAGAAATTTGGTAAGAAAAAAGAATAGTAATTCCTTAGCTGAAAATAGAAAAGCACGTCATGACTACTTTATTGAAGAAACTATGGAGGCAGGATTAGCTCTAGTTGGTACAGAAGTTAAATCAATTAGAGGAGGTAAGTGTAATTTAAAGGATAGCTATGCAGATATAGAGAATGGTGAAATTCTTATAAAGCAAATGCATGTAAGCCCATATGAACAAGGAAACATTTTTAATGTTGATCCTATGAGAAATAGAAAGTTATTACTTCATAAGGAAGAAATTTTTAGACTTCAAGGATTAGTTCAAAGGGATGGATATACTTTAATTCCATTATCACTTTATCTAAAGAATGGTAGAGTTAAGGTTGCTCTTGGGGTTTGTAAAGGTAAGAAGAATTATGATAAGAGAGATTCTATGCTAGAAAAAGCTGCTAAGAGAGATATGGATAGAGCTATTAAAAATAGTGGCAGATATTAGTTAGGATAAAAGAAGAGAATAAAGATGCCTGAATATCTAAATCTATGATTTAGTAATATGAGGGTACTCTGTGAGTAAGAGAGATAAGGTGGAGAAATTGCTTGGTAATTTCTCTGCCTTTTTTTGTAGTAAAGTAAGGAGGTAAAAAGGTAAAAAGGATAATCAGGATAAAAGAGATAATAAAGTTGAAGAGGAAACTCTGCTATCGCTAGAGTTTCTGGAATATATAGATCGGCAGTGGTAATTATGAAAGTTTTATTTGTGGGAATAGGATTTTGATTTTAAGTTGAGTTTGTGAGAGCTAAGGTACGAGGTAAGATAAAAAAGATAGCCAGGATAAAAGAGATAATAAAGTTGAAGAGGAAACTCTGCTGTCGTTAGAGTTTTTGAAATATATAGATCGGCAGTGGTAATTATGAAAGTTTTATTTGTGGGAATAGGATTTTGATTTTAAGTTGAGTTTGTGAGAGCGAAGGTACGAGGTAAGATAAAAAAGATAATCGGGATAAAAGAGATAATAAAGTTGAAGAGGAAACTCTGCTGTCGCTAGAGTTTCTGGAATATATAGATTGGAAGTGGTAATATGAAAGTTTTATTTGTGGAAATAGGGTTTTGATTTTAAGTTGAGTTTGTGAGAGCGAAGGTACGAGGTAAGATAAAAAAGATAATCAGGATAAAAGAGATAATAAAGTTGAAGAGGAAACTCTGCTATCGCTAGAGTTTCTGGAATATATAGATCGGAAGTGGTAATTATGAAAGTTTTATTTGTGGGAATAGGATTTTGATTTTAAGTTGAGTTTGTGAGAGCTAAGGTACGAGGTAAGATAAAAAAGATAGCCAGGATAAAAGAGATAATAAAGTTGAAGAGGAAACTCTGCTGTCGTTAGAGTTTTTGAAATATATAGATCGGCAGTGGTAATTATGAAAGTTTTATTTGTGGGAATAGGATTTTGATTTTAAGTTGAGTTTGTGAGAGCGAAGGTACGAGGTAAGATAAAAAAGATAATCGGGATAAAAGAGATAATAAAGTTGAAGAGGAAACTCTGCTGTCGCTAGAGTTTCTGGAATATATAGATTGGAAGTGGTAATATGAAAGTTTTATTTGTGGAAATAGGGTTTTGATTTTAAGTTGAGTTTGTGAGAGCGAAGGTACGAGGTAAGATAAAAAAGATAATCAGGATAAAAGAGATAATAAAGTTGAAGAGGAAACTCTGCTATCGCTAGAGTTTCTGGAATATATAGATCGGAAGTGGTAATTATGAAAGTTTTATTTGTGGGAATAGGATTTTGATTTTAAGTTGAGTTTGTGAGAGCTAAGGTACGAGGTAAGATAAAAAAGATAGCCAGGATAAAAGAGATAATAAAGTTGAAGAGGAAACTCTGCTGTCGTTAGAGTTTTTGAAATATATAGATCGGCAGTGGTAATATGAAAGTTTTATTTGTAAGAGAGAAGTTTTGATTTTAACTTAAGTTTATGAGAGAAGAGTGAGAGTGATTAATTTAAAATTTTTATTTGGATTTTATTTACTGTTATGATATAAGAGCAGAAAGTTAAGAAGTTAAAAAGATAAGAAGTTAAAAAGTTATAGGAAAAATGCGGGGTTAGGAAGATAATAAGGATGAAAATGATAATAAAGATGAGGATGAAACTTTGCTTCGTTAGCGTTTCTTTTTTTAGTTAAATTAAAAATAAAAATAATATTATTAATATAAATAATAAATCTTAGAAAAATTCTTTTATAATAAAAATTCTAATAAATATAACAATATATAAATATAACAATATATAAATACATAGCAAAAATGCAGATTGAGGGAGGAGTTGGTGGAGCTATGAATTATTTTATAAAATAAAAAAATAGCTTCAAAAAAATTTTGGAAGCTATAGAGAGAGTTTTTAAATAAATTTTTATATATTTTCTATAGTGAAGTTATAAAATGGTTGGTATTCTACTGAAGTTGATTCTCCTGTGATTAAAAATAAAGCAGATGCTAAGATGTACATGAGAATTAAAACTAGAAGAACAGTTCGTAAGGTTAATCTTTTTTCTTTTATTACCGATAACACATCGCTGATCCAAATCTCCATAAATTTTTCTCCTTTGTTTAATAAGTTCAGTAGTAGTATTCTCTTTTATTTATAGAATTATTTTCAAAAAATCATATTTATACGTGGCAATTATTTCAGAGGGCCGTCACATTGACAGTGAATTTTTTATATTATATAATGAATTCACTGAAGAAATTAAAAACTAAATATTGCAATTTGTTTTGAAAGTTCTTCTTATCAACATGGGGGCGTTTTGGCTTCGACGGGGGTAAGATGGGTTTGATAAGCGAGCCGAGGTAAGCATGTTCCCTCGTTAATCAAGTATGCATTAAAGATAAACGCAGAAGATAATTTTGCATTAGCAGCTTAATATAGCCGCTCATCAGTCCAGGATGCCTACGTCTTGGGTAGCTGGTGTCATAAAGTAGGAAACGAAGTCTAGCAAAGCTTTGAGCTAGAGGGGTATTTATGAAGCTAGGGAGTGAGGAGTTTGTTTGTGAGCTAACTCATGACCGAAATTTTAATCACAAACTACGCTCGTAGAAAGTCAGGCTGGTCTGCTTTCGGACACGGGTTCGACACCCGTCGCCTCCACCATAGAAAAAAACTGTACTTTTAGTAGTACAGTTTTTTATTTTCACAAATTTAATTTTCCTTTTTATTAGAACTCCTTAAGTATTTAAATTAAGTATCTTCTACCATTATTTCTATCTTAACACAGTATTGATTTTCATCTTTTGTTGAAAGTTCATTTAGGGGATATTCCTCATAGGCATCACTACATATGCGTAAATTATTTTCTTTTATAAACTCATATAATTTTTCATAAAGATCATCAGATTCTCCATAAGCACATCTTCCATAGAAAACTGCATACTTACCTTCAGGCTTATATGAATTTTGTTCATTTATAGCTTTAAAGTAATATTGAGTTACATATAAAGGAGTTCCTGCTTCAATGTCTTCCTTACTAATAATAGCACCAAGGGGATAACCTATATCAATTCCATTTTCATAAGCGAAATTATAAAATGAAATAGCAGACCCATTAGAGGAGTCTTTAGAAGCTATAGGGCCTAAGAAAATAGGTTCTTTCTTTTTGTATTCAATATTTATACTATTTTCTTTATATTTAATAGCTTCCTCTGCCATATCAACATAAAGTTGCATAACTTCTAATATACGCTTAAGCTTTTTTATTTCAGTTAATATATGTTTTTTCTGTGAGCTAAATAAGGAGAACATTTCTTCAGGAGTACGTATATCAATATATCTTCTTATTTCTTCAATTCCGATTCCAATTTCCCTAAGAGAGGTAATTAAATATGCTGTGGTTAATTGATTTCTAGTATAATAGCGGTAGCCATTTTTACCACGGAATTCTGGTGACAACAGTCCAATTTGATCATAATATCTTAAATTTTCACGTTTAATACCTGTAAGAGCAGAGAACTCCTTAATTTGCATATTAGACCCATCTTTCATAATAACCTCCAAATTTTAAATTACTATTGACATTAAAGTTACTTTAAGCTTTATAATACCACTGAAAATAAATTTTATCAAAATTACTTACATAATGGAGGTAAACTATGAAGTATTTAAAACTATTCCTAAAAGAAAGAAAAGGCAAAGTAGGAATAACATTAATCATGCTTTTAGGACAAGCAGTAGGGACATTATTAATTCCATTTCTAATAGCAGGGATTGTAGATAATGGAATTTTAAAAGGTGATATGAATGAGATTCTTAATATAGGTGGCCAAATGCTATTAGTTCTTTTAATAACAACAGTGGCAGCTGTACTAGGAAGTTATTATTCTGCTGACCTTGCTGCAGTGTTTGGATATTACATGAGAGATAAGATTTTCCGTAAGAGTCAGGAGTTATCTATTCATGACTTTGACACTATTGGAGTTTCTTCTATGATTACACGTACAACTTCAGATATTTCTAATCTGCAACAGACTTTTGGGTTGGTCTTACAGCTTATAGTTCCAGCCCCACTTATTATTGTTGCATCTATAGCTATGACAACATATACTAGTTTAACTTTAGCATTGGTACTTATTTTATCTGTAGTAATATTTATAGTTTTTGCTAGGTTAGTACTTAAGAAATCAATATTTATTTCTAAAAGGGTTCAGGATAAATTGGATTATATTAATCAAGTAATAAGAGAATCTATTACTGGAATCCGTGTTATTCGTGCTTTTGGAAATGAAGAATACGAGGAAGATAGAGCAGGTAAAGCCTTTAAGAATTATGCTACAGATATGATAAAGCTAAATAAGATATTTGCTGTATTAAATCCTACAATATGGCTTATGATTGGCGTGTCCGTAGCTATTATAGTTTGGGTAGGTGGAGTATTTTCTATGAAGGGGTCAATGGAAATTGGCCAGATAACTGCTGTAACTGAATATTCTATTATTACATTAAGCTATTTAATATTGGCTACAACAACAAGTGTTACTCTTCCTAAAATGAAATCATGCCTTGATCGTATAGAGGAAGTTTTGGAAATCAATCCAGAGATTCAGGATTTTAATATAGAAAAGAAATGTGCAAAGGACGATTGTGCAGTGGTTGAATTTGAAAATGTGTCTTTCTTTTATAAGGGGGCAGAGGAACCTGTTATAAGAGATATATCATTTTCATGTAATAAAGGTGAGACAACAGCTATTATTGGAAGTACAGGCTCTGGTAAGAGTACTATTGCTAACCTTATTTTAAGGTTACATGACATAGATCAAGGAGAAATTCGAATAAATGGTGTGGATATAAGATGTCTTTCTCAAAAGGAATTAAGAGATACAATTGGTTACGTTCCTCAAAAAGCCTTTTTATTTAGTGGGACAATTGAGGATAATTTAAGGATGGGATATAAAGAGGCAACTAAAGAAGATATGGAGAGAGCATTAAGTATTTCTCAATCAAAATCTTTTGTAGATAAATTACCTATTGGGCTAAAGTCTGAGGTCTCCCAAGGTGGATCAAATTTCTCAGGTGGGCAGAAGCAACGTTTGTCTATTGCAAGAGCTCTAATTAGGAAGGTCCCAATTTATATTTTTGATGATAGTTTTTCTGCTTTGGATTTAAAGACAGATTCAGCACTTCGTAAATCACTTAAAGAAAATATGAGAGATGCAGCTAAGATAATAATTGCACAGAGAGTAAGTACAATTATGGATGCAGATCAAATCCTTGTGTTAGATGAAGGAAAATTAGTTGGCATTGGAAAACATATTGACTTAATGAAAAACTGCTCTGTATATCAAGCAATTGCTAAAAGTCAGATGAGTATAGAGGAGGTTTGATTTTATGAAGAAGGATAAAAAGAAAGAAACAGTAGTTTTTAGTGAGGATATTCCTAAAAATACAAAGAAAACTATTAGAAGATTAATGGAAACATTAAAAACTCAAAATAAGAAGTTAATAATTGTAGGTGTATTAGCACTACTTAGCAGTATATTTTATGCAGTTATTCCACTTATGGTTGGGGTAGCTATAAATAATCTAGTAAATGCAATTAATAGCTTTGATAAATCTGTAAGTGTTTTATCAATGGTGGCGCAGGCACTAGCTATGCCAGTTTTAATGCTGGTACTAATATCTATTGTTAATAGTTTTCTTACTTATATCCAGCAATATATAATATCTAGTGTTGGAGAGAATTTAACTTTATCATTACGTAAAGATATTAGTAAGAAAATAAATAAGCTTCCATTGAAATATTTTGACTCACATAAAAAAGGGGATGTTATGAGTAGAGTAACAACTGACCTTGAAAAAGTATCCCTAGTAATGCAGGTCGGTTTTATGCAGTTTATATCTTCTTGTTTTACAATTATCTTTACAATTATCTCAATGCTTATATTAAATTTAAAGTTATCCTTATTAATTTTTATATTCATTGGAATTAGTGCTATTGCAACAAATTATGTATCAAGTTTAAGTCAACGTTATTATGCATATAATTTTGATGCTATGGGTGAATTAAGTGGAAAAATTGAAGAAGTGTACTCTGGAAATCCTATTGTAAAAATATTTAATCAACAAGAGAATGTAATTCAAGAAGTGACTGAGCTTAATAAAAAGCAGTTTGAAGCTAATAGAAAGGCTCAGTTTATAGATTTTGCTATATATCCAACTATTCGTCTTTTAAATCAATTAGGATTTATAGCAACAGCTATTGTAGGCGGAATAATGACACTTAATGGACAGATTTCATTAGGTGGAATTCAAGCGTTTTTACAATACGTAAATCAAGTATCTGAGCCTGTAACTCAAGCTTCTTATGTTATTATGTCTCTACAATCTGCTATTGCTGGGGCTGAGAGAGTTTTTGAGTTATTAGATGAAGAAGAAGAGGTTGCAGATAATAAGTTAAATGAATTCTCATTTGATAAGAATCTTATATCTAAGGGAAAGGTAGATTTCAAAAATGTAAAGTTTGGATATACAGATGAGAAAACTTTAATTAAGAATTTAAATCTTGAAGTAAAACCAAATGAAATGGTAGCTATTGTTGGGCCAACAGGTGGAGGAAAAACTACATTAATTAACTTGATAATGCGTTTTTATGAATTAAATGGAGGAGCTATATCAATTGATGGAGTTAATATTAATGAGATTCCTAGAAATATATTGCGTAGACAAATTGGGATGGTTCTTCAAGATACATGGCTATTTGAAGGGACAATAGCTGAAAATATTGCTTATGGTAAGATGGATGCTACTCGTGAAGAAATAATAGCTGCTGCAAAAGCTGCTTGCTGTGACCATTTTATTCGTACACTAGAGCATGGATATGATACAGTAATATCTAGTGAAACATCTAATGTTTCTCAAGGACAAATGCAGCTCTTAACTATTGCTCGTGCTATGTTAACAAATCCTACAGTTATGATATTAGATGAAGCTACATCAAGTGTAGATACAAGGACAGAAGTAGAAATTCAAAAGGCTTTATCAAGACTTATGAAGGATAAAACGAGTTTTGTCATAGCACATAGATTGTCAACTATTCAAAATGCAGATATGATTTTGGTTGTTAAAGATGGAGATATTATAGAAAGAGGAACTCATCAAAGTCTTCTAGAACAAAATGGTTTCTATGCATCTCTTTATTACAGTCAATTTGAAGTGGCAAATTAGATGATTTAATAAAATTTATAGGTAGAAATGTATGAAAAAGAACTAGATTACAAATATATAATCTAGTTCTTCTAAGTTTTAATTTAGTATTCTTTTAATTATGTTATTCAGCTATTTGAGGAACAAAAAAATAATCCTATAAGCTAGTAATTATGTGGATTAGTATAATATTATCTAAATTAGGTTAATGTAATTTTAATAAAAGCTTTATTAGGAGGCATTAAAAATGTGTACAGCATTAACTTTAAAAACAAAAGATGGATATAGTTTATTTGGAAGAAATATGGATTTATCATACTCTTTTAATCAAGCAGTTACATTAGTACCTAGAAATTATGAATATAGAGATAGAGTTACTGGAAATATGAAAAAAACTAAATATGCAATATTAGGTATGGCAAGTGTTATAGGAGATTATCCAGCATTTGCAGATGCATTTAATGAGAAAGGGCTAGGATGTGCAGGCCTTAATTTTCCTGGATATTCTTACATAGAAGAAAAGACAGTTCCAGGAAAAAATAATTTAGCTCCATACGATTTGATTATATGGATACTATCAAATTTTGAAACTGTAGATGAGGTTTTTAGAGAATTGAGAAATGTAGAATTAGTTGCAGTTCCAATTGATGAAAAAACGCCACTTCCAACTCTTCATTGGATTGTTGCAGATAAAAGTGGAAAATCTATAGTTATAGAAAAGACAAAAGAAGGTTTAAAAGCTTATGAAAATCCAATTGGAGTTATGACTAATTCCCCAACATTTGATTGGCATTTGACTAATTTGAATGAGTATATGAAAACTACTCCAATTCAACCAGAACCTATAAAGTGGGGAGATAAAGAATTAAAACCATTAGGAGTAGGTCTTGGAAGCAATGGATTACCAGGAGGCTTTTCAGGAGTAGATAGATTTGTAAGAATAGCATATTTAAAATCAACTTTTTCAGAAGCAGAAGATTTAATGACTGGGATAAGTCAATTTTTTCATATGTTAAATAATGTAGCAATGCCAAAGGGTGCTGTTATAAGTGATAATTTAGATGATATAACCTTATATACTTCATGTATGTGCCAACAAAAAGGTATATATTATTATACAACATATAACAATAATGGAATAAGTGCTATAGATATGAATAAAGAAGATTTAGATGCTGGGGAAATTAAGAGATTTGAGTATTTAGATAAATTACATATTACGTATCAAAATTAAAGTTCATTTATTTTATTGTTCTAAATAATTGATATAAGAAATAACTAGCCTTTTATATTACCATAACTCTTTTAATTTAAAATATTTTATATTATCATAAATATTAAGGAGATGGTTGTATGTTTAGTTATGAAGTAATTCAAAGCTTAAATGACCTAGAGCTTTCTGTATATAACTATATAGTAGAAAATTCACATAAAATAATAAAGATGAAAATAAAAGATGTTGCTAATGAGGCCCATGTATCAACTACAACTATTTTGAGGTTTTGTAAAAAACTTGGATGTGATGGTTATTCAGAATTTAAGGTTAAGTTTAAGCTATATTTAGATAAGAAGGTTGAAAATGGTCAAAAAGATGATTTGGATGAAATCGTAGACAGCCTGAAAAAATACAAAAATAAGGAGTTTCAGGATAAGTTACATAATATAGTAGATGTTATAAGAGAGTCTAAAGGGATAATTTGGATTGGATTGGGCAATTCGGGGGCTTTGGGAAAGTATGGAGCTAGGTACTTTTCAGGAGCAGGAAAATTTAGTTTAGCAATTGATGATCCATATTTTCAAATAGAAGGAAATGTATTTGAGGGATGTTCTGTTATTGTTTTATCTGTGTCAGGCGAAATAGATCAAACTATTAGATTAGTCAATACTTTAAAATCTTTAAATTGTAATATAATTAGTATCACAAATAGAGAAAATTGTACTTTAGCTAAAATATCAAACCATAATATTTCATATTATGTACCGTATACTAAACATAATATGAATGATATGACAACTCAAATTCCTGTTATGTATATAATAGAAACATTAGCAAGAAGACTATTTAGTGAAAAATTAAGTTAATATAAAAGACCTACAAGAAAAATGTCAAGTGTTTGTAGGTCTTTTTTTGTGTAAAAAAATATATTTTTTACTTTGTAATAAAATTCTTTGAAACCAATTACATTTTTTATGGTCCTAATCTTACTGACAAATTAAGTTTTACCATTATATAATGACATTGTGAAATTTATACAGGAGAGGAGAAGCTATGAAAAAGGTAGAGAATAAAATAATGCTAATTACATATTCTGATTCTCTAGGAAAGAATCTTTCAGAATTAAAAGAGATTTTAGATAAGCATATTAAAGATGCTATCGGCGGAATTCATATACTACCTTTCTTTCCTTCATCAGGGGATAGAGGATTTGCTCCAATGACTTATAAAAAAGTAGATCCAGCCTTTGGAACATGGAAAGATATAGAGGAGTTAAGCAAAAAATATTTTCTAATGTATGACTATATGATTAATCATATTTCAGCGCAAAGTGAATATTATCAAGATTTTCTAGGCAAAAAAGATGAATCAGAATATAAGGACTTATTTATAAGATATAAGAATTTTTTTGAGAATGGTGGTCCTTCTGAAGAACAAGTAGATATGATTTATAAAAGAAAGCCAAGAGCACCATATGTAATGGCAAATTTCAAAGATGGTACAGAAGAAAAAGTATGGTGTACCTTTGATGAAGAACAAATTGATATCCATTGTGATTCGCAAAAAGGAAAAGAATTTGCTAAAGAAAACCTTGAGTTTTTAGCGAAGAATGGAGCTGCAATGATAAGGTTAGATGCCTTTGCATATGCGACTAAAAAAATAGATACAAACTGTTTCTTTGTCGAACCGGAGGTATGGAACTTACTAAAGGAGTGCGATGAAATATTAAAGCAATATGATGTAAAGCTTTTACCAGAAATTCATGAACATTACTCAATGCAATTAAAGATTGCAGAAAAAGGATATTATGTTTATGATTTTGCCCTACCAATGCTTTTATTAAATGCATTATATTATGGAAATGGTACTTATTTAAAGAACTGGCTTGATATATGTCCTAAAAATCAATTTACAACATTAGATACTCATGATGGTATAGGAGTAGTTGATGTAAAGGACTTAATGCCAGATGAAGAGATAATGAGAACTAAGGAGGATGTATTTAAGTTTGGAGCAAATGTAAAGAAGATATATAATACTTCTGCTTATAATAATTTAGATATATACCAGCTTAATTGCACATATTATTCGGCATTAGGTGATAATGATAAGGCTTATCTTTTAGCAAGAGCAATTCAATTTTTTGCACCGGGGATACCTCAAGTTTATTATGTTGGTATGCTTGCAGGTAAAAATGATCTAGAGCTTTTAGAAGAAACAAAAGTAGGTAGAAATATTAATCGTCACTACTATACTAAGGAAGAAGTAGCTGAAGAAGTTAATAGAAATGTAGTTGGCGATTTGTTAGAGCTTATGAGATTTAGAAACACTCATAAAGCGTTTAATTTAGATGGTGATATAAACGTAGATTTAGATGGAGAAAGTATCATTACAATAACAAGAAAATATGAAGAAAATTATGCTACATTAAAAGCTAATTTAAAAACATATGATTTTAAAATTATACATTCATGATAAAAGGAGAGAATAACATGAAAGAAAAAATAAATAATTTTATGAATGATACAATAATACCAAATATACTTAAGTTCGTTAATCTTAAAGGGATTGTAGCTTTAAAGGATGGAATATTATTTACATTACCATTATTAATGATAGGGTCTATATTTCTATTAATAGCTAATTTTCCATATCAACCATTTACAGATTTTATTAATAGCCATGGTTGGGCAGATCCATTAGCACAAATTAATGGTGCTACATTTAATATAATAGCATTAATAGCTGTTGTTGGTGTTGCATATTCTTATGTTAAGAATGAAGGATATGAGGCTTTATCAGCAGGGGTTATTGCATTTGCAGTTTTTCTAATTGTAACTAATTCATATGCTGTAAATGGAGATGGTGCAAAGGTTACTAATGTAATATCAAAGGATTGGACTAATGGACAAGGTATGATAACAGCTATAATCATTGGTTTAGTAGTTGGTGCTGTTTATTCTTGGTTTATGAAAAAAGGTATAAAGATAAAGATGCCTGAAGGAGTTCCAAGTGGTGTTGCTAACTCATTTGCGTCATTAATTCCAGGAGCTGTTTTAATTACAGGTGCAATGTTTGTTTATGTATTCTTTAAATTTGTGTTAGATACAACAATGGTAGAATTTATATATAAAATAATTCAAACACCATTACAAGGTATGACTGACTCAATAGGTGGAGTAATAGTGTATTGTTTAATTGCTACTATTTTATGGTGGTTCGGTGTTCATGGAGGAACTATAGTTACAGGAATTATGTTACCAATATTACTTTCAAATATTTCTGCAAACCAAGCAATTATAGATGGTGGTAATGCATTAACTATTGCTAATGGAGCTCATATTGTTACAGATCAATTTACATCTGCTTACATAAATCTTACAGGTACAGGTATTACTCTAGGTCTTGTATTATATATGGCATTCTTTGCAAAGTCAACACAATGTAAACAACTAGGTAAATTATCATTAGTACCAGGTTTATTCAATATAAATGAGCCAGTTATTTTTGGTACTCCAATAGTAATGAATCCATTCCTACTAGTACCATTCGTATTAACTCCAACTGTTGTAGGTATACTTTTATATTGTGCAGTTAGCTTTGGTTTAGTTCCACCATTTAGTGGTGTTGTTGTTCCTTGGACATGCCCTCCAATTATATCAGGATTCTTACTTGGTGGATGGAAAATGGCAGTAGCTCAAGTTGTAATATTATGTATCTCATTTGGAATCTACTTCCCATTCATAAGAAAAGTAGATTTAATGAATTTAGAAAACGAAAAATTAGCTAATAGATAGGGAGTAATTATATGTACTATAGTAAGACGAAAAACTTCCCAGAAAACTTCTTGTGGGGTGCTTCAACATCTGCTTATCAAGTAGAGGGAGCATATAATGAAGATGGAAAGGGATTATCAGTTCAAGATACAAAAGATGTTGTACCAGGTACTACAGACTTTAAAGTAGCAAGTGATCATTATCATAGATATAAGGAAGATATTAAGCTTTTTGCAGAAATGGGATTTAAGGCATATAGATTTTCTATAGCTTGGACTAGAATCATACCAGATGGTGATGGAGAAGTAAATCCATTAGGAGTTAAGCATTATAGTGATCTTATAGATGAATGTTTAAAATATAATATAGAACCAATAGTAACAATGTATCATTTTGATTTACCGGATGCTCTAGATAAAATTGGTGGATGGGGTAATAAGAGAACAATAGCTGCTTTTTGTAAATATGCAAAAGTTCTATTTGAAAACTATGGAAATAAGGTTAAGTATTGGCTTACTATAAATGAACAAAATATGATGGTTCTTCATGGCGCTGCTATAGGAACTGTTAAAGGAAAGGTAAGCGATGTTCAAAAGGAGTTATATCAACAAAATCACTATATGTTACTTGCGCAAGCAAAAGTAATGAAAATGTGTCATGATATGTGTCCTAATGGAAAGATTGGTCCTGCACCCAATATTAGTGAGGTATATCCATTAACATCAAGACCAGAAGATTTTCTTGCAGCTCAGAACTTAAATGCTATTAGAAATTGGCTTTACTTAGATATAGCTGTTTATGGTAAATATAATCCTCTTGCATGGAGCTACATGGAAGAGAAGGGGATTATACCTGAAATTGAAGAGGGAGACTTTGAAATATTTAAAGCTGCTAAACCAGACTTCATAGCTTTTAATTACTATAATACTTCTACTGTTTCTGAAAGTTTAATTACAGATGAAAAAGTAGGTCCTGATGATGGTGATCAACAAATTGAATTAGGAGAAAGAGGAGTTTATAAAGCTGAATATAATCCTAATTTAAGAAGAACTCCATTTAACTGGGAAATTGACCCTGTTGGATTTAGAGCAACATTAAGAAGTGTATACGAAAGATATCATTTACCTGTAATAATTACAGAGAATGGTTTGGGTGAATATGATGATCTTAATGATGATGAAACTGTAAATGATGATTATAGAATAGATTATTTAAGAGAACAAATTGAGCAAGCTAAACTTGCAATTACAGATGGTGTTGAATTATTTGGATTTTGTCCTTGGTCGGCATTGGATTTAGTAAGTACACATTCTGGCTTTAAAAAGCGTTATGGATTCATATATATAGATAGAGATGAATTTGATTTAAAAGATTTAAAGCGTATAAGAAAAAAGAGTTTCTATTGGTATAAAGATGTTATAAATAGTAATGGTGAAATACTATAGAATTATAAGAGTGTAGAGAGTAGCTTACATTAGTAGATTAATAATCTGCTGATGTAAGCTTATTTTAGAGCTTAATAAAATTAATTGCAAATTTAGAAACTAAGGAGAATTAGTTATGGGAAATAGAGTTTTTTGCATAGGTGAATTATTAATAGATATGATTTGTGTTGATAACAAAGGACTAAAGGATGGAGAAAAGTTTGAAAAAAAAGCTGGCGGGGCACCTGCTAATGTTGCTGCAAGTATTAGCAAATTAGGTGGAAAGTCATATTTTTTAGGTCAAGTAGGTAATGATTTCTTTGGAACATACTTAGTTGAAATGTTAAAAAGTTTAAATATAAACACAGATATGACAGTGAAAGATGGAAATACTACTTTAGCTTTAGTTGGAATTGATGTTAGTGGAGAACGTAATTTTGATTTTATTAGAGGAAGTGATGGAGATTATTCGTTTGATAAAATTGATACATCTAAAATAACATCTTCAGATATAATTCATTTTGGATCAGCGACAGGTTTTTTAGATGGAGAATTAAAGAAAACATATTTCAGTTTATTAAAATATGCTAAAGAGAACGGTATATATATATCATTTGATCCTAACTATAGAGATACATTAATAAAAGATTATATGTTAGACCAATTTGTAAGTGAGTGTATTGAGTTTTTGAAGGTATGCAATTTTGCGAAGTTAAGTGATGAAGAATTAACATTAATAACTAAAGAAAAAGATTTAGATATTGGAGTTAAGAAGTTGCATGAATTAGGAGTTAAGGTTGTTACTATAACAATAGGTTCTAAGGGAACATATTTAAGTGTTCAAGGAGAAAATAGTATAATTCCATCAATAAATATCAAACAAGTAGATTCAACAGGTGCTGGAGATGCGTTCGTTGGAGCTGTATTAAAGAAAGTGGCTGAAATAAAAGATAAAAAGAGTATTACAGTTGAAGAATGGAAGAATATAATTAGTTTTGCTAATAAAGTTGGAGCAATAACTTGTACTAATTATGGTGCGATACCGTCAATTCCAACATTAGATGAAATAGAAGTATATTTTGATGGAGTTTAAAGTTTATTATTAGATTTTTGTTAATCTATTTTATATAATCATCTTAGAGTTATTTATAAATATAAATTTAGTGGAGGAAAATATGTATTTAGTATCTTTATATTTTGATGATAAAGCAGCAGTAAGAATAGAAAGCTTTATAAATAAAGTATCAGAGAAAAGTGGCAATACTTTTATGACTGATAATAATGTTCCACCACATATAACTATTGCATCATTCCAAACTAATGAGGAAGAAAAAGTTATAAAAATATTAGATGAAAGAATTAGAGAGATTAACAGAGGAATAATAACTTGGGCATCAATAGGAATATTTAAATCATCTGTTATATTTTTGGCACCAATTTTAAATGAATATTTGCATAATCTATCAGTTAATATATATGAAGGTATATCTCTTATAGAAAATATATCTATTAGTAAATATTATCTGCCATTTCAGTGGATGCCACATACAACTATTGCAAAAAAGTTAGCTAAGGAAGAGTTGATCTTAGCATTTGAAGAGTTAGAAAAGAATTTTAATATTTTTAGTGGAGAAATAACTAAAATCGCATTATCTAAGACAAATCCTTATGAAGACATTATTGTATGGAATTTAGATAATAAGTAATACGTATAAAAAAACTGTACTTGTTTTAGTACAGTTTTTTGTTATGAAAAAGCAAATAATCTAAGTTTCTTTTCGTTTATCACTTCTACCTTTTTATATCCAAGGGATACTAGTCCTTCTTTTTCAAACTTATTTAAAAACTTAGTTACAGTTACTCTACAGCTACCAATAAGTTGAGCAATTTCCTCATGGGAATAATCAATAATATATGTAGAGTCATTTTGATTTTTCTTAAAATATACCCCAAGGCGTAATAGTAGTTGAGCAAGCTTTTTATCAGAACTTAAAAATGCCATACTATTAACCTGAATGGATAAATTTTGTATGGATAGGGACATAAGATGGAACATTTGAATCATTAATTCAGGATATTTAGTAAGATAGGGATACAGCTCATTTAAATTTATTGAAATTAATTCAACATCTGTAGCAGCACTAACAGAGGTTAATCTAGAGCCATAACAAAAATATGAAGACTCACCTAACAGCTTTCCCTGTCTTAATATTTCAATTGTAAGTTCAGTTCCTTGATCTGATATTAAAAATATTCTAACGCGACCAGATTTTATTAAGTAAAAATTATCAGCTCTATCGTCTTGAAAATATATAATCTCATCTTTTTTGTATCTTTGTATTGTACCTGCGCTTTCAAAGACTTCATAAAATTCAGGTGTAATATCTATTGAAGAGCCAGGAAGAAATTTATAGCTTGTACCCATTGTAATCACCATTAATATAAAAAATTTATTTATTAAATTGTAGTATAGACTACAATCTATTTTCAAGTATGTTATTAAAATAAATAATGTTAAAAATAAAGAATGGAGATATAGCGGTGGAAATGAAGGAAAGATTATGGACAAGAAATTTTATTTTAGCTTTAGTTATTACAATAGGAGTGAATCTTGCATGTAACTTGTTATTATCTACAATCTCAATTTATGCAAAGCAAATTACTAGTACTGATGCATATGCAGGTGTTATGACTGGGGCATTTACTTTAGCGGCATTATTTATAAGAATAGTAGCGGGAAAAATGTTAGATAAGATTGGTAGAAGAAAAGTATTGATGTTTGGTGTTGGAATTACAGTATTATCAACTGTTGCATATTTACTTACAAATAATATTTATATAATTATTTTTTTAAGAGTGATGCAAGGAGTTGGTTTTGGTATATCGTCAACAGCAATTGCTACAATTGTAACAGATGTTACTCCAGAGTCTAGAATGCTTGAAGGTATTGGTTATTCAGGAGTAGGAATAACTATTACAACAGCAATTGGACCATCTATCGCCTTAGCCTTAGTTGGGGAGAATTATGATAAATTTAATGTATTATTTATAGTAACAGCAGCTGTAGCTTTATTTACTATTTTACTTTCGTTTAAATTATCTTATAAAGAAGTTGTTTCTAAGAAAGAAGAAGGAACTTGTGATGGTGAAGGAATTTCTATTAGTAAAATAATTATTCCATCAATAGTATTATTTATAGCAGCAGTTGCAGAAAGTACAATTTTAGCCTTTGCTGCATTATATGGAATTGAGCTTGGCTTTAGCAATATTGGATTATTTTTCACTATTAATGCTATGGGGATACTTGCATCAAGATTATTTATAAATCAAATAGTTAATAAACTAGGAACTAATGTTGTAGTATCTAGTGGGGTACTTATATTTGCAGCTTCTATATTTGGAATTGCTGTAACTAAAACTTATATAATGTTAATAATCATGGGATTTTTATGTGGTGTTATGGTTGGTTCATTGTTACCTATAGTTAACCTTTTAATTTTAGACTCTGCAAGTAAAAGTAGTAGAGGTATGGCAAATGCTATATATTATGCATTAATAGATGGGGGATACGGTATAGGTTCTATAATGTGGGGGCAAGTTGTTGTAGCTTGTGGATATAGATGGATTTATGCATATTCATCCATTTCTCTAGTTGTGGCATTTTTAATATTTGTAACAAGTATAGTTAAGAGTAAAAGAAAAAGTAGCGAAGCTTTAGGGTGTTGATAAAATTTTGACAAAGTTGCAAGCTTAATATAGAATATTTGATAGAATTTAAAATATTACAAAAAAGATATTAAAATGGGAAAGTTGTAGCACGAAATTCAGCAAAAAATAAAGCAAAGGGTGAAAAAATTGAATAAAGCAATTAATTTAACCAAAAGACTAATATTATTTTTTATAGGAATGAGCATTATACAGTTAGGAGTAGCATTATTTCTTAAAACAAATATTGGTTCAGACCCATTTACAGTTTTTACTCAAGGCTTAGCAACTATTTTAAATAGGACAAGCTTAAAGGAACTTTCAATAGTACAGTTAATAGCTGGAAAGACTGAGGTGACTCCAGGAGTTGCTAATATGATAATATTAATAGTTTTATTTACTATTATAATTTTAGTAGATAGAAAGAAAATAAAAATAGGTACTTTAATATGTGTTGTTGGAGTTGGTCCTATAATAGATTTTGGGGTAAGGATAGTTTCTTACTTTCCAGTAGAATCCTATAATTACTTAATAAGGGCTCTATTAGTATTGTTAGGATGTCTTATTATTGCAGTAGGATTTTCAATAATGTCTGAAAGCGATCTAGGAGTAGCACCAAATGATATTGTTCCCTTTATTATTCAAGATAAAACTAAAATAGAATATAGGTGGATAAGAATTATTTTTGATGGAGTATTCCTTTTATTGGGGTTTGTTTTAGGTGGAAAAGTAGGAATAGGGACTATAATTTCAATGTTAAGTACAGGACCTTTTATACAATTCTGTTTACCTTATGGAAGTAAGTTAGTTAAATTCATATTAAATACAAAGAATCATTTAGATAATGAAACAGTTATTGCTGATTAAAAGAAAATAGAATATTTATATGTATTTTTATAGTATTTAGCCTAATAATATTAATAAATAAAATATTTAAGGAAATTTATTATGAGTAAAATAACAAGACGAGGCTATGTACCTACAGATGAGAAAGAATTTAAAAATCAAAACTTATATAAGTTATATAAAGCATCAGATGATTTATTGTATTTATTAAATAGAGGATACAAGATTAAGGGAGCTTCAACTTTCGTAGGCAATCATTATCTTTTATCTGAAAGACAAAGGCTTGCATTAGTAAGAGGAATATCTAAATATGATGATGTTATAAAAAGAAAAGCTAAGGAAATTACTAACCTTTCAAATATAGAAGTGGTACATATAGATGGATTTAATACAATAATAACATTAGAAGTTGCTTTATCTAATTCTTTAATTATTAAGTCTATGGATGAATCTATAAGGGATTTAGCAGGACTTAGAGGGACTTATTCAGTTATAGATAAAACTGAGGTTGCAATTAAGTTAATAGGTGAATTTTTATTAGAACATAAAATTAAAAAAGCTATATTTTATTTAGATAGGCCAGTTTCCAATTCTGGTAGGTTAAAAATGAAGATTCTAGAGATGTTTGAAGGTTTAGAACTTCAAATAGAAGTAGAGAATATTGATAATGTAGATAGTGTTTTGAAATCAAAGGAAAATGTAGTATCTAGTGATGCAATAATTCTTGATAATTGCATTAGTTGGGTTAATTTAAATAGAAATATTATAGAAGAAAAGCTATCAAATGAAAATTGTATAGACTTTAGTAAAAAATAGTAGCTTTCACATAATAGGTGAGGCTACTATCTTTTTATTCATTTAAAGGTTTAAGAAATTGATTAGTTTTACCCATATTGTAAGCTAATTTTATCATGCTTATTTCTTCAGAAGTTAGTTTTCTATTATACATTTTTTCAATTTGTATAATTAGACCATCATAATCAATTATTTTTTTAGGCTCCGATTTTATTCTAATAGTGTTATGAGAATAAGTTTTTGCTTCTATTGAATCATTATATAATTTTTTGAAAATCTCAGTTGTATAATAGGCATCATTAAAAGCATCATGAAGTTCATCACTTATAGAGATGTTTAAAAAATCCAGAGCATTTTTTAGTCCAATCCTTTTTCCACTTGGAAGTTTAAAATATTTACTTGCATAGTCTTGAATATCTATATAAAGTTTAGGAAGATTTTCAATTGGAAGCTCAAAGTAAAGAATGTTTTTATACAATTCCTTTAGGTCTACAGTTCCCCAAATAATAAATGTAATATCTTCTTTTCCTATAAAATTCATAAAGTCATAATAAACCTCTATAAAGTTCTGAGAAGTAGAAACCATTTTATCAGTAATCTTTGTTAATTCTTGAATGTAAGGAAGAATATATTTATAAACAGTAGGTTTAATTAATTTATTAAATGTTGAAATAGTTTTAAAGTTTTCATCAAGTTTTAAAGCTCCAATTTGTATTATTTCAAAGGGTAATTGAAGAACTTTATCTTCTTTATTACAACTTTGATTAAACTCCAAATCAAATATAATATATTTCAAATCTACCACCTCGCTTAAGAATAGTATACACAAATTTAAAGGGATAAGTAATTTTTAAGTATTTTATAAAGCTATAGGTATTATAATTATAGGTAGGTATATGCATTAAGTAAAGGAGTAATGTCATTATGAAAAGGAAAGTTAATAATAAGGAAGAAAGAAAGCAAGAACTTCAAAAACTAAATGAACCACCAGTTTTGACTATTCTAGAGGAAGTAGGAAATGCTATAACACATGGTGTTGGAGCAGTATTAGCATTAGTTGGTTTCATATTGCTATTACTAAAATCAGATACTGGGATGAAGGTAATGGCATCTTGTTTTTATGGAATTAGTTTATTTATTTTAATGTTGATGAGTTGTTTATATCATTCATTTAAAAGTGGCTCTAAGGTAAAACGAATATGGAGAA
Organism: Clostridium paraputrificum; assembly: GCF_900447045.1. Taxonomy (GTDB): domain Bacteria; phylum Bacillota; class Clostridia; order Clostridiales; family Clostridiaceae; genus Clostridium; species Clostridium paraputrificum. The sequence continues at coordinate 326,602 of NZ_UAWH01000014.1, forward strand.
GGTTTGATTATGCATCTATTTATCTTCTTATTGGTGGTACTTTTGCTCCACTATATCTAGTTTATTGGGGGAATACCTTAGGAATTGTACTTTTCTGTATACAATGGTCATTAATTGTTTTTGGAATTATAATGCTTGCTATCTTTGGTCCAGGAAAGTGGAAATGGATACATTTTACTTTATACTTCACTATAGGATGGAGTGGTCTTATAATGTTACCTGACTTCTTCCATAATAATATACCATTATTATTTATGATTTTAATTGGTGGAATTGTTTATACAGTTGGAATGGTTCCATTTGCAAGAGATAAAAAGTATGATCATTTTATTTGGCACTTTTTTGTGTTAATAGGGGCACTATTGCATTGGTTTGGAATTTATTTATTTGTATATTAATATAAAATGGCATATCTATCTAATTATGATAGTATGCTTTTTTTTAATATATTTTGATGATATAATATTATGCGCTAATAGTTAGATTATAGGAGGTGAATATATGGAAGAATTACTAAAAAAACAAAATGAAATAATAAAAGGTATAGAGTCTAGATATGCAGAAGAAAATTATACAGAATCTAATCCACTTATAGTATTGAATCCATTTGACACTTGTCCATTATCAGCTTTAATGAAATTTCAAACTGAAGAAGAATGCTCAGTAACTATATTTATTGAAGAAGATATTGAGAAAGAGTTTAAAGAATTGAAAAAGGATCATGAAATACCTATATTAGGTTTAATTGAGGATAAGGATAATTGTATAAGATTTATATGTAATTATGAGGGGAATAGAAAAGAAGAGTTTGTGTATTACATAAAAACTTCAAAGTTACCTGAAGGATATCCTAATATAGAGTTAATTACATGTGATGAAAGTAATATGTATGATGGTATGATGGCTATGTCTTTAGGAAGAGCAGAAGGTGTAAGAACTGTAGAGCATTTATATTCTATCATAGATAATAAAGCACAAGTGAGATGGCTTTATACTGGAGTATCTTGTCACGTGTTTATGAAGCTAAAGAATGGGAATTTAATAGTAGATGCGCCAATATCAAGTGGTATTTGTGGAGCCTATACTGCAGCTGGTTTTATAGAGATTGATATGCTTGGAAGAATTATAAATTTCTTTCCTATAAAATATGGATTACATCATGATGTAATTGAATTACCAAATGGAAACTTCTTAGCTATTACTCAAAGAGAAAATACTAAACAAGATTTATTGGTAGAGATAGATAGAAATACTAAAGAAGTAATAAATGAATGGGATTTTAGAAAGATATTAGATTTTAATAGAGAAACTGTTATTGATAAAATATCTGTAAATCATCTATTGGATTGGTTACATCTAAATTCATTAGTATATGATGAAGAAAGTAATTCTATAATTGCGTCATCAAGAAATCAAAGTACTGTAGTTAAATTTGATAAAGATACATCTGAAATAAAGTGGATATTAGCTCCTCATTATGGATGGAATGATGAACTTAAAAAATATTTACTTAAACCAATAGGGAATGATTTTGAGTGGAGCTATGCTCAACATACACCTTCATTAACTAAAGATGGGAATCTTGTTATATTTGATAACGGAAATTTTAGGAGTTATGAATTAGAAAAGGCAGTTTTAGCACATAATAACTATAGTCGTGCAGTTGAATATGAAATTGATGAAGAGAATATGACTGTTAATCAAGTGTGGCAATATGGTAAGGAAAGAGGAAATGAGCTATATTGTGCATATTTAGGAGCTGTAAGAATTCTTGAAAATAATAATAGATTAATATGCTTTGGGGGGATAACTAAGGATATATTCGGTAACCCAATAGATGATATGAAAAGTAATAGAATGAAAAATCAAATTACTATAGTAGAAATATCAAAGGGCAAAGTGGTTTTTGAAGTTAAATTAAGAGATACTGATATAACTAAGCCAATAGGTTATAAATGTTATAGAGCAGAAAAAATAAATTTATATTAAAGGAGAAACGTTATGAAGAAGATTAGAAAAAGCTTGTTATTAGTAGCAATGTCATTAGTTATGATCATTTCATTAATAGGGTGTACTTCTAATAAAGGAACACAAGATGAAAACACTACAATTAGATTAGGAGTAATGTCTGCAGCTGATTCAGCACCAATTTTATTAGCACAGGAAAAAGGATACTTTGAAGAAGAAGGGGTAAATCTAGAACTAGAAATTTTTACAAATGGAGCTACAAAGCAAAGTTCAATTCAAGCTGGAGAGCTTGATGCTGCAATGCTTAGTATGATTCAATTTTTAAATAATGTTAAAGGTGGATTACAAGCTAAGATAACTACAACTACTGATGGAATGTTCCCAATTGTATTATCAAAGAACTTCCAAGAAAAGAAGGATGTTAAAGTTGGATTAATGGAAGTTAGTGTAATAAACTTCTTAGCTGATCAATATTTAACTGATTACAATGTAGAAAAAGTATTCATTAATGAAATGCCTTTAAGAATGCAAGCATTAATGGAAAACAAGATAGATATGGCAGTTTTACCAGAACCACTAGCTTCAAATGCTCAACTTAAAGGATTAGAGAAGAGAGTATATGGTAAACCTGATGACTATACTCCAAATGGAATAATCTTTACAGATGAGTTTATAAAGAATAACCCTAACACTGTTAAGGGATTCCATAAAGCTTATAACAGAGCTGTTGAAGATATAATAAATAATCCAGAAGAAGCTAAGGATATATTAGTTTCAAAGTTAGAGTTAAATTCAAAGGTAAAAGATTTAATGGTATTACCAACATATCACAAAACAAGAGTTCCTGATGAAAGCTACTTAAAGGAAATCGAAGATTGGACTGAAAAACTACAAGGAAATGAATTAAACTTAGAATATAAAGATGTAGTAACGAAGGATTTTGTATCTAAATAATGTTAGAAGTAAAAGATCTATATGTTAGTTATGGGGAAAGAGAGATATTGAAGAACATCTCTTTTTCCTTATATAAAGGGGAAACACTTTCAATAATAGGTCCATCAGGATGTGGGAAAAGTACATTGTTATTATCTCTTGCAAATCAAAAGGAAATAAAAACGGGAAATATTTCAAATGAATTTAAGGATACTAATCTCATATTACAAAGCAATGGTCTTTTTCCTTGGAAGACTGTAAAGGAGAATATAAAGTTAGGTCTTATAGTAAAGGGTTCATCAAAAGAAGATATGGAAAAATACATAGATAAAATAGCTTTAGATTTAAACATAAAACATGTTTTAGATAAATATCCTGCTGAAATAAGTGGAGGAGAAAAGCAGAGAACGGCTTTGGCCAGGGCGTTAGTTTTAAATTCAGATCTTTTATTAATGGATGAGCCTTCATCAGCTTTAGATTCAATAAACAAAGAAAATTTTCAAAATATACTATGTAAAATACAAGAACAATATAATATGTCATACATCATAGTTACTCATAATATAGAAGAGGCTGTGGTGTTAGGTAAAAAGATAGCTGTTGTCATAGATGGTGAGATAAAGAAGGTTATAGATAATGAATTTTATGGACAAGGGAATATAAGAAAAAGTTATAAGTTTTTTGATAAGTGTAATGAAATAAGAGATGTTTTAGAGGGATTTAGCAATGAAAAAGTTTAATAATGTGTACAAATATATTTATGCAATAACAGTAGTATTTATATTTTGGTATCTGCTTCACATTATATTAAATTCTTTTGTAATTCCTAATCCAATAGACGTTATATCAAGGCTTTTTAAAGTAGGATATGGTATTATTTCAACTCACCTTATAGCAAGTCTTTTAAGATTACTTATAGCATTATTAATTACAACTATACTAGGATATTCTATAGGAATACTAATTGGGGTTAATGATAAACTGGATAATTTAATAAGCCCTATAGTATATTTGTTTTTTCCAGTTCCAAGAATAGCATTTTTACCAGTATTTATGATCTTATTTGGTCTTGGAAATACTTCTAAAATAGTATTAATTGTAGCAATAGCAATATTTCAAATAATAATATCAGTTAGAGACGGAGCAAAGGAAATACCTAATGAGCTTATATTATCTGCTAAGTCTTTGAAGCTTTCAAAATCTCAAATGATGAAGCATATTTATATTCCAGCAACCTTACCCAGATTATTTACAGCTATGAGAATAGCTTTAGGTTCAAGCATGGCAGCACTATTTTTTGCAGAAAATTATGCCACAAAGTATGGGATAGGATATTATATTATGAATTCTTGGATTAAGGTTGATTATGAAGGAATGTATTGTGGAATAATTATAATAAGCCTTTTAGGTATAGTTATGTTTAAGGTAATAGATATTTTACAAAGTAGAATTTGTAAGTGGCAAATTAAGTAGTTATAAATAGCACAACTATTTTTATGAAAGTAGTTGTGCTTTAATATTTGTTATATAATATTTATATAGTTTTATAGGGGATAGTGGGAGTTATGAAGATAGATAGATTAATTTCTATAATAATGATTTTAAATAATAAGGAACGAGTTACAGCCAAGGAGCTAAGTGAGAAATTTGATGTTTCTATAAAAACAATTCAAAGAGATATCGAAACTATAGAGATGGCAGGTATACCAATAGTTTCTTATAAAGGTCATGAAGGTGGCTATGAAATAATAGAAGGTTATAGAGTAAATAAAGCTTCTATGACAAAAAATGAAGTGGCTTTATTAAAGAATTTATTAGATGGAATAAATGAAACTTATAGAAATAAAGATGTTTTATCATTAATTAATAAGCTTGAAGTTATAGATAGTAATTCAACTGAAGGTAATAGATTTATTATAGATTTTTCTAGGTGGGGAAATAGTAGTGAATTAACAGATAAAATAAATATTATAGATAATGCTATAAGCCAAAATAGGTGCATTGGATTTAAATATAACAATAGTAATGGCGAAAGTAGTAATAGAAAAATAGAGCCATACAAAATAATTTTTAAGGCTCTTAATTGGTATGTTTATGGGTATTGTACCTTAAAGGGTGATATGAGAGTATTTAAATTAAAAAGAGTTAAGAATTTGGAAATGTTAGAAGAGAAATTTGAATTTAAAGATATAGATATAGGTAATTTATTTAAAGAGTCAGAGTTAGAAACAATAGATGTTATTTTAAGAGTGGCTAAAGAAATAAAAGTAATATTAGAAGACAGCTTACCAACTTATGAAACAATTGAGGAAGGAAATAGTTTTGTTATTATAAAAACAAGTTTGCCATATAACAATTGGGTTGATAGTATGATTTTAGGATTTGGGGACAAAGTAGAGGTTTTAGAACCAAAGTTTCTAAGGGAAAAGATTATAGGAAAAATAAAAGGTATATATGAAATATATAAGTAATAAGACACAGAGATGTCTTATTACTTTTTCTATACTAAAGGTGAAATAATAATTATAAGGAGTGAATTAATTATGGCTACAAAAGTAGATTTAAAAAAGATAAAAAAAGAGTTGTTTAATGTGAAAGTGGGGCAATTTAAGAAGGTGTATTGTGATAAATCATATTATATTGCATTAGATGGAGAAGGAGATCCCAATAATAATGAAGATTATAGTAATAAAGTAGGGGCTTTATATAAGTTAGCTTATGGAGTTAAAATGGTTTATAAAAAAGAAGAAAAAGATTTTGTTGTTATGCCTTTAAATGGTTTATGGTGGTCTGATAACTATGATGATTTTATAGATAATTATAAAGAAGGCTGGAAATGGACTATGATGATTGAGCTTCCAGACTTTGTGAAGCAAGAGAATATAGAAAAGAAAAAGGAAGAGTTATTAAAAGATGAGTTGGGTAAATATATAAAAGAAATAAGGTATATGGAATATACTGAAGGAGATGCCTATGAGACATTATATGTTGGACCATATAGTGAAGAGGGAGAGGTAGTAAAAATGCTTCATAATACTATAAAGGAGAATGGATATAAGTTATCCGGAAAGCACAATGAAATATATTTAAGTGATCCAAGAAAAACAGAACCTTCAAAATTGAAAACAATAATAAGGCAACCTTTTTCTAAATAAATTAATAGCTAAGTAAAAATTTCTATATTTCAATAAATTTATATATTTGTTTTTTATAGATTTGGAGGGGTAAGTGTATTTGGCAAGCATTGACTATTGTCGGACTGGCCGACCATAGTCATCTTGTTTAGGAAAGTTTCCTAAGACCTTTTTAAATAAAATTAATAGGTATAGTGTATTAATTTTTGTTATTTATCGTTAAATTTTATTATATAAGATTAATAAAGTAAAGTATTTTAAATAGATAAATTATAATGTTCATTATAATTCGTTATAAGTAATTATTTATCATTAAAAATACTAAACTAAATTCTTTAATTTTATAAAATTTCATGCCTTACAAATGTCATAAAACCGTTAGGATCTTTGACTTCGCAAAAATTCCATTTAACGAAATAGTTTAACAATTAAAAAAGTGAAAATACCTCTTTTATTTAGAACTGCTATAAAGCAAATATTTAAGAAGTATTTAAGTTAAGTATAACATATCATTGAATAGTGAATAGAATATCCCTCCAAGTAGAGGAAAAGCAGTTAAGGAAAGAATTAAGTAAGTTTTATTAAGATCAAAAGTGAAATAAGAAAGAATTCCACAAAGTAATGTTAATATAAATCCTTTCATAAATTTTTTGAAAGAAATTTTTTCTTTTAATTTTTTTAGAATCATAAAAATCACCTCAATAAATATTATAATTTCACATATTTTTATTATAATATTTAGTTTTAATTTTCACTAAAGATACTTTTAACGAAGTTGTTAGGGGATAATATAATATTAATTACGCTTTTGTTAAAAGCAGGATGTAAGACAAATATAAAGAATACTACATAGATTATAACAGAGACTATATATTCTACTTCTACTAAAAGAAACTAAATAAAATTAAGGTGGAGATTAAAAAAATTATAAGTGCTACAGAGCAGATCAGAAATAATTTTTTTAAAAAAAGAATATGAGGATATTAGATGTATTGAATTAACTTATTTAGAATTATGTGTGTATTTAACTCTAACTTATAGAAATATATAATAAAAAAGTATATATAAATTTAGCAATAACACCTATTTTAGTAATAATTTTAAGTTACTTATTATTTGTAAGTGAATAATAGAAAATATATAAAAAGTTAAAAAATATCCATATATACAAAAGAATGAAATAATTGTATTATTATGTATTTTGAGTTGAAATAATCATAAAATTTATTTTTGTAGGAGGTATTTTATGAAATTAAAAAAAATTATTTGTGTTCTAATGAGTGCATTAATATTAAATACTTGTACAATTCCTACAGTAACTCATGCAACAGAAGTTTATAATAATGAGGAAAATGTAGAAGTATTAGATGATGCTAAAGTAGAAGAGGTTGCAGAGATGATTAGATTTTTAGTTCAGGATGCATCAATCTATACAGAAGAAGGAGATTGGAAAAACTATAATTTTGAATTAATTAGAGAAGTTTATGGGAATGATCCATTATTAGATGATTTGGAATCAGCATTAGCACTTAGTGAATATCTAACATCTAAAAATTCTAGTAATATAGAAGAAAGAACGTTAGTAATTGATAGTACATGTGTATTTAATTATTTAACAAGTAAATGGGGAGAAGCTACACTAGATTCAGTTGCATCTAGTAGTCTCATCGCTTTTTTAAAGCAACAATCTTTTAAAGAAGCAGCTAAACTTTTAGTGAAAAATCTTCCTTATACATCAGTAGGAGTTATAGCAGTAGACTTAGCTCGTGCTACAAATAAATGTGGAACTAAGACTACTGAAAAACCTAATTACTGTTCTACTAATCCAATGCATTCACAAGGTGGATGTCATTAAAAAGTAAATAAAAAAAGCCATTAAAACTTGGTTTTAATGGCTTTTTTTATTTACTTTTATTTTGAAGATTCAATAAATTTATCTCTAAGCTTTAAATATAAATAGTATAAGAAAATAAATATAACTGCTAGCTTAATATATCTAATCAGAAAAAATATTATATCAGGATAAAAATTTTTAAATTTTAAATCATCAGGTAAATTTAGCCACTTATTAGTTAAGTCATTAAATACTTTTGATAATATTGTTAATATAATGATGATAGCAGGTTTTATTTTTGTTTTTATTTTCATTTCTCCCCCTTCATACAAAAACATTTTTATCTATTTAATATATAAATTACCATAAATGTCCATCAAAAATAAAGACTATTGTTTGAAAAAAATCCTAATATGGTAAAATATTCAATTATAGAATGTATTATAGGAGGCTTATTTATGAAAAAAGTTATTTGTATGCTAATTAGTGTATTATTATTAAATACTTTTGCCATTTCTACAGTAGTTCATGCAACAGAAGCTTCAAATAATACTGAAAGTGTAAGTGAGGTTGATGAGGCAAAAGTAAAGGAAGTTGAGGAAATACTTAGATTTTTGATTGAGGATGCAGGAATTTATGATGAAGAAGGATATCTAGTTAGCTATGACTTTGATTTAATAAGAGAAGTTTATGGAAATGATCCTTTATTAGATGAGTTAGAAGCTACAGTAGCATTAAATGAGTATTTATCTGGAAAAAATTCTTCTAATAGAATAGAAGACAGAGGTTTTATTCTCGATAGGACATGTGTATTTAATGAATTAACGTCTAAATGGGGAGAAGGGGTTAAAAAAGCTTTTGTTACAGGTGGAGTTATGGCTTTATTACAAAAAGCATCTTTTAATGAAGCGGCTAAAATTATTGCAAGCAAACTTCCATTTGCTACAGCTATTCCAGTAGCGTATGATTTATTAGTTGTTGCTAATACATGTGGAACTAGAGTGCCTTTGGAACCAAATTATTGTTTAACTAATCCAATGCACTCACAAGGTGGATGTCATTAGAAAATAAATATAATATAAGAAAGGAGTATCCTTCTGGAATACTCTTTTCTTATATTATAAAACTAATTATTCTTTGATTTTTTTCTTATTTTTAATATTATAGTATTTAAAATAAAATATATTACTAGTAATTTTATTGTGCTAATTATTAAATATATATAATAAATTGGAAAGGTTTTGGGAATAGGATATATATTTAACCAACAATCAGTTATCCCATTAATTATTACAGCTATAAAAAAAATTAAATAAAAGTATTTAGATGAATCAATCTTTTTCGGATTAACTTTATTCATATATTTTTACACCTCTCAATATAGTATATAAATTTTACATTATAGAATTAACACAAAAAAGAATAAAAGTAAATAAATTACTATTCAACTCTAAAACCTTCGTATTTATTTCTTCGCAAAAATTCGATTTAGCGAAATTATAATTATTTAATAATTTTATATTTTAGGACTATATATAAGTTTATAATATGCCACATTATTTTCAATTCTAAATGATTCAAAATAGTTTTCATCTATTTTATTAAAAAATATAAATGAATCTGATGGAAGAGTATTATTAAAATAATTTCTCACATATTCGTTTATTACATTATAATCGATAGTTTCTTTTATAAATGAATTTCTAAATTCATTTAGTTTAGAATCTTTAAAATTAAAGGTTTGATCTATTTGTTGAATTGAAGCTTTATACGAAATGTTTTTAAATAAACTACTAATATTTTCATGTGATGTTAAAGGTATTTCTATATCTACATTAAGAGAATCGCTTTCAGTATAGTAGTGGTTTGATTTTACAGATGATAATGAATTTAATAAGGCAGAATCAGTTTTATTATTTAATAAATCATTCTTGTAGTCATCTATTGAATATTGAAATGTCAAGTTTAGAGAGTTACTATTTGAAAATTTGATTGCTGTTGAAAGATCTTTTTTATATTTAGATGAAAGTTCTGCATTTCTTAAATTAAAATTATTAACTTCTATTTGTGTAACATCTGCAAGTTTATAATTTGATATAATAACATTTTTAAAGTCTGGATTTATAAAATTACTTTCAATAAATGCAGATTCTGTTTTTGTATTAGTCTCCTCATTAGATGATGTATCAGTACATGAAACTAAAAAAAAAGAAACTAAAATAGCAATAAGTGTTAAATTAAATTTTTTCATAAATAAGTACTCCTTATTTTCTAATATATATTTATTTTATACTATAAAGTTTACAATAAACAACTTTTAAGGCTTTAAATATATGAATAAATGAATAAGGAGTGATTTTTATGGGAAATCAACTTGGTGAAAGTTATTTTGCAATTAATATGTCAGGAGCAATAATACCTGTTTATTCTCCAGACAAATGGCCAAGTAAAGTACAGATAGGTGTATTAAATAAAAAAGAAAGGTGCGTAGTTATTCAAGATGGACCTATAGTTAGAAAGATTAAATTTCTTAATTCTGCAGGAAGCTTTGTTGATGGTATACTTGATATGAATGCTCCAATAAAGGATTGGAACGATTATGTGTTTCATGATATTAGTCCACCGTATGTTTTGTTATGAAGCCAAAAAAATCCTATTACAAGACTTGAAAAGAAGAAGATTTTTAAGTCTTGTAATAGGATTTGTAGAAATGTTATGCAGTTTTTATTTTCTATTATATAAAATAGCAGTATAATATCTAAAAGTATTTTTGAGAAAATATATTAGGGGGAAAGATAATGTATAGTAATTATGAGGAGTTTTGGGATAAGGTTTCTACAGTTGAAGAAAATGATTATGATGACGAGAAAGTAAATAGACTATTAAGATGGAAAGCTATTAACGAAAATTTAGGTGGAGTAAGAACGATACTAGATATAGGGGCTGCAACAGGAGCTTTTTCTATCCCACTTTCAAAAATGGGATATGAAGTAACACATTTTGATTTGTCACAAGATATGATAAATAAAGCGATACTTAAATCAAAAGATATGGATAATATTAAATTTGTTAAAGGAAATGCTGTGGATCTTAGTCTTTTCGAAGAAGATGAATTTGATTTAGTTCTATGTTTTGATGGTGCAATATCTTTTTCTGGTAAGAATTCTAATAAAGTAATAAAAGAGAGTTGTAGAGTTGGAAAAAAAGTAATGTTAACTGTATCAAGTAAGAGCTGTATGGTGGCAACTTGGTTAAATTACAGTCTAAGTAAGTTTGGAAGAATTCACCCTTCAGTAAAAGATATGATGGTAACAGGGTATTTCAATAAAGCTAATTATGATGATGTTAGTGAGTTAACAAGTATAGATGAAATTAAGGCATATGATATAAAAGAATTATCTGATATTTTGATATCAAATAATATGAGAGTTATTGAATGCAGGAGTTTAGGTAGTTTGACACACTTATATTTATTACACCTATATAGGCAATATAATTATCAAGAAGTGAACAAAAAGATTAATGAAATTAGTATAGATAATGATTTTATAGAACTATGCGATTATTATGATAAAGAAGTAATGAATTGTGGAATGGGAAGTTTTAGAAGAGCGGGAATAATTGCAATTGCAGATAAAATAAATGATAATAGTATAGAAAAAAGCAAGTAAGGAGTAATGTTATGGCAAAGGTTATTGTTGTTGGAGGAGGTCCAGCTGGTATTATGGCTGCACTGACTGCATCAAAAACAAATGAAGTAATATTAGTAGAAAGAAATAATGAAATTGGTAAGAAATTAAGACTTACAGGTGGTGGTAGATGTAATATCACTAATAATAGAAGTATAGATGAATTCTTTGATAAGGTAGTAACAAATAAAAAGTTTTTATATAGTGCTTTTTATACTTTTAGTAATGATTCTTTACTAGAGTATCTTAAAGAAAATGATTTCGAATATAAAATAGAATATGATAATGATAATAAGGTTTATACAAAGAGTGATAAAGCTGATGACATTATTAGATTATTTATAGATAATTTAGAAAAAAGTAACGTAAAGGTTATGTATGATACTAAAGTTGAAGATTTAATTGTTGAAGATAATATAATAAGAGGTATAGTTACATCTAATGGGAATAAGATTTTGGGTGATAAAGTAATTATATCAACAGGTGGTAAGAGTGTGCCAGCAACAGGATCTGATGGAAGTATGTATGATATTTTAAGTAAATATGGTCATAAAATAGATGCACTTTATCCAGGGTTAGTGCCTTTAGTAATAAAAGAAGGCTTTGTAAAAAATCTTCAAGGGGTATCAATGAAGAATGTTGTATTAAGTGCCAAGGTAAAAAAGAAAAAGTATGAGATTATAGGAGATATGATATTTACTCACTTTGGAATATCAGGCCCTGGAGTTTTAAAATTATCTTCATATATAAATAGAGCTTTAGAAAATGGAGAAGTGGAAGTTACTTTAGATTTCGTACAAGATAAAAGTAAAGATGAAATTTCAAAGTTAATAAAGGAAAATACAAATAAAACAGTTTTAAATAATTTAAAAGGCTTATTGCCAGGTAATTTCTTGAAGGAAATAGTTGGATTACTTAACCTAACAGAAACTAAGCCAAGTGAACTTAAAAAAGAAGATGAAATAAAACTTGTAAATTATATAAAAGAAATGAAACTAACAGCAATAGAAACATTAAGCATTAAGGCAGCTATGGTTACTAGCGGTGGAGTAGCAGTAAAAGAAATAAATGCCTCAACAATGGAATCTAAACTTATAAAAAATCTTTATTTTGCTGGAGAAGTAATTAATGTTGATGCTGAAACTGGTGGATATAATCTTCAAATAGCATTTTCAACTGGATATTTAGCAGGAAGTGATTTTTAAAATGTATGGGTACAATTGACTGATTTTCCTTAAATTTATAAAATGAATTATAAGTTTTATAATTTAAAGGGGGCAATTATTTTGAAAAATGAAATCAGATTTAAAAAGCTAATACAAACAGCATTATTAGCAGCATTATGTTTTGTATCATTTACTTACTTACAAATTAAAATTCCAGTACCAGGCGGAGATGCTACTTCTCTTCATATTGGAAATGCATTTTGTGTTTTAGCAGCATTGTTACTTGGAGGATGGTATGGAGGTATTGCAGGTGCAATAGGAATGACAATTGCAGATTTATTAGATCCTGTATATATATTAGTAGCACCTAAAACATTTATTCTAAAATTATGTATTGGACTAATTACAGGATTAATAGCACATAGAATTGCGAAAATTGGGGATAGCAATGATAAAAAATATATTTTTAAGTGGAGTCTTCTTGCATCAGTTGGAGGGTTAGCCTTTAATGTGGTTGCAGATCCTGTTGTAGGATTCTTTTATAAGCAATATATATTGGGACAACCTCAGGATGCAGCTACTATTTTGGCTAAATTAAGTGCAGTTACTACATTTGTAAATGCAGTTGTTTCTGTGATATTAGTAGTAATTATCTATAATGCAATAAGACCAATATTAAAGAAATCAGGTTTATTACTACCAGTGGCATAAGAATTTTCGAGTGGGTATATTAAAGTGAAAAACTTTAATATACCCACTTTTTCTTATAACGAGAAGTGGAATATAAAATATATTATTAAAAAATATCAATGGTAAAGTTTATATAGAGAGAGGAAATAGATTATGGAGTGGATATAGGATCATTTCATGTATTTCTGGTATTTCTAAATTTTGTAGAGTTAACTTTTTTAATTGTTTTCAGTGTAATAGGGTTAATTTTTATATTATAGCAATGTTATGTTTTAATATTTTTCACTTTTATGCAAAGTTTTTATCATTATTAGTAAAAGGGTTTTAGAGATACAAAAATTAATATAACATATAAATATGGTTTATACAAAATATGTATATTTATTTATATTTTGTTAATTAAATTGGTGGGTGGAAAATGAATATAGAGGAGGGGATAGAGAATAGAGTTATGAATTTAAATTTTAAGGGGAAATTAAATAATGGAGGTTATATAATGAAATCAAAAAAAATTTTGAAGATGTATATTTCATTAGCTTTAAGCTGTAGTATAGTATTCTCTAATACATCAGTTTTGGTAAATGCTATAGAAAGCAGAGACAGAAAAGTTTTTGCTAATATAGGGAAAGATAAAATAAGTATAGGTAATGATTATATCAAAAGAGAATTTTCTATAGATAATGGTAAAGTATTAACTAATCTAATAGAAAATAATAGAGCTAATACTACATTGATTCCTGGTAAGGGATCGGAAGATTTCATAATAAATACTATACAACCCGAAGAAGACACTGATGTAGAAGTTCCAATTGAAGTTATTGATCGTACATCATGGAATGCAACTCTTACAACTAGTTCTAATACTGAATTTTTGCAAGAAAATGTAAAGCTTTTATTTGATGGAGATGCTAATACTTACATTGATCAATATACTATTACAGGATATCCAATTTCTTTAAAAGTTGATTTGGGTGAAGAGAAGAAAGTATCATCTTTTTCATATTTAAAACGTCCAGGGTACGAGGATGCCGCATATGGAATAAATGGAACAATGGGTAAGTACAAGCTATATGTAAGTGATGATGGTGTGAACTGGAAGGAAGCTGGTGAAGGCGAATTTAAAAGGGAAGACTATAATCTACATCAAGAGGGTAAGCTACAAAATGTAGGAGATGTAGTTTATGGAAATTTTAATAAGGAGTATACAACTAGATATATTAGAATTGATCAATTATCTGATTCACTAGGAAACACTCAAGAGTTTTCAGCTTCAGAGATAAATTTATATTCAGACAAATATATGGAAGAAGAAAGTACAGTAGATGATAGCAAGATTGAGTCTAGTGAGTTAACAATAGATAATGAAACAACAAAGATTGAAAATATTGAAAGTGGTAAAAAGCTTACTATTTCATATTTACCTTATAAACTTAATGGAATCGAATACAATATTGATATGGTAACAGTTCTTAAAAGTAATGAGAATTATATGAGATCTTTTCTAGAAATTAAAGCTGATAATAGTAAAGCACAAATTGATTATATTGATTTAGATAAATTTGTTTTAGAAGATGAAATTAGTGATACAGTTTGGTCTCATCCAGATTTAAAAGATGTTTCATCAATGTGGATTGGTAAGAATGAATTAATGCTTGGACAACCTATATATGCAAATGGTATGTTTTTTGGTTCTGAATTCCCAGCAGCTGATACAGATGTAGTAGATGATGAAATACAAATAAGATATTACTCTGGTAAAACATTTGAAAAGTTAGCCGAAGATAATCAATTGACAACTGATGGGAAGTTCGTATCTTGGCAGAATGTTGTAGGAGCAGCTAAAGGTACAGATACGGACGTAGTGCAAACTGATTTTTACGAATATATTTCTGATATTGCTACACCAACTGAGTTTAGAAAGCAATATAATTCTTGGTATGATAATATGCTTGAAATAACTGATGAAAGTATTGCAAAATCTTTCTATGGCTCAGAAAAAGGATTAACTGAGAATGGTGTAGAGCCAGTTGATTCTTATGTTGTAGATGATGGATGGAACAACTATAGAGATGAAAAGTATAATCCAAACATTTCGAGTTCTCAGTCAGGAGAAGGCATGAATCGTACTGGATTTTGGGAGTTTAATAGTAAGTTCCCTAATGAATTGTATACATCTACAGAGCTTACAAATAAGTTCCAATCAAAATTTGGAATTTGGCTTGGACCTCAAGGAGGATATAATTATTTTTCAGGATTTGCAAAGTATATGGAGGAAAGTGGAACAGCTTATGCTCAAAATGATTACTGGACTAATATTTGTGTAGGTTCGGATAAATATGTAAAGAATTTAACATCTATGTTTATTGATAATCAAAAGAGATTTGATGTTGATTACTGGAAGATAGATGGTTTTGCTGTTAGACCTTGTACGAATCAAAAACATGATCATATGACTGGTGGTACTAACAATATGTACTATACAACTGATCTTTGGGAAAAATGGACTGATGCTTGGGAAGAAATGCGTGCAAGTCGTGCAGAAGAAGGTAAAGGATTATTTATTAATGCAACTTGTTATGTAAACTTAAGCCCATGGCTATTACAATGGGTTAACACAATTTGGGTTCAAGACTCTGGAGATACAGGACAAGCTGGAACTGGTGAAAGACATCAACAAAAAATAACTTATAGAGACAATGTGTATTATAACTTATTTAAAGTAAATCAAGTTCAATTTCCATTAAAGAATATTTACAATCATGATCCTATTTATGGGGTATCTGATGGAAGTTCAGCAACTACAGAAGATTTTAGAGATTTTTTATTTTCAAATTCAGTTCGTGGTACAGCATTCTGGGAGTTATATTATTCTCCGTCTATAATGGATGATGAAAAGTGGAAAGTAAATGCAGATGCATTAGAATTTGCTGAAACTAATTCTCATATATTGGAGAAGGCAAAGCTATTTGGTGAACGTCCAACACAAGGTGTATATGGATACTCGTGCTGGGATGGAGATGAAGGAATAGTTTCATTTAGAAATCCAACAGAAGAAGAAAAAGAATATACTTTAGAGTTAACTGATATGGTAGGTGTTCCAAAGTCTGTAAAGGATATTAAAGGAAATCAAGTACTACCATATGTTGTTGGAGATTCTAGCACTGTGTCTTATGGGGATACATTAACTGTTAAATTAGCACCTTACGAAACAAGAATATTCCAATATGGCAAGAATGATAGTACAGGAGCAGAGATTATATCTGCAAAAGTAACTGGAAATAATGAAATCACAGTAAAATATAATGAAAGAGTTGAGAATGGTAAAGAGGTTTACTCCGTAGAGGGTAATAATATAACAGAAACTAAGCTATTAGATGACTATAGAACAGTTGTTATAACTACTAAAAATAGAATTGTAGATAAAGCTAAACTAAATATCACTGGTGAAAGAGATGCTGTAGGAAATAAAATAACAAAGAGTTTAGAAATTCCAGCATATAGCAATGGTAAAGTTGCCAATGTAACTAGTGGGAATAATCTAGTAGATGGAGAAAATATAGAAAAGTCATATAATGGAGATTTGGATATGTTCTTATTAAACTTAGATAAAGATTATACACTAGAAGATAATAAGAGTTTTACTGGAACAAATGATTTTGCAATTTCCATGGCAGTAAAAACTACATCAAATAATGTAAACTTATTATCTCAAGGAGATGATATATCATTATCAATTGATGAAGAAGGATATGTATCATTTAAAGTAAAAGATTTAAAGGTAAATTCTAAATCTGAAGTTACTACAGTAATTGAGAAGGCTCATGGAATTTTTGGCACTGATAAATATGTTCCAACATCTACAAGCAGTAGTTTTGTAGGTAAGGTTAATGATGGTGATTTGCATCAAGTTGTAGCGGTTCGTGAAGTAAATGGAATGCTTAAGATTTATATTGATGGTGAATTATCAAACTCAGTTTATGATGAGAATAGAATTAATCAGTCAATTGAATCAGGTAAGATTGTTGTAGCAGATAATAGCTTTAAAGGAATTTTAGGTGGTATTGAACTTAGAAATAGTTCTATTTATTATGATGAGGCTAAGTCTATGTACGAACCATTTAAAGGATCTGAAATTATTGAAATAGATAGAAGTAATTGGAAGGCAAGTGCATGTTCAGAAATGCCAGCAACATCTGGAGATGGGCAAGCATCTACAGCTATTGATGGTAATGAATCAAGCTGGTGGCATACAAATTATGTTGGGGGAGATAGTCATGAAGGTAACCACTGGATTCAAGTAGATTTTGGAGATGAAACAAGTTTTGATACTATAAATGTATTATCACGTGGAAAAAATTCTAATGGTACAATTAAAGATTACAAGCTAGATGTAAAAGTAAATGGTCAATGGAAAGAAATAAAAACTGGAACATTTGAAAGTGGAATTAATGATTCAATTATTTTTGAAGAAGCTATAACAGCATCTGCTATTAGGATAACAGCACTTTCTACATTTAATGGAAAAGATTTTGCTGCTATAAAAGAAATAACACTTACTAATAAGGACAGATTAGCAACTAAAGAGGAAATAGATGATGCTAAAGAATTAGTAAAGGATATTGACGAAAATAATTATACCATTGTAACAGCAGAGAGATATAATGAAATAGCATTAAAGCTTAACTTAGTATCTGAAATAAATACAATTCCATTAAAGAAATTAATAGCTCAATTAGAAGAAGCATATTCTTCATTATTAGATGCTAAGGAGTTAAATGCTTTGTTAAAAGAAATAAATTCTTTAAATAAAGAAGAGTATACTTTAGAGTCATGGTATAACTTAGAAAATGAAGTGTTAAAAGCAAATGCTGTAGTTAGAGACATTTATTCTACTGAAAAAGATGTAAGCAATTCTTATAAAACTTTAAAAGAAACATATAACAATCTTAAATTAGTAGGTACGGGGAACAATTCTAATCAAGGAAATGATACAAATAATGGTAGTGGATCTGAAGGTAATAATACTAGTAAACCAACTCAAACTGGAGATTCATCAAAGGGAAGTTTAGCTTTACTTGGTGCATTATTATCGGTAATATCAATATTTATTTTCGGTAAAAAGAGATAAACATTATAAAAAATAAAATGTAGTAGAAATTTTCTGCTACATTTTATTTTATTATATGAATGTAATATATTCAATAAAATGGATTGTTTGGAATAAATATCAATGGTAAAATTTATATATGGGTAAAGGAGGGGGAAAATGAGTGAATTATTAGATAATGCTTTTAGAGGGGCAAATATTATACCTACTTTTTTATTAGGATTTGTCTTATTTTATTGGTTAACTGTAATAATAGGGGTTATAGATTTTGATTTGTTTGACTTTGATATTGATGGGGATTTTGATATTGATGGTGGAGCAGATATAGGCCCATTTCATGCATTTCTAGCATTTCTAAATCTTTCAGAACTACCTTTTATGTTAGTTTTCAGTGTAATAGTTTTAGTTTTTTGGATTTTAGCAATGTTT
The DNA here is from genome assembly GCF_900447045.1 of Clostridium paraputrificum. Classification (GTDB taxonomy): domain Bacteria; phylum Bacillota; class Clostridia; order Clostridiales; family Clostridiaceae; genus Clostridium; species Clostridium paraputrificum. The sequence goes on from NZ_UAWH01000014.1 coordinate 345,552, forward strand.
ATGTTTTTACTACCAATAACGCCAGGAGGTTTAACAAATGGTTTATTGCTAATTCCTGCATTTATAGTTAGTTCATTAATTGCAAAGATAATAACCAATCCTCTTAAAAAAATATTTAAGAAAGTATACCAAGAAGAGTTGAATCAAGGTGAACCTATTATTGGACAAATAGTTACCTTAATGTGTGACCTTAAAGATGGTAGATTAGGACAAGGAGAAATAAAAAGGGAGGGGGCTTCAATATTAATAAATGTTAAGCAATATGATGAAGATGAAACCTTTATAAAAGGTGAAGAGGCTTATGTAACAAAGAAAAATGATGAAAAAAATGTTTATTATATTATAAAGATTAAGGAGTGAATAATATGGCGTATTCAACACAAGTTTTATTGTTTAGCGTAGGGGCGGCTTTAGTTATTATTATAGGTTTACTTGCGTTATTTTCAAGATTTTATCACAAAGTAGACCAAGGTAAAGTAATAGTTAGAAATGGTGTAGGTGGACCGGTTGTATGTTTTGGAGGTATTTTTGTAGTTCCTATTATTCATAAACATGAAGTTATGGATATTTCAGTCAAGAGAGTTGAAATAGCTAGAGAAGGAAAAGACGGATTAATATGTAAGGATAATTTAAGAGCTGATATAAGAGTTGCATTCTTCGTTAGAGTTAATCAAACAAAGGAAGATGTACTTAAGGTTGCTCAATTATTAGGTTGTAAAAAGGCATCTGATCCTGCAACTTTAATGGAATTTTTTGATGCTAAATTTTCTGAAGCATTAAAGACAGTTGGTAAAAAGTTTGATTTTGTACAGCTTTATACTGAAAGAGAAACCTTTAAGGATGAAATTCTTCAAATAATAGGAACAGATTTAAATGGTTATGTTCTTGATGATGCAGCTATTGATTATCTTGAACAGACTGATATTAATTTATTAAACAGTAAGAATATTTTAGATTCAGAAGGTATTAAAAAAATTACAGAGCTTACTTCTCAACAACTTATTTTAGCAAATCAAATTGAACAAGATAAGGAAAAGACAATAAAGAAGCAAAATGTATCTGCTAGAGAAGCTATATTAGAGCTTGAAAAACAAAATGCAGAAGCAGAAGCAAAGCAGAAGAGAGAAATTGCTATTATTCATGCAAGGGAAGAGGCAGAAGCAGAAAAAGTTAGACAAGAAGAAAGATATAAGGCTGAAATGGCTAGGGTTAAAGCAGATGAAGAAATTGAAGTTGCAGAACAAAATAAGGAAAGACAAGTTATAATTGCATTGAAATCTAAGGAAAGCACAGAAGCTATTGAATCAGAAAGAGTAGATAAGAAGAGATTACTTGAAAAGACAGATAAAGAAAAGCTTGTAGAGCTTGCTAGTATTGCTAAGGAAAAGGAAGTTGAGGTAGAAAAGAAAAATATTCAACTAATTATAAGAGAGAGAGTAGCTGTAGAGAAAGATACTGTTATTGAAGAAGAAAAGATTAAGGATACTAGAGCTATTGCAGAAGCAGAAAGATTAAAGGCTGTAGCTATTAAGAAGGCAGAAGAAGAGTCTGAAAAGAATCTTATTATTGAAGTTAAAACAGCAGAAGCTTCTAAACAAGCAGCAGAAAAAATTGCAGAGAAAACTATTATTGATGCAGATGCTAAATATAAAGCATCACAAAAAGAAGCAGAAGCAATTAAGATTCTTGTTGATGCTAATGTATTAGAGGAGTCTACTTCAGGTATTGCAGAAGCTAAGGTTATTGAAGCTAAAGCAAGTGCAGAGGCTAAGGCAATTGAGGCTAAGGCTATAGCACAAGTTAAGGGTGACACTGCAATGGTTGATGTTAAGGAGAAAGAAGGTACAGTTGAAGCTGATATCTTAAAGAAAAAATACATGGCAGAAGCTGAAGGAATTAGAGAAAAAGCTAATAGCATGAAGGCTCTTGACGAAGTTGGTAGAGGACATGAAGAATTTAAACTTAAACTTGAAAAAGATAAGGAAATTCAACTTGCTAATATTAATATACAAAAGGAAATTGCAGAATCACAAGCTTCAGTTATTAGAGAAGCTCTTAAGACAGCTAAAATTGATATTGTCGGTGGAGAGACTATGTTCTTTGACCAAATAATTGGTTCTATTTCAAAGGGTAAATCTTATGATAGATTAGTTGAAAATAGTGATGTTCTTACAGATATTAAGGAGACATTTATAACTGGTGACCCTGAATATTTTAAGAAGCAATTACAAGAATTTGTTGGTAGATTCAATTTAACTTCGGAAGATATTAAGAATCTTTCAATAGCAGGTGCTATTAATAAGATGATGGGGAATGCAGATAAAGAAGATAAAGTTGCATTAAGTAAATTATTAGATACAGTAAATAAAGCAGGGGTAGCTAATTTACCAGCAAAAACTATAGAAATTATAAACGAATAAGGAGAATAATTTTGAATAGTATCGATGAAAAAGGCGTAAATAAAAGTTTCCATGATAATAGTAAAGAAGATATGGAGAATGGAACATATGAAGTTATTAAAAATCGTCTTTTAAAAAAAGGTTCTGATTTAAAAGAGAGGGTTGAAAAGCTTAATAAAGAAAGAAAAAGTGTTTTTGGTTCTATTGAAACAAAAGTTCTTGGTAGTGAAAGAATAATTACTGATAATAATTGTATTCCAAGAGATATGGCTCCAGTAGAAGATTACTTTATTTTTGGATATAACGTTCATATTGGACTTAAATCTAAAGTGGAACTAAGTGATGTTTTTTCAATTTATAAATATGAAAATAGGAGTTTTGTAAAACAATCCTTTGATTTGATTAGTGATAAAGACTTTATTAATGACTTTGATGAACTATATAAATATTATAAAAATACTTTTTTTGCTAAGTTTACTATAACAGAGCCTTATTTCTATATGATTTTTCAAACAGGAAAAGATCCTACAGATATTAAAGTATTTAAGTGGGTAATTGAAGGAAATAAGTTAGTTTATGTTGATAGTAGAAGTGAGCATGAAATTAGATTTAAAAATAAAAGTGAATTTAGATTTATTAAGGCCACTAGAGATGATCAAAGAAGTGGTATTCATCCCCATGTTTCAATATTGGACAAGGTTTTTGTTGAAACATTAGAAGGAGATTTAACTATTAAAATAGAGGATAATACCACAACAGGTAAAGGTATATATTCTGAGCCTGTTGAGTATATGGATCAAACCCTTGATGATGCAGAAATATACTATGCAGATTTAGAGCAAATTATAATTTTGAAAATTAAACCATATAAGGAAGAAGAGTATAGATATTTTATTTTCAATAATAAGTTGAAAAATGTTGTTAGAATAGATTCTATAAAAGATACTTGTATTCTATTACCAGGAAACCATGGGATTATATTTCCAGAGGGATATTATCTTCAAAATGGTGAGTATAAGATTTTTGATGTAGAAGCAGAGAATTCTATTTTTGATAAAAGAGTTTCGTCTACTAATGGAGAGGATTATCAATATATTTTTTATAATACTTATAGCGGGTTGTACTTAATTTATTCATATAATATTATTGAACAGAAAATTGATACACCAATTGTTTGCAGTGGATATTCTCATTTTAATAATGGCGAGATGATTATTTTCAAAAATGAAAGTGAGCCAAGAAAAAATCATATTATACAAATATGGCAAACACCTTATGTTGGAAAGAACTATGTAACTGAAGGAAACAAAGATTCTTTGTTATTTAAGATTGGAAACAAGGATATAGTTAATGCAATGGCTGACTGCAAAGGGGTATGTAAGCTTATCCAAAAGGGTGAAGGATACCAAAGTATATATGTTGATATTGTAAAAGAAAGTGAAAGAATAATAGATTCTTATTTCTGGTTAGATAAAGAAGAGATATTTAATTTAAAAGAGGTACTTATAAATATCAAGGAATCTGCTACTTTTGCCATAGGCGAGTTTGAAAAAGTAACGAGAATAAAAACTTCTACCAAAAAACAGGTTGAAGAAGTTAGCACAAGAGCAGAGGAACTATTGAATAATCTAAAGTATGGTTCCTTTGACTCAATTAATGAATATGTTAAGGCATTAGCAGATATAAGAAACTTAAGGGGAGGGATTTCTTCTCTTAAGGACTTAAGATATGCAGATCTCAATATAGTTAATTCTCTTGATGTAAATGTTAAGGAAAAGTATGAAGAGTTCTCAAAAAAATGTGTTGAATTTTTAGTTGCTCCAGAGGGGTTAAAGCCATATGAAACAAATGTTAATAAGTTAGCTTTGGAAATAAATAAAGTTAATAAATCTAAAGAGGGTAGAGAGCTTGAAAAAAGGATGGACGAAACATCCAGTGAATTAGAGCTTCTTATAGATATAATATCTAACTTCAAAATTGAAGATCCCACTATGACTACACAAATAATAGAGAAAATTTCCTCATTATTTTCTTTAATTAATAATGGTAAAGCTAGGCTAAGCAATAGAGTTGGAGATCTTACTAAAAGTGAAATGACAACTCAGTTTAATGCTCAGTTAAAGTTACTTAGTCAATCAGTTGTAAACTATCTAGATATATCAGATACAGTAGATAAATGTGATGAATATTTAAATAAAATTATGATTATGATTCAAGAACTTGAAGGAAAGTTTGCTGAATTTGATGATTATGTTATTCAATTAAGTGAAAAAAGAGAAGAAGTATATAATGCCTTTGAAAGTAAAAAGCAGACAATTTTAGATAAGTTAAATAAAAGAATACTCTCTTTATTTGGTTCTTCAGAACGTATACTTAATGGAATAAGTAATAGGTTAAAAAGTTTTAATACTGTAGATGAGATTAATGGATATCTGGCTACAGATATAATGGTAGAAAAGGTTAGGGATATTATTTCTAGCTTGAAAGATCTTGGGGATAATGTAAAAGGTGATGAGATTACTTCAAGATTAAGGAAAGTAAAAGAGGAAGCTATCCGACAACTTAAGGATAGACAAGAACTTTATATAAATGGAAAAGATATTATTAAATTAGGGAAACATTATTTCTCTGTTAATAACAAACCTATTGATTTATCTATAGTGCAAAAGGAAGATGGACTAAATTATCATATTACAGGAACTGATTTTTGGGAGAAGGTAGATATTAAAGGAATTAACAAATATAATCATGTATTCTCTCAAAGTGTAGTATCTGAGAATAATGAAGTGTATAAGGGGGAGTACCTAGCTTATTTAGTTTTTGATGCAGCAAAAAGAGGTGAAAATGAGTCTTTAGATAAATTACATTCTATGTCTGAAGGACAACTTATTAAAGTGGTGCAAAAATTTATGGAACCAAGATATCAAGAAGGATACACTAAAGGTGTACATGATATTGATGGGGCAAAAATTTTAAAGGCATTATTAGAGTTGCATTATAAAATAGATTTACTTATATATAGTAGTGAAAGTAGGGCATTAGCAAGGTTATTCTGGAGTTCTTTAGCTAAAAAAGATACAAAGGATTTGTTAAGAAAGAGGTTAAAAGAATTATCAAAAGTTAGTTTGTATTTTAATTCTTCTCCTAATTTAGATAGTTATATTCCATATGTGTCTGAAAAGATTGAAGAAGAAAATAATAAGTTTAATCTATTCCATAAGAGATGTGTAAAAGAAGCATCTGAATACCTCTGCTTGGAAATTATGAGAGGAGAAGACTTTGTAGTTAGTAAAGAGGGTAAGAGTATATATGATGGATTTATTAACTACCTAAAAGGAAAGGGATTGTTAAGTGAATTTTTAGCATCCATAGAAGAGAGTAAAGTAGATATAGAAGGGCTTTACTATTTCATAAAGGAATGTATTAATGCTTATAAAGAAAGTGTTATAGATGATAATAAAGAACTAAGAGACATTAATGCTACTATATTTGAAAACTTAGATGACTATGAAATAGAAGGATTGCTTAAGGAAGTAATTATTTTATTAATGAATGGTGATAGAAGTTTTGGAAGGGTTATATATGTTGATTCAAAAGTAAATATAGAAGGCCTTATAGGAAGTCATTCTGTAATAGAAAGTGGTAAATATATTCTATCTTATACAAAATTTATGAATAAGTTAAAGTATTTTGGTGAGATTTGTGTTAAAGAGTTTATTGAGTTCCAAGATATAAAGAAGGGTCTTATTAAAAACTTTAAGGATAAAATTCATTTAGATGAATATAAGCCACAAGTACTTACTTCTTTTGTAAGAAATCAATTGATAGATAAGGTGTACTTGCCTTTAATTGGTGATAATCTAGCAAAACAAATTGGTGTTGTTGGAGAGAATAAAAGAACAGATTCAATGGGATTATTATTACTTCTTTCTCCACCTGGATATGGTAAAACAACCTTAATGGAATATATAGCAAGTAGGCTTGGAATTATATTGGTTAAGGTAAATGGACCATCATTAGGTTATGATGTAACTTCATTAGATCCAGATAAAACTAATAATACAGGATCTAGAGAAGAACTTAAAAAGTTGAATATAGCCTTAAAAATGGGTAACAATGTAATGATATACTTAGATGATATACAACACTGTAATCCTGAGTTTTTACAAAAGTTTATTTCTTTATGTGATGGACAAAGAAAAATTGAAGGTGTATATAATGGAATTGGTGAAACTTATGATTTAAGAGGTAAAAAGGTAGCTGTTGTTATGGCTGGAAATCCTTATACTGAAAGTGGAGAAAAATTTAAGATTCCAGATATGCTTGCTAATAGAGCAGATGTATATAACCTAGGGGATATGCTTATGGAAAATGAAGAAGCATTTAAACTTAGTTATATTGAAAACTGTTTAACTTCAAATCCTATATTATCTAAGCTATCTAATACTAATCAGAAGGATTTATATGGACTTGTTGAAATGGCTAATGGAGTGGAAAGGGAAAATGTAACCCTTGAATATGATTACTCAGTAGATGAACTAAATGAATATATAAGTGTTCTTAATAAGTTAATGAAAGTAAGAGATATAGTAATAAAGGTCAATATGGAGTATATCCATTCAGCAGCTCAAAGCGATGAATATAGAAAAGAGCCACGATTTAAGCTTCAAGGGTCATATAGAAATATGAATAAGATAGCTGAGAAAGTAGTAGCTATAATGAATGATGAGGAATTATTCCAAAGAGTTCTAATTAACTATGAAAATGATGCTCAAACATTAACTTCAGGAGCAGAAGCTAATATGCTTAAATGGAAAGAGTTAGTTGGGTGCATAACTGAAGAAGAAAAGAAAAGATTTGAGGAAATAAAAAATACTTTTATTAAAAATAAGTTAGTTAAAGGTGAAGACAAATTAGGACAAGCAATTCTAGTTTTAAGTAATCTTACAGAAAATATAGAAATGATTAAAGAAATATTAGAAAAAAGATAATTTTAAAATCCATAGCAAAAATGCTATGGATTTTTTGATATGAAATTAAAGTAAATATATTATTCACTTTGTTATTTAAGTAGATAAGAGGATAGAAGGCTGATATAATAACTTTTAGAATGTTTAAGAAGGAGTTATTATATGAGATTTTATTTAGCCCCAATGGAGGGGATTACTGGATATATATATAGAAATGCTTATGAGAAGTTCTTTCACAATATTGATAAATACTTTACGCCATTTATTGTACCCAATAAAAGCAGAAGTCTTAAAACAAAAGAGTTAAGAGATATTTTACCTGAAAATAATGAAGGAATGAACATAGTTCCTCAAATACTTACAAATGATTTTGAGGGATTCATTGTTACTGCTAGAAAGTTACAGCAATTAGGATATAATGAGGTGAATTTAAATTTAGGATGTCCAGCAGGGACAGTTGTTTCAAAAAATAGAGGCTCAGGTTTTCTTGCATTAAGAGAGGAACTAGACAAATTTTTAGAAGAAATATACAAGATTGAAGATATGAAAATTTCAATAAAGACTAGAATTGGAAAGGATACTCCAGAGGAGTTTTATAAACTGATAGAGATATATAACAAATATCCTTTAGAAGAATTAATAATCCATCCAAGAACTAGGCAAGATTTTTATGGAAATAAGCCTAACTTAGAGATTTTTAAGGATGCACTATCATTAAGTAAAAGCCCTGTGTGTTATAATGGAGATATTTTTATAGTTGAAGATTATAATAAATTAGTTAATAGTTTTCCAGAAGTAGACAAAGTTATGCTTGGTAGAGGTGTTTTAGCTAATCCAGGTTTAATTGGAGATATTAAAGGTAATGATTTTATTACTAAAGATACATTAAAAGCCTTCCATGATGAAATTTTTAATAACTATATAGAACTTTTTAATGATGATAAAAATGCAATGTTTAGAATGAAAGAACTTTGGGGGTATATGATATATATGTTTACTGATAATAAGAAGTATGCAAAAAAGATAAAGAAAGCTCAAAAAGTTATAGATTATAAACAAGCTGTTTCAAGTTTATTTATGGAACAAGAGATTGTTAAAGGGGCTGGCTTGTTTAATAGTATATTTTAAAAGAATAATTATTTATAAAAAAACCTTTAGTTACTTATTTAAACAAAATGAACTAAGGTTTTTTTTTTATTATAGTTAAAAGATTGTTGTAAATGTTTACTAAAGGGGGAGAGTTGTCTGAATTTACTTATTATATATCATTGATGCTGTAAAAATATGGAATTATAATTAAATTAAGGAGTTCAAGGAAGCTTTAATAAGTAATGTCTAATACATATTTTCTTTAAAGAAAATAAAATAATTGGAGGGAGTTAAAATGAAAAAACGACTAAGTCTATTATTATCACTATTTTTAGTTGTTGGAAGTGTAGGTTTAACATCAGGAACAGTAACAACTTCTGCAAAGGAGAATACTGACCAAGCAGTTGTTGCTAGTACAACTTCAGCAGCTACAAACAAAAGAGTTATCACATATTTCCCAAGTTGGGGAATGTATGAGGCGGGACAACAAAATATAACTGTAGATGACATTCCTTGGGATAAAGTATCTCAGGTAAATCATGCTTTCTTTGAAATAACAAATGATTTTAAAATTCAAACTACAGATTCCTATGCAGATTTTGAATGTGCAGATTTTAAACATTCTCCAGAGTGGGGAGAGGGGTTAGCAGGACATTTTGGAGAATATCAGTATTACAAATCAAAATACCCAGATGTAAAAATAGTAATTGCAGTTGGTGGCTGGACTAGGAGTGATAAATTCCATGCAGCAGCTTCTACAGAGCAAAATAGAAAGACATTAGCACAAAGCATGGTTGATACCATGAAAAAGTATCCGTTCATTGATGGTATTGACATAGATTGGGAGTACCCAACAGAAACTAGAGCTCCAGAAGATCAATATGATAGAGGTAGCGTTGGTGGACCAGAGGACAAGCATAATTTTACCTTGCTATTAAAAACAATTAGAGAAACATTTGATCAAAATGGTATGAAGGATAAACTTTTAACAGTTGCAGTATCAGCAGGAGAGTCAAAAATTCACAATACAGAGCCAGATCAATATGCTCAATATGTAGATGCTATTGGAGTTATGACATATGATTTTGCTGGAGATTGGGATGATGTAACTGGTCATTTAGCTGGTTTATATCATAACCCTGAAGATACAACAAGACCTAAATTTGACACAGATGATGCAATGAAGATTTATTCAGAAGAATATAATGTTCCTAAGAGTAAATTGTACGCAGGTTCACCACTATATAGTAGAGGGTGGGGAAATGTAGCTCCAGGTCCAAATGGAGATGGATTATTCCAACCAGGAAATAAGAATTTCACAGGTAACTTAGGTACTGGAGGTCAATACTCTTGGTATGATATTAAAAATATTGAAAAAACAGCTGGATGGGTTAAATATAGAGATCCAATAGCTAAAGTACCTTATTTATATAACTCTTCAACCAAGCAATTCTTGACTTATGAGGATGAAACTTCTCTACAAGATAGAATAAATTATATAAATGACAATGGCTATGGCGGTCTTATTGTTTGGGATTGCAGTGGTGATGATGTTAAGGGTGGATGGCCAATGCACACAATAATGTTTAATGGATTAATAAAAGATGGTTCAGAAACTCCTCCTACACAAAATACACTTAAAGCTGCTAGTTTAACAGCTGGACCAGTTTCTAATGGAAAGTATACTTTAACAGCTATTGTGCCAGCATATAATACAGCAACAAGTTATCAAATATTAGAAGGAAATACTGTGATATCAAGTGGTACATTGAATTCAGGAAGTCAAACACCAATTACTATAAACTATGATATAACAGGTAAAGAGAGTGGAACTTATAATTATACTGTAGTTTTAAGTGATGGTAGTAGTAAAGTTACATCCACAGAAGTAAAGGTTACAGTATCAGCTCCAGTAGAAAACACTTTACAAGCAGCCTCTTTAACTGCAGGACAAGTTAGCGGTGGATCATTTACCCTAAATATTCAAATACCAGCAAATAATACAGCAACAAGTTATCAGATATTAGAAGGAAATACTGTAATATCTACTGGTAGTTTAACTGTAGGTAGTGCATTAAGAAATATAAGCTACAATGTAACAGGAAAAGGAGAAGGAAATTATAATTATACTGTAGTTTTAAGTGATGGTAGTAAAACAGTAACTTCTAATATAGTTTCAGTTTCTGTACAAAAACCATCAAGTTATCCAGCATGGGAAGCATGGGTAAGCTATAAAACAGGTGATATAGTAAGTTATAATGGAAAAAATTATACATGTAGACAAGGACATACATCATTAGTAGGATGGGAACCATCTAATGTACAAGCATTATGGAGCTTAATATAGTAATTTAAATAGAAGGAGTGTTTATTTTATATGAACACTCCTATTTATTTAAGTTTATTTTTATAGAATGTACACATGTAAGAAAAAAATATATTGACTTAGAGTTTACTCCAAGAAGTATACTGATTAATATACTAGTGGAAAGCATAGGAGGAATTTAATATGGTCTTAAATAAAATTAATGAACCTAAAGATTTAAAATCTCTTAGTAAGGATGAATTATCATCTTTAGCTAATGAGATAAGGGAGATTTTAATAAGAAAGGTAAGCACAACTGGCGGTCATTTTGGCCCTAACCTAGGAATGGTGGAAGCGACAATAGCAATGCACTATGTATTTAATTCACCAATAGATAAAATAGTATATGATGTATCTCATCAATCATATACTCATAAAATTTTGACAGGAAGAAAAAATGCATTCATTAATCCAGATGAATATAAAACTGTTACAGGCTATACTGAGCCTAGTGAAAGTGAACATGATTTCTTTATAGTAGGTCATACATCTACTTCTGTTAGTTTAGCATGTGGATTAGCAAAAGCAAGAGATATAAAGGGTGGAAAAGAAAATATTATTGCTGTTATAGGGGATGGTTCTCTAAGTGGTGGTGAAGCATATGAAGGATTAAATAATGCAGCTGCATCAAGGAAAAATATTATAATTTTAGTTAATGATAATGATATGTCTATAGCAGAAAACTATGGTGGGCTTTACAAGAATTTAGAATTGCTACGTGAATCTAATGGAAAGGCTGAAAATAATTTCTTTAAGGCATTAGGATTTGAGTATCATTATATTGATAATGGAAATGATATAGAATCATTAATTGATACATTCTCGAAGGTAAAGGATATAGATCATCCAGTAGTTATTCATATGCATACAATTAAGGGAAAAGGATATAAGGATGCTGAAGAAAACAAGGAGGCATTTCATTGGGTTAGTCCCTTTAATTTAGAAACAAAAGAGCCAGTAAATAAACCAAGTTTTGGAGAATCTTATAGGAACATTACTGAAGAGTTTTTAATGAAAAAAGCAAGTGAAGATCCTAAAGTGGTAGCAATAACAGCTGGGACCCCATCATCAGTTAGCTTGGGGAACTTTAGAAATAAATTTAAAAGTCAATTTATAGATGTTGGAATAGCAGAGGAGCACGCAGTTGCTCTTGCATCAGGAATAGCATCACAAGGAGGTAAACCTGTAGTTGGATTTTTAAGCTCATTTATCCAAAGAACTTATGATCAGTTATCTCAAGATCTTGCCATAAATAATAATCCAGCATTAATAATGGTTTATGGTGGCGGAATAACAGGGGGAGATGTTACTCACCTTGGAATATTTGATATACCTTTAATAAGTAATATTCCTAATATAGTCTATCTTGCACCAACTAATAAAGAAGAATATATAGCTATGATGGAATGGGGAATTGAGCAAGAGAAATATCCAGTTGCAATACGTGTTCCAAATATAAATGTAGTATCTACTGGGATTTCTATAGAGTCTGATTTTCATAATATAAATACTTATAAAAAAGTTGAAAGTGGGAAAGATATAGCAATAATTGGGCTAGGAGATTTTTATCATCTTGGAAAAAAAGTAAAAGAAAAATTAAAGTCTGAAATAGGGGTTAATGCTACCTTAATAAATCCTAGATTTATAAGTGGTATAGATAAGAAGTTATTATATGAACTTCTGGAAGAACATAAATTAGTAATTACTTTAGAAGATGGAGTTATTAATGGTGGATTTGGTGAAAAGATTTCAAGATTCTATGGTGACAAAAATATTAAGGTATTGAATTTTGGAGCTGATAAGGAATTTACTAATGGGGTTTCTAAAGATGAACTATATGAGCGTTATCATTTAAAAGAGGAGCTAATAGTAGAGGATATAAAAAAAGCATTAGAATAGATAAAACTGTATATAATAGTATTAATTAAATTATAAACAAAGGAGAAAAAAATGAATTGGAAGTATGAAAAAGAGCGTATATATAGTGAGAATGATAAAGGGGAGCTAATGGCTGAAGTAACTTTTAAACGTGAAAAAGGTGAAGAGGTAAATATAGATCATGTTTATGTTAACCCAGTTTTAAGGGGGCAAGGAGTTGCTTCAAAAACAATGCTTATCATGGTAGAGTATTTAAGAAAAGAAAAGCTTAAAGCAACAGCTACATGTTCATATGCTAATGATTGGTTTAAGAAAAATGAAAAACAATATTTAGATGTAATTTCTGATAATAATATAGATGCTGTTGTTGCCTGTAAAATAGGTGGTAAACATTAGCCCAAAGAGGGTTATGTACTGATAAGTACATAACCTTTTTTTTATAAAAGTATGAAAATAATTTCATAAAAACATAAAAAAAAGAAAGATAATACTAAAGATAGTAAAAATGTTTACATAAACCTTTACAGGTGTAATAATATGAACTGTAAAGAGGAGGTAGAGAGTAATGAATAAAAAAATAGTAGCAGTTACAGCTTGTGCTGCAGGTATAGCACATACTTATATGGCGGCTGAAAGTTTAGAAAAAGCAGCAAAGAAAGCTGGATATAAAATTAAAGTTGAAACTCAAGGTTCTATTGGAGCAGAAAATGTTTTGACAGAAAAAGATATTGAAACAGCAGACGTAGTAATAATAGCAGCAGATATAAATATAGATTTAATGAGATTTTCAGGTAAGAGAGTATTATCAGTAAAATCAATAGATGCAATAAAAGCACCAGAAGCATTAATTAAAAGAGCTTATGACGAAGCTAAAGTCTTTGGAGCAAAGGGAACTAAGGTTGGTAAAGTGACTTTAGGAAAGACAGAAAATAATTTTGTTAAACATATAATGAGTGGAATATCATATATGACTCCAATGGTTATAGCATCAGGTATATTATTAGCAATTGCTAATATATTTGCATTCCAAGCAAATGAACTTGGTCAAATAGTAAATTGGGGATTTGATACATCAACTCAAATGGGATTCTTCATGTCTAAGCTTTTTGAAGTTGGACAAGTTGGATTTAAATTAATGATTCCTTTATTTGCAGCTTTTGTTGCTAACTCAATAGCAGACAAGCCTGCAATAGCACCAGCAATGATAGGTGCATACTTAGTAAATGATGCAACATATTTAGGAACTCAAACAGGTGGTGGTTTCTTAGGAGCAATCTTAGTTGCATTCATAGTTGGATATTTAGTAAAAGGACTAAAGAAGATAAAATGGCCTAAGATATTACAACCATTACTTGCTATTATGATTATTCCTTTAATAGCTACTTTTGCAATAATGGTTATAGTAACATACTTAATTGGTAATCCCATAGCAGGATTAATGGATAGTTTATATAGTGGATTAACAACTTTAAATGAAACATTCGCTGGAGCACCATTTATAATTGGAGCAATTATTGGTGGTATGATTGGATTTGACTTTGGAGGTCCAGTTAATAAGACAGCACTTATATTTGGTACAGCTGTTTATACAGATACAGTAGCTAAGTTTGGTATAGCAAATGCTAACTTTGTACCTCAAACAGCAACACAAGCTGCTATTTCAGTTGCACCATTAGGAATATGGCTTGCATCAGTATTATTTAAGAATAAATTTACAAAGAATGAAAAGATATCAGCTAGTTCAGCATTTGGTATGGGTATGGTTGGAGTTACAGAAGGAGCAATTCCATTTGCAGCATCTAATCCAGTTCAAATGATTACTGCATCTGTTGCTGGTTCAGCATTAGCAGGTGGACTTGCTTCTATAACTGGATGTAAGTTCTACGGTGGTATTGGATCTCCACTTGGAGCAGTTATAGGATACATTGAACAACCAGTTCCATTTATAACTTGGATATTATGTATATTTGCAGGTATTTTAGTAACAGCATTAATCATTGGGTTCTGGAGAAAGCCAGTATCTGAAGAAGAGGAAGAATATATAGAAGTAGAGTCTAACGAAATTGTTGAGGAATCTATAGTAGAAGCTAAGGAATTATTTAGTGAAGATCACATATACATTGATGAAAGTTCAACTACTCAAGATGAAGCATTTAAGTTTATAGCATCAATAGCTAAGAAGCATGGATATGTAAAGAGTGAAGAAGATTTTTATCACGGGTTACAAAAAAGAGAAAAAGAAGCTACAACTGGATTTAATGATGGTATAGCAATACCACATAGTAAAAATTCAACAGTTATTTCACCAGGTGTATTCTTAATTAAATTTAAAAATCCAATAGAATGGGACTCATTAGATGGAAAGAAGATAACTACAGCTTTTGCGCTAACTATTCCTGAGGATGGAGCAGAAAATCACTTAAAGATATTAAGCACAATAGCAAAAGAGTTAATAGATGATGATTTTAGAAATACAGTTATCAAAGAAACAGACTCCCAAAAACTATACAATTTAGTTAAGGGGATACAACTATAATTTAAAAATCCACTGGTGATTGTAATAAGAGCCAGTGGATTTTTACTATAGAAAAGATTTAATTCATAAAAGGAGATATATAATGAAAAAAATACATGTTTATCCCCACACACACTGGGATTATGAATGGTATTTTACTTCAAATGAATCAATTATACAGCTAGTATATCACATGGATGAAGTAATAAATGCACTAGAAGATGGAGATTTAGAAACATATTTATTAGATGGACAATTAAGTATTTTAGATGAATATATAAAGTTTGCGCCAAGTAACTTTGAAAGAGTAAAAAAACTTGTTGAAGAAGGAAAATTAATAATAGGACCTTGGTATACACAAACTGATGAACTTATTATAGATGGAGAATCAATAGCTAGAAATCTTTTTTATGGTATAAAAAGTGCATCAAAGTATGGAGATTATTTAAAGGTTGGTTATTTACCGGATTCTTTTGGACAAAGTAAGGATATGCCTAAAATATTAAATGGTTTTGATATTAAAAGAAGTATTTTCTGGAGAGGGGTATCTAAGGATGTCTGTCCCAATAGAGAGTTTATTTGGAAGGGTGAAGATGATAGTTCACTTTTAGTTTACAACATAAAAAATGGATACTTCTATGGTGGGAATTTAATTTATACTGATGATGTAGAAAAAGTGGAAAAGACAATTTTAGATGGATCACAAACTGATAATATTCTTCTACCAGTAGGAGGAGACCAGAGATTTGTAGATTTCAATTTAAAAGAGAGAATAAAATACTATAATGATAGAACTAAAAATGATTTTGAATATGTTGAAAGCAGTTGCGATAAGTTCTTTGATGAATTAGAAAAGTCAGAAGGGTTAAAAGAAGTAAAAGGTGAATTTGTAAACCCATCTAACTCTAAAATTCATAGATCAATATATTCTTCTAGATATGACCATAAGTATTTAAATGATAAGATTGAAAGAAGATTAATTTATCAATTAGAACCATTAATGGTTATAGCTCAAAATCTTGGATTAGATCCAAAGGTTGAAATGATAGAAGAAATTTGGAAGAAGTTACTTATGAACCACGCTCATGATAGTGCTTGTGGATGTAATAGTGATAAGACAAATAGAAGTATAATTTCAAGGTTAACAGAAGCAGATCAACTATCTTACTCAGCTTGTGATTATATTATAAGAAAGATAAGTGAATCTATTGAAGGTAAAGAGGAAAATGACATAATTTTATTTAATACTCTTCCTCATAGAAGAGAAGAAGTAGCAAAAGTAGTTGTTACAACTAAACTTAAGAACTTTAAAATTACAGATAAAAACGGAAATATAATTGAGCATGAAGTATTAGATGTTGTTAAAGAGTATGCAGGTAGCATTAAGAAGGATGAGTCTCAATACGATGAGAATCTATACTATTATGTTTCAAAGGTGGCATTAAAATGCAACTTAGAGCCATTAAGCATAGAAGTATTAAAGTTAGTTGAAATTGGTGAAGAAGTATACGCATTAGAAAATAAAAAAGGCAATTATATAGAAGATAATTTCTATAAGGTTGAATTCATTGATGGAAAGATTAATATCTTAGATAAGGTTAATAATAGAAAGTTAGAGGATTGCTTATACATTGAAGAAAGTGGAGATGATGGAGATACATATGACTACTCCCCTCCAGAAGAAAAGTATGATTTTAGATATAACTTAAGCTTTGAGAATGGAAATGTAGAAGTAAATAATAGAAATCTTCATAAAGATATTAAAATATGTGGAGAATTTATTGTACCAGAAAATCTTAAAGAGAGAGAATTAAATAAGAGAAGTACAAGTATACCATATAAATTAAGCTTATCATTATCCAATAAGGGTGTTATAGAATGTCATTTAGAGTTGGATAATAATGCAGACGATCATAGAATGAGAATAGTTTTAAAAACAGATGTTTTTTCAACAGAAAGCATTTCAGATACTGCTTTTGGGGTAATAAAAAGAGACAATGTTCCTGAACATATTAATGATTGGAGAGAATTAGGATGGAAAGAAGAGCCATCACCAATATATCCAATGCTTCATTTTGCAGGAATTGAAGATGAAAACTCATCAGCTACATTGTTAGCAAAAGGAATAAAAGAATATGAAATCTTAGATAACTCTAAGATTGCATTAACTTTATTTAGAGGGGTTGGATTCTTAGGAAAGCCTGATTTAATTAGAAGGCCTGGTATAGCATCTGGAAATGAATTTAGATATATAGAAACACCTGATAGTCAATTAAGGGGAAAAATGAAATTTAAATTTGCTATATATCTTAGCAATAAAATAGATGCTACATTAGTGAATAAGCTTTGGAAGAACTATAGTATAACTATTCCAAGTTATCAAATACAAGAAATAAACAGGTTTACAAATACCCTTAAATATTTTGTTATGCATCCTTTAAAGAATAGTGTGGAAGCAATAAAGAATGTAGTAGATTGTAGCGAATTAAAAGATATTGTAGTTACTTCTATAACACCTGTAGATAAGAATTCATTTACTATTAGATTTGTAAATTATAATGATAAATTAGTTGATGGAGGCAAGCTTAAGACTAATAAAGGGACTAGTTATGAGTGGGTTAATATGAATAATAGGGCTATAGTTAGTGAAGAAAAAATTAATGGCCATATAAATCTAGGAAAATTTAAAAATGGTGAAATTAAGACATTAAAAATCAATATATAGTTGAAAAAGATGGAAGAAATATATAGTATTAAATCATAGTAAGCTTTGGGAGAGATAGGAATATGAATAAAGAGATTATATTGAGGATAACTCATGCAAAGTTCAAGTTTACCTATGTTGAAGAACAGATTGCTGAGTATTTTCTAGGAAATAATAAACCAATGTCAATAAATGATTTGGCTGAGTTACTATGTGTTTCACCTGCATCAATCACAAGATTTTGTAAAAAGATAGGGCTTAATAACTATAAGGAACTTATATATTTATATAAAGAGCATCTTAAAGAAAATGATAAAATTAATATGAATAATATTTCTGTAGACTTACAAAAATCATACTTTAAAATCTTTAATCAAATTGATGGAAGCTTTAATAGGGAGAAGATTGAGGAGATTTGCGATTTAATACATAGCTATAGATTTATGCATATTTTTGCATTAGGTTTAAGTGCAACAGCAGCTCAAGATTTTAAGTTTAGATTTTCTAGAATGGGGAAATTTATAGAAGTAATTTATGATAAAGATGCTATAGATATGGCTACGGCAGTAATAGAAGAAGGAGACTTGGTATTTATATTTACTTTAAGAGGGAATAAATACCTACAAAAATGTGCAAAAGCCTTAAAGGAAAAGGGAGCTAAACTTGTAGTTATTACAGGAAATGAACATACTAAATTAAATGAATATGCAGATATAATTATAGTTACTGCTAATCTTTCTGGGGAAGAATCAACAGGAATGATATCTGCTCAAATTCCTATTTTAATACAAATAGATTTAATTCACTATTATTATGTAAGGAAATATAAAGAAGTTTTAGAAGCATGGGTTTCAACGGAAAAGGTATTTAATAAAGAGTAATATATGGGGAGGATTTTAGAGATGTATGCATGTTTAGATATAGGAGGTACTTCTATAAAAGTAGGTATTTCTGATAAGAATGGTAATTTAACTAATAAAGATAATTTAAAGGTTTCTGATGAGTTTAGTGTTATTATAGATGGAATTGTAAATTGGATAGAAGAAATAAGAAAAAGCTATGATATAGAAGGTATAGCAATTAGTGCTCCAGGAGCTGTAAATAGTAAAACTGGGGTGATTGGGGGAGCAAGTGCACTTCCATGTATTCACGGACCAAATTGGAAGGAAGTTTTATGTGAAAAAACAGGATTACCTATAAGTATTGAAAATGATGCAAACTGTGCAGCTTTAGCAGAGGCTTTTTCAGGTAAGGGAAAAGATTTAAATGATATATTATTTGTGGTATGTGGTACTGGAATTGGTGGCGCAATAATAAAAGATGGGAAAATTCATCATGGCAAACATCTTCATGGGGGAGAAGTTGGATATATGCTTATGGAAGAATCTAATGGTGAATATTTAAACTTTAGTGAAGTTGCATCTACAATGTCTTTTGTTAGAAAGGTAAGAAAGCACTATAATGATGATTCATGGAACGGAGAAAGTGTTTTTGAAGCAGCAGAAAAAGGCGACGAAGTATGTAGGGGGGCTATAGATACTTTCTATAAGAATCTAGCAAAAGGAATATTTAATTTACAACATATTTATGATCCAGAGATAATTTTGTTAGGTGGGGCAATTAGTAATAGGGAAGATTTTATTGATAGAATAAATGAAAAGTTATTGATCATAAGAGAAAAGATAAATATAGATACCCTTATGCCAAATATAGATACATGTACTCATAAAAAGGACGCTAATTTAGTTGGAGCTTTAGCTAACTTTTTAATGGAGCATGGAGAATAATAATAAAGCTTCTATGATATAAACTCATAGAAGCTTTATTATTATTCTAATATTTCAAGTATTTCTACAGTATAATTTGTACCAGGAGCATTAACTTCAACTATATCACCAGCTTTTTTACCAGCTAGTGCTTTTCCTAAATCTGATTCTATACTTATCATCATATTTTCAGGATCTAGATCCATTGTAGTAACTAATGTAATTACATCTTCATCATTATCTTCAACAAACTTTATTCTAGCTTTACTGTTAATTCCTAATACAGTTTTATCTACATTTTCATCATCAATAACTGTAGCAGTTGAAATCATAGATAATAAATATTGTATTCTGTTATCATTTTCTCTATAGTTAGCACAAGCTTCTTTATACTCAGCATTTTCAGATCTATCACCATGAGCTGCTGCAATTAACTTTTCTTTTGCTATTTCAGCCCTTTTAACAGTCATTCTATAATCTAATTCTTCTTGTAATTTTTTCATATTTTCGTGAGTAAGTATATTATTCATAGATATAAACCTCCCCTAAATCTATTACCTTAATATTATATAAATATATATAAGAAAATGAAAGGTATTTCTAAATAAGTGTGGTTGAATTAATAGTATATAATTTACAAAGGGTGCTTAAAACCCTTGTGTTAACTTAATATTTTAGGAACTGATATGTTTTTATGTATAGAGAGGAATTTATAGTTTATAATTATAAAAGAATTATTATGTATTGAAGGAGAAATAAATGATTAATTTAGATGAACTAAAGCTGATAACTTCCCAAGAATTATTAGAACAGTTATATGGTAAAAATTTAGAAACAAAGAAGGATGTTTTAGAATATATTGAGAGAACAAAAATACTTAAGGGGGAAGGAGTACCTCAAGAGCTTATTGATGATACTTATAAATTAATTGATGAAAGTATAGATAATATGAAGTCTAAGGTTAAGCCTAATACAATAATGTTCTTAAAGAATACTCTAAAGTCTTCTCTAGGAAAGCTAGTGAAAGAAAAGAAAGAAAATAAACCTGAAAGTGGGTTTATTAAATTCTTTAAAAAAGCATATCCAGAAGGGAAGAGAAATAGGAATTTTACTTATGTATTAATGGATAATAGTAAAATTTCTGCTGAACAAATTTGGACTACTTTAACTTATATAAATAGACAGTATTTAAAAGATAATCTAACTATTTCTAGTGAAGAGAAAAAAGAAATTATAGATATGATTCAAAGAATGTTAGATAAGAGGGATATTAAATATGTAAATCAAATAAAGAGTATGGATAAACTTCTAAAAATGCTTAATATTAAAATAAAAGAAGAAAAAGGAAGTTTTAAAGTAAAGTAGCAAAGGCCGTCAATACTTATTGACGGCTTTTATAATGTTACTAATTAGGAAAAGTATGGTATATTTATAAGAGATATCTTGGAAGTTAGTGGCAGGGGGATTATTATGTTAGACATGACAAAAGGGAATAGTAATAAGCTTATAATTAAGTTTGCATTACCTATGATTTTGGGAAATATATTCCAGCAATTATATAACCTTGTAGATACTATTGTAGTTGGAAGGTTCGTTGGACCAGAGGCATTAGCTGCTGTTGGTTCTTCTTTTGCAATAGTAACTTTTATAACATCAATAATAATTGGCTTATCTATGGGGGTAGGAGTTATACTGGCTCAAAGCTATGGTTCTAAAGAAAATGATAAATTTAAAGAAATATCTATTACCTCTTTTATATTTATTGGGGGTATTACTTTAATATTGATGGTAATTTCTCTAATATCCATAAACTTATTGTTGGATTTATTTAATATGCCATCAGAATTATTAGGGGTAGCTAAAGAATATTTAATAATAATTTTATTAGGACTTGGATTTACTTTTATATATAATTTAGCAACTGCTATTTTAAGAGCAATAGGGGACTCTAAAAGACCTTTATATTTTTTAATTATTGCTTCAGTAATTAACGTAGTGATAGATTTAGTTTTTGTAATAAATTTTAATTTAGGTGTAAAAGGAGTTGCACTTGCAACAATAATTGCTCAAGGGGTTTCAGCAATTCTGAGTATTATATATGTATTTAAGAATATATCCTTTATAAAATTTGAGAGAAAAGATATTAGAATTAAAAAGGATACTTTGAAGCTAGTAGCTAATTATTCTATTCTAACTTCAGTTCAACAATCAATAATGAATTTTGGAATACTTATAGTTCAAGGGCTAGTTAATACATTTGGAGTAACTGTAATGGCAGCTTTTGCAGCAGGAGTAAAAATAGATTCTATAGCTTATATGCCAGTTCAGGATTTTGGAAATGCTTTTTCAACTTATGTGGCACAAAACAAAGGGGCTGGAAAGCCTGAAAGAATAAAAGAAGGTGTTAAAGGAGCAATTAAAATAATAATAGCTTTTTGCTTCTTTGTATCAACTTTGATTTTAGTCTTTTCTAAGAATATAATGCTTCTATTTGTAGATAAAGGTGAGGAAGAAGTTATAAGGCTTGGAGTTGAATATATATCAGTAGTTGCAATTTTTTATGTTCTTATAGGATTTTTATTTATGTTCTATGGTCTTTATAGAGGACTTGGTATGTTAAAAATGTCTATTATTTTAACTATAATCTCTTTAGGAAGTAGGGTTATACTTTCATATATTCTATCTGCAACTACTTTAGGCGCAAATGGAATATGGTGGTCAATACCTATTGGATGGGCATTAGCAGATGGAGTTGGTTTTTATATTTACAGAAAATCACGAACGATATTAAATAAAAAATAAAAATAATTTGTGTATTTGCAGTTGTATATGGTAAAATTGGGGTGAGATTTAAAATAATGTGTTGAAATATAAAGAATATTATAATAAGTAATTAGGGAGAGGTTATATGTTTAATAAATTTAATGTGAAACCATTATGGGAAGTAAGTAAGAAAATTGTTGCTGTATCTCAAGGATATCAATCAGCAGATATAGTAATTACAAATGCAAAGCTTATAAATGTATGCACTAGAGAAGTAATTGATAATACTGATGTTGCAATTAGTGAAGGAAGAATTGCTTTAGTTGGAGATGCAAAGCATTGTGTAGGGGAAGGAACAGAAGTAATTGATGCAAAGGGACAGTATATAGCTCCTGGATTTTTAGATGGTCATATCCATGTTGAATCATCAATGCTTAGTGTTAGTGAATATGCACGTTCAGTAGTACCTCATGGTACTGTAGGAATATATATGGATCCACATGAAATTTGTAATGTACTTGGGTTAAATGGTGTACGTTATATGATAGAAGATGGTAAGGGAACACCACTTAAGAATATGGTAACTACTCCATCATGCGTGCCAGCAGTTCCAGGATTCGAGGATACAGGGGCAGCAGTAGGACCTGAAGATGTTGCAGAAACTATGAAGTGGGATGAAGTTGTTGGTCTTGGAGAAATGATGAATTTCCCAGGAATATTATATTCTACAGATCATGCACATGGAGTAGTAGGAGAAACATTAAAAGCTAACAAGATAGTAACAGGACATTATTCTCTTCCTGAAACAGGGAAGGGGTTAAATGGATATATAGCATCAGGAGTAAGATGTTGTCATGAATCTACAAGAGCAGAAGATGCATTAGCAAAGATGAGACTTGGAATGTATTCAATGTTTAGAGAAGGTTCTGCATGGCATGATTTAAAGGAAGTTAGTAAGTCAATTACTGCAAATGAGGTGGATAGTAGATTTGCAATATTAATATCTGATGATACACATCCACATACTTTACTTAAGGATGGACACTTAGATCATATTATAAGAAGAGCTATTGAAGAAGGAATAGATCCACTAGTAGCAATACAAATGGTTACTATAAATTGTGCTCAATGTTTCCAAATGGATCATGAATTAGGGTCAATAACTCCAGGAAAATGTGCAGATATAGTTTTTATAGATGATTTAAATAAGATTAATATAACAAAGGTTATTATAGATGGTAACGTAGTTGCTGAAAATGGAGTTTTAACAACTGAAATAGCAGAGTACCATTATCCAGAAGATGCAATGAATTCAATGCATATAAAGGAAGAAATAACTCCAAAATCATTTGATATATTAGCTGAAGGTAAAGATAAGGTTAATGCAAGAGTTATAGAAATTATTCCAGCAAGGGTTGGAACATATGAAAGACATATTGAATTAGAAGTTAAAGATGGAAAAGTTCAATGTGATGTAAGTAAAGATGTTCTAAAGGCAGCTGTATTTGAAAGACACCATGAAACAGGTAAAGTTGGATACGGATTTGTAAAAGGCTTTGGAATTAAAGGGGGAGCAATGGCTGCGACAGTTGCTCACGATGCTCATAATTTATTGGTTGTAGGAACAAATGATGAAGATATGGCTTTAGCTGCTAACACATTAGTTGAATG
Organism: Clostridium paraputrificum; assembly: GCF_900447045.1. Lineage (GTDB taxonomy): Bacteria > Bacillota > Clostridia > Clostridiales > Clostridiaceae > Clostridium > Clostridium paraputrificum. The sequence continues at coordinate 369,672 of NZ_UAWH01000014.1, forward strand.
TGGTGGTGGTATGGTAGCTGTTAAAGATGGTAAGGTATTAGGATTAGTTCCACTTCCAATAGCAGGACTTATGAGTGATAGGCCGTTAGCTGAGATGGCTGAAAAGGTTGAAGGTTTAGATAAGGCATGGAAAGAAATTGGATGTGATATTGTATCTCCATTTATGACAATGGCTTTAATTCCACTTGCTTGTTTACCAGAATTAAGACTAACTAACAGAGGATTAGTTGATTGCACAAAGTTTGAACTTGTTCCACTATTCGTAGAAGAATAATAAAAAGTAAGACCAAATAAGAGTGAATAATATTCTTATTTGGTCTTAAATTTTTATATAATTATAATTTTATAAAAAATAGCAAAAAAAGAAAGATGATGGGTACTCATCTTTCAACTATGGTATAAAAGGGTATTGAGAATTTATGAGAGGTTATATGGTCAATAACCAATTACTATGATACGACATTTTGTCGAAAAAGCCAATACCTTTTTTAAAAAAATATGTAGAAATTTTATCCATTACTTAAGGAATAAAGCATCTTTGTACCTTCTGTTATGAATATAGTACTCTTTTAGATAGGAAATAAATACTTTTCTCAATTCTACAAGTTGAGTAATGTCATCAACAATATATATTAATAATCCTTCCCAAATAGGACTTTTAATATAATTTTCATTTTCAATATAAAAATTAAATAACTTAAATAATATATTAGCTAAATCCTTACTTATATGCTCTAAAGATTGAGGAGTATCTAGCTTAGTTATTGAATTCTTTAAATTCTCTTTATCTTCTAAAGTAAAATATATTAAACACTCTATAACTGAATCAGGAATAATCATTCTGTGATCTATTAATCCAGAGTTCTTTTTTAAGTATTTCAAAGAAGTATTATAGTCTTGTATTTTAAAATATGACCAAGCAAGCATTGAATTAATATACTCAATATAATAGGAATTATTAATCTTTTCAGCCATTCTAAGAGACATTTTTAAGTAATTTATGGCATCTGCATGATTATCTAGCATGAAATATACTTCAGCTGTTTTTTCATAACTTTCCATTATACTAATAAAGTTTCCTTCCTCTACATATAAAGCTAATGCCCTTTTTATTGAATCATATGCTTTAATTGGGTTATTTTCCACTCTATAAACATAGGAAAGCCAGTAATAACCATGACCATTTTCTTTATAGTTTAGCGCTTTTTCAATATATCTTTTTCCTTCGGATATATCTCCTGTAATATTTAAGATATCAACACCAATATAGAAGTTATATAATGACTCTTGCTTGGGAGATAATAAATCAAAAGCTGAAAGTATTGATTCTTTGGCACCTTCAAATTTATCTCTCTCTGGAGTACTACAATATCTAGCTAGTTTGACCAAATAATAGTCAAGTATAAGAGGAGATGTAATAAAGTCATCTTCATGCTTTTCTATATCACTGAATATTTTATTTGTATAATCAAATTCATTAAAATTAAGATCATTAAGAAATCTCTCAAATGATTTTAAGCCTTTTTCTATAAATTCAGGACTATCGTTGAATTTTAGGCCAAGTCTTTCAAAAAGAATAGATATAACATCATCACTTGGAAGTAATTCACCATTCTCGATACGGCTTAAGTAGGATGGTACACAGATTCCTTTTGCAAGAGCTTTTTGACTCATATTCTTCTTAATTCTATTTAATCTAACTATTGATCCAATAACTTTCTGATTATTTTTGTATAAAACATCATTCATTTATTAAACCTCTCATTTGTAAAATTTTGTTCATTTCCTTAAGGTTAACATAGCAAAAATATTTAAGTCAATGTTTACATGCTATTTTTAACATAATAAGACTATAAATTGTATGAGAATTTCATAGTAAAATTATATGCTTAAAAAATGATTTTTATATCATATTTCACAAGGGATTATATTTCATAAATCGTTGAAATAGGTGAAGTCACTTTGTTACTATAAAATTAAAATATAGGTAGTTAATAGTTATAAATGATTGTAATTTAAGGAGGAGTTTATGAAGAGTTATATTGTAAATAAAAACGTAGTTAGATATGAGTTTGGAAAGCCTATTGAAACATATTCTGTAATAGAAAAAGGAGTAAGTGAAAGTGACATAGAATTTAAATATTTTCAGTTAAATTTAGGTGAGGAAATTAAACTAAAATATAATATGGGAAAAAAAGATATAGTATATGGATTAGGTGAAAATATAAGGGGAATAAATAAAAGAGGATGGATATATGAAAGTTTTTGTACTGATGATCCAAATCATGCCCCAGATAAAAAATCCTTATATGGGGCGCATAATTTCTTTATTGTTGATGGAGAAAAGAAATTTGGAGTTTATATAGATTTCCCAAGTAAAATTATTTACGATGTAGGATATGAAAAAAAGGACAAGCTAGAGATAACAATTGAGGGCAAGGATGCTGATATTTATATAATTAATGGAGAGACAGTAAAAGAGATAGTGCAAAATTTCTTAAAGATAATAGGAAAAGGATATGTACCTCCAAAGTGGGCTTTTGGTTATATACAAAGTAGATGGAGTTATCCAACAGAAGAGGCAGTAGAAAGTCTAGTTAATGAGTTTATAGAAAGGGATATTCCTTGTGATGGTATATGTCTAGATTTAGATTATATGGATAATTATAAGGATTTTTCTTTAAGTGATGAAAGATTCCCTAATTTTGAAGAAGTAACTAGAAGACTAAAGAGTAAGGGTGTTAAGATAATTCCAATAATAGATGCTGGTGTAAAGATAGAAGATGAATATGATATTTATGAAGAAGGTATAGAGAATGATTATTTTGTCATAGATAAGGATAGAAAACCTTTTGTAGCAGCAGTTTGGCCTGGAAAAGTACATTTTCCAGATTTTTTAAATAAAGATGCAAGAAAATGGTTTGGCAAAAAGTATAAGTGCTTGATTGATAAGGGGATTGAAGGTTTTTGGAATGATATGAATGAACCAGCAATCTTTTATAGTGAAAATGGAATAAATGATGCTTATAGAAATATTGACGAATTAAGAACTAAAGAACTTAATATAGATTCATTCTTCAAATTTAAAGATGTTGTATTAGGTTTAAGCAATAGTATGAATGATTATAAAGGTTTTTATCATAAGACAGAGAATGGAATAGTTAACCATTATGATATTCATAATTTATATGGATTTAATATGACTAAAGCTGCTGCAGAAGGTTTTGAAGAAATAGATAGTAATAAGAGATTCTTGTTGTTTTCAAGGGCATCATTTATTGGAGCACATAGATATGGTGGTATTTGGACTGGAGATAATTGCTCATGGTGGGAGCATCTAAATTTAAACATGAAGATGTTACCTTCTATAAATATGTGTGGATTTATATATAGTGGAGCAGATACTTGTGGTTTTGGAAGCAATGTAGATCCAGAATTAGCTATAAGGTGGAACCAGTTAAGTATATTTGCCCCTTTATATAGAAATCATTCTTCTATGGGGACAAGAAATCAAGAGCCATTTGCATTTGATGAGTATACAGAAAAGACTATAAAAAATATTATTAAGTTTAGATATGCAATGATTCCTTATCTTTATTCAGAATATATGAAGGCTATAAATTCAAGTGATATGCTAATAAAGCCTTTAAGTTTTGAATATAATGATGAATTTGTATCGCAAATAGAAGATCAATTGCTAGTAGGAGATTCTATTATGATTGCCCCAGTTTATGAACCCAATAAGAGTGGAAGATATGTGTATCTACCAGAGGATATGCTTTTATGGAAGGTTAAGAAATATACTAGTAAAGACTTTGATGTAATTAATAAAGGCCATAATTACATTAATTTAGATTTAAATGAATTTGCAGTATTTATAAGAAAGAATAGAATGTTTGTTTATGGTGAGCCTGCACAAAATACAGAATTATTAAATAATGAAACATTAAATGTATTAGCATTTGTAGCAGATAGGGCAGAGTATGATTTATATGATGATGATGGAATAAGTAAGGAATATCTATTAGGAGAGCATTCAAACTTAAATATAACAATTACATTAGAAGAAGATAAGCATACAATAGTAGTAAAGAATAGTGGAAATAATAAGGTGAAAGAACTTTTAGTAACTATTATAACAGCAAAAGGAAAAATAATCACTGAAAAAGTAAATGTATAATTTCTTAAGAGAGGTGCTTATGAAAAAACTAGATATAAAGAAAATAGACAGTCTTCATTATTATGAAAATAATGATTTAGGCTATGAACTTAAAGGGAAACAAAATGTTTTTAAGGTTTGGTCACCTATAGCTGATGAAATGTACCTATGTATATATGATGGGTATGATGATATAGAAGGAAAAGAATATCCTATGGAAAAAGGGCATAAAGGGGTATGGCAAATCACTTTAGATGGAAACTTAGAGAATAAGTTTTATACTTTCATTGCTTTAATAGATGGAGTTAAAAGTGAGGGGGTAGACCCTTATGCAAAAGCTATATCTGTAAATGGAGAAAAAGGTGCAATTATAGATATGAATAAAAGTAATCCAGAAGGATGGAGTACTCATGTCATACCCAATAGGTTATATGGTACAGATTCAATTATATATGAGGTAAGTGTAAGAGATTTATCATCTGATAATGAGTCGGGAATAAGGAATAAGGGTAAGTTTCTAGCCTTAGCAGAGAAAAGTACAAAAGGGCCTAAAGGAATTAAAACAGGAATATCACATATAAAAGATTTAGGAGTAACCCATGTACAACTTTTACCTATATTTGATTTTTCCACTATAAATGAAAGAGAGCCTTATAGTGAAGAAAAGTATAATTGGGGGTATGATCCTGCTAATTATAATGTACCAGAAGGTAGTTATTCAACAGATCCATATAATCCAGTTACAAGGATAAGAGAGTTGAAAGAGGCTATTAAGTCTGTACATGAAAGTGGTATGTCTGTAATAATGGATGTAGTTTATAATCATATGTATGATGTAGAAAAATCAGGTTTTAACAAATTAATGCCTGGATATTATTTTAGATATAACAGTGATGGGAAGCTATCTAATGAAAGTATGTGTGGCAATGGAATAGCATCTGAAAATGCTATGGTTAGAAAATTTATAGTAGACTCTATAGTTTACTGGGCTAATGAATATAAAATTGATGGATTTAGATTTGATCTTATGGGATTGCTTGATGTAGAAACTATGAATAAAGTTAGGGAAGAGTTAGATAAGATAGATCCTAATATAATTATTTTAGGTGAAGGTTGGAATATGCCAAGTCTCTTAAGATATGAAGAAAAAGCCGTACAAGGAAATGCTTATAAGTTAAATAACATTGCTTTCTTTAATGATGGAATTAGAGATGGATTAAGAGGCAATCCATTTTCTCATGAAGTTAGAGGATTTCTAAGTGGAGAATATAATAAGGAATGTGATGTAAAGAGAGGAATAGTAGGAGGAATTAAATATTCGGATTATATTCAATCCTGGGGCGATGTATCTCCTAATCAAGTAATAAATTATATTGAATGTCACGATAATCATACTTTATATGATAAATTAAATCTTACAGTAAAAGATGATAATGATTTGAAATATATGAGCAGATTGGGAACTAGTATAATTTTATTATCTCAAGGAATTCCATTTTTACATGCAGGACAAGAATTTTTAAGAACTAAGTATGGTGTTGAGAATTCATATAATTCCTCAGATTCAGTTAATAAGATCGATTGGAGAAGAAAGCTAAAAAATATAGATACATTTAATTATGTTAAAGGATTAATAAGACTAAGAAAAGCTTATCCAGCTTTTAGAATGAGGACTGTAGAAGAAATAAGAAATAAACTCACATTTATAAATACTCCAATGAATTCAGTGGGGTATAAGCTGTTAGATAATATTAATGGAGATATAATAGTTATTCATAATGCAAATAAGAATAGGATACAAGTAGATTTTGATCATTATTATAGATTTAATATTATTGTTAACAAAGAAAAGTCTGGAGTAGAAGTAATAGAAGTAGTAGAAGATAATAAATTATTTGTTGATGGATTATCAACTTTAGTTGTAAAAGTATAAAAGAAATCGCAAAAGCGATTTCTTTTTTGAATATAGAAAAGCAATAATATAACAATATATAAATATAAAAACATATGAATATAAGAATAAATAAATATGTAAATATATATTTATATAAATATGCTGAGATATTTTAAAAATAAAAAATTTAAATTGTTAAATGATAAAATACTCTTAAGATTTCTGATACGCTCCAAGCTTGTGCAAAGCATCCTCTAGATTCATTAGGATTTAATCCATCATATATTTCAGCAATTTGTCCAACGCATCCTTCTCTTAAGCAAGACTCAAAGTATTCTAGTTGTTCACGTACTTTTTCTTTGGCCTTAACAGAATAATCATTTACTTTAAGATAAGATATGAAATATCCTCCAAGAGGAAATGGCCAAACTGTGCCTTGATGATATGACATGTCACGTTTAAAGTGGCTACCGCCATATTCCTTTACAAATTCTTTATCATATTTACTTAATGTTCTAAGTCCATAAGGAGTATATAGTTCTTGATATACTTTATCTACAACTAATTTTGCTTTATCATTGCATAATGGAGAGAAGGGAACCATTACAGCCCAAATCTGATTAGATCTAACTTGATTGTCATAGTTATTTCCGGATACAACATCCTTAAGACATTTTTTTTCTTCATTCCAGAATTTTTCTTCAAATGATTTTTTAACTTTATGGCTTAAGGAATCAAATTCACTTACATTAAAATTTAGTTTAGTGCCAAAAAAAGAAGCTACTTTTAATGCATTATACCAAAATGCATTAACTTCAACAGGTTTTCCATGTCTTGCAGTAGGTAATATATCATTGAATCTTACATCCATCCAAGTTACTTGGTGGAAGCCCTCTCCAGCATTAATTAGATAATCATCATCCATATATATATTAAAATCAGTGCCATGCTTGTACCAATTTATAATATCTAATATAGGTTGAAAAGCTTCTTCTTTGATAAATTTTAAATCATTACTAGCTAAATAATATTCATAAAGTGCATAAATGTATAAAAGGGAGGCATCTACTGTGTTATACATTGGCTCAATTCCGCCTTCTGGAAAAAGGTTAGGCATTAGTCCTTTATTAATATGTTTTATAAATGTTCTAAAGATATCTTTAGCATCATCAAATCTTTTTGTACTTATGCAACTACCAAGTACAGCAAACATAGTATCGCGTCCCCAATCCTCAAACCATGGATATCCAGCCAATATAGTTTTTGCGTTAGTAGAGTCTCTATGACTAATGAATTGGTCACTAGCTCTTACTAAGGTTTTTGCTAAATCATCCTCAAAGCCAGCATTATTTATTAATTTTTTTTGTCTATCTATTTCATTACTTATTAAAGTATCAATATCTTTAATATCTTCATTTTCTAGAGTGAAAATAAGTTGGTATTCAGATTGGCTTTTTCCATTACATTCAAAATAATAAGAAACTAGTGTTGTTCCTGAACCAACGGCATTTCTACCATCTACTGCATCATATGCAAAGTAATAATCATTAATAAATGTTGGTGTAGATAATTCTTTGCTAGAATAGTTCGAATGGATATTAAGTTCTATATCATTAGCAATAAATGTATCATTTTTAATTGTATAATTATGAGGTGATGATAATATTTCCCCTCTTTTGGCAAATACAAAAACAGGAATAACTTCAAGTTTCACATCTTTATCATTTCTATTATTTATAGAGTATTTTATACCTAAGGTATTTTTACCTTGCTCATATACAATAGTTTTTATAATTTCTACCCCATCATAGAAATATGTCCATTTAGGAAGATATTCTTGGGAAAAAGAATGTATATTGTGAAAACCAGCTATATTTTTGGTATAGCATACATATTCCTGAGAACTTAAATGAACTTCTTTATTATCAATTCTAAGTATCTCTTCAACTTTGCTGATTATATTTTTTCGATTATTTGGAGCTTTAGTACAAGCCATAAATAATGAATGATCATTTCTAGCTAGAGAGTTAATAAGGGTTGTACTAGAAAAGCCCCCTAGTCCATTAGTTAGTAAATAGCAATGTTCATTACCAGACTTAAATGATTTAAAGTCGTTTTTACCATAGTTAAATTTCATTTGAATCCTCTCCCTTAAATAGATATTTGTATAATTTTGTAGAAAATGCTTTACTATACATTTCATATGGATAAATTTGAGTTGAGTTTAACAAAGAGGTATTCCAAAGTCAATATGATTATTACTAGAGATTAAAAAGTGTGAAACTTTTAGGAATTAAATCAAGTTTAAGGAAATGAGCAATAGCAATGCTTACAGCATATATAACCATAAAAAAAGCGACAAAATATCTAAAAAATGAAAAATTTCAAGCTTTAAATAGCTGCTTAAAGGAGATTTTGTAGGGGGACTTTTACACACGTGAAATGGCTCTATTTCATTGACTGTGGGGGTTTTAGATTGATATACTTTAGGTACAAGGAAGAAATCTTTTCGAAAAGAAATAGAATTGTATTTTACATTTCTAAAAACTAATGAGGTTGTAGTATGAGAAAGAGTGGAATAATATTACCTATATTTTCATTACCTTCAAACTATGGAATAGGAACCTTTGGAAAGGAAGCATATAGGTTTGTGGATTTTCTTGAGAAAGCTCAAGTAAACTATTGGCAGATATTACCTGTGGGACCTACTAGTTATGGAGATTCACCATATCAATCTTTTTCAACCTTTGCTGGAAATCCTTACTTTATTGATTTGGATATGTTAGTAGAAGATAAACTATTAAAGCAAGAAGAAATCAATGAGTATGATTTTGGTAATGATGAAAATGATATAGATTATGGAACAATGTACAAGAATAGATATAAGGTTTTAAAATTAGCTCATGAAAGAGCTAAGGTTGATCTTAAAAAAGAATTGGAAGATTTTAATGAAATTAATAAAGGTTGGATTTATGATTATGCCTTATTTATGGCAATTAAAGATTATAAAGATGGAGCACCATGGAAAGAGTGGGACAAGGATATAAGATTTAGAAAGCCACAAGCTATAGTAAAATATTCAAGCTTATTAAAAGATGAAATTGATTTTTATATGTTTTTACAATATATGTTTAGTTCTCAATGGAAAGAGCTAAAGAAGTATGCAAATGATAAAGGCATTAAGATAATAGGAGATATTCCCATATATGTAGCAGAGGATAGTGCAGATATATGGTCTAATCCAGAAATTTTTATGCTAAATGAAGAGTTAATACCTAAAGAGGTTTCAGGATGTCCGCCAGATGCTTTTTCTGATACAGGGCAACTTTGGGGAAATCCAATTTACAATTGGCAGGAACTAAAGAACCAAAATTATAATTGGTGGATTGAAAGAATAAAGTCTTCATTAGAAATATTTGATGTAATAAGAATAGATCATTTTAGGGGATTTGAAAGTTATTGGTCAATTCCTTATGGAGATGAAACTGCTATAAATGGTAAGTGGGAAAAGGGCCCTGGAAAAGATCTTTTTGATGCTATAAAAAATGAGCTTGGAGAGATAGATGTTATCGCAGAGGATTTAGGATATATAACTCCAGAGGTAAGAGAACTATTAGATTATTGTGGTTATCCAGGAATGAAGGTACTTCAATTTGCATTTGACCCAAAAGGAGATAGTGAATATCTCCCACATAATTATGAAAAGAATGTTGTAGTTTATACTGGTACTCATGATAACGATACAATAAAAGGGTGGTTTAATTCACTTAGTAAAGAGGAAAGAGAGTTTTGCAAAAGCTATACAGGAATGAAAGATGAGAATGATAACTGGAAGTTTATAAAGCTTGCAATATCAAGCGTAGCCAATATAGCAATATTACAAATGCAAGATCTTTTAAATCTAGGTGAAGAAGCAAGAATAAATATTCCATCAACATTAGGTACTAACTGGAGATGGAGAATGAGCAAAAGAGACCTTACTGATGAACTGGCAGAGAAGTTAAAAGAACTAAACAAGCTATATAGAAGAATTTAATAAAGGAGTAAGTTTAGATGCAAGTAAATACATTAGTAGATAAAATAAAGAATAATCTTATGAGGGATTATGGGAAAGAAGCTAAAGATGCTTCTATTCATGAAATGCATAACGTTGTAGCACAAGTGGTAATTTCTCAAATAACAGATAGATGGAATGAAGCAAATAAAAACTTTTATAAAAACAGACATGCTTACTATTTATCAGCAGAATTTTTAATGGGGAGAGCAGTCCAAAATAACTTAATATGCATTGGAATTTTTGATGAAGTTAAAGATGCACTAAATGAAATTGGTTTTGATATAAATCAGTTTGAAGAGATTGAAGATATGGCATTAGGAAATGGTGGTCTTGGAAGATTAGCAGCATGTTTCTTAGATAGCGCAGCAACTTGTGATATACCTTTAAATGGATATGGAATTAGGTATAAATTTGGTTTGTTTAAACAAGCTATAGAGGATGGTTTCCAAAAAGAATATGCAGACAATTGGACTGCTTTTGGTGACGAATGGAGCTTAAGAAGATTTGAGGACAGCGTTAAAGTTAAATTTGATGATATGGAAGTTGTAGCTGTGCCATATGATATGCCTATTATAGGATATGGCACAGAGAATATAGGTACATTAAGACTTTGGCAAAGTGAGGCGGTAAACGAATTCAATTTTGAACTATTTAATAATTGTGAATATGATGAGGCTATAAAAGAAAAGACAGAAGCCGAAAATATATCAGCAGGATTATATCCAAATGATAATACAGAAGCAGGAAAAGTATTACGTTATAGACAGCAATATTTCTTTACTAGTGCATCAATTCAAGATTTATTAAAGAAGTATAAAGCAGAGTATGGCAATGATTTTTCAAAGTTGGTTGAACTAAATTCTATTCAATTAAATGATACACATCCAGTAGTTGCTATACCTGAATTTATAAGAATTATGACTACTGAAAATAATGTTAGTTTCGATGAAGCTTTTATAATGGCTAAGGAAGTATTTAATTATACAAATCATACAGTAATGGCTGAAGCTTTAGAGAAATGGAATATTGAATTAGTAGAAAAATATACGCCAGAAGTTTTTGCAGTAATTGAAGAAATTAATAAGAGATTAATAAAAGAGCTTAAAAAGCTAAAGGTTAAGAAAAAAGATATAGCAAAATATGAAATTATATCAGACGGACAAGTTCATATGGCTAGAATGGCTACTTATATAGGAAAGTATGTTAATGGAGTAGCAGAAATACACAGTGAAATACTAAAAAAGGATACTTTAAAAGAATGGTATGATATATATCCAGATAAGTTCCAAAATAAAACTAATGGGATTACTCAAAGAAGATGGTTAGCATGCTGTAATCCAGAATTAACTGAACTATTAACAAGACTTGTAGGAGATGATAGTTTCTTAAAAGACTTGGATAAGTTGAAAAATATAGAAAGATATGCTGATGATGATAGTGTAATTAAAGAGTACATCGAAATAAAGAAGAAGAAAAAACGTCAACTTATTGAGTATATAGAGAAGCATGAAGGTATTAGATTAGAAGAGCATTTCATATTTGATATTCAAATAAAGAGACTACATGAATATAAGAGACAGTTTATGAATGCACTATCAATTTTAGATATTTATTATAGGTTAAAGGCTGGAGAAATAAAAGATTTCACGCCAACAGCATTTATATTTGGTGCAAAGGCAGCTCCTGGGTATGCAAGAGCAAAAGCTATTATTAAGCTAATAAATGAAATATCTAACCTTGTAAATAATGACCCTGAAACAAATGATAGATTAAAAGTTGTTTTTGTTCAAAATTATAATGTGTCTTATGCAGAAAAGTTAATACCAGGTGCAAATGTTTCAGAGCAAATATCAACAGCAGGTACAGAAGCATCAGGTACAGGTAACATGAAGTTCATGCTAAATGGAGCCGTTACTTTAGGTACTTATGATGGAGCTAATATTGAAATTGTTAGAGAAGCAGGAGAGGAAAATAACTATATATTTGGAGCAAGAGAAGAAGAAATCTTAGCAATTAAAGAGGGGTATAACCCAAAAGAAATCTATGAGAATGATGAACACATTAAGAAGGTTATTGATTCTTTAGTGGATGGAACTTTTGATGATGGAATGGAAGATGAAGAAGGAACTATAGAGGGTAGCTTCTTTGAATTATACAATTCATTATTAGAAGGGACAAGCTGGCACAAGCCAGATCACTACTTCATACTTCAAGATTTTAATAGATATTTTGAAGCTAGAATGAAGTTGAATAAAGATTTTAAAGATGAAATGAGCTTTGCTAGAAAATGTTTTATAAATACTGCTAATGCTGGATTCTTTAGTTCAGATAGAACTATAAGAGAATATGCAAAAGATATTTGGAGAATTTAAATTAAAGAGGTAAGTTATTAAAATTTATATAACTTAAAAAAGGGATGGAGGAGATTAATTATGAAGAAAAAGAAACTTATATCAGCTTTATTACTAGGTTGTATGGCATTTAGCCTTACTGCATGTGGTGGATCTGGAGATGATTCTAAGAAAGATGAAGCAGCAACTATTTCAGTTCAAGTAGAAGAAGCATGGCTTCCTTATTATGAACAAGTTAAAGAAAGAGTAATGAAAGAACATCCAAATGCTACTATTAATTTTATTAAAGTAGGTGCATTCGATCATTTAGATGTTATAGATAAGACTGATATAACTAATAAAGATGTAGCTGATGTTTTTGCATTATCAGCTGATAGACTTTATGACCTAGCTAATAAAAACGTTTTAGCTCCAATGGATGCTAAGGCTATGGCTGAAGAAGTTGGAGGATTTAAAGATTATGACGCAGGTTTAGGCGGAAATCTTAAAATAGGTGATGAATATTTAGCTTTCCCTTATAATATAGAAACATTAGTGGCTTATGTAAATAAGGGAAATGCAGAAAAAGCAGGAATAGATTTAACTAAGAATATAGAATTTAATGATTTAGCATTTGGTAAGATGGTAGTTCCAGTTCATGATGCTTGGTATGGAGTAGGATTTACAAATTCAGCATCATTTGAATTATTATCAAAGAATGGAGATAAATTAACTACAGATGCTACTAAGGAATGGAAGGACTTAACTGCAGACCAACAAAAGTTATTTGAATCTTTATACAATTACTGGAAGCCTAATTATGATAATAAAACAGACCTTTGGGATAAAGATGCAGCTTCTGGTTACTTAGATGCTCAATTCTCAGCTGATAGTGGAGCAGCTATCAGAATAGATGGTCCTTGGGCAACTACAGGATTATCTGATAAGGTTGGAGCAGATAACCTAGAAGTATTACCACTTTCTCAAATTACTGTAAATGGCAAGGCACTTAGCCACTGGAAAGGTGGATGGGGTCTTGGAATAAATGCTAGATGTGAAGAAAACAAAGCTCAAATGGCTCTAGCTGAAGACTTTATTAAAGAAATTGTTAACCCAGAATATGCTAAAGATTTATTTAATGCTACTGGTAAGATATTAGAAAACGTTGAACCATCAGCTTATGATGGAATTGGTGGAATGAATGAAAAAGTTATAAAAGCAACTTATACTTCATATGAAGCATCTATTAATAGACCATTATTCTTAGAATATGGTAAGGTTTGGGATTCATGGCAAAATGCATTATTATCTTGGTCAGCTCAAAAGCCAGCTAATGCAGAAGAAGCTTACAAGCAAGTTAAGGCTTCATTCGATGCTATGATGGGAACTATAAAATAAATAGTAACTAGTGAATAGAAAAGGAGACTGGTTCTCCTTTTCTAACAATTAAGGAGGGAGCAGATGAAAACGACAGTTGAGATGAGCAAAAAGACATTTTATTTGATAGTAGGATTGTGTGCAGTGATTATTATGATGAATTCAATTGAGAGTTTTATTAAAGCAAAAGATACAGGTTTATTTGAAGCATGGCTACAAAATCCAAATTTAAATATAGATAAAAGTCAGACGATAAATGAAATGTATTCAATATATTTGACATCATGTTTATCTGTTTTCTTTATAAGAATAATAACCCCGATAGCACTAAGTTTAAATAGTTATTTCTCTCTTGTAAAAACAGGAGTTAATAAGCTATTTGTAGCTATATGGATGGTACTAACTATAGGATTGTTTTTCTTTACAACTCTTGGAGAAACATACTTTTCAATATTTTTTATAATAAGTATAATTTGCCATATAGGATTACTATGTGTACTAATTTATTTATGGAAAGATATAAACAAACAAAAGATTATACATATTACACAAAAAACGCAGCAAGCATAAAGGGGGAAGAGAAATTTGAAAAGGTTCAATAAATTTGTATATGATAATTTAGATCGTGAATATAAAAGAAAGAATCTTTATTTATATGAAGTAGCTGATCTTCAAGAAAAGATTAAAAATGCAAATGAATCAGAAAAGGTAGAATTAAAAAATAAATTAAAAGAATTACAAAAAAATAAAAAAGATCATCAATACAATAAAGCCCTTGCTGAATTTAAAAATAGGGAAAAGTTATTTTTAAAAGAACTTGATGAAAAAGCAAAATCCTATAAATCAGATAATGGTACAAACAATAAAAAAGTAAATGCACTTGAAATAAGACTTTTTAAAGCAAAAGAAAAATTAGGATTTTATGAAAAATATATTAATCTAACATATGATGCTGAGTTGATTTATGAACAAAGCAAGGTGGAAATAATACAAATACCACCAGTAATTGAATTTGCTAAAGATAGCAAAGAAGAGTTAGATAAGGCACAAAAGGCTTTATCAGAGCTATCAGATGATGATAATAAGAAGTTCCAAGAGGAATATAATAAATTTAAAGAAGAAGAAAATAGAATTTTAAAAGAAGATATTAAAATAGTTAAATCTAGACATAGTGAAGGCCTAATTTCAGAAAAAGCTGAAGGTGAGGCTATTAGAAGATTAAAGAGAAGTAAAAAAGATAGAATTTTAGTTAAATCTTTTGAATCTAAAAAAACTTACTACAATGAAATTGTTAAAAATAAGAAGCATGAGTTAAGTAAGACTCTTAAGCAAAAAATTAATACTGTAAATATAAATGTTGCAGATATTAGAAGAACAGTTCCTGTAGAAGTTGATAAAACTATACCAATAGTTTCTTATCTTACTGTTTTAATACCAGGACTTGGACAATTAATTAATAAACAATATATAAAATCGATAATAATGTTCTTAGCAACAATATATATATATTTAATTGCAATTCCTTATTCACTTGGATTTGGTAATTATAAGGGTGATGGGGTAGCAGGGCTGATAACACTTGCTAAAGGTGCAGGAAAACTTGATAGATCAATTATATTTATGGTTGAGGGGATAGTTGCAATTGCATTCTTAGTCATTGCTTTGGTTCTTTTAGTTCTTTCATTCAAAGATGTAAATAAGGTTGAAAAGGAAGAAATTAAAGGTACTAGAGTAAGGTCATGGTGTGAAACTAGACAAAGTGTTTCAGAAGATGGACTACCTTATCTAGTGTCAATGCCTGCATTAGTTATAATTATTTTTATAGTATTTATACCAATAGTAACAACAATTTTGCTTTCAATAACTGGTATGGACCCAGAACATCAAGCAAAATTTGGTTGGGATATAATTAGTAATTACAAGATGATTGCTCTTGGTGAAGGAATGGCGGGATCAATATTCTGGAAGATCCTTGGATGGACAATTATATGGACCCTAGGAGCAACTACTCTTGCTATATTTATTGGATTTGCATTAGCATTACTTTTAAATAATGAAAGAATAAAAGGTAAGACGTTCTTTAGGTCAGTATATTTATTACCATGGGCTGTACCAGCATTTATTACTATATTATTCTTTAGTATATTGTCTTCTCCAAATGGAGCTTTAACTGAAATATTAAGAGGTGTCTTTGGAGAGGGACTGCAAATTAAGAATGATCCATTTGTATCAAAGGTAGTTCTTATTTGTATACAAGGTTGGCTTGGAAGTTCATATATTTTCTTACTTGCAACTGGGGTACTTCAATCTATAAATAAAGATTTATATGAAGCAGCTGATATCGATGGAGCCTCTTCATTTAAGAAGTTAATAAAAATAACAATTCCATTAGTTTTATTCCAAACAGCTCCACTTTTAGTTGGACAATATACATTTAACTTTAATAACTTCTCTAATATATATCTATTTAATAGTGGTGGACCGTTTAATCCAGTAGTTTACGGAAACTTGGCTGGTGAAACAGATATCTTAATATCTTATATATATAAACTAACTATAGAAAACCAATATCAAGCGTTAGGTGCTGCAATTACTGTAATAATTTCAATTGCATTAATGGTTATAGCTTATATAGGATATAGAAACACCGATGCATTTAGAAAGGAGAAGTAATTATGAAGATATTTAAAAGTAAAAAGAATGATTTGTATTTGTCAGATAGACCACCTCTTACTCCTTTAGGTAAATTAGGATTAGGAATAACTTATGCAATATTAATTACGTGGGCATGTATAGTTTTATGGCCAATAGCACAAATAATTATTTCATCCTTTAATGGTAAACAAGGAAAGTATTTGATATTAAATGATGGATTTGAATTTAGTTTAAAGCACTTTGATTATTTATTTAATAATACTTTATATTTGAAATGGATGGGCAATACACTTTTCATAGGAATAGCCACTGCAATATTAACAGTCGTAGTAATTTCATTTACAGGATATGCATATTCAAGATATAGATTTAAAGGTAAAAAGGCTTCTCTTATGTCAATAATGCTTATTCAAACAATACCAACATTTGTAGGTATAACAGCATATTTTACTATGTACTCTATAATTTCTGATATTACTCCTGTATTTACGCGTCAAATGATGTTAGTTTTAATATACACAGGTGGTGGAATTGCAAGTAATACATTTATTTTAAAAGGATATTTGGATTCAATTTCAACAGAGCTTGATGATGCGGCAAAGATTGATGGATGTTCAGGAATGCAGATATATAGACTTATAATTATGCCAATAGCAAAGCCTATGCTTGCAATAACAGCTTTATGGTCATTTATTGGACCATTCATGGACTTCTTATTACCTAAGGTATTATTAACAACACCAGCAGATTATACATTAGCAGCAGGGTTATTCACTCTAGTTAATGATATTAGAAATATGAATGAACCAGCATTTGCAGCTGGAGGATTACTTACAGCAATTCCAATTGTAATATTATTCTTAGTACTTCAAAAACAATTGGTAGCAGGTCTTTCAAATGGTGCAACAAAAGGATAGGAGAGGTGAACGATGAAGGTAACATTAAACAATATAGGTAAAAAGTATGAAAGTAGGGAAGATTTTACATTAAGAAATATAAATTTAGAGATTGAAGATAAAGATTTTTGTGTAATACTTGGGCCTTCAGGTTGTGGTAAAACTACATTACTACGTATGATAGCTGGATTAAACTCTGTTACAGAGGGAGATTTAGTATTTGATGATAAAAGAGTAAATAAGGTAGCTTCAAAGGATAGGGATATTGCGATGGTATTCCAAAGTTACGCCCTTTATCCACATATGACTGTTTATGATAATATGGCATTTTCTTTAAGTATGAGAAAAGAAAGAAAAAATATTATAAATGATCGTGTAACAGAAGCAGCAAGATTACTACAAATCGAAGAATATTTACATTGCAAACCATCTGATATATCAGGAGGACAAAGACAACGTGTTGCCTTAGGTAGAGCTATTGTTAGAAAGCCAAAGGTATTCTTAATGGATGAACCACTTTCTAACCTAGATGCAAAGCTAAGAGAGCATATGAGAGTAGAGCTTGTTAGAATTCATAAGCAAATGGAAACGACAACTATTTACGTTACTCATGACCAAGTAGAAGCTATGACAATGGCAACAAAAATTGTTCTTATGAATGATGGTAAAATACAACAAGTAGGTAAGCCAACTGAATTCTATGAAAAGCCTCAAAATATGTTTGTTGCAAGATTTATAGGATCACCTACTATTAATATGGTAAAAGGAAAAGTGGTAAAAGGACAGTTTGTTTCTGAAGACAATATAATAAAAATTACACCAAATGAAGCAGATGGAAAAGCTTTAAAAGCTTATGAAGGAAAAGAGGTATTCCTTGGAATTCGTTCTGAAAGATTCTTAAGTGGAGAATGTGAGGAGCAGTTTGAAGGTATAATAGATGTTATTGAAGTCCTTGGTAAAGAAAAAACTTTATTTGTAAAACTTAATAGTGGAAAAGATCTAGTGATAACAGTACCAGGACATTATAAATATGAAGTTGGAGAAAAGCACGTATTTGGATTAGATTCAGAAGCTCTTCATTTCTTTGACGCTGAAACTCAAAATAGAATTAATTAAAGTAGAAGGTTATGGTAATTACCATAACCTTCTACTTCTTTTTTATAACAATCATATTAGGATATATCTTTTTTAAACGTTCATCAGGGTAATGCTTGTCCAAAAAGATATCAATATGATTCCTAGTTTTTTTACCATGTGCACGACTACTTTGTCTTCTGACTGCAAGAGCAGATATTATTAAATCAATAGTTATAAATATTCCAAAAGTAAATGCTATTAATATAGCAAGTTCAGTTGGAATTTCATCTATTTTTATTTCTATGTATGGAAGAGTATGTCTTAAAAAAATTAATCCAAGTACTCCCCAATATAAAGCATATAAACCACTTGTTCTACCACCTAAGTTTAAAGGAGTTTTATTATACTGCCAAGAAATTGTTCCTATAGTTTTTTCTTGTACAAAGGAGCAAATGTATTCAAATATAGCCCCTACAACAGCACTTACTACAAAAATGATAAAAGCGTTAAAATGTTCTAGTCTATATAAAAGTATTGTAAAACAATTGCACCAAATCCATAAACAGGGCTAAAGGGACCATATATAACTCCTTTTCTACTTTCAAAACGACCATTCTTAAGATAACAATATAACATCTCAACAATATATCCTATAAAGGAGCCAATCATAAATATCAAAACTAATTTATATAAATCTGTCAAATAAAAAAATGACAACACTTTTTCAAGCATATTCATAATGTAATATCACCACCT
Source organism: Clostridium paraputrificum (assembly GCF_900447045.1). Taxonomy (GTDB): domain Bacteria; phylum Bacillota; class Clostridia; order Clostridiales; family Clostridiaceae; genus Clostridium; species Clostridium paraputrificum. Next base: position 388,873 of record NZ_UAWH01000014.1, read on the forward strand.
AACTTTAAAAAAAACTATAGCACTAATTTTAAAAGATATCAATAATTGGGGTGTATAATGTATTGTTCTAGTAGTTGACAAAAAGAGCAGTGAGGAATACAATATTTATAATTTAATATTTGCATAACGAAGATTTACATTTTATATGTATTTCGGAGTATAAGATATGAAAAGCTAAGATAAGAAGAAGTAGTAATTAGGAACTCTAACAGAAAGTAACCGGATGATGAGAGGTGCAAGAAAAACTAATTATGAATACATCTTTGAGCTTCACACCGAATGATATTTAATCTAGTAGGCTGTTGACGGATCCCTGCACACGTTATAGTGCTAGAGTATTACCAATTATATGGAGTACTTGAAGAGGTAGGCAATGTAAGTTGTCTATAAACTTAAGGTGGTAACACGAAGATTTAATCTCTCGTCCTTTTGATATAAAGGATGGGAGTTTTTTTATTTTCTTTTAATTTATTATCTTAATTTGAAAGTTATCTTTAAAGAGCATTTCAAAGTCTTATAGATTTTGCTTATATTAAAATTTTAATATAAGGAGAGTTTAAAATGGTTAAAACAGTCGAGGAGCAAATGAAGATTATAAAGAAGGGGGTAGACAAGATAGTTAATGAGGAAGAGCTTATGAATAAATTAGAGAGAGCTAGCAGGAATAATGAATCGTTAACTATAAAATTAGGATTGGATCCTAGTGCACCAGATATACACTTAGGTCATGCTGTTGTTCTTAGAAAGATAAAACAAATGCAAGATTTAGGGCATAATGCTGTAATTGTAATTGGTGACTTTACTGGAAAGATTGGAGATCCAACAGGAAAAGCTAAGGGAAGAAAAGCTTTATCAGAAGAGGAAGTTCAAAGAAATGCACAAACTTATAAGGAACAGATTTTTAAGATTTTAGATGTAGATAAAACCGAAGTAAGATTTAATAGTGAATGGTTAGGCAAAATAACTTTTGATAAGGTTATTGAACTAGCATCTACAATAACAGTTGCACGTATGTTAGAGAGAGATGATTTTCAAAATAGATACAAAAATAATATTCCAATAGGTGTTCATGAATTCTTTTACCCTTTAATGCAAGCATATGATTCAGTAGAATTAAAAGCTGATATAGAGTTAGGAGGAACTGACCAAACATTTAATATTTTAATGGGAAGAACATTACAAAAATATATGGGGCAAGAATCTCAGATTGCTATGTTTATGCCTATATTAGAAGGATTAGATGGAGTTGAAAAAATGAGTAAAAGTCTGGGAAATTACATTGGAGTGAATGAACCTGCTAATATAATGTTTAAAAAAGTTATGGAAATTCCAGATAGTTTAATTATAAAGTATTTTGAACTAGCAACTGATGTTCATCCAGATGAAATAGATAGAATAAAAAAAGATTTAGATAGAGGTAAAAATCCAAGAGATATAAAATTTGAATTATCTAAGATAATAACAGCCCTATATCATTCAGAATTAGAGGTTAAAGAGGCTATTGAGTTTTATGACTTAGCATTTAGAAAAAAGGATATACCAGATAATATACCTGAGATAGAATCAGAAAGTAATATATTAATGGATTTGATTCCTATATTAGTGCAGAATAATATTATATCTAGCAAGAGTGAATTTAAACGACTTATTGCACAAGGTGGAGTAAGAGTAAATCAAGAGAAATTAAATGATATAGATTTTAAGTTAAGTGATAATGATGTAATTAAAATAGGGAAGAAAAAGTTCATTAGAGTGAAGATAAAATAGAGTATATGCCTAAATGGCATATCCCTTATTTATAGGGTCTTATTATTCCACAGGCTAACTTTTTACCAGAATTACCTGCAGGTTGACTTTTTAGGTCATCTGGATTTTCATGTAATATAAAAGATTTTCCAAGAACATCATTAACTGAAAAATAACTTGTATAAACAGATAATATACCGATTCCATTAGATGATAATATAGGGGGAAGGTCTCCTGCATGGAAAGGGTGAGGAGAGTTAGTTGGGTTATCATGGCCACCTGTGCAAGGGAAAGGATTATCAGTTGCACCAAGGCAACAATCACCTTTTTCATGAATGTGAAATCCGTGAAATCTTACTTCTTTTCCTTCAGAATTTTTCATAGGTATACCTGTAATATAAGCTTGAATATAGACTCCATTTTCTACTTGAAATAAGAAAATCTTACCCCGTATATTTGGAGCTAAAACTCCTCCTTCTAAATTAGCAAAAGCATTAGGTTTAGTAGGATTATAAGATTTGAAAATTGAATTTATAGACAAAGTTAAATTGTCCAATATTAATACTCCTTAAAAATCGATATATAAATAACTTATGATAATAAAGAAATTTAGGTGATATAATATCATTGTTAAAAAGTAAGGAGAAAATTATGAAAATATATAAGTTTAATGTTGAAATAAAAAAACATGAAGGAAAAGATGCAACATATATAGAGGTTCCAATAGATGTAGAAAAAGAGTTTGGGGCTAAAAGAGTAAAGGTTAAAGCAAAATTTAATGGTGAAGAATATAGTGGATCAATAGTGAAGATGGGATTACCGTGCTATATCATTGGTATAACCAAAGAAATAAGAAATAAAATAGAAAGAACTTATGGTGATATAATAGAAGTAGAAATTAAGAAGGATAAAGAAGAGAGAGTGGTAGAACTTCCTAAGGAGTTTGCTAATTTATTAGATAATAATATGGAGGCAAAAGAATTTTATGAGAGTTTATCTTACTCTAATAAGAGAAAATACATTCAGTGGATAACATCTGCAAAGAAAGAAGAGACACAAATAAAAAGAATGGATGAGGCAATAATAAAACTTAAAGATAAAATTAAAATTAAATAGAGGTGTTTGAGTTGTATATATTTAATTCAGCAGATGAGATTAAGAAATTAATTGATTCTAATAGAATGGTGGCTATTTATTTTTCTGGAAATTCATGTGGAGCTTGCAAAGTAATAAAAGTTAAAATAGAACATATATTAAAAAAGTATCCTAATATAAAAGCTTGTGAAATAAATGGAGAAGAACATTTAGATATAGCTACATCATATGGGATATTTTCTGTACCTGTATTCTTATTATTTATAGATGGTAAAGAATATATAAGAGTTGGTAGAAATTTAGATTTATTAAAATTAGAGAGAGATATGAATCGATATTACAATATGATTTTTTAATTTTAGAAAACAAAAAAATAGGTAGGAATAATGGGGAGCCTACCTATTTTTGGGGGTACTTATAACCGCATATAAAACTATATTAAGTTATAAAATATTTCGGCACAAATATTAAGTATGTAGAGTTGATAATATAATAGGGTATTTATAATAAACAATCAACTCTTAACTATATTTAAATTATATAATGGATACATCATTTGTTAAAGTACTCAAAATTATACAAAAAGGTATTCATTTTTAATGAAGTATATATGATATTACTCAAAAGTAAGGTATAATAAGAATTAAAATCAATATTTTGTAATTGATGGTTTGTACTTAAGATAGAGGGGATAAAAATGTATAAAGTACTTATAGTAGATGAAGGCTTTAAAAGACAAGAGGATAACTATATACATTTAGAGTGGAAAAAGTATGATCTAAGTGTATGTGATAAAGTAGTAACTAAAGATGCATATAAAGCTATAAAATTTCATAATCCTGACATTATTATATTGAATAATAATTCTTATGAAGAAATTTTAGATGTATTAAATGAAACAGGAAATAGTTCAATAAATGCAGAATTTATTATTGTAAGCTCCTATGATAATATCCAGGTTATAAATGAAAGATATAGTGGTAAGAAATTATATTTTTTATTTAATCCATGTAATAGTCTTAATATTATTAAAGAAGTATTAATAGTGAAAAAAGACTTAGAGGATAAAAATAATGAAGATAATATAAGTGTATTTAGAAAGAATATACCTATAGTTAAAGAAAGTATTTTAAGAGAAATGCTTCATGGAAACATTGATGATTTCAATGGAATAATGGAGATTATAAAATTATATACCATTAATATTATAAAGTCCCCAATAGTAACTACAATTATAGATATTGATGATGAGTTTGAAGCAAATAAACTAAATGAGACGTTAGATACCTTAAAGGATTATATATATAGACAGTTTTCAAGCTATAAGCATTATGAAGTAGTAAAAGATAAGAATGTTCTTTTGTTAGTTGTGTGTGTTGAAGAGGGGATAACCTATGATGAAATACTAAATGATTGTAAATTAATAAAAGATAAGATTAAGATATACTTTGATACTTCTGTAACTATGGCTGTAGGAAAAATATTCAATTCATTAAGCGAATTATCCAAATCATATAAATCAGCAAAATCAGTTTTGGAATTTAAAATGATTTATGGAGATGGACAAGTAATAAGTACAAAAAACGTAAGAACTTATTTGGCTGAATTAGATTTTTATCCTGTAGATGAAACTAAGGACATAATAGATTCATTTAAAGCTAATGATGAGGAAGGAATTTATAAGAATGTAGATAGATTTTATTCCTCTCTTATAAATAATGGAGCTTTAAGTAAAATTCATATACAAGAGGCTACAAATAGATTATTAGGAACTATATGCAAGAAGTGCCTTGGTAATAGTAGTATAAAGTCAAAATACTATAATAAGATAATAGTATATGAGAGAATATTGAAGTGTAATACTATAGATAAAATAAAGTGTGAAGTTAATGGATTTTTAAAAGAAATTAAAAGGCAGACAAGTTTCCATACTGATAATGAACTGATTAAGTCAGTAATTTTATATATAGATAAAAACTATAGTGATACTGAATTATCTTTAGCTAAGGTAGCAGATGAAATATTTATAACACCAGTTTATTTAAGTAAGTTATTTAAGCAGGAAACTGGGGTTAACTTCTTAGACTTCATACATAAAGTTAGAATCGATAAGGCTAAAAATTATTTATTAGACAGTAATATAAAAGTTTATGAAGTAAGTTTATTAGTTGGATATTCTAATGAAAAGCATTTTTCAAAGAAATTTAAAAAGTATGTTGGGAAAAGCCCTTCTGAATATAGACAAGATAATGTATAAGTAAGGAATAAATTGGAATGGTGTGAGATGGATAGTGTTCAATTATTTAAAGCATTAGGTGATAAGTCTAGATTAAGAATAGTAAATACATTAAGGATTGAGGGACCTATGTATGTGGAGTTATTATCTCAAAGGTTAGAGTTAGCTCAGTCTACAGTGTCTTTTCATCTTAAGAAACTTGAAGAGTGTGGCATAGTTAAATCAAATAAAGAACAGTATTATGTAGTATTTTCATTAAATACAGAGTTGTTAGAAAGTAAAGTAATAGATTTAATTAGTAGTACTAATAGTGATTTAGACGAACAAAAAGAAAGAGAAATAAAATATAGGAATGAAGTTTTAAAAACCTATTTTAAAAATGAAAGGTTAACTTCTATTCCAGTTCAGAAGGAAAAGAAAAAGATTATATTAGAATATATAGTACGAGGTTTGAATGCAGAAGAATCATATACTATAGGAGCCTTAAATTACATTTTATATAAATATACCATGGATATAGAAAAGCTAAGAGAGGAATTAATTCAAAATTCTTATCTATATAGTAGGGAAGGAATATTTTTTCTAACTAATACTGCTAGAGAAAAGGTAAGAGAATTTTCTATACCTAGCTTATTATCTAAGTATATTTTTAAAAGTGAAGAAGCAGTATTTTATATAAAGGAACAAGTGAGTGTCGATATAAAGAATATTAATGATACTAGCAATATATTAAACTCAGAACTTGTTTTCACAGATAAGGGTAGGATATTGATCCATTTAGTTTTGAAAAATAAGGTGTTTGGGAAATTAGATTATATTTATGCATATACTTATTTTGATAAAAATGATAATGTTATAGATTTCAAATCATATGAGAAAATATTTGGAATAGATATATACGAGAAAGTAAATGGATATGATATTGTTGATAATAAAAAGATAAAATGTTTGAAGAAGGATAACAAGACAATTTGTACTGGTGAAAAATTGAAGGTTGTAGGTGAAAATGGAATTGGTGGTATTCCAACCTATGCAGATATAAGATTTGAGCTATTAAATAGTGAGTTTGAAGATATAGTAAATAGAATAAAGGTAAAACTTTTTGAGATGGATGATTAGTAAAAAACTAATCATCTTTTTTATTTATTAGCATAGAATACAGTGAAAAATTTATTTCGATAAATATAAAAATAGATTGTATTACCCATAAAAAGGAAGTACAATAATAATATGGAATATGGTGAGGTGATTAATATGTCAAATGAAATTAAAAGTGTATTAGAGAAAGAAGAAAAGGTAATTTATAAAGTGATAAGCTCTATAATTGTAAATTCACTTATGAATCATTTAACTAACGATGATGACAAAAGGGAATATAATAATATATGCATCCTGTTGACTAATAAAGGAAGCGTAATATTTACTAATGAAGAAGATGAATTATTATTTTATTTTAAGCAAGGTAAAGATATAAAAAGATTTACCTATTATAAAGATAATGAAAAAGTGATTATTAATATTAATAGGTTACCATGTAAGGTGAAAAAAACAGGTGTTTTTACTCCAATGTCCTTTATAACTTTAAAGTTGTCATTAAGTATTGAAGAATTTAAGTTTATAGAAAATAAGATGGATATAAAAATATTTGATGAGGATGTAACGATAGAAGAGGGTGAAGAATTAGTAGAAAATTTGTTAGTTGGTAAGAACTTATACAAGATATACGGAGAAGGAAAAGAAGAATGTATTGCTTTAAATGGTATTGATATTACTGTGAAAGAAGGCGATTTTACATGTATTATGGGACCATCTGGATCAGGAAAATCTACACTTATAAATGTTATTTCTACTATAGATGAAGTATCAAGAGGGAAAATATTCTTTAAGGGAAAAAATTTGCAATCCATGAAGGAAAGGGAATTAAGTAAATTTAGATATGAGAATCTAGGATTTATTTTTCAGGATTTTAATCTTTTAGATAATTTAACTGTAAAAGAAAATATAGCTATTCCATTAATTTTAGCTTCAAAGCCCAAAAAAGAAATTATAGAACGAGTTAATGAAATTTCAAGTAAATTAGGAATAACCCAGTTGTTAAATAAATATCCAGCACAGTGTTCAGGTGGACAAAGTCAAAGAATTGCATGTGCAAGAGCTTTAGTTAGTAATCCTAGAATAATAATAGCTGATGAGCCAACAGGTAGTTTAGATACTAAAAATTCTCATGAGTTATTGAAAATGTTAAAAGAATTAAATGATGAAGGAATAACCATTATTATGGTTACCCATGATAATATTATTGCAAGCTACTCGAAAAAATTGATTTTCATTAGAGATGGTAAAGTGGAAGCGGTTTTAAATAGAGGAGAAGAAAGTCAAAAAGAATATTTCTATAAGATTGTCGATATTACTTCAAAAGATTCTCAAAATTTAATAGATATGTTATAGGGGGAGCTTATGGGCGTATTTAAGTATATCTTTTTAACAATAAAAAATGATTTAAAAGAAAACTATTTTTATATGATAACAATGACTATGTCTATAGCCATAATATTTGTAAGCTTCAATATAATATATAATGAAGAGATTGTTCCGCAAAGATCATATGAATATACAATTTTATCGATATTAGGAGTTGTAGTTTTAAGTGTATTAATACTATTTATGATATTTGCAAACTCATATTACTTAGAAGATAAGTATAAAGAATATGGAGTTATAACACTATCAGGAAAATCTACATTTGAGATATTTATAATAATTTCAGTGAGAAATCTTATAATGAGTTTAGTTGCTATTTTACTTGGGTGTATTCTAGGATATATTATTAATCCAATTATTATGAGAAAAGTTTTTCAAATGATTAATATAGAAAATCCAACATCCTATGTATGTACACAATCTTTAGCAATAACTATAATAATGACAATTGTAGAATGTTTAGTGGTATTTCTAATAAATTCAGGACAAATATACAAAAAGAAAATTAAGGAATTAATAATAAAAAAGAAAAGTAGCTTTATTCCTAACGTTAAAAGGTCAAAAATGAAGATGTATATATATATAATCTTTTATTCTATTCCTTTGATTTCACTTTTATTGCCTGTATCAAGGAAAGATATAGCATTTGTAATGTTAGCAGCTATAGTAACATCTATTTTTGGTATTCAAGGAGTAGTAAGATATGTAATTCCAAACGCTTTAGCTGATTATAAAAATAAAAATTTTATAACTGATAAGATAAAGTTAATTATTATAAGTAACTTATATACATCAATAAAAAGGTCTACATCCTTAGTATTAATGTATATAATAACTGCAGTAGTTACAATTGTAGTCATAGGTCAGTATCAAGAATATAGTGTAATAAATATCTTTGCTTTAGCGAGTTTTATATTTGTTGTTGTAATATTAAATTTTACAATAATGTATAAGTTCTTTATTGAAGCTTATAGAAGAAAAGAAAATTTTGAACAATTAAGACTTTTAGGATATTCATATAAAGAAATAAGTAAAATAATATTAACTGAAGTAATAGCGTACTATTTTATAGTAAATATCCTTGTATTGATTCAAATAACATTAGTTTTCTTGGCAAGTAACTTAGCTGGTTTTATCAGCATAATGTTTGTGCTAAAGGTTTTAGTACAGTATATATCTATAACAGTATTTTTTGGAATTATATCCTTAGTTGGATATAAGAAGATAGCCTGCAAGAAGACAAGTGTAAGAAGAATAAGTTAAAAAATGAGCTGTATCAAAAACTGATACAGCTCATTTTAAAAATGTACTCTAATTAGCCAGAATTTCATTTTTTTATCACTCCAACCTAAGTCCCAAGGAACGTCACATCTATCTGTATTGTGACATGTTACTAAAGTATATCCTTTAGAATCTGCGCCACTTACAACAGAAATATGTGTAATATCTCCTTTTTTTTCATAGGCTACAAAGTCACCAGGAAGAAGTTTATAAGAATCTTTGTAGACTTTTTCGTAGTTTCCTTTAGCAATTAGAGAAGCTCTTCCGCTGTAAAGCCAATAAGAGGTAAATTTATCTGCATTGACCCAAGAGGCACTAGGACTTCCTTTATCATAATTCCAGGAGGCGTTTTTCTTAAACTTTCCACCCTCATGAAGTATTTGGGAAGCAAAGTTAGCACAGTCTCCGCCTTCGGGATTAAAGTCTCTATAATCTTTATTATATTTAAATTTTGTATCTTCTGTAGAAGCAGCACCACAGTACTTCTTTGCATATTCTATGGCTGATATTCTTCTCTTATCTAAATTAGAAAAGTCTCTAGCCGGCTGAGATTTTATATATTCCTTGATTGAATCAACTTTTATATTTTCTAATTGTAGTGAATCAGCAAAGGGGTCTGTATACCATTCCTTTGTAATTATCCATTCACCATCCTTTTTAGTAAGCTGGAAGGAATGATATGTTCCAATTTTACATCTATTTACCTTAAGGGGTTCATCAGGATATATATAATTATATTCAGTATTACATAGTATATAGAAGGAACACACCTTTTCTCCAACATTTGTTTTTCTAAATACTATTTTAGGTATAATACTTGTTAATTTTATGCCTTGTTTTTGGGCCCAATTATTAATATATTTTACTTTTCTTTCTTCGTATTCATATGCCCATTGTCCATTTCTAGTACTGGTATCATAAAGAGAATGAATAGAATCTAAATCTTCAGTTAATATAGATTTACTTTTTATTAAAAATATATTTTCTACATATTTTTTCATTTCATCTTTAATTGACTCTGTATCTGCACTAATAGTTTTGGGAAAGTATGTGATTATTGTTGAGCATAGTAATATAAAAATAATAAGTTTTGTTACAAAGTGCTTCATGAATATTCCCCCTCTTTAAGTGTATTATCTATTAGTTCAATACATTTTTTTATATGTTCATCATTAGAAGGAACACCATGAAACCAGGGTTTATCTAAATCACTATTACTAAAATATTTAGCTTTTATTATTATTTCAGGTCTATATTCAAAATGTAAGATGTCAAAGTGGCCCCATTTACCGCCCCACACAAAATTATTATTTTCAAATGCCTCAATAAGCTCCCTTGGATACTCTAATAATCTGGATCTACCTTTTTCAGGTGAGGTCCACTTCCAATAATCCCTAGGATCACTTTTTAAATCTATTGCTATTCCGTAAGAGTGAGCACTTAATCTACCAGTTCCAGATATTATTCTATAATTATAAGTACCACTAGCAGGATATAATATTGCTCCAATATCATTTCTACTCTGTGCTAATGGAATAACTTCTTTCAAAGCCTTTTCTAAAGAAATATTTGCATTGTTTTTAGAATTAAATTGATAGTTGGTATACCCATATTTTAAGGGTTTTAAGTTTTTTTCTATAGCAATTTTTGAAGAGCCATATACCTCATTCAATAATTCATAATTTCTTATTCTTCCAGGTTCAAAATTTTTCTCCATAATATTCTCTATTATGTTTAATGGATAGATTTGTTCTAAGGTATCTTGTAAATCAGCATTTGCTAACTTTTCATCATGTGTTTTTTCTTTTTTATCATCATATAAGATTTTCTTCCCAGAGGTCATAACACAATATACCTTATCATTTTCTTTAACAACGCCTTGCACTGACTCTGGATATGCAATCATAAGAGTTAATATATCTTGTTTCATAGTTCGTTCATAATTATTAGTTTCATTAGCTTTAGGAATTATATATATATTAGAAAATATTAATAAAAAGCTTAGAATACCTACTAATATCTTTTTCATACGCATAACCACCTTATTAATTTATATAGGTATAGGTTATCCAAAGAATTATACCAATATGTACTTAGTTTAATATGAAAAAATAAGCAAAAATGTTTTAAAATCTACTAATAAAACATAGTATAAAGTAGCATAAAATAAATGTTTTTATATGATATTTATATAACAATTTAAGGAGTCTTGTACATGGAGGGGCATGGTAAGAAAAAGAGGCAAAATAAAAGGAAGTTGGTGATTTTTACAATACTAGGTACTGCTGTAATATTATATTTAGCTTTTGCAATCTATTTTAAAGATAGATTTTATTTTGGAGCTTCTATTAATAGTATTAGTATATCTGGAAAAACTGTAAATGAAGTAAAAGGGGACCTTTCATTAGATGGTGAAAATTATTATTTAACAATTAAAGAAAGAGGAGGAATTGAGGAAACAATAAGTGGGAAAGATATTGGGCTATATTTTGATATAAATGAAGAAAAAATTGAAGATATAAAAGATAAGCAAAATCCATTAGGGTGGATAAGCTCTTTGTTTTCTAAAGAAGAATATAAAGTAGAAAAATTATTGAAATATGATGAAGAATTATTAGAAAAAAAGATAAATGAATTAAAATGCTTTAAGGAAGAAAATATGATAAAACCTAAAAATCCTAATTTAGTATATAGTAATTATAAGTATGATATTATTCCAGAGGACAACGGTAAATATATAAATAAAGAAATCCTTGTAAAAAGTATAAGTGATGCTCTAAATAATCACAAAAAAGAAATAGATTTAGAGAAAGCAGGTTGCTATACAAAGCCTAATTACAATTCCAATTCTAAAGAGGTAATAGATGCTAAAGCTATAATGGATAAGTATGTATCTTCAAAGATAACATTGAAGATTCTAGATAAAAGCCAATATATAGATGGAAACACAATAAGTCAGTGGCTAACATTAGATGAAAGTTATAATGTTGGATTAGACAAGACTAAAATAACATCCTATATAAACAATTTAACTTCTAGTTATAATACAGTAGGTAAAACTAGAAGTTTTAAGGCATCTTTAGGAAATATAGTTAATGTTTCTGGAGGCGATTATGGTAGAAAAATTAATAATACTGGATATGTAGACGAGGTGGTTTCTGCAATAAAGAATGGACAGACTGTTACAAAGGAATATAGTATCACCCAAAGTACAGTAAATGGAACAAGCTCCGATATTGGAAATACCTATGTAGAGGTTAATTTAACAAAACAGTATATATGGTGTTATAAAGATGGAGATCTAGTTGCTGAAGGGGATATTGTAACAGGTAATGTGAGCAGTGGATGTGCAACTCCACAAGGTGTGTACACGCTAAAATCTAAAGAAAGAGATAGAATTTTAAGAGGTCCTGGTTATGCATCACCAGTAGCATACTGGATGCCATTCAATGGTGGTATAGGTCTTCATGATGCGACCTGGAGAAATAGTTTTGGAGGAAGTATATATAAAAATAATGGATCTCATGGGTGTATAAACTTACCCTATAATGTAGCAAGTAAAATATATAATAGTATAAAGGTTGGAGATCCAATAGTATGCTATTTTGAATAATTTTTTTAGAAAGCTCTTACCTTGTTAAGAGTTTTCTTTTTTTATATGACTTAGAGCTTTGTAATGGAACAACCAAAATAAATATTCACTCCACTTTTTTATTTAATAGTGATATATTTTTATTGTTAGGGGGGACGGAGATGAATTTTATAAATCATTTTAAAACAATAACAGCACATAAGTTATTAGTAATGAAATATTGCTTTAAACTAGGTTTGTATAAACAAGGGCTATTACATGATTTATCAAAGTATTCTTGGATAGAGTTTTCAGCAGGAATAAAGTACTATAAGGGATATGTAAGTCCTAATGGTATTCAAAAACTAAAAGAAGGGTGTTCACCAGCATGGCTTCATCATAAAGGTAGAAATAAACATCATTTTGAATATTGGATAGACTATGGAATAAGGGAAGAAGATGGATTAATGGGAATGAAGATGCCAACAAAGTATGTAGTGGAAATGTTTGTGGATAGAATGTGTGCATCTAAAAATTACTTGAAGGAAAAATATGAGGACAGTAGTTCATTAGAATATTATGAAGAAAGAAAAGATAATTATTTAATTCACCCTGAAAGTAGAAGATTATTAGAAAATTTGTTGAAAATGTTAGCTGAAAATGGAGAGGAAAAAACTATTCAGCATATAAAGAAAAAAATACTAGTATAATTATTATTTTATATTGATAAAAAATAATAATTTTGATAAGGTCATATATAGTGATATTAGATGTAAGGTGGTAAACATGATTATGAAATATAAAAAACCTGAACTACTTGCACCAGCAGGCAATTTAGAAAAGTTAAAGATAGCATTTCAATATGGAGCAGATGCAGTTTACTTTGGAGGTAGGGCGTTTTCTTTAAGAGCAGCAGCACAAAATTTTTCTTTTGATGATATGAGAGAAGGAGTTAAAATAGCTCGTGAATTAGGGAAAAAGATGTATTGTACAATTAATGTAATGCCTAGAAATGAAGAGATAAAAGAGATGATTCCTTATTTAAAAACTCTTGAAGAAATAGGAATTGATGCAGTTTTAGTATCTGATTTAGGTGTTTTATCAGTAGTAAAAAAGCATACAAATCTTCCTATACACATAAGTACACAAGCTAATACGATAAATTATGAAGCTTGTAACATGTGGGAAACACTTGGAGCAGAACGTGTTGTACTAGCAAGAGAGTGTTCCTTAGAGGAAATAGAGAATATAAGAGGAAATATATCTGAGAAATTAGAATTAGAAGTGTTTGTTCATGGAGCTATGTGTATATCTTATTCTGGAAGATGTCTACTTTCAAGCTATATGACTGGAAGAGATTCTAATAGGGGATCTTGTGCACAATCTTGTAGATGGAAATATTCATTAGTAGAAGAAAAGAGACCAAATGAGTACTTCCCTATAGAAGAAGATTCTAAGGGAACATATATAATGAACTCAAAGGATTTGTGTATGATAGATCATATACCTGAATTAATGAATGCTGGAATTTCATCTCTTAAAATAGAAGGAAGAAATAAAAGTGAATATTATGTAGCTTTAGTTGTAAATGCATATAGGAAAGCCATAGATTTATATTATGAAAATCCAGAAGAATATAAGCTTCCAAAAGAAATTAAAGAAGAATTATATAAAGTAAGCCATAGGGAATATTATACAGGATTCTTTTTTAATGAACCAAAGAGTGAAGGATTAATATATAATACAAATTTCCATGTTAGAGATTATGATGTGGTAGCAATTGTTTTAGATTATGATGAAGAAACAGGAATAGCTACATGTAGACAAAGAAATAAATTCGTACAGGGTGATAAGGTTGAAGTTTTATCTCCTACAGAAATGGGAAAAGAATTTATTGTAAGTGAATTATATAATGAAGATGGAGAAAAAGTAGAAGGATGTCCACATCCAGGAATGATATGTAAGGTAAAGGTTCCATTTAAGGTGGAAAAAAATACGTTTATTAGAAAAGAATTATAGATTTAGTTTTTCTAAAAAGACAATTATATGTAATATAGTTGTCTTTTTTTAACGTCTAGAAAATTATAAATAGTATATATTCCAAGGTATTAAGAATTTTATAGATACAATTGTAGAAAAAAAAAACATAAAGTGATAAAATGAAAGTGGTAAAATAGAAAATTAAGTTAGATGTACATTAGAAAGTAGGAGAAGCATGTTAGAAACTATATTGCTAGCTTTTTTGTTTGCAAAAATTAAAAAGCTTGATATAAAACCTATTTTTAAAACATGGCATATATATCCCATAGTTGTTTTAGAAATTATAAGTATAATTGGACAAGTTATGATTTTTAATGAGAACTATCAAATGTTAAGAATAGTATCCTTTTTAAAAACTATATATCTTACATCATATTTATTTTTAGTATTTAAATATGAGATATACAATATAGCATTGATAGGAGTTGCTTGCGTATTTGGTGGGGGAATTTTGAATGATTTAGCAATTAAAGCAAATGGTGGGTTCATGCCGGTATTTCCTTCTATCTCATATATAACTGGATATGTAAAGCCAGAAAGTTTTAATGTTGTAAAGGATATCCATGTTTTAGGTAGTAGTGCTTCTAAATTTAAAATTTTAACTGACTATATAGACTTAGGATATAGCATCTTAAGTGTAGGAGATGTATTTATAAGAGTATTCGTTTTCTTGGTAATTTTTTATTCCATAAAAAAATCTAATGATAAGTATCTGGAGGTGAATATATAATGTTGAGAATAACTTTATTTGAATTCGTTTTTAGAGGAATTCCAGAGTTAGTACTATTTATTCTAGCAGCGTATATTTTTTCAAGAACAAAAATACATAAAAGAGATTTTATAATAGCAATTTTAGTATCCAATGTAGGTGTATTTTTAATAAGAAACCTTCCTATTGGTTATGGGGTACATACTATTTTAAATATAATTTTTCAAAGTGTTGTAGTAATAAGAGTTTGCAAAATTGATCCTATTAAAACTGTAAAAGCATCAATTTTATCAACTATAATATTATTTGGATCAGAATTTTTGAATGTAGGTTTACTTAATATTATCTTTAAAAATGATATTACCATTATGTTTGAGAATATTAAAATAAAGACTATATGTGGATTACCGTCTTTGTTAATTTTTGCTATATGTATATATTTGTATAATTTATATATGAAAAAGAGGGAATATAAATGCTTGGCGTAGAGAAATTATGCAAGAGGTTATCTAGTTTTATTTCAAAAGAATTAGACTTGGAGAAAGATAAAGAAGCTGTAGTTAATTACGGGATTTTTTCATTAATCCAGATATTTATGTCAATAGGGTTAGTGATAGTGTTCGGATTAATCTTTGGAGTGCTAATAGAAGCACTTATAGCTTCCTTTACTGGAAGTTTATTAAGGAAAAGCTCTGGCGGGGTACATGCAGATTCACCTGGAAAGTGTACAGCAATAGGAACAGTAATGTGTGTAGGAATAGGGCTAATAAGTAAAAAAATAGATATTTCTATAAGCCTTATGATACTTATAGAAATATGTATATTTATTTGGTCTTACATAATTATATTTAAATATGCACCAATAGACAGTTTGGCCAAGCCTATAAAAAAAGAAGAAAAGAGAATGAAATTAAAAAAAGCTTCAATAGTGATATTAACTATCTATTTAATAATTATCACTTTAAATACTATATTATTCCACTTAAGTGGGGAAGAGAAATACATAGTATACAGTTTGTGTATGTGTTTTTCTATAATTTGGCAGGTATTCTCGCTAACTAAAAGTGCTCATTATTTATTTGGTAAGAATTAGCTATTGGAAATAAAATTAAAGGCAGGTGATAAAATGAAAAAGAAAATTTTAATGTCTTTAGCAGCAATATCAACTTTCATAGCTTCAATAGTTGCTACTTCTGCTTGTACATGGTATTTCTATCAACCAGAAGAACCAGAATGCTTAAGAGACAAATAGCAAGACTAAGCGTAATGAGACCTTAATAGGTCTCATTACAAGTTTAGAGGTATGAGAAGATGAATAAAGTTAAAAATACAAAAGAAACTCAATTAAGAAACATAATAGATATGATAAAGATAATATCATTATTATCTTTAGGAATTATATTATGTAAGTATTTATATGATAGAAATACAATTTCGCAAGAAAATCCATATGAAGTATTTAGCTTAAATATAGTTATTTTACCATTACTATTTTTGCTTATTATTTATGTAATATGGATTAGTTCAATCTCTACAAATTCTAATAAGTGGTACATAAATATATTAAAGAAATATGAAATGGAGATATATATAATTTTATTTTCAGCTATAATTATATTTTTTGGAGGATATGAGAGCGAATATAAGTTCTTGTATTTATTCCTGATTATATCCGCAACTATACAAGATGGTATGAAAAAAGGCCTAGGTGTAGCTGGAATTTCATCCGCTATAATCTTGGTTATAGATTTAATTATTGGATTTAGCGATAAGGTAAATAACAACTTTGAAAAAGATTTGATTTTATCAGCTATTTTTATTGTAACTGCTTGGATATTAGGGATATATGTAAGGATAGAACAGGAGTATATAGAGCATCTAGAAGAGGTAGTAAATAAAGATGGTTTAACAGAAGTGTATAATCATAGATTTTTTTATGATAGTTTAAAGAAAATGATAAGTGAATGTAAGGAAGAAAAGATATCTTTAATATTCTTAGATATTGATTATTTTAAGCATTATAATGATTTGTATGGACATCAAAAGGGAGATGAAATATTAAGAGGTATAGCTAAGCTTATATCTGATAAGGTAAGAGAAGGTGATATAGTAGCAAGGTATGGGGGAGAAGAGTTTGCTGTTATATTACCCAATACAACAGAAGAAGAAGGCTTAAAAGTTGCAGAGAAATTGCGTGAAGAAATTGAGCTTACGTATTTTTATGGAGAAGAGAATCAACCGAATGGGAGAATAACAGTGTCTATAGGTGTATCTGTATATCCTGATAAAGCTAAGGATGATTTAGAACTAATAAAAAGTGCAGATGATGCATTGTACAGAGCAAAGTTTTTTTCTAAGAATAGGGTTGAATCCTATTCTTCAGTTTTAGATGAAATAACTAAAAATATTGAGGGGAAAGATATAGAGCTTGTAACATCAATAAAGACTTTTATTAGTATCATAAATGCTAAAGATAGATATACATATGGACATGTTGAAAGAGTAGTTATATATTGTAGGGCTATTGCGGAGGAATTGAATTTATCTAAAAGTGATAGAGATACTTTAATATATGGTGCTTATATGCATGATATAGGGAAGATTAATATAGATGAAGATATACTTTGTAAGAAAATGAAACTTTCAGATGATGAATGGATGCAGCTTAAAAAGCATCCTGAAAATGGTATCAAGATAATAAAGCCAGTTAAAGCACTTAGAAATGTTATACCATTGATTTTATATCATCATGAAAGGTATGATGGAAAAGGGTATCCTAATAATTTAAAAGGAGAAGAAATTCCATATCTAGCAAGAATACTTACTATAGCTGACAGTTTTGATGCTATGACAACTAATAGACCATATAATGTACGAAAGAGTTTTAAGGAAGCAGTGGAAGAGTTAAGAAGGTGTAGTGGTACTCAATTTGATAAGGAAATAGTAGAGGTATTTATAAAAGCATTAAGTAAAAGTAATACTTTAATAAAATAAAAAGAACTTTGAAATTTCAAAGTTCTTTTTATTTTATGCACAAAGCTCATTGTAGTATATTACATATTTGTATAAAATAGTAATATAGGTCAGAAAGAAGGAGTTGTGTTAACTTGGGGCGAATAATAAAAAAAGTTTTAGTGGCTAACAGAGGGGAAATAGCAATAAGAATTTTTAGGGCATGTCATGAATTAGGCATAAGAACTGTAGCTGTATATTCAGAGGAGGATAAATGCTCATTATTTAGGACTAAGGCAAATGAGTCATACTTAATCGGAAAAAATAAAGGACCTGTTGAGGCTTACCTAGATATTGATGGTATTATTTCCTTAGCATTAAAAAAGCATGTAGATGCTATACATCCAGGTTACGGTTTTTTATCTGAAAACCCTGAATTTGCAAGAAAGTGTGAAGAAGCAGGTATTAGATTTATAGGACCTAAGCCAGAAATGATGGATAAACTAGGAGATAAGATAAAATCCAAGGTGGTAGCAAAAAGTGTAGGAGTTCCAGTGATTCCAGGGGTAGAAAAAGCTATATCATCTGAAGAAGAGGCTTTGGGTTTTGCTAGAAAGTGTGAATATCCAGTAATACTAAAAGCTGCTGCAGGTGGTGGCGGAAGAGGCATGAGGATAGTTAAAAAGGAAGAGGATTTAATATCATCATATATTAGTGCAAGAAGTGAGGCTAAAAAGGCCTTTGGTATAGATGATATATTTATTGAAAAGTATATAGAGGGCCCTAAGCATATAGAAATACAAATACTAGGAGATGATTATGGCAATATAGTACATTTATATGAGAGGGATTGTTCAATACAAAGAAGACATCAAAAGGTTGTAGAATTTAGTCCCGCTTTATCTTTATCAGTAGAAAAAAGAAAAGAGATATGTAATGATGCAATTAAAATAGCTAAAGTAGTTAATTATAGAAGTGCAGGAACTATTGAATTCTTGGTAGATAAACATGGGAATCACTACTTTATAGAGATGAATCCAAGAATTCAAGTAGAGCATACCGTAACGGAAATAACAACTGGTATTGATATAGTACAAAGTCAAATACTTATAGCAGAAGGATTTAAATTATCATCAGATGAAATTGGAATTAAGAGTCAGGATGATATTAAGCCAAGAGGATATGCAATTCAATGTAGAATAACCACAGAGGATCCTGCAAATAACTTTTCTCCTGATAATGGTAAGATGGATGTTTATAGGACAGGATCTGGATTTGGTATAAGACTTGATGGTGGTAACGGATTTGAGGGGGCAGTGGTAAGTCCTTATTATGATAGCTTGTTAGTGAAGATAACATCATTTTCTAGAACTTTTGAAGATGCAGTAAGAAAGTCTATTAGATCTATAAAAGAATTAAACATAACAGGAATAAAAACAAATGTAGATTTCCTTATTAATGTTCTTAATAATGATATATTTCAACATGGAGAGTGTGACACAAATTTTATTTCATCTAATCCTCAATTATTTAATATAGAACCTACAACTAATGAAGAGCAAAGGGTTCTTAGAATGATTGGTGAGAAAGTGGTAAATGAAACAAAGGGAGAAAAGAAGGATTATGATTTTCCTATAATTCCTCAACCTAAAATAGATATAAAAACTCTTATAGGGACAAAACAAATACTTGATGAACAGGGAGCTGAAGGTGTTATAAAGTGGATAAAAGATCAAAAGAAGCTTTTATTAACTGATACTACAATGAGAGATGCCCAGCAATCATTGGTTGCAACTAGAGTTAGAAGTAGAGATATGATAAGTATAGCAAAAGCTACAGCAGATTATGGGAAAGACCTATTTTCTCTTGAAATGTGGGGAGGAGCAACATTTGATACAGCATATAGATTTTTAAAGGAAGATCCATGGGAGAGGTTAGATGAGTTAAGAAAAAGAATTCCTAATGTTATGTTTCAAATGCTTATAAGAGGGGCTAACTGTGTAGGTTATAAGAATTATCCTGATAATGTAATAAGGGAATTTATTAGGGAATCATCTAAAAGTGGTATAGATATATTTAGAATATTTGACTCTTTAAATTGGTTGAAAGGTATAGAGGTTTCTTTAGATGAGGTTTTAAGTTGCGGAAAAATAGCAGAAGTAGCATTATGTTATACAGGAGATATTTTAGATACTAATAGAGATAAGTATTCATTACAATACTATGTAAATAAGGCAAAAGAAATAGAGAAAATGGGAGCACATATTCTTGCTATTAAAGATATGTCTGCTCTACTTAAACCATATTCAGCTAGAAAATTGATAAAGGCATTGAAGAATGAAATATCAATACCAATACATCTTCATACACATGATACAACAGGAACAGGTGTGGCTACAGTTCTAATGGCTGCAGAGGCTGGGGTTGATATTGTTGATACTACTTTCAATGGTATGTCAGGGCTAACAAGTCAACCAGCATTAAATTCCATAGTTGCAGCTTTAGAAAATACAGATAGAGATACTGGAATTGATTTGAATGATATTCAAAAGCTTTCAGATTATTGGGATGGTATAAGACCTATATATAGCAAGTTTGAATCAGGTTTAAAATCTGGAAGTGCTGAAATATATAAATATGAAATACCTGGAGGACAGTATTCTAATTTAAGACCTCAAGTAGAGAGCTTTGGATTAGGTCATAGATTTAAAGAAGTTAAGCTTATGTACAAGAGAGTCAATGAAATGGTTGGGGATATAATTAAGGTTACACCATCTTCTAAGATGGTTGGAGATATGGCTATATTTATGGTTCAAAATGATCTCACTCCTGAAAATGTATATAATAAAGCTAAAAATATGGCTTTTCCAGATTCTGTGGTATCTTATTTTAAAGGTATGATGGGACAACCAGAAGGTGGATTTCCAAAGGATCTTCAAAAGCTAGTTTTAAAAGGAGAGAAACCTATTGATGTAAGACCGGGAGAGTTATTAAAAGATGAAGATTTCCAAGGAATAAAAGGGCATATAAATAAGAGATTCAGTATTAAAGCTACTAATAGGGATGCAATAAGTTATGCATTATATCCAGATGTATATGAAGAATATTTAAAGTTCCTTCAAGAGTTTGGTAATGTAAGCAGGATTAGAAGTGATGTGTTTTTACATGGATTAGCAGAGGGAGAAGTAAGCGAAATAGATTTAGGAGAAGGAAAAACTATAATAGTTAAGCTTGTACAAATAGGAAATATAGATTTAGATGGATATAGAAATGTTGATTTCGAAATAAATGGATATAGAAGGTCTATAAGAATTAAGGATAGAACTCAAACTGTAAGAAGTGTTCTTGGAGAAGACAGTAAATTTAGAATGGCTGATTCAAATAATAAGTCTGATGTTGGTGCAAGTATACCAGGTAATATTATTAAAATTTTAGTGAAAAAAGGAGAAAGAGTTGAAGAGGGTCAAAGCTTAGCTGTAATTGAAGCTATGAAGATGGAAACTAATATAGTAGCAACAATAGAAGGCATAATAGAAGCAGTATATGTTTCAGAAGGACAACAAGTTAAAACTGGAGAATTATTAATGAAAATTTCAAATTAAAGTAGAGAAGCTCGTATTGAATACGAGTTTCTCTTTTTTTATAATGTTAATCTCATTATACTGTTAGCATTAAAGTCTAAGCTACTATTAGCGTAGTATTCTCCTTCATCTCCTGTATTTTTAATAGTAAGAGGTTCAGGGGAGAATAACATGAAAACTAGATTGTCCATATTCCACTTAATACTGTTAGAAGTATCACTAGGAACGTTGAATAATAATTCTAATGTTCTGTTATCTAATAAAGTTCCCTTTAAGGTTATAGCTACATCCGCTGTTGCTTTTTCAGCATCATTTTCTAAGAATAATTTATTTTCTGATGGAGCTTCTTCACGAACATACAATTTTCCGAAGTTGTCTATATTCATATATGGTTTATCTAATGGTGTAGTATTATCCATATCTATGAACTTTAGATTTGTAATTCCTGTATCACTTAATAAATCGCTTGGTAAGGAATTACTATCTATATCATAATTGAATGTCATAGTGAACTTACTATCAGTTACAAGTCCATTAGATACAAATGTTGTATTTAAAATATAGAAATTAGATACAGGAGTATAATCAAAGCTTTCTATTCTATTAGAATTTATATCTACTGTACCGAGTGTAGGATTCATAGCATTTGTTCTAACAAAAAGAGAATGAGAGGTTATTGCTGCACCTCCAGATGCAGGTATATATCCTTTGATTAATAAGGTGTCTTTATTATTTGTTATTGATACAGATTTAATTGGAGTAACTACATAAGGTGAATTTTCTTGAGTATTCTTAAAGGATACTACGAAGTCATTGTTTTGAGTTGCTTTAATATCGTTAGAGAATTTAACAGCTATTTCATAAGGATATCCTATAGCTATAATAGTATCATCACCAATACCTAAAGTATATTTAGTAGGTTCAGTACTTAAGTTACTTAAGCTAATTCCTACTAGATTTGAAGGGATACTATTTAGTATTTCTCTATTAAAGACGTCTTCTGTAATATTTTTTCCGAATATATCTACTATTCCATTTGGAGTTGTTGCGCCTACATATGCATATTTATATCCAGAGTTTAGAGAATTTTCTTCTAATGAGAATATTATACTAGTATTATCCTCAGAAAGTTCAGTATCTAATATTGTTAAAGTTTTTAGTTTATTAAACTCATCTAAATTAGAAGGATCAATTACATTTTCACTAACCTTTATTATAAAATCGCTAGGAGATACTGATAAAAATTCATTTGTATAGGACTTTCCACCAACTGTTACCTTATCTGTATAGTTGTAAGTCATTTTATTGTGAGCCTGCATTTCAACATTACCTTTAGACAAATTAATCAAAGGTACTGCAGCATCTATTTTTTCACCCTCACATAATGGATATACATTTCCAGATGCATTACATACATATTTATAATCTGAGAATTTTAATCCTGTATATCCGATATGAATAGAGTAATTGTTGTTAGGTGTTCCATCAGTTGCTCCAAAAGTAGGATATTGAGAATCTAATGGTAAAGTAAATCTTACCCATTTGTTATTTTCCATAACATAAGTTGTAGTATTTTCAGGTAAAGGATTCTTAGTAGATTCATTAGTTGACTCAATGAACTTATAGTTAATTGGAAGGTTTGCAGCACATTGAGAACCACTTGAAGATATAGTCATTGGAGTAGAATATTTTATTATTATAGAATTACTAGTATCATCAATTATATCCTCAGTAGAATTAAGTGCTATAATCTCTACTACTTCAGGTAATGATAAATCACTAATATTAACTATCCTATTTGTTGATTGTATTCCTTCACCATTTTCATCAACAATAGAATTTTCATTAATAACTAGGCTGTAGTCACCAGTTGGAAGTAATTCTTTTGTTGTAAGGACTACTGTTGTTTTATCAGACCCAAACTCAGCTGATAGAATTTCTTGAGGCAAGTTTTCTGAATTTAATAAAGTATAGTTTGTTTTATTATTAGCGCCAACCCCAGAAACATCATCTTTCATTACTGTTGAGAAAGATAGATTAATAATTGTATTCTTTGGATTTATAATATTCATGTCTTGGCTAGCACTTTTTAGTGTAGGCTTTATACTTTCAATAGTTGCTTGTAATGGAGTAAGAGGTATAGAGTAACCATTGGCATCAAATAAAATAGGTGTATCAGATGGTAAATTACCAACCTTTAAAGTTTGTGTTCCTATATTTAATGGACTATCTAAACCTAGCAATAAGGTGTTAAAAGTATTATCAACTCTAGAAACTCTATCTACAGATATAGGGTTATTATTTTCATCGAATAGTATATTACCAGTTAACCCTGTTGAAGGTTTTGGAAGTAATACGTTGTTATCAAACTTAACTATTAATTCATTTCTTGAAATTGCATCTAAGTTAGTTGCTTTTGCTGGAGTATTTGTTACTTGAACAGAAAATGGAACTTCCATTGGAGGTACTATTCTTTGTTCTACTGTTTGATCAACTATTACGGTGGATTTATCTAATGGATTTGTGTGGTAAACTCCATTATTTATTTGTAATATATGATTTTGTATAGTTGTAACAGGAAGTATCTTACTATCTTCTTCGAAAAAGATACTTCTCATGTCTGGGCTAATACTTGCTATATCCTTTTTTAAAGCACCATCCCATTTGGCTATAGAGGTATTTGTGGAGGTATTAGCAAGCCTATTATAGAAAATACCATAAAAATTTGTAAGAATATCATCTGAATTTGCAGATAATAAATTATCTACAGGATATCTAAAAGAAACCTTTAAAATTCTATTGCCTAGAGCTTCAACTTTTACGTCATTAGTTGGGTCTGCTATTGCTGAAATTGAGTCAAAAGAAAAATTGTATGCTTCACTAGTTTCATTATTATCATTAGTTACAGTAATAGAGTATTGTTTATTAGGAATTAGGTTTTCACCTATTAATAAAAAGGTCTTTGTATTTTTGTTGGTAGAATCAAAAGAGTTTGGAACTAATGTTCCATTATACACTTTTGATGGATTATCAGAATCAAACAACTTAATATTATAATTGTTATTAAAATTAGTATTTAGATATATATCTAAACTTTTGTTATTGGGATTTAGAACGCTTTCTATTTGGAAAGCTGCTGAGTTCTCAGCCATAATAAAGCCTCCTTTATTTTTTAAAACGAAAGTTAATATAAATAAAATATATATTCTTCTTATTTATTTTATGTAAAGTAAGTGAATTGTGTTCTATATTTAAGCACTAAAATGATTAAAGTATCATATTGTGTGAATATAGAAATGCTTAAAGAGGATATTAATGAAAGAAAATAACAATAATCAAAAAGAAGTAAACAATGAATCTTCAGTTTCTGAGGAAGAACTTTTTAAGCAATTAAATATATTAAATATTTCATATGATTCTTTATTACTTATTTTACTTGCAATTATTTTGAATATAGAGTTTGTTAGTGGAGAGAGAATTAAGATATTAGATAAACTAAATAATACTAATATGGCTGATTCTTTGCCAGATTTAAGTAAGATACCTAGGATATCTAATGAAATATTTCTTTTAACTACATCAATTTTTTTATTTATAAATTATGATGCTTTTGAAACAGCAATAGAAAATGATGCTTCTAGAAGAGATGAGATTAGGGCATTTAGAGCTTTTATATCAAGTTTTCTTATATTAGTTGCAACATCAATTACTAGCGGTAATCTAGAAGTATAAGAAGGTATTAAAAACGTATTTGTTTTATAATACCTTTTTTTAGTTATAAAGTTTTAAACTTTATTAATTCTATATTTTTAGATATATAACAATCTTTTTCGGGTTCAATATTACATAAGTCTGTTGATAAATATTTCTTATTATCATCAGCGAAAACTGTCACTATAACAGGATTCTTTTTTTGTGATAGTTCATAGGCCTTTATTGCGCCTAGGAAGTTAGCACCAGAAGATATCCCAACTCCTAGCCCTAAAGTTTTAGATAACTTTTGTGCCATAAGTATTGCGTCTCCATCATTAACTCCAATAACATCATTGACTTTAGAAAAATCTAAAATAGGAGGGATAAACTCATCTACAATTCCTTGGATTCTATGGTCATTTACTTGAGTTCCTGTAGATAGAGTGGGTGAATTAGATGGTTCGAGAGGATATATTTTTATATTAGGATTATGTTTTTTTAAATATGTCCCAATTCCCATAACAGTTCCTCCTGTACCTACACCAGCAATAAATGCAGAAGGAGTTAGATTGTGCTTTTTTAATATGTTCAATATTTCTGGTCCAGTAGAGCAGTAGTGTGCTTCTGTGTTATATTTATTAGAAAATTGCTTTGGTAAAAATACATTCTTATTATTTTTAGCAATTTCTTCTGTGATGGATATACATTTTAAGAATCCACCATCCTCCTTGGATACTAAGTTTATTTCTGAACCAAAGCCTCTTAATAATTTCTTTCGTTCATCACTCATCCAGTCAGGCATGTATATTACCACATTATGACCTAAATAAGTACCAATTGAACTGAAAGAAATCCCAGTATTTCCACTTGTAGCTTCGATTATAGTATCATTAGGGTTTAATTCTTTGTTTTCATATGATTTCTTTATGATATGAAGTGCCATTCTATCTTTTATACTTCCTGTATAATTATAGTATTCTAGTTTTGAATAAATTTTTATTTCCTTACCATTATAAACACAGGTTATTTCTACTAGAGGTGTGTTACCAATTAGCTTTTCTAATGATTTTAGTTTTGAATGTATATTTAACATTGTACAACTCCTATATATTGTTTATTTTATTGAAAATGAAGTCTCACATTAATTCTAATGCAAAGACTTTATTTTTTAGAACTAATTAATATTTACATTATGCTATTATAGCCAAGTATTTATTTAGATTACATTATTATTGATAAATCTAACAATACTGCACCTTTTAAGCCCTACAAATCATAAATATGTTTTTTATTTTTATTAGTTACAAATAAAAAACTTAATATTTTATTATAAATAGCTAATTCTATTGCTGTAGGATAATAAAAAAATTATAATAAAAGTGTCATAAATGTTAAAAAAATAATAATTAAGAGAGGTAAATATGAAAGTAAATTGGAATACTAAATATAATACAATATGCGTATATACATTTATTTTAGTGTGTTCTATTATATTATTTTATTTGTCAATATCACAATTAGGAGTGTTGTGGGGGAAGATAGGGAAAGTATTAAGTTTATTACAACCATTTATATTTGGATTTGCTATTGCGTATCTATTAGATTTTTTATTGAGATTTTATGAAAGTAGAATGGAAAATATTAAATGCTTTAAAAAAGTGAGTTTTAGAAGAAAAAGAACTGTAGGGCTAATATTAACTTATATAACTACATTTTTAGTTATAGTTTTATTTATGCAATTTGTTTTACCACAAGTAATAGACAGTCTGGTTGGGTTAATAAATGATATTCCTACATATATAAACAATACAACAAAGTTATTTGAGGAGATTGTTCATAAATTTGATTTAAATGAAGAGGTATTTAATTTTATAAATACGAATTTTAATGATGTAACTAATTATATAATAAAGCAAGTAACAAATATGTTACCTGTATTGGGTGGGGTAGTAACTTCTACAGCTGCAGGATTATGGAATGTAGTGCTTGGAATAATAATTTCAATATACATTTTAATTGATAAGGAAAAGTTCTGTGCATTAGCTAAGAAAGTTAGCTATGCTATTTTACCACAAAGAGCTGCAAATAAGACTATAGAAATAACTCATAGAAGTAGTGATACTTTTGGAAAGTTTTTAAGTGGAAAGATACTTGATTCGTTAATAATTGGTATATTAACATTTGTTGTTTTAACAATATTTAAAATGCCATATACCTTATTAGTATCTGTAATAGTTGGTATAACTAATATAATTCCATTCTTCGGACCGTTTATTGGTGCTATACCTTCAGTAATAATAATATTATTTGTATCTCCAGTTAAAGCTTTATGGTTTTTACTTATAATTCTTGTGATACAACAAATTGATGGTAATATAATAGGGCCTAAGATTTTAGGAGACTCTATAGGTATATCAGCATTTTGGATATTGTTTTCTATATTAGTGGCTGGTAAATTCTTAGGGTTAGTAGGAATGGTAATAGGTGTACCTTTATTTGCAGTAATATACTCTATAATAAAAGAGGTAGTAGAAAGTCAATTAGATAAGAAAGGTATGAAGACAAAAACAGAAGATTATATGTAATATATTAAAGGAGGAGTATTGATGATTAGAGAAGAATTATTAGAAAGATTTTTAAGGTATGTTAAGGTGAATACAAAATCTGATGAAAGAAGTGAAACTACTCCAAGTACAGCTTGTCAATTAGATTTAGCCAGAATCTTAAAGGATGAATGTGAAAAGATGGGGTTAAAAGAAGTAACTCTTGATGATAAAGGATATGTAATGGCAACTTTACCTAGCAATATTAAGGAAAACGTTCCGGTTATAGGTTTTATAGCTCACATGGATACATCTCCAGATTTTAAAGGAGAAGGTGTAAATCCTCAAATAGTAGAATACAATGGTGGAAATATATATTTAAATAAAGATATACATTTAAGTGAATCTAGTTATCCTGTTTTAAAGAAGTTAATTGGAGAAACTATAATTACAACTGATGGAACAACTCTTCTTGGAGCTGATGATAAAAATGGTATTGCAGAAATAATGACTGCAATGAGCTATTTAATAAAACATCCAGAGATTTCTCATGGAAAGATAAGAATAGCATTTACCCCTGATGAAGAGGTAGGTAGAGGTGCAGATTTCTTCGATGTAGAAAAGTTTGGAGCAGATTTTGCTTATACAATAGATGGTGGAGCGTTAGGAGAATTAGAGTGTGAAAACTTTAATGCCTCTTCTGCTATAGTTAAGGTAAATGGCAGCAACATTCATCCAGGATATGCTAAGGACAAAATGAAAAATAGTATTCTTATAGCATATGAATTCCATAATGAGTTACCACAAAATGAATCACCACAACATACAAGTGGATATGAAGGATTCTATCATTTAAATGATATTGAAGGTTCAGTAGAAAGTACAACTTTAACTTATATATTGAGAGATTTTGAAACTGATGGAATAGATAATAGAAAGAATAAATTAAATGATATTAAAGAGAAGCTAAATTCAAAATATGGAGATGGAACAGTAGAAATTATTCTAAAAGATCAATATAAAAATATGAAGGAAATAATTGATGAGTATCCAGAAGTAATGGAGAGAGCGAAAAAAGCTATGGAAGCTTTAGATATAGTTCCTAAATTAGTTCCAATTAGAGGAGGAACAGACGGATCAAGGTTATCTTTTATGGGGTTACCTTGTCCTAATATATTTACTGGTGGATATAATTTTCATGGTAAATATGAATTTACTGTAGTTTCATATATGGAATTAGCTTGCAAAACAATAATCGAAATATGTAAATGTTAAAAGAAGTCCAATATTGGACTTCTTTTTATTTGTAAATATTTTGATTGGTGAAAGACGTAATTATATTTGTTTAGTTAGGAAGTTATCAATTATATAGAAAAATAAGTTTAAATATAAATGAATGATATAAAGTGTAAATGCACAAAATAAATATAGTTATAACAAGAATATTGTTAAAAAAACTACATACATAGCTATATAAATGTTTTTGTGGAACCTAAAAATATATAAGTTTGACAAAATATTTACAAAAAATCAATTATTTGATGGGTAAGTTAGATAAAAATTAAAAAAGTTAACAAAAAACATTGACAAAAAATAAACAATAAAATAAAATAAAAGTGTGGAAAGAATGATAAAAAAATCACAAATGATTATTATATAAATTTTAGGAGGAACTAAAGATGGCAGTTACTAATGCACAAGAATTAACTAAAAGAATTCAAGAATTAAAAGAGGCGCAAAAGATATTCGCAACTTATACTCAAGAACAAGTAGATGAAATTTTCAGACAAGCAGCTTTGGCAGCAAATAATGCAAGAATTAAGCTTGCAAAGATGGCTGTTGAAGAAACAGGAATGGGTATTGTTGAAGATAAAGTTATAAAGAATCATTTTGCAGCTGAATATATATATAATCAATATAAAGATATGAAAACTTGTGGAGTTTTAGAAGAAGATAAAACTTTTGGGGTTACAAAAATTGCAGAACCAATAGGAGTTATAGCTGCTATAGTTCCAACTACAAATCCAACATCAACAGCTATATTTAAAACATTAATAGCTTTAAAAACTAGAAATGCAATAATAATAAGTCCGCATCCAAGAGCTAAGAAAGCTACAATAGCAGCAGCAAAGGTCGTTTTAGATGCAGCAGTTAAAGCTGGTGCTCCAGAAGGAATTATCGGATGGATAGATGAACCTTCAGTTGAACTATCAGGAAATGTTATGAGAGAATCAGATATAATACTAGCTACAGGTGGCCCAGCGATGGTTAAGGCTGCTTACTCATCAGGAAGACCAGCTTTAGGAGTTGGTGCAGGAAATACTCCAGCCATTATAGATGAAACAGCTCACATAAAAATGGCTGTAAACTCGATTTTATTATCTAAGACATTTGATAATGGGGTTATATGCGCATCAGAACAATCAATAGTTGTTTTAGAAGAAGTTTATGATGAAGTTAAGAGAGAATTAGCAGATAGAGGAGCTTACATCCTTAAGGGTGAAGAAATAGATAAGGTTAGAAAAGTAATCTTAAATGATAGAGGTGGCCTAAATGCAGATATTGTTGGTCAATCAGCATATAAGATTGCACAAATGGCAGGAGTGAATGTTCCAGAATCAGCTAAGGTTTTAGTTGGAGAAGTAACTTCAGTTGAATTAGAAGAACCATTCTCGCATGAAAAGTTATCACCAGTATTAGCTATGTATAAAGCTAAATCATTCGAAGAAGCTTTAGATAAGGCTGATAGATTAATTGAATTAGGTGGTATGGGACACACTTCAATACTATATACAGATCAAATAAAGTCAAAAGATAGAATATTAACATTTGGTGAAAGAATGAAGACTGCTAGAACTCTAATTAATATGCCAGCAGCACAAGGAGCTATCGGAGATTTATTTAACTTTAAGTTAGCACCATCATTAACACTAGGATGTGGATCATGGGGTGGAAACTCAGTTTCAGAAAACGTTGGTCCTAAGCACTTAATTAACATTAAGAGCATTGCTGAGAGGAGAGAAAATATGCTTTGGTTTAGAGTTCCAGAAAAGACTTATTTCAAATATGGTTGTTTACCAGTAGCTCTTGAAGAATTACACGATATGGGCAAAAAGAAAGCCTTCATCGTAACAGATAAAGTATTATTCCAAATGGGATACACAAATAAAGTAACAGAAGTACTAGAAAAGAACGGAATACAATATAAAATATTCTCAGATGTTGAACCAGATCCAACATTAAGATGTGCAAGAGCTGGTGCTAAGGAAATGCTAGATTTCAATCCAGATGTAATTATCTCTCTTGGTGGTGGATCAGCTATGGATGCTGCTAAGATTATGTGGGTTATGTATGAACATCCAGAAGTTAACTTCCATGATTTAGCTATGACATTTATGGATATTAGAAAAAGAATTTACAAGTTCCCAACAATGGGTCAAAAGGCTATGATGGTTTCAATAGCTACATCAGCAGGAACAGGATCAGAAGTTACTCCGTTCGCAGTTATAACTGATGAAACTACAGGGGTTAAATATCCATTAGCTGACTATGAATTAACTCCAGATATGGCTATAGTTGATGCTGAGTTAATGATGACTTCACCTAAAGGGTTAACAGCTTGTGCAGGTATAGACGTATTGGTTCACTCTATAGAAGCATATGTTTCAATTATGGCGTCTGAATACACTAATGGATTAGCTTTAGAAGCTATTAGATTAGTATTTAAATATTTACCAGATGCTTATAATGAAGGAACAACAAATGTTAAAGCTAGAGAAAAAATGGCTCATGCTTCATGTATGGCTGGTATGGCATTCTCAAATGCTTTCTTAGGAATAAACCACTCATTAGCTCATAAGCTAGGTGCATTCCACCACTTACCACATGGTATGGCAAACTCTCTAGTAATGAACGAAGTTATAAGATTCAATGCTACAGATGCACCAACTAAGCAAGCAGCATTTGCTCAATATAAATATCCAAATGCATCATGGAGATATGCTAGAATTGCAGATCATCTAGGATTAGGAGGATCTACTAATGAGGAAAAAGTAGAATTATTAATCAAAGCTATAGAGGAATTACAAGCTAAGGTTAATATGCCAAAGACAATTAAAGAAGCTGGTATAAGTGAAGATGCATTCTATGCAACACTTGATGAAATGGTAGAGCAAGCATTTGATGACCAATGTACAGGTGCTAATCCAAGATACCCATTAATGAGTGAATTAAAGGAAATTTATATAAAATCTTATGAAGTTAAGAAAGAAGCTTCAAAAGAAGTAAAAAAGCCTAAGAAAAAATAACATTTATATAAAACTACAAAAGTTGATTTCGCAAAAAAGGATCGTATCAAATAAGATACGGTCCTTTTTGTAATGATTAAAATTTATTTTTACTAATTATTTAAGTTTTAGCTATTAATCAAACATTTTTTTATTATATTTAAACCATTAATAATATCCTTTGTACTGACGCTAGATATACTAAGCCTTATTCCTTTTTTGTAAAATGAATTATCTATAAAACAGCGTTTACCAGGTCCTACAATAACTTTGTTATTTCTTAATTCTTTAATTAATATGTCTTCGTTTATATGGTCGGGAAGAAATATATAACTATAAAAACCTGATATGTCAATAAAATAATTTATACCTAGATTTTTCAAAATTAGAAGTTTATTTAAAAGAATTTCATGTTTCCTTTTTAAATCATTAGTTATAACATCGCTATGTTTTTTTAAAATATTACTTCTTATATATATTTCAAGAGTAGCTTGAGATAATAATGATGGTGATATGTAATATCTTATATCTAATTTTTTTATATGATTTTTAAAGGAGTTAATTAAGTTGTTAGGTATAACTGAAACTCCAACTCTCATCCAAGGCATAATTTTTGAAAAACTTTTGAGATATATGACGTGAGTGAAGTCTGAATATGAATAAATAGGGTCGTATTTTTCGTCTAAATAAATATCTGAAAAATAATCATCTTCTACAACATAAACGTCATATTTGGCTGCTAATTTAGCAATTGCTTTCCTTTGAGATTTTTTTAAAGTAGTTCCTAAAGGGTTGTGGTGACGCGGGATTGTATAGAAGAATTTAATAGGCTCTTCTTTAAAAATTTTTTCTAGTTTATCTAAATTAATACCATCTTCGTTTCTCTCAATTCCCATTATATCTATGTTTAGCATTTTTAGGTTATCTAAAAAGTGTCCATAACTTGGCTGTTCTAATAATATCTTTGTTTTATTATTCGGAAAGTTCATATCTATTAATAGGTTAAGAGTTTGAACTGTTCCCATAGTAATAAATAAGTTTTCTTTTTTAGTGAAAACTTGAAAGTTTGATAAATACCTAAGTGAGGCATCTTTTAAAGAATCTACTCCAGTATGATTCGAGTCTAGAGAATTATTTTTGTAAAGGTCTCCTGCCCAATTTAGACAGTGTTTTAAATCAGGTATATTCATATCTCCAATTAAAGTGTTACCGCTATAAAAGTTAATTGTATCTGATGTGCAGATGTTAATTTTATTTATGTTTTCTACAATATAATATCCGCTTTTAGGATTAGCGTATATAACATGATTATTTTTTAAAGTATCATAAGCTTTTATTACTGTGTTTATTGAACAGTTATACATTTTACTAAGCTCACGGACAGAAGGTATTTTTTTACCTACTGTATATATTCCTTTTTCTATTCCTTCTTCTATATCCTTGATTATTTTTTCGTATAATTTACTAATGATAAACACCTTCTTAACTGTTATGGTACAGTTTTAGAATATCATAAGTAAATTTTATTTTCTAGAAGTGAGATAAGCATTAATTAGTATTGCAAGAAATTTATTATAATAATATCAATCGATACGAAAAATAAATTGTTTGACAAAATAAAGGTTCGGAAAAAGTAGAAAAAAGTCTTGACCTGACGAATAATATTATATATATTATAAATATAGTTCGTTATTAGTTCGAAGGAAGGATAGGACATGAAGGTTAATATACATAGAGTAATGAAGGGGATTGAGAGGCTTAGCGAATTTAACTCTACCCCTGAAAAAGGTTGTACAAGATATTCTTACAGCAAAGAGGACCTGCTTGCTAGGAAATATTTAATTAATCAAATGAAAGAGGCAGGGTTTGAGGTACGCGTTGATAATATAGGTAATATAAAAGGGGTATTAAAAGGAACAGAGGAAAAGTTACCAGTGGTTATAAGCGGCTCACATATTGATACTGTTAAACACGGTGGTAATTATGATGGGATACTTGGTGTTGTTGCGGCTATAGAAGTTGGAAGAGTTATAAAAGAGAATAATCTAAAGCATAGAAGAGGATATCAAGTAGTGATTTTTACTGAAGAAGAAGGGTCTAATTTTTCTGTTAATCTTCTTGGAAGCAAAGCCATTGCTGGTAAGATTGAATTTGAAGATATAAAGGATCTTAAAGATAATATGGGTATTTCTATGGTGGATATGATAGAGAAATTAGGAGTTAATTCTAGAAGAGTATCTGAATGTAGGATTCCAAAGGAAGAAATCTATTCTATGATAGAGCTTCATATAGAACAAGGAAGAGTTTTAGATGAAGAAAATATTTCAGTGGGAATAGTTAAAGGAATAAACGCTTTAAATTGGTATGAGGTAAGGATAGAAGGGGAAGCTAATCATGCAGGTGCAACTCCTATGAAGTATAGGAAGGATGCCTTGATTGAAGCTTCAAAATTAATTTCTAAAATACCAACTATAGTTGAAAAGTTTGGAGATGAATCAAATGTAGCAACTGTAGGTGTTATAGAGTGTAAACCTAATTTGCCAAATGTAATTCCAAAAGAAGTAAAGTTCACAATAGATTTAAGAGGTATCGAACCTGATACAAATAGAAGGATTTTAGAAGAAATAAAAAATGAACTTAAAAAGATAGAGAATGGTGGAGTTAAGACTTCTATAAAAGAACTGACTAAGGCTAAGGAAACTAAGTCGAAGGAAGAAATATTAAAAATTATAGAAGAAAAGGCTTTAAAAAGAAAAATAAGTTATAAGTTTATGTATAGTGGTTCAAACCATGATACAAGCATTATTAGTGAAATATGTGATGTGGCTATGATATTTGTACCTAGTGTAAATGGAAGTAGTCATTGCCCAGAAGAGTATACAAAAGAAATAGATATTCAAAATGGATGTCAGTTGTTATTAGATACAGTAGAAGAATTAATTAAGTAAACATTAGGGGGACAAAATGTTAGAAAAACTATTCAAATTAAAGGAACACAATACAAATCCAAAAACTGAAATATCAGCAGGTATAGTTACGTTTATGACTATGGCTTACATTTTAGTTGTACAACCATCCTTTATGGGAGCAGCAGGAATGGATGTTGGAGCAGTAACAGTGGTTACAGCAATTCTTTCAGCGATATTCTCATTATTTATGGGATTATACACTAACTTACCTTTTGCTTTAGCTCCAGCTATGGGAAGTAATGCTTTCTTTGCATTCACACTTGTTGCTGGGGGAGTTGTTTCTTGGCAAACAGGATTAGGAATGGTATTTATTTCAGGAGTTATTTTCTTACTACTTTCTGTTTTAGGATTAAGAGAAGTTATAGTTAAGTTAATTCCTAAGAATGTAAAGCTTGCTATAGGGGCAGCAGTTGGATTCTATATAGTTTCACTTGGATTCAAGAATGGTGGAATTATGCAAGTAGATGGCTCTATTTCTATGGGGGATATTAAAACACCAGCAGTATTACTTACAATTATGGGGTTATGTTTACTGGTTTTCTTAATGTCAAGAAAAGTTAAGGGAGCTGTATTTATAGGAATTATAGCTACTACAATTATAGGGATTCCAATGGGAATTACACAAGTTCCAGAAACTGTAGTATCAATGCCGCCATCAATTGAGCCAATATTTATGAAGCTTGATATTATGGGTGCGTTAAAGTGGAGTTTCTTCCCATTAATATTCACATTCTTTGTTGGAGATTTCTTCTCAACTTTAGGTACATTAATAGGGGTTTCTGCTAAGGCGGATCTTTTGGACGAAGAAGGGAACTTACCAAATATTGAAAAGCCATTCTTAGTAGACTCAATTGCAACAATAGTAGGAGCATTATTTGGTTCAACAGTAGTAACAACTTATATTGAATCAGCTTCAGGTGTTGAAGAAGGTGGAAGAACTGGTTTAACAGCTGTATCAACAGCGGTATGTTTTGCTCTTGCAATATTCATAACACCAATAGTTGGGATGATACCAAATCAAGCTACAGCACCAGCATTAATAATTATAGGATTAATGATGTTATCAGGACTTAAGGATATAGATTTTAGTGATTTCACAGAATCATTCCCAGCGTTCGCTACAATTGCATTTACAATCTTCACAAACAGTATTTCAAATGGTATAAGTATGGGGATTATAGCTTATACATTTACAAAATTAGTTTCGGGTAGATATAAAGAATTAAATTGGGGAATTTATATCTTATCAATACCGTTGATTTTATACTTCTTAATATAGAAATAATAGAGCTGTGGTAATAGAGAAGAAAACTTATTCTCTATTGCCACGGCAACTTTTTATTAAAGTAAAAAGGATGTATCATAATTTTAAATTTTATATGCAGTTCTTAAATGTTTAAAAAGTTTAAAAGTTATAGTAAAAGTGCGTTGTTGAATGGATTTTTGTGAGGTGAACTTTAATTGAAAATAATTTACTTTAAGAATAAAAAATAATAATTATAGTTCCACCACAGAACACCTAAATTATATAGTGAAAGGATGAGTTTTATGTGGATTTTACCTAATGATAAAAAAGGATTAATAGAAGCAGCAAATGGAAAAAGAGAATATGATTTAGTTATTAAGAACGGAAAAATAGTTAATGTATTCACTGGAGAAATATATGAAGGTGAAGTTGGTATATATGAAAAGCATATTGGAGACGTTACATGTAGCATAGATGAGGAAAGAGAGCCTCTTAAAGGGAAAAAATATTATGATGCAGAAGGAAAGTATGTAATTCCAGGATTAATAGATGCACATATTCATATTGAAAGTACTTTACTTACTCCAAGAAATTTTGCAAAGGCAGTTACTGCACACGGGACAACTACGGTTGTTACAGACCCTCATGAAATAGGAAATGTCCATGGAATTAGAGGCGTTAAGTATATGCATGATTCTAGTGAAGGGCTTCCAATGAGACAATACATATTAGCACCATCATGTGTTCCAGCAGTACAAGGTTTAGAAAATGCAGGGGCTGAGTTTGATGAAAAAGATATAGAAGAAATGTTAGATTTAGAAAGAGTTATTGGTATTGGGGAAGTGATGGACTTCATCGGAGTAATTGATAATGATGAAAGGATGGTAAAGATTGTTGAAGCAGCTGAAAAGAGAAATATGTTTATTCAAGGGCATGCTCCATCTTTGACAGGAAAACAATTATCTTCTTATCTTTGTGCAGGAATATTAAGTTGCCATGAAAGTAGAAATGAAATTGAAGCTAGAGATAAGATGAGAAAAGGCATGTATGTTGATGCTAGAGAAAGTTCTATTTCTAAGGATGTAACCAAAATAGTAAAGGGAGTTAAGGATTTTAGATATTTAACAAATCTTACCTTATGTACTGATGATAGAGAAGTGGATGAAATATTAACTAGTGGTCATATGAATGATGTTGTAAAAACAGCAGTTAAGGCAGGATTAAATCCAATTGATGCTATAAGATGTGCAACATTAAATAATGCAAGAGAGTTAGGAATAAGAAATTTAGGTGCATTAGCTCCAGGATATTTAGCAGATATAGTTGTATTGGAGGATTTTGAGAGTTTTAAGGTTAATGCTGTAGTCTTCGAAGGAGAAATAGTGGCTGAAGAGGGAAAACTATTAAAGGAAATAGAAGATATAAAATATGATATTGAAGAAGAAAACTCAGTTCATGTAAAAGAGTTAAAAATTGAAGATTTTATGTTAAAAGCTCCTATAGAAGAAGGTAAGATAAAAACAAAGATAATTCAATATAGAAGTCAAATATCATCAGTTACAGATTTTATAGAAAAAGAATTAAGTGTTAAAGATGGATATATAGATTTATCAGGGGAAGAGGATTTAAAGTTTGTAATTGTTATTAATAGACATGGTAAAGATGAGAACAAATCAATAGCAGTGGTAAAGAATTTTGGGTTAACTAAGGGTGCGTTAGGAAGTACTATATCACATGATAGTCATAATCTAACAATAGTATATGAGGATCCTAAAGAAGCTTTACTAGTAGCAAATGACTTGATTCAAATGGGTGGTGGATTAAGCTGTGTGGAAAATGGTGAATTAAAAGAGCATTTACAACTAAAAGTTGCAGGGCTGATGTCAAATAAAGAAGCAGAAGAGTTATCTAAGGCTGCTAACAAGATGAAGAAAGCTATAAGAGAATTAGGTATTACTGAGATGCCCAACCCATTATTGAGAGTTGTAACGCTTGCACTTCCTGTAATTCCTTGTGCTAAGATGTCTGACTGTGGTGTTGTAGATGTATTGAACAAAAAGTTAGTAAATATATTTGAATGCTAAAAGCTTGATAAAAATATCAATAAATGGTATATTAGTGTAAAAGAATATAGTGAATTAGCTAGGGGTGCCGTAAGGCTGAGAAGGATTTTCCTAACTCTTGTACCTGATATGGATA
>NZ_UAWH01000014.1:432500-1376545 GCF_900447045.1 Clostridium paraputrificum
AGAATGTTGGCATTAGTAGCGAGATGTGGGTGAGAATCCCACAGGCCGAATATCTAAGGTTTCCTCAGGAAGGTTCGTCCGCTGAGGGTTAGTCGGGACCTAAGCCGAGGCCGAAAGGCGTAGGCGATGGACAATCGGTTGATATTCCGATACCACTACTGATCGTTATTATCGATGGTGTGACGGAGAAGGATAGAGTGTGCTAGCTATTGGATGCTAGTCTAAGCGTTTAGGGAGTTAGGAAAGGCAAATCCATCCTAACAATTCTGAGGCGTGATGGGGAAGGTTTTACGGAACCGAAGTACTTGATTCCATGCTTCCAAGAAAAGCATCTAGAGAGAGATGTAGTGCCCGTACCGCAAACCGACACAGGTAGATGAGGAGAGAATCCTAAGGCCGGCGGAAGAATCACAGTTAAGGAACTAGGCAAATTGATCCCGTAACTTAGGGAGAAGGGGTGCCTGTGAGAGCAGGCCGCAGAGAATAGGCCCAAGCAACTGTTTAGCAAAAACACAGGTCTCTGCTAAAGCGAAAGCTGATGTATAGGGGCTGACGCCTGCCCGGTGCTGGAAGGTTAAGGGGAACACTTAGCGCAAGCGAAGGTGTGAACTTAAGCCCCAGTAAACGGCGGCCGTAACTATAACGGTCCTAAGGTAGCGAAATTCCTTGTCAGGTAAGTTCTGACCCGCACGAATGGCGTAATGACTTGGGCACTGTCTCAACTGTGAATCCGGCGAAGTTGTAGTGCGAGTGAAGATGCTCGCTACCCGCGATTGGACGGAAAGACCCCGTAGAGCTTTACTGTAGCTTAGCATTGAATTTCGGTATTGTCTGTACAGGATAGGTGGGAGACTGGGAAATCAGGGCGTCAGCCTTGATGGAGTCGTCCTTGGGATACCACCCTGACAGTACTGAGGTTCTAACTGGATGCCATGAATCTGGTGACAGGACATTGTTAGGTGGGCAGTTTGACTGGGGCGGTCGCCTCCTAAAAAGTAACGGAGGCGCCCAAAGGTTCCCTCAGAACGGTCGGAAATCGTTCGAAGAGTGCAAAGGCAGAAGGGAGCCTGACTGCGACACCCACAAGTGGAGCAGGGACGAAAGTCGGGCTTAGTGATCCGGTGGTACCTCGTGGGAGGGCCATCGCTCAACGGATAAAAGCTACCTCGGGGATAACAGGCTGATCTCCCCCAAGAGTCCACATCGACGGGGAGGTTTGGCACCTCGATGTCGGCTCGTCGCATCCTGGGGCTGAAGTAGGTCCCAAGGGTTGGGCTGTTCGCCCATTAAAGCGGCACGCGAGCTGGGTTCAGAACGTCGTGAGACAGTTCGGTCCCTATCCGTCGCGGGCGTAGGAAATTTGAGAGGAGCTGTCCTTAGTACGAGAGGACCGGGATGGACTGACCTCTGGTGCACCAGTTGTTCCGCCAGGAGCACAGCTGGGTAGCTAAGTCGGGAAGGGATAAACGCTGAAAGCATCTAAGCGTGAAGCCCACCTCAAGATGAGATTTCCCATAGCATAAGCTAGTAAGACCCCTTGAAGAACACGAGGTTGATAGGTCAGAGGTGTAAGTGCAGTAATGTATGTAGCTGACTGATACTAATAGGTCGAGGGCTTGACCAAGTTAAAGAAATTTCAAATTATTATGTGCAATTTTCAGAGAACAACTCTGATTAAGGAATACAATCCTAAGGGATTGCATACGTTTCAGTAACCAAATATAAAATTTGGACTGTCAGACATCTGGTGATGATGGCATAGAGGAAACACTCCTTCCCATACCGAACAGGAAAGTTAAGCTCTATAGCGCCGATGGTACTGCATGGGAGACTGTGTGGGAGAGTAGGACGTTGCCAGGTAATATTGTGGGGGTATAGCTCAGTTGGGAGAGCACCTGCCTTGCACGCAGGGGGTCAAGAGTTCGAATCTCTTTATCTCCACCATAAAGGACTACGAATGTAGTCCTTTTTTATTTTGTCTAAGGTTATGCTTAATAATGTGTATATTTGTTTTAATATTAAAAAAATTTAATAAATAAAAATAAGAGGTAATCAGGAACCTATAAAACGGGTGGTAATGCTTTCGTACCACTTTGCAAACTGCTGCACCTCAAAGGTGATTTGTTTTTTACTTCCTTTTACCGAATCACCAGTAAACAAGTCAATATATTTATTTAAATTATGCTATAGCTTTTTATATATTCTTTTAAATACTCATCGCTAAAAGCTATTTAGAACCATATCTGTAGCAGATAGGATTCAAAATACAATAAATAATAAGACTCGCTTATGCGAGTCTTATTATTTATTTATTAGATTTATTATTTCATCTATTTTTTTAGCCCCAAAGTATACATCTTTATTATTTACTATTATAGCTGGTACGCTCATAAGTTTATATTTAGTTTTTATTTCATCAAAGTTTGCTAAATCCAACATTTCTGCCTCTACATTAGGATTTTCGATTGCTATTCTTTGAGCAGATGCAACGACATCTGGACAAAGGTGACAAGAAAGTGAAACACATACCTTAAGATTGATTTTATTATTAATGTTTTTTATAGCCTTTAAATTTGTAGGCTCAATTGCTTGACCAGGTCCTGATAAATTATATATAGCTAATATAAATGAATTTAATTCGTGACCACCAGGAACACCGTGGAATTTAACACCACTATAATTTCTATCTTTATCTAATAGTCCTACTACTGGATATTTATCGGCATTTATTTTTTCTTCGATTGACTTAGTATTACCTTTGATATAAACTTCAGCTTTTAGTTTTTCACCTAAGTCAGCTATATCAAGAACCAAATCTCTAAGCTCAATTGACTTACTATTATTAGGATCTACTATAGTTATAAGAGTAACTTCATTTTGCATTTTTGATAATATAGAAGATAATTGGTTTCTTAAAGAATCATTTAATAAATGGCTTCTTCCTGATGAAGATGGCTTTAAAATTTCTTTATTAGGTTCTTCTTTTTTGGGCAAAGTTTTTTCTTCGGTAGGTTCATCAATTATACCTAAACGTTCTTTTTCTTCTGCAATATATTTTTCAGCATCAGTAGCAGCAATAGCGCCATCAGCTACAGCAGTAACAACTTGTCTTAATGCTTTAGGCCTTAAGTCACCAGCCGCGTATATACCATTAATATTAGTTTTCATATTAT
This sequence comes from Clostridium paraputrificum, assembly GCF_900447045.1. Taxonomy (GTDB): domain Bacteria; phylum Bacillota; class Clostridia; order Clostridiales; family Clostridiaceae; genus Clostridium; species Clostridium paraputrificum. The sequence continues at coordinate 435,674 of NZ_UAWH01000014.1, forward strand.
CATCAGTTAATATATATCCAAAGTTATCTAAATTAAGAACATTTTTAAATATTGAAGTTTGAGGAACATATCCAGCAAAAATAAATATTCCAAAAGTTCCATCTTCCTTTGGTGGATGATATTCTGATTTTTCTCCAGTTACATTATTAATTAATTTAACTGAACGTAGTAAATCATCGCCAACTGCCTCTATAACTTCAGTGTTAAATTTAACATGGATTTTAGGATTGGATTTAACCTTATCCCCAATAGTTTTTGCACAAGTAAATTCAGGCTCTCTAGCTATTATAGTAACTTTCTTAGCAAATCTAGTTAGATAAATAGCTTCTTCACAAGCAGCAAATCCAGCACCTATAACCAGAACTTCGAGCCCTTTAAAGAACTCACCATCACAAGTAGCACAGTAAGCTACACCTCTTCCCCCAAATTCTTCTTCACCAGGGAAACCAAGTTTTCTTGGACTAGCTCCTGTTGCTATAATAACACTTCTGCTTTGGATTTCTCCTATATCAGTTTTTAAAATTTTTACTTCTCCTGAGAAATCTACATCAGTAACTTCAGCTCTTTGAAATTTAACACCAAAGTATTCAGCTTGCATTCTCATTTCTTCCATTAGTTCATGTCCAGAAGTTTTTCTGATAGCAGGGTAGTTTACTATTTCAGAGGTTTTAGTTATTTGTCCTCCTGGTTGTCCTTTTTCTAATATCAATGTATTTAACTTTGCTCTACCTGCATATATACTAGCAGAAAGTCCGGCTGGACCAGCCCCTATAACGATTAAATCATATATTTTATTATTCATATTAAAATCCTCCCTTTCAAAAAGTATTTAAAACTTTTTTATAAAAAATCTTAAATATTTTTTGAAATAAAAGCGTGGCTCAATTAGCCACGCTTTAGTTAAAAGAATTATAGCTTACCTACTAAATCTAAGCTTGGTACTAAAGTTTCAGCACCTGGAGTCCACTTAGCTGGGCATACTTGGTCACCATGTTCGGCCACGAATTGAGCAGCTTGAACTTTTCTTAATAATTCTTCTGCATTTCTTCCGATTCCTAAATCATGTACTTCATAAGCTTTAATTTCTCCTTCTGGATTAACAATGAAAGTTCCTCTCAAAGCTAACCCTTCTTCTTCAATCATGACTTCAAATCCTCTAGAAAGAGTTCCAGTTGGATCCCCTAACATTGGATATTGAATTTTAGCTATTGTTTCTGAAGCATCAGCCCATGCTTTGTGTACAAAATGAGTATCAGTAGATACTGAGTAAACTTCACATCCAATTTTTTGGAAGTTTTCATAGTTATCAGCTAAGTCACCTAATTCAGTTGGACAAACAAAAGTGAAGTCTGCTGGATAAAAGAAGAATACTCCCCACTTACCTTTAACATCTGAAGATGTTACTTCCTTAAAATCTCCGTTATGATATGCTTGAACTTTAAATTCTGGTATTTGTTTTCCGATTAATGACATAATCTAAATCCTCCTAAAAATATATTTTTTTGCTTTGATAATTATTATCAATTACTTATGTATTAATAATAATTATTAATTAGTAATTTGTCAATATGTTTTAGTAAAAAATAATTATTATTAGTTAATAAAATTATAGTTACTTATATAGGCAAATTAAATCTTATATGATAAAATAGATAATAATTATTAAATAATAAAGGAGATTGAAATATGAGTATGATTTTTATAGAATATCCAAAGTGTACAACATGTATAAAGGCAAAAAAATTCCTAAAAGAAAACAATGTAGAATTTATTGATAGACATATAGTAGAAGAGAATCCTAGCAAAGAAGAGCTATTAAAGTGGATAGATATGAGTGGGCTAGAAGCTAAGAAGTTTTTTAATACTTCAGGAAAACTATATAAGGAAATGAATTTAAAGGATAAGGTTAAGAGCATTACAAAGGAAGAAGCTGCAGAATTATTATCAACAAATGGTATGTTAGTAAAGAGACCTATTCTTATAAATGGTGATAAGGTGCTTGTTGGTTTTAAGGAAGATTTATATAGGGAGATACTATAGGTGAAAGTATGTTAATGATTTTATCTCCAGCCAAAACTATAAATACAAAGATTAATAATATAGAAACTTCTAATAAGAAATTGGCTTTTGAAGAGGATACTAAAGAGTTAGTTTCTATACTAAAGAAATTTTCATTAGATGAATTATGTTCATTAATGAAAATATCAGATAAATTAGGAATATTGAATTATGATAGATATAGAAATTTTTATAATGAAGATACTAAAGAATACACAGCTATTCTTGCCTTTAAAGGGGAAGCCTATAGAGGTATAGGTGCAGAAGATTTCTCAGAAGAAGATTTTCTTCATTCTAATAGTGTATTAAGAATATTATCAGGATTATATGGGGTTATTGAACCATTAGATAAAATTAAAGAATATAGATTAGAAATGGGTACAAAGCTTAAAAATAATAGGGGCAATGATCTTTATGAATTCTGGGGAGATAGGATTACAGGTAAGATTATGGAAGCAATAGATACATCCCCAGGTGAAAAGGTACTAGTAAACTTAGCTTCAAAAGAATATAGTAGTGTCTTGAATGTGCCTATGATAAATGAAAAATATAGAATAGTAGATGTGAATTTTCTAGAATATAAAGATGGAAAACATAAGATGGTTAGCATGTATGCAAAAAAAGCAAGAGGAATGATGGCCAGATATGTTGTTCAAAATAAAATTAATACAGTAGAAGAAGTTAAAGATTTTGATTTAGATGGATATACTTATAATGAGGTTTTATCTAATGAAAATGAATTAGTATTTACTAGATAGAGAGGTGAAGATATGAGCAGACCTTGTATAATTATTTGTAACTTTAATGATAAAGAAGCAAAGCTATTGAAAACTTATGGAAGTATTATGGGATTAAAGGACCAGATAAGAGTTAACTGGACCAATGGAAATACTTTAGTAAAAGACATTTTAGAAGATAATATTTCTTCAGAATGTGAAGAAGAAATAAGAGATAGAGCAATTATATTTAATGATTTATCTAACATGAAGGTAAGTATGTTTATAGATAATATGAAAAAAATGAGAATTGCTCCTGCTATGAAGGCTATTGTAACAGAAACATCAATAAATTGGACTTTATCTCATTTATTAAAGAACCTTATAGAAGAAAGAAAGGCTGAAAGGCAAGGAAGAGAAGCAAAACACATAGAGGAATAGTAAAGATATAGGACTAGTTTGAAATTATAATAATTTTGAACTAGTCCTTTTTCTTAACATTATGAATTAATTATGGCATCTATAGTTATTTGCATTTTTTCTTCTAAGTTTTTATCTTCTAATAATACAGTAGATATTAAATCTAAAAGATACATAGTAGAAAACTGAGAGTTTATAAACTTATGTCTACCTATGAAACGAGTATTATAAACTTTTAATATTATATCCGAATAGACTGTTACTGAACTTTCATCAAAGCTTGTTATACAAGCAGTTTTAGCACCATTTCTCTTAGAAACCTTTAAAGCATTTACAACCTCTTTTGTTTCACCTGATATAGATAATCCTATAACAAGGTCTTCTGAGGATGCTATTGAACTATTAATAATCATCATATGAGAGTCTGAGATACAATGTATATTAAATCCCATTCTTATTAATCTTTGCATCATTTCAGTAGCTGTTAAACCAGAACTACCAACTCCATAAAGATATATTTTATTAGCCTTTTTTATTTCTTCAACTATATTAAATATAGCGGATTTATCTATAATTGAATTTGTTCTTTCAATTACTTCATTGTAATGACTATAGACACTTGAAAAAATATCATCACTATCAATAGATTCGCTATCATTAGTACTTAAATTAATCTGCATTTTCATTTCAACAAAGCTATCGCAGCCAATTTTTTTAGAAAATCTAGTAATAGTAGCACCAGAAGTGCCTATTATTTTAGCTAATTCTGTTATATTTATATTTTTAATCATATCAGGTTGATTTAAGATATAATCAGCAATAGCTTTTTCTTTATCTGAAAAATTATTATATTTTTGTTGTATCTCGCATATAATGTTCAATTAAAAACCTCCATAATACAGTGATATATTTAATGATACCATAATTCTTTTTTTTATAAAATAAGAGATAGGGACTTAATAGTCTCTATCTCTTTGGTATGAGTATTCTATAATGCTTTCTGAACTTCTTCACTAAATTTCTTTGCTATAAGTTGTGGTCTAGTAATAGCTCCACCAACGACTACTGAATAAGCACCAATTTCTAAGGCTTTTCTAGCCTTTTCAGGAGTATCAAAATTACCCTCTGCTATAACTGGAACATTACAGTTCTCAATTAGTGTAGAAAGAACTTGGAAGTTATTCATACCCTTAGATTGTTCAGTATATCCAATTAATGTTGTTCCTACAAAATGGAAGCCTAATTTTTCGGCTCTTAAACCTTCTTCAACAGTTGAAATGTCAGCCATAAATTTTTGTTTTGGATACTTAGCTATAACTTCTTTAAGGAAATCTTCATCTTGATTTATAGTTGCATCTAAAGCTACTACATCTATACCTTCTTTAACTAAAGCATCAACTTCCTTCATTGTAGGAGTAATATATGGAATCATATTATCATAATCCTGTTTTATTATTCCGATGATAGGTAGATCAACTTCTGCTTTTATTGCTTGAATATCAGCTATAGTGTTAGCACGTATACCAATTGCTCCACCTTCTTTAGCTGCTAAAGCCATTCTACCCATTATGAAGGAGCTATGTAGTGGTTCATTTGGTAGTGCTTGACATGATACGATTAATCCTTTATTCATTACTTTCACTCCTTATAAATTATTCTTTATCGATTATTTCATTAATTTTTTGTTTTAGAGGATCTGCTTTTGCTCCAAATATAGCTTGGATTCCACCTTTAACTTCAAGGACAGCAGTAGCCCCTAGAGCTTTTATCTTATCTTTATCTACTTTACTTACATCTTTAACGGCTACTCTTAATCTTGTAATACAAGCATCAACATCATCTAAGTTTTCTTTTCCACCTAGTGCAGCTAAGATTTCAGCAGCAGTTTCGCTCATAGAATCTTTAGTAATAACTTTAACTTCCTCACCGTCGGATTCTCTACCTGGAGTAGGAACATTGAATTTAGTTATTAAGAATCTAAATGTTACATAGTATAATACGGCCCATGCAATACCTATTAATATTACATAAATCCAGTTTGTTTTTTCGTTACCTTGTAATACACCAAATAGTGAGAAGTCAATTAATCCACCAGAGAATGTATTACCAATTGATACATTTAATATATCTGCTAAGAAGAATGATAATCCATCGAAGAAAGCATGCACTACATATAGCCAAGGAGCTACGAATAAGAACATGAATTCAATTGGCTCTGTAATACCAGTTACAAATGATGTGATTGCAGCACCTAAGAATAAACCAGCAACAGCCTTTCTCTTATTCTTTGGAACACAATGATACATTGCTAAACAAGCAGCTGGTAGACCAAACATCATTGTTGCAAAACGTCCAGCAAAGAATCTAGTACCTTCAGTAAATAAACCTACGTGATTTGGGTCAGCTAACTCAGCAAAGAATATGTTTTGTGCACCAGTTACAGTTTGTCCAGCAACTTGAGCAACTCCACCTAATTCTGTATACCAGAATAATGGGTAAATCATGTGATGTAATCCAACAGCACCAGTTAATCTTAATAAGAATCCATAAAGGAAAGTTCCTATAGGACCTAAGTTAGCAATACCATTTCCAGCGCTAACTAACCAACCTTGGAAAGTAGGCCAGATTAGGAAGAAGATTGCACCAACACCAATGGCTGCAAATGAAGAGACTATTGGAACAAATCTTGATCCACCAAAGAATCCTAATACTGCAGGTAATTGAATGTTGTGATATCTATTATGTAGATATGCAACTAATGAACCTATAACTATGGAACCAACAACCCCTGTATCAATTGATTCAACAGCAGGGTTGAAAGCACCAATCATTCCTTTAATAGAAGCATTCATTACAAGGAATGCAACAGCACCAGCTAGTGCAGCAGTACCTTTATCTTTCTTAGCAAGTCCAACTGAAAGACCAATACACATTATAAGTGCTAAGTTACCGAATACTACGTCTCCAGCAGATGACATTATTTTAAATATACCTTGTAACCAAGGAATATCTAAGAACGGATAAGCTTGTACAGTGTTAGGATTTGATAGTGCACCACCAATTCCAAGTAATAAACCAGCTGCAGGTAATATTGCAATTGGCAACATAAATGATTTTCCGATTTTTTGAAGTTGTTTAAACATAACATCCTCCTTCATTTTATAAAATTATTTTCATGATTGCAACATCAGTAAAAATATTTTTCACTGAATATGTTTACAATATACCATGAAATTATTTTCATTGCAATAGGGAAAGTGAAAAAAATTTTAAAAAATTCGTTCAATGTGATTTTTATTATTAGCTACATTTGTGATAAATATGCAAATATATTTAATCTTAAAAAAACTTGATTTCTTTATAAGAAACCAAGTTTTTAATTATACCATATATTTTTTTCGTTTAAATTTATTAGCCAATATACATGCTATACTTATTACTACAATAGATGATAATACAAAAGCCATTTCTAGAGTTGATATACTTTTATTGGAATTAAGATTGTTTTTATCCATATTACCCATAGCTGGCTTTGTTTTGTCATTTGGAACTGGTATTTGTTGCTGATTATCTTCTGGCTTAGGTAATTTATTGTTACTACTTTCAGTTTGTTGCATCATCATATCATTATCAATAGGTGGAGCAGTCATACCATTCTGATTATTATTGTTAGGAGAAGGTATATTACCATTAATTCCTCCTTGATTTATATCCATATCGGGAGGATTCATATTGCCATTTGTAGCATTATTTATTTGTGGTGGTATATTAGAAGAAATATTAGAATCAGTATTTTGATTCATAGCATTTACCTTGTTTGCGTCTCCTTTTCCACCACCCATAGATCCAAGAAGACTCATATTTACTAGGTTGGATCCAAGATATTCATCAAGGTTAACTTGATTTTGTGCTTCTTTAGTAGATGGTATAACTCCTGTAAGTTGAAGAGATATACTTTTTGATCTATAATTTCCAAGTTTATATAGTTCGTCTAAAGAATTTTTAAATTGACTATAGCTATAGAAGGCTGTAGAATCATTTTTTACATATTCATCTATAAGAGAAGCTGTAGAATATAATTTATTTTTAAATATGCCACTATCAAAATAAGTTGAAACAATATCATTAAGATATTTATGATATAAATCTTTATACTCATTAACTTCTAATAATTTTTCTAATAATGGGCTATCTGACAAGTTGGTGCTTGTAGGTTCATCAATAGGAAAATGTATGGTAGATAAATCGCTACTTGTTCTTTTTGAATTATTCATTTCACCTCTGTTTCCACCACCCATTTCAGCAGAAAATCCACCAAAGGATAGGTTTAAATCCCAAGGGAGAATGGTGCAAATCCCATCTTTCTCATATATATAGTAATTATGAAATAGATTAGATTGATAGCTATCTAAATTAACAAGTGTTGTACTTACTGCAAAATACCTTAATGTGGCATCTATATCAATATATTTTTCTAAGTTAGTTCCATTGTTTAAGTTTTTAATCATATCTATAATTTTTTGAAAATCATCATCTGTTATAGCCGTTATTGCATTATCTTTAAGTCCAGAATAATTACTTTGAGTTTCTCCAGTGTATTTTAAATTTGTTCCTGTCCCTTCAGCTTTATATAAATTTCCATGGTCATAGCCATAATTTCTTTCTAGATAAGACTCTTGTAATCCTTCAATAGCCAGATATAAACCATAGTTATTATCATTAATAGTTATATTTGAGAAAGAGTTTTCAGGTGTAGTAACTCCCATAAACTCAAACAAGTCATATGATAGGTATTCTTTTAAATATGTTGCATCTGCATAAATATTATTTAGGTTTAGCATATCTAGGCCATAGTAGCTTTGTCCAGTTACGTATTTATCAAATTTAACTTTAAAGCTATATCTTTCTGAATCAGAAGAGGCAACTTGAGATAAACTTGTATTTCCTTTTGTTCTAATACCAACATTATAAAAAGTTTCTCCATTAATTGTTATATCAGCTTTGTGATACTCCTCTTTTAGGGGATTAGATAACATATCTTGCCAGTCATCATCAGATATATTAATTTTAATATCAGAAACTTTTGTGTTATCGAAAAGTAAGGTTGAATATTGGGCAGAACTTGCATTTGATACTTCCTTTGGATAAACCAATAGAAAGGATGTAAATAGTAGAGCACATACCATGAAAATACAAGCAACTACCTTGAATTTATTACTTTTAATCAAAGTTTTATAAAACAAGGGGATTAGCCCATGTAGTCTCCATTGTAGCTTACTAATACAGCGTTATTAACACCATCAATAGAAGCTAACTTATTTATAAACTCTGTGCTCATATCCTTTAATCTTATATCAAGTGTTAGTTCGATTTTAAAGTCAGAAGAAATAGTTTTTGATTTAATAACATGCTTTTTTACGTGTTGTTTTACATAATCAACAGCTTTTTTTTCACTTTCATTATCATAGCAATTTAAAACTAAGATATAAGGATTATCTGAAGTTTTTCTGTTTACAAATATAATCATAAATAAACCTATGAAAAGAGAACCTATAACAGCTAGAGGAATTAATCCAGCACCAAGTACTATGCCAACACTAATTGACCAAAATATATATACTATATCCATAGGCTCTTTAATTGCACTACGGAATCTAACTATTGATAGGGCACCTACCATACCAAGTGATAAAACTACATTAGATGTAACAGCAAGTATAATTAATGTAGTAACTAAAGTCATTGCAATTAGGGAGGTTCCAAAATTTGCAGAATACATAACTCCATTAAAAGTCTTTTTATATATTATGAAAATAAACATACCAATTGTTAAAGCTAAAGTAAGAGCAATAAAGGTATCTAATATTGAAAAGCTTGAAGCTTTTTCTAAGAAACTTGATTTGAAAATATCATTAAATGTTAGTGATTTATCCATTTTAATTCTCCTTTTTATCCATAAATTCTACTTGCAGCATATTTAGATATAGTTGCTGCTTTTCTGTTATTTGTTTGGATGGCATTATTAATAATTTCAGGTAAAAATTCATCATATTTAACTTCTAATATAATTAAGTTTGTATCAGTTGGAGCAACAGGAAGTGAAGGATTAAAGATATTGTTTGAGTATATTCCTGTTCTAATATCCATATCAAAGGTTATTCTTACATTACCTAGTTCATATACAAAAGCCTCTCTAACGTAATCTACTATTGTTTTAGGTTTTAATAATTGATATTTACACTTACTATAAAATTCAAGAAGTAGATTATCCGTAGAATCTTTTATCCAATGAAGATTATTATTTATAATGTCTTTACATTGTTCCTTTGTTAAAATAGTACTTTCCTTTAAACAAAGTCCATTATTTTTACTTTTCTTTTCTAGTCTTATAAATGATGTATCATTATTATAGAAACGTATTCTAAATTTTTCACGCGTATTGAATCCATTAATTTTCTCCATTAAAACTTTGTCATAAATATTATCAAAATATAAACTTCTTATTTTATATCTACCATTAGAAGTGCTAGATGTATCTATCGATGCAATATGTTTTAATCTATTTCTAATTTGCAAGTAGTCAGAATAATTAATGAAGTGTTTAACTTCATGTCTATATTTTGGAGTATTCATTTAATTCACCTCCTTTTCTTATGAAGGAATTATATAGTTTAAAGCTTAAATAAAACTTAAAATATTTCTGAAAATTTTGTAGAATAATGTTGACAGGCTATAAATGAGATGATAATACAATAAATATAAAACGTATACACGGATTGTTACTGGTAATGCAGGCAAAACCTATTTCATAATATTTTTTTGTTATGGGATGGTTTTGTCTTTTTATATTTTTGAGGAGTGGAGGTTAGCTAATGAAAATTGAAAAAATACTTAATAATAATGTTGTAGTCTCAATTAATGACAAAGGACAAGAAGTAATTATTATGGGACGAGGCCTTGCTTTTCAAAAGAAGATTGGAGCAGAAATAAATGAAGGTAATATAGAAAAGATATTTACAATAACCAATAAGGATATTACTGATAAGTTCCAGCAATTGCTACAAGAGATTCCAAGTGAGTATATGTTGTTATCTGAAAAAATAATTACTTACGCTAAGTCAGAACTAGGTAAGAAGTTAAATGAAAGTATATTTATTTCATTAACTGACCATATAAATAGTACAATTGACAGATATAAAAATGGTATCCAGTTAAAAAATGCTTTATTATGGGATATAAAAAGACTTTATAAGGATGAGTTTTGTATTGGTGTTGAAGCATTAAAAATGATAAAGGAAGATTTAAATATAGAGCTTCCAGAAGATGAGGCTGCATTCATAGCCCTTCACATAGTTAATGCAGAATTAAATGAAGAAATGCCAAACCTTATGAATATGACTAAGGTTATGCAAGAAATTTTAAACATAGTTAAATATCATTATAGAATAGATTTTGATGAAGAATCATTAAGTTATTACAGATTCATAACTCACTTAAAATTCTTCGCACAAAGATTATTTAATGGAAAGACTTATACTGATAAGGATGATGAAATCTATGATATGATCAAGATTAAATATCCTATTGCACATGAATGTGTAAAGAAAGTAGAAAAATTTATAAAAGAAAAGTATACATATGATTTAACAAAAGAAGAAAAATTATATCTAATGATTCACATACAACGTGTGACAGAAAATAAATAATTAGCAGGATTGTTACTGGAACGGCAGGCAAAACCTAGATTATTCTTAGAGCATATATATTTCACCCTTTTTGCTCTAGGATTAGTTTAGGTTTTTTCTTTTAGCCAAGTACAGACAATATATATTTTTAGGATTGTTACTGGTAAAGCAGGCAAAACCTTCATTATTAATAATTTAAATAAATGGAGGAAAGAAAATTATGAATTACACAGAATTAGCAAAACAAATTCTAGAGAAAGTCGGAGGAAAAGAAAACGTTGCATTCTTAACTCACTGTGCAACAAGATTAAGATTTAACTTAAAAGATGAGACTAAAGCAGATATGGACGCTTTAAAGAAAACAAAAGGCGTTATGGGAGTTGTAAATAAGGGTGGACAATTCCAAGTTATCATAGGAAGTGACGTAGCAAGTGTTTATAAGCCACTTACTGAGCTAGGAAACTTCGCAGATGGAAATGATAATAAAAATGACGGGGAAAAGAAAGGTAAATTAGTACAAGTGTTTGATACAATAGCAGGTATCTTTACACCAATTATACCAGCAATCACTGGTGCAGGTATGATTAAATGTGTATTAGCACTATTAGTATCATTTAATTTAATAGATACATCATCACAAACATATTACATTTTAAACTTTATGGGAGATGCAGCGTTCTACTTCTTACCATTCTTACTTGCAAGCTCAGCAGCTAAGAAGTTTAAGTGTAATGCATATTTAGCAATGACAATAGCAGGGGTACTATTACACCCTAACTTTGCAGCATTAAAAACAGCTGGTGATCCAGTTTCATTCTTAGGATTACCAGTAACTTTAGCAGGATATTCTTCATCAGTTATTCCAATAATTCTTGGAGTATGGTTTATGTCATTTGTAGAACCAATAGCTGATAAAGTATCACCAAAGGTAGTTAAATTCTTTACAAAACCACTTATTACAATTTTAGTTACAGCACCAGTATTACTTATAGTTTTAGGACCTTTAGGAACTATTCTAGGTGATGGTATAGCTAGTGCAATAGCATTCTTAGATTCATATGCAAGTTGGTTAGTTCCATTTGTTGTTGGTACATTCTCACTATTATTAGTTATGACAGGAATGCATTATGGATTAATTCCAATAGGAATAAATAATGTTGCTACAGCAGGGTTTGATACAGTAGTAGGACCTGGTATGTTAGCTTCTAACATAGCTCAAGGTGGAGCAGCATTATGTGTTGCATTAAAATCAAAGAACAAAGACTTAAAGCAATTAGCAGGATCATCAGGACTTACAGCAGTTTGTGGTATTACAGAACCAGCAATGTACGGTGTTAACTTAGCATTAAAGAAACCTTTATATGCAGCTATGATAGGTGGAGGAGTTTCAGGTTTATACCTTGGAATTACAGGAGTAGGTAGATTCGTTACAGGTTCTCCAGGATTATTAGCATTACCAGGATATATTGGAGGAGAAGGATCAGCTAATATAATAAATGCATGTATAGGTGCAGCAATTGCATTTGTAGTTTCTTTCATAGCAGCTTGGATTATAGGATTCGATGATCCAGTAGAAGAAGGGAAAGAAGAGATATCAGCAACAGAAACTGTAGATAGATTAGTAGAAAAAGTTGAAATAGCATGTCCAGTTAATGGAGAAGTTATTGCTTTAGATAAAGTAGAAGATGAAACATTTGCATCAGGAATTATGGGTAAGGGTGTTGCAATTATACCTGTTGATGGAAAAGTAGTTTCACCAATAAACGGAACAGTTCAAACAATATTTAAAACTAAGCATGCAATTGGATTATTATCAGATGAAGGTGTAGAAGTATTAATTCACATAGGTATGGATACAGTTCAATTAAATGGAGAACATTTCACAGCTCACATTAAAGATGGAGATAGAGTAAAGGTTGGAGACCCATTAGTAGATGTAGATTTAGAAGCTGTAAGAGCAAAAGGATATGAGACAGTAACTCCAGTTATAATAACAAATTCAGATCAATATTTAGATATAGTAGGGAAATGTGATGAAAAGGCTAAAGTAGGAGAAACAGTAATCACAGTTCTATAAGCAGTAAGGAGATTAATTATGAAAAATATAATTCCAGAAAATTTCTTATGGGGTGGAGCTATAGCAGCTAACCAATGTGAAGGAGCTTATCTTGAGGATGGAAAGGGCATGTCACCGGTAGATATTCTACCGGGAGGTGCCTTAAGAAAAGAGGCTTTATCAGATGCTAAAAGAGCAATGGATACAGATTATGGATACTATCCATCTCATGTATCAATAGATTTTTACCACAGATATAAAGAAGATATAAAGTTATTTAAGGAAATGGGATTCAAGTGTTTAAGAACTTCAATATCTTGGGCTAGAATATTCCCAAATGGAGATGATCAAGCTCCAAATGAAGAAGGATTAAAGTTCTATGATTCATTAATAGATGAGTTAATAGCAAATGGTATTGAACCAGTTATTACTATTAATCACTTTGATACACCATTAGAATTAACAAAGAAATATGGTGGGTGGAAGAATAGAAAGCTAATTGATTTCTACTTAAATTACTGTAAGGTTATATTTAACCGTTATAAAGGTAAAGTTAAGTATTGGATGACATTCAATGAAATAAACATGATTCTTCATATACCTTCCTTTGGTGGAGGACTTATATTTGAAGAAGGAGAAAATGTAAATCAAATTAAGTATCAAGGAGCGCATCATCAATTAGTAGCAAGTGCTTTAGCAACTAAACTAGGTCATGAAATAGATCCAGAAAATAAGATAGGATGTATGCTTGCAGCAGGACAAATATATCCGTATACTTGTAATCCAGAAGATATTCTAGAAGCTCAAGCTAGAAATAGAGATAACTACTTCTTTATTGATGTACAAGCAAGAGGTAAATATCCAGCTTATGCAAATAGAATGTTTGAAGAAATGGGCTTCAATATAGAAATAACTGAGGAAGAAAAGAAAATATTAGCTGAGAATACAGTTGATTATGTAGCTTTTAGTTATTACTCAAGTAGATTAAGAAGCGCAGATCCAGTTGTTATGAGCCAAAAGCTTACTGGAAATGCTTTTAAGAGCTTACCAAACCCATACTTAAAGCAATCAGAATGGGGATGGACAATAGATCCAGTTGGATTAAGAATTACAATGAATGAATTATATGATAGATATCAAAAACCATTATTTATTGTTGAAAATGGACTAGGCGCTGTAGATAAAGTTGAAGAAGATGGTTCAATAAATGATGACTATCGTATTGAATATTTAAGAAAACATATTGAGCAAATGAAAGAAGGAATCAAGGATGGAGTTGAACTTATAGGGTACACTCCTTGGGGATGTATAGATTTAGTAAGTGCATCTACTGGTGAAATGAGCAAAAGATATGGTTTCATATATGTTGATAAAGATGATAATGGAAATGGTACATTAGAAAGAAGAAAGAAAAAGAGTTTTGATTGGTACAAAAAGGTTATATCAACTAACGGAGAGAATCTTGAGTAATAAATAATAGAAATAGGCTTACATTTGTAAGCCTATTTTTTTTACCTTAAGTACGAGGGGATAAATATCTACCCCACATTTTTTAGTTTCATTTAAGTTTTCTATGGTAATATTATTAATAAAGAAGGTGAAAAAATGAGAATTTTAATAGTTGAAGATGAAGCGCAATTATCAGAGGCACTTGGTGCAATTTTAGAAAAGAATAATTATATAGTTGATAGAGTTTTTGATGGAGAAAGTGGATTAGACTATATTTTATCGGATATATATGATGGAGTTATTTTAGATATAATGCTACCTAAATTAAATGGAATAGAAGTATTGAAGAAGGCAAGAAAAGAGGGAATATCAACACCAATTATCCTTTTAACAGCTAAGGGGGAAGTGGAGGATAGGATTCTTGGATTAGATTGTGGTGCAGATGATTATTTACCTAAGCCATTTTATGTTGAGGAGCTTATGGCAAGAATTAGAGCCTTAACTAGAAGAAAAGGTGAGGTACAAAGTGATAACCTATTGTCTTATGGAGATATTAATTTAAATATAGGTAATTTAGAATTAAGCTCAAAAGAAAATAGTATTAAGCTTACTGCAAAGGAATCTGGACTTTTAGAATTATTAATTAATAGGAAGGATATGATTTCAAATAAAGATGATATTATAAGTAAGCTTTGGGGATATGAATCAGAAGCAGAACATAATAATGTTGAAGTATATGTATCATTTTTAAGAAGGAAACTATCCTATTTAAAATCTAAGGTAGCTATTAAAGCTATAAGAAATCTAGGTTATATTTTAGAATATAAAGATGGAGAATAATGATGTTTAAAAAGTTAAGGGTTAAATTTGTAACTACTTTAATGATTCTTTTTACAGCAATAGTAATAGCTATATTTTCTGCTATATATATTGGAATAAGCAAAAATGGAGAATACATGATATTTACTCAATTAAGTGATACCTTAAATGGGATGAAGATGTCTCCTAACGGAGAGATAGATTGGAGGGGCAAGCCTTTTAATAATACAACCTTTATTATCTATGACTCTAAGAATTCAAGATTACTTTATAATGATGCTTATAATATGGATGAAGATACCTTAGTAAATATAGTTCAAAAAGCAATCAATAATAAGAAGGAAAAAGGATTTATAAAATATAATAGTTATAATTTTGCGTATCTATATAGAAATGGGCCAAGAGGGATTGAGATGGTATTTCAAGATAGTACTATTCACCTAAATACTATAAAGAGATTAGTAATTACTTCATTTATAGTTGGACCAATTAGTTTGATTTTTTTATTTATAGTAAGCATATTTATAGCTAATAAATCAATAAAACCAGTTGAGGCAGCTTATAATTCACAAAAAAGGTTCATAGCAGATGCGTCACACGAACTTAAAACACCATTAGCTATAATTAATACTAATATAGAGCTAATTAATAGTAATGAAGAGGATACAATAAAGAATCAGAAGAAATGGATTAATTATATATCCTTTCAAACTGAAAGAATGTCAAACCTAGTTAATAATCTACTTTATCTTGCGAAAGCTGATAATAATGAAGTTCTTGGAGTAATATCTAAATTTAATTTAAGTGATGCAATTATGAGTCAATTATTAAGCTTTGAAGCAATAATGTATGAAAATAACTTAATGTTAGATTCAGATATTCAAAATGATATAGAGTTTATTGGAGATAAGGAGAGCATAAATCAATTAATAGGAATACTAATGGACAACGCCATAAAACATTCCTATGAAAAAAGTTCTATAAAGGTAGAGTTAAAAGAAAGAAAACAAAAAATATTATTATCAGTAACTAATGAAGGAGATACAATTCCTAAAGAGGATATAGATAAAATATTTGATAGATTTTATAGGGTAGATAAAGCAAGATCAAGAGAAAAGGGGGATATGGATTAGGTCTTTCCATTGCTAAGTCTATTGTGGAAAAATATAAAGGAAAAGTTGGAGTAACAAGTGAAAATAATATTACAACTTTTAATATTGAATTAATCAATAAGGAAAAAGAATAACCAATTTAAAAGAATTACTTTCTAAAGGTAGTTCTTTTTTCTTTACAATAGGTTGATATTGTTAAATGTAGGTTAATATATATAAGTTATGTTAAAAATAGTGATATAATTGTTAGAAATTAATATTTTGGAGGGAGTTATGGGTTTCTTAAAGGATTTTATCTATGGAGTAATAATAAGTATATCTCAAATAGTACCAGGTATTAGCGGTGGGTCTATTGCCATGATTTTAGGTATATATGATAAGTTAATACATGCAGTAAATAATATAGTTAAGGACTTCAAAAATCAATATAAGATTTTATTTAGGGTAGGACTTGGAGCAATAGTAGGAATAATTTTATTTAGTAATATATTTAAAACTTTATTGGAGAGATATCCTATTCCATTGGGATATATGTTTATAGGAATTATTTTAGGTGGAGCTCCATTAATGTTTAGAAAAGCTACTGAGAAGAAGTCATTTAGTCAAAGGTCTTTAGTTTATTTAGTTATTGGATTTGCAATTGTACTACTTATGTCAGGAGATTACAACGGATATTCAGATGCTATAGTTAGTTTAACACCATTTATATTTATATGGTTATTTGTTGGAGGAGTAGTTATAGCTGTAGCTTTAATTTTGCCAGGAATAAGTGGATCATTTATGTTATTAATTTTAGGTTTATATAATACTGTAATAACTGCAATAACTGATTTTAATATTCCAATACTTATTCCTATAGCATTAGGAGGAATAGTTGGAACAGTTTTAAGTGCAAGATTAATAGAGATGCTATTAAATAGATATCCTGAACAAACTTATATGATAATCTTTGGATTTATTTTGGGTTCTGTCTTTGGAGTGTTTCCAGGCTTTGATGGAATAAATAGTTTAATAGGAGTTGTCCTTGGAATCTTTGGATTTATTGTAACAAGCTATATATCTAAAGAAGAGAGAGAAGAATAGTAAGGATAATAGAATTAATAAAAATAATAATGATGAAGAAGAAACATTACTAAAGCTGGTGTTTCTTCTTTGATTTTATGGAGGAGTATTGAAATTTAAAATTTAAATTGAGTTCCATGAAACTTAATAAGCTCTAAGAAATAAGAAGAGCGAATTTTATTAATGCTTTATTAGATTATTTATATATTTATATGAACATAACAATATATAAATATATAAATATATAGGAAAATTGGGTGATGAGCTGCAAATGAGATATAATTAATTTGGATAAAAAATTGGGGGAGAAGTTTATGAATAGAAAAGAAATGTTAGAGAAGGTGAAGGAACAATTATCAAGAGATTATAATTGTAGTATAGAGGATTTTAATAAGGAAGAGAATTTAATAACAGATTATAAGTTAAGAAAGGGAAGAAGAAATTATGGTGATGATGATAGTCCTATAAAAATACTTGTATTTGGTAAGAAAGCTGTAGTATGTGTAGGTGAAGAGTTAAGAGAATGGTGTGTGGAAAAGTTATTAAACTTTCCAGGTGAGTGGATATTTTCTTTTAGAGTGTTAGGAGCATTAGAAAAGAAGTTAAATGATATTGGATATGAGATAGATGACACCCATCAGTATTATTTGCCAAAGGAAACTGTAGAAGAGATTAAGCCGATTACAAAAATAAAGTGGTATAATCAAGAAGAAATAAAACAGTTTGAAGATGATGATAGATTTGATGAAGCTTTTGTTTTTGATGAAAACTACCCAGATATTTTAGGGGTTGCAGCATTAGATGAAGATGACAATATAATTGGGATGGCAGGAGCTAGTAGGGATTCAGAAAACATGTGGCAAATAGGAATTAATGTTTTTAAAGGATGGGAAGGAAAAGGAATTGGGACAAACCTTATTTATCTCATAAAGCAAAAGATAGTAAGTCTTGAAAAAGTACCTTTCTATGGAACTAGTCAATCTCATGTTATATCTCAAAATATAGCAATTAAATCAGGATTTTACCCAGCTTTTTCTGAACTTAAAGCTAGAAAAAAGAAAGATTAGTAATAAATAAGAATAAAAAAATATATATTTTATTAATAACATGGAAAAATTAGAAAAGTGTTTTGTACCAATGGTAGTTGTGGTATAATATTCACGTTAATTAAGGAAAGCGGGGGATAAGCTAATGAAACATATTAAGACTATTAACAAGACTAACATTAAAAACAGCTTATGCAAACCAGGTTGTAAGGAGTGCGCTAACTCATGTCAATCTGCTTGTAAGACTTCTTGCACAGTTGCAAACTTAGAGTGCGAAAACTAATTATCAGAAGCAGTAACTTTAGTAAAGAAGTTACTGCTTCTTTACTAAGAGTTTGGAGGAGAAATAAATGTCATTAATTCATAAATTTGAGCAAGGTGGAAACTATTTTATACTAGATGTTAATACAGGTGCTGTTCACATGGTGGACGAGCTTGTTTATGACATATTAGATGATTCAAGTCTAAAATCAAAGGAAGAAGTATTAACTAATCTAAAAGGAAAGTACGAAGAAAATGTTATTGGAGAAGCATACGATGAAATAGAGGAACTGGTTAAAGAGGGAATCCTTTATTCTGAAGATCAATATGAAGAAATAGCCCATGGATCAATGGATGATAGAGATTATATAAAGGCTGTTTGTTTAAACATAATTCATGGATGTAACTTAAGATGTAAGTATTGTTTTGCTGATGAGGGGGAATACCATGGACACAAGGGTGTTATGGATATAGACACAGCAAAGAAGGCAATAGATTATGTTGTTAAGAGAAGTGGTCCAAGAAGAAATATTGAAATAGATCTATTTGGTGGGGAGCCAACTATGATCATGGACACAATAAAAGAAATCATTGCTTATGCTAGAGAGCATGAAAAGGAATGGAAGAAGAACATTAGATTTACTATGACTACTAATGCTACTCTTTTAAATGATGAAATGATGGAATTCATGGATAAGGAAATGGGTAACATAATTCTTTCTTTAGATGGAAGAAAAGAAGTAAATGATAATGTAAGAATTAAGGTTGATGGAAGTGGTTCTTATGATGATATACTTCCTAACATAAAGAAGATGATTGATAAGAGAACAGAAGGAAAGATGTACTTTGTAAGAGGAACATTTACTAGAGCAAATACTGATTTTTATGAAGATGTTAAAGCTATGGTAAATGAAGGCTTTAGAGAAATATCAATAGAACCAGTTGTTCTTGAAAATGGACATCCTTTAGCTTTAAGAGAAGAAGACCTTCCAACTATATTTGATAACTATGATAAGTTATATGAAGAAATGAGAAGAAGAAAGGTAGAAGGAGATGAGTTTAAATTCTACCACTTTAATATAGATCTACAAGGTGGACCATGTGTTTATAAGAGAATTTCAGGTTGTGGAGCAGGATTTGAATATGTTGCAATAACACCACAAGGTGAAGTTTACCCATGTCACCAGTTTGTAGGTAAGGAAGAGTATAAGCTAGGAAGCATTTGGGATGATACTTATGATGCTGAATTAGGTAAGAAGTTTAAGAAGGCTCATATCTACAACAAACCAAAATGTAAGGATTGTTGGGCTAGATTCTACTGTAGTGGTGGATGCCAAGCTAACAATGTAAACTTTAATGGAGATATGAATATTCCATATGAAATAGGTTGTAAAATGCAAAAGAAGAGAATTGAATGTGCAATAGCTTTAAAAGCTGAAGAATTACAATCTTAGGAGAAAAGTTATGAAGGAATTCATCTTAGATAATGGAATGAAATTAATTTACGAGAATAGGCCTTCAATGTTAACCTCAGTTTCTATTGGTTTAGAAGCTGGGGCTTCTGTTGAGGAAGGGCTTTTAGGTTTAGCGCATGCTACAGAGCATATGATATTTAAGGGCACTAAAACTAGAAGTGAAAAAACAATAAATGAAGAGTTAAGTAAAATATTTGGATTTTCTAATGCTATGACAAATTTTCCTTATGTAATTTATTATGGAACTTTATTAGGAGAAGATTTATATAAGGGGTTAGATATTTTTAGTGATATTTTATTAAACCCAAGTTTTCCAATAGAGGGATTTAAGGAAGAGATGGATTCAATCAAGGAAGAGTTAAATGAATGGGATGAGGAGCTACAACAATTTTGTGAGGATAAGCTTCTCATCCATTCTTTTAATAAAAATAGATTGAAGTACCCTATAATAGGAACAATAGAAGATTTAAATAAAATTACTTTAGAGGATATTAAAGAGTTTTACAAAAGATATTATTCTCCTAAAAATGCTGTAATAAGTATAGTATCAGCTCTACCTTTTGAAGAAGTAAAAGAAAAGGTTGAAAGATATTTTGGGGGATGGCAAGGGGAAGAGGTAGAAGTGCAAGCTTCTCTTGAAGTGCCTAGATTAGGAGAATATATAGACTTTAGGGAAGGTATAAACTCCTGTAGAGTAGAGATGATTTTCACTATAAGTAATTTAACTCATGAAGAAATTAAGTCTTTTAGAATATTTAATGAATTCTTTGGAGAAGGAATGAACTCTATACTTTTTGATACCTTAAGAACTAAAAATGGGCTAGTTTATGATGTTATAACAACAATATCAAATGAAAAGCATATAGGGCTTTATAAAATAGAGTTTAGTACATCTAAAGAAAAGTTAGATAAATCACTAACTTTAGTAAAAGAAGCTTTTAATAATGTTGAGGAATATGAGAAGGACCTCACTAAGGAGAAAATAGAGGAACTTTATAAGAGTATAAAGTTAAAGAAATTATTTAAAGAAGAACAAAGCATTAGATTAGCAAATAGTATGACTACTTATGCCATAATGTTTAAAGATACTAATATTTTCGTAGATATGTTAGAAGGAATAGAAAAATTAACATCCAAAGACATAATTAATGCAGCTAAAAAGGTTTTAAAAAATCCTTCTATAGAAATTATTATGCCAAGGGGGCTTTATGAATAAAGAATTACCATTATTACAAGCATTAATAGATTATCATAAAGAAGAAAACATTATTTTTTCTATGCCAGGAAATAAGTGTGGCCTTGCTTTTTCTAGAGATGAAATAGGAAATTACCTAAGAGAAAATTTAGGAAGTCTAGATATAACAGAAGTAGATCCATTAGATAATCTTCATCATCCCGAAGGAGTAATTAAAGAGTCACAAGAACTGTTAGCAAAGTACTATGGAGTTAAAAAAGCATATTTTTTAGTAAATGGAAGTTCAAGTGGCAACCTATCTTCAATATTTTCTGCCTTTAATGAAGGTGATGAAGTATTGGTAGAAAGAAACTGCCATAAATCAGTTTATAATGGACTGATATTAAGAAAACTGAAGGTAAGATATATTGAACCGGTGGTTTTTGGTGATGGGGGATTATTCTTACCTCCAGATAAGAATAATATATATTCTGCCCTTGAAAAGTGTGACAATCCTAAGGGAATTATCTTAACTTACCCTAATTACTTTGGAATATCTTATGATATGGAAGATATAATTAAAGACCTAAAGAAAAGAGGTTTAAAGATAATTATTGATGAAGCCCATGGAGCACATTATGGATCATGTAAAAACTTACCAAAGAATATTGCCCCCCTTGCAGACTATACTGTAGTAAGTGCTCATAAGACTTTACCAGCATTAACAGGAGGAGCTTATCTCTTAGTTAATGATGAGAATGAGAATATTGATTTCTATATAAGTGCATTTATGACTACATCACCATCTTATTTAATAATGGCATCTTTAGACTATGCAAGATTTTACTTAAGTAAATATGGAGAAGAGGATTATAGAAATTTAATTAAGAAAGCTGAAAAAGAAAAGAAGAAAATTAATGAATTAGGCAAGGTAAGAGTTCTTTCAAAGGAAGAGTTACCTAAAGGGTATGATATAGATTTAAGTAGATACGTATTAGTTTTACCTAAAGGATATAGTGGTGGCAAACTTCAGGATTATTTAAGAAGTAAGAAGATACAATGCGAAATGAGCTTTTTCTCTGGAGTTGTATTAATTTTATCACTTGCTAATGTTGATAGGGGCTTAGAAAAACTTTACAAGGCTTTAGAAGAATTAGATATGGATTTACTTATGAATGAGGAAAAGTCTATAAAGTTTAATTCTGTTATTCCTGAAAAGGGAATGGAGCCTTATGAGGTGTTTAATCATAAAGGAGAATTAGTTAATCTTGATTATGCAAAGGGAAGAATTGTTAAGGAAGCTATTGTACCGTATCCCCCTGGGATACCACTAGTTTCTAGTGGGGAGAAGATTACCCAGGAAATAATTGAAGAAATAAAGGGATATTTGAATGAAGGAATAAGTATTTTAGGAATTCATGGAGATGAAGTTTTACTTGTTAATAAATAAAGTAAATAATATTAGGTAACAGACGAATAGGAGGTTAAATATATGAATGAGAATAAGTTTAATGGTATGGGAAAAATATATTCTAAATATCGTCCATCATATCCAATCAATTTTATTGATTATCTTTTTACAGATGTAGGAATATCTCAAAGTAGTATTATTGCTGATATAGGTTCTGGTACTGGTATTTTAACTGGGCAATTACTTGAAAAAGGCAGTAGGGTATATGGTGTTGAACCTAATGATGATATGCGTGCTATTGCTGAAACTAATTTAAGTAATTTTATTGGATTTACATCTGTTAATGGAAATGCTGAGAATACTACTATTGATGATAATAGTGTTGACTACATCACTGTTGCACAGGCTTTCCCTTGGTTTGATAGGGAAAAATTTAAAAAAGAGTGCCAGCGTATTTTGAAACCTGAAGGAAAAGTGATTTTGGTTTGGAATAATAGAGATAATAAAAATGAATTAGTGATAGAAAACTATGAAGTTAATCGTAAATATTGCCCAAATTTTAAGGGCTTTTCTGGTGGAATGCATGATAAAATTAGTGAAGATGATTTTTCAGACTTTTTTAATGGTAAATATGAAACAAAAGTTTTTTCTAATGATTTAATTTTTGATATGGATGGATTTATTGGACGCAATCTATCAGCCTCATATTCACTAAAAAGTAATGATGAACAGTATAATAACTACATTAATGAATTAAAAAAGATTTATGAAAAATATAGCCATAAAGGACAGCTTATAATGCCGAACTTAACACGTAGCTATGTTGGAGATGTGTAGAAAAATAAATAAAGATATTATAGTCTTAGCCAATAAAATTACTTGGTTAAGGCTATTTTTATAGATGAGAATATTGTATCATAAGTAATATATTGTAAACAAAATTGTAATTTATAAGGTCATATGATAAAAATTATGGTGTAAAATATTATAGAATAATATAAAGGGATAAAAAAATAGGAGGAGTTACATGAGTAAATTTCAATGGGAGATAATCAACAAGTCAATTAAGAAAGTCAATGAAGATATTGCCTATGCAGATGAAAATATGGCATGGGTATTAGATGGAGCTACAGGATTAACAGATAAAAAATTAACCTCATTTGAAAGTGATGCAAGATGGTTTGTAAATGAATGGGATAAATATTTAAAAGATAATTTAAATGATAAATGTAAAACTATAAGAGATATAATTTTAGAAGGGATAGTAATAATTAGAGATAGATTTTATAAAGAGTGTGGTTTAGATTATATAGAAGAAATAAAAAGGCCATCAGCATCTATATCAATAGTTAGGAAGAATGAAGATATAATTGAATACTTTATGCTTGGAGATTGTACACTTCTAATAAAGGATATAGATAATAATGTAACTAAAATTAAAGATATATCCCTAGAGAAGTTTGATAATAGGGCTATAAGTGAAATGCTTAAGATAAGAGATGAAAATAATATAAGTTGGGTAGAAGCAAGGAAGATTATTAATCCAACTTTAATAGAAAATAGATTGTTGAAAAATACTCAAGATGGGTATTGGATATTAGAGTTTAATGAAGAGGCTGTTAATCACTGTATTGAAGGAAAGTTCTTAGATAAGGAAGTTAAGAATTTAGCTCTAATGAGTGATGGATTTGCTGCAATAGTTGATACTTATAAGTATTTTAATGAAGCTGAATTAATAGAAAGATTAATTGATTTAGGGGCTGAAAATACTTATGAGTTAATAAGGGAAATTCAAGAAGAAGATAAGGATATATTAAAGTATCCTAGATTAAAAAAAGGGGATGATTCCTCTATAGTTTTTTTAAATAATTATGAATGTTAACACTTAAGTTTAATAATATTGAAGAGATAATATGATTAGATAGGGATAAAATTACTTTTCTTGCTAAAAATATAATTGTATCTTAGGATAGGTGGGTAATTTTATGTATAGTAGCATATTATTTAGCACAATAATTAAAGGGATCTTAGTATATATATTAGCATTAGTTCTCAGTAAGTTAATTGGTATTAAAATTATTTCACAAATGAATTTCTTTGATTTCGTAATGGGAGTATCTATAGGATCAATGATTGCGAAAATTATAATTGATAAAGACCATGTGGTTTTTTCAGGAGTTATAGCATTAATAGTTTTTTCATTGTTAACTATATCAACTAGCTATTTAAATTTAAAAAGCTATATAGCTAGAAGCATAATAAATGCAAAGACTTTAATATTAATAGAAAATGGGCGTATTATTGATAAGAATATAAAAAAACTTAGAATTACAATAAATGAGCTTATGATGAAGTTAAGGGAGAAGGATGTTTTCAATATAGAAGATGTACAATTTGCAATAATGGAAAGCAATGGCCAGTTATCAGTTTTGATTAAAGCAGATAAAAAGCCAATAACTCCATATGATATGAATATAAAGGTAAAGAGTCTTTCTCTGATAAATGATATTATAATTGATGGAAAAATAGTGGATAAAAATCTTCAAATAGTAGGGATAGATGAAAAGTGGCTAAAATCTGAACTTAAAAAGAAAAATATAAATGCTATTGAAGATGTTTTTTATGCAGGTGTAGATCAAAATAAAAAACTTACTATTTCAGAAAGGTATCCTGATAACTTTAATCCAGAGAAAAAGTTTGGTATAGAGTAGGGATAAAATATTTAATAATGTTATATGTATTAAAAAAGAGATGTTTTTGTTAATAACAAAAACATCTCTTTTTTGAGGTAAGGAAAGATAAAAACTTTTCTTCTGCATCAGATAAACAATAATTTTTTCTTACCACAATGTTATAGTTAAAGTCTGTATTAAAGTCTTTTATATTAATCTTCTTTAAAGATCCTGTTCTAAGCTCATGAGTAATTGATAGTTCAGGCATAAAAGCAAATCCTCTACCTGATATAACCGATGATTTTATAGCTTCCGATGAATTTAATGAAAGTAATACATTTAAGTTATTAGTTGAAATGTTTTTCTCACCTAATGACTTTTTTAATATTGATAATGTTCCAGATCCATCTTCTCTTAAAATTATAGGTAGTGTTGTTAGTTCATCTATAGTAATATTCTTAAGCTCTGACTTATTACTTCCTACTAAAATAAGTTTGTCTGATATTATCTTTTCTGTAACTACATTATCAGGAATATTGTCTAATTCATGTATTATACCTAAATTTGTATCATGGTTAAGTAGCTTTCTTAATATGTTTTCAGAGTTATCTACATCCATTGAAACATTTATATTAAAGTAAATTTCTTTGAAGGTATAAATACTGCAAGGAAGTATTTGTTCTCCAAGACTACTACAAGCTGAAAGAAATAATCTGGATTTCTTTTCCTTTAGGCTTTTAAGTTTTTTATCCAAATTATGTTGCAATGAAAGCATTGATTCTGCAAATTCAAAGACAACTTGTCCTTCTTCTGTAAGAGAAACACCCTTATTACTTCTTATTAATAGTTTTTCTCCAATTTCATTCTCAAAGTTTTGCAATTGCATACTCAATCCAGGTTGTGTTAAATGTAGTTCCTTTGCTGCTTTTGAAATACTATTACATTTAACCGTTGTATAGAACGATTGCATATAGGATAAATTCATATATACTCCTCCACCCTTTTCTTTTAGTATTTATCAACATAATTATACCATTAATTTTAATTAAATTTATTATATATAATAAATTATTATTGTGCATAAGGGATTCTTATTATGCAAGGCGAAAATAGGATGATAATATAGAGATAAGAAGACAAGAAAAGACAAATATACTCTTGAAAGATAAAAAAATAACAAACTATAAATAAAGTTAGAGGGATGATAAAAAATGGGGAAGAAAATTGTTATAGTTGGTGGAGTAGCTGGAGGAGCATCTGTTGCAGCTATATCCAGAAGACTAGATGAAAGTAATGAAATAGTAATGTTTGAAAGAGGACCTCACGTTTCTTTTTCAAATTGTTGTTTACCATATCATTTAAGTGGAAAAGTAGAAGATCATGAAGATTTAGTGTTAATGAAGCCTGAACAATTCTTTAATCAATATAGAATTGATGCAAGAGTTTTCACAGAAGTAGTATTTATAGACAGAGAAAATAAAGAAGTAACAGTTAGAAACGTTGTTACAGGGAAAGAATATAAGGAAAGCTATGATAAGTTAATCTTATCTCCAGGGGCTAAGCCTATAGTACCACCTATTCCAGGCATAAATAATGCTGATATCTTTACAGTAAGAAATGTTGTTGATATAGCTAAGCTTAATACCTTTATAAAAGAAAATAAGTGCAAGAATGTTTCTGTAATTGGTGGAGGGTTCATTGGAGTTGAAGTAGCTGAGAACTTAAAGGAAGCTGGTTATAATGTATCCCTTATAGAAGCTATGGATCAAATAATGAAGCCATTTGATGCTGATATGGTACAAGTTTTACATAAAGAGATTTATGATAAGGGAATTAATTTAATTTTAGGGGATAAGGTTGAGGCCTTTGAAGGAAATAATGTTGTTTTAGCTTCAGGAAAGAGAATTGAATCTGATGCTATAGTTATGGCTATTGGGGTAGTTCCAGAAACTGATTTAGCTAGAGAAGCAGGATTAGAAGTTGGAGTTACAGGAGCAATAAAAGTAAATCAAAACTACATGACTAATGATAAGGACATATATGCTGTTGGGGATGCAATAGAGGTATTTAGTGCATTAACTAGAACAGCTACAAAGCTTCCACTTGCAGGCCCAGCGCAAAAGCAAGCAAGAGCAGTAGCAAATCATATTCATGGTATACCAGTTAAAAATACAGGATTTATTGGGTCATCATGTATTAAAGTATTTGATTATAACGGAGCTTCAACTGGTTTAACAGAAGGTCAAATTAAAGCTCAAAAATTAGATATTAATTATGACATAGTGAGAGTTATACCTCAAGATAAGGTCGGGTTAATGCCAGAAAGTGAACCGCTTCACTTCAAGCTTATATTTGAAGTGCCAACAGGTAGAATTTTAGGAGCACAAGCAATAGGTAAGGGAAATGTAGATAAGAGAGTTGATATTATAGCAACTTTAATTAAGTTCAATGGTACAGTTGAAGATTTAGCTGATTTAGAACTTTGCTATGCACCACCTTTTGGAACTGCCAAGGATGTAGTTAATCATGCAGCTTTAGTAGCATCAAACATTCTACAAGGAACTTTTAAACAAGTATATGTTCAAAATGTAAGAGAGTTAGTAGAATCTGGTGCATTCATAGTTGATGTTAGAGAAAAAGATGAGTATGAATTAAGTCATATTGTTGGAGCTAAAAATATTCCTTTAAGTGAAATAAGAGATAGATTAGATGAAATTCCAAAGGATAAAAAGGTTTATTTACATTGCAGAAGTGCTCAAAGAAGCTATAATGCTTGTTTAGCATTAGGACATTTAGGATTCGACAACATATATAATGTTTCAGGTGGATTTATGGGAATAAGCTTCTATGAATATTTCCATGACCAAGTAACAGATAGAGAAAAGATAGTTACAGATTATAATTTTGACTAAGTTTATTACAAAGGATAGTTATTACTATCCTTTGAAAGATAAAAACAATGATTGATAATTAACAAACAAAAACTAATGATTTTAGGGGGAAGAAAATGAAAAAAGGACAAGTTTTTATTGGTCTAGGTGTATTAGCAGCAGTTACTGCATTTGGTGCAATACAGTATAAGGAAAACAGTAAATTAGCTTTATTCTTATTAACAGGTTTATTACTAGGTTATGTTTTACAAAGAAGTAGATTCGGATTTGCCGGTGGAGTTAGAAAGATTGCTATGACTGGTGATGGAAAATTATCAAAGGCATTATTATTCTTATTTGCTATAACAACAATAGGAGCTGCTGGTATACATTATGGAGCTTTTTCAAAAGGTGCAGAAGCAGCATTTAGAGCAGCTGAAGGAGTTGCAACAATTCCAGGTACAGGAAGCGTATCTGCAATTAACTTAGCATTCATAATTGGTGGTTTACTATTTGGTATTGGTATGATTATAGGTGGAGGATGTGCATCTGGTACATTATCTGATACAGGTGAAGGTTCTGGAAGAGGTATTATAGTATTGTTCTTCTTCTGTATAGGTGGTATGCTTGGAACATGGCATTTACCAAAGTTAAAGAAGACTTTCCTTTTTGAAAATGGATATACACTTTATTTACCAGATAAGTTTGGATACATAGGAGCAGTAGTTGTTTCATTACTTTTATTAACTGTATTATACGCAATTGTTAAAACTTATGAAAATAAGAGAAAAAATGCTGGAACTCAAGTTTTAGAAGTAGTTCCAGAAGATGAAAGACCAATGGAAGAAACTAAAGAATATAAGTTCTTCAGTAAAGAAACTTATCACAAATTCTTTGTAGAAAGATGGTCATTCTATGTTTCAGCAGTATTAATTGGAATATTATTCTTATTCATAATAAATACAACAGGGTCAAGTTGGGGAGCATCAGGTCCTTACACTCATTGGGGAGTTGCGTTATTTAGTAAGTTAGGAATTGATTTCTCTGCTATTGATGGATTTGCAGGAAGTGTTAAGGTTGTTAATGGTGGAATATTAAATGATCCAGTTTCAGTTAGAAATATAGGTATTATATTAGGAGCATTAATCTGCATGCTATTAGCTGGAAAGTGGAAGTTCTATGTAAACTTTAAAGCTAAAGATACAGTATTCTATGCTTTAGCAGGTATCTTAATGGGATATGGAGCTAAATTAGCAGGTGGATGTAACGTTGGAGCATTATTCTCAGGTATTGCTAACATGTCATTATCAGGATGGGTATTCCTTGTTATGTTAGTAATTGGAGGATTAATAGGTATACAAATAGTTAAGAAGTTTGATATACCAGCTTAATATTTAAATTAATAAGGCAGAGCAAGGAAACTTGTTCCTGCCTTTTAGTGCTATAGAACATAAGATAATTCAGTGTTGGAGGAAGAGTAAGTGAAGAGAAGTCTTGGGAAATTTGATATTTTTGCAATTGTACTTGGAGCAATTATTGGATGGGGATCCTTTATGCTGCCTGGAACAAAGTTTTTAAAAGAGGCTGGAGTGATTAATACAGCTTTAGGGCTTATTCTAGGAGCCATATGTATAATATTAATTGAAAAAAATTATGCTGTTATGATAAATTCTCAAGATGAAGAGGGAGGAGAATTTTCTTACACATATAATAATATGGGAAAGAAGCATGGTTTTATAGTAGGATGGTTTTTAATATTAGCTTATCTTAGTATGATTCCATTAAACGCTACTGCATTTCCCTTAGTAGTCAAAAAGTTAATAGGTCCGGTATTTGAAGTAGGGTATTTATATACTATTGCTGGATATGATGTATATTTAGGAGAAATCATATTATCTACATTTATTATTTGTTTATTTGCTTATGTAAATATAAAAGGTATAAGTGGAACTAGTAAAATTCAAAATATAATAATAATGGCACTGATATCAAGTGTTTCTATAGTATTTATTGGCATGGTATTCAAAGGTGATAAGACAACTTTTATGAATAACTATATCTCTAATTATAAATTTGATTTAGGGGGAATAGCCAAGGTATTTTCAATAACACCTTTTGCTTTTATAGGATTTGATGCTATACCACAGCTATCAAAAGAATTTAAGTTTTCTAAAAAGAAGGCTTCATTTGTGGCTATAGTATCATTATTAATTGGAACATTAATATATAATCTTTTAAATATCATTACAGCATTAGCTTTTTCACCATCAGAAGCAGTTGCATTAGATTGGGCGGCTGGAAGCGCTGTTATACAAGTTCTAGGTAAGTGGGCTTTCCTTTTACTTATAATAGCTTTATGTGCAGCAGTATGGAGCGGAATAAATGGATTTATGATTTGTAGTTCTAAGCTTTTAGGGTCTATAGCTAAATATGGATTAGTTCCTTCTTCTATAGGAAATATAAATAATAGTGGGGTATTTAATAATTCTATTAAATTTGTAACCATTGTTAGCTTGGTTGCCCCTTGGTTTGGTAGAGAGGTAATAATATGGATAGTAGATATGTCATCTTTAGGAGCTGCTATTGCATATTTTTATGTATCATATATTTCAATTAAAAAAGTTAAAACTAAAGGTGGTAAATTAATAGGATGTATTGGGGTAGCAATTAGTATTTTGTTTATGCTACTTTTATTAGTACCAATATCTCCAGCTGCCTTAGGAATTGAGCCTATAGTTGCGTTAATAATGTGGTCTTGTTTAGGTATTATATTTTATAGAGTAAAAATAGGAAAAAAGAATATATAAACTTAAATTATTACAATTGTGTATCAAATTGAAGTTAAATTGATACATGATTGTAATTTTTTTTAAACTATATATTAAATTTTATTATATATACTAAGTTAGTGAGAGAACTAATAAGATATGTGGGTGAGGAAAATGATAAAAAAGTACAAAAGAGAGGTCATATTATGTACAATTTTCGTATTGTTAATTAGTAGATTTGTAAAAAGTTCATATGTATCCAGTAGAGAATCTGTAAGTGGTGAATTAGAGCATGGAGTACATATATTAAAAGAATTAGAGGAGAAGGACATTTCAAAGATACAAACAAAAATTGATAATATGCATAGAGAAGAGGAACTAAAAAAGAAAAGAGAAGAAATTAAAAAAATGGTACGAGAGAAGAAAATAGACTATAAAATTATTTTTAAAGGAGATATTTTTTGGGGAGATTCTATTGTTGAAGCATTATCGGAATATGAATATCTAAATAATTATTCAGTAGTAGCAAAGAAAGGGAAGGATGTTTTAAAAGCTAGAGAAGATATAAATACCATAATAAAATTATCTCCAGAAAGATTATTTATTCTTTTAGGAATGAATGATTTGTTAGTTTTTGAAGACTTAAGTTCATTTATTGATAATTATAAAGTGCTTATTGATAGAGTAAAAGAAGGAAGTCCTAATACAAAAATATATATAAATTCTATCTTGCCTGTAATGGACAAGGTTAGTTCTAAAAATCTTTTGTATAAAAAAGAGAGAATTATAGAAGCGAATAAAAGATTAAATGAACTAGCTATTAATGAAGGAGCTACATTCGTTGATATAAGGTACATAATTGAAGAAAATAAAATGTTGTATGAACCAGATGGAATTCATGTAAAAAGCTCATTTTATCCAAAGTGGCTTAATGAATTGATTAAATATAACTTAGAGGGTGAATAAATTGAGAAAGTTATCTTTTCTTATGATTATATTAGCTATGTTCACTATGAGTGGATGTGCTAAGAGTTATAAGAATATTACCACAGATGAAATATCTAATAATATTTTACAGAAAGATGAAAATTTACAAAAGTCAGATAAAAAGATGTTAAAAAGACTTTATGGTTTAAATAGTGATGATTATGAGGAATTTTCATTATGTATTTCTAAATCTACCATGGAAGTTAATGAATTGTTGATTATAAAAGTAAAAGATAAAAATCAAATAGAAGCCATAGAGTGTGCAATGGAACAAAGAGTTAGTAATCAATTAAATAATTTTGGTGGATATGCCCCAAAGCAAGCAAAAATCATAGAAGATTATGAATTAATAGCAAGAGATAAATTTGTATTTTTATGTATTGGAGA
Source organism: Clostridium paraputrificum (assembly GCF_900447045.1). Classification (GTDB taxonomy): domain Bacteria; phylum Bacillota; class Clostridia; order Clostridiales; family Clostridiaceae; genus Clostridium; species Clostridium paraputrificum. Next base: position 468,102 of record NZ_UAWH01000014.1, read on the forward strand.
AAATGCAGAAAATAACAAACAAATATTTATAGAAAGTATAAAAGTTTAGGAAGAGGGGACAAGATGGTATTTAGTAGTATTATTTTTATGTTTACATTTTTGCCTATTATTCTAGTTACATATTATCTGTCTCCTAGAAAATTAAAAAACTTTATTTTATTATTAGGAAGTTTAGTTTTTTATGCTTGGGGGGAACCAATATATATAATTTTGATGATATTAACAATAGTCATTAATTATGTTTTAGCTTTATTAATTAAAAATCAAAAAGGGAGAAGAAAAAAGTGTATATTTATATTAACTTTAGTTCTTAATGTTGGGATGCTTGGATTCTTTAAGTATTATGATTTTATAGTAGGAAATATAAATAGCATTTTTTCTTTAAATATACAATATAACAATCTATCATTACCCATTGGTATATCCTTTTATACATTTCAAACTATATCATATATAGTAGATGTTTATTTGAACAAAGTAAAAGTTCAGAAAAACATAATATCATTTGCTACCTATATTTCAATGTTTCTTCAGTTAGTAGCAGGTCCTATAGTAAAATATACTGATATAAATGATAAGCTTGAAAAAAGAAAAGAATCAATAGATGAATTTGGATATGGGATTGAGAGATTCATTGCAGGACTTGGAAAAAAAGTTCTGTTAGCCAATAATATAGGATATTTGTGGAGTGTAATTAGTGTATTAGATATTAATAATATTTCTGTAGCTACATCATGGATAGGCATAGCTGCGTATACATTTCAAATATATTTTGATTTTAGTGGTTATTCAGACATGGCCATTGGTTTAGGGCATATGTTTGGGTTTACATTTAAAGAGAATTTTAAATATCCATATATATCAAAAAGTGTTACTGAATTTTGGAGAAGGTGGCATATATCATTAAGTACATGGTTTAAAGAGTACGTATATATTCCCCTTGGAGGCAATAGAGAAGGAATAAAAAAACAATGTAGAAATTTAATGATAGTTTGGACATTGACTGGGTTATGGCATGGAGCAAGTTATAACTTTATTATTTGGGGAATGTATTATGGTGTAATTTTGATTATAGAAAAGTTCATTATAGGAAGATATATTAAAAACTTACCAACTATATTTAGAAGAATATATACACTTGTTATAGTTATGGTTGGATGGGTATTCTTTGGTATGAATACATTATATGAAGCTCTAAATTATTTAAAAGTTATGTTTTTTATATCAGGTAATACAATAATTGATAATACAGCTTTATATTATTTAAGTACTAATATAATTTTATTCATTATATTAATAATAGCTTCAACACCAATGCCAGCATATATAGTAAAAAAGGTAAAATCTTATAATTCTATAACGTGCTATACAATGATAGGAGCTGTAAATATACTTATTCTTATAATAGCTACTGCATATTTATTAAGCTCAACATACAATCCATTTATATACTTTAGATTTTAAATATGCTTGGAGTGAAATTAATGAGAAAGAAATATAGAAATGTCTTAGCTATAGTTTTTGTAATATTTATTTTTGGATTCTTTATTATTAATATATTTAATAAAGATATGGAGTTTTCTAACTTAGAAAATAGGTCATTGGCTAAAATGCCTACTTTTAAAATAGATAGGCTAATTGAAGGTAGATATACAAAAAATTACGAGAAGTATAAAAATGATCAGTTTTTTATGAGAGATACATTTATAAAATTGAAGAGTGAGATTGATGTTTTATTAGGGAAAAAGGAGAATAACAATATATATCTGTGTTCAGATGGTTCTTTAATTGAGAAATTTCTAGAACCTAATAAAGAAAGTTTAGAGAAGAATATTAAGGCTATAAATGAATTCTCTAATAAGCATTCAGAAATAAAGATAAATTTTATGATGGTTCCTAATGCTATTAGTATATATAGTGAAAAACTACCTAGATATGTATCTGAATCTAAGCAGGTAGAGTATATAAATAACTTTTCTAATAAGTTAGATAGAAATATTTCATTTATAAATCCATACAATTATTTTATAGAAAATAAGGAAGAAGAAATTTTTTATAGAACAGATCATCATTGGACAACTAAGGGGGCTTACTATGGATACCTAGCTCTTTGCGATAAGATGAACTTAAAAAAGAATGAAGAGAGTTATTACGATATTGAACTAGTATCAAATGATTTTAAAGGTACTTTATATTCACGTAGCTTGTTTGATATTAGTAAAGAGGATGAGATAAAAGTATATATTCCTAAAAATGAAGATGATGAAGTTATAGTTAATCAGTTAGAAGAAAAGAAAGTAATTCCATCATTATATGATAGTTTAAAGCTTGGCACCAATGATAAATATGGAGTATTTCTTGGAGGCAATAAGCCTATAATTAAAATTCAAACTACAGCTAAATATAATAACAAATTACTTTTAATTAAAGATTCTTATGCAAATAGTATAGTTCAGTTTTTAACGCCTTATTTTGAAGAAATCGTAATGGTAGATCCAAGATATTATTATGGAAATATTGAAGAATTAATTAAAGAAGAGAAGTTCAGTGAAATTTTATTTTTATATAATGCAAATACTTTTTTTCAAGATAATTCATTATATGGAGTGTTAGAAAATTATTAAAAAGTACAAATAGTATAAAAATATAAACTTAAAGTATGATTTCTGTTAAATCATGCTTTTTTCACTTAGCATAACTGTACGTAAAACATAACATAAATAGCAATTAAAATAGATGCGTTATGTTTATATAATAATACTATACAGAAAACAAATTTCTGTATAGGAGGTAATATTTGTGAAAAAGGTTAAAATTAGAAAAGCAAAAAAACAGGATGTAGACACGGTGGCTCACCTGATATACTATACAGAAGTGAAACCTCATGATGTATGAGGGGGAGAGTCTAAACAGGAGTGTTTAGAAAATTTAAAAGAACTTGTAAAAGATGAAGAATCAAGATATAGTTTGGATTATATTATGGTTGCAGAAGTGGATGAAAAAGTATTAGGAGCAATGGTTTTAATACCTTATGATGAATTAGATAGATTAAGTCTTGAAACTGAGTTTAAGCAATTTAAGAGAGTAGATGGTTTATTAGATAAACTATATTTTATATTTAATGATATAAAATATATATTCTTAAGGGAATGTAGAAGAGGGGACCTTTATATAGCAAACATAGCTACTTCCAAAGAAGCTAGAGGCCTTGGGATTGGAAAGAAATTGATGAAATATGCAGAACAGGTTGCAAAGAAGGAAGAGTATGAAGGTATATCACTTTTAGCAAAGGATGAAAATGTAACTAAGTTCTACGAAAAGCTAGATTACAATAAAGTTTTTGATAAGGTTCTTTTTGGTGAGAGAATAATAAAAATGGTTAAATGTTTTTAAAAGAAAGTTGTACTTGTTATTAAAGCAAGTACAACTTTTTTTGTGATAAAGGGATAAATCCCCTTTTTATATATTGAATAATAAGGGGATAAAAACACTTGGATTAATTATACTTAAAACAATCAGAATTAACATCATAAGTCTTACCTTGAAAGCACAAGTATATATACAAAAACTATAATTAAAATAATAAAAATAATATTTAAGGTCATGCTTATTTGAACAAAGTTTAGAAAGTAAGCAACATAATTAAGTAGTATTGCGAATATTCCAATGGAAGAAAGAATTCTAGATGCCTTTTTAAGATCTAAGTTCATATATAAGCCCCCTTGATAACATATATTTACATTAATAAATTTTAGTTTACAGGAGATAAGAACACAATGCTTTTAGTATAAAAGTATAAAAATAGAGCACAAAATTCTAGACAAACTAAATTTGACATATTTTTTACAATAATTTGTAAAAAGAGTGAAAATTAAATATAATAGTGTTAGGGTGAGAGTATGAGGATTTTAATAGTAGAAGATGATGTTGTTCAGAGAAATAATTTAATAAAAATAGTAGAAAGTAGATTTAAAGATGTACAAGTTTTATATTCTGATTCTGTAAAAGAGAGTCTCTTTTTATTAAAAGAAAGAAAAATTGATTTATTCATGTTAGATATAAAACTTAAGGATGGATCTGGTATAGAGCTTGCAGAAGAAATAAGAAAAATTAAAGGATATGAGTTAACAGGAATTATATTTTTAACTACCGAAAAACAATTAATATTAGATGCCTTTAAAAAAACACATTGTTATGAATTTATTGTGAAGCCTTATGAAAGTAAGGAGGTTGTAGATATAATAAATATCTTTAATGAAAATAAAAAAATGGATAATAAGAAAGTAGATGAATTTCTGCTTATTACCTTAGAGAATAAGGTAAAATATAAATTGAGAATTAAAGATATTATTTTTATAGAGTATTTATCAAGAAGATGTGTAATACATACAACAAAGGGTGTTCTTACTACAAGAGAATATACTTTAAATAAAATTAGTACTTTAATTAGCTGTGAAAATATAGTTCAAACTCATAAGTCTTTCTTAGTTAATTGCACTTATATTCAAAAAATAGAAAAAGAGTATTATAAGCTTTGGAAAATTCATTTTGATAGTATAGATGATACAGCATTGCTATCGCTAAATTATAAGAATAATTTAATGGAATTATTAGGAGAGTATAATGTGGATTAATTTATTTATACAATGCATCTCTTTGGGGATTATTTATAATATAGTATCTAAAAGAAAGAGTATTAGAGATTATATTGTAATAGTAATTATATCTTTGCTTTTTTCAACTATAGGCAGCAACATGAATATATGGATTTTTTTTATTAATTTTATGTATGGACTAGTTTTATCATTAATTAATAAGGAAAAAATACTTGATAATCAAATAAAGCTATTTATGGCTTTTATAAGCTTAGCAGTTGCAGAAAGTATATTAACAATAATGTATCAATTTTTAAAGATTAATATTACAGCTAGTAATATGATAATATCGCAAAGTATTATCAATACCTCAGTAATACTGCTTATATATTCCTTTAACAAAAAAATGACTATTAATTTTATAGATATAGTAAAGAAGAATATAAAAATATTTATTATGGTTATTTTACAGTGCTTTATGATTTTCTTTTTGTTTCAATATATAAATACAACAACATGGTTAAGTAGTATTGAAAAAGTGTTAATATTGCTTTCTATATTAAGCTTTATTTTAGTGGGAATATTTTTATTTGTTGATATATTTAGACAATTTAAGAAGACAGAAGAGGATAAATTGAAGTCAAGATATAACGAGGTTCTTGAAGAGTATTTTGAAAAAATGAGGGCAGATTCACATGAGTATAAAAATCATCTTAATGCTATATATGGTGTATTGCAGGTTGGTGATTATGATCAGATAAAAGATTTAGTTAAGGGGTATATTCAAAATGTATCAAATGAGGATCATTTAATAGAATTATCGAAGATAAATAATCAACTAATAAGGGCCTTAATTTACAGTAAAATATCTTATGCAACTTCGATAGGAATCAATTTTAAATATTACATAAAAAGTAGTTTGAAAGATATAAGTATTTCTGATTCAGAACTTGTAATTATTATGTCAAACATTTTAAATAATGCAATAGAGGCAAGCTCTGAAAGTTATGATAAGTATGTAGAACTAACTTTGAGTAAAAAAGATAATAAATATAATATAGTGGTTAAAAATTCAGTTAATAATGAGGATGTTATAAATGTTTTAGAAATGTTTAACTATGGGTATTCTAACAAAGGCGATGAAAGGGGAATTGGACTATATAATGTTAAGACTATAGTTTACAATAATGGAGGAGAAATATTAGTAGATATTGATGAAAATATCTTTACTATGGAAATAAATATTTAAATTTCATAAGGTATACATAATTAGTCTAGTTTGATATAATTCTAATATTAATTGGATGAATTTATATATCTATTATAAGAGGTGAAAAAGTGAGAGAACTTAAAGGTATAGAAGAAAGAATTTTAGATAGAGCATTATATCTTTTTGGAAAGAATGGGTCATCAAGCGTTCCCATTAGAGCTATTTCAAAAGAAGCTGGAGTTAATGTAAGTGCTATAAATTATTATTTTGGTAGTAAGGATGAAATGGTGAAAAATGTACAGGCGTTTTATATAGAAAATATAGTTTCAGCTTATTCTGAGCTTGATAATGAAGAACTTAGTGATGAAGAAAAGTTAATTCTATGTGCTAACGAAATAATGGAATATGCACTAAGATATCCAGGAATTTTTGTAATGCAAAAGGAAGCAGCAACTTCATATGAAGATGATGAGATTGCAAAAAAAATCATAGACGTTACAGAATCTATGAATAAAAAGTTAGATGAGATTTTGAAAAGAGTTGTTAAATCATCAAAGAATGAATTTTCATATATAAAAATGATATTTTTATCATCACTTATTTATCCAACTACCGATTTTAGTGCAACAGACTTAAATAATGAACTTATAACTAATAAAGATGGACGAATTAAGTATATAAAATATATATTAAGTATATTAAGATAGAATAAGCAAATAAGCCAGGAATATATTTATGAAAAGATAAATATATTCCTGGCTTATTTGCTGTCTAAGAAAGTATAAAATTAAAACAAAATGTTTAAAACGTATTGATTAAATTTCCGGAATGAAATATAATTGCATTAAGGAAAGATTGTTAATTAGTTAACTATATAAATTTTAGGAGGTATATTATGTATTACAATCATGTATTTAGCCCTATAAAGGTAAGAGGGTTAGAAATTAAAAATAGGGTAGTTTTCCCTGCTATGGGTACGAAGATGCTTAATGGAGATAGCTATGTAACTGATCAACTTATTGATTACCATGTAGCTAGAGCAAAAGGTGGAAATGGCTTAAACTTTACAGAAGTTTGCTCTGTATATAGCAAATCATCGCCAAAGAATTTTCTGGCAATATCTGATGATAAGTATATACCAGGAATGAAGAAGTTAGTTGATGCAATTCATGAAGCTGGAGGATTAGCTGGAGTACAATTATGGTTAGGTGGATCAGCAGTACTATTTGGGGATCCAACTGCAATGGTTGTAGTACCTAGTGATTTTCAAGCAGCTCCTAATTATGTAATACCTGGAGCAAGCGTAGAAACAATTAAGGAAGCTGTTGAAGCTTTTGGAACAGCAGCAAAGCGAGCAGTAGAAGCAGGATTTGATACTATTGAATTTCATGCAGGACACAATTATACTCCACACTCATTCTTAAGTAAGGCATTTAATAAAAGAACAGATGAGTATGGTGGATCTTTAGAAAATCGTTCAAGATTTTTGCTAGAATGTATAGAAGCCATACGTAATAATATTCCAGAAGATATGCCTCTATTCATGAGAATAGATGCCTTTGATGATTATGTTGAAGATGGTTTAACTATTGAAGAGGTAATTGAATTTTGTAAATCAGCTAAAAATGCAGGAGTTGATGTAGTTGACGTTTCAAGAGGAAATTTCTCAAGTGCAGCTATTAAATATGAAGTGCCACCAGTAGATTTACCAAGAGGCTTTAATGTTGATAATGCAACAAGAATAAAGAATGAGACAGGATTAGTTACAATTGCTGTAGGAAGAATAAATGATCCAGGGCAAGCTGATGAAATAATTAAAGATTGTAAAGCAGACATGGTTGTAATGGGAAGAGCACAACTTGCAGATCCAGAGTTCTGTAATAAAGCTATGAGAGGGGAAGCAGATAGCATTATACGTTGTGTAGGTTGTAACCAAGGGTGTTATGATGGCTTTTCTGATAAGGATGTTCCTTTTATAACTTGTTTAAGAAACCCAGCCTTAGGAAGAGAGAAGGAATATGAGTTAAGAAAAACTGAAGCACCTAAAAAGGTATTAATTATTGGGGGAGGAGTTTCTGGTTTACAGGCAGCAACTACTTTAAAGGAAAGAGGACATATTCCAGTAGTATGTGAAGCAAGTGATTCTTTAGGGGGACAATTTGTACTAGCTGGTGCCGCACCAAGAAAAGAAGAAATGAAATTAGCAGCTATTCATATGGGAGAAGTATGTGAAAAGGCTGGAATTGAAATAAGGCTTTCTACAAAGGTAACTCCTGAAGTTATTAAAGACGTAAATCCAGATGAAGTTATAGTAGCAGTAGGATCTTCTCCAATGGAATTAAATATACCTGGTTCAAAATTAGCTAATGTTACAAATTCTCATGATGTATTAGCTGGTAAGGTTAAGGTAGATGGAGATGTTGTAGTAGTAGGTGGAGGATTGGTAGGTCTTGAGGTGGCTGAATATCTTTCAGGTAAAGTTGGAAAGATTACTGTTGTTGAAATGTTAAATGAGGTTGCTAAGGATTTAGGACAACTTCGTAAAATATGCGTAATGGAAAATTTATATAAAGAAGGAATAACTACTATAACTAATGCTAAATGTGTAGAGATAAAAGATAAAGCAGTTGTTATTGATAAAGAAGGAGCTTTAGAAGAAATTCCTTGTGATTCTGTAGTTGTTTCAATAGGCTCAAGAGCCCGTGACTATGATGAAATATCAGTTTACTGTGGTAAGAATAATATACCTTGCCATACAATAGGAGATGCAGTTAAAGCTCGTAGAGCATTAAATTGTATTAAAGAAGCAGTAGATGTAGCTAGAGAAATATAGTAAAATTAGTAGTTAATTTTATGATGTATAGAAACCCAAGTTTTGCGCTTGGGTTTCTTTTTATTTTATATATGATATAATATGCTATTAGAAAATACATGGATAAGGTGTGTAGTTATGGAAGATTAAAAAAAATCAATTGAAGAAATGATAAAAGAAGAATTAATTAAAATAGTTATAAGCAATAAACTTAATAAAGATGTTAAATATAATAAGATTACTTTTCTGCTAAAAGAAAATAAAAAAGAAAAGTATTATCAAATAGAGCAATACACAGATAAACAAGTATTTCATGAAAACATAAAGTTTGATGAAATATCTTCAAAACTTTTAGAGTGTATTGAAGGAAAATATAAGCAAGTTTCTGCATGGTCAAATGACACAACATTTGATATGAAGATATCTAAAAAAGGTAAGATATTTCTAGGCAAAAAGAAAAGTAGTAATGAAAAGCTAGCTAATAAAAGTCACAACAGAGAGAAAAATTATATCTTAAAGGAAGGTATGATAATTGAACCTCTTATAGACTTAGGGGTATTTACTAGAGAAGGAAAAGTAGTTAATTCTAAGTATGATAAATATAAGCAAATAAATAGATTTGTAGAGATAATAGATGATGAAATAAAGAAAAATGATTATAAAGAGCTTACTATATTAGACTTTGGATGTGGAAAATCTTATTTAACTTTTGTACTTTATTATTACTTTGTAGAAATAAAGAAAATCAATGTAAAAATGATTGGATTAGATTTAAAGGAAGATGTAATTAAGAAGTGTAATGATATAGCTAAAAGGTACAAGTATGATAATTTACATTTTGAACTTGGAGATATAAATGGTTTTAAGTATAACAATAAGGTGGATATGGTTATAACATTACATGCGTGTGATACTGCAACGGATTATGCTTTGTATAATGCAATAAAATGGAATAGTAAGATGATATTCTCTGTTCCATGTTGCCAACATGAATTTAATAAACAAATGAAATCAGATGAGTTTTCTATATTAACTAAATATGGAATAATTCAAGAAAGAATGGCAGCTCTTATGACTGATTCTGTTAGAGCAAACCTTTTAGAAGCAATGGGATACAAAACACAGTTGTTAGAGTTTATTGATATAGCCCATTCTCCTAAAAATATATTAATTAGGGCATCTAAGAGTAAAATATCTCTTGATAAGAAGAAAGAGGCTTTAGATGAGATCAATAGATTAAATAAAGAATTTAATTTTAGTCCAACATTATATAAGTTGTTGGAAAATGACTTAAAAAACTTAAAATAATATCATAAATATTTACTATTATTATAGAAAATGTATACAGTAAAGTTATACATATTACGGGAGGGTAATAATGGTAAATATTAATAGTTGGAATAATTATGGGATTAAGAATACATTTTAATAGAATAACTATGTTTCAAGGAATAATAATGTTTGTAACCACAGCAGCAGGCGTTGGATTAACCTTAAAAGGGCTATTTGGAAGGAAAAGAAACTAATAGAAATTATTATAGGGCTATGGCAATAGGAAATTAATTTTTTCTATTGCCATAGTTCTTTTTGTACTTTAAAGAAAGTAGTGAGAGTGATAGTGTGAAAACTCCTAGATTCACTAGGAGTTTTCATTGACTTTCTAATTAGTGACTACTATAATAACTACTTGTAAGTGGTTACTAAGGTAGTTACTAGTTAGGAGGGGTAAAAAAGTGTTAGCAGAAAAATTAGTATTACGTGAAGAACGAGAAGAAGGAATAAAAGAGGGGTTAAGGGCGGCAGCTCCATTAATTATAGGATATATACCAATAGCCATGGCCTTTGGTATTTTAGGAAAAACTGCAGGAATAACATTTAGTGAGACAGTAATGTTTTCAGCCTTTGTATCAGCGGGTGCAAGCCAGTTTATGGCATTAAATCTATTTATGGCAGGGGCAGGACTTTTACAAATTATATTAACTACATTTTTGGTGAATTCTAGACACTTTCTAATGAGTGCATCCCTTTCAAGAAAGGTTAATGATAGACTTCAAAAGTGGACACCTCTTGTGGCTTTTGCAATGACTGATGAAATCTTTTCAATTGCTTCTTTTAAGAAGGAAGAACTAACGCCTAAGTTTATGTTAGGATTTGAAGGATCAACATATTTAGTATGGGTTTTAGCTACTGCTGGAGGATTTTTATTAGGTGAAGTTTTACCGCCAGTGGTTCAAGACAGTATGGGAATAGCTTTATATGCTATGTTTATAGGCATATTAATACCAGAAGGAAAAAAGAGTAGAAAATTATTAGGACTAGCTATTTTAGCTGGAATTTTAAATACAATATTATCTTCAGTTTCTTTTTTACCAGCAGGATGGAGTGTTATTATTTCAATAATATCAATATCAGCTTTAGGAGCATTTATGAAAGAGGAGGTTCAAGTTAATGAGTAAAGTTATTATTTTAATACTTGGAATGATGATAGTAACTTATCTACCAAGACTTATTCCATTTTTAATGGGAAATCAAAAGGAACTTCCAGAAAAGTTTAATAAGTTTTTGTCATATATTCCGGCAACAGCTCTTGGTGCATTAATTTTACCGGGAGTTTTTAATGCTACACCAGATAAACCAATAGCAGGAATAGTAGGAATTTTATTTGCTATTGGATATTCATGGTATAAAGGTGGTATAATATTACCAGTAATAGGAGCAATATTATCTACTTTTATTGTATTAGTGGCGTTTTAACGTAGGAGGGAACATGGGAGAGAATTTATCAGTAATTCAAGAAATGAAGTCTTTAGGACTAAGTGAGTATGAAGTTAAGGCTTATTTGAGTCTTTTGGAAAAAAATCCTCTAAATGGATATAGTTTAAGCAAGGAGTCAGGAATACCAAGGTCAAGAATTTATGAAGTTTTAGATATGCTTAAGAGTAAAGGAATGGTATTTGAACAAAGTGATGAGAAGACTACAGTTTATTATCCATTAGAACCAAAGCTTTTAATTTCAAAACTTGAAAAGAGCTTTACTCAAACTCTAAGTAGTGTTGATAAATATGTTAATAGTATTTATAACAAGAAGGAGCAAAAAAATACTCTTACTATTTTAGAGGGAAGAGAGAAGATTATTGAGGCGCTAAATTTATTGATTTCTCATGCTCAAAAGAGAATAGCTCTTTCAATATGGGAAGAGGAAGTAAAAGAAATTGAAGAAGAGTTAATTAAAGCAAAAGAAAGAGGAGTGATTATTAAGGGGATATACTTTGGAACAAGTAATACTTTTAATGAACTTACTCCTCATAGAGATATAGAAACCTATTTGCAAGAAAAAAAGGAAAGATATATGACTGTTACTATTGATGGAGAACACGCTTTGTATGGCGTAATCTCAAGAGGTGAAGATAGTAGGGTTACTTGGACTCAAGATGAAAGTTTAATTGATGTAAGTGAAGATTACATATGTCATGATCTGATGGTTAATGAATATTTCTATCAGCTTAATGAGAAAAAACAAGATGGGTATGAGAACTTTATGAATGAAGTTAGAAAAGATTATTTTGGATATAGTGATATCTAAATATAAAAAGGGGGCAAAAAATGATTTCAAAAAAGATGAATGAACTAGTTAAAAATAGTTCTGTAATTAGGGCGATGTTTGAAGAAGGAAAAAGATTATCAGCTATATATGGGGAAGAAAATGTTTTTGATTATAGCATTGGTAATCCAAATGTAGAACCACCAAATGAAATTAAGGATGCAATTCTTGAAATCCTAAATGAAGAATCTCCAAATTTAGTACATGGATATATGAACAATTCAGGTTATGAAGATGTACGAGAAGAGATTGCTAAATTTATAAATACTAAAAATAACCTTAATTTATCTTACAAGAATATAGTAATGACATGTGGTGCAGCAGGTGGACTAAATGTTATCTTAAAAACTTTATTAAACCCAGATGATGAAGTTGTAGTTCTTGCACCATACTTTGGGGAGTATGGAAATTATGTAGCTAATTTTGATGGAAAGCTTGTTGTGGTACCAGCTGAAACTAAGACATTTCAACCTAATATTGAAGGCTTAGAAAAAGCTATAACTTCTAAAACTAAGGCTGTAATAATAAATACTCCAAATAATCCAACAGGAGTTGTTTATTCAGATGAATCCTTAAAGAAGATGGCTAAGGTTTTAGAAGAAAAGGAAAAGGAACTTGGAATTAATATTTATCTTATTTCAGATGAGCCATATAAAGAAATTGTATATGATGGTGTAGAGGTGCCTTATATACTAAAGTATTATAAAAATTCTTTTATAGGATATTCTTATAGTAAGTCACTATCTCTTCCTGGTGAAAGAATAGGATATATTGTAGTAAATAGTGAAATGGATGATTTTGATGATGTAATTGCATCATTAAATGTAGCAAATAGAATACTTGGATTTGTTAATGCACCATCATTGTTCCAAAGAGTAATAGGAAAAACATTAGGTGCAGAAGTAGATGTTAATATATATAAGAAGAACAGAGATTTATTATACAATCATTTGGTAAGTTTAGGCTTTGAGTGCATTAAGCCAGAAGGGGCATTTTATTTATTCCCTAAAGCATTAATACAAGATGATAAGAAATTTGCTGAAGAAGCTAAGAAGTTTAATTTGCTTATAGTTCCAGGGTCATCCTTTGGATGCCAAGGATATTTTAGGCTTTCTTACTGTATTGGATATGATAAGATTGAAAAATCTTTGGAGGCCTTTAGTAAACTGGCGAAGCAGTTTGCTTGATGAATAATAATTTAATGAATGATGGATAATTTGTGAGGAAACTGCTTTCGCAGTTTCTTTTTTTATATAACACCCGTAAAGTGAAAAAGGAAATAATTAATATAGAAGAAAAGAGGAGAATATAATAAGTGATAATTTTTACATGGTTGAAGAAATAAGTAATAATTTTCTGGATGAAAATATCTCGGTTTTTAAGATTGAGGGAGTAACAGAGGATAAACTAAAGCAAGAATTTAATAAACCAATGTTACAAGTTTATTATTAAACAAATTTACTTGACTAAATTCTCCATATATTAGATAATTAGTATAATAAAATTATAGGATAAAGATAGTGATGAGGAAGAGTATATAAATTAAGTCTTTTAGAGAGCTAGGGGGAGGTGGAACCTAGTAGATTAGTTTATAGAAAGCAGCCTTTGAATCGCGTATTGAGAACTAAGATTAAATCTTAATGTAGATACAGACGTGTCCCTTACGTTATAAAGGAGAGGATAAGAAATTATCCTTACTGAGTGAGTAAAAATATTTTACTTATTAGGGTGGTACCGCGAATTTTAGCTTCGTCCCTTATTTGGGATTGGAGCTTTTTTTATTAAAAAAAATTATAGGAGGTATAAGTAGTGGAGGAAATTTTAGAGATATTAGAACAAAATAGTAGATATACTGATGAACAAATAGCATTGATGGCTGGAAAAAAAGTAGAAGAGGTTAGAGAAGCCATTAGGGATTATGAAGAAAAAAGTATAATAGCTGGATATACAACTCTTATAAACTGGGAAAATACAGGAAAAGAAACAGTAACAGCGCTTATTGAAGTAAAGATAACACCTCAAAGAGATGTTGGATTTGATAAAGTTGCTGAAAGAATATATAAGTTTGATCAAGTTAAGGCGTGTTATTTAATGTCTTCAGGAGGATTTGACTTAACAGTAATAGTAGAAGGAAAAACAATGAAAGAGGTAGCGCTATTTGTATCAGAAAAACTTGCATGTCAAGAAGCTGTTACAGGTACTGCAACACACTTTGTTTTAAAGAAATATAAAGATCATGGAACAATATTTAAAGAGAAGAAGATTCAAGATAGGGAGGCTATATTTGTATGATACTAGAAAATATGATTAAAGATGACGTGAAGAATATGCCACCATCTGGGATTAGAAAATATTTTGATTTGATAAATGAGATGGAAGATGTTATTTCATTGGGGGTTGGAGAACCTGATTTTGTAACACCTTGGAATGTAAGAGAAGCAGGGATATATTCTCTAGAACAAGGTCATACTCATTATTCGTCTAATGCAGGTTTTATAGAGTTAAGAGAAGAAATAGCAAACTATTTAAATAGGAGATTTGACTTAACTTATGATCCTAAGAATGAAATCATAGTAACTGTTGGGGGGAGTGAAGGAATTGATATAGCTTTAAGAGCATTAGTTGGACCTGGAGATGAAGTTATTGTCCCAGAACCAAGTTTTGTTGCTTATAAAGGGTGTACTGCATTTACAGGAGCTACTTCTAAGGTTATAAATCTGAAGGCAGAAAATAACTTTAAACTTACAGCTGAAGAGCTTGAAGAAGCAATAACAGATAAAACCAAGGTTGTTATAATTCCATTTCCTAATAATCCTACAGGAGCAGTAATGACTAGAGAGGATTTGAGACCTATAGTTGATGTTTTAAAGGATAAGGATATAATAATTCTTTCAGATGAAATTTATGCAGAGTTAACTTATGGTGAAAACCATGTGTCTATAGCAAGTTTTCCAGAAGTTAGAGAAAAAACTATACTTATAAGTGGATTCTCTAAGGCATATGCAATGACTGGATGGAGATTAGGTTATGCGTGTGGACATCCTGTTCTAATTGATGCAATGAAGAAAATTCATCAATATGCATTGATGTGTTCACCTACTACTGCACAATATGCAGCAATTGAAGCTTTAAAAAATGGTGATGAGAGTGTAGGAAAGATGGTGAGGGAATATAATAGGAGAAGAAGAGTGCTATTAGATGGATTTAGGAAGCTTGGATTAGAATGTTTTGAGCCACATGGAGCGTTCTATATGTTCCCTTGTATTAAATCTACAGGTATGACTTCTGATGAGTTCTGTGAAAAACTACTTATGAGTGAAAAAGTATTAGCAGTTCCAGGTAATGCATTTGGAGATTGTGGTGAAGGATTTATTAGGACATGCTATGCTTCCTCTATGGATAATATTATTGAAGCATTAAAGAGAATAGAAAGATTTTTAGAGAAACAAAAAAAATAAAGACAAAGGCTATATTAAAGTAAGATTTATTTTAATATAGCCTTTTTTAAATTATAGTGCCGTTGTAGAACGACAAAAATAAATTTTGGAATCTGTGGTGTAACTAAAAAAAGAGACAAGACCCTGGGGGGAACTTGTCTTAAATAAGGTTTAATTTATGAATTAATTTAGCTAATTTTATTATATGGTATTTTTTCAATTATGATAGCCTTAATTTTTATCATAAATAGTGTCTATTTTTTGCATACTACTTTAATTATATAGAAAAAAGGAGCTTTGAAAAAAGCTCCTTTAAATTATCCTAGTAGTAAAGAAACTATTAGGATTAATGTAAATGTCCAATGTAGGTTGTTTGTATATGGAATTCCAAGTTTTTGGAATGTAGTAACAGCTCTAAGTGCTTTAACAGCAAGAGGGAGAGTTATAAATACAACTAGTGTAGATAAAGGGTATAATCCATTAAAAACAAATAATAGGGATAATACATAAACTCCATAAATAAGCGACCTATACAAAATTGAACTAAATCTGCTTCCAAGTCTAACGCTTAATGTTCCTAGGCTTAGTTTAGTATCCCTTTGGAAGTCTCTCATTTCATTACTAATCATTAATGCTGGTATTATTAATGATGCTGGTAAAGCTATTAGTATAGGATATACATTTAAGTTTTGACTAAATGGGAAATATGCACCAAGAACCATTAGTGGCCCCATTAATATAAATGAAAGGGGTACTCCTAATCCCTTAGTTTTATATACAAAAGGTTCTCCTGTATAGGCATAAGCTCCTATTATTCCAACAAGTCCAATCCAAAGCATTCTTATATCTGTAAGATATATAAGAACTAGTCCAATTAATGCTGCACCAGCAAAACATGCCATAGCAAGTAAGAATACATAAATATCGAAGTAAGTTCTTTCTACACCTAAAAAATTTCTCTTTCTTCCTGAAGGTCTGTAATATCTAAAGTCACCTTCAAAATAATCATTAACAAGATTAGCTCCACCTTGAGCAAGTATTCCGGCTATAGTAATTATAGTAATAAGGAAAATATTATAGCCTAAAGAATAATTTTTCATAGAACCATCCAAATATGCTGCTATTATTCCAAGGGTTGTAGAACCAACAGCTAAAGTTAATGATAATGGTCTAAATGCTATCCAACTATCTTTTGTGAATTTCTTCAAGTAATCTTTCGTTAAATTTTTCATAATGATTCATCCTATCTCTTTAAAATAACTAGTATATTATTGCATATAATTTGTCAAATTTAAAGAGTAAATGTTTTAAATTCCTTGAATTATTAAATATACTTAAATATAATGGTAAATGGATTAAAAAAGTTTGTAGGAGGATTAACAAATGAAAAACTTAAAGAGATGGATAGTGTTGCTTATTATAACAGTATTTTCCTTAACTGTTATAGGGTGTACAAGCAAGGATGATCTATCAAAAGAAAGTGAAGAAAATAGAACCTTAAAAATAGGATTAATGCCAGCAGTGGATACTGCACCAATATTAATAGCAGAGAAAAATGGATACTTTAAGGATGCTGGAATTAATGTGGAAATAGAAATTTATTCTAATGCTCAAAACAGACAAAGTGCACTTCAAAGCTATCAAATAGATGGTGCTATGACAGATTTTATTGCGGTTGCTACAAATGTTGATGGCGGCTTTGATATAAAAGCTACTACTATGACAGATGGTATGTTCCCTGTTCTTTCTAAGGGAGATGTATCTGGTAAAAAGGATATTAAGGTTGGAATGATGGAAGTAAGCGTATCAAACTATCTTATAGATAAGTGGCTTAGTAAGGACTATAACATAGAAAAAGTATTTATAAATGAAATACCAGCAAGACTTGCAGCTATACAAAGCGGTGAGTTAGATATGGGGTTATTCCCAGAGCCAGTTGCTTCAAATGGAGAATTAAAAGGATTAAAGAAAAATTTATATGGTATGGATGATGAGTTTTCGCCAGATTGTTTAGTGTTTACAGGAAAAGCAATAGCTGAAAAAGAAAAGGCAATAAAGGCTTTCCATGAAGCTTATAATAAGGCCGTTGATGAGATAAATAAAAACCCTCAAATAGCAAGAGATATTCTTGTAGAAAAAATACCAAATACTAATCCAGAAGTTAAGGATATTATGGTATTACCAACATACAAGAAAGCAGCTATTCCAAGTGATGAATACTTACAAAGTATTATTGATTGGACATCAAAGACTTTAAATAAAGATTTAACTGTAAAACCAGAAGCTTTATTAGAAGGAAAGTTTGTAAAATAGAATGATTAATATAACTGATTTAACAGTAAGGTATAAAGAAGAAGTAGCAATAGATAGGATTAATTTATCTATTGAAAAAGGAAAGTCTTATGCCATTATAGGAGAATCAGGATGTGGAAAAACAACCCTGCTATTTACTATGGCAGGGCTTATTTCTAATTATGAGGGAAAATTAGAAATAGGGGGAAACACATCTTTAATACTTCAAAATTTAGGTCTTTTTAATTGGTTTACAGTAGAAAAAAATATAGAGCTTGGCTTAAATAATATAAAGCTGGCCAAGGAAGAAAAGAAAGAGTTAGTTAATAGAATTCTTAAGGAATTGGGGTTATATCAATATAAAAATAAATATCCAAAAGAATTAAGTGGTGGACAGAAACAGAGAGTTGCAATAGGAAGAACTCTTATAAGTAACCCTGAAATTTTGCTTTTAGATGAAGCAACATCTGCATTGGATTCTATAAATAAGGAAAAGATACAAGATTTACTTTTAGATATAAAGAAAACTAGGAACAGTACAATGGTATTAGTTACTCATAGTATTGAAGAAGCAGTATTTTTAGGGGAAGAAATTGTTGTTATGAAAAAAGGAAAAATTCATAGAATAATTTCTAATAGGTATTTTGGGGATAAAGATATAAGATGTAAAAAAGAGTATATAGAAGTATGCAGTAAGGTGAGGGAGGAATTATATGATTAAAAAGATTATACCACCTTTATATGGTATAGCTATGGTTCTTATATTATGGTGGGGATTAAGTTTTGCAATAGGTTCCAATATGGTTCCAACACCATATGATACCCTTAAAGAGCTTGTTGAATTGTTTCAACAGGATTTTTTATTTCATATAATATACAGTTTTTATAGAATAATATCTTCCGTAACAATGTCCTTACTTATAGGAATACCAGTAGGAATTCTGTTAGGTGTAAATAAATATATAGATAAAATAGTGTCGCCTATTACTTATTTACTTTATCCCATACCTAAAATAGCATTTCTTCCTATTTTTATGGTGGTGTTTGGAATAGGGGATAAATCAAAAATTATTCTTATGATTACCATAATAATATTTCAAATAATAATTGTAACAAAAGATGGAGTAAAAGAAATAGATAAGGATATATTAATATCGGCAAAGGTAATGCATTTTAATTGGATAGATATGATTATTAAGGTTATTTTACCAGCAATATTGCCAAAGGTTTTTTCAGCTTTAAGAGTTAGTATTGGAATAGCTATTTCTGCATTATTTTTTAGTGAAAATTATGCAACTAGATATGGGTTAGGATATTTTATAATGAATTCTTGGTCTATGGTTGATTACAAGGGAATGTTTGCAGGAGTTTTGGCATTAAGCATTATGTCTTTAATAATATTTAAAATTATTGATTATTTAGAGAAGAAAATATGCCTTTGGAATAGCTAGAAATTGACATTGACATAAAAAGTGAGAGAAGTTATCATATAAAAGTTAAAAACAGGGTTGAATAATTATTTACTTTTGCACTATTAAACGAACTAGGAGGACGCACTAATGAGACAATTTTCAGAAAAACTAGCAGAAATACTAGGACCTATAGCAAACAAATTTTCGTCAAATAGATATCTAGCTGCTATTAGGGATGGTTTTATAACTGTAATGCCACTTGTAATTATAGCTTCATTTTTTGTTTTAATTAACAATGTAGTTTTAGATTCAACAAATGGTTTATTAGGTAACTTAGGAAACTTTGATACTTATAAGGATATAGGAGTAAGTGTTTATAATGGAACTTTAGGATTTTTATCAATATTTTTAGCATTTGGAGTTGCTTACAAGCTTGCTAACCATTATGATATGGATGGAATAGGAACAGGATTTGTAGGTGTTGCATCAACTGTGGCATTAATGCCAGGAGCTATAACAGTAGGTGGAGAAACTGTAGGAGCTTTCTCAAGTACATTTACATCTCCAACAGGATTATTTGTTGCAATTATAGCTTCAATATTATCAACTGAGCTTTTAAGATTATTCCAAAAATCTAATGCTTTAAAGATAAGTATGCCAGATTCAGTACCACCAACAGTATCTAAGAGCTTTAATTTACTAATTCCAGCTACATTTACACTAACTATATTTGGATTAATTTCGTTTTTAACTATAAAGTTTACAGGTATTGATGTATATGAAATTATAACTAATGTTATTCAAACACCAATTAAAGCAGTATTCCAAGGACTACCGGGTATAATAATTGTTGTTATACTTCAAGGCTTGTTATGGAGCTTTGGGTTACATGGAGCTTTCGTATTAAGCCCAATTACAGAACCTACATTACTTACTGCTATTGATGAAAATATAAAGGCTTTAGAAGCTAATCAAGTTATACCAAACATAGTTACTAAACCATTCTTAGATGTATTTGTAAATATGGGTGGAGTTGGAATGACAATAGGGTTAGTAATAGCTTTATTAATATTTAGTAGGAAAGAATCTGATAGAGCAATATCTAAGTTAGCTTTTGCTCCTGCTTGCTTCAATATTAATGAACCATTAATGTTTGGATTACCAGTTGTATTAAATCCAATTTACACATTACCATTAGTAATAGTACCAGTTATATGTTTAGTTATTGCTTATCTAGCAACATCAGCAGGAATTATAGCTAAGACAGTAGTTATGGTTCCATGGACTACACCACCAGTAATTTCAGCATTCTTAGCTACAGGTGGAGACTGGAAAGCAGCTGTGCTTGCAATATTATTAATTGTATTATCAGTTATTTTATATATGCCGTTCGTAATCGCTGCAAATAAGATGAAGGATGAATATTAAAATATCTATATTAGGAACTATATCATAATTTGATATAGTTCCTTACTTTTAGTATACCATTAACATTATTTTTAAATTATCTAACTTAAATTTTAAAGTATCGTATGAAAACATTTAAATTTTAAGTATTTGTCAAAAAAAATCTAAATGTGTATAAAGTGAATATTTTTATGCTATAATGTTCGCATATAATAAATATGCTCGTATATCATCGGAAATAGGGTCCGAAAGTTTCTACCTGCTAACCGTAAATTAGCAGACTACGGGGTGAGATTGGTTAAGAAAAATATTTAACTGGAATTTCTACACCTCAAATTGTAATTAATTTGAGGTGCTTATTATTTTTTATTAATCTTCCACTAATACGTATAAACGAGCTATTGATAAAAATACATTTAGATGGGAGATAAAACATAATGGAAAAAAACAGACAAGCAGTTGGTAGCGATGAACTATTATATGGAATAAATGATAAGCCAAAGTTAGCTACTCAAATCTTATTAGGGTTTCAAAATATATTTGCAGCTTTTGGAGGAATAATAGCAGTACCACTTGTGATTTCAAGTGCTTTAGGACTTGATGGAGCAACATCTACAGCTGTTTTAAGTGCAACAATATTAGCATCTGGTATAGCAACAATAATTCAATCAAAAGGTATAGGAAGAATAGGAGCGAGAGTTCCATGTATAATGGGTACAGATTTTACATTTGTTTCTCCAGCAATTACAGTGGGTTCGGTGGCTGGATTACCAGGAATAATTGGTGCAACTATTTTAGGATCAATTGTAGAAGTAGTACTAAGCTTTTTTATTAAACCTTTAATGAAGCTTTTTCCACCATTAGTTACAGGAACAGTTGTATGTTTAATTGGTTTAACTTTAATACCAGTATCTATGGATTGGGCTGCAGGAGGAGTAGGAGCTGCAGATTATGGTAGTTTAAGAAATGTTGTAATAGCAATGACAGTTTTAGTAATAACATTACTTTTAAATAGATATGGAAAAGGAATGGTAAGTACAGCTTCGGTTCTTATTGGTATGGTTGTTGGATATATTATTTGTATTCCATTTGGCATGGTTGATTTTTCTTTAGTAAATGAAGCAAAGTGGTTTGCACTTCCTAACATATTTGAATATGGAGTAAACTTTGACTTTAAAAATGTTATTGCATTTATACCAGCTTATATAGTAACAACTATTGAAACAGTAGGATGTTTAGCAACTATATGTCAAGTATCAAAGATTAAAGCGGATGATAAGATAATTGGTAGAGGAGTTTTATCTGATGGTATTGGAAGTGCTATGGCAGGTGTATTAGGTACTTTCCCTAATACAACATTCAGTCAAAATGTAGGGCTTATACCTCTTACAAGAAATGCTAGTCGCTCGGTGGCAATAATGGCTGGTATACTATTAGTAGGCTTAGGATTCTTCCCTAAATTTGCAGCATTAATTAATATTATGCCTCAACCTGTATTAGGGGGAGTTGGTATAGTAATGTTTGGTACAATAGCAGCTGCTGGTATAAGAACATTAAGCACAGTTGAAATAAATAATAGAAATTTATTAATTATTGCTACATCAATTGGATTAGGATTGGGTGTAACATTCCGTCCTGATTTTATAGCTAATTTACCAGAAGGATTAAGAATGATATTTGCATCAGGAATATCTACTGGAACAATAGTAGCACTTGTTTTAAATAAGGTATTAAAAGAGGATAAAAAAGTTATAGAGGAGAATATAGAAGATGGAGAAGTTGCATAATAAGATTTTATCAGAAGGTAGAGCTTTAAATGAAAGTGTACTAAAGGTTGATTCATTTTTAAATCATGGAGTTGACGCTAAATTAATGTACGAAATAGGTACATGCTTTAGAGAATATTTTAATAGCAAAGGAATTACAAAGATATTTACTATTGAAAGCTCTGGAATTGCACCAGCAGTTATGACTGCATTGCAAATGAATTTACCAATGGTAACCCTAAAAAAACAAACATCTAAAATATTAAATGGAGAAGTTTATCAAACAACAGTACATTCATTTACAAAGGGGAGTGACTATGAGTTAACTCTTTCAAAGAAGTACATAAGTGAAAATGATAATGTCCTTATAATAGATGATTTTTTGGCTAATGGTGAGGCAGCTTTAGGGGCTATAAGATTAGTAGAGGAAGCGGGAGCTAAAGTTGGTGGAATTGGTATTGTAATAGAAAAGTCTTTCCAACCAGGAAGAAAAATGCTTGATGATAAAGGGTATGATGTGTATTCTTTAGCTAGAATCAAGAAATTAGGAAAAGACTTAATAGAATTCTTATAGGGTAGAAAAAGATAATAAATATAAGATAGAAGCTCTGCTAATTGATAGAGCTTCTTTTTTGTAATCAAGATTATAAATATAAATAGGAGGCAAGGTGTATCACCTAACTATATTATCAATTATATGTAAATTACTTTTGTTACCATAATCTTGTTGTACATAATATAAATTAAGAGATATAATAAAAGTGAATATTTTGGAAATCTTATAGGGAGGTAATATAGGTGAATATTAAAGTATTAAAGGACAGATATGCTATATGCAGATTAGAATCTGAGGATATGGTTCCTTTATGGGTAGACACAAAGAATTTTATTTCTATTACAAGAACAGAGGATGAGCTTAGTATTGTATGTATAGATAAGAATATTCCAAATGAGATAAAGAGTGAAAAAGGGTGGAGGGTGTTAAAAGTAGAAGGACCTTTAGATTTTTCACTAATAGGTATACTATCAGAGATAAGTGGTATATTAGCTAAAGAAAAAATAAGTATATTTGTGGTATCTACATTTGATACAGATTATATACTAGTAAAAGAAGAAAACTTTGAAAAGAGTATAAAAGTTTTATCGGATAATAATATAAATATTATTTAAATGAAGATCACAGAAATGTGATTTTTATTTTTGAGGATATGTTTATAGATAATTAAAATAATAATTATTGTAAATAATTAAGAAAATAACTATAATATTATATGAATTAAAATTCAGAAAAAGAGGGATATGTATGAAGAAAACAAATGATTTAGGAAAAGGTAATATTGGTAAGCTGCTAATATCCTTAGCTGCTCCAGCTATAGTTGCCCAATTAGTTAATGTTCTATATAACATTGTAGATAGAATATTCATTGGTAGAATGGATAATGGAGAATTAGCTATGGCAGGTGTAGGGGTAGCATTTCCAATTCTTATGCTTATTTCAGCATTTAGTGCTTTAATTGGGATGGGAGGAGCACCACTTTGTGCTATAAAAATGGGAGAAAAAAATAATGACGAAGCAGAAAAGATTATGAGTAATAGTTTTTCTATGCTTCTTATCATAGCAGTTATATTGACTACAGGATTCCTTATATTTAAAGAACCTATTTTATGGGCATTTGGTGCAAGCGAAGCCACTATAGGATATGCATTAGATTACTTATCTATTTATGTTCTTGGAACAATTTTTGTACAAATTGCTTTAGGTATGAACTCATATATTAATACACAAGGATTTGCTAAAATTGGTATGATGACTGTAGTAATAGGTGCAGTAATAAATATTGTTCTTGATCCTATATTCATATTTGTATTTGATCTTGGAGTTAAGGGGGCTGAATTAGCAACCGTTGCAGGGCAAATGGTATCTGCTTTATGGGTATTAAAGTTCCTGTTTGGAAAGCAAAGTATATTAAAAATAAGAAAAAAGTACATGGTTCCAGATTTAAAAGTTGTAGGAGCTACTATGGCATTAGGAGTATCTCCATTTATAATGCAATCAACTGAAAGTTTAGTGCTTATATCGTTAAATACAAGGCTATCTATGTTTGGTGGAGACCTTGCAGTAGGTGCAATGACTATTATGAGTAGTATAATGCAAATAGTTGTTATGCCACTTCAAGGGTTAGCTCAAGGGGCTCAACCAATAATAAGTTACAATTATGGAGCTAAGCAGATGGATAGGGTTAAGAAAACTTTTAAATTAACACTAATAAGTTGTTTAAGTTTTACAGTAATTATGTGTTCATTATTAATGTTATTCCCTAACCTTTTTGTATCTATATTTAACAATGAGCCAGAGCTTGTAGCAATTACTACATGGGCAATAAGAATTTATTTCTTGGGAATATTTGTATTTGGTGCACAAATAGCTTGTCAACAAACATTCTTAGCCTTAGGGCAAGCAAAGATATCTTTATTCTTAGCTTTATTAAGAAAGGTAGTTTTATTAGTTCCTTTAATATATATACTACCAAACTTATTCCAAGATAAGTTAATGGGAGTACTTGTTGCGGAACCTATAGCGGATATAATAGCAACATTAACTACAGTTACTTGTTTTATGGTATTTTATAAAAAGAAATTTAAAGACGTTGATAAAACAGAATAAGAAATTTATAAAAAATATTTAATAAAAAAAGAGCAGAGAAATATATTTCCTGCTCTTTTTGCTATCCTTAAAAAAGGGGTGATACGTATAACATAATATCATTAATAAAGTTTAATTGCAATGTTTAAGTAGGTATGTATAATAATGTAATAATTAAAGAAAAGAGTAGAATTAACACTAATAAACTCAGATTGTATTCAAGTAAAATTTACACTGTAATTACTTTATGCAATAATATGAAAATGTGATTTCTGAGAAAAAATTATTTTAGTGAGGTAAGGTATGAAAATAGGATTTGATCATGTAAAATATTTAGAAGAACAATCAAAGTATATTTTAGAGAGAGTTAATAATTATGATAAGCTTTATTTAGAGTTTGGTGGAAAACTTATGTTTGATAAACATGCTGCAAGAGTTTTACCAGGCTTTGATGAAAATGCAAAAATAAAGTTATTACATAAATTAAGAGAAAAAGTTGAAGTTGTAATATGTGTATATGCTGGAGATATTGAAAGAAATAAGATAAGAGGGGACTTTGGTATAACATATGACATGGATGTTCTTAGACTTATTGATGACTTAAGAGCATATGATTTAGATGTAAATAGTGTTGTTATTACTAGATTTAATGACCAACCTGCAACTACAGTATTTATAAACAAGCTTGAAAGAAGAGGAATTAAGGTTTATAAACATAGAGCAACTAAAGGGTATCCAACAGATGTAGATACTATAGTAAGTGATGAAGGATATGGTAAGAATCCATATATTGAAACTACAAAACCAATAGTTGTAGTAACAGCACCAGGACCAGGAAGTGGAAAACTTGCTACATGTTTAAGTCAGCTATATCACGAGTTTAAAAGAGGCAATACAGCAGGATACTCTAAATTTGAAACATTCCCAGTATGGAATGTTCCTTTAAAACATCCTTTAAATATAGCATATGAAGCTGCTACAGTTGATTTAAAAGACGTAAATATGATTGATTCATTCCACATGGATGCATATGGTGAAGTAGCTGTTAACTATAATAGAGATATAGAAACATTCCCAGTATTAAAGAGAATAATTGAAAAGATAACAGGTAAAGAGTCGATTTATAAATCACCAACAGATATGGGTGTTAATAGAGTTGGATTTGGTATTATTGATGATGAAGTAGTTAAAGAAGCTTCAAATCAAGAAATTATAAGCAGATACTTTAAAACTGGCTGTGAATATAAGAAAGGTTATGTTGATAAGGAAACTTACGATAGAGCTAAACTTATAATGGAAGAAGTTAATCTTAAGGAAACTGATAGAAGAGTTGTTGTTCCTGCAAGAGAAAAGTCAGCTAAATTGAAGCTTATGGCTGGAGAAAATGAGATTTGCCCAGCAGTAGCTTTAGAATTACACGATGGAACTATAGTAACAGGTAAGAGTTCATCATTGATGGATGCAGCAGCAGCAGCAACTATAAATGCTATTAAACATTTAGCTAAGATTGCTGATGATATATTCTTAATTTCACCAGTTATATTAGAGCCTATTAAAAATTTAAAGGGAAATACTTTGAAGGAAAGAAATGTTGCGTTAAGTTGCCAAGAGGTACTTATGGCGTTAAGTATATCAGCAGCAACAAATCCTACAGCACAAGTTGCAATGAGTAAGCTTAGTGAATTAAGAGGGTGTCAAGCTCACTCTACAACAATACTTTCAAGAAGTGATGACCAAACATTTGGTAAGTTAGGTATAGATGTTACATGTGATGCTGAATATCCAAGTGCAAATTTATTTGATAATAACTAAGAAGCTGCCAATGGCAGCTTCTATTATTATAAATACATAAATATAAATTTTTATATTTATATATTTATATATTTATATGTTTATATATTTTGGAATTAAATATTGTGAATAGAAGAGGGCCTGTATTACAAATAATATCATTGAGTAAAGTTGTTAAGAATAATAGAGGAGAGTGATATTATGGCTAAGGCAGGTATGAGAAGACCAGACGTTAATGAGCCTCATGGAACAGAAAGTAATCATAAACAAAGATACGGTAAAGGAGATCCTGTTGTTCCAGAGATACAAGGAAAAGCTAAGACAGGAAATAAAAAAGCAGGACCTATTTAATAATTAGAAAATACCAGGTTATAAACCTGGTATTTGAATTTTGTAAGTATTTTTTCTATCTTCTAATTTAAATTCATAAGTTAAAACTAAATCATTAATATTAGTAACTGGAAAGAAAATTATATCAGAGGTATAGGGACCATTAGTATAATTTTCTTTAGTGAAGTAAGAAAAAAATAATTCATCTGTTCCAGGTGCTATTGAAAATGCGGAATTACATTCTGCTATTATCTTTAAGTTAGAATTATTTATTATTTTTCTTTTAATATTAGAGGTATCTACAGCTTTAGAATTATTCAATGAAATTTGATATTTATCAAATTTTATAGGATTATGAATCCAAAGGTAGGAGAAAAATATATTATATTTTTCTTGGCTCACCATCTCTTTAGATATTACTAAAACTATATCTCTATCTTCTTGTGAAGCTTCAACTATATTTTTGTTTTTAATTTTATAATTATAATATTTTGTTTCTATATTTTTATTATTAGTATTTTCAGATACATAATTAAGATAGTTTATGTTCCAATCATGGAATGAAATATTATAAAATGGTTTAGATTTAAAAAATATAAATACTAAAATGAAAATAATAGGAATTAATAAAATAAAATATTTTCTTTTATTCTTAGGCTCAATAATAATTGATTTATTATAATCTTTTTTCATGTAATTCTCCCAAATAAAATATGTTAATTAGATTTTAACAGAAAAGCCATAATATAAAAAGTCTTATGTATTTTGATTGTCAAACAAAAATGATATAATGTTATTATATTACTTTTTGGGAGGTTACATATGAAATACAAAGTTTTAAAGAAACAAAATGTAGGAAAAATGTGTTTTGTTTGTGGAACAGAGAATAATTTAGGATTAAAAACAGACTTTTATGAATTAGAGAATGGAGAATTAGTAGGTATATGTAAATTTAAAGAGGGGCACCAAAGCTTCCCGGGAAGAGGACATGGAGGTGTGTCAGCTGCTTTATTAGATGAAACTATAGGAAGGGCAGCTGCAATTAATAATCCTGATTTATGGGGAGTAACAATAGAACTATCAACAAAGTATAGAAAACCAGTACCGTTAGAAGGAGAAATAAAGATAGTTGGAAGAATAACCAAAGAAACTAATAGAATGTTTGAAGGAACAGGAGAAATTATATTACCTAATGGAGATGTTGCAGTAACTGCAAAGGGAAGGTATATAAAAATGCCTATTGAAAAAATAGCTAATTTTGATACAAACGAGGAGACTAGTGAAGAATGGTTTCCTAATTTAAAAGATAACGATCCAACTGAAATTGAATTATAAATTAAAGAGAGGGTAATACCTCTCTTCCTTACCTTAAGTGTAAATATCCACCACTTTTTTATTCAAATTTATATAACCCAATAGAGTCTAGAAAACTTTTATCTATTATTGGAGTATCATCCATTTGATGATCTTCCTTATATTTTCTGACTGATAATTCTAAAGGATATCCATAAATACCATCTACAGTACCAGAATAATAATTCAAATATTTTAAAGTCCTTTGAACATAGTAAACATCAGTACCTTTATCATTTGGTTTTATATCTCTAGCATAAGGTGAAAATAGCCAACTAGGACCGCTATAAATAATAACAGGTGTGTCATAGTTAACTGCATAGAAAACCTCCTTTATATTTTCATTAAACATTCTTATGCAGCCATTAGATGCTAAGCTACCAATTGATCCTGGATTGCTAGTGCCATGTATTCCAAAAGTATCCCAAGGAGCATTTAGGCCTAACCAGTATCCACCAAAGGGACCATCCTTTAAAGCTTTACTAGTTATTCTCCAATTACCTATTGGAGATGGAGTTTCTTTTTTTCCTATAGCAACTGGATATTTTTTTACTAATATCTTTGTTTCTTTATCAAGTAGTGAAAGTGATAACTCATTAATGTCTATAAAGATTATATAGTCTTTATTTTCTAGAGTAGTATCGTAGGCATAAATGTAAGATGGCATAAATAAAGTTATAAAAATAATTACTAAACAACAAAATATTTTAAATTTCATATAATCACCTTTTTATATTTATATATATATAAGATTAGAAAAAATGTAAAAAAATATACAGTGGAAAATAATTGTTAACGTAAACATATTGTGTTATTCTAAAAGAGAGATATAACTAAGGAGGATTAGCCGTTGCAAAAAATAGCTTTAGTAACTGATAGCAGTTGTGATTTAGGGGAAAAGACAAGAAGAGATAATAATGTAGAAATGCTACCTTTTAGAATTATTTACAAAGATAAAGAGTTTTTGGATCAAGTAAATATTACACATGATGAGTTATATAAGTCATTAAGTGAGGAAATTCCAACAACTTCTCTACCTGATTTAGAATATACGGAAAACTTAGTATGCAGGTTAAAAGAAGAGGGGTATACAGATGTTATAGTAATTACAGTCTCAAGCAGGTTATCTGGTACTCTAAATAGTATAAAGTTATTGGTGGAAGATCACAAAGAATTAAACTTTCATTTTTATGACAGTAAGACCTTAGGGTTCCCGGTTGGAGCATTGGTGTTAGAAGCATCCTTGATGATAAGAGCAGGACTAACTCCTAAAGAAATAATAGACAAGCTACATGAAGTAAAAACAAAACTACATGCATATGTTACTTTAAACACTTTAGAATTTTTAAGAAAAGGTGGAAGAATAGGTAGAGTAGCAGGAGCAGTAGGTGAAATATTACATTTAAAGCCAATAATTTCCGCAAATGAAGAAGGGGAATTATATTCATGGGGTAAGTGTAGAGGTAGAAAACAAGCAATATCCAAGTTAAGATCAATTATCCATGAGCGTTTAGAGAATGCTAGATGCAAGGTTTGGATATTAAGTGGTGCTTCACACGATGAAGCTGTGGCCTTATATGAAAGTGTAAAAAGTCATACAAATATATCTCATATATCATTAGAGATGATAGGAGCCACTATGGGAGTACATACTGGACCAGGAGCGCTGGGAGTTTGCATATTAGAAGAATAAATTATAAGAAGGAAAGATTGCTTTGCAATTTTCCTTCTTTTTTCTTACCTTAAGTACGAAGGGAATAAATACCTACCCTGCCTTTTAATTATCTAGAAAAGTATGAAATTTAATGATAATTATATTGAAGTTTTGATAGTGTTGTTATATATTATATATAACAGATAAGTGGAGGGGTAATTATGTTAGAGATAAATAATTTTTCTAAAATATACAAAGGTAATAAAAGAGCAGTAGATACTATTTCATTAGAGGTTAAAGAGGGAGAAATATTTGGCTTTATTGGACACAATGGGGCAGGTAAAACTACAACTATAAAATCAATTGTTGGAATAAACGAATTTGATGAGGGTGATATATTAATAAATGGAATGTCTATAAAGGATAATCCAATTGAATGTAAAAAGATTATGGCATATATACCTGATAATCCAGATTTATATGAATCATTAACAGCAATACAGTATTTAAATTTTGTGGCAGATGTTTATGGAGTGTCAGAAACTCAAAGAGAAGAGTTGATAAAAAAGTATGGAGATGCCTTTGAGATAACTAATAATTTGGGAAGTTTAATATCATCATACTCACATGGTATGAAGCAAAAGTTAGCAATAATATCTGCATTAATTCATAAGCCTAAATTATTAGTACTTGATGAACCTTTTGTTGGGTTAGACCCAAAGGCTTCTCATACTTTAAAAGGAATAATGAAGGAGATATGTGAAGAGGGAGCATCTATATTTTTCTCAAGTCATGTATTAGAGGTGGTGGAAAAACTATGTAGTAGAATAGCCATTATAAAGGATGGGAAGATAGCTGCATATGGTACTGTTGATGAAGTTAAGGGTACAAGTTCCTTAGAAGATGTGTTTATGGAGTTGATTGATAATGAATAGTTTGTTTAGATTATTAAAAATAAATTATATAAATAACTTTGGATTAAATGCAGTAATTAATAAAAAAATAGCAAAAGAAGATAAAAGCAAAAGTATTAAGAGTTTTGGAATGATGCTAGTTATAGCTATATCAGTAATAATCATGGCAACAGTTTATGCAGAAATAATAGGAGAGGCTTTAGCTCAAATTAACTTAGTACATTTATTACCAATGATAGCTTCCCTAATAACTGTATTGATTATATTTATGCTTTCAATATTCAAAGCGGATGGCACAATCTTTGGCAGTAAGGACCTAGATTTTTTATTATCATTACCATTAAGCTCAAGGACTATTTTAGCAAGTAAGCTAATAGAATTACTATCATTGAATATTGGTATAAGTGCATTGGTTATGATACCTTCTACAATTGTTTATTATATAAAAAGTACAGCTAGTATAAGTTGCTTCTTATATATGATAGTAGGAATAGTCATTTTGCCTCTAATACCTATAATACTAGCGTCTATAGTAGCTTTTATTCTTAATATTATGTCTTCAAAGTTTAGATTTAGCAAGATTATATATAGCGTAGGTATGATTGGTGTAATAATAGTAATCTTTATAGGTTCATTGAAGGCTCAAGATTTTATGTCTTATTTAATGATGAATGCAAGTAGTATAGAAAATATTTTTGAAAAGGCATATATTCCATCTGCTTGGTTTGCATCTTCATTAATTAATGGAGATGTAGGTAATTTATTAAAGTTTATAGCTATTTCTATAGTTCCATTTATTTTATTTGTATTTATATTTAGTAGAAGCTTTAAGAAAATAAATTCTAACCTAGGAGAAAGTTATCAAAAATCTAATTATAAGATATCAAAATTAAAGCAAAAAGGTATGTATCAGACTTTACTAAATAAAGAGTTTAAGAGATACTTTGCTTCAACTTCATATGTTTTTAATACTTTGGGAATAACAGCTATGCTAGTAATAATGAGTGTAGTATCAGTATTTTCAGGGGATGAAGTATTAGGCATGATATCTAAGGGCGCTGGAAGAGTAATAGTTCTAGCGGTAGCAGCAATGTTTGGTGCAATGTCTGGAATGGCATCTACAACTCCATCCTCTATATCAATAGAAGGTAAAAATCTTTGGATATTAAAAAGTTTACCTATAGATATAAAGGATATATTTAAAGCAAAGGTATCAATGAGCTTAATATTAAGCATACCTGCTATAGTAATAAGCACTCTAATTATTTCATTTGGATTGAGTTTATCAATTATAGATACTATTTTTATAATTGTATTTGCAAGTGTTTATAATGCATTTATAGCTATTTCAGGGCTTTTCATAAACATTCTTTATCCAAAGTTTGATTGGAAACAAGAAATACAAGCAGTTAAAAATACTATTAGTGTAACTATAACATTATTTTTATCAATCATCCCTGTAGGAATAGGATTTGGAGTATATAAGTTATTACCATCAGTTAATATCATGATGTTTATGATAATATCATTAGTAATAGAGAGTATATTGGTAGCATTAGCAGTACGTATTTTAAATACTAAAGGACAGGAATATTTTAAAAAGTTATAAGATAAAGTGTAAGGAATAAATTTATTGAAATTTATTCCTTTTCTTTATAAGCTGGTGTACAATTTAGTAAATGGGAATAAATACAACATTAAGAGGTGGGGAATATGGGATGTATAAAGTTTTCACTAAGGATGCTTTTTAAAAGTATTAAACAATGTATTTTTTATATTGTTTCAATGGTATTTGCAATTATGGTGATTTTTAATATTTTTAACTTGTTGTATAACAGCGATTTTGTTAGTAAAGATCATTATGGAACATTTTCTTTGTTAACAGTAATAATTTTATTGGTATCTCTATTTTTGATAGCCTTTGCTAATATGTATTTTATATCAGGAAAAGCTAAGGAACTGTCAATAACAATACTTAGTGGTAGGTCTGTTTACAACGTTGGATTCATATTAACTATACAAAATATGATTATATGCATTATAGGTATAATACTTGGATTACTAGCTGGAGTAGGCATAATGCCTCTTATAAACACAATTGTTTATAAGAGTGCTGGGTTAGAGGTAAATCCATATGCATTTAGTAGTTTGGGTTTTCTTTTAACATCACTAATAATTATTATTCAATTTGTATTTATGATACTAGTAGATATGGGGTATGCCTATAGGAAAGAAATAATAGATTTAATTAAAGAAGAGTCAAATACAATAGATATTCCAATAACAAGAACAAAGGATTTAGAAGAAAGCATTAAGCTTGCAGGCGGTTTTTCTGGTTGGTATGGATTTCCTAAGAAAAAGGATAATGAGAAGAGAAAAAGAAGAAAAAATTATATCGTTACTTTTATCTATATATTACCTATGTTAGCACTTTTATTACCAATAAATATTGATAATAAATCACAAATTGTAATAACAACATCATTCTTATCTATAATTGGAATATTATATATACTCAAAGATTTTATTCCAGAAAAGGTTAGAAACATAAAAGAGGAAAAATATTTATATAAAGAGATTCAACTACAATCATTAAGCAACTTACTGTATTCCTTAAGAAAAGTGAAATTTTTAATTATTGTATCTATAATTTCAAGTGTTATTTTAATTAATTTCATGGCTGATAAAGATTTAATGGAATATGAAAAAATTATTACTTTAATTACATTTGTTATAACAGTATCCATAATGGCCTTAGCTACTAATTATAAGGTTTTTATTGAGGGGGTAAATAGGAAAAGGATATTTAAGCAATTGTTTTTAATTGGGTATACAGGAGATAAAATAAAAAGGATAGTAGATGAAGAAGTAATATTTTTGTATGGACTATTATTAATAATTCCTATACCACAAATATTAGGGGTACTAATATGTAATATGTTAAGTGGCGGAATAGGAGTGTTCTTTGGAATACTTATTATTCTCATTTACTTCGGAGTTTTTGTTTTAAGTGGATTAATTTCTATTTGGGGATATAAAAATATTATCTTTAAAGCTATTAGGGAGGTATAAATATGTTAGTATCTGAGATTATAGAGGTAAAAAATTTAGTTAAGGTATATGGCAGTAAAGGGCAAATAAAAGCATTGGATGGAGTAAGTTTAAGTGTAAAGGAAGGAGATTTTGTTGGTATAATGGGACCATCAGGCTCTGGAAAATCAACGCTGTTAAATATGATAGGAACAGTAGATACTCCAAGTAAAGGAGCGGTTTACTTGGATGGAGAGAATATAAGAGAATTAAGAGAAGGAAAGATAGCAGAATATAGATATAAAAATATAGGATTCATATTTCAAGAATTTAATTTACTTGATAATTTAACCTTAAGAGAAAATATATCTGTTCCATTAGTTTTAGATGGAATATCTAAAGAGGTAATTAAAGATAAAGTAGACAAGATATCCAAGAAGTTAGGTATTGAAGATCAGATGGATAAATATCCTCAAGAATGTTCTGGAGGGCAAAGACAAAGAGCAGCAGCTTCAAGGGCATTGGTTACAGAACCTAAAGTTATTATTGCAGATGAACCTACTGGAAATCTAGATACTAAAACATCCCATGAATTATTACAATTTTTAAAGGACCTAAATGAAACAGAAGGAAAGACAATTGTAATGGTAACACATGATGCTATGATTGCAAGCTATACAAAGAAATTGGTGTTTTTGAGAGATGGTAAAATAGAAGAAATAATAGAAAAAGGTAACAAAAGTCAGATGGATTTTTTCTATGATATAGTTGAAGTAACAACTAAAGAAAATAAGAATTTATTTATGGGAATGGGTAGAAAGTGATATTAAGCCTCATTTATTCAAAAGTTTACAATAGCAATTAAAGGAATAATACTTAATTGTTATTGAAATACTAAGGATAAATGAGGTGTTTTTTATGGAATTGAAAGATACTAAAACAAAAGAAATGAGCTAATAAAATGGATGTGTACAAATTGTGGTTATATATATGAAGGTAAAGAATATCATCTAATATGTCTCGTTTGTTCATATCTTCAAGAATATTATATGGATTTTAGTACAAAAGAATATGAGTAATTATGATAGGAGGATAAAAATGGGAGAATCATATTGGATAGATTCATCTGAAGGAAGAACTTATGGACCATTATCAGGCAGTGAAGACTGTCAGTGTGGCATTATAGGAGGAGGAATTGTTGGGTTAACTACAGCTTATTTATTAACTAAAAAAGGTAAGACAGTAGTTTTGGTTGATGCAAATAAGGTTGCACAAGGATGTACAGGAAGAAATACAGGTAAGGTAACAACACAACATAATATTATATATTCTAAAATTAAGAAAAAATACGATTTAGAAAGAGCAAAAAGTTATTATGAGGGGAATAAAGAAGCTATAGAATTTGTAGAAAAAATAGTGAAAGAAAATAATATAGAATGTGAGTTTGAGAAGGGAACCTCCTATGTTTTTGCAGAAACAGATGAAGGGCTAAAGGAACTGAAAGAAGAGTATGAAGTTTGTAAGGAACTTGGGATAGATTGTGATTTTGTAGATGAGCTACCTATTCCAATAGAAAGTAAAGGGGCAGTTGCCTTTAATAACGTTGCAAGTATAAATCCAAAAATGTATTGCGATAGATTAGGAGATTTAGTAGTAAAGCAAGGTGGAAAAATATATGAAAATAGCCCTGTTACTCAAGTAGAAAGTGGAGAAAAGTGTTCTTTCCAAACTAGAGAAGGAAAATGGGTACAGTGTGAACAATTGGTTTTAGCATCACATTTCCCTTTTTATGATGGAGAAGGCTTCTTTTTTTCTAGGTTAGAGCCTAAGAAAACATATGCTGTAGCTGGAGATGTTCCAGAAGGATTTGTTGAAGGAATGTATGTAAATGTAGAAGACCCTAGTAGAAGTTTACATTATATGAATAAGGAAAACGAACATTTATTACTTATTGTTGGTGATACTCATAAAATGGGAGATGATAAAAATATTAATCATTATGAAGTATTAAAGGAGTATGGTAGAGAGAAGTTTGGAATAAAAAATTATAGATATGAGTGGTCCGCAGAGGATTATTTTACACCAGATTATATACCTTATATAGGACATTTAAATAGCAAAAATGAAAATATATATGTAGCAACTGGCTTCAGAAAGTGGGGAAATACAAATGGAACTCTTGCTGGAATTATTATATCAGACTTAATAGTTTCAAGTGAGTCTAAGTATAAAGACACATTTAATCCTTCAAGAGGAAAAGCTTTTTTATCAAAGGATTTTGTAAAGTTTAATATGGAAGTTGCCTATAATTATGTAAAAGGAAAGCTGAAAATAGGTGATATGGAAATTCATCTAGAAGAGGGAGAAGGTAAGATAATAAATTTAAATGGAAGAAGATATGGTGCATATAAAGAAGGTAAACATAACGTCTACATAGTTGATATTACATGTACTCATTTAGGTTGTGAATTAACATGGAATAATACTGATAAAACTTGGGATTGTCCTTGCCATGGATCAAGATTTAATTATAAAGGGGAAGTGTTAGAAGGACCTGCAACAGAAGCTTTAAAACCATATAAATGTGGAGAAAATAAAATTAATCCTAAGATAAAATAGATTTATTTGCCATAAGAGGATATAATATTAGAATAAATATGTAAAGGGGCGTTAAATATGGTTACTTTAGAAAATGAAAAACTAGAGGGATTTTTTAATGATGAAAATAATCCTATAAAAGATATTAGTGAAGAAACTATTATTAATATGATAAAAGATAGAAATGTTGATTTTGAAAAAGCATATTATTCTTTAAGTTGTGAAAGCTGTGGTGGTGAAAAAGTTGAAAATGAAAGAGCTTATAAGTTCTTAGAATATCATTTTTACATATATACTAAAGATGGCAAATATGTAACCAATAGTTTAGCTGTTGAGGAAGAAGGAAAATCTTTTAATAGACTTGAAAGAGAAGGTTTAGTAGATAATAGTTACATAGTAAGTATTATTGTATGTGCAGGATGTGGAGCTTTTAATATTGAAATAGAAGAGTTTGAAATATAGGAGAATAACTATGAGAAAGAGTAGATTAGGGAAAGTATTAATAATATTAATGACAATATCATTTATGTTAGTTGGTTGCGGTGTAAAAGAATGGGGAGAAGAGGTAGCAGCTCCGAAGGACTTGCCAATAGCAACAATTAAAGTGAAAGATTATGGTACTATAGTAGCTGAATTATATCCTCAATATGCTCCTAATACAGTAAATAATTTTATTTCTCTTGCAAACAATGGATTTTATGATGGTATTACCTTTCATAGGATAGTTAAAGATTTTGTTATACAAGGTGGAGATCCTGATGGCAATGGTACTGGAGGTCCAGGTTATTCAATAAGAGGAGAGTTTAAGGGAAATGGATATAAGTATAATACACTTGAACACGATGAGGGTGTATTATCTATGGCTAGAGCAAAAGATAAGGATAGTGGAGGAAGTCAGTTCTTTATAGTTACTAAAAAGGCTAGTAATTTAGATGGAAGTTATGCAGGTTTTGGTAAGGTTATAGAAGGATTAGACATAGTTCACAAAATAGAAGGTGCTGAAGTATCAGGTGAAACTCCTAAAAAAGAAATAGTTATAGAAGAAATAAGAGTTGATACTAAAGGGGCTAATTATCCAGAGCCAGAAAAGTTATAATATTCACCTCATAAATTTTATGGATATTTGAAATAATATTTATGAGGAGTGTGATATTTATGAAGGCTGATAAGAGAACAAATAATGGTCCACAAAAAGGACAAAGAAGACAAAAGCTACATGAAAATCAAAACAATGTAGGAAATGAAAATGAACCATCATTTTTTGAAAATCATAATGGTGAACAATTGAAATAATTTATAAAGAAGCTGTTGTAAAGTAAATAACTATTTTACAATAGCTTCTTTGTTTTAGATAATTTTACTTATAGCTAAAACCATAAGTATTACCCCTGAAAGCCAGGATAAATTGATATTTGATTTTTCAACTAATTTTTTACCAATAAAACTACCTACTATAACAGCAAGAAAACCTATTAAGAAACATAATAAAATGGTTTGTATATATGCACTACCTGCTAAACTACTACCGAATCCAACAGCTAAGCTATCAAATGAAAGGGCAATAGCAAGATAAAGGGATTCTTTAACTGATAGTTCTTTTGATTTATCAAGGTCAGCCTTTGTTTCATCAGCATAAACTTGTAATATAAAATTAAAATCAAATAATCTAAAAGAAAAGGATTTTTCTTTATTTAAGTGTTTTTGAATATAGGTTTTAAATAAGCTTTCGAATAATCTAT
Organism: Clostridium paraputrificum; assembly: GCF_900447045.1. Lineage (GTDB taxonomy): Bacteria > Bacillota > Clostridia > Clostridiales > Clostridiaceae > Clostridium > Clostridium paraputrificum. The sequence goes on from NZ_UAWH01000014.1 coordinate 506,687, forward strand.
ATATACCTAAAACCATTAGTATAGAGAAGCTTAAGGTTATAGGAAGTGTTCCTGGTAAAAAGTCTTTTATTAATCCACCAATAAATAATGATATTCCTAAAATTACAGAGCCAACAATACTAATGACTATAGAGGAAATGATAGGGATTTTTATTTTATTGCTTCCATATGCCATGCTAGCCACAAAAGCATCTATACAAATTGAAGAAACTAATAATAATGATTCTATCATAGATATACCTCGACAAATTTCTAGTTATTAGTATATATATGATTAAAATATTACTTTAGTTACAAGAAGAACTCCCTAATTTTTAGGGAGTTCTGTAGTTGATGTATATGGAGTTATGTTATTTTGCTTAATCCAATCGCTCCAAGTTGTTTTGAAATTATCATTATTTTCTTTGGTATATTTATAGAAGTTTCTTAGGAATAAAACTCTTTTATTTTCATCTCCTGGTTTAAATAAGTTAAAACCACCTAATAGAAACTGTCTTTTTATAATATCATCTAAACTTACATTTTTAGAATTTTTCATCATATCAAAGAGTGACATAAAAGTTGTTGTTCTACCAATGCCTTCTTTACAATGAAAGTGAAGCCAGTAATTATTAGGTAAATGCGTAACGAACTTTACAAATTGATCTACTGATTCATCAGTAGGTCTATCACCGTCAGTTACCGCTATTCTTAAATATTTTACATTATTTGATGAAACTAGTTTACTTTCATTTTCAACAACTGTTGGTATTAATGTATGCTTTCCATTGTCCAAAGTAATAGATTTACCAAAAGGAATTTCTGACAATTGCTTAGCTTCCTTAGCGATAACTTCTTTATAATTAAGACCAGCATTAGCTTTATCCCCAGGACCATACCAGCTTACAGCATTACCATTAATAAACCCATGTGATTCTTGTCTTAAATCTATATCCCAAAATTCATTTTTTGTATTGATATTCTTTTTTAAATTTAAGAATGAGAGTGAAGTGAATTGATAACTACCTGATATATTTAGGTTTTCAAGTCCTGTAGTGTTTCCACCACCTTTTATAACATTAGATAAATCAGCAGTTTTCCTAAAATTATGTGGAAGTGAGTCTGTATTTTCATAATCAAGTGATAAATAGACTTGTTCTACTTCCTTAGCAGAAATAGATAATGGTGATAATAAAGAAAATATTAGAATTGAAGATATAATCTTTAAATATTTTTTCATATAATTACCTACTTTCTCTTTATAAAATCTATAGTTAGTATTCCATAACATGTGAAAAATTATGATATAATTACATAGAATGTTAAGCTTAATGAATAAACGGAGGATGGAAATTGATGTACAAGATTATAGCATTAGATATGGATGGAACTTTATTAAATGATGATAAGATTATTACAGAGGTGACTAAAAAAGCACTTCAATCAGTAAGGAAAAAAGGGGTAAAGGTTGTACTAGCTTCTGGAAGACCTATAGATGGATTAAGAAGATATTTAGATGAATTAGGATTAGTAGATGATAATGAATATGTATTAAGCTACAATGGGTGTTTAGTTCAAGAAACTAAGAGTGAAAAAATAATTTCGGAAAAAGGACTAAAGGGAAGTGATCTTCACTATATTTATAATTTTGCAAGGGAGTTTGGAGTTAATATACATGCTTTTTCTCCAACAAGAGGGCTAATAACTCCTAAAAATAGTAAGTATACTGAAGTAGAAGCTGAGATTAATAAAATAGATATAAATATATGTGACTTTAATGAAATATCAGAAGATGAAAGCATTATAAAAATAATGCTTATAGATGAACCAGATGTATTAGATAAGGCAATAGAGAAACTTCCAAAGGAAGTTGGAGAAAAATATAATTTAGCAAAGAGCACTCCATATTTCTTTGAAATAATAAATAAAGAGTCTAATAAAGGGTTAGGCTTAAAAGCATTAGCAGATTATTTAAATGTTGATAAAGATGAAATAATAGCTGTAGGGGATGCTGGAAATGATTTAGATATGATTGAGTTCGCAGGACTTGGAGTGGCTATGGAAAATGGGCATAGTAATGTAAAGGAAGCAGCAAACTATATAACAAAGAGCAATAACGAAGACGGTGTTGCTGAAGTTGTTAAAAAATTTATTCTAAAATAGAATAGTAAGAGGTGAGAAGGTGCCTAATAAATATGGTAATCTACAAAAGATTTATAATGGGAAAAGAAAATATGGTATAACACCACATATTCCTGGAGGATTTATTCTGCCTGAAACTTTAGAGAAAATAGCAAGGGTTGTTAAAAAATACAACGGAGTAATAAAGATAACATCAGGTCAAAGAATATTAATAACAAACCTTGAAGAAAAAGATTTAGAAAATATATGGAATGAACTAGAAATGGAGCCAGCAGTTAAGGAACAGAATTCTGTTAAAAATGTAGAGATATGTCCAGCTGGATTCTGTAAAAGATCTAAGTTTAATACTATAGGAACTGGAATGAAGCTATTAAATAAATATCAATGGATGAGTATGCCTTGTAGAAGTAAGATAGGTGTAGCAGGTTGTAGAAATGCCTGCGGAAGTGTCTATAGTAAAGATGTAGGGGTAATAGCTGATAAGGATGGATTCATAGTTACAGCAGGAGGTTCGGCAGGTTATAATCCTAGGATAGCGGATATAATAGTAGATAAAGTTGATGAGAAGATGGCTTTAGAAATAATAGACAATATCTTTAACTATTATATAGAAAATGCAGAAATGGGAGAGAAGTTAGGCTTTTTTATTGATAGAATAGGAATAGAAGAATTTAAGAAAAGTGTTTTGAAATAGAGTTGGAGAGAAATATGATTAAGAAAATTAATTTAAAGAGGAAAGATGGTAAGATAATACAAGGAATATTAAAGAAGCTTGATGAATCATATATTAATAGGATTATGAGGTTTCAAGATGAAATTGTTGAAGGACTTGAGAATAAAGAGTTATATTTTCCAAGTAAGGAGGAAGAATTCTTACAATTTATATCTAATAAAGGAAATATAATTGGATGTGTTACTGAAGATGACGATCTTATAGCTATAGGTGTATATTGCAAATTAGGCTATGATGAAGATAACTACGGCTATGATATTGGAATTAATGGAGAGGAACTATTAAAGGTAGGACAAATTGAATCAACATTAGTAAAAGAAAGCTTTAGAGGCAACAAGCTACAAAAGATAATATGTGAGTTATTAGAAGATATTGCAAAAGAAAATGGCACCTTAATTATGAGTGCCACTGCTTCACCGTATAATCCTTATAGTGTAAATACATTTTTAGATTTAGGCTATGAAATAGCTAAAGATAAAATTAAGTATGGTGGATTAAGAAGGTATGTATTGGTGAAGAGATTTAGTTAGATGGAGATGATAAAGTGAGTAATATGAAAGATCCAAAATTTAAATCTAATTTGTTATTAGCTACCTATGTAGTTGTACTAGCCTTTATATTCATAAATATTAAATCTGTAGGAAACATATTTGGTTCTACAATGGGAATGTTAAAGCCATTTTTAATAGCTATATGTATAGCTTTTGTACTTAATATACCAATGAAATTTTATGAAGAGAAGGTTTTAGATAAGGTTATAAAGCAACCTAAAAAGCGTAGACCTTTGGCAATAATATTAACTATTATTACAATAATAGCAATTGTTGTTGGGCTAGTACTATTTATAATTCCTCAACTTGTAGAAAGTGGATCAACTTTGGTAAAGAACATACCTGATTACGTTAAAACACTAGAAATGTTTATGGCAGAACATTTCAGTAAAACTGAAGTTTTTGATGAACTTTGGAATCAGGTTTTATCTATGGGAGAAAATATAATAAAAGTTGTTGGACAGGTTACAGGAAGTCTTGTTAGCCAAGTAGTAGATATAACTGTTGGGGTTACATCAACAATAATTAATTTCTTTATGGGAATATTAATAGCTATATATATTCTTTTAAGTAAAGAGAAGTTAGGAATACAAGCAAAGAAAATTCTTTATGCATTTTTTGATAGAATTAAAGCAAATAAGGTTATGGAAGTAGCTAGAATATCACATGATAAGTTTTCTAAGTTTATAACAGGTCAATGTATTGAAGCTGTTATATTGGGTGGATTATGTTTTATTGGTATGACTATCTTTAGTATGCCATATGCCTTACTTGTAAGTACAATAATAGGTGTAACAGCATTAGTGCCTATATTTGGGGCATTAATAGGTACAATACCTGCTGCATTTATAATTTTCATGGTTGAACCAATGACAGCAGTATGGTTTGTAATTCTTATAGTTGTAATTCAACAGATAGAAGGAAACTTAATTTATCCTATGGTTGTTGGAAATTCTATTGGATTATCTGCAATTTGGGTATTACTTGCTATTACAGTAGGTGGAAGTACATTTGGTATTTTAGGTATATTAATAGGAATTCCTTTATTTGGAGTGTTGTATACTTTACTTTCAACTATAACTAATAGTAAGTTAAAGGAAAAAAACATAAAGGTGGAAGACATAGATTAGGTAAAAGTTACTAGTTATGAGGTACGAGGTAAGAATGGAAATAAAGAGACTCTGCAGTTTTTGTAGAGTTTCTTTTTGAATAAGAAAGGATAAGCGTTTTACTTTCTTGGAGCGTAGCTATGTAACAAGCAAAATAAATATCCACTCCACTTTTTTCTTAATTAATTATTTATTTCTGGAAACAATAGTATTGAAGTGTTTTTAGGAGTGATGTTATGAAAAAAGACAGGTATATGTTTAAGTTTATATTAGCACTAATAGTTGCATCTTTAATATTATATTTAATTAATTATGCTATTTTTAAAGATTTACACCATATAGGAATGTTTTTTACAGAGGATTTGGCTTTTATTCCAATTGAAGTATTAGTAACTGTATTAATTATTGAAAGAGCATTAGAAAAAAGAGAAAAGAAGCATAAATTACAAAAGATAAACCTTTTAATTGAGATTTTTTTCGAAGAGGTTGGTAATCAACTGTTAAGGACAATTGCAAAAAGAGACAATGGTTGTGATGAATTGTGCTCTGTTATACCTAAAATAGGGGATAGTATTATAAAGGATTTTAATGAGATAAAGGAAAGAATTGAAAGATATAGTTGTAAATTAAATTTTAATAAAGAAGATATAGAGGATATTTATACTAATCTAAATGAGAATAAAGAGACATTATTTAGATTTATAGAGAATCCATACTTAGATGAACATGATATTTTTACAGATTTATTACAAGCAGCAGTACACTTACATAGTGAGATAAAGCTTAGAAAAAGCAAGGTGGATTTAACAAGTGAAGATATATCTCATTTAAACAGCGATATTTTAAGGTTATATAAATATTTAACTAAGGAATGGATAGTTTATATGAAATATATTGAAAAAGAATATCCATTCCTATATAGTTTTGCTTTAAAGAATATTCCCTTTAAGCAATGTTAGTTAAATAATTCTTTAATTTTATCAAGATTTTCTATAGCCATTTTATAGCCGTTATTATAACCCTCTCTTAATTTGTTAACATCTTTTTCGAAGCTTTCAATAGATTGTTCTAAAGTGGGTCTTATAATTACGGCTTTTCCTTGAGCTTCTAATTCCTCACAAAAACGAATAGTTTCATTATAATGATTATGTCTAGTTAATAAAGGTTCTTTTAAATTTGGATATTTCTTTCTAAATAGCTTTGAAACTATAATATTTCCTTTGCTAAGTTTTTTTCTGTATTCTTTTGGTCTTGTAAGCACTATTAAATGTTTTTCATTACCATCATCAATAGCTTTCTTTATTGGAACAGGGTCACATATCCCCCCATCATAGTAATAACTATTATTAATTTTAATTGCAGGAAAGAATAGTGGAATAGCACAAGTAGCTCTTAAAATTGAACATTTATCATCTAATTCTTTTCCATCAAAGTATTCAGTCTTACCAGTTATAGCATTGGTAACGCCAACTAATACTTTTCCTTCATATTTTTGATAAGTTTCCATATCAAAAGGAGATAGTTTACTTGGAATTTCTCCATAAACAAAATCTAATCCAAAAAGGCTTTTACATTTTAGAAAATTTCTTAGTCCCAAATATCGTTTATCATTTCTATATGTTATAAGTATATCAAGGTTTCTTTTCCTTTGTTTTGATATATATGATACCCCATTTGTAATACCAGCAGAAACTCCTATACAATAAGGAAACATAATATTATTATCTAATAAAGCATCCATTACTCCGGCACTAAATATAGGTCTAAAGGTACCACCTTCCAAAATTAAACTTGGCATAACTCCTCCTTAAGTGTAAAAAAAATTCAATACAGGAATTATATACTTTTTTTAACAGTAAATCAATGCACGAACAAAATAAAAGCTATCTAGGTAAACTAGATAGCTTTAAAATTATTCAAAAACTATTTCCTTAAAGAATTGAGGTACATGGAATGCAGGTTCTGGAACTGTGATATCTGCCCATGTTCCAAAGTGAGGAGTAGTTGTTTTGTCTCCACACTTAGTAAAGTTTCCTTTTATAATTTTACCTGATTTAGCTTCAAAACTTGGGAAAAAGGCCTTTATAAAGTCAAAAGGTATTTTATATTCTATAGTCCAAGGTTTAAAGTTATCAAAGTCGTTAATATTTTTATCATTAACATCTGCTTTTATTTCAAAATAATTAGGGGTTATATAATCCATACAATGTCTTACTGGCGGTTTGTCATCTAATTGAAGTAAAAGGTTCCCCCTAGCAGTTATTTCAAAGTTAAAATATCTTTTATCTTTTTCAGGTTCAGGTAAGAAAAAGAATTCTACACAGCTATCATACCATGAAGGTCCATTAAATTCTTTAACTTCAATTCTAACTTTTTCTTCACAAGAGGTAAATTTAACTCTTATTTCTTCATTTGTGTAGCAAAGTTGAACTTTGGTTTTAGGCATATATCCAGTAGTGTCCCATGGATAGTTATTAATATTGATAGCTTCAATATTATCCCAAGTGCTTGAATCAAAATTTTCTGAATTAACCTTTTTTATAACGTACATAAAAACAATCCCCCTAAAATCACCAAAATAAAATTGTATTATAAGGAAATTATACCAATAAAATAAATATAATAATAGTGTTTATGTAAAGGTAAGTCAATTAATTGGTTAATAGTGAAAAGTTGAATGGATATTTAGTAACAAGATATTGAAACCCTTATAACAATTCACTATTAACACAAATCTTATTCTGCTGTATCTATAAAATTAAATTTCTTAACATCAAATATTCCTCTATCAGTAATCTTTATATCTGGAATTACAGGTAAAGATAAAAATGAAAGAGTTAAGAATGGGTTAAAGTTTATTGTTGGAGCAATCTTTTTTATAGAATTATGAAGTCTTTCTAAATCATTCATTATTGAATCAATAGAGCGGTTAGTAATTAACCCGCCAATTTCTAGCTTTATAGAAGAAAGTACTTTACCATCTTCAACAACAATAATTCCTCCACCAATTTCTTTTAGTTTTTCAATTGCAAATAGCATGTCTGAATTATTTGTTCCAACTACTATTAGATTATGGGAATCATGAGCTATAGTAGTTGCAATAGCTCCGCTTTTTAATTTCATTCCATTAATAACTCCAAGCCCTATATTTCCAGTTCCTTTATGACGCTCTATAACAGCAACTTTAAGTAGATCTTTTTCTATATCAGGAATAAATTTATCACTTAGAGAAGAAATAGGTTCTCTTAAATGTATTGTTTCTAGCTTGTTTGGAATTACTTTAATTACATTAATAATGGATTTGTTACATAGTGTAATATCTAGCTTATCCTTTGAAAGAACCTTTATATTTAAACTATTTGTTGTTTCAATTTTAGGGGTAGGTATATTATTTTCAACAAGGATACCATTATCCACAACAAGTTGTCCATCTTTGTAAACTGATTGAATCTGGAAGTTTTCTAAATTATTTAGAATAATAAAATCTGCTCTATAGCCAGGAGCAATAGCGCCTAAGTCATTCAGTTTATAACATTCAGCAGAATTTAGTGATGCCATTTGAATAGCTGTTTCTGGATTTAAACCTGTCTTTATTGCATATCTAATAGAACTATCAATAGAACCATTTAATATTAAGTCATCTATGTGTCTATCATCAGTACAGAAGCAAAGTCTTCGGCTATTTTTTATTGAAGCAATCTTTATTAATTCCTTCAAATTTTTAGCTACAGTACCTTCACGAATTAGTACATACATTCCACGTCTAATTCTATCAGTTACTTCCTTTTCCAGATGACATTCATGGTCAGTTCTTATATTTGCAGTACAATAAGCATTAAGAGTTTCTATATTTAATCCAGCACCGTGTCCATCTATTCTAAGATTAAGAATTTTAGCATCATATAATTTATTAATCATATCTTCTTCACAATTAACTACAGAAGGGAAGTCCATAACTTCTGCTAACCCTAATACTCCATCACTAGAATAGAGTTTAGATAGATCTTTACTTGTTAAAATTGCACCTGAATTCTCAAAAGAAGTTGCAGGTACGCAAGAAGGAAGCATAAAGAAAAAGTTAAAGGGTAGTCCTTCACTTAGTTTTAGCATAAGTTTTATACCATCTAATCCAAGAACGTTTGCTATTTCATGGGGATCGGCAATTAATGAAGTTACACCATGAAGAAGGGCAGCTTTGCAATATTCAACTGGAGTGGTTAGGGAAGATTCAATATGAGCATGAGCATCTATTAAACCAGGGCATATATACTTGCCAGTACCATCGATAATTTCATTTCCATGGTATTTTCCAATTCCAACAATATACCCATTTTTAATCCCTACATCTGAAATGAAGGTTTCTTGTCCAAAGACATCAATTATAGATATGTTTTTTATTACTAAATCACAAGGGATACTTTTATTTGCCCCTTTTATTTGTTCAATAAAATTAAATTTGTTCATATAATCCACCTCTATTAATTTTATTCAACCCATGAGGCATATATACTTAATTAGCCTAGTAATACTATTTACGGTAGTATTGTAGATACGCTCAAACCATATTATTGAGCTTATAGGTTGATATTGTTTCTGATTATAACTACAGAGATGGATTATGTCAAAGGTAAAATTATACTTATATTAATTTAATGCAAACAGGGGATGGGACCTCTATACTTCCAACATGATTAATTAATCTACCAGTGTCTTCAGAAATTTCGAAAATAACCAAAGAGGAGGAATCTTGATTAGTAATAAGTATATATTTGCCGTCCTCGCTTATAGCAAAATCTCTAGGGCATGATCCAAAGGTAGGCTTATGCTCTACTAATGATAAGGATCCAGTTGCATTATCTATTTTAAAGCAAGCTATTGAGTTATTTCCTCTATCTGAAGTATAAATAAATTTGCCATTTGGATGAATATGTATAGCAGCTCCAGATTTTACCCCAGTATATTTGTTTGGCAGTGTTGAAAGTATATTTATTAGCTTTAAATACCCCTTATTATATTGAAATGAGGCTATTTCAGAAGATAATTCAGTTAAAACATAGATAAATTTACCATTTGGGTGAAATGCTAAATGTCTAGGTCCACAACCTTTACTAAATTTTACTCTTAAATCTTCTCTTTCAATAAAATCATTTTCTTTAATCTCATAGAGATTAATATAATCTTGTCCTAGGTCTACTGTTAAAAGAAAGTTTTCATCTAGGTCAAGGTTGGCATAATGAATATGAGGGGTATTATTGGTGTGGGTTAATGTCTTTATGGGTTTACCTATTCTGTGATCATCTTCAATAGGATAGACATTAATTTTATTATGGTGATAGTTTGCAGTAAAAATTAAGCCCTGTTTATTAGAAAAATTAATATAGCAAGGTGGATTTTCTGTTTCAAGAACAGAATTTATTTTTTCAAGAGATAGGTTTTCTTTTATTTTGAAAGAAGTTACTCCTCCTAAATCATTATCTTTAGAAACTGAATATAAAATATTATTTTCCTTATCTACAGCTAGATAAGATGGTTTTTCGATTTCATAAGCTAAAGCATGTGTTTTAAAAACTTTGTTTTCACAATCAAATTCAAAATTATAGATTCCTCTACTGTCCGTATTTGTATAAGTTCCAATAAAACCTTTTAAAATAGTTTTATTCATGCAATCACCTCCAAATATTTCCATATAATTATATCATAAAAGGAAATGATTTGTATAACCACTTCTTGGAAGATATAATAGTTTTATTATGGTAGTAATTATATCAAAGAAATAAAAAGGGGGATGACATTATGCCATTAAAAATTAATAGGGAGTTACCAGCATACAAAGTATTAAGTGGGGAAAATATATTTGTAATGAATGATGAAAGGGCAGAAACACAAGATATAAGACCATTAAAAATAGCAATTTTAAATTTAATGCCTAAGAAAATTCAAGCTGAGAATCAATTATTAAGATATTTGTCCAATACTCCATTGCAAGTGGAAATTAAGTTACTACAAACTAAAAGTTATACATCTCACAACACGCCATTAGAGCATTTAAATAAGTTTTATAGCTATTTTGATGAGGTTGTAAATGAGAAGTTTGATGGATTAATAATTACAGGTGCACCTGTTGAGCAGATGGAATTTCAAGATGTTGCATATTGGAATGAATTAAAGGAAATAATGGAGTGGAGTAAAAGCAACGTTTATTCAACTTTACACATATGTTGGGGAGCTCAAGCAGGGTTATATTACCATTATGGAGTGCCAAAGTATCCATTAGAAAATAAGATGTTTGGGGTTTTTGCTCATAGGGTGTTAAAGGAAAATGTTGAATTAACAAGGGGGCTTGATGATACCTTTTTTGCACCACATTCAAGACATACAGAAATAAAGAGTAAGGATATAGAAAAGGTTAAGGAATTAGAAATACTTTCAGAATCTGATGATGCGGGAGTATTTATTGTTTCTACAAGTGACTATAGAAAGGTATTTATTACAGGACATTTAGAGTATGATAGAGAAACCCTAAAAGATGAATATTTTAGGGATAAAGAAAAGGGATTGGAAATTTGTATTCCTGAAAATTATTTTCCAAATGATGATACAACTTTAGAGCCAGCGATGTCTTGGAGGGGCAGTGCCCATATAGTATTTGCAAATTGGTTAAATTATTGTGTATATCAAAATACACCATTTAATATTAATGATATTAGAAATGATTAAAGAGGAATAATTATGAAGTATTTTGAAGAAGCAAAGTGCATACGATTAGCTAATAATAAATTGAAAATAACATGGGAGGAACCTAAAAATTCCCTTGTAAAAATATATTTAGAAAATGATGATGAGGAACTATTAATAGAAAGAATTGAGAATAGTAATGAGGTTATATTTACAGATCCAGATAATAAAAGAAGATTATTATTTCTTTTAAAATCTGAGGGGTACAATTCTGAATTAGTTGGAGAAAAAATACTTCCCTTTGTAGGAGTACATCATTTTAGGGATATAGGTGGATATAGAACTATAGATGGCAGAAGAGTTAAATGGAACACATTTTATAGGTCAGATAAATTATCAGATTTAACAGAAGAAGATATTGAATATTTTAAAGCTTTAGGTATAAAAACAATCTTGGATTTAAGGTCTAAGGGCGAGGTGTTATCTTCACCTGATCCTTATATTGAAGGGCTTAAATATATAAATATTTCTGGTATGTCCGAGTTAGATAATAATAATGGAAACTTTGATATGATATCTATTTTTAATCAAAATTATTTAGAGCATTTTGATGGAAAGAAGTTTCTTATGAATGGATATAGAAGTGCTGTTTTTAATAATCTTGCTTATAAAGAATTAATAGATTGTATGGAAAATGAAGAAAGAATGCCTATTTTATTTCATTGTACTGCTGGAAAGGATAGAACTGGGTTTGCTTCTGCACTTATCTTATTAATTCTTGGAGTTCCAGAAGAAACTGTAATTAAGGATTATTTATTAAGTAATGAATATAGAAAGAGTAAAAATGAAGAAATAGTTAAATCCATAAAAAAGTTATCTAATAATCCTAAACATTTTGAGCTATTAAATATGATGCTAGAAGTAAGAAGAGAATATATAGAAGCGTCATTTAAAGAAATACGGGATAAATATGAAAACATAGATAAGTACTTAGAGGTAGAGTATGGATTAAGTAAGACAAAGAGAAGAGAATTAAAGAAAAGATATCTTTATTAGAATATTGTTACAATAAAGAATAAAATTTGACAAAATTAAATAAAAATATTATAATTACTCCAATTTTTAATATATAATTTGAATTATACTAAAGAAAATGGAGTGGATTACGTGGAACAGAAGAGAGAAAAATTTTCATCTAGTCTTACTGTGTTTTTTGCTACCTTAAGTTCAGCTGTAGGTTTAGGTAATATATGGATGTTTCCGTATGTTGTAGGTCAAAATGGAGGAGCAGCTTTTATAATTGTTTACTTAGGGTGTGTATTATTGATTGGTTTACCAACATTAATAAGCGAATTTATAGTAGGTAGAGGAACAAGAAAAAATGTATGTGGAGCTATATCAAAAGTTACAGATAAGAGAAGGTTTAAATCAATAGGATATATAGCGGTATTATCAACATTTTGTATGCTATTTTTTTATACAGTAGTTGCAGGATGGGTGTATTCATATGTTTTTAAAGCCTTATTTGGTGTACTTAAAGGAGTTACAGCAGAAGAGGCTGCACAAATTTTTAACAGTACAAGCTTAGGACCTATTTCGCCGATTATATGGCAGGTTATAGTTTTAGTAGTTGCAGGCTCTATATTAGGTATGGGAGTTAAAAGTGGTATAGAAAAGTTAACCAAAGTACTTATGCCAATATTAATGGGACTATTAATACTATGCGTATTAAGAAGTTTAACTCTTCCAGGTGCATATAGTGGTATAGAATTTTTATTAAAGCCAGATTTTTCTAAGGTAACAGTAAGTGTAATTTTATCAGCCTTAGGATTAGCTTTCTTTAAGTTGTCTGTAGGAACAGGTACTATGGTAACATACGGCAGTTATTTTACTGAAGATAATAATTTAATCGGAACAGCAGGAAAGGTTGCTATAGCTGATACTGGGGTATCATTGCTTGCAGGACTTGCTATTTTTCCAGCAGTTTTTTCTTTTGGACTAGCTCCAACTGAAGGACCAGGATTATTATTTAATACCGTGCCATTAATATTTGCAAAAATGCCAGGAGGAAGTATTTTATCAATAATCTTCTTTGGATTAGCCGCTATGGCAGCAACTATGGCAACTATATCTTTATTAGAGGTTCTTATAGCTTTATTTACTGAAGAACTGAAAATTTCAAGAAAAAAATCTATAATAATAAATATTTTAATTATTGTTTTAATTGGTTCACTAGCTGCATTATCAGCTAATCCAGATGGAGTTTTAGCAAATATAAAGATTTTTGGGTTTACAATATTTGATTCATTAGACAAGTTTGTTTCTAACATATTATTGCCTATTAATGGGTTGCTAGTGATACTTCTTTTAGGATATGGGGTATCAAAAGATTTTATAATAGAGCAATTAACTAATAAAGGAAGATTAAAAAATCAAAAAGTAGTTAGTTTGTTGACGTTTGTAATAAAGTATGTTACACCTATTCTAATATTAATAGTATTTGTTAAAAGTTTCGTTTAACAAATGTGTAAGATATTGTATAATAAAGAAAAGTCCATAGTAGGACTTTTCTTTATTTATGCTTTATCGTGGAAGTAGGGGAGATAAAATGGATTATAAGATATTAATTTGTGATGACGAAAAAGAAATATTAGAGTTAATAGAGCTATACTTAGGAAAAGAAGGGTATAGTGTGGTAAAAGCAAGTGATGGACAAGAAGCCATTGAAAAAGTAAAAAACGATACTAATTTTGATTTGGCAATTGTAGATATAATGATGCCTCGTGTAGATGGGTATAAGGTGATTAAAGAGATAAGAAAACTATACAATATACCAATAATAATGCTATCAGCCAAGAATCAAGATTCTGATAAAATATTGGGCCTAGATTTAGGTGCAGATGATTATATTACAAAACCATTTAATCCTTTAGAATTAGTAGCTAGAGTTAATGCTCAGATAAGAAGGGTATATAAATTAAGCGCTAAACAGAATGCTTCTCCTAAGATAGTTATAGGAGATATAGAATTAGATACATATAATGTAAAACTTATAGTTAGAGGAAAAGAAGTAGAAGTAACATCTATAGAGTATGGAATATTAAAGTACTTGATGGAGAACGCAGGTAGAATATTAACAAAGAATCAAATTTTTGAAGCAGTGTGGAATGAAGCGTTCTTAAGTGGTGACAATACTATAATGGTGCATATTAGTAGACTTAGGGATAAGATAGAGGAGGACTCTAGAAATCCTGTATATTTAAAGACTGTTAGGGGTCTTGGATATAAGTTCGAAAAAAGGTAGAGTACTATGAGAAAAAGAAATGATAAACTCTTAATCTCTTTATTTAAAAATTATATTACATTTGTAATAATATTAGCTAGTATATTTTTCTTAGCATACACCTATTTAGGATATAAAATGTCCAAGTCTATGGAGGACAGAGGGGCGCCAGTATTAGATTTGCTTCATGGTAAATATGATGATTACTCTAAGTTAAATGAAGATGTATTAATAAAACTTGAAGGTTTTATTGAAGTTTTAGATAGTAAAAGAAATGTTATTCATAGGATGGGGAAAGTACCCAAATATGAATTGTTAAAGGATTCTTACTCTGAATTTGAGTTGTTGCAGGCAATTAGTATGAGTGATGAAGATGAAAGATATTTTGTGTTAGTTGACACAGTAGAAGAGGATAATGATTTTAAAACTATATTGATTAGAGTACCAGAAGATAAAGTTTCTTTAGCTATTAATATATTTTCTGTACCCTATAGTTTAGGAAAGCCATTATTTAAACTTTATATAAAGGTTATAAGTATAGCACTAGTATTTTTTATAATTAGTATTGTAGCCTACAGTATTTGGACGGCTAAGAAGTTTAAGAAGCCATTAAGTAAAATAGATAATGCATTAGGAAAAGTTATAGAAGGTGATTATGAAGAAAAGTTAGTTTTAGATGGGGAGAAAGAGTTTATAGTAATAAGTGATACAATTAATTATTTAATTGATAAGCTTAAAGCAAGTAGAGAAGAAAACAAAAAACTTGAAGAAAGCAAAACAAGAATGTTAATAGACTTATCTCATGATATTAAAACACCTATTACTACAATAAGAGGATTTTCAGCAGCATTATATGAAAATCTTATAGAAGAAGAGGAACAAAGAAAGAGATACTATAAAACTATATACAACAAATCAGAAAAGGTTGGGGAATTAGTAGATGACCTTTTTGAGTTTGTAAAGTTAGAGAGTGTTCAGTATAAGCTAAAATTAGAAGTTGTAGATATTTGTGAGTTTTTAAGGCAGTTAATTGCTGAATACTTTGATGAAATAAGTGAAAGAGAATTTGATCTGGTAGTAAATATTCCAGAAATAGTAATAGAGTTAAAGATAGATAAGAGATTGTTTAAGAGAGTTATTAGTAATCTAATAGATAATTCTTTAAAGTATAATCCATCAGGAACTAGGTTAAAAATAGAGCTTAGGGATTTGGGGAGATCTATTGTTATAGAAGTTTCAGATAATGGAGTAGGAATACCGGATGATATAAAAGATACACTTTTTGATCCTTTTGTAAGAGGAGATTCTAGCAGAAAAAGCGATGGTGGTTCTGGATTAGGATTATCTATTGCTAAGAAAATAGTAGAAAACCATAATGGTGAAATTTCTATAGTAAAAAGAAAAAATGATGACAAAACTATATTTTATATTAGAATGAATAAATACTAAAAAGGTCCTGGGTACAGGACCTTTTTAACGTTTAGACCAGTATAAAATTTTAATTTCATTACCTTAAGTATAGAGGAAATAAATATCTCCTACCTTTTTTATTTTTATCCTCCTAAGGTTACATCCTGTTCATTGTACCAATTTAAAGCTTCCTCCAAGTGTTCTGGTTTAAAGTCTGGCCAAAAGTCATCAACTACATAAAAATCAGAGTACACAGATTGAACAGGAAGGAACCCACTCAATCTTCTCCTACCGCCCCAACGTATAATTAAATCAATTCTAGAAATATCATTTGAGTGAATATTATTATATATATTCTTCTTTTTTTCATCAGCAGATTTTAATTCGTTTAGGTCCCATTCCCAGCCATAATTAATTAAGAAGTTTACCTTCATACCACCTTTTCCGAAGGTTCTACGTTTAGTAAAAGGGATAAGGCCTTTAGGGAATGAAGTAGATTTTGTATTTCCCATTACTAATATTTCACAGTCTTCTTTAGTTAAAAGTTGTACTGAATTTATACATGCTTCTGTAAATGCTAACTTTTGTTCATTAGGTCTCTTTGTATTATCAACAGTGAATCCATAGAATGTTATTTCTTCTATACCATATTTTTTACACTGTTTAAATAGAATAAGACCTGGGTTTATGCCTAGAGCGTACCCCTTATCTTTAGTCATCCCATTTTTTACTGCCCATCTTCGATTACCATCTGGAATAATACCTATATGTTTTGGAATTCTCATTATATATCACCTCAACAAATTTATAATCATATTATTTCCATTAGTTAAAAAAATATCCTATATAACTAGTTGCTTATAACATATATAAGGTATTATTATTGGAACTATTATGAAAAATCTACTAAAATATTGTTATATATTTATCAAGGGGGATAGATGGTATGGCAGTAAATCAAAAAAGACAAAAAGAATTAAAAGCATTGGGATTTTTATTACAAAATGATAAAGAACATTTTGCTGTAAGGTTTTTAAGTAGAGCGGGGAATTTTACTACTGAAGAATTAGCAAATATAAATTATATAGCAGATAAATATGGAAAAGGATATAGTGGTGTTACAACTAGACTTCAAATTGAAGTTCCATGGATTAAAAATGAAGATGTTGAAAATGTAATTGAAGAATCTCAAAAACTGAGATTGAGACATGGTGGTACTGGAATGAAGGTTAGACCACTTGTTTCTTGTAAGGGCACTGTATGCTTACATGGAAATATTGATACCCAAGGAATTTGTAGGGAACTAGAAGAAAAATATTTTGGAACTGATACTCACGCAAAATGTAAAATTGGTATTGTGGGATGTGCCAATAACTGTGCAAAAGCGAGTTTAAATGACATTGGAATAATGGGAAGAACTGTGCCAGAATATGTAGAGGAAAATTGTGTCGGATGCTCACTTTGTGTAAAAGCATGTAGACAAAAGGCTTTAGAATTAGTGGATAAAAAAATTGTCTTCAATGAGGAATTATGTGTGAAATGTGGTGGATGTGTAAGAGCTTGTAGAACAGGTGGATTTATTGCTAGGGAAAAAGGAGCAGAAATTTTTGTTGGTGGAAGATTTGGAAGAGGAATGAGTCTTGGAACATCTTTAGGAAGAATTTTTAGCGAAGATGATATTGTTGGCGTAGTTGATAATATTATGGATTATTATAAAGAAAATGGTGTGGCTGGAGAAAGAATCTGTAAGACTATGGATAGAATAGGACAAGAAAAATTTATTAATGACATTTTACATAGTATATAAAATGTGCATTAATATATAAAATAGGATAATAGAGATGAAAAAACAAGAGGTCATCTTTATTATCTTTTATTTTTATATCATTTTAAATAGCTGTATGTTAATATACAATAAAGAAAATAGGATAAAATAATAATATTATTTGAAAAATTTTGGAGTGAAATCATGATTAGTTTAATGGGAATAAGGCGAGATATACCAATTCAAATTAGAGAAGCCTTTACTATAAAAAAGAAGAGAAAAAATGAAATATTAAATGAATTAATGAAATATTTTGATGAAGTAATAATATTAACAACATGTAATAGAACAGAAATATATGTAGATAGTAAGCTAAATAAAGAAGAAGTGATAGACGTAATCTTTAAAACAATAGGGTGGAATGATGAATTAAAGCTCTTTATATTTTATGTGGAAGAGGAAAAAGCATATAGACATTTATTTAGGCTTGCTTGTGGCTATCATTCAAGAATAGTAGGTGAGGATCAAATTTTAGGGCAAATTAAAAATGTCTATATTGAATCCTTAGAAGAAGGTACATGTAGTGGAGAGTTAGGAAGATTATTTCAAGAAGGAATAACCTGTGGTAAAAAGTTTAGAACAGAAGCAAAATTGTTTGAGATACCAGTTTCATCTATTTCAGTTGCAATTTCTATTATGTTAAAAGAAAAATGTAAAAAAGTTATGGTTATTGGTTATGGAGAAATAGGAAGACTTGCTGTTAAATATCTTTTATCACATAAGGTGGAAAATATATATTTAGTAGTTAGAGAGCCGGGAAAAATTAAGGATTTACATGAGGAAAATGTAAAAATTATAAATTTCAAAGAAAAAAATCAATTTATTCAAGAAGTAGATTCTATAATATCCTGCACTAATGCTCCACATGCTGTTGTTTTAAAAGATGATATTGTAGAAAGAAGAGAGACATTATCTATATTTGATATGGCGGTACCAAGAGATGTTGAAGTAGAAGTTGGATTATTAAATAAAGTAAAAGTATATAATATTGATGAAATAAGTGAAGTTGATGACGAAAATAAAGCATTAAGAGTTCAAAGAATGTCAGAATATAAGTATATTTATGAAGAATATTTAAAGGAATATATGGAATGGAAGGCTCTTCGAGAGATTTCGCCAATTATAAAAGAATTAAAGATGAAAGGCGAAGAGGTATACTCAAAAAGATTAAATACTTATCAAAATAAAAGTAGGGATCTAAAAGATGAAGGGCTTGTAAAAATGTTATTAAAAAGTACCTCAGATGCTTATATTAATAGAGCTATTGAAGTCATAAAAAATGAGACCCTTGAAGGAAGTGAAGAAGAATGTTTAAGAATAGTGAGGAAGATATTCTTAACAGAGGAATAGAGTTTTCTTTAATATCAGTATTTTCAAAAAAACTAAGAGTAGGCATTATTGGAGCAGGACGAGGTGGCTTTATTAAAGCAAAGCATTTTTTTAATCAAGGATGCTTAGTGGAGGTCTTAGCAAAAGAAATAGGGGAAGAATTTAAACAGTTTAAGGGAGAAAATATACAAATATATAAAAAAGAATATGATAAAAACTTTATAAAAAATAAGCATTTGGTTATTATAGCTATAGATGATAAGAATAAAAAAGAAGAAATAAAGAGAGATTGCGAAGAAGAAAGTAGGATATACATAGATTCAACAGAATTTATGGAAGGAATGGGGTCAATACCAATGCAAAAAGATTTGAAAAATATTGTTGTTGGTGTTAATACAAGAAGAGGAAATCCTAAAGGAAGTAGATTTATAGCGCAAAAGGTAGAAGAAGAACTATTAAAATATGATGATTTTATTGGTTATACTACTATATTAAGAAATAGGTGTAAAGATAGTAGTATTAAAAAAGTTTTAACAGATTTTATTTCTACAGAAGATTTCTTTTTCTTTTATAAAATAAAAAAATCTAATATAATATTAAAAATGTTTTTTAAGGAAAAGGATTTTAATAATGAGTAAAAAATTAAGTGATTTAGAATTATTCTCTGGATTAAAGCAAGAAACAATAGATTCTCTTACTTCCTTATGTATAGAAAAGCAGTATAAAAAAGGTGAACATATATTTTTTGATAAAGATAAGGTAACCACAATATTTATTGTCTTAAAAGGAAAGGTTACATTATATAAGATAGGTGAAAAAGCCCATAAAAGAATTATTTTTATACTAGGAGAAGGAAAAATAATAAATGATGTTGTATTAGATGATTTACCAGCATCGATAAGTTGTGAGGCTTTTGAATATAGTGAAATCTTATGTTTTGATAGAGATGAATTTGTAAAAATTATGTCAAAGGACTTTGAACTAACTACTGTAGTAATTAATTCATTATCTAAAAAAGTAAGAAGATTATATAGACAGATAAAAAATGCTACTCCTATTAAGATTGAAAAGAGAGTTGCTGCAAAGCTATGGAAACTTGCTAAAGACCATGGAGTGGAGGTTGAAGATGGAGTTTAGATAGGGCTTAATATAAGTATTACTTATCTTGCAGATATGTTTGGAACTCCAAGAGAAACTATTTCTAGAGCGTTAAAAGTATTGCAAAAAGAAGAACTTATAGTATTAAATGGTAAAAAAATCATTGTAAAAGATAAAAATAAACTAGCTAAATATTTTAAAAATAATTAAACTTTGTGAGAATTATCACAGAGTTTTTTTTATATTGTTATTATAATAACGATATAAGAACAAAGACAAGTTTTCTGTAAGGAGATGTGGATATGGGATATAGATTAACTCTAGAAAATATGAATAAGCTTATAGTTCAATTACAAAAGAATAGTGAAGTATATGCTCCTAAAGTTTTTGAAGGAGAAGGGACTTTTTCAGATACAGATAGAATTAGATATGGAAAGATAAATAAAATAGAAGAAATAGAATTTGATAAAAAATCAGATTTTTCATATAAGGAAGTACTTTTACCAATAACACAAGTTTTATTCTTCTTTACAGAAGATAAGGTGAAAGAAGCAGAGGTAGAAGAAAGGAATTTAGTAGTATTCTTAAGAAGCTGTGATTTACATGGAGTTAAAAGAATAGATGATATCTACCTTAGAAATGGATTTGTTGACCCTTATTATAAAAAGATGAGAGAAAAGGCAAAGTTTATAGTGTTTGGATGCGAAAAAAGCTTTGAAAATTGTTTTTGTGTAGATATGGGAACTAATAAAACTGATGAATATGATTGTTATATAAAAGTAGATGGAAATGAAGTTTTATTAGATGTTAAAGATAAAGAAATTGAAGAATTAGTAAAAATATTTGCTAAAGAAGATATTGCTGTTATACCTGAATTTGTAGAAAAAAATGAAGTAAAGGTTAATATCCCTGAAAACTTGGATTTATCAGTAATGGATTCTAAGATGTGGGATGAATATTCTCAAAGATGTATAGCTTGTGGAAGATGTAACTTTGTATGTCCAACATGTACGTGCTTTACAATGCAAGATGTTATTTATAGAGATAATGGCAAGGCAGGAGAAAGAAGAAGAGTATGGGCATCATGTCAAGTTGACGGGTATACAGATATGGCAGGTGGCCACAGCTTTAGAAGAGCTAAGGGTGAAAGAATGAGATATAAAGTTCTTCACAAAGTATATGATTATAAGAAGAAATGGGGATATCACATGTGTGTTGGATGTGGTAGATGTGATGATATCTGTCCAGAATATATATCATTCTCAAATTGTATTAATAAGTTAGAAAAAGCTATGGATGAGGTGAAGTAATATGCATAATGAATATTTGCCATTTGTTTCAGAAGTTTTAGATGTTATTAAGCATACAGATATAGAATACACTTTTAGAATGTCATTTAAAGGTGATGTAAAGCCTGGACAATTTTTTGAAGTTTCTATTCCTAAGTTTGGAGAAGCTCCAATATCAGTTAGTGGAATAGGAGAGGATTATGTTGACTTAACTATTAGAAAAGTAGGTAAGGTGACAAATGAAGTTTTCACTAAATATAAGGGAGATAAGCTATTTTTAAGAGGACCTTATGGAAATGGATTTGATGTAGAAAACTATAAAGGAAGAGAAGTTGTTATAGTTGCTGGTGGTACAGGACTTTCACCAGTTAAGGGAATAGTAGATTACTTCTCAAATAATCCTCAAGATGCAACAAGTACAAGAGTTATTGCAGGATTTAAGTCTCCTAAGGATATATTATTTAAAGAAGATATGAAAGAATGGGAAAAGAATATAAACTTCATTTTAACAGTAGATTCTGCTGAAGAAGGATACCAAGGAAATGTTGGATTAGTTACAAAGTATGTTCCAGAACTTAAGTTTGAAGATATGGATACTGCACAAGTTATTGTAGTTGGACCTCCAATGATGATGAAATTTACTGTTGCTGAGTTCTTAAAGCTTGGAATGAAGGAAGAAAACATTTGGATATCACATGAAAGAAAGATGTGTTGTGGACTTGGAAAATGCGGACACTGTAGAATAGATGATACATATGTATGTCTAGATGGACCAGTATTTAATTATTCCAAAGGCAAACTTTTAAGAGATTAGGGGTGTAGTTAATATGGATATAAATACTAAAAAGTTAAAAAAGAACGCTTTTAGAATAACAAAAACTAGAGGAATTACTGCTTCAAGAGTAAGAGTTCCAGGTGGACACTTAAAAGCAGAGTATCTTGGATTAATTCAAGAAATAGCTGATACTTATGGAAATGGTACTGTTCATTTAACAACTAGACAAGGGTTTGAAATACCAGGAATTAAGTTTTCAGATATAGACAAGGTTAATGAATTATTACAACCTATTATAGAGGGATTAGATATAAATCAAGAAATCCCAGGTAAGGGATATACAGCAGCAGGAACAAGAAATGTATCTGCATGTATAGGAAATAATGTTTGTCCATATGCAAACTATAATACTACTAATTTTGCTAAGAGAATTGAAAAAGAAATTTTCCCTAATGATCTTCATTTTAAGATAGCATTAACAGGATGTCCAAATGATTGTATTAAAGCTAGAATGCATGATTTTGGTATTATAGGTATGACAATGCCACAATATGACTCAGAAAAGTGTGTATCTTGTGGTGCTTGTGTAAGAGCTTGTAAGAAGAAGTCTACAGAAGCTTTACATGCAGAAAACTATAGGGTTATTAGAGATCACAGAAGATGTATCGGATGTGGGGAATGTGTAATTAATTGTCCTACAGGTGCTTGGACTAGAAGCAAGAAGAAATATTATAGACTTACTATCATGGGAAGGACAGGTAAGAAAAATCCAAGACTTGGAGAAGATTTTATTATATGGGCTGATGAAGATAGTATAGTTAAGATTATAAACAATTGTTACAAATATGTTGAACAATATATAGATAGAAATGCTCCAGGTGGAAAAGAGCATGTAGGTTATATTGTTGATAGAACTGGATTTATGGAATTTAAGAAATGGGTTCTTGAAGGAGTAGAATTACCGGAGGATGCTATAGTAAAAGACAATGTTTATTGGAGCGGAGTTAAATATAGAGAGTAGTTTTAAAGAGAGGGATTGCTATGCAGTCCCTCTCTTTGATAAAAGTTTATTTATTGTTTTCTACAGGGAATAGCTTCATTCCATCCCCTTCTAGTTTATAGTAGTTACTTACAATAGTAATGGATTCCCCTCCTATTACTGTATAGTTATAATATTTTAATTCAGGAGATTTAGTATCATATTCTTTCACTTTAAATGCTTTAATGTCAAATTCAACATCTCTCATTTTATCTAGTAAGCCTTCATAATATTGAGTGTATCTAACTTTAGCAGGTTTATTATTTTTTACATTATCTAAGAAGTTTTTAAGAGGAGTACTATCTACATATTTTTCTTCTTTAGCGTCATAAACTAAATCATTATTTTTTATAGATTGTTCTTTGGTATATGGGGTAGCAATGTTAGATTCTATTAGGTTTTCTTCAGGTTGTTCTTGTAATCCACTGGTAACTTCTTCTTTTGGAGAAGGATTAGATTGAATAACTTCATTTTTTGAGGTATTACAGGATATTAACGCAATTGGTAAAGCTAACAAAAGACAAAAAGATATAAATTTATTCTTCATAAAGTTTTCTCACCCTTTTTATTTATTTTCTATAATTTAAGAGTAGCAGTTTACATAAGGATAGTGTTTACAAATAAATTACAAGAAATGTATTTAAAACTACATATAATTAAACGCCTTTTGAAAAGATAAAAAATACCTATTGGACTTGGTAAATGATAGAATATAATATAGAAATATGAGGCAATATAAATTAATGAGGTGAAATAAATGAGTTTAATTATAGCAACAAGAAAAAGTAAGCTTGCTCAGGTTCAAACTGAGAGAGTTATGGAGTTATTAAAAGAACAACAAAATATAGATTCTGAAAAGTTATTAGTTGTTACAGAAGGTGATAAAAGATTAGATGTAACTTTAGATAAGATAGGTGGAAAAGGACTTTTTACAAAGGAAATAGAAATAGCATTAATAGAAGGAAAAGCAGATGGTGCAGTACATAGCATGAAAGATGTTCCTTTTCAATTAGCTGAAGAATTTGAACTTGTTGCAATGCCTGAAAGGGAAGATGTTAGAGATGCATTTATTTCACGAAAAGGTATTAATTTTAGTGAATTAAGGCAAGGTGCAAAGATAGGAACAAGTAGTAATAGAAGAGCTGCACTTTTAAAAGAGATAAGAAGTGACTTAGAGATTGTACCTATTAGAGGTAATGTTCAAACTAGGCTTAAAAAGATGGAAGAACAAGAGTTAGATGGTATAATTTTAGCCTCTGCAGGATTAAAAAGATTAGGGATGGAGGAAATAATAACAGACTATTTTGACCCTAATATATTCATCCCAGCAATAGGTCAAGGTGCTCTTGGAATAGAGTGTTTAAAAAATAGTAAAAATAAAGAGTATTTTAAGGCTTTAGATAATAAGATGGTACGTTTAGAAGTAGAAGCAGAAAGAAGCTTCATGAAAGCTCTAAATGGAGATTGTCATAGCCTTATAGGAGCTTATTCAATTATAGAGGGAAGTAAAATATATATGATTGGAACTTATATGGTGAATGGAAAAATAATAAAGAAAGATATAGATGGTTCCATAGAAGAAAACATAGAGCTAGGAAAAAGATTAGCAGAAAAAGTATTAAGTTGTGGAAGGTAGTAAAATGAGTAAGGCGTATATAATAGGAACAGGTCCTGGAGATGAGGAATTATTAACTTTAAAGGCTATAAAGGCATTAGGAGAATGTACTGCAGTTCTTTATGACAGATTAGTATCCAATAATGTTTTAAATTATTTAAGTGAGGACTGTGAAGTTTATTATTGTGGTAAAGAACCTGGTGCTCATTATAAAACTCAAGACGAAATAAATGAAATGATAGTAAAGCTTGCTAATGAAGGTCATTTAGTAGGAAGAGTTAAAGGGGGAGACCCTTATGTATTTGGTAGAGGTGGCGAAGAGGTTCTAGCTTTAGAAAAAGAGGGAATAGACTTTGAGGTTATTCCTGGAGTTACTTCACCTATAGCTGTATTAAACTATGCGGGTATTCCTATAACTCATAGAGGTATTGCACAAAGTTTTCATATAGTAACGGGAATGACAGCTGTTGAAGAAAAAATAAACTTTGAAGCTTTAGCAAATGAAACTGGAACCCTTGTATTTATGATGGGCCTTAGTAATTTAGAAAAAATAGTAGAAAATTTAACGAAGTATGGAAAGAATATTAATACCCCTGCAGCTGTAGTAATGAGGGGAACATCATCCAAGCAAAAAAAGGTTGTTGGAACTTTGGATAATATTGTAGATAAAGTTAAAGAAGCAGGACTACAATCACCTTGCATTATTGTAGTGGGAGATGTGGTTAATTTAAGCAATAAGCTATCTTGGTATGAAAAAAAGCCCCTATTTGGGTGGAATATTTGTGTAACACGCTCTAGAGAGCAAGCATCAAGCTTAAAGGATAAGCTAACTAAGTTAGGTGCAGAGGTTACAAGTATAAGTTCTATTAAGATTGAGAAAACCTTAGAAAACCTAGATGAATATGTAGAAAAGTTAGATAAATACCATCACATAATTTTTACTTCAGTAAATGGGGTTAATATTTTCTTTGACTATTTAATAGAAAAAAATTACGATATAAGAAGGTTAAAAGCTAAATTTTCTGTAGTTGGAAAGGCTACTAAGAAAGCTTTAGCACAAAGAGGAATACAAGCTTATAAAATGGCTAGAGAATTTGTTGGTGAGGGGCTTTTTGAAGCTATTAAGGAAGATTTAAAACCTGGAGAAAAGGTGTTAATTCCATGTTCATCAAAGAGTAGAACTTTCTTAAAGGATGAAATTGAAGCTTTAGCATTAGAAGTGGATAGAGTTCATACCTATAATACAGTTCCAGGGAAGGTTCAAAATAAAAGAAGTTTTGATGAAGTAGATATAGTATTATTTACTAGCCCAAGTACAGTGAATAATATGGTAGATATGGTTGGAATTGAAGAAGTTAAGAAAAAGAAATGTATTGCAATAGGTCCTATTACTTTCAAGGCTTTAAAGGAACGTGGAATAGATGGGCTTATGTGTAAGCAACATTCAGAGGATGGATTTTTAAGGGAAATTGTTGAGATTGTGAATAAGGAAGTGTAGTAAATGATTAATAGAGGAAGAAGACTTAGAAGAGATGAAAATATTAGAGCATTAGTTAGGGAAACAACTCTTTCACCAGATGATTTTATTTTACCTATTTTTGTTGTTGAAGGTGAAAATATAAAAAGGGAAATAAGCTCTTTACCAGGATGTTATCATTATTCATTAGATAGACTTCATGAAATCATTGAAGAAGTAAGAGATGCTAAAGTAAGAGGAGTTATTCTTTTTGGTATACCTAAAACTAAAGATTGTTGTGGTTCAGAGGGCTTTGCTAAGGATGGAATAGTGCAAAAAGCTGTTAGAAAAATTAAGGAAATTGATTCTAATATATTTGTAATTACAGATGTTTGTATGTGCGAGTATACAGATCATGGACATTGTGGTATCTTAGATGGGGAATATGTAGATAATGATAAAACATTAAAATATTTGTGTAAAATTGCAGTATCTCATGCAGAAGCAGGAGCAGATATGGTAGCACCATCTGACATGATGGATGGTAGAGTAGGTTATATAAGAGAAGCCTTAGATGATAATGGGTACAAAAACGTATCAATAATGAGTTATTCAGCTAAGTATTGTTCTGCATTCTATGGCCCATTTAGGGAAGCAGCGGATTCTGCACCTAAGTTTGGTGATAGAAAGACTTATCAAATGGACCCAGCTAATAGAAGAGAAGCTTTAAAAGAAGTAGAGATGGACCTTGAAGAGGGAGCAGATATAGTTATGGTAAAGCCAGCTCTTTCTTATTTAGATATAATAAGAGAAGTTAAGGATAATACCATAGTTCCAGTTGCAGCTTATAGCGTAAGTGGTGAGTATGCAATGGTAAAGGCAGCAGCTAAAGCAGGGCTAATTGATGAGGAAAGAATAGTTATGGAAATGCTTACTTCCATAAAGAGGGCTGGAGCTGATATAATAATAACCTATTATGCAATTTATGCAGCAAAGAAGATAAGAGGTTAATGCTAACCTTTTACTCTTCATTTTTGTTAGGAAAGGAAAGTAATTTATATGAGTAATGAAAGCATTTTTAATGAAAGTAAGAAATATATGCCTGGTGGAGTAAATAGTCCAGTTAGAGCTTATAGAAATATGGGGATGAATCCTCCTGTAATTAAGAAGGGAAAAGGTGTAATTATAACTGATGAGGATGGAAAGGAATATATAGATTTCGTTTTAGCTTGGGGACCTTTAATATTAGGCCACTGCAATGATGGAGTTATAAAAGCTATTAAAGAAACATCAGAAAATGCATTAGCCTTTGGAGCACCTACTAAGTTAGAACTAGAAATGGCTCAGTTCCTTTGTGAAACTATGCCTAATGTAGAGATGGTAAGAATGGTTAACTCAGGTACAGAAGCTACTATGAGCGCTATAAAGCTTGCAAGAGGATATACAAAAAGAGATAAAATAATTAAATTTGCTGGATGTTATCATGGACATTTTGATGGATTTTTAGTAGAAGCAGGCTCAGGGGTTTTAACTGAAGGAATCCCGGGATCTCTTGGAGTACCAGAAGAAAGTGTTAAGAACACATTAATTGGTGTTTATAATGATGAAAATCAAGTTAGAGAATTATTCAAAAATTATGGTAAAGAAATAGCAGCAGTAATTATAGAGCCTGTAGCAGGTAATATGGGTGTTGTTAAGGCGCAAGAAAAGTTTATTAAAAAGCTAAGGATGTATTGTGATAGATTTGGAGCCTTACTTATATTTGATGAAGTTATGTCAGGATTTAGAGTATCATTTACAGGAGCTCAAAGTCTTTTTGATGTAAAACCAGACTTAGTAACATATGCAAAAATAATGGGAGGAGGACTTCCATGTGGTGCATATGGTGGTAGAAAAGAGATTATGGAACATCTTTCACCATTAGGTGGAGTATATCAAGCTGGAACAATGTCAGGAAATCCAATAGTAATGGCAGCAGGGCTTGCAACATTAAGACAACTATACGATCATCCAGAATACTATAATCACATTGAAAATGTAGGAAAGAAGCTTGAGGATGGTATTAATAAGATTAAAGAAAAGTATAGTTTCCCAGTTACTATAAATAGAGCAGGTGGAATGTTTACTATATTCTTCAAAGATGGGGAAGTAACATCTTATGACCAAGTTAAGGAATGTGATGAAGAAAGATTTAAGAGATACTTTACTCATATGATAAACAGTGGCTTTAATATAGCACCATCACAATATGAGGCATCATTCCTATCAACAACACATAATATTACACATGTTTTTAAATTCTTAAAAGCATTTGAAGAATTTATTAAAAAGGAAGTAGAGTAAAATGAAAAAGGTCATATTATTAACCTCTTTTGGAACATCTGAAAGAAAAGGGATAGAAAATAGTATTGACCCAATAGAAAGAGATATAAATAAAGCTTTTCCAGATTATAGAGTAATTAAAGTCTTTACTTCTAGACATATAAGAGAAAAGTTACTTTTAAAGCATGATATACAAGTTCATAGTTTAGAGGGAGCTTTAAAAAGAATATATAAAGAGGGTGTGGAGGAAGTAATAATACTTCCTCTTCATCTTATTAGAGGTAAGGAACAAGATAATATTGAAGAGATTGCTGAGAGCTATAAAGATAAATTTAAATCTATGACCATAGCAGAGCCATTGCTATCCTTAGAGGAGCATGGTGGTCTTAGTAAAATGGATGATATTATTGAAAAAGTTATATCTATAAAGCCGAAGGATGAACCTATACTTTTTATTGGGCATGGTATTAAAAATACTTGTGACGTACCATTTATATTAGTTAGAAAGGAACTTAAAAAGAGAAATATAAAAGGAATATACTTTGCAACTTTAGCAGGAAATCCAACTTTTGATGAAATAGTAGAAGAGCTTAAAAAAGACAATGTAAACTCCTTAACAGTAACCTCTTTTTTAATAGTGTCAGGGTACCATGCTAAGGTGGATATATTTGGAGAGAATAAAGAGTCTTGGTGTTCGAAATTAGAATTAAATGGATTTAAAGTAAATAAGCAGGATACCTCTTTAGGAGAAAGATATGAATTTAGAGAAATATACCTAAAAAGCCTAATTAAGATACTTGATAAATAGCTTGTCTTATTATAAAATTTTTAAGGATATTTTAAGGGAATTATTTTTACTAAGGAGTGTACGTATGTATATCAATGAACTAAAGACAATATCGCATTCTGCGAGAAAGAAAATGGATATGTTAGAAGATAGCTTTGCAAAATATGGTTTATCTTCAATGCTTGGTGGATTATATGTTTGTTTTGGTACAATGTTGGCCTATGTTATAGGTGGACTTTTAGGTACTGCAGATTCACCATGGACAAAAATAGTAATGGGATTATCATTTGGTATTGCATTATGTTTAATAGTTTTTGCTGGAGCTGATTTATTTACAAGTAATACAATGACAATGGTAATTGGTGCAAACCAAAAAGAAACTAAGTGGATTGATGTAGCTAAGATATGTGGATTTAGCTGGCTTGGAAATTTCTTAGGTTCAATTATTGCAGCAGTTTTATTTGTAGAAGGTGGATTAATAAATGAATCTACTGCTTACTATATGGTTAAAACTGTTGAGAGCAAGATATCTCTTACTGCACCTGAGATGATTATCAGAGGAATATTCTGTAACATTCTTGTTTGCTTAGCTTCTTGGATGTTTTATAAGATGAAGAGTGAATCAGGAAAGATAATGATGATTCTTTGGTGTGTATTTGCATTTATGACAGCTGGATATGAACACAGTATTGCTAATATGGGATTGTTTGCAATAGTTAAATTAATTCCAGCAGGAAGTGGACTAGCTTTAAGTGCTATGGCTAAGAATCTTATATTTGTTACCATTGGTAACTTTATAGGTGGAGCTGGAGTAATAGCTGGATCATATATTTTCTTAACAGGAAAGAAGAAATAATTTTTAGAGAGAAGAGGAACTGAGTGAAGTTCTTCTTTTTTTATTTCCTTAACTTTAATATCAACCCAACTTTTATATTAAAAATAAAAATAATATTATTAATATAAATAATAAATTTTAGAGAAATTCTTTTAAAATAAAAATTCTTATAAATATAACAATATATAAATATAAAAACATAACAATATATAAATATATTAGAGGTGTAAGGGGGAAGAAGTCTTTATTCCTTACAGCCTTTGGTTGATGATATAAAAAAACAACTTTATAATGAAGGTGTTGGAGAATTTTGTGAAGAGGGTTGATTGGTAAATGAATTTTTTTGATTTAGTTAGTAAAAGACAAAGCGATAGAGGATATTTAGATAAAAAGGTTGATAGGGAATTAATAGAAAAAATAATTGAAGGGGCAAGGCTTGCTCCATCTGCATGTAATGCTCAACCTTGGAAATTCATAGTTGTTGATGATGAGAATAAAAAACAAAGTCTAGTTAAGGGATTGTATGATCCATTAGTAGGACTAAATAAATTTGCCATTGAAGCACCTGTTTTTATTGTGGTGGTAGGAGAGAAGAGAAATTTAGTATCGGGAATTGGACAAAAGATTAAGGGGATGGATTATACCTCTTTAGATATAGGTATAGCTTGTGAACATATTTGTTTAGGAGCTGCTGAGCTTGGTCTTGGAACTTGTATGATGGGATGGTTTAAGGAAAAGTTAATAAAGGAACTTTTAAGTATTCCTAAAAACAGAGAAATTAAGTTAGTTATATCCTTAGGATATCCATCAAGTGATGTTACAAGAAGGAAAGTTAGAAAAAATGTAAAGGATATAATTAATTATAATGAATATTGATTTATAACTTGTTGACAGATAAATAAATATGATATGATTATATTTATACAAAAGTATGGGAGGGTTTATAATGGACGAAACAACATCGTTAATGGGATTAATGGCAGTAGTAAATATGTTATTTGGAGTTGTAAATTATGTTTTATCATCCTTAGCAATTTATAAGATAGCAAAGGTAGAAAAAGTAAAATGTCCATGGCTTGCTTGGATACCTTTTGCAAATTCATATATGGTAATTAAAGTGGCTGGCGGTAATATGATAATGATAGTACTAGCTATCGTAAGTTTTATTACAGGTGCGGTATCAACTGCTATAGTGGATAATATAGCATTTACTATAATTGGTGCAATTGTTTCTGTAGCTTGGTCTATTTATGCAATTACACTATATAATAAACTTTGTGACAGATATAATGTGAACGTAGTGCTTTTTATAGCTTCGTTTTTAGCTCCAGTAGCATTATATATTAGAGTTCTTTCAACATTCTACATTCCATTATTATTAATAGGATTCTATGCACATTATAAGTTATATAAGAATGCAGCAAAGGGACCTTCTACAAAGGTAAAGGTTCAAAGTAGAATGGTATTATCTAACAAAAAGAAAAAGAAAAAATAGTTATTTATATGGACTGTTACAAAAGGTTAACTCCTTTGTAACAGTCTTTTAATTTTTGTGAAGTAATAATAAATATTACTTATCTATTGAACATATACTTGAAATAATGATATAATGCCAAAAGAATATTGAAAGTTTAAATAATGATGAAAGGAAGTACAAAATGAAAAGATTGTTTAAATTATTAAGTTTATCAATTTGTATGGTTATAATGGGTACCTTCTTTATAGGATGTAATAAAGATTCTTCAAAGGAAATTAATTTTCTTAACTATGGAGAAAATATAGATGAAGAAACTATAAAAGAATTCCAAGATAAGTTCGGTATCAAGGTCAACATAACTACTTTTGATGATATGGAAACAATGTATCAAAAAATTAAAGATGGAGGAGTAAAATACGATGTTATTTTAGTATCTGACGCTTTAATGCCAAGAATGATTAAAGAAAATCTTGTTCAAGAGTTAAATAAGGATAATATTCCTAATATTTCTCAAATGGATGAGGCATATTTAAATCTTGATATTGATCAAGGTAACAAGTACTCAGTTCCTTATATGTTTGGAACAGTAGGGTTAATTTATAATAAGGATGTAGTAACAGAACCTGTTGACAGTTGGGATATACTTTGGAATGAAAAGTACAAAGGAAAAATCTTTATGTTTGATACATATAGAGATACAATGGGAGCTGCTTTAAAGAAGTTAAATTACTCTTTAAATACAACCAATCCAAAAGAAATTGAAGAGGCAAAACAATTATTACTAGATCAAAGAAAGTTAGTTAGCCCATTATATGGGGTTGATAATGGAACAACAATGATTCCAGCAGGTGAATCTGATATAAATATGATTTGGTCTGGAGAAGGATTAAATTTACAAGATGAGTATCCAAACTTAGTATATGTTGTGCCTAAGGAAGGAGCAAATTTCTGGATTGATAGCTTATGCATACCTCATAATGCATCAAATGTTGAAGGGGCTGAAAAGTTCATAAACTTTGTAAGTGATAAGGAAAGTGCTTTAAGAATTGCTGATGAAATTGGATATACAACACCAAATAGAGAAGCAAGACTAGAACAACCAGAAGAGGTTAGAAATAACCCTAATGCATATATGCCTAAAGAAATAATGGATAGATGCGAAATATATACAGACTTCCCAAGCGATGTTAAGAAAATATATGATGATGCTTGGACAGAAATAAAATCTGTTAATTAATGATTTATAAGGGGAAAGCTAATTATAGCTTTTCCTTACTTTTTTATTAACATTGTAGTTAAATGTAATCTTTTATTATATAATATACAAAAAGGAGTGATATTATGGACGATAGAATCATTGATTTTAACGAGCTTAAGAATAGGGCAAAAGAAAAAGACGAAGATAAGCTTGTAGATAAACTTGAAAATTATATGTACTCTTTATATTATGATATGGCACAAGGTAAAATCACAATGGCTGACTTTACTAAAAATATATATAAATACATGGAAGAAAATAATATAACTCAAGAGCAATTCTTTAATATACAAAAGAAGCTTATGGAGAGATATGGTTTTGATTCATCAATGATAGATGAACAATTAAAGTCAGCAGGAATAAATGTATCAGAGATTAGTAGTGATTATGAAAAGGTAAGAAAAAATATGAGTTTTAACGAAAAGTATAATTCTCAAATAGAAACTAAAGCTATATCAAGATACAGAATAAATAATGATAAAAATAGTGTAACTATAATCTTAGATGAAGAAAAAGTTCTTATTTATAGCGAAGGAAAAATAGACTTAGCTGATTTAGAACTTAGTGACTTCCTGTGTTCATATAAGAAATTAAGAGATAATGGAATATTAGAAATTAAACTTTGTGAAAATACAAAAGACTACCAATATTAATAAATGATTGAAAAGAGAAATTGCAATAGCAACTTCTCTTTTTTAATTTAGTATATTTTTATAAGTGGTAATATATATGTAAATAGTAGAGAGTTATTGGAGGTATATGATGAAAGTTTTTAAGAATGAAGAAGGAGAAGTTCGCTCTGGATGGAAAATACTTATCTTATTTTTGGTTGAGTATCTTTTATTATTTATAATGGCAAATATAATAGGTAGTCTGGTAATGATTTCTAGATCTATAAGAGAAAATATATATTTTATACTTATGTTTTCCCAGGAAATTGTTTTGATTCTTACCCCGATATTGTCATGGAAGGTTTTATTTAAGAAGGATTTATCTCTTATTGGGTTGAAGGTTTTAAACAAAAAAGAAGTAAAAAATCTAATACTAGGCTTAGTTATGGGGATAATAGCTATTACATTAGCTTTTATTCTGATATTAATTAGTAAAAGTGGAGTTTTAGTAAACAGCTTATTAGAACCTAGATTTTCACTAAGTTTAGTTCTTTATTTAATCTTATTTATATTTGTTGGTTTTGCTGAAGAATTGCTTTCAAGAGGATATATAATTGGGGCAATGGAAGTAAGCAATAATAATAAGTGGTTTGCCATAATGGTTTCAGCAGTTATATTTTCATTAATGCATTATGGTAATAATGGATTTTCACTTATTCCTTTTTTAAATATATTTTTAGTAGGAATTTTATTTGGAGTTATGTATGTTAAAACAAAGAGTATTTGGCTTAGCACAGGATTTCATATAACTTGGAACTTCTTTCAAGGGTGCATATATGGAATGCCTGTAAGTGGTATAACTACACCTAAGCTTTATGAAATGACTTTTGTAGGTAATTCTATTTTAAATGGAAGGACTTTTGGACCAGAAGGTGGACTAATTGTTACAATGGTTATAATTTTAATGTTAGTATCACTAGTATTTCTTATAAAAAATAAAAAAATACACTAAAATATATGGATTTTCCAGTTTATTTTATAGAAAAATCATTTATAATATAAAAAGCAAGTAAGATAAGATTATTGGAGGAACATATGAGTATTTTAACAGTTAAGAATATGAATCATGGCTTTGGTGACAGGGCAATTTTTGAAGATGTTTCATTTAGATTATTAAAAGGTGAACACGTTGGATTTGTTGGAGCTAATGGTGAAGGTAAATCTACATTTATGAATATAATAACAAATAAATTAATGCCAGATGAGGGACAAGTGATCTGGTCAAATAATGTTAGAGTTGGATACATGGACCAACATGCAGCTTTAGTAAAAGGACAGTCTATAAGAGATGCGTTAAGAGATGCTTTTAAATATCTTTTCGATTTAGAAGAAGAAATGAATACTCTATATGGAAAGATGGGGGATTGTACACCAGAAGAGCTTGAGAAGATGCTTGAAAGAACAGCTGTAATCCAAGATTTATTAGATAATAATGGGTTCTATGTTATTGATGCAAAGGTTGAAGAAGTAGCAAAGGGGCTTGGACTTTTAGACTTAGGATTAGATAGAGATGTAGATGATTTATCAGGTGGACAAAGAACTAAGATTCTTTTAGGAAAGTTATTATTACAAAATCCAGATATTCTTTTACTTGATGAGCCTACTAACTACCTAGATGAAGAACATATTATATGGTTAAAGAGATACTTACAAAATTATGAAAATGCATTCATATTAATATCACATGATATTCCTTTCTTAAATGAAGTAGTTAATTTAATTTATCATGTTGAAGAAAGAAAGCTAACTAGATACGTTGGTGACTATTATGAATTTAAGAGAATATATGAAGAAAATAAGAAGAGATTAGAACAAGCCTATGAAAAGCAACAAAAGGAAATTGCAAGACTTGAAGACTTCGTTGCTAGAAATAAGGCTAACGTTGCTACATCTAACATGGCTAAATCAAGACAAAAGAAGCTTGATAAAATGGAAAGAATTGAGCTTTCAAAGGATAAGCCAAAGCCTGAATTTAACTTTAAGCCATCTAGAACTTCAGGAAAGGTTATATTTGAAACTAAGGATTTAGTAATAGGTTATGATAAGCCATTAACTAAGCCATTAAATCTTTATATGGAAAGAGGACAAAAGATAGCTTTAGTTGGGGCTAATGGTCTTGGAAAATCTACTTTACTTAAGAGTCTTTTAGGATTGATAAATCCATTAAGTGGGGAAGTAGAAAGAGGAGATTATCAAGAAATAGGATATTTTGAACAAGAAGATAGAAGTGGAAACACTAATACTTGTATTGAAGAAGTATGGTCAGAGTTCCCTTCATTTACTCAATATGAAATAAGAGCTGCCTTAGCTAAGTGTGGATTAACTACAAAGCAATTAGAATCTAAGATTATGGTTCTTTCAGGGGGAGAAGCTGCTAAGGTTAGATTATGTAAAATTATAAATAAAGAAACTAATATATTAATCCTTGACGAGCCTACTAACCACTTAGACCAAGATGCTAAGGATGAATTAGCTAGAGCTTTAAAGGAATATAAGGGATCAATTTTACTTGTATCTCACGAACCAGAATTCTATAGAGAAGTTGCTACTGAAATTTGGAATTGTGAAGAGTGGACATTGAAAATATGTGGTTCTACAAAATAATAAAAAGTTGATAAACACTGAGGGTATCTATTATCTAGAGACCTTCAGTATTGCATATGGATTACTTGTGAATATCCATAAGTAAGTATATATGTGATAAAAAATTTTAAACAAGCCAGTGAGATTATTGATTTAAAAAGGGTAAATTGATTTTTATCCTTTTTTCAATCAATAGTAGAATATTTTAAATTATAGTTTAATTTAGACTATAATATGTCCTTAAAAAATAATTCATGAACTAACTTTTCATAAGCTTTGTATCCGATACAATTTTTGTTATATATGTTTATGGGCATATTATTAATAGTAGCTTCTTTTAATGTAACATTAAGAGGTATTATAGTATCTAGTAGCATATCAGCCATAAATCTATTTTCTTCATTGTTTTTAATATAATCTATAAAATCCCTATCTAAAGCTAATCTTTTATCGTGCATAGTAACAACTAAACCAGCAATATTATTTTCAATTCCAAGTTTTTTACGTAAGTCATCCCAAATGGTATAAAATGAATAAATAGCGTTTAAGTCAGATGTATCTGCAGTAGCGAGTATGAGTATTTTATCGGAAATAACAAAAGCATTTTGATTTAAATAGTACATGGTTGAAGAATTAGTATCAATTAAAATATAATCATATTCGTCAAATTCTGATTTATTATGTAGCATGAAGTATTGTAACTTTAGTTCTCTTAATGGAACATAACACATTAAGAATTCTGTTCTTTGTAAGAGAGCGGTGGCTGGTAATAAATCAATAGAAGGTAAAGCAGGAATAGGAGATCTAATAATTATCTCTTTAAAATTAATTGACGAACTTTTACTAAATATTAAATCAATTCCTCGTAAATTTGGATTAGTTCTATCTACACCAAAGTTACTTGTTAAATTTCCTTGAATAGATAAATCAATACATAACACTTTGTAGTTAAATTCAGCTAATATAGCGGCTAAATTAAAAGTAGTCATTGTTTTTCCAACGCCACCTTTAAGGGTTCCTATTGATATTATCTTAGGCATTTTAATAACACTCCTTATATTGTTTATTAAATTTGTTGTAATTTATTTAATTTTTTTTATTATATCCAGTTTAAGTTACTATTATAATTTAGTATAGAATTAATTTTTAAATATAGTGCATTACATATCTATACTAATAATATGTGGTTCCACACAAAATAGATAAACAGCAAAAATGACTTAAAAATAATATACTAAGCCATATTTATTTAAAAATAAATATTATTGTATCAAAAACGATGGATATTGATGCATTTAAACATTAGGAATCTTAGTGTTGCTACTGGCTTTGATTTTTTTAAGAATATCTTTTAAGAAGTTTTTGTAAATTTAATCATCTACTTTAATTGTTCCTATTTTAATTTGCGGTTTATATTTTCTCCAATAAATAACTACTTATATAGAACATTAGTTGTTGTTAAATATAAATATATAAGACGTTATAGAACAAAAAGAAAAATTAGGATAAATCTTACATTTTTATAAAGATGAAATTTGTACTATTTAAAAATAAAGATAAAAAATTGAATAATGTGTTAAAATATGATAAAATGTATTTTGCTGTAACAAAATAGAAAATATAGGGGGATAATATTATGGCGAAAATGAAAAAGTGTAAAACATGTAATGCTGAAATTGCTTCATCTGCTAAAAGTTGTCCAAGTTGTGGAGCTAAAAACAAGAAACCAATATATAAAAGAGGGTGGTTCATAGTAATAGCGTTCTTTATAGTTATTGGAACAATTGGAGGAATGGGTGATGATAAGTCTGATTCGGCAGACGATCAAACAGCTGCGCAAGATCAGGAAATCACACAAAATTCAGATGTAGAACAAAATGTTCCAACACAGGACAAAGCAGAGGATAATGTGCCGACGGAATATAAGACTGCATTAAAGAAAGCAAAAATATATAGTGATACTATGAGTATGTCTAAAGCCGGGTTATATGACCAGTTAACATCAGAATATGGAGAAAAGTATACAGCGGAAGCAGCTCAATATGCTATAGATAATGTACAAGCAGACTGGAAGAAAAATGCATTAAAGAAAGCAAAAACATATAGTAGTACTATGAATATGTCTAAAGCTGGGGTATATGATCAGTTAATATCAGAGTATGGAGAGAAATTTACAAAAGAAGAAGCAAAATACGCTATAGATAATGTAGAAGCAGATTGGAAGAAAAATGCATTAGAGAAAGCAAAAACATATCAAGAAAGTATGGCAATGTCTCCAAGTGCAATCTATGATCAATTAATATCAGAATATGGAGAGAAGTTTACAGCGGAAGAAGCAAAATATGCTATAGATAATCTACAGTAATATATTATATTTGTAAATTTAATTCTTATGAATCAAAGGCTAGAAGTACCAAGGTGTATTTCAGCCTTTTTTATTAAGTAAAATTGGGATAATAACAGATAAAATAGTAGGGATGTACGATGAGAGAATTATTTGTTGCCGGAAATGGTTTTGATATTGCTTATAAACTGATGATTAAATATTCTAATTTTCAATATTATTTAAATGAAAATTATCTTTCTTATTTCATAGGTCAGTCCATATTTACGAGTAATATCTACCATAGCATATAAGCTAGGAAGTGCAAAATAATTTTAATTTTAATTTTTTGGAGAAAAGTTAGTTGTGGTATAATTTTAAATTATATGTTTAGAGATGATAGTGTATGATAGAATGCGAGTTGTGTGGAGAGAGCTTCAACGAAGAAGAGATGAGAGAATGTCCAGAATGTTTAAAAGTAATGTGTGAAGAATGTTATGAAAGACATATGTCTGTTTGTTTTTATGTATCCCAAGAGGGGTATATGGATACCTATGATGAGTAGAGTATACTTCTTGAAATTATGAAACAGGATATTAAAAATAGGTTAATGTTGCAAATATTTAATTGACAAGGGTTCAGTATTAATATATTATTAAAATAAGTATTGATTATATAGGAGTTTATTAACATGATAGGTAGCATAAATGTAAGTGACAGTTTAAAATTAAATATCTATTTTGAGTTTAGCTATTTTAGTTAGGTCTGTATTTATGATAAAAATAATCATCATAGGTACAGACCATTGGTTTTGTATCTATGATGGCTAAGTTTAATATATTATGTAAGTAAACTTGTTATTTTAGCCACGTAGATTAAGTCTATGTGGCTTTTTTAAGTGCGCCCAGCATGGGCGTACACTAATCGGTGAAAGTCCGTAACGGGGGCTGATAGTGCCAACCGTATAGCTTAAGACAAGGGTGTCTATCGTGAGGTAGAATCTGAAGGAAGTCGGCGGCAAACCTTTGGTCTGAGGAACACGAATCACATGAGGCTTAATTTAGTGGGTAAGCTTGCTTAACAAAGCAAAGCCCAATAACTATCCGAAAACTGATTAAGTAGATGTGGCAGATAGATGAAGGGAAAGTGTACGTTCTTACCTGGGGAGGTCTGATAATACATCAATAAGTAGATGAAATTTCGAAATTGATAACCTATATAGTGATATATAGCTGAATTATCAGAAGTCAGCAGACGTCATAGTACTTTCGCTAATCGCGATAGCGAAGGGAAGGACTGAACATTAGAAGGTTTACAACTTTGATAAATCTAAGAATTATGAAGAAAGCAGAAATTCCCATAAGGAATCTGACTGTGGAGGTAGAAATGGAAGTTCGAGATAAACAGAAGGTGCAGAGTAAAATCGTAGATTTATTAAATAGAGAAAGCGTAAACGATGAGTTATTTGATACTAGTAGGTTACTTGAAGATGTGCTTGAAAGAAATAATATGCTTGAAGCAATGTATAGAGTAATTAGAAATAAAGGTAGCTATGGAATTGATGGCATGAAAACCGATGAACTTCGAGAGCATGTCAAAAAGACTTGGGCTACAGTTAAAACTAAACTGCTAGGGGAAAATATAATCCATCTCCAGTAAGGAGAGTAGAAATTCCAAAGCCTGATGGAGGAGTAAGATCACTTGGAATACCAACAGTACAGGATAGAATGATTCAACAAGCCATTGCACAAGTACTTAGTAAATTATACGAGCCTACTTTCTCTGAAAGTAGTTTCGGATTCAGACCTAATAGAGGTGCAAAGAATGCTATTAAACAATCAGAAACATATATAAATCAAGGATATAAGTGGGTTATCGATATGGACTTAGAAAAATTCTTTGATAAAGTGAACCATAACATACTAATGGGGAAACTTGAAAAGAAAATTAAAGATAAAAGACTTCTGAAACTTATAAGAAAATATCTAGAAAGTGGAGTTCTTATAAATGGAATTAAAGTATCAAGTGAAGAAGGAACGCCACAAGGTGGGCCACTTAGCCCATTGTTAGCAAATATAATGCTAGACGATGTTGATAAGGAACTTGAGAAAAGAGGGCATAAGTTTTGTAGATATGCTGATGATTGCAACATATATGTCAAGAGTAAAAGAGCGGGTTTGAGGGTAATGGATTCTATAACAAGAATTATTGAAAATGAACTTAAATTAAAAGTAAATAAAGATAAGAGTGCAGTTGATATTGTAAGTAAAAGAAAGTTTTTAGGATTTTAATTTTATTTCGTTAAAGGCGTAGCCAAAATAAGAATACATGAGAAATCAATTAAAAGATTTAAAGAGAAGGTAAAGTCCATAACTAATAGAAACAGAGGAATATCTATGGATTTAAGATTACTTAAACTAAATGATTCTATTAAAGGATGGATTAATTATTTTGGAATAGCTAACGCTAAGCGGAAGCTGTTGGAACTAGATAAATGGATTAGAAGGAGACTACGTGCTTGCATATGGAAGCAATGGAAGAAGATTAGAACTAGATATAGAAATTTAGTGAAATTAGGAATCGATAATTGGAAGGCATGGGAATATGCCAATACAAGAAAAGGCCACTGGAAAATCTCCGGTAGCCCAATTCTAAGTAAATCACTTCATAATAAATATCTAGAATCAATAGGATTCGTTAGTCTTACACAAACATATCAAATGAAACATTAAATTCTAGTGAACCGCCGTATACCGAACGGTACGTACGGTGGTGTGAGAGGACGCTAAATAAAATAATTATTTAGCTCCTACTCGATCGTCTAGGAAAATATGAAAATTTTAAGTAACAAAATCTTATGGATACAGAGATTGAGTGTGAAAAAGAAAAGGGGTAACATTATGAAGAAAGTAGTAGATATAATTGTTGTAGGATTTGCAATATTTTCAATGTTTTTCGGAGCAGGAAACTTAATATTTCCCCCATACATAGGTATGGCTTCAGGAAGTGGCTGGTTAATAAGTTACCTAGGATTTATTATTTCAGATGTAGGTATGATACTTTTATCAATTATTGCTATTGCAAAGGCTGGTTCTTATCAAGCTGTTTTAGGAAGGGCAGGTAAGAAATTTGGACTTGCTTTGGAAGTTATTATAATGCTTTGTTTAGGGCCTATACTTATTATACCAAGAACTGGTGCAACGACTTTCGAAATAAGTATTGCTCCATTAACTAATTCAATTGGCCCTGTTATGTTTTCTATTGTATTCTTTGCTTTAACATTTATTTTAACAGTTAAGCCAAATAAGGTTGTTGATATTATAGGTAAGTTTTTAACTCCTATACTTTTACTTACATTAGCTGCATTAATAGTAAAAGGGGTATTGTCTCCATTGGGTGAATTAAGTAGTGCTAGTGATTTACAAAGTTTATTCTCAACTGGACTTGCTCAAGGGTATCAAACCATGGATGCACTTGGATCAGGTGGAATTGCCGCACTTATTATAGCTACATTTTTAGCTAAGGGATACAAAGATAAAAAAGAAGTTACAAGCCTTACTATAAAATCCTCATTAGTAGCAGCAGTAGGGCTTATATTGATATATTCTGGATTAGCGTACTTAGGAGCTACTGTTTCTAATATTTATAATACTAGTATATCTCAAACTGCATTACTAATTGCTATAACAAAAGGTTTATTAGGCTCCTCTGGAGGAATTTTATTAAGTATAGTAGTTGCTTTTGCTTGCCTTACTACATCTATAGGTTTAACTTCTGTTACAGCTAGATATTTTGAAGAACTTAGTAATAGAAAAATTAAATATCAGCATTTGGTTACGTTGATTTGTGTCTTTAGTGCTGTTATTTCTAATTTTGGTGTTGATAAAATAATTTCTATAGCAGCTCCAATATTAACAA
The DNA here is from genome assembly GCF_900447045.1 of Clostridium paraputrificum. Taxonomy (GTDB): domain Bacteria; phylum Bacillota; class Clostridia; order Clostridiales; family Clostridiaceae; genus Clostridium; species Clostridium paraputrificum. The sequence continues at coordinate 549,169 of NZ_UAWH01000014.1, forward strand.
TACTTTATCCAGTAGCTCTTGTTTTAGTTTTAATGGTATCTTTTAAAAATATATTTACTAAGGATTCTATATATAAAGGTGCAGCTTATGCTACTTTACTTGTAAGTACTCTTACTGTTATAGATAGTTTAGGTATTAATATAAACTTTATTCATGCACTTCCTTTTGATAGATTAGGATTTAATTGGATAATACCAGCAATAATAGGAGGAATACTAGGTACTTTTATTTTTAAAGATAAGTCAATTGATTTAACGATGGATGTATCATAAGAATATAAGTGAAGTTTTACTGTGTATAATAAAATGACCCAACAGTTAAAATTAGCTGTTGGGTTATTTTGTGAATTTCACTATATAAAAAAATCCTTACATAATGTAAGGATTTTTTTTGGTTGCGGGAGCAGGACTTGAACCTACGACCTTTGGGTTATGAGCCCAACGAGCTACCAACTGCTCCATCCCGCGATATTAAGTTTTAAGTTTGCATCAGCTAACTTGTATTCTTAGTATATAGGTTAGGTATTATAATGTCAAAATTAAAATGCACCATATTATGTTGTGAGAGAAGAAGAGGTTATTTAGAAGCATATATACCTCTAAATGCTATATAAAACAAAAAACTAGAATAATCATAGAGATTAAAAAACAAAAGAAAATTATTGATTGGATATTACAGATGTATGAAATATCTAAGTATTAGCTAAATGCTAACTATTTTTACTTTTATATTCTTTAAAAAGAATAACTATAAGTGATATTAGCAGAAGTAAAGTCACAAGGGGAAGAAATAAAAAAAGTATTGAAAATCGTCCTATTAATGAATCATCTCTAAATATTGGAGCAAGACTTGCGTCAGAATATTTAACATTAAATAGTGGAATTTTACCTTCAGCAGAATCATTATATGTCCCAACAACTTTTCCATATATATAAAAGTCCCCTAATAAGACAGGGTCATTTACAGCATAATTAGGAAGATTACCAGTAAGTTGTATATATTTTGGATTAGCATCTGGATAAGTATTTTTAATAGTATTCCAAAGCTTATTTTTATCTTCTTTTAAGTAATAAAGAGGACCTGTTGTTACTTGTAAGTGAACTTTTATTTTAATGTCATCTTTAGATAACTCTTTTTTAGGAGTAATTCTAGTAGGAATAAAGTAATATAGTGTTATTGGAATAAATAATAACAATGCTATAATAATACACAATTTTATTTGCTTCATAAAATCAATCCTTCTAGTATTATAATAAAATATTATATTACTAGTTGAGATAAATGGCAAATTATATCGGGTGAGTGAATAAAGATAATAGAATTATATATTTTAATTTATACTTTAAATTAATGAGAAAAGTATTTAAAATATATACAATAAATGTAAAATTAGGTATAATTAAACTGTGGGAAACCATAGATATGATATTTATTTTTGTAGAGAGAGGAGGGAGATTAAAAAGTTAATAAATTAATTCGAAATCATATCTATTAATTATAGAAAGTGTTAAAAAGTTCATAGTAGGGTAAGGAGTAATATTAGAAAATAAAACTAGGAAGATTTAGGAGAGGAAAATATGAAAAGTAGAAATTTAAAAAATACGAAAAGATTTACCTCATTACTCTTAGCAAGTACTCTAGTATTATCTGTAGTAGATTTAGGTTCAGTGAAATTTGTAAAAGCGGTAGATACGCAATTTGCAGGAGAAGAATGGTATGACCAAATTAGCACTATAGAAGTAAATCGTGAGTCAGCAAGATCTACATTTACTCCATATGAAACTATTGAAAAAGCATTGAAGCATGAAAAGTCAGCATTAGATAATCTAGATGAAACAGGTTCAAAGTGGTATCAAAGCTTGAATGGAACATGGGATTTTAAGTGGGCTGAAAAACCTGCAGATCGTGAAAACGATTTAAGAGGTGATGAAGCTAAAAATTATAAGGAAGACTGGAATACAGAAGGCTGGGATAAGATTGAAGTCCCAAGTAATATACAAACTCAGAGAGATGAAAATGGTGATTTTAAATATGACACACCAATTTATACAAATCAGACATATCCTTGGGCAAATTATGAATCAGTAAACTATAATACAAATGGAAAGGATAAGCCTGTTGCACCAACTGTTAAAAATAGCGTTGGCCAATATAAGAGAACTTTCGTTTTACCAGAGGACTGGGACGGTAGACAAACCTTTGTTTCTTTCCAAGGCGTGGAATCAGCATTCTATTTATATATAAATGGAGAAAGAGTAGGGTATGCTGAAGATAGTTATACTGCTGATGAATTTAATATTACTGAATATCTTAAACCAGGAGAAAACACAATTGCAGTTGAGGTATATAGGTGGTCAACAGGAAGCTATTTAGAGAATCAAGACTTCATTCGTTTAAGTGGTATTTTTAGAGATGTATTTTTATATTCAAAATCAGATGTAGAGATTCGTGATATTTTCGTGAAAACTGATTTAGATGAAGAATATAAAGATGCTGTACTTACATTAGAAACTGATGTAAGAAGTTTAAGTCCAGAGAAGTCTGGCAAGTATACAGTAAAAGCTGATTTATACGAAATAGATAGTGATAAGAAACTTTGGAATGAACCACTTTCTTATGATATAGAAGTAAGTGCAGGAAAAGCTACAGTTGAAGAGAGAGCAGATGATAAGGGACAAAGGGGGACAGGATCTAAAGAGGTTACTAACCCTAAAAAGTGGTTTGCAGATACACCAAATCTTTATAGATTGTTAATTCAATTAGAAGATGAAAATGGTAATGTGATTGAAACAACTTGTCAAAGAGTTGGATTTAGAGAAATTGATAAAGTTGATATAAATGAAGCAGGTCAAGAGCAAGCTCAAATTAATGGTAAAAAGATCATGTTTAGAGGAACTAATAGACATGAGACTGATCATATAAATGGTAGAGCTCTTACAAGAGAAGATATAAAAGAAGACTTAGTAACAATGAAACAATTCAATGTTAATGCAATTAGGACATCACATTATCCTAATAATCCATATACTTATGCGTTAGCAGATGAATTAGGCTTGTATATATGTGATGAGTCAAATGTTGAATCACATAAAGGGGCAATTGAAGCTGATATACCATCAGGTGAGTCAGAGTGGAATAATTCTGTTATGGATAGAACAATAAATATGGTGGAAAGAGATAAGAATCATCCATCTGTTGTAATTTGGTCTTTAGGAAATGAAGCAACTTATAGAACTTACCCTATGAATGATAGTTATTGTTTTTATAATTCTACTCAATGGATTTTAGAACGTGATCCATCAAGATTAAGAAAATATGAAAGAGATAACCGTTATACAAAGGGAAATAGAGAACAATCAATGGTAGATATTTATTCATCACAATACTGGGGAGTATCATCAGTAGTTGGACACGTAACTAATACCAATAATAAGGCTCCTTATATTCAATCTGAATATGCACATGCCATGGGAAATGCACTAGGAAACTTTAAAGAGTACTGGGATGTATTTAGAAATTATGAAAATGCCCAAGGTGGATTCATATGGGATTGGATGGATCAGTCAATTGCTACAAAGATTAAAAATACTACAAAGTATTACGTGAAAAATGCAGATGGAACTGAATCAGAAATAAAAGGAACATTGGAAAATGGAAGAGAAGGAAAAGCCTTAAGAGGAAAGACTTTTGTTCCAAGTGTAAATGCAAATAGTGATGAATTAACATTATCAGCATGGGTGAAATTAGATGGAATGACAGGAAGCGATCAAGCGATCATTTCTAAAGGTGATAATGGTTATAATTTAAAAATATCTAAAGCAAACAATAAAATTGAGTTCTTTGTAGATGGATGGAGCAGTGGTACTTTAACTGTTGATTTTCCTAGTGAAAAAATAGGAAAGTGGACAAACATTGTAGGCACATATGCAAATGGCAAATATTCTTTATATATAGATGGAGAAATGGTTGGAGAAAAGAGTATCTCAAAGAATACTCCAGTAGATAGCGTAAGCTATAATATAGGAATTGGTGATGACCCACAATACAATGGCCGTGCTTTTAACGGTTTAATTGATAACGTGATGGTTTTAAAGAAAGCGCTTACTAAACAAGAAATTCAAGAAAACTACAAAGTTCCTCAAGAAGATATAGTATATTCTATGAATTTTAATGAAAATGAAATTAGAGAAGAAAGAACAAATTACCCAGAAGGAGAATATTTCTTTGGATATGGTGGAGACTGGGGAGAAAAAGTTACTGATAATGATTTTTGTGCAAATGGGCTAATGAATGCAGATAGAACTCCATCTGATGAGTTGTATGAAGTTAAAAAAGTACATCAAGAAGTTTCATTCTATGATGACGGACAAGCTAAAGATGGAACAGTTAGAATAGTAAACGAATTCTTAAATACAAACTTAAATGAATACGATATAAGTTGGAAGCTTTTAATTGATAATGGAATTAAAGCTCAAGGAAAGCTTTCAGAAGAGCAAAAAAATATTTTACCTGGTGAAGAAAAGACTATTCAATTAGATTTACCAGAAATGCAAATAGTAGAAGGTTCTGATTATATATTAGAATTCAGTGTAACATTAAAAGAAGATCAACCATGGGCAGGAGAATACTATGGACATAAGGGTGATGAGATAGCTTTCGAGCAACTTATGTTAAACTATACACCAGAAGTGGCTCGTCCATCTATTGATGTAAGTGAAAATGATCCAATAAATGTAGAAGAAAAAGAGGATTCAACAGTTATTACTGGTGGAGAAAATAGCGATAAATTCTCTGTTACAGTTGATAAAAATACTGGATATATAACAAATTATACAGTAAATGGAGAGGTTCTATTAAAAGAAGGACCAAAACCAAATTATTGGAGAGCAAGAGTAAGTAATGATCCAAACTTTACAGATGGTATGAAAAATGCAGCTGATAATTTTAAGGTTAATAATTATACTGTAGATGTAAAAGATAAGGTGGTTTCAGTACATGTAGATGGAACTATTGAAGGAATAGATTCACCAAACTCAATTGATTATATAATTTATGCAAATGGTGATATTGTAGTAAGCAATAGCTTTACACCAGCAAATTCTAATGCAGTTGGCGAAATTGCTAGAATTGGTATGAAGATGATAGTTCCAGAAGGATATGAAAATATCACTTATTATGGTAGAGGGCCTCAAGAGAACTATATCGATAGAAATACAGGGGCTAAGATTGGAATTTATAAGGATACAGTAACTAATTCCTTCTCAAATAAATATGTTAGACCACAAGAGAATGGAAATAAGACAGATGTTAGATGGACTGCTTTAACCAATGGTGAAAATGGTAAAGGTATAATGGTAGTTGCCGAGGATAAGATGGAAACAAGTGCACTACATTATAAAGCTGAAGACATCTATAATACTTGGAAGAACTTAGGCCACCCATACCAAGTTCCTACTATCGATGATACTGTATTAACAGTAGATTATGCTCAAAGAGGTCTTGGTAATGCAAGCTGTGGTCCTGGTCCATTAGGTGAATATATTTTAAATAAAGGTGAAACTTATACACATTCATTTAGAATTACTCCAATTACAAAAGCTGCATCTAATGATAGTGAATTTGTAAAAGAGAGAATGGAAAATAGTAAGTTAAATCCAAATTCAATAATGCCAGTTACTGATATAACTTTAGATGGTGTTTCTTTAGATGGATTTGAGCCTTTAAGAACTGAATATAATTATGAGTTATTTGATAAAGAAGGGCTTACATTCCCTAAGGTAGAAGCTGTTGCTACAGATGAAAATGTAAAATTAGAAATTACTCAGGCTACAAAGGAAAATCCTGTAGCTACAATTAAAGCAACTTCCTCTTATGGTATAGAAAAGATATATACTATAAAGTTTAATTTAGTAGATCAAATGTATGTAAGTGACATGGAGTGGATAGTTGATAAGGGCGGATACAGTTCAAACCAAAGGGATCTTTGCACATGTGGTAGTCCTTTAGGTGTTTGGGTTGATGGAGTTAAGACTTCATTTAAAAAGGGTGTTGGATCACATGCACCTTCTGAAGTAACAATTAATGTTGAAGGTAAAGATGCTACAAACTTTACTGCAATTGCAGGAATTGGAATGGAGCAAGGTGGAAATAGTAATGTTAACTTTGTAGTAAAGGTTGATGGTAAAGAAGTATTCCGTAAGAATGATGTGATGTTTAAAACTTCAGTTCCAGTAAATGTAGATATTCGTGGAGCTAAAACAGTATCACTTATTACAGAAACTAATGGTGCAGATTCAAATGATCATGCTGTATGGGCTGATGCAAAATTGGTAAATACTGTAACAAAAGTAGATTTAGAATCTGCTATAGCTGAATATGAAACAATTGCTGAATCAAAGGATGATTATACAGCTAATAGTTTTGAAGCATATACAGAGTCATATAATAGTGCAAAGGATATATTATTATCTGAGAATGCAACACAAAAACAAGTTGATGATGCTACAGAGACTTTAATTTCTGCTAAGAACTCTCTTGTTTATATTAAGGATTTAAAATTAAAGGTAGAAGAATATGAAGCATTAGATAAAGATCTATTTGTTGAAGAAAGTTATAATAAGTTACAAGATGCATTAGTAAAAGGAAATGAAGTATTATCAAATCCAGCAGCAACAAAAGAGCAAGTAACAGAAATAATGGCTCAACTACAAGATGCATTTGCAAATCTAATTCCATTAGATGAGAATAGAAAAGCTTTGATTAGTATTATTGATGAATTTAATAAGAAGGATGAAGAATCTTATACAGAAGCATCATGGAATGCTTATAAAGAGTTTATTGATAGTGTTATCGATACACTAAATAATCCAAAGGCTACTGATGAAGAAATTCAATTAATAATATCACAAGCACCAGGAAAAGTTGAAGCATTAGTAGATTTAACATTATTAAAAGAAGCTATTAATAATTTAGTTCCTCATGATGAAGTAAATTATACAGTAAATTCATGGAGTGAATATATTAGTACAGTAGAATCAGCAAAAACAATATTAAACAAATCAGATGCAAGTAAAGATGAGGTAAATGCAGCAGTAGAAAGCTTAAAATCAATAGATGATAAGCTAGTTGATGTATCTGAGTTGAAAGAGTTAATTTCACAAGCTGAAAAGTTAGAAGAGAAAAATTATGAATCTGATGCTTGGAAAACATTAAAAGAGCAAATTGAAGAAGCAAAAAATGCATTAATAGATGGCTCAAAAGATGAAATAACAGGTATCATGAAGGCGTTAAAGGATGCAATGGATAATACAAAAGTACCTGAAAAACCAGAAAATCCAAATCCAGAACCACCAGTTGATACTCCAACTGAAAAACCAGGGGAGACTCCTGGACAAGGAAATGGTAGTGGAACTAATGGAACTGTTACAACTGGAGATAGAAATAACGTATGGCCTATAGTAGCTGTAAATGGTATAGCTATGATGGTTGGTGGATTCCTATTTATGCTAAAGAAGAAGCATTAATTTTGAAATAATAAAGAATTAAGGGGCTGTATAAGGATAAGGTAAAAAACTTAATCTGATACAGCCCATTTTTATTTTTGTTAGTTATATACTAAAAAGTTATGTCTATTAGCAAACTACAAGAAGAACTTTTATTCTTCAGAGGTATTTTGAAAAGTATATTTTCGAAACTAAGAAAATGAAACATTAAATTCTAATGAACCGCAGTATAACGAATGATGAGATGAAGATAAATAAAATAATTGTTTAGCTTCTACTTGGTTTCTTGAAATTATTATTCCTTGGAACCTTGAAAGAGTCACATAGATAAATATAGGATAAAATACATAAATTGTAATTAAAAATTACAAAACTTCTATCTTATATTAAATTCAATTATTATATATCATTAAGAATGTAAGAGGGAAGTAATTGGAGGAGATTAAAGTGTTAAGTGGAAGAATGTTAAAGGTTATTGATTACTTACAAATTAATAATGAAACAACATATAAAAAGATTTCAATAGATTTGGAAATAAAAGAGCGATACATTAGATATGACATAGATAGAATAAATGATTTCTTTCATATTAAAAATCTACCTTTAATAGAAAAGCAATCAAAAGGGTGTATTGTCTTTCCGAAGTCAATTGAAGTTTCTGATCTAACTAAAGAAAACGACTTCATTTATTCTCAAGAAGAAAGAACCTCTTTAATTTTATTAATTTTATTAATAGATAACCAAAGGTTAAAGATTAATAGATTAAGTAAGGATTTTCAAGTGTCAAGGTCAACTATTAAAAATGATATGAGTTTTATTGAAGGAAAATTATTTGAGGAAGGTATAAAAATATCTTATACAGATAGATTTTTCTTAGATGGACCTAAAAATAAGAGAGTAGCCTTGATGACAAAGGAGCTTATAAAATATGTTTATTTGCTTAAGGATGAAAATCTAAGTTTAAACACCTTTGAAGCATATGCAGTAGAGGTAATAGAAAAGGCTTTTGAGGGAGTATCTTTAAAGGAGGTAATTGAATGGATTGATGATTTACTTGAAAGTATGGATTGTATATTAAGAGAGGATTTCTATAAGTGGTATGTAGCAAATGTATTTACTGTAATATGGTTTGTAATTAGAAGTAAGGAGAATCCGTTAGAGTCAACAATTAATAGTGAGTACTCAGATAAGTACAATGAATTTATGAAAAAACTTGAAGCAATTATTAATAAAGAGATTGATTATAAAAAACTTAAGGTACTTAATAGGCTGATTAATTATGTAAACAAAGATGTAGTACTAGATGGAGATTTTGATTTGATTTATATGGAAACTATAGTTTCTAAACTGATAGAAGCTATGTCCAAAGCTATGAATATTGATTTTACCAAAGATAGTATATTAATTGATGGACTGTCGAATCATATAGTCCTATTAATAAAAAGAGCTAAAGGTAGTATATACATTAACAATGAAGTACTCTCTATAATTCCTCAAAAGGATATTGTGGTAGTTGATACTTTAGCAGCGCTTATTAAAGATATCGAGGGATTAAGAGAAGTTACTGATTATGATGAAATATCATATTTAGCAGTTCATTTTATAGCTAGTATGAGACGCTTAACAAAAGCTACAAACAAGCAAGTATTATTAGTTTGTGGACATGGATATGGCAGCACTAATATGTTAAAGGAATCTTTACTAAATGAATACCAGATAGATATTGTTGATATAATTCCAGTATATAAATTAACTAGTTATAGCAATTGGAATAATGTTGATTATATTATATCTACAACAAAACTAAATAATTCATGTATTAAAAAATATGTTATCGTCAATCCGATATTATCCAATGATGATTATGCAAGTATTGATAGGCTTGGTATAGAAAGAAAGAGTACTGTATTAAATTACAACTCAATTAACGAAAAGTTAAATTTTTTAAAAGAAAAAGACAGAAGAAAGGTACTTGATATTATAAAAAATGAATTGGGTTATGGTAGTGTTATTACTTCTACGAGAGTTAATAGTATTAGTGGTTTATTATCGGATGATTGTATAGAAATAATGACTGGTAATAATGGATGGAGGGAAGTAGTTAAAGAGGGTATTGGATTGCTTGAAAGACAAAAATTTATAGATGAAAGATATGAAAAGGATATTATAAAGACGATAGAAAGTGTTGGATTTTATTCAGTTACTGATAATCTATTTGCACTTATACATGGTAGAGGGGATGAAGGAGTAAATCGTAGTTGTATGAGTCTGATTGTTAGTAATGAACCAGTGGAGTTTGGAGAAAAAAAGGTAAAAATAGTTTTTTGTTTAGCAAGTAAGGATAAAAAAGAGCACATTCCAGCTATGGTATTACTAATGAGAATGATAAAAAGTACTAGATTTATTGAAAGACTAGAGAATGCAAAGTCAATAAAAGAAATTAAAGAAATACTATATGAAACAGAAATGGAGGTTGCTTTTTGAATGGAGTCTATTATAAAGAGGGAATGTATCGTATTTGATATAGATGAAAAAGAAAAAGAAAAAGCAATATTAGAATTAGTAAAAAAATTAAAAAATCAAGGGAACATTACAGATACAGAAATGTTTTTGGAAGATGTCTTAGCAAGAGAAAAATTATCACCAACTTCATTAGGAAATGATATAGGACTACCCCATGGAAGGACAGAAAACGTTTTAAAAACAGCTGTATGTTTTGGAAGATTAAAAAATAAAATATTGTGGAATGAGGAAACAGGAGAGTTTGCTCAAATAATAATATTAATAGCTGTACCTAGTAATGATGAGGAAAACACTCACATGAAGATTATATCAAGATTAGCTAGAAAGCTAATGCATAAGGAATTTATAGATAAGTTATTTATTGGTGATAAGGAAGAAATATTTAATATATTAAAGGAAGGATTAGGTGAATAAAAATGGATTGGAAAAAAAGTTTAGCTACACTAAAAAAGCATGTATTGACAGGAACATCGCATATGATTCCATTTATAGTTGCAGGAGGTGTTTTATTTTCACTATCGGTTATGCTAAATGATGTTCCAGCAACACCAACTGAAGGATGGTTAGCAGGATTAGCAAAGATAGGGGAAGCAGGATTAACATTATTCATACCAGTTCTAGGAGGGTATATTGCGTATTCTATTGCTGATAAACCAGGTTTAGCTCCTGGTATGCTTGGTGCTTATTTAGCCAAAGAAGTAGGTGCTGGTTTCTTAGGCGGAATGGCTGCAGGGTTTATCGCAGGCTATGTTGTTAAGCAATTGAAGAAGATTAAATTACCAACTTCATTGAAGTCATTAGGATCTATATTCTTATATCCATTAATAGGAACATTTGTTACTGGAGCTATTGTAATTTGGGTAATTGGAACACCAATTGCAAGCCTTATGGAAGGATTAACAAATTGGTTAGCTGGAATGGGAGATGCAGGTAAAATTCCACTAGCTACGATTCTAGGTGGTATGACAGCATTTGATATGGGTGGTCCTATAAATAAAGTTGCTACATTATTTGCACAAACTCAAGTAGACACATTACCTTATTTAATGGGAGGCGTAGGTGTTGCTATATGTACTCCGCCAATAGGGATGGGACTAGCTACCTTATTAGCTCCTAAAAAATATAATACAGAAGAAAAAGAAGCAGGTAAAGGTGCTCTTTTAATGGGATGTGTAGGCATTACAGAAGGTGCAATACCTTTCGCAGCAAATGATCCACTACGTGTTATTCCATCAATTATGGTAGGAGCTGCAGTAGGAAATATTATACCATTTTTACTTGGGGTACTAAATCATGCTCCTTGGGGAGGTCTTATAGTACTACCAGTAGTTGAGGGTAAAATTGGATATATTATTGGCGTAGTTGTAGGGGCATTTGTAACTGCAATAATGGTTAATTTGCTTAAGAAGGAAAACACTAATAATGAGAAGATTAAAGTAGATGAGGAAGATTTTGAATTAGAGTTTGAAGAAGTATAAACATGGAAGGAAGATTGATTATGAAAGTTGTTGGAGTAACATCATGTCCATCAGGAGTTGCACATACTTATATGGCAGCAGAAGCGCTAGTTTTAGCAGGTAAAAAACATGGAGTTGAGGTTATTATTGAAACTCAAGGGGGCGCAGGAATAGAAAATCCTTTAACTAAAAAAGATATAGGTGAAGCAGTATGTGTGATATTAACTAATGATGTCTCAATTAAAGGAGAAGAAAGGTTTAAAGGTAAAAAGGTTATAAAAATGGGTGTGTCTGATGTGATAAAAAGAGCAGATGCATTAATAGAAAAGATAGTGAAAAAATTTAGCTAATATTAAAGATTAGTCAATTATTTAGAAAGTAGATATAGGTAATAAAATTATTGTATCTACTTTCTTTATTAGTACTAGATGAGACGATTTTCGTTATGTGGTCATAGAAGCTAAATAAATTAAATATAGAGAAAGGAAGAAAAAAATGAAAGTTAAGAGTAAAAAAATACTTACGACTTTATTAGTAACGGCTTTTACTGTTTCAACAATGAATTGTACTACTGTTTTTGCAATGGTAGATAAGTTTATTCCAGAAAAACAAGGAAAAAAGGTTCTATTTGAAACATCTTTTGAAGATAATGAAGAAAATAAAGAATTTTTAGAGACAACTATTGATAATACAAAAGGAAGTATTAATGTATCTGGTCTTGAAGAACCAGTTTTTATTGATGGAAGCATAAACAACAAAATTATAAAATCTAGTATTAAGTCATGCAAATCGCATAATGATAATGAAATTGCACAAAATTTATTTGATGATTCAACAAATACAAAATTTTTAGCTTATAATGGAAGCGCTATAAATGAATCAAATCCAGTTTGGGTTTCATTTGAAGTTAAAGATAAAGTAAAGGTGGATCGTTATCAAATTGTATCAGCTAATGATTCGCCAGAGCGTGATCCCAAGAGTTGGAATTTATTTGGATCAAATGATGGAGATGAATGGACAAAAATAGATTCACAAACAAATCAAGTTTTTAACAAAAGATTTGAGCGAAAAGAATATAGGATAGAGAATCCTTCAGAATATAAGTTCTTCAAGATAGTAATTAATGAAATAGCAGGCAGTAATCGTACTATGGGGCAATTTTCAGAATTAAATCTTGGAACTGGTATAAAAGAAGATAATAATACTATTGAGAGTATGACAACAACTATTTCTAAAGGACCAACAGGAACTTGGAATCAAGCTTCAGGTAAAGGATGGAGTGGAACTAATGCTTTAAAAGTAGCAGGTACCCATATAGGAAATGAAAGAGCTTATTCATATAATGTAATTTATGAAGATTTAAATATAAAAGTAAAAGAAAACACAAATTTAAGTTATAAAATTTTTCCTAGTATGATTGATGAATCTGATTATGATTATGATTATACACAAATGCATATTGCAGTTGATGTAGAGTTTACAGATGGATCATTTTTAAGTGAGTTAGGAGCAATTGATCAATATGATACTAAATTGAATCCTCAAGCACAAGGAGATAGTAAGATATTAACAACAAATCAATGGAATTATATAGCAAGCAATATAGGAAGCGTTGCAAAGAATAAAACTATAAAAAATATTCTAGTTGCATATGACAATGATGAAAACACTAAGTCTAATGATGCTGAATTTAAAACATTTATAGATGATATAGAAATTTATAATGAAAAGTTGGTTGAATTTAAGCATAAATCTGATTATGTAAATATTTTACGTGGAACGAATGATTCACCAAGTTTTTCACGTGGATTAACTGCACCAGCAGTAACAGTACCACACGGATTCAACTTTTTTGTGCCAGCTACAAATGGAGATGATAACAAAATTTACAATTATCAATTAAATGGTAACACATTTAAACATATTACTATATCACATGAACCATCATATTGGGTTGGAGACCGTGGAACATGGCAATTTATGATTAACACTTCAATAGATATTGGAAGTGTTAATAGTGGAGATGAAATTAATTCGTCTGCACGTCAGGCTGAATTTTCACATGATAATGAAATAGCAAAAGCACATTATTATTCAGTAACTTTTGATGAAGGTTCTAATGCAAGTAATTCACAAATGGAGGTTACTCCAACATTACATGGAGCTGTTTCAAGATTTACATTTGATAAAGATTCAGAAAATAGAAATATAATATTTGATTCTACAAGAGCCTCTGGAACATTAAAATATAATAAAGATGGAAGTTTTGAAGCGTCAAGTAATCATACTAGTAATGGTATGCAGACAATGTATATATATGGTGAGTTTTCAGAAAAGCCCGTATCTACAATAGTACAAAACTCTAAACAAGGAATTGCAAGCTTTGATAGTGATGTTGTTGAATTAAAACTTGCTACTTCATTTATAAGTATAGATCAAGCTAAAAAGAATCTTGAACTTGAGATTGGTAAAAATGATGATTTTAAGTCAATATTTAAACAAGCTCAAAACACTTGGGATGAGACTTTAGATACTATAGATGTTAAAGGAGCTACTAAGGATCAATTAACAACATTATATTCAAATTTATATAGATTAAATGCTTATCCTAATTTATTATCAGAGAATGCTGGAACAAATGATGAGCCGGTTTGGAAATATAAATCTCCATATGGAAACCATGATGTTGTAGATGGAACATTATATTATAATAACGGTTTTTGGGATACTTATCGTACAGCATGGGCAGCATATGGATTATTTACTCCAGAAAAAGCTACAGAATTATTAGATGGATTAGTTCAACATTATAATGATCAGGGATATGTACCAAGATGGATTGCACCTGGAGGTACTAATTCAATGGTTGGTACAAGTTCAGATATTATTTTTGGTGATGCCATTGCAAAAGGAATAGAATTTGATTGGCAAAATGCTTATGAATCTGCAATTAAAAATGCAGCAGTTGCAGTGGATTCCTCAAATTTAACGAATGGTGGACGTGCACAATTGAATACATCTATATTTGAAGGATATACAGCACATAATATACAACATGAAGGTTTTTCGTGGTCAATTGAAGGATATATAAATGATTATGGAGTTTATAAATTAGCTAAGAAATTAGGTTATGAAGATGAAGCAGCGTACTATTTAAACAGAGCACTAAATTACTCTAAGTTGTTTAAATCTACTGGTGATAGTGTAGAAGATAAGTGGTTAAGAGGAAAGAATGCTAATGGAGATTGGTCATACTCTGATGAAGAATTTAATCCTTTCTTCTGGGGAGATGATTACACTGAGACAAATGCATTTAATATGTCAGTTTCTGTACCTCATGATGGTCAAGGATTGGCTAATTTATATGGTGGTAGAGCTGCATTAGGAGAAAAGCTTGATACTATTTTTGAAACCAATGGAGACTATTGGGGATATGGAGCGGAAGAAAGTATAGGTGGTATCCATGAACAGAAGGAAGCAAGAGAAATTAAATTAGGACAATATGGACATTCCAATCAACCATCTCATCATATCCCATACATGTATAATTATGCTGGCCAGCCTTGGAAAACTCAAAAATATGTAAGAGATATCTTAGATCGTGCATATGTTGGAAGTGACTTGGGGCAAGGGTATATTGGAGATGAAGATAATGGTGAAATGAGTGCTTGGTATATATTCTCAGCACTTGGATTCTATCCAGTTTCAATGGGAAATGATGAGTATGCTATCGGTTCACCATTATTTGATGAAATAACTGTTCATTTAGATAATGGTAAAGACATTAAAGTAATAGCTAACAATAATAGCGATGAAAATATCTATATTCAATCTATGAAGTTAAATGGAAAAGAATATAATAAAAATTATATAAAACACTCAGATATTGCTAGTGGTGCTACTATTGAATTCGAAATGGGAAGTACACCAAATACAAATTGGGGATCAAGTGAAAATTCACTACCTACATCAATTACAGATGGAGATGAATTACCAGACCCATTAGAAGATGTAACTATAGCTAGTGTTAAAGAAACAAGTTATCCTAATAGCAGTGATCTTGTAGATAGCTTATATTCAAATGTAACAGAATCTAAGAATCTTTTTGATAACAATTCAAATACTGCATCTATTCTAAATGAGAGTGGTAAAAGTGAAGTTATTTATACCTTTGGTAAACCAACTAAAATTTCAATGATGACTTTGACCTCTGGAAAGGATGGAAGTGCTCCAAGTGGATATATATTAAGTGGTAGCCATGATGGAGAAGTCTGGAAAGTTATAGATGAAAGAGATGAACTTGAATTTGAATGGCAACGATATACAAGACCATTTAAACTACCGGAAGAGAATTGTGAAGGATTTATAAAATATAAAGTAGAGTTGATTGGCGGAGAAACATTAGCAGAAATTGAGCTGTTGGGACAAGAAGGAGATACTTCAACAATAGATAAAGATACACTTAATAAATTAATAATTAATGCAAAAGTTATTGATCAAAGTAATATGACAAAAGTAGCAAAAGAGTTACTAAATAATGCAATAAAGAGTGCTGAAGAAGTTGTTAATAATGAAAGTTCAACTCAAGAAGAAATTATTAATAAATATCTGGAGTTAAAAAAAGTTATAGACAGAGTTAATTCAATTAGGATAGCGAAAAACCGAATAGAAGCTGAGGAGTTTAGCTCTGCACATTCAGATATAGTAAATGATGGTGAGAATATTGGTGGCGTAAAGAAGAACACTTGGGCAAAATATAATGATATTGCTTTTGATGGTAATGAGGATAGTTTAGAACTTTATTATTCAGCTCAAAAGAAGGATGCTGGAGGATATGTTGAAGTTTATATTGACGGTATGGAGGGGGATCCAATTGCTAAGATAGATGTTCCTATAACAGGTGATAATTGGAGTACTTATGTTTTAGCAGAGGGAAATTTAATAAAGGATGTTGAGCCAGGATTACATGATATATATTTAGTATTTAGAAATGATACGGATACACCGTATGTTTCAAATGTAGATTATTTTAGATTTGGAAATAAAATAGATGCTAATGTCAATGTAATTGGAGAAGGTAGTGTCAGTGAAGGAATAGCATATGAAGGCAGACCTTATACAATAACTTTTGATGGTGAAGTAAGTCATGTATTTGTTAATTGTGTAGAAGTAGAATTTGATAAAGCAAAGAATTCGTATACAATAGATAATTTGACTTCAGAAACCGAAATTGTTGTTGTGTTTGGAGATTTATTACCTTATAAAATTATAACAGAAGTCCAGAATGGTGATGCTACTGTTGAATTAAGTAAATCAGAAGCAACTGGATATGAGGAAGTATCATTAATAATTAAAGATATTGAAAAAGGAAAAGTATTGTCATCAGTTAAACTTAACGGTGAAGAACAAACAATTCCAAATTCAGTTGATGGGGTTTATACAATTAAACTGGTAATGCCGTTTGAAGATGCAAAGGTAGAAGTTATTCTAGAAGATAGAGTTGAGATGATGAATGTTAAAGTGAATCCTTCAGAGAATGGTGAAATTTCTACATCGGCTATAGATAACCAAATTGCAAAAGGTGATGATCTACTTATTAGTATTATTCCAAACGAAGGATACAGATTAGAATCATTAATTATAAATGGAAATGATATGACAAGTCTAGTAGAGTCTAATAAATTAGTCTATAAAGGAGTAAGTGAAGATTTAGAGATTAGTTCTAAATTTGTTATCAATACAAACAAAGAAGAGTTACAAAAAAATATAAATTTAGCAAATGATGTGGTGGAAAAAGGATTTTTAGAAGGTGTAAGTAAAGAAATAGTTGATGAATTTAATAATGCATTAGCGGTAGCAAAAAATATAAATAATAATTCAAATTCTAATCAAGAGGATATTAGTAAGGCTAGTATTGATTTAAGGAATTCAATAAAAAAAGTTATGGAATTTGAGAGGGTTAATAAAGATGAGCTTAGACAATATGTTGGTGATATTGAAAATATTGATTTAAGCGTATATACAGAATCTACTGTAGCTGAATTCACTAAAGCATTAAAAAATGCTAGAGATGTTTTAAATAATGAATTAGCTACTCAAGAAGAGGTTGATAAAGCATTAAGTGATTTAAAGGTTACTAAAGGTTCTTTAACTAAAAAAGAGGAAAATACTAATAAAGAGAATGGAGAATCAGAAAAACCAGGCGGTATTAATAGTGATAGTAGTAATAGTCTGGATACTCCTAAAACAGGAGATGTTTCATCAATAAGTCAATATATATATGCTATTGTTAGTGCAGGTGGTGGATTATATTTATTATTAAAAGGAAAGAGAGAAAGTTAAATAAAATAAACTAAAGCTAATATCGAGAAGAGCTATAAAAAAGAGTTAGTCAGATGAAAGCTGATTTCTGTATTGTACAGGAGTCAGCTTTTTTTGATTAAGTTTTATTAAAAGAATAAAAGTGTTAACAGATATATTTTTAAAATAGTATAATATAATAAAATTTTTAGGGAGAAGGATTATGTTAAGTAGTCAAAGGTATTTAACTTTATCACTAGAACTACATTTGTTCTTTGGACGGATTATGAAGGAACACTCTATTTTTTTGGAGGCTAGCTTTACCCCAAAAAACTCCAAACTTTCCAAGGAGGCAGATAGTTATAAAGTAAGGTTTGAAAAACTTCTATTAGATACTATTCGAATAAGTGATGGATTTCCAAGGAAATCAGTAATAGATTCTGGAGAAATTTTCACTGACTATACTTTAAGTACAGAAAAAAAGACTCAGTACTACACAGGAATTGACATAAATTCTAAGATAACTATATTAGAGAAAGCTTTAGGTTGTGAATCTAAAAAACATATTGATTCTAAAATGTTAAAGTCTGTATGTGAAATTAATAATCGAGCTAAAAAGTTGGTTAGTGGCCTAATAGAGTTAAAGGAAAGAATTTTAGATGAAATGCTATGTTGCAAGCTATTTACAGTTAATTATCCTTTACTTATTGAGCATATTTTACGTGAAGCCAAGTTGTATTATTCATATATAGATGCACTTGAGAATGATAAAGATATTGAAGAAGAGGATATGGTAAAGGTTGAATTATTTTGGGATCAAATTATGATGGAACATTCTTTGTTTATAAGAGGACTTCTTGACCCAAGTGAAAAGGAACTGATAAGCACAGCAAACCAGTTTGCAAATGAGTATAGTGAGTTAATTAAAAAAACAGACAATAAGGATATTATGCTTATAGAAGGAGCTCCAAATGATACATTAGCTGAAACAATTAAATTAAGAGATTTTAAGAAAGCAGGTGCAGAAGGTATAGATGATTGTAAAATAAAATCTATAATATTACCACTTCTTGCTGACCATGTTCTAAGAGAGGCAAATCACTATATAAGAATATTAAATACTTATGAATAAAAGATAATTATAAGGATAAGAGTAGTTATTAATAAAGGAATTTGTTAAAAATTAAGTAAAAAAGGAAAAATAATAATGCTATTGACTAATTTCGACACTGTAATATATAATGAATCCAAGAAAACTAGTCCTTTAAATTAAATCCAGAGAGATTAATAAGGTCGAAATGATACGGCAGAGATAAAATAAAAAGATGCACGAGTGAATATCTTTTTATTAAGTATAACGACCTTTCTATATAGAAAGGTCGTTTTTTTAAAATATGAGTACTGGTTTTCCTAAATATAAAATTTAGGGGGATAAAAAATGGAACAAAAGACAAAAAAACATGATAGTGACTATGCACTGGAGCATGTACATAAAAGAGATAAAAAAGGGTTCTTTTCAATGTTTGTGGTTATGCTTGGATTTACGTTTTTCTCAGCAAGTATGCTGACAGGAGGAAATTTAGGGACAGGCTTACCATTAAAAGATTTCTTTATAGCAGTATTCATAGGAAATTTAATACTAGCATGTTATACAGGAGCATTAGCTTATATAGGAGCTGATACTGGACTTTCAATGCACTTATTAGCTAGATATTCATTTGGTGAAAAAGGTTCATATTTAGCATCATTTGTAACAAGTATTACTCAAATAGGTTGGTTTGGTGTTGGAATAGCAATGTTTGCAATACCAGTAGCAAATAGATTTAATATAAATCTATACTTATTAGTAGGAATTACAGGAATACTAATGACAGCAACAGCTTACTTTGGTATGAAGTCACTAACATTGTTAAGTGCAATAGCAGTACCAGCTATTGCAATATTAGGTAGTACATCAGCTATAATGGCAACAAATTCAGTTGGTGGAGTTCAAGGATTAATGAATATAGACCCAACAACAAAGATGACATTAGTAACAGCTGTAACATTATGTGTAGGATCATTTATAAGTGGAGGCACAGCTACACCAGACTTTGCAAGGTTTTCAAAGAATAAGAAGGTTGCAGTTTCAACAACTGTAATAGCATTCTTTATAGGTAACTCACTAATGTTCTTATTTGGAGCAGTTGGAGCAATGGTTACAGGAAATTCAGATATAGCGGATGTTATGTTCTCACAAGGGTTAGTAATACCAGCAATATTAGTTTTAGGTTTAAATATATGGACAACAAATGATAATGCAATATATACAGCTGCATTAGGACTTTCAAATATAACAAAATTGCCTAAAAAGCAAATGGTAATCATAGGTGGATTAATAGGAACTGTAGGTGCAATATGGTTAAACAATAACTTTACAGCATTCTTAACATTCTTAAATTCAATGTTACCTCCAGTAGGTGGAATAATAATAGCAGATTACTTCTTCGTAAAGAAGAGAAAGTATGATATTATAGAAAAAACAGAATTTAAAAATATAAACTGGGTAGCTATAGTAGCCTTCTTAGTAGGGTTCATAGTTGCAAATGTTGTTACAGTGGGAGTTATAGCATTAAATGCAATTATAACAACAGTGTTAGTTTATGTAATAGGAACAAAAATAACTAATAAATAAGGTGATGATAATATGTTAATCAAAAATGTTAAACTTCTAGATAGAGAAGGGTTATTTGATATAAGAATTTTAGAGGGAAAGTTTAAAGAAATAGATTCAAGCTTACAAGCAGTAGAAGGGGAAGAGGTTATAGAAGGAAATGGAGCTTTAGCATCTGCTCCATTTATAGAACCACATGTTCATTTAGATACCACTTTAACAGCAGGAGAACCTGAGTGGAATAAAAGTGGAACTCTTTTTGAAGGAATTGAAAGATGGTCTCAAAGAAAAGAATTTTTAACTAAAGAAGATGTAAAAACTAGGGCTAAAAAGGCAATAGAGTGGCAAGTAGCAAATGGAATTCAATTCATAAGAACACATGTTGATGTTACAGATGAGAGTTTAGTTGCTTTAAAGGCGATGGTTGAAGTAAGAGAAGAAGTTAAGGATTATGTTACATTGCAAATAGTAGCCTTTCCTCAAGAAGGAATTCTTTCATATCCAAATGGATTAGAACTAGTTGAGGAAGCTATAAAGCTAGGTGCAGATGTAATAGGTGCTATACCTCACTTTGAATTTACAAGGGAGTATGGAGTTGAATCTATAAATAAGATTTTTGAATTAGCAAAAAAATATAATGTATTAGTTGATGTTCACTGTGACGAAATTGATGATGAACAATCAAGATTCTTAGAGGTTGTAGCTACAAGAGCTTTAGAAACAGGTCTTAAGAACAAGGTAACAGCTAGTCATACAACTGCAATGGGATCATACAATAATGCTTATACTTATAAGTTATTTAGACTTTTAAAAATGTCAGGAATAAATTTTGTTTCAAATCCTTTAGTTAATACTCACCTACAAGGAAGATTTGATACATATCCAAAGAGAAGAGGTATTACTAGAGTTAAGGAGCTTGATGAAGCAGGAATTAATGTATGCTTTGGACATGATGATATCTTTGACCCATGGTATCCAATGGGAACAGGAAATATGTTAGAAGTAGTTCATTTTGGGTTACATGTATGTCAAATGATGGGATATGATGATATAAATGAATCCCTAAAGTTTATCTCAACTAATAGTGCAAGAACATTAAATATAGAAGATAAATATGGAATAGAAATAGGTAAGCCAGGTAATTTAATTTTATTAAATGCTGAAAGTGGTTATGATGCAGTAAGAAGAAGAGCAGAAGTTTTATACTCTATAAGAGAAGGTAGAGTAATAGCTAAAACATTGCCAAGTAAATCATTTATAAATTTAGAAGAGGAAAAAGAAATTACTTTTAAAAGATAATACTAAAAGAGCTAGTTTATGCTAGCTCTTTTAATTTTTAAAACAAAGCATCAATGGTATTAATTGTTATAATTGAAAGTATATTGTACAATAAAAATAATAAGAGAATTTATGGATGGGGGAGATATAGTGTATTCATATAAACAGTTAACAGATCCCAATAGTATAAATATGATTAAAAAAGCTCATGGAAAATTTTTGATTCCGCTTATAGTATCAATGGTATCTATGGTGAATATAATATTAGCTCTGTTATTTTATTTTGCTACTAAAGATATGTTTTTAAAAACATCTTATCCTATATACATACTTCTAGCTTTAATTGTACTACAGATAATTTTAGGGGTAACGATATATGGAAAGTATATAAATAAAGTAGTTATAGACTTGAAGAAATCCCATGGAGAAATTGAAATTAATTTTAATGAAAAGGGACTTACTATTAAGAAGAATGAAACATTAATAGAAATTTCATGGGAAGGAATTAAAGAAGTTAGAATATATGATGGCTATATAATATTTGTTAGTAAAAATTCTTGTGTATTAAACCGTATTATGACTTTTGATGGTTTTAATGTTGAAAGAGATGTAATAATTTCTGATATAGAAAAATATAAAGAGGTGAGGTGGTATTACAATGAATTTTAAATTTTCACCTTCTGAAAATGAATTTGAATATAGGGAGTATATTAACTATAGGGTAGGTAGTGCGGTGGTTAATAAAATCTATATGTCCTGTTGTGTAAAGTTATTAGGGTATATACTGGTATTTATAAACGTATTTAAGCTTTTTAATAAATATAAATTTGCATCTAATATTACTACAGCTATTTTATTATTATTTTTAGGAATAACAGTTATAGTAATTCTTATATGTTTATTAGGAAAAAAGATAGGTATGAAAAAATATAAAAAGCAATTTGTTGATATAGATACTATATATTCTTTTAAAGTGGATGAGAATAAAATATGTAGAGAAAATAAATATTCCTATATTGAAGCACCACTTAAATCAATAACTCAGATAATAAAGATCCATTCTGGATTAATTATTAAGTTAATAGATATTAAGGAAGATATATTTATTCCAAGTAAATCTTTGCCTATTGAAGTAAAGGAATTTATCCATTATATAGAGGATAAGAACAGTGAATTAGAAGTGAAGGAATATAAGAGCAGTAGTAAAAAGAAATTATTTAAACTATGTTTAGAGGGGTATGGATTACTTATTATTGCAATTATTTTAGGGCTTGCACTATAAAACAATATTTTAAAAGGGATATAGCATAAATATTTAGAACCACATCTCTTTTTCTTTTATTTAGATTTATTGATAAATTATATTGCTATTGAGATGTTATTCATTTGTATGGATTAAGAGAGTAATTCTAAAAGTAATATAGGGAGGGATTTAGTGTCAAATAAAAAAGTAGTGAAGAATTTATTTAGTATAGTTTTATTAGGAATAATATTAGTTTCTATTTTTATATTATCTTATTTGCAGCCTATTTATGCTGATGATTATAATTATGCTTTTATTTTTGGGACAAGCGAGCGAATTAGTAATTTTAGTGACATATTTAAGTCTTTAGGAATTTTTTATAATAGCTGGGGAGGAAGAGTAATTCCTATGTTCTTATCACATTTATTTTTATGGTGGGGACGAGGTATATTTGCAATTTGTAATACAATAGTATATTTTATATTTTGTTTTTTAATTTATAAATGTACATTAGGAATTAATGATGAAGAAAATGATTGGTTTAAGATATGGATAGTGCATATGCTAGTACTATTTGGGGCTCCTATTGTATCAGAAACTATATTATGGGAAGTTGGTTCTTTTAATTATTTGTGGTTGATGATGTTATCTATGTTATATATATATCCATATTTATTAGACTTTTTTGGCAAGAAAAAACTAAATGATAACTTAAAAACGTATATAGTTATTACTATATTAGGGTTTTTAGCAGGAATGGGGAATGAGAATGTTGTTCCTATTATTATAGGAGCTAATCTAGTTTATATTATTTATTCTAAAATAGTAGAAAAAAGAATTAAAATATGGAGTATTGTAGGGGGGATATCTGCATCTATAGGGGCAGCTGTTCTAATGTTATCTCCAGGTAATATTATTAGATCAGAAGTAGAATATAATGAATATAACATTCCAAGAGATATGAGTGTTAAATTTAAAGAAAACTATCTTCCTGTTTTAAAGATAGTACTACAACGGAATTACTTAATAATATGTCTTTTATTCTTTGCTTTATTAGCTATATATATTTATAAGTATGGGTGCAAGAATAAAGAATTAGTTATATCCCTACTATTAGTATTATCTGCGATTATCTCTAACTTAATGATGATATATCCAAGTACCTATTCAGTGAGATCATCTTTTGGTGGAGGAATATTTATTATTTTAGGAACATGTATACTTGGTTCTAAATTATATTATCTAATTAGTGAACATAATATTTTATTTTGGTCTATTACGTTAATTGGGTTTTTGTTGATATTTGGAACTATAATTCCGTCTATAAAAAATGGAGTTTATTATAATAAAGAGTATTCTTCAATGATTAATTTTGTAGAGAGTGAAAAATCTAAAGGAAACTTGAATATAGAAGTAAAGGCGATAAATTATAAGAAAAATAGGTTTTTTAGTGGATTTGATTTTAGTAATAACAAAGACTATGTTCATAATAAATACTTTAGTAAATATTATGGTATTGATAGTATAATAGCAAATTAGTGAATAAAAGTAGCTTAACGTAGAGTTAGGCTACTTTTATTTTTTATTTCTTAACACAAAAATAAGATTTTTTAATAAATATATTATAAGAAAATTATTTGGAGGAGAATTATGATAAGTAAGGAAAAGTACATTGACTTATCACTAGAATTGCATCTTTTTTGGGCTAGAATTATGAAAGAGCATTCAATTTTTTTAGAGGTGGGATTTACAGATAAAAATAAAAAGTTAGCAAAGATAGCTGATAACTATAAGTTTAAGTTTGAAAAGATATTACAGGATGTAGTAAAAGTAAGTAATGGGCGAATTGGACAAGAGCTATTAGATTCTGGAGAAATTATTACTAAATATACTTTGGATGCAGAAAAGAAAACAAGATATTATACAGGAATAGATATAAATACTAAAATTACCTTGATGGAAAATAAGCTTGAATGCAAAGTGAATAAAAATGATAATGACAGAATTATAAGTTATATAAAGAATATCAATAATAGAGCTATAAAATTACTAGATGGATTAATTGAGTTTAAGATAAAGATATTAAGTGATGTTTTATGTTGCGAACTATTTACACTAAACTATCCAATGTTCAATGAACATTTAATAGAGGAAGCAAAGACTTATAGAGCATACATAAAAGAATTAGAAAATAATAAAGATATAGAAAAGAGCGATATTAGAAAAACAGAATTATTTTGGGATGAGATTATGATGGAACATGCGTTGTTTATTAGAGGTTTACTAGATCCTAGCGAAAATGAATTAATTGTTAAATCAAATAAATTTGCTAATGAATTTGAAAAGTTAATAAAGAGAGCTGAAAGTATTACAGATGATACAAAGTTAAGTGTTACTGATGATACTTTATCACAAACTATTAAGCTAAGAGATTTTAAGAAGGATGGAACAAAGGGAATATTAGAATGTAAAATTAGATCAATAATATTGCCTCTTCTTTCTGACCATGTTATAAGAGAAGCTAATCATTATATAAGAATTTTAAAAAAATATAATAAATAGCCTTTAGGAGTTAGCCAATTGACTAACTCCTTTCTATTTTTATATAAGATCCCTTAAGGGACTTTTTGATTGCGTCTTTATTTGTCTGTCTAATGTATGAAGATAAATTAGATATTTTATTTAGTGTATTATTTATATAGATAGTAGGGTCAATTATTCTTAATTTATTGACTTTGTATATATCATAGTTTGAGTCATCTTCTACTACTTTTGTATTTGGAGAAATAGAATTTAGTAAATTAATTATTTCAGAGTTTCTTGAGGAACTTAAAATAGTTAATAAATAATTGTCATCCTTTAAAAAGTCTTCTAAGGTTATTATTTTTTTATTTAAGGCTAATTTCAAAACTTCTGCAAATTTATAATTAGAATATATATTTAAAGGGTCCATAAAGAAATCAAGAACTTCTTTGTAATAAGTTTCTACAAACCATTCGCCTGTTTCAAGGGATGTAACTACTATTTCATCATTAATAACCCTAATATTAGTTAGAAATTTTTTTATATCTTCAATAGTAATTATCCCATTGTTATACATATCTCTAAGAGTATAGTCTATTCTATCTGCACAAAGTTTAGGAGCTGATTTTTCTAATATGTTCCACCTTTCATGATGAAGCAAAATATCTTTATAATTGTAACCATTGCTTTCTAATATTTTGGGGATATCTGAGTTATTTATTACATCTTCTAAAATAATTTCATGGTAGTCTTCCTTTTTATTATCTAAAACAGTATCAATAACATGAGAAAAAGCAGTATGTGAAATATCATGAAAAAGTCCTGCAATCTGTTCTTCAATACTTCCACCTAACAATCTAATTAATAGCATAGTTCCAATAGAATGATCATATCTAGTAATATTCAATTTTGGATTAACTAAAAAACTAGCTCCACCTTGATGAATTTTTTTTAATCTTTGAATTTCCTTTGTATTTATTAAAATCTCAAATATGTCTTCTACCTGGAATTCTCCATATAATATATCTTTTATTATCATTTTTATCCTCCTTAATTAGGATTTTATAATATGAAATAATATTTTATCACAATTTTATTTTATAATGAAACTAAATATACAATTCTATCATCATTATAAGTGAAGGGTGGGAACGCGCGTGGAGATTAAAGCTATGAGTGAAGTAAGTTCAGAAGAGATATTAGTATCAGTTTATAACGAAACCTATGAGGATATTTTTAAATATATATTATCGAAATGTAGAAATATAGATGATGTAGGCGATTTGGTTCAAAATACATACCTAAAGTTTTATAGAGCATTATCAAATAAAAATATAAAAGATTATAAAAAGTATCTTATTAGGATTGCAAGAAATGAGGTATATAGACATTACGGTATTTTAAAGCTCAGTCAAAATTTTATTCCTGTTTTTTCCTCAGAGAGCGAGGAAGAGTTTCTTAATTTAAAAACAGATTTAAAGGTTGAACACAACTATGATGAAAAGCTACTTTGTGATTCTATATGGAAATATTTAAAGGATAAGGACTCATTAACTCTTAAAATATTTATTTTATATTTTAGCAAGGATTTAAAAATAAAAGATATAGCTAATATATTAAAGGTTAATGAGTCTACTGTAAAAAATAGGCTCTATAGAACTATGAAAGAAATAAATAAGGAATTTAATTTGTAGGTGATAATTATGAATAAAAAAGATTTAATAAAGAAATCAATAGATGAAAACTTAATTTCTAAAGACGAAATATTAACTAATATTTTAAAAAGAGTTAATGAAGAAAGAATAACTACAAATAGTGATATAGATATTATGATATTAACTTTGATTAGCAGAAAAGATATGTGTGGATATGAAATATTGAAGGAAATTGAAATTAAATTTAGGGGGAGTTTTACTTTAAAAGAAGGAGGAGTATATCCAATACTTCATGGACTAGAGGGGGAAGGGTTACTTACCTCTTACTGGATAGAGGATGAGATTAATAAAAAGTATTATAGATTAACTGATATAGGAAGAGAGTATATGTCCAAAAAGGAAGAGAGTACTGATTATAATAAAAGCACAAGAAGAGCGTTGAACTTGGAGGGTATGGGATGGAAGTAAAGGGAGAAGAGAATATAATTAAATATTTAGAGTCTGTTTGCCTTAAGATTAAAAGTAAGAGAGCACACAATCAAATTAAGGAAGAATTATATGCTCATATAGAAGAAAAGAAAAAGGATTATATTAAATGTGGTGATAGTGAAAAAATAGCAGAAGAAAAAGCATTAAGAGATATGGGAAGTTCTGATATCTTGGGAGAAGAATTGAACAAGGTTCATAAGGAAAAGTTTAATTATAGAATATTAATTACAGTTGCCTTTCTAATTATAACAGGGATAATTACTATGTATTCATTAAGAGGAAATGCATATAATTATTGGGGAAATGAATATTTTTTTATAAATAAGATGATTATTTACACTACTTTGGGGATAGGAGCATTTCTATTAATATCATTTTTTGACTATAGAAAAATAAAAAATAAGTCTGCGCATTTATATATATTATCAATAGCTTTATTTATAGTTTTATTTTTGTTTAATAGTCCTGTAAATAATATTAATAGTTGGATTAATATTGGACCAATATCTATTAATGTAAGAGATTTAGCAGTTAATATATTCTTAATTTCATTAGTAGGAATTTTTAAAGATATTAAATGGGATACAAAAAAAGGAATGATTTATGGAGTGATTTTAAGCTTTATTCCCTTAGGTTTGTTGATGATATTAAAGTATTCTTTAGGAGTAGCAATAGTATATACAGTAACATTAATATTTTTATTATATATAAGTACTAAAAATAAAAAACTTACTTTTTGGTTAATGTTTATGTTTATAATAGCTTTAATTTTAATCTATAGTCAGAACAGTTATGATAACTATTTACATAATATTATAAAAGAATTATTAGATTCATCGGTGTTTATAGGGAAAGGAACGAGAGTTAATCTAGAGATAATTCCTAATAATATCTCAGATTGTATTATATCATCATTAATATACAGCTTTGGATGGGCATTTGGAGTGTTAGTATTATGTTTAGTTTTATTTTTAATTATATATATGTTTAAAATTAGTGGAAAGATATGCGATATCTATGGAAAAAGATTAATTATTATAATATCAAGTATATTTGCATGTCAGTATATATTAGGATTTTTATATAATTTTGGAATTTTGAACTTTTATTCTGTTTCAATACCTTTTATAAGTTATGGAGGTTCCAATATAATAATAAGCTTTCTTGGGATTGGAATTATAATGAATATATACATGGGAAAAAGCTTAAGGGGAGAGTATTAATATGCTAGGAATGAAATTTGCATTTATAGTAGGAAGTATAATAATTCTTATTATAGAAATGATTAAATTTATAAAAAGGAATAAAGAAGAGAAGTTTTTGAACTTTAGAGAAGTTATGAGTTTAATGTTTAAATTTTATATACTTATGGTTATTATAGTAACATTTTTTCCTTTAGTGATAGGTGGTTATATAGGAAAACCATCTATGAATATAGTACCGGTTTTTAATACTATAAAAGATATATATGAAGTACCAATAGAAATGGAGAGTTATATGGTTAGATTTTGGATTAAAAATATACTTGGGAATATTCTTTTATTATTGCCTCTAGGAATATTCATACCAATGTTTTTTAAAAGACTAAGAAGTTTTAAATCAACAGTAATTACTTGTGCATTGGTATCATTATCTATAGAGGTGGTTCAGTATATATCTATGTATTTTGGAAATTTTAGATCTTGTGATATAGATGATATTATTTTGAATACTCTTGGTGGAATGATTGGGTTTATAATTTATAAGGTGATTGATAAAAAAGCTGATTTAAGAATAGAATTTTAGTGTAAGAGAAGAGTGAGTTATCATTTCATTAGTTATTTCTAAAAGAATAGAAATATAGAGTACTCCTAGAAAAGCTTATATTGGTTATTTTTTATATTAATAAAAGATATGACAAATTAATATAAATTGATATAATAAAGTTATAATCATAAAAAGTGGGGTGCACTTAGATGCTAAAATATGAAGAAATAGCAGAGGATATAAAAAATAGGATAGAATCTGGAGAGTATCGCCCTAATGACCAATTACCATTAGAAAAAGAAATGTGTGAGAAATATGGAGTAAGTAGGATTACTATTAAAAAAGCTATGGACAAATTGGTGATGAGGGGATTAGTAGTGAAGAGAAGAGGAGCTGGAACTTTCGTAAAGGACATTGATGATAAAGAGGTTTCTCATATTAGTACATCATATCAGTTTGAAGGATTTTCAAAGACTTTTAGCGATAAGACAATTATATCTAAAATTGTAGAATTTAAAGTGATTAATGCTGAGGGAGAAATAGCAGAAAAATTAAAAATTTCAGAAGATGAGTTTGTATATTATATAGTAAGAGCAAGGTATGCAGATAAAGTCCCATATGTAATGGAATATACATATATGCCAATAGATCTTATACCTGGTGTAAAATTTGATACGCTTAAAGGCTCTATATATGAATATATAGAGAATAAATTAAATCTAAAGATAAAAAGTGCTCATAGGACAATAAGAGCATCTTTACCAACAGCAATAGAACAAGAGTATTTAGAGATAAATGAAAACTTTCCTATTCTAGAAGTAGAACAGACAGCCTATTTGGATACTGGTCAAGCATTTGAATATTCAAAATCTAGGCATAGAAGTGATAAATTTGAATTTAAAAGCATTAGTATAAAGTAAGGTAAAAAGAGACTTTGGATAAGTCTCTTTTTATTATTTTAGCAAATAACATTACCTTATTAATTAAAAGATATATCTTTTTATTGACAAAGGATATGATGTATTGTATATTTAATGTAATGGATTCCATAAAAGGTGATATCACTATCTAAATATTTTGGGAGAGATGATAATTATGAATAAATTTACGTCTTTAATTGAAGAAAAGTTATTACCCATTGCAGGAAAATTAGCTTCTAGTAGAATATTGTCTGTATTACGTGATGCATTTATGCTAAGTTTTCCATTAACTATCGTTGGTTCACTTGCAGTAGTAGTTATGAATTTGCCTTATTTGGACAAGCTTATAGGAGCAGATGGCGTTGCAGCAATTAATAATATTTTTGGTATATTACCTTCGGCTACTATGAGTATAGCTACATTGTTTGTGGTAATAGGTATAGGATATTATTTAGCTAAAAGCTATGATGTAGATGCAATATTTGCAGCAGGTGTAGCGGTTGCAGCATTCTTAGTATTAACTCCACTTACTGTTACTGCGGATAATGGAACAGTAATTAATGATGTAATTCCAATTGCTAGATTAGGGGCAAAAGGAATGTTTGTAGGTATTATAGGATCCTTTATATCGACAAGAGTTTATGTTTGGGCAATTAAAAGAAATTGGACAATTAAGATGCCAGATGGAGTGCCACCAACAGTTGCAAAATCATTTGCTGCATTAATTCCTGGATGTATTGTAATCGGTTTATTCTTAGTTATAAGAACTATTTTCACTTATACACCATGGGGAAATATACATGATTGTATATATGAAATAATTCAAATGCCATTAATATCATTAGGTAGTGGACTTCTAGCAACTTTAGTTGCAATATTTGCAATTCAAATATTATGGTTCTTTGGATTACACGGTCAAATAATTGTAAATTCAGTATTAGATCCAATTTGGAATACTTTGTCATTAGAAAACTATGAGGCGTTTGTAGCTGGAACAGATATTCCTAATGTAATTACAAAACAATTTATTGAAACATTTACTGTTGGAATGGGTGGTACAGGTATGACCCTAGCAGTAATAGTTGGAATATTTATATTCTGTAAGAGTAGACAAATGAGAGAAGTGGCAAAACTTGCTGCACCATCAGGAGTTTTTAATGTTAATGAACCAATAATATTTGGTTTGCCAATAGTAATGAATCCAACAATTTTAATTCCTTGGGTTATAGCACCAATGTTAGTTGTAGCGGTGTCTTATTTTGCAATGAAGACAGGATTAGTTCCAAAAACAACAGGTGTTGCTGTACCTTGGACAGTTCCAATGTTCTTTAGTGGAATTTTAGCAACAAACTCATTAAGAGGGGGATTATTGCAAATAGTTAACTTTGCCATAGTATTTGTTACATGGATGCCATTTATAAAATCATTAGATAGATTTACAATCAAAAATGAAGAAAAATTAAAAGCTGAAGAAATAAATTAAATAATTAACTTTAAAGAAAGTGAGTAGTAGTATGAATAAAAAATATGTATTCCCAGAAAACTTCTGGTGGGGCTCTGCAACATCTGGCCCTCAATCAGAAGGGAGATTTAACAAAAAACATGATAGTGTATTTGATTATTGGTATGATATAGAGCCAGAAGCTTTCTTTGATAGAGTAGGACCAAACATAGCATCAAATTTTTATAATAGTTATAAAGATGATTTAGCTATGCTAAAAGAAATAGGTTTAAACTCTTTTAGAACGTCAATTCAATGGACAAGATTAATAAAGGATTTTGAGACTGGAGAAGCAGATGAGGATGCTATAAGGTTCTATAATGATGTTATAGATGAGTGTATAAAAAATGATATGATTCCAGTCATGAATCTACACCACTTTGATATACCGGTAGATTTGTATGATAAGTATGGGGGATGGGAATCGAAACATGTTGTAGACTTATTTGTTAGGTTTGCAGAAACAGCATTTAAATTATTCGGGGATAGAGTTAAGTACTGGACAACATTTAATGAACCTATAGTTGTAGTAGAAGGTGAATATTTATATCAATTCCATTATCCAAAGTTAGTTGATGGTAAAAAAGCTGTACAAGTATTATATAATCTTAATCTTGCATCAGCTAAGGTAATTGAAGCCTATAGAAAACAAGGGCAAGATGGCAAAATAGGTATTATTCTTAACTTAACACCTTCATATCCAAGAAGCAATGATAGTAAAGATTTAGAAGCTGCAAAATTTGCAGATGATTTCTTTAATAATTCATTCTTAGATCCTGCTATTAAAGGAGAATTTCCTAAAGGATTAGTTTCTACATTAGAAAAAGATAATGTATTATGGAATTCAACTGAAGAAGAAATGAGTATTATAAAGAATAATACAATAGATTTCTTAGGAGTTAATTATTATCAACCAAGAAGAGTTAAAGCTAGGGAAGTAGAATTTGATAATAGAAATGGTTGGATGCCAGGTAAGTACTTCGAAAATTATGAGATGCCAGGAAGAAGAATGAATCCATATAGAGGGTGGGAAATATATCCTCAATGTATGTACGATATTGCTATAAATATAAGAGATAATTATAACAATATTCCTTGGTATATATCAGAAAATGGTATGGGAGTAGAAGGAGAAGAAAGATATATTAATAATGAAGGAATTATTGAGGATGATTATAGAATAGAATTCTTCGAGGAACATCTACAATATCTTCATAAGGGAATAGTAGAAGGATCAAACTGCTTTGGATTCCATTCATGGACTCCAATTGATTGTTGGTCATGGTCTAATGCTTATAAAAATAGATATGGATATATAGCTGTAGATTTACCTACACAGATAAAGACTATTAAAAAATCTGGAAGATGGATAAAAGAAGTATCACAAAATAATGGATTTTAATAATAAGGGTGGCAATTATGCCACCCTATTGTTGAAAGGAGAGCTTTATGAAGGAAAATATGATTTTTAATGATGACCAGTATCAGTTAAGAGAATTTCAAGTTGATAGGATGAAAGAGGTTATAGTTAATAATAGAATTTCCAAAGAAAATGGAGTTGTTTTTTATGGAGATTCTATTGTTCAAGGATATGATATTAATAAATACATTCCTGAAATAAATGATAAATATAACTGTGGTATAGGGGGATTTACATCAGAAACATTGCTATGGATTTGTGATGAGGCGGTTATAAAATACAAACCATCCTTAGTATATATTTCAGTTGGAACAAATGATTTAGGAAATACTAATATGAGAAGTCCTAGAGAAATAGCGTTAAATATTGAAAAGTTAATTAGATTAGTTAGAGGAAATCTTAAAGAAGTAAAGATAATGATTGCTTCTACTACACCATGTGATGAAAACAAACAAGGCCCTAAGGCGGGAAAATGTTTAAGAACTAATTTCAATATAAGTATAGTAAATAAAGAAATTCAAAATATTTGTAATAGATATGAGAATGTTGAGTTTATAGATATATATAGTACATTATTAGATAAAATTAGTGGGAATATCAAAGAGATTTATACTACAGATGGATTACATCTGACAGAAAAAGGATATGAAAAAATAACAGATATAATAAAACCTAGAATATTACAGTTATATAACGATTAATTTTTGGAGGGAAATATATGAGTAATTATATTGTTTTTGACATTGGAGGTTCATCAGTAAAGTGGTCCATAATGAGTAAAATGGGAGATATATTAACGAAGGATAAGATAAAGGTTGTTGACAGTGTAGATCAATTTTTTGAAGAACTATCTAAAATAGTTAATATTAATAAAGACAATTTTAATTTAAAAGGAATAGCTATAAGTTCACCAGGTGCTGTTGATTCTATAACTGGAATTGTAGGTGGTGCAAGTACAATTCCTTATATTCATGGACCAAACTTTAAAGAAATATTAAAAGAAAAAACAGGATTAGATGTTGCCATAGAAAATGATGCTAATTGTGCAGCATTAGGTGAGTGTTGGCTTGGAGCAGCTAAAGAAGAAAATGATTGTGCTTTTGTTGTTTGTGGCTCTGGAATTGGAGGGGCAATAGTAAAAGATAAAAAAGTTCATACTGGAATACATAAGCATGGCGGAGAGTTTGGTTATTGTATTGTAGATTATGATAAAGATGGTGAAGAAAAATACTTAACATGGAGTAGAGTTGGATCAACATCTGCTTTAGCTAGAGCTATTTCTCAAAGAAAAGGTTTAGAAGAAAAAGATATTGATGGGCTTAAAGCATTTCAATTATATGATGAAGGAGATATCATAGCTGTTGAAGAGGTTAATAAGTATTTTAGATATATGGCTATTGGAATATACAATATTCAATATACTTATGATCCTGAGGTTATAGTTTTAGGTGGAGCTATAAGTGAAAGAGAAGGGTATATTGAAAGTATTAATGAAAAGTTAGATGAAATTATGTGTAATAATACTGATGGTAAAATAAAGCCTATTGTTAAGAAGTGTATACATGGAAATGATGCTAATATGATAGGCGCATTATATAACTTGTTAAATGAAAGGTAGGAATATATAGTTATGTATCCGATAAAATTTGAAAATTTATATTATGAAAAGATTTGGGGAGGAAGAGATTTTGAAAGTTTTAGAGAAAATTTACCACATGGAGATATAGGTGAAAGCTGGGATATAGCATGTCATCATAACGGAATGAGTATAGTTTCTAATGGATATTTAAAAGGAAAGACTTTTGAAGAATTAATTAAAGAGTATGGAACAGAATTGTTAGGAGAAAGTTTTGAAAATAAAGAGTTTCCTTTATTGGTAAAGTTAATTAATTCAAAAGAAAAATTATCTGTACAGGTTCATCCAAGTGATGAATATGCAAAGAGGGTAGAAAATTCTTTAGGAAAAACTGAAGCATGGTATGTGGTAGATGCAAAGCCAGGAGCTTCTTTAATAGTTGGAACAAAGAATTGTGATAAGGCGATTTTTGAAAAGGCTATAAGAGAAGGTAAGACAGAAGAATATTTAAATAAAATTGAAGTGAAAAAAGGGGATTGTTTTCTTATAAATAGTGGATTAGTACATGCTATTTGCGAAGGTGTTATTATAGCGGAGATACAACAAAGTAGTGATATAACATATAGGATTTATGATTATGGAAGACCAAGAGAAATTCATGTGGAAAAGTCAATGGATGTAATTGATTTTAATTTAAAGCCTATAAATGCTAGTGGAAAAAAGCTTGTTAGTTTTTGTGGTTATGAGAAAGGAATATTATGCGCTAGTGAATATTTTACTATAGAAAAATATGTTGTTAGTAGTGAAGTATCAGAAAATAGTGATATAAATAAATTCTTTATATTTACTTGTGTTGATGGGAAGGGAACTATTATTTCAGAAGATGGGACAAAGATGGATATACTAAAGGGAGATAGTATTCTAATACCTGCTAAATTAGGAAAGTACACAATACAAGGAGAGTTAACTTTGTTAAAGAGCTATGTATAGAGGTAATAAAGAGATGAAATATTATATTGGAATAGATATAGGTGGAACAAACCTAAGAGCAGCTTTATTTGATGAAGACTTTACGTTGATAGATAAATTTAAAGTTGGAAATGAGGTGCCAAAAGGGCCAGAGTATAATTTAAATAAAATAGTAACTAGAATTAAAGAGGTATGGAATTATAAGAGTATAGTTGCTGTAGGGGTAGGTTGTCCAGGGCCTTTAGATATAAAAAAAGGAAAGATTTTAGTAGCACCCAATTTAAGAACTTGGGAATGTTTTAATGTAAAAGAATACTTTGAAAAAGAATTAAATTTACCAGTTAAAGTTAATAATGATGCTAATGTAGCAGCACTTAGTGAAGCTATAATTGGTGCAGGAAAAGGCTGTGAAAGTGTATATTATGTAACTTTATCAACAGGAGTTGGTGGAGGCTTTATATATAAAGGAGAGATTGTATCTGGATTTAATAGTATCGCAGCAGAAATAGGAAATATGATTATAAATGAAGATAATTATAAACATTCAAATATGAATCTTGGCGGTCTTGAAGGGCAATGCAGTGGAAGCAATATTGCAAGAATTGCTAGTTCTAAATTAGGAAATAAATTAACTGCCAAAGAAGTATTTGAGGGAGCAAAAGAAGATAATAGTGTCTTAAGTGATATTATAAGAGATTGGGTAATTAATGTGTCAAAGGCTATAGCAAATATAATAGTTACAGTAGATCCTGAAGTTATAGTATTAGGTGGATCAGTTATTATTAATAACCCTGATTTTATAGAAGATATTAAAGTTGAAGTAAAGAAAAGAGTTTTTGAAGGAATAGAAGTGAATATTAAATTAGCTAATATGGGTGATGATGCAGGATTAGTTGGCGCTGGAATACTAGCTGAAAAGTAGAGAGAGTAATTCTATAGGTACTATAAAGATAAAGTAAATCAAGAAGACTTGGCATGTGGCCAAGTCTTTTTTAGATTATGTTACCATAGAATGCATAAATATAATTGAAAATAAATTACTTTTATAGTAACTTTACTATTATAATAAAATATAGATTAGATGTAGGAGGATAACTATGGCAACTAGTACATCAATAACTGAGAAGACAAGAGTTAAGGTTAAAGAACCTAAAAGATATAAGGTTATTATGCATAATGATGATTTTACCTCAATGGAGTTTGTTATATTTGTTTTAATGAATATATTTAATAAAAATGAAATGGAAGCTAATGATTTAATGATGAAAGTACATAAGGGTGGAAGTGCTATGGTAGGTACTTATTCTTATGATATAGCAAGAAGTAAGGTAGAAGAAACTACATTATTAGCAAGACAAGAGGGATTTCCATTTAAGGTTACTATGGAAGTTGCATAGGAGGAAAGAAAATGAGACTATCTGCAGTAGT
Source organism: Clostridium paraputrificum (assembly GCF_900447045.1). Lineage (GTDB taxonomy): Bacteria > Bacillota > Clostridia > Clostridiales > Clostridiaceae > Clostridium > Clostridium paraputrificum. The sequence continues at coordinate 586,352 of NZ_UAWH01000014.1, forward strand.
AGAAGAAATAGTTGTTAAAGCTATAAATTATGCCAAAGAAAATAATCATGAATATATAACTCCAGAACATTTATTATATATGACAACATTTAATGAGGATTTTAGTAAGGCTTTCAAAAATGTTGGTGGAGATACTATTAAATTACGTGAGGACTTACAAGGATATATTAATGAAAATATAAATATTATTGAAGGACATGAGCCTCAAGGAAGCCACTCTTTCAATGAAGTGATTTTATATTCATCATCTAGAGCACAAGCTAGTGATAGAAATCAAGTTGAGTTATCACATCTTTTAGATGGTATTATAAATTTAGAAGAGAGCTACGCTGCTTATTATCTGTTGTCTCAAGTTGAATGGACTGACCTTTTATATGAGTTATGTGATTTGCAGGGGGAAGAAAGAGTAAATAAAGAGGTTATAGCTGAAGAGGGGGAGAAAAAAGAAATAAAGGATGAAGGATGGAAAGCTTATGTAACCTGCTTAAATGATGTAGTAGAGGGTTATTCACCTCTTATAGGTAGAGAGTTAGAACTTGAAAGAACTATGCAAATTTTATGCAGAAAATATAAGAATAATCCTATACACATAGGTGAGGCAGGGGTAGGGAAGACTGCCATTACCTTTGGGCTTGCAAGACTTATTAATGAAGGAAAGGTTCCAGAGAAATTAAGTGATTCTAAAATATTTTCAATAGATTTAGGTGGGCTTTTAGCTGGAACTCAATATAGAGGAGATTTTGAGAAGCGTTTTAAAATGGTTATGGATGGAGTAGCAGAGTATTCTAATCCCATTCTTTATATAGATGAAATTCATAATATTGTTGGGGCAGGAGCAATTAACGGAGGAACTTTTGATGTATCTAATATGTTGAAGCCATACTTAACAGAAGGTAAGATAAGAGTAATTGGGGCAACAACTTATGATGAGTTTAATAAGCATTTTTCTAAGAATAAAAGTTTACTTAGAAGGTTTCAAAATATAGATATAAAGGAGCCTTCAGTGGAAGAAACTATAAAGATATTAAGCGGGTTAAAAGGTTATTATGAAGATTATCACGGAGTAAAATATTCTAAAGGAACCTTAGAACATGCGGTAGAATTAAGCCATAAATATATAAATGAAAGATATTTACCTGATAAAGCAATTGACTTAATTGATGAAGCAGGTGCTTATAGAGTAATGCATCCATTAAAAAAGAAGGTTCAAACTGTTGATAATAATCTAATAGAAGAGGTTTTATCTAAGATTTGTAATATACCAAAACAAACAGTAGAAATAGATGAAGTTGAAAAGTTAGGAAAGCTAGAAGATGAACTAGAGTCCCAGGTATTTGGTCAAGAAGAAGGAATAAAAGAAGTAGTTAAGGCAATAAAGCTATCAAGGGCAGGACTTAATGATGACAATAAACCTGTTGCTAGCTTATTATTTGTAGGACCAACAGGTGTTGGTAAAACTGAAATTGCAAAAACTCTAGCTAATATTTTAAACATAGAACTTATAAGATTTGATATGAGTGAGTATGTAGAAAAACATACTGTTGCTAAGTTAATAGGAGCACCTGCTGGGTATGTAGGATATGAAGAGGGAGGACTATTAACAGATAGTGTAAAAAAGAATCCTCATTGTGTGCTATTACTAGATGAAATAGAAAAAGCCCATAGTGATATATTTAATATTCTTCTTCAAGTTATGGATTATGCTACATTAACAGATAACCAGGGGAGAAAAACGGACTTTAGAAATGTAATTCTTATAATGACTTCAAATGCAGGAGCAAGTAAGGTTGGTAAAAGTTTAATTGGGTTTGGAGATAGAGAGGTCACTAGGGAAGGAATAACTGAAGAGGTTAAGAAAATTTTTACTCCAGAGTTTAGAAATAGATTAAGTAAGGTGGTAGTATTTAATCCTATAAATAAAGAAATGAGTAGAAACATTGTAGTAAAGCAACTTAATTTATTAAAAGATAAGTTAAAGGAAAAGAAGATAGATTTAAGCTGGGGAGATTCTTGTATAGATTTTCTTGAGAATAAAGGAATTAGTGAAGAATATGGTGCAAGAGAGATAATAAGAGTTATAGATAAAGAAATTAAATCTCTACTTGTAGATGAAATTCTTTTTGGAAAATTAAAAAATGGTGGTAAATGCACAATAGAATATGAAAATAATGGAGTAAAGGTGATACAGCAGTAAGCTGCATCACCTTTTAAATTAGAATTTGTTGTAATGAATTTTATTAAAGTTAAATGAGTTTTCATCATAAGGTATTTTTTCTTCATCCTTATACCCTAAAGCAATTATGCTTAGTACACCATAATTATCTGGTATGTTTAATACATTTCTTACTTCTTTTTCAGAATCATCATTTTCACCTTGTCGACTTCTCATTTGTATCCAACAAGATCCTAGGCCTAGACTTTCAGCTTCAAGTTGAATTAAGGTTGAAGCAATAGAAGCATCTTCTATCCAAACATCACTTGTTAAAGAGTCACCAATTACAACTATAGCAACAGGTGAAGTTTTCAAAGCAAGTGTGCCCCTGTTTTTACACTTTTCAAGTTTTTCTAAAGTAGACTTTTCATTTACTACTATTAATTCTACCGGCTTTTTGTTCATAGAAGATGGTGCAAGAAGTGCCGATTTTATTATTTTATCTATTTTGTCTTTTTCAATAGGTGTATCTTTATATTTTCTTATGCTTCTTCTACTTTTTAATAGTTCTAACATATAATCACTCCATAATTTCAGATTAATTATATTATATCATTTACTTATAAAGAATTTATAAATAGATATACTTTTAGATATAGATTTTCATATAATATTAAAAAATTAACTTTAAGGAGAGTATATGTTTAATAAATCATGCTTAATAAAAAAATATATGTTGTATGGCGTTATTGCTATAGTTCTTATTTCATCATTAAGTCACTTTTTATATGGTTTTAGTGGCAATATAAAGATTGTAGGAATTTTTACACCAATAAATGAAAGTATATGGGAACATCTAAAATTAGCTTTTTATCCTACGGTATTATGGTGGGGGATTGGATATTTTATATACCGCGGAAAAATGTATATAGATATAAGAAAGTGGATTGTATCTATGGCAATATCCATAATTATAAGTCCTATTATAATAATAACTTTTTTTATACTTATACAGGTGCCTTTGGCATACAAAACTTAGTACTTGATATATTTTCGCTTATACTGGGGGTTTTTATAGGACAATTAATTGAATTAAAGTATTATGAGAATTATAAATATAATAAAGTAGTATTTTATTCTTTGTTGTTTATTTGTTTACTTGGTGTAGTTCTATTTACTTACTTTACATTTAATCCACCTAATATTCCACTTTTTGTTGACTCAACTACTGGACTTAGAGGAATTTATTTGTATTAATAAATATATAGAGAATATGGATGGGAGTATAAAAATGAAGACTAAGTTTTTAGAAGAATTAAATCAAGAAGACTTAAGACCTAAAATTATGGGATTAACTTTTAAAGGTGATGAGGGATATTATAATAGATATAAGAATGAAATTTTTCCTGAAAGGGTTATGAAAGAAAAAGGGAAGGGGGAGTATTATAAAGAGTTTGAAAGGTGTATTAATGACTTTAAAGAGATACAGTATAATGAGAATTTTATATTTATCTTTTCTAATATACTAGAGGAAGATATTTATGTGGGAAGTAGATTTAATACTTTAAGAAATTTAGATAAAAGTGAAGAGATAGAGGTAGATGTAGAAATAAAAGCTATAATACATGAGTGGTTTTTACTTCCTTATAAATGTATAAATAAATATCATAAAGGTATTTGTCTTTTAGAATTTAAAAATGGAATACCTGATATAATTAGGAATATGAAGGTGTACCATAATGATTTCAATAATGATTATGCAAATATTGTATTATTAAATAGAGGTGTTACTAATGATTAAATATAATTTTAAAGAATTAACAGGAGATGTTGTTACAAGGGATGACTTTAGATATGAAGAGAGCAGAATGAGTTGGAATAGGGCTATAGAGAAATATCCTCTTGTAATTATTTATTGCAAAGAAAAAAACGATGTTAGAAATTCAGTTCTTTGGGCAAGAAAAAATGAGCTTCCAATAAGAATTAGATCAGGATGTCATAACTATGAAGGGTATTCCACAGGAAATGATGTGGTAGTTATTGATGTTAGTAAAATGAATAATATTTACATAGATGAAAATAAAGGAAAAGTAAAGATTGAAGGTGGAGTTAGAAATAGAGAACTTTATGAAGCAACAGGATCTAAAGGGTATCCATTCCCTGGAGGAGGATGTCCTACAGTAGGAGTTCCAGGACTAGTACTTGGAGGGGGCTGGGGATATTCTACTAGATTATTAGGATTGTCTTGTGATAGTTTAGTAGAACTTGAATTAATTGATTATATGGGTAACTTAATAATAGCCAATGAGAGAGAAAATAGTGACTTATTTTGGGCTTGCAGAGGTGCAGGAGGAGGAAATTTTGGTGTTGTAGTATCAATGACTTTTAATATTCCTAAAAAGATTGATATGGTTACATTAATAAATATGGATTTTCCTAATATTGATTTAGAAGAAAAGATAGAATTCATAAAGATGTGGCAAAATGAATATAAAAATTTGGATAGAAGAGCTAATTTCAAGCTAGGAATATATAATTCAGAAACAAAAGGAAAAGGAATAAAGCTTACTGGATTATTTTATGGGGATAAGGAAGAGGCTAAAAAGATAGTTGAACCATTTAAAAAAATTCCAAGCTTTGGAGAGTTTTCTTTAGATTATACAACTGTTTTAGATGCTAATAGAAAGATTCAAGATAGTCATCCAGATTATGAAAAGTATAAATCATCAGGAAGATTTGTGTCTAGAGATTATTCAGAAAAAGAGATTAAGGAAATAATAGAATTAATAGATGATAGAGCTGAAGGTGCATATTATGCAGCAGTATCATTTTATGGATTAGGTGGAGCTGTAAGAGATAAAAGTAGTGAAGATACGGCTTTTGCGTTTAGAAATTCTAACTTTATAATTGGCTTTCAATCTGTATGGGAAGATCCTAAACACGCACCGGCTAACAGGGCATGGGTTGTAGATAAATTTAAGAATATAATGGCAATGACAGAAGGTTCTTTTATTAATTTTCCTTATGCAGAGTTAGGGGATTATGAAAGAGAATATTTTGGTAAAAATACTAATAAATTAAGAGAAATCAAGAAGAAATATGATCCACAAAATATTTTTGGATTTCCACAAGGAATTTCTATTAAAAAGTAATAAAGGAAGCTGAGTGTAATATCAGCTTCCTTTTTTATCTTTAGTATGAGAGAAAAATCTGTAAAAATATCCACTCCATTTTTTTATTGACATAAATATTACAAATGATATTATATTAGTATATTTTAGCAAAGCAATAAAAGGGGAATTTGGAATATGATGACATTGGAAAAGTTTGAAGAAGCTTATGAAGTTGTACAAAAAGTAATTTTGCAAACAAAGCTAGTTTATAGTGATTTTTATTCGGATTTAACAGGCAATAAGGTATATATTAAGCCTGAAAACATGCAAAAAACAGGGGCATATAAAATAAGAGGAGCTTATTATAAGATAAGTACTCTTACAGATGAAGAGAGAAATAAAGGATTAATAACTGCATCAGCTGGAAATCATGCTCAAGGAGTTGCATATGCAGCAAAGTCCTATGGTGTAAAGGCAGTAATTGTTATGCCAACAACTACACCTTTAGTTAAAGTTAATAGAACAAAAGCTTATGGTGCAGAAGTAATTCTTTATGGGGATGTATATGATGAAGCATGTAGTTATGCTCTAAGGCTAGCAGAAGAGAATGGATATACATTTATTCACCCATTTGATGATTTAGATGTAGCAACTGGACAAGGATCCATTGCTATGGAAATAATAAAAGAACTACCTACTGTTGATATTATTTTAGTTCCAATAGGTGGAGGTGGATTAGCTTCAGGTGTATCTACTCTAGTTAAATTGCTAAATCCTAATATAAAAGTTATAGGAGTAGAGCCAGCTGGTGCTAATTGTATGGAGGTTTCATTGAAAGAGGGACATGTTGTTACATTACCTAAAGTTGAAACTATTGCAGATGGGACAGCAGTGAAAACGCCAGGAAGCAAGATATTTCCATATATAAAAGAAAATATAGATGAGATAATAACAATTGATGATAATGAACTTATAGGTGCATTTTTAGATATGCTTGAAAACCATAAGATGCTAGCAGAAAATTCAGGGCTTTTAACAGTTGCAGCATTAAAGCATTTAAAGTGCAAAGGGAAAAAAGTTGTTCCAATAATAAGTGGTGGAAATATGGATGTTATTACATTTTCATCATTAGTGCAACATGGATTAATTGAAAGAGGGCGCATATGTACAGTATCTGTATTATTACCAGATAAGCCAGGGGAATTAACTAATGTTTCAAAGGTTATAGCTGATGCACAAGGAAATATAGTTAAACTTGAACATAATCAATTTGTAAGTATAAACAGAAGTAGTGCAGTGGAATTAATAATAACTATGGAAACATTTGGACATGAACATAAAGAAAAGATAATTAAAGCATTAAAGGATAATGGATATAATCCAAAATCAATTAAGCCTACAATGATATACGAATAGAAACTAGGAGGATAATAAAATGAATAAAGAAGTTATTTTTACAGAAAAAGCGCCTAAGGCAATAGGTCCATATTCACAAGCACAGAAGGTAGGAGATTTATTATTTACATCAGGTCAAATTCCATTAAATCCTTCTACAGGAGAGCTAGTTACTGAAATAAAAGCTGCAACAAAACAATCTTTAGAGAATATAAAAGCTATTTTAGAGGCTGCTGGAACTTCATTAGAAAATGTGGTAAAAACAGTAGTATATATTAAGAATATGAATGATTTTGGAGATGTTAATGAAGTATATGGTGAATATTTCAAAGAAAATGCCCCTGCAAGAAGTTGTGTAGAGGTAGCAAGATTACCAAAAGATGCATTAGTTGAAATAGAGGCAATAGCTATAATGAAATAAAAAAAGGTGCGAGGATTTGATTTTCTTCGCACCTTCTATATTATTTACAGTATAGGTTCATAGGTTTAACATTATCTTGTACATCCATTAAAGCTTCACCAAATCTTTGATAGTGAACAACTTCTCTTTCTCTTAAAAATCCTAAAATTTCTTTTATATCAGGATCATCTGTTAGGTTTATTAGCCATTCATAAGTTGCTCTTGCTTTTTGTTCAGCACCCATATCTTCATGTAAGTCAGCGATTACATCACCTTTAGCTTGTATATAAGTTGCAGTCCAAGGGTTGCCTGTAGCATCTGTATAGAATAAAGCTTTTCCATGGTCAACATAGTGCCCATCTAAGCCTGCAGCTTTAATTTCATCTATAGAAGCATTTTCCATTAGTTGATTAGCCATAGTAGCTATCATCTCTACATGAGCCATTTCCTCTGTTCCAATGTCAGTTAATAATCCTTTAGATTTATTAGTTGGCATTGAATATCTTTGGTTAAGATATCTAAGAGCAGCACTTAACTCTCCGTCTGGTCCACCATATTGAGATATTAAAAGTTGGGCCATTCTAAGGTCTTTGGACTTTAAGTTAACTGGATGTTGTAAAGTTTTAACATAATACCACATTATTTATTTCCTCCTTACATTCTTTCCCATGGCCAAGGTGTATCTATCCATTTTTCAGGATTTTCTACATAAGCTGAACCGAAGTTAGTTAGTGGGCCAAAGTTTTCTTCGTATTCGCATTTTACCTTATCTAGTTGTTTGGAAATAAATTTGTAGTCTTCTTGAGCTTTTGAACAACAAGGGAAGTTATCTAAATAAAGGTTTAAGTCAACAGCAAAAAATTGTAGTTTCATAAATTGTTCTAAACATTCTTTCCTATTCACAAGCTTTACCTCCCTTAGTATATTTAATGTTGCAGTATGGATCGTACATATTCTTGAAGATTGTTCCAGCATGAATAGCATCATCTAGGTCAAATAGTGTTTCGTAAGGTTGGCATACTATATAAGCTTTTCCATAAATTTTTGGAGCAAAGGTTTTATAGTTTTCATAACAGTTTTTCTTCTTATCTGCACAAGCAGTGCTGCATTTAGGATCTGCAGGATCTTTTATACAATCCTTACAATCAATGCAATGTCTTTCATAGTACATAATTGTTTATCCCCTCGTAAATGTTTATCTAAAATCAATTTATGCAGAAAAAGAAAGAATTGTGAATGAAAAATAAATCATAAAATTTATAAAAAAGTTTAATAAAAGTAAAAAAATAATAATATTTGTAGTATATGTAACTTGGTGGGACTATAGTCCTTGACTTGATTATTTAAAAAATATACGATAATAAGTAGAAAGAATTGTGTAGAGATATGAAAAAAGAGGAGAATAATGAAAAAGGGAAGACGATTTAAGAAGAAAGAGAAAAAAACATATAATATTTTGATTTTCATATTTACATGGTTTTTTTTGTTATGTTTTTTAGCTGTGGCATTTAGTTTGATATTTTTTAATCAAAATGATCTTGTTCACTTTAGAATGATACCATCATTAATATTAGGAGGAGCTTTTCTAGGAATCCTAATATTAATATATAGTTTAGTTAAAAGAGATATTATGAAAGTAACTTTGGTAAAAAAGCATTTTAGGATTACAATCCTAATTTTTTTCATAGTACTTTTATTATTGCAAATCATATTAGTAAAAGGTATATATTTTCTTCCTGGATGGGATGTAGGAGGCTTAATAGATCATTCAATTAATATTGTTGATAACCCAGAAAAGTTTAATAGCAGCTACTTCATGATGTATCCTAATAATTTATTTCTTATGCTTATATTTAGTAAAATTTATAGTATAACTAAACTCTGTAGGTATATAGATTTTACATTTATTCTAGTTATAATTAATGTGATTTTTGTAGATTTAACTATTTTTGTAACATTTATTACAGCAAAAAAGATATATGGGAAAAAAGTTGCTGTAATAATACTTTTAGTTTTTACATCTTTATTTGCATTCTCTCCTTGGTTAGTTATACCGTATTCAGATACATTAAGTATGTTATTTCCAATATTGATATTTTATTTATATATATGTGAAAAGCAAATAATAAGTAAGGCTATGAAAAGTTTTTATATACTTCTAATGGCAGTTTTAAGTGTAGTTGGATTAAGTATTAAGCCAACTGTAATAATAAGTATCATAGCTATAGTGATTAGTGAATTACTATTTATAACTAGAAAAAAGAAGAATTTTTTAGAAGTATTTTTTCTTATATTTATTTTATCTTTAGGGGGAATAACTACTAGTTTTATTGTTAATAAATTTACAAGTAATATTGTGGTTAATAGTGTTAATTTAGATAATAGGGATCATTTAGAGGTTCCCTTTACACATTTTATTATGATGGGTATGCAGAGTGTAACTGTTGAAAATAGAGGGACTATATACGGTGCATATGATGAAGATGATGTTAGGTTGACTAATAGTAAGCACTCAAAAGAAGAAAAAATAGAAGCAAATATTGAAGAGATAAAAAAAAGATTGAAAAACTTTGGAATTAAAGGGTATATTGAATTTTTAGCTAAAAAAGTAAATTGGTTTTTATCTGATGGGACTTTTTATTATGGTGGCGAAGGAAATTTTATTAGACAAGGACCATATGCTGTAGATGATATAAGTATAAAAATGCAGAACTATTATAATCATGAGAATAAAGATTATTTTAAGTTAGCCAATATTCTTCAAGGTTTTTGGTCTGTAATTATTATCCTTATAGCATATCCTGTTTTTGTTAGAGATAAAGATTATAACAATAGAGAAATATTTGTAATTAGATTAAATATAGTAGGTATAATATTATTTTTAGCATTTTTTGAAGCTAGGTCAAGATATTTAATAAATCATCTTCCATATTTTTTATTGCTATTTGGATATGGTTTTATAAAAATAAGTGATAAATATGAGGAATTAGTACAAGAAGATAAGATTAGATAGGAGAGTTGCAGTATGGAGTGTTCTTATAAATTTAAGTTCTATATTAATGCTAGACACTCAGTAAATTTGGGTGGCAATCAATCAGATATTCATCCACATACATGGGAGACTGTTATATACATTGCAGTAAAATCACAAAATTATATAAACTTTACTAAAATGGAAAAGATGTTAGAGGCTTATTTTCATCAATATGAAGGAAAATATTTAAATGATTTAAAATGTTTTAAAGAGTCAATACCTACAATGGAGAATATAGGAAGAAAAATTTTTGTTGATATAAGTAATGTCCTTGAGAGTAATAATTTAATTCTTAATTCTATTGAGATAAGTGAAAATCCTACTAGGACGTACATAATAAAGAAATAGATATGAATATTGATAAAGGCGTAAACTATTTTACTCGGGGCAATGCTAGTAGAAAAGATATGTTGAAAGATAAAAAACAACAATATAAAAATAAGGTATTAACATTAATACTTTATTTTGTAATATTATGTATGTTTGCTATCATTACAATACTCACTATTAATAAAATAGGAAACTATCCATGGGGATCAGAAACTTTTGGATATTTATATAAAGGTAATATTTTGTATGATTCTTTTATAAATGGAGAATCATTCATTAGTTATGATATTAACTGGTATAATGGAACTCAACTTTTAAAAGGTAGTGAACCAATACCATATTATTTATTAGCGCTTATCAATTTATTAACTAATGATATTTACGTTACTTTTAGTGTTTTTATTACTTTAGTTTTCATTGTAGGTGGAACTGGATTTTTATTATGGGGCTATTATTGTAATAGATTTAAATTAGGTTTGTTTTTTGGAATACTATGGTTTTTTATTCCCAATAACTTAAGAGTACTTTTTTCAGAAGGAAATCTTCAATTAGTTATAATAAATGCATTAATACCATACTTATTGTTAATTTATTATAAAGCTACTAGGGAAAATAAATTTAAAAATTATGTATTTTTATCAGTCATTATTTGTATAATTTCTTTAAATTCTATGCACATTGTTATAATGATTTTACTAGCATTATTTTTATTGGCAGTTTTTGATACAATAAGAAAAACCTATTTTGGAAAGAAATTTTTTATTGTTTTATTATCATTATTAGGTATTTTATTATCAGCCTTTTGGCTTGTTCCTGCTTTAGGTGAAGGTTTGCTTAATAGTAATAAAAGTGAAGTGATACAAAAGTTAACTCAAAATTCCTATAGTTTATTAGACTCAATTTCACCAGTTTTAAGGTTCTATAATGTAGAAGTTTATTATTTTGGTCTAAGCTTCTTTTTAGTAGGAATTTTTTCTGTTTTATTTATGAATGGTAGAAGAGATATCAAGAATTTAAGTTTTTATGGAATACTTATTTTTATAGGAACTAGTAATGTTTTTATTAAAGTGCTTAAGAATATTCCTTTTAGTGAATTTCTTATATTTTCCAAAGTGACTAGTATAGCAATAGCTTTGATATTAGTATCAATTTTATTGTGGAGGAATCTTAGAAAGGTATTGATAGTAATAATATGCTTCATATTATTATCAGACTCTATGTTGACATTTGACTTAATTGGGCATAATAGAGAATTTCCAGAAGGATTAGTATACTCATTAGATTATGCTAGCGAAATAGCCACTCAAAGAATAGGAATATTAGATTTATCACAGTATGGTGCATTACCAAGTTATTATTTAAAGTATGGAGTAAAAGGAAAGAGTAGTAACCAGGTATTTGGATGGCAATGGAAAAGTGCTAACACTTCAGAGAACATAGTAATGATTAATACAGCATTGGAAAATAATTATTATTTAGTTATGTTTGATAGATGTATTCAATTGGGAGCAGACACTTTACTAATAAAGAAAGATTTAATAAATGATTTTAATTACTTAGATGAATGTGCAAACCAAAATGGCTATATTAAAGTTTATGAAGATACAAACGACATTATTTATAAGTATCCAATAGAAGGTACTTTTGGAACGACAGTAAAGTTTGATGGAATTGCAATAGGAAAATATGCAGAAAATATATGTTACAGCTTTCCTAATTTCACTAAAGGGGACAAGGACTATATAGATGACTATACAGTTTCAGAGTTGTCTGAATTTAAAGCAATATTTCTATCTGGATTTAAATATAGGGATAAGAAAAAAGCAGAAGATATGTTAAAGGAGATTTCTGAAAAAGGCATTAGGGTAGTTGTAGATAGTAATGAGCTTGGTGATGAAGAGTTTTTAGGAATTTCATCAAAAAAGATAGATTTAGAAGATAATTATGGGGAATTTTATTTTAAAGGAGAACGTGTTAAAATTGGCGATTTTCCTGAAGATGAGAAAATATTTAGATGTAGTTATTTGTTAGGTGGCAAAGATGATAATAACAATTATATTAATGTAGATACAAGAATGCTTGAATATATGAAATACTATAATGAAAATCTAGTGTTTTTAGGATTGAATATTCCTTACTTTGAGATGATAACTAAGGATGATGTTGCTTTAGAAATATTAGAAGAAGCTACTAATATGGAATCGTATATTTTACCAGATAGAAAATGTGTAAATATACGAATTGATTTTGAATCTAATAGGATAATGGTAAATTCAGAAAATAATGATGTAATAGTTCCTATAGCTGCACTTAGTTCATTCGAAACAATTGAAGGAAGTTATCAAGTATTTAATAATTTAGTTAATTTAAAAAGTAAAGAACTAGTCATTGAAGTTACATACCCTAAATTAAGTGCAGGGATAACAATATCATTAATATCAGTATTGTTAATTTTAATTATTTCTAAATCCATGGTGAATGGACGAATAAAAAGCTACTTGACAAATAATGAGGAGTTGAGCAAATGAATGAAGGGCTTTGGCTGATTTTTATTTTAGCATTATGGATAACGGCAATATTATTATTTAGAAATTTAAAAATGGAATTTTTTAAGTTTTTAGTAGGGAGTTTGGGGATATTTGCCATAGGAATGATTTTCTTTAGAGATCCCATAGAAAATGGTTTTCTTTACTTGATAAATAGTATATTAGCTTTTATATCTGATAAAAGTGACATGTTTGAAGTTATGAAGAATTACTCAATAGTAAATTTTTATGTAGATGGTAGTATTTTATCTATGTCAATTAATTATCAATGCTCAGGTGTGATTGAATCCTTAATATTTACTTCTTTAGTAATATTTTTTCCATTTGTTAAAAGCTTTAAGAAAGTTTTAGTTGTATTAGTAGGTAATATATATTTGATCTTTATAAATATATTAAGGATACTTATGATTATTGTATTAACAAGACAATTTGGACTAGAAAGTTATGATTTTATACATATGGTGCTTGGAAGAATTTTTTTCTTTGTATTTACTGTTTTATTATATTATATAGTTTTTACTAAGAATCAGCTTAAAGGACAAAAGGTTGGTGAAATAAAATAATGGATGAAATAATTAAAGAGTTTGTCTTTTGGGGTATATGGCTAGTTATACCATTAATTATTGATTTTGTTATTGGGATTGTAGCAGCAATAATAGTATCTTTTGATTATTTCACTAAAACTGATGATAGAAAGTTGAGTTTCTATCCATATGTAACTATACTTATACCAGTTTATAATTCTGAAAAAACATTATGTCAATGTGTAAAATCTATAGTTAATCAAAGTTATCCAATTAGTAATTTACAAGTATTATTAATTGATAATGGCTCTAAAGATGAATCCTATAGAGTTTATTGTGAGCTTCAACAACAATATCCTAAATTAAGATTGTGGTGGCTTGATTCGTCTAAAGGTAAAGCAAAAGCCTTAAATAAGGGATTATATATGGCAGATGGGAAATATATAATAAATATTGATTCTGATGGAGTTTTGGAAAAGGATGCTATTTTCAATATGGTATATAAGTTTGAAAAAAAAGATGATGTAATAGCTATGACTGGTGTGGTATTAACAAATTATAAAGATATCGAGAAAACCAATATAGGTATTAAAAAAGTATTTCAAAAGTGTGAGTTGTTTGAATATAGTGAAGCTTTTTTGATAGGGAGGGGATTTCAATCAAAAACCAATACTATGTTTACTTTAGCTGGTGCTTTTTCAGCATTTAGAAGAGATAGTGTTTTGAGAACTCAATTATATAATGGAGAGACTCTTGGAGAGGATACTCATATGACCTCTCAAATTAGAGCTTTTTTAGATGGACGAGTAGAGTTATGTGAAGATTCCTTTTTCTTTGTAGATCCTGTTGAAAACTTAGATAAATTATATATACAACGTCAAAGGTGGCAAAGAGGTCAAATAGAAGTTTCAACTTTATTTTCAGGTAAAAATATAAAAAAAGGTTTAGTTAATATACTTAAAATAAACATAATTAAAGATCATACTTTAGTATTTCCAAGATTAATCTGGATTTTTGCGCTTATCTTTTTAATATTTATAGATTACCCAATGAAACTTATTGTAGGTGCAAATTTAATAATGTATCTTTCTTATGTTTTATTATCAGTAGTTAATTTTATTGTAAGTAAGCTTTATTTAAAAGAACAAAAAGATTTAAGAAGATTCATGAATAAAAATTTTATGATTGTATTTCTTTTGCCAATCTATAGAATAGTAATATTTTTTATGAGAGTTGCTGGAATTTTAAACTCAACAAATGAAAAAAGTCACTGGAATACTAAAACATTTAATCAAGAAAAAGAAATGATAAATGAAAGGATGAAAAATGATTATTCTTGGTTTTATAGAATAAAATCTTGGGTTAATTGTTACAAGTAATTATAAATTTAATAAATAGAGGTGGTAGTATGAAGAGGGTCAGAAAAATATTATTAGCGAGTGTTATTTTTTGCACAATAAGTGGACAAGTTACATATGCATCAGCTACTACAGAAGAAAATACGCCTATAATAATTGATGGGATATATAGTGATTGGGATGGTATTCCAAATTGTATAGATAAAGAATCAGATTCAGATAAAAAAAGTGAGGATTTAAAAGAAATAAAGTATTATGTCAACAAGGATTATCTGTATTTGTATATAGAAAGATTTCCTTCACATAGTGGTGAATATCCGGATTCAGGATTGTGGGATATGTGGATTCCAATAATAAATGGAAATGGAAATGGAAGTCATAATTGTTTTTTCCCTTGGGATACTAAAGAAGGAGAAGTGTGGCATCCTCAAAAGGTATCGACTTTTAAGATAACTTGTGGCTTTGTAGAATTATGGGATTCTGAATCAGGAAGTATGGTGAAAAAATTTAATATAAGGATAAAGTTAGATGGAAACAGTGTAGGAGAAGATCGATTATTTACTAATTCAGATGGATCCAAAATTGAAATAAGATTGCCTTTAAGTATAATAGGATTGAATGGGGATTTAGATGAAGTTGAATTTAATGTTGCATCTGATATACATGCGTCTAATGAATTTGTAGATTGGGCAAATGATGATGGACCAATAGTAGTAACTAAAGGACCTATATTTGGTAAGTTGACGACAGTTGTGGCTTTATCTGGATTTCTTGGAGTAGCATTAGTAGCTAAAAAGAAAATTGAAAGACATGAATAGCAGAGCCTAAAGAGAAATTGTGCTACAATATATAAACATATAAATATAACAATATATAAATATATAGTACAAAAGGGACTTGATGACAAATAGAATATTATTTCAATTGAAAAAATATTATGTGATGATATAATATCATGTGTACGAGGTGATATAGATGAGTGGAATAGCAGGAACAGGTTGTGAAAGAATAATTCCAACAGAGGAAAAGAAACCTTTAGAAGAAATAGAAAAGAGCATTATAAAAAGATATAGAAAGCCAATTTGGTCAAAGTTTATAAAAGCTATAAAGCAATATGATTTAATACAAGATGGAGATAAAGTTGCTGTAGCAATTTCAGGTGGGAAGGATAGCTTGCTTATGGCTAAATGTTTCCAACAGCTTCAAAGATATAGTGATGTTAAGTTTGATTTAGAATTTATAGCTATGGACCCAGGATATCATCCACAAATAAAGGCTTTACATAAAGAAAACTTAGATTATTTAGGAATACCAGCTCATATCTATGATTCTAAAATATTTGAAGTTATAGATAAAAAAGCTCAAGATTACCCATGCTATTTGTGTGCTAGAATGAGAAGAGGATCACTTTATGAAAAGGCTAAGGAACTTGGGTGTAATAAATTAGCTTTAGGACATCATTACAATGATGTAATTGAAACAACTATGTTAAATATTCTTTATGCAGGTAACTTTAAAACAATGTTACCAAAGCTTAAATCTCAAAACTTTGAAGGCATAGAGTTAATAAGACCTTTATATCTGATAGAGGAAGAAGCTATAAAAAGATTTATAAATTATAGTGGAATATGGCCACTGAATTGTGCTTGTATGGTAGCAGCCAAAAAAATTGGTGGTAAGAGATATGAAATAAAAGAGCTTATCGCAAATCTAAAGGAAAACTTTAATGATGTAGATAAGTCTATATTCAAAGCTGCTGAAAATGTAGCTATGGATTCTATTTTAGGATGGGAAATAGATGGAGAAAAGCATTCGTTTTTAGAGCGTTTTGAAGAATAATTATATTTAAAAAAAGAAGCCATATATATGACTTCTTTTTTTGATGTAATTTGGAGCGTAGTGCTAGAATAAACAAAATAAATATCCACTCTATACTTTTTTATTTATTTAGAGCAAAAGTTTTAATTGCATGTCCAACACCATTTTCTAGATTTGTTAGTGTTGTGTATCTGCATAAGTTTTTTATATCATCATTAGAATTTCCCATTGCAACACTATGGTATGCATGTTCAAACATTGATACATCATTA
Organism: Clostridium paraputrificum; assembly: GCF_900447045.1. Lineage (GTDB taxonomy): Bacteria > Bacillota > Clostridia > Clostridiales > Clostridiaceae > Clostridium > Clostridium paraputrificum. The sequence goes on from NZ_UAWH01000014.1 coordinate 603,294, forward strand.
TAGTTATCGCCAATTGCCATTGTATCATCTAAAGATATATGAAGGTAATCTGCAATAAATGCTAATGATTTTCCCTTAGAAGTTTCATAGCTTTGAAATTCAAAGTTGTTATATGCTGAAGAAACAACATTTACTCCTTTAATTTTAGAGGCTTCAGCAATTCCATCTTTTATTCTATTAGGGTCAAATGAAAGAGCAGATATATTAAATAAATCAGTATTTAAGTTTAGTATATCCTTATATGAATCTACATATAGTGCACTATCACTTTCGATAAAACTTACTAGAGAATCTAAATGGTTTCTATCTAAGTCAGGAATAACTGATTGATTTCTATTAAATTCATCTGTAAGACGTTTTGAAATATCTCTAAAATGTATTCTATGTTTATCAGAAGAAAGGCCATAAGGATAATTATTAGATTCTAGAAAATCTAGTATTTCCTTTACGGTGTCTTCTTTTATTGGATATGAACAAATTTTTTTATTATCTTTAACTGAATAAGCACATGACCCATTATCTGTGATTATGTAATCAGGTTTGAAGTTAGATTTAGATAAAAGTTCAAGAGCTGCAGTGTATTGTCTTCCTGTAGCCACAATGACTTTAATACCGGACTCTTCGGCTTTATTAATCCATTCTAAGTCATATTTTGATATTGTTGAGTCTGGTTGAAGTAACGTGCCGTCTAAATCTGTTGCAATTAGTTTCATTAAAAAAGTCCCCCTACAAAAAAATATTACATCTATATTGTACTATTTTTGGATAAAAAAATATATGGAGTGTATTAGGTTTTACAAAAAAATGTATCTAATTAAACTTCAAATTAAATATGGAAAAATAAGTATGGAAAAATTATAATATAAGGATAATAGTATTTAAGAAGGGAAGTTTATTATGAAGGTTGCTGTAATATCTGATGTACATGGAAATGTAGAAGCATTAAAATATTTCATAAACTATATAGATGAGAACAATATAGAAGTTGTTCTTAATTTAGGGGATATAATGGGTGGGATTAATCCTAGAGAGACCTTGAAGATAATAATGAATGATAAAAGGTTCATAAATGTATGCGGTAATCATGAGAGTAATCTATATTATATAGATGAAGAACTTTCAAAAGAAGAGTTAAGTTGGATAAAAAATATACCTTTAAAAAGGGTAGAAGAAGTAGCAGGAAAAAGGTTTTTAATGGTACATAGCAGAATAAATAGTAATACTGATATACCTTACTTATATAATGGAGGGATATTAGAAGAATTTTTAAATGATTATAATGGCGAATGGGATTATGTATTGTTTGGCCATACTCATTATCAATGTTATTTATCTTTTTATGAAGGGAAGATTATGATTAATCCTGGATCATTAGGGTTATCATACGATGAAAAGATAAGCTTTGCAGTAATTGATATTGATGATGAAAGGTTTAATATAGAGTTTAGAAAAATTGATTACAAAAGATAGTAAGGAAGGTACAAATGAAGAAAGTTAATTTATTAGAAGACAGTATAGGATCTTTAGCTGTAAGATATATGATTCCAAGTGTTTTAGGAATGCTTGGGTTATCTATGTGTATATTTTTTGATACTATGTTTATAGGAAGAGGAATAGGAAATCTAGGTTTAGCAGCCCTAAATGTGGGGATTCCTATGTACAGTATATTTAATAGTATAGGGTTAATATTTGGTGTTGGAGGTGCTACTGCACTTTCAATTTCAATAGGAAAAGGAAGGTTGGATTCAGCAAACAGTATTTTTACTTTTTCAGTAATATCATCATTTATATCAGGCGCGATATTATCTGTATTTGGAATAGTCTTTTTAGAGCAATTTTCATTATTTTTAGGTGCATCACAAGAGACTTTACCATTAGTGAAAGAATACTTATCAGCTATATTATCATTTGGAATAGCTTTTATTGTTATACAAACTCTTTCTGTATTTGTTAGAAATGATAACAACCCCAAATTGGTAATGTGGGCTGTTATTTGTACTAATTTAACTAATATTATTTTAGATTATGTATTAATTTTTCCATTAAATAAAGGGATGAGGGGGGCTGCTTTAGCTACATCCATAGCTCAATTAGTAGGGGTAAGTATATTATTATTACATTTTATATTTAAAAAGAATTCTATACATTTATATATATCGCAATATAAAAAATCACTAAGATATGCAAAAAGAATTATCTTAAATGGTATACCTAGTTTGGTTAATGAAATGTCTGCAGGAGTTGTTATTTTTATATTTAATATAGTTCTAGTGAAGATAGGTGGAGTAGAAGCAGTTTCTGCCTATAGTATAATTTCAAATGTAGCTTTAATTTGTACTGCAATATTTAATGGAATATCTCAAGGAATTCAGCCTATTATAAGCATGAATTATGGAGCAAAAAAGATAGATAGAGTTATATCTGCTTTTAAGCTAGCTAGAAAAATTTCATTTGTTTCTGGAGTAGTGTTTTTTATAATTGGGGTATCTAATCCTGAATTTATAGCGAGAATATTTTCAAGTAATATAGAAGGAATTCTAGATATTACTTGTAGTGGAATAAGAATATACTTTTTATCTTTTATTGTAATGGGTGTAAATATAGTATCTATAGGTTTTATGCAATCTATAGAAAGATCAAAGGTATCCACTATAATATCTTTAATTAGAGGGTTTATATTAATTTCTATAGTAATAGTAATTATGTCATATATTATGGGATTAACAGGGGCGTGGTTAACTGTACCAATAGTTGAAAGTATCACTTTGATATATACAATTATTATTATAAAAAGAGATAAATCTATATATCTACAAAAATAGAAGTTGAAATGATTTTTTGTATATGTAAAATATAAATTATATAGATAAAACTAATAAGGTGAAAGAATGGATAGAGAATCAATAATGGCTATGGACCCTAATATTTTATTAAGTGTTATAAATATGAAGCTTAGAGATACTTTTTCTTCATTAGAAGGATTATGTGAAGATATGGATGTTTCAGAAAAAGAAATTTGCGAAAAATTAAATGCTATTGGATGTACTTATATAAGAGAAATAAATCAATTTAGATAAAAATATTTAAAAATTTCAAACTATAGTATATAGGCAAGTCTATGGGTTATAATACTAATATAGGTAAAATTTATGTTTGGAGGGTCGTCGTATGAATATGAAAAAAACAGGGAAGGTTTTAGTACTTTTAGGAGCATCAGCAGCTTTAATAGCGTCATTAGTCAATGATAAAAAAACTAAAGCACAAGGAGAAAACAATAATTAGGTTACAGAAAAAATAAAAGGTTATATTATAAGTTCTAATATTACAGGAAGTAAAAAAATAGTAAAATTTAAGTGTAATATATTGACAAAAATAGAAAAGATGCATATTATAATATTAAGATAAATCCTTTGAAGAGGGATAGTAACCAGGTGCAAGGTTAAAGAGAGCTGATGATGGTGGAATATCGGTACTGTAGCTAATGGTGAATGGGCCTTTGAGGAGCAAGATGAAATCTTTGGAGAGAGTAGTTAAGCCGTGGGTTGCACGTTACAGCAAATAGAGTATATTAGTACTTGAAAGTAGAGAGGTGTTATACACAATTTAGGTGGTACCGCGGAACATATCCGTCCTATTAATTTAGGACGGTTTTTTTATTTTATTTAATAAGTTTGGGGCGTGATTAATATGTTATGAAATGAAGAGTGGAAACCAGGATAAGAAATATTTAAAATTAGGGGGAATTTAAAATGGATACAAAGAAAATGGTATTAAACGCAATTTTAATTGCAATAGGAGTAATATTACATGCAATAAGTCCATCCTTTGGGTTACCAGCTCAACCGGATTTTGCACTAGCAATGCTTTTTATAATAATGTTAATTAATAGAGATTATAAAACAACTATATTTGCAGGTATAATAATAGGTATATTTACTGCATTAACAACTAAATCACCAGGTGGGCAATTACCTAATATTATAGATAAGGTTATAACTTGTAATGTAATGTATTTATTAATGCTTCCATTAAGGGAAAAAGTAAGCAATAATATTCAAGGGATAATATTATTTGTTTTTGGAACATTATTAAGTGGGACTGTATTTTTAACCTCTTTAGCACTTATATCGGGGGTGGAAGGAGCTATATTAACAACTATATTTGCAGTAGTAGTTCCTACAGCGGTGGTAAATGTTATTGCAGGAATGATTATATATAAGATAGTCGAACAAGCTATGAGAATTACTAAATATAATATATAGATAATTCTAACGTTTCATGTTAATTGGAAAAAACCTAGAAGTTATTCTAGGTTTTTTCTATTAATGTTTCATAAAATGAAACATTTCATCAGTATCGCTTGATATTGCTTTAAATGTATATCCCTTATCTTTATAGTATTTGATTACCTCAGGTAAAGCTTTTGCGGAGTTTTTATTCATGTAGCCACAATGCATAAGTAAAATTATATTATTTTTATCACTTTTTGCATGTTTTATATAAGTACTTGGGCTAGCGTTGTGGTTGGCACCATCAGTACTATCTACATTCCAGTCATAAATCTTCAAGTTGTTTTCATGTAATGAGTCAACAAGTGTTTTCTTTAAATGATAAGAATTGTTATTGCAACCAAAAGGAAATCTTAATATAGAAGGACTAATACCACATGCATCATTTATGGTTTTTTGACACTCTAGCATTTCTTTTAAAAACTCTTTATCTGAAGAATATAGTTTTGATTTATTATGGGACATACTATGTAGTCCAATTGAATGTCCTTCATCAACCATACGTTTAATGAGTTTTTCTTGTCCTTTTATTTGATCACCAATTAAAAAGAAGGTAGCAGGAACTTCTTCTCTTTTTAATATGTCTAGTACCTCAGTGGTTACTTTGCCACCAGGCCCATCATCAAAAGTAATATAAATTACCTTTTCTTCTTCAGCCATTGTATAAACTGAAAAAAAGCTTAATGTAAAAATAAAAACACATATAAAAGCTAGAAAAGAATATTTGTTTTTTTTCATATGTATCACCCTCTATAAATATTTATTACTTAGTATGTTCCTGTATAAAAAAAATATCCCTTAAAGAAAAGTGTAATATTTTGTTATTGAATTACTTAGATTGCTATGCTATACTTATAGAAGTTTAAATAAAAAATTAAAATTCTTTAAAGTGGTCCAGAGAGGCTAGTAAGAAGAAAGATTTACGGTTATATAGACAAATTATAGCTTCTTACTGCCATGTAAGAAGTTTTTTTATTTTATTAAAACCTTTTAATTCAAGTCCAGAGAGACTGAAAAAGGGAGAAAGTAATTTCTCCTTATAAATATTAAGGAGGTAAAAAGATGTCAGAAATGATACTTTCAGCAATTGAAAAATCAAAAAGTAGAACTTTAAAGGAAAAGGTAATGAGATGCATTTTGGCATTACAACATTTGGTTGCAATGTTTGGAGCAACTGTATTAGTACCATTTTTAACTGGCTTAGACCCATCAGTAGCTCTATTTACAGCAGGATGTGGAACATTAATATTTCACTTATGTACTAAGGGAAAGGTTCCAGTATTCTTAGGATCATCTTTTGCATTTATACCAGTAATTATAGCAGTTAGAGATGCATATGGTGATTTAAGTTATGCACAAGGTGGTATGTTTGTAGCAGGACTTATATATATAATAGTATCTTTAATAATAAAAAAGGTTGGAGTTGGAAAAATAAAAGCAATATTACCAGCACAAGTTGTTGGGCCAATGATTATGGTAATTGGATTAAATCTTATACCAACAGCTATAGATATGGCATCAAATAACTGGACATTAGCAATTATAACATTAGGTGTTACTTTAATAATAAAATTCTTTGGAAGAGGATTTACAAAACAGATTGCAATATTATGTGGTGTAGCAGTTGGATATATAGTAGCTTTAATAATGGGAGAAGTTCAAACAGCTGAAATAGCAAGCGCAGCAGTACTATCCGTACCATCATTTACTTTACCAAAGTTTGATATTGGAGCAATAATGATTATAGCACCAGTAGTACTTGCAGTATTTATGGAACATATAGGTGATATTACTACTAATGGACAAGTTGTAGGTAAAAACTTTATAGAAGATCCAGGTTTAAATAGAACATTACTTGGAGATGGATTAGCAACTATAGCAGCTTCACTTTTTGGTGGACCAGCTAATACAACTTATGGTGAAAATACAGGGGTTTTAGCAGTAACTAAGAACTATGATCCATCTATTCTTAGAATAACAGCAGTATTTGCAATAGGATTAGCTTTTATAGCTAAGTTTGGAGCTGCAATAAGAACTGTACCACAAGCTGTTATGGGTGGAATAAGTTTAATGTTATTTACAATGATTGCAATAGTAGGACCTAAGACTATAAAGAGTGAAAAAGTTAAATTTTCATGGAATAACATAATAGTTATGGTTGTTATATTATTCTTAGGATTAGGAGCTTCATATGTAGAAACTAAATATAATATAATTTTAGGAATTAAAATTACTGAACAAGTAGCTATTACAGGGTTAAGCTTTGCAGCATTAGTTGGTGTAATATTAAATTTAGTTTTAACATGGATAAGCAATTCGATAGGTAAAAATAGATAATAGTTATGATAATAAAGTCTTGAGATTAGTTAATAATTTCAAGACTTTTATTTTTGACAAATTACTATTTATTCTACCTGTATATAACATAACTGTATATAAAATATAAAGGTTATGTGGTAAAATTTAATTATGGAATTAAAAGTGTAGTATTACGGAGGGCTTTATGAGGGACTTAGACAAAACTTTTAATATGCTTGCAGTAACAACTATTATAGTAGCTGTTATAGCTTTATATAAAGGAAATACAATTTTTAATCTTATATTTTTAGGAATATTGTGTTATCAGTTTGTGATTTATAGAAAAATTTATTTTCTTAAGTTATCTATAGAACATGGAAAATATGAAAAAGCATTAGGTGCCTTAAATGGAGCAGTATGGGAATGGTTTGATGACTATAATTTACTTTTTATATCTAGTAGATACAAAAAGGTATTTAAAACTGAAAATAATATTGATTCATTTGATAGGTTATATGAGTTTATAGATAATAGTTATAAAGAATATATAAAAAGCTTTTTTACAGAAATAATAGATAAAAAAATTGAGGATGAATTCATATTAGAATTTAAGACTGTAGATATAGAGGGGCAACAACTATATATAGAATGTTCAGGAAAAGGAAAAATAAAAGATAATAAATATGAGTTAAATGGTATTTTTATTGATATAACAGAAAAGAAAAAGCAAGATGAATTACTAAGGATGAGTGAGAGAAATTATAGAAGGGCCTTAGAAGGTAGTCAAGATATAATGTTTTATTTAAAGGTTGATACAGGAGAATATATTATAAATGATAGAGAAGGTATATTGTTTAATAATAATGAAGATCAATGTAAAATCTCAAATGAGAGTTGGGTAAATTTTATTTTACCCAAGGATAGATGGATTTATATACAAAAGTATGAAGAATTTTTGAGAGAAGAGAAAGAATATTTTTCAGTAGAGTTTAGGGTTGAAGGTAAAAAAGGCGAAACTCTATGGATAAAACAAAAAGGGAAGAGAATATTAGAGGATGATGGATTATACATATATGGTTCTATTAGTAATATAACTGATAGAAAAGAAAAAGAAATGAAGATATATTATATGAGTAACTATGATGAAGTTACTGGAATACCAAATAGAAGATATTTTATAGAGAAATCTAAAAAAATGCTAACTCAGGTTAAGAGAGAGGAAAAGGATTTTGCAATAGTTTTTTTAGATTTAGATAATTTTAAATATGTTAATGATACTTTTGGGCATGATGCAGGAGATAAGCTTTTAAATAGCTTTTGTAATACATTAAATAGTGTTATTAATGAAAAATGTTTATTAGCAAGATTTGGTGGAGATGAATTTATAATAGCAATAGGGGATGTAGAAGCAAAAGAAGAAGTAGTAAAATTACTAAAAGATATATTAGATACATTTAATAGACCACTTAAAGTGTCAGGTAAAGAAATATATTGTACAGTAAGTATAGGAGTTAGTTTTTACAGAACTGATGGGGAAACTGTACAAGCATTATTAAAGAAAGCTGATATTGCAATGTATAAAGCAAAAGCTAATGGAAAAAATAGATTTTGCGTATTTAATAAGGAAGTTTCAGATGAAATTAACAGGGAATTAGCTGTAAAACGTTGTTTAAGAAGTGCCTTAGATAATGGTGAAATATATTTTGATTTACAACCTAAGTATTGGTGCAAATCTAAGAAGATAGAAGGATTTGAATGTTTAGCACGATGGAAAAGTAGTGAACTAGGTTATGTGTATCCAGATGAGTTTATACGTGCATCAGAAAGTTCAGGAGCTATAATTAATATAGGTAAATATCTTATAGATAATGCATTTAAAAAATGTAAATATTTAACTAGTATTATAGATGATAAATTTAAAGTGGCAATAAATCTTTCACAAGTACAAATACGAGATGTTGAACTTTTAGAATATATAAAGGAAAAGATTGATGAGTATGATATAGACCCTGCAAACATTGAATTTGAAGTTACTGAAAGTGTTATAATGAAATCAGCAGAGCGCAATATAGAAATGTTAAGAAAGATAAAAGATTTAGGCGTAACTATAGCTTTGGATGACTTTGGTACAGGATATTCATCTTTAAATTATTTAAAAAGGTTACCTATAGATAAAGTAAAAATAGATAAAAGCTTTGTATCAGATATAGGAATCGACTTAAAAAGTGAATTTATTATTGAAAAAGTTATTGAATTAGCACATATGCTTAATCTAGAAGTTGTTGCAGAGGGTGTAGAAACTAAAAATCAACTTAATTATTTAGAAAAAATTGGTTGTGATATAATTCAAGGATATTATTTTAGTAAGCCTTTAGGATTTGACAAAATAGTTAAAAGCTTTACAGAGGATAAGACACTAGTATTTGACAGGTAAAATAATCACATATCTCTTTAGTTTCTCATATTTTATTAATATAAGAAAACTAAGGAGGTTTTTTTTGTGAGCGAAGAAAAGGGGAAAAGAGTTTATTGTACTAACATGAAAGATGATGATCCTATTATAGAGAGGTTTATGAAGGAGTATTTACAGGAAAAGGCCGAAGCAAAACAAGAAGGGAAAACTGAAGATATAGTAGTAAATTTTGATATATCATATCCAGATGGCAGATGTGAAACACATACTTGTGGGTCAGAAAGCTATATTTTTGGAGAAAATGATGATAGTTGTATTAATAGCAAGATAGAAGCAGAAGAGATGAAATGTTATTATAGTGATGCAGACATAAATGTTACAGAAAAGGAATTTGATAATGCAGAAGATAATCATATTTGCAATGAATGCAAGGAGGAAGAATATGTAAATGAAGAGCCGTATGACGTAAATACCAGTGATTATTATGAACATTATGAAAGGCAAAAATGGCTAAACTGCGAAGACGAGTGGAATGAAAATAATAATTGTGGATGTGCAGTAAAGGATAAGAAAGATAAATGCAGAAAAGAAGTAAAGGGCGTTATAACAGTAATTTCAGCTTTGCATAGTAAAGAAGGAACAAAAATAAAGGGCGTAAAAGTTAATCTTTATAAACTTAATGGAGTATGCCCCAAATTAGTAGATTCAAATGTTACTGATTGTGATGGTAAAGTTGTATTTTGCAATGTTCCTGAGGGAGCATATAGGGTTATAGAATTAATTGATAAGAGATACTTTGAAAAACCTCAATATATAAATTGGAATGAGGTTACTATTGATGAATGTACAACAGAAAGTTGTATTTATGTAATTAATAAGATTAAGAATAAAAGACAATGTAGAAGATAATTAATTCATAAATGAAAAAGATATGGAGTATATTTATTTTCCTTGTTCCATCGCTGCGCTTTAAGTCACATCAAAATAAATATCCACCTCACTGGTACTAAAGGTAGGGAAATTATAAAATTATTATCCTTGATTTATATCTAATTAAAATTTTATACTTTCCTCGTATAAAAAAGGCTTTAGAGAATAGGCCTTTTTTATTTTGTAGAAATATATGTCTATTATTGTTATAATGGTAGTAAAATAGTCTAAAGAGTAAGGAATGAAAGAGAAATTATGAAAATAAGAATAAAGTATTTTGAAGAGGCAACTAAGTTAAAAAAAATAGCAAAAGGTAACTGGATTGATGTGTACGCTAATAAGGATGTATTCGTAAAAGTTAATGAAAGAGCTATGATTCCATTAGGGTTTGCATTAGAATTACCAAGAGGGTGGGAAGCACATCTTGCTCCAAGAAGTTCAACATTTAAAACTTGGGGAATAATTCAAACTAATTCAGTAGGGGTAGTTGATGATACATATATAGGTGATAATGATCAATGGCACATGCCTGTTTATTGTTTAGAAGGAAAAAATATAGAGCTTATAGATGGAGTAGAAGTAAAGGGTACTTGGATAAGAAAAGGGGATAAAATAGCACAGTTTAGAATAATGGAAGTAATGCCTGAGATAGAGTTTGATGAAGTAGAGTCCTTTGGAAATTCTGATCGTGGCGGATTTGGAAGTACAGGATCTAAGTAATTATAATAAAGATAAATAGGATAAGATAGATAATAAGTTTGAGGACAAAACTCTGCATTTGCAGAGTTTTTTATATTAAAAGAGAAATTGCAGTAGGCAATTTCTCTTTTAATCTTTATTATCTATATTATCTTTTTTATTAATTAACTTCTTCCCATTTAATATAAAGGTCTTCTATTTTTTCTTCAAGGATTTTTATTTCTTTATTTACTCTTTCACTTTCTGAAGGATTAGAGTATATTTCTTCTTTACATAAATCTTCTTGAAGGGCTAGAAGTAATTCTTCATTTTTACTTATTGCATCTTCTAACTTTTTAATTTGTAGTTTCTTTGCCTTTTCTTCTTTTTCTATTTCGCGTTTTTTCCTTTTTTCTTCTTTTAGTTGAGTTTTAGTTTTACCATTTGCTAGTTCTTCATAAGCTTCAAATCTTAATGGATTAAGCTTCTTTTCAACATAGTAACTATAGTTTCCTAAATATTCAGTAGTTCCTTCTTCTTGAAGTTCCACAATTCTGTTTATAACTTTATTTAAGAAATATCTATCATGGGAAATTACTATTAATGTACCATCATAGCTTAATATAGCTTCTTCTAAAGCCTCTCTAGATAAAATATCTAGATGGTTAGTAGGTTCATCTAGTAATAATAAGTTGGATCTTGAAAGCATTAACTTAAGCAAGTTGATTCTACATTTCTCACCACCGCTAAGTTTATTAATAGTTTTAAATACATCCTCACCAGTAAATAGGAAGGTTGCTAATGCCCCTCTAACTTGTGATGTTGTTAATTCAGGGAAGTCATCCCATACTTCATCAATTATAGTTTTATCTTCACATAAGTTAGATTGTTCTTGATCATAATATCCTATGTTTACGTTAGTGCCTAATACTTTAACACCGCTATCTGGTTTTATTTTATCCATAAGAATGTTGAAGAAAGTAGTCTTACCTCTACCATTTTCACCAATTAAGGCGATTTTTTCTCCTCTCTTTAAATCTAAAGAAAGATTAGAGAATAAATGTTTATCACCAAAACTCTTACTTAAATTTTCAGCATGTAAAACATCATATCCACTTTTAACTGAGGTTTCAAATTTAATTTTTGCTGGTCCCTTTTCTTCATCTGGAGCATCTATTTTCTCCATTCTATCGAGGGCTTTTTCTCTACTTTCAGCAGCTCTAATACTCTTTTCTCTATTAAAAGATCTAAACTTCTCAATTATTGCTTCTTGTCTTTTTATTTCAGCTTGTTGAAGATTATATGCCTTTAGCTGTGATTCATAATCTTTTTCTCTAAGTTCTAAAAACTTTGTATAAGAAGCATTGTAGCAGTTAACATGACCATTAATTACTTGGAAAGTTCTATTAGTTACAGAATCAAGGAAAAATCTATCATGGGAAATAACTAAAATAGTACCTTTATAAGATTTTAAATACTCTTCAAGCCATTCAATTGCTTCTAAATCTAAGTGGTTAGTAGGCTCATCTAAAAGTAATATATCTGGTGAAAGTAATAATAATTTACATAATGCAACTCTGGTTTTTTGACCGCCACTTAACTTTGAAATTTCTTTATCAAAGTCTTCTTCAGAGAAACCTAAACCTTTTAATACCTTATTTATTTCTCCTTTGTAAGTATAGCCACCCCTATGTGAGTATAGTTCTTGTGAAGTATTATAGTCATTAATTATCTTGTTATGATAATCTGCTTTGCTTTCATCATAGGGCTCATTCATTTTGTTTTCTAAATCTAGAAGTTTTTCTTCTAATCTTATTAAGTCAGAGAAAACTAAAAGCATTTCATTATATATTGTATTTTTTGTATCTAAATCTAGGTGTTGAGCTAAGTAACCTAAAGTTTTATTCTTATCTATAAATATTTCACCATCATCAAATGATAGTTGTTTAGAAAGAATTTTAAATAGAGTAGATTTACCCTCTCCATTTGCACCAATGATACCAACCCTATCCCCTTCATTAATTGATAGAGTAACATCCTTTAATATTTCATCTATTCCATAGCTTTTGCTAATATTTTTACAACTTAAAACAATCATAACCTTTTCCTCCGGAATTATATTGGGTAAACTAGTATAGAATAATAAAGTTTACATAAGTAAATTAATTAACCTTAACATCCTAATTAATTATACTATTGAACTTAAATCATAGCAATTTTAAACAAAAAGCAAACTTTTTAAACAAAAAGAAAATATAGTAAAATATAAATTGACTATTAGTCAGAAAGGAATATAATAGAAATATAAAATGACTGATAGTCATAAAGGAGGAAGAAATGACGAGGGATAAAAGTGGAAGCAGTAAAGTAGGGGAAAAGAAAAGAAAAAAAGAAACAGAACTATTTTCTGCTGCATATGAACTGTTTACTACAAAAGGCACACAGAATACAGCAATAGATGACATAGTTAAGAGAGCTGGGGTAGCAAAAGGAACATTTTATCTATACTTTAAAGATAAGTATGACATAATCAATAGGCTTATACTTCAAAAAAGTTCTCAAGTTATAAAAGAAGCAGTAGAAAAAACTGAAGAACAAAAATTAGATAGGTTTGAAGACAGAACATTATTTTTTATTGACTATGTTATTAATTACTTTAAAGAAAATAAACTTATGCTAAAGCTAATTAATAAAAATTTCTCCTGGGGACTATTCAGAAGAGCATTAAGAAATCCAGAGCAATATAAGGAAATGGAGGGGATAGTAGAAATCTTTATAGGAAATCTAGTTGAAAAAAATATGAATTTAGATGAAGCGGAATTGACATTGTTCATGATATTTGAGTTAGTAGGTAGTGTTTGTTATAGCTCTATAATTTTAGAAGAACCTACAACTATAGATGAAATTAAGCCAATTCTCTTTAAGAAAGTTTTAGCTATGATAAGTTACTAAAAACAAAGGGGATGTTAAGGGTGAATAGAATTAGTAAGTTTATTGCAGATCATGCTAAATCAGTCATAGTAGTTTCATTACTTTTATTAATCCCATCAGTGATAGGTTTCATAAATACAAGAGTAAATTATGACTTATTAAGTTATTTACCTCAGAACTTAGATTCAACAAAGGGAGAGGACATCTTGGACAAAACTTATTCCGATGCGTCAATAGGTATTGTAATAGTAGAAGGAATGGAGAATAAAGATATTAACATTTTAAAAGATAAAATTGAAGAGGTGGATGGTGTTACTACAACGTTAGGCTTAACAGATGTGTTAGATGAAAGTATCCCTAAGGATATTTTACCTGATGAGATAAAAAATCAACTTTATAATGAAGATTCAACAATGTTTGTTATAAAATTTGATGGGGCACCAGGATCCGATTCAACTATAAATGGTATTTCTAAAGTAAAGAAAATATTAAATAAGCAATGTTTTCTTAGTGGAATGTCTGCAATTATGGAGGATACAAAAGAGCTTGCCGAACATGAAGCTCCATTTTACGTTTTAATTGCAGTGGCATTATCAATTGTAGTTTTATTAATTTCAATGGAATCTACAGTTGTACCAATTATATTCTTAGTTTCAATAGGGATAGGTATTGTATATAATTTAGGCACTAACCTATTTCTAGGTGAAATATCTTATATAACTAAAGCACTAGCAGCAGTACTTCAATTAGGGGTAACTATGGATTACTCTATATTCTTGATGCATAGATATGATGAAGAAAGAGGTAAGTGGAGTACTAAAGAGGAGGCCATGACTCAAGCTATAAAAGCAACAATGACTTCTATATCAGGAAGTTCCCTTACAACAATAGCTGGATTCTTAGCTCTTTGTACAATGGACTTAGCATTGGGTAAAGATATAGGTCTTGTTATGGCAAAAGGGGTTGTAATTGGTGTAATATGTGCAATTACAATATTACCTGCATTTGTTTTGGTTTTCGATAAAGCAATTCATAAATTCAAGCATAAAACAATAATTCCAGAGTTTAAAAAGGTATCAACCTTAGTAACAAAGCATTATAAAGCATTTATAGTAGCATTTCTTGTAATAATGCTTCCAGCATTTTTTGGACAAGCAAATGCAAAGGTATATTATAACCTAGATGAAACATTAAAACCTGATATGTCTTCAATAGTTGCTCTTAACAAGATGAAGGATAATTTTAATATGACATCTACACATTTTATAATAGTTAAAGATGATATTAAGAGTTATAAGATGAAAGAGATGACAGATAGAATAGAAAATTTAGAAGGTGTAACTACAGTATTATCCTATGATAAATTTATTGGACCTAATGTTCCAGAAGATTTTATTCCAAGAGATATAAAAGAAATATTTAAACAAGGTGGATATAATCTTTTGTTAGTTAATTCAGAGTATAAATCTGCATCAGACGAACTTAACAATCAAATTATAGAGATGACAGATATAGTTAAGAGCTATGATAAAGATGCAATGGTAACAGGAGAAGGTGCATTAACTAAAGATTTAACTACAATTGCAGATCAAGATTTTAAGAATGTATCAGTTGCATCTATAGCAGCTATATTTGTAATTATTTTAATTGTATTTAAATCAGTGTCAATACCAGTTTTACTAGTTTCTGCAATAGAATTTGCAATATTTATAAATATGGGTATTCCATACTACACAGGAACAGTTATTCCATTTGTAGCCAGTATAGTAATAGGAACTATTCAATTAGGGGCTACAGTTGACTATGCTATTTTATTAACTTCTAGATTTAGGGAAGAAATCAGAAATGGATATGAAAAGAAAGAAGCAATGAGAATAGCAGTCCAAGAGTCAGCGAAGTCTATAGTAACAAGTGGATTAACATTTTTTGGAGCTACAGGTGGTGTAGCATTAGTATCTGATATGGCATTAATTAAGAGCTTATGCTTCTTAATGGCTAGGGGAGCAATTATTAGTATGATGGTTATAATATTTGTTTTACCTGCACTGTTATTAGTAAGTGAAGGCATTATTAATAAGACAACAAAAGGTTGGAAAATTAATAAACTTGACTCTATAGAGCCAAAGAAAGTTGCTATGTAGGGAGGAATTAAATATGAGAAAAGCAATGTCTAAGAAGGTTGTTGCATTAGTAGTGGCAGCAACAATAATGAGTACAACAGTAGTACCAGCAGTAGAAATAAAAAAGGATGAGTCTGTATTTGTAAATTTAAGTTCAGATGGAAAATTAGAAAAGAGTACAGTATCTAATTGGATACATTCAAGCGAGTCAAATTTAGAAGTTAAAGATAAATCTTCTTTAAGTGATATAAAAAATGTAAAGACTGATGATGAACCAGTTAAAGATGGTGAAAATTTAACTTGGAAGGTAGAGGGCAGTGATATATATTATCAAGGAAAAACTGACAAAGAGTTACCTTTAGATGTAAGTATAAAGTATTCATTAGATGGAGAAGAAATTAAAGCAGAAGATTTAGCAGGAAAAACAGGTAGGGTTAAAATTGAACTAGAAATAAAGAATAAGATTTATAAAGAGACAAGCATAAATGGTAAAACTAGAAAGATATATACACCTTTTACAACAGCATCTTCTATTATATTGCCAGTAGATAAGTTTAAGAATGTTAAAAGTGATGGTGGTGTAACAATTTCTGAAGGAAATAATAATATAATTGGCTTTGTTGCATTTCCAGGTTTACAAGAAAGTCTAGGAATAGATAATCTAGATATTGGAGTAGACTTAAAGGATAAATTAGTTGTAGAAGCAGATGTAGATAATTTTGAAATGGGTCCAATAATGATAACTGCAACACCTGAACTACCAGATTTAAGCGCACTAGACAAGGCTAACTCTATTGATGAGTTAAAAGATTCCTTGAATCAATTAAAGGATGGTAGTGATAAGTTATTAGATGGAACTGGAAAGTTAAAAGATGGAATAGACCTAGCAAAGACAAAACTTATTTCAGCTAGTAATTTGTTGAAAACTCAAAGCTTACAAGAGAAGATGTCTTTAATAACTAATGAAGATAAGACTGAAAGAGCTAGAAAATTAATAAAGGATGCATATTTTGCTAAAGATATAGATTTTCATCAAGCAAATGTGTTGATTTCTATGTTAGATGCTGAAAATGTTAATAAAGCTATGACCTTAATGGAAGACTATCAAAGGCTTGCAACTAAAGAGAATAAGGAACTATTATCATCCACTTTAAATATGATAGAAGATTTAGAAAAGGATAATAATTTTACTAGATTAATGTCAGATATAATTAAGACAAAAGATGGATATGATAGCATTGACAAAACTACAAAGATAAAGTTACAACAACTTTTATCTCAAGTAAATCCTACAAATATAAAGGCTGTACAAGGATTACTAGTAGATGTTAATGTTGCTAAAACAGCTACATCTCCTATTATAGAAGAGATAAGTAGAGAGATAAAGAGCGCAGGTGGAACATCAAATTACCTTTATGGGTTAAATAAGAATTTAAAAACAGCATCATCACTTATAGATAGTTCTAGCAAATTAGAAAGCTTGCAAGGAGATATGACAGCATATGCATCATCTTATATGATCCTAAAAGCTCAGCTAGCAGCCGCTGCATCACAAGGTGGAGAAACAGGATTTGCCCAAAAGAAAGAGGAATTAAAGTATATGATTAATGCTGTATATTCTCAAAGTAGTACAGAAGCTGCAAAATCATTAATTAACTATATTGATAGTTTAAATATATCTTCTGTAAGTTCTAATGCTTTAGCACAAGATGGGGCAAAAATTAATGAATATAATTCAACACTACCGTCTCTTGTTCAGGGAGTAAAGTCTATGGAGAATATGAAACCATTAATAGATACTGCAAGTAATGTACTTTCAAATCAAGAGAATGTTAATGCTCTAGGTAAATTCTTTAATGATATTAATGACCCAACAACTCAAGGACTAATTAAGTCCTTCGGGGAGGGAATAATGAGCTTATCGGATGAAGATTTGTCTGCAATAGGAGAAACATTAAATAATATAAATAATTTAGCAAAGGATTTGGAAACCAATAAGTCTAATATTGAAAATATAACTGCATTAGTAAGTGGATTAAGTAATAATACTGAATTAAAAAATAATCTGGTTAAGTTTAAAGCTGATATAGAAAGCTCTAGTGAATTGATTTCAGAATTAGAGGGACTATTAAAAGATACAAAGCCTAGCGATGTTGAAAAAATTAGAAGCTTATCTTCACAATTAATGTCTATGCAAAATGATTTAAAAAATAGTGAGGATATATTAAGAATTACTAATGATGCATTAAGGAGTGGTAATGTATTTCAAGCAAGAAATTTAATTTCTGCACTACCATCACTAGAAAAAGGAATAAGTGAATTATCTACAGGAAGTAAAGAATTAAGTGATGGAATGAAGACTTTCCATGATGATGGAATAAATAAGTTATATACAGAAGGTAATAATACTATATCTTCAATAGATGATGTAATTGCAGCAAAGGATGAATTGGTTAAAGCTTCAAAAGAATTTTCTTCATTTACAGGTAAGGGAGAAGAGATGGATGGAAGTGTTAAGTTCATTATGAAGACAGATGAAGTAAAGATAGAAGATAAAGCAAAAGAAGAAAAAAAGGAAGTTAAGGAAGAAAAGAAGGGCTTTTTTGCATGGCTTAAGAGCTTAATATTTGGGGAGGATTAGTAAAAAAGAAGTTCGCAAAGCGAACTTCTTTTTTTGCTATTTTTTAGTACCATCCTGTTTAAATAAAGAACCAATTCTTGGAGTACCATCAAATAATCCTATTATAAATAAGGTATGAAAGAAACCACCTGTTAATGTGATTTCACTTATAAATTTACTTAATACTGTAGCATCAGTAGCTTCAACTTTAAGATTATATATGCCAGGAGATAGTAGATAATATCCTGTTGTCTCTAAATATTCAACACCATTGAATAGAGTATCACCATTTGGTAAAGATAATGTTAGTAGAGGTGAATCAGGTGATAAATTAATGAACCTTAAATAAGATTCATTAGCCGAACTTGTTGGAGTACCATCTTTTAGTTTTAATAATTGCAATGTACTTTCGAGTAATACAACGCAAAGTGTTGATGTTGAATTAGGCTCTATATCTATGGTTTCAGTATATATAGGATTGTCATAGGTACCTGCTTTATATATTTGAATTTCGTTATTTCCAGGATTAATATTGTAATATTGAGTTATATTGCTGAAACCTATATTCATAGCAATTGGGTTACCATTGCTATAAATATCAATATTATTTGCACCAGGTGCAGCGTGCAACAATCTAATTGTAGAGGTTATTCTAGGAAGAAATTCATTAAACATAATCATAACCTTTCACCTACTTTTTACAATAACGCATTGTTATTTTTATAATACGTCTTACTATTAATTTAGCTATTGGTGAGGGAATATTATAGGCTTCAAGTAAAGATAATATTCCTGGACAGTCATTTTCAATTTCTTTATATAGCTTATTAATATCATCATCTTTACAACATCTAATTAAATCAATATCTTCATCAACGTCTAAATTTAAGCTTCTTAGTAACTCAGCTGGATTTTTAACGTTAGCGTTAGTGGTGGTATTGTTATTAATATTATTAGTAGATGTATTAGGTGTAGTATTTGATGTATTAGTAGTATTTAGGTTTGCGTTATTGTAAGAATACAAAGTATCTGAACTAGTATCACTAGGATACTGAATACTTAAATCCTTGTTTTGAGGAGAGTTAGGGCTATTAATAAGATTTGGTGTATAGCCTGAATTATTAGTATAACTTGGGTTAGTACCAGTACCTTGACTTTGTGAATTCATGGTGTTCATATTATTAGCATTATAGTTTGAAGAAGGTAATCCACCAGCATAGCTATTAGTACTAGTACCTTGATTTGATGTGTTTGTATTATTCATAGTACTGTTGTCAGTGCTATTATATGGTGGATTATTATAGCCCATGCCACTTGGGTTAGTATTAATTCCTTGGTTACTAGGAGTATTGGTATTGTTTTTAGATTGATTATTGTTGTAATTAGCAGATAGTGGTTCACCATAGCCCATGCTACTTGGATTAGTATTAATTCCTTGATTACTAGGAATATTTGGATTGTAAGTATTATTAGCATTGAAGTTAGCAGATAGTGGTTCACCATAGCCCATGCTGCTAGGATTGGTATCTATTGCTTGACTAGGTAATTGCCATGTGTTAATAGGAGTATTATATCCCATATTATTCTGATTAGGATATAAATTAGGTTGCTGTGTTTGCTGGTTCATGTTTGGATTAACTCCCAATTTAGGAAGATTTAACTGAGAATTCATTTGAGGTGTCATAATCATACTATTAGGAATATTATTAACTGATGAGCCATCAAACAAATTCTGAGGAGTCCATCCAATTAGTGGGGAAGGTGAAGTAAAAGGTATAAAGTTTAGGTCATCGTCTGATTTTCTATAACTGGATGGCATATATTTTTCATCAGGTTTCATTTCTTACCTCCAAAAGAATGTTTAATATAATTATATGACTTAAAAAGTCACTTGTTACCTTAAATATTATGAGTTTGTAACCTTTCATAGAACAGAGAACCTAAATATAGATTTTTGAATAAGATATAGTGGAGGAGATGCATATGAATGAAAAAGTGGTTAACTTTCATGATATATTAATGGGAGTAGACGCTAAGGTGGAAATCTTAGGAGGGGTTAAGATTAGGGCGGTAAATTTTGATAATGCAGCGACAACTCCGCCATTTAAATGTGTTTTAGATTCTATTATTAATTTAAGTGAGTATTATGGGTCCATAGGCAGAGGTGCAGGACAAAAAGCTGAGGTTACAA
Organism: Clostridium paraputrificum; assembly: GCF_900447045.1. GTDB lineage: Bacteria > Bacillota > Clostridia > Clostridiales > Clostridiaceae > Clostridium > Clostridium paraputrificum. The sequence goes on from NZ_UAWH01000014.1 coordinate 623,764, forward strand.
CTAGGATATATAGCAAAACTAGAGAATACCTATTGGATTTTTTTAATATAAAAGATAAAGAAAGGTATACGGTAATATATGTAAGTAATGCAACAGATGGTATTAATACTTTGGCAAGAGTTTTAATTAAAGATAAAAATGATGTTGTTATATCTACAAGAATGGAGCATCACTCTAACGATTTACCATGGAGAAGACAGTGTAAGGTAGACTACATTGAAGTAGATGAACGTGGTAGGTTGAAAATTAATGAGTTAGAAGAAAAGCTTATAAAATATAAGGGTAGAGTAAAGTATGTTACAGTAACTGGAGCTTCAAACGTAACAGGATATATAAATGATATTCATAAAATTGCACAAATTGTCCATAAATATAAAGCAAAAATAATAGTTGATGGAGCACAATTAGTTCCTCATATTAGGGTGGATATGAGTGGAAAAGAGAAAGATGAAAGTATCGATTTTTTAGTTTTTTCAGGTCATAAATTATATGCACCATTTGGTTCTGGTGTAATTGTTGGATTGAAGGATGAGTTTGAAGAAAAAGTTCCAGATAATGAAGGCGGAGGGACTGTAAATATAGTATTAGATAATTCTATAGAATATTTATCTCCCCCAGAAAAAGATGAAGCAGGGTCTCCAAATTATTTTGGAGTAGTAGCAATTACAAAAGCGTTAGAAGAACTTGATAAAATTGGTTTTGATAATATAAAGAATCATGAAATTCAGCTAAGAGATAAGTTGATATGTGGATTGTGCTCTATACCAAGAGTTAAGACCTATGGGGATATAGTAAATAGGGAAGATCGACTGGGTATTGGGGTATTTAATATAGATTCCATATATCATCAAAAGGTTGCAGAGAAACTAGCAAAACATTATGGTATATCAGTAAGACAAGGTTGGTTCTGTGCGCATCCTTATTGTAGAAGACTAATGAATATAAGTGAAAAAGATACTTTGATGTTAATGAATAATAAAGGAATGCCAGGAATGATAAGAGCAAGTTTTGGAATATATAATGATATTAGTGAAGTTGATTATTTTCTAAATGCAGTAGAAGATATTTCTATGAAAAAATAGAAACTAAAACTTTTTTGGGGGAGGGTTATGACAAGGAAATGTGAGAGGTGTTCGTATGATATTAGTATCACCCAGATATTAGAACAAGAAAAAGTTAATGAGATCATATGTCCTAACTGTGGTAGGAAACTAGTGGCTACAGATTTAAGTAAATTTGTAACTCTAAGCTTTTTTTTGATGATTTCTGTAATCTTTTGGATACTCCCCTTAAAAAGTATAATTAAATTATGTATTCAAATTATATGGGCTATAATTTCGGCATATTACTTGCCGGTGTTTTTATATATTTATAAAGAAAAAGAAGAAGAGGATTGATAAATCCTCTTCAAATTATATGTGGTATTTATTTAGTAAAAACTTTATACTGTGGAACATTGTTAGTTCTGTATAAAGTAGGAACACCATTTAATAAAGGCATAAAGTACTCATAAGCTTCTTCTGTTACTCCATTACCTTTTTCATTTATCCATTCTTTAGGGAAGTATTTAACATTGTTAGCTATTTTATTTGCTTCTACTAAAAAGAATGAAGTTGAGTAAGGAGAATTGCTTTCTCTCTTTATTGCTACCATGTACCCATTATGTCCATCAGCAGCATATTTTAAAGCTTCATATCCAGCATTAAATGCTTCATCAATATCTATTTGAGATGCACAGTGCATTGCACATCTTTGTAGAACTCCTAATTCTAAAGCTTTAACTCTTGTTGTTATTCCAGCATCAAGTATTAATTGTCTTAAGTGTTGTCCAACTCCACCAAGTTGAGAGTGACCAAAATTATCTTGAGAAATTACGTTCATTTCTGATAAAAATCTTCCATCCTCTGTTTTTAGACCTTCAGAAGCAACTATAAATACTTGATTTTGTTCCTTAAACTTCGCTCTTACATCACATAAGAAGTCTTCAACATTAAAAGCTTTTTCTGGAAGATAAATAAAATCTGCTACAGGTTTACCGTTATATCTAGCTGTACAAGCAGAAGCTGCTAGCCATCCAGTATCTCTACCCATAGTTTCAACTATAAATATACCATTATTTATGTATACAGAAGAATCTAAATATGTTTCTAAAACAGCTGTAGAAATAAAGTTTGCTGCACTACCAAATCCAGGAGTATGGTCGGTATACATTAAATCATTATCTATTGTTTTAGGAATACCTATAAAGTTTATATCTAGTCCATTTTCTTTAGCGTATTTTCCAAGTTTAGCTGTAGTATCCATAGAATCATTTCCGCCAACATAAAAAAAGGCTTTTATATCTAAACTCTTTAAAATATCTAAAAGTCTGTCGTATTCCTCAGTAGATTCCTCTATGTTTTTCATCTTATATCTACAAGAACCTAATCCAGAAGATGGAGTAAGTCTAAATGTATCTATATCTTCAGAAGATATTTGGGATAAATCAATAATGTTTTTATTTAAAATTCCTTCAATTCCGTTTAATCCACCATAAACTTTATCGAATATCTTGAATTCTTCGTTAGCTCTAATTAATCCAACAACACTAGAATTAATTACAGAGGTAGGTCCACCTGATTGGGCTATAATACAATTTGGCATATTAACTCTCCTTATATCTATAAATTTATACTAATACCTTTAAATGTGATATACTATTTGATAAAACATCTACTCTATTTAATACTATACAATAAAAAGTAGTAATAATAAAGACTTTTTAAAATTTTTTGCATAATAAGTTATGTGTGAAACTATTTATAGAATGTATAGATAAAATTATGGAGTTGAAGAAATGAGTGTTTTTGGAGTTTTTGTAATAGGAATAGCTTTAGCTATGGATGCCTTTGGTATTAGTATAGGAATAGGAGTTAACTCAATAATAACTAGGAAAAAGAAAATAGGATATATATTGTCTTTTGGTTTTTTTCAATTTTTATTCACTTTGATAGGAGGAGGAATGGGATATTATTTTGATACATATATATTGCCTATTCCTTCTGTACTTGGAGGAATTATTGTAGGTGCTATTGGTATACTAATGATAATGGATGGAGTTAAAGAAAAGGAAAATTCTCTTTTGGTAAAAAATAGTATGGTAGTGATACTTGGTATTTCGGTAAGTATTGACGCTTTGATAATTGGTTTTACTACATTCCATCAGTTAGGAAGCTTGCTTGTACTACTTATAGACTCTGTTCTTATTGGATTAATAACATTATTTTTTTGTACAATTGCATTTTTCTCATGTAGATATTTAAGAAAAATAAGCTTTATTTCAAAGTATGCAAACTTCTTAGGTGGTATAGCATTAATATTATTTGCTATAAAGATGATATTTTTTTAAATAAAAAAATATATTCATATGATATAATATAATAAATATACTAATTATTCTTGAATCGTAGGTGAGATGATGAATTTTGATGGCTTTTTAAAGAGTAAGGAACTAAAGGTTACTAAAGGTAGAATAGCAATTTTAAAAGTTTTATATGAGGCAGATAGAAGCTTAAGTGTAGAAAATATATTAGAAGAATGTAAGAAATTTGGTGTAGATATTAACTTAAGTACTGTTTATAGAGGGGTAGAAGCTTTTGAGGAAAAGGGAATTATAGACAAGTTTTCATTAAATAATGGAAGATTTTCATATAGAATTAAAGGAGATGAACATAAGCATTTACTTCAATGTAGTGTTTGTCATAAAGAGATTGAAGTTCCATGTCCTATGAAACAAATAGAAGAGTTAGTTCAAAGCGAAACAGGATTTACATTAACAGAGCATAACTTAATTATGAAAGGTGTATGCGAGGAATGTAAAAGGCATAAGTAAGTATGAAACCGCAAAGGCGGTTTCTTTTGTTGTATAGCAAAATATAAAATTCTAGTTAATAGAAATAAAAGGTATTAATACAATTTCATGTTAAAAAAATATAGCGAATTAAAAAAAACAGAAACTGTTAATTAGTTCCTGTTTTATCAATGGTCCAATCATATTTTCCGTCAGGTAAGTCGATTATATGAGAGTTTATAGAAACTGTATCATTATCAATCCATTCTATATTAGCATCTCTAATATGATAATCACTATATATAGTTTTAGATTTTTTATTATCTACAAATAAAATACACTTTACACTAAAATCTGTTGTAGCTCCATTATCAACTAAATAGGCCTCAACTTTATATTTATTATCAGGGGAAAAGGATTCTGATAATAACTCTTCATTTTGAGGAAACATTTTAGAGGTAGTTGATATTAATTCATATAATGCAAATATGATAAGTGATATTAATATACATAAAGATACTAGTGTACCAATAAGAATTTTTTTCTTGGATTTTTTTACTTCTTGATCTGTTAAAAAGTCTTCGTTAAAGTAGTCATTCATATATATTCACCTCAATAAGAATATAACATATGTTTACATAAATTGGAATAGAAAAAGACTACTTCAAAGTAGCCTTATTTTTTAATTATCATTTCTTTTTAGTATTAAGGTAATTACTAAAACTATTACTGATGTTAATGCAATAGTACCTCCAGGTGCACTATCAAAATGATAGGATAAAAATAATCCAAGTAGAATATCAATTAATCCAAATAATACTGATAGAGTTAAAGTTTTATTAAAATTCTTTTTTAGCTGCATAGATGTAGCAACTGGCACAACAATAATTGATGAAATAACTAATATCCCCATTATTCTTATGGAAAGAGAAATTGTTGCACCTACTAGAATAGTAAATAAGTAATTAATAAACTTAACGTTAATACCAGCAGTTTTTGCACCTTCTTCATCAAAGGTAATGTAAATAAGTTTATTATAAATCACTCTAAGTATTAATAGACAAATAATACCGGCTGTAGCTATAATAAGTAAATCACTTTTTGAAACAGTTAGTATACTACCAAATAAATATGAATTAACATTAGCATTTGCTTTTCCTGTGCTAATTAAAATTATTGCTATACCTAAACTTAAGGTTAAGACTATTGACATAACTAGTTCAGCATATTTTTTATAATATCCTCTTAGGAATTCAATTATAACTGCACAAATAGTAGTGAATAAAAATGCTGATATAATTGGATTTACGCCAAAAACTAGCCCAATAGCAACTCCAGCAAAGGATGAATGTGATAGGGTGTCACCTATCATTGAATTACGTCTAAGTACTATAAATAAACCTATGATTGGACATAAAACTGAAACAACTACTCCCGCCATAAAGGCATTTCTCATGAAATCAAATTCAAACATAATTAAGCCCCCGGAAGTGTATAGTTTTCCCTAAAATCTTTATTAGATTGAAGGGTTAACTTTCCATTGTTTATTGTTAATATATGTGTAGAATATTTTAAAGCTATGTCCATATTATGTTCAATTGAAATTATAGTTTTCCCTTGTTCTTTATTTATTTTACTTAAAAGAGAGTAGATTTCTTGTTGATTTTTAACATCAACACCTGTAGAAGGCTCATCTAAGATTATTAAATCTGGATTACCTATAAGAGCTCTTGCTATAAAAACTCTTTGCTGTTGTCCACCTGATAGGTTACCAATTAAGTTTTCCTTAAACTTTAGCATATTAACCTTTTCTAAAACATCAATAGAAGATGATTTAGGATCTAGTTTTAATGATTTTGCGTGTATTTTTAATATTTCATAAATTGAAATGGGAAATTGTGAATTAAATCCATCTAATCTTTGAGGTACATATGCAATATTATCTGTATCTACAGTTATTGACCCAGATATAGGGGTTAGTAGTCCTAGTATTAGTTTTATTAGTGTAGTTTTGCAGCTCCCGTTTTCTCCTACTATAGAAAGATATACACCTTTAGGAATATCTAGGTTTACATTCTTTAATAACGGAGGAGTATTCTTGTTGTAAGCAAAACTCAAATTATTAATTTTTATCAAGTTATCAGCTCCCATAATATCCTTTCTTAACAAAATAATAGACCAATATGCTATATATTATGCATTATTGGTCTATAAATACGCATAAATTGGATTAACTAACCCTATTATACACCTATTTGCGAACTATTTGCAAATACTAACTAAGAGTATTTAATGGGGTTGTGCTCTCTAAATCCCAAGAATCTAGAGAGTCCTTCCTAAACATACCTTCAACAGCACTTTTTTCATGTGGTTCTTCTTTTGAAAGACCATAAGCTTTGACTATTGCTGTAGTATCATCAGAGAAAACCAAAGTCATATTTTGTACTCTCAGCAGTCCGTCATCTGCTTTCTTTGAAGTAAGATAGTGTTCAACGGCATATCCAAGGTCTTTACATTTATTTTTTATGTAAAGTTTATAACCTATAAAGAATCCAACTCCAATAACTAATACACCACATATTAATAAGGATATTCTTCTTTTTCTTCTTTGTTTTTTTAATCTAGCTACTCTTGATATATTATTTTTTCTTGCTTTTTGTTGTCTTTCCATAAATAACCCTCCTAATTGTTGGATAAGAAGATATTACCATATTTTTACAAATGATGAAATAAGAAATTTTTTTCAATATTTAACAATTATTTTGAGTATCTTTTAAAAAAGTTGGATTTTTATCATATTTTTATTGGTACTATTGCCTAATTTGACTAATAAACTCTATAATAAAGGAAGATAATATAATGTAAGCAAAATTGAAAGGAAGAAATTATATGGATTTTTCAAGTTTAGTTTTAATGGAGAAAGACAAGGAAACAGGATTTATAACTAAAGAGCTTGGAAGCTTTGAAGTTAATGAAGGTGCTTTATATGTTAAAAAGCTATTTGTTCTAGATAATGAGGTAAATTTATATTTTGATACAAATAAAGATGTTGAGGAATGGGAATACTCAGCAATATATGATCTTTTTAATATAAAAAGATTTGAAGAAGAAGGTTTTAGAATAGAAGAGGAATTAGATGAATATAATCCAACGTTTATTCTTAAGTTCCCTTATAAGGAAGAACATTTAGAAATGAAGGATGTATTAGATAAAGTTGTAGAATTAATCAATGAAGAAATGGAAAAAGTATTTTTAGCCATAGAAGGCAAGGAAGAAGAATACATATAAAAGGTAATATATGAAGGGAGGGAGCCTTTAATTTAAGGCGAAAATATGGAAGATAATAAAGTTGTAAAGAAAAGAGAAGAGATAAACTTAGAAGATAAGTGGAAATTAGAAAAAATTTATGCAAATGAGGATGCTTGGGAAAAGGATTTTAATATCTTAAAGAAGGAAAGTCCAAAGCTAAGAGAGTTTGCTGGAAAATTAAATGATAAAGAAGAAATTCTTAAATATCTAGAGCTAAATGAAAAAGTATCAAGACTTGGAGAAACATTATATGTTTATGCCCATATGAAATCAGATGAAGATACTTCAAACCAAAAGTATCAATCATATATGAATAAAATTGATGCTTTTATGGCTGAGTTTGCAAGTTATGGAGCTTTCTTTGTGCCAGAGATACTTGCATTACCAGATGAATTTATTAAAGATCTTATAAAGAATGATGAAAGATTCAAGATTTATGAGTTTATGTTAATGGATATTTTAAAGGAAAAGCCACATATATTAACTAAGGAAATGGAAGAATTACTTGCATTAGCATCTGATTGTTTAGATGCACCATCAAGCATACATAATATGCTTACTAATGCAGATATGACTTTTGGAAACATAAAGGATGAAGATGGAGATGAAGTAGAGCTTACAGAAGGAAATTACTCAAGTTTTATAAAGAGTAAGGATAGAAGTGTTAGAGAAGCTGCATTTAAAAGATTGTTTGGTGAATATAAGAAGTTTGATAACACGTTAGCTACTACATTAACTTCATCAGTTAAGAGTTTTAACTTTAGTGCAAGGGTAAGAAAGTATGAATCACCAATTGAAGCATCACTTTCTCCTAATGATATTCCAGTGTCAGTTTATGAGAATGCAATTAAGACTATTAATGATAATTTAAGTTCTCTTCATAGATATGTAAAGATAAAGAAAAAACTTTTAGGTTTAGAACAAATGCATATGTATGATTTATATGTACCAATAATTGAAGTAGAGAAAGAGAAGATATCATTTGATGAAGGTGTTAAGCTTGCTAATGAAGGTCTTAAACCACTTGGAGAAGAATATTTAAATCTATTTAATGAAGGTATTAATAGTGGTTGGATTGATAAATATGAAAATAAGGGTAAAAGAGGTGGAGCTTATTCTTGGGGTGGATATGACACCATGCCATATGTACTACTAAATTACCATAACGAATTAAATGATGTTTCAACTCTTGTACATGAAATGGGACACTCATTACATTCATATTATTCAAGAAAAACTCAACCATATTACTATGCCGGGTATACTTTATTCTGTGCAGAAGTTGCATCAACAACAAATGAAGCACTTCTAATTCATTATTTAATTGAAAAAGAACAAGACAAGAAAAAGAAGCTTTATTTAATAAACCAAGAATTAGAACAAATTAGAACTACTGTATTTAGACAATTAATGTTTGCAGAATTTGAACTATATACACATAATGCATTAAATGCAGGGGAAGCTTTAACAGCTGCAGATTATTCAGCAAAATGGCATGAGTTAAATGCTAATTACTTTGGACCAGATATGGTAGTTGATGAAGATATAGATATGGAATGGGCAAGAATACCTCATTTCTATTCAGACTTCTATGTATATCAATATGCTACTGGATATGCAGCAGCATCAGCATTTGCAAATGCTATTTTAGAAGGCAAAGAAAATGCAGTAGAAAAATATAAAGGATTTTTAAAAGCTGGTGGAAGCAAGTATCCAATAGATATTTTAAAGGATGCAGGAGTTGATATGACAACATCAGAGCCCCTTGAAGCTACAATTCATAGATTTAATGAATTGTTAGATATGTTAGAGGAGTTTTAATTAGAAAATTTTAATGATATAAAAAGGGGCTCTTATAGAGTTCCTTTTTTATTATTATTTGTTATTAAGATATATTCACAATATTAGGAAGGATGATTTTATGAATATTTGTATTGTTGGATCGGGAAATATAGGTACATATTTAGCTACTTATATATCAATGAAAGAAGGAAATAAGGTATGGCTTCATACATCTAAGCCAGAAGTTTTTAAGGAAGAAATAACTTTAGTAGAAGAGGAAAAAAATTTAAGACATAATGTTAAGGTACATTCCATAACATCAAGTTATGAAGAGGCAGTTAAAAATGCAGATTATGTATTAATAACATATCCATCTTTTATGATAGAAGAAACACTGAAAAAAATAATTCCATATTTAAAGGAAGGAACTGTAGTTGGAGTTATACCAGGATTTGGAGGTAAGGAATATTTAATAGATGAATTACTAGAGAAAGGTTGTATTTTCTTTGGAAGTCAAAGAGTACCTTCAATTATTAGATTAGAAAAGTACGGTGAGTGTGTTCTATTAAAGCAAAAAAATGAATTTATGAAGTTAAGAGTTATACCAAGCAAGTATTCTGAAAAGGTATGTGAGATTATGACAAGCTTTATTGATATTCCATGTTTACCTTTAAATAATTACTTAGCTATAACATTATCACCATCAAATCCAACAATGCATCCATCAAGATTATATGAATTATTTAATGATTATGTTGAAGGAGAAAAGGTATATCCAAGAAATCCATATTTTTATGAAGAGTGGGGGACTTTAGCTTCTCAAACATTATTAGATTTAGATGATGAATTAACAGAAATTTTTAATTCATTAAATTATAATAATGAGTTTTATGAAGAAGATATGGAAAAAATAAAGAAGAGATATGGAATATCTATAGCTGAAGAATTGTCTAAAAAAATAAATACAGCTCCAGGATTTCAAGGAATAGATTCACCAATGGTAAAGGTAGAAGGAGGGTTTATTCCAGACAAAAATTCTAGATATTTTGTTGAAGATATTCAGTTTGGCCTTTGCATAATTAAAGCCTTTGCTGAACTGTGTGATGTTAAAACTCCAACTGTTGATAAGGTAATTGAATGGGGACAAAAGTTAGTAGGAAAAGAATATTTAGTTAATGGACGTCTTAATGGAAGAGATAAAGGTGAGTTAATGATACCACAAGCCAAGGGGATAAAAACTAAAGAAGAGTTAATAAAATACTATAAAAACTTATAAAATAAAAACTAATAACACAGCTTGCAGATTATAAATGTGAGCTTTGTTATATTAAAACTTTTTTAAGATTCCAAATATGAATTGTAATTTTTAAATTTTGACAATATAATTAAAGCTAGTGACAAATTTTAAAATATGTAAAAATAGTAGTAACGGAGGAATTAAAAGGTGTTCATTATTAATTTTATAAGAGGCTTTTGTATGGCACTAGCTGATAGTGTTCCAGGGGTTTCAGGTGGTACTATAGCATTTATATTAGGATTTTATGATAAGTTTATTAATTCATTAAATTCTTTAGTTTCAACAAAAAGTAATAAGGAAGAAAAATTAGAGTCATTAAAGTTCTTAATAAAGATAGGTATCGGATGGGCTGTAGGTATGGTACTAGCAGTGCTATTTATATCATCAGTGTTTACAACACATATTTATAAAATAAGTTCTTTATTTTTAGGGTTTATAATTTTCTCTCTACCATTAATATTTAGAGAAGAAAAGTCAGAAATAGTAGGTAAGTACAAGAATATAATTTTTGCAGTAATAGGTATTTTAGTAGTTGCTGCGATAACATATTTTAATCCAGCAACAAGTGGTGGAACTGGTACAAATCTTTCATTAGACAATTTAAATATTGGGTTAATAGCGTATGTATTTGTAGTTGGAGCTATAGCAATTTGTGCTATGATATTACCTGGTATATCAGGTTCAACACTATTATTAATATTTGGAATATATGCTCCAATTATGACAGCTGTAAAAAGTGTTATTAAATTTGATTTTAGCTATTTACCAATAGTTATAGTTTTTGGGCTAGGAGTAATTACAGGTATAGTAAGTATTATAAGGCTTCTTAGATATTTATTAGCAAACCATAGATCGAAGGTAATATATACAATTATTGGGTTAATGATTGGGTCATTATATGCAGTTGTTATGGGACCAACTACCTTAGAAATTCCTGAAGCTCCAATGGGATTTGGGGAGTTTAGTATTTTATTCTTTTTATTAGGAGGAGCACTAATACTTGGTTTAGAAAAGTTAAAGAAAGTTTTAGATAAGGGTCAAGAATAATAAAGGGGTGTTACAAAATTATTGATAATCTTGTAGCACCTCTTTAGTTTAATAATAAGGCAGGAGAAGTAGATGAACATAGCAGAAATATATAATGAATATAATAATTTAAATAATATGTTAGTTATTTATGTAGAAGATTTAGCTAAAAAAGAGTTTGAAAGTGAAGATGAAGAAACAGTAATTAATATGTTCTCATCTTTTAAGAGTAATTTAGAGTATCTGTTTGATAAATGCAATGCTATAGAAGCTGATGATGATAATATAAAAGATTTGAAATATTTTTTATTTGATGCACTTTTATTTACAAGAGATGTAATAGCATTTTACAAAGTTAAAGAATTTACAAGAATAAAGATGAGAATAACTAATTATGTAGCTAAAAAAAGAAGAGCAGAAATGTTTCAAAGATAGAACGTAATATATAATAAATTATGAGAAACTGTTAAGGCAGTTTCTTTTTTTCATTACCTTTAGTATGAGTGGGGGGATGTTTGTTTTGATGTGACTTAGATCGCAGTGACGGAACAAGCAAAATAAATATCTACCCAACTTCTTTCATATAATCAATTAATGGTAAAATAATAATGAGAATTTATATAGGAGGATACTATGGGGATAATTGATAAGTTAAAAAAGAGGAAAATTATTAAGGAAGAAGTAAAAGGGGAGGAAAATATAAAAGAAGAAACAATAGAGTGCTATGATGCTTATGGAAGAAAGATAGTTATCTCTAAGAGTGAATGGAAAACTAAAATATTACCTGATCAATTAAAGAAATATAAAAATGATGATAATGCACTATACAATATAATACTATCATCTATAAATGATGGATTTATAGATGAAGTAGTTGAGTCTGCTGAACATTTAAAAGAAATAGATAGGATAAAGGAAAGAGGATATACTATTTTAGCTATAGTATATATGAAGTTATTACAATATGATAAATCTGAGAAGGTATTACTTGAGTATATAGATAAGTATGGGAAGACAGGGACTATACTTACTAACTTAGCAAAAGTATATTATGGACAAGGGCATGAAGATAAGGGGTTAAATACTTTATGGGAAGGTATATATTTAGATCCTAATCAAACTAATGGATTAATGTGGCTTAAAGCTCTTTATAATGAAAAAGAAGGTAAGGAAGCTGAAATTAAAGTCTTAGATAAGGTGAGTAAGGTAAGTGGAAGTTGGTTTCCTCAGGTGCTAATTGGGAAAATGTACTTAGATAATAAAGAAATAGATAAAGCATTAAAGGAATATGAGAGCATAATGGAAATAGTAAAGGATAATGGGTATGCCCTTTCTATGATTTCTGGTGATTTGGGAGCTTCTGGATATGCAGATATTATGGTTAGAATGATGTCTCCCATATATAAATTAGATATTCACGGTATTGATTTAGGAATGAATTTGCTAAGAGGTTATTTAGTTATAAAAGATATTGAAAATGGGGAAAAACTTTTAAGCACACTTTTAAAGCTAGAAAGACCTGATTTAAAGAATTATCTTATGAATATATATAATGAATTTGAAAAAATGAAGGGGGAATCAACTGGAGAAGAGTTAGGTGAAATATCTATATCTTTGCCAACATATGATTCTCCTTTATGGTATTACTCTTTAGGAGAACCAACTTGGTTACTTCCTAAAAAATCTCAAGATTGCAAAAAGGTTATAGTTTTAGCTTATGCAAATGAAGGGATAAAAGAGGAAAGTAAAGGTCATATTCAAAGAGAAGAGTCAATAGGAAGGTTAACAAGAGCTCTTCCATTTTATTTAGGAGAAAAAATACAGCATGAAATAGAGTTATTATTAAATGTTATAATACCTACAATAAAAGATGTGGGACCAATAGTATCAAGAAAAGTATATGAAGATGATTATATAAAAGATTTATTGGTTAAACGTAATGGGGATTATATGGTTACAGGCGGAATAAGAGAAGAAGAGGATTCTATTTATATAGAGAGTTATATTTATGATAAGTTTGATAATAAGCTTAAAATAAGCAAGAATTTAAACAAAATAAGTTTTGGTAGTGAATTTAATGAAATGATTAAAGAGATAATAGATAGCTTAAAAGTTGAATTAGTGTATTGTGGGGAGTATTATAAAACTCCAAAAGATAATTTAGTTAGCCTATATATACAATCCTTAGCTCAATTATTAAGCCAAAGCTTAGTGAAAAATGAATACTGTAAGAAGGATTCCTTATGGGGGGAAAGAAATATACTAAACTGGTATTTGAATATAGCAGTTGAAAATAGAGATTATCCACACTTTAAGCTTATTCTACTTTCTGGTATAGCTGCTGCTAAGGAATATGGTTCTTCAATATACTTAGAACTAAAAAATGAAGTTTTAACTCTATTTAAGGAGAAGGATGAGCTTGGATTGTCAGAGAAAATGATGCCATTAGTATATAAAATATATGATATGGCTACAGAATTTGAAGATTGCAGAAAAGATCTCATATTAAAGAATAGTAATGATAGTGAGTATACAAAATGGCTACAGAAATTATAACAATATAGAAAAGCAGTAGATATATTAAAATTGAGAAGAGGAAATATCAAAGTATATAAAATAAAAATTCAATAAACTTAATGTATATGATATAATATCTAAAGATTTTCATATTCATAAGGAGGATTTTTATGTTTAGTAAGGAAGAACTTTTGGTTATAGAAGATGCTTTAAAAATTGCAGATAATGAATATATGAGATTATTAGAAGAGAATAGAAATAATAAAAATAGGATGGTAGCTTATAATAGAAAGCAAAAAAGTCTTTGGTTAGTTCAAAATAAGTTAAAGAAGATATTACAAGAAAATAGAGAAAAGTAGTTAGAAATAAAAAAGTTTCTAACTATTTTTTTATGTATTGGAAAGTATAAAATTTAAATTAGCTATAAATCAAAGGTATTATTAGAATCTTATATTAAAAAAAATAAATTAAGGATAATAATTTTATTTTTTCCTTACCTTTAGCATAGGTGGGATATATATTTGTTTTGATGTGACTTGGAGCTTTGTGACGGAATAAGCAAAATAAATATCCACCACACTTTTTTTATTTTCGAGGAAAAAAGATGAAAATTAATTAAAAGAATTGAAAAGAAAGAAATATAAGGTTAAAGCTTTTTCTTTCTCAATGTGAAAGTAAAATTCTCACTGGGTTGATTTTGACTTTCTTTGACTTTAAGCGCATAATAATACTTGTAGAAAGGATTTAAGGAGGTTGTTAAGTATGTTTGGATTAGTACCTTTTAAAACAGATGATGTAAAGAAAAGAAGCGAGTCATTAGAAGATTTCATTACAGAATTTTTTAAGGATGACCATGTTGGAAATATGAACATGGGAATTAAGTTTAAGGCAGACATTAGGGAAACAGCCACTAGCTATATACTAGAAGCAGAATTACCAGGAGTAAAGAAGAAAGACATTACTCTAGAATATAAGGATGGTTACTTAATTGTTGGAGGAAAGCGTGAAGAAGCCAATGAAGAAAGTAAAGATAGCTATATAAGAAGGGAAAGGCATTATGGTGAATTTACTAGAAACTTTTATATAGTAAATGTTGATGAAGAACAGATTTGTGCAGAGTTTAAAGAAGGGGTATTAAAAGTTACAATGCCAAAAGAAAAGATAGAGAATTCTAAAAAGATAGAAATAAAATAATTAGGAGTGATATTTTATGTTTGGATTAATACCTTTTAAGATGAATAGAGTATATAAAGAAGATGTCTTTGATAACTTTTTATCAGAATTCTTTAATGATGACTTTTTTGATATGAGCAATATTAACGGTAGCTTTAAGGCAGATATAAGAGAAACAGATAATGAATATCTTGTAGAAGCAGAGCTTCCAGGAGTGAAAAAAGAAGATATAGAATTAGATTATGAAAATAATAATTTAATTATATCTGCTAAGAGAGATGAGTTTGTAGAAGATAACAATAATAATTTTATAAGAAAAGAAAGACATTACGGAAATTTTTTAAGGAGTTTTTATGTAGAAAATGTTGATAGGGAAGGAATTCAAGGTAGGTTTAAAGACGGATTACTTCAAATAATAATGCCTAAAATAGAAAGAAAAACAAATAGAAATAAGAGAATTAATATTCAATAATATAAGGGATGTAGTATAATCTACATCCCTTATATTATTTATAGGTTGTGTGAGTTGAAGGTTCATCTTCTCCGAAAGGACTTTTTTGATGAGCCTTATTATTTATTTCTTTAGAATAGTTTGGTGAAGTAGGATCAGCTTTAGTTTTTTTATGTTTACAACCATAATTACATGACATATTGATTCCTCCTATTTATTATGAGATAACTTAGATCTCTTAGTGTATTTTTTGCCATTAGCATGAGCTCCTATTTTCTTACCCTTTTCTATACCTATTTCAGCTCCTGCTTCAGAATACATTTTTCTAAGTTCAGCATTAGATTTAGGACGATCTTTAAGCCTATTTTTATTATTATCCATAAAACTTCCTCCTAGAACATCTAAAAGTTTGTACACTAATAGCTTATCCATTCTTAAAAGAAATATTATAATATTAAAACGAAAGTACCTATGGTAATAAGTAGTCCACCTATTAAAGTTTTAGCTGTTATAGCTTCTTTTAGGATTACAAAAGCTAAAACCATGCTAATAACAACACTAAATTTATCTATAGGTACAACTTTTGAAGCTTCTCCTAATTGAAGTGCTTTATAATAAAATAACCAAGATAAACCTGTTGCTATTCCAGATAATATTAAAAATATCCATCCTTTAGTTGTAATATTGCTAATTCCATATTGTTGACCTGTAAGGAAAACTAGTCCCCAAGCCATAATAAGTACAACAATTGTACGAATTGCAGTGGCTAAATTAGAATTTACACCATCAATACCTATTTTAGCTAGAATGGAGGTTAATGCTGCAAAAAGGGCAGATAATAAAGCAAAAACTATCCACATTTTATTTCCTCCTTTTATAGAAGATATCTTTAACATAAAAACATCCCTTTCTATATATAACTATAGTTTATTATAGTATTATTTTAATGTCATTTCTATTAAAATTCACTTAAGTGTTTCCAGTATCTTATAGGCATCATACGTTTTTGTAATTTTGGATTTTTACGTTCTTTTATTGTAGTAGATTCAAAATAGCACTTCCATAAATCTATGTATTCATCTTTGGTGCTTTTAAAAAGGTTATAATCATCTACTGTCATATGAGTAATTTCCCAAGCTCTTTTATTATATATTAAAGCTTTTTCACGATTTATGTCGTGAATTATAAAATACTCATTGGAAAATCTAGAACTAAAGTGGGCGGCAATTAGTTCTAAGATATCATTATCAGGTTCAATAGAAGAATATAAGAATTTATTTTCAATTAAAGAAAAACGTATAAATCCTTCAAATCTATGAGCTTCTAGATAAACTCTTCTTCTAATATCTTCTACTATTTTAACTATATCTAAATTAAGAAAAGCGTGAATATCTTTTCCAAGATTAAATGCAGCTTTTATATATTTTAATGCTATAATACCAGCATCTTTGTTATTACTAAGAAAGACTATATATAAGTTTTGTAAAGTTTTAGAATCAATTTTTGTTATTATTGCATTCATTACCTTTTTGGCTTTAATTTCATCAGTTTCTATATAAATAATTTCGTATAATAATAGAGAATTGTAACTTTCAGATTTAAAAATACCAATAGGAGGAACTTTGGAGTAAAAGCTATCATATATAGCTGTTAATAATCCTTCAAATGTACCATCATATAAAAATGTCTTCATAAATTATAACTCCCCGTTAAAAGATGATAATTTATCACTTAATATATTAGTATTTGTTGATGGAAGAATAATTCCAGATGATGTAGACTTATCATAATTATAGTCATCAAAAAAAGAAATTTGATTTGGTTCAGGTGAATTTTTCTTTATATTTTGAGATAATAATTTTCTCTTTATTTTATAATCATCAAAGACCACATCTCCATAGTATTTACCTGAACAGGTTATAAAGTATTTAGCTCTTTTTAAAACAATTCCTAATCTTTTTAAATCCTCATAAGTTAATCTGCAAACCCTTCTAGTTTTAATGATTCTTCTTGCAGATGTTACTCCAATTCCAGGGATTCTAAGTAAAGCTTCATAAGATGCTTTATTAATTTCTACAGGAAATTCATTAAAGTTATTTAATGCCCAATAGGTTTTAGGATCAAAATTTAAGTCAAAGTTATCATTCTCATTTTTTAATAATTCACTAGCTTTAAAACCATAAAATCGTAATAACCAATCAGCTTGGTAAAGTCTATGTTCTCTAACCATTGGAGGATGAGTGATTTGGGGTAAAAGTGGGTTATCTTTTACAACTGGTACGTAAGCAGAAAAATATACCCTCTTTAACTTGAATTTATCATATAAAGATTGAGTTAAATTTAGTATTTTATAATCACTTTCGGGAGTAGCACCTACTATAAGTTGAGTACTCTGTCCTCCAGGAACAAAAGTGGGAGTAGATTTAATACTATTCTTTAATTCTGTATGGCTAATGATAGAATTTTTAATTGTTTTCATTGGTAAAAGTATTTTTTCTTTACTTTTTTGAGGAGCTAGTAGTTTTAGGCTGTTACTTGATGGTAATTCTATATTGACACTCATTCTATCAACATATAAACCTGCCTCTTTAATTAAGTATTCATCAGCTCCAGGAATAGCCTTTAGATGTATATAACCATTAAAGTTTTTTTCTAATCTAATCTTTTTTACTGTTTTTAAAAGAAGTTCCATTGTATAATTTGGATTTCTTACTATAGCTGAACTAAGAAACAACCCTTCAATATAATTTCTTCTATAAAAGTTTATAGTTAAATCACACACTTCATCAGGTGTAAAACTAACTCTTTGAAAATCTTTGGAATATCCATTTATACAATATTTACAGTCATATATACAATCGTTAGAAAAAAGTATTTTTAATAAAGATATACAGCGACCGTCAGGTGTAAAACTATGGCATATTCCACTTTCAGATGCATTTCCAATACCGTTAATATTATTTTTTCTTTTTGATCCAGAAGAGGAGCATGAAACATCATATTTAGCAGCATTAGAGAGAATTTTTAATTTATCCATAAGGTCCATAAAATGTACCTCCTTAATAGAGAATGTATGTTCTTGTATTAACTTATATTATATACGAATATACGTTCTTTCTCAAGAAAAATAAAAAACAACTAATTTTTTTAGTTGCTTTTAAAATGATGTTTTTAGTATTGTAATTATTTCTTTAATATTATTAACATCTATAGGAAATTCAAATGTTGAAAAGGATAAATTAGGATTATTCAGAGTCAATGTTTTCATATAATTTCTTACATTTGTAGTATCTTTAATAGCATGAATTACATAAATATGATTGCTATTAAATAAAAATACTTTATCTAACTTATCAGAGTTCTTAATTAAATACTTTACTATATCTACTTGGGAATTGTTTCTAATTACGTTTAATGTAAAAGAAACCTTATTTGAAATAAGTAAATCTAGTGAAGAAATAAAGCTTTCAATATTTTCAATACTTTTAGGAATTAAATCTACATATTTATAGTTTTGAATTAAAAGTAAAGAAATAGACTGTTGAACATCTACTAAATTATTAATTAGCTCATAAGATTTATTTGGAGTTTTTGGCTTTATTAAGATAAAAGCAAGGGGGGGTGAATTATAACAAATAGGAACAATTATAAAGTTTGAATTTAATAAGTTAAACTTAGAAACAAAACTAAAGCTATTTTTTAGTCTATATCCTTTAATAATATTTGAGCGTTCTGATTCCATAATGTCCTTTAATTCATTTTGATTATTTAGATTATTTAGATCTAGTTTTAGGTTATTTAAACTTATATTTTCTTCACATCTATAACAAATAGGAAATGTGTACCTATAATTTTCAAAAATAGGATAGATACTTATAAGGGAACATGGAATTAATTCTTTTAGTACATCTATATAACTATAAATTTTTTCTGAAAAATTATGATTTGGAGATAGAGATATCAGATAACTATCTTTAAGCTTACTTAAAAATCTATTGTTAGAAGTAATTTTATAATTCTTTATAAATAGATAACATATTGTAGTGTTTAACAGGAATATGGTTAGGATTGGTGGATAACCTAATATTGTATAAAGTACTAGCCCTAAATATGTAAAAACTGTAGAGTAAGCAAAGTTGATAAGTATAGATATAACACTATCAAGTAAGTGTGTATTTTCCTGTTCTGTTAAAGTTATAATATAAGTTACATATTTTAATAATAGATAAAATATATGTTGAAATGTATTGAATATTATTATTTGTGAAAATAGTAAAGGTACATCATTAATGTATTGAGAAAATACTATAAAAGCACCATTTGCTAGAAATAGAGAGTTAATTATAATTAAAACTTCATTAAATTCAGGACTATTAAAGAAGTAAAAGGTTTCTTTGTAGTAAAAGTACAATATTCCTTTCTTTAGCATTTCGCTAGCTATTAATATAATTAGGGTTGTTTTTAAGTCATAAATAAAAACGGATGAAATAAGTATAAAATCATAAAAGAGAATAGGTGTATTTGTAACTTGCTTTTTCCAACACAGTAGAAGAGCAAGTAGTATTATTAATATTGTCAAAAAAAGTATATCGGTAAGGGAAAAGGTTTTATGTTGTTCTATAAAAAAAGCTGCTAAAAGTGAAATTGCACTAAATAGTATTAGTATATTTTTAAATATTTTATTAAGTTTATTTATTTTCATATGTATTCTCCTTGAACGAGGTCTATTATATAATTATATAAAAAAAGTGTTACATAATAAAGTGATGAGGAGAGGAATATGAATAGGCTAAAAGATAAGTTCTTCAGTTATATTACAGCTAAAGAAGGTTTTTATGTAGAATTTTATATCAGTCAGTATAGGAATAACCAAATGACTATTGCATTAAAAAGAGTTCCACAAGGTATTTATGCAATAATACTAACAGATGATAAGTATGAAAATATAGATTATAACGAAGCCCTATATTACCTTAAACAAAAGGGGGAGGGATTTAGTTTACATACTATAGTTTTTACAAGCGAGAGTATATATAATCCTTCATATTCTATTGATAATAAAGTTGTAGTAGATTATTCATCTGGTAAAATCTTGTATTGTGATCAAGGGTGTGAACCTATTGTAAGAATAATAAGAAATGTCACAGTTAATAATGAAAAGATAGTGAGTGAGTTTAAGAGATATTGTATAACATATACACTGATAATTATTAATGTGGCTCTTTTTATTATATGTGCTTTAAAATCAAGAAATATTTTTGATATAGATCCCTACGTATTATTAGATATGGGAGCAAAGTATGGACCTTATATATATTTTGGTGATGAATGGTGGAGATTGATAAGTTGTAATTTCTTACATGGAGGAATATTGCATTTATTATTTAATATGTATGCATTATACATTATAGGAAAACAGATAGAAGATTTATACGGTAAAAAAGCATATATTACAATTTATTTATTATCAGGATTGGGAGGTAGCATATTAAGCTATTACTTGTCTCCAACGTCTTTATCAGTTGGTGCTTCTGGAGCTATATTTGGTTTATTGAGTGCGCTTTTAGTATATGCTTATAATGAAAGAGGAAGAATACAAAAAGGAGCAATTTCAAATTTGCTCTTTGTCATAGGTATTAATCTTTTGTTTGGATTAAGTATGCCTAATATAGATAATTATGGACATATTGGAGGAATAGTTGTTGGAGGAATATCATCCTACTTCATTTATAACTTATTAAAGAAACAAGGAAAAGTTGTTTAAATTACCTTTATACATTATTATATAAATGTAATAGAAATATAGGAGAACAGATATGAAGAAGAGGTTAGGTTATCATTTATTATGTACATATATCTTTTATGTACTTTTAGCAGTTACTTTTGTATGGGATTATTTCTATAGAGATGGAGAAAAGTTATGGCGAATTGGGCTAATATATGTAACTATATTTGCCGCAAGAGTATTATTTTCAAAAACATTTTTGCGAAAATCTAAAGGGGCTTATGTTGTTACATTAGTATTTATATTCTTTGCAATGTATTTAGCTAATGTAATGAACTTTTATGCATTTGAGGCATATGATAAGATTTTACATTTTGCCTCTGGAATATTATTAGCATTCTATGGACTTATTTATTGTGTGTATCTATGTGGAGATCAGAGCAACAAATCTATTAACCCAATTATTTTAGTGGCATTTCCATTTTTATTTTCTGTTGCTTGTGCAGGCTTATGGGAATTATGGGAATTTGCAACTGATAGTATATTTGGATTAACAGCTCAGAACGGATCATTAAATGATACTATGTGGGATATTATTTGTGGAACTATTGGAGGAATTATTTCCTGCACATTTATTTATCTACATATTAAGATTAAGAATATAAAATTTATTCAAACTATAATAAATGAGATGAAGTAAAAGAAGCGCCGTTTGGTGCTTCTTTTTTTTCTTACCTTTAATATGAGTGGGGGGATATTTGTTTTAATGTGACTTGGAGCGTAGCGACGGTACAAGCAAAATAAATATATAAACCATCTTTTTTACACCCTAAGGAATATATTTTTTAAAAGAATATATATTCTTTTAAAATAAAAATAATATAAGTGATATAAATTTAATTATGAAAAAAATATGAGCTTAAAAGTTCATAGCAAAGATATTTTTCTGCAAGCTTATGAAGATATTCTTTAGCCTTACTATAGTTTCTTTCATTTTTTAATTTGAAAAAGTGATTTGTCTCTCGAGAATTTATATTTTCCTCGATTAATTTAAATCCTTCAACCAATGCTTTATTAGTTGAAGCGGAGGTTGGCTCTTTATAATAAAGATTATCTATATATAGATAAAAATCTTTTATATCACTGAATAAAATTAAGTCCTTAGCTTTTTTTAATATATCTTCTCCTTTTTCTATTAAGTAAAGTTTATAACGTTCAATCTCCATTAACCTATCAACTTCAGTTAAAGCATTTTGGGATTCCTTTATTAGATTTATAGTTTTGATAGCAGAGAAGTCTTTATCCTTAACCTCTAACATGATATCTAAATTATAATTTTTCGCAACTGAATAATATTTAAGAAAATCATCTGTAAAGATAGTGGGAGAGTGTGAACCCTTTTTCTTTTTTGTATCTTGTTGGCTATAGTGTACTTTCATATTACACTTCTCATTTGACCAAGTTGATTTTGCTAGTTCAAATAATTTATCTAGAGTATAGTTGTTATCTCCAAAGCATTCATTATGAAGATTATCAAAAACCATAGGAGCATTAATAGCTTTGCAAATGTTTAGCACATTAATAAATGAATAATTTTTTTCATCATTTTCAATAATTAATCTATTTTTTATTGATTTAGAAAGTAGAGTATAGTTATTCATAAATCTTTCTGTTGATTCAACCTTTGAGTCATATACTCCCCCTACATGAAGAATAATTTTATGTTCTGAATTTAGTCCCATAGAATCTAATAGAGAAGTATGGTAATTTAAATCATCAATTGCCTTATTTACTATTTCATCCTTAGGTGAATTAAGCACTGTATATTGACCAGGGTGCATAGAAACCCTCAAGTTGTTATTTTTAATAAATTCACCTATGGATTTTAATTCATTAGAGAAATACTTAGACCAATTGAAGGTATTTATACTATGACTTCCAAAGGGAATTATATCTGAACTAATTCTAAATAGTTTTATTCCAAGTTTATTATTAAATTCTAATATTTTATATAAATCCAATAAGTTATCAGATATAGTGGTCTTAAGAGTTTCTTCATTGTATGAGTTTAATGTAAATTTTCTAGTGGTTCTTAATGGCGTCGATAAAGGTGTACATGCATATCCTATTTTCAATTTATCACCTCTTCTTTATTATTAAGATTAGTGTTTCTTATTTGTTAAAAGAATATAAAGGGAAAGTAAGTTAGTACTAATAAATTGATATTTTGTTAAAGAAAATATTAAATAAGTATGAAATTCATTAAAAAATAGTCCTTTTAATAATTTTTTGTAGTAATCATAAAGAAAATAATGTATTATTAAGGTAAATTAAAATTTAAAAGGGGATGACAAAATGAACGGTAAGCAATATGTTAAATCTGTTCTAGAAAAGGTGGAAAGTCGTAACAAAGGAGAAAAAGAGTTTTTAGATGCAGTTACTGAAGTTTTAAATTCATTAGTGCCTGTATTTGATAAGCATCCTGAGTTCATAAAAGCGGGGCTATTAGAAAGAATGGTTGAACCAGAAAGACAAATTATGTTTAGGGTTCCATGGGTAGATGATGAAGGAAATGTTCAAGTCAATAGAGGTTTCAGAATTCAATTTAACAGCGCTATAGGACCTTATAAAGGTGGATTAAGATTTCACCCATCTGTTAACGCAAGCATTATTAAGTTTTTAGGTTTTGAACAAATATTTAAAAATTCATTAACTGGTCTTCCAATAGGTGGAGGAAAAGGTGGTTCAGACTTTGATCCAAAAGGAAAATCTGATAATGAAGTAATGAAATTCTGCCAAAGTTTTATGGCTGAATTATACAGACATATAGGATTAGACACTGATGTTCCTGCGGGAGATATTGGTGTTGGTGCTAGAGAAATAGGATATATGTATGGATATTATAAGAAGTTAAGAGGAGCTAATGACCAAGGTGTTTTAACTGGGAAAGGCTTGACATATGGTGGAAGTTTAACTAGAAAAGAAGCTACTGGATATGGATTAGTTTATTTTACAGAAGAAATGTTAAAAGACAATGGAACATCATTTGATGGTAAAACAGTAGTTATCTCAGGTTCTGGTAATGTTGCAATATATGCTACAGAAAAGGCTACTGAATTAGGAGCAAAGGTTGTAGCATTAAGTGATTCCAATGGTTATATTTATGATCCAAATGGAATAAATCTTAATGTTGTTAAAGATATTAAGGAAGTTAAAAGAGGAAGAATTAAGGAATATACAGATAGAGTTCCAGGTTCTACTTATACAGAAGGATGTAGAGGGATTTGGACTATTAAATGTGATATAGCATTACCTTGTGCAACTCAAGGAGAAATTAATGCTGAATCAGCTAAAATATTAGTTGATAACGGAACAATTGCTGTATCAGAAGGTGCTAATATGCCTTCGACATTAGAAGCTATAGAAGTATTCCAAAGCAATGGATTAATGTTTGGTCCAGCAAAAGCTGCTAATGCAGGTGGTGTTGCATGTTCTGCTCTTGAAATGTCACAAAATAGTATGAGATTATCTTGGACATTTGAAGAAGTAGATGAAAAACTTCAAGGTATAATGAAGAATATTTATAAGAATGCAAGTGCTGCAGCTAAGGAATATGGAAAAGATAAGAATATTCTTATGGGAGCTAATATTGCTGGCTTTATGAAGGTTGCTGATGCAATGATGGCTCAAGGAATTGTTTAATTAAATAAGTTTGTTTTCAAAAGGAAATCTAATAAAAAAGATTTCCTTTTTTTTTGCAATCTACCTATAAAAATTTTTATATAGTAATAAGAAATAGGGAAACTTAATAATGAAAGTTAAAAAACATGTATAGGAAAAAATATAAAAAATTAACATTAATTTAAAATTAAGATTTTTGCCCTTGATTTTTTGATATAATTGAACTAGTATTAATAAGAACGCATTAACGAGAAAAAAAGACAACAATAATATAATGGGAACTTCTCATTTAATATTAGGAGTGAAAGTAATGGAAAAAGTAATGTATACAGCAATAGCGGTGTTTCAAGTGTTCGCATTTGTAGTTTTATGCTATTACTTGATATTAGGGTTATTTGGAACCTATAGAAAAAAGAAAAAAAGGATTATGCTCCTAAGCGTAAATTTGCTATGATTGTTGCTGCACACAATGAAGAGGTAGTAATTGGGAAATTAGTAAAAAGTATATTAGGACAAAATTATCCGAGGGAATTATTTGAAGTTTTTGTAATAGCTGATAATTGTGATGATAATACTTCAAAAGTTGCAAAAGAAGCCGGAGCAAAAGTGTTTGAAAGGTTTAATAAAGATCAAAGAGGAAAAGGATATGCATTAGAGTGGATGTTCGATAAAATTTATAAAATGGACGAAAAGTTTGATGCCATTTGTATATTTGATGCAGATAACTTAGTACATCCTGACTTTTTAAGAGAAATCAACTCTAAGATGAAGGAAGGTTATAAAGTTGTACAAGGCTATATAGATAGTAAAAATCCAGAAGATTCATGGATTGCAACTTCATATTCAATAGCATTCTGGTCACAAAATAGAATGTTCCAACTTGCAAGAAATAATGTTGGATTCTCTAATCAAATTGGTGGAACTGGATTTGCAATTGACTTTGATACTTTAAAGGAATTTGGATGGGGAGCTACATGTTTAACAGAAGACTTAGAGTTTACATGTAAGGTTGTCCTAAATGGTGGAAAAATAGGTTGGGCACATGATGCTAAAATTTATGATGAAAAGCCATTAGGATTAAAAGCTTCTTGGGTTCAAAGAAGAAGATGGATGCAAGGGTTTACAGATGTTGCATCAAGGTATTTCTTTAAACTTGTTAAAAAGTCTATTAAGGAAAGAAAATGGTATATATTTGATTGCGCATTATATGTTTTACAACCATTTGCAACTTTATTAATGGCTATATCAGCAATATTAACTTTAATTCAAGCAAATGCACCAGAAGGAGCTAATATATTCATTATGAGTGATCTTCTTGGAAGTGCAGGATATCAAGCTATAACATTAGTTCAGTTTGTTATAACACCATTAGTATTAATATTAGATAGAAAGATATCAAAAGGACTTTTTACTATGATTGCATTATTCTCTACTAATATTTTTATAATGCCTATTTTATTAAAAGGTGTTACTGATGGAGCGATTATTGCAGCAGCTAATTTTGGGTTCTATGCAATATTCTTAGTTGCCACATTTATATTTTGTGGGAAGAAAGGTTTAGTTTTCTTCTTTAGATTCTTACTATATGCTCTATATACTATTACTTGGGTGCCAATTACAATCCAAGGTATATTAAGAAAGAATAATAAGGAATGGAATCCAACTAAGCATGTAAGAAATGTTGAAATTTGTGATGTTTAGATAAGTAAATATTTAATAAATTTAAAGTGGAAGTTAAGAATATTAGCTTCCATTTTTTGTTTTTAAAAAATTGTACTGCAAGATAAGCTGTTAAAAAATTCTACAGATACATAGTGGTTGTGGTGATTTTATAATATCTTTAAAAAGATATGGATAAACTAAAAAATATTTATAATAAATAAATTTTGACATAGTAAATAAAAATAAGTATATTTTAATGTAGACAACTATAGAGATAGAAAATATATGTGGAGGGCAAAAGTTTATGAAGAATAATACTACTTATGATGTTACTGATTTGACTTCCTTAGAAAAATTGGAGCCTGTTAGAATAAGGCCAGGTATGTATATAGGTTCAATTGGAAGTAAGGGATTACATCATTGTGTGTGGGAAATATTAGATAATGCTATAGATGAAATTTCTAATGGGTATGGGAATAAAGCTCAAGTTATTTTAAATAAGGATAAGAGTGTTACTATAAAAGATAATGGAAGAGGTATACCAACAGGAATTCACCCAATTAAGAAAAAGAGTGGGGTAGAGATGGTATTTACAGAGCTTCATACAGGAGGAAAATTTAATAATAAGAATTATAAAACTTCTGGAGGGCTTCATGGAGTTGGAGCAGCGGTAGTTAATGCCCTTTCAAAATGGGTTGAAGTTGAAGTTTATCAAGGCGGAAATATTTATCGTCAAAGGTTTGAATACGCATATGATAAAGAGCTAAAAAGAGATATGCCAGGTACCCCTGTTACAAAACTTGATATAGTAGGTAAAAGTAAGGAGACTGGGTCTAAAATTACATTTATGCCAGATGGAGAAATATTTTCTACAATAGATTTTAAGTTTGATGTGATTGATGAGAGATTACAAGAATTAGCCTTCCAAAATAAAGGTATTAGGCTTGAATTAATAGATAATAGAAGAGATGAAGAAGTTAAAAAAGAATATTATTCTGAAAGAGGACTTTTAGATTTTATAGATTATTTAAATGAAAGTAAAACTAAGCTTCATGAAGCACCTATTTTATTTGAGGGTGAGAGAGAAGTTAGTGGACTTCAAATGTATGGAGAAGTATGTATTCAATTTACTGATTCAACTACAGATTATATTGCAAGTTATGTTAATAATATTCCGACAACGGAAGCTGGAACTCATGAAACTGGTTTTAAAACTGGTATGACTAGAGCTTTTAAGGAATGGGCAAGAAAGCTTGAACTAGTAAAAGGAAAAGATAAGGAATTTGAAGGTGATGACCTAAGAGAAGGTATGACTGCTATAGTTAGAATTAAAATAACTAATCCTGTTTTTGAAGGACAAACTAAAACAAAGCTAGGAAATAATGAAGCCTATACTATGATGAATGACTTAGCTTACACTAAGCTTGGTGAGTGGATAGAGGATAATAAAGAGCTTGCAACAATGATAATAAACAATGCTCTTGCGGCTGCTCAAAGAAGAGAAAAAATAAAAAAGATTAATGATGCAGAAAAGAAAAAGATTGGAAAAGGTACAGCACCTCTTGCAGGTAAGGTTGCAGTATGTACTTTGAAAAATAAAGATGTAAATGAATTTATAGTGGTTGAGGGAGATTCAGCTGGTGGTTCTGCAAAACAAGCTAGAGATAGAAGATTCCAAACAATAATGCCTTCAAAAGGTAAAATAATGAATACTGAAAAGCAAAAGCTTGAAAATGTATTAGCATCTGAAGAGCTTAAGATTTTTAATGCTGCTGTAGGTACAGGTACATTAGATAATTATAATGAAGATGATTTAAAATATAACAAAATAATTATTATGAGTGATGCCGACGTAGATGGTTATCATATTAGAACACTTTGGATGACCTATATTTATAGATATATGAGACCTTTAATTGCTAATGGACACTTATATTTAGCACAACCTCCTCTTTATAAGGTATATAAACATACTAAAAAAGGAGAGGTTCAAAAGTATGCTTATAGTGATGATGAATTAGAACAAGTTAAGAAGGAAATAGGTAAGGGGGCTCTTATTCAAAGATATAAGGGACTTGGAGAAATGAACCCAGATCAATTATGGGAAACTACCCTAAACCCAGAGTCAAGAACTTTACTTCAAGTAACTATAGAGGATGCAGCAAAGGCTGAAAGAATGATATCTCTACTTATGGGAGATGTAGTTGAACCAAGAAAAAAATATATGTACAAATACGCAGAGTTCTAGAAAGGGAGGGATAGTTTATGGCTAAAAAAGTTAATAATAATATTCCAAAAGATAATAATATAATTCCAGTACTTCTTGAAGAAGCTATGCCAGACAACTATCTACCTTATGCGGTAGAGGTTGCAAAAGAAAGAGCTCTTCCTGATGTAAGAGATGGTTTGAAGCCAGTTCATAGAAGAATACTATATGGTGCATATTTACTTAAAGCTTTTCCAGATAGACCATACTATAAGTCAGCAAGAATAGTTGGGGATATTTTAGGTAAATTTCACCCACATGGAGATAGTTCTGTATATGATGCATTAACAATATTGGCACAAGATTTCTCTACAAGAGAACCTTTAATAGACGGTCATGGAAATTGGGGATCTATTGATGGTGATAGTGCGGCAGCTATGAGATATACTGAAGCAAGATTAACTCCTATTGCAATGGATATGCTAAAAGATATTGATAAAGATACAGTGGATATGGTACCTAACTATTCAGATAGTGAATTAGAGCCAAGAGTTTTACCAAGTAGATATCCTAATCTTTTGGTCAATGGTTCCTTTGGTATAGCTGTAGGTTTAGCTACTAATATACCTCCACATAACCTTGGGGAAGTAACTGATGGTGTTCTTGCATACATAGATAATCCGGAAATTACTACAAAAGAGTTAATGAATTATATTAAGGGGCCAGATTTACCTACAGGTGGAGTTTTAATTGGAAAAAATTCAATGATTTCTGCTTATGAAACAGGTGAAGGTAAAGTAACATGTAGAGCTAAAACTTCTATAGAAAAATTAGAGAACGGAAGATTAGGGATAGTAATAACAGAATTTCCTTATAGAAGAAATAAGGCGAAATTGTTACAAACTATATCTGAAATGACTGGTGATAAGAGACATCAAAAGGCATTAGAAGCAATAACAGATATAAGAGATGAATCTGATAGAAGTGGTATTAGAGCTGTTATTGAATTAAAGAAAGCTGCTGATGAAGCTACTGCAGACAAGATTTTAAAATACTTATTTAAAAAGACTGACCTACAATGTAATATAAGCTTTAATATGGTTGCTTTAGCAGATGGTAAGCCAGAAACTATGGGACTTAAAACTATTTTAGGTCATTATATAAATCACCAAAAAGAAATAGTTACAAGAAGAACAAGGAAAGAGTTAGAAATAGCAGAAAAGAGATTTCATATAGTTGAAGGGTTTATAAAGGCAATAAATATCTTAGATGAAGTTATTGCAACTATTAGAGAATCTAAGTCTAAGAAGGATGCAGGGGAAAACTTAATTAGTAAGTTTGGTTTTACAGAAGCGCAAGCAACTGCGATCTTAGAGTTAATGCTATATAGATTAACAGGGTTAGAAATAAATGTATTCCAAAAGGAATATAAAGAATTAGAAAGACAAATAAAGAAGTTTAAGAAGATTTTAGCAGAAGAAAAAGAACTTTTAAAAGTAGTGAAATTGGAACTTAAAGAAATAACTGATAAATACAGAAATCCTAGAAGAACTCAAATAGTTGAAGATGATAGTGAAGCAAAGATTGATCTTGAAGAATTAATAGTTGTAGAAGATGTTATGCTTACTATTTCAAAGGATGGATTTATAAAGAGAATTCCATATAAAAATTACATCAGAGCAAATGCAGAACCTTCTGAGATTGAATATAGGGAAGGTGATGAACTAAGATTTTTAGTTAAATCTAATACTACTGATAATATTCTTATATTTACAGATAGAGGAATAATGTATCAAATTAAAGGAATAAATATTCCTGAAGGAAAGTGGAAAGAGAAGGGTGAAAAGCTTGATACATTAATTAAAGCTCTTAACCTTGATGAGGAAAAGATAATTGGAGTTAATTCAGTTAATATAATGTCATCAGATAGATTTGTACAGTTTGTAACAAATAGTGGGTGCATTAAGAGAAGTTCTTTAGATAAATTCCAAACTAATTACTCAAAAGTTCAAGCTGTTAAGCTTAGAGAGGGAGAAAGGGTAGTTAGAACGGATATTTTAGAAGGAGAAAATAAATTTTTAAAAATTTCAACTAAGTTAGGTTTAGAGTTTACTCTAGAAATACCACAATTAGAAGACCTACCTAGAAATATATTAGGAACACAATTATTCAACTTATCTTCTAAAGATGAGGTTATAAATGCTGAATATGTAGAAAGTATGGAGTTTGTTGAATATACTTTAGGGGTTACAGCTAAGGGAACATTAAAAACTTTTGCGAGAGCCAATAAAAATGATTTATTAAAAGTAACTACAGATTCCTCATCTGAATTATTAATGTTTACTAACAAAGGTAACGTTATAAAAATAGCATCATTTATGCTTCAAGAAGCAATTAAAAATAGGGAAATTTCTATTGAAGATTTAGTTTATGGACTAGGTAAAAAAGAAAGAGTAATTGCAATATACTCTATAAAATATTATAGCGAAGAATATGCAGTATATACAATTTCTAATAAGGGATTAGTTAAGAAGACACTTCTTAGTGAGTTCGCAGGAGACTACTTAATACAACAAGCGTACAAATTTAAGAATGAAGATGATGAAGTGGTTAGCATAGATATATCTAATGAAAAAATAGGTCACATTGTATTATTTACTAAAAAGGGTATGGCTATAAGATTCCCTGTATCTAACGTTAATGCAATGGGGAAAATAGCATCAGGTGTTACAGGTATAAGCTTAAAGGATGAAGACGAAGTTGTTTATGGTAAATGCTTTGTAAATATAGAACAGGACTTAAATGGAGAAATTGCTATTTCATCATTATCAGAATATAGGTTCCAATTAGTTACAAAGAATAAGGAAACAGCAGACATTAAATTATCTGATGTTAAACTTCAAAATAGAGCAGGTAGAGGGTCAGGTGTTATGCTAGTTTCTCTTGATGATGAAATAAAGAGTGTAAATATAATCTAATATATGGCTTTTAGGAGGGATTCTTATGAAAAAAGTAGCTGTAATGCTAGCTAATGGTTTTGAGGAAATTGAAGCTTTAACAGTTGTAGATATTATAAGAAGGGCTAATATTACTTGTGATATGTTTAGTATATCTGGTATGGAAGTAAAAGGTGCTCATGATATAGTTGTTAAAGCAGATAAACTAATAAGTGAAGAAGTTAAGGAATATGATGTAATAGTGCTTCCAGGAGGAATGCCTGGTGCTACTAATCTAAGAGATAATGAAGAGGTAATTGATTTAGTAAAATGGTTTAATGATAATAAAAAAATAGTGGCTGCAATTTGTGCGGCTCCTATTGTTCTTGGAAAAGCAGGAATTATTGAAGGAAAGAAGGTAACTTCCTATCCAGGATTTGAAGATGAACTAGTAAAAGGAAGTTATTTAGAAGATTATGTAGTTGTTGACGGTAATATTATTACAAGTAGAGGTCCGGCAACTGCTATGCTATTTGCCTATAAAATTTTAGAGTTATTACAATGTGATAAATGGAAAAACTTAAGTGAGGGAATGTTATTTAACTCCTTAATGAAATAGAGAAGAAATGGGGGAGAAGCTTTGAAAGAAAAGTGGATGGTAATTAATAAAAAAGAAGATTTTATAAAACTTACTAGTGAATATGAAATTAATCCACTAATAGCAAGATTATTGGCCAATAGAGGAATTGTAAATAAAAAAGAAGCTTCTCTTTTTCTAAAAGGTACAGTTAATGATTTAAATGATGCATCCTTGATGAAGGACATGAAAAAAGCAGTATCTATAATTAAGGATGCTATAGAAGAAAAGAAAAAGATAGTTATTTATGGTGATTATGATTGTGATGGAGTATGTAGTACAACTATTCTCTATAGAACCTTAAAGAAACTAGGAGCAAATTTTGATTATTACATACCTAACAGAGAAGATGAAGGTTATGGTATGAATAGTGATAGAATTAGAAAGCTTAAATCAGAAGGGGCAGAAGTAATTCTAACTTGTGATAATGGAATATCTGCTATGGAACAGGTTGAGGTGGCTAAGGATCTAGGTCTCACTGTAATTATTACCGACCATCATGATATACCTTATATTGAAAAAGATGGTAAAAGGATAAATGTTGTTCCTAATAGTGATTGTGTTATAAATCCTAAACAGGAAAACTGTGAGTATCCCTTTAAGGAGCTTTGTGGAGCAGGAGTTGCATTGAAATTTTCTATGGAATTAGTTAATTCTATGAAAAGAAGTTTTTCGGAATTTTATGATTTGTTCCAATATGCAGCTATTGCAACCATTTGTGATGTTGTAGAGCTTTTAGGTGAAAATAGAATAATTGTTAAAGAGGGATTGAAACTAATCAATAACACCTCTAGTATAGGGCTTAAAGCATTAATAAAAGCAACTGGTCTAGAAGGAAAAGAAATAAGTGAGTACCACTTTGGATTTGTACTTGGACCATGTATAAATGCTACAGGAAGATTAGAAACAGCAGATTTATCAGTAGAATTATTAATAACTGAAGATGAGAAGTATGCAGAAGAACTAGCTAAAAAGCTTTATGATTTAAATGTAGAAAGACAAGAATTAACTTTTGATAGTGTTGAAAGTGTTATTTCTAAGGTTGAGGAAGAAATAACAAATGGAGAAAAGGTTATACTTGTATATGATGAGAAGATACATGAAAGTATAGCTGGTATAGTAGCAGGTAGAGTTAGGGAAAGATTTAATTTGCCAGCAATAGTTATGACAAAAGGAAAAGATATGCCAAAGGGGTCTGCTCGTAGTATTGAAGGATATAATATGTTTGAAGAATTGAATAAGTGTAAAGAATATATAGAGAAGTTTGGAGGGCATCCTATGGCAGCAGGTCTATCTGTAAAAGAGGAAAATATATATCTTTTAAGGAAGGCTCTTAATTCT
The DNA here is from genome assembly GCF_900447045.1 of Clostridium paraputrificum. Taxonomy (GTDB): domain Bacteria; phylum Bacillota; class Clostridia; order Clostridiales; family Clostridiaceae; genus Clostridium; species Clostridium paraputrificum. The sequence continues at coordinate 657,336 of NZ_UAWH01000014.1, forward strand.
AAATGTACTCTTTCAGATGAAGATATTATTCCAGTTATAAAAATAGACTCTCCATTGGAAATTAAATATTTGGATGAAGGTCTAGTAGAGGAAGTTGAAAGTTTAAGACCTTTTGGAAAAGGCAATGGAAGTCCCATGTTTGCTGTAAAAAATCTCAAAGTATCAAGAGTCTTTTTTATAGGAAAAGATAAAAAATTTATGAAGTTTAGATTCGTTATTCCAGGAACATTTGGATATGTTGAAGGGTTAAACTTTGATAAATACGAAGATTTTAAAAGTATGTTTATAGATAAGTACGGTGAAGAAAAGTTTTTAAAATTAGTAGATAGCGGATATGCAGATTTTAATATGGATATAATTTATTATCCAACTATTAATGAGTTTAATGGAAAAAGAAATATACAACTTAATGTTAAGAACTTTAGGTTATAATTTTAAGAGGATAGCTTGAAGCTATCCTCAATTTTTAAGGTTAGAGAGAATTAAAGACCTCTTTCATATTGTTCTACCATTCTCTTAACCATTTCTCCACCAACACTACCGCATTGTTTAGAAGTAAGGTTTCCGTTGTAATCAGAGAAAGGTATATTCATTTCACTAGCAACTTCGTTTTTGAATTTAGCTAGTCCTTGTTTTGATTCTGGAACTAATGATTGGTTTGACATTTTAATTCACCTCCCTGTAGCCTTGTAATCATAGCTTGTGTAATTTTTTTATGATTATTATATATAATTAGAGGGAAAGGTGGAAAAGCCATACAAATTGTTTATAAAAATAAAAGTTTAGGGGTTGATTTTTTGAGTAAGTATAAAATTATAATGACAGGTGGAGGTACAGCAGGGCATGTAACTCCAAACTTAGCGCTAGTACCAAGTTTGGAAGAGTCTGGCTTTGAGGTTAAGTATATAGGAAGTAAGGATGGAATAGAAAAAGAGATAATAGAATCAAAAGGAATTCCTTACTATGGAATATCATCAGGTAAGTTAAGAAGATATTTTGATATTAAAAATTTTACAGATCCATTTAAAGTTTTCAAGGGAGTAATTGAGGCTAAAAAAATATTAACAAAGGAAAAACCTAATATAGTTTTTTCTAAAGGTGGTTTTGTTGCAGTACCTGTAGTTATTGCTGCTAGTATAAAGAAAATACCAGTGGTTGCTCATGAATCAGATATAACTCCAGGACTTGCTAATAAGTTATCAGCACCGTTTTGCGATAAGCTATGTGTTACTTTTAGAGAAAGCTTAAGTTTTGTAAAAGATAATAAGGGAGTTTTAACAGGAAGTCCTATAAGAAGTGAAATATTAAATGGAAGTAAGTTACAAGGAAAGCAAATATGTGGATTTAAAGATGAAAAAGAAATTTTATTTATTATGGGTGGTAGTCTTGGATCGAAGGTCATAAATGATGTGATTAGAGAAAACTTGGATGAAATTTTAACAAAGTTTAATGTTATTCACATATGTGGAAAAGGAAATTTAGACAGTAAATTACAAAGTTATACTGGATATAAACAATTTGAGTTTGTAAGTGATGAGCTACCTCATTTAATGAAAGCAGCAGATTATATAGTTTCTAGAGCAGGAGCAAATTCTATTTTTGAGTTTTTAGCATTAAAGAAACCAACATTGTTAATACCATTATCTAGAAAAGCTAGTAGAGGAGATCAGATTTTAAATGCAAATTCTTTTAAGAAAGAGGGGTATTCTTTAGTTCTTGAGGAAGAAGAGATAACTAAAGAAAGCTTTTTGTCATATTTAGAGGAATTAAGGACTAGAAAGAAGGAGTTAATTGGTAAAATGAATGCTAAACAAGGAGAGGTTGGAACTTCTGCTGTGATTAAGACAATTATGGAAGTTATGAGGAGGTAGTGTAATTTGCAGAATATTTATAATATTACTTAAATGTTTTTAATTTACAATTCCCTTGCAAAATTGATATTCTGATATATAATTATATACGTAGGTTTGTTTTACTAGGAGGTACAAAAGTTATTTTTTTAACAATGTCGTTATTAATATATTTAATGGACATTATTAATTTAAATGAATAATTCAGTGTATTTTTATGTTAAAATACACTCTACGGTTTAAACAAACATGTTTCTTAATTAATTTTTATATAAAGAAAGAGGGGTCTACGCGATGAGAAAAATGAAAACTATGGATGGTAATACTGCAGCTGCTCATATATCTTATGCATTTACTGAAGTTGCAGCTATCTATCCTATCACACCATCATCACCAATGGCTGAACACGTTGATGAATGGGTAGCACAAGGAAGAAAGAACATATTCGGTCAACCTGTACAAGTTATGGAAATGCAATCAGAAGCAGGTGCTGCTGGTGCAGTTCATGGATCATTACAAGCAGGTGCATTAACAAGTACTTATACTGCATCTCAAGGTTTACTATTAATGATTCCAAACATGTACAAGATTGCTGGTGAAATGCTTCCAGGAGTATTCCATGTTTCAGCAAGAGCACTAGCTACTTCAGCTCTTAATATCTTTGGTGACCACCAAGACGTTATGGCTGCAAGACAAACAGGTTTTGCTATGCTTGCAGAAGGATCAGTACAAGAAGTTATGGATTTATCAGCAGTTGCTCATTTAACTGCAATTAAATCAAGAATACCTTTTGTTAACTTCTTCGATGGTTTCAGAACTTCTCACGAAATTCAAAAGATCGAAGTTCTTGAATATGATGAATTAGCAAACTTAGTTGATTGGGATTCAGTTGAAGCTTTCAGAGCTAGAGCTTTAAATCCTAACCATCCTGTAACTAGAGGTACTGCACAAAATGCTGATATCTACTTCCAAGAAAGAGAAGCAGTTAATAAGTTCTATCAAGCAGTTCCTGATATAGTTGAAGGATACATGGCTGAAATAACTAAGTTAACAGGAAGAGAATATCACTGCTTCGATTACTATGGAGCACCAGATGCAGATAGAATAATCATTGCTATGGGTTCTGTAACAGATGTATGTGAAGAAACTGTTGATTACTTAAATGCTAATGGACAAAAAGTTGGTGTTGTTAAGGTAAGATTATACAGACCATTCTCAATTGAAAAATTAATGAAGGCTATACCAGCATCTGCTAAGAAGATTGCTGTATTAGATAGAACAAAGGAACCAGGATCAGCTGGTGAACCATTATACTTAGACGTTAAGAATGCATTCTATGGTAAGGAAAATGCTCCAGTTATCGTAGGTGGTAGATTTGGTCTAGGTTCTAAGGATCCAAATCCAGGTCACATTGCTGCAGTTTATGAAAACTTAGCAAAGGAAGATTCAAAGGATGGATTTACAATAGGAATCGTTGATGACGTAACAAATACTTCATTAGAAGTTCATCAAGATATAGATGCTACTCCAGAAGGAACTACAGCATGTAAGTTCTGGGGATTAGGATCAGACGGTACTGTTGGTGCTAATAAGAGTGCTATCAAAATCATCGGTGACCATACAGACATGTATGCTCAAGGTTACTTCTTCTATGACTCTAAGAAGTCAGGTGGTATAACAGTATCTCACTTAAGATTTGGTAAGAAGGCAATCAAGTCTCCATACTTAATAAACAAGGCAGACTTCGTTTCATGTTCTAACCAATCATACGTTCATAAGTACAATGTACTTGATGGATTAAAGCCAGGTTCAACTTTCTTACTAAACACTATCTGGACTCCAGAAGAATTAGAAGAAAAGTTACCAGGTTCATATAAGAGATTCTTAGCTAACAACAACATTAAGTTCTACACTATCAATGCTGTTGGAATCGCTCAAGAAATAGGTCTTGGTGGAAGAATCAACATGATAATGCAATCAGCTTTCTTCAAGTTAGCTAACATTATCCCAGTTGAAGATGCTGTTAAGTACCTTAAGGATGCAGTTGTAACTTCTTATGGTAAGAAGGGACAAAAGGTTGTTGATATGAACAACGCAGCTATCGATAAGGGTGTTGAATCAATCGTTAAGATAGATATTCCAGAATCATGGAAGGATGCTAAGGACGAAGAAGTTGAAAACAACCACAAGATGACTGAATTCGTTAAGAATATAGTTATTCCAATGAACAGACAAGAAGGAGACTCTCTTCCAGTATCTACATTCATGGGAATGGAAGATGGTACTTTTGAAGCTGGTACTGCAGCTTACGAAAAGAGAGGAATTGCAGTTAACGTACCTGAATGGGTTCCAGAAAAGTGTATCCAATGTAACCAATGTGCTTACGTTTGTCCACACGCTGCAATTAGACCATTCTTATTAAATGATGCTGAAAAGGCAGCTGCTCCAGAATCAATGAAGTTAGTTCCTGCTAAGGCATTAAAGACAGAAGAACCATTAAGCTTCTCAATTGGAGTAACTCCATTAGACTGTACTGGATGTGGAAACTGTGCTCAAGTTTGTCCAGCTCCAGGAAAAGCTTTAATAATGAAGCCACAAGAATCTCAACATGATCAAATGGAAGCTTGGGATTATGCAGTTGAAGAAGTTTCAGCTAAGAAGAACCCAATGAATAAGAATACAGTTAAGGGAAGCCAATTCGAACAACCATTACTTGAGTTCTCAGGTGCTTGTGCAGGTTGTGGAGAAACTCCATATGCTAAGCTTATAACTCAATTATTTGGTGACAGAATGATGATTGCTAACGCAACTGGATGTTCATCAATCTGGGGTGGTTCAGCTCCTTCAACTCCATATACAATTAACCATAAAGGACATGGTCCAGCTTGGGCTAACTCATTATTCGAAGACAATGCTGAATTCGGATTAGGTATGTTCTTAGGTGTTAAGGCTATAAGAGAAAGAATAGCTAATAACTTAAAGGCATTATTAGAAGAAGGTGTAAATGACGACGTTAAGGTTGTTGTTGAAGACTGGTTAGCTAATATGAACAATGGTGAAGGAACTAGAGATAGAGCTGAAAAGTTAGAAGCAGCTTTAGCTACAGTTAATTCAGAATTAGCTAAGAAAGTATTAGATGAAAAAGACTACTTCGTTAAGAGATCTCAATGGATATTCGGAGGAGACGGTTGGGCTTACGATATCGGATACGGTGGGGTTGACCATGTATTAGCATCTGGTGAAGATGTAAATATATTCGTATTTGATACAGAAGTTTACTCTAATACAGGTGGACAATCTTCTAAGTCTACTCCAACAGCTGCTATAGCTAAGTTCGCAGCATCTGGTAAGAAGACTAAGAAGAAAGACCTTGGAATGATGGCTATGAGCTATGGTTATGTATATGTTGCTCAAGTAAATATGGGTGCAGATAAGAACCAAACTCTTAAGGCTATTGCTGAAGCAGAAGCTTATCAAGGACCATCATTAATCATTGGTTATGCTCCATGTATTAACCACGGTATTAAGATTGGTATGGGTAACAGCCAACAAGAAGCTAAGAGAGCTACTGATTGTGGATACTGGGCTATGTACAGATACAACCCACAATTAAAGGGAACTAAGAATCCATTTGCTTTAGATTCTAAGGAACCAAAGGCAGACTTCAAGGAATTCTTAATGGGTGAAGTAAGATATGCTTCATTAGCTAAGGCGTTCCCAGAAGCAGCAGATGCTTTATTCGAAAAGACTTACAATGATGCTATGGAAAGATTAGCAGGATATAAGAAATTAGCTGAACAAGAATAATTTCTTTAAATATGAAAAGCTGTATCATTAATTGATGCAGCTTTTTTGCGTATATATTTCCATAAAAGCTATGTATACTGAAAGTTGCTTCTCAGTAAGTTCGTATTTGTGATTTTTGTTGAATAATAATTAGTTAATTTACTAATGTTATTAATTACATAAAATAAAATTCTAATTATTTTAAAATATAGCTTTTAATTTATAAGAAATAAGGGTAAAATTAAAACAACTACTTATTTAAAAGGAGGATTTGAAAATGAGTGATGAATTAAATAAATGTGGATGCGGACATGACCACGATCATGAAGGATGTGGATGTGGACACGATCATGATGAACATGGTTGTGGATGTGAAGAGCATGAAAGCTTTGTAATTGATTTAGAAGATGATAACGGAAACGTAATATCTTGTCCTATTATAGATGCTTTTGAGTTTGAAGAAAAGGAATATGTTTTAGCTCAAAGTCCAGAAGATGACTCAGTATACTTATTCAGAGCTGATGGTGAAGAGTTAGTAGTACCTGAAGAAGAAGAATTTGATAGAGTTGCTACTTATTATAATGACGAATTAGTAGAAAAGTAGAAAGAGAGTGGTAAATCCACTCTTTTTTTACGTCTAGACCAGTTATTAAATAAGAACTAGTTAAGCAATAGAAAAGTAAATGGAAAATTATAATAAATGATTTACAAGGTAGTTCATTAATGCTATATTTTTTATAGATAGGAAGGAAGGTGCACACTATGAAATATGCAGATTTACATATTCATTCTTCCTACTCTGATGGAGTATTAGCACCAGAAGAAATAGTGGAATTAGCTAAAAATCAAGGTATTAAATATATATCAATAACTGATCACGATTCTATTTCTGCTCAGTATATTATTGATAAAAAGGATACTGGTGTAAATATTATACCTGGAATTGAACTTAGTACGGAATATAATGATTTAGAAATACATATTCTGGGGTATTTTATTGATATAAATAATAGAAGATTAAATGAAGTTGTAAGTGGATTAAGAAGATCAAGGGTAGAGAGAACATACAAAATCTTAGAAAAGTTAAAAGAAAACAAGGTGTATATTGATATAGATGAAATAGCAGTTGATAAAGATTCATCTATAGGTAGGGGGAATATTGCAAACGCAATTGTAAACAAAGGTTACGCTGAAAATTATAAAGAAGCATTTTCTAAATACCTAATAAAAGGAAAATCTGCCTATGTTAAAGGTGAAAAACTTTCATATAAAGAAACATTGCAAGTTATTAATGAAGCTGGAGGCATATCAGTGCTAGCCCACCCTGGTAAGATATATAGAAGTATAGAAATAGAGAATGTAGTAAGAGAGTTAAAATGCTATGGTTTAAATGGGATAGAAGTATATCATCCAAGTCATAGTAAAGAACAGATTAATAGTTTTTATAATTTAAGTAAGAAATATAAAATGTTGATAACAGGTGGTAGTGATTTTCATGGATGTTCTAATAAATCTATTTTATTAGGAACACAGGGAATCAACGAGCTACTTTTAGATAAATTAATTAATTATAAGCAAAAGCAATAAGTGGAGGAGATAAAATGAATTATTCAAAAAAGGCTATGAACATAACTCCATCAATAACCCTTGCAATTACTGCCAAAGCTAAAGAGCTTAAGGGGGCAGGAGTTGATGTTGTAAGTTTTGGGGCAGGAGAACCAGATTTTAACACACCTAAAAATATAATGGAGGCAGCTATCAAGTCTATGGAAGAAGGAAAAACAAAATATACTCCTACTTCTGGAATAATAGAGTTAAGAGAGGCAATATGTAAAAAACTTAAAGAGGACAATAATTTGCACTATAATTCTAATCAGATAATTGTTTCTACAGGAGCAAAACAATGTTTGGCAGATGCTTTTATGGCTATATTAAATCCAGGAGACGAGGTTATAGTACCGATTCCATATTGGGTAAGCTATCCTGAATTGATAAAACTTGCTGATGGGATGCCTGTTTTTGTTGAAGGTAAAGAGGAAAATGATTATAAATATACTTTAGAATCTTTAAATAAAGTAGTTAATAATAATACCAAGGCAATTATTATAAATAGTCCTAACAATCCAACAGGAACTGTTTATTCTATAGAAGAGCTAAAAGAGATAGCTGAGTTTGCCAAAAAGCATGATTTAATAATTATATCTGATGAAATATATGAGAAGTTAATATATGATGGTAAAAAACATGTTAGTGTAGCTTCTCTTTCAGAAGACGCTTACAATAGGACAATAGTTATTAATGGCTTTTCTAAATCTTACGCGATGACTGGATGGAGATTAGGTTATGCAGCAGGAAACGCAGAAGTGATTAAGTTAATGACTAGTGTTCAAAGTCATGTTACTTCTAATGCTAATTCAATAGCTCAATATGCAGGAGTGGAAGCTCTAAATGGGCCAAAAGATGAAATTGAAAAAATGGTTGGGAAGTTTGAAGAGAGAAGAAACTTAATGATAGATAGAATTAAAAATATCACTGGATTGAGTGTTATTAGACCTGAAGGTGCGTTCTATGTAATGATTAATTTGGAAAATTATCTAGGAAAGAGTATAAATGAGAATGTTATTAATAACTCAGTAGATTTCTCAAGAGAACTTTTAGAACATGAAAAGGTTGCTGTTATACCAGGATCTGCTTTTGGGTTAGACAAGTATATTAGATTGTCTTATGCGACTTCAGAAGAATTAATATTAAAAGGTTTGGACAGAATTGAAAGTTTCTTAAATAAGTTAAAGTAAAGAGGTGGCTATGCCACCTTTTATTTTTTTGAATAGATATTATATAATAAATACAAAGATAAGTGGAGGAATAAAATGAAAAAGTTAGCTATATTTGATATTGATTATACTATTACAAAGAAAGAAACATTAATGGAGTTTTATAAGTATTCTTTAGAAGAAGATATAAAAAATATTAGATTTTTACCAAGAGCTTTATATAGTGGTTTAATGTATGGCATAGGTATATATGATGAGAGAAGGGTTAAGGAGTGCTTTTTAAAGTTTATTGATAATATTGAAGAAGAAAAATTACAAGAATTAGTTAAAAGATTTTATAAGAACAGGTTAAGTAAAATATTATATAAAGATGCAGTAGATATGATGTATAAATTAAAAAAGGAAGGTTATGATATTTATTTAATATCTGCATCTCCTGAGTTTTATATAAATGAGTTTTATAACATTGATGTTGTAGATAAGGTTATTGGAACGAGGTTTGAATTTAAAGAAGGAAAATTTATTAGAAAGATGTTAGGTAACAATTGTAAAGGTGAAGAAAAGGTAAAAAGGTTGAAGGAAGTTTTATCAAAAGAAAATATTAAAGTGGATTTTAAAAATTCATATATGTTTTCTGATTCTTTATCAGATAAACCACTTTTAGATTTGGTTGGAAAACCTTATTTAATTAATTATAAGAAGAAGCATGAGATAGAAATATTAAAATGGATTTAAGAGGAGGAGTAAAAATGATTGAAGCTATTAATGAATATTATATTGATAACGGCAAATTAAGAAAGCTAGAAGAATGGAGAGAAGAAGGGGAAGGAAAACTAATATATGAAGTTATTAGAATAATTAATGGGAAACCACTATTTTATAAAGAACATTATGACAGAATGATAAACTCATTTAAATTAAATAACTACAAAAATGATATTACATATGATGAGGTGTTGAATGATATAAATAATCTAGTAAAATCAAATAACAAGACTTTAGGAAATATAAAAATAATTTTTAATACGAAATCTAATGAATTTAAAATATTTTTTATAAAGCATTCTTATCCTACAGACGAAATGTATAAAGAGGGGGTAAAAACAATACTGTATTTTGGAGAAAGAGAAAATCCAAATGCAAAGGTTATTAACAACAGTTTTAGAGGAGCAGTAAATAAAGAAATAAAGAAAAATGATGCTCATGAAGCTATTCTTGTTGATAGAAATGGATATATAACAGAAGGTAGTAGATCAAATATTTTTCTTATAAAAGGTTCTAATGTTTATACATCTAAGGTAGAAGCTGTTTTGCCAGGAGTTACAAGAACAGAGATAATTAAGGTGGCAAAAGAAAACAGCATTAACATTATAGAGGAAAATATAAGATATACTGATCTAGAAAAATTTGATGTGTTGTTTATTTCGGGAACATCACCTAATATTTTACCAATAAGAAGAGTAAATGGGTTAGAGTTTGATGTTGAAAATGATTTGTTAAGAAAATTAATGAGGTTATTCGATGAATTAATTTGTAGAAATACACTAAACTAAATAAATTTTCATATATTTTACAAACTATTCTTATATGATATACTTAATAAAGGGGAAAATGGGAGATGGTGTATATGAATTGTAACTTTATAGGAAAAAACCTAGAAGAATGTTTATGTGAAGCAGAAAGGCAATTATCTATCCCAAGGAATAAACTTGTATATAAGATAATAAAGGAAGAAAATGGTATATTTAGGAAACGCTGTGAAATAAAAGTTATAGAGAAAAGTAAGAATCAAGATAAGAGTAGTAATTCAATAGATATAGTGGATAATAAAATACTTATAAAGGATAAGCAGAATAAGTTTAATTTAGATTTTGAGGAAGATATAGAGTTATATGTTAATGGTGAAAGAGCAGTATCTGGTGTAGAAGTTACTTTTGAAGATGCTATAACCTTTAAGTTAGAAGGAGTAAAAGCAAAAAGAGAACTAAAAATAGACACATCAGATAAGGTTCAAGCTAAAATATATATTTTATATACTCCAGAATATAAACCTGTTTTAAAGTACGAAAAGACTTTAGGTAGAATTAAACTGAAAAAGGATTTTGATACTGGAGAGCTTCCGCCTAAATACACTAAAGAAGAGATATTAGAAGTGTTGTCTTTAAAGCAAATAACCTATGGTATTGATGAAGGTGTTATTGCAAAAGCAGTAGAGATGAGCGAAGTGAATGGAGAATTAATAGCTAAGGGAGTTAATGCTCAAAATGATGAAAATGATAAGATAAAAACATATTTCGATAGTATAAAGAAAAATGTAGATGAAAATTCTATTGAAAATATTGATTATAAAAATATGTACTCCATAGAGAATGTAAAAAGTGGAGATATTATTGCGGAACTTATCATTGGAAAAGTGGGGAAAGATGGAATAGATGTATTTGGCGGAGTTATAAAGAGGAAAGTTAAGAATAAATTGAAGTTAAGGATCGGTGTTGGGTGTAAGATTGAGGATACTAAGGTGGTAGCAACTACAGAAGGTAGGCCTTCTATAAAGAATGGAGTTTTTAATGTTTTTAAAACCTTTGAGACTTCTAAAGATGTTGACATAAAGAGCGGTAATATCGATTTTATTGGTGATGTCAAGATTAATGGAAATATAAAAGAAGGTATGAAGGTAACATCAGGTAATAGTGTAGAGGTTAATGGGAATGTAGAGAGGGGAACAATTTCTGCACAAGGTGAAGTGAGGGTGGCAGGCAGTGTGATTAGTTCTACTATAACTGCAGGAACTAAAGATTTAGATAGGCAGTTATATGTGGATAACTTGAGAAGTTTAAAAAAGGACTTAGAACTGTTAATCTCTTCAGTTAAACAAATAAAAGAGAATAGTGTTCTTGGTGCTGAAAAAGAAGATGGAGAAATTATTAAATTATTGATTGAAACTAAGTTTAAATCTGTTATTAGAGTTTCTATTTTAATAATGAGCATATCAAGTAGTATTGGAAATAGTTCTCAATATATATATGACTTTATAAAGGAAAAGATTATTGGATTAGGTCCTTTAAAAATTAAGTTTGCAAATGAGTTATACGATTTTATTAGATATATAGAAGATGAAGTTAAAGTTAATGAGTTGGAAACAATAATACCAGTAAATATATATGTAGGATATTGTCAGGATGGAAAAATAGAGTCAAGCGGGAAAGTAATAATTAATGGTAAAGGTATGTATACATCAGAAATAACAGCTAAAGATGGTATAGAAGTATTATCAAAAGGGGCTGTTGTTAGGGGAGGAACTTTAAAGGCTAACAATTATATTAAGGTTAGTACTGTGGGAAGTAATGCAGGTGTTAGTACTATTTTACATACTTCTAAAAATGGAAGAATAGAAGCAGAGGTGGCTTATCAAAATACAGTTTTCTGTTTTGAAGAAAGACAATATATATTAGAAGTTCATTCAAAAAACATAAAAGCCTATCTAGATAAAGATGGCCAAATAGTTGTAGAAAAGTTTGTATTTTAGGAGGAATGTATGGAAAAGATAGAAAATAAAATGCTAATATTTAGGCTAGGAGAAGAGTGTTATTCTGCTTATATTAGTGAAATAGAAAGAATTTTAGAGTATACTGAAGCCGTACAGATTCCTGATGCACCAAGCTTTGTTGAAGGGGTAATTAATTATGAAGGGCATGTTATGCCTGTCATAAATTTATGCAAAAAGTTTAAATTGGATTGTTGTAATAATAATTGTAAAGACTTTAAGATTATTGTAGTAAAAAGAGAGAATAGAAAATTTGGTGTCATTGTAAATAACGTATATGAGGTTTCCAGTGTTTGTGATGAAATGTTGGAAAAGGTGCCATCCATAACTTTATCGGAAAACAATAATTATATAAAAGGGTTAGTTAAGGTTGATAGTAAAATAATAATTCTTTTAGATATGGAAAGTCTTTTGTCAAAAGAAGATATTGATCAAATATTTTAGGGGGAATTATGGAGTATACTGAAGTTAAAGTAGGAATATCAGATTTGAATGTAGTTCTTCCTCCTCAGAAAATTATAACTATAGGATTAGGGTCTTGTGTTGGAATTGGGCTTTATGATGCAGATTCAAAGGTGGCAGGATTAGCGCATATAATGTTGCCAGATAGTACTCAATTTAGGAATGTTACACAACCTTTAAAATTTGCAGATTTAGCCATACCAATATTGATAGAAAAAATGGTATCAAAAGGATGTAAAAGAAAAAATATAGTTGCTAAAATTGCAGGTGGAGCATCTATGTTTAACTTTAGTGATAAAAATATGATTAGTGATATTGGTAAAAGAAATACAGAAGCAGTAAAACAGTCATTAAGATCACATGAAATACCTATAGTGGCTGAAGAGACTGGAGGAAACAAAGGAAGAACTATGATAATAGATTCTAGTAATGGAGAGGTTACAATTAGAGTTGTAGGAAAAGGAATATTAACTCTATAAAATACATAAATTTTGTGAAGTCTTTAGTTGATTAAAATTAAAGATGAACTTAGAGAGGAAGATAAAAAGTATTATGGAATTTAATGATTTTCATAAGTGGGTTCATAGAGAGTATGGGATGAATTTATCTGCTTATAAGTCAGAACAGCTAAATAGAAGAATATCTAGTCTTATGGGAAGATTAGATATTTCAAGTTTAGAGGAGTATAGAAAAATAATAGTTAGTGATAGCGAGCAAAGAGAGAGGTTTTTTGATTTTATAACGATAAATGTAACTGAGTTTTTTAGAAATCCTGAGCTTTTTAAGGAGTTAGAACAGATAATAAAAAAGTCATTAATACATAAAAATGAAAGCTTAAAAATATGGAGTGCTGCTTGCTCCATCGGTTGTGAACCCTATAGCTTAGCAATAATGTTAGACAAGTTATCCGTTAAAAATAATGTGAAAATAATTGCTACAGATATAGATAGAAATGCATTAGCTAAGGCTGAAAAAGGAGTTTATACACTAGATGAAATTAAAAATGTAAAAAAAGAAGATTTAGATAAATATTTTGAAAAAATAGACGATAATTATTGTGTTGGTAAAAACATAAAATCAATGGTCACTTTCAGAAAGCATGATTTAATAACAGAAAAGTATGAGGGTGGGTTTGATTTAATTGTATGTAGAAATGTAGTTATTTACTTTAAAAGTGATGCTAAGATGGAAGTGTATAGTAAGTTGGCAGGTGCTTTAAATAAAGGTGGTTTTTTATTTGTAGGAGGTACAGAAAGTATATATGACTATAAAAAAGTTGGCTTAGAACGAGTTTCTACATTTATTTATAAAAAGCTATAGAGGGGGTATATGAATGGATACATCGCAATATATGAATATGTTCTTAGAAGAATCCATGGATAATCTTCAAACATTAAATGAATCATTATTAGAATTAGAAAAAAATCCTAATGATGTTGATAAGGTAAATGAAATATTTAGAGTGGCCCATACAATTAAGGGAATGGCTGCAACAATGGGGTTTACGGATATAGCTGAATTAACTCATAAGATGGAAGATGTTTTATCAAAGTTCAGAGATGGTCAGTTAAATGTTACTCAAGAGGTTGTTACAGTTCTCTTTGATTGTTTAGATACATTAGAAAGAATGGTAAGTAATATTGAAGAAGGGACAGATTCTAGTGTAGATATAGAGCCAATAATAAAATCTTTACATAATATTTCTCAGGTGAATGATGTAGATGGAAGTCAAGAAGTAGAAAGTTTAGTTACATTAGAAAAAGATAATTGTAGTATGGAACTAAATGATTATGATATGTCAATAATAAAGCAAGCCCAAGAAAAAGATTTTAATGCTATAGAGTTAAGTATAACATTAAGTGAAAATACGTTATTAAAATCTGCTAGAGCCTTTTTAATTGTAAAGGATTTAGAGGAAATTGGTGAAATAATTAAATCTAAACCATCTACAGAAGATATAGAAAATGAGGACTTTGAGCTTCAATTAGACTTCGTTTTAATTACTACAAGCTCAGAGGATGAAGTTAAAAAGTTAGTTGAAAATATTTCTGAAGTTAGAATGGTTGAGACTAAATTAATAGAGTTTCAAAAGATAGAGGAGAGCGCAGTTAAGCCAAAAGAGGTTAAACTGGAACCAAAAGAGGTTACTGAAGAGAAGAAAAAAAGTGTAAAAAAAGAAGGGTATAAGAAATCACATCAATCAGTAAGAGTTGATCTAGAGAGAATAGATAAACTTATGAATATGGTTTCTGAATTAGTTATATATAGGACAAGACTTGAACAAATAGTAGTAGACCATAAATCATCTGATTTAACAGAAACTTTGGAGCAAGTTGGAAGAACAACTACAGATCTTCAAGATTTAGTTATGAAAATTAGAATGCTTCCTTTAGATACTGTATTTAATAGATTCCCAAGAATGATTAGGGATATATCAGTAGAATTAAATAAGGAAATTAATTTTGTTATTGAAGGCGCTGAAACAGAACTAGATAGAACTGTTATAGATGAAATTGGGGAACCACTAATACACTTATTAAGAAATGCAGCAGATCATGGAATTGAAACTAAAGAAGAAAGAATAGCTAAAGGAAAACCTGCAGTAGGTACAATTAAGCTTGTTGCATATCAAGAAGGAACAAAAGCTTTAATAAAA
Source organism: Clostridium paraputrificum (assembly GCF_900447045.1). Lineage (GTDB taxonomy): Bacteria > Bacillota > Clostridia > Clostridiales > Clostridiaceae > Clostridium > Clostridium paraputrificum. The sequence goes on from NZ_UAWH01000014.1 coordinate 672,408, forward strand.
GTAATAGATGATGGCGCAGGAATAAATGTTGAAAAAGTAAAAGCTAAAGCTGAAAAAGTTGGTATTAACACAGAAGGATTAAGTGATGACGAGATTAAAAATTTAATCTTTGCACAAGGGTTCAGTACTAATGAAGTTGTTACAGATATATCAGGTAGAGGAGTAGGAATGGATGTTGTTAGGGCAAAAGTTTCAGCTCTTGGAGGAACTGTAGATCTAATTAGTGAAGAAGGTAAAGGGTCAACATTTGTAATTAGGTTGCCGCTTACATTGCAAATAATACAAGCTTTATTGGTTAATGTTGGTAATGAAACTTTAGCAATTTCTCTAGGATTTATAGATAGGGTTATTGATTATAAGAAAGATAATATTAAAAAGAGTAATGGTAAAGAAGTAATTATATATAGAGATGATGTAATACCATTAGTTAGATTAAATGAAAGATTAAATATAGAATCTGTAGATACAGAGAAAAAGTTTGTAATTATTGTTAAGGTTGGTGAAAAGACTATTGGACTTCTTGTTGATTCGTTAATGGGACAACAAGAGATAGTAATTAAGCCATTAGGCAATACATTGAGTTCTTTAAAAGAGTATATAGGTGCAACTATATTAGGTAATGGATTAGTTACATTAATACTTGATGTAGGAGCCTTAATATAAAAAAATATTAGGAGGTATGTAATGGATCTTGATAATTTGAGCAATATACAGCTTGATGCATTAAAAGAAGTTTCTAATATAGGAGCAGGAAATGCAGCAACTGCATTATCAATGATGCTTGGAAAAAAGATTGACATGACTGTACCTTCAGTTAATATGATAAAATTAAGTGAAATGTATAATGATGAAGCAGAATCATTGGTCTGTGGAATCGTAGTTAGAGTACTTGGAGATATTCAAGGAAATATATTAATTATTTTTAAAGACAGTGTAGCTCACGATATTGTAGAAATGTTAACTGGAGTTAGAGAAAATGAGTTGTCAGACTTAGGTGATTCAGCACTATGTGAAATAGGAAATATTCTTTCTGGATCATATATGAATGCTATAACGCAATTCACTGGATTATGTGTTATACCATCAGTACCAGCAGTAGCTCATGATATGTTGGGAGCAATATTAGCAACAACTTTCGTAGAGTCTGGTCAGTATGACGAAAATATATTAGATATAGAAACAGTATTTTCAGATGAATTAAATAGTAATATAGGAGCACATTTTTATTACATACCTGTTCCTGGTTCATTTGAAAAGATATTAAAATCAATTGGAGTATATTAATTTGGAGGTTAAAGATATGGCGAATAAAGTATTAATAGTTGATGATGCAGCTTTTATGAGAATGATGATAAAGGATATTTTAGAGAAAAATGGATATGATGTTATTGGTGAGGCTAGTAATGGATTAGTAGCAGTAGACTTATATAAAAAGGAAAAACCAGATGTTGTTACTATGGATATAACAATGCCAGATATGGATGGTATTGAAGCTGTTAAGCAAATAAGAGCATTTGATCCTAATGCAAAGATTATAATGTGTTCAGCTATGGGACAACAATCAATGGTAATGGATGCTATCAAATCAGGAGCAAAAGATTTTATAGTTAAGCCTTTCCAAGCAGATAGAGTACTTGAAGCAATTAAAAAAGTAATAGGCTAATTATCCTAATTATAGGAGGGATACAAATGCAAATAGTAGTATTTAAGTTGGGCGATGAACATTTTGCTGTTGAAACAGAAAAGGTTCAAGGGATAAATGATATGATGAGTATAACTCTGGTACCTAAAGCGCCTAATTACATTAAAGGATTAATTAATTTAAGAGGTAGCATAAAATCATTAGTTGATATTAATCTACTTCTAAATGTAGATACATCTGATAATCAAGAAAATATAATAATTCTCAATGTTGGAGATGAAGAAATAGGAATTTGTGTAGATGAGGTAGAAGAGGTTCTAGATATAGAAGAAGCTTCTATCCAGAGAGTAGAAACAGAAGTTGAATATCAATATATAAAGGGAATTTATAAACATGATGAAAAACTGCTTACTATAATTGATATAGACAAACTATTAAATATATAGAAAAGAGGGACAAGTATGGCAGATGTTTTATCACAGAGCGAAATAGATGCCTTGTTGTCTGCCTTATCTACAGGGTCGTTAGAACCGGATGAACTTCAAAAAGAAGAAGAAAAACATAAGGTTAAAGTATATGATTTTAGGAGTCCACAAAAGTTTTCAAAAGATCATATTAGAACTTTAGAGTTAATTCATGATAATTATGCAAGAATAATATCTAATTTCTTAACCGCACAATTAAGAAAAAACGTTAAAGTAAAAATAGAAACTGTAGAGCAGATAACCTATGAGGAATTTATACATTCAATACCCAATCCAACAATAATGACTATGTTCAGAATGCCACCTCTAACAGGGACTATATTATTTGAAACTAATCCGCAATTCTCTTTTCAAATAATAGATGTACTATTAGGGGGAACTGGAGAAAGGAATACAGTTAGTAAGGAATTTTCGGATATAGATAAAAACATAATGATGCAAATTACTTCAGGAATGATTTCTAATTTGAAACTTGCATGGGAAGATATATTAAGTGTTGAGCCAGAGGTTGAATCTTTAGAAACAAATCCAGCTATAAATCAAACATTAGCACCAAACGAACCAGTTGCTTTAGTTACTTTTTCTGTAGAAATGGGTAAGAGTAATACATTTATTAATATATGTATTCCATACCTAAGCATTGAAAAGGTATTGGATAAATTAGTTGTTCAATATTGGTTCCAAAATGAAAAAGATGCATCAGGCGATGAAGTAAGAGAAAAGATTAAAGAGGGACTTAATCCAGTAGAGATAGAAATGTCAGCAGAATTAGGGTGTACTCATTTAACAATTGATGATTTCTTAAATTTATCTAGGGGAGATATAATAAGATTAGATAATAAATGTACTAGTCCTATAAAGATATATGTAGAAGATCAAGAGTGTTATTATGCAAAGCCAGGAATTACTGGTAAGAATTTAGGGGTTGCAGTATTGGATATAATAGATAAGGATGTGAATGAGTATGAGTAATGGTTTTTTATCTCAAGAAGAGATAGATTCACTATTAAATGGAAGTGATGACTCTTCAAGTAATACAGGGAGTAATGATAACTCAGTTAATTTGTTAAGTGATATAGAGAAAGATCTTTTAGGGGAAATAGGAAATATTTCTATGGGATCTGCATCAACAGCCCTTTATCAAATAATAAATCAAAAAGTAAATATAACAACACCAGTTGTTTCAATTACAACATTAAAGGAAATAAAAGAAACCTTTGAAACACCAACTGTTGTATTAGATGTAGAATATACAAGTGGAATAATAGGAAGAAATATACTTATTATTAAGACTGAAGATGCTGCTGTTATAGCTAATTTAATGATGGGCGGAGATGGAATTGTTGAAAATCATGAACTATCAGAAATAGAAATTAGTGCTGTACAAGAAGCTATGAATCAAATGATAGGTTCTGCAGCTACGTCAATGGCTACTATGTTTTCTAGAGAAGTAAACATATCACCACCTATATCTAAAATATGGAGCAATAGTGAAGACGCTCTTTCTAGTGAGATTCCAGAGGATCAAGCGATTGTAAGAGTTAATTTTAGAATGACAATAGGAAACTTGGTTGACAGCAATATAATGCAGATACTTCCTGTGGAGACTGCAAAGAAAATTGTATCTATAATGATAGGTAAAGAAGATGAAGACAGTAATGTTTCTGAACAAAATGATAATCCTGTAAATAATGAGATTTTAGTTGAAAGTTATAATGATTCATATGAAGATGTTTATGAAGTAAATCAACCTGTATCAGAAAAAACAATAATTGAAACTCCACAACCACAAGTGGAAGTACATAAAGCTAGTTTTGAGCCTTTAGTAGAAAGTAAAAAGTCTGGGGTGTCTAATAAAAATATTGATTTGATTCTAGATGTTCCATTAGATATTTCTGTAGTTCTTGGTAGAACCAAAAAGAGTATAAAAGACATATTAAACTTTAGTACAGGCTCCTTAATAGAATTGGATAAATTAGCAGAAGAACCTGTTGAAGTACTTGTAAATGGAAAAACAATTGCTTTAGGAGAAGTAGTTGTGGTAGACGAGAATTTTGGTGTTAGAATAACAAGTATAGTAAGTAATACCGAAAGAATAAATTCATTAAAGAAGTAATGATATAATAAAAGCTATGTTGATTATAATCAATGTAGCTTTTATTACATTCCAGTAATTGTAAAATAAAAAGTTAAAATTAACATAAAACTATAAATTATATCTTAGTATATTCGATAATAAATATATAGGTTACTTGGGAGGTAAGTATTATGAATATAAATGGGATAAATTCTAATAATGTTATTAATCTTTATTCAAAAAATAGAAATAGAGTATCTCAAACAAAGGAAGTAAAGAGTGTTTCTGACAGAATAGAAATATCTAAGTTAGGAAAGAGTTTAACTAACTATACATTAGAAGGAGTAAATGTGGATAATTCTAAAAAAATTCAGGAACTAAAAAATCAAATTAATAATGGAACTTATAATGTTGATGCTAAGTTAACTGCTAGAAGTATTCTAGATACAATTAAGGAGAACGGTTTAAATGAGTAATGAGTTAACTATAGTTATAAAAAATGAAGGAGAAGCTTTAAAGAAGCTTTTATCACTACTAGAAAAACAATATAAACATGTGATGAAAAAGGAAGTCTTTGAGTTAGAAGCTTTAGTTGACGAAATAAAGTTGGTAAATAAAGAAGTTGCTCAAGCAGAGGTTGAGAGAAGAAAACTAGTTGGGAAAAGAAGTATGAGAGAAATTGTGAATACTTCTAATGATGAGGAGCTTGATAACTCATATAGAGAAATTAATAGAATAATATTAGCTGTAAAGCAACAAAAAGAAACTAATGAATTGTTGATAAGGCAGCAAATGAGTTTTAATAATCAAATATTAAATATAATAAATCCAAGAAGAGAAATGAAGACATATAATTCATATGGAAATCTTTCAAGATAGGAGGAAGTTGCATGACAGGATTGTTTGGAACTTTTAATATAGCTAAAAGAGGAATTAATACATCACAGGCTACCATTGATGTAACTTCTCATAATATTTCTAATTCAAATACAGTTGGATATTCAAGACAAAGAGCTAAAATAGTTACATCAAGACCTATGACTGGAACAGCTGGGTATGGTCAAGTAGGAACAGGTTCACAAGTTCAAGCTATAGAGAGAGTTAGAGATGGTTTTCTTGATTATCAGTTAAGAGGAGCAAATAGTAGCTTAGGGTCAAGTGATATAAGAAGTAATTTTTTATATGAGGTAGAAAATATTTTTAATGAACCCTCAGATACAGGAATATCAACTTTAATGGGGAAATTCTTTGATTCATTTCAAGAATTATCTAAGCAACCTAATAGTTCTAACGCGAGAACTGTTACTGTTCAACAAACTTTAGCTTTAACAGATGCTTTAAATCATACTTATACAAAGCTAGAAGAATTACAACAAAATGCTCAGCTTGCGTTGAAATCAAATGTGACTGATATAAACAGTTTATTAAGTCAAATAGATGGTTTAAATAAGCAAATAATGAGTGTGAAAAGTTCAGGGCAAATGCCTAATGATTTAATGGATCAAAGAGATACTCTTTTAGATGAATTAAGTTATAAGTTTAATATTACAGTAGATAGAAAAGAATTTGAAGGAGTTGATATAAGACCAACTGATACTAATGGAATGAAAGTTGCTAACTTGGTATCAGCTTCACCTAATACTGATTCACTAAGATTATCATATATATCAAAAGTAGAAAAGGATCCTACATATCCCAATATTCATGTTATAACATATCATAAGTTAGGTGATATGAATAATCCAGATAGCACACAGACAATTAGGGTATCAGGATTAAATGATGCACAAGTAAAAGAATTAAATTCTAGTAGGATAATATGGTCCAATCAAGAAGGACAAGCGGTAAAGGGTGATGGATATCCAATAAAAAATAATGATATTATCAATGCATCAGAACTACAGTTATTTAAACCATCAGATGGTGAGGTGGCTGGAAATATTACTGTTCAAGATGATGTCCAAGTATATATGGATGAATTAGATAAGCTTGCTAAGGCAATAGCATTTTCAGTAAATGCCATACATAGCGGAATTTCTGATCCATTATATACAGGAGGTAATCCAGATAGAGATTATATGCCTTTCTTTGTAAATAAGAGTGTAGCTCAATATAATAGTAATAATATATTGATAAATCTTGATAATACTTTAACTCAAGAAAGCCATATTTCTGCTAAGAATATAACAATTAATAAAGAGATTTTATACGATGTTATGAAGTTAAAAACAAAAACTCATGATAATGATTATGCTTATACCTCAAGTAATGATGTAGATGGGGAAGGCGATGGGGCAAGAGCTCTTGCAATAGCACAATTAAGAGATAGTTTAATTAGAGTTCAAGACTTTGGTTCAACAATAACATCTAGATCTGATTTGAAGTTGTCTAATTATGGAATGACTATTCAAAGTGATACTAGTGGGATGAAACTAGATTCTTACTTTAAGGATATTATAGATAAATTAGGTGTACAAGCTCAGGAGGCCTCTAGACAGGTGTCAACTAAAGAAGACTTGTTTTATGAATTAGAAAATAGTAGAGCACAGGTGTCAGGAGTTTCTATTGATGAGGAAATGGCCAACTTAATTCAATATCAACATGCTTATAATGCAAATGCAAAGATCATTTCAACAATAGATGAATTACTTGATGTAGTAATAAATGGACTTAAAAGATAAGATTAATTGATAAATATTAAGTTAATGAGGAAGTGAAGATATGAGAGTTACTAATAGAATGCTTGCAAACAATTATTTAAGGAATATGAATAAAAACTTAACTAATATGCAAACATTAAATCGTCAATTGAGCACTGGTAAAGAAATAAGTAGACCGTCAGATAATCCATATAAAACAGCAAGAAGTATGCAGCTTAATACAGATATAAGTACAAATAAGCAATACAATGAAAATATAAAGGATACAATAAATTGGTTAGACTCTACAGATCAAGCCTTATATCAAGCAACTAATACAATGCAAAGAATTAGAGAGTTATTAGTATCCTCAGGAAATGCTGCATATGGTTCTGATGAAAGAAATGCTATAGCGGATGAAATGAATGAAAGAGTAGAAGAACTAGCTCAAATTATGAATACAAACTTTGATGGTAAATATATTTTTGGAGGAACAAAAGCTTCTTCAAAGCCCGTAGATATAGTAACAGATGCTATAACAGGAAACAAAGATATAATATTCATTGATAAAGAGGGTAATAAGGTAGACTTAAATAGTGATGATATATATATGAAAAATCAATTAGATATGCTTGGAAGTAAGCTGAATGTAGAAGTTTCTCAAGGAGTTACTATTGAATATAACGTTACTGCTAAAGAGTTACTTTCTTTCAATAACGAAAGAGGCGAGGAAGTTAATGTATTAAACTTACTTGGAGATATAGTTGGTAATTTAAAATCAAGTGATGAGTTAGATTCAAATAAACTTATAAATGAAAACTTATCAGCAATAGATGATGTTATAACTAACCTATTAAAAACAAGGTCAGAAGTTGGAGCTAAACAAAACAGAATGGAATCAGCTCAGCAAAAGAATGAAGATGAAAACTTTAATATGACAGATATTTTATCTCAAACAGAAGATATAGATTTTACACAAAAAACAATAGAGTTTAGTATGGCACAAACTGTCTATACTGCTTCATTACAGGTTAGTGCAAAAGTTTTACCACCATCACTATTGGATTATCTATAAAGATGAGGTGAAATAATGAAAGTTACTTTTAAAAAGGGGTTACCAGGGTTAGACGAATATAAAGATTATGAAATACAAGAAATAGAGGGTGGAGAAGAATTCAAGTTACTTCAATGTAATGAAAAAAAAGAACTTGGGTTAGTGATTATATCTCCATTTCAAGTAGAAAAAGAATATGAAATAAAAATAACTGATGAAATTATAAAGAATTTAAGTATAACATCACCAGAAGATGTATTAGTATATTCAACAGTTACTTTAAATTCAGATCCAAAGAAAATTACAGCCAACTTAAGGGCTCCTATTTTAATAAATGTACATACTGGGTTAGCGGAGCAGCTAATTACAGAGAATGAAAAATACAAAATAAAGCATCCTATATTTAAGGGGTGATTTTATGTTAGTAGTTACAAGAAAACAAGGTGAGTCAATTTTAATTGGAGATGATATAGAGATTTCGGTTTCTAAGATTGAAGATGGAAGCGTAAAAATTGCGATACAAGCGCCAAGGGAAATGTCTATTTTAAGAAAAGAATTATACAAGGAAGTAGAAAGTGAAAATATAGAGGCAGCAAAGGTTAATCTAGATTTACTTAAGAACTTAAAAAAATAGGGGTGAAGTAAAATGGAGATACAGGTTATAGGTCAAGGAGGACAAACTAACCTTAATGTTATTAAACCAAACATGGAAGTTAATAATGTGGAAAAAGAATTTAACACAAACTCTGAAGATGAGAACAGATACACTAAGGAAAACTTAAATAAGGCAATAAAAAAGCTTAATGGTTTCTTAAAGGATGATAATGCATATGCAGAATATAATGTTCATGAAAAGTTTGGAGATATAATGATAAAAATTGTAGATAAGGATACTAAAGAAGTTTTGGTTGAAGTACCTCCAAAGAAGATTCTTGACATGATAGCTAAGCTTTGTGAAATATCAGGTGTGGTTTTTGATAAGAAGGCTTAAATTATGGAATTTAGGTTGAATAAAATTGATACTGATATTAGAAGGAAACTTGCTAAAGAGGTAAAAGAAAAAGAAGTTAATCGCAAAACTCGACCTGAGATAGATAATAAAGTTAAGAAACCTTTTGTAGAGTTAGATACTGAAGATAAAAATGACACAAATAAATCTCAAAAATATATAACAGTGGAAGGAACATTGGAGAATACGAAAAAGATTACCATAGATGCAGCAAGAGAAGAAAATTATATTGAAAGAGTGCCTATTGGTAATGTAATTGATAGTGTTAAGTAGGAGGGGAATATGTACAATAGCGGATATAATGCTTATAAAAATAATAGTGTTAATTATGCATCAAAGGAGCAGCTACTTTTAATGTTAGTAGATGGAGCTGTTAAGTATGCAAAAATAGGAAGAGCAGCTATTGAAGAAAAAAATGTAACTAAAGCTCATGAAAGTCTTACAAGAACTCAAGACATATTTGTGGAACTTATGGCAAGTCTTGATACAGGAGCTGGGGAATGGGCAAAACAAATATTTAAAATTTATGAGTTTATAAATTACAAAGTCGGACAGGCTAATTTAAAAAAAGATATAAAAGAGATAGAAGAAGTTATACCTTTTATAGAGGATGTAAGAAATATGTGGTATGAAGTTTATGAAAAAACAAAGGCTTCAGGTCAATAAGAGGATGAGGTGATAAAATGAGAATAACTGGGTTAGCTACTGGTTTAGATATGGATGAAGTTATAAAGGAAAGTATGAGACCATATAGAGTTAAAATTCAGCAACAGCAACAGCAAAAAGAAATAGTAGAAATAAAGCAAAAGTTATATAGAGATGTATTAAAGGATAGTAGAGAGTTTTATAATAAATATTTTGATGTGTCAAAAAGTGATAGCATAGTATTAAGTAAAAATTGGAGCACAATTAAATTTGAATCTTCTGATAGTAATGTTGTGTCAGTTTCAGCCAATAGTGAAGCTGTAAATAAAAATTTTACAATAACGGGGAGCTCAGCTACTGCTACAAAGGCTACTTTAACTGAAGGAATAGGTGAAGGAGATAAAATAGTAGTAGATGGTAAAGAGTTTACTCTAAGTGGTAGTACAGATAGGGAGAGAGTTTCTAACTTAAATAAGGAATTGGAAAAAGCCGGTATAAAAGTTTGTGTATCTTATACTGATTTTGCAGGAAGTGTAGATGGAGAAAATAAAAAAGGTTTGATTTTTGAGTCTACAGTATTAGGAGAAAAAGGAAGTTTTACTTTAGGTGGAAGTGTACACTCAGTAAATATAGAAGAAGTTAAGGGAAGTAATGCAACAGAAGCTAAGTTTACTGGAATAACTATTAAAAACATAAGAGATTCAAAAGAAATAAAGATTGGTGATAAAGTTATTGGGTTAAACCTAGATTCTTCAAAGGAATATACTAAGGACGAATTAGTTAGTGAATTAAATAAGAAGCTTGAAGAAGAAAAAATAGATTTTAGAGCTAAGGTAGATGAAGATAATAATGTTACTTTAGTAAGTACTAAAAGTGGTGAACTTACTAACCTACCAACTTTGGAAATTACATTAGAGAATAATTCTATTGTAAATGGAACTTTTGAAAATGGTAATAATGCAACTAAATCGATAACTTCATTGAACCTATCGGAAATAGAAGGTAAAGTTCTATTTATTGATGGGAAAAAGGTAGAATTTTCTTTAAAGGATAGCATTCTTGATGTAGATGCTCTTAATAAATCTTTAGAGGAAAAAAACTTAAATGTTTCTGCTGAAATTAAGGATGGAAAGTTGTCTTTAATATCTAAAACAAGCGGAGAAAGTAAAAGTTTAGATATAAGTGTTATAGAAGAACCTGCTGAAGGTTTTACACCTATCATTCAAGGGAAAGACGCTAATATAATTATAAAAGATAGCAAAGGTGGAGTTTATACTCACAAAGGGGATAGCAACGTTGTAACATTAGATGGGGTTACTTTTAAGTTTGATGGAGAAATACCAGCAGATGGAATAAAGATAACTAGTAAAAAGGATTCAACTAAGACAAAGGAAATGGTGGTTAACTTCTTTAATGATTACAACAAACTTATGGAAAAGTTAAATACTCTTACAATGGAAAAGAGGGATAGAAGTTATAGTCCTTTAACAGATGAACAAAAGAAAGAAATGTCAGAAAGTGAAATAAAGCTTTGGAATGAAAGAGTTGAAAAAGGACAATTAAGTAGAGACTCTGATTTAAGTAGAATAATAAATTCTCTAAAAAATGCAATGACTACAATGGTAGATGGGATAGATATTAATTTGGAGGATATTGGGATTAAGCCAGTATCAGACTATGGTGGAGTTAAAAATGGAACATTTACAATAGATGAAAATAAATTAACTGCAGCATTAGAAGAAGATCCTAATAAAGTTATGAGATTATTTACTGCAACTCCAACTGATTCTAAAAATTTAACATCAGCAGAGAAAAATAGTAAGAGTGGAATAGCTCAAAGATTAAAGAGTATATTGTATGATGAAACTATGACTGTATCTGCTAGGTTACTTAAAAAAGCTGGTTACGAAGGAACTACTACTGTAACCAATAATGAACTTACTAAGAGTATTGAAAAGTATGAAAGAAAAGTGAAAGATATGGAAAAGGCCTTTAGCAAAAAAGAACAAGCTTTATACTCTAAGTATGCTACTTTAGAAACTATGATGAATCAATTGAATTCCCAACAATCCTATTTATTATCACAGTTAGGAACGGCTTAATGTATGAGTATAAGGGTAATATTAGAGGAATATAAAAATGTTACAGAAATGCTTATACAAGCTGTAAAAATTGGTGATATAGATGAAGAGTTTATAAAGGATAGGGAAAAGTTATTAAATGAGATTAAAGCTTGCGATTTTGATAAAAGTGAATTAAAAAAAATATGCGATGAATTGGAGATATTAAATCTTGAGAAAGAAGCATATAAGATTTTAAATAATGAAAAGCAAAAGGTAAAAGAAGAAATTATAACCTTAAAAAAGCAGAAGCAAGCTAATAAAAGCTACGGTAATGCTGTAGGTAAAATGAACTTTTTTAATACAAAAGTATAAAGCTATATGTGAAAGAAACGATAAATAAATATAAGGGTTGTAAGAAAAAATAGAAAGTTAGAAAAAAAGGTGTAAAGTTAATAAGTTCTAAGACGAATATATAAATATAAAGCTTAAGCATAAAAAACTCTTAAGAGTATTTTATAAATAAAAAGCCAAGGATGGCGAAAATTAAAATTCAGGGAGGAATTTACTATGATTATTAATCACAACATGAATGCGTTAAACGCACACAGAAACATGACAGCTAATACTAACTCAGCTGGAAAGTCAATGGAAAAATTAAGCTCAGGTTTAAGAATAAACAGAGCTGGTGATGATGCAGCGGGATTAGCTATTTCAGAAAAGATGAGAGGACAAATTAGAGGGTTAGATCAAGCTTCTAGAAATGCTCAAGATGGTATTTCATTAATTCAAACAGCTGAAGGTGCTTTAAATGAAACTCATAACATTCTTCAAAGAATGAGAGAATTAGCAGTTCAATCAGCTAATGATACAAACATTACTGAAGATAGAGCAGCTATACAAGAAGAAATTAACGCTTTAACTCAAGAAATTGATAGAATTTCAGAACAAACTGAATTCAACAAACAAACATTATTAAATGGATCGTTTAAAGGACAATTCCAAATAGGGGCTAATGGAGGACAAACAATAAGCTTAGATATTGGAAATATGGCTTCAGGAGAGTTAGGTTTAACAACAACGTCATCTGTAGTTGAAGTTAAAACTACAGCAACAAAAGAAGGAAATGGTGCTACACTACAAGTTGGAACTTATACTGTTAAAGGTACTGATATAGTAGATAAAGATGGTAAAACTGTAGGTAAAGTTGATGCTAGTAAAAATTTACAACTTGGTAGCACTGATAATACTAACTATATTAAAGTAGTATCAAGTGAAGAATTAAAAGATGGAGATAAAATTGTTATTGGTAAAAATATAGAGACAAATAGTACTACTGATTTAGATGTTAAAATTGAAACAAAAAGAGATTTAGGGGATAAAGGTAAAACTTTAGCAGCAGGGGAGTATGAAATAAAAGGTACTGTTGTATTAAGAGATGGTAAAGAAGTAGGTAAATTAGCTACGAATGATATTGTATTAGAAGATGGAACAACAGTTGAAGCAACAGATATTGGAAGAACAGTAGCTTTAGTAGCTGGAGCTAAATTCACTATAAATGGAGCAGATGTTTCTTCTTCAGATAAGGCTTCAGGAAGTATTGAAACAATTACAAAGGCAATAGAAAATGTTTCAACACAAAGAGCTAAATTAGGAGCTGTTCAAAACAGATTAGAACATACAACTGCTAATTTAAACAACACTTCAGAAAACTTAACAGCAGCTGAATCAAGAGTAAGAGACGTTGATATGGCTAAGGAAATGATGACATTCTCTAAGAATAACATCCTTTCTCAAGCAGCTCAAGCTATGCTTGCTCAAGCTAATCAACAACCTCAAGGAGTTTTACAACTTCTTAGATAATTAACATAGTTTATTAAAAGGTGAGATGTATTTCTCACCTTTTTGTATTATCTAGCAAAATACTAAAAAATATTAAAGAATATAATCATTATTTCGATAATAAAGTAAATACATTTTTGGAGTGGTGAAATATGAGACTTAATCACAATATGAGTTCTCTAAGCATATATAACGGATACAAGAAAAATTTAATTAATAATAAATCTGCAATTGAAAGACTTAGTACAGGAATTAAAATTAATTCTGCAAAAGACAATTCTAATAAAATTGGACAAAGTGAGCAGATGAGAATACAAATAAAAAGCCTTCAAGCAGTTCAAAGAAATCTTCAAGATGGTACATCAATGCTTCAAACAGCAGATGGAGCTCTTCAAGAGGTGAATAATACGCTAGCTAGAATTAAAGAACTTTCAGTAAGTGTTGCTAATGGAAGTAAAAGTGAAAGCGAAAAAGAGATAATACAAAATGAAATAGAGGAAATGAAGAAAAACATAGATGATTTAGCTAATAATACAGAATTTAATGGGGTTAAGCTTTTATGTGATGAGAGAGTTCCTAATAATAAATATCCAATGTATAAGAATATTGTAGTAGGAGCTATGCAAGGAGAACAAGGTAGAATTCCAAGCTTTAATATTAGAACAGAAATATTAAAAGATGAAAAAGGTAACACTTTAAAAGATATAGATGTTAGAACGCCAGAGGGAGTAAGTAGTGCCTTGGAAGTAGTAAATGAATCTATAAAAACTGTTTCTAGTATAAGAAGTAGATATGGTGCTATGTCTAATAGATTAGAAACCACAGCAGAAAACATAAGTTCAAATGAACAAGTATTTGAAAGAGCTGATAGTAATTTAAGAGATTCAGATATTGCTTTAGAAATGGCTGAACTTGCAAGAACACAAATTTTAAATGATACATCTCTAGCACTTATATCTCAAAGTAATAACTTACCACAAGATGCATTGAGAATTTTAGAAAGAGTTAGGTAAGATTATTAGAGAACTATTTAGTATGTTTTATTAAATAGTTCTTTTTTTGATGCAAAAATAAAAAGCGAAATATAAAAAATATCAAAATATTAACGCTAGTCCAGCAAATTATGGTATTTTTAGAGGTTTTTTTTGAAATATGTAAAAAAACTCTAAATTATCTAGAAATTTAACTAATTGTAACATATAATAGTGATAGATAAATAAATTGGGAATAATTTTTTGCTTATTATTAGTTTGGTTATAAATTTAATTAAACTAATTCAATATTTGAATCTAAAGATGGGGGTGTAGTATGTCGATTAATTTAGTGGGAGGCGAAAATAGTACGTATAGCTTAATTAAGCAAGGTATAAAAGCTTCTACGACAAGAGCAAAGGCCATTTCAAATAATATAGCTAACATTAATACAAAAGGATATAAAAGATTTAGTGTTATTTTTGAAGAGAATATAAATGGAAGTGGTCAGACTGATCTACAAATGAAAACTACAAATGAAAAACATTTATCTAATAGTGAGAGCTTAGGAAATATTTCTGTTAAAAGAGATGATAGTACAAGCATGAGAACTGATGGTAATAATGTGGATTTAGATGTAGAAAAAGTTGAGCAAGCTGCAAATACATTAAAGTACAATGCATTAATTCAAAGTGCAAATGGTAAATTGACAAATTTAAAATATGTTATTAGTGGAGGTAATTAAAAATGAATGCATTTTCTGCAATGAGAATTAGCGCTAGTGGACTAGCAGCAGAAAGACTTAGAATGGATACAATTACATCCAATATGGTAAATGCAACTACAACGAGAACAGAAGATGGAGGGCCTTATGTTAGAAAGGTAGCTGTCTTTCAAGAAGCCTTAGATGAAAAATTAAGAGGGAATGGGGTAAAGGCGGTAGCTCTTGAGGATGATGAATCGCCTTTAAGAAGTGTATATGATCCAACACATCCTGATGCTGATGAGAATGGGTATGTTTTATACCCTAATGTTAACGTCCTTAATGAAATGGCAGATATGATAGCATCTACTAGAGCTTATGAGGCTAATGTAGATACTTTAACAGCAAATAAAAATATGTTTATGAAAGCTTTAGAGATAGGTAAGTAGTCAAGTTAGAATGGAGATGTATTTATGAGGATTAGTAGTTTTGTTCCAAGTGAAGAAATATTTAATAGTGGTTTAGATGGTATAAAGGTGGGGAAGAAAGATAATGATGGAGAGCTTTTTTCAAATGTATTAAAAGAATCTTTAGATAAGATAAATGAACAGCAAATAGTAGCTGATAAGTCTACAGAAGCATTTGTAAAGGGTGAAGATATAGATATTAGTGAAGTTATGCTTGCAGGAGCAGAAGCCAGTGCATCATTACAATTTGCAGTGCAGGTTAGAAATAAATTAGTTGAAGCATATCAAGAAATTAGTAGAATGCAGTTATAAGAGTTAGGAGTGCAATGTGATGAAAAAGCTTTCGGAATTATTTAAAAAGCTTTGGGCTAAATTTAAAACCTTTGGTAAAGGTATAAGAATTGCTATGGTAGTATCTGTTATAGCTGTACTTGTAGCAATTATTAGTTTAGTTGTCTATTCATCTTCAAATAAGTATGCAGTATTATACTCAAATTTAGATCCTAGTGATGTGGATGTTGTTATAAATAAATTAACTGAAGATAAAGTAGACATGAAGGTTGATGGAAATTCTATTTTAGTAGATAAGAATCAAGTTGATGAATTAAGATTAAAACTTGCTTCACAGTTATCATCAGGTAGTAAGGGATATGAACTTATGGATGATAGTAGTTCCTTTGGAATGACTGATGAAGAATTTAATATAAGAAAACTTAGAATGCTACAGGGAGAGCTGGAAAAATCTATAAAAAGTCTAGAACCTGTAGAGAGTGCAAGAGTACATATTACACCAGCAAAGAGTTCTGTGTTTGTTCAAGACAAGGAGCCTGGAAAGGCAGCAGTTATTCTTAAGCTAAAGAATGGGACAAAACTTTCAGATGATCAAGTGCAATCAATTGTATCTTTATTATCAGTTAGTACAGAGAATGTTCCTAAGGAAAATATTGAAGTCATCGATGATAAGATGAATTTATTGACAAAGAATTTAAATACTTCAGATGACTCAAATGGAGTTTCATCTGAAACAATACAGAATAATCAACAATTAGAAGCTAATTATGAAGAAAAGTTAAGAAAAGAAGTAATTAATTTGCTTGAACCTGTAATAGGTAAAAATAGAATTCAAGCTAAAATTAGTGTGGATTTAGATTTTGATTCTAAAAAGCAAACTCAAAATATTATAGATCCTAATAAAGTAATAGTAAGTCAGCAAACAATTAAGGAATGGAATAATATCAATGGAGGCACAGTTAGTGAGAGCCCTGTTGATAATAATATGAGCAATACAATAGAAGGAAATACGTCTGTTGGTTCATCTGGATCAGAAGAGCAAAAGACTAATTATGATACAGGTAAAACAGAAACAGTAACTATAACAGCTCCAGGAGAAGTTAAAAGATTAACGGCATCAATATTTATTGATGGAAAATTGGATGAGGCAACTAAAGCTGAGTTTGAAAAGGCCATAGGTGCTGCAATTGGATTTGATAGCAATAGAGGAGATGAAATATCCTTAGTTGGTATGGAGTTTGACCCTACAATAAAGGAAGAAGCACAAGCTCAAATAGATGAGTTTAATGCTGAGCTTGCTAAAGAAAAGAGAAATAAGTTAATTATGTGGGGAGCAATAGCCTTAGGAATTGTAGCTGGAATTATTGTTTTAATAATACTAATTAAAAAGAGAAAAGAAAAAGTGGACGAGAGAGTTCTTGATGTAGTTATAGATGATTCGATACCGAGTAAAGAAGCAATAAGCTTTGCTCCAATAGATTTTGAAGTGAAAAATGAAAAATCACATATAGAAAGTGAAATAAAGAAATATGCAAAAGATAAACCAGATCAAGTCGTAGACATAATAAAATCTTGGTTATCTGAAAATGAGAGGTGATAAGTTTTGGCTAAAGATGCAAAGCTATCTGGAGTACAAAAAGCAGCAATATTATTTATAACCCTTGGGCCAGAAGTATCATCTGGAATACTAAAAAAGTTACCAGAAGCAGAGATTCAAAAGATAACATATGAAATTGCTAATATTACTTCTGTTACTTCAGAGCAAAGAGAAGGAATTTTAAATGAATTTTTACAAATAAATAAAGCTAGGGAGTACATAATCGAAGGTGGTATGGATTATGCAAGAGAACTTTTATCAAAGGCATTAGGTCCTCATAGAGCTAATGAGATTTTGGAAAAAGTATCAGAAGCTACTCAGCAATATAGGCCATTTTCAATTGCAAGAAAAGCAGATGCACACCAGCTTTTAAATGTTATAACCTATGAACATCCCCAAACAATAGCTTTGATACTTTGCTATCTTCAACCAGAGAAGGCAGCACAGGTTATGGCTGAGTTACCTGAAGAGACACAAAGTGAGGTTGCATATAGAATAGCAACTATGAGTACAACTTCTCCAATGGTTATTAAGGAAATAGAGAAGGTACTAGAGAGTAAATTATCTTCAGTTGTAAGAACAGAAATGACTACTTTAGGTGGGGTAGAAACTTTAGTTGATATATTAAATCAAGTAGATAGAACTACTGAAAGAAATATTACAGAAAGCCTTGAAAGAGAAGATGCTGAACTTGCTGATAGAGTTAAGAGTTCTATGTTTGTATTTGAAGATATTATTACTCTTGATGATGTTGCAATTCAAAGAATTCTTAGAGAAGTGGAAGCTAAAGAACTTGCACTTGCTCTTAAGGGATGCTCAGAAGAAGTTGCTGAAGTTATCTACAAAAATCAATCAAAGAGAGCTGCTGCTTCATTGAAGGAAGATATGGAGTTCTTAGGACCTGTAAGATTAATGGATGTAGAAAAAGCTCAACAAGGTATTGTTGCAATAATTAGAAGGTTAGACGAAGCAGGAGAAATAATAATCTCAAGAGGTGGAGAAGATGCAATTATCGTATAATCTTATAAGAAAAAATCAAGCATTAAGTTCTAATAGTAAGGTTATATCAACTGAATATGTAAAAGGTCTTGATATAGAAGATGATAAAGAAGATATTGTTTGTAAACAAAGTGGTAAAACAATAGAAGAAATAGAGAACATATTAAGTAATTATGAGAGTATAGGAAATAGTATTGTCTTAGAGGCAAAAAGAAAAAAAGATGAAATAATGTATAAGGCATTGGAAGAATCGCAGGCTATGGAGAGAGAAGCCTATGAAAAAGGATATGCTCAAGGAAAAGAAAACGGATATGAAGATGGAAAAAAAGAAGCTATAGAAAATATATTGCCTCAAGCAGAGAGACAAGCTGCTGAAACAATAAAAAAGGCAGATGAAATTTTAGAAGGTGCTAAAGAAGATTATATTAGATATTTAGAAAGTAAAAAAGCAGAAATAATTAGACTTTCTATTGCTATAGCTGAAAAAGTAATTAGACAAAAAGTTACAGATGAAGATGGAATAAGTGAAATTTTGGAGGAAGGCATAAGACTGTCAAAGGGAGAAGAAAATTTAGTCATAAAATGCAATCCTAAATATGTGTCATCTATTAAAGAACATATTCCTGTGTGGAAAGCTAACTATTCAATTAGTGGAGAAATATTTGTTTTACCAAATGAAGGAGTTTCATTAGGTAATGCAATTATAGAAAAGGCTAGCGGTAAAGTAGAAGTTGGAATAGATGTAAGTTTAAAGGCAATAGAAGAGGCTTTATCATCATAGAAATGTAGGTGACATTCTTGAATATAGATTTTGATGAATTAATTGATAAGGTAAATGAAACTTTGACTGTTTATTCAGAAGGAGTTGTAAAGAGAGTAATAGGTTTAACAATTGAAGTACAAGGAATAAAGGCTTTTGTTGGTGAACTTTGTACAATATTTAATCAATATGGAAAACCTGTGCATAGTGAAGTGGTTGGGTTTAGAGATGATTTTGTAATCTTAATGCCTTTAGGAGATTTAAATGGTATAGCCTCAGGATGTAGAGTTATTCCTTCCAATAAACCATTAGAAGTAACGTGTTCAGATGATATGCTTGGAAAAATACTAGATGGATTAGGGAAACCTATAAATGGAGAAGAGGAACTTTCAGGAGTGGGATATTCTCTTGAAAACTCTCCTCCAGATCCACTATCTCGTATAAGAATAAAGGATGTAATGCCTACAGGGGTAAGAGCTATAGATGGGTTTTTAACTGTTGGTGATGGACAAAGAATAGGTATATTTGCAGGTAGTGGGGTAGGGAAAAGTACTACATTAGGTATGATTGCTAGGGAAGCAGAGGCGGATGTTAACGTTATAGCTCTTATAGGAGAAAGAGGTAGAGAGGTTCTTGAATTTATTGAAAAAGATTTGGGGCCAGAAGGAATGAAGAAGTCAGTTGTAGTGTGTGCTACTTCAGATAAACCAGCTCTTATTAGATTAAAAGGGGCTTTAACTGCAACTGCAATAGCGGAGTATTTTAGAGACAAAGGAAAGAAAGTTATATTAATGATGGATTCTGTAACAAGATTTGCCATGGCTCAAAGAGAAGTTGGTTTAGCTATTGGCGAACCTCCAGCTACAAAAGGATATACGCCATCAGTTTTTGCTAAGTTGCCTATGCTTATGGAGAGAGCAGGGACATCTGATAAGGGATCAATAACGGCTTTTTATACGGTTCTTGTTGATGGAGATGATTTTAATGAACCTATAGCTGATGCTGTAAGAGGTATACTTGATGGACATATAGTTTTATCAAGAGATTTAGCTCAGAAAAATCATTATCCAGCTATAGATGTTTTGCATAGTGTTAGTAGACTTATGTCTTCTATAGCAGATGAAAATCATAAGATGGCAGCATCTATGGCTAGAGATTTACTTGCTACATATGAAGATTCAGAGGATTTAATTAATATAGGTGCTTATGTAAAAGGTAGTAATCCTAAAATAGATAAAGCTATAGCTTATCATGATTTGCTAGATCAATATTTAAGACAAGGAATTACAGAGCGTTCTCCCTTTAACGAAAGTATAAGTATTTTAACCTCAATGTTTAAGTAGTAGGGGGGGGGAGATATGGCATCTGGATATAAATTTAGTTTACAAAAACTTCTTGAAATTAGAGAAGAAAAAGAAGAAGAGAGCAAAAGGCTTTTTACTGAGAGTCAAAGACAAAAACAAATTACTGAAAATGAACTTAGTAATATGAGAGATAGTTATGATAAATACAAAGGTATAAGACCTGGTGAAGATGTTATTTATCAAAAGATAAAAAGAAACTATCTTTTAGCTTTAGAGTCTGGAATAAAAAATAAAGAGAAGGAACTTGTTGTTAAATCAAGAGAAGTAGAGGTAAGAAGAATTGATTTAAAACAAAGACAAGTTGATAGAAAGATAGTAGAAACCTTAAAGGAAAAGCAATATAGGGCTTTTATTAAAGAACAGGATAGAATAGAACAAATTAATAATGATGAATTTGCCCTATATGCATATATGAGGAATTTGAAAGGGGGTGAATAAATGATACAGGGGATAAATCTTGATTTAATTAAAATGGTAAATAAACCAACTGATAATACCCTACCTAAAGATGTTAAAGAGGATAAATCATTCAAAAGTGTGTTAGATAATGAGAAAAATAATATTACTAAAAAAGATGTAGATGAAGTTATTGATGTTATGGATGAAGAGGTTGAAGAAATACCAGAAAATTTAATGGAACAATTATCTTTAATTATTTCATTATTACCATCTATTGTTGAAAAGCTCCCAAATGAAACAATAAATTCAGAAAAAGTTGTGGAATCAATCAATAATACTTTTATTAAAGAAACTGATTTTGTCATTGATTTAGGAGAAAACTTAATAGTTAATGATAAAAATAACTTGAAGGATATTCAAAGTATACTTAATGAGTTTGTACGTGTTTTAGATGAGGATATAATGCCTAACTTAGATAATCAAGTTCTTAAAGAAGACTTAAGTAAGTTGGAAAATGAAATTGAGGTATTTAATAATATTTTATCTTCAAATATACCTAATTCAGATGAAAAAAGTGTTGTTGGATTAAAAAGCATTATTAAGGAAAAAATAAACGTAGCTGAAAGTAACTCCAATATTGTTGTTGATAAAGAAATAGAAGATGAAGTTACCCATATTCCAGTTGTAGAGGAAGAGGCATCTGATAATGGTTCAGAATTTAGCAAAAAGTCATTTGATAATGAAGAAAAAGTGTTAAATTCAATTATTAATGATGGAGAAGATAAAAAAGTTACTACAAAGTTTACTCTTATGAGTAATAATATTTCTTCAAGTAATGTTGAAAAGGTAGAGGTACCTAAAGTGATTAATAGAGGAAATATGGTTGAGGATATAGTAAAATCAGTGAAGTATATGACTTCTAATAATATAAAAGAGCTTGTGGTAAGAATTAATCCAAAAGATTTAGGTGAGGTTGCTATAAGAATTGTTCAAGAAGATGGAATTATGAAAGCCAATCTAAAAGCATCTTCAAAAGAAACATATAGTATTTTGTCTCAAAACCTAGGAGATATAAAAAGGTATTTAGGTGAGCAAAATATCAAGATTCAACAGGTTGATATAAGTTTATATGAAGATACTACATATTTTAAAGAAGAGTTCCAAGGACAAGCTTTTAACCAAGACAGAAGAGAAAAACAACCATTTAATAAAGAGATAGAAGTTAATAGTTCTTTAATTGAAGATGAATTTGAAGAAAATGAAGTCGATATGTTAAGTAATATTAATATGTTGGCATAGGAGGAGATTATATGCCTGGATTAAGTAGTATAAACTACAATGGTGCTAATAGAACAGACAGGGGAACTAAGATAGTAAAACCTGGAGAAGAAATGGACAAAAATGCATTCTTGACAATATTAGCAGCAGAATTAGCTAATCAAGATCCAACAGCTGATATTGATTCTACTGCATATGTATCACAGTTAGCTCAATTTGCATCTATGGAACAAATGTCTAACTTAAATACAACTATGTCTAATTATGTAAATCAAAATCTTATTGGTAAAGGTGTGACAGTTAGCATAACTGATGATAGTGGAATGCCATATACAGGAGTTGTTCAAAGTGTAACTAATACAGCAAGCGGTACTAATATATCTCTTGAGGTAAATGTAAATGGGAAAAATGAAGTAATGACTTTTCCAATAGACAAAATTGTATCTGTTGTAAATGTACCAGATTACTCAATACCACCTTTAACAAGTTTACAAGGAAATATGCAGTTCTTAGTAGCTACATCATTTATAAATAAGAATGTAGAATTAACAACTACAAATGCAGAAGGAAAAAAGGAAGATTTATCTGGTTTGGTTAAGGGAGTTTATAAAGATTCAAATGGTAACATAATGCTTAGAGTTGAATTAGAATCTGGAGAAATAAAAGAATTTAATTATTCAGATGTAACTAAGGTTGGAGATTTTTCAAGTACTGAAACAGAAGATGGAAATGAGAAGGAGTAAAGAAAGTTAGGGGATAGAAATGAGTTATAGAATAGTGAATGGACGAGCCTATCCAGTAGGAAATATAGGTGGTGTTCAAGTTAATAAACCTATAAATAATTCAAAAAGCTCTGGAAATTCTTTTAAAGATGTTTTAAATAAGACAATTGAGAATAATGGATATACTGTTTCAAAGCATGCAGCAGATAGATTAGAAAGAATAAACTTTTCTGAAATGGATATGAAAGTAATAGGAAAGGGATTTGATTTAGCTGCTGATAAGGGGTCTAGAAATGCAGTTATGCTTTATAAGGATGTTGCTTTGGTAGCAAGTATTGAAAATAGAACTGTCATTACAGCTGTGGAAAAGGAAAGAGCTGTAGATAATGTGTTCACCAATATTGATAGTGTAGTAATGTTATAGGCTGGACCAATATATATGGAGGCCTATGCTTATGGAACGATAGAAGTAAGCAAAATAATGGGGTTTTAGGAGGTCAATCAAATGTTAAGATCAATGTATTCCGGTATAAGTGGAATGAAAGTAAATCAAACAAGATTAGATGTTATAGGGAATAATATTTCAAATGTAAATACAACAGGGTTTAAATCTTCAAGGGCAAGATTTAAGGATATGTTAAATCAAAATGTATCTAATGCAATGGCTCCTTCGCAAAATCAAGGTGGTACTAATGCAAGCCAAGTTGGTTTAGGAGTTCAACTTGCAAGTATTGATGCTGTTATGACACAAGGAAATTTGCAATCAACAGGAAGAGCATTAGATTTAGCTATTGATGGTGAAGGATTCTTCATGGTAAGTAATGGACCATCAATATATGGGGATAGTCAGTTAGAGGTTAATCATAGAGCAGGTACACATACTCTTACACAACAATCTCTTGCTAACTCAGGAAGCGAAATAATGTATACGAGAGATGGTTCTCTTATACTTGACAGTGAAGGAAACCTTTTAACTGGTGATGGATATAGAGTAATGGGTTACTCATTAACAAATGATGATAGCTCAATGCCAGCTACATCCCAAAAGCCAAATAACACAACTGCAGCAGGACTAGATTTTAAATTTGGACCTGGTTCTCAATTAAATGGATATAAAGTTGTATTAGGTTCAGTAGGACCTGGAACAGTAACTTCTGCAGATGTTGATAAAGCTCAAAAGTTAATTATAGTAAATGGAGATTTTTCTGAAACAGGAAACTTAACAGCTGCACAAATTGAATCGGCAGTAAATAAAGGATTATCAGCAAGTGGAATTTCTCAAGAAATATCTGTATCTGGTACACCTATTTCATTAGCTAATTTAGGTTCAGATTCAATATTAGGTGGTTCTGATGCTTCAGCGCCTAAAGCAGTAACAGTTGCAGGATTTACTATCCAATTAACTGAAGGGGATGCCTTAAATGGATATACTTTTGAAATAGGAGAAGTAGCAGCAGATTCATTAAGTGTACAAGTTAATTCAGATGTAAAGAAGATATTAATAAATGGTGATTTTATTAATAAAGGTGCACTAAGTGCTGATGGAATAAAGACAGAAATTAATAGAGCTTTATCTGATGCTAAGATAAATCAAAGTGTTAAGAGTGTAACGGGTTCAGCACAAAATCTAACTCAAATAACTGGACAAACATCAGAGTCTGTTGTAGCTGAAGAGCCAAAGGCAACTTTACAAAACAAAGATGGATCTGGAGCAGCTAACTTTAGTGGTTTAACTGTGACTACAGGATTAGGAGCAGCTTTAAATGGATATACAGTATCTTTTGGAGATTCAACAGGAGACATAAGTGTAACAGTTGATAAAACAAGTAAGTCAATTAAGATACATGGTGATTTAACTGGAGTAGCAGACGGTACAGATAAGCTTACTCAATTAAACAATAAAGTAGCAAATGCATTAAAGAGTAATGGTATTTCAGGAACAACCCTAACATTTGGTGGAAGGTATGAGCAAACTAACGCTGGATCAACAACAATAGATTCAAGAGATATTACAATGAAATTATCTGGTGGTGTGGATGCACAAAAACCTAAGGACATTGAATTTGGTAATGGATTTACTTTAGAGTTCCCAGAGTTAATAGGTAATAAAAAGTCTTCATTTGATAATTACCAAATTGTTATAGCTGATGTTAATGAAGAAGAGTTATCTGTTGAAGTAGACACAACTGAAAATAAGATTATATTAAAAGGTAACTTTATGTCTGCAAATGCTGTTAAAAAGGATGACTTACAAAATAAGATAAATCAGAAGCTAAAGGAAAAGGGGTTAATTGCAGATACTGACAAAGGAGTAAAGATATCAGGATCAGGTAAGATATATACAGGTCTTACAAGTGAAGAAGTTGAAGGTGGCGAAGAATTAAAAGCACCAGCTATGGTTGGAGCATTAGGTTTGGAATTTAACTTCAGTGATGGAGCTGCTCTAAATGGGTATAAGATAGTTACAGGAAATATTAGTGCCGGAACAAAATCAAGTGTTTCTATTAGTGAAAAGAATAAAACAATCACAATAAATGGAGACTTTGTAACTCAAGGAGCAGTATCAGCTAAGGGAATCGAAAATGCATTAAATAACGCATTAAGAGAAGCAAGTATAAACCAATCAATAAGCGTTACAGGTAATCCAATGGAAATTGGAGGAACAGAATCTGAAATAACTAATGGTGGTACTCCAGTTCAAAGTTTAGATAATGATGGAACAGTAAACTTTGTAGATGGTACAAAAGATTTAAAAGCATATGATAGCTCATTAAAAACTCTTAAGATTCCAGATAAGGTAAAGTTACCAGGAAGTGAAACAGAATTAAGAGTTAAGAGTTATACAATAGATAGTTCAGGAATTATAAATGGTATTTTAGAGGATGGTAGAGTAGCAGCTCTTGGACAAATAGCTATGGCATCCTTCAAAAATCCAGAAGGCTTAACTAAGATGGGTGGAAACTTATATAGTTCATCAGTTAACTCTGGAGACCCTACAATAAAAAGTGGAGTTGGAACACTTGGAGAGGACAATAGCTTAGGATACGGAGATAGTGTTCAAAGTATGTTAGAGATGTCAAATGTTGATTTATCAGAACAATTTACTGAAATGATAGTTGCAACAAGAGCATTCCAAGCAAGTGGGAAGATGATAAACACTGGAGATGAAATTCTTCAAGATATAATCAACCTAAAGAGATAAGAAGGTAAAAGGTAGGTGAGTAAGAAGTTAAGAATAAGTAGTTTACTCTATCTTAACTTCTTACCTATACTTCTACCAGTGGAGGGATAGATATGATAGATTTAACAGGTATGAACAATAAAGAGTTTATATTAAATGCAGATCATATAGAAAAGATAGAAGAGGTACCTGAAACACTTATTACATTAACAAATGGTAAGAAATATATAGTTCTGGAGAGTGTTGATGAGGTAAAAGATGCAGTATTGAGATATAAAAATAGAATTTTTACTTATAGGTTGTAGGAGGCAGTAACATGAAAAAGTCAGATGCTTTAACCGGAATAGGATTACTACTAGGAATTGGAATGATGATTTATGGTATGATGCTAGGCAGTAGTTTAATGATATTCTGGGATTTATCGTCAGTGCTAATAACTGTCGGTGGTTCTTTATCGGCAGTATTAATTACAGTACCATTAGATCAGATGAAAAAGATTGGTAAAGTTTTTATACAAGCTTTTAAAGAGTCATCATACTCAGAACAAAATGTAATCACTCAATTTTCTGAGTTATCAAAGAAGGCAAGAAGAGAAGGTCTGCTTTCCTTAGAAGATGAAATTTCAACTTTGGAAGATGATTTTCTAAAGAAAGGTTTACAAATGGTAGTGGATGGTATAGAACCAGAAACTATTAGAGAAATATTAGAATTAGAAATTGGAGAAATGGAAAATAGACATAGTCAAGGTGCATCAATATTTAGTACATGGGGAGCTTATGCACCAGGGTTTGGTATGTTAGGTACCTTAATAGGACTTATACAAATGCTTCAAAACTTATCAGATGCTACAACAATAGCTCAAGGTATGGGAAAAGCACTTATAACAACATTTTATGGTTCATTACTTGCTAATATTTTCTGTAATCCAATAGCAGCAAATCTTCAAAAGAAAAGTGAGAAAGAAGTTAATATAAGAGAAATGATGCTTGAAGGGGTTTTAGCAATTCAATCTGGAGTAAATCCAAGAATTGTTGAAGAAAAGTTAATATCTTATTTAGAACCAGCTGAGAGATTAGAATATTTGAAGAATAACGCTGAAAATAGTGAAGGGGTTGCATAGGCCATGGCTAGAAGAAAAAAGAAGAATAATGATTCAGGGGGAAGTACTTGGTTAGATACATATGCTGATACAATAACATTACTTTTAACATTTTTTGTTCTTTTATATTCTATGTCTAGCTTAGATAGTGAGAAGCTGAAGCAACTATCCAATGCATTTAATGAAGTGATGTCTGGAAAAAGTGCTGATTCAATTTTACAATATGACCTATATAATGGGAAAGTGCCTTTAGTAGGTGGGGAATCACCTGTAGAAGATATGATAGAAAATGGTGGGTCTCAAGTTGAAACTTACGAAGAGATACAAAAGTTTGTAGAAGAGAATGACTTGTCTGCAACGGTTGAAATCACAAGTGATGAGAGAGGTATAATACTTCAACTAAAAGATAGTATACTTTTTGAACCAGGTAGAGCAGACTTGAAACAAGATTCATTAGCAATATTGGATAAAATAAATGTACTTATAGCCACATTGCCTAATTCTATAATTGTAGAGGGACATACAGATAATGTACCTGTTGGAGTAAAAGAATTTGAATCTAACTGGGAGTTGTCAGCTACAAGAGCAACAAAGGTTTTAAGGTATTTTACTGAGGCTAAGGGACAAAATCCTAATAGATTTAGTGCAGTAGGATATGGGGAAACAAAGCCGTTAGTACCTAATAACAGTACAGAAAATAAAGCAAAGAATAGAAGAGTAAACATCTTGCTTGTTACTAATAATAAGGAGTGATTTTAATGGCAAAAAAGAATAGTGATAATGAAAAAAGCACATCAGGTGGGATAAAGAAAATTTTAGTTATAGTATTAGCATTATTAGTTCTTGGTGCAGGAGGTTTTGGAGGAGTTTACTTTTATATGCAGAGTACAAGTGATGTAGAAAAGCCAATTGTTGAAGAAAAGGTTCCTGTGGCAGAGGATATAATGGTTAGATTAGCAGATGAAAGTGGAAGAAGCTATCTTAAAGCAACAATGAATATTTCTTATGATAAAAAAAATAAGAAGTTAGGAAAAGAATTAAATAGTAAGCTTACAGAAGTAAAAGATGCAACCTTATTTTATTTGATGTCAAAAAAGAGTGAAGATTTTAGAGCTGAAAATGAAGAAAATTTAAAAAAGGGGCTAATTGAAGATATTAATAAAATATTGGATGAAGGTAAAATAGTGAATATCTATTTTGATCAATTATTAGCACAGTAGGGAAGAAAATAAATGGATTTTACATTAATGATTTTTAAGTTAATTGTATCTATGATAATTATCTTTGCTTTAATGATTATATTGTTTAAATATGCCAATAAAGGTATTAACGGAAATTTAAATAAAAAGTATGTAAAGGTAATAGAGAGAGTTCAAATTTCTAAGGATGGCTACATATTAGTGGTTAAAGTAGGGAAAAAGGGAATGGTATTATCAACTTCTACTGGACATACTGAAAAGTTACAAGAATTAACTGAAGAAGAATTGGCAGAAATAGAAGAAGCAAAACAACAAGCTTTAAAGGATATGAACAACAAATATGAGGGTATATTAAATAATTTTAAAAGTTTATCAATAGAGGCTTGGGGAAAAATAAAATCAAAGGAAGATAAGCATGAGTAAAAAGAGGAA
This sequence comes from Clostridium paraputrificum, assembly GCF_900447045.1. Lineage (GTDB taxonomy): Bacteria > Bacillota > Clostridia > Clostridiales > Clostridiaceae > Clostridium > Clostridium paraputrificum. The sequence goes on from NZ_UAWH01000014.1 coordinate 701,323, forward strand.
ATCACTATTAATATTTTTGGTAGCTTTAGCAGTTATAGGGTTTACAGGAATAGCAGTAAGTGCAGCCCCAGAAACAGTAGATTTACCTGGTGTAAATATAAACATTGGGGGAGAAGGTACTTCAGGAGACTATGTATCTAATATAAAGCTATTAATATTTTTCACAGTATTAGCTTTATTACCTTCAATTATTATAATGGTAACATCTTTTACAAGAATAGTTGTTGTATTTTCATTTTTAAAAAGTGCAATGGGAGCACAGCAGTCTATACCAAATCAAGTTTTAGTTGGACTAGCATTGTTTTTAACATTTTTTATTATGAGTCCTGTAGTTGGTGAAATGAATGAAAAGGCAATTAAGCCATACTTGGAAAATTCAATTACACAAGAACAAGCTATTGAAGAAGGTGGTAAACCACTAAAAGAATTTATGTTGAAGCAAACTAGGCAGAAAGATTTAGAACTATTTGTAGAGGCTGCTAATTTGCAAGATGAAGAATTAACACCAGAGAATATTCCATTTTCAGCAGTTGTGCCAGCTTTTGCTATTAGTGAATTAAAGACTGCCTTCCAAATAGGTTTCTTAATTTATTTACCATTCTTACTAATAGACTTGGTAGTTGGAAGCGTATTAATGTCCATGGGGATGTTTATGCTACCGCCAGTTATGGTCTCTTTACCATTTAAGTTATTACTTTTTGTAATGGTAGATGGATGGTATTTACTTGTTAAGTCCTTGATTTTGAGCTTTTCGTGAGGTGATTTAGTATGAGTGAAAGTTTAGTTATAGGTGTAGTTAAAGATGCAATTATGACAGCATTAAAGGTAGCTGGACCAATCTTAGCAGTAGCTATAGTAATTGGTCTAATTATAAGTATTATTCAAGCAACTACTCAAATTCAAGAGCAGACATTAACATTTGTTCCTAAGCTGTTAGGTGTAGCCTTTATTGGTATATTGTTAGGAAATTGGATGCTTCATACCATTATGGGATTTACAAGAAGAATTTTTGAATTAATTATTAAAGTTTCAACATAGGGGGTAGAGCAGTGGTTAATACAGCCTACTTTCTAGCATTAATACTTGTATTTATACGATTAACATCATTTTTCCTGGTTGCTAAGTCTTTATTTCCCAAAGGAACACCACCAATACTAAAGGGTGCAATTGGAATGATATTGTCATTTTCAATAATATCGGGAATAAATTATCAGGTCGTTTTAGAGATAAATAACAACTATATGCTTGTTTATAGCGTAATAAGTGAAATAATGAGTGGGGTTATACTAGGCTTTATAGCCAATATGATATTTGATTTTATAAGAATGGCAGGAGGGTACATGGATATCCAAATAGGGTTATCTATGATGAATATGCTAGATCCTAGTAGTGAGACAACAAGTACTCCCTTTTCTAATTTATCGTATTTTATTTCCATGGTAATATTCTTTATTATCGATGGGCACCACCTGTTAATTAAGTGTTTAATACAAAGTTTTAAGGTAGTAAATATAGGGCAAAATATAGTTTTTCAAGATACTTTCTCAGTAGTTTTAGATGCTTTTAGAGAGTATTTTGTAATAGGAGTGAAAATTGCAATACCATTGGTATTGATAATTATAATAACAGATTTATGCATGGCTTTAGTTTCAAGAACTGTGCCAGCAATTAATGTAATGATTTTAGGTATGCCAGTTAAAATGGTGGTTGGATTACTAACATTTATAGCATTATTACCTATAATGATAAAAATAGTATCCTATGCATTTAATTTAATACCAGATATTATAGAGGAAATGTTAAAGGTACTACCAGCGGCACCTATGGTGCTTATATTTGCAAAAGAAGAAAAGACAGAGGAAGCTACACCAAAGAAAAAGAGTGAAGCTAGAAAAAAAGGTCAGGTAGCTAGAAGTAAGGATGTTGGACTTGCAATAACAATGGTTACTTGTACTCTAGTGATACTTTTATTAAGTAGTATGATAGTAGGAAATTTAAAAGATACTATGATATATTTCCTTCAGTCTGGAATGCTTCAAGATATAAATGAAATGAGCATAAAATCCATAGTAATTACTATATTATTGAAAGCTGGGTTATGTATACTTCCAGTTGTTATTCCAATAATGATAGCTGGAATAGTGGCAAGTTTAATGCAAACGGGATTTTTACTTACAGGAGAACCTCTAAAACCAAAATTTAGTAAATTAAATCCTATTTCTGGTTTTAAAAATATGTTTTCTAAAAAGAGTTTTGTGGATTTGTTAAAGAATCTTGCAGTGGTAACAGTAATAGGTTTTATTGGTTTTTTATATGTTAGAGACAATTATGATAAAATCCTTCAAATATCTAATACATATCTGCCTTCTTTAGGGGGACAAGTTCAGGATTTAGTTGTAGGTATATTCTTTCAAGTAAGTTTAGTTTTAGTAATAATTGCTGCTGCAGATTACTTTGTTCAATTTAGGTTTCACCAAAAGGACTTAAGAATGACAAAACAAGAAATTAAGGAAGAGTATAAACAAATGGAGGGAGATCCTCAGATTAAAAGTAAAATAAAACAAAAGCAGAGAGAGATGGCAACAAGAAGAATGATGGCATCTGTAGCAGATGCAACTGTTGTAATTACAAATCCAACACATCTTTCAATAGCTTTAAAGTATGAAGAAGGAAATAATGAAGCTCCTAAAGTAGTGGCAAAGGGAGCAGATTTAGTAGCACTAAAGATAAAAGAAGTCGCAAAGGAAAATGATGTTCCTATAATGGAAAATAAACCTTTAGCAAGAATGATATATGAACAGGTAGATATAGATAGGGAAGTTCCCCAGGAAATGTATCAAGCTGTAGCAGAGATTCTAGCTATGGTATATAAACTAAAAAATAAGAAGTAAGACTTTGCTTAGATAAAGGATGGGATGAATTTGTCACCTATAAATAATAAAAAGATGAATTTAAAAGAAAATTTAGATGTGCTTGTAGCTATAGGTGTAATAGGAATAGTTCTTATGATTATTATTCCATTGCCTAAGGGTGTATTAGATGTTTTATTAGCATTGAATATTACACTTTCAGTTGTAATAATGCTTATAACAATGTTTACAACAAATGTATTGCAATTATCAGTGTTCCCTACACTTTTACTTGTAACTACACTTTTTAGATTAGCACTTAACATATCCTCCACAAGATTAATACTAACAGAAGCAGATGCAGGGAGTATTATTACTGCATTTGGAGATTTTGTAGTAGGTGGAAACTATGTTGTTGGTATTATTATATTCATAATTATAGTTATTGTTAATTTCATTGTTATAACAAATGGTGCTGGGAGAGTAGCAGAAGTATCTGCAAGATTTACTCTTGATGCAATGCCAGGAAAGCAGATGTCAATAGATGCAGATTTGAATTCAGGGCTTATAGATGAAGCAATAGCAAAAATTAGAAGACAAGACTTGCAATCAGAAGCAGACTTTTATGGAGCGATGGATGGAGCATCTAAGTTCGTTAAGGGAGATGCCATTGCAGGTATAATAATAACTCTTATAAATATAGTTGGTGGAATTATAATTGGAGTTATGATGAAGAATATGAGTGCTGGTGATGCTGCAAGCAAATATATAATCTTAACGGTAGGAGATGGGTTAGTAGGACAAATACCAGCATTATTAATATCAACATCATCAGGTATTTTGGTAACTCGTTCAGGAAGCAGAGATAACTTTGGTAAAACATTTGCTAATCAGTTAACAGCTTTCCCAGTGGTAACAGGAATTGCAACAATATTAATGTTTTCTATTGGAATTATTCCAGGTATGCCAAAGCTTCCGTTCTTTTTAGCAGCAGCTGCTATGGGAGTGTTAACATATCTTCTTTATAAGGAAGAAAATAAAAAGCAGGAATTAGCAATTGCTATGGAAGAAGATGAAATTGTTGAGATGGAAAGAAAAGAGCCAGAGAATGTAATGAATCTTATATCCGTTGAGCCTATGGAAGTTGAAATTGGTTATGGATTAATTCCATTAGCAGATGAAACTACTGGAGGAGATTTGTTACAAAGAATTGCCTCTGTAAGAAGGCAGTGTGCAATTGAAATGGGGATAGTTGTACAACCTATAAGAATTAGAGATAACCTACAACTTAGAACCAATGAATATGTAATAAAGATAAGAGGAACAGTTATAGCTTCATCAGAACTTATGCCTAATATGTTATTATGTATGGACCCTACAGGTGACAATTCAGATATACCAGGAATTAAGACAATAGAACCTACATTTGGACTTCCAGCTGTATGGATTAATAAAGACCAAAGAGAGGAAGCAGAGATTAAAGGATTAACTGTAGTAGATCCAACAACAGTTATGGTTACACATTTAACTGAAACAATAAAAGCACATTCTTATGAATTGTTAGGAAGACAAGAGGTTAAGTTAATTGTTGACAACACAAGAGAAAAATACAGTGCTGTAGTTGATGAGTTAATACCAGATCTATTAACTATTGGAGAATTACAAAAAGTATTACAGAACTTATTAAGAGAGAAGGTTCCAATAAAGGATATGGTTACTATTATGGAATCTCTTGCTGATAATTCAAGAAATACAAAGGATATTGAATTATTAACTGAATATGTAAGATTCTCTCTTGCAAGAACTATATGTAATCAAATTATAAATGAAGATAGAGCAGTTACTGTTGTAACATTACATCCTCAGCTAGAAGAATTAGTAGCATCAAATATACAAAAATCAATTCAAGGAACATTCCCAACAATTGATCCCGATACTACAACAAGAATATTTAATAATATAAGAGATACTATAGAATCAGTATATTTCTATAATAACCAACCAGTAATTTTGGTATCACCAAATATAAGATGTGTATTTAGAAAATTAATAGAAATGGCATTTCCTCATATAATGGTTATTTCTTTAAATGAAATTCCAAATGATGTTGAAATTCGTACTGAAGGAGTTGTAACACTGTAGATGATAATAAAAAAGTATTTAGTCAGTAATATGAATGAGGCTCTTACAAGAATAAGGTATGAACTGGGAAAGGATGCTATAATAGTAAGCCAAAGAAAAGTAAGAAAACCAGGATTTAAGGGACTTTTTTCTGAAAAGCAGATTGAAGTAACTGCTGCTGTAGAGAACTCAAGTAAGGGAACTGAGGAAAATTTTCAAAGTTCAATAAATGATATAAGAAAGATAATGGAACAAGAAATTGAAAATAAGCAAAGTGAAGTTTCAAAGCCTAGTATTTCAACTAAAGAGGAGAAGGAAGAAAAACTAGAAGCGGAAGTAAAAGAGATGAAGGAACTTCTAAATAAGGTAATAAAAAATACAACTAAGGAAGAAGAAAGGGATCCTATTAAGGAAGTACTAGAAAAAATAGATATAGACTTAGAGTTTTATAATGAGCTAAAAGATAGGATAGATATTGAGCACATAGAGAATTCCTTAAAAGAAGTTATTAATGCAGACATTGAAATATCAGAAGAGAATTTAAAAGGAAGAATAGTTTTAGTAGGACCTACTGGAGTAGGAAAGACAACAACTATAGCTAAGCTTGCAGGAAAGTTATCTTTGATAGAAAAAAAGAAAGTAGGATTAATAACAGTAGATACATATAGAATTGGAGCTGTTGAACAATTAAAGACATATGCAGAAATAATGAATATTCCATTTAAGGTTGTAGTTACAATTAAAGAGATGGAAGAGGCTATAGAGGCTTTAAAGGGAATGGATGTTATTTTAATAGATACTACCGGAAGAAGTAGTAAAAATACAATGCAAATTTCTGAATTAAGAGCATTTACAGAAAAAGCTAAGCCTGACAGTGTGAGCATGGTCATAAGTGCAACAACTAAGAATCGAGATGTAGAGACTATATTACAAGGATATAAGTATTTAAATTATGACAATATTATAATAACTAAATTAGATGAAACAACTACTTATGGAGCTATTTATAACATAAGTAAAAGGTCACAAAAGCCTATAAGATATATTGCAACAGGACAAAATGTTCCTGATGATATAAAAAATCCATCAAAGGATGATTTAATGAAGTTTATATTCGGGGAGGAATCCTTATGCTAGATCAAGCGGAAAACTTAAGAAGATTAGCTAATAAGGATAACTCAAAGAAAAAGGCAAAAATAATTACTATAACATCGGGTAAAGGTGGAGTAGGTAAAAGTAATTTTGTTGTTAATATGGGAATAACTCTTCATAAAAAAGGGAAAAAAGTATTGATTTTTGATGCAGATATAGGGATGGGAAATGATGATGTTTTAATGGGAGTACTGCCTAGTTATAATGTTTTTGATCTTCTAGAGGGGAAGGATATAAATGAAGTAGTTGTAGAAGGACCCTATGGAATTAATTTATTACCAGGAGGCTCTGGAATAAACTATATTGAAAACTTAGAAGAAGAGGAGAGGTTAGCCTTTATAGAAAAGTTAACTAGCCTAGATAAATATGATTATATATTCATTGATACTGGTGCAGGAATTAATAAAAATGTACTTGCATTTATAGCTTGTTCAGAAGAAACAATAGTAATAACTACACCAGAACCAACATCTTTAACTGATGCTTATAGCTTAATAAAGGCTACAGATCATTTTAAATTAACAAATACCGCAAATGTAATAGTTAATAGAGCTTTTTCAATTAAAGATGGAGAAGAAACTTATAATAAGCTAAAAAGAGCTGTAGAGAAGTTTTTAACTATAAAAGTTAATTATTTAGGATCTATATCAGAGGATAGAAAATTAGTTGAAGGGGTAAGGGCACAAGTCCCCTTTACAATATTACATCCAAAATGCGATGCATCTAAATCAATAGAAAGAATATCAAATAAGTTAATAGGAAATGCGAGTGTAGAAAATATGGGAGCGGAAGGGTTGTTTAAAAAACTGTTCAGTTTATTTTCTTAGAGGGGGAGTAAGGAAATGAAAAAATTTAAACTTGAGATTAATGGAAACATTCAAATTTTAGAGGGAGAGGTATTTTATAAAAGTAACCTACAGGATGTAACAGAAAGTTATATTTTAATAGATATTCCTGTTAATAATGGTATTTATCTTACTATGAATGATAATGATGAAATAGAGGCGGAACATTATGTAGATGGTGGTAGTTATTATAAGTTTAATTGTAGAGTACTTGGAAGAACTAGGGAGGGAAAATTAAATTTATATAAGTTGTCAAAACCATACAACATAAGTAAAATACAAAGAAGAAATTATGTAAGAGTTGATATGGTAGAGTATGCTTTCTATAAGCTGCAAAATGATAATGGAGAAGAAGTATGGAAAAAGGGAATTATTCTTGACCTAAGTGGTGGAGGCATGAAGATAAAGATAGAAGAAAAATTATCTTTAAGAGATAGAGTAACAGTAAATATTTTTATAGCTGAAAATGAAAAGGTACAAATAGTTGGAGAAGTTGTAAGAGTTGAAAAGAGTAATACAGGCGAATATATATGTGGATTAAAGTTTAAGGAAATATCAGAAAGAACAAGAGATAAAATTATTCAAAAAGTATTTGAACAAATGAGAAAACAAAGGGGACTTGTATAAAAGGAGGAGTATTTATGACCACCTTAAATCTATTAGAGGGAAAAGAACAAATTATTGAGGAATGTATACCATTAGTTAAATACATAGCTTCACGTATTAGCTTAGGAAAAAATAAAAATATGGAATACGAAGATTTAGTAGGATATGGAATGATTGGATTAATAGATGCTATTTCTAAATATGATGAAACTAAAGGCATGAAGTTTTCATCATATGCATCTATAAGAATAAGAGGAGCAATAATTGATGAAATAAGAAAGAACAGACCTATATCTAAAGGAGCTATGGATAAGTTAAATAGATATAATGAAGCAGTAGAAACTCTACAAAAAACACTTTGTAGAGAACCGTCAATTGATGAAATTGCAAAACATATGAACTTATCAATATGTGAAGTTGGAGAAATAGAAAATTATATTAACTATATATCAGTTGTTTCGTTAGAAGATATAGTATATTCCGATGATGAAGATATGACTATTATGGGAATTATTGAAGATAAAAATAGTCCAAGCCCTGAACAAAGTTATGAAGAGAAGGAACAGATAGAGATATTAGCTAAAGCAATAGAATCTCTTAATGAAAAAGATAGAACTGTTTTAAATTTATATTACTATGAAAAGCTGACATTAAAAGAAATTGGAGCTGTTTTAGGGGTTTCTGAATCAAGAGTGTGTCAACTACATAGTAGAGCTATAAGAAACTTAAGGGAAAAGATGAAAAAAATTAATTATTTGTAATGAGGGTGTGGAAATATGCCATTTATATTGATAGTTATAGGAGTTATTTTGGTGGTTTTAAACTATAAAGCTCTAAAAAAGGATGAAAGTTCCTTTAGTGATGTGTTAAAATACAAACAGAAAGATATGACAGAAGTAGAAGTAGAGATAGGAGCTATAAGAAGAGATATAGCTGAAAGCTTAACAGAACTTCAAAAAGAAATTTTAGAGATTAAACAACATATTAATTTCAATAATAATGTAGAAGATATTAAAGAAAACTTAGAAATAGACGAAGAATTAATTAGTAATAATTTAACTTCTATAGATGAAGAAGTGGATGTAATAAATGAAATAGATAATAAGAATAAAACAGAGGTCATAAGAGAATTAATTAGTTTAGGACTTAATGATGATGAGATTTGTGAAAAACTTTCTTTAGGTAAGGGGGAAGTATTATTAGTAAGGAATTTATACAAAAAGTAAAGGAAGTATTTAACTTCCTATGTGATAAAAAGATCCTTATAGGAATTGGAATAGGCCTAATATTAGGTACAAGCCTTATGTTTACATATAAATATAGTAATTCAATGACTGATGCTAAGATAGAAGAAAAAGCTAGAGGTCTAGGTATGCACACTAAGGATGAGTGTAAGGTGTTTTTTAAAGGGGATGAGAAAAATGATTAGAAGTTTATATACAGCTGTTTCAGGAATGATATCATTAGAGAGCAGGCAAAGTACAATAACTAACAATATGTCTAATGCCAATACAATAGGTTATAAATCTGAAAACCTAGCTATAAAAAGCTTCGATGAAGTATACATACAAAATAAAGATAAGATTGCTGCAGGTAAAAATGTTCCTCAAAGATTAGGGGCATTAAGTTTAGGAGCAGAAATAGATACTGTAGAAACTGCATTTACTCAAGGTGCGCTTAAAGATACTGGAAAGGTTACTGATTTTGCAATAAGTGGAAGAGGATTTTTTACAGTTCAAAGAGGTAATGAAAGACTTTATACTAGAGATGGTAACTTTCTAATTGGAAATGATGGTTTTTTAACAACTACTACAGGTGATAAGGTCTTAGGAGTAAATAAGTATACAGGAAATATGGAACCTATATATGTTGGAAATGATAATTTTTCTATTGATAGAAATAATAATATTTCAGTAGGTGGAGTTGCTACTCATTCATTAGCACTAGCTGATTTTCAGGATTATGGAAATTTGGAAAAGATGGGAGATAATTACTTCAGAGGAGAAAATCCAATGTATAATACAGTAGTTACTGTAAGCCAAGGATTTGTTGAAGCATCTAATGTTAATATTACAAATGAAATGGTAAATATAATTACAAATCAAAGAAGTTTTGAAACAAATCAGAAATTTGTATCAATGCTAGATGAAACTTTAAATAAAGCAGCAAATGATATTGGAAGAGTATAGGAGGACTAGGAAATGCTTAGAACAATTTGGACAAGTAAAACAGGATTAAATGCTCAACAAGTTAAATTAGATACAATAAGTAATAACCTAGCTAACTCTGGGACAATGGGATATAAGAGAGTAGATGTAGGCTTTAAGGATTTACTTAATGAATCTTTAGACAGAAAAGGATATCCGGTAAATGATAAGGATGCATCTATGGGAACAGGAGTAAGAACTACAGAGTGGTATAGAGATAATACTCAAGGATTCTTAACAGATACAGGACTTCCAACAGATCTAAGTATAGATGGAGAAGGATACTTTAGATTAGTTCAACCAGATGGATCATATGTTTATACTAGGGATGGTGCATTCCAAGTTGATAGTATGGGAAGACTTGTTGATACTAGAGGAAATAAAGTTTATATAGAATACATAAATGGTAGAAACGAACAAAACACTGCATTAAACGCAAGAAACCTTTTAATTGATACAAAAGGTGGAGTATATAATAAAGAAGGAGATACCTTTATTAAGATTGGAAATATTCCTTTATATACAGCAGTAGGAACAAATGCTTTTCAATCAGTAGGTGATAATTTATTCCTTCCAGTAGGAGATGCTAATGTTCAAGTATCAACTAATGCAGAAATGTATCAAGGATTTTTGGAAGGTTCTAATGTAGATGTTGCTACAGAATTTACAGATATGATTGTTACTCAAAGAGCATTTCAATTAAGCACTAAAGCAATGGAAAGTGCTGATGAGATGTGGGGAATGATTAATAATATGAGAAGATAAGATTGAAACTTTAGCTATGCTAAAGTTTCTTTTTAATTACTTTAGTACGAGAGGGATGGATATTTGTTTCCATGTGACATGGAGCTTTTGATGGAACAAACAAGATAAATTATCCACACCACCTTTTTGTTCAAAATAATTAGGATAACTTGGGCCAAAAAAGAAATGTTTAAATATTGTTTTAAATATATAAATATATAAATATATAAATATATAGTAAAAATGCGGGCTTGGATAGATTTTAAAAGATAAAAAAACTGCCATGAGGCAGTTTTTTACATTGTAGATATTACGTTTGTTAATGGTGGTATAACTTGCTTCTTTCTTGAAAGAACTCCAGGTAAGAAAGCAGTTGATGCTTCTAAAGTAACACTGAAAGTCTTTTCAACTATTTCAGGCATTCTTCCAGCTACTAAAATTTGAGAACCTTCATTTAGTATGTCAGTTAGAAGAAGCATTACCATGCTGAAGGAATTTTCTTCAGCTTTTCTTTCCATATACTTTAGCATATCTTCTTTTAAAGGCATAAATCCTTCGATATCCATAGTGTTAACTTGAGCAACACCTATTTTTACTTCACCAATTGTAAATGGCTTGAAGTCTTGATTGAAGATTTGTTCAACTGTCTTTCCTTGTAATGAAGTACCAGCTTTGAACATTTCTTTAGCAAAAGCTTCAACATCATTTACTCCAGCAATTTCAGCTAATCTCTTGCAGATGTGCTTATCTTGTTCAGTACAAGTTGGACTTCTGAATAATAATGTATCAGAAATTAAAGCACCCATTAATAGACCAGCAGCCTTCTTAGAAGGTCTTATACCATTTTCAAAGAAGCACTTAGCAACTATACTTGAAGTACTTCCAAGAGGTTCGTTTCTGAAGTAAATTGGGTTGTTTGTTTGAATATCAGCAACTCTGTGGTGGTCGATGATTTCTAAGATTTCAGCTTCATCTAATCCATCTACAGATTGACCTCTTTCATTATGGTCAACTTGAATTACTTTCTTCTTATGGTTAGAAATTAAATGATATCTAGAAATTAAACCTACTACCTTACCATCTGAATCAGTAACAGGGTAGCTTCTATATCTAGTTTCACTCATTTCCTTCTTAATATCTTCAACTAAGTCATCAGTTGAGAAAGATACTATGTTTTCTGTAGCCATAACATATCCTACAGGTATACTTTGAACTATTAATCTTGAAGCTGTAAATGAATCATGAGGAGTGCTTATGATACATACTCCATTATTCTTAGCTTTTTCAAGTAATTCATCAGATACATTATGAGAACCTGTTATTATAACTAAAGAAACCTTAAGATCAATTAAAGCTTCTTGAACTTCAGGTCTATCACCAACTATAGCAATATCGCCTTCTTCAATTAATCCCTTCATGCTTTCTGGTTGCATAGCAGCAACACAAATCTTTCCAGGGAATTTTGGGTTGTTACCATGGATGTATAATTCCTTTGCAGATAAAGTATCAACTATATTATCTATAGAAGTATTACTCTTATCTAGGATAACATTATCCCATATATCCATATATGAAGAAGTTAAGTTAGATACAGATAGCATACCTAATAAATGATCATTTGAATCAGCTACAGGAAGAGATTGAATGTTCTTATCTCTCATAATGTTCCAAGCCATCTTTAATGATATCTCAGGTGTAACAGGGTTGATATTATCTATCTTTAAATCTTCAACTTTTAACTTTACAGTTTCTAAATATTCAGGAGCTTCTGCACCAAAGTAATCTAAGATGAACTGAGTTTCTCTGCTAACATTACCTAATCTAACAGGTATAGCAGGAATTTCTCCAGTTTTGTTCTTAAATTCAGCATATGCGTAAGCTGCACAAATTGAATCTGAATCTGGATTTTTATGTCCAGTTACATAAACTACGTTTCTCAAAACTATTCCTCCTTTGACTTAAAATTTTACTATTATATTTTAAAGCTAAACACGAAAAAAGTAAAGAAAAGAAGAAAATAGAGAAGTATAGCAGAAAACATATTTATTAATGAAGTATTTCACAATATAAAAAATATATTGAATCTAAGATATGTGACCTTAAGCAGGTATTCACTATTTAGATAGTATAAGAGAACATTCAATTAATATGATAGTTCTTTTATTAAAAGAAAGTTCATAACAACCTTTAACTTTATTATGTTTTCTTGTGTTCTAACTTCAGTAAAGCAAAATATATATAATATAGAGTTTTGTTTAAGGAGGAAAAAGGGTGATACAGGAAAAGACAATAGTTCCGGGGTTAACAACACGAGAAGCAGAGAAGAGAATGAAAAACTTTGGATTAAATGAAATACAGCATAAAAAGAAAGCTTCACCAATAATGATTTTTTTATCTCAATTTAACGATTTTATGGTATGGGTATTATTAGGTGCCACCATTATTTCAGGTATTATGGGAGATACAGCAGATGCTATTACAATTATAATAATCGTTATAGTAAATGCAATTTTAGGATTTGTACAGGAATTTAGAACTGAAAAGTCTTTAGAAGCTTTGAAGAATCTAGCAGCACCAACTTGTAAGGTGTTTAGAGATGGAGGATTAAAGGTAATTAATTCTGCCTATCTAACAATAGGGGATGTTGTTGTACTTGAAGCTGGAGATAGAATTCCAGCAGATGGAGAATTCCTTGAAGGATCATCAATAATGGTAGATGAATCATTATTAACAGGGGAATCAGTTGGAGTTTCTAAGGATACAAATAAGAAAGAAAAGCGCAGTGGATATATGGGAACAACAATGCTAAAGGGAAAAGGATTATTTACAGTAACTAGTATTGGAATGGACACTGAAATGGGTAAGATAGCAAATCTTTTAGATAATATAAAAGAAGAAAAATCTCCTTTAAAAGAACGATTAGAATCATTAGGAAAAATATTAGTTGTTTTATGTCTTGTAATTTGTGCAGTTGTTACTATCTTAGGAATTATTAGAGGAAATGATATAACAGAGATGTTCTTACTTGGAGTAAGTTTAGCTGTAGCAGCAATTCCAGAGGGATTAGCAGCTATAGTAACAGTTTCATTAGCACTTGGAGTTTCTAGAATGCTTAAGAGAAATGCATTAGTTAGAAAGCTTCCAGCTGTAGAAACATTAGGATGTACATCTGTTATTTGCTCTGATAAGACAGGTACCTTAACACAAAATAAAATGACTGTTAAGGAAGTATACCTAAATGGAAAGATATGTGAACTTGATAAGGAAAAGCTTACAGATTATACAATGTTAATGAAGTCACTAGTATTATGTAATGATTGTAATTATGATTTTAATGTTAAAAATATAGATAAAGCATTACATGGTGATCCAACAGAAACAGCATTAGTAAAACTATTCTTTAAGGATACAAATCTTCTTAAAGCTTTTGTTGAAAAATCTGAGCGTGTATATGATATACCTTTTGATTCAACAAGAAAGATGATGTCTGTTATTATGAGGGAAAATGGAAAAGAATGTTGCTATGTTAAGGGGGCTCCTGAAAGGGTTATAGAAAAATGTTCTTATATATTAGAAAATAATAAGATTAAGCCTCTAACATATCAAAAGAAGAAGCAAGTAGCTTCATTTATTGAGGCAATGTCTTCTAGAGCATTAAGATGTATTGCAGGTGCATATAAGGATGAAAATTTAACTAGGAGTGAAAAATTAGAAGATGGATTGATATTCATAGGTGTTGCAGGTAGCATAGATCCACCAAGAGCTGAGGCTAGAGATGCTGTTCTTAGATGTAAGCTTGCAGGTATTAAGCCAGTTATGATTACTGGTGATCATAAAAATACTGCTCTTGCAATAGCAAAATCTTTAAACATATGTAATAACGATGACCAAGTTGTAACTGGTGAAGATATAGAAAGCATGACAGATGATGAACTAAAGAAGAAAGTTGAAAAGATAAGGGTTTTTGCTAGGGTATCACCTGATCATAAGCTTAGAATTGTTAGGGCATTTAAAAGAAATAATAATGTTGTAGCAATGACTGGTGATGGTGTTAATGATGCTCCAGCTATTAAGGAAGCTGATATTGGAATATCCATGGGAATTTCAGGAACAGATGTAACTAAGGAAGCATCATCTATGATACTTATGGATGATAATTTTGCAACTATTGTATCAGCAGTAGAAGAGGGAAGAGTTATATATGATAATATCAGAAAGTTCATAAGGTACTTATTATCATGTAACTTAGGTGAAGTATTAACAATGTTCTTAGCATCTTTACTTACATTACCTAATCCTCTTTCACCAATTCAGATTTTATTTGTAAACTTAGCAACTGATGGTTTGCCTGCTATAGCTTTAGGGGTAGATCCTGCAGATAAGGATATAATGAGGCAAGCTCCTAGAGATAGGAAAGAAGGAATATTTGCTAGAGGGTTAACTGAGAAGATTTTAGTTCGTGGTTCATTAATTGGTATTTGTACTTTATTATCTTTCATGGTTGGAAGATATTACGGAATGAATTTAGAGACTTGTAGAACTTTAACATTGGCTACATTAGTAATGTCACAATTGTTCCACGTGTTTGAATGTAGGTCAGAAAGACATTCCATTTTTGAAATAAAGTTATTCACTAACTTATATTTAGTTGGTGCAGTATCTTTTTCTATAATAATGTTAGCGGCAATATTATATATACCTTTCTTACAAGGCATATTCCATACAGTACCTTTAATGATTAATCAATGGATGATTGTATTATTCTTCTCTGGAATAATAGCATTTATAAATAGTATTTATTTGTTTATAAAAACAAAATAATTGTAAGGAATAGAATGAGAAAAAGCAAATCTTATTTTTAAGATCTGCTTTTTCTATTTAGGTAACTTAAATTAAATCATCCACTCCATTAACTGTAGCTTGTTCATTTTCATTGATAGGAATGATTATGCACTTTTGTCCATCTATTATTTCAGATTTTATTTGAGGTACTTTTTCAGGCTTTACTTGAAGTATAACATCATAGTCTGGATTACTTTCTTCTAAGTTAGCATTTTCCTCATCATTATCAGCAGCAACTTCTTGCTTAACTTCTTCAAGTCTAGTTTGAAGAATTGCTACTTGTTTTTCTAGATGTTCTTCCTTTTTTCTTTGTTCATTTGCCTTAAGTACCTTTGCATCAATTAAATTTTCTGCTAAAGGAAGGTCATCACCAAAGCTTTCAACATAAGATTCTTCTATTTTTGTGGTTACCTCCTCAGGAACTCCACTTTCTATTAAAAGGTTTTGAATGTCTTTATTGGTTAGAGTTTTTGGTTCACTATCTGTATCCTCATATATGGAATTATGTTCTTCAATCATAGCGCTTAGATTATCTTGTACTTCCATAAAAATTTTATCAGCTTTTTCTTCATCAGCATCAAGTGAATCTTTAATAATTGATTGGAAAGTTTCTTTTTGTATAGTGGCAGTTTGCTTTGAGGAGCAACCTAAAGCATCCTCCATTAATTCAGGATGCGGATCCTTAGCATTTTTTGTGTAGTACATTACAGAGTTAACGTCTGTACTACGATCAATGAAAGCAGGGAAGACAAAGCCATTAGTTGGAGGGGTAACAACCCAATCTCTAATACGTGCCTTAATTTTATGCTCATCCTCATAGTATCTAAGACCAGGTTCAGAAAGTGAAACTGGACAGATTGCACAAAGTACATATTCATATACTTCTTCAGATTCATCTAATTTTAAATTATCTTTGGTTTTAGTTATAACATCATAAGCGTCGTGGAAAACAAGTATTAAAAAGTTACCAGTGTAATCATAACTATCTATGATAGAGTTATAAAAATCATCAAGAATAGAGTCATCTTTTAATTTACTATTCTTAAGCTGCATAAGAGAAACTTGTTTTTCATTTATAAGATCTTCATTAAGTGGAAAGTTTAATTCTAAAATGTTATTTCCAATAGTTCCAGATAGAACCTTTCTAGCTATTTCTAAAAATTTAAAGTAATCATCTTCTTCTAAATTTAGAAATGTTTCTCTAAATTTTAAAATTACATTTTTCTCTCCATTAACATAGCAACCACACATTTTAGTAAAGGTGCAATAATCCTTCTTTAAACGCTTTTTTAATTCAAGTATATCTTTTTTTCTCATCTACAAACCCCTCGTTTTACTATTTTTAATATCAGGAAAGTATAAAATTTTAATTAGCTATAAATCAAATGTATTATTATATTTTAATATTATAAAATATAAAATCAAGGATAATAATTTTATATTTTCCTTACCTTTTTTATTGCTTTTTCGAGTAAAAAAGAGCACCATTAAGTGCTCTTTTACTTATATCTCATTTTATTAACTTGTTGTCTAGACTTCTTTATTTGAGAGTGGTCTATTGGAATTAGATCCCTTTTAGCAGTTAAGTTAATGATGTTTTGAATTTGAAGTATGTCAGCATCCTTCTTACCTTTAACTCCCTTAAGTCCCATAAGCATAATCTTATGTCCCATAGCTAAAGGAATGAAATCAACCTTTTTAAACCAACGCCATTTTTTGTATCTAGCTTTTATAATTGATTTTCCTACTTCTGGCTTCACAACTAAATCACAAACTAATTTATGAATTAAAATAAAGTTTTTTTCTTCAACTTTTACAGATACAACTGTACCACTCGCACTTGCTATTCTATCCCCATATTTTTCAAAATATGAATCTTGAAAATACTTATTAAACTTATCTTTAAAACCCATGACTAATCTCCTTTTATAAATAATATGAATAATTCCTATAAATATATCTGTATTATACCATACATTTATTTTTTGTAAAATAATAAATCAGTAATCGTTTTAATAAAATTAAAAATAATAATTGTGTAATAAATAGAGAATATTATAAAAATTCTTACAAAAACTTTAAGAAAGGCAAAAAATGTGATATTATGAAAATATGTAAAAAAATACAAGGTGGAATATGGAAATGTGCTTGGGTTTAGTTATGAAAGTAATAAGTATAGATGATAAAGAAGCTTTATGTGATTATTTAGGAAATAGAAGAAAGATAAGAATTGATGTAATAAAAGATGTAAGCTTAGGAGATTATTTGCTAATCCATGCTGGTTTTGCAATAAGCAAGTTAAGTAAAGAAGAAGGAGAGGAACGTTTAGATATTTTTAAGGAGCTTCAAGAAAAGATTGGAGAAATAAGCAAATGAATAAGAGATTAATTTGGGAACTTAAGGAGGAGCTAGATAATATAGAAGGTACTATGACATTTATGGAGGTATGTGGTACTCACACTATGGAAATTGGAAAAATGTCTTTAAGAAATTTCCTGGGAAATAAGGTTAAATTAATTTCTGGTCCAGGTTGTCCTGTATGTGTAACTCCAAGTTTGTACATAGATTATATATATTCCTTAGCTTTAAATAAGAATATATCAGTAATAACTTATGGTGATATGTTAAGGGTTCCTGGGACAAGCCCTTTAATATCTCTAGAAAGGGCAAGAGCTTTAGGTGGAGATATAAGAGTAGTATATTCATCAGTAGATGCCATAGAAATAGCTAAAGAGGAAAAAAATAAGAATTTTGTGTTTTTAGGTATTGGTTTTGAAACAACAATACCATCTACCTGTGTCTTATTAGAAGAGATAATGAATAAAGATATTAGAAATCTATTTGTTTTTTCAATGCATAAGAGAGTTGAACCTGTAATGGAGACAATTATGGAGGATAAAGAACTTAAATTAGATGGATTCCTTTGTCCAGGTAATGTTGCAGTTATATTAGGAGAAAGAGATTTTGAATTCATTAAAGAATATGGACAATTAGGGGTAATAGCTGGATTTAAAGAGGATGAAATTATAGAAGCTATTATACAGCTTATAAGGAATAAGGGGAGTAAAAAAATAATTAATTGCTATAAAAGCTTTGTAAGTAGAGAGGGAAATATTGTAGCAAAAGAGTTAATTAATAAATATTTTAAAGAATCACAATCATTATGGAGAGGGCTTGGAAATATAGATAAAAGTGGATTGGTTTTAAAGGATGATTATAAAGAAAAAGATATATTAAATAAGTTTCCTTTAGATGAAGAGTTAAAGCTAATTACTAGGAGTAAAGAAAAGTATGTATGTAGATGTGGAGAAGTACTAAAGGGGAGAATATTACCTTGTGAATGTAGCTCTTTTAAAAGAGTGTGTACTCCAGCATTCCCTATAGGACCATGTATGGTATCAAGCGAGGGAACTTGCGCAGCATATTACAAGTATGAAGGTTAATAGAGGTGAAATTTATGGAAGATGTAATTACTCTTTCTCATGGTAGTGGTGGAGAGCAAAGTGAAAATTTAATAAAGAATGTAATATTACCTAAGGTGGGTAATAGTAAATTGAATATACTAGGGGATGGTGCAAGCTTGAGTTTGAAAGGAGAAATTGCCTTTTCAACAGATAGTTTTGTTATTAATCCTCTTTTTTTCGTGGGTGGAGATATAGGGAAGCTTGCAGTATGTGGAACTTGTAATGATCTATTAATGTGTGGAAGCATTCCTAAATATCTAAGTTTAGGATTAATAATTGAAGAGGGATTAAGTGTAGAAAATTTAAATAGGATAATAGAATCTTTAAGTGAAACGGCGAAGATAGCAGGAGTAGAAATAGTAACTGGAGACACTAAGGTAGTTGAGAAGGGACATGGAGATGGAATATTTATTAATACTTCTGGAATAGGTATTAAAGTGGAAAAGTTAAGGTTAGGAAAAGAAAGAATTAAGCCTGGAGATAAGGTGATAGTAACAGGAAACATAGGGGATCATGGTATATCCATTATGTGTGAAAGAAATAACTTTTTTCAAGGAGCAGTAAAATCAGATTGCGCTTATTTATATCCATTAGCTTCTATAATATTTGAATATGGTGACAAAATTAAGATTTTAAGAGATCCAACAAGGGGAGGAGTGGCAACAACACTAAATGAATTTGTAGATGGAACTAATTATTCTATTGAAATTAAAGAAGAAAGATTACCTTTTAGTGAGGGCGCTTTAGGAGCTAGTGAGATATTAGGTATAGATTTATTATACGCGGCAAATGAGGGAAAGGCTTTAATAGTTGTAGATGAAAGCATTGCAGAGGAACTTGTAGAAAAGCTAAGAAAGGTGGATTTAGGTAAGAAGGCTTCGATTATAGGAGAGGTTGTCTCTTATGAAAAGGAAAAAGTATTACTTAAAGGACCTTTAGGAAGTAGGAGAATTTTAAACAAATTGTCTTCAGATTTATTTCCAAGAATATGTTAAGAAAGAGGTGAGAAGAATGCATGACTTTAATGGGATTGAAATTAAAAAAGAAGACCTGCTAGATAGTGTTAAAGCTATGTATAAGGAAAAACGAAGGCTGGTTATGATTAATGGTTACATTAATGAGAATAGGGAAAATGTAATTGCGTATAACTTTGATGTTAATGGCGATATAACAACTTACTTAGTAAAAGGGGAAGAGATACTTCCATCAATAACTCCCATTTATTCAGCTTCAGCAAGGTGGGCAGAAGAGGAAATAGAAGAAATGATGAATATGAAGTTTGATGGGTTAAATAGGTCTGGTAGATTATTCTTACCAGAAGAATTTAAAGATGGTGAAGGACAAATATTAGTTATGCCATTAAGTGAATTAAAGAAATATAAGGATAAATAAAAGGGGTGAGGTAAATGAGTTATGTTGTACCTTTAGGGCCTTATCATCCAGCGTTAGAAGAGCCTGTTCATGTAAAGCTTTTTACTGAGGGGGAAGAAATTAAGAACGCAAAGGTTTATATAGGATATAACCATAGAGGAATTGAAAAGTTATGTGAAGAAAGAAACCATATTCAAACAATTACACTTGTTGAAAGAGTATGTGGTATATGTTCTCATTCTCATACTTTAGCTTATTGTTTAGCTGTAGAAAAGATAGCAGGAATGGAAGTTCCTAAAAGAGGAGATTACTTAAGGGTAATTACATGTGAGCTTGAAAGACTACATTCCCATTTCTTATGGTTAGGTTTGGCTGCCCATATAATAGGGTTTGATTCATTGTTTATGATGTGTTTTGAAAAGAGAGAGAAAATAATGGACATGTTAGAAACACTATCAGGAAATAGAGTTAACTATGCAATGAATATTATAGGTGGTGCAAGAAGAGATATTAATGATGAAATTGAAAAGGATTTAAGAGAGAAGCTTAGCATTTTAAAAGAAGATTTTAAAGCTATATTCGATATTTATGCTAACGATAAAACTGTAGCATTAAGAACTAAAGGAGTTGGAGTTCTAACAAATGAAGATGCCTTTATATATGGAGCTTGTGGACCACACGGAAGAGCATCGGGAATGAAGGATGATGTTAGAAAGGTTGATCCATATTGTTCTTATGATGATTTCGATTTTAAAGCTATAGTTCAAGCAGAAGGAGATGTATTCTCAAGAGCTGTTGTTAGATTACTAGAAATAGAAGAGAGTATAAAAATAATTGAACAAGCCTTATATAATATTCCAGATACACCAATTAACTTAGGTATGAAAATGCCAAAGGTTCCAAAGGGAGAGTATTTCTCAAGAATTGAAGCACCTAGAGGTGAGGTATCATACTATGTTGTTTCTAATGGTGGACAAACTAATGGAAGAGTAAATATACATGTACCAACTTTTAAAAATGCAGCTACTGTACCAGTTATGCTTAAGGATAATACTATAGCAGATGCAGGTTTAATAGTTGCAAGTATAGACCCTTGTTTCTCTTGTTTGGATAGATAGATGCATGAATTGTCAGTTACTGAAGGTATCTTAAAAATATGCAAAGATGAGGAAAAAAAGAATAACTTCAAAAGCATAAAAGAAATAAGAATAAAGGTTGGAGAATTAACAGGGTTAGTACCTAGCTGTATAGATTATTATTTTAATGTAATAAGTAAGGATACAGTAGCAGAAGGTGCAAAGTTAATTGTAGAAAAGCTTCCAATAAAAATTGAGTGTAGAGAATGCTTATATGAAGGGGAAATACCTAAGGGAAATTATACTTGTCCTAAATGCAATTCATATAAGATAAAAATAAAGAATGGCAAGGAATTTTATGTAGACAGTTTGGAGGTTGAGTAATATGGAGATTAAGGTTGTTAAACAAATTATGGAGTGGAATGAAAATTGTCATAAAGAACTTCAAGATGAATTGAAAGAAAAGAAGGTATTTATGATTAACATAATGGGTTCTCCAGGAGCAGGAAAAACAACATTTATATTAGGGTTAATAGATGAACTTAAAAAGTCAGGAATTAAAGTAGGGGTTATTGAGGGTGATATTGCAGGTAAAATAGATGCAGAAAAAATGGCTGAAAGAGGAATACCTGTAGTTCAATTAAATACAGATGGAGCTTGTCATATAGAAGCTATGTCTATAAAGAACATACTTCCACAATTTGATTTAGACCATTTAGATATTATCATTATTGAAAATATAGGAAATCTTGTTTGCCCAGCAGAGTTTGATATAGGTGAAAGCCTTAAGGTAGCTTTACTAAGCATTCCAGAAGGTGATGACAAGGTTGAAAAGTATCCATTAATGTTTACAAGAGCAGATGCTTTAGTATTAACAAAGTATGACTTAATAAATTATTTTGAATTTAATGAGGAAAGAGTAGAGAAGAATGCATTAATAAGAAATGATGAGCTTAAGTTATTTAAGGTAAATTCTAAGAATGAAGATGATATAAAGGAATTTAAAAATTGGCTTATTTCTAAAATTGAGGAATAGGGGGAAAGAATATGAGAAATAAAAAGGGTATTTTTGCAACTTCCATTTTTGCCTTTGTATTTTGGATTTTATTTGTATTACAAGATATAAATATATTCAAAATTGATATCCAAGAAGTAATTGTTGGATTAATAGTATCTGTAATAATTGGGTATTTTACATGTCCACTTTTTATAAAGGAAGATGGAACTTGGCTATTTAAAGAAAATAGATTCTTTAGATTAATAGCTTATATACCTTTTTATACAGTGGCTTTAATGAAGGCTAATATTGATGTAGCAAAAAGAGCTTTATCTAAAAGCGTAAAGATAAATTCAGGTATAGTTAAAATTCCAACAGAGTTAGTATCAGATTATGGGTTATCAATGCTAGCGAACTCTATAACTTTAACACCTGGAACAATTGTTATGGACATTATAGAAGAGGACGGAAAAAATTATTTATATGTTCATTGGATAGACGTTGAAACTGAGGAAGAAGATAAAGCAGGAGAAATAATCAAGGGAGACTTTGAGAATAGGATAAGGGGGATTTTTAAATAATGGATATGAGTAATGATTTAATGATAGTTGCAATAATCCTATCCCTCTTATCATTAGTACTTTTATATAGAGTATTTAGAGGCCCTCACATTATAGATAGAGTAGTGGCAGCAGACTGTATAGATATAATCTTAGGTGTTGTATTAATATTATTTGGTTGTATTGAAGAGAGAAGTTTGTTTGTGGACCTTGGTCTTATAATGACATTACTTGGCTTTATTGGTACGGTGCTTATTTCTAAGTATTTGGAGGGGAAAATATGATAGTGGTAAGAATTTTAATAGATTTACTATTTGCAGTTGGAATATTCTTTACCATAGCTGGAATCGTAGGAATGATTAGAATGCCAGATACCTATTGTAGATTACAATCATCAACTAATATTGCAACTATGGGAGCTTTACCAATTGCTCTTGGATGCGTTATATATGGGTTTGCTATTGGAAATTCTTCTTTAGGAATAAAGGCTTTAGTTATTATGTTCTTTTTAGTTATAACTAACCCAGTGGCATCACATGCTATGACAAGAGCTGCATATAAAACAAAGGCCAAGTTATTTGAGAAGAATAAGTGTGATCACTATGGGAGGGATGAAGAGGATGAATAGTTTTGCTATATTAAATACAATTATTATCCTTGGAATGATTATTGCAGCTGTATCCCTTTTATTTATTGAGGATTTATTACCATCAATAATAGCTATGTCAATTATGGGAAGTTTTTTAGCATTAGAGTTTTTACTATTAAAGGCGCCAGACGTAGCTTTGGCAGAGGCCGCAGTAGGAGCAATACTTACTCCAATAATCTTTATAGTTACCTTAAAGAAGGTAAAAGATAAGAAAGATAATAAGGAGGAAGAAAAATGAAGAAGTCAATAGGAATTCTTTCTCTTTTAGTAATAACGGTTGCATTCATTTTTGTAGGATTTAAGATGGTTGATATGCCTTCCACTTATAATGGAGCAGCAGAAATTATAGTAAATGAAACTCAAGAAAAAACAGGAGCCATAAACTCTGTTACATCAATAGTATTTGATTTCAGAGGATATGATACTCTTGGTGAATCCTTTGTTCTATTTACAGCAGTTTGTGGAGCAACAGCTGTTCTAAGAAAAAGAAGAGCTAAGGGGGTAGGAAATCATGAAAAAGAATAGAAAGCAAAAGGATATAATAATCCCTTCTTGTGCAGATTTAGTTATACCTATAACTCTTGTTCTTGGAGCATATATCATACTTCATGGGCACTTAAGTCCAGGAGGTGGCTTCCAAGGAGGAGTTTTACTTACTGGTGCTATTGCCATATTCTTTATAGCATATGGAAGAGATAAAGTATTAAAAACATTTCATTTAAATAGGTTAAAGACATCAGAGGATTTAGGTGCCTTAGCATTTGTTTTAGTAGCAACTTTAGGTGTTATATATGGAGCTGCCTTCTTTGGAAACGTAATTTGGAAAGGAACTTTAGGTAAATTATTTTCTTCAGGAACAATATTTTTAATGAATTTTGCTGTAGGATATAAAGTTCTTGCAGGAATTGGAGTTCTTCTTCTTATAATGATAGGCACTTTAAGAGATGATGAGGAGGAGGGACTGGAAGATGATAATTAATTATATAGGAGCTTTTCTCCTTATTGTAATTGGACTAGCTTTGATTATTTTTAAGAAGAATCTTATAAAAATAGTTATAGGTATGGGAGTTATGGATTCAGGAATAAATCTATTGCTAATTACAATTGGATTTAGAGCGGGTGGTACTGCACCTATATTTATAAGTGATTTAAAAGATGGTGCTTTCTTTGTTGATCCTATTCCTCAAGCATTAACACTTACCTCTATAGTAATTGGAGCTTGTGTTACAGCTTTAGCATTATCTTTAGTAATAAAGATAAAGGAGAGGTATGGAAGCATAGAATCTGACAAGGTAAGGAGGCTTAAAGGATGAGTAATGATTATTCAGGATATCCTTTAATAGCTATACTTACACCATTTGTATTAGCATTTATAATAGGTCTATTTAAGGAAAAATATATAAAGATAAAGAAAGCTATTGTTGTATTAGGATGCATAGCATCATTTATTATAACAGTGCTATTAATAAAGCCTGTATTTTTAGATGGAAAAATAATAACTTATTGGCTAGGAAATTGGAAGCCTGTAGACAATATTGCTATAGGTATAGGAATGGAGGTAGATGCTCTATCTTTATTTGTAGGTTTAATAATAACAGCAGCTTGTGCATTAAGTTCTATATATTCAATTAAATATATGAGCAGGGATGATGGGCTTGGTAAGTACTATACACTATTTTTACTTTTAGCAGGTAGTATGATAGGTTTTGTATTTACTGGTGATTTATTTAATATGTATGTAATGCTAGAAATAATGACATTTGCAGCCATTGCATTAACAGCATTTAGAACTCAGAAGGATAAGGCCTTAGAAGCTGGATTTAAATATTTAGTAATTGGGGGACTAGGTTCTTCTCTAATTCTTATGGGAACAGCATTAATATATGCTCAAACTCATACTTTAAATATTGCACAAATAGCTCTAGAGCTAAATAGTGGGGGAGAGAAATTTACTCCAGTAACAATTCTAGCGTTAGCTTTATTGTTAGTTGGATATGCAGTTAAATCGTTTATGGTTCCATGCCATACATGGCCACCTGATGCTCATATGTCAGCACCATCTTCAATTTCTATGTTACTTTCAGGAGTAATGAGTAAGACTGGTGTTTATGGGTTAATAAGAATATTATTTATGATATTTATGGTAAGTGGTAATAAGGCATTAGCATACCTAGTAATGATATGGGGAGCTATAACCATGGTAGTAGGAGTTTCTATGGCACTTTTACAAACAGACTTTAAGAGACTTCTTGCATTCCACTCAGTATCTCAATTAGGTTATGTAATTACTGGTATAGGTGTAGGTTTAACTGCAGCAGATGGTATTGCAAATCTAGGACTTATGGGCGGCTTATATCATATGGTTAATCATGCCTCCTTTAAGTGTTTATTGTTCCTGTGTGCAGGGGCAGTGCTTTACCGCGTAGGAACTACAGATTTAAATAAGGTTTCAGGACTTGGCAAAAAGATGCCTTTTACAGCAGTTATGTTTTTTATAGGAGCAGCAGCAATTAGTGGAATACCTCCATTTAATGGCTTTGCCTCTAAGTGGATATTGTATCAATCTACTTCAGAAACGCAAATACCAATAATAACAATTGTAGAACTTATAGTTTCTGTTCTTACATTAGCTTCATTTATTAAAGTTGGACATTCTGTTTTCTTTGGAGCTGAAAGAGAAGAGCTAAAAGAAGTGAAGGAAATTCCATTTACTATGAAGCTACCAATGGGTATATTAGCATTAATATGCTTTGTTTTTGGTATATGTTCTAATTATGTTATTAAAGGAATATTAGTGCCTATTGTTGATGCTATAAGAAATGTTCCTAAATATATAGATAATATGCTATTAGGAGATTTGTCATTATTACATCTTGAGAATTATACAAAGAGTGATTTGGATTTTGCCTTTAGAGGAGAATATAATCCAGAGTCATTTTTAATACTTTTCTTTATAGGAGTAATAGCTATAATTATAGCAATGACTTTTGGAATTCATAAGCTTGGTAAATGTAGAGTTGAAAGTAGCTCTTTAGAAGGAGCAATGGATACAAAATATGAAGTCTTTACAGGTGGAGAAAAAGAAGAATTTTCAAAGGTTGGACCTCATGATTTATTTTGGGGTATGAAACATGATTTTAAAGGATATTTCAATAGATTAAGCAATGCCCATTCAGGAGTTGTTAATGATTATGCGCTTTGGGTGGTTGTAACCATGGCAGTTATAATAATCTATTGCTTTATAACATTATAGGGGGTGAGTAGATATGGAAATAGCTAAATTTATTTTTCATGTATTAATTTTTCCAGGAGGATTATTTGCAATAGCTATGGCATTACTTATGTCAGGAATAGATAGAAAGATTGTTGCTAAAATGCAATTAAGACAAGGACCTCCACTACTTCAACCATTTTATGATTTTATAAAGCTATTAGGTAAGGATGTAATAGTTCCAAGAAACGCACTTAGAAAAGCCTTCCTTTTAGCTCCTATAGTTGGACTAGCTAGTGTGTTAATAATACCTATATTTATTCCTATGTATCAAGAAGCTTTTATAAATAGTACAGCTGATATTATAGTTATAATATATCTTTTAACAATATCAGCAGTAATGTTAGTAGTAGGAGGAAGTTCTTCATCTTCCCCATTAGCTGGAATAGGAGCTTCAAGAGAAGTAGTAACTATGCTTGCTTATGAATTGCCTATGGTTATGTCTATACTTGCAGTTTGCAAAAAAGCAGGAGCATTTATGGGAACTAACGTAAGTTTTTCACTATTAGGTATACAAGGATTTCAGGTAGCTGATGGAATGGGATTATTTCATATAACATTAATACCAGCAGCCATAGCTTTTTTAATGGTTATTCCAGCAGAAGTAGGTGTTGTACCATTTGATATGGCTGAGGCTGAAACAGAAATTTGTGAAGGACCTTTAGTGGAGTATAGTGGATTATACTTAGCTTTATATAAACTAACAAGCCAGATTAAGGCATTTATTATGTCAGGATTATTTGTAGCACTATTCTTAGGTGGAAAAGGTATAGGAGTCACTGGAAATGCTACTTTAAATATAATACTGAATATAATACTATTCTTGATTTTAACACTTGTTGTTATGTTTATATCTATAACTTTAGTTAGAGCTATAGCTGGAAGATTTAAAATAAATCAAGGATTAAAGTTCTTTTGGACAGTACCAGCTGTTTTATCTTTAATAAGCTTCTTGGCTATTACATTAGCTATGTGATTGGAGGGATTTAAATGGGGTTAATGAGTTTAAGTAAAGAGAAGTCTCCTTGGATATATCATTTAAACACAGGTTCATGTAATGGGTGTGATATAGAGTTAGTAGCACTTTTAGGGCCAAGATATGATGTGGAAAGGTTTGGAGTAAAGCTTACAGGAAGCCCAAAGCATGCAGATATCGTTATAGTAACAGGACCAGTTACAACACAGTCTAGAGAAAGAATGCTAAGAGTTTTATCACAGGTTCCAGAGCCTAAGGTGGTTATGTCTATAGGATCTTGTCCAATGTCTTGTAATGTGTTTAAGGGAAGTTACTCAGTAGATGGCCCTTTAGATAAATGGACAAAAGTTGATGTGGCTGTAGGTGGGTGTGCACCAAAGCCAGAAGCAATTATTCAGGGTTTAGTTGAAGCTGTTAAGATATTAAAAGATAAAAGAGGAGGGGATAAATAATGATACCTTATTTAAAGGAGGCAATAGGAAATTTATTTAAACCTTCAGTAACATCTAAGTTTCCAGAGAAACCAGTAGAAACTCCTAAGAATTATAGAGGAAGAATAAGTTTTAATGCAGACCAGTGTATTGGATGTGGAATGTGTATAAGAGTTTGCTCACCAGGTGCTATAACTAAAACTCAAAAGCCAGTGGAAGGTGGCCAAGAAATAACAATGGAGTTTGATTTAAGTTTCTGTACTTTTTGTGGTATGTGTAGTGATTTTTGTCCTAAAAAGACAATTACACTTACTGGAGATTCTCAAATGGTAGAATTAGATAAGAATAATTTTAAAGTTAGTGGCTCTTTTATTAAGAAAGCTCCACCGAAGCCAACACCAGAGCAATTAAAGAAAATAGCAGAAGCTAAAAAAGCAGCTGCAGAAAAGAAAGCTTTAGAAAATAAAGTTACAAGTTAAAGAGTGTGTGGTGGATAATTATTTTACTTGATTTTATATTTTATGATATGAGAATATAATAATATCTTTGATTTATAGCTAATTAAAACTATATATTTTCCTAGACAGTAAAAAAGAAGAGTGCCATTTGGTACTCTTCTTTTTGGAATTAAAAGTAATTAAATAGAATTAAAAGTTAATAAAAGTAATTTAATAACATCATATAGTAAAAGGTATATAAATACACCAAAAGAGAGATAAAATGAGATAAATTACTGTGGATATGATTTCAATAAGATACAATATTTTACTAAAGTTTAAATTGTAAGTATAATCCTATATGATTATGAGATCATGGAGGGATAAAATGATGTATAAGGATATAAATCTTCAACAGGAGATTTATAGACAAGACGTATACAAATTAATGGATTGGTTAAGAGATGATGAAGTAAGTCGTTATTTAAATGAAGAAAAGGGAATAGTAAATTCATTAGATTATTTATTAAGAGCTTCAACGGTTCCTGTGCTAACACCATATTTTAGTCAAGGAGGGCCTTTCTATATAATAGAATATAAGAATGATTCTGTAGGATATCTTAAACTGGTTCCTAAAGGTAAGATAGTAGAAATAGTTATAGCTATAGGAAATAAAGAAAAGTGGGGACAAGGAATAGGTACACTTGCTTTAAAGAAAGGTATTTCAGAAGCTTTTTTAAGTTATAGGGCAAATGAGATAGTAGCAAAAATTCATCATAATAATATTAGGTCAAAAAAATATTTAAAAAAGTTGGATTTACAATGGAGGATACATTAAAAGTTGAAAATGTGTATTCTTTAACTTTTGATGATTATATAAAAGGATATAGTAAAGAGAGGATTAGTTAAAACCCTCTCTTTTTTGCTTCAACTCCACTTTCATTTATTCCAGGTTTTTCTACAGTGGTATTAAAACTACTTTTTCCATATTGACCTTGAGATTTAACTCCATTTCTTAAATAATCTTTTTTATTATAATCTCTGTTATTGTTATTATCCAAAATAATCACCTCTTAATCTTATTCTGTATTAGTATGTGAAGAAAAAGTTTTTTTAAACAAAAGTATATATGTCATGAAGTTGAAATATTTAGTAGTTAGAATAAATATAAAGGAAATTAAGATTTTCTTATAAATTTAATTAGATAAATATAGTATAATAGTAGTGGGTTAATATGAAATTTAACTTGTAAAGAGAGGAAATGCTATGAAAGAATCACTTATAGAGTTATGTAATAGAGTAATAAATAATTATAAGAAATCAAAAGAAGAGTTTAGATATGATGGGGAATATATAAATCATTTTGCATCATTAATTTATGGAAATAGAAATAAGGAAGTACCTACAAAAGGAATAAAAGAAATAAGATCATTTATAAAAAATAATACGTCAAGAATGTCTTATTTTAGAGGAGATATTCTATATATATTATCATTTTTAATAGGTAACGAAGAAAATTGGAAAAGCATTACTGAAAAAATAATTTTAGTATATGAAGAATTAATAGAAAAAGGGTTTAAAGAAAGTCATTATTTGGTGTTAACAGCTTATGCAATAGTAAAGTATTCTAAAGGAAAAGACCTTAACTATATAATTAATAAAACGCATTATATATATGAGGACATGAAGCAAAAATATGATAACGTTACCAACGAAGAGGATCATCTTCAATGTGCCTTATTAGCATTAAATGATATTAATACTGATGAGTTATATTTAAAAATGAAAGGTGTATTTGAATTAATTTTAGATTTTGATATGTTTTCAAGAAATAGTGTACAAGGACTTGCCATGACAGTTTTATTAAATAAAAAAGTAGAAGATCTGAATATTATATATAACTTATTGAAAGAATTTGAAAATAGAGATATAAAAATTAGTCATCAATTTTTATCTATAATAGGTATGATTAGAGTAGAAGATGGTGTCCAAAGATATGTGGACAAAGTAGAAATGGTTATAGATTATTTATGTGAGGTAGAATCACAATATGAGTTTTATATGGATAGAAGCTTTAGAGCCTTCATAGCTATTATGCTTATAGAATTCTCAAAAGAAGTAGAAGAGGAGAGATATCTAGAGGAACTATTATCTATGGGAGTATATTCTTTTTTAGTAAGTAAAAATCAAGGAGTATTCTCGGAGGTATTAGCCTAAATTTAACTTATGGATAGAATAATTTTGCATGTTGATATGGATGCATTCTTTGCATCTGTAGAACAATTAGATAACCCAAGCCTAAGAGGAAAGCCTGTAATTGTAGGAGGCGTAAGTGAGAGAGGTGTAGTTTCTACATGTTCATATGAGGCAAGAAAATATGGCGTACATTCAGCTATGCCTGGATTTATGGCTAGAAGCAAATGTCCAATGGGGATATTTTTACCTGTAAGATATGGAAGATATAAAGAGATTTCTAATAAAATTTTTGATATTTTTAAAGAGATAACACCAGTTATAGAACCTATATCTATAGATGAGGCTTTTCTAGATATAACAGATACTGATTTTAAAGATGGAAAAAGAGTTGCGTTATACATAAAAGATAGAGTAAAAAAGGAAATAGGATTAAATCTATCTATAGGTATTTCATATAACAAATTCCTAGCAAAGCTTGCATCTGATTGGAATAAACCAAATGGAATTATGGAGATAAGGAAAGATATGATTCCGGACATTTTACTACCTTTATCTATTTCTAAAATACATGGCTTAGGAAAAAAATCAGTTGGAAAACTAAATAATATGGGAATATTTACTGTTCAGGATTTATATTTACTTCCTAGAGAGTTTTTCTATAGCTATTTAGGAAAGTCAGGTATAGATATTTATAATAGAATTAGAGGGGTAGACGATAGAGAAGTACAAGTAACTAGGGAAAGAAAATCTGTAGGAAAAGAAAGAACTTTAAAGTTTAATACATCAGATAAAGATGAATTATTAATTTAC
Source organism: Clostridium paraputrificum (assembly GCF_900447045.1). Classification (GTDB taxonomy): domain Bacteria; phylum Bacillota; class Clostridia; order Clostridiales; family Clostridiaceae; genus Clostridium; species Clostridium paraputrificum. The sequence goes on from NZ_UAWH01000014.1 coordinate 732,927, forward strand.
TTAAAAGACTTTTCAGAAGAAATTAGTAGAATATTATCTAGTAAAAATATGATGGGAAAGACTATAACTTTAAAATATAAAACTGGAGAATTTGAAAATCATACAAGAAGTAAAACTTTAAATAAATATATATATAAAAGTGAGGATATTTATTCTGTATGTAGAGAGCTTTTGCAATTAGAAGATTTAAAAGATGAGCTAAGATTAATTGGGGTAAGTATATCTTCATTTAAAGAGACAGAAATAGAGCAATTATCGCTATTTTAAAAAAGTAGTTGCAAATATTTTGTTAAATTAATATAATAATAGAAAATAAAGTAAAATCAGTGACCGAAGAAAGTACTTATAGGTAAATGGTTAAGCGAGCCGTCGTTTGGTGAAAGGTACGGAGCAGGAGCTTTTAAGGAATGGGCTTTGGTAGATGCGATGTGAAATTATTTTATAAGAGTAGCTTAGCCGTTTTCAAGCGTTACATTGATAGGATATAAAATGTTAAGTTGTATCTAAAAAGAGAGAAACAATAAAATTGTTTCTAAATATGGGTGGCACCACGAGTCTATCGTCCCAACAGGATGATAGGCTCTTTTTTTATTATATGAAAAAAATTTGGGGAGGAAAGAGAAATGAAAAAATATTATGGAAAGTATGGTGGACAATATGTCCCAGAAAATGCATTGAAGGCATTAAATTCTTTAGAGGATGCATTTATAAAATATAAGGATGATCCTAATTTTGTTAAAGAATACAATTATTATTTAAAACAATACGTTGGTAGAGAAAATCCTTTATATTTTGCACAAAGGCTTACAGATCATGTTGGGGGCTGTAAAATTTATTTAAAAAGAGAAGATTTAAACCATACAGGAGCTCATAAAATAAATAATGTTTTGGGGCAAATGTTATTAGCAAAGAGAATGGGAAAGAAAAAAGTAATAGCTGAAACTGGGGCAGGTCAACATGGTGTTGCAACAGCTACAGTTGCAGCATTGATGGGTATGGAGTGTATTATTTACATGGGTGAAGAGGATATGAGAAGACAAGCCCTTAATGTATTTAGAATGGAGCTTTTAGGATCAAAAGTAGTATCTGCTACAAAAGGTACAAGAACCTTAAAGGAAGCTGTTGACTTAGCAATAGAGGAATGGGTAAAAGATGTAGATAATACATTTTATGTTTTAGGATCAGCTGTTGGACCACATCCGTATCCAGCAATGGTAAAAGAATTTCAAAAGATTATAAGTATTGAAGCTAAAAGGCAAGGGATTGAGGCAGAAGGAAAGCTACCAGTAGCTGTTATAGCTTGTGTTGGTGGAGGAAGTAATGCTATAGGAGCCTTTGCAGAATTCATTGAAGATGAAAATGTAGAGTTAATAGGAGTTGAAGCAGCTGGTAAAGGCGTAGATACTGATTTAAATGCAGCAACAATGAGAAATGGAAAAGATGCAGTAGTACATGGAATGAAAACAAAATGTATAGTTGACGGAAATGGTGAGGCAAGGGAAGTATATTCTATATCTGCTGGACTAGATTATCCAGGGGTAGGGCCAGAACATGCATATCTTAAAGATATTGGAAGAGCTAAATATGTACCATGTACAGATGAAGAAGCTTTAGAAGCATTTAAAATACTATCGAGACTTGAGGGGATAATACCTGCAATTGAAAGTTCACATGCAGTATCATATGCTTTAAAGTATGCTAAGAATAAAAATAAAGAGGATTATATAATAGTTAATTTATCAGGAAGAGGCGATAAAGACGTTCAAGAATTAATGAGTAAAATAAAATGATATAAAAATATTTGATAAATTGATATCTAAATTACCTCATTAAGAATACTAATATAGTAGACTACTAAATAAAGGAGGGAACTACTTGAGTAATACTGTAGGATATAGCAGTTTCTAAAGTGGGCAATTAAAATGAAGAGAGAGTTAACTCCAAATGAGGTACTATTTAATGTGGACTTAAATGAGGATGATGATAATAAAATTAGACTCAAGGATATTCCCGAAATAACCTCTGCTTATGAAAAAATAAAGAGAGCTATCAGTATTGATGAAGAAGGTTATAACTTATATATAATAGACTCCTTCTCTAAGGATAAGTTAGAAAATTTAACTAAGTTTATAGAAAACTTGTACAAAAGTGCAGAAGCACCAAGGGATATTTGTTACGCTACTATAAATGATCCTAAGAGACCAGAGCCTATTTTTTTAACTAATGGAAAGGGTGCTAAATTAAAAGAAACTATAGAGAATATTAAGAATAGTTATTATGAAGTGGCTATGGAATTTTATAATACATCGTCTGAATCAGAAAAAGATAGAATTATAGATGAGGTTCATAGCAAAAGGACAAACTATATTGGTGAATTAATGGAGATGGCTAAAATAGATGGCTTCGATGTTAAGGCCACTAATGGAGGTTTCGCTTTTATTCCTTTAAAAGAAGGAGAAGCAATGACAGAAAAGGAATATGATGAATTATCAGAAGAGAGCAAGGATTCTATAGTTTTAAAGGCATCTAATTTAAAGAAAAAGGCAGAAGTTGTTTTGGAGAAGCTTAAGGATATAGAGCTTACTTCCATGAAGAAGCTAAAGGGTATATATGCAGAATTCATGGATGTAGAAATGGAAGATGAAAAAGAAGATTGTTTATTAAATTTCATAGATGATGATGATGCTTATGAATACCTTGAAAAGGTATTTTATAGTATAGAGAAAGAACTAGTTGATTGCTATACTATGAATGTAGAGGACGATGAGTCAGATATTAATGAAGTATTAGATAAGTATGATATATCTGTATTGGTAGATAACACAAATAATAAAAATCCTAGAGTTATTTATGAAGAAGATCCTAATGTGACTAATTTATTTGGAAATATAGAATATGAGAACCATAATGGACTATACTCAACTGATTTATCTTTAATAAATTCTGGTTCAATGCTTCAAGCTAACGAAGGATGTATTATAATTAGACTAAATCAATTGGCAATGAATAATTATAGCTATTATTATTTGAAGAAGACATTAATGTCTGGAAAGGTAAGCATAGATTCATCTAGAGGATATCTAGACATTATTTCTATTAACGGAGTTAAACCTAAAGCTGTGCCTATAAATGTAAAGGTAATTTTAATTGGCGACTATGAGAGCTATGATATTTTATATAATGCAGATGAAGATTTTAAATCATTATTCCCAATAAGAGTTGAGTTTTCTAATTACGTAAAAAACCAACCTATAAAAGGAAAAGTTTTAAAAGATTATATTTTAGAAAGAGGAAAAAAGCATTATATAAACAAAGTAAGTGATGATGCAATAAAAGAAATAATAAAATATTTATCTAGGGTGGCAGAGTGTAGAGGAAAGATATGTATTGAAGATAAGAATATAGATAGACTTCTTATATTAGCTAATAATATGGCAGAGCTAGATGGTAGAGAAATTATATCAGATAAGGACATAAGAAATGTTGCATATGAAAAGTCCTTAATTGAAGATGAAATACTAGAGATGTATGAAGATAGTAAGATAATTTTAACACTAAGTGGCGAGAAAGTAGGAGCTATAAATGGACTTGCTGTATTAAGTTCTGGATATTATACTTTTGGAAAGCCTATGAGACTTACCTGTGTAGCATGTAAAGGTGAAGGTAAGATATTAGATATTCAAAAGGAAAGTAATATGTCAGGAAGTATCCATGAAAAATCTATAAATATCTTAAGCGGCTTACTAAGTAATTTAATAATTCCTTATGAAAAGTTACCTGTAGATTTTCATTTAAGCTTTGAACAAACCTATGGACAAATAGATGGTGATAGTGCATCAGTTGCAGAAATACTTTGTATACTTTCGGCTTTAAGTAAAGTTGGAATAAAGCAGAATATTGCAGTTACAGGGTCTATAAATCAATTTGGAGAGGTTCAAGCTATAGGTGGAGTAAATGAAAAGATAGAGGGATTCTACAAGGTTTGCAAACTATTAGGTGATAGCAAAGATAAGGGAGTATTAATTCCTATAACTAATAGTGAGGATTTAGTTCTTAATAAGGAAGTTGAAGAAGCTATAGAAAAGGGTGAGTTCCATATTTATACAATGGAGAATTTACAGGATGCTATAGAGGTTATGATGTTAGATAGTAAAACATCATATAAAGATTTATTTAAGATAATAGAAAAAGAAGTTGAGAAGTATAAGGGAAAATCTAAATAGAAATATTTAAAGGGATTGTATCAAAAATGTTGTTTGTTTTTGATATAATCCTTTTTAACTTATATCTAGGTTAATATTAAGAAAGGTTAGTTCTAAATAGTAAATGTAACAATAGAAACAGAGAAAGTCGAAACATCTGTAGGGATATAATGGTATAACAATGTGAAAAATAAAGATTTTATTATTAAAATATATTATATTACAGAAAATAGGAATAAAATTACATGTAAACATTGACTTAACATAATTATATATGCTAAAATATGGAAAAAGGGCCTGAGGAGGAGGTGAAGTACTCTAAGGAAATCTTTAGAGTAAATTATATATGTATCTAAAGTTTGAAAAAAGTAATAATACATTAATAGCGAACTTAATTGGTGAATTAGATCATCATAGCGCAGAAGAAGTAAGAGCGAAGATAGATGATAGAATAGAAAGAGAAAATGCTCAAAGGTTAATTTTAAACTTTGGTGGAGTGACATTTATGGATAGCTCCGGTATAGGAGTAGTTGTTGGAAGATTTAAAAAGATGACGTCTAGAGGTGGTGCTCTATGCGTTGTCGATGTAAGTAGAGGAGTTAACAGAGTATTTGAATTGTCTGGGTTATTTAAAATTATCAATCACTATAGAGATGTTGATGAAGCATTGAAGTGCATTTGATGGAGGGGTTTTCATGTATGATAATAAAATAAAAATTGAATTTGAAAGTAAGTCCCAAAATGAGGGCTTTGCAAGAGTAGCAATAGCAGCATTTGTTTCTCAACTAGATCCAACAATAGAAGAAATTACAGATGTAAAAACAGCAGTATCAGAAGCTGTTACAAACTCTATAATTCATGGATATGAAAATAAAAAGGATGGAATAGTTGTTATAGAAGCAATGTTGTCTGGTAATGACATAACTATAATTATTTCAGATAATGGTAAAGGGATTAAAGATGTAAGTCAAGCTAGAGAACCATTATTTACATCTAGACCAGATTTAGAAAGATCAGGGATGGGTTTCACCGTAATGGAAACATTTATGGATAGCCTTCAAGTTGAAAGCCAAGAAGGAAGAGGTACAAGGGTGGTATTAAAGAAGAAATTTGATTCAGTAAGTTAGGTGAAAAAAAGATGGAGAAAGGGAATTTTAAACGAGAGGAATACAATTATGATGATAACTCTCAGCTGCTTCCATTAGCTAAGGCTGGAGATGAAGTAGCTATGAATAGACTTATAGAAATGAACCTTCCACTTGTATCTTCATTAAGTAAAAAGTTTTTAAATAGAGGATATGATTATGAGGATATATTTCAAATTGGCTCTATAGGGTTAGTCAAAGCAATAAAAAACTTTGATGCATCATTTAATGTGAAGTTTTCTACTTATGCAGTTCCAATGATTGTAGGGGAAATCAAGAGATTTCTAAGAGATGACGGGATGATAAAAGTAAGTAGAAATATTAAGAGTCTTGCAAGAAAGATTCATTTCGATAAGGAAGAATTAACGAAACAGCTAGACAGAGAACCAACAATTGAGGAACTATCTGAGTATTCAGGTATAGAAAAAGAAGATTTAGTTTTTGCTGTTGAATCAGCATCTAGTTTACAATACTTATATGATACTATACACCAAGATGATGGAGCACCTGTATTGCTTATAGATAAGTTAAGTGAAAAAGGTGTAGAAGATAACGATATGATTGATAAAATTGCACTTAAAGAAGCATTAAGGTCTTTAGATGAGAAGTCTAGACAAATAATTATGCTTAGATATTTTAAAGATAAAACTCAAGTGCAAGTAGCAAAGATGCTAGGAATAAGCCAAGTTCAGGTATCTAGAATTGAAAAGAAAGTTTTAAATGTAATGAGAGATAAATTACAGGATTAAAAAAGGTTGTTGCTAAAAGCGACAACCTTTTTTTCCTTACCTTTAGTACGCGTGGGGTGGATGTTTGTTTCTATGTGACTTGGAGCTTGGGACGGAACAAGCAAAATAAATATCCGCTACATCTTTTTTACCATTCTCCAGGATAAGCAATTACATGAACTGTAACTTTTCTTCTTCCAAAGGCATAACATTCTTCTTGCGTATTCATAAATAGGTCTATTTTCATTTCTTTAATTGCTCCACCAGTATCTGCTGCTATAGCATATCCATACCCAGGAATATATAATTTACTACCTAAAGGAATAACATTCTTATCTACAGCTACTGTACTTAGTCCATTAGGATCTCTAACAGGTTTTGTACCCATAGCAGTAATTCCGTGACCATAATAGGCAGTTGCTTCCATTTGATAAGTTGCTTTATAAGAAGTATTGTTATCATCATTTGATGAATTAGAATTATCATTCATTAATGATAATTTATATTTTGCTTCTAATATAGCAGAATTTATTTTTGATTTTACAGAAGTAGTAGATATTTGTGGTAATAATCCCTTTAAATTAACAATTGCGTCATTAAGTTGTCTATAAGTAGGATTATCTGAATAAACTACAGATAATTGATGAGAAATTAACTTTTCTTCATTTTCTTTTATCTTATTAGCAATCTTCTCTTTTTCACTTAATAAGTCTGCCTTTTTTTTATCAACTTCAGCTTTCTTTTCTTTAGTTAAAGAAAGTTTTTTATTAATATCTTCATTTATAGCTTGAAGATTTTCTTGCTTATGATTAATAGCTTCTGAAGACTTTTCTAGTTCTGACATTTTTGCTTTATTATCTTCTATAAGTTTTTTATCCATTTTGATTATAGATTGGTAAGCATAAAGCCTGTCTGACATTTCAGAAAAACTATTAGATTCTAGTAATGATAGTAAAACTGTAATATTTGCAGTACTACCGTTCTTATACATTTCTCTTATTCTATGAGAAAGAACCTCCTCATTTTCTGATATTTCTATTTTTAAACCATCTATTTTATTTTCAATAGTTTGTATTTCTTTTTTTGTTTTTTGTATTTCAAGTTCGTTATTTTTTATATCTTTTTCAATGCTATATATTTCATCATTTAACTTTGAAATTTCATTATCTATATCTTTTAGAGAGGATGAAATTTCATTAAAATCACTTCTGTTTTGATCTAATTCTTTTGTAGCGAAAGCTCTTGAAGATATACTAAATACAAAAAATATACTCAAAAATAAAGTGAAGACTTTTTTCTTCATAACTACCTCCTTTAGAATTTAGATTTTCAATATTAAAGCAAATAAGCTTATTCTATTATTTTTATGATAACATATTCACAAAAAAAGGACAAAGGTTAGTAACAGTGGTTATTTTACCATAAACTTTCTGATTTAGAATGGATTTTTTACAAATACTATGAGTAGCAATTCTAAAAGGAGTGTGACAATTTATGGTCAGAGAAAGAAGTATTATTCAAAGGTTTCAGACCTTAGAGAAGGAAGTAGAACCTAAACCACAGATAGTAAAAAATTGTATAAGAGCATTTTTAGTTGGAGGCTTAATATGTGATTTAGGTCAAGTTATAATGACTGTTTTAAAAAATTATGATTTTTCAAAGGATGAAATAGGAGCTATAACGTCAATTTGTATGGTTTTCTTAGGAGCACTACTTACAGGTGTTGGAATATATGATAAAATTGCAACTTATGCTGGTGCTGGAACAGTAGTGCCTATAACTGGATTTTCTAATGCTATAGTAGCACCTGCCATTGAATTCAAAAAGGAAGGTTTTGTTTTTGGAGTTGCTGCAAAAATGTTTACTATTGCTGGACCAGTTCTAGTTTATGGAATTGGATCGTCGGTTATTGTAGGAATTGTTTATTATATATTTACTAAACTTTAAAGAGGAGGTATGAAAATGGGGATGCAATCAATTAAGAGAAGAGGTACACAAACTATAGAGTTATCTCATCCTCCTAAAATAATTTCAACTTATTCTATAGTAGGACCTAAGGAAGGGCAAGGACCATTAAAAACATATTTTGATGAAGTATTAAATGATGATACATGTGGAAAAGATAGTTATGAAAAAGCAGAAAGTGATATGATGTTTAATGCAATAAAAGAATCTATAAAAAGGGCTGGTTTACAGCAAAGTGATATAAATTATTTATTTGCAGGAGATTTATTAAATCAAATAATATCATCAAGCTTTGCTGCAAGAGAATTTGAAATTCCTTTCTTTGGTCTTTATGGAGCTTGTTCAACAATGTCAGAATCCTTAAGTTTGGCATCATTAATTATGGATGGAGGTTTTGCTGATTACGTTGTAGCAGCAACATCTTCCCATTTTAGTGCAGCTGAAAGACAATTTAGATTTCCTTTAGAGTATGGAGCTCAGAGATCTCAAACAGCTCAGTGGACTGTAACAGGTGCAGGAGCTATGGTTCTAGGAAAAGAAGGAGATTTTCCAGAGGTAAGATATGTTACAACTGGTCTTGTAAAAGATTATGGTGTTATGGATGCTAACAATATGGGAGCTGCAATGACACCAGCAGCAGTAGATACAATTTATAAGCATTTTAAAGATACAGGAAAAACACCAAAGGATTATGATATTATTGCAACTGGTGACCTTGGCAGAGTAGGAAAACAAATGACTGACAAGCTTTTGTTAGAATATGGATATGATATGAGAGATAACCATATTGATTGTGGAGATATTATATTTAATAGTGAAGCACAAAATACTGATTCAGGTGGAAGCGGATGTGGATGTTCTGCTGTAGTTGCTTCAGGATATTTATATAAGAAATTAATGAGAAAAGAAATAAAGAGTGTTTTATTAGTATCAACAGGAGCTTTAATGAGCACCACTTCTTCTCTTCAAGGAGAGAGTATTCCAGGAATTGCTCATGCTGTTGCGATTGAAATGAATCAATAAGGAGATGGTTTTCTTTGGAATTTATTAAGGCGTTTATTGTTGGAGGATTAATATGTGTTGTAGCTCAGATATTAATGGATACTACAAAGCTTACTCCAGCTAGAATTTTAGTTATATTTGTAACTTTAGGTACTATACTTGGTGCCTTTGGGATATATGATAAAATAGTTGATTTTGGGGGAGCAGGGGCAACTATTCCATTACCTGGCTTTGGAAATACCTTAGCAAAGTCTGCTATAAAAGCAGTGGATGAATCAGGATTATTAGGTGCATTTACTGGAGGAATAACAGGTGCTGCAGGAGGAATAACAGCTGCAATCTTCTTTGGATATATAATGGCACTTATATTTAATCCTAAAACTAAAAAATAAAATGACAAAAGATGAGGAAAAAAAGACTATCCTCGTCTTTTATTTATGTGTATAGTTATATTATAGATTATTAAAGAAGTTAATTTTCTAGGGATTGGGGGAGAAGACTTGAATTTCTATTATAACAATACATGGAAGTTTATTATTGAAAAATTAAGTAGTGATGTACATAAAGGCTTGTCAGAGGAGTTGGTTCCTAAAAGAAGAGAAGCATATGGAGATAATAAAATAAAGTTACCACTTGGAAGCGGTGGAATTTTTTCATACATAAAAGAACTAATAAGTATATATTTATTTATTTGTTTATTTATAGATATATTTCTTTTAGTGAATAAAAGTTATGTGCTAGCATTATTTGTTACTATTATATTGTTCTCAAATATTTTCTTAAGGTGGTTAAATATTTACCAGAAGAAAAAGCAAGTGGAATTTTTACAAAATATAAATTACACAACTGTTTCTGTACTTAGAGATGGAGTTGAAAAAATTGTTAAAGCAGAAGATTTGGTTGTTGGAGATATAGTTTATGTAAGAAAAGGATCACTTATAGCAGCTGATATGAGAGTCATTAGGGCTCATGATATTAAAGTTGATGAGAAGAATGTAACTGGAGAGCACTTTCTAAAGGACAAGTATGAGAGTAAGATAGGTGGCGAAGTATCATCTATTAGTGAGATGAAAAATATCTTGTTTAAGGGAACAGTTATAAAAGAAGGTGAAGGTGCAGGTATAGTAATATCTACAGGTAATAACACTCAGCTTGGTAAACTTTTAACTGTAATGAATTATGCTAATAATAATAAGAACACTCTTAGATCTATGTTAGATAAGAATATAAATAAATTATATCTATTTATCTCCTTTGTAAGTCTTATAATCTATCTATTAAATAAAGAAATTTTATCTGTTTCATTATTTTTGTTAGGAATTATACCTGTAGAATTAATATTAAATACATATATTTATATATTGAAAAAAGATTTTAATAAGGATGGAATTGATCTTATTAATACATCTACTTTAGAGTTAGTAAAAGATTTAGAAATACTATTTTTAGATAAGGTAGGCTCAATAACTTTAAATAAGATGGTTGTGAAGGGCATAGTATCCAATAATAAGTTATATGATATAGATAAAATAGATTATAAAAAAGATATTAATATTAATAGACTTATTGATATTCTTTTATTATGTAATAATTCTACTTATAACATTGAAACAGATACAGGTAGTGGTGATTTAAGTGAAATTGCATACATACGTTTTGCTTCTAATAATAGGATATATAAATCTTTATTAGATAGTAAGCATAAAAGAATATTTGAAGTACCTATGGATTCTGATAAAAGAATGCTAACAACTTTAAATAAATCTAAAAAGGGGTATAGAGCAAATATAAAGGGAGATGTAGACAAGGTACTTGAGAGATGTACTCATATAATGATAGATGGTTTAGAAAAAGAAATTACAAATGAAGATATTAAGATGATAAAAGCCTTAGATTTTAATTATTCTGTAGAAGGTTTTAAAACACAGGGAGTTGCTTATAGGAGTTTTAATTATCAACCATCCCTTTCAGAAAATGTTGAAAGTAATTTAGTGTTTGTTGGAATAGTTGCATTAGAAAATCCTATTATTGATGATGTGGACAAACAAATTCTTAATATAAAACAAAGAGGAATAATACCTATACTGTTTACAGATGACAATAAAATAGCAGCAACTGCTATAGGGCAAAAAACCAGATTGATATCAGACCCATCGTTAGTTATTTCGGGAGTAGAATTAGACTCCTTATCCAAAGAAGAGCTAATTGGAGTTCTGTCTAAAGCTAAAATATTTTCAAGGGTAAATCCTGAAATAAAAAGTAAAATAGTAGGGTTATTTAATCAGGATGGTTATAAGGTAGGGGTTGCAGGTGAAACCTTAGGAGATTTATCTTCTTTAGGTATAGCTAAAGTAGGGATAAGCAAAGGTAAAGCACCAGAGATAGTAAAGAAAGTTTCTGACTTATTTATAAAAGATAATTACTTGAATAAATTTTTAAATCTTTTTGATGTATCACAAAGTTTTATGAAGAACTTATATTCATGTGAAAAAATAACATTAATGTTTTTATTGTCTCAGCTAATATCATTAAATCTTATATCATTAATTGATTATAAAGTTGGGGGGGATTTCATTCCTGTACTTATTACTAACTTAGTTATTTTTTCAATTTTAACAGTTGGAGTTTTAAAATATGGACTTAAGAGTGAGGGGATAGGTCTTAGTATAGTTAAAATATTAGCATGTAGTGTGCTAACATTTTTGGCATCTTATATTATAAAAGGGCAATGTGAGATTGTATTTTTAATAGTCTTTACAGGTAGCTTATTAATAAATATTATTATAAATTTAAAAACAAGATTATTTGATATTAATATAGGTAGTATTTTACTTTATTCAACTATTTTTATATGGATTTTATCAATTGGTATATTTGGAATATTTAATGATGTCTCATTTACTTTATATGAATTGACAAGCTTAGTAATTATATTAGTTATATACTTAATAATTGAATTAATTGTAAAAAAGGTGGCAAGTATAAATTAATGAGGTGAAAAGTCTATGTTTATTGAGAATATAGAAAAAGTGAAAAGCCCCATTATTTATATAACTCTATCTTTTATGGTGAGTTCTGTTTTTTATGGAATTTTTGATGAATATAGATGGTTAGCATTTTTTTCTGCTAGCCTCTTTTTTATATTCATTGTTTTAAATACTAATAAAGAATTTTTTGTAGTAATATTTGTTTTATTCCTAATTGGTATAGTTATTAATTCTAATTTTTACAGGGTAAATTTAGAAGAGAAGTTTATAGGAACCATAAGGGTTGTAGAGGAAAAAAGATACTATAACATTGTGAAATACAGGGGGAAGAGAGTTAAAGTAAACAGTAAAGAAAATTTAGAATTAGGAGATAGAGCTAAGATTTCTGGAGTTTTTAAGAAGGACATAAATAAAGAAGATGGTACAGTTGGAGCCTTAGAAATAGAAAATCAAAAAGTATTGAACAAAGATATTTTAGGAAATATCTATTCTATAAGAAAAACAGTTTACAACAAACTTAAAGAAAATCTAGGGCAAAGAAAAGCTGCTTTAGTATCATCATTATCCTTTGGATATTCTGAGTTTTTAGATACTGAAGATAAGGAAGATATGAGGAACTTAGGGATAATTCACGCAATAAGTGTATCTGGTCTTCATGTTAGTATTATATTTTTATCTCTAAAAAAGCTTTTTGGTAATAAGTTTGCTATAGTTTTAAGTTGTCTTTATGTTATTTTAACTGGTGTTCCCTTTTCCTCTTTAAGAGCATTAATAATGATAGTATGCTCATCTTCAGCAATATCTTTAAGGAAAAGCTATAATCCTTTAGGTGGATTATCCTTAAGTGCATTAATTATAATTCTATTAAAACCCTATGCAATATTTCAGTTAGGATTTATTTTATCCTTTGGAGCAACTTTAGGGATAATATTATTTTCTAATAAAATAAGTAGATATTTATATAAGTTACCTAAATATATTGCTAATACTATAGCTTTGTCAATTGGGGCACAAGCATTTACTTTACCTGTAATGATTATAGCTTTTAGAGAATTTTCCATGTGGTTTTTAATAGGAAATATTCTAGTTATACCTATATTAAACTTCATAATAATATTGGGGAATTTAGGCATGGTTATTTCTTTTATTCCATCTATATTTGATTTCTTTAGTTTTCTACTATTAAAGAGCATAGATTTATTAGATTATCTTATAGAAGAGTTATATGCTTTCAGCAATACAAGTTTTATTTCCCATAAAAGTTTGGCGATTGTTTACATGTCAATGTTAATAAGCTTTTATTTTATATGTAAAGGACATAAAAAGTTTATTGCATTTCCTATTATTTCTTTTTTCTGCGTTTCAATTTTCATATATAGTCCATTTTTAAAGTTTGATTATTTAAGAGAGGGTGGTTTATTGTTGTCCTATAGAGGAGAGAGGACAATAGTAACTAATAAAAGAAACATAGATATAGGGAAGCTTAAAAAAGAAAACTTGGCTCAAAGTAGTATTTTAGAAGGAAAGAATATAAGAATATCTGATAGTATAAAGTTAAAAAGTAATAACAAGAATTTTATTCTTAAACTTAATGAGGATGAGTATTTGCTTAGGATTAATAATAGGTCAAAGATAGAAGAAAATTGTGATATAATAGATTTCGTAGAAGGAAATGTACGAGGGATTATTATTTTTGATAATAAAATATTTACATATTAATATATAAGTCGGAAAGGCGGATTACTTTGATTACTTATGATATATTTGAAAAGGAAGTTAAACAGAACTCCATTAAAAATTCTTATGTATTTTGTGGCTTAGATGAAGAATTAATAAAAGATGGAGTGAATTTATTAACTAAACCTTTTTTGGAAGATGGATTTGGAGATCTTAATTATATAAAGTTAGATGGTTTAACTACCACAATGGATGATATTTTAAATGCCTGTGAAACAATGCCTTTCATGAGTGAAAAGAAAGTTGTATTAGTGTATAGAGCTAATTTTTTAAAGGATAAGACAGATAGTAGTAGTACAAAGATGTATAATACCATTAAAGATTATTTAAAGGATGTTCCTCCTCATACTTTATTAGTAATGTACTATGTTTTTGGAGATAAGAGAGAAACTGCTAAAAAAAATAAAAAGTTAATGGCTTTAGATAAAATAACTACAATAGTTCAATTTGATAAGTTAAAAAGGGATAGATACTATAAAAAAATAGAAGATATATTTATAGAGTCTGGAGCAAAGATTGGTAAGATTGAAGTAAGATACTTTGCAGAAAAGGTGCAAAATAACTTCGATATAATAAAAAGAGAAGTAGATAAGTTGGTTAATTATGCAAATGGAAGAGATATAAAAAAAGAAGATATAGATAAGTTACTTCCTTCAAAAAGTGAAGAGGATATATTTGATCTTGTAGATTTAATATCCCAAAGGAAAATAGAAAGAGCCATAGATATTATGGATGACCTTTTATTTAAGGCAGATCAACATATGCTTATTATAACCTCTATTGAATTACAGTTTAAAAAACTATATGGAATAAAGGTTGGATTATCTCAAGGAAAAAGAGTTGAAGATTTTATGTCTGAACTAAGGGTTCCTGCATTTGTATGTGAGAAGCTTATTAATTTGAGTTCTAAGTTTTCAATAAGACAGTTAGAAGGACTACTTAAATTGTGTATAGAAACTGAAAATAGATTAAAAAGTAGTGGAATAGATAAGACTATGGAACTTGAACTACTATTATTAAATACATTAATGGTAAAAAAATAAAAGTATTGTATGGATTTATACAATACTTTTTTCTTATAAAAAGTAAATAACCGACCTATATAGGTCGGTTTATACAATTACGCCATAGCGTTTAACTTTGCAGCTAATCTTGACTTCTTTCTAGCAGCCATGTTCTTATGGATAACTCCCTTTTGAGCAGCCATATCGATAGCCTTAGTAACACCTACAAATGAAGTTTTAGCTTCTTCAGCGTTGTTAGCTTGAACAGCAGCTTCGAACTTCTTTATAGTAGTCTTTAACGCTGACTTAACCATTCTGTTTTGTAAAGTCTTAGTTTGAGTAACTTTAATTCTCTTCTTTGCTGATTTAATATTTGCCATTCTTAATTCACCCCCTCTAAATTTTATAGGGCCTCTGCAGTTTTTGGGGAAATCTGCGTACGAGTCATATTCAACACACCATATTATAGCATTGAAAGTTTCTATATTCAAGTATTAAATTTATGTAAAACGGAAAAATACAAATGAGACTATTATTGTGATGAGGTGGAGTAATGATAAATGTAAGAACAGACTTAGCTATTGAATCTAGAGATTTTTATAAAGAACAGAATAAATCGGATATTGATGGTGTTATTGTAACAGAAGAAGAGGTAGAAGGAACTATAGTGACTACGGTGGAAATTACCAATGAAGATGGAGCAGACAAGATGGGAAAACCTATAGGAACTTATATAACTTTAGATATTCCAGAGTATACAGCTTATGATGGAGAGCTTATGGATGGTGTTTCAAAGGTGCTTGGAGTAACTTTGAAAAATCTAGCAGGAATAAAGGAGAATGAAACAGCATTAGTTGTAGGTCTTGGAAATTGGCAGGTAACACCTGATGCTTTAGGGCCAAAGGTTGTAGAAGGAATTATGGTAACAAGGCATTTAAAGGCAGTTATGCCGGAGGCTATTGATGATAGTGTTATTCCAGTAGCAGCTATAGCACCTGGTGTTTTAGGAGTAACAGGCATTGAAACTGGAGAAATAATTAAGTCTTTGGTAGAAAAGATAAAGCCAGATTTAGTGGTTTGTATTGATGCACTAGCTTCTAGAAAGGTAGAAAGAGTAAATAAGACCATACAAATAAGTGATGCAGGAATATCTCCAGGTGCTGGAGTTGGAAATAATAGAATGAAAATAAATGAAGAAACACTAGGAGTTAAGGTGATAGCAATAGGTGTTCCTACAGTGGTGCATGCATCAACTATAGCTAATGATACTATAGATTTAGTATTAGATAACTTTATAAATCAAGCAGAAGAGGGAAAAGAGTTCTTTAATATGCTTAAAAATATTGACAGAAATGAAAAAGGTGCATTGATAAGAGAAGTATTAGAACCTTTTGTGGGAGATTTAGTTGTTACACCAAAAGAGATTGATTTAATGATAGAGTCATTATCAAAAATTATATCTAATGGAATTAATATAGCACTGCAACCTAATATGACAATGGAAGATATAAATAAATTTTTAAATTAGAATAAAACAATAATAATTATGTAAAACCCTCATATAAATATTAAAGTAATAATATTTAAGGCTAGGGGGTTATAAAGATATGTATAAAAAAGGAATAAAGAAACCAGGGATAGGGCCTAAAATAAATATTGGTATAGTAGTTTTGTTAGCTTGTATTACCTTATTTGCATTTAGAGTATATAAGGTTCTAATATCTAGTAATGAAAGAGGGGGCTATGCATATGTTCAAATGCTAAATTTTGGATTGCCGCTGTTTGAGGAACAGGCTTATGATGAATCGGATTATCATGAAAGTAGTATGACCTTAAAAAATGTATGCTTAGAAGCTTTAGGGCTAAACAATTTAAGTCATTTTGGAATAATAAACAATGAGATAAGCTTTTTTAAGCAAGGTTTTAGTGAACAAGATGCAAGTATTGCATCTATAACAGTAAATCCATTTTTCTTAAATGATGAATCAGTTTCAAAAGTAGAGCCTACTGAGTCAAAGGTAAGTGGGGTTTATGATAAAAGTTTAAAAACAAATATAGATCATTCAAAACCTAGGGTTTTAATATACCATACCCATACTACAGAAGGTTATTCAGATGGACCTAGTGATACAGTGGATAATAGTAAGAATGTAGTGGGGATTGGAGAAGAATTAACTAGGATTTTAGAAAATGATTATGGTATTTCAGTAATACATGATAAGACTAATCATTATTTGTCTTTTACAACCTGTTATGAGGTATCGGGAAATACAGTTAAATCATATTTGAAAAAGTATGGAGATTTTGATTTAATTATAGACTTGCATAGGGATGGTGGCCCTCAGAAAAAGACAGTAACAGCAAATATTAATAATGAAGATGTTGCTAAGATAATGTTTGTATTAGGGCAAAATAGTGGTAGATATGCGGCTAATAAAGCGTTAGTAGACGAGTTTGAAGGAAAGGCTAATGAGTTGTTTCCTGGACTAATAAGACAAAGGACAGATTATAAAAGAGCAAAATGTGGTCCAAATCTTGGTTTGTCAGATGGATCTTTGTTAATAGAATGTGGAGGTAATGTTAATACTACGCAAGAAGCAATGAATACAGCGAAATATATTGCAAGATTAATAGCTGAACATTTAAATAGGAAATAGATGTATAAAAATATTCTTAATGAGCATCCTTAAAGATATAAAATTATCTTTGGGGGTGTTCTTTTTGCGTAAAAAGAAAGTGTTTAAAACAATATTTTTAATAGTATTATTTTGTGTTACTTTAATAGGTTTAATAAAGGTTAATATATTAAACACAAAAGCTTTATCTCCTTTAGGGAACACAAACGATAACTATAAATTAGTTAGTGAAGAATTTGGTGAGGATTTTTCTAATTTTATTCAAGATAAATCACCTGTAAAAATATATGTTGAAGAAGATGAAGAAACAATGGTTAGATTAGGAGAAAAGGATTTTATTATAAAATCGGAATCAAATTTAATAAACTTTGCTAAGGGAGTTTTTTCTAAAGTAGAAGATTTGTTTAATTAATAAACAAATAATGGATAAACCCCATAAATTCTATTTTTATTGACACACAGTAAGTGGTGTATGTTATAATTTAGCTGATTCTTATAATGGGGGTGAAGTGACTGTCTATATAAGACAGTTTTAATATATGAATAATGATAGAAAACAATATATAAGAAACTTTTCAATAGTAGCCCATATAGACCACGGTAAGTCTACTTTAGCAGACAGACTTTTAGAAGCTACAGGAACTCTTACACAAAGGGAAATGGAAGCTCAAGTTCTTGATAATATGGAACTTGAAAGAGAAAGAGGAATTACAATTAAATCACAAGCAGCTAGACTTGTTTATAGAAGAGATGATGGTAATGAGTATATCCTAAATCTTATAGATACTCCAGGTCACGTAGACTTCACATATGAAGTATCTAGAAGCTTAGCAGCCTGTGAAGGTGCTTTATTAGTGGTAGATGCAACGCAAGGGATACAAGCACAAACCTTAGCTAACTGTTATTTAGCATTAGATAATGATTTAGAAATAGCACCAGTAATTAATAAGATAGATTTACCTTCATCAAGAGCTGATGAAGTTAAACAAGAAATTGAAGATGTAATAGGAATTGAAGCAGAAAATGCTCCAATGATATCAGCTAAAACTGGATTAAACATAGATCAGGTTTTAGAAGAAATTGTTGAAAGATTACCAGCCCCAGAAGGAGATGAAGATGCTCCTTTAAAGGCGCTTATATTTGATTCTTACTATGATAGCTATAAAGGTGTAGTTTGTTATGTAAGAATTCTTGATGGAGTTGTTAAACCTGGAACTAAGATTAAGTTAATGGCTACAGATAAGGTGTATGATGTAGTTGAGGTAGGTGTATTCACTCCAAGACTATTCCCAATTGGAGAATTAAGAGCTGGTGATGTTGGATATGTTACGGCTTCTATTAAAAATGTTAGAGACGCTAGAGTTGGTGATACTATAACTTATGCAGATAGACCAACAGCTGAAGCATTACCAGGATATAAACCGGCTGTGCCAATGGTTTACTCAGGAATATACCCTGTTGATGGAGCTAAGTATGATGAATTAAAGGAAGCATTAGAAAAGCTTCAAATAAATGATGCTGCATTAAACTTTGAACCAGAAACTTCTATAGCACTTGGATTTGGTTTTAGATGTGGTTTCCTTGGATTACTACACATGGAAATAATTCAAGAAAGAATAGAAAGAGAATTTAATTTAGATATTATCACAACAGCACCATCAGTTATTTATAAGGTAATAAAGACCGATGGAGAAGTTTTAGATATTACAAACCCTACAAATCTTCCTGAACCAACTGAAATTGATTATATGGAAGAACCAGTAGTAAAGGCTTCTATTATTACACCAACAGATTATGTAGGTGCAGTTATGGAGCTTTGCCAAGAAAGAAGAGGAACATATATTGATATGCAATATATGGAGGAAACAAGAGCGGTAATAACTTATGACATGCCTCTAAATGAAATAGTGTATGATTTCTTTGATACATTAAAATCAAGAACAAGAGGTTATGCTTCTCTTGATTATGAATTTAAGGGATATGTTCAAACAGAACTTGTTAAGCTTGATATATTATTAAATGGAGATGTTGTTGATGCTTTATCAATGATAGTTCCAAAGGAAAGAGCTTACCATAAGGGAAGAGGAATTGCAGAAAAGCTTAAAGAAATAATTCCAAGACAAATGTTTGAGGTTCCGATACAAGCAGCTGTAGGTTCTAAGATTATTGCTAGAGAAACTGTAAAGGCAATGAGAAAAGACGTATTAGCTAAGTGTTATGGTGGAGATATCTCAAGAAAGAAGAAGCTTCTTGAAAAGCAAAAAGAAGGTAAGAAGAGAATGAGACAGGTTGGATCTGTTGAAGTTCCACAAGAAGCATTCATGGCTGTATTAAAAGTTGATTAATAACGAAAGCTCAAGCAATTTAAGCTTGAGCTTTTTTATCTACCTAAAATATATTTTTTAAAAGAATATATATTCTTTTAAAGTAAAAATAATAAAAATAATATAATGAGATGTTAGAAAAAAATAATTTCATTATGGCTGGATTGCTTTTGTAATTAAAATATTATCTTCTCAATATAATTTAAAGAAATAAAATTTATTGGAGGGATGATAATGTTAGATGCTTTAATGAGAGACACTAAGATAAAACCAAAGAAGTTAAGGAGAAAAGGTTATACTACAGGAACTGTAAGAAGAAAAAATGGAGATGTGATACCTGTAATTTTAACTGGTAGAGTGGTTGATAGCTATTTAGCAATTCATGGTGATCATTCATGGATGGATATTAAGTTAGGGGATGAAGAGATAAATACAGAAATAGTAAATGTTTATAGAGATGTTTTAATGCACAATACTATTGATATAGATCTAAAGGAAAAATAATATTATAATTATTTTTGCAAATAAAGTAATTATCCTATAAAATAGATTTAAGATAATAATGAGAAGTTAATTAGGAGGATTATTATGTTTTTAACTGAATTAAATACAGAAGAGGCTAGTGCTTTTTTAAGTTTAGTAACTCAATTTGCTAAAGTGGATGAAACATTTGCTAAGGAAGAAAAAAGATTAATATATGATTATTTAGATGAATTAAGTTTAAAGGAAGAAGATATTAAAAATTTATCTTATGAAGAGATTATTAATGTATTAAAAAAATCTAAAAATAGAATTAAGTCTATAGTTTATTTTGAATTAGTTGGGCTAGCTTTAGTTGATGGGGAATATGGAGATAAAGAAATAGATTTTCTTGATAAGATAGCTGTTAGTTTAGATATTAGAAGAGATAAAAAAATAGCCTTTGCAAATTATTTCTTTAACTTTAAAGAAATTTATGATTTTTCGGTTGTAGAAGCTGAAAGTAAAATAGAATTGTTAAAAGAAGAAGCAGAAGCGTTACTATAATAAACTTAAGGGGTGCTATTAAAGTGCCTCTTTTTGTTTTGGGAGGAATTAATTTATGAAGGAAGTAGCATTATATATTCATATACCTTTTTGCAAGCAAAAGTGCTTTTATTGTGATTTTCCATCATATGCAAGAAAAGATGACTTGATGAGTGATTATATAGAGGCTTTATTAATTGAATTAAAAGAGAAAATAAAAGACTATGAAGTAAGAAGTTTATTTATTGGAGGAGGAACACCTTCGTATTTAAATGAAGAAAATTTAAGTAAGCTAATGAAGGGAATAAAAAATATAAATTTTATTGAAGATGCAGAAAAAACAATAGAATGTAATCCAGGTACTGTATCAGAAGAAAAGTTTAATATTATGAAGGGCGGAGGAATTAACAGATTAAGTTTTGGGTTACAAACTACAAAAAATAATTTGTTAAAGGGAATTGGAAGAATACATACTTTTGAAGCTTTTGAAGATAATTATAATTTAGCAAGAAGTGTAGGTTTTAATAATATAAATATAGATATGATGTTTGGATTGCCAAACCAAAGTGTCAAGGATTGGACTGATAGTTTAGAAGAAGTGGCAAAGTTAAATCCAGAACATATATCAGCCTACAGTTTAATTATTGAAGAAGGAACACCTTTTTATAAATTATATAATGAAGATAAGTTAAAGCTTCCATCAGAGGAAGAAGAGAGAGAGATGTATAAGAAATGCAAAAATATCCTTATAGAAAATGGGTATCACCAATATGAAATTTCTAATTATGCAAAGGAAGGTAAAGAATGTTTACATAATGAAGTGTATTGGATGTGTAATGAATATATTGGAGTTGGAGCATCTTCTAGTTCGTATATAGATGGAAAGAGAATAAAGAATATAGATGATTTACGAGAGTATATAAAAAGAATAGGTAGTGGTAAAAGTATAGTAGATGAAGAGATTATAAATACTAAAAATGATAACATAGAAGAATTTATGTTTATGGGATTAAGAATGAATTGTGGTATTGAAGAGGAAGAGTTTAAAAGAAGATTTCATACTGATGTAGATAATGTCTATAAAGATGTTATTGAAGGTAATATAAACAAGGGATTATTAGAAAGAAAAAGAGGAAGAATATATTTAACTGATAAAGGTATAGAGCTTTCTAATATGGTCATGAGTGATATGATATTGTAATATTTAGAAAACTAAAGAAAAATAGAAATAAAGTAAAATAATCATGGTTTTTTGAAGAAAATAGAAAAAGGTGAGAAGTATTTGAAATTGACAAAGGAATAAAGAAATAATATATTTTAAATATAGTCATTAGCACTCAAACTTGGTGAGTGCTAACAATACGAGGTGAGGTTATGGCTATTGATGATAGAAAAATTAGAATTTTAGAAGCCATTATAAATGATTATATTAATACTGGTGAGCCAGTGGGATCTAGAACAATAGCAAAAAGGTATGATTTAGGTGTTGGTTCAGCAACAATAAGAAATGAAATGTCAGATTTAGAGGATATGGGATATTTAGAGCAACCTCATACATCAGCAGGGAGAGTGCCATCTAGTAAAGGTTATAGATTATATGTTGATAACTTAATGCAAAGGTCAAAGCTTTCCATTGATGAAGAATTAAGGATTAAAAAATATCTTATTGATTGTGCAATGCTAGAAGTAGACAAAATTGTAAAACAAGCAAGCACTTTACTTTCTGAATTGACTAATCTTACCTGTGTAGTACAAACACCATCCGTTAGACAAAGCTATATTAAGTCAGTTCAATTATTGATGGTAGATGAATTTAATTTGGTTTCTGTTATTGTAACTGATAGCGGAGTAATTAAAAATCATAGAATAAAGGTAGCTAAAGTTCCTTCAGTTGAAGAGTTACAAACCATAAATAAAGTTATAAATTCAAGATTGCAAAATCTTACAATAGACGAAATTAACTTAGAGGTAATAAATAACTTAAAAAGAGATTTCGTTGGATATGATGATTTGTTTAATGCAATAGTAACAGCATTATATGATAGCTTAAAAGAAGAAAATTCATCTGAAATATTCATGGAAGGAACAACAAATATATTTAACTATCAAGAATACAATGATATAGAAAGCGCTAAGGAGATATTAAATCTTCTTTATAATAAAGATTATGTAATTGAGCTTATTGAACCTAAAGGAGATATTACAATAAAAATCGGTGATGAAAATTATATACCAGGAGCCAAAAATTGTAGTGTAATATCAGCAGAATACTCTTTAGGAGATAGACCAATTGGTACAATAGGGCTTATAGGTCCACAAAGGATTAACTATTCAAGGGTGATTTCAATAATGGCTCAAGTGATGAAAGAACTTAATGATATGTTAAAAGGCCAAGGCTTAGATTAAAAATAACGAGAAGAGGTGTAGAGTTTATAATGGAAGAAACAAATAAGAATGTTCAAGAAGATTTAAAAGAAACTACTGAGGAAATAAATGAAGAAGTATTTCAGGAAGATGTTGCTGAAGAAATATTAGAAAATGAAGAAGTAGCTCAAGAAGAAAGCACTAATGGAGAAAGTGAAGAGGATGAATTGGCTATGCTTAGAAAAAATAAGGATGAAGTTAAAAGACTTAATAATGAAGTAGAAGCTTTAAAAGATAGACTTCTTAGAGTTACTGCTGAATATGAAAACTATAGAAAAAGAACTGCTAAAGAAAAAGAAGGAATTTATACAGATTCTTGTGCAGATGTAATAAAAGAAATACTACCAGTTGTTGATAACTTAGAAAGAGCATTGGCAGCTGATGGAAGTGTAGAAAATCTAAAAAAAGGTATTGAAATGACAATAAAGGGTCTTCAAAGTTCATTTGATAAGTTAGGTGTAGAAGAAATAGATGCTTCAGGAGAATTTGATCCTAATTTGCACCAAGCAGTAATGCATATTGAAGATGAATCTTTAGAAACTAATGTAGTTGCTGAAGTATTTATGAAAGGATACAAAAGAGGCGACAAGGTAATTAGACATACTGTAGTCAAAGTAGCTAACTAATTAAAAATTTTAATATATAAGAAATAAAAACTAGATTTTATCTATGTTTGAGGAGGAATAAATTATGGGAAAAATTATAGGTATTGACTTAGGTACTACAAACTCATGTGTAGCAGTAATGGAAGGTGGAGAACCAGTCGTTATAGCTAACTCAGAAGGAGCTAGAACTACTCCATCAGTAGTTTCGTTCCAAGCAAATGGAGAAAGATTAGTTGGGCAAGTAGCTAAAAGACAAGCGATTACAAACCCAGATAAAACAATAATATCAATTAAGAGAGAAATGGGAACTAATCATAAAACTAATATAGACGGTAAAGATTATTCACCACAAGAAATTTCAGCTATGATTCTTCAAAAAATCAAAGCTGATGCAGAAGCTTACTTAGGTGAAACTGTTTCTCAAGCAGTTATTACAGTACCTGCTTACTTCAATGATGCTGAAAGACAAGCGACAAAGGATGCTGGTAAGATAGCAGGTCTTGAAGTATTAAGAATCATAAACGAACCAACTGCTGCATCATTAGCATATGGTTTAGATAAGACTGATAAGAGTGAAAAGATATTAGTTTATGACCTAGGTGGAGGTACTTTCGATGTATCTATCCTAGAACTTGGAGATGGAGTTTTCGAAGTATTATCAACAAATGGGGATACTAAGCTAGGTGGAGATGACTTTGATAACAAGGTTATGGACTACATTGCTGAAACATTCAAAGCTGAAAATGGTATAGATTTAAGAAATGATAAGATGGCTCTTCAAAGATTAAAAGAAGCAGCTGAAAAAGCTAAGATAGAATTATCATCTTCAACTCAAACAAACATTAACTTACCATTCATAACTGCTGATGCAACTGGTCCAAAGCATATAGATATGAACTTAACTAGAGCTAAATTCAATGAATTAACTCATGATCTAGTTCAAAGATCAATTGAGCCAATGAAGAAAGCATTATCTGATGCAGGTCTTTCAATGAATCAAGTTGATAAGGTGATTTTAGTTGGTGGTTCTACAAGAATTCCAGCTGTTCAAGAAGCAGTTAAGAGCTTTACAGGAAAAGATCCTTCAAAGGGAGTTAACCCAGATGAATGTGTTGCTATAGGTGCAGCTATTCAAGCAGGTGTTTTAACTGGTGAAGTTAAAGACGTATTATTATTAGACGTTACTCCATTAACTTTAGGTATTGAAACTTTAGGTGGAGTTGCTACTGCATTAATAGAAAGAAATACAACTATCCCTGCAAGAAAGAGCCAAGTGTTCTCAACAGCAGCAGATGGTCAAACTTCAGTTGAAATTCATATCGTTCAAGGTGAAAGACAAATGGCAGCTGATAATAAGACTTTAGGTAGATTTACTCTATCAGGAATTGCTCCAGCTCCAAGAGGAATCCCTCAAATCGAAGTTACTTTTGATATAGATGCAAATGGTATTGTTAAGGTATCAGCTGTAGATAAGGGAACTGGTAAGGAAGCTAATATCACAATCACTGCTTCAACTAACTTAAGTGATGATGAAGTAGATAGAGCTGTTAAGGAAGCTGAAAAGTTCGCTGAAGAAGATAAGAAGAGAAAAGAAAAGATAGAAGTTCATAACAATGCTGATCAAGTTGTTTACCAAACTGAAAAGACATTAAATGAACTTGGAGATAAGGTATCAGCTGAAGATAAGGCTAAGATTGAAGCTAAATTAGAAGAAGTTAAGAAGATTAAAGATGGTGAAGATTTAGAAGCTATCAAGAAGGCAATGGATGAATTAACTCAAGAATTCTATGCTGTATCTTCTAAGATTTATGCAGATGCTAATGCAAATGGAGCAGCAGGTGCAGGTTTTGATCCAAACAACATGGGAGGAAACCCAGGTGCAGGATCAGCTCCACATGATGACAATGTTGTAGATGCAGATTTTAAAGTAGATGAAGATAAATAGTTGTCACAATTAATATGAATCTTATATAATAAGAGAGGGAAGGCAAAAGTCGTCTTCCCTTTTCTAAAGTTAATAAAAATTAGGTGGGTGAAAAATAGATGGCAAGCAGAGACTACTACGAAGTCCTAGGGCTTCAAAAGGGCGCTAGTGATGATGAAATAAAAAGAGCCTTTAGAAAGCTAGCTATAAAATACCATCCTGACAAAAATCAAGGGGATACGGAAGCTGAACAAAAGTTTAAAGAAATAAATGAAGCTTATCAAGTGCTTTCTGATCCTGAAAAGAAAGCTCAATATGATCAATTTGGAACAATTGACCCAGGAGCAGGATTCGGTGCAGGTGGATTTGGTGGCTTTGATTTCTCTGATATGGGAGGCTTTGGAGATATATTTGATACATTCTTTGGTGGTGGTGGATCAGGTAGAAGAAGAAATGGTCCAGTAAGAGGAAATGATATTGAATATACTTTAAGTTTAACATTTGAAGAAGCTGTATTTGGTACAGAAAAAGAGATATCTATAACAAGAAGTGAAAACTGTGAGGAGTGCCATGGATCAGGTGCTGAGCCTGGAACAAGTGCTAATACATGTCCAACTTGTGGAGGTTCAGGTCAAGTAAGAGTACAAAGGCAGACTCCATTAGGAAGCTTTGTAAGTACTACTACATGTGATAAGTGCGGAGGAAAAGGTAAGGTTATAGATACTCCGTGTCATACATGTCATGGAAAAGGTCACGTTAGAAAGAATAGAAAGATTACTGTTAAGATACCAGCAGGTGTAGATACAGGTAATGTAATGCCACTTAGAGGTCAAGGTGAACATGGTGAAAATGGCGGTTCACCAGGAGATTTATATATTAAGATAAGAGTTGCACCTTCTAAGCAATTTACTAGAAAGGGTAATGATATATATGTAGATACTCACATATCTATGGCTAAAGCTGCACTTGGAACAGAAATAAAAGTTCCAACTGTTGATGGAGATGTTAAGTACACAGTTCCTTCAGGAACACAATCAGGAACTCTATTTAGACTTAAAGGAAAAGGTGTTCCTAGAGTTAATTCATCAGGTAGAGGAGATCAATACGTTAAGGTTGTAGTTGATATTCCTAAGAATTTAAGTGATAAAGCCAAAGAAGCTTTAGTTGCATTTATGGAAGCAACTGGTGAAGCTGTTGAAGGCGAGCATAAGTCTCACAAAAAAGGATTTAATTTATTTAATAAATAAAGAAAAGACTGTGAAAGAATAGTATTTTTTCACAGTCTTTTTTTTTCTTATAACAATTTTCCTATATATAGTATAAATAATTCCTATTGGACTTGGAAAAACTATGAATATAGAATAGATTATATAGAAACATAAGAAAAACTTTTAATATGAGGTGGAGATGTGAACAGTTTAAAGGAAATACTATTAGGTGAAATTGAAGATTTTAGAAAGGTTGGTCATAAGTTTTTAGATGGAGAATTAAACTTGATGCAATTTAAACATGAATCAGGTGGTATGGGGATGTATGCACACCGTGGTGGAAAAGAGTTTATGATAAGATTTAGAATACCTTCTGGGGTAACTGATTCAGATGAATTAAATTTAATTTATGACTATGCTAAAAAGCATAGTCTTGGTGGCATTCACTTTACAACACGACAAGCAATACAGTTACATGGGTTAACATTAGATGGTGCTTGTGATTTAATGAAGGAAGGATTAGAAGTGAATTTATTTACTAGAGGAGCTGGAGGTAACTTTCCAAGAAATGTAGCTCTTTCACCCTTAGCAGGTGTTGATAAGGAAGAAGAGTTTGATCCAACTCCATATGCATTAGCTGTTGGTAATCACTTTCTAAAGAAGATTTATACATATAAGTTGCCTAGAAAGTTAAAAGTATCTTTTTCTAATTCTTTTAAGGATACAGCTCATTGTACAGTGCAAGATTTAGGTTTTGTTGCTGTAAAGAAAGATGGAAAAGAATATTTCAAAGTTTATATAGGTGGAGGACTTGGAAATAATCCAAGAAAAGCTATAGAACTAGATGAATTGATAGAAGCTAAGGACATTCTTTATTATATTGAAGGAATGACTAATCTTTTTATAGCAGAAGGAGACTATAAAAATAGAGCTAAAGCTAGAATTAGATATATAGCTGATAGAATGGGAGATGAAGAGTTTGTTAATCAATTTAAGCTTTATACAAAAGCTGAAAAAGAAAAAGGTGGATTAGAATTAAAGCTTCATCCTACTGAGATAAAAAAAGAAGGAATAAAAACAGAAGTTAAAGATAAGAGATTAATAGAGCAAAAACAAGAGGGACTTTATACTGTATATTTGCATCCAGTAGGAGGACAATTGAAATTAGAGGATCTTAGAGAGATTTTAGATACTATAGATAACTTTGAGGATATAGAAGTAAGACTTGCAATGACTGAAGGAGTATACTTTAGAAACTTAAATGGTAAAGAAGCAGAAACCTTATTGAATATTACTAAGAAGATGGGGGGAGAAGCTGAAATATATCATAGCGTGGCGTGTATAGGTGTTCCAACATGTCAAATAGGAATAGGTAATAGTCAAGGGTTATTGTTTGATATAATAGACTACTTTAAAGGGAAAGATTATTCTTCAGATTTAATGCCAAGAGTACATATTTCAGGATGTACAAATTCATGTGGAGTACATGAAATAGGAAAGATAGGCTTTACAGGTAAGAAGAAGAGAGTAGATGATGCTGTAAAAGATGTTTTTGGATTGTTTATAAATGGAGATTTTACAGTGGAAAATGTAAGGTTAGGTGAATTTAAGGGAGATATGTTACCAGAGAGAATACCAGAATTTTTATATGAGTTAGCTATGAAGCTTGAAGAGGGTAATATTAAGTTTGAAGATTACATAAAAGAAGATGAATTTATGAACTTAGTAAATAAATATTCAGTATAAAATATAAGGGTTGTATCCAAGCTGATACAACCCTTTGTTAATATAAGGCATTCCTTGACATAACTTAAATGTAAAGTGTAAAATATTATATTAGTCAAAGAATAAGCGAAAGGATTGATTTTTTTGGAAGGAACTTGGATAGAGGTTAGAGTAATTACCAAAAGTGAGGCTTTAGAACCGATTTCTGGTATATTCTACGGACTAGATTGTAAGGGTGTTGCTATAGAGGATCCAGAAGATATATTAGGTAGAGAACAAGGACCGTTAACATGGGACTTTGCAGATATAAATGTACTAGAACACAAGGGTAAATTTGCAGTTGTTAAAGGGTATTTTTCAGAAGAAGATAATATAGATGAAATAATAGCTTATATCAATAAAAAGGTTGAAGAAATTAAATCATTAGGAATTGATGTGGGTGAAGGTAAAGTAGAGTTTGAAAAAATGTATGAAGAAGATTGGGCAAACAACTGGAAGAAGTACTATAAGCCTTCAAAGGTAGGAGAGAAAATAGTTGTCAAACCAATATGGGAAGAATATGAGGCAGAAGATGAAGAATTAGTAGTTGAATTGGATCCAGGAATGGCATTTGGAACAGGTGAACATGAAACTACAAGAATGTGTATTCAAGCTTTAGAAAAGTATGTTCAAAAAGACAGTACTGTATTTGATGTTGGTTGTGGTTCTGGAATACTTGCCATTGCAGCAGCTAAGCTTGGTGCAAAACTTGCAGTTGGAGTTGACTTAGATCCAGTAGCGGTAGAATCAGCGAAAGAAAATGTAGGATTCAATAACATAGACAATATTGAAATTCTACATGGAAACTTAATTGAAGTTATTGATGGTAAGGCTGATATAGTTGTAGCTAACATTATAGCAGAAATTATCTGTATATTAACTGAAGATGTAAGTAGAGTAATTAAGCCAAATGGATACTTTATAACATCAGGAATTATACATGATAGAGTAGAAATGGTTACTAATAAGTTAGAAGAATGCGGTTTTGAAGTTGTTAAGGTTAATAAGGATGGGGAATGGAACTGCATAATAGCAAAACTTAAGTAGTTAAGGAGAGAAGTATATGCATAAGTTTTTCACACCTGCTGAAAATATTAATTCTAATGAAGGAAAAATATTAGGTGATGATGTTAAACATATATATAAGGTTTTAAGATTAATTGAGGGGGAAGAGGTAGTTTTAAATAACTGCATAGGTGATGAATTCCTTGGGAAAATAAAAAGTATCTCAAAGACTGAAGTTATTATAGATATACTAGAAAAGTTAGATGTAGATAATGAAAGTCCAATAGAAATCTATTTATACCAAGGTCTTCCTAAGTCACAAAAGATGGACCTTATAGTTCAAAAGGGTACTGAACTTGGAATATCAAAGTTTGTACCAACTATTACTGATAGAGTAGATGTTAAACTTAAGGGAGAGTTTAAGAAGCTTGATAGGCTTAATAGAATAGCTCTTGAAGCTGCAAAGCAAAGTAAGAGAAGCCTTATTCCAAGGGTAGATGAGCCAATATCATTTGATGATGTTTTAGAGGAATTAGAGAAATTAGATTTATTCTTAGTTCCTTATGAGAACGCTGAAAACTTTGGAATTAAAGGTGTAATAAAGGATTTAAGGGATAGTGGAAGATTAGATAATGTTAAAAAGATCGGTATAATGGTTGGACCAGAAGGCGGTTTTGAGGAAGAAGAAATTGAAAGACTAAAAGAAAAAGGTGCCTATATTATTACGCTAGGAAGTAGGATTCTAAGAACGGAAACAGCTGGATTTACAGCAACTACTTTAGTGCAATATGAGTTAGGTGATTTAGGAGGAAATGTTTAATGAAGGTTGCATTTTCTACATTAGGATGTAGAGTTAATCATTATGAATCAGAAGCTATGGCAGAAAAGTTTATAAGAGAAGGATATGAGGTGACAGAGTTTACAGAAGTTGCTGATGTCTATGTTATAAATACATGTACAGTAACCAATATGGGAGATAAGAAATCTAGACAAATTATAAGTAGAGCTAGAAGACTTAATCCGGATGCTATAATAGCTGTTGTAGGATGTTATTCACAAATAGCACCAAAGGAAGTTTCAGCAATAGAAGGCGTTGATGTTGTTCTTGGGACTAGAAATAAGGGTGATGTAGTTTATTATGTAAATAAAGCTAGAGATGAACAAACAGCACAAATATACGTTGAAAGTGTATTAAGAAATAAGAAATTTGAGGCATTAAATATAGAAGAGTATCAAGATAAGACAAGAGCATTCTTAAAAATCCAAGATGGATGTAATAGATTCTGTGCGTACTGTATAATACCTTATTCTAGGGGATCAGTATGTTCAAAGGAACCAAGACAAGTTCTTGACGAAATAAATAAGTTATCAGAACATGGATTTAAGGAAATAATATTATCAGGAATTCATACTGCATCATATGGGCTAGATTTAGATGGTGAAATCACTTTGGTTGATTTATTAGAAGAAATAGAAAAACTAGATGGTATTGAAAGAGTAAGAATAGGATCTATAGAACCAGCTTTCTTTACTCCAGAAGTAATTGAAAAAATTAAGAATATGAAGAAGCTATGTCCTCAGTTCCACCTTTCTCTTCAAAGT
Source organism: Clostridium paraputrificum (assembly GCF_900447045.1). GTDB lineage: Bacteria > Bacillota > Clostridia > Clostridiales > Clostridiaceae > Clostridium > Clostridium paraputrificum. The sequence continues at coordinate 764,194 of NZ_UAWH01000014.1, forward strand.
GGATGTAATGCTACATTAAAGAGAATGAATAGAAGGTACACAGCTGAAGAGTATGAAAGAATAGTTAATATTTTAAGAGAAAATATTAAAGATGTTTCTATTACAACTGACGTTATAGTTGGCTTCCCTGGAGAAACAGAAGAAGAATTTAATGAAACTTATGAATTCTTAAAGAGAATAAAGCTTACAAAAACTCATGTGTTTAAATATAGTCCAAGAGAAGGTACAAAGGCTGCAACTATGCCAAATCAATTAGATGGAACAGTTAAGGATAAAAGAAGTAAAGCTCTTATAGAATTAAATGATAAAAATGAAGGTGACTTTACTAGATTTATTGTTGGTAGAGTTATGGATGTACTTATAGAACAACCAGTAAAAGGGAAAGATGATGTATATGAAGGATATACTAGAAACTATGTTAAGGTTGAAGTTAAAGGTATAGAAGAAAACTTAAAAGGTCAAATAGTAAATTGCAAGATAGAAGAAGCTTTAGGAGATTATGCTGTAGCTACTCTTGTGAAATAAAAAAGTTACTATTAGAAGGGGGTGAATTTATGGAAGATTGTATTTTTTGTAAAATCATAAAGGGTGAAATACCAAGTAAAAAAGTATATGAAGATGAAAAGGTATATGCTTTTTATGATATAAGTCCAGAAGCACCTATACACTTTTTGGTAATACCTAAGGAGCATATAGAAAGTGCTAATGCCTTAAAAGAAGAAAATGCATCTGTGGTCGCACATATTTTCTTAGTAATTAATAAACTAGTTAGTGAGCTAGGTATTGCTGAAAAAGGCTACAGAATTGTAAATAATACAGGTAATGATGGAGGTCAAACTGTACATCATATGCATTTTCATGTTCTTGGAGGAAGAAGTTTAAATTGGCCTCCAGGCTAATAGTTAAATTTTTAAGAATTATTGACACAAGCAACCTTACTATTGTATAATATAGCATGTGTTATTAAGCCCGTAGCTGAGTTGAATTTAGAATTTTAGCTAGCGGAGGGAGGGATAATTAATGTCAGAAATCAAAGTTGGAGAAAACGAAACTCTTGAAAATGCGTTAAGAAGATTTAAGAGAAAATGTGCAAGAGCTGGAGTTCTTTCAGAAGTAAGAAAGAGAGAACACTACGAAAAGCCAAGCGTTAAGAAAAAGAAGAAATCAGAAGCTGCTAGAAAGAGAAAGTTCAAATAGAACGTTCTTTTTGAAAGAAGGTATGTGTATATGCCAACAGTAAAAGAAAGACTTCAAGAAGATTGGAAAACTGCTTTAAAGGCTAAAGATAAATTTAAAGCTAACGTTATAAGTACAGCAAAGTCTGCGATTTTATTAGTTGAAAAGACTGATGGAATAACAGTGGATGATGCGCTAGCTATAGAAATATTAGCTAAAGAAGTCAAGCAAAGAAGAGAAGCAATGCTTGAGTTTGAAAAGGGAAATAGACAGGATTTGGTTGATCAGTCAAAAGCTGAGATAGAAATTTTGTTAAATTACCTTCCTCAGCAGTTAAGTGAAGGGGAAATAAGGCAAATTATTGAAGAATCAGCTATTGAAGCGGGCGCTAGTAGCATTAAAGACATGGGAAAAGTTATGGCAATTGTTAGACCTAAGACATTAGGTAGAGCAGATGGCAAGCTTGTTAGTCAAATAGTAAAAGAATATTTAACTAATAAATAATAAGAAGAACTCTTCGAGTTCTTTTTATTGTTTTGTATGAGTCATTAAAATAGAGTTTAAGGCTAATATCAGCCTTAAACTCTATTTTTTTAATTTAATTACCTTGAGTACGAAGGAAATGGATATTTGTTTTTCTATGATTTGGAGCTTGCTATGGAACTAGAAAAATAAATATAAATTCCATTTTTTTATACTAACTATAAGGATTAACATATTCTAATTGTTCTTTTTTTTATATTTTAATCATAAATTACAATGATAGAAATATAAAAACGGGGGATTAGAGGTGGAGGAAAAATTAAATAAAGGTAGAGAAATCTTAGTAGATAAATTTGATTTGCCAGCAGAAATAGTAATGGATATTCCTAAGATAATTATTACAGGGAATAAAGAAATAACTATAGAAAATCATAAAGGGATATCTAGTTTTGAGAAAAATCTAATTAAAGTAAACTCTAAGGTTGGCAATATAAATATAGAGGGAAGTGATTTTGAAATTTTGTACATAGGGGGATCAACTATAAGTATAACTGGAAAATTTAAAACAATTATCTATGAGGATAAACAAAAATGATATTAGATAAATTAAAAGTTGGAAATATAATAGTTGAAATAAGTGCAAAATCACCTGAAAGAATACTTAACCTTCTATGGAACAGTGGGATAAAATCTAAGAACATTGTTAAGATTGATATAACTACAATTAGGTTAGAAATTGAATATAATGACTATAATGAAGTAGTAGGTGCTGTTAAAAGATGTGGCGGTAAAATTAAGATAATAAGTAAAAATGGTTGGGTGTTTCTAATATCTAGACTAAAGAGACAAATATCATTGGTGTTAGGTTTGTTGATATTTATAATAGGGATATTTTACTTGTCAACCTATATATGGTCTATAGATATACAAACAGGAAATAACTTGTCACCTTATCAGGTTAGAAAAGAATTAAAGAAAATTGGTATTGAGCCAGGCATAAAGAAAAGTAAGATTGATGTTTATAATATAGAAGATAAAGCTGCAGATATAAATAGCGATATATTATGGATAAGAGCAAGAGTGGAAGGATCTACATTGAAAATAGTCATTGAAGAGAAGGTTAATCCTCCAAAACCAATTAGTGATACATCTGGAGATTGTGTGGCTAAAGTCGGTGGAGAGATAAAAAGAGTTTTTGTATCTTCTGGTACTAGTAATGTAAGCCCAGGGGATTTTGTTAATGCGGGAGATGTTTTAATAAAGGGAATGCAAGGGAAAGAAGGAGAGGAATATGAAGTGCCTGCAAAGGGAATAGTTATAGCTAATACATTTTATGAGAAAGAAATGGAAGTGCAGGTGAGTGGTTCTAAGCTTGATAAGACTGGTAAAAGAGGTAGGGATATTTATGTATCTTTCTTTGGCAGGAAAATTTACTTGAAAAAAGCTATAAATAACTTTAAGTATTATGATAAAATAGAAGATGAAAAAGGTTTTATTAAAACTACAACGTATTTTGAGAGAGCAGAGAAAGAAGTAAATTTAGATAAGGAAGAAGCAATTAAAACTGCAACTGAACAATTAACGAAATCATTTGAAAGAACTTTGAGTAATGATTACAAGATTGCTGATAAAGACGTGTATACAGAAGACATAGGTGAAGGTAAGTTACGTGTTAAGGTGACGTTTGTAGTTGAACAGGATATAGCCAGTGTATCATAATATAAGTGATGTACAAGTAAGAAGGTGATGAACATGAGTTTAAAAAGAAGGGAAACTAAAAAGGGCAATTATAAACCTAAGAGAATTTTATTATTTACCATAAGTTTTGTGGTAACTTATTTTTTATTGATAACAGCTATTGCTCCAACTAAGTATGAGTTACAGGAAGGAGATATAGCAAGAGAAGATATAGTAGCCCAAAGAGAAACAGTAGATGAACAAGCTTCGGAAGAAAAGTTAAAAGAAGCTTTATCTAAAGTAGATAAACAATATACATTAAAAGCAGAAGTGAAAATTGCTGCAGAGAATAATATAAATACATTGTTTGAAAAGTTAATAAGTTTAAGTGCTATGGAGTTAGATGAGAAGGAAAAGATAGTAGAACTAAGAAAAGTTGAGGGGATTACCTTAGATGAAAGTGCTTGTAAGTTCTTATTATCAATACCAAAAGACACATTGGTTAAATTAAAGTCTGAAGCTTTAGAAATAATAGATTCTGTATATGTAAAAAATATTGAAGATGAGGATAGTGAAAGCATATCTGATGCTAGAAGCTTAGCCAGTGAAAGAGTAAAGGCTCTTAACTTAAATTCGAATATAAGTAATGTATTAAATAATATTATAATAGAACAAATAAAACCAAATTTTTATTATGATAAAGAAAAAACAGAAGAAAAGATTAAAGAAGTTCAAAAAAATACAGAAAAGGTAGTAATAAAGAAGAACCAGATAATAGTGCAAAAAGGTGAGCCTGTTACGTCAAGACAAATAGAAATTTTGACTGAATTAGGGTTGATAGGAGATTCTGCTGGAGAAGGTGTAATACTTCTATATATTGTTCTAGCAATACTTTTAAGTTCTATTATGGGGATTGAATTCTTCTACATTTACAAAAACTATAGAAGTATTTATTTAGATTTTAAGAAGTTGGTCTTAATTAATTTAATAAATGTATTTTCCTTAATATTAGTTAGATGTGTAAGTTTTGCATCTCCTTTTATGATACCATTAGCGTTAGCTCCATTACTTATGACTATGCTTATTAATTACAAGATATCACTATTTGTTAACTCCATGAATGTTATCGTAGTTGCTGCATTAACAGGGTTTAACTCTCAAGTGATAATAATTGCAATAGTAAATGCATTAGTAGGTGCTACTATACTAAGGAAGATGCAACAAAGAAACGATATACTTTATTCAACATTATATATTGCAGTTTTATCTGGAGTTATAACATTTGCAACAGGTGTTATTTTATCAAGCAATTTAAAAGATATATTTTTAAATAGTGCTTTTTCTATAATAGGAACTGTGTTTGCAGGGGTTTTAGCTACAGGTTTATTACCATTTTTAGAGTCTACATTTAATATAGTAACTACATTAAAATTGTTAGAATTAAGTAATCCTAACACCCCTCTTTTAAAGAAATTATTAATGGAAGCTCCAGGGACATACCATCATAGCATGCTAGTTGCTAATTTAGCAGAGCTTGCAGCAGAAGAGGTTAAGGCTAATCCGGTAATAGCAAGAATAGGAGCTTATTATCATGATGTTGGTAAAACTACTAGGCCATATTTCTTTAAGGAAAATCAAATTAGTAAAGAAAACCCTCATGATAAGATAACTGCTAATTTAAGTACTTTAATAATAATATCTCATGTTAAAGAGGGATTAGAATTAGCTAAGGAATACAATATACCAGAAGTAATACAAGATATAATAGCACAGCATCATGGTACAACCTTGGTTAAATATTTCTATTATACTGTAAAAAATAATTCTGAAAATCCTGATGAAGTTAGAGAAGAAGATTTTAGATATCCAGGCCCTATACCAAGTACTAAGGAAGCTGGGATAATAATGCTAGCAGATTCTGTTGAAGCTGCAGTGAGATCAATAAATGAGCCTACTAAGGGTAAAATAGAAGAAATGGTCAATAATATTATTAAAGATAAACTTCATTCTGGTCAACTTAATGATTGTGATTTGACATTAAAGGATTTAGAAACAATTAGAAAGTGTTTTTTAAAGACTTTAAATGGAATATATCATCAAAGGATAGAATATCCAACAGAAAAAGCAAAAGCTTAAAATAAAGGGGATGAGTTTTTAACTCACCCCTTTAAAAAATATGAAAAGGGAGAAAATAAATGATATATACAGATAACAGACAAGAAAAAATAGAGGTAACAGAGGAATTAGTAAAGGAATTAGAACATACAATAGAATTTGCTTTAAAGGAAGAAGAAGTTAATATACCATTTGAAATTTCATTATTATTTGTAGATAATGATGAAATTAGAGAAATAAACAATGAAACTAGAAATATAGATAAAGAAACAGATGTGCTATCTTTTCCTATGTTAGACTATCCAAAAGATAAGGCTTTTAAAGATGTATATAAGAATTATGAATTTGATGAAACTTATATGGATGGTGAAGAGCTGGTTTTAGGAGATATAGTATTATCTTTAGAAAAAGCCTTAGAACAGAGTAAAGAATATAATCATTCCTTTAAAAGGGAAGCTTCATATTTAGTAGTTCATTCAGTACTACATCTATTGGGGTATGATCATATGGAAGAGGATGAGAAAAAAGTTATGAGAAAAAGGGAAGAAGAAATATTAGGGCAATTAGATATTAGAAGATGGAATATAAGTGGGTGATGATGAAAAGTGAAGTTGAAAAAGATGGTAGATAGCTTCAATCATGCTATAAATGGTATTATTGATACAGTGAGAACTCAAAGAAATATGAAAATACATCTTGTAGCTGCTATAGGCGTTTTAATAGCTTGTTTTTGTTTTGATATATCTAAGATAGAATTTTTAATAATTGCAATAACTGTAGCTATAGTTATTGCTGCTGAACTAATCAATACCGCTATAGAAGCAGCTATTGATATGACTACTAATTATTATCATCCATTAGCAAAGATAGCTAAAAATGCAGCAGCAGGAGCAGTGCTAATAACTGCTATTAATGCTATAGTGGTGGGATATGTTGTTTTTTGGGATAAACTATCTGATATATCTTATGAGGTAATACACAAAGTTAAAAATAATGAGCCATATACTATATTGATAGTCTTAGTTATAGTGAGTTTTTCAACTATAATAGTAAAAGCTATATTTGGAGAAGGAACTCCTCTTAAGGGTGGAATGCCTAGTGGACATAGTGCACTATCCTTTTCTATAGCTACGGCAATAGCTTTAATTACTGAAGAACCAACTTGTATAATGTTAAGCTATTTAATGGCATTTATTACAGCGCAAAGTAGGGTGGATTCCGAGGTTCATACATTATCTGAAGTTATTGTAGGAGCTATATTTGGTATGCTTATAACCTTATTGATTTTTACCATATTCAAATTATAATTATAATGATATAATGAAAAATACACATAATATGAGTATATAAATATAAAATTATTGTGTATCTTGGAGGAAGTAAAGTGAATAAAGAGTTAATATTAAAAGCTATAGAAGCAAGAGAGAATGCATACTGTCCATATTCTAATTTTAAGGTGGGAGCAGCAGCTTTATTTGAAGATGGAAATATATATGTAGGATGCAATGTTGAAAATGCATCTTTTGGAGCAACTAACTGTGCTGAAAGAACAGCTATATTTAGTGGGGTTGCAAATGGAAATAGAAAGTTAAAAGAATTAGCATTAATAGGAGATGTTAAAGCATTTACATATCCTTGTGGAATCTGTAGGCAAGTAATATCTGAGTTTGCAGAAAGTGGAGATATGAAAATCTATATAATAAAAAATGAAAATGAAGTTTTAGAAACAACTTTAGATGAAGTTATGCCAGGTACTTTTACTAAGAAGGACTTGGAGAAATAGGAGGAAGAATGTTTAAATCAGGATTTGTAACTATTGTTGGGAGACCCAATGTTGGAAAGTCAACTTTAATGAATTATTTAATGGGGGAAAAGTTATCAATAGTTTCTAATAAACCACAAACAACAAGAAATAATATTCAAACTATATTAACAACTAAGGAGTATCAAATTGTATTCGTTGATACACCAGGAATACATAAGCCTAAGCATAAGTTAGGTGAGTATATGGTAAATTCAGCAAAAGATTCAATGAAGGATGTAGATTTAGTACTATTTTTAACTAATCCTGATGATGAAATAGGTAGAGGGGATAAGTTTATACTAGAGTCTCTAAAAAATAGTAAAGCACCTGTTTTTCTTGTGTTAAATAAGGTTGATGAATCTACTCAAGATAGAGTGGCTAAATCACTGATGGATTTATCAAATGAATTTAACTTTAAAGAGATAATACCTATATCAGCTCTTAAGGGAAAAAATGTTGATACATTATTAGAGCTTATGGTTAATGAATTGCCAGAAGGCCCTATGTATTATCCAGAGGATATGATAACAGATGTTCAAGAAAGATTCGTAGTATCTGAAATTGTAAGAGAAAAAGCTTTAAGATGTTTAAGAGATGAAGTTCCTCATGGGATAGCTGTAGATGTTATTCAAATGAAACAAAGTGAAAATGGTACTTATCATATAGAAGTGGACTTAATATGTGAAAAGGACTCTCACAAAGGGATAATAATAGGAAAAAACGGTCAGTCCTTAAAGAGAATTGGAGAGACGGCTAGATATGAGTTAGAAAGGTTCTTGCATACAAAGGTAAATATAAAAATATGGGTTAAAGTAAGAAAAGAATGGAGAGACAATCAAAACTTATTAAAGGAATTAGGATATAAAAAAGTAAAATAGATTATTAGGGGATGGTTATTCTGTCACTTGTTAAGTGTAATGGGGTAGTAATAAAGACCCTAGATTATAAAGAAAATGATAAACTAGTTTGGTTATATACTGATAACTATGGGAAGATTACAACGGTGGCTAGAGGTGCAAAAAAAAGTAAGAATAAACTTTTTTCTGTTACTCTACCTCTATGTTACTGTGAATATATGGTATTTAGGGGGAAAACACTGTATAATTTACAAGAGGGGAAAATAATCAATTCTTTTCAAGGTTTAATGAATAATCTAGATAAATTGACATATTCATCATATATATGTGAGCTAATAGATATTGCTATATTAGAAGGGGAAGTAAATCAACTTCTATTCAAAGAGTTTATAACTACTTTATATTTATTAAATACAGATGCTTTAGATTATGAGCTTCTAATAAGAGCTTTTGAATTAAAACTTTTAAAGGCAACTGGGTATGGATTAAATTTAGAAAGTTGTAGCGTATGTAAGAAGAAAATAGCAGTATCTAATTATATAAGTCTTTCCTATTTTGGAGGGGTTTGTGAAGAGTGTAATAAAGAGCATGGGTTGTACATATCTAAAGGAGCATATAATGCTCTTAAATATTTATCCAATGTTTCATTAGATAAAGTTTATAGACTAAATCTTACAGATGAAATAAAAAAGGAAATGGAAAAGGTGACCACTTTTATTATTTCTTCTAGTTATGCTAAGAAACCTAAAAGTTTAGAGATGTTAAATTATATTAAGGAGTGAGAATAGTATGGAAATTTCATTAGAAAAGGTTGATCAAGTAAAAGAGAGAACTGGAAGCACTTATAAAGAAGCAAAAGAAGCTCTGGAAATTTGTGGTGGTGATGTATTAGAAGCTATAATTTATATAGAAGGTAAAAATGGAAATTCAAATATGAAAAATCCAGAAGATAATACCTACAAAGAAAATAATAGTGAGACAATAGAAGACTTTAAGGTATGGCTAAAGGAAACTATAAAAAAGGGAAATGTTTCAAGGATTAAAGTGAAAAAGGATGAAACTATATTAGTTGATGTTCCTGTAAATGCAGGTATAGCAGCAACAGTTATAGCAGTAATAATTCCTCCAATTCTTGCTTTTGGGGTAATTGCAGCAGTAGCAACTAAGTTAACTATAGAAATTACTAAGGTTGATGGTTCTGTAGAGGTTGTAAATAAATATGTAGCAAAGGCTGCAAATGAAGTTAAAGATAAGGCCTCAGTATTTGCAGACCAAATCAAAAGTAAGATAAAAGAAGTTAAAGAAGAGGCTTCCGATAATGCTCATTATAAGGAAAATGTATATAAAGATGATGAAACTGTCTATAGTTATACAGTTAATTTTGATGATGAAAAAGAAGAGAAATAATTAGAAAAATATAGAAAATAAGATATGTTTAAAAAAAATAAGTGATAAATAAGGAATATTAGAACAATTTATGTGATTTTTCTGAAAATTAAGTATAGTCAAACTATAATTACGTGGTATAATTATACTGTAAATAAAAAGTCGGCATAAAAGACTCTATATATTCCTTTGAATCAGAAAGAGGGATTGTAATGAAGTTGTCAGATAGGCAAGAGGAAATAATCAAGCTTGTAAAAGAAGGACAGCCTATTACAAGTGAAGCTTTAGCTGAGAAGCTAGGAGTTACAAGAGCAGCATTAAGAGCAGATCTTGCAATTTTAACTATGATAGGAATATTAGACGCTAGACCAAAGGTTGGATATATTTATTCAGATAAGCCTAAGAGTAGTTTGGTATTAGATTATATAAGTAATATAAAAGCAGGTCAGATTATGTCAAAACCATCTACAGTTAATGAGTCTATGATGGTGTATGATGCAATCGTATACCTATTCTTAAATGATATAGGCACGGTATTTGTAGAAAATAATGGATACCTTGTAGGTGCAGTGTCGAGAAAAGACTTTTTAAAGATTGCAATTGGAGGTACTGATATACATAAGGTACCTGTAGGGGTAATTATGACAAGAATGCCTAATATTATATGTGGAGCATCAGAAGATAGCGCATATGATATGGCAAAAAAAATAATAGAACATGAAATAGACAGCATACCAATAGTTGAAAAGGTTAGAGTAGAGCAGGGTAAAGAACAATACAAAATTATAGGTAAAGTATCAAAAACTAATATTACCAGATTATTCGTTCAAATGGGTAAGGGCGAATAAATAAATAAGAAACTACCGGGACGCTTAAGGTTTCGTTAGTATATAGATAAATTGTATTGAACGGAGGAGTATTGAGATGGAGAAAAAGTACGTTTACCTTTTTAGTGAAGGAAATGCATCAATGAAGAACTTACTAGGGGGTAAGGGAGCTAATTTAGCAGAAATGACTACACTAGGAATTCCAGTTCCAACAGGATTTACTGTTACAACAGAGGCTTGTAACAAATATTATGAAGATGGAAAGACTATTTCATCAGAGGTAATGGAACAAATTTATGCAAGTATTAAGGAATTAGAGAAGGTAGCCGGAAAAGAATTCGGTAGCGAAGAAGACCCGCTATTAGTATCAGTTAGATCTGGTGCAAGAGTATCTATGCCAGGTATGATGGATACAATATTAAACTTAGGATTAAATGATTCAGCTGTAGAGGTTGTAGCTAATAAGACTAATAATCCAAGATTTGCTTATGATTCATACAGAAGATTTATTCAAATGTTCTCTGATGTTGTTATGGGTATTGAAAAGAGACTATTTGAAGATAAGTTAGACGCTATGAAGGAAGCAAGAGGGGTAAAATTAGATACAGATTTAAATGCAGATGATTTAAAGGAGTTAGTTGCTCAATTTAAAGAGTTATATAAGAAAGAAAAGGGAGAAGAGTTCCCACAAGATCCAAAGGTTCAATTAATTGAGTCAATTACTGCTGTATTTAGATCATGGGACAATCCAAGAGCTATAGTATATAGAAGATTAAATGATATACCTGGTGATTGGGGAACAGCAGTTAACGTTCAACAAATGGTATTTGGTAATAAAGGAGAAACTTCAGGAACAGGTGTTATATTCTCAAGAAACCCTGCTACTGGTGAAAATAAAATATATGGTGAGTACTTAATGAATGCACAAGGTGAAGACGTTGTTGCAGGAATTAGAACACCTCAACCAATATCTCAATTAGAAGAGCAAGATCCAGTGATTTATAAGCAATTAACAGATATAATTGCTACACTAGAAGCTCATTATAAAGATATGCAAGACATGGAAATAACTATTGAAGAAGGAAAGTTATATTTTTTACAAACTAGAAATGGTAAGAGAACAGCTCAAGCTGCTTTAAAGATAGCTGTTGATTTAGTTGAGGATGGTACTTTAACTAAGGAAGAAGCTATATTAAAGGTTGAGCCAAAACAATTAGATACATTACTTCACCCAGCATTTGATGTTGAAGAGTTGAAGAAGGCAAATGTAGTTGCTAAAGGACTTCCAGCTTCTCCAGGAGCAGCTTGTGGTAAGATAGCATTTACTGCAGACGAATCTAAGGAAAGAGCTGAAAAGGGAGAAAAGGTTGTTTTAGTTAGACTTGAAACTTCTCCAGAAGATATTGAAGGTATGATTGCTGCAGAAGGTATATTAACAGTAAGGGGTGGTATGACTTCTCATGCTGCAGTTGTTGCTAGAGGTATGGGAACTTGCTGTGTAGCAGGATGTGGAGAAATTAAAGTTGATGAAAAAGCTAAGACTGTTACAATAGAAGATAAGACTTACGGAGTAGATGATTATATTTCAATAGATGGTTCTACTGGTAATATCTATGCTGAAGCTGTTAAGACTGTTTCACCTGAAATAACTGGACATTTTGCTACATTTATGGGATGGGCAGATGAAATTAGAAAGTTAAAGGTTAGAACTAATGCAGATACTCCAAGAGATACTATACAAGCTGTTGAATTTGGAGCAGAAGGTATTGGATTATGTAGAACAGAGCATATGTTCTTCGCTGAAGATAGAATTATGGCTGTTAGAGAAATGATAGTTGCAAAGAACGAAGAACAAAGAAGAAAGGCATTAGATAAGATTCTTCCAATGCAAAGACAAGATTTCACAGAAATCTATGAAGCATTAGAAGGAATGCCAGCAACAATTAGATTCTTAGATCCACCACTACATGAATTCGTTCCTCACAGTGATGAAGAAATTGCTGAATTAGCAAAGGAAATGGGATTAACTTTTGAAGAGTTAAAGGCTACTGTTGAAGATTTACACGAATTCAACCCAATGATGGGGCATAGAGGATGTAGATTAGCAGTATCTTATCCTGAAATTGCTGAAATGCAAACAAGAGCTGTAATTGAAGCAGCTTTGGATGTTAAGGCAAAGAAAGGTTATGATATAGTTCCAGAAATAATGATTCCATTGGTTGGAGAAATTAAGGAATTAAAATATGTTAAGGATGTAGTTGTTAAGACTGCAGAAGCTGTTATGGAGGAAAGAGGAACTAAGATAGAATACCATGTTGGTACAATGATAGAAATTCCAAGAGCAGCTTTAACAGCTGATGAAATAGCTAAGGAAGCAGATTTCTTCTCATTTGGTACAAATGATTTAACTCAAATGACATTTGGATTCTCAAGAGATGATGCTGCTAAGTTCTTAGGTTCTTACTATGATAAGAAAATCTATGAACAAGATCCATTTGCTAAGTTAGACCAAACAGGTGTAGGTCAATTAGTTAAGATAGCTGCTGAAAAGGGTAGAGCAACAAGACCTGATATTAAGCTTGGAATTTGCGGAGAACATGGTGGAGATCCATCATCAGTAGAATTCTGCCATAATGTTGGATTAAACTATGTTTCATGTTCACCATTTAGGGTACCATTAGCTAGATTAGCTGCAGCTCAAGCACAAGTTAAAAATCCAAGATAATAAGTGTTAAAAATATAAGAGGATGATTTAATCATCCTCTTATTTATTTAGTGAATTATATTAATTTATCTGCATTCCAATCTGCTTCTTGCATTTTGTTTATAATAGACATGGTGAATTCAAGATGATGATCAATTTTAGAATTTGCTTTAAGTAATAATGTGAAGAATGAATTTTTATTACATTTCTTTATATTTTTATAATAATCTCTAGAAATTTTCCAGTACTTTTGTGGAAAACATATATATGAAACAATATACTTTAAATCAGATGGAGATAGGTGATTATTAGAATTATAAGCCTTTATAATAGAAGTTGCTAGCTCTAAATCCCATTTTGTATTATCTCTTTTTAAGAGTCTTCTTAAAAAGTATGATAAATCATGAGCACAATAATCATACTTGCATTTATCAAAATCAATAATCCAAGTAGAATCATCTTCTTCAAATATGATATTCTTATTAACATAATCACCATGACATAATGATTTACTTAGTTCTTTTTCGTCTATTAAAGATGAAACTTCTAAGGAGAGTTTTGCAAGCTCTAAATTTTTATCAAACTTTTCTAAGAACTCCCTAGAAAATTTATCTTTACATTGAAAGGCTAAATTAGATGTTTGTAATAATTGTTCAAAATGTTTAGAGGTAGATACATAAATGTTATCAAATCCTACCCTGTTAGCACTTCCCTTGATTGGTATAAAGTTAAATGATGATTTGTGTATTTCAGCAAGTTTAACAGCTGAAGAAATAACATGATTCAAATTATCAAAGTCACATTTCACACCATTAATCCAAGGAGTTAGGATAAATAGCATATCATCATATTTTACATATCTTCCCTTATTAATTGTAGGTAAAAGATTAGGAACATTAATGTTATGCCTATGTAACCATTCTAAAGCTGAATATACATAAAGTAGCTCGTCTTCTGCAAAGTATACTTTCTTTAAGCAATAACTACCATGCTTTCCGTCTACTTTATAAACTGCTCTTTGCTTTTCTGTATCTTTAAACTTTACCATATTTACATCAGCATATTTAAGATCATAATATGGAAGTATATTTTGAGCTATATTATTATTTGAAAAAATAGATTCATCTAAGTTGGTTGCAAAATCACTCATTAAGACACTCCTTTAAAAATTACTCATTATTATCATATTAATTGGATTTTATAAATATACTAATGATATTTTTTTAAAAATATAAAAAATACTGGATATTATAAAAACTTATAAGAAATAATATTTACAGGTAATAAATAAAGGATTTAAGAGATAAATATAGAATGATATATAGGAGGTGATTTTATATGGACATAAGGGAAAAAATCGAGACTTTTGAAAGGTTGACATTTATTGAAAAAGCAACTTTTTCTGATAAGTCCTTGGGTCGTGAAAAAGATGAGAGTGAGGATGTTGTTAGAACTTGTTTTATGGTGGATCGTGATAGAATTATTCATTGTAAATCATTTAGACGTTTGAAGCATAAGACTCAAGTTTATATAAAAACCTTCGGAGATCATTATAGAACAAGATTGACCCATACATTAGAGGTTGCTCAGATTGCTAGAACTATAGGGGCTGGAATTAGATTGAATGAAACCTTAATAGAAGCAATTGCATTAGGGCATGATTTAGGGCACGTAGCATTTGCCCATAATGGGGAAGAAGTTTTAAATGAGTTTTTGCCAAATGGATTTAGACACAATGAACAAAGTGTAAGAGTAGTAACAAAGTTAGAGAATGAAGGTAAGGGGGTAAACCTTACTAAAGAGGTTATAGATGGTATACTGCATCATAGTGGCTTAAGAAGTGCATCTGATGATAAAGGAGCATCAACCTTAGAGGGAAGAGTTGTTCAGGTAAGTGATAAGATAGCATATATAAATCATGACATAGATGACTCTATAAGAGCAGGTTTGTTGTCGGAAAATGATATTCCAAAAGAATTACTTAATACTCTTGGTAAAACTCATTCTGAAAGAATTGAAACATTGGTGTTAGATTTTATTAATACATCAAATAAGAATTTGGAAAAAGGAGTTAACTCAGTTGGGTTAAGTAAAGAAATTGAAGAAGCTATGAGAGAGCTTAGGGCATTTATGTTTAAGAATATATATTTATCTGAGGAACTTAAAGAAGAACGAAATAAGGCGAAGTTTATACTAAATGAATTAATAAATCATTATATGGAACATATAGAAGAAATGCCGGAGATGTATAGAAATATTGCAGAATGTGAGGGAGCTAAAAGAGGGGTGGCAGATTATATTGCTGGGATGAGTGATGATTATTGTCTTAGTCAGTTTAATAAAATATTTGTCCCTAAACTGGTAATATATTAAAGCTAAGTATATTTTTTAAGATTTAAGGAAAGATAAGTAAGTCAAAAAGTTAGAAAATAATTTTAAAATCAGAAGGAATAGTAAGCAATGTGTCGAATAATATATAAATTGTTGAAAAAAATTTTGTAAGGAGGGGGAAGCTTCCTTGCGTATATCAGAGGAATTAATTGAAAGAATCAGACAAGAAAATGACATAGTAGATATAGTTTCAGAAACCGTTAGGTTAAAGAGGTCAGGACGTAATTATATGGGGCTTTGCCCATTTCACAATGACCATTCTCCATCTTTCTCGGTTTCGCAAGATAAGCAGATATATAAATGCTTTTCATGTGGAGAGGCAGGAAATGTTTTTACTTTTGTCATGAAACAAAAAAAATTAAACTTTTTAGAAGCAGCAAAGTATTTGGCCGAAAAGGTAAATATACCTTTAGATTTAGGGGATGGAGAACCTAGTAAGATAACAAAAAAGAAGGAAGTGCTTTACAAAGCAAATATTGAAGCAGGGAGATTCTTTTTTAAAAACTTATCTCAAGATAAGAAAGCAAAAGAATATTTCTTAAATAGGGGAATAAAAGAATCCACTATAAGAAAATTTGGATTAGGGTATTCTAAAGATAGCTGGAATAGCTTGATTTATCATTTAAGGAAAATGGGCTTAAAAGAAGATGCTTTGCAAGAAGCAGGATTAGTTCTTAAAAGCGAAAAGAAAGGTACCTTTTATGATAGGTTTAGAAATAGAGTTATGTTCCCAGTCTTTGATATAAAAGGAAGGGTAATTGGCTTTGGTGGTAGAGTGTTAGATGATTCTAAACCAAAGTATTTAAACTCACCAGAAACTTTAGTTTTCCAAAAGGGTACTAATCTGTATGGATTAAATTTTGCTATTAAAGAAAAGATGGAGGATAGATACTTCATCATAGTAGAAGGGTATATGGATTGTATTTCACTACATCAATATGGAATTACTAACGTAGTTGCATCACTTGGAACAGCATTGACTACTAATCAGGCAAGGTTGTTAAAGAGATATGCAGACAAAGTAATTATTTCATATGATGCTGATGTTGCAGGTCAAACAGCAACACTTAGAGGGTTAGAAATTTTAAGAAATGCAGGATTTGATGTTAGAGTACTTACAATACCACAGGGTAAGGATCCTGATGAATTTATTAGATCAAATGGGAAAGAGGCTTTTTTAAAATTGATTAATTCTGCAACACCATTAATAGGCTATCGTCTAAAAAGGGCAGAAGAGGGAATTGATTTTAAAAATGAACAATCTTTAATTAAATATGGGGAGAGAGTTACAGAAATACTAGCAGATTTGAATCCAGTTGAAAAGGATGTTTATATAAAAAAGATATCCGAGGACACTGGATTGAAGGAACAATCTCTTTATGATTTGCTATCTATGGCACAAAACAGAAAAGAAGAGCCTTTTATGAATAAAAAGGAAGAAATTGGAACAAAATTATATGTAGAGCCTGCTTATTTAAAAGCTGAAAGAAGTCTTATAAAACTTATGTTTAAGGAAGGTTATTATGAAGAAATTGTAAAACAAATTTCTAGTGATGATTTTAATTTAGGGGCTCATAAAAAAATCTTCTCTTTAATTTCTAAAGGGAAAGAAGAAGGTGCTGAAAATATATTAGCATATGTAGAAAGTGGTTGTGATGATGTGGAATCATCCAAAGAGTTCGTGAAAATTAAAGAACTTAGGGTATTAGAAGCTAGTGATGAGAGAAAGCTAATTAGAGATTATATAAATAGGATAAAAACATTTAAATTAACTTCAAAAATTGAATGTTTAAAAAAGGAGCAAAAAGACTTGGAACAAAAGGGAAAGATTGAAGAATCAATAAAACTCGCAATAGAGCTCAACAAATTAAATGAGGAGCTTAAGAGGGAGAAAGGGGTTATTGGTCATGGCGAAAGGAGGTAAGAAAGAAATGGCAGAGGAAACTAAAGCAAAAAGCAAAAAGACTGGTAATGATAAGAAAGATAGAAATGACAAGATGGCCATTGTTAAGAATTTAATAGAAAAAGGTAAGAAGAATGGTTCATTAACTTATAAAGAAATTATGGATGACATAGAGAACATAGATTTAGGACCAGAACAAATAGAAAAGATTTATGAGGTTCTTGAATCTATGGGGATAGAAGTAATAGGTGATATTAATGGTGTTGAAGAGGTTGAAGAAGAAGTAGATCTTTCAATACCAGAAGGTATTGCTATTGATGACCCTGTTAGAATGTACTTAAAAGAAATAGGTAAGGTGCCATTATTATCTTCAGAAGAAGAAATAGAACTTGCTTTAAGAATTGAACAAGGGGATCAATATGCTAAGAAGAAGCTAGCTGAAGCTAACTTAAGACTTGTTGTAAGTATAGCTAAGAGATATGTTGGTAGAGGTATGTTATTCCTAGATCTTATTCAAGAAGGTAACTTAGGACTTATTAAAGCCGTTGAAAAGTTTGATTATAGAAAAGGGTTCAAATTCTCTACATATGCTACATGGTGGATAAGACAGGCGATTACAAGAGCTATAGCAGACCAAGCAAGAACAATTAGAATACCAGTTCATATGGTTGAAACTATAAATAAGCTTATAAGAGTACAAAGACAATTACTTCAAGAGTTAGGAAGAGATCCATTCCCAGAAGAGATTTCAAAGGTTATGGATTTACCAGTTGAAAAGGTAAGAGAAATTCAAAAAATAGCACAAGAGCCAGTTTCTTTAGAAACTCCAATCGGTGAAGAAGAAGATAGCCATTTAGGTGATTTCATTCCTGATGATGAAGCTCCAGCACCAGCAGAAGCTGCAGCATTTACTATGCTAAAAGAACAATTAATAAATGTTCTAGATACTTTAACTCCAAGAGAAGAAAAAGTATTAAGACTAAGATTTGGTCTTGATGATGGTAGAGCAAGAACTCTTGAAGAAGTAGGTAAAGAGTTCAATGTAACAAGAGAAAGAATAAGACAGATAGAAGCTAAAGCTTTAAGAAAGCTTAGACACCCATCAAGAAGTAAAAAGCTTAAGGATTATTTAGATTAATATATACTAAAAAACATCTGTTGAAAAACAGATGTTTTTTAGTACCTAGGGTAAAATATACTTATATGCTATTAGAAAGAGGTTTAACATGGACATTAGTAAAAGATTAGAGTTTATAGCAAATCATATAGATAAATGTGAAAGTATTATAGATGTTGGTACAGATCATGGATATATTCCAATATATGCAGTGAAAAAAGGGCTTTGTAATAAGGCTATAGCATCTGATATAAATAAGGATCCTGTTAAAAAAGCACAATTAAATGTGGCTCTAGAAGGGTTGTCGAAAAAAATAGATGTTAGGCTAGGAGGAGGCTTACAAACAGTTGATATAAAAGAAGTAGAAGGTGTTGTAATTGCAGGTATGGGAGGAAACCTAATTAGAGATATACTAGAGCATGATAAAAGAAAGTTACCTTTCTATAAATTTTTAATATTACAACCAGCTCAAAATCCAGAAGTTCTTAGAGAATACTTGTATAATAACGGATATGAGATTTTAGAAGAAGATTTATGTTTTGATGAGGGAATTTACTATGAACTATTTAAAGTAAGGAAAAATAGTAAGGAAAATATGAAGTTAGACCCTATATATTATGAGTTTTCACCTGTACTATTAAAAGATAAGCACCCTTTAATGATAGGGTATTTAAAAGAAAAAGAAGAAAAATATAATAGAATAGTAAGCTTTATAAAAGAAGATAGTGAAAGTGCAATAAGAAGAAAAAAAGAAGTCCAAGATAAATTAAATGAAATAAAAAGATTTATTGAAGAGGTGAAATAAATGACCATAACAGTAAAAGATATATCAAAAGAAATGGAGAAGTTAGCACCAATATTCTTAAAAGAAGACTTTGATAATGTAGGACTTATGGTTGGATCTAAAGATAAGGAAGTTAAAAAAGTCCTATTAGCGTTAGATTGTACTAAAGATGTTATTGAAGAGGGAAAAAGGGAAGGGGTAGACCTTATTATAACTCATCATCCACTAATATTTAGAAAACCAAGCAGAATTGTAAATGATGATCTTCAAGGATGGAAGATAATAGAACTTATAAAGAACGATATATCTTTATATTCAAGTCATACTAATTTAGATTCTACTAAGGATGGTATAAATGAAGAAATTGTTAAGGTATTAGGTTTTTCTCAGGGGAAACTTATTGAGTCCTCAAAGGTTAGAGGATTTGAAGAATGTGGATTAGGTAGGGTTGTTTACTTAGATAGTGAAATAGAATTAAACAATCTTATAAATATAGTTAAAGAGAAGCTTGGGATAAGCAGTTTAAGAGTTGTAGTAGGAAAAGAAAATGTGAAAAATATAGCTATAATAAATGGAAGTGGTCAAGACTTTTTTGGAAAAGCTATAGGAATGGGAGCAGATTGTATAATAACTGGTGATACGTCATATCATTTTGCTTCTGATTATAAAGAAATGGGAGTGTCAATTATAGACCCAGGACATTTTCCTACAGAATGGATAGTGTTTTTAAAGGTGATGAAAAAGATAGAAGAGAGATTTAGTACTATTGAATTCATTCACTCTAAGTGCAGTAAAGACCCTTATGAATATGTATAAAATAAGTATTTTTTTGAGTTATAAACATATATAAATAGTAGAACTCATCAATTTTGAGGAGGAACTATTATTAGTACACAAAAAGATTTTAAAAAGGCTTTTAAAAATATTAGGGAAAATTTTCAAAGTGGAATGAATAGAAGTTCTAGAGGATGGAGAAGCTGGCCAATATTTTATTTTTGTAGCCCTTTTAAGTTTATTATATTATGTGGACTTTTGGCTACATTACTTCTTTGTGGAGTTGGATTATATGGTCTAATTGTAATAATTCTTTTAGTTCTATTATTTATATTTGTTCCATAATTGTAAAAAAGTTCAACTTGTAAAAGTATAAGGAGTATGATATTATAGTCTTTGCGAGTGAGACATGCAATCGCTGCTAGTCTTTGAACTAGGAGAGGAAAGTCGGGGCTCCGTAGGGCAGGGTGCTGGATAACGTCCAGTCAAGGTGACTTGAAGGAAAGTGCAACAGAGATATACCGCCTATTTTTATAGGTAAGGGTGGAAAGGCGAGGTAAGAGCTCACCAGCGTGGTGGAGACATCACGGCTATGTAAACCCCACCTGGAGCAAGACCGAATAGAGAGGCATTTAAGGGGTTGCCCGTCCCGCCTCTGGGTGTGTCGCTTGAGTTTACTGGCAACAGTAAGCCTAGATAGATGATTGCTTAAGACAGAACCCCGCTTATGGCTTATCTCGCAAAAAAAGAGATTTCAAGGGTTTGAAGGGAAGAAATTAAATTTTTCACTTGCAGTTTCCCTTATTATATTTATAAGCTTTGTAATAGAGGTGTAATCTTATTGGTTACATCTCTATTTCTTTTTTAGTAATATGGATTGACTGAAATAATGAATTTTATAGTGTTTCTAGTATTAATTGAAGTAAGTGGGTTTTAGTTGATATGCTTTAAGATATTGTTTGTATTTATTGTTTTTTCTTTTTTGTTAAAGAAGTGTTAAAGAAATATGAATAATATTGACCTGATTTAATATTTATATAATAATATTTTATAAAAATTAAAAAATAAAGAAATTTCGTTTGTATTGGGATAATAATTAATACTTTTATTAAATTTGGGAGGGTTAAATGAGAAACAACAGAAAAACAAGTGAAGCACAAAGGAATGCAGATAAAAGATGGAGAGAAAAAAATAGAGAGCATGCAAATTATTTGAAAAATAGAACTAGTGCAAGGTGCTTTATAAGGAATAAAGCTACACTAGAAGATATAGAAGAGTTAAAAGAGTTACTTAGAGTAAGAGCTGAAGTGTTAAGTAAAGAAAATAATCTATTATGTTAAAGGCTAGGATATAGTTAGTATTCTAGTCTTTATTTTTGTAGCAATAGAAAAAACTTTAATCTACAATGATATATACTAGGTTAACCTCTATTACTTTTTTATCCTATATTAATGAAATTGTATACATAATATGATATAATAATTAAATAATTATACTTTTAATTAATGAGGTGGGGGAATGGTTAAATTAGTTAGAAAATTTGTTACAGATATTAGGTTAAGTAAACTTAATGCAGTAAAATATAGTGGTATTGTAGCCTTCTTAATTTTTGCTACTTCAGTTACTTATAAAAATTTAATGGGGACTTCAGTAAAAGATGCAATAATAACATCTGGTATTAGTGCAGCAATATTATTTGTAGCTCTTTATTTTATGTGTTTTGCAATTGTAAAGCAAATGGATAAAAAGGATGCAAGGATTGAAGCTGAAAAGCAAAGGGAATTAGAAGAGAGAAGAAGAAGGCTTGAAGAAAGAAGTGGGAAAAAAGTTAATAATAAGAAGAAAAAGAAAAATAGACAAGCTTATAATGAATAGTAAAAATGGTGAGGGATAAAATTTATCCTTCACCATTAATTTTTTATGTATAGATCAGTTATATTTTCTGTGACTTGGAGCTTGTAACGGAACAACCTTTTTAGTTAAAAATAGCTGTTACCCATTCGTTGCTTTGATGCTTTTCTATCATATTAAATCCATTACACTCTACCATAGATTTGATGTTATCAAAGCTCCATTCAACTAAGCCGGAAACAAGAAGGGTTCCATTGTCCTTTAAATGAGCTTTAATAAAGTTCATAAACATATGAGTTTCTTCTCCACCAATGTTTATATATATCCAGTCAAATTCTCCTTCAATGTTAACCTCATTAGAAAGAGCATCTCCAACAAAAACCTTTATATTATTTAAGCCGTTTAAAGAAGCGTTTAGTTCCACTTCATCCTTTACATCTCTAATATCTAAAGCAACTACTTCACTAGCTCCTTTAATTGCTGTTGCAATGGATAGTATACCAGATCCAGTTCCTATATCTAATACTTTTTTATTAGAAAAGTCTTTGGATAGAATTACTCTAAGAAGATCTTGAGTAGTTTCATGTAGACCAGTACCAAAAGCTCCTTGAGAAATAAAATTTATTTTGTTTTTACCTTCTATTTCTTCATCAGGAGAAGCAAGAACCCAGTTCTCATCTATATTTATAGCAGGTAAAGAAAAATCATTATAATTATAGTTTTCTTCATATACATTAATAGGTGTTTCATTAATCAAATGAGAAACCTTGTCTTTAAAACCTTCTAAGTCTTCCTCTTCTCCATCAAAGGCAACTTTTAATGTAGTTAATTCATCTTCTTTTTCTATATATCCATATCCATTTTCATCAGTAGTTATTTCTAATGGACTTTCATAAAATGCGTTATAGATTTCATTTATTTGTAGTATTTCGATCTTTTCATCTACTTTATTTAAAGGCATATTATAACAAATAATAAACATAGAAAATCTCCTCTCTTTTAAGCTAATATCATCTTATTACAAGAAATGAATTATGTAAAGTGTGAGAGAATATGATAAAATTATTATTAGGATTTAAGGAGGGATAGTCGTGAAAAAAATAGTTGTTTTAGATGGAATCACTTTAGGAAATGTTGATTTTGATAAGTTAAAAGAATTTGGTGAATTAGTATACTTTGATAAAACAAATGCTGATGAAGTAGTTGATAGAGTAAAGGATGCAGCAATAGTACTAACTAATAAAGTTGTATTAAATAGAGAAAATTTAAAAGATGCAAGTAAATTAGAATTAATTTGTGAAATGGCTACAGGATTTAATAATATTGATATAGAGTATGCTAAGGAGAGAAATATTGCAGTGACTAATGTTGCAGGATATTCTACACCAACTGTAGCTCAGCATACATTTGCAACATTATTGCATTTATATGACAAGATTTCTTATTATGATAATTTTGTTAAGAGTGGAGCGTATTCATCATCAGGCTTATTTACTAATTTAGATAAGCCTTACAATGATATAGAAGGTAAGAGATGGGGAATAGTAGGGTTAGGAGCTATAGGAAGAAAGGTAGCTCATATTGCAGATGCCTTTGGTTGTGAAGTGGTATACTATTCAACATCAGGAAAAAATAACAGTTCAGATTATAGAAGAGTAGAACTAGATGAGTTATTAAAAGAATGTGATATTATATCAATTCATGCTCCTTTAAATGAGAATACTCAAAGCTTATTTAATTATAAAAATATAAGCAAAATGAAAAAGGATGCTGTACTGATTAATATGGGAAGAGGACCTATAGTTGTTGATGAAGATTTAGCTAAAGCTATTGATGAAGAACTTATAGCTGGTGCTGCCTTGGATGTATTTATGGTAGAACCTATGCCAGCAGATAACCCATTTTTAAAGGTTAAAAATAAAGATAGATTAGTGTTAACTCCACATATTGCATGGGCTAGTATTGAAGCTAGAGAAAGATTATTTAAGGATTTAATAGAGAATATACATGCTTTTTATAGAGGAGAAGCTAGAAATAGAATAGTTTAAAAAATAAGCCTAGGGTTACTAGGCTTATTTTAATACATATTCTTCAATTGCTTTAATTACTCCATAATTTCTATTGCTTTTTGCTATATAGTTACCGTATTGTTTCATATCTTCATTTGCATTTTCCATAACAAAACTAAATTTAGCCTTACCAAGCATTTCTATATCATTGTAGAAGTCGCCAAAAACCATAGTTTCCTCATAAGAAATATTTTCATCATTTTGAATTTTTTCTAAGGCAGCTCCTTTATTAACATTCTTATTCATAATATCAAGCCATATTTCACCGGCAACCACAACCATAAATTCATCTCCAAATAGAGGATTTAAAACTTTATTGGAATTATTAGATGCTCCTGAGAGGTCGCATAGTGTAATTTTAAAAATATCATCATCAATAGAATATAAGTCTTCTACTACATGCTTCTTTATATAGTATTTATCAATCTCTTTTAAGAAATCATCACTACATGGTTTATGATATGCACCTTTTGTACCACATAAAATTAACTCTATGTTTTCTATATCTTCACAAGCTTTTATAATAGCTGTTACAAAGTCTTTCTTTATAATATCTATGCAAGACTTACCTTTATCTTCAACTACATAAGCACCATTGTCACAAATATAATAAATGTGATCTGAATAAGGCTTGAAGTTTTCGTATAAAGTAGGGTAAGGTCTTCCACTAGCTACTACAAATTTAACGTTTTTATTATTTAGTTTTTCTAATACTTCAAAAAAGTTCGATGGTAGCTTCCCATGTTCATCTAATAGTGTTCCATCCATATCTGTTGCAATTAACTTTATCATATAGTCCACCCTTTTCGTTGAATAATTTTCATTAGTATTTCATAAGTTATTATACCATAGTAAAAGAGTTGGAAAAATAAATACACTAACAAGAAACAAATGGAAATATTGACATATAATCAATAATATAGTAATATTACAAATAAGTTAATAATTAGAAAAACGTTGATTGAGAGTAGTAGAAAGAAAAGATTCTTTTTAGAGAGCGAGTGCTTTGCTGGGAAACTCGTAGGAATAACTTTTGAACTTGCTCATGAGTTGTAAGGTTTAATTTAAATCTTATCGGTATATCTATCGTTATTTTAAGTAAGTATAATTTTGGATGGTACCGCGTAAATCGCTCCAATAAGGAGTAATTTACGCGGTTTTAATATTATATGAGAGGTGAAATTGGATGGGGTTAATAGTTTAGTAGAGAAAATAATTATTGTGATTTTAAAGCTTAAAGGGGTAATTGAATCGCTGTGATTTTATATAGGTTTTATAAAAGCAATAAGTATTAATAAAGGGGGCTTAAAACATGTTAAATGTAAATAAATATAAGAGATTTAAAACTATTAATTTTAAGGAAAGAACTTGGCCAAATAAAGAGGTTACAAAGGCACCTATATGGTGTTCTGTAGATTTAAGAGATGGTAATCAGGCTTTGATAAGTCCTATGACAGTAGATGAGAAGGTTGAAATGTTTAACCTTTTAACTAAATTGGGGTTTAAGGAAATTGAAATAGGTTTTCCTTCTGCATCACAAATAGAATTTGATTTCTTAAGAACACTTGTTAATAATAATTTAATTCCAGATGACGTTGTTGTACAAGTATTAACACAAGCAAGACCTCACTTAATTAAAAGAACTTTTGAAGCCTTAGAAGGGGTGAAAAAGGCTGTTGTTCATATTTATAATTCAACTTCTATACTTCAAAGAGATGTCGTCTTTAATATGAGTAAAGAGGAGATAAAAAATATAGCTGTAGAAGGAACAAAGTTAGTAAAAGAATATGTTAAAGAGTTTAATGGGGAAGTGATTCTAGAATATTCTCCAGAGAGTTTTACAGGAACAGAGGTAGAATATGCATTAGAGGTTTGTGAAGCTGTTTGTGATGTATGGGAAGCATCAAAAGATAAAAAAGTTATAATTAATTTACCATCTACAGTTGAAATGGATACTCCAAATGTTTTTGCAGATCAAATAGAGTGGATGTGTACTCATTTTAAAGATAGGGAACGTGTGATAGTAAGTGTACATCCTCATAATGATAGGGGGACTGGTGTAGCAGCTGCTGAATTAGCTTTACTAGCAGGGGCTGATAGGGTTGAAGGTACTCTGTTTGGTAATGGAGAAAGAACAGGTAACGTTGATATAGTTAATATTGCTCTTAACATGTATTCTCAAGGGGTGGATCCTAAGCTAGAATTAAATAATATTCAAGAAGTTATAGATGTATATGAAAGATGTTGCAAAATACCAGTTCATATAAGGCATCCCTATGCAGGAGAACTAGTTTTCACGGCTTTCTCAGGATCTCATCAAGATGCTATAAATAAAGGGATGGCAAAGTATAGGGAAAGAGAAGGTCAATATTGGGAGGTGCCTTATCTTCCAATTGATCCAAGTGATTTAGGAAGAGAATATGAAGCTTTAGTAAGGATTAATAGTCAATCTGGTAAGGGCGGAATAGCATTTGTTATGGATAGATACTTTGGGTATAAGATGCCAAAGAAGATGCATAAAGAATTTGCTGATGTAATTCAAAAAATATCAGAAGAAAGAGGAGAAGTGGCTCCACAAGTAATAATGCAAAAATTTGAAGAGGAATACTTAAATAGAGAGGAGCCTTTCAAATTAATTAAATGTTCTGTGTCGGAAGAGGATTCTAATTCTAATGTAACTGTTAGGTTCTTATATAAGGGTGTAGAAAAAGAGTTTACTTCTGTTGGAAATGGACCAATAGATTCATTGAAAAAAGCCTTAATTAAATCTGAATTAATAAACACAAGTATTTTAGATTATGCAGAGCATTCAATGGGAGAAGGGTCAGAAGCAAAGGCTGCTGCTTATGTAAATATGAAGAGAATTGATAATGGAGAAGAAACCTTTGGTGTTGGTGTAGATTCTAATATTACAACTGCTTCAATGAAAGCTGTATTCAGTGCTATAAATAGACTTTATAAGTAATAAATAAAACGCTACTTTTTAAGTAGCGTTTATTTATTAATGCAGTCTATGATGAAAGGACAAATGTATTTTATATACTTGCAACATATGGCAAATTAATATATAATAAGTTCATAAAATAAAATATTAAAGTTCGGATGAAGATAGTGGGAGAGCGACAAACTTATTTTGTCCACCGAAGAGGGAAAATCTTTCAGGTTATAGGACCGCTATTGGACGAGCCTCTGGAGAGACTCTAGAAGAGCACCGAAGGAGCAAGGCTAAGATAGCTGAAACTCTCAGGTAAAAGGACAGGGGATATGAGATTGTATCATGTTTTTTTGTGATGCAATTTATCATACTCTCCTCCAGTAAATTATAATTTAGGGAGGATTTTTTTATGCAATTAAAAGATTTATTACAAAACGTTAGTGACTTCATATGGGGGCCACCATTACTAATTTTACTAGTAGGTACAGGGGTATATTTAACCTTAAGGTTAAAGCTACTTCAAATATTCAAATTACCATTAGCTTTAAAATACGTATTTGGAAAAGATGAAGAAGAAAATGATGAAGGGGCAGAAGGGGATGTATCAAGCTTTGGGGCTTTATGTACAGCATTATCAGCTACAATAGGTACAGGTAATATTGTAGGTGTAGCTACAGCTGTAAAAGCAGGAGGTCCAGGGGCTTTATTTTGGATGTGGATAGCAGCTTTCTTTGGTATGGCAACTAAGTATGCTGAAGGAGTATTAGCTATTAAATATAGAGAAGTAGATGAAAATGGTAATATGGCAGGAGGTCCAATGTATTATATACAAAATGGACTGGGGCTAAAATGGTTAGCAAAAATATTTGCAGTTTTAGGAATTGGTGTTGCTTTTTTTGGTATTGGAACATTTGGACAAGTAAAATCAATTTCTGACGCAGCATCAATAACATTTAAAGTTCCTTTAATACTTACAGCTATAATAGTTACAGTATTAGTAGCATTGGTTACTTTAGGTGGAATAAAAAGGATATCTAGGGTATCAGAAAAGGTTGTTCCTTTTATGGCTGGAATATATATTTTGGGAGCAGTGTTAGTATTAATTTGTAATTATAGTGCTATACCAGGAGCAGTATCAATTATTATAAGAAGTGCATTTAATCCTCAAGCAGCATTAGGGGGAGCAGCAGGTATAACAGTTCAAATAGCATTACAAAGAGGGGTAGGTAGAGGAGTATTTTCAAATGAAGCAGGTCTTGGAAGTGCACCTATTGCAGCAGCAGCAGCTAAAACTAAGTCCCCAGTGAGACAAGGGTTAATATCAATGACAGGTACTTTCTTTGATACTATAGTTATATGTACTATGACTGGGCTTGCAATAGTTTTAACTGGAGCATATTCAAGTCCCTTAGAAGGAGCAGCTTTAACAACAGCAGCTTTTGAAGCTGGATTACCTTTTGCTGTAATAGGTAAGTATATTGTAAATATAGGATTAATATTCTTTGCATTTACAACAATTTTAGGGTGGAATTACTATGGTGAAAGATGTGCTGAGTATTTATTAGGTGTTAAATCAATATTGCCATATAGAATGATATTTATAGCACTTGTAGCAGTAGGGCCATTTTTATCATTAGATTTAATATTTATAATAGCAGATATAGTTAATGGAATGATGGCTTTTCCTAATTTAATAGGATTAATTGGATTAAGAAAAGTTGTTATAAAAGAAACAGAAGATTATTTTCAACAGTTAAAAGAAGAAGTGGCATTGCCGGCGTAATGAAAATCTAGGAAGGTATAAAATTTTAATTAGTTATAAATCAAATGTATTATTATGTTTCTGTATTATAAAATATAAAGTCAAGAATAATAATTTTATAATTTCCTTACCTTTAGTAGGAGTGGAGGGGATATTTGTTTGGATGTGCTTGGAGCAAGAAAAATAAATTTCCTCCACTTTTTTTGTATTATAGTAAAATTAATAAATAATAAAGAAATAAATAAGAAACCTATGTTAGTATAATAATAGTACATAATAAATAGGTGGTAAGATGGTTAAAAGAAGAAGGAAAGTATACAAACGAAGAAAAATAAATAGAAATAAGTATAAGTTTTTAATAAGAAGAGTGTTTGCTTTTATTTTGCTAGTTACATTCTTTATGGGATTAAAATATATATTTAGTAGTAAGAAAGAATTTATATCTTCAGAAAGTATAAATAATTATATAGAGTACGTAGATAGTTTTAGCGGATGGAGAAAGCAATTAAACTGGAAAGAAGTAGCTGCTATAGATGGAATTAAAAACATAGATTTTAATAATATAAATAAAAAGAAGATAGAGGAAATTTGTAAGTGGTTTTATGATGAGAATAATAACATAAAGGATTTTGAGAAGGTTATAGAAGGACAAAGCTTTACAGATAAAGAGAGAAAAAAGGCAGAAAAAAATTTAAAAAAATTAAGTGAAGTTAGTTTGAGAAATATTAGGGGAGACTCTGACAAAGAAAAGGACAAGTTAATAGAGAATATGAAAAAAATAAGTATAGATAATTATAAGAAAAGTGGAGTTTTACCATCAGTAACTATTAGCCAAGCTATATTAGAATCAAACTGGGGTAAATCTGAATTATCTGCTAAGTACAATAATTATTTTGGGATAAAAGCAAGTGTAGGGTGGAATGGGAAAATAGCTACTTTCTCAACTAAAGAAAATTATAATGATACTATAAAAGCTAATTTCAGGGCGTATGATTCCTTAGAAGAGTCTGTTAATGACTTTGGAAATTTTTTAAATGTAAATGGTAGATATAGAAAACATGGATTATTTGATGGGAAGAACTATATTGAGCAAGCACAAGCTTTAGAGGATGCGGGATATAGCACTAAAAAGAACTCTAAAGGAGAGGCTATTTATGCAGATTTATTAATAGAGCTAATTAAGGATAATAATTTAATGATTATTGATAATGAGGCAGTTAAAAACGAATAAAAGAAGGATGAAAAAACCCCAGTATTTAATACATGGGGTTTTTTTAAAAGAAACAAAAGGTACAATTTCATAAATACCAAAAGGTAATTATAGACTTAGCTTATTTTTATTAGAAAAGTATAATTTTAAAACTTCTTTTGAATCAATGTTATCCCAGTCTAAATGATCTATTAAGAATTCTCTTCCTAAAACTATATAGTGACTCTCATCAAAATTTAAATAATCTTCATAACATATGTTACTAGTTGAGGTTATTTCTTTAATAGATTTTCTAGTTAGCAAATGCTTTTTATATATCTTTGAACACTCTTTTACTATAGGGTCTAATTTATCAACAGGATCTATATCAAAAAATGAATGTGCTATATGACTAGGGATGCTCGAGTCCTCGTATATAATCATACCTTCTTTGCAAGGTAGCAATTCTCTTATTTCTTCTGGGGCATTGTCAAACTTAATATTTAACATAGTAGAAAAGGTAGCAGTTTGCATTTTTGTAAAAGTGCTTATTTGTATATGTATAGCTGCTAGATAACACTTGATAGAATTAAGCTTGTCCCCTAATAAATAGTAGGTATTACCTAAAAGCATATAAGATGGAGCTGAAGTTGGGTTAAGTTTGATCGCTTTTACAAGGGCAATCTTAGCCAATTTTAACTCATTCTTTTTTATAGCATCTTCAGCTAGCTTTGTTAAAACTACAACTTCTTTCATATGCATTCCCCTTTCTATGATTACCATAATATTATTATATCACCTAATAAAAGGTGATAAAAGTAAAAATGGATATTTAATAACTTACTTTAAATTTATTCTCATCTTCTATCAAACTTATTTTCTTAAGGGAGTAATCATCAACACGAATAAATCTATTTCCTTCTTTTATCATAGATAGAAATTTAGCTATATTTTCTTCCAAGCCTTGAACTTGTATTTCAACCATTCCATTATTTAAATTTCTTGCAAATCCAGTTAGGGCATATTTTATAGCATTACTTTGAGCAAAGTATCTAAAGCCTACCCCTTGTACCCTTCCTTCAACTATAATTAAGCATCTAATCATCAAATTATCCTCCAAATCTTAATTATTCATTTAGAAAGATTATATCATATAACATAAAATTAACGAAATACAAAAAATATTGCAAATTTTCAGAAAACAAGATATAATTTCTTTGGGTATTGTGAAAATGAGGAGGTAATTTAAAATGTTGGAAAAGAGTTTGGTTTTAATTAAGCCAGATGCAGTGGAGAAAGACATAATTGGTGAAATAATTAGTTATTATGAAAAGGCAGGGCTAAAGATTGTTGCTTTAAAAATGGAAAGAGCAAATGAAGAATTAGCAGAAAAGCATTATGCTGAACATAAAGGAAAGCCTTTTTATGAAGGGTTAATAAAGTTTATAACTAGAAGTCCTTTGTGTGCTCTTATTGTTGAAGGAGATAATGCTATAGAAAGCGTTAGAAAAATCAATGGAGCAACAAATCCTAATGAAGCAGAAGATGGAACTATTAGAAAGGCATTTGCTACAAGTAAATCAGAAAATTGTGTACATGCGTCTGACTCTGTAGAAAGTGCAAATAGGGAATTGGCAATATGGTTTCCAGAGGTTGTAGAAAGTATATTAGTGGGTTAATATAAAAATAAGCTGTGTAATATTGTAACATTACACAGCTTATTTTTTATAGTTTCCTTTAGTAGGAGTGAGAGGATATTTGTTTTGATGAACAAGTAAAATAAATATCCCCACCACTTTTATTTCTTGAACTTTTTTAATAGATAAAGTATAAGTAATATAAATATTCCTAGAACTAATCCCATACCTAAAAAGCCTAATAGGGAAGGAGAAGTGCTATTATTAGTAGATGTACTACCTATTCTTATCCATTCATCATCATATATCTTTAAAGAATCTCTATCTAAATCTTTAAATACTTCACAGTTATCAAGAGTTTCATCAGTAGGATAAGATTCTTTAACTTCATCATCTAACATTTCGTATGTTTTCCAGTTAGGAGTATAGTATTGAATATAATCAACATTTTGTAATGAGTTTTCTGGGTCAGTTAAGAAGTTTATAAATGCTTCAGCACCTTCTTTATTAGGAGCGTCTTTTGGAATTACCATAGCATCAAACCACTTATTAGAACCTTCTTCTGGTACAACATATTCTAGTTTTGGATTTTCGCTTATTATGTAATTAGCATCACCTGACCATACAGTTGCAAGTGCTGCTTCATCATTAATCATAGCATCTTTAACTTGGTCAACAAACCATGCCTTAACTATTGGTTTTTGTTCAATAAGTATATCTGCAGCTTGCTTTATTTCTTCTGGATTAGTTGAATTCATTGAATAACCAAGTTTGCTTAATGCAATAGCCATAGTATCTCTAACAGAGTTAAACATTATTATTTCTTTATCATATTTTTTATCCCATAATATATCCCAGCTCTTAACTTCTTCTTTTACAATTTCAGGATTATATATGATTCCTATAGTTCCCCACATATAAGGAACTGAATATTCATTGTTAGGGTCATATGATAAGTTCTTAAATTTTTCATCTATATATTTATAATTTGGTATATTATCAAAGTTGATTTTTTCTGCCATACCTTCGTTAATCATTTTTTCAATCATATAATCAGAAGGAAAAACTAAATCATACTTATTGCTTCCTGATTTAATTTTAGAGTACATGATTTCGTTAGTATCATATGTAGAATATTCAACCTTGTATCCAGTTTCTTCTTCAAATTTTGTAATTAATTCTTCATCTATATAGTCACCGCAGTTAAATACATTAATTACTTTATTAGAGTTACTTTTATTGCCTACACAACCTATTAAGGAGCTAGATATAAGAATGGTAGCTGATATTAGGGCAATTAATTTTTTATGCATTTTCAATACTATCACCTCTAGAAGATTTTTTGTTAACTATAAGCAATAAAGCTAAAACAGTAATAAACATTAATGTAGATAAAGCATTAATTTCTGGTTTAATACCTCTTCTTGCCATAGAGTAAATTTCTATAGATAGATTTGAAACTCCAGGACCTGTAGTAAAGAATGAAATTACAAAATCATCTATAGACATTGTAAATGCCATTAAGAATCCAGCCATTATTCCAGGTTTTATTTGAGGAATTATGATTTTTCTTAAAGCATAAAAAGGAGTAGCACCTAAATCTAGAGCAGCCTCTGTTGTATTTGCAGGAAGTTGTTTTAGTTTTGGAAGTACTGAAAGTATTACATAAGGTATATTAAAAGTAATATGTGCTAAAAGCATTGTTGTAAATCCAAAATCTAATTTTACAAATATAAATAGTGACATTAAAGCTATACCTGTAACTATATCAGGATTTAATACAGGTAGATAATTAATATTTAACAGGAAGTTTTTACCGAATCCTTTTTTCATATTGTGTATACCTATAGCTGTAATAGTTCCTA
This sequence comes from Clostridium paraputrificum, assembly GCF_900447045.1. Classification (GTDB taxonomy): domain Bacteria; phylum Bacillota; class Clostridia; order Clostridiales; family Clostridiaceae; genus Clostridium; species Clostridium paraputrificum. Next base: position 797,500 of record NZ_UAWH01000014.1, read on the forward strand.
TTATTGTAGCAATGGTTGAAGCTAAAAGTGCAATAACTACAGTATAGTAAAGAGCACTCATTATATTTTCATTATGAAGTAATTCTCCATACCATTTGAAGGTAAAGCCATTCCATTTAGCCATAGTTTTTGAATCATTAAAAGAGTAAATCATAAGTGTTATTATAGGTGCATATAAAAAAGCAAATATTATAACAAGATAAAATCTTTTTAAAAACTGTTCAAACTTATTTACCAAAGTCCTGCACTCCCTTCTTTGTCTTCTGAGTCGAATTTATTCATTACTGCCATAGATATAAGTATAACAATCATCATTATTATAGAGATTGCTGAACCAAAGTTACGGTTACCCATAGTAGTAAATTGTTGTTCTATTAAGTTACCAAGAAGCATGTATTGTCCACCACCTAGAAGACTAGAGATAACAAAGGTAGATACAGCAGGCATAAATACCATAGTTATTCCTGAAAGAACTCCAGGGAGACTTAGAGGAAATACTACTTTAGTAAATATTTGTTTTCTAGTTGCTCCAAGATCACTTGCAGCATCAATTAAGCTTTGATCCATTTTTGATAGTATAGTGAATATTGGTAATACCATAAAAGGTAAGAAGTTATATACCATACCAAGTAATACTGCACCATCATTATATAAAAATTGTATTGGTCCAATGCCAAAGTTAGCTAAAAAGTTATTTACAAAACCATTTTTACCCAGAATTGGTAACCAAGCGTAAGTTCTAAGTAGGAAGTTCATCCACATAGGAACTATAAAAAGCATAATAATTAAATTTCTTCTTGATGGAGAAATTTTAGATATAATATATGCAACTGGGTAGCCTAAAATTAGGCATACAACTGTAGTTAGTCCAGCTAACTGTATTGATTTATAAAAAATATGTGCGTATTGAGAATTCATTAATCTTGTATAATTTTCAACAGAGAAACTGTATCCATCAGGAGTTTCTATTGTAAAACTAAAAAATAGAACTATTAATAAAGGTATTAATATAAATAATGAACTCCATACTATATATGGATAAGCAGCAGATTTACTGCTGTTAATTTTCTTCATTTTATCTCACCTTTTTCATGATGTGAATGTCTTCAGGATAGATATCTAATCCTATTTCACTATCAACTTCAGCAAATTTAGTATTATGTAAAATCCAAGTTCTATTATTTTCTTCTACAACCATTTCGTAATGAACACCTTTAAAGATTACAGATTTTACTGTACCTTTTAACATTCCTTTTTCGGACTTTACTATTTTAAAGTCTTCAGGTCTTATTACAACATCAATATCTTCATTTGGTTCAAAACCTTTATCCACACATTCAAATTCTCTATCTGCAAAAATAACTTTAAAGTCTTCTACCATAACACCATCAAGGATGTTACTTTCTCCAATGAAATCTGCTACAAAAGCATTAGCAGGTTCATTATATATATCTTCAGGTGTACCTTTTTGTTGTATAACGCCCTTATTCATAACTACAATAGTATCTGACATTGTTAATGCTTCTTCTTGGTCATGTGTTACAAATATAAAAGTTATACCAAGCTCTTGTTGGATTTTCTTTAGCTCTAATTGCATTTCTTTTCTAAGTTTTAAGTCTAGTGCACCAAGAGGTTCATCTAATAGAAGTACTTCTGGTTCATTAACTAAAGCTCTTGCTATGGCAACTCTTTGTTGTTGTCCACCACTTAGGGATTCTATACTTCTTTTTTCAAATCCTGATAAAGAAACCATTCTAAGCATTTCTTTTACTTTTTTATCTATTTCATCTTTTGAAAGTTTTTTTATCTTTAACCCAAATGCAATGTTTTCATAAACATTCATATGAGGAAATAGTGCATATTTTTGGAATACGGTGTTTAATTGCCTCTTATAAGGAGGAATATCTGAGATATCCTTATTTTTAAACATTATACTTCCAGAATCTGCAGTTTCAAAACCAGCTATTATCTTAAGAGTGGTAGTCTTACCACAACCTGAAGGTCCAAGTAAGGTAACAAACTCATTTTTTCTAATGTTTAAAGATAAATTATCTAAGACTGTATTATCTTCATATTGTTTACTAATGTTTTTTAATTCAATTATATTTTCACTCAATATAAACACCTCTTTCTAAAAAACTAAATTAAAATGATGGTGGAGTACTAATCCAAATAACTTTTGCAGGGGTTTTCCCAGCATTTGATATATAATGATTTTCACGCGCTTGATAGTAGAAACTTTCACCTTTTTTTACTTTATAAGTTCTTTCTCCAAGATGTAAAAATATGATTCCTGCAAGTACATATCCAAATTCTTCACCTTCGTGAGGTTCTTCTTCTATATATCTTCCACCAGGTTCAATGGTAATCATTATAGGTTCCATCTCATTCTTTTGAGCATTTGGAACTAACCACATAAGTTGATATTTTAACTCTTCGTTTTCAGTTTCAAACATATCTTCATTGGTGAAAGTAATTCTCTCCTCAGAAGTTTCACTGAAGAACTCTTTTAAGTTTGTACCTAATATCTCTAGTATATCCATTAAGGTTGCAATAGATGGTGAAGTTAGATCATTTTCTAATTGAGAAATAAATCCTTTTGATAATTCACACCTATTTGCAAGCTCTTCTTGTGTTAATTGTTTTTCAACTCTTAATCTTCGAATTTTGTCTCCTATTTGCACATTTACACCTACCATCTTTAATTTATAAAAATAACTTTTACTAAACTAATAGTTTAAAATTACTAAACAAACAAAAATATTATATAAAGAATGGAGGGAAAAATCAATATTTTTATAAAAAATATTGAAAAAAATATTTGCTCCTAAGATAGAGTATGATTGAAGTGTAGAAAAATATAAAAAAAATAGTTTAGTAAAACATAAAGAAAAGTTTAGTATAACTAAGAAAAATAAATAAAAAGTTTTTTTGCGTTTATTTAGAATAAGAATTTGATATGAAAATTATTTGTATTGATAATGGTGTATAAATATGAGATATTTATTATAAAAATAGTTGGAAATATTATAGGTGATGAATTATGTTACATTCTGATGGTTTGTATATGAGAGAGGGAAAGAGGATTTATATAAAACAACCAATATTAGAGGAGTTAGAGTTTGTCGCTAGTCTTTGGTCAGATGAACAGACTATGAAGGATATTGGTGGGATTTTTTCATTTCCTAGAAGTAAGTGGGAAGGTTTTTACAAAAAAATGGTTTATCCATCTGATGGTAAAAACTTTTATTGTTTAGTATATTTAAATGATGGTTCTCCAATAGGAGAGGTGAGTTTTCATGGATATGATTCAGCTACTAAAGTTGCAAGGTTTAATATTAAGATATTATCTAAATATAGAAATCAGGGCTTTGGGGAAGAAGCTGTAAAGCTACTATTAGAGTATTTTTTTATTGAATTTGGTGGCGAGATAATAATGGACAGCATCTCTACAGAGGCAGGGGTAAGGCTTGCAGAGAAAATGAAATTTAGTATTATATATAATCAAAAGGGAAATGTAAGTGTAAGAATTAGTAGAGATGAATTCTTAGAGAAAAAAGAAGTGTCAATTAAAAATGTAGGATTTATAATGCATGATGAAATGAATGTTTTAGATTTTACACTAGCAAAAGAGATTTTTATGTTATCTAATAAAATAGAAAAGAAAGAACTTTTTAAATTATATGAAATAGAAGCTTCATTTATAAGTGGTAATAAAGAAGTGAAAGAGAAAATTGATATATTATTCATTCCAAGTGGCAATAATTTAGATAATAGTACTTTAGAAAAATTGTATACAAAATTCCATTGTTGCGATTATGTATGTATAAAAGCAGATAAGTTTAAATTAAATGAGTGCCCTGAAGAGAGAAAGTTTTTTAGAGATAGAAAAGGTTATGAAAGTGTTAGCAAAAACTTTGTTGATAATGGTAAAGTAATGATAAGCTACAATTTGCTTGGTGAAATAGAAATGTTATTGGGAATGATTACAAAGGTTTATGGAAGAAGACTTTCAAATAACATAGCTAAAAAATTAGGGTACAATAGTACTTTATAAAATTCACATATTATTGTAATATAAATATATAGGAATAGTGTTTGTTCGTAAAGTGGAGGTATCTTATGAATTATAAGAAGAGGAGTATAATATTTTTTATAACTATTATTTGTCTTTTGATTAGCATTTTGTGTATTGTTTACTCCTATATTGGTGGAGGATCAAAAGAAATAAGAGCAGCTAAAAGGTTTGTTGGTTTATTATACTCAGAGGATATAGTGGCTGAAACTGAAAATTTTAAAAATATATCTTATGAAAGTTTAAAGAAATATGATATGAATAATGAAAGTGAATATTATATTGTGAATACTAGGGACTTTGGTATAGATGTTGATAATGAGTTTAAGGTCATTGGTTTCAAGAATAAAGTATGTATTCTTGGTGAGACGAAAATAAGTGAAGAACAAGCTGTTAAAAAGGCAGAAGATTATTTGGACAAAATATACAAAGGTGATGTGGAATTTAAAGAGTTTATAAAAAGTGAAGGGCAAGAAGTGCCGTACTATTCATTAATATTTACTAAGTTAGAGGATGGATACCCTTTTTATAAGGATCAAATAATAGTAAATATAGATAAGGAAAAAGGGACATTAGACGGATATTCAAATATTTCAACTTTAAAGGAGCCAGGTAGAGTTAAAATTAAGGTGACTCAGGATAAAGCTGAAGAGACAGCATTGAATGAAGCTTTAAGCCTTGTAGAAAAGAGTGAAATTGTAGGAGAGACATTCAAAGCTTTTTATGAAGATAAAGATAGAAAGAAAACGGAACTTTGCTATGTTATTTCTATAAAAGGTTTAGGGATTGATGGAAAAGAAATGAAAACGAAATACTTTGTTTCCACTGAAAGTGGAGAAATTATTAATAGAATTAAAGATACTGTTACTGAAACAAAGTCATTAAAATAAAAAAGAACTCAACTTTTTAAGTTGAGTTCTTTTTTGTTTTAAGTACTAGTGGAGTAGGGATTTATTTTGATGTAAATTTGAGCTTTGCTAAGTAACAATCAAAATAAATATAACTTCCTAGTTCCATTCATCTGCATTTTTTAGTTCTGGAATTGAACTAGCTTTGAATACTGGTTCTTTAATACCTGCCTTCTTTTGAGCTCTGTAATCTTCAAGGGCTCTAAAGGCAAACTTTCCTAATAATGCAATAACTATAAGGTTTAAAACTGCCATTAATCCCATAAATACATCTGCTAAGTTCCAAACTATATTTAAGTTAGCTATTGATCCAAAGAACACCATAGCACCGACAAATAATCTATAAAGAGTTAAATATATTTTTTTATCTGTTAAGAATTCAATGTTAGCTTCACCATAATAATAGTTTCCTACAATAGAACTGAAAGCAAATAGTAGTATACAAAAAGCTATGAAATAACTTCCCCAAGCACCTACTTGTGAGCTTAAAGCATTTTGAGTAAGTTGTATACCTTCTAAATTACTATTTAAGTCTACACCTGATAAAAGAATTATAAAGGCTGTACATGTACAAATTATAATTGTATCAGTGAAAACACCTAATGTTTGAATCAGACCTTGTTTAACAGGGTGAGTTACAGTTGCAGTAGCTGCAGCGTTTGGAGCACTTCCCATACCAGCTTCATTAGAGAATAAACCTCTCTTAATACCAGTTAATAAAGCAGCACCCATTGTTCCACCAACTACTTGTTCCGCACCAAAAGCACTTTTTACTATAAGAGTTATTAAAGATGGAATTTGAGTTATATTCATAACCACTACAATTAAAGCTACAAAAATATACGCTAATGCCATTACAGGAACTATAACTTCTGAAACCTTAGATACTCTGTGAACACCACCAAATATTATAATAAGTGTTATAACAGTTAGAAGGATTCCAATTAAAGCATTATTAGTACCAAATGCTTCATTCATTGCTAGAGTAATAGTATTAGATTGAACTGAGTTGAATATTAATCCAAAAGTAATTGTTATTAATATGGAGAATATAATGCCAAGCCATCTTTTACCAAGGGCTTTTTCCATGTAATATGCAGGCCCGCCTACATAAGAACCATCTGGTTGCTTTGTTTTATATATTTGAGCTAAAGTTGACTCAACAAAGCTTGAGGCTGCACCGATTAATGCTATTATCCACATCCAGAATATTGCACCAGGTCCTCCTACAGTAAGAGCTAATGCTATACCTGCAAGATTCCCAGTACCTACTCTTGAAGCGGTACTTATACAAAAAGCTTGAAATGAAGAAATGCTACCTTTTACCTTTTCTTGAGTAGCTCCATCTCCAAGAAGCCTAAACATTTCTTTTAAATATCTAAATTGTACAAATTTTGTTTTCCATGTGAAGTATACGCCTAATACTAAAAGCATAGCTATTAAGATATAAGTCCATAGGAAATTATTAAAATGTTGAATTAAATTGTTTAATAAATCCATTTATTGTCCCCCGTTCTAGTAATATTTTATTGCTTATTATGACAAAATACTATTTTATAATATATGAAAAAGTTAGTTTTTGCAAGAAAAAAAATAAAAGTTGCATAAGAAGAATAAAAAAAAGTTAAAATCAACGTAAAATATGAAAAAAATAAGATTTAAAAGAGAAAAACGAAGGAAATAAATTAAATTTATTCTAAAAATGAAGGATTGATATTAAAATTATTCAAAAAAATAAAGATAACTTTAAAGTTATCCTTATTTTTGTATTTTATATTCATGTTTTATCTGGTTTTTCAGTTTGATTATTTGTATTATCCCCTGTACCCTCGGAACCAGGATTGTCTTCAGGAAGTTTATCGTCTCCCTCTGGATCCTCATCCTCATTATCAGTATCAGTTGGAGGTAATACAGGAGCACCTATAGTATCATCATACTCAGTAGGTAATACATATTTGTAATCATCTGTAGCAGGATTTGGTGAAGCTTTCTTAACAAATATTTTTTCCACAACAAGGTGAGAAGGTGTGTTTGGTGTTACTAATTTGTTATTAGCACTATTAACCTTAACCTTAACATGGTTTTCACAATATCCTGTTGGTTCAGTTCCCTTTATGAAGTATTCTTCATACACTCTATTTCCTCTTGGATCCTGTCTACATAAATCTGTAGGAAGGTGACCTGAATCTTTACATACAGCAACCTTTACAATGTTATCTGGCATTGTAATATCCTTAGTGTTCATTCCTTCACTAGCCTTAGCCATAATCTTACCCCATACCTTAGAAGCAGAACTTGAGTATCCACCCATTATTGAACGATTATCATAACCTAGCCATACAGAAGCAGATAAATGAGGTGTTAATCCAGAGAACCAGAAGTCTTTAGGTCCTGTTGTAGTACCTGTTTTACCAGCTACTGGCATAGCACCAAATTTGGCGTTTGAAGCTGAGTAGTTTAGAGAGCCTTTTAATAAGTCATACATTATATAAGCTGTTTGTTCAGAGAATATTCTCTTTGTTTCAGTTTCTTTTTCTAATAATACATTTCCAGAAGTATCTGTTACTTTTGAGTATAACTTTGGTTCAGTATAAACACCACCATTACCAAAAACACCAAAAGCTGAGGCTAAAATATATGGTGTTGCTCCATCTCTATCATCAGATGCATTATGGAATTCCCCTAAAGCATAAGCAGGGTATTCCTGTGAACTCTTACTATATACTATTCCAAACTTTTCACCATAACGCTTAGATAAAGAGTTACCTATAGCTAGTTGAGTTTTAACAGTTGTTATATTTTTTGATTCTTTAATAGATTCTCTTAAAGTTATATTTCCGTAATGTGAATTGTCAAAATTTTTCAAGTAAGATAATTTTGAATCAGTAAAAGGTGAATCGTCAAGTGTAGAAGCAGCTGTAAATAGCTTTTCTTCTATTGCAGGTCCATAAACTGTTAATGGTTTAGTTGATGACCCAATAGATTTTAAATCGCTATATGCTCTATTCAAGGAGTTAGCTCCTTGTTCACCTCTCCCTCCAATAAGAGCAAGAACTTCACCAGTCTTATAATCTACTACAGTAGCTGCACCTTGGAATTCTGGAGTTTTAGTACCAGCTACATAAGTTTCTTGTTTTCTAACAGTAGCAGCAGTAGTTTCATCTAATACTTTTTGAGCATAGTCTTGAAGATCTCTGTCCATGTTTGTATAGATTTTTAATCCACCATTAGCTAAAAGTTTATTTACTTCTTCATCAGAATACTTATATTTTTCTTTTAAATCTCTTTTTACTTCAGTTATAGTAGGGTTTATATACCATTCATAATCAAGTCTATATGAAATTGATTTTGGAGTGAAAACTAATCCACCATTATCAATATCAGAAATTGCTTGATTATATTCTTCCTCGTTAATATACCCTAATTCCTTCATTTTGCCTAAAACAGTTTTAGTTCTATTTAAGTAGATTGAAGGATTATCTTTATTATTTGGATTATATGCACTATAAGTGTGAGGTGCTTGAGTTACACCTGCAATATAAGCACATTGTATTAAGTTAAGCTTATCTACAGATTTACCAAAGTATAAGTTTGAAGCAGCTTCAACTCCATAAGTTACACCACCTAAGGGAATTGTATTTAAATATTGAACTAATATCTCATCCTTATCTAGGTGTTTCTCTAATTGTAATGCAAGGTATATTTCTTTTATTTTTCTTTCAACTATAAAGTCTTCATTGCTTAATATTGTGTTCTTAAGCAATTGTTGAGTTATAGTTGAACCACCATGCAGACCTCTTTTTCCTTTAAAGATTTTGACTACATCAGTTACAGCAGAACCTAATATTCTTCTAACATCTATACCAGGATGCTTATAAAATCTTTCATCTTCAATTGCTACAAAGGCATTTTTTAAATTTTTAGGTATTTTATCTCCATCTACGATTTGTCTATCTATATCAGAATGGACATTATCCATAAACTCCCCATCTCGATCGTATAATACTGAAGCTTGGCTTAAATTTTTTACAGCATCAACATCTAGTGGTGGGGCACTACTGATAATAGCGAAGACATATCCTAAACCTATAACAAATAGGGCTAAGAATAAGAATAATAAAGCTAAAAATACTCTTTTTATTATTTTTTTCTTTTTGTTAACAACTTTACCTTTACTATTCTTAGAAGGTTTTACAGTAGTACTTTTTTGAGAAGCTTGACTTACTTTTGAAGTAGCAGCTGTCTTTTTCTTAGAAGTACTACCTGATTTAGATGGTCCCTGTGAGGTCTTTTTATTTTTATTTGAATTATTTTTATTTGCCATCAGTTCCTCCTAAATTAAATTGATTTAATAATAATAAATGCTATTATAGCATAATTATAATATGAGTAAATCAATAACTCAACAATAAGGTGATATATGAACTATTATACTAAACCTAAAAAAACGGAATTTAAGCCTATCATACTGGTTATTATTTCCATATTATTAGTTTTTATTCTTTCAATAATTTTATATGATAAGAGGATTTATCCTGCAGTGTTACAGGTGGCAGAAAGTTCAATTAAAGCTGATACAGTAGAGTGTATAAGTAAAACAAGTATGGAACTGTTTGATGAAGAATTTAATTATGATGAGATGATCATAATAGATAAAGATAATGAAGGTAATATCAATATGATTAGAGCTAATACTGTTAAACTAAATTATTTAACTTCAAGGCTTTCGATAAGATGCAATGAAGAACTTCAGAAAATGGGGGAGGTAGGGGTTGAGGTACCTCTTGGATGGATGACAGACAATAGTGCCTTCTATGAATTTGGTCCTGACATAAATGTAAAGATTGATCCAATTGGAAATATGAAGGTATCTTATGAATCTAAATTTGAAAGCGCAGGGATTAATCAGACAAGACATAAAATTTATTTAAATGTTGAAGCTAGAGTAAGGATGAAAATACCTCTAAATAGTAAGGAGCAAGTTGTTACTTGTCAGATACCTGTGGCTGAAACAATTATTGTTGGAAAGACACCAAATACTGCTATAGATTTAGGCGGTGGCAATAAGTAAAGATAAAAAATAAAATATCTAATGAATAAATAAATTTACCTCTAGTATGAAGGGAATGGATATTTATTTTTCTGTGACTTGAAGCTTGTGCTAAAGGAGAAAGATAAATATCCATTCTCCTTTTTTTGCTTTATAGGAAACTTAGGTAAAAAAATCTACAGCTTCACAGTGGACTTAGCCATTTTAAAAAGTTAAAAACTTATAAATATAACAATATATAAGTATAAGAATATATAAATATGGGTAATAAGTGAAAAGAAATTTTAAAAGAGGCTTACAAAAAGTATTCCAATAATAAAATGAGCTCTTCTTATATAAATTAAAAAATGGAATAGCATTTATAACTTGTATAAATGCTATTCCATAATTATTTACGCTATATAATTATTCTTCCCAGTTAAATACGTAAGGAACATTTCTATAATAACTTTCGTAATCTAAACCAAAGCCTACTACAAATACATCATCAATTTCAAAACAGCTGTAATCTGGTTTTAAATCAACCTTTCTTCTTGAAGGTTTATCTAAAAGTACACAGCTCTTAACTGATGCAGCACCAAGTTTTTTTACATGTTCTATGATAAATTCCATAGTGTATCCTGTATCTACAATATCATCAACTATTAAAACATCATATCCTTCAATGTTATCAGGAATGTCGCTAACTATTTTAACTTCTCCTGAACTATTTTCACTATGACCATAGCTAGATGTTGTCATAAAACCTACTTTAACTTTTGTATCTAAAGCTCTAACTAAATCAGCAGTGAAAATAAAGCTTCCTCTTAATAGAGAAAGTACATATATGCTCTTTCCTTCATAATCTTTTGTGATTTCTTTACCAAGCTCTTGAATTCTACTATCAATAGTTTCCTTTGATAAAAGGATGTTACGTTTTTTGTTTTCCATGGTTGTCCTCCGCTCATAAAATAATACTATGTACCACTTAATTAACTATAATTATATTCTCTCTAATTAAAGTGCAAATTAATACTTAAAAAAGTCTTATCTTAATTTATATTACATACATTTTTAAATTCTTTCAACTATTTTACATAAAATAAGATAATGAGTAACATTTTATGATGTTTACATATGTTTACCAATAGTATAAAATTAGATGAAAGTTGCCAAGATAGAGTTAGGAAGGTAAGAGAAGGTACTAGGTAAAAAGCAGTGCTATGCATAGTTTAGGTACGAGGTAAGAAGATAAATGAGATAATAAAGTTAATTAAGATAAATAGGATAAAGATAAGTAAGATAATAAAGAAATTCTGATTTTGTTGGAATTTCTACAATATAAATTATATAACGTTTAGGCATGAGGTGATTGATGTATGATAAATGGAAATACGGAAGGAATTAAAAAGACCTTTTTAGATGAATTAGATAAAATATATAAAATGAAGAGTTTGAAGGATGAAGTATGTAGTAGAGAGATAATAGATACTATGGTTAGGGTTTCTACTGCAGTTGAAAGAGAAGTGAGTGTTGCTATTGATAGAAGAGGAACAGTTACATCTGTTGCAATAGGAGATTCAACATCTGTTGAGTTACCTTTATTAGATATTAGAGAAAGTAAGCTTTCTGGGACAAGAGTAATTCACACACATCCAAATGGATATAGTAATCTTTCTGCATTAGATTTATCAGCTTTATTAAAGTTAAAGCTTGATTGTATTGTAGCAGTTGGGATATTTGAAGGGAATATTATAGATTTTTCTTTAGGTACTTTAACAGTATTTAATGATGTATTAGCTTATGAAGAAAAGAAAAATCTTTCCTTTGAAGAGCTTGTTTCAATACACATTTTAGATAAGGTAAGATATGTAGAATCATTAATAAAAGAAAATGAAGTAATAGAAGATGATACAGAAAAAGCTATAATTGTTGGTTCTGATACAAGAGAAAGTTTAGAAGAATTAAGAGAACTTGCAGAAGCTTGTGATATTCCAGTATTAGAAAGTGTTTTCCAAGGAAGAAGCAAGATAGATCCAGCTTTTTATATAGGAAGAGGAAAGGTACTTGAGATAGCATCATTAAGACAAACTGAAAGAGCTAATGTAGTTATTTTTGATGATGAATTATCAGGTTCTCAAGTTAGAAACTTAGAAAATGCAATTGGTGCAAAGGTAATAGATAGAACAACTCTTATTTTGGAGATATTTGCAAGAAGAGCAAAGAGTAAAGAAGCTAAAATTCAAGTAGAGCTTGCCCAACTAAAATATAGAAAGAGTAGGCTACAAGGGCTTGGAACAGTGTTATCAAGAACAGGTGGTGGTATAGGTACAAGAGGTCCTGGAGAAAAGAAGCTTGAAACAGATAGAAGACATATAAATGAAACCATATATGATTTAAATAATGAATTAAAGAAAATAAAGAAAACGAGAGAAGTCCAAAGAGAAAAGAGAAATAAAGAAAGTATTCCAAAGGTATCTTTAGTTGGATATACAAATGCTGGAAAGTCTACTTTAAGAAATGCTTTATGTGATATAGCAGCAGTTCAAGAAGGTAAGGGTAAGGAAAAAGTATTTGAAGCTAATATGCTTTTTGCAACTCTTGATATAACAACAAGAGCAATAACCTTAAAAAATAAAGGGCTTATAACCCTAACTGATACAGTTGGATTTGTAAGAAAGTTGCCTCATGATTTAGTAGAAGCATTTAAGTCTACTTTAGAGGAGGTAGTGTTTTCAGATCTTTTATGTCATGTTGTAGATGCTTCATCTTCTTATGCCTTAGAACAAATTAAGGCTGTTGAAGAAGTGCTTTCAGAGTTAGGAGCTATAGGAAAGGAAACTATTTTAGTATTAAATAAGGTTGATATGTCCTCAGAAGAGCAGCTTGATGAACTGAGAGAAAAATCACTATACAAGGATATAATTGAGGTTTCTGCAAAAGAAGGAACAAATTTAGAAGAATTATTATATCTTATTGAAGAAAAGCTTCCTTATAGCCTAATTAAAGCTGAATTTATGATTCCATATCATAAAGGTGATGTAGTATCATTCCTTCATAGAAATGGAAGAGTTTTTGAAGAGGATTATAAGGATGAAGGTACTTATATGATGGTGGAAGTAGATGAGGAAGTTTATAATAAAACAGAAGAATATGTAACTAAGGTAATTGAATAATAGTAATAAAGGGGAAATTCTATAAGGATTTCTCCTTTTTCAATTATAAAATTTTAATTAGTTATAAATTAAAGGGGTTATTATATTTTCCTATTAAAAATATAAAATTGTTTCGGTACTTTTTTAAGGGGGAGTTTTAATATATAATGTAAATAAATAATTTTAAGGAAAGGAGAGAAAATATGGCTAAAACTGTATTAGAATTACAGAAGGCATTTCAAACTGTTGTAAATCAAATTAAGAAAAATAAGAAGGTTGGAGCACTATTTACATTTGGTAGTATTGTATCTGGAGATGTGTGGGAAGAATCTGATATAGATTTGTTTCTTATATATGAAGATGGTTTTGAAAAAATAAGAGATGTTTATTCAGAGGTAAGGGAAGTTCCAGTTCACACAAAGATATTAAATAAAAACTCTTTCCTAGAACTTTATAAGAATGATGGAAAAAAGGGCTTTGCTAAAAAGTTGTTGTGTAATTCCAAATTAGTATTTTCAAGAGATAATGAAATAAGTTCAGCTTACAATAATTCTAGATATACTATGCCATCCCATACAGAAGTGTGGAATTTAGTTTATTTAGGAAAGCTTCTTAAGGATATAGGCATAAGTAAAAAGTATTTACAAAATGGAGGGCTTAAAACTTCCTATGAAGTTTTAATTAGAACTTTAGATAGTTTTTCAAAGTTACTAATTAATTTAAACGGATACACAGTAACAAAGGATTCTTTAGTTATGGCTACAAACTTAAGTAATAATTTTAAAGAAGTAGTAGACAAGTTGTTTATGGAGGCTATAAATGAAAAAATTATTAAAGATACTATAAATTATATAGAAAAGTTTTTAGATGATAATATTGTTAGGGCATCTAGCGCTTTAATAGACTATCTTTGTGAAGAATACGAATATATGAATTCTTATGAAATTAGCTCATATAGTGCGTTTAAAGAATTTGATATAAAAATGGAAAATATATTAAAAGAGCTTGCAAAGAGAGAGGTTATTTCTAAGAAAAGTAGAGCTTTATATGATGAAGAAGGTAATTTAATACTTGATGAAAATGTATATGCACATAAAGTAATTTAAAATTGGATGGTATATTATGAGGGATATTTATAATGTGATTTTTCAGGAAGAAATACCTAAGTATGTTCAAATTTCTAATCATATAAAAAGGCTTATAGAAACTAAGAACATAGAAGATGGAGAAAAACTTCCTACAATAAGAGAATATACAAATTATTTAGGGGTTAATAAGGTAACTATTATTAATGCATACAATAAACTTCAAAATGATGGCTTTGCATATCAAAAGGTTGGAAGTGGAACCTATGCAAAAGTAAAAGAAGTACGTCGTAGTTTTTCTAAGGAATATTCAAGAGTATTTAGAAAACTATCATCAGGAAATACTAAGGATGCTATAGATTTTGCAGGGGAAACAAATAATGAAGTTGTATTTCCTATAGAAGAGTTTAAAAGTATTATTAATAAGGTTCTTGATAGAGATGGAGCAGAAGCTTTAATTTCACAAAATGCTTTAGGATATGAAAATTTAAGATATACTATTAATGAAGTATTTTGGGATAATAGCATAGATAATGAGAGTATATTAATAGTTTCAGGTGCACAACAAGGAATTGATATTGCATCTAAGGCTATATTAAATATTAATGACAATGTTATAGTAGAAAAACCAACTTATGGGGGGGCTCTTTCTGTATTTAAGTGGAGAAGAGCTAATATATTTGAAGTTGAGATGGAAAAGGACGGAGTAAATCTAGATGGTTTTGAGGAAATACTAAAAAAGAATAGAATAAGATGTTTTTATACTATGAGTTATTTTCAAAATCCAACAGGTATAAGCTATAGTTTGGAAAAGAAGAAAAAGCTTATTGAACTAGCAGAAAAATATGATTTTTATATAATTGAGGATGATTATTTATCAGAGCTTATTTATGAAGAGTCAGTGGAATATATTCCATTTAAGTGGCTTGATAGAAGTGATAGGGTTATTTATATAAAGAGTTTTTCTAAAATATTTTTACCAGGTATAAGAATTGGGTATATAGTTACTCCCAATATATTTAGGGAAAGTATGCAAAACTCTAAGTTTAATACAGATATTGCAACATCAAGTTTAATGCAAAGAGCTTTAGAGTTATATATAAAAGATGGGGCATGGAAGGATAATATCTCATATTTAAATGTTGAATATAAGAAAAGATATGAATTAATGTCTAAACTTATAGATGAAGAACTAGGTGATATGGTTACTTGTAACAAACCAGGGGGAGGACTTACATTTTATCTTAAAATAGCAGATGAAAGAGTTACATCTAGAGAGTTGTTTTTAAGATTGAGTAAGAAAAATGTTTATATAACACCTGGAGTATTGTTCTTTAGAAATATGAGTGATGGAGATAGAACCTTTAGAATAGGCTTTTCTCAGACAAATGAGGAGAAAATTAAAAAAGGACTTAAATTAATAAGAGAGGAATTAGAAACATGGCATATATAACAATAAGAAATTTTGGTGAAGATTCCTTTGAAGAAAAGAAATCAGAGTTTATTGGGTATGCAAAGAGAGTTGAGAATGAAGAGGATGCTAAAGCCTTTGTTGCTGAAATAAAGAATAAGCATAAGCAAGCTAGGCATAATTGTTGGGCATATGTAATAGGTCAAAATATGGGGATTCAAAGATATTCAGATGATGGTGAACCTCAAGGAACAGCAGGAATTCCTATTTTAGAGGTAATGAAAAAGAGCGGAATTACTGATTGTGCAGTAGTTGTAACTAGATATTTTGGAGGAATTCTTTTAGGAGCAGGAGGGTTAACTAGAGCTTATACTAAGGGGGCATCTATTGCTGTAAAAGCTGCAGGTGTTGTAGAAAAAGTAGAAGGCTTAAAGCTATCTGCTAATATTGATTATGATCTTTTTGGTAAGATACAATATATATGTGGTCAAAATAATTGGCATATAGAAGACACAGAATATACAGATTCAGTTACTGTACATATATTAACTGAAAAAAGTATTGTAGAGACTATAGAAAATGAATTTGTTAATTCTACAAATGGAAAAGTAGTAATTGACAAAAGTGAGGAAGGTATATATTTTAAGGAAGGAAATAGGCTATACAAAGGAATAGAATAACCACTTCTTTTATTTCCTAAAAGTATATGATATAATTTTATAGGTTTTATAAAAAATAAAGATAGGAGGAATAAGCATGTCAGGACACTCAAAATGGCATAACATTCAAAACAAAAAAGGTAAAGCAGACGCTAAAAGAGGAAAGATATTTACTAAAATAGGTAAAGAATTAGCATTAGCTATAAAGAACGGTGGCGCTAACCCTGATACAAATGCAAAGCTAAGAGATGTTATTGCAAAGGCAAAGGCTGCTAATATGCCTAATGACAATATAAACAGAGCTATTAAGAAGGCAGAAGGAGAACTTGATTCAGTAAACTACGAAAAAATTGTATATGAAGGTTATGGCCCTAGTGGAGTTGCTGTAATTGTTGAAACTCTTACTGATAATAAAAATAGATCAGCAGGTAATGTTAGAAGTGCATTCACTAAAGGTGGAGGAAATATGGGAACTACAGGTTGTGTAGGATTCATGTTCCAAGAAAAAGGTGAAATTGTAATAGAAAAAGAAGATAGAGATGAAGATGAAATGATGATGTTAGCTTTAGATGCTGGTGCAGAAGATTTTGCAGCAGAAGAGGAAGTTTTCGTTGTTACTACTACACCTGAAGATTTTGGTACAGTTAGAGAAGCATTAGAAGCTGAAGAAATTGAATTCTTAGAAGCTGCTGTAAAAATGGTTCCAGATACATATACAGCAATTAATGAAGATGATGCTAAGAAGTTCCAAAAGATGTTAGATCTATTAGATGATGATGACGATGTAACTGATGTTTACCATAATGCAGAATTCCCAGAAGGTTGGGAGGAATAATAAAAAAAGATGTTGCAAATAAACTATTTTGCAACATCTTTTTTGACGTCTAGGAAATTATAAAATTTTAATTAGCTATAAATAAAAGGTATTATTATAAAATATAAAATCAACTAAAACAAATATCTATCCCACACTTAATTAGTCGGATTCCAACCGTTGTAGTTTACGCTAAAATAATCACTGCTTCCTAAATCAAAATGTCCAGAAGAGTACCCTTTTCCATTTATAGTTATACGAACATTAGATACACCTAAATTATAGCCTAAAGTATTAACCAATCCTTGAAGAAAGTATCCTTCTATTCCGCTACCAAAAGTTTTTGTCAGAATTGAATTATTAAAATCTACAGTTAGAAGATTAGACTCCTTATTTACCTTTGCACTAGAAACTCCTGCACTAGGGTTTATGGATACATAAGAAGAATTAGGAGGATTTTTAAATTCATTTATTATAGCTGTTACTATAGCATTGTCAGTTATATTAACATTTTTACTTAAATATATTTTTTTATCAGACATTGGGTCGTGAAAGTATAATCTTAAAGTTTTAGAAACAGTTTTAGGTTTTGTAGGTGTTTCTTCTTTCTCTACCTTAGTAGTTGTTTGTGGCTTTTCTACCTTATTGCCAGTGTTTTCTGGTGGAGGTGTTGAAAC
Organism: Clostridium paraputrificum; assembly: GCF_900447045.1. Lineage (GTDB taxonomy): Bacteria > Bacillota > Clostridia > Clostridiales > Clostridiaceae > Clostridium > Clostridium paraputrificum. Next base: position 815,313 of record NZ_UAWH01000014.1, read on the forward strand.
ATTAGAATTTTGTTTTTCCTCAGTTTTACCTGTATCTGAATCTGATAAATCTTCTTTTTTATCTTCATTTTTTATATCTGTTTCTGGTGAAGAGGCCTCAACATGATTCTGTTCGTTATTTTTATCAACATTATTTTCAGAACAGCCCATAAATAAAAGCATAGAAAAAGATATAAGTATAATGGATAATATTCTTTTTTTCAATGAAACCACTCCTTTCTTTAGTATATATTATACCGTTTATTACCTCTTGTATATATATTTACTTAAATAATATAGTGTTAGTTAACTAATATTCTAAATATACATAATTAGGAATAGATTTAAAGTGGGAGGTGTTAAAGAATGTCAAGATCTAAGGTTATAAAAAGGTGTAAGATGTGTCATAAGATGAAGAGCTTATCGGATTATTATGTTGATAAAAACCAAGGAGACAAGCATAATGCAATTTGTAAACGATGTATAGATGAAATGAAAGGTAATTAAAGAAATATAAAAAGGCTGTACTATTGTTACAGCCCTTTTATTAGGTGGTTTCGTTTTTTTCATTCTTCATTTCCCAATAGATAAGTAGGGCAAGAAATCCTCTAAGTAAACTTACAGCAGCAATTATCCATAACTCATCTATATTTTTAATTAATACAGTCTTTAATATTTCTCCAGCTAGCTTAAATTCAAGCCCCATAGCTAGGTTATTAGCAAAGGTATACTTAATTGGATACTTCTTTTTACAAAATATACTCATTATATATTTATAAAAGGCAGAAACAGCACCTATAACAACTACTATTACTCCCATTAATTCTAAAAGATGTATCAAAACTGGTAAATAATTACTAAGTAATTCCTCTAACAAAAAAATCCCTCCTAAAATAACTATCACTGTAGTTTTTCACAAGAGAGAATAAAAAATTCATAAAATAAAAGGGAGCTTAGCATCCGGCGAAAGACAAACTAAGCTCCCAAGTAATTAGCACTATTGTACCAACTGCTCAATTAGAATAACACAGAATTTTAAATTATACAAGTGAAATTTTGTGTTTGTATTTCTTATATCTTAGTGTTATAAAATAATGTATAATTAAGAATTTTGAAAAGTAGGTACAGAATAATGAAAAAGTATAAAAGAGTTTATATTGAAATAACGAATGTATGCAATTTAAGTTGTAGTTTCTGCCCCTTAACAAAAAGGGCAAAAAGCTTTTTAGATGAGGAAAAGTTTGTACATATACTTAATGAGGTAAGTCCATACACTGATTATATATATCTTCATCTTATGGGTGAGCCTTTATTAAATCCTGGTTTAGAAGTGTTTTTAGATGAGGCATATAAGAGGGGTATAAAGGTTAACATAACAACAAATGGAACCCTTTTAAAGAAGAATAAAGAAATACTTCTCAATGCAAAGTCTCTAAGACAAGTTAATATTTCACTTCATAGTTTTGAAGCTAATGATAGTAAAATAACTTTTGAAGAATATTTTAATGATGTTTTAAGCTTTATAGATGAAGTAAATAGAACTACAGACATAATATGTTCAATGAGATTATGGAATTTTGATGGTGAGAAGACCAAGGGTGAAAATGAGTTGAATGAGAAAATAACCAAGCTTATCAATATGAAGTTTGGATATGAAGATGATGTAATGAAGGTTTTAGAGGAAAAGAGAAGGGTAAAGATAAAAGATAGAATATATTTAAATGGAGCAGAAAAATTTCAATGGCCAACTATGGAGATTGAACCATTAGGGGATAGTGGCTTCTGTCACGGATTAAGAGATCATTTTGGAATTTTGGTAGATGGAACTGTGGTTCCATGTTGCTTAGATGGGGAAGGGAATATACCTTTAGGTAATATTTATAATGAAAGTTTAAAATCTATTCTTGAGGGAGAGAGAGCTAGAAAGATATTTGATGGTTTCTCTTGTAGAAAGAGGGTAGAAGAGTTATGTAAAAGATGTGGTTATAGTGAGGTGTTTTCTAAATAGATATATATATAAACTAGGGTTAGCTTTAAAGCAATCCTAGTTTTTTATATATGTTAAGTAATATTTTATATGTATTTTTAAATTATGAGATGATACTATAAAATTGTAAAAATAGAAAACGTTTTCTTTAAAAGGATGATAGTTTTAAATTTTACTGTAAAAATAATATCAACTCATAAGGAGGAAAAAATGAAACGTATATTTCGAAAAGCAATAGTTTATTTTACTGTACTAGCAGTACTTATTTCAAATGTAAGTATTTCATCAGTAAAAGCTATGGAAAAAAGTGATGAAGGAATCATAGTTTATGCAAGTGATTATGGACTTGATTCAACAGGTGAAAAAGATAATGCTAAAGCTTTAGTTAATATGTTTGAAGCTATTAGGGAAATAGGTGAGAATGGGGATAAGGTTACTTTAAAGTTTGATAAAGGTATTTATCAAATTCATAAAGAGAATGCTCCAGTAAGAGAGGTACATACATCAAATACAGATAGTGTACGTTTTCCTAACAAATCAATTGGTATTTTAATTGAGAACCAAAATAATTTAACTATAGATGGAAATGGATCACAGTTTATTATTAATGGTGATATGATGGCCTTAGCTATTATGCACTCAGAGAATATAACAGTAAAAAATGTAAATATAGATTATCAAATTCCTACAACTTCTGAGATGACTGTGCTTGATTATGATAATGAAAATAAGACTATAGATTATTTTATTCCTGAATATCTTAATTATGAAATTCAAGGAGCGAATATTATATGGAAGTCAGAACAAAAATCTGATGGAGGGTACTATTGGACAGAAAAAAATGATCATCGTAATTATGGTATATCAGTAAAGTATCCAACAGAGTTAATGGGAAGATCATATTATTCAAATAGTAATCCATTTACAAATGCACAATCAATAGAGCAGCTAGATGATTCAAGAGTTAGAATTAAATACTCTTCAAACCCAGCATTTGAAGTTGTAAAGGGAATGAATTTTCAATTAGTATCAAACGCTGAGCGTCCAACAGCTGGTGCTTTTGTATGGGAAAGCAAAGATATTAATGTAATTAATACAAAGATATCATACATGCATGGATTTGGATTCTTAGTTCAAATGGCAGAAAACGTTTCTTTTGATGGTATACGTATGGAAACAGATATTGAAACAGGACGTAATACTTCAAGCTTTGCTGATGGAATTCATATTTCAGGTGCAAAGGGAAAGATAGAAATAAAAAATTCCTTCTTCAATAATACTCATGATGATCCTATCAATATTCATGGGACATTTACTCGTGTTGAAGAAAAGTTAGATAGCAATACATTGAGATTAAAATATATTCATAATCAACAAGGAGGATTTCCACAATATCATCCAGGAGATAAGGTGGTATTTTATAGTCGTGATACACTAGAATCAAGAGATGAAGAAAAGGAATATACAGTAAAAAGTGTAGAAGGACCATCAAAAGATAATCTTAAAGAGATGATTGTTGAATTTGAAGAAGAAGTACCAGATTATTTAACAGAGAAAGTTGGAAATGAACCAAAGTTTGTAGCTGAAAATGCAACATATACTCCAGAGATTTATATTAAAAACAACGAGTTTAAAAATGTATTTACTCGTATGATCTTAGCAACATCACGTAAGAAGATAGTTATTGAAGACAATTATTTTGAAGCTCCTTCAATGGCAACATTATTTTTCTCAAATGACTCTGATGAATGGTATGAATCAGGTCCAATTCGTGATCTAGAAATAAGAAATAATACATTTAAAATACGTAGCTTAGGTCGTACTTGGTGGAAGTATGCTCCAGCAATATATTTTCATCCAGTAACTAAAGGTGGAGGATTACCAGATGAATCCAACCCTATTCATAAGAATATTTTGATTGAAGAAAATAAGTTTTATTTAGAAAGTGATGGGGCTTTACGTGCTGAAAGTGTTGAGAATCTAACATTTAGAAATAATGAAATATATAGATTAGATCCAAGTGTTGATTTAAGTATAGAAGGTTCTAACAAATTATATGTAGGTAACAATAGCAATTTAGAACTAACTTATGATGGAAATGTTGTAACTGGTCCAACATCATTACCAGGAGGTCCAGAATCTAATTCAGGAACTGTAGCTAATGTATTAGAATTTAAAAATAGTAAAAATGTTGTTGTAGAAAACAATTATTATGATGATGGATTAAGAAAGAATGTATTAATTGAGGGGATGGATAGCAAAAATTTAAAGCTTAAAGATGATTTAAATGTACTAAATAATAGAGAAAAAACTGAACCTTCAGATGTTGTTAGTAATATACAATATGCATCAACTAATCATGAAGTGGTAAGTATTGATAGTAATGGGAAGATGACTGCAAACAAAGAAGGTACAGCAGAGGTATTTGCATATTATGTTTGGAATGGTACCATTATTGAGTCTAATAAGAAGGAAATAACAGTTTTAAGCTCTGAAAATACTTTCGAGAATGAATTGGAATTTAAATCAGAGGTAATTACTATTGATGGAGACGATGGTACAAGCTTTGAGTTTAAAGAAGATATTAATCCAAGTGAAGTAGAATATACAATTCATGATTCTCAAATTGTAAAATTAGAAGGAAACACCTTTTATGGTTTAAAAACAGGTTTAGCAAGAATTACAGTAAGATATAAGGGAAGTGAAAAAATAGTCTTTGCTATAGTAAATGGTAAAGATGATCAAAAGGTTTTAAACTCTTTAATAAATATTGAAGATAAAGATAGTAATTCAACTGCTTCAGATGATAGCATTACAATAACTCGTAAAGCAGGTAATGATTTGTGGGGAAGTGATAATACATTAAATAATTTAGTTACTATTGATTTGGAAAATGTTGATACTAATAATTTTACAGGGTTAGTAACAATTGATGGATTACCAGGACGTATGGCAAATAACTGGGACTCAGCATATTTCTTAATTATGAAAAAGAATGCAAATGGAACTGTTGATCGTAATAACTATTTATCTGTAGGTAAACGTGCTCATGCTGATGGATTTGGAACTGTTCATGAAGTTAATGCTATAGGAAGTGAGCATGCAACAGGGGATGTTAGTGAAAATGAAATTAAAAAAGCAACTTTTGCAATAGAAAAGCAAGGCAAAACAGTTAATTTATATTCTATAGTTGATGGCAAGAGGAATAAGGTACAAAGCGTTGATATATCAAGCTTTGGAGATGATCTTAAGCTTGCAGTTGCATGTTGGGGAGCTGGACAAACTAATAAAAATGTTACAGTTACAGATATTAAATTAGGAGAAGGAAATATTGATGAAGTTTTACTGAAGGATTCATTACCAATTATGACTAATGATGATTCTAAGTTTGTAATTTCTAATTTAAGTCATTCATCTGATAGTAATGATAATATTAATATTAGCTTTGATTCAACTCATAAAGGTAATAATATGTTAATAGTTAGTGAGCCTGGTAATAACACATATGTTGTAAGTGGAAATAGCTTTAAAGCTACAGAAAATGGAGAGTATAAGGTGTTTGCGGTATCGCAACTATCTAGTGGTAAATATTCAAATGTAATTAGTAAAACATTTAATTATAAGCCACAATCTCAAAAAGGCTTTTATCTAAATGGTATAAAAATAGTTGATGGAGATACCATTACTATACCAGAGGAGTTAACAAAGTTATATTTAATAAACTATGATAATAATACTAAGTCAGTAATAGATGTTACAGGTAAGGATACAGTTAGTGGCGATTTTGGAACTATTAAATTAGAGAAAATAAAAAGTAACAAAGCAGGAATTGAGTCAATTAATGCTGTTGGATATGGTGAAATTAATATATCAAGCAAAAATTCCTTTATTAATACTAATAAAAAAGATAATTCTATAACATTTAATGTTAAATTATCAGAAGGTACAGACAAGCTTTTAGCAAAGAATTATGACCATGGAATAAATTATGAAGTGGTTCAGAATGGAAATAATGCAAAGGTTACTGTTCCTGTTTATAATGGAGTAGTTAGTATTGATTTTGAAGCTGTTGCTAAGGATAGAGTAACTAAAGATGTTCATAGTGTTCATGTTATGCGTTATGCGGACATTTTAGAAGGATTTAATAAAATTGATGTTAATGGAAGTACTCTAGATATTTCAGAAGAGAAAGTTGATTTAGGTAACAAGACTAATAAAATTTCAGTTAAGGCAGATGCTAATGATGTAAATGCAGAAATAACAGTTATGAAGCGTAATAACAATGGACTTAATGAAATATCACAAGGTGTAGATACAGTAGTTGAAAATGGAGATGAGATCATTGTAAGAATAATCCATGAAAATAAACGTATGATGGAGTTTAAGACTCTTACAGTAGAAAATTCAAAGGAGCCTGAATTAGATATCAAGTCATTATTAGATTTAATAAAAGAAGCAGAAGATATTGACTTATCCAATAAAACAGAAGAAAGTAAGGTCAAATTCCTAGAAGTATTAGATGAAGTAAAAGCAGAAGTTAATGAAGGAATTACTTCTAGTGATGAATTGGAAGAATTAATAGATAAGCTTCAGAAGGCGATTAATGGTCTTGAAGATAAAGAAGAAACTCCAAATGGTGGGAGTAATGATGAAATTGAAGATGATAAAACAGAGTCATCAAATCCACCTAAAACAGGAGATGAAAGTTTGGGACTATTAGTACTTGCTCTAGTTGTATTAAGTGGAGTAACCATTATATTAATGAGCAGAGAAAAGTCTAGTAGTAAATAGAATATGATAAAGTTTTTTAAGTGAGCTGTGGCACTATATAATTAGTGCGCAGCCCTTTTTTATTCTTTAGGAAAATATAAAATCAAGGATAATAATTTTATAATTTCCTTACCTTTAGTAGGGGTGGGGGATATTTGCTTTGATGTGACTTGGAGATTGCACCGGAAGGAGCAAAATAAATATCCACCCACCCTTTTTATATCTAAAGATACTCCATATGTATTTTTTTAGTAATTGTTGCACACACTAAGCAAAATATTATTTTAGGAGTTTAGATTATGAAAAAAGAAAAAATAAGAATTGTGATTGATGGAATTGTTGTACTTTTATTATTTTTTTGTGGAACCTTAGTTTTTATAAATAAACCAACTGTAGAAGCTGTTAATAAGATGGATGAGCCAGAATATATGAAATTTGGTGTTCCACCAGAGGAAGAATTCTTAGAGGATGAAGAAAAACAAGATTATTATTTAGAAGATGAAAAATCTCAAGAAAATAAAGAAACGGAAGACTTTTATAAAGAATATGAAAAAGGTACATACTAATTTGTTTGATAGAACCACTGAAATGTAATATAATTCTCATAAAGTACAATTTATGGGGGAAGATATGGATTTCAAGAATATATCTAAGGAAAATAAAGTATATATAGTGTTTTTTATAGCGGGTATAATGTCTTTATTTATGGATTGGGTAAAGCTAGATTCTATAAGTTATAATGGCTTTCAGCAACAAGGGTGGATAATATTAATTCCACTTGCTTTTATACTATTTACTAAGCTAACAGGTAAATTATATAGTAGAGGATTTAATTTAGTACTATCTAGTGTAGTGTGTTTATTAACTATATTTTTCTTGTTTGATAAAACAGTGTACATAAATAATGAAGCCTATAACCTTGCAGCACTAGGATTACATATTATGGTGACTTGTACACTAGGTTATGTAGTTTTATCTATAAGGAGCTTTATAAAGGAAAAGAAATAATAAGCTGAGGGAGAGTACCTCAGCTTTTTTATTCTTTAGGAAATTATAATCGAAATTAAATTGTGGATAGCTTAAAGAGATTCTAATGTTAATAAAGTTTGTTTAATCCTAAAAAATAAGATATTAGCTATCTACCATAGTTCCACCATTAACATGTAAAACTTGCCCTGTAACATATGAAGAGTCTTCAGATGCAAGATAAACGTATGTTGGAGCAAGTTCATAAGGTTGGCCTGCACGCTTCATGGGAACATCTAGACCAAAGGTGGCCATTTTATCTGCTGAATAGCTTGAAACAATCAAAGGGGTCCAAATTGGACCAGGGGCAACTGCGTTTACACGTATACCTTTTTTGATAAGAGAATTTGATAGTGAGCGTGTGAAAGTTACAACGGCTCCTTTTGTAGAGGCATAATCAATTAAGTCTTCTGGACCTTTATATGCAGTTACAGATGCAGTATTAATAATAGCTGAGCCTGATTTTAAATGAGGAAGGGCAGCTTGTACAAGATAAAACATGGGAAAAATATTAACTTTATAAGTAAGTTCTAGCTGATATTGTGATATGCATTCTATTCCATTATCATGAGGAACTTGAACACCTGCATTGTTAATTAATATATCCAGTTTACCAAAGTGCTTTATGGTTCTATCTATAATTTTATGGCAAAACTCTTTTGAAGATATATCACCTTCTATTAATAAACATCTTGCACCATATTCTTCAACATAGGCTTTAGTGTATTTAGCATCATCTTCTTCATATAAGTAAGAAATGGCTAGGTCTGCCCCCTCTTTAGCAAAAGCTACAGCAACAGCACGACCTATACCACTGTCTCCACCAGTTATAAGTGCTACTTTTCCTCTTAATTTATCACTACCTTTATAATTAGGGTTATCAAAGATAGGAAGAGGGCGCATTATGGATTCTATTCCTGGTTGAATCATTTGATGTTGAGCAGGAAATTGTGGCTCGTAATAAGTACATTTAAAATCCCTATAATTATTCTCCAATACAGACATCTCCCAAATTAGTTCTTCTAATTAAGTATTTTATGAAAACTATTAAGAAATGGTTAGTTTATTTTAAATTATTTATTATATTGTATAAAAAGTTTTAGTTTATGAATACTAAATGGAGTTTCAGGCAATAATTGCTTATAGGGAGTTGATTATAATGAAAAAAGGAAGCAAAAAAATAATATTAGGTATACTGGCATTAACAAGTATTTTCTTAATTAGTTATATGGCTACTGATATATATATAAAAAGCAAAAACAAAGGGCAAGATACTAATCAAACATCTACAAATGCCAATGCAAGTAATAAGTATCTAAGTGATAATGTTAAAGTGGTATTACAAAAAAATGGTAGTAGAGAGGCTGAAAAGACCTTAGATGAAGTTATTGATGAATATGGATTAGAAGGAAGCATTACTCAGGATGAGTTAACAGAGGTTTTAAGTCAATATGGATATACTTTTGATGTAAGTACATCGGATACAGTATATTATAATAAGGACTTAAAATCTGAGCTAGAACCAAATAAATATTATATTGGAGAATATGAAGGGTACTTAGCAATATATAAGTCTAATGATAAGGGTGAATTAGAGATTGAAGATGAAAAAGCTGATGTCTATAGGAATGGAGCAAAATTCACCGATTTAAAACCATTAGACCAAGAGGCTATTAAAAAGTATCAATATGTATACGACACAAAAGAAGATGCAAAATTAGATTTGACAGGCATAAGTTAATATAGCTTAATACTTCTTTAATATATAGTGAAACTATTACAAATAAAGGTGTGAATTGAATGATTCACACCTTTATTATGTTTTTAAGTCCTTGAAAGATTATAGCTTAAATGATAAAGTATTAGGGGAACATACTTTCACTATGATTTCGGAGGAATAAATAATGTACGAGTATATAAAAGGTAAGTATATAGGTATAAATAAAGATTATATAGTAGTTGAAAACAATGGAATTGGATATAAAATATTTACTTCAGGAGCTACTATGGCGGAGTTGCCAAAATCAGGTGAAGAAGTAATGCTTTATGTAGAGCAAATAGTTAGAGAAGATTTTATAGGTCTTTATGGATTTATAGGTAAAGAAGAATTACAGATGTTTAAGTTATTACTAAGTATAAATGGGGTTGGGGCTAAGGCGGCTCTTTCTTTATTATCAATAAGTAGAGTAACTAACTTAAAGTATGCAATAATGATGGGTGATGAAAAACATATATGTAGAGCACCTGGAATAGGTAAAAAGACAGCGGGAAGAATCATATTAGAACTTCAAGATAAGCTTAAGAAGGAAGATATGGTTATTGATAAAGAACAAATGGATATGGATAATGACTTTAATGAGGATAATAACTATGCATCAACTTTAAGCGAAGTAATGGGAGCTTTATTAGCTCTTGGATACAGCGAAAAAGAAGCTGAGTTAGCATTAAAGAAGGTTAATAAGAATGATACTGTAGAAAATGTTATTAAGGAATGTTTAAAAGTATTAATGGGATAGGAGGATGAAATATGGAAAGAATAATTACTCCTGCCGAGTTAGAGGAAGATTCAAAGGGAGAATTAAGTCTTAGACCTCAAAAAATAAGTGAATATATTGGTCAAGATAAGGTTAAAGAGAGACTAGATATATTTATAAAAGCAGCTCAAAAAAGAGGGGAAGCTTTAGACCATGTTCTTTTATATGGACCTCCAGGACTAGGTAAAACTACTTTGGCTAATATTATTGCCAGGGAAATGGGGGGAGATTTAAAGATAACCTCAGGACCTGCAATTGAGAGAGCAGGGGACTTGGCAGCTATTTTAACATCTCTTAAAGATAACGATGTTTTATTTATTGATGAAATACATAGACTAAATAGAAGTGTAGAAGAAATACTTTATCCAGCAATGGAGGACTATGCACTTGACATAGTTATAGGCAAGGGAGCAGCAGCAAAATCTATAAGGTTGGATTTGCCACAGTTCACTTTAATTGGAGCAACTACAAGAATAGGAATGCTTACATCTCCACTTAGAGATAGATTTGGTGTATTATGTTCTATGGAATATTATACAGTGGAACAATTAAAGGAGATAGTAATTAGAAGTGCTTTAGTTTTTGGATGTAACATAACAGAAGAAGGAGCTATAGAAATAGCAAGAAGATCTAGAGGTACACCAAGAATAGCAAATAGGCTATTAAAGAGAGTTAGAGATTATTCAGAAGTATATTCAGATAACTTAATAAGCTTAAAAGAGGCTAGAGAAGCCTTAGGACTTTTAGAGGTAGACAATGAAGGCTTTGATAGGGTTGACAATAAAATTTTAGAGGCTATAATAGATAATTTTGGAGGAGGCCCTGTTGGAATTGAAACATTATCCTACTTTGTAGGTGAGGAACTTGGAACCCTTGAAGATGTTTATGAGCCTTATCTTCTTCAAAGAGGTTTTATGGTTAGAACACCTAGAGGGAGAGTTGCTACAGAAAAAGCATATAAGCACTTAGGAAGAGCAATGAATAAGAAAAATGTACATGAAGGACAAAAAAGTTTTTTCAATAGTTAGGAGAAGTGAAGGATATGAAGGTATCTGATTTTGATTTTTATCTTCCAGAGGAGTTAATTGCACAACATCCTCTAGAAAAGAGAGATACATCTAGATTAATGGTTTTAAACAAAGAAACTGGAGAGATAGAACATAAGAGATTTTATGATATTATTGATTATCTAGATAAGGGAGATACTTTAGTACTAAATAATACTAGGGTTTTGCCAGCTAGACTAATAGGAGAAAAGGAACATACAGGTGGTAAAATAGAGTTCTTACTTCTAAAAAGATTAGAGGGAGATAAGTGGGAATGCTTAGCTAAGCCTGGTAAAAGTGCAAGAGAAGGAAGAAGATTTACTTTTGGTGATGGTAAATTAAAGGCAGAAGTTGTTGAAGTTTTAGAAAATGGTAATAGAATAGTTCAGTTTTTCTATGAAGGAATATTTGAAGAGGTTTTAGATTCCTTAGGAGAAATGCCACTTCCACCATATATTCATGAAAGACTAGAAGATAAAGAAAGATATCAAACTGTATATTCTAAAGAAGAGGGATCAGCAGCAGCGCCAACAGCTGGGCTTCACTTTACAGAAGAATTATTACAAAAGATAAAAGATAAGGGAATAAATATTGCGTATGTAACTTTACATGTTGGTTTAGGTACTTTTAGACCAGTAAAGGTTGAAGATATAGAAAGTCATGATATGCATTCTGAGTTTTATGTATTAGATGAAGAAAATGCACAAATAATAAATGATACAAAGAAAAGAGGAAATAGAGTAATATCGGTAGGAACAACATCTACAAGAACTATAGAAACTATTGCAGATGATAATGGATTAGTTAAAGCTCAAACTGGATGGACAAATATTTTTATTTATCCAGGATACAAGTTTAAAACTATAGATAACCTAATTACAAATTTCCACTTGCCAGAATCAACACTTATTATGTTAGTATCAGCTTTAGCTGGAAAAGAGCATGTATTAAATGCTTATAATGAAGCAGTTAAAGAAAAGTATAGATTCTTCTCATTTGGAGATGCAATGTTTATAAAATAAGGAGTGAATTTTTTGTCAAAGAGATATACTTTACTAAAGAAGGATGGAAAAGCAAGAAGAGGTAGATTTGTTACGCCTCATGGAACAGTAGAAACACCAGTATTTATGAATGTTGGTACATTAGCAGCAATAAAGGGCGCTGTATCATCAATGGATTTAAAGGAAATAGGATGCCAAGTAGAGCTTTCAAATACATATCACCTTCATTTAAGACCTAGTGATAAGGTTGTATATAAAATGGGTGGATTACATGAATTTATGAATTGGGATAGACCAATACTTACGGATTCAGGTGGATTCCAAGTTTTCTCTTTATCAGGAATGAGGAAGATAAAGGAAGAAGGAGTTTATTTTAGTTCACATATAGATGGTAAGAAAATATTTATGGGACCTGAAGAATCAATGCAAATTCAAAGTAATCTTGCATCAACCATAGCCATGGCTTTTGATGAATGTATTCCAATACCATCAACAAGAGAATATGTTGAAAAGTCAGTAGCAAGAACAACTAGATGGCTTGAAAGATGCAAGGTGGAAATGGATAGATTAAATTCACTTCCAGAAACGATTAATAAGGAACAAATGTTATTTGGTATAAACCAAGGAGCAACATTTAAGGATATAAGAATAGAACATGCCAAAACTATTGCTAAGATGGATTTAGATGGATATGCTATAGGTGGTTTAGCAGTTGGAGAAACTCATGAAGAGATGTATGAAATTATAGATGCTGTTGTACCATACCTTCCAGAGGATAAGCCAATATATTTAATGGGAGTAGGAACTCCTGCTAATATCTTAGAGGCTGTTGATAGAGGGGTAGACTTCTTTGACTGTGTACTTCCTGCTAGAAATGGTAGACATGGGCATGTATTCACTAAAGATGGTAAGATTAATTTAATGAATGCAAAGTTTGAATTAGATAAGAGACCTATAGATGAAGGTTGTCAATGTCCAGCTTGTAAGAGTTATACTAGAGGATATATTAGACACTTATTTAAAGCTAAAGAAATGCTTGCTATGAGATTATGTGTATTACATAATTTATATTTCTATAATAAGCTTATGGAAGATATAAGAGCAGCTATTGATGGGGGCTATTACAAAGAGTTTAAAGAGCAAAAGCTAAAAGAGTGGAACATTAAAGCTTAATATTGACAAAGATAATAAAGAATTGTAAACTACTTTAAAAGGATGTTGAATTGGCATTCATAAGGTCAGTTTTACAAAAGGGAAGGAAGGAAATAAAAAATGGAGATAATAGCATCACTAGCACCTATGCTAATAGTATTTGTAGTATTTTATTTAGTACTACTATTACCAGAAAAGAAGAGAAAAAAGCAATATATGCAAATGTTAGATAACTTACAAGTTAATGATGAAATCATGACTAGAGGTGGAATAATAGGAAAGATAATTTCTCTTGATGGAGAAAACATGGTTCTTGAATCAGGTCCAGATAGAGCAAGATTAAAAATGACTAAAAATGCAATAGCAAATAAAATATATAAAGAAGACTAGAATAGTACCCCTTGATACTTCATAAAATTTAGTATCAGGGGGTGTTTTATATGGATGAAAATAGAAGTTTTGTAAAATCAGTTTTAAAGGGTTGGATTGGTGCAGTGCTATTAACATTTATGCTTATGTTAATATTATCTTTGGCTATGATTAAATTTGAGCTGAATGATAATATATATAGCATTATTTTTACAGTAATAACAGTAGTTTCTCTTGTTATAGGTGCAGTCCTTGCAGCAAGAAACAATGGAGAAAGGGGATGGCTTACTGGTGGTATAGTAGGTTTACTTTTCTTTGTATTTATATTTGTGTTTAGCTCTGTTATAAATGGAAGTTTTGCTTTTGATATAACACAAATATATAAGTTGATAGGCTGTTTTGGAGTTGGCACTATAGCAGGAATACTAGGGATAAATCTGTAAAAAATCTTTTATATATATTACCAATATGCTATAATGTAAAAATACAATGTGAAATTCGAACCTAGTACTGAGGAGGATAAAAATGAAGACAAAGGGCAAAAGTTCAGCATTATTTATACTTTGTACTTTAGCTATAATCTTATTTGCTTTTTTAGGTTATAAAGGAGCTGAAGTTGCAGGGTGGAGAATTAAACCGTTTTCGGAAACTATAACAAAGGGACTTGACCTTCAAGGTGGTGTTTCTGTTGTTATGGAAATTCAAGACGAAGAAGTAAGCAAGGAAGACTTAGAGAAAACAAAAGAACAATTATCTCTAAGAGTAAACAAAATAGGGGTAGCAGAAACAGTAGTTTCAACTGAAGGGGATAGAAGAATAAGAATTGATATTCCAGCACAAGTTGATTCGGGGAAAATAGTAGAAAGTTTGGGAAAAACTGGTGAGTTAACATTTAAATCTCCAAAAGGGGATGTTATCTTAACTGGTCAAGACGTAAATAAGGCTATAGCAACATCAGATGAAAATGGATTGCCACAAGTTGCACTAGAATTAAATGAAGAAGGAACTAAAAAGTTTGCTGATGCAACTAAAGAGTACTTAGGTCAATCAATTTCGGTTAATATGGATGATGAAGTTTTAACAAATCCAACGGTAAATAGCGTAATAACAAATGGTTCTGCGGTAATTACAGGAAGCAAAAGTGCAGATGATGCAAAGAGACTTGCAGGATTAATTAATGCAGGAGCTTTACCTGTTACTGTAAAGGCAGCTTCAGTAAAAACTGTAGGAGCACAACTTGGAGAAGAAGCACTTCCAAATGCTTTAAAAGCAGCTTTAATTGGTATAGGACTAATTTTTGTATTTATGATTATTTATTATAGAGTACCAGGAGCTATTGCTTGTTTAGCACTAACATTATTTATTGCATTAATATTATTCTTATTTGGTGAGATAGGTGTTACATTAACCTTACCTGGAATTGCAGGAGTTCTATTGACCATAGGTATGGCTGTAGATGCTAATGTACTAATCTTTGAAAGAATAAGAGAAGAGCTTAAAAAAGGTGTGTCAATTAGAAGTGCTGTAGAAAAGGGATTTGAAAATGCAACATCATCAATAATGGATTCCAATATTACAACTATCATAGCAGCTTTAGTACTTTACTTCCTAGGATCAGGAACAGTAAAAGGTTTTGCTATAACTTTACTAGTAGGTATAGTAGTAAGTTTATTTACAGCATTGATTGTTACTAAATTCTTTATGCATAAGGCTGTAGAAATGGGATTACTAACAAAACTATCTCAGTTCAGAGTGAAGAGGGGGTAGAGAGTTATGCTTAAGGTTGTAGAAAAAAAGAAGATATGGTTTAGTATTTCAGCTATTATAATAGCAATTGGGTTAATTGCTATGTTTACTAAAGGTTTAAACTTCGGAATAGATTTTGAAGGTGGAACTAATATAATTTTAAAGTTTGATGAAGAGTACAATAAAGAGGATGTAGACTCTATAGTTAAAGGATTTGCATCTGATGCAGTAACAAATACTGCAGAAAATAATGAGTATGAAATTAAATCAAAGAATTTTGAGAGCAAAGATGTTTCTAAGTTAGTAGAAGAATTAAAGAAAAAATATAAGATGCCAGAAAATGCTATTGTATCTCAAGAGGAGATTGGAGCTTCTATAGGTAAGGAATTAAGAGTCAATTCTTTAAAAGCCTTAGCTATAGCATTTGTAGCTATGCTTATATATATAGCAGTAAGATTTGAATTTAAGTTTGGTGTTATTGCACTAATAGCCTTAGCGCACGACTTATTAATAACTATAAGTGTATTTGCAGTGTTTGGTATTTCTATTAATTCACCTTTTATAGCTGCAGTATTAACAATAGTAGGTTATTCTATAAATGCAACAATAGTAATTTTTGATAGAATAAGAGAAAACCTAAAACTATCGGGAAGAACTTCTGCAGCAGAAGTTGCTAACAAAAGTGTAACTCAAACTATGGCAAGGTCAATAAATACTACATTAACTACTTTATTTACTATAGTAGCTGTGTATATATTTGTACCTACTGTAAGAGGATTCTCTCTCCCAATAATAATTGGTATAATTTCAGGATTATTCTCGTCAGTATTTATAGCACCTTCTTTATGGGTACTTGTTACAGAAAAAAAGAAAAAATCTAAATAATAAAAAAGTTTTCAGCCTAAAGTAGGTTGAAAACTTTTTTTATTGTTTTCTTACCTTTATTATTAAGGGGATAGATATTTATTTTTATGTTATTTGGAGCTTGCCACGGAAGGAGAAAAATAAATATCCACCTTACCATTTTGAAGAATGTGATTTATATTTAATTAAATTATCATAAAAACACATACTATATGTAGAATAAAAAAAATAGAAAGCACAATTTGTAGTGTGCGTGTAAATACTTAAAAAAATGGTTTGATATTATGACTGTTTTCATCTATAATATAGTTGTTTTCTTATTTTATGGAGGAGTAAGTCATGCGTAAGTTTTGGGAGAGTATTTATTGTCCAAATTATATAACTGGATATAATCCCTTTTTACTTAGACATATGAATAAAGCGATTGAAAAGTTAGTTTACGCTGTAAATAATAGAAAAAAGATTGTTATTTATGGTGTGTCTTCAGTAGATGGAATATGTTCTATTGCATCCTTAAGTTTAATTTTAATGTATTTAAATGCGGATGTTGAATATCTTATATATGAAGAGGAAGATGCTAAAAAATCTATAGATTGCAATAATATAAAAAATGATATTGATTTTTTAGGAGCTGATTTACTTATAACACTTGGAGTTGATTTGAAGTCGGAGAGTGAGGTAAAGCTTTGCAATGAGCTTGATATAGATCTAATTGTTTTACAAAATAAAAAGACAGTTAGAGAAAGAAGCTATGTCTATATAAATCCGAACCAAAAGGGGTGTCAGTACAGGTATAAGAACCTGTCTTTAAGTGCGTTAACTTTTAAGCTAATGCAAGCTATTGCAATCTACTATAATCTAAAGAGTATTAATAAATATTTAGATTTGATTTTAATAGGTGCACATTGGGCAAAAGTACCTCTTAAAGGTGAAAACGGAGTTATAATAAAAGAGGGGAAAAAGTTTTTAATTAATACTAATAACTATGGTTTAAGGGCTGTTATGGAGTTAAATAATATAGTAGAGTTGGATGATAATAGCATCGTTAAGATCATAGAACTTATTACTCCAGCAGGAAGCACTGTAGGAATGGTTAATAATGCACGTATTATACTTGAATTATTAATAACAAATGATAAGGATAGAGCTGAACAAATTTCTAAATACTTATATAACTTAAAAAAGCCTGAAGAGTAGTAAATAATTTACGCTTTGATAAAGTAGAATAGGCGATTTTTATATAAATAATATTTTTGGAGGAAGCAGTATGAATTTAAAAGATAGTATTAGAGTGGTAGAGGGTTTCCCAAAAGAAGGTATAAGCTTTAAAGATATCACTACTTTAATTGGTGATGGAGAAGCTTTAAAGTGCTCAATTGATAAAATTGTAGAACACTTAAAGGATAAAAACGTTGATTTAATAGTAGGACCAGAAGCTAGAGGCTTTATTTTTGGTGTTCCAGTAGCTTATGCTCTAGGTGTTGGGTTTGTGCCAGTAAGAAAGCCAGGAAAACTACCATGTGAAACAGTATCTGTTGACTATGGTTTAGAATACGGTAATGATACTTTAGAAATTCATAAAGATGCAATAAAAAAAGGTCAAAGGGTTGCAATAGTAGATGATCTTCTAGCTACAGGAGGAACTATTGAAGCAGTTGCTAAGCTAGTAGAAACTGTTGGTGCTGAAGTAGTAGCTTTAGATTTTGCTATTGAACTTACAGGTCTAAATGGAAGAGAAAAATTACAAGGATATGATGTAATGTCTCTAGTTGATTACGAGTTTTAATTTGTTGAAAAAGATAGGATAATAATATATAATAATATTTATTAAGAATGGCTGGTTAGTATAAACCAGCCATTGATTTTAGAAATAAATAGCTAGGGGAGAGTAAGCCTTATGATTGAGAGCTTAATAAAAAAGATTAATGACAATTGTATAAACGTTGATATAGATATAATAGAAAAAGCTTATAACTTTGCTAGTGAAGCTCATAAATCTCAAAAGAGAGAATCAGGTGAACCCTATATAATTCATCCTATTGATGTGGCAGAAATTCTTGCGGAGCTTGGTATGGATACAAATACTATTGCGGCAGGACTATTACATGATGTGTTAGAAGATACTGATTGTACTTATAAAGAAATGTCTGATATGTTTAATGAGGAAATTGCAAGTTTAGTAAATGGAGTAACTAAGCTTGGTAAAATAGAGTATAAAAGTAAACAAGAACAGCAAGCAGATAATGTTAGAAAAATGCTTTTAGCAATGGCTAAAGATATAAGGGTTATTATTATAAAACTTGCAGATAGATTACATAATATGAGAACTTTAAAGTTCATGTCTAAAGAAAAACAAAAGCTTAAAGCAAAAGAAACTCTAGATATATATGCACCTCTTGCCCATAGACTTGGTATGTCTAAGATTAAGTGGGAATTAGAAGACCTTTCTTTTAGATATTTACATGAAGAAGAATACTATGATTTAGTAAGACAAATTGCAGAAAAAAGAGTAGAGAGAGAAGCGTATATTTCTAGTATAATTGATGATTTATATAAGAATTTAGAGGAATCTGGAATAGATTCTGATATTGAAGGAAGACCAAAGCATTTTTATAGTATTTATAGAAAAATGGTTAATAAGAGTAAGACCATAGAACAAATTTTTGACTTAACAGCTATTAGAATTTTGGTAAATTCAGTAAAGGATTGTTATGGTGTTTTAGGTATAGTTCATACTATATATAAACCAATACCAGGAAGATTTAAGGATTATATAGCAATGCCTAAACCAAATATGTATCAATCTTTACATACAACTGTAATTGGACCACAAGGAAAAACATTTGAAATACAAATAAGAACTTTTGACATGCATAAAACTGCTGAATATGGTATTGCTGCTCACTGGAAGTACAAAGAAGGTGATGCAGGTGAAGATAAAGAAAAGGGCTTTGAGAAGAAGCTTGCTTGGCTTAGAGATATGCTTGAGTGGCAAAAGGAAACATCAGATGCTGAAGAATTTATGGAAGGATTTAAAATAGATCTTTTCTCTGATGAAATATTTGTATTTACTCCTAAAGGTGTGGTTATAAATTTAGCAAGTGGATCTACACCAATAGATTTTGCTTATAGAATACATACTGATGTTGGAAATAGATGCATAGGTGCAAAAGTTAATGGAAAAATTGTTCCTTTAGATTATAAGCTAAAGACTGGAGAGATAGTTGAAATAATTACATCTCAATCAGCCAAGGGACCTAATATGGATTGGCTTAATATAGCAAAGAGTAATCAAGCTAAAAGTAAAATAAAGTCTTGGCTTAAAAAGGCTAAAAAGGATGAAAATATAAATAAAGGTAAAGAACTTCTTGAAAAAGAATTAAGAAAACAAGGAGTTGTATTATCAGAAATCACTAAGGGTGATTCATATGAAAGACTTGCAAAAAGATATAATTTACATAATTCTGATGATATTTATGCTGCAGTTGGAGTAGGAAGCATATCTGCTTCTGCCTTTGTATCTAGATTAAAAGAAGAAAATTTAGGTGACAAAGTTAAGCAATCTGACGAAGAAATAGCTAAAAATATTGAGGAGCACATTGCAAAAAGTGATAGGGTTTCTAAGAATGAAAGTAGTTATGGAATTACAGTAAAAGGTGAAAGTAATCTTATGATTAGGTTTGCAAGGTGTTGCAATCCTGTACCAGGTGATGAAATACAAGGATATATTACAAAGGGCAGAGGAGTGTCCGTACATAGAACTGATTGTAGTAACTTAAAATCTTTAATTGACTATGACCCTAATAAAGTTGTAGATGTAAGTTGGGGAATGTCAAAGGGTGCTTCATATGTTGCAGAGGTTAGAGTTAAATCTGACGATAGAATGGGAGTATTATCTGATATTATGAAGGTAATAACAGATTCAGGGTTACATTTAAATGCTTTAAATGCCAATTCTGCTAAAGGAAATGAAGCGTTAATTAATATAAAGGTGAAAATAGATTCTGTAGAACAACTTAGGGAACTTATGAAAAAGATAAGAAGACTTAAAGGTGTTACAGATGTATTTAGAGTTAATAGTTAGGAGCGCTATATAATGAGAGCTGTTGTACAAAGAGTTAAAAAGTCAAGAGTTATTGTTGAAGGTAGATTAGTTGGAGAAATAAATAAAGGGTTTAATGTCCTTTTAGGAATATCTAAAGAGGATACAATAGAGGACTTGAAATATATAAAAGATAAAATTATTAACTTAAGAGTGTTTGAAGATGAAAATGATAAAATGAACCTTTCTCTTTTAGATATAAAGGGGGATATTCTTGCAATTTCTCAATTTACTCTTTATGGTGATTGTAGAAAAGGTAGAAGACCTAATTTTATGAATGCTATGGGTGGAGATGAGGCAAAAGCACTATATGAAGAATTCGTGAAAATGCTAAAAGAATCTGGCTTAAAGATAGAAACGGGAGAGTTTGGAGCTCATATGAATGTTGAAATTGAAAATGATGGGCCAGTGACAATTCTATTAGATAGCAAAAAAGAATTTTAAGGGAGGAATTTATAGTGATAATAAAAGCAATACCAGCTGGAATATATGATGCAAATTGTTATATAGTGATGGATGAAAAAACAAAGGATGCAGTAGTGTTAGATCCAGGTGGAGATGGAGAAATGCTAGAAAGAGCTATAAAAGATATGAAAGCAAATGTTAAGAGTATTCTTTTAACTCATGGGCATATGGATCATGTAGGTGGTGTAGAGTATTTATCAGATAAACTAAATGTTCCATTCTATATATCTAAAATAGATGAAGAATACATGGAGAAAGACAATTATGTATTTGGATCCATTAGAAATGCTAACGGATATTTAGAGGATGGCAATGCTTTATATTTTGGAAGCTTAAATATAAAAGTAATAGCTACTCCAGGTCATACAAAGGGTGGCTTATGCTTCTTAATAGAGGATAAACTATTTACAGGGGATACCTTGTTCCAAGGCTCTATAGGAAGAACTGACTTTATAGGAGGAAGTTTTCCAGAGATTATAGATAGTATAAAGACTAAATTATTACCTCTTGGTGATGAAATAGAAGTATATCCAGGGCATGGATCTAAGTCATCTATAGGATATGAAAAAGGATACAATATGTATTTAAATGACTATGATAGTTTAATATAGGAGAAAAAATGGATATAAATATTAAATTAAACGATCTAAAATATAGATATGATGTTTATCAAATGTTTAATATATATTTCCCTCTAGACAAAATTAACTTTTCAGAGCTAGAGGGAGATTATCATGTTGAAATAACTGATGATAGGATTAAGTTTTCTTATAATGATATAAATAGAGAAGAATATAAAAATGATAATGAATATTATAAGGAAACTATAAAAAAAGTAATATTTAAAGCTTTAAGAGATATTACTGGAGATGAATATCCTTGGGGAACCTTAGTTGGTATTAGACCATCTAAGATTGCTCTTAAACATTTAAGAGAAGGGAAAAGTGAAGAAGAGGTAAAAGAAATATTCTTTGAAAAGCATATAACTTCAGAAGAAAAAGCTCAGCTTTGTATAGATGTAGCTGAATTTGAAGATAAGTATGTAAATAAAGATCCTAAGAATATTGCTATTTATGTTGGAATGGCCTTTTGTCCTACAAGATGTCTTTACTGTTCCTTTGCAGCTAATCCAATCAGTGGAAATAAAAAATTAGTTAATCCATATTTAGAGGCACTTACATATGAAATCGAAGAAATTAGGAAATATGCAGATGAAAAAGGATTAAGGATTGAATCTGTTTATTTTGGAGGAGGCACTCCAACAGCTGTAGATGATGATGAATTTGAAAACTTAATGAATAAAATATATAATTCATTTGTAGAAAATAGAGAATTAAAAGAGTTTACAGTGGAGTGTGGAAGACCAGATTCTATTACATTAAACAAGCTTCAAACAATGAAGAAGTATGATGTAACAAGAATTAGTATCAATCCTCAGACTATGAATGATGAAACCCTAAAGTTAATAGGTAGGGGACATACTTCACAAGATATAATAGATAAGTTCAAAATGGCTAGGGAGCTTGGCTTTGAAGATATAAATATGGATATGATAATAGGACTACCAGGGGAGGGCCTTCAGGAGGCTAAGATTACAGCTAGAGAAATTAAAAAGCTTTCACCTGATAGCTTAACTATACATGGACTATCTCTTAAAAGAGGTTCTATAATGTATGAGAACTTTATTCTTAAAAAAGGCTTAGGTTTAAAAAGCCAAGAAGAGATAATGAAGATGTATGAAGAGAGTAAAAATCTTGCCAAGGAATTAGAATTAACCCCATATTATATGTATAGACAAAAAAATATGGTTGGAAATATGGAGAATTTGGGTTATTCTAAGAAGGGTAAAGAGTGTATCTATAACATCCAAATGATAGAGGATAAGCAAACAATTATAGCCTTAGGAGCAGATGCTGTTACTAAAGTTGTTTTCTTAGAAAATGATAGAATAGAAAGATTTGGCAATGTTAAAGATATTAAGGAATATGTAAATAGAATAAAAGAAATGGTAGATGGTAAGATTGCTTTACTAGATACTTTGTATAAATAAGGAGGATTAATATGGCAGAAATGCAAGCACCTAAGGGTACTAAAGATATGTTGCCTCAAGATGCATATAAGTGGCACTATGTAGAAAATACATTTAAAGATACAGCAAAAAACTTTGGCTTAAAAGAGATAAGAACTCCTATTTTTGAACATACAGAGCTTTTCTTAAGAGGAGTTGGAGATACAACTGATATAGTACAAAAGGAAATGTATACTTTTGAAGATAAAGGAAAGAGAAGTGTTACCTTAAAACCAGAAGGTACAGCACCTATAGTAAGAGCTTTTATAGAAAATAGACTATTTAATGAAGCTCAACCTACTAAGCTATACTATGTAATTCCTTGTTTTAGATATGAAAATGTTCAAAAGGGAAGACTTAGACAATTCCACCAATGTGGTGTTGAAGTATTTGGTTCTAAGGAACCATCAATGGATGCAGAAGTTATAGCATTTGCTATGGAAGTTTTAAAGAATCTTGGATTAAAAGGACTAAAGCTTAATATAAACAATTTAGGTTGTCCAAAGTGTAGACCTAATTACAATGAAGCTTTAAAGAACTTCTTAAAGGAAAACTATGATAATTTATGCCCTACATGTAAGGAAAGATTTGAAAAGAATCCTATGAGAATTTTAGATTGTAAGGAAAAGAAGTGTAAGGAAATTACTAAGAGTGCACCTATAATATTAGATTTTATGTGCGAAGAATGTGATACTCACTTTACTAAGGTAAAAGAGTACTTAGATTTATTAGGAATTCCATATGCAGTTGATCCAGGAATAGTTAGAGGATTAGATTATTACACTAAGACTATCTTTGAAATCTTAAATGATGACTTCACAGCTATAGGTGGAGGAAGATATGATAATATGATAGAAGAACTTGGTGGTCCTAGCATGCCAGCAGTTGGATTTGCAATGGGTATTGAAAGATTGATAATGGCTCTTGATAAGGAAGGTATAGAAATTCCAAGTAATGAGGGTTATGCTTTATATATAGGATCAAGAGGGGATGAAGCATATAAAGCTGGATTTAAGCTTGCTAATGATTTAAGAAGCAAAGGTGTAGCTGTTGAAATAAATCATATGGGTAGAAGTGTTAAAGCAGAAATGAAATATGCTAATAAAATTGGTGCTAAGTTTACTACAATCTTAGGTGATGATGAATTAGCTAACAATGTAATAAAGCTTAAGAGAATGAGTGATGGTGAAATATTTGAAGTATCACTTGAAAATATAGATGAAATTGCAAACACACTTAAGTAAGAAAGGAATGACTTTAAAATGGGTGAATCTTTAGGCGGATTAAAGAGAACTATGTACTGTGGTGAACCTAGAGAAGAACATATAGGTAAAAAGATTACTCTTATGGGATGGGTTCAAAGAAATAGAAAGCTTGGAGGTCTTGAATTTATAGACTTAAGAGATAGAAGCGGAATAATGCAAGTTGTTTTTGGTGAAGAAATAAATGCTGAAGCTTTTGAAAAAGCTAAGGGTGTTAAGCCAGAATACTGCATAGCTGTAACAGGAGAAGTTGTTAAGAGACAATCTCCTAATGAAAACATGCCAACAGGTATGGTTGAATTAATGTGTGAAGAAATAAAGGTTCTTTCAGAATCTGAAACTCCACCAATATATATAAAAGAAGGATTAGATGCATCTGAACAAATTAGATTAAAGTATAGATACTTAGATTTAAGAAGACCAGATATGCAAAATATCTTTATGATAAGAAATAGAGCTACTAAGGCGGTAAGAGATTTCTTAGATAACAACGGATTCTTAGATGTAGAAACTCCAATGTTAACTAAGTCAACTCCAGAAGGAGCAAGAGACTACTTAGTACCCTCTAGAAACTATCCAGGTATGTTCTATGCATTACCTCAATCACCACAAATATTTAAGCAATTATTAATGGTTTCTGGATTTGATAGATACTATCAAATAGTTAAGTGCTTCAGAGATGAAGATTTAAGAGCAAATAGACAACCAGAATTTACTCAAATAGATATGGAATTAAGCTTCGTTGAGCAAGATGATGTTATGGAATTAAATGAAAGACTTGTAGCTCATGTATTCAAAGAAGTTTTAGGTCATGAAGTTAAGCTTCCAATAGCTAGAATGACATTTAAAGATGCTATGGAAAAGTACGGTTCTGATAAGCCAGACTTAAGATTCGGTATGGAAATTACTGATTTAACAGAGGTTGTTAAGGATGTAGACTTTAAAGTATTCCAAAGTGCTATAGAAATTGGCGGTTCAGTTAGAGCCCTTTGCCTAAAGGGTGGAGCATCTATGGGAAGAAAAGATGTTGATAGATTAGGTGAATTTGTTAAGACTTACAAAGCTAAGGGATTAGCATACATTCAACTTAAGGAAGAAGGAATTAAATCTCCTATAGCTAAGTTCTTAAAGGAAGAAGAAATGAATGCTATCATTGAAAAGATGGGAGCAGAAACAGGAGATATAATTTTAATAGTTGGGGATAAAAACTCAGTAGTATTCCAAAGTCTTGGAGCATTAAGATTAGAACTTGCTAAGAAGTATGATTTAATTAAGGATAAGAATGAATTTAACTTCTGTTGGATTACTGAATTCCCATTATTCGAGTATGACGAAGAAGAAAATAGATATACAGCGTGTCACCATCCATTTACAGCACCAATGGATGAAGATTTAGATATGATAGAAACTAATCCAGGTGCAGTAAGATCTAAGGCATATGACTTAGTATTAAATGGTGAAGAATTAGGTGGAGGTTCTATAAGAATTCATAATATGGAACTTCAACAAAGAATGTTTAAAGCTTTAGGCTTTACAGAAGAATCTGCTTGGGAAAGATTTGGATTCTTATTAGAAGCATTTAAGTTTGGTCCACCACCACATGGAGGATTAGCATTTGGTCTAGATAGAATGATAATGTTCTTAGCTGGAACAGATAATATTAAAGATGTTATTGCATTCCCTAAGAATCAAAATGCTTACTGCTACTTAAGTGAAGCGCCAAATATAGCAGATGAAAAACAATTAGAAGAATTAGGTATTGCTATAACAGCTAAAAGTGAAGAAGAATAGATTAACTTATGAAAAAATTCCTACTAGTAGTAGGAATTTTTTTAATTATATTAAGTAATAAATAATAGGGGAAAGAGATGGTATAAATGGGTGGTTCGAGAAAAATAAAGGGTTCTATTCTATTTTTTATTTGTGCCTTTACATTAGGTTTCTTTGCATTTTCAATGGGGAATTCAGCAATTAATGCTCAAGAAAAAAGATTGAAGAAGTATACTGCTGAAAATAATAGAGCTATTGTAGCTACATGTAATAAAGAAATAAAATTCAAAGAATTAGTAAAAGTAATAAAGGATAATAAGGTATCAGTTCAATTAATTAGCAAAGTAAATAATGAAAATGAAGAATATGATGTATTTGTTACAACATGTATAAAGTCTGATGGGTTAAATAGACTTGGAGATTTACGAGAGGGAGAGTATTTAACAAAAGAAGATTATGGAAGTGATAAATTAATTGGAGTTTTTTCATCAATATTAGCTGGGGATGAGAAATTTTTATTAAAAAATATGAATGGAGATTCTATAGAAGTAGGTAAGAAAGGATCAACTTTCGATACAGGTAGAAGTATAGATATCCCTAATAAAATCTTTTTTAAGATTACAGGACAAGATACTATTTCTAATAAAAACCTAGAAATAGTAATAAGTGGAGAGGATGAAGAAGTAAAATCATCTATAAGTAACATAAGGAATTATATTAAAGCGTTAGATAAAGATGGACAAGTTAATGATTATGATTATACAGATGATGATGTTAGTGATGCTGCAAATCAAATGATTAGGGCCTCATATATTATTATATTTATAACAGTTATAAATTCTATATCTATTGCTTATTTATGGGTTAATGACAATAAAAAAGAAATTATTATTAGAAAAGTATGTGGGGCAAAAAGTATAAATTTAGTAGGAACATTTTTTGGTAGATTAGTTGTAATTGCATTAATATCTGTAGTTATAGCCTTAGGATTGCAATGGTTTCTTGGGACTGTTTTTAAAGGGGTATTTATAAATCTGGATATTAGATTATCTCTTAATAATATTCAATATTCATTATTATTTTCTGTTGGGGTTGCTATATTATCTAGTATACCAGCATTTCATTATATATCAGAATTGCAACCTGCAGAATTATTAAGGGGGGAATAAATATGTATAATGCATTTAGATCTTTGGGAGGATTTAAGTTACTTACTCTACTAGTAATTATTCAGTTAGCATTGGGAATAAGCTTGCTTGATAATGTAGCAATGCAGCTAATGGGGGTAATAAATAAAAGGGATGTTTATACAGAGATGTTTGATGTAAATAATACTTATATGATAAGAGTTCGAAATGCAGTTAGTTGGGGAGGAAATAATTCTGCGGAGTTGTTGGATGAAGGTACGGAAGAATTAGCATCAGAAAAAGCTGAGGAATTAACAAAAGAAATATGTAAGGATATATATGATCTTAAGGATAAAAGAATAATAAAAGATGTTTTTTCTTGCTATAACTATTCAGGTGTGATAGCGGATTTATATGATAAATCACCTTTAGAACAGTCAAAAAAAGATATGGGTCCAAATTCTTATTTAGTTACATTACAAATAGATAAAAACTTTTATGAACATTATGAATTAAAAATAGAAGAAGGAAGAACATTTAGTGAAGAAGATTTTAATTTAGATTATAGGAAAGATATTATTCCTATTGTAGTTGGAAATGATTATAAAGATATAGTTAATGTAGGGGACGTATTATTGCAGGAATGGCAATCTTATGAAGGGGATACAGTAAAAATAAAATATAAAGTTATAGGTTTTTTAGAAACTAACTCAATAGTATCTTTTTTGGCTAGGAATGAGCTATTTAATGCAATAACCTATACTAATTCTATTGTAATACAACCTGCAATAGATACTTTTCCTGTAAGTATGGCAATGCAAGACATAGGTATCTTTCTTGAGACTGGTTATGGTAATGATATTACAAAAGTACAAGAAGAAATTAATGATGTTATAAGAAAATATGATCCAGACAATAAGTATGGATTCTATCTTCATACTGTAAGTCTAAGGGAAGATATGGGAGCAATAAAAGCTAGCCTTGTAAATGATATTAATATAGCTATTCTTTTAGGTGGAGTATTGATTTTATTAGCCATAATTGGAATTACAACTGCAATTTTAGGTGAGTTAAAACAACGACGAAAAGAGTTTGGAATAAGGATGGCTTGTGGAGCATCCATTAAAGACATTTCTAAGGAAATAATCATAAAAGTTTTAATTTTAAGCTTTATTTCAGCTATACTTGGATTTTTGTATGTTGGTTATACAGTAGGAGAATATACGTTGGGGCTTGGGATTACACTATTAAATATTTCTCTAGTGGCATTTTTTACTATAGCAATTTCTGTAGTGCCTGTTATATCTCTAAAAAAATATGATGTGGTTAAATTGTTAAGGGAGGATATAAAATAATGAGTATGATTTCTTTAAAAAACATAATTAAGGATTATGGTGAAGGCTCAGGAAAAACTACTGCTCTTAAAGGGGTAGACTTAGAAATTGAAAAGGGAGAAATGGTTGCTATAATGGGACCTTCAGGTTCAGGAAAAACTACACTTTTAAATATATTAGGATTATTAGATATTCAAACAAGTGGTGAATATATTTTAGATGGGAAAGTTGTTAAAGGAATAAAAGCAGACTCATTAGCAAAGCTTAGAAATAAAAAAATAGGATTTATATTTCAAAATTTTAACCTTCTATATGAATATGACATAGTTTATAATGTATGAATTCCATTGACTTATTCTAATAACACTAAGGATATGAGGTCCCGTTGCGTAAAGATGTTGAAGATGGTTGGACTTAAAGATCATATAAACAAGAAACCAGATGAATTATCAGGAGGACAAAAGCAAAGGGTAGCTATTGCAAGAGCCTTAATAAATGAACCGGAAATAATATTAGCTGATGAACCTACAGGAGCTTTAGATAAGAAAACTGGTGATGATATCTTAGAATTAATTAGAGATATTAATAAAGAAGGAAAAACAATTATTATAGTAACACATGATAAGAGCATAGCTGATAAATGTGATAGAGTAATAAATATTATTGATGGACAAGTAGTCGTGTAGTTAATAGAAAAGAGAGTTTTTATAAAACTCTCTTTTCTATTATATAAAATAAAAACACGTACATTCTCAAGATAAAATGTTATTAATTTCGAAACATGTTTTTAAAGTATATAAATTAATGAATACATAGAAAAAAGTTATTATAATAATTTTAAATAGTGTAGACAAATTAAGTTAATTATATAGCTAATTCGTAAGATATTCGAAAATAAGAAGTAATTCACCGAAAAATGTGTTGAATTCTTCTGAAATACTTTTAAAGCTATCATAACTTCCAATTGGAACAGATAAGGTAGAGGCTTTAGCTAATTTAGAATTTTTATTAGCTGTAAAGGAAATAATTTTAAATCCATGAGTATTAGCTTCTTCAACTAGTTCTACTAGTCTAGAGGTTTTTCCAGAACGTGATATAGCTATTATTAATAGATTATCCTTATTTTCTGGCGAAAGTAGTTGAAGATGTAGTGTATGTGCACAGCTATATCCTTTTAGAAATAAAGCTTCACTAATAAAATTGGATATTATATCTGAGAAACCCATGCCAGTTATAACAATTTGTTTATTCTTATATTCAGAAAGAATTGAATTAAAATCTTTCTTATAAGGTTTTACAGTATCATAAAGCTTTGAATATGCATTTTCATTATTATTTTCACTTTTATTATAAGTGTAGGATATGTAATGAATCATATCAGAATAACCTTCAAAACCTAGTTTTTTAACTAGTTTATATACCATAGATGTTGAGGTATAGTTATCTGATGCAAGTTTTCTTATACCTATAGATTTTATTTCATCAATATTATCATAAAGATACTGAAGTAATTTTCTTTCTAATGTATCTAAGTTGTGTTTATGAGATAAAAGTTCAATATTCATTAAATCACCTCTAAGGTATTATACAATAAGCTAATTAATAATTAAAATAAAAAATAAACAAAGGAGAATGTACTATGAGCAACAAATTTACTCAAGACCCATGGGCAAGAACAAAAACTCGTAATGGGCTAAATGGAGATGAAGTTATATCAGCTCTACAAAAGTCTATTAGAAGAGGACTAGTTGAGGAGGCATGTAAGTTTGCATATGAAATGTATATTACATCACCTCAAATGGAAGACAAGCTATGGAGAAGACTATTAACAATAACTGTTGAAGATATTGGTATGGGAGATCCTAATGCAGCTATATTAGTAAATAATCTTAACCAAATGAGATTACAATTTGATTATGCAGATGGAGATAGACCAATATACTTTATTCATGCTATAAGATATCTTTGTGCATGCGAAAAGGATAGATCAAGCGATCTTCTTAAGAATATTGTAATCAAAGGATTTGCTATGGGTGAGGTTCCAGAAATACCTGACTATGCATTAGATAAGCATACAGTAAGAGGAGCTGAAATGGGAAGAGACTCATTCCATTTTTTAAATGAAGCAAGTAAGGTTATACCTCAAATGGAAGTAGACAATGATTACAAAGAACGTTACGGAAAGATATTAGAAACATATAAGCCAGAAGAAGCAGTTGAATCAGCATTTAAATTCAATGGATGGCAGTACTAAAATAGCATGGTAGGAGGAAGTGGGCTATGGAAGGAAATAAGTTTTTAGATAAATTAGATAGAGTTTTATCACCAATAGGAAGTAAGTTAGGAAATCAAAGACATTTAAAGGCAATATCTGCTGGTATGATGATGCCTTTAGCATTAATTGTTGTGGGAGCATTATTTTTAGTTATAGCAAACCCACCTATAAATCCAGATTTAGTTAATGCAGATACTGCAAATTTCTTTGTTAAGGGATTATTATCTTGGAAAGAATTCGCTGTTGAAAATTATGCTATATTAACAGCACCATTTAATATGACAATGGGTATGTTTGGACTTATGAGTGCATTCTCAATTGCATACTCATTAGCTAATGAATATAAAATGAAAGCTTCTATTTCAGGATTAATCTCATTATCAGTATTTTTAATGATTTGTGCACCAGCTGTAGAAGGTGGGATTTCTACTCAATATCTAGGAGCAGATGGATTATTTGTAGCAATTATTATATCTGTACTATCTGTTGAAATATCAAGATTCCTAAAGGTTAAGGGGCTTGAGTTTAAGTTACCAGATTCAGTACCATCAGCTGTAACATCATTTATTAATTCAATATTACCTGTAGTAGCTAATATAGCAATCCTTTATGGATTAAATATTATATTAGTTTCAAGTTTAGATAAGAATTTACCAGATGCCATAATGGGTATTTTAACACCAGCTTTATCTGTAGTAGATAATTTATGGGGATTCATATTTCTAATAACTTTTTCTAACTTGTTATGGCTATTTGGAGTTAACGGAACTTCAATTATATTCCCTATAGTATTTTCATTAGGTATAGCTAACAGTGGACTAAATGCAGAATTAGTAGCGGCAGGACAAGCACCAACAAACCTTATGAACTTACAAATGTTTAGAATAGCTATCATGGGTGGAGCAGGTAATACAATAGGATTAATTATTCTTATGATGAAGAGTAGATCAACTCATTTAAAGACATTGGGAAGATTATCAATAGTACCTGGAATGTGCGGAATAAATGAACCAGTAATATTTGGTGGCCCAATTGTGTTTAACCCAATACTTGCAATTCCATTTTTAATTACACCTATAGTGTCAGTATCACTTACATATTTTGTTCAAAGTATAGGATTAATTACACCAGGATACATAGTTGACCCATCATTTACTCCTTTCTTTGCACAAGCTTATTTAAGCTCATTAGATTGGAGAAATGTAGTTTTCGTATTCTTATTAATACCAATATCAATGGTAATATACTATCCATTCTTTAAGATATTTGAAAAGAAGCAACTTAAGGAAGAAGGAATTAATTAAAAATGTAAAAAGATAAGTTCTTAAGAACTTAACAACTTAAGATAGTAAAAATCAGGTATTGAGTGGATTCTAGTAGGATGAATTCTAATTAGAAAGATATACAATAACTTTCAGTGAAATATATAAAAGGAGCTATGGCTATTTTTTCTGATAATGCCATAGCTCCTTTTTTATTTTACAAGTACAAAAATATCTTTAAATGGTTGACGTGTTTTGATAGGCTGAGGATTTTTTCTGTAGCCTAAAGCAACCATTAAGGTTACATAAAATTTCTCCTTATCAAGTAAGTTTCTCTTTACTAAAATTTTGTTTACAGCATCTAAATCAAATCCACCAATAGAACAGGAATCGATTTTTTCAAAAGCAGCAATAGTCATCATATTTGCACAAGCTATATATGTTTGCTTTGTTGAATAGTCAAGAAGGTCCTCTTCTGTCTTAAACTTACTTTCTTCAAAGCCCTTCATTATTTCTTTATATTTTTCAGAAACTTCCTCTGGCATATTATGAACATCCTTTAAAATATAGTTTATGAAATCTGAATTATATTTAATTTGGTTAGGAGTTCTACTTAGAGCAATAACTAAATGGCTACAGGATGGAATTTGCTTTTGTCCACCCCAAGAAACGGAGGTAAGTTCTTTTTTTAACTCTTCATTTTCTATAATTAAAAACTTCCATGGTTCAATTCCCATAGAGCTAGGAGAAAGACGTGCACTTTCTAATATAAGATTAAGTTCATCTTCACTTATTTTCTTTGAAGGGTCAAATTCCTTGCAAGCGTGTCTAAAATTTAAGGCTTCTAATATTTCTTTCTTATCCATATAATAATCCTCCTATTATTGTATTTATAGTATTATTGTTTCAAAAATATCTTAACTAATTCGTAATTGTTAATAGAAAATTATAGGATATAATGTAACAAAAGAGTAGTTCGGGGGGTAAATTATATGGAGGGGAAAAAATATATAAAGGTTCTGAAAAAAATGATGGTTACATTTATATGTATATTGGTAATTATTCTTTGTGGAGCCTTAGTAATAATAAATAACGTACAAGCAAAAGGTGAGAAGAGAATAGTTACAAAGGATGATATTCCAGAAAAAGTTGATGCAATTATAGTTCTTGGGGCTGGGGTTAGAGAAGATGGTACTCCTTCAGATATTTTAACTGATAGGTTATCAACAGCATTAGATGTTTTA
The DNA here is from genome assembly GCF_900447045.1 of Clostridium paraputrificum. Lineage (GTDB taxonomy): Bacteria > Bacillota > Clostridia > Clostridiales > Clostridiaceae > Clostridium > Clostridium paraputrificum. The sequence goes on from NZ_UAWH01000014.1 coordinate 848,696, forward strand.
AACTTGGGGGTAGAGGGAAAACTACTTCTTTCAGGAGATCATGGAAGAGAAGGATATAATGAAGTTGGAACTATGAAGGATTATATTTTAAAGAATTCAGATATAAAGGAGAAGGATATTTTTTTAGACCATGCAGGTTTTTCAACTTATGATAGTATTTATAGGGCTAAAGATATTTTTAAGGTTGAAAGTGCCATAATTGTGACTAATGAATATCATCTACCTAGAGCTTTATACTTATCAGAGAAGCTTGGCATAGATGCTTATGGATATACTTCAGATAAGAGAGAATACTATTATATGGATGCTTATAAGAAGAGAGAGAAGATTGCACAATTAAAAGATTTCTTGTTTGTAAATATATTGAAGCCTAAACCTAAATTCTTAGGAGATTCAATTCCAGTTAATACAAGTGATGGAAGAGATACAGAAGGATAAAAGAATAGTTTATAGAATATTAAAGTAAAAAGGTTTTGCAAAAAGCAAAATCTTTTTTCACGTTTAGGGAACTTTTGTAGATTTAAATACTCTTATTTATAAATAGAATGCTAGGGGGAATGCTTTTATGAATTTAGAGGATAGGTTAAAGGAATTAAAAGAAGAGGGTAATGAAGCGCCTGACTGTATGGAAGATAGATTAAGGGGATCTTTAGAGGGGGCTAAAAGAGATAATTATAATAGGGGCAGAAAAGTATTTATAAAAGTAGCTACAATTTTAATAGCTATTCTTCTAATTTTTAATTTTGATCTTGTATCTGGAACATTACAAAAGTTATTAGGTTTTGACTATTATTTTTCAGATGATGTTAATATAAACTCTCTAAATGAAAAGGGAAATATACAAATGGTAAATGAAAATATAAGTTTTAGTGATGGAAATAAAATAGTTATAGAGGGGTTAGTGTATGATGGAACCTATATAAATCTTTTTGTAAGTAATGAGGATGAGTGCGGAAAAATCAATATAGATGAGGGTATACCACTATCAATGTATCCTGAAAAAGTAAATGGAGATAAGTACAATAGTGTTTATAGGTTCTTTGTAAATGAGAATTTAGATTGTATAAACTTAAATGCTATATCTAAAGATGGAGAGGTAAAGAGCATTAAGATTACAATAGATAAATCAAAGATTGTGCAAACTAAAATACTCCAAGGAAAAAATGAAAAAGTATCTGTTGAAGGTATAGACTTTAAGGTTAATGAAATATTAATTAGTCATCTTGGAGTTACAATTGACTATAGCTTAATATCTGAGGATAGCAATCTTATTAATAAGCTAAAGAGCGTTAATAAAAGTTTTTATAAATATGATATAGCTGCAGATATATTTGTTGCTTGTAACATTAAATCTGAGAAATACTTTACTTTGGGAGGGTGGAGTGAAGAAGAGATAGAAAATGGAATGAGATTTAAAAGGTTAGTTGTATTTTCTGATATAAGTGTAGATGATATAGAAAAAGTAGAAGTGACATTAGATAATTTATATTTTACTAAGAAGTTGGATTCAACTATAAGTAAAAATACATGGATAAATGATTATGTTTATTTTGATATAGTTGAAGATGCAGGGGATTAGATGTCAGTTCAGTATTGGACTAGATTTAAGCATCAAGAAGATGGAAGGACTATATTAGAGTATAATATATCACCTTACGCGATTTTTTATGGATCAAGTGGTAGCTTAGAAGGTAGTAAGGAGATTTTTATTGAAGAACATAAAAACTTTACTAACTTCAAAGCCGACTATGAAAAGAATAATTTATATATTAGCAAAAATAAGGCTTTTAATATACCAGAGAATAAAAGAAAGATAGTATTTTATTTGAGAGGGGAACAATAGTATGGAACTACTGGTAAAAAAGGCTATAAAAGGGGACAAGGAAGCCTTATTAAAATTAATTATGGATAAGAAAGATGAATATTATGGATTAGCCTTTATATATATGAAAAATAAAGATGATGCTTTAGATGCACTTCAAGAAATGATTGTGGTTTTATATAGGGAAATTGTAAAGCTAAAAAAGAAAGAGGCTTTCTATAGTTGGAGTAAAACTATTTTGGTGAATATTTGCAAGAGAGAATTAAAGAGGAAAAATAAAGAAAACAAAGAAGAGAAAGATGATGAATATATTGAGGGAAGCTATTCTAATGTGGAGGATAAAATTTACTTAAAGGAACTTATAGAAAAATTAAATGAGGATCAAAAAGAGGTTATAAAGTTAAGGTACTATCTAGATTGCTCTTATAATGATATTTCAGAAATTACTGGTGTACCATTGGGTACAGTGAAGTCTAGAATAAGTAAAGGGATAGATAAGTTAAGAAAGATAGTAGATGGGGAACTTGAATAACAAAGAATAGTCTCTTATAGAAGATTAATGCAAGATAAAGTATAATAAAAATCAAGAGAAAAACTTCTGATCTTTTATTTTTAAAAATATATAAATATATAAATATAAGAACTTAAGAATAAATTATGGTATTCAGGTATAAAGATGGAGAGAAGTACATATGGGAGGACAAGATGATTAAGTTACGTCTTAAAGATATAAGTAAAGTTGTTAATAGATATGCAAAAGTTATTTCAAGTATTGTAAATATCGATGTTGAGATAGTTGATGAGAATTTAATTAGAATAGCTGGAACTGGATTATATAGTAATAAAGTTAATGAGAGTATAGATAAGGTTGGATATGTTTATAAGCATGCATTAGCTACAGGAGAAATTCAAATTATTAATAATCCAGGAGAAAATGAATTATGTAAAAACTGTGAGCAATGCGGAAATTGTATAGAAGAGATGGAGATATGTGTTCCAATAAAATATAAGGATGAGACATTTGGAATTATTGGATTAATTTGCAGTAGCTATGATCAAAAGAAGAGACTAGAAGGTAATTTAACTAATATGGTATCATTCTTAGAGCAAATTGGGGAATTAATTGCAGCAAAAATAATTGAAGAGAATGAAGTTGAGTTAAGTCGGTTGAATCTAAGTTTCTTAAAACAAATATTGGATTCTGTTGATAATGGCGTAATACCCATAAAGAGAGATGGTACAATACAAAATATTAATTACTGTGGATTAAAAGAACTAAAACTGAGCCCAAGTGTAATAGGTAAAAATATAGAAATTACCGAGGTAGAGGAGTATTATCACGGAAATAGAACTTTTAAAATAACAATTGAAGAAAAAGAATTTAATGTTGTTGGCAAGCTTATTCCCAATGTAGTTGGCATAGATGAATGTGATAAGATATTGATATTTAATAAGTTACATAAGTTACAAGAGGATGCCTTAAATATTTCTTTAGGGGATAATAAAACAAATACGAAGTCAATTTTAGGAGAATCAAAAGCAATAAAATCATTAAAAAATAAAGTTAAAAGAATAGCAGATTCAAAATCTACTGTATTAATAACTGGAGAAAGTGGAACAGGAAAAGAATTAGTGGCAAGAGCTATTCATTCAGAAAGCGATAGAAAAAATAAACCATTTATAGCAATTAACTGTGGAGCAATTCCTGAAACTCTTCTTGAAAGTGAATTGTTTGGATATGTTAAAGGTGCTTTTTCAGGGGCAAGTTCTAGTGGAAGAATAGGTAAGTTTGAGTTAGCAAATAAAGGTGTAATATTTTTAGATGAAATAGGAGACATGCCTTTATATCTCCAAGTAAAGTTATTGAGGGTATTGCAAGAAAGAGTAGTTGTTAGAATTGGGTCAAATCAATTACAACACTTGGATATAAGAGTTATAGCTGCAACTAATAAAAATCTAAAAGAACTTGTAAAGGAAGGAAAGTTCAGAGAGGATTTATATTATAGGCTTAATGTAATTCCTATAGAGGTACCTCCCCTTAGAGATAGGGAAGATGATATAGATATTATTACAAAGGGATTATTAAATAAATATAACCAAATTTATAATAAATATGTTCATACAATTGATGATGACGTGAGAAATATGATGCATAAATATAGTTGGCCAGGAAATATACGAGAATTAGAAAATGTTGTTGAGTTTATGGTAAGTCTTTCTAATGAAAGTGGAATAGTAAAGAGAAGTATGCTACCTAAATCCTTTGTTGATGCATATCAAGAAGAAAAGGATAAAAATAAATTTAGTTTTTTAGAGAATAATGAAATAAGAACATTAAAGGATATTGAAAAGCAGTATATAACTAAGGTTTTGGAGGAATATGGTTACGATACAGAAGGAAAGAAAAAAGCTGCAAAAAAATTAGGTATTGGACTAGCTACACTTTATAGAAAGCTAGATGATATGAAATGATTATCATTTTGAGAAAAAGTATAGATAATATTATCAAATTAGAAATATAGAATGTTTTAAGCGATTATCATTTTGAGAATTAATTCTCAAAATGATAATCGCTTGTTTTTTATATATAAATTTAATTAAAAAATAGCTTTTACAAAGGGCAAAATGAGATTAAAGTGTATTTTTCCAGTGAAAAAACAAAGAAAAAACTGGCATGAAATTTGCTTTGAGAATAAGCATAGGAGGGATGGAAATGATTGAGAATATTAAATGGAAAGAAAATACATTACCTAAAGTAAATAAGGATGATTTATTAGATTTTTTAAGTATTGAGGAAGTGTCTAAAGCAAAAAACTTTCATAGTAGTTTTCCTCAATACTCAGAGACACCTTTAGTAAGTTTGGATAATTTAGCAGATTCTTTAGGACTAGGTGGAATATTTATTAAAGATGAATCCTACAGATTTGGATTAAATGCATTTAAGGTATTAGGTGGATCCTTTGCTATGGCTAAATATCTAGCTGAAAAGTTGGGAAAGGATATTAGTGAATTACCTTATGAAAAAATGATTTCTAAAGAAGTAAGAGAAGCTTTAGGAGAAATTACTTTTGTAACAGCTACTGATGGAAACCATGGAAGAGGAGTTGCGTGGACAGCTAATCAATTAAAACAAAAGTCTGTAGTGTACATGCCTAAGGGATCTTCTTTAATAAGATTAGAGAATATTAGAAAAGAGGGAGCAGAGGCAAGTATAACAGATATGAATTATGATGATGCTGTTAGATTAGCAGATAAATATGCTAAGGAGCATAATGGAGTAGTAATTCAAGATACTGCTTGGGAAGGATATGAGGATATTCCAGCATGGATAATGCAAGGTTATGGAACAATGGGGCTTGAAGCTTACAATCAGCTTAAAGAATATAAGGTTGAAAGACCTACTCATATATTTATTCAAGCAGGTGTTGGTTCTTTAGCTGGCGGAATTCAAGGATTCTTTGCTTCTGTTTTTGGAGAAGATTGTCCTAAGACTGTAATAGTAGAAGCAAATAAGGCGGATTGTTTATACAAATCAGCAGTTGCAAATGATGGGGAACCAAGAGTTGTTGGTGGAGATATGCAAACTATTATGGCTGGACTAGCATGTGGTGAGCCTAACATAATTGGATGGGAAGTATTAAAAAGTTGTTCAAAGGTATTTGTTTCTTGTCCTGACTGGGTAGCAGCTAAGGGGATGAGAATACTAGGTAATCCTTTAAAAGAAGATAAGAGAGTAGTATCAGGAGAATCAGGTGCTGTTACAACAGGCTTAATATATGAAATTATGAAAAATGATGCTTATAAAGAATTAAGAGAAAAATTAGAATTAAATGAGGATTCAAAGGTATTACTTTTCAGTACAGAAGGAGATACAGATCCTGAGAAATATAGAGAAATTGTTTGGGAAGGAAATTATTAATATATAAGGAGATAAGGGTATGTTAAGTGAAAAAAGAAAAGAAGAGTTAGTAAATTTATGTAGAGAAATGGTTCAAAATCAATCGATATCAGGTGAAGAAGGACAAGTAGTAGGAGTTATTAAGAAAGCTTTAAAAAACTTAGGATATGATGATGTTTATGTTGATGCATATGGTAATGTAATTGGCCATATTAAAGGAAGTAAGCCAGGTAAGAAACTTTTATTTGATGGGCATATTGATACAGTTCCAGTTCCTGATGATTCTAAATGGACATATTCACCTTTTGGAGCAGAAGTAGTTGATGGAAAGATTTATGGTAGAGGAACTTCTGATATGAAGGGGCAAACTTCAGCTATGATTTCTGCTGCAGCTTATTTTGCAGAAGATGTTAAGAAAGACTTTGAAGGAGATATTTATGTAGCGGGGGTTGTTCATGAAGAATTATTTGAAGGTGTAGCATCAAGAAGCATTAGCTCATTTGTAAAACCTGATTATGTAATAATTGGTGAATCATCAGAAATGAACTTAAAAATAGGACAAAGAGGAAGAGCAGAAATTGTTATAGAAACTTTTGGAAAACCAGCTCACTCAGCTAATCCAGAAAAAGGTATAAATGCAGTTTACAAGATGTCAAAGGTTATTGAAAAAATTCAAGGAGTAGAAACCCCTGTACATCCTGTACTTGGAAAAGGAATTTTAGTATTAACAGATATTAAGTCATCCCCATATCCAGGAGCTTCTGTTGTACCTGATTACTGTAAAGCAACTTTTGACAGAAGATTATTAGTGGGTGAAACTAAGGAATCTGTATTAGCTCCAATAGAAAAGATTTTAGAAGAGTTAAGAAAAGAAGATGCAGAGTTAAATGTTAAGGTTTCATATGCAAAAGGAAATGAAACTTGTTATACAGGTGAGGTAATAGAAGGAGAAAGATTCTTCCCAGCATGGTTATATGATGAGGAAGATGAATTCGTACAAGCAGCATATAAGGGATTAAAGAATGCTGGAATTAATCCTGAGATAACTCAATACTCTTTCTGTACTAATGGTTCTCACTATGCAGGAGAAAAAGGTATAAAGACAATAGGATTTGGACCATCTAAAGAAAATTTAGCTCATACTATTGATGAATATATAGAATTAGAACAATTATATACAGGAGCTGAAGGATATTATGAAATCTTAAAGTCTGTTTATAAAAAGTAATTTAAGAGGGTGATGGGTGTTGAAAGTTCTAATTAAGAATGGAATTATCGTTGATGGAACAGGAAAGAAAACATTTAAAGGTGATTTGTTAATTGAAGACAGTAGAATAAAAGAAATAGGGAAAGTTAGTGAAAATGCTGACAAGATAATAGATGCAAAAGGTAGAGTAGTATCTCCAGGTTTTATAGATACTCATAGTCATTCAGATTTAATGATTTTAGTAAATCCTTATAATGAAATAAAAATAAGACAAGGGATTACAACTGAGGTTTTAGGACAAGATGGTATATCAATGGCTCCATTACCTACTGAATTTATAAGTCCTTGGAGAAAAAATATAGCTGGTCTTGATGGAGATACAGACGAAATTGATTGGGAATATGAAACAACAGAAAATTATCTAAAGATGATGAAAGATAATGGAGTTGGACTTAATGAGTGTTATTTAGTTCCTCATGGAAATGTAAGAATGGAAGCTATGGGGTTAGGCAATAGACCTGCTACAGATGAAGAAATCTCTAAGATGTGTGAAATAACAAGAAGAGAGATGGAAGCAGGAGCCTTTGGACTGTCTACAGGTTTAATATATATCCCTTGCGCCTATGGAAGAACTAATGAACTTATAGAAATGTGTAAGGTAGTTGCTGAATATGATGGTGTCTTTGTTGTACATCAAAGAAGTGAGGCAGATACAATTGTAGATTCTATGAAGGAAGTTATAGAAATTGGTAAGAAGTCTGGAGTAAAGGTGCATTTTTCACACTTCAAGGTATGTGGAAAGAACAACTGGAAGTATATTGATGAAATGGAGAAATTACTAGAAGAGGCTGAACAAGAAGGTATTAGAGTATCATTTGATCAATATCCATATGCAGCTGGTAGTACAATGCTTGGAGTAATTTTACCACCTTGGGCTCATGACGGAGGAACTGATGAGCTTATGAACAGACTACAATCAAAAGAACTAAGGGATAAAATGATTTATGATATGGAACATGGCATACCAGGTTGGGATAACTTTGTAGATTTTGCAGGTGTAGATCAAATTTTTGTAACAAGTGTAAAAACTGAGAAGAATAAAGATCTTATAGGTAAGAGTTTAGAGGAAATTGGAAAAATAAAAGGTAAAGATCCTTTAAATGCAACTTTTGATTTATTATACGAGGAAGAAAATGCTGTAGGAATGGTAGACTTCTATGGATTAGAAGAACATGTAATAAAATTCCTATGTAGAAAAGAACAAAATGTATGTACAGATGGTTTGTTAGCAGGGAAACCACATCCTAGAGCGTATGGATCATTCCCAAGAATATTAGGAAGATATGTAAGAGAGAAAAATATTTTATCTGTAGAAGAGGCTGTCTATAAAATGTCAAAGAAAGCAGCTGATTCATTTGGAATTAAAGAAAGAGGAGAATTGGCTAAGGGAAACTTTGCAGATATAGTAATCTTTGATTTAGATAAAGTATGTGATAAGGGAACTTATGTTGACCCAACTCAATATCCAGAAGGAATAGATTATGTAATCATAAATGGTGAAGTTGTAATAGAAGAAGGTGTATACAACAAAATTAAAGCTGGTATGGTGGTAACAAAATAAAGGTAGGTAGAGAGAGATGTTAATAGGTAATGGTAGATTGATAACCCATGATAAGAATAATTCCTATTTAGAAGATGGATGTATCTACATTGATGGAAACATTATTAAAGAAGTAGGAAAGACAAAGGATTTAAAAGATAAATATTCCAAAGAAGAGTTTATCGATGCAAGAGGAAATGTAATAATGCCAGGCATTATCAATACCCATCATCATATATATAGTGCTTTTGCTAGGGGGATGAATCTAAACAATCCCCCTGCAAAGGGATTTATAGATATATTAGAAAATTTATGGTGGAGATTGGATAAAGAGTTAACAATTGAAGATACAAGATATAGTGGATATACAACTTTAATAGATAGTATTAAGTATGGAGTTACTACAGTTTTTGATCATCATGCAAGTCCAATGCACTTAGAGGGAAGCGTATTTGAATTAGGAGATGTGGCAAAAGAGTTAGGTATAAGAGCTTGTTTGTGTTATGAAACTTCTGATAGAGATGGTGAAGAAATTTTAAATAAAGGTATAAAAGAAAATATAGATTTTATAAAACATGCAAACAACCAAGATGACGATATGATTAAAGGAATGTTTGGAATGCACGCATCCTTTACATTAAGTGATGAAAGCTTATATAAATGTGCTGAAGCAATGGAAGGCATAGACTCTGGATATCATATACATACCGCAGAGGGAATAGATGATGTATATGATTCATTAAGAAGAAGCGGAAAAAGAGTAGCTGAAAGATTAATGGATTTCGACATATTAGGAAACAAGACTCTAGCAGTTCATAGTATACATTTAAATCCTAGAGAGTTGGATTTAATAAAAGCTACTAACACAAATATTGTTAATAATCCTGAATCTAATATGGGGAATGCTGTAGGATGTGCACCTGTATTAAATATGATTGAAAGAGGAATTAATGTAGGGCTTGGTACAGACGGATATACTTCAGATATGTTTGAATCAATGAAGGTTGAAAATATAATTCAAAAACATAACTTGTGTAATTCTAATGTGGCTTGGGTGGAAACACCAAAAATGATTTTTGAGAACAATGCTAAGATTGCTAATAAATTCTTTAACAATACATTGGGAGTAATTAAAGAAGGCGCTTATGGTGATGTAATTATTGTTGAATATAATCCATTAACACCAATGACTAAAGATAATTATAACAGCCATATAGTATTTGGTATGTGCGGGAAATGTGTATTAACAACAATTGTAAATGGAAAGGTTTTAATGAAGGATAGAGAATTAGTGGGCATTGATGAGGAGAAAATATTCTCTAAATCAAGAGAATTATCAAAGAAACTATGGGATAGAATCTAAATTCGAAAAGAGGAATTGGGTATGAATAATGAGAGTATGAATGTGGCTCCTGTTGATGAAAAGTTACCTGTAGGTAAAAGCTTAGCATTAGCACTTCAACACGTATTAGCCATGTGTGCGGGTGCTGTAGCAGTACCAATAATAGTTGGTAATGCAGCAGGGCTTTCACAAAGTGATATTGTTTTTTTAATAAATGCAGATTTACTAATTGCAGGAGTTGCTACCTTAATTCAAACCTTAGGGCTTGGTTCTAAAATTGGAGCTAAGATACCAATGGTAGAAGGTACAAGCTTTGCAACTGTTAGTGCTATGGTTGCAATAGCAGATTCCTATAAAGGAGACTCTTTATCTGCTATGACAACAATATTTGGAGCAGTATTAATAGCAGGTATATTTACATTTTTTATGGCACCTGTTTTTGGAAAGTTATTAAGATTCTTTCCAAAAGTGGTAACAGGAACAGTGGTATCAATTATAGGATTATCCCTTATACCCGTTGCTGTAAGATGGGCAGCAGGAAATGATACCACATCCCCAAGTTTTGCAAGTGCAGAAAATATTATTATGGCACTTGTTACATTAATACTAATAATTTTAATGAATAAGTTTTTAAAAGGAATGTTAGGAAACCTATCAATTCTATTAGGTCTTGTATTAGGTACTGTAATCGCTTCCGTAATTGGAATGACTGATTTTACAATGTTTAAAGAAGCTGGATGGTTTAGTCTAAACTTACCATTTCACTTTGGTACTCCAAAGTTTGAAGCATCAGCAATTATATCTCTTATTTTAGTTGTATTAGTAATAATGACAGAAGCTACAGGAAATATAATTGCAATTCATGAGATGGTGGGTAAAGATTTAGATGACAAAAACTTAGCAAGAGGTTTAAGGACTGATGGATTAGCAACAATGTTGGCGTCTATATTTAATACTTTTCCACATACAGCCTTTGCACAGAATATAGGTTTAGTTGCTTTAACAGGTGTGAAAAGTAGGTTTGTAGTAGCAATATCTGGAGGAATATTAATTCTATTAGGGTTATTCCCTAAAATGGCAGCATTATTTACTTGTATACCATATCCAGTACTTGGGGGAGCAGGCTTTGTAATGTTTGGAATGGTTATTTCAGGTGGAATTAAAACTTTAAAATCTGTAGAGTTTGATGGAAATAAGAATTCATTGATAGTTGCAGTAAGTATTGGACTTTCAATGATTCCAACAGTTGTCCCAACTTTTTATCAAAACTTTCCAGAATGGGTAAATACACTTTTCCATAGTGGAATTACTACAGGAAGCCTATGTGCAATATTACTTAATTTACTATTCAATATCTTAGGAGAGAAGAAAGAATATTTAGTACAAACAGATTATTCTAAAGAAGTTTAAATAGAGGAGTGAAAAATATGGCAAGTTTAAATGTTAATATATTAGGAATGGAATTTAATAACCCTATCTTTACAGCAGCTGGACCAGGTGCTAAAGATGGAGATTTATGTGTAAAAGCTGTAGAAGGAGGAGCAGGTGGCCTTGTGACTAAAACAATATCTGTTGATCCAGCACCAGTACCAAGACCTTGTATGGCAAAAACTAATTCGGGTTTTTTAAATACTGAATTATGGTCAGAGCTTCCAAAGGAACAATGGATAGAAAAAGAATATAAGAGAGCTAAAAGTGCTGGAGTTCCAATGATAGTAAGTATGGGCTATAAAGCAGAAGATATAGAAAAGATAGCACCATTAGTTAAGCCTTATGCAGATGCAGTAGAGTTATCAACTCACTATGTTGGAACTGATGTAAAGCCAATAGTCGATGCAATGAAGGCTGCTAAAAAGGCATTAGATTGTCCTGTATTTATGAAGATGAGTCCACATACTGATATTCAAACTATTGCAAAGGCTTTAGAGGATGCAGGTGCAGATGGGTTAGTAATGATTAATTCTTTTGGTCCATGTATGTCAATAGATTTAGAAACAGGATATCCAATAATGGGAAGTCAAAAGGGATATGGCTGGTTATCAGGAGCACCAATTAGACCTTTAGCAGTAAGAAATATATATGATGCATCAAGAGTTGTTAATATTCCAATAATAGGAGTTGGAGGAGTGACCTGCGGAAGAGATGCAGCAGAAATGTTAATGGCAGGAGCATCAGCAGTTGAAGTTTGTACAGAAGCAATTTTAAAGGGACCTGGAATATATGGAAAAATAGCGAAAGAGTTAAATGCTTTCTTAGATGAGCATGGATATAAAGATGTAAAAGAAATTATTGGACTATCACATAAAAAGGCTAATGAAAGAACATTCAGGACAGAAGCTATTCCGCCTGTAGTAGATAATGATAAGTGCATAAAATGTGGTCAATGTAGAGTTAGTTGTGTATATGATGCGATTACTATTGAAGAGGTTCTTAAGATTGATGAAGATAAGTGTTTTGGTTGTGGATTATGTGTTACAAGATGTCCAAAAGGAGCATTAACTATTCAATATAAATAAGAAGGTGCAATATATGGGTATTGTTTTAAAGGGTGGTACAATAGTTTCTTCGAAAGATTCATATATAGCTGATATAAGAATAGAAAATGGGATAATTAAAGCTATGGGAGAGAATCTAGAAGTTGATGGAGATGAAGTAATTAATGTTTCAGGGAGATATATTCTCCCTGGAGGAATTGATGCTCATACACATTTTAATTTAGATGTTGGAGTAACAAGAACTGCAGATAATTTTGAAACAGGAACTAAAGCTGCATTAGTTGGTGGTACTACAACAATTATTGATTATGCAAATCATATAAAAGGACAAAGATTTTTAGATGATTTAAGGTATTATAGTACTTTAACAGATGGAAGATGTTATTGTGACTATAGTTATCATCTAAGCATAACAGAATGGAATCAAGATTTTTCTAAGGAAATGGGAGAGATGGTTTTAAGAGGAATACCTTCTTTTAAGATGTATATGGCATATAAGGATACTCTTCAAGTAGAGGATTATGAAATAGAAGAAGCATTAAGAAAAGCTAAAGAATTAGGTATTATACTTTCATTTCATTGTGAAGATGGAGATGAAATAGTTAAAAATGTTTCTAATCTTCTTTTAGAAGGTAAGACAGAGCCAAAATTTCATGAGATTTCTAGAGGAGATGAGGTTGAGCTAGCTGCTGTTAAAAAGATTTTAGATATATCTGAAAAGGTTGATTATCCAGTATATATAGTACATCTAAGTACTAAAAAAGCTTTAGATGAAATAATTAGAAGACGTAAATCAGGAACAAAGGTAATTATAGAAACATGTCCTCAATATCTTTTACTAAATAAAGAAGCTTATAAAGGAAAAGTTGATGATGATTTTAATGGAGCAAAATATGTTATGTCTCCTCCATTAAGATCAAAAGAAGATAATAATGCTTTATGGAAAGGTATTGCTAATAGGGATATACAAATTATTGCCACAGATCATTGCTCTTTTAATTATAAAAATCAAAAAGAAATAGGATTAAAAGATTTTTCTAAAATACCAAACGGAGCACCAGGAGTAGAACATCGTATGATATTACTTTATTCATTTGGAGTAAGAGAAGAGAGAATTTCTATTAATAAACTAGTAGAAATAACCTCTGAAAATCCATCTAAGATTTTTGGATTATATCCTAATAAGGGAGTAATAGCAGAAGGTAGTGATGGAGATATATTAGTTCTAAATCCAAGTGAAGAAGAGGTAATAACATGGCAAAATCAAACTCAAAATGTTGATTATACTCCATATGAGGGATATAAGGTAAAAGGAAAAATAGAAAGGGTATTTTTAAGAGGAAAAGAAGTAGTTAAAGATGGAAAGCTACTTTCTGATAAGGCCTTTGGACAGTTTGTAAGTAGAAAAAGGTTGAGAGATGAGGTGCAAAAGTATGGTGAAATTTAAACTGAATGGTAGAGATGTAGAGATTGAAGAGGGAAGAACTCTTATTAATTATTTAAGAGAGGGATGTGACCTTACTTCAGTAAAAAATGGTTGTGGGGAAGGTGCTTGTGGCGCATGTATGGTTTTAGTTGATGGAAAGGCTACAAAAGCATGTATCTTAAAGTCAGATAAGATAGAAGGAAAGGAAATACAAACTGTTGAAGGATTAAGTGATAGGGACAAAAAGGTATTTGCTTATGCCTTTAGTAAAGCAGGTGCAGTACAATGCGGATTTTGTATTCCTGGAATGGTAATTAGTGCAAAAGCTTTACTTCTTAAAACTTTAAATCCTACATTAGATGAAGTGAAAAAGGCATTAATGGGAAATATCTGTAGATGTACAGGCTATGTGAAAATTGAAAAAGCAGTACTTATGGCAGCAGAAATCCTTAGGGAAAATAGAGATGTTCCAACAGTATTCTGTAAGGGTATTGTTGGGGAAGAGATGGGAAGAATTGATGCAGAGGATAAGATATTAGCTGAAGGCGAATATGTAGATGATATGAAAATTAATGGTATGATATATGGATTTGCATTAAGAAGTAAATATCCAAGAGCCTTAGTTAAAAATATTGATTATTCTGATGCAGAGAAGTTAGAAGGAGTAGTTAAGGTAGTAACTTCTAAAGATATACCTGGAGAGAGATATGGAGGCCACTTAAAGAAAGATTGGCCAGCGCTTATAGAAGTAGGAGAAGAAACTAGATATGTAGGTGATGCTATAGCTTTGGTTGCTGCAACTTCAATGGATATTGCAAGGAAGGCAGCAGACCTAATAAAAGTGGATTATGAGGAGTTAGAACCACTATCATTACCTGAAGAAGCAATGAAGGAAGGAGCTCCTAAAATTCATAAGGATGGCAACATTCTAGTAAGGGAAGTCTTAAAAAGAGGAAATGTAGATGAAGCTCTTAAAAATTCTAAGTATGTTGTTACTAACCACTACTCAGTTCCGTTTACAGAACATGCATTTTTAGAGCCTGAATCTGCAGTGGCAGTTCCAACAGAAAAAGAATTAATAGTTTATACAGGTAGTCAAAGTGTTTATGATGATTTACATGAAATAACTCACTTATTAGGATTAGGTGAGGATAAGGTTAGGATAATATCTAAGTATGTAGGTGGAGGATTTGGTGGCAAAGAAGATATGAGCTGTCAACATCATGCTGCATTACTAGCATACTTAACTGGAAAACCTGTAAAAATGACTTTAACAAGGGCTGAAAGTATTAAGGTTCATCCAAAGAGGCATGCCATGGAGATGGAGTTTACAACAGCCTGTGATGAAAAGGGCAAGCTTACAGCAATGAGAGCAAAGATAATTGCTGATACTGGAGCTTATGCATCTCTTGGTGGTCCGGTATTACAAAGAGCATGTACTCATGCAGCAGGTCCATATAATTATCAGAATTCAGAGGTGGAAGGAATTGCAGTATATACTAATAATCCTCCAGGTGGTGCATTTAGAGGTTTTGGTGTTACGCAATCAGCTTTTGCTACTGAATGTAATATAAATCAATTAGCAGAGTTAGTTGGAATATCACCTTGGGAATTTAGATGGAGGAATGCAATTGAAGCAGGACAAGAACTACCAAATGGTCAAATTGCAGATCCTGGTACAGCTTTAAAAGAAACTTTATTAGCTGTAAAAGATGTATATGACAACAATGAATATGTTGGTATTGCCTGTGCCTTTAAAAACTCTGGTATCGGAGTAGGACTTCCTGATATAGGAAGATGTATCTTAGAAATAAAAGATGGAAAGGTTCATATAAGAAGTTCAGCAGCTTGCATTGGACAAGGTTTAGGAACAATATTAACTCAAATACTATGTCAGACATTAGATATTACTCCAGATAAGGTAGTATATGAAGCGCCTGATACTAGAAGAACACCAGATTCAGGTACCACAACGGCATCAAGACAAACAACTTTCACAGGAGAAGCTGTTAGAGTAACTGCTTTAAAAGTTAAGGAAGCTTTAAATGGAAGAACTTTAGATGCGCTTAATGGACAAGAGTTCTATGGTGAGTTCTCAGGAGTAACAGATAAAATGGGAAGTGATAAAAAGAATCCAGTAAGCCATGTTGCTTATGGATTTGCAACTCAAGTTGTTGTTTTAGATGAAAATGGAAAATTAAAAAAGGTTGTAGCAGCTCATGATGTTGGTAAAGCTATAAACCCAAAGAATGTTGAAGGACAAATTGAGGGTGGAGTAGTTATGGGATTAGGATATGCTCTTACTGAAGATTATCCTTTAAAAAATAGTGTGCCTACTGCAAAATTTGGAACATTAGGGTTATTAAGAGCAACAGCAGTACCAGAGATAAAGGCTATGGTTATAGAAAAAAATACTAATGATTTATCTTATGGTGCTAAAGGGGTAGGAGAGATAACATGTATCCCTACTGCACCAGCAGTTCAAGGTGCTTATTATAAATTTGATGGAGTATTTAGAACTAAATTACCATTAGAAAATACTTTTTATAAAAAGTCAAAAAAATAGAATTATTGATTTGGAGGAAATGAAAATGAATAAAGAAATAATTAATACAGTAAATGCGCCAGCAGCTATTGGACCATATTCACAAGGAGTTAAGGTTGGAGATTTAATATTTACATCAGGTCAATTACCAATTAATCCTGAAACTAAGGAAATACCTAAAGATATTAAAGAAGCAACAAAGCAAAGTATAGAAAATGTTAGAGCTATACTAGAAGAGAGTGGATCAGCTCTAGAAAATGTTACTAAGACTACTGTATTTTTAAAGGATTTAAATGACTTTGCTTCAGTAAATGAAGTATATGGAGAATTTTTTGAAGAGAATCCACCAGCTAGAAGCTGTTTCCAAGTTGCAAAGCTACCAATGGATGCACCAATAGAAATTGAAGTTGTTGCAGTTATCAATAAGTAGAAAAGGAATAGTCAGCGAAGATTACTTCGCTGACTTATAAAAGATATGGAAACTAAAAATATATTTTTAACTGGTAAAAAGAGAAGTGGTAAAAGTACCATGATAAATAATATTCTTAATGAGTTAGATATAAATTATTCTGGATATAGGACTTTACCGTATTACATAAATAATGAAGCTAGAGGGTTTTACTTAAATGGATATGTAGATTGTGTTGGTAATAATAGCCCGATTTCCATTAAGATTGGAGAAGAAAAATGCATTCCAATCATTGAAAGTTTTGAGGTTGTAGGTGTGTCTATATTAGAAAAAAGTATTGAGTTTAGTAATACAAAACTTATTCTTTTAGATGAAATAGGAAGGTTAGAATCTAATGCATATACATTTAAGAAGAGAATAGTGGAGGCATTAGATAGTGAAAAGGTTGTTTTAGGAGTATTACAAAAAGCTGAAAATGAATTTCTAATAGATATAATTAAACGTGAAGATACTGTAGTTTTTGACATAGATAACTTAACAAATTATGAAATAAATGAAGTCAATAAAAAGATATTAGACATTATAAAATTATTGTTAAAAGGGTGAGGTAAATTATGAAGAAATTTAAGAAAATTATTAGCCTATTTATTCTAGGAATATTGATGAGCACATTTGTTGTTGGCTGTGGTTCAAATAATGTGGAATCTAAAGATAATAAAGTAACAGTTGTAGACCAATTAGGTAGGGAAGTTGAATTAGATGGTACACCTGAAAAAATAATCTCTAGTTATTATATTTCAACATCTCTTTTAATTAATTTGGGAGTACAGGATAAGTTAGTTGGAATAGAAGCTAAAGCAAAAACCAGGGAAATGTATAAGAAGGTAGCGAAAGAATTAATAGATTTGCCAGCAGTAGGTACTTCAAAAGAAATTAATATAGAAGAGTGTGCTAATTTAAATCCAGATTTAGTTATTATTCCTACTAGATTAAAGGAGTTCATACCTAAGTTTGAAGAATTAAATATTCCAGTAATAGCTATAGAACCTGAGACATTGGATCAGTTTAAAGAAACAGTTAAATTAATTGGTAAGGCAGTAGGAAAGGAAGAAAAGGCTAATAAGCTTGTAAACTATTATGATGATACAATATCTAAGGTTAAAGAATTAAATAAGAACCTTACAGAAAAACAAAATGTATATTTAGCAGGTAGTGATAGTGTTTTAAAAACATGTACATCTAAGATGTATCAAAACTATATGTTCGAAGTATGCGGTGGAGAAAATGTTACAAAAGAGCTTACAGATGGATATTGGACAACTATTTCTGTTGAAGAATTAGTTAAAAAGAATCCTGATGTAATCTATATGGTTGGATATGCAAGTTATTCAAAAGATGACATTTTAAAAGATGAAAGACTTAAAGGAATAAATGCTATAAAGAATAATAAGATTTATGTGTTCCCATCAACTTTAGAAGCATGGGATTATCCAACTCCATCATCTATGTTAGGAATTTTATGGCTTGAAAATAATCTACATCCAGATTTATATTCTAAGGAAGACTATATAAAGGATGCAAAAGATTTTTATAAAGAATTTTATGATATAGAAGTAAGTGAAGAGGAACTTGGCCTATGAAATTAAAGAAGTCTATATTATTACATGGAATAGTTCTTTTAATTCTAATATTAGTATCATTAAGTATAGGGAGATATAATATAGAGTTTAAAGAAGTTATTAAAACCTTGTTTAATATGGATGCAAGCTCTCAGGATTTTAATTTATTAATGAATATTAGAATTCCTAGAGTACTGCTTGTTGTAATTGGTGGTGGAGCCTTAGCATTATCAGGAATGGTATTTCAAAGTATATTTCAAAATCCATTAATTTCACCTGATGTATTAGGAGTTACTTCAGGATGTTCTTTAGGTGCAGTTGTAGCTATAGTATTATTTTCTTCATCAACAATATTATTACAAGTTATGTCATTCGTTTTTGGAATAGGAGCAGTGATTTTTTCAATGCTCCTTTCTAAAAATATGAAAAGCAATAAGGTTTTGGCCTTGGTTATTTCGGGTATAGTAACAGGAGCTATAGCTTCAGCTTTTATAATGATATTTAAGTATTTTGCAGATCCATATAAAGAGCTTCCAGCAATTGATTTTTGGCTTATGGGAGGTTTTTATAATAGTTCATGGTCTAAGGTAGTTATAGTATTCATACTAACATTAATATCATCATTAGTACTATTTTTAGTTAGATGGCAGCTTAAAGTTTTAACCATGGGAGACACTCAAGCAAAATTATTAGGCGTTAATGTAAATGCAATTAGAATAGTTGCTATATTAGCAGCAACATTATTAGTTTCAGCTGTTGTTTCAGTTGCAGGGGTTGTAAGTTGGATTGGTATTTTAGCACCACATATAGTTAAGTCTTATTCTAAAGATGATATTTCAAAGATAATGCCAACAACATTATTAATGGGAGGAATATTGATGATAATAGCAGATACAATTGCAAGAACAATATCAACAACAGAAATTCCTATAAGCATATTAACTTCATTAGTAGGTGCTCCATTTTTAGTATATCTACTATGTAGAAAGAAGGGGTTAGTATAGATACATCTAAAAAATTAGTAATTGAAAATTTAAGTGTTAATTACGATGAAAAAGAAATTTTAAAAAATATAAACATCAAGTTGAAGCCAGGAGAGACAACTATACTATTAGGTCTTAATGGAGCAGGAAAGACAACTCTTTTGAAAACTATTTCTGGATTAGTAAAATATAAAAATGGAAAAATAAAATATGATAATAATGAGTTTTTAAAATGGAGTTATAAGGAAAGAGGAAAATTAATATCATATATACCTCAATATATACACACAAATCAAAACTATAGGGTAGAAGATGTTATTTTAATGGGGATAACGCCTTACTTGGGGATTTTTGACATGCCTTCAGAAGAACATTATAAGATGGTTGATGATATTCTAAAGAAATTAAATATTTGTCATTTAAAGAATAAGTGTATTGGAGAGTTAAGTGGTGGAGAAAGAAGAATGGTTTATCTAGGAAGAATACTTATGCAAGAGTGTAAAATCCTTCTTTTAGATGAACCTAATACATTTTTAGATTATGTAAGGCAACATGATTTTTTCTCATTTATAGATAAATTTATTAAAGATAATAATTTAATAGCCCTTGTAACTGTTCATGATATTAATTTGGCTTTAAGATATGGAGATAAAATTGTAATATTAAGCGATAAAAGTGTAGTGGAAACTATAGATTGTACAAAAGAGGGCTATGAAATAAAATTTGTTGAATGTGTGAAAAGGGTATATAACAGAGAATTGGAATTAATATATACAAAGGTAGGACCAATGGTAGTATGTTAAAAAATTCATGTATAAATATTAATGCCATTATTCTAGCTGCTGGAAATAGTAGTAGATTTAATGGAAATAAATTATTATCGATTTATAATGAAAAGCCCCTAGCAATGCATATCATAGAAAAGAGTTTTGAGGTTGGTTTTAAGGAAATAATTTTAGTTACACAATATAATGAGCTTAAAGAAATGTTAAAGGATAAAGATATTAAAATTATTAGAAATTGTATGTCAAACAAAGGTATATCTTATTCAATAAAGCTTGGATTAAAAGAGTGTAGGAATTGTGATGGGGTAATGTTTTTAGTATGTGATCAACCATATATTTCATATAAAACTATGAAGGATTTAATAGAAATATTTAAAGAAAATCCTGATAGAATAATAAGTTCTAAGTATTGTGGCAAACTAAGGAATCCTAATATTTTTCCAAAGAAATATTTTAAAGAACTTTTAGAACTTAATGGGGATATGGGAGGAAAAAGTATAATATTAAATGATTTAGATAATGTTTTAGAATATGAAATTAAAAATGAGCTTGAAGTTTTAGATATAGATACAAAAGAAGATTTAAATAAAATAAATACTTTAATTTAAGAAGACTTTTTAAAGTCTTCTTTTTTTGAATTGTAAATATATAACAAGCAAGGACGATAATATAAATAAGAATAGGAAGGGGGGAAGCCTATTATGTGGAGAACTACTGATATTAATAAGATTGTAAATAAGTATGAGGTAAAAAAGGTATATGGAGGAAAAAGACCGTCAAAGATAAGGGATGATGGATATAGAGATGAAGGAAAAAATAAGAGTTTTAAAGAAGCTTTAAAGGAGCAAAAAAAGGATAGTTCTAAGGAAGAAATAATAGTTCAAGCCAAGGAAGAACTAGAGGAAAGTGTTATTGTATCATCTTCACTAAGAAGCTTAATACAGAAAAACAATGTTTTAGATAGAATTATAGAAGAGGAAATTCAAAATCATCCAAATTTAAATAATTTAGTAGAGGATATTTATAAGGAAGAAAAATAAAAAGTGGAAGGTTTATCCTTCCACCTTTTAGCATAGTCCGCCTTTGCCTCCACCAGAGTTGTTGTTAGCACCACAAAGATTTCCGCCTCCACCGCCACCGGCTTTAGCATTTGAAAAGTTTTGTTTATATGAACTAACTTTTTGATTAAGTGTATTCATAGCAGAAACATATTCGTTATTATAAGGATTAAGAGTTGCAGCCTTTTTTATATGGTTAACACCAGATTCAACCCATCCTTTCTTAAGTAACAATACACCTTTTAAGTAATTCCATTCTGCAGATGAGATATCAGAAACTAAATTAAGTCTTGCTTCAGCAGCAACGAAGTCATCATCTTCTATCATTTCACGTACTTCTTCGCAGGCGATGTTATGAGAGATTATTCTATAAGCTTCATTTGCTTCATTAAGCTTTTCAGTATAGAATGTTTTAATGGAATCGTCTTGAAGGTCATCAGTATTATAAGTTTGTACTATTTTTTGATAAGCTTGATTTACTTCACCCTCAGAAGAGTGAGGTAATACACCAAGTACTTTATAAGGATCCATAAATTTATATACTCCTTGCATTCTATTGCTTTGATATAAATATACTCATAGCTTTAATAAAATATGATTATATTTATCCATTAATCCTAAATTAATGACGTTTTCGATTATTTCCTTATTTTTAATTAAAGGTAAGTCCTTTAGTTTTTCACTACAGCTAGAAGCTAATGTCATTAATATTAAATCTACCTTTTCACTAACTATATCTAAGAGTTCTTCATAAGAATGCTTCTTTTTATTGTAAACTTTAGAAATAGGATTAAACTTACCTCCTTCCATATCTTCTTTTAAATCGTCAAAAGCATCAATTAAATATATCCATTTTCCAAAGTAATAGCCAAATAGATATAAGTTATTTCTTGCCTCCTTTCCATCATCTTTTAGCTTAAAAGGACATTCCTTAAGCACCTCCCCAACTATATGACTAAAGGGATGACAAATTTCATCAAGAGAACTAAAATTTCCACTATGCTCTAAGGAGTGAAGCTTATTTAGATTATCTTTAATGATAGTATCTAAATTATTATTAGATAGTTTTTTGTAATAAGGAGTAAGTGATTTTACTAATGCTAGACTTTTTAAGCTATTATTATCTAAATAGTCATCTAGAAGTTTGTAGTATATTAAAGCCATATTTAAATCTGTGGCATAGTCTAAAGCACTATTTGTTTCAATACATTCTCTGTTTTCTAATGGATGTTTAAGACATTTTGTTTTGAAGGATTTTGTATATTCAGAATTTAGTCCATCAATTAATACTGCAAAAAATGTAGCGTCATAGTTTAACCCAAGTCTGGGTATGTTTCCAAATTTATTTTTTATAGAATAGCACATGCCACAATAATAACTTCTAAACTTTTCGTAGTCTTTCAATTTAAGTTCACTCATTAAAGGTGTGATATAACCAAACATTTCTCCCCCTCATTCTAGAAATTGTTCTCTTATAAATTTATTAGCCTTCTCATAGTTATAGTTATCAGCTGTTAGTTTTAATAAAGGTACTTTAGTATAGTCATCTATCTCTATATCTTCTAGCAAAATTGGGTTTATTCTAAGATAGTTATCTCCAAGCAATTCACTACAATATAAATCCTCCAATGCAGCATCATCATTTAGTAGAACTGAAATTAAAGGTAGTTTAACCTTTGAAAAAGGTTTTATTGCCCATTGAAGAACTCCCCAATTTTTTGTGTTAGAACTGATTTTTTTAGGAGTTATTCCAGTTCCAATTGATAATACCTTAAAATCATCTAGGGTATATTTTCCTTTCATGTTGTGTAGTACAGTTATTAAAGATGCAATAGCAGGTGAATTAGTTAAAACACCTCCATCTATATAATTTTTATGAGAAGGAAAGTAAGTTGGAGCCGCTGAACTAGCTAGAGCTACATCTACTAACCTTTCATTTGAAGTAATATTTTTTGTTAAATTATTAAAGAATACTCCCTGCCAGTGATCTTGATTTACTCCTTTTAAATGAAAGGCAGGAATAAATACATATTTTTGGAGGTCATTTAAAGTAGCTTCTTTTGATATGGTGGATTCTATGAAGTTTTTCAAGCTTTTATCCTTATATCTTGGATGAAGCAAGTTAAATCTTTTTGGAGAAAATATGTTTTTTATATTCTTGTAGCAATATATATCATCTATTTCCTTACCGTTAAATCCATAGGCTAAGGATAGGGCTATTAAGGCTCCAGTAGATGTTCCTGCAAAAAGATTTGTTTTTTTTAAAAGATTAGGATTATCCAAGTAAAGTCTTTTCAGTATTCTAGTAGATAAAGCTCCTTTTATACCACCACCATCAAAGGAGATAATTCTGAAAGTGGACAATCCACACCTCCTATATAATCATTCTAAGATTAATCTATGTTAATACTAGTAATATGGTTATTGGTAGTTGAAATTTATTTTTCTTTTTAAAACAAACTATTTATAGAGTAATTAAAATAAATAAGTTAAGAGCCTGTTTTTAATTGATATTATTCAATATAGAGATTTCATTAAGCTTTCCTATTAGGTTTTGTAGTTATATTTTTAGTTATTATTTAACAACAATCTAACTGGTCATTAACACCAATAGATACAAAATAATGTAGAATGTTAATTGATTCCAAAAGAAAATCACTATATATTGTGAGGAGGAGAATGAGATGAAAAATGTTAAAAAAAGAGTTTTAAGTACTCTACTTCTTGCCGGAATTACAATAACAAATGTAGTATCTGGCACAAGTGTTGTTTCTGCTTATGTAAAGGAAAGAGTAAATGTAATTGCAGAGTGGAAATTTGATTCAAGTAATATTGAAAGTGGAAGTATTGCCGATAATAATTTAGTTTTAAAAGATGTAAGTGGAAATGGAAATAACTTAAGAATAAACACCTATGGTAATGTAGATGATTATAGTAAATACATAAGTTTTTCTGATGATAAGATGTATGAAAGTGCTAAAGGAAGCGTAGTTATTAATGGAGATAGTGTTAATAAAATTGGTGCAGACTTTATTACTGTAGATAATGCACCTATCAATAAAGAAGAGTTTGAAAATGGGTATACAATAGAATTGGTTTATAAGTTACCTAGTGATTGGACAGTTTCAGATAGTTGGATGTCTCTTTTATCTAGACAAGGTGATTCTAAAAGTATGGATGAGCCTGAACTTGGAACCATGAATGTTGCAGTTTCTAACTGTAAGGAAATTCAATTTTTATCAGCTAATAAAGATGACAGTCATAAAATGGATTCAGCATCATGGTCTGTATCTATGGACAAGGGTGGCGTTTGGTACCATATTGCAATAGTTAATGATAATAAAACTATTCGTACTTTTGTAAATGGAGCAGAAGCATTTAGAGATTATGTTAGTGGTGATATGGTTGGTTTATATGCAGATCCTAATGATGGGCGTTTTAGAGTTGGATCTAGTTGGTGGAAAGAGGAAAATCAACTTTTAGATAAGTTTGCTAGGGGGAATTATCAAGAAATTAGAATATCTGAGGGGGCTTTAGATAAATCACAGTGGCTAGTTACTAATCCAGAAGAGTATGTTGGTGAGTATGGAAATAATGATGAGTTCTCTTTAAATGGTGAAAGTAATTATAATATGGTATTTTTACCAGACACTCAAAATACTATTAAATTTAGAAAGAATGTTATGGATACTGCAATGGATTGGATAATTGAAAATAAAAATAAAGCTAATATTATATCTGTAGCTAATTTGGGTGATATAGTTGAAAATGGTAATAATGAAGAGCAATGGAATAATGCTCTATTATTTAATAAGTTACCATCAGCTGGTATTAATTTACTTATGCAACCAGGTAATCATGATTGGCCAGAATATTTTGATAAGTATTTTGGTGGGGACAGTGAATATGGTAAGTTAACTAAAGATTATGTTGTTAGAACATCCCCTTCAGGACGTAGTAGTTATATGGTGAATGATGGTGGCTCTTATAAATATATGACTTTGTCCATTGATTATCATAGTTTTGATACTGATTTATCATGGGTTGAAGAGGTTTTATCAAATACTAATATACCTACCATTGTTACAAGCCATGATTTACAAAACTGTTCAGATACTGCGCCTAGTGATATTAAGTTAAGTGAAAAAGGAAAAGAAGTTTGGAATGTAGTAAAGAAGTACAATCAGGTATTTATGATGATTGGTGGACATAGTCATGGGTCAGGGGATGAAATTTTAATTAATGACTTTGGTAATGAAGTATTTAATGTATTAGCTGATTATCAATTTGCATATAATGGTGGAAATGCTTTATTTAAATTTGCAGAGTTTGATGAAAATACAAATAAGATTTATCTTTCAACTTTTTCGCCATACGCAGCAACTTTAAGTGAAGATGAAAGAACTTTCTTTGATGTAAATTATTTAACTGGTGATGGAAATTATAGTGAGCTTAATATTAACTTTACAGAAAGATTTGCTGGAATGGAGAAATCAGACTTAATAAATAAAAGCTTAGAAGAATTAAAATCATTAGTGGAAAAAGCAGAATCCTTGAATAAAGATAAATATACTTATGAAAGTTTCAATGCTTTAGAGGAAGTTGTATATAAAGCTAAAGCTATATTAATAGATAAAAATATAAACTATAATATAGTTTTAGATACTGTAAAAACATTACAAAATGCAATAGATAATCTTAAGATAATAGAAGATAAGCCTTCTAATGATGAAGAGAGTAATAAGCCAGGTGGTAGCCAAGAAAATAATAAACCAAATGGCAGTCAAGATAATAGTTTTGGAAATAATTCTAATAATAACTTACCTAAAACAGGTGATTCAAGTTCAGTGTTATATACTTTACTTTCATTACTAGCTGCTTTGGGTGGAGTTATAAAGTATGGGAAAAGAAGAGATAATATTAGAGTAAATTAAAAATAAAATTAACTATTAAAATACCGTATTATTCAACGAATATGCGGTATTTTTTTGGTAAACATATTAGGGAGAAAAATAAAAAGGTAGGTATTAGGCTTTAAAAATATAAATATATAGGATATAAATTAAAATAGTAGAGGAAGTATTGTATAATTATGTAATAGGTTAAAAAGTAGGAGGCAAGGCATGAAGAAGAATGCATCTCAAAGAGAATTTAAAAAGCTAAAAAGTCAAATTAATCAAATAGAAGAAATAGCTCATCATTCAAAGGGTGGAGCATTAATGGAACATGAATCTACAGTTAGAAAGAAAATACTTCTTCTTATGGGAATGAAGAATGAAGGGTTTAAAGAGTATAAGGATTTATTAGAAAGATATGAAGAATTATTAGAATACATAGCTAAAAAAATACTAGAAAACTATAATAATAAAAACAATTGTGATTTTGATTATTATCAAGTTGTGAGAGGAAACTATAATAGTCTTTTGAACTCAGGTATAATGACTGTTTTAACTAAACAGCATATTCCAAAGATGGTTTCAGAAGAATTTGAAGAAAACTTCCCTAGGAATCCTAAGGATGAATATAGAGAAGCACGTGGAATGAGAAGAAAATTTGTAATTCATCTTGGGGACACTAATACAGGTAAAACTTATAATGCCATTCAAAGGCTTAAGAAATGTGATAAAGGTGTATATTTATCACCTCTTAGAATTCTTGCTCTTGAGAATTATGAAAGGCTAAATAATGAGGGAGCGTTATGCGACCTTCAAACAGGAGAGGAAGAGTTAATAACAGAGGGGGCTACTCATGTGTCTTGTACTATTGAAAAGCTTGATTTAAAAAGACAATATGATGTGGCAGTAATTGATGAAATCCAAATGATTGATGATTCTCAAAGAGGAGCAGCATGGAGTAGGGCACTTCTTGGTGTGAGAGCTAAGGAAATTCATGTCTGTGGTGCATCAAATTCTAGAGAAATTTTAGAAGAGATCATAAATGATTGTGGAGATCCATATGAAATTATAGAGTATAAAAGAAGAATACCTCTTGAGGTTCAAGATAAGGCTTTTAATTATAATGAGGTAGAAGAGGGAGATGCCATTGTAGTATTTTCAAAAAAGAGAGTTTTAGAATTAGCTGAAGAGTATTCATCAAAGGGAATAAAGGCTAGTTTAATATATGGCGATTTACCACCTGAGGTTAGAAGGAAGCAGTACGAGCAATTTGTAAATAAGGAAACAAAGATATTAATTACAACAGATGCTATAGGAATGGGAGTTAATCTTCCAATTAGAAGAATAATATTTTTATCTGTTAAAAAGTTTGATGGAGAAGAAGTTAGATTTTTAACATCCCAAGAAGTTAAGCAGATAGCAGGTAGGGCAGGACGTCAGGGCATTTATGATGTTGGTTATGTGGTTTCAGTTGGTAATAATGCTGAAGTTATTAAGGATAAACTTATTAGGGAAGACAAAATTATTACTGAAGCAGTAATAGGTCCTTCAGATGCAATTTTAAGAATAAAGACATTACCTTTAATTGAAAAGTTAGCATTATGGAGTACAAGAAAAGAGGCTCTACCTTATTATAGAAAAATGGATATTAGTGATTATATTATTGTTTTAGATAGACTTAAGAAATATAGACTTAGGGAAACAATAGAGTGGAGTCTTTTAAAGGTACCTTTTGATGTAACCTCAGATGAACTGATGGAACAATTCTTATTTTACGTTGATGAATTATTTGTAGCTGAAAATGATGTTATATCGAGACCAACTATTTTAGGTGGAACATTAGATGAGCTAGAGATTTATTATCAGAAAATAAATATGTATTATTCTTTCTGTAAGGGATTTAACTTAGAGTTTGATGTTCAATGGATTTATGATGAAAGACTTAAAATTAGTGAAGAAATTAATGAAATATTGGTTAGAATATAAGAAAAAAGAGGTATGCGAGAGGATGATGCATACCTCTTTTTTGGTAAAAGTAATAATTTAGAGGTTAATACTATTATTGTCCTGCAGCTTGAGCAAATTTATTCTTAACCTTATCAATTGCAGGTTGTTGAACTTGTTCTAATTGATATAAGCCTTTTTGCTGCATTAATTTAAAAGTTTCATTTTGTTTTGTTAATGCTTGATTTAATTGGCTATTTAAATCTGTATGTAATGGTTCTGTAGATGATTCTTCTACAGCTGTATTGTATAGATTAGCTAAGTTTTTTTCTGTTGTAAGAACTTCAGTAATAAGCTCTTTATCAGTTAACCCATTCATTAATGATACCTCCTATTTTAGCATTGCATATAATTTTGCTATATTTTGCTTATGGTAAGCAGCTAATGCGGTAAAGTGATCTTTAAATTGTTGATCTTGAGCTTTTTGGGCAAAATCAGAACATATTTTATTAGCTTGGTCTTCGGCACCCAGTAAATCTTCAAGATAAAGTAATTCTTTTTGAGTCATTTAAAAAATCCTCCTTATGTTGATTGATACGAAATTATTTTCCCCTGAGAGGATTTATTTATTCTAAAGTATTTGGAGTTTATACATAAAATTTAGCTATGAACTTCTTTTAAAGATAAATGTTGTTAAGGTTATAAATTGTAAAAGTTGTTAAGAATTAGAGTGGGTGATATAGAATGATAAAATATGATTTAAACTTAAGAAATTTAGAGATCCACTTAAATAAAATTTTTGATATAGATTTATATCGAAGTATAAGGATTACAGAATGTCCACATTGTAGGTCTGAAAATATAATAAAGTTTGGATACTATAAAAATGTACAGAGATATAGATGTAAAGAATGTGGGAAAACTTTTTCTAATAAAACAAACACATCCTTTTATTATTCTAAGAAAAATTCAGAAACTTGGGTAAAATATATTGAACTCATGTTGAAAAGAAAAACGCTAGATGAGTGCTCTAAAGAGCTTGGGATAAGTTTGCCAACAGCATTTTATTGGAGACATAAAATATTATTTTCATTAGCAAAAGTTAAAGAAGCTGAAAAATTAGAAAATAATATACATATATCAAAGATATTAATTAAAGAGAATTTTAAAGGTGAAAGGCAAATAAGGAATAAGGAAAGGAAAAATGTTTGGAATGTTATAGCAATGGATTCAGGAGAAAATATAATATCTAGGCCAATATCTATTGGTATATGGAACATTGAAAATTTTAATAAATTATTTTATGAGAAAATTGATAAGGATGCCTATATTAATGCATATTTAGATAGGTACCTAGATGTAATAGCTAAGAAGCATAATGGAAGTGATAAAAGTAGGATAAATATAGAGCTATCAGAAGTATTGAAAAACTATAATAAAACCTTTAAAAACTTTTTGAAAGGTTATAGAGGTGTAGCAACAAAGTATTTAGTACATTACTTATATTTAGTAAATATTTTTGTAATAACTTTTGAAATATCATCTCTGGATCTTATATATTCATTGAATATTTATGACTCTTATATAAAAGAAAATGAAATAAAAAATCTAAAGGCCGTATAAAAAGTAACAACAATTAACTTAAAAAGATTTATAGGATATTTTATACAGCCTAAAGTATCATCATGTAAGGAATATATGACTTATTGGTATAATACAAATTCCTAATATTAATGAAAAAATATATAGTTTATTATAGCCATAGGCTCTGGCCTCTGGAATAAGTTCTTGGAATGCTATATAAAGCATAATTCCAGCAACTAGTGCAAATATAACAGCTAAAATTATTTCATTAATAAATGGTTTTAAGAATAAGAAGGCTAAAAAAGCACCTACAGGTTCAGCAATTCCTGAAATAAAGGTATACTTAAAAGCTTTACTTTTACTATTTGTAGAATAATATATTGGCATAGCAATAGAAATTCCTTCAGGAATATTATGAAGGGCTATTGCCATTGCAATGTAGATACCCAAAGTAGTGCTTTGATAACCTGATACAAAGGTTGCGATACCTTCAGGGAAATTATGTAGCATAATTGCAATCATAGAAACAAAGCCTACTCTATAAAGGTCACCACCTTTTTTATCTCCTTCAGGAATGAAGTGGTCTATTAAGAATGCTATAAGAACTCCTATAATCATAAATAATAAGGATAACAGTACTCCCATTAAGTGCCCTTCCTGCTTAACTAAGGTTTCCTGAGCCGAAGGATATAAATCTGTAAAAGATATTGTTATCATAACCCCAGCAGAAAAAGCAAGAGCAAAGGTGATTAGCTTCTTATTTGAAGATTTTGAAAAGAAAACTATAAATGCACCTATAACAGTAGATAATCCTGCTAGTAATGATAATAATAATGAAATCATTGATTGACTATCAAACATAATACAACTCCTAAAAATTTCTTATCTACCTTATTAAATTTATTTGAAATATCTATAAAAATTCCAACTTTAATATAATGCTATTGTAAATTTAGAAAAATTAAACTATAATGCTTTATAAAATAAAGAAGAACATAAGAAAGGAAAGGAAAATGAAGAACTTTTTGGATAGCATCACTCAGTATTTTTCACCAGAGTTAATAAATAGTTGCAAAAGAATATCTAAGTTTCTACTAATATACACTGTGCTTTTTATACTGCTTGCAATGGGATTAAAATATGCAATTCCATTTGTAATAGCACTTCTTATTGCAATGAGTTTAAGACCAATAAAAAATAGAATTCTATGCATAAATAAAAGATTAAAAAAGTTTAAGCTTACAGATGGATTTGTTTCAATGGTTTTAACAATAACCATTGTTGCAGTAGCAGCTTTTTTACTATTTATAATAGGGTTTAAAATAGCTGAGCAATTAAATAACTTTTATACATACATAACAGATAAAAATACATTAAATAATATAATGAGTACAGTTTCTTTAG
Organism: Clostridium paraputrificum; assembly: GCF_900447045.1. Lineage (GTDB taxonomy): Bacteria > Bacillota > Clostridia > Clostridiales > Clostridiaceae > Clostridium > Clostridium paraputrificum. The sequence goes on from NZ_UAWH01000014.1 coordinate 879,712, forward strand.
AAATAAATAATCTTTTAAAGAATGCTAATGACATAGATTCAGGAATTTTAGAAAAGATAAATGAGTTAATACCTAAACTAATATCTATTGGGACATCACTTGCAGCTACATTTGTTCAAAACTTATTAAATATATTAGTATCAATTCCAGCTGCATTTGTAATGGTGATAATAACGATTATAGCAACTTTCTTCTTTACTAAAGATATAGATGTAATACAAGTAAAGTTAAAAGGGGCCTTTTCTGAAAAGGGAATTGAGTTAATTAGAAGTTTAAGAAAAAAGAAAAATGAAATATTTGGTGGTTATCTGAAGGCCTTTGCACTTATTATGATAGCAGTAATAATTTACACATCTGTAATATACAAATTTGCAGGAATAAAGTATGCAGTAGTAATAGCAATTATTACAGGAGTATTAGATGCACTTCCTATATTTGGTGCAGGTTTGGTTTATGGAATTGTTGGAATAACAGCTTTGTTAGGGCAAAACTATAAGGGAACACTAATTATTATTTTAGGGTATATTGGATGTGTTGTAATAAGACAGTTCTTACAGCAACAATTAATGTCTACATTCTTAGGGTTAAATCCATTAGTAATAATAATTGCATTATTCTTAATAATAACCCCGGTAGGGTTTGTAGGAATGTTTTATTTCTTAGGAGCATTTATTTTATATGATATAATAACCCCTAATAAAACACCATAAGGTATAGAATTTTTACCAGATTAATAATATAATGGATTTAAACATGTAAAATTGGGGATTAAAAATACATTAAAAAGGGGGAATCCAATTGAAAAAAGTAAAAATAGCATTGCTTGGCTTAGGTAATGTTGGGCGTGGGGTATGGAATATTCTACAAATGAATGGTGAAGAAATCATGAAGCGTTCAGGATGCCAAGTTGAAGTTGCAAAAATCCTTGTAAGAGATCCTAGTAAAGCTAGAGCAGTTAAGGTCCCAGAAGAGTTAATAACAACTAACTTTGATGAAATTTTAAATGATGATTCTATTAAGATAATAGTTGAAGTAATGGGAGGCATAGAGCCAGCTAGGGAGTATATCTTAAAGTCATTAAATAAAAAGAAGCATATAGTTACAGCTAATAAAATGCTTTTAGCTACATATGGTGATGAATTATTTAAAAAAGCAGATGAAGAAGAGGTTATGCTTAATTATGAAGCAAGTGTAGCAGGTGGTATACCTATAATTCAAGCTATAAATGAAAGTTTAACAGCAAATAAGATTGAAAAACTATATGGAATAATTAATGGTACAACAAACTTCATTTTAAGTAAGATGGAACTTGAAGGTAGTGACTTTGAGAATGTATTAAAAGAAGCACAAGAAAAGGGATATGCAGAAGCAGATCCTACATCTGATATTGAAGGTTTTGATGCCCAATATAAGCTTGCAATTTTATCTTCTTTAGCTTTTGGAACTAAAGTTAAGATAGATGATGTTTATAGAGAAGGAATTACTAAAATAACTTCAAAGGATATTAGATATGCTAAGGATTTTGGATTGGTAATTAAGTTATTAGCCATAGCAAAAGAAACAGATGGAAAACTTCAGTTAAGGGTACATCCAACAATGATACCAGCTACTCATCCTTTAGCAAATGTACATGATTCCTTTAATGCAGTGTTTATTAAAGGAAATGCAGTAGATGATTTAATGTTCTATGGAAGAGGTGCTGGAGATTTACCTACAGGAAGTGCTGTTGTAGCAGATATAGTATCAATTTTAAGAAGTGATGTGGATACTGAAAATAGACTTCCAGTAGAAAAAAATAACTTATGGCATAAAGAAATTGGGGAAATTAATGATATAACTAGTAGGTATTACATTAGAACAACAGTAACAGACAGACCAGGTGTACTTGGTGAAATTACAGCCATATTTGGTAGGCATGGAGTAAGTTTACGTTCTGTAATTCAAAGAGGAAGAATTAAAAATGAAGAAGAAGTAGGATTAGTTTTAGTAACTCATTATACTGAGGAAAAACAGTTACAAGGTGCAATTAATGAAGTTAAAGATATTGATGCTGTAAAAGAAATTAATAATATGATAAGAATAGAAGATTTTAATTAAAAGGAGCTCTTTTGAGCTCCTTTTATATTATTGTCATTAGAATAGTTATTGTAATGACTCCTACTACAATTGAAAGTCCTAAAGACTTTTTCTTAAGTGAAATTAATAAAACAATAATAGATGCCATAAGTTCTATGTTAGAAAAGCTTAAGTTTAAACTACCATTATCAGTGAAAATTCCTGGGCATATTAAAGCAGCAAAAATTCCTGCAGGAATAAACTTCATCCATTCGATAAGCCAATTTGGAAGTTCTTTTCCTGAAAGATATACCATAGGTAAGCTACGTGGAATATAGGTAAATACAGATATTCCTAGTATAAGTAAGATAACATTAATTGTATTAACTTTCATCTTAAACACCCTTTCTGATTTTAATGAATTTTTCTACAAAGTAACAAAGGGTTGCTGATAGCAAGGTAGCTATAATTACATATAAATTGTTGTTCATAATCAAAGAAAGATTAACAGCTGTAAATCCAGAAATAACAGCACATAAAATGTATATTCCTCCCTTAAGTTGAAGACACAAAAGACATATAAACATAGAGGTTAGAACAAAGTTAATTATGGTATCATTAAAATTGAATATTGAACCTGTAACCCCACCTAATATATTAGATAATATCCATGTAGAATGAGAAACTATATTAAGTATAGTGGCTCTACGTGTATTCCATCTACCTTCTTTAAATTTTATTAAATTAATAGCAAAAGTTTCATCTGTTATTTCATGAGAAAAAAATAATAAAAACTTTTTGTTACATTTACTAAAGTATTGAGAGAGAGTTGAGCTCATTAATATATGTCTTAAGTTAACTATAAAAGTTGTAAGTATTATAGAAAACATTGAAGAATGAGCTATAAGCATTGATGATGTTATAAATTGTCCACTTCCTGCAAATACGAATAAAGAAAGGAATCCAATTTCTATTGGAGACAATCCTGCTTTTTGAGATAGAATTCCTGAAGCTATTCCAAGAGGTATATACCCGATACATATAGGGATAGCCATTTTTACTCCATATATTACATCATCTCTAGATAGTTTATTTTCTTCCTTTTTATTATGTATTGTTTCAATCATTTAAAAGCCCCCCTTAAAAATTCCTTAAGTAAAATTATACCATATGTATTTTGTAGTATAATATAATTCTATTTATGATTGCAGAGATAATTATTAGAGTCATAAATGATAGAGATAGAGCTTATGAAATAAAAAAAAATTATAAAATATGTGGTATTACATAACTTATTATGCTATAATTATCACAACAAAAGATAGTAATAGTGTAAATTATGGAGGCAATGATGGAACAAGGTAATTTTAAAAATTTTAACGGAGATATTTTTGGACAAATTTTTTCTCATTTTGGGAAACAATTTAAAGGATTTAATAATGGTGGAGGTCCTAAAAAGAAGGGGTCCTTTGTAGGCTTTTTAAAGTGGTTAGCATTAGCTTATATAGCAATTGCTATATCAAAGTTTTTAGCATCTGATTTAATATTGGATGTATCTTTAAGTGCATTTTATATAGTTGCACCTTTCGTAGTAGTTTCAGTATTATATGGATTAACTCATTCTATGAAAAAGTTACCTATAATTGGGATAGTAGTAGCAATATTATACGGAGTAGTTTTATTCCTATGTAGCCCTATATTAAATTATAAGGCACATAGAGATTTAGTAGGAACTGTTGATGAAATTGAATTTTCTAATGAAATTGAACATATTGATTTGAAGCAGTTACCAACAATAGATACACAACTTGCTGCAAAGCTTGCAGATAAAAAACTTGGAGAAATTCCTTCTCTTGGAAGTCAGGTGACAATTGGAGAATTACATTTACAAAGTATTGGTGGACAACTTTACTATGTAGCTCCACTTGAGCATTCTTCACTAATTAAGTGGCTTACTAATAGAGAAGGTACAAGTGGTTATATAAAAGTAAGTGCAACTAATCAAAATGATGTTCAATTGGTTACAGAATTAGATGGAAAGCCTTTAAAAATTAAATATTTAGAATCATCATATCTTTTAAGTGATCTTCATAGAGCAGCTTTTTTAAGAGATATGAAATCAGCTCATACGGACTTTACTTTTGAATTAGATGATAATGGAAGACCATACTGGGTTGTTACTAGATATGACAATGCTATTGGTATTACAGAAGCAAAGGCTATTGGGGCGTTAGTTATTGATGCTCAAACAGGAGAATCTGAAATATATGATATAGATAATATGCCTAAATGGATAGATAGAATTCAACCTTCAAAATTTATTAATAACTATATTAATAAGTGGGGAGAATTAGTTCATGGTGTATTTAACTTTAATGATAAAGATAAGTTAAAAACAACTACAGGAATGAACTTAATATTTAATAAAGATGAATGTTTCTATTATACAGGAATAACATCTGTGGGTAACGATGAAGGATTAGTTGGATTTACATTAACAAATACAAGAACTGGTAAAACTACAATGTATAAGACAGCTGGAGCAACTGAAGAAGCTGCTATTAGATCTGCAGAAGGTAAGGTTCAACAATATGGATATAAAGCTACATTCCCATATTTAATTAATATTCAAGGGGAACCAACTTACTTTACAACATTAAAAGATTCTAATGGATTAGTTAAGCAATATGCAATGGTTAATGTTAAGAACTACAATACAGTAGGAGTTGGTGATAATCTTCAATCTACATTAAATAAATATTTAGAGGGATTAACAAATACAAATATTTCACTAGAGGGTTCTAACAAAGAAGAAGTTATTCAAGGCGAAGTTGAGAGAATTGGTCTTGTAGTTAAAGATGGATCTAGTATCTATGATATTAAGTTAAAAGATAGTGATAAAATTTATTCAGTATCAACAGAAACTTCAAGAGAGATAGCTTTAACTAAAGTTGGAGATAAGGTGGAAATAAAGTATATAAATGTAGGTGCAAGTAAATATATAATAGTAAATGGATTTACGAATATAACTACTATGCCAGTAGAATAATGGGTAAAAAGAGGAGATAGCAATATCTCCTCTTTTTTTGGATACATATCAATATGCTTTTTCTTACTAAATAATATATATTTATCTTTTTTTTACAATAAGATATAATTGTAAATAAGGCACAAATGTTAAAAATTAATAATAAAACGTATAGGGGAGAGTAGGATATGAAGTTATCAAAAAAAATTGTCATATTATTTATGACTATATCTTTAGTTACAGTAACTTTATATATGATATCTATGGGCTTTGTATCAAAGTATTTATATAGCGGTGAAGTGACTAGAATAAGTGGAATAGCATCCGGATGTATAAATAGAGTGAATGGAGAAGTATCAAAGGTAATAGGAAAAGGAAATGATTATACAAGCTTGTTATCGCTAGCTGATACATATAATGAGAAATTAAATGAAACTAATGCTTTAGAGGAATTAGGGATTATAAATAAATTTAAAAATGACAATATTGATTTTAAAGTTGTGTTAGATTCAAATCTTAATGAAAAAGAGAAATTTGAATCTAAGGATGTAAGTGATAGAAGTAAAAATGAGTACTCGAGTTTACTAAATAAAATAAAAACAATAATAAAAGAAAAAAAGGATATTAAAAAGGGATATATAACAGGAAAAGAAGGGTTATATATTTTTTCACACAATAAAAAGTACAACTCATCTGATTATGTGGTGATTATAGATAGTTTTGATGATGGATTTATAGAAAATGTTTCTAAAGATATGAATAAAAATGTTTCATTATTAAAAGATATAGCTACTACTGGTGAGGTGGAGGACTCTAAACTAGATAGTGGAGAAAACATTAAATTAGTAACAAATGAAAGTGATGTAAGTGCTTACTATAAAATAGAGTGTGTAGATGGAGAGAATTATTATATTAAAGTTTCAGAGCCATTGGTAGTAAAAGAGAGTCAAAAAAATAATATTATTATTTTATCTGTTATGTTCATATCTATTAATCTTATTATTAACATTATTTTAATAGTTTTAATGAAGAACATAGTTATAAAAAGAGTGGAGAGAATAAGCGAAGGAATAAACAGGATAAAAGAAAATAAAGATTTGAAAGAGAGACTTGATTTAGATAATAGTAGTGATGAAATTAGTAAACTAACTAGTGATATAAATGAAATGTTTGATGCTTTAGAGACGTCAAATAATTTGTTTATGGAGAATGAAGAAAAAAGTATTAAGCTTTTAGAGGGCTTAGATAATGGATATGCCTATTTTGGAGAGATTATGGATGAAGAAGGAAATGTTGTTGATGCAAATCTCCTTGATGTGAATGCATCTATGTCAAAAATTTTAAATATTCCTAAAAAGAATCTATATAGAATGACCTTTAAAGAAATTTTCTTTGATAAAATTAATGATGAAGAATTTATAAGGGACATATTATCATCAGGTAAAAGAGATGGAGAGACATTAAGCAAAAATTGTATTGCACTAGGAAATAACAATTGGGCATCAATAGCTGTATATCCAATTGAGAACCATCATTTTGCTATGTTACTTACAGATATAACTGAAAATAGAAGAAATGAAGATGAAATGAGATATTTAGGAAACTATGATGTATTAACTGGTCTTCAGAATAGATATAGTTTATACAATTACATGGCACAGCTTAAGGAAGATGGGAAAGTGTTTAGCATATTCTTTATAGATTTAGATAACTTTAAGTCTTTAAATGATTCGTTAGGACATAATAGTGGAGATGAAGTGTTATGCCAAGCTGCATTTACCTTGCAAAACTTAGAAGAAGATATTGAAGTGGGAAGACTAGGGGGAGATGAATTTCTGTTAGTTAAAAAGGGAGAACTATCTAAAGCAGATGCAGAAAACTTAGGGAATAAGATTTTAAGAAAACTTAATAAGACTTTCGAGTATAAAAATTTCAATTATGAGTTAAAAGCAAGCATTGGGGCAAGTTCTTTCCCTAATCATACAACAGATATAGAAACGTTGATTAGATATGCAGATATTGCTATGTATAAGAGCAAAAATTCAGGTGGAAATATTATAGAAGTATTTAATGAAGAGATGTTAGAAGATATATTAATAGAAGGGTTATTAAAAAAGGCTATAGATAATAAAGAATTTGTAGTTAACTTCCAACCTATTTATAGCGTAAATAAAAAAATGATAATTGGAGCAGAAGCTTTAGTAAGATGGGTAAGGGATGGAAAGGTAATATATCCTGACAAATTTATTCATATTGCTAAAAGAACAGGAGATATTTACGAAATAGACAATTATGTATTAAAGGAAGCTTGTATTTTCTGTAAAGAAAAAAGAAAAGAAGGCTTTAAGGATTTTCAAGTGTCAGTAAATGCTTCTTATAGATTTTTAAAACAACATAAATTTATTGATAAATTAAAGGATGTATTAGATGAAGTTGGGCTAGATCCAAATGGCTTAAAGCTTGAAATTACAGAAGATGAAGTTTTAGAAGATGCAAAACAAGTTGTAGAGTTATTGAAGGAAATTAAAGCTTTAGGAGTGATGATAGCTTTAGATGATTTTGGAGTTGGATATTCATCCTTTAGTTATATAAAAATTCTTCCTATTGATACCATAAAGATAGATAGAAGTCTATTATCAAAGATTGAAAATGATAGAAAAACAGTAGCTATAATTGAAACATTAATAAAGCTTGCACATACCCTTGAGTTAGATGTAATAGCAGAAGGTGTAGAGATGCAGGATCAATTAGACTTACTAAAGACTTTAAACTGTGACAAAATTCAAGGGTACTTTATAAGTAAACCAATAGAAAGAGAAGAATTTAAAAAATTATTAGAACAACATAGTTAGTATTTAAAGGAGCTATTAAAAGTAGCTTCTTTTTTTATTCTTTAGGAAAGCTGTGACTTGGAGCTTGCGACGGAACAATCAGAATAACTATCTACGGATACATACGGAACTAATTTACAGTTTATAAATTAAATGTTGAATAAAATTATAAAAAGTAACAAAATGAGTGAAAATAACTTATATATCTAACAAAATGATAAAAATTTTAATATTTGTTGATAATTATTATAAAAATGCTTATAATTAATTTAACATGTTAAATCGAAAAAATAAAAAATGACGAAAAAGGGGGACTACCAATGAGTAAAAAAGATAAAATAAAAATGTCTTTTATAGAAAAAGTAGGTAAAAAAATACCGGATCCGGTAATTATATTTATGATATTATATGCAATCGTTATGATAGCGAGTATATTCATGGGTGGAATGGAGTTTGAAACATTAGCCGCTGATGGGGGAACAATATCTTATGAAATTAAGAACATGTTTGCGGCTGAAAACTTTAGATGGATTTTTGGAAATGCATTATTAAATAACTGGTTAGCATACGGTGGAGGAGTTCTTGGAACAATATTAATCGTTATGCTTGGAGTTGGACTAGCAGAAGAATCTGGTCTACTATCAGTTTTAATTAAAAAAGTAGGATTAAAAGTTTCAGATAAGTTTTTACCAGTAGTTTTAGTATTCTTAGGAATTATGAGTAGTATAGCTACTGATGCAGGATATATAATCTTAATACCATTAGCAGGTATGTTATATGTTGGATTAAAGAAGAATCCACTTATAGGTATGGCAGCAGCTTTTGCTGGGGTATCAGCTGGATTTAGTGCTAACTTAATACCAGGTACACCTATAGATGTTATTGTTGGTAACAACGCAAAGGTGTTTGCTGAAAGTCAAGGTATACCTTTTGTTACAGCAGCGGGACAAGCTATTACTCCTGCAACAATGCACTACATATTTATAGTTGCTTCAACAGTATTATTATCAGTTGTTGGTTATTTTGTTACAGCTAAATTCATTAAGCCAAGATTAGAAAAAGAAACATACATTGTTCCTGAAGATATGAATATGGCTGACTTTACAGTTAAAGAAGAAGAAAATAAAGCTTTAAAATGGGCAGGATTAGGATTGTTAATTGCCTTAGCTCTTGCAGCAGTACTTTACTTTGGACCACTTGCTACGTATGTAGATGATAAGGGTGCAACAGTTAAGCCATTTATGGATAACATAATTCTTATAATTACATTTGTATTCTTTGTTCCAGGCTTACTATATGGAATGAAATTAAAGAAATTCAATAATGCTATGGATGTAGTTCAAGCTATGTCAAAGCAAATGAGTGGGATGGGATCTATATTGGTATTAACATTCTTCTGTTACAACTTCTTAGCATTATTAAGCTACTCAAACTTAGGTACATATATAACTTACTTAGGTGCAACAGGATTACAATCATTAGGATTATCTGATTCACCAATCTTATTATTAATAGGATTCATTATAGTTACTGCTATAATCAACTTATTCGTTGGTGGATTAACTTCAAAATGGATGTTACTTGGACCAATATTTATACCAATGTTATACCAAGTTAATGGAGCTCTAACTCCAGATATGGTTGCAGCTGCATATAGAATTGCAGACTCATCAACTAATGTGATATCACCACTTATGTCATATGCAGGTATTATCCTTGTATTCATGAAGAAGTATAAGCCTGAATATACTTTAGGAGATATGATTAAGTTAATGTTCCCATATTCAGTAGCATTCTTGATTTCCTGGACAATCTTATTAATAGTATTCTTTACATTTGGAATTCCACTAGGAATTTAATAAAAAGACTTAGCTCTTTCTTGAGCTAAGTCTTTTTTAGCGCACTCTGCTTTTGAAAACTCATATGAAAAAAGGATTAGGTGCATATAATTTTATTTTTTATATTGCTAAATTGTTGGAGTTATCCAGGATTTAATAATATATAAATCTCCTAAATAATAAAAAGTGTAGAAAATTTACAGCTTTTTTTATTTAGGAGATTATAATTAGTACGTGTTATCTACCACAACACTTCTTATATTTCTTTCCACTTCCACAAGGGCAAGGCTCATTTCTTCCAGGCTCTTTATCCTTTATTATAGTAGTCTTTTGTCTAGCTATTGATTCTGCTGGTGTTAAGCCCTTTAAAGACCATATAGGTGTATTGTTAAAGATCTTAGAGAAAGAGTTAACTATTGAATCAGCTAAGGACTTATTACTTAAATCTAATTTATAAGAAGTTAGTAATTCAACTATTATTTGAGTGTCCATGTCATTTTTTATATAGAATATTAACTGACTAAGTAATGAATCTATATCGGATTTTTTTAAATTAGTCTTAGAAAGAATATTTTTAAGTTCTAGTACTTCTTCACCCCAAGTATCTTTGAAATTTCTACCTAAAGAAATAAAGAAATCTTCATTGCTGAAGTTATATTGAATAGTTTGTCTTACTCTTAATTCCTCGTATACATCTTCAGGTGAGAAAAGAAATGGGTGAATTAATGCGTTACCTTCTGTAAATGCTTCATAGCTTCTAAAAATATAATTTAAGTAAAAATCTAAGTTTTCCTCTTTAAAAACCGTACTTTCCTTATTAGTTATTATGGAATATAATTCTCCACCTAATAAAAGACCATAGTGAGTCATTAATCCATCTATAAGATTGATTCCTTCTGAACGTTCTTTAAGGTTGGAAATATATTTTTTAGAAGATATTAAAGAATTTATTCCTTCTTTTATATCACTTGGTACTACAAGGTAGTAATTATCCTTTATAGATAATTTAAATAGTACTCCAAGAGAAGATAATCCTCCAATTAAGTTTAAGTTATCTATTGAAAAAGAATATTCAACTAAGTCTTCTTTAGCTAATTCTTTTAACAGATTAAGTTCCTTATAAGATAGTTCGCAAAGTATATTATCTATATTATCAGTAATATAAGCAGATACTAGATTAACTAACCCATCTTTACCTAATTTTGAATACCCTTTAATATCTAACCTCTTAGCTATTTCTGTAAGTGTAGGTTTAGTTTGAAGAGATAAAAGTTCTGAAGTATTAGATTCCTTTAAACTATTCTTACATTTAGTAAAAGTTTGATAGTATTTTTCAAAATAGTATTTTCTTAGTTGCTCATCGTAGTAGTACTTTTTAGTATGCATTAAAATTCTCCTTTGCTATATATTAACATTTATAATTATCCATTAACCTTATATAGTATCCATTTTTTTTGACAAAAAGTCAAGTAAATACCATTACATAATTTACTTGTTGTTAGTAGTATGAAGTGGTTATATAATTGATTATAAGGTCTTTTAATGGGGGGATATTGTGGAAACTAGTGGATATATTGTGGAATATGGAAAGTGTTATATTTTTCCTAAAAATAAGATGATAATAGTAAGTAAATTATATGAAAGAAGCTTGTGTAAAGAAGATATTACCAATGAAATTTATGGTGATATGGGTAAATCTGTATTAGAAGAAGATTCAACTTATATTAAGGCAGTGGAGTATGCTTTAGATGAGTACTTTGAAAATGAGTTTGACTTGATAATTGGTATTAAGGACAAGGAAAGTAACACATATGATATGAAATTACAGGAAGAGTGCATAAATAAAAATTTTTTGTATAGAAGTTATATAAAAAATGGATATACCTTTAAAAGTATAGACTGTGTAAAAAAGTATGTTAATAAATGTAAAGAGAAAAATGAGCTTGTTAAGTTTGATAGGATTACCTTAAAAATAATAATAACAACAAGCTTTGGAGATAGGCTTGCAGAATTTGTACAAGCGCTAGGAAATGCATCTTCATTAGATGGAAATGAAAATAGAAAAAAAGATGTATTTAAAAGTGAAATCATTAAGAACTCCTTTGCAAATATTAAATATAGCAGCATAGATTTTAAAAGCTTAATGGAAGAATTAATGGAGTGGGAAAGTTACAATTTTCAGTGGAATGGTTATTTTGGGGAAATAATGAAATTATGTAATAAAACTGGATTTAGGTTTGAAGAGGACAAAGAAGCATATAAATTAAGAGATTATATTATAGCCTTTATTCAGAGTAAAAACTTTCTTTTTATACCTTGTATGAAGAAATATAAAAAGGACTTATATTTAGATTTAAACAATAATAGATACATATATAATAATGAAAGTAAGGGATTTCATAAGGTATTATCAAAGGAAAGTAGTTTTCTTTTTGAATCCTCAAAGATTAATAGTAAAGAAATTATATTTCATGAAGATTTGGAAATAGGATATTTGCTTTATTATATTGAGGACAAGGTGTATATTTCATTAGGTCGATATGATTCCCTAAGTAAGAGAGTTACAGTAATAGATATAAATGATAAGATTTTAAATGAATTTATCAGTTTTATAAATAAATTTATAGAACTTGAAGAAGATAAATTGAGGATATAAGGGTAAAAAAGAAATCGCTTTGCGGTTTCTTTTTTTATTCTTTATAAAACTATAAAGAAATTAGAATAATTTATAAATAAATAAAGAAAATAGTATTAGAGAAAGGAAGGGTAAAATGGGTAGAAGAAAAAAACATTATAAACTATTTATTGCAATTCTCCCTCTAATACTAATGCTTATAGGAGTTGGAGCTTATATTTACTTTTCAAAGGATATAGGAGTAGTTACAGCATCTACAGAAGAAGATATGGTGTATGAAGGAAGTGTAGATAAAGCTGGAGATCTGTTAAATTCTGGCGATGAAGTAATTGTTAATTTAAAGATAAAAAACATAACAAATAATAAAAAAGAAAAAATAGAGGGTAAGTTAATTTGTGATGGTGAAAGTAAACCTTTAGGAAAAAGTAATTTTTCAATAGATACTTTGGAGCCAAATGAAGAGGGGAATGTTCAATGGAAGGTAAAATGTAAAAGTGGAGGTACAAGGTTTATAGTACAAGTTAAGGAATCTAATAAAGGCTTGAAGAATATAAAACTAGGTGGAATTACAGTTGGTGGTAAGGGATGGTTCATGGGGGATAATCATACTCATTCTAACTATTCTGATGGTAATGGGAGTGTAGCAGAAAATATATGGGCTATGAGAAGCGCTGGATTAAATTATATGACAATGACTGATCATAATAATAGCAATGGATATGAGGAATCAAAAAGTGCTAAAGGTAATGGAGAAATAATTATAAAAGGAAATGAATATACTACATCTTCAGGTCATGCAGTTTTAATGAATGTGAAGGATAATAAAAATTATAGCTCTTTATCTAAAGATAATTTAATTAAAGAGCTTGGAAATTATAATACTTTAATTTATGCTGCTCATCCTTTTGATAGCAGGTTAAGTTGGAAGTTTCCTGATTATAATGGGGTGAATGGAATTGAAGTGTGGAATGGCTGTAGGGGGCCAAAAAATAAATATAATAATGATGCATTTATTCAATGGGATAAATTAAATACAGAAGGAAAGCATCTTTATGGAGTTGCAGAAACAGATGCTCATTACCCAGTTGATATAGGGAAGGTATACTTAAAAACATATTCAGAAAGTTTCACTGAAGAAGGTATAATTGAAGCCCAAAAGAAGGGACATATGTATGGAACTAATGGACCTTCATTAGAGATTAAGGTAAATAATGCTATGATGGGGGATGACTACAAAGTAAGTTCCATGGGAGAAGTTATAAAGGTTAATTTAAAAGGTGAATATTATAATGGTATTTCTAAAGTTAGATTAATAAGAAATGGTGAAGTGATTTCTGAAAAAAATATTAATGATAATACTTTTGAAATGGTAGAAAGAGTAAGGGTAGTACCAGGAGATTTTATCAGAATGGAAGTAGAAGGAAAAGAAGAAGAAGGACAGTCTTTATTAACTGAAGTTGGAGTTAGGAATACAGCTCCATTTGCATTTTCAAATCCTATTTTTATCATTGAAAAATAAGAATATATTTATGAGAATAGGTTAACATAAATACGAAATTAGTTATATGGAGGAATGAGAAATGAATAAAAATAGTTCTATAAAATGTTCAGTACAAGAATGCAAGTATAATGCAGTAGATGAAAATTATTGTACACTTGATGAAATAAAGGTAGGAACACATGAACAACACCCTAAAGTTCCACAATGTACAGATTGTGAATCATTTGAATTAAGATAATAATTAAAAGACTAGAGAAAATACTTCTCTAGTCTTTTTAATTATTATTAGATTATAAGAATAATTCTTTTACTATATTTAATTAATTTATATGTAAAATATTCGGAGAATATGAATTTATTGAATAAATCTAATTTGGTAGGAAACAATAAGCTAGAAAAATAAAAAATAGAGGTGATAATAATGTTTGAACATAAAAAACAATTATTACATGAAGTGAAAGTAGAAAGACCTAATCCACAATATGCAGTGTTAATGCAAGAGCAACTAGGAGGAGGCAATGGAGAACTTAAGGCGGCAATGCAATATATTTCTCAAAGTTTTAGAATAAAGAACCCTGAAATTAAAGATTTATTTCTAGATATTGGAGCTGAAGAATTAAGTCATATGGAAATGGTCGCGCAAACTATAAATTTACTGAATGGACATGATGTGAATAATAGCGAAGTTACCAATGGTGAAATTCAAACACATGTACAATGTGGATTATCTCCAGTACTAATTAATTCATCTGGAGCACCATGGACAGCAGATTATGTAACCGTTACTGGCGATTTGGTTGCTGATTTATTATCTAATATAGCCTCAGAGTAAAGAGCTAAGGTGGTTTATGAATATTTATATCGTCAGATAGATGATAAGGAAGTAAGAGCAACTATAGATTTTCTTCTTAATAGAGAAGAAGCGCATAATGCTTTATTTAGAGAAGCACTTAATAAAGTTCAAAAAACAGGTTCTAATAAAGATTTTGGAGTAACAGAGGATTCTAAATTATATTTCAATTTATCAAATCCAGGGCCAGAACATAGTGCACCAAATCCAACACCACCATCTTTTGAAAATCCAAGACAATAATTTAGTTCAAAATAAAATATATAAAGGTAGGTATAAAAATGAGAAAACTTTCAGAAATTGAAAAAATATCTTTAGCAGCAGCTTTAAAAATGGAAACTGATGGATTAATTATGCAAAGAGCAATAAATTCTTTAATTTCAGATGAAGATTTAAGAAGACAATCAGAAACCAGTATTTTAGCAGCAGAAGGAAGAATTAAAGGTATACAACAATTTATTAATGAAAATAATATATTAGATATTAAAGGGGAATAATGATATGAAGAATATGATAGGAAATTTAATAAAAAATAATGTTGATCTAAAGGATTCTATTATAGTGGCAAGTATGCTTTCAGCAGCTAAAGAAGCAGCAGACATGTATCTTAATTCTACATTAACAAGTAGTACACCTGAGCTAAGAGCTATATATTCAGCATCAATGGGACAAATCGTTGAAGGTCATACAGCACTTACAGAACTAAGTATCAGTAAGAACTGGATTAAACCATATAGTGCACCTGTTGAACAATTAACTTGTTCTTATGATGAATCAAAAAAAGTTATTGGTAACAATAAGTAGTATCATAAGTAATAAGATAAATAAAACACTGTGTTTTGGTATAAAAAAATAATTAGTAGAGCATAAAATTCTCTACTAATTATTTTTAGGACATTAATTATTTAAGTCCATTTTCATATTGTTCTACCATTCTTTTAACCATTTCTCCACCAACACTTCCATTTTGTTTAGAAGTAAGGTTTCCTTTATCGGTATTTTCATAATCTTGTAGTCCAAAGCTTGAAGCTATTTCATTTCTTAATGAATTTAGTCCTTTCTTTGCTTCTGGAACTAAGTTTCTGTTACCACTATTGTTTGAAGACATATCTGCATCCTCCTTATAATTTAATATACTTGCACAAATATTGTACAATCTTATATTAACCAAATATGAAAAAAGTAAACTGGAAATAAATATCTATTATGTAAATATAAATCTATAATTCCTAATTTAATTATTATATAGAAAAATTGTAGATTAATTAAAGTATTGATTTTAATAATTAATTTATTTATATTAAGAATTAATATGGAGGGAGTTTTTATAAAAAAATTAAATCATTGAACTATATGCTAGACAGAAATAATAGTTAGATAGTATAATAAAAATGTGTCTTAAATTGCTAATTAAGTAAAAATACAGCAGGTTGATATAAATGTACTTGCTGTATTTTTTTGTTTAATGTATAAGAAAGTATAAAATTTTAATTAGATATAACTCAAAGATATTGTGGACTAAATAAAAAGCTAGCAGGTAGAAATAAATCTACTTACTAGCTTTTACTTTCTTATAATAAAACTACATTTTTTCGTGGAATGTTCTGTTTATTACATCAAGTTGTTGTTCTCTTGTTAACTTGATGAAGTTAACTGCATATCCTGAAACTCTAATAGTTAATTGAGGATATAATTCTGGATGTTCCATAGCATCAAGTAATGTTTCTCTATTAAATACATTAACATTTAGATGGTGAGCATCTTGTCCAAAATATCCATCCATCATGCAACTTAAGTTGTTTATTCTATCTTCAGGAGTCTTTCCTAAAGCATCTGGCACGATTGAGAATGTGTTAGAGATACCATCTTGAGAATGTTCATATGGAAGCTTAGCAACTGAGTTTAAAGATGCTAATGATCCTGAATTATCTCTTCCGTGCATTGGGTTAGCACCTGGAGCAAATGGTTCTCCCTTCTTTCTACCACATGGAGTAGTTCCTGTCTTCTTACCATAGACAACATTTGAAGTTATAGTTAAGATAGATTGAGTGTGGTATGCATTTCTGTAAGTCTTGTTTTGTCTGATTTTGTTCATCATGTTTTCAACAAGGTATACAGCTATATCATCAACTCTATCATCATCGTTTCCGTATTTAGGGAAGTCGCCTTCAACTTCAAAGTCTACAGCAATTCCATTTTCATCTCTTATAGGCTTAACCTTAGCGTATTTAATAGCAGAAAGTGAGTCAGCACATACTGAAAGTCCTGCTATACCACAAGCCATTGTTCTAAATACATCTCTATCATGTAAAGCCATTTGTAAGCTTTCATAAGAGTATTTATCGTGCATATAGTGGATAACATTTAATGTGTTAACATAAAGGTTAGCTAACCAATCTGTCATTTGTTCAAATCTATCCATTACTTCATCATATTCTAAGTATTCAGAAGTTATTGGAGCTAATTTAGGTCCAACTTGCATTCCTAGCTTTTCATCTTTACCACCGTTTATAGCATAAAGAAGAGTCTTAGCTAAGTTAACTCTAGCACCGAAGAATTGCATTTGCTTACCAACTTTCATTGCAGATACGCAACAAGCTATAGCATAGTCATCTCCCCAGTAAGTAGTCATTAAATCATCGTTTTCGTATTGAACAGAGCTTGTATCAATAGAAACCTTTGAACAGAAGTCCTTAAATGCTTTAGGAAGTCTTGTTGACCATAGAACTGTTAAGTTTGGTTCTGGTGAAGGTCCTAAAGTGTAAAGTGTATTAAGTATTCTAAATGAGTTCTTAGTAACTAAAGATCTTCCGTCTAATCCCATACCAGCAATTGATTCAGTTACCCAAGTTGGATCTCCTGAGAATAAATCGTTATATTCAGGAGTTCTTAAGAATTTAACTAATCTTAACTTCATTACGAAGTGATCCATTAATTCTTGAGCTTCTTTTTCTGTTATAACACCATTTCTTAAATCTCTTTCTATGTATATATCTAAGAAAGTAGAAGTTCTACCAAGTGACATTGCAGCACCATTTTGTTGTTTTATAGCTGCAAGGTAACCAAAGTATAACCATTGGATAGCTTCTTGAGCATTAGCAGCTGGTCTAGATATATCATATCCATATGAAGCAGCCATTTCTTTTAATTCTTTAAGTGCAACTATTTGATCAGATATTTCTTCTCTTAATCTAATTATATCTTCATCAATAGTTCCTACTTCAAGGCTTAATTTTTGTTCGTTTTTATCTTCTATAAGTCTATCAACACCGTATAAAGCAACTCTTCTATAGTCACCTATGATTCTTCCTCTACCATAAGCATCTGGAAGTCCTGTAACTATACCAGCTTTTCTAGCTAATCTCATATCTGTAGTATAAGCATCGAAAACACCTTGGTTATGAGTTTTTCTATACTTTGTAAATATTTCAGTTATTAAAGGGTCTATTTCATATCCATAAGCTTTAGCTGCATTTTCAGCCATTCTTATACCACCTTCTGGCATAACAGCTCTCTTAAGTGGTGCATCAGTTTGTACACCAACTATTTTTTCTAAAGCTTCATTTATATATCCAGGTTTGTAAGCGTTGATTTTAGATATAGTCTTTGTATCGATATCTAACATTCCGCCATTTTCTCTTTCTTGTTTGCTTAATTCGCAAACTACATCCCATAATTTAGTTGTTTCTTCTGTAGCACCTTCAAGGAAACTAGCATCACCTGTATATTCAGTGTAGTTAGTTTGGATGAAGTTTCTAACATCGATATGTTTTGTCCAACGACCTTCGTTGAAGCTTGTCCATTGTTCTTTAATCATTTAGTCCACCTCATTGTCTTTTTGTAAACGTTAGATAATTAGATTGTAAATTATTTAACAAGTTGAATATATCATAGAAGTATATATAAAGACAATAGAAAATTCTAGAGTTTAAATATTCTAAATATTTGAAAGAGTGAGATTAGGTAAGAATATTAAAAGTATTTCATAAATATTCATGGATGGTTTTGAATGAAAGTGATTGACTTTGAATTATTTGAGGGGTAATATTTAGATGAAGGAAGTGTTGAAAATGTTAACAGAAGAAAGATTTCAAAAAATTTTAGGGGTTTTAAATGAGAAAAAAGCAGTTACAGTCAGTGAACTGGTAAACTTGTTAAATACCTCTGAATCAACAATAAGAAGGGATTTAAATGCCTTATCAAATTTGGGTAAGTTAAATAAGGTTCATGGTGGAGCAGTAGGTATTGATAAAAATTTAACAACGGAAGAAAAAGACGTCAAAACCAAGCATGATTTAAATAGAGAAGATAAGACAAGTATTGCAAAATTTTCTGCTTCCTTAATAGAAAAAGGAGACTTTGTATATATTGATGCGGGAACTACTACTGAAATTTTAGCTGAATGCATTGAAGAAAAGGAAGCAACTTATGTTACTAATGGTATTGTGCATGCTAAAAAACTTATTGAAAAGGGATGTACAGTTTATATATTAGGGGGAGAACTTAAGTTATCAACAGAGGCAATTATAGGGGTAGAAGCTATAAAAAGTTTAAAAAAGTATAATTTTACCAAAGCCTTCTTTGGATCTAATGGAGTAAGTATAGAATCAGGATTTACTACACCAGATGTTAAAGAGGGGCTTGTTAAGGAAGAGGCTATAAATAGAAGTAAAGTATCTTACGTATTAGTTGATAATAGTAAGTTTAATAAGATATTTCCAATAACATTTGCAGAAATAAATAGAGCAAAAATAATAACTAAGGAAATAGGAGAGAATAAATTTAAAGATTATACAGAAATATTGGAGGTATAAAAATGATATACACAGTGACTTTTAATCCCTCACTGGATTATGTAGTTAAAGTTAATGATTTAAAGTTGGGGAGAGTTAATAGGACAGAAGAAGAAGATGTGTATCCAGGTGGAAAAGGCATAAATGTATCTATAGTATTAAAGAACTTAGGGTATGATAGTTCTGCTTTAGGTTTTATAGCTGGCTTTACTGGGGATGAAATTGAAAGAAGAGTAACAGAATTTGGCTGTAAATCAGACTTTATTAAGTTAAATGATGGATTGTCTAGAATAAATGTAAAGATTAAGTCTAAGGAAGAAAGTGAGATTAATGGTGGAGGGCCACATATTAATGAAGATGCACTAAATTCTTTATATAACATTCTAGATAACTTAAATAATGATGACATATTAGTCTTAGCAGGAAGTATACCTAAGTCTCTTCCAGAAGACATATATGAAAAAATTATGGAAAGACTACAAAAGAAAGAAATTAAAATTATAGTAGATGCAACAAAAGACTTATTAGTAAATGTACTAAAGTATAAACCATTTTTAATTAAGCCTAATAATCATGAGCTTGGAGAAATATTTAATGTAGAGTTAAAAACTGATGAAGAAATAATTGAATATGCTAAAAAGCTACAGAATAAAGGAGCAAGAAATGTACTTATATCCATGGCTGGAGATGGAGCAATTTTCATATCAGAAAGTGGAGAAATTATAAAGAGTGGGGTGCCAAAGGGAAAAGTTAAAAATTCTGTTGGTGCAGGAGATTCAATGGTAGCTGGATTTATTGCAGGATATTTAAAGAATTATAATTTTAATGAAGCCTTTAAAATGGGAGTAGCCACTGGCAGTGCTACAGCCTTTTCAGAAGGATTAGCAACAAAAGATGAAGTACTAAAATTATTAAATAAAATTTAGTTTTTAGGAGGAGTAAAAATGCGTATTACTGATTTGTTAAGTAGTAATTCAATAGAGTTAGATGTAAAAGTATCAAACAAACAAGAGGCTATTGATAAGCTTGTTGAATTAATGAATAATTCAGGGAAGTTAAATGACAAAGAAGAGTATAAAAAGGCCGTTTTATCAAGAGAAGAATTAAGTACAACAGGAATAGGGGATGGAATAGCTATTCCTCATGCTAAAACAACAGCAGTTAAAAATGCGGGATTAAGTTCTATGGTAGTTAGGGATGGAGTAGATTATGATTCTTTAGATGGTGAACCAGCTCATCTTTTCTTTATGATTGCAGCTCCAGATGGTGAAAATAATCTTCATTTAGAGGTGTTAGCAAGACTATCTACTATTTTAATGGATGAAGAATTTAGGAAAAAACTTATAAATGCTGAAAGCAAGGAAGAGTTTTTAAAGCTTATAGATCAAAAGGAAACAGAAAAGTTTGATGAACCAGTAGAAGATAAAAAGGAAGATAAAAATGGATATAGAGTCTTAGCAGTAACAGCATGTCCTACTGGAATAGCACATACTTATATGGCAGCAGAAAGCTTAGAAAATAAAGCTAAAGATATGGGGATTTCTATAAAGGTTGAAACAAATGGTTCTGGTGGAGCTAAAAATGTTTTAACAGATGAAGAGATAAAAAATGCAGATTGTATAATAATTGCTGCTGATAAAAATGTTTATATGGATAGATTTAATGGGAAAAGAGTAATTCAGACTAAAGTGGCAAATGGAATTCACAAGGCAGAGGAACTTATAAATGAAGCAGTTAGTGGGAAGGCGCCTATATATCATGCCTCAGGTGAAAAGTCTGAAGGTGGAGCGTCTGATATAGAGAAAGAAGGAATAGGACATAAAGTTTATAAGCACTTAATGAATGGTGTTTCTCATATGTTACCATTTGTAATAGGTGGAGGTATTCTTATAGCATTATCATTTTTAGTTGACTCAAGAGCAGCAGGAACTCCACAATTTGGAACAAGTACAGAATTCGCAGCTTTCTTTAACTCAGTAGGAAATTTAGCATTTGGGTTTATGTTACCTATACTTGCTGGATATATTGCAATGTCTATTGGTGATAGACCAGCATTAGCAGTAGGTTTTGTTGGGGGAGTTATAGCTAAAGATGGTGGCTCTGGTTTCTTAGGTGCATTACTTGCAGGATTTATAGCTGGTTATTTAGTTGTGGGATTAAAGAAAATATTTGATAAGTTACCAGATAGCTTAGAGGGATTAAAACCAGTTTTATTATATCCTTTCTTTGGAATATTGCTTATTGGAGCTATACTAATATTTATTGTAAACCCACCAGTGGCTGCTCTTAATGGTGGTATAACTAATTTATTAAATAGCATGGGATCTACAAGTAAGGTTCTTTTAGGATTAGTTTTAGGTGGTATGATGGCTATAGATATGGGGGGGCCATTTAATAAGGCAGCATATGTATTTGGAACAGCTTCCTTAGCAACTGGCAATAACGACATTATGGCTGCTGTTATGATAGGTGGTATGGTTCCACCATTAGCAATAGCTTTAGCTACAACTTTCTTTAAGAATAAATTTACATCAAGAGAAAGGCAATCAGGTATAACAAATTATATAATGGGAATTTCCTTTATTACAGAAGGTGCAATACCTTTTGCAGCAGCGGATCCATTAAGAGTAATACCTTCATGTGTAATAGGGTCAGCTGTAGCTGGAGGACTATCAATGTTCTTTGGATGTCAAACATTAGCACCGCATGGTGGTTTATTTGTAGTACCAGTTATGACAAATCCATTTATGTTTGTTGTATCCCTTATAATTGGGGCTTTGGTAGGAATGGTTCTATTAGGAGTATTAAAAAAACCATTAGATAGATAATCATTAGAAATAGTTATTGTAAATTTTATTTTGCAATAACTATTTCTTTTTTACTGTCTAGTAAATTATAAAATTTCAATTAGCTATAAATCAAAGGTATTATTACATTTTCATATTAAAAAATATAAAATAAAGGATAGTAATTTTATAATTTCCTTACCTTAAGTACGAAGGGAATAAATATCTATTCTTAAAATAAACTTAAAAGTTAAGAGTTATATTGCTTTTTGTTATATAGTATAATATACTGCATATAAAGATAAAAAATATTATATAAGGGGAGATTATTATGTCAAAAAACTACTTTATTAAGGAAAGACTATTAGCTTTTGGAGCTAAATTCGATGTTTATGATGAAAATAGAAACGAAGCATTTTTAGTAGAGGCTGATAAATTTGATATAGGGAAGAATATAAATATCTATACACCAGATAAAACAAGTAAATTAATGTATTTTAGGCAACAGCTAAGAATTGGCGCACATAAATATAAGGTATATGATTCAAATGGTATGGAAATAGCAACAATAGAAAAGGAATTTATGGTGCCTAGATATAATATATCAGGGAGTCTTGGTAGATTTGTAATGAGTTGTGATTCTGCAATTTTAGGTAGAAATTATACAGTTGAAAAAGATGGATTTAAAATTGGTGAAATAAATAAAGAGTGGACATTTGGAAGAGATAGATATACTTTAAAGGTAATAGATGAAGATTATACTGTATTTTTAGTTGGGTTATTAATTATGGTAGATATGGTAAGGTTTCATTCAGATAACTAGAAGAAAGGGTGATTATTAATAATCATCCTTTTTTAAATACAAAATTTATATAATTAAAAAATATTATAAAAACATCTAATCTATTGTCAAATAATATCTAATAGTGTTAAAATAATAACATTAATAAAGTGACTAAATCATTTTATTAAGTGGAATATTTATATAGAGAGTATTAATAAGAATATAAAGAATATAAGATTTCCAGAGCATAACACTCCTAAGGAAGAAATTCTAAGGGATTATGCCTGAATTACATTGTTAATTCGCAGGGTAATATTCGAAAGGGTATTATCTCCACGTTTTTGGGAAGGAAATAAGTTTTTGATTTTAAATAGAAATATTTAAAGCTTATTACTTATGCCCCAAAATGCATTAAGTAATAAGCTTTTTTTAGATACTAGGAAATTAAAAAATTAGGAGTGAGAGTATGATTACCTTAGAAGAGGCTCAAGGGCTTTTGTTAAAAGAAACAAAGGTAAATGATATAGAAGAAGTAAATATTTTTAATAGTCTTGGAAGGGTTTTAGCAGAGGATATTTTATCACCTATAGATAGTCCTCCTTTTAATAAATCGCCTCTTGATGGATATGCTGTTATAGCTAAAAGTTTAGAGGGAGTATCAAAGGAAAATCCAAGAATTTTAAAGGTAATAGATAAAGTGTTTG
The DNA here is from genome assembly GCF_900447045.1 of Clostridium paraputrificum. GTDB lineage: Bacteria > Bacillota > Clostridia > Clostridiales > Clostridiaceae > Clostridium > Clostridium paraputrificum. Next base: position 903,517 of record NZ_UAWH01000014.1, read on the forward strand.
CAGGAGAGGTATCTTGTAAGAAGGTTGGAGATGGTGAAGCTATTAGGATAATGACAGGAGCTAAAATTCCAAAGGGAGCAGACTGTATAGTAAAGCAAGAAGATACAGAGGCTTTAAACGAAAATGAAGTGAGAATTTTTGTATCACATAAAGCTTATGACAATTTTATTTATCAAGGTGAAGATTTCAAAAGAGGAATTAAGATAATAAATAAAGATAAGTTCTTAGCTTCATCAATAATAACTGCCATTGCCTCTTTGGGTATCAGTAAGGTTAAAGTTTATAAGAAGCCTATAGTTGGAATAATTACAACAGGTGATGAACTACAAGAACCAGGTGAAGAACTTAAAGAAGGAAAGATATTTAATAGCAATAAAGCCTTTCTTTATACAAGATTGTTAGAACTTGGAGCAGAACCGAGGATTTTTGATATTGCCAAGGATTCTATTGAAGGAATAGTAAGTGTAGTAGAAAAGGCAGAAAAGGAATGCCAAATAATTATTTCTACTGGAGGAGTTTCTGTTGGAGAAAAAGATTTGGTTTTAAGGGCAGTAGAGTCCATAGGATATAGAAGATTATTCTGGAAGATTTCTATGAAGCCAGGTTCTCCTATGTTTAGTGCAGTAAAGAATGGAGTTATATATATAGGTCTTTCTGGTACTCCAGTAGCAGCAGCAACTACCTTTGAGCTAACAGCTAGAAGAGTAATTGCAAAGATGTTAAACTGCAAGGATATTGATATAAGGAAAGTAGAAGGTATTCTTCAAGATGAGTTTAAGAAAAAGTCTCCTAAGAGAAGATTTTTAAGAGTAAGAGTTAGTGAAGACCTTGAAAACAAGGTTTATATAAATAACATTTATCAAAGTCCAGGACAAATAAACACAATGATTAAAAGTAATGCTTTATTAGAAGTTGAAGAAAACAAAACTTTAGAAATTGGAGAAAAGGTTTGGGTTATTAAATAATAAAACTAAGGGATGAAAAAGAGATGAAAGTAAAAACAAGTGCTGTGATTTTAAGTGGTGGTAAAAATTCTAGAATGAATTATAATACAAAGGCCTTTTTATCATTGGATAATGAAAGGTTTATAGAAAGGATAATTAAAAGATTAAATTTAATAGATGATATTATTATCTCTTGTAATAATTTATCCTTGTACCAAGAGTTTTTAGATATATGCAGGTTAGTAGAGGATGAAATTAAAGATATTGGACCAATTGGAGGAATATATTCTACTTTAAAATCTATAAAAAATGATAAAGCATTAATTATTGCTGCAGATATGCCATTTATAAGTGAGTATGTAATCAATTCGCTAATAAATATTGATTTTAAAGGAGATGCACTTATACCTGTAGTAGATGGGAAAGAGCAGCCTTTATGTGGAGTGTATAGAAAGTCAGCTTTAGATAAGATAAAAGAGAACATAGACAATAAGAATTATAAGCTAAAGAGTTTAACAAAAAGCTTAGATGTAACCTACATTTTAATGAATGATGAGCGTGCAATGACAAATGTAAATACTCCTGAGGAATATAGGGAGATACTAAAGGATAGTAAAAAAGGAAGTACAATAATTAATATAGTAGCAAGCTGTTCAAATGTAGGAAAAACAACCTTAATTGAAGGGCTTATAAAGGAACTAAGAAAAAGAGGATACTCCGTTTCAACAATTAAACATGATGTTCATGGATTTGATATGGACAAAGAGGGGAAAGATACTTGGAGACATAGAAAAGCTGGAGCGGAACAGGTATGTATTTCTTCAAAAAATAGATTTGCCATGATAAAAGAAGTGGAAGAAGAATTAGCACTAGATAGTATTATTAATGATATAAGTGAAACTGATTTTATAATTGTAGAAGGTTATAAAAAGAGTAATTTGAGAAAAATTGAAGTGGCAAGAGAAGAAAAAGGAAGAGATATAATTACTCCAAGGGATAAACTTATAGCTGTAGCAAGTGATTTCAATCCATTAATTAATGGAATAGAGTGGGTTGATATAAATAATTACGAGAAATTAGCAGACATAGTTGAAAAAGAAAGATACTTATAAAGGAAGTGTATTTATGTATACAGTAGCAATAGTAACAAGCAGTGATAAAGGCTCAAAAGGTGAAAGAGAGGATAAAAGTGGAGCAGTAATTAGAGAAATAGTTGAAAAATCAGGGTTTCAAGTTAAAAGATACGTTATTTTACCAGATGAAAAAGAACTTTTAAAGGAAGAGTTTATATATTTAGCTGATGAATTAGGAGTTAATTTAGTATTAAGTACAGGGGGAACAGGGTTTTCTCCAAGAGATATAACTCCAGAGGCTACTAAAGAAATAGTTGAAAGAGAAACACCTGGTATTTCAGAAGCTATAAGAATGTTTAGTTTAAACATAACTAAGAGGGCAATGCTTTCAAGAGCTGTATCTGGTATAAGAAAGAAAACTCTTATAGTAAATTTACCAGGAAGTCCAAAGGCATGCAAAGAAGCATTAGATTTTGTTCTTGAAGATATAAAACATGGAATTGACATTTTAAATGAAACAGCTAAGGAATGTGCTAGAAAATAATTTGTTAAAGGATTGAAAAGAAATGAAAAAGGTTTTAAGTATATTTCTTTCACTAGGATTACTTTTTACATTTGTAGGATGTGGAAGTGACAATAAGGAGGCTAAGGAAATTACCATTAGTGCGGCAGCTTCTTTAGAAGATCCAATGAACGAGATAATAAAAAAATATGAAGCTGAAAATTCTAACATAAAGATAAATACAAATTACGGTAGTTCAAGAAGCTTAAGAAAACAAATACAAGAGGGAGGAAAGGTAGATTTGTTTTTATCTGCTAGTAAAGATGAAACAGATGAACTTATATCTATTGGAAGTGTTAAAGAGGATGAAGTTAAAGAATTCTTAACTAATGGTTTAATGCTTGTAAAGAGCGGTGGAAGTAAGGAAGATATAAATTCAATAAAAGACTTACCATCAATAACTGGAAAAATTGCATTAGGTGCAGAAGGAGTACCTATAGGAGATTATTCAAGGGAAGCCCTAAAAAATAGAGGTGTATGGGATAAGATTCAAAGTAATATTGTCTTTTGTAAAGATGCAAAACTAGTATTAAACTATGTGAAAAGTGGAGATGTTGATTATGCTATAGTTTATGCTAATGAAATAAATAACTTAGGTGATGCAAAGCTAGTAGAAAAAATAGATGGAAGTCTTCACGACCCAACTATATATACATTTGCTAATATCAATGTAGAGAATAAAGATGTACAAAACTTTAAAGATTTTATAAACGAAAATATAGATATATTTGAAAAATATAATTTTGAGAGGAAATAAACTTTATGTATGAAGGACCAATAATAATTTCACTAAAAACTTCAATAGTTTCAACTATAATAGTAAGCATTTTAGGAATATTGTTAGCTAATTTGCTATTAAGAAGAGAAGGGAAACTAAAGAATTTTTTTGAAAGTGCAATTATGCTTCCTTTATTTATGCCTCCATCATTAATAGGATATATTTTATTGATGATAATAGGAAAGAGAAGCTTTATTGGATCCTTTTTATATGAGTATTTTGATTTTACATTTATATTTACATGGTATGGAGCAGTAATAGCAGCAGTTATTACCTCCCTGCCAATAATGTATGGAAGTGCAAAAGGTGCTTTATTATCCATAGATGATACTTATAAAGAGGTAGCAGCTGATTTAGGAGCAACTAAATTTCAAACATTTTATAAGGTAACACTTCCATTAGCTTCTAAAGGAATTTTAAGTGGAATGGTTTTAAGCTATGCAAGGTGTTTTGGTGAATTTGGTGCAACAATGATGATAGCTGGTAATATACCAGGGAAAACACAAAATATACCTATGGCAATTTATTATGCTGTAGAAAGAGGGGATTCCTCAAATGCAAATTTTTTTGCTGTGGTAGTGATAATTATAAGCACAACATTAATATTTATATACAACAGGTTATTAAAAGAAAATAAGTAGGTGAGTTTTTGATATGAAAAAAATAAAAACTGTTGATGCAGTAGGTAGAGTACTTTTACATGATATTACTAAAATTGTTCCAGGTGAATTTAAAGGAAGAGCTTTTAAAAAAGGTCATGTAATAAAGGAAGAGGATATAGATGTTTTACTTTCTCTAGGGAAGGATAATATATATGTTTGGGAAGAGACAGAAGGATTAGTTCATGAAAATGATGCAGCTATAATTCTTAAGGATATCTCCTGTGGAGATGGATTAGAATTTGGTGAAATAAAAGAAGGTAAAATAGATTTCTTTGCTTCTTATGATGGGGTATTAAAAATTGATAAAGATGCTCTTTTAGAGCTTAACATGATAGATGATATTATGATGGCAACAATACATAATAATACACCAGTTAAAAAAGGTGAAAAGCTTGGTGGAACAAGAGTTATTCCATTAATGGTTGAAGAAGAAAAACTTAATGAAGCAAAAAAAATAATAGAAAAGCCATTTATAAGTGTTGAAAAGTTTAAAAAGAAAAAAGTTGGTATAGTTACTACAGGAAATGAAGTGTTCTATGGAAGAATTAAGGATGCCTTTGGACCAGTTGTTAAGAGTAAGTTTGAATATTATGGTTCAGAGATACTAGGGCAAGTAATACTGCCTGATGATAAAGAAAAAATTACAGAAGCAATAAAAATGTGGATTGATAAAGGTGCTGATATAGTGGTGTGCAGTGGAGGCATGTCTGTTGATCCAGATGATGTTACGCCATCAGCTATAAAGGATTGTGGAGGAGAAGTAGTAACTTATGGTTCTCCAGTATTACCAGGAGCAATGTTTTTACTTGCTTACCTTGGAGATACTCCTATAATGGGGCTTCCAGGATGTGTAATGTATTCAAAAAGAACAGTATTTGATTTAGTTTTACCTAGAATTTTAATAGATGAAAAATTAACAAAAAGAGATATTGCTTTATACGGTCAAGGTGGATTATGTTTAGACTGCAAAGTTTGTACATTCCCATATTGTTCATTTGGTAAGTAGGAGGAAAATATATGTCAGGTTTAAACCATTTTGATGAAAAAGGAAATGCAGTAATGGTGGATGTTTCAGAAAAGAGTGAAACTAAGAGAGTTGCTGTAGCTAAAGGAAGCATAAAGGTTAGTAAAGAAATAATGAATCTTATAAAAACAGGAAATATAAAAAAAGGTGATGTTCTTGGTGTTTCAAGAGTTGCTGGTATTATGGCAAGTAAACAAACTAGTAATTTAATACCTATGTGTCATCCTTTAATGATAAATGGAGCTAATATAGACTTTGAATTAGATGAAGAAAACAGCAGAGTTATAATATATGGCAGTGTTAAGACAACTGGGAAAACAGGAGTTGAAATGGAAGCACTTACAGCAGTTTCAGTTGCTGCATTAACTATATATGATATGTGTAAAGCGGTAGATAAGAGAATGGTTATTGAAAATATACATCTTGTATCAAAGACAGGTGGTAAAAACGGAGAGTTCCATTTTTAAATAAGAGGTGAATTTTACTTGAAAGATAAGTTTAATAGAGAGATAGATTATTTAAGAATTTCTCTAACAGAGGCATGCAACTTAAGATGTGTATATTGTATGCCTGAGGGAGATGTTTGCTTTAAAAATGATAATGGATTAACAGATGATGAAATAAAGTATTTAATTGATATATTTGGAGATATTGGATTGAAAAAAATTAGATTTACAGGTGGAGAGCCTCTTCTTCGAAAGAATATAGTAGAGTTAGTTTCAAAGGCAAAAGAGAAGGAAATAGGAAAAATTGCATTAACAACTAATGGAGTTCTATTGCCTAAGTACCTTGATGGATTAATTAATGCTGGATTAAATGAAATAAATATAAGTTTAGACTCTTTAAAAGAAGATGTATTTAAGAAAATTACCAGAGGTGGCAACTTAATTAGTGTAGTAGAATCAATAAAAAAAGCTGTAAATAAAGGAATTAAGGTAAAGATAAATGCGGTAATTGTTAAAGGAATAAATGATAATGAGTTTTTAGACTTATGTAAGTTAAGTGTCCACCATAAGCTAGATATAAGATTTATAGAATTAATGCCTATAGGGGAAGGTACTAAATACACTGGAGTAAGTGGTAAAGATTTAGAGAAAATATTAAAGAAAAACTTCAATATAAAAGAAGCAAAAAGTGATAAGGATAATGGACCAGCTTTTTATTATAGAATTGAGGGGGCAGAAGGAAGAGTTGGATTTATATCTGCTTTATCAAATCATTTTTGTGAAAGCTGCAATAGAATAAGAATTACCCCAGATGGTGTACTTAAGCAATGCTTACATTTTAAGAGTGGACTAGATCTTAAAAATATTTTAAGAGAAGATACTACAAGGGAAGAGATTAAAGAAAGAATAAAAGAAACAATATATAATAAGCCCAAAGGACATAGATTTATAGAAGATAGAAAAACAGAAGATGATAGATTCATGTTTCAAATAGGAGGATAATAAAATGGCTAATATAGTTGCAATATGTATAAGTGAGAAAAAAGGTGTAGGTAAGACTCAAATAGAAGAGATTAATTTAATTGAAGAATTTGGTTTGGAAAATGATGCTCACGGTGGAAAATGGCACAGACAAGTTTCTTTATTAGAGAAGGAAAAGATAGAAGATTTTATAGCTAGAGGTGGCAAGGTTAAGTATGGAGATTTTGGTGAAAATTTTGTTACTGAAGGGCTAGATTTAGAAAAAATCCAAGTTGGTGATAAGATTACTATAGGAGATTCACTTTTAGAAATAACTCAAAAGGGTAAACAATGTCATGTTAAGTGTAATATATTTAAGATGGTAGGAGATTGTATAATGCCAAAGAACGGTGTATTTGCAAGGGTTCTTAAGGGTGGTCATGTGAAAATTGGAGAAGAGATACAACTAATAAATGAATAGAAATATATATTAGGAAAACTTTGCTAATGGCAAAGTTTTTTTGTTAATTATTATGATATAATTCATATGGGGGGGATTATAGTGAGAATAAAAAGAGGAATATTTGTAATTATAATTGCGCTTGTATTTTTAATTTCAACTCCAATAGTTTCGTCAGCTAGAGCTGGTGGAGGAGGCGGAGGAGGAAGTTCAGGAGGGGGCGGCGGCGGTGGAAGTCACAGTTCTTCAAGTAGTGGTAATGGAAATAGCAGTAGTCCAATTTCTTCTATTGTAACAATTTCTATATTTGCTTTAGCTTCAAGTGGAGGAATTATTGCATATAAGGTAAGAATCTATAAAAAGAATAGAGTTAGTAAGAAACTAATAAGAGAGTTAGAAAGAATAGATAAAGATTGGAATTATAGTGAATTGAAAAACAGGGTAGAAGAATCCTTTTATAAGATTCAAGAAGCCTGGAGTAAAAGAGATATAGATATAGCAGAAAATTATATTAGTAAAGATTTATATGAACTTCACAGAAGTAAAATTGAATGGATGAAAGTAAGGCATGAGATTAACGTACTTAAGGGCATAAAGTTAATTAGTACACTTCCAATTGGAGTTATTGATTTGGAAGATGAAAGTGAAGATTTAATATGGTTTTATGTAAAAGGAGCTATGGTTGATTATTACATTGATGATAGGAACGGAAGGTATATAAAAGGAAGCAGGAGAAGAGAAAGTTTCGAGGAATACTGGAAGTTTGTAAGAAGCTGGGATACCTGGGTTCTTGATGAAATTAGACAAATTGAGGATGTAGATGAAAGTTTCTTCGAAGCTATAACAGATGGCTCCCAATATGGCTTCAAAAAAGAGGAAGACAATCAAAAGAAATTGTGATGTGACAAAGTTAATAAATATGGGGATAAGTATTTAACTTATAAAAATTGGGAAGTGTGGGATATTTGTTGAATGATATAAGAAAAGTTGATAAAAAAGAAGATTTTATATTGGATAAGTCATTAAGGTTATTTGTAAAAAAAGGATTATTAAATGTAACTTTAGAAAATATAAGTGAAGAGTGTGGATATACTCTAAAAGAAATAAAAAAATATTATAGTGATATTAGTTTGATTATTGATGAGCTTATAAAGAGGGCAACAACAACTAGTAATGAAAGTACTATAGGAGTATTAAATGCTAGAGTACCAACAAAAGTTAAATTTAAAATATTAGTTGAAGGTACTATGGACGGTATAAATAAGAACTATGGGTTAAAGGAAGAGTTTGCTTTCATGCTTATGATTCAAATGGTTGAAGGACAGAACTCTAGAGTTAATTCATATTCTTCAACACCTAATATGGTATTAGCTAAGATAATTGAAGATGGGCAAAGAGAGAATATTTTTATAGATGGAAATCCAAGGCACCTATCTGCAATGTTTTGGAAGTTTTTTCAGGCAATGTGTGTAAACTTAGTAAGATTTGAAGGTGACATTGAAATGCCATCATCAGAAAATATTTGTAGAATACTATTAAAGTAAAAGGAAGCTATTAAAGGTAGCTTCTTTTTTTAATGTCTAGGAAAGTATAAAATTTCAATTGGCTATAACTCAAAGGTATTATTATAATTTCATATTAAAAAAATATAAAATCAAGGATAGTAATTTTATAATTTCCTTACCTTTAGTACGCGTGGGGTGGATATTTGTTTTGAGGTGACTTGGAGCGTAGCGACGGAACAAACAAAATAAATATCCACTCCACCTTTTTTATATAAATTAAATCTATATAGACAAAAAAGTGTGAAACTGTGATAAATATCACAGTAATATATATAAAAATTAATTATATTAGTGATAGATGAAAAAAGAAGGTATTTCTATGCATATAATTGTTAAAAAAATATCGTAAATGAGAAGATTTTAACAATTAAAATGAATTTTACCTAAGCAAAAGAGAAAAGAGGGAAAGTATGAAAAAGGTTCAATCTACTTGTAACTATTGTGCGTTAGACTGTAATTTAGATTTTTATGTGGAAGATGAAAAGATAGTAAAAGTTATTCCAACAAAGGGATATCCAGTTAATAATGGATTCTCATGTATTAAAGGACTTTCGTTAGATAAACAACAAACAGTTGTTAAAACATCTAGTTTACCAAAGATAAAGCAGGATGATGGAACATTTAAGAGGGTTTCATGGGAAGAAGGATATAAATATGTAGCTGATAAGTTCTTATCAATCCAAGAAAAATATGGGCAAGAATCAGTTGCAGGTATTAGTACAGGACAATTAACCCTTGAAGAGTTTGCAATATATGGACATGTAATGAGAAATTTTTTAAAGGCAAATGTTGATGGTAATACAAGACTTTGTATGGCAACTTCAGTTGTAGCTCATAAACAAAGCTTTGGATTTGATGCTCCTCCATATACATTAAAGGATGTAGAATTATCTGATACAGTTATATTAATTGGGTCAAATCCAGTGGTAGCTCATCCTATATTATGGGATAGAATAAGATCTAATAAGAATAAGAAGTTAATAGTAATAGATCCAAGAAAATCAGAAACTGCAAAGCATGCAGACTATTGGTATGGAATAAAAGGTAAGTCAGACTTAATTTTATTATATACAGTAGCTAATATTCTAATAGAAAAAGACTACTTAAATCATGAATATATAGAAAAGTACACTGAAGGATTTGAAGAATTTAAGGGATTTGTTAAAAAGTATACTATAGAAAAGGCTGTAGAAGCTACTGGAATAGAAGCTGAAAGAATTTTAGAATTAGTAGAACTGATTAATAAAGGTGAAAGAGTATCTATTTGGTGGACAATGGGAGTTAACCAAGGATATGAAGCTGTAAGAACTGCACAAGCTATAATAAATATTGCACTAATGACAGGAAATATAGGTAGACCAGGAACTGGAGCTAACTCATTAACTGGACAATGTAATGCTATGGGGTCCCGTGCATACAGCAATACAGCAGGATTATTTGGTGGTGGAGATTTTGACAACCCAGTAAGACGTAAGAGAATAGCAGAAGTTTTAGGTGTTGAAGATGAAGTTTTAGCAACAAAACCAACTAAGCCTTATAACGTAATAGTTGAAGAAATAAATTCAGGAAAAATAAAGGCGTTATGGGTAATTTGTACAAATCCACGTCATTCTTGGACTAACAATAAGACCTTCCAAGAAGCTGTAGATAAGTTAGAGTTATTTGTAGTACAAGATATTTATGATGATACAGATAGTGCAAAGGAATGTGATGTATATCTTCCAGTAGTTCCTGGAATAAAGAAGGAAGGAAGCTATATAAATACAGAAAGAAGAATTTCTGCAATGAGACCAGCTCTTACTAAGGGAGAGGATGAACGAACAGATTTTGAAGTTATATATGGAATAGGTAAAGCCCTTGGTATGGGAAGTTTACTAGATAAGTGGAAAACGCCAAGAGATGTATTTAACTTAATGAAGGAATGTTCTAGAAATATGCCTTGCGATATGACTGGAGTGGATTATGATGGATTAGTTGATTCAAAAGGAATTCAATGGCCATTTAAAGAGGGAGAAGTATTAAAGGAAGATGAAAGACGTTTATATGAAGATAACCTATTCTACACTCCATCAAAGAAAGCAAAGTTTATGTTTGAAGATGTTCGTGAGAATCCACTACAAACTACAGAGGAATATCCTTATGTTCTAAACACGGGAAGGGGAACAGTAGGACAATGGCATACTCAAACTAGAACAAGAGAAGTAAGATTTATAGAGGATGTATCTTCTGAAAAAGCTTATATTTATATAAATATGGCACTGGCAAAGGAATTGGGAATTAAAGAAAATGATATGATTAAGGTTTCATCTATTAATGGACAATCTTCTGAATTTATGGCTAAGCCTACAGAAGATGTAGGATATGGTGAATTATATGCTCCAATGCATTATATAGAGTGTAATAATTTAACTCCATCTCTTTATGATCCATATTCAAAAGAACCTTCATATAAGACTACACCAGTAAACATTTCTAGACTTTAGGAGGAATAAGACAAATGAAGAGAATAATAATAGATAGAAGTAAGTGTATAGGATGTTTAACATGTGTTACTGCTTGTGTTGTAAGTCATGAAAGTCCAGATTCAAGAAATAGAGTAACTATTGATAGTGAAACAAAGGCAGCTCCAATATTCTGTCGTCATTGTGATAAACCTGAATGTGTCTATACTTGTATGACTGGTGCAATGTCTAAAAATAAGAAAAATGGATTTGTAGAATATGATAAAGAGCGCTGTGCAAGCTGTTATATGTGCATTATGGCATGTCCTTATGGAGTTTTAAAGAGCGACAGATTAAAGCATAAAGAAATTATGAAATGTGATATGTGTACAAGTTGTAGTGAAAAAGATGGAAGTAAGCCAATGTGCGTAGAAAAATGTCCAATGGGTGCTATTACATTAGGGGAGGTATAATCTTATGAAATATGTTGTATTAGGTGCTTCAGCAGCAGGAATTAATGGGGTAAGACAACTTAGAGCTTTAGACAGCAATGCTCAAATCACTTTAATATCTAAGGATGATAAGATTTATTCAAGATGTATACTTCATCACTATATGGAAGGCATTAGAGATGTTAAAAAGTTAGAGTTTGTTGAAGATAATTTCATAGAAGAAAATAAAATAGAGTGGATTAAAGGAATTGGAGCAGCTTCTTTAAATGCTAGAGAAAAAGAGGTTGTATTAGAAGATGGAAGAAAGGTTTCATTTGATAAGTTACTTATAGCAACTGGTGCTAACACATTCTTCCCGCCAATACCACATTTAAGAGAGGCTAAAAATGCTATTGGTTTCCGTAATTTTGATGATTGTGAAAAGATTATGGAAATGTCAAAGGTATGTAATAATATAGTTGTAATGGGAGCAGGTCTTGTTGGAATAGATGTTATCTCAGGGCTAATACATACTGGAAAGAATATTTCTTTAGTAGAAATGAAAGGTCATATGTTATCCATACAGCTTGATAAAAAAGCAGCATCAGCCTATGAAGAAGGATTTAAAAAACATGGTGTAAATCAATATTATGAAAAAGGAATTAAAGAATTAATAGTTAACGAGAATGGAGAAATAATAGAAATAATATTAACTAGTGGAGAGGTTATTCCTTGTGATTTGTTAATAGTTGCTGCAGGTGTTCGTTCAAATGTAGCCTTTTTAGAGGGAAGTGGAGTAGAAGTAGATAGATTTGGATTGGTTATAGATGAACTTGGGAGAACAAATGTGGAAGATATTTATGGTGCAGGAGATGTAACAGGAAGAAATCCAATTTGGCCAACTGCAGCAAAGGAAGGGATAATTGCAGCAAGTAATATGACAGGTGTAAAGGCTGAAATGACTGACTTTTTTGCAAGTAAATCAACCATGAACTTTTTAGGAATTCCAACTATGTCATTAGGAATAAATGAACCTGAAGATGATAGCTATACAGTTGTAATGGAAAATGATGATGAGGGGAATTATAAAAAGATAATCCATAAGGATGGAAAGATATATGGAGCAATTATTCAAGGTGATTTATCATATTCAGGAATACTTACTCAATTAATTAAGAATAATATAGATGTATCAAAGATTAAAAAGTCATTATTTAAGATAGATTATTCTGATTTCTTTAATATGAAAGATAACTTTGAATTTACATATGATAATTAAGGGGAGAAACAAATGAAAAACAATAGTTTTGTAGATAAGTTTAAAAACATACCAGTACCATTACTTCCAACAATGGTTGGTGCAGCAACACTATCAAATGTATATTTAACACTGGGATATACATGGATTAGACATATAACAATGATGTTATCAGCAATAATTTTAATAGCTTATATAATAAAGATTGTAACTAATTTTAATGTAGTTAAAAATGAATATTCTAATACAGTTCCAGCAAGTTTATATGCAGGATTTACAATGATTACTATGATCTTAGGAAGTTATGTATTTGACTTTAGCCCTACAATTGGTAAAGCAATGTGGTTTGTTGGGTTAATATTACATGCAATTCATATAGTTATATTTACATATAGAAACGTAATTAAGGGAGTAAATATAGATACTTTTCTTCCAAGTTGGTTTGTTACTTATAATGGAATAATGGTTTCAACTGTAGTTGGTGGTGTGATGAATGAACCAACAATAGGAAAGATAGTTGTTTATTATGGTATAGCAGTTTTAATTATTATAATGCCTTTTATGTTATATAGGCTAGCAACAACTGATATTAAAGATGCAGTACATCATACTCAAGCAATACTGTTGGCACCATCAAGTCTTTGTTTAGTAAGTTATTTAAACTTTATTAAGGAACCTAATAAGTTTGTAGTATATGCATTATATGCTTTAGTTTTCTGTACATTATTATTTATAATTGTAAAGCTACCAAGGTTTTTCTCATTTGATTTTCATCCGGGATTTGCTGGAATGACATTCCCTATGGCAATAGGTATTGTTGCTTCAATAAAAATGTCGGGATTTTTAAAAGGTCAAGGATATGATGTTTTAAGTAATATGGTTAAAGAAATAAGTGGTATACAAATATACTTAACAACTGCAATTGTTTCAATAGTTGTATTTGGAATTTTAAGAATAGTAATTAGAAAATTTAAAGAAAAATAAATATAAAATGTATCTTGAAAAAAATCAAGATGCATTTTTTTAACTTTTTTAAAAATTATTATTAATTTTTTTTAAAATCCTCCGATATTATTAATTGTACAGGAGAAAAAAGGAGGATAGTAGCAAATGAAGAAAAAAATATTTAATAGAAAGAGTATAGGGTTTAAGATTTTTAAAGTAATTATTCCTATAATTATGATTACTACTATATTATTAGCATCACTAACTTATTTAAAGTCAAAGGAAGCGATACTTAAATTATCTAAAGACCTTTTATCACAGGTGGCAAAGGATACATCACAATTAGTACAGAAGGAGATTCGTGGTAATGCACAACTTTCTGAAGATATGGCAAAACTTATAACATTAAAGAATATAACATCTAAAGATGAGATAATGAAGCTATTAGGAGAGGAAAAAGAAAAATCATCATTTAAGACCCTTGCTTTTGCAGATAAGGAAGGAAATTATACTGATACCAATGGAAAAATAACGAATATAAAAGAAACATCACATTTTAAAATGGCTATAGGGGGAACAAGAGCAGCCTCTGAACTATACATATCAAAAATTGATGGCAAATTAGAAGTAGCATATTGTGCTCCTATTAAATCTGGAGAGGAAATAATAGGTGTAGTAGTTGCTACAAAAGATGGATTAGAATACAGTAATATTGTAAACTCTTTAGAAATAGGATATGAAGGACAAGCATTTATACTAGATAGAGAAACTAAGCAAATTCTTGCATTCCCAGATAATGAGATAGTTGAGAAGTTAACATTATTACCTGATTTAGTAAATGGTGACAGCGACTATAAGGACTTTGGTAGAGCTGCAGAAGAAATGATGGAAAATATAAACGGTGTTACATCTTATAAGGTAGATGGAAAGAACTATATAACAGTTTATACAGGAATTCTTTCAGATTATTGGGTTCTTGGAGTAACTGTAAGCGAAAGTGAAATATTAAAGGGTGCTAAAGAAATAGGAGTTTTCTTAATAGCAATAGGATTATTATTGATTATTGTATCATCAATAATAGTAATTTTAATTTCAAGAAATATTTCAAATGGTGTAGTTAAGTTAAAAGAGTCAATTGGTAAAATAGCTGATGGAGATTTTGCTAGTGAAATAGAAGAAAGCTTAATAAATAGAAATGATGAGTTTGGAGAAATAGCTATTGATGTAGAAAAAATAAATATTAGTATGTCAAGTATTATAGAGAAGTTAAAGATAGTATCAGCTAAGGTGGATTCTACTTCTGGAGAGTTACATTCTTTATTCCAAACAATAAATACTAATAATGAAAATATATCTATATCATTAAATGATATAGCAGGAGGTACATCAACTCAAACGGATAATCTTTCTAGTATCACTTTAAAACTAGATAACTTTAATTATATATTAAATGATATGAACTCATGCATACAAGCTATAAGCCAAGTAGCTGAAGATATAAATAAAAATGCTAAAAATAGTAATACTGATATGATAAGTGTAACAAATTCTATTAAGGATCTTACTTGTAAATTTGAAGATTTTATTAACATGATAAATAGAATGGGAAGTAAATTCGATGGAATAACTAATATAACATCATTGATTCAACAAATATCTGAAAATACAAACTTACTTTCTCTAAATGCAGCAATAGAATCTGCAAGAGCTGGGGAAGCAGGAAAAGGATTTAGTGTTGTTGCAGAAGAGATAAGAAAGCTTGCAGTTGAAAGTAGTACTTCAACAAAGAAAATTAATGAGGCTGTAGGCGAGATACTACAAGAAATGAATGTTTTAATTTTAGAATCTAAGGGGATGAGTGAGTATATAAATGGACAAAGTCAATCAATAAATAAAGCAATATCAAGCTTTGAAAATATATCTAAGTCTATTGATAACATACATCCAATGATTAGTGAAGTTATAGATAAATCAAACAAAGTGAATGATGAAAAGAAAGATATTTTATCAAGTATAGATGAATTACTTGCAATATCAGAAGAGGTTACAGCATCTTCTGAAGAAATTGCATCATCTTCAAAGGAAGTAACATTATTAAGCAATGATGCAGTTAAGGAATCTGACTCTTTAGTAGAACAAACTTCTAATATGAAATGTGAATTAGAAAAATTTAAAACACGATAGAATATTTACATTGATTTTTAGGAAGAAACGCTATTTATTATAGTGTTTCTTTTCTTTTATGAAAGTATATGTTTAAACATACACATCTTAAGAATCTTTAAATATATTATTAATATATTACTAGAATTAAAGGAAGGAAAGTAATGAGTATAGTTGATAGAGAAAAGATTGATAGTATAGGTATAGATAATAAATTTGGAAATGTCATTTTAACAATAAATGATGATTCATCATGGAGAGATGAATATCAACATTTAACTATTTTACAGGATAAAATTAATTCATACTTAGAGTTTATTGATAATGGAGAGTTATATAAGAATTATCCCAATGCAGAAGGAAAGAGAATAGAAATATTAATTAATTTCAAAAATGGAATTACACCAAAATGTGAAGCATATTTAAATAGGATAAGAAATAAACTTGTAATTTTAGGGATAAATGTTGTTTATAAAATTGAAGATTAAAAGGGAGATTGTATAACAATTTCCCTTTTTAACATTTTAAATACAAAATGGTACTAAGTAGTAATAAAAATAAAATTTAAAAAATTATTAAAAAAGTGTTGAAAACGAAAACACGATATGCTATATTATGAATATACAAAATAATGTATATTGAAAGGGAGAAATATGGAGATTAAAAGTAAATTGATGCAGAAGATTGGTATCATGTCAGCAAACCTTTCAAATGAATTTATTCAACTGGATGTAGATGATAGAATTCCAACAGTTGCATTTTTATCTGAAAAGTATGAAACTGCAAGAGGTACAGTTCAAAGTTCTCTTAAGTTATTACAGGATTATGGTGCAATAAAGTTAGAATCTAGAGGACATTTAGGTACATTTATTACTTATATAGATTATCTGAAATTATTAGAAGTAGCAGGGATAAATTCATTAGTTGGAGTTATGCCATTACCATACTCAAAAAGATATGAAGGTTTAGCTACAGGGATATTCAATACATTAAACGATAGACACCTATCAGTAAATTTAGCCTTTATGAGGGGTGCAAATCATAGATTAAAAGCCTTGTTAGATGGAAGATATGATTTTGCAGTTACTTCAAGATTAACAGCAGATTATTATTTAAAAAATAATGAACCTATAGAAATAGTGGCAGCATTTGGCGATTATTCTTACGTAAATGAGCATGTTCTTGTTGTAAGAAATGATAATGATGGTGTTATAAGAAATAATATGAAGGTTGGTATAGATAGGTCTTCAATAGACCAATCATCACTAACGTTATCATATTTTAATGATTTTAATGTAGAGTATGTTGATATGTATTACAGTTCTCTTAAAAATGCCATAAAGAACAAAGAAGTAGATGCGGCAATATGGAATAAAGATGATATTGATGGCGATGAAGTAAAGGTATTAAAGCTTGGAAGAGAGAATTTGGGAATATCAGATACAGAAGCAGTAATTATTACATCAAAGAAGAACGCAATATTACCAAAGTTATTCTCTAAAAATTTAGATAGAAAAGAAGTTTTAAGATATCAAAGAGAAGTATTAGAAGGTTTAATCATGCCTAATTATTAGGCTTGATTTTAAGTTAATATACAAAATTTTGTACATTGAGGTGGAAAGATGGATTTAACAATAAGATTAAACATTCTTAGGGATGCAGGTCAAATTACAGAAAAAACTTATAACCAAATACTTAAGGTAATAGCATTTTTTAAAGAAAAACTAGGAATTGAATTAAAGGAAGAAAATGGAGCAATGTTTATAACTCATTTATCTTCAGCATTAACTAGAATAGAGCAAAACAAATTAGTTGAAAATATAGATGAATTTATATTTGAACAAGTAAAGTCTGATATTAATTATAAAAGGGCTGTGGAGGTTACAAATTATTTAGAGGAAATATTAGGAGAGTTACCAAGACAAGAAAGAGATTTTATTGAGATGCATATTTGCACTCTATTAAATAAATAAGATTTAGGAGGAGAATTTCATGAAAAGAATAGTTATTGGTGGACAAATAGACAAGCAAAAAGTGGCTGATATAACAGCAAAGGTAGCAGGAGATAGAGCAACGATTGAAATCAAGAGTGATATAGAGGCAGCTATGGCAATAAAAACAGGTATGGCTGATATATATCTTGGTGCATGCAACACTGGTGGAGGTGGTGCATTAGCTATGGCAATAGCGCTACTAGGAATGGGAGAATGTGCAACAATATCAATGCCTGGACATATTAAAAGTGAGGAGGAAATAAAGGCAGAAGTTGAAGCAGGTAAAAAAGCGTACGGTTTTACAGCTCAACATGCTGAGGAAGTAGTTCCAATAATTTTAAAATACTTACTATAAGTTAGTATTAAATTATAAAAGGGGATGTATAGTTATGAAAAGAAAGCTTGTTGTAAAAATATTGGTAGGAGCAGTTTTATTTGGTCAATCAATATCGATAGCTAGTCCTGTAATTGTAAATGCAAAGGAGGTAAATAGTACTTATAGTATCAATTATATGCAAAAAGATAATGCTAGTATAGTTAATATTGATAAGAATGATTTAAGTAAAATTGACGATTTAGTAAATGAGAATATTAAAAATGGAACTTTCCCAGGGGGAGTAGTTTTAGTTGCTAAAGATGGGAAGATAGTATATGAAAAGGCTTTTGGAGATTCTCAAAAATATGATATGGGAAAAGAATTAGAAAAGCCAAGAAAGACATCTGTAGAAACTATATATGATTTAGCATCAGTAACAAAGGTAATGGCTACAACACAAGCAATAATGAAACTATCATATGAGGGAAAGTTAGATGTCAATGATAAGGTTATAAAGCACATTCCTGAGTTTGGGAAAAATGGTAAAGAGAATGTGAAAATAAAAGATTTACTTACTCATACATCTGGATTAACACCATGGAAACCAACTTTTTATTATGCATCTACTCCGGAAGAAGAATTAAAATTTATATGTGACTTACCACTTGAATACGAAACTGGAACAGATAGAAAATATAGTGATTTTAGTTTTATGACTTTAGGTTTTATTGTTGAAGCAGTAACAGGTGAAAAGCTAGATGAATATGTAGAAAATGAAATATATAAGCCTTTAGGAATGGATGACACAATGTATGTACCTTTAAATAAAAATGCTTCATTAAAGGATAGAATAGCAGCAACTTCATGGGGAAATCCATACGAATATAAGATGGTTGACGATGATAATTTTGGATATGTATGTGAAGAAGAAGCAGAAGACTTCAAAGGATGGAGAGATTATACATTAATTGGTGAAGTTAATGATGGTAATGCATGGTATGCAAATAAAGGTGTAGCTGGTCATGCAGGAGTTTTTTCTACAGCTAGTGACTTATCTAAATTAGGGCAACTTATATTAAATGGTGGAACATACAATGGAGTAACATTATATGATCAAGCAACAGTAGATGAGTTTACATCAATCCAAAGTAAATTTGGTCATGGATATGGTTGGGAAATAAATAGAGGTGGAGAAAATAGCGGCTACATGGGTAAATATGCTAACGATAATGTGTTTGGCCATACAGGATTTTCAGGTACACAAGTAATATTTGATAAAGAAAATGACTTACAGATTATTTCGTTAACTAACAAACAAAATAATGGAGTGAATGAGTCAGGTAGTTATCCTAGTACTTTTAAATTTAGTAGAGAGTTATGTAATATCGTATATGAATCTATAATGCCAGAAATAAATATTACTGGAGTTGAGAATGGAAAAGTTTATTCTAAATCAGTAAAAGCAGAAATAGCAGTTGGAGAAAATGATACTTTATTAGAAGTATTACTTGATGGAAAAGAATATAAAAATGAAGAGATATCAGAAGTTGGAGAGCATACATTATTGGTTAAAGCTCAAGGTAGATATGGTAAGGAAACTGTAAAAGAAATTAAATTTGTTATAGAAAAGAATTCTGCTACAAATCCGTCTGATAAAGATGAAACTGATAAAAATGAGTCAGAAAATGATAATGATAAGATTGAAAGTAGCCAACCTGTAAAAACTGGAGATAGTGCTGGTAATATAGGAATGCTAGTGGTTGGAGCAATAAGTTCTTTAGGAGTTATATTTAAATTATTAAAAAAATAGTTAATGTTATTAAATTAAGATAGAGCTTTATAGAAATATTTAAGAACTAATTAGATAAGGAGAGATATTAATGCAATATTTAGTAATAGCACTTCTAGGTGCATTATCAGCAATTTTAGTTAACCAAGGAATAGCAGTTTTTAACGATGGTTTTAGAGCAATTGTTCCAGAATTTTTAGAAGGTAGAATGAATAGAAAAGCCTTAGCAGCAACTTCTTTTGCAATTAGTTTTGGACTTGTTATAGGTTTTGGTATTCCTGTATCAATAGCAGCATCAATTATTTTAGTGCATAGTATATTACTTGGTACAGATATCATTGGAACTTTCTGTCCTAGTGGAAAGAAGGGAATTGTATTATCAGGAGTTGTTGGGGCTATATATGGAATAGGTATCGTTTATGGACTTCAATTTGTTGTAGATTTATTTGCTAAATTACCAGTAAATTTCTTAGAACCATTAAAAATGGTTGGAACTCCGATTACAGTGGCTTTTGCGGTTTTTCCAGCACTAGTTGTAGCATATCAATTTGGATATAAAAAAGGATTAATTACAGGAATTATAGCATTATTAGTTAGACAAATTACAGTTATGTATGGAACATTTAAAATTGGAGAAAACACAATTAAGCTAGATCAAGAAGGTATGGCATTACTTGCAGGTATGATTATTATGATAGCTTTTGCAATGAAAGAAAAGCCAGATGAAAACGCAACCAAAGTAGATTTAACAGCAATATTTGCAGAAAGAGTAAAGAGAATAAAAAAGAATTTACCTATATTAGCAGTAATGGGAGGATTAATTTCAGCAGCTACAAGTCTTTGTTTGTTAGCAGGAGATCCTATAAGTTTAAATCTTTTAGCTGAAGGTAAAAATGTTGAAGCTGCTATGACAGCATTTGCTAGAGGTATAGGGTTTATTCCACTAGTAGCTACAACAGCTATTTCAACAGGTGTATATGCACCAGCAGGTATGACGTTTGTATTTGTTGTTGGATTATTAATATCTAATCCTTTAATTGCATTTATAGCTGGAGCAGCAGTAATGGCTATTGAGATTTTATTATTAGATGTATTAGCTAAGCTAATGGACAAGTTCCCAGGTGTAAGAAAATGTGGTGATAATATAAGAACAGCAATGAGTAAGGTGTTAGAAGTAGCATTACTTGTTGGAGGAATGATGGCTGCTCAAGCTATGGCTCCAGGATTTGGATTATTTATGGTAGTAGGCTTATATGTTTTAAATAAGACTTCAAAGAAGCCAATAGTAGATATGGCTGTTGGACCAGTTGGAGCAATTGGAGTAGGTATATTAATTAATATTTTATATTTAATAGGATTATATCAAATACCAGCTTAAATTTAACAATTATAAAGTAAAAGATTATGTTTTGATATTTTGATAAAGTAATTGGGTGGAATCTAATCTATGATTGGATTTCACCCATAAGTATCAATAAATTATTATTAGTTAGGATGGATATTTATGAATATAAATAAAGAAATAATTTATGCTCATGAACATACTACTATAGATTTGTCAGGAATAAAAAAAGATAAAGATTGTCATTTAGATAATAAGGAGCAAACGATTGAAGAGTTTAGAAATTTAGTTTCTAAAGGAGTATCAACAATAATTGACATGACTAATAGAGGTATGGGTAGAGATTTACAATATGTAAATGAAGTAAGTAAAGAAAGTGGGATTAAGATATTAAGTGCAACGGGATATTATAAAGAACCATTTTTGCCACAAGAGGTTTACAATCTAGATGAAGTAGAATTATCTAAAATTATGATTAATGAAATATTATATGGGATAGAAGATACAGGGATTAAGGCTTCGGTTATTGGTGAGATAGGAACAAGTTTAAATAGAATTGAAGATATGGAGCATAAGGTTCTAAATGCAGGATGTAGGGCTCATATTGAAACAGGATGTCCAATAGTAACTCATACAACATTGGGAAAGTTAGGACATGAACAAGTTGATGTATTTAAGAAATATAATGTTGATTTAAATAAAGTGATTTTAAGTCATATTGACTTGAGTGGGGATTTAGAATATATGAAATCTCTTTTAGATAAAGGTGTAAATATAGCATTTGATACTATTGGTAAAAATAATTATCAACCAGATGAAAATAGAGTTAAATGGTTAAGAGAATTATGTTTATCAGGTTATTCAAATCAAATAGTTATGTCTGTTGATATAACTAGAAAATCTCATTTTAAAGAAAATGGTGGAATAGGTTATTCATATTTGATAGATACATTTGTACCAATGTTACTTAAATCAGAAATCAAAGATAAATATATTGAAAATATGTTAGTTAATAATATAAAAAGAATTTATCAATTATAGTAGGGGGAAGAGGTATGAAGACATTTCCGTTAAACTCAATTTCATTACAAGAAGCTATGGAATTACAATTTAAAATTATAGATACAGTAACAAAATATTTTGATGGAAGAGAAGTTCTTGCCCTAGGAGATTTAGGTGTAGTAAAAGGCTTAAATAAGCCAACTTATACACAAAAGGTTGAAAAAGTATTTGCAGACGTATTTGATGCAGAGGCATCAATTTTGGTAAGAGGTGCAGGGACAGGTGCAATAAGATGGGGCCTTATAAGTTTTATGAAGTCTGGAGAAAAGATTTTAGTACATGAAGCACCAATATATCCTACGTCAAAAGTAACAATAGAAACTATGGGTCTTAAGGTTGTAAAAGCTAACTTTAATAACATTAATGATATAAAAAGAGTTATAAATGAGAATCCTGACATAAAGGGGGCATTAGTGCAAAATACAAGGCAGCAGATAGAGGATTGTTATGAATTACAAGAGGTAATTCATACTATAAAAAATGAAAATCCAAATATAAGAATTATAACTGATGATAATTATGCTGCATTAAAGATTAAGAAGATAGGAAATCAATGTGGAGCAGATCTTGGAAGTTTTTCATGTTTCAAAATATTAGGACCAGAAGGTGTTGGTGTACTTATCGGAAAGAAAGAACTTATTGATAAAGTATATTCATTAAATTATTCTGGTGGAAGTCAAGTTCAAGGATTTGAAGCAATGGAAGCTTTAAGAGGTTTAGTGTATGCACCTGTGTCATTAGCAATACAGTCACAAGTTAATGAGGAATTAGTTGAAAGATTGAAAGCAGGTGAAATACCTGAAATAAAGGATGCATTTTTAGTTAATGCTCAATCAAAAGTATTAATTGTTGAACTAAAAGAAAATATAGCAGAAAAGGTTCTTGAAATAACACCTAAATATGGTGCTGCATCTCATCCAGTAGGATCTGAATCTAAGTATGAGTTTGCTCCAATGATGTATAGAGTTTCAGGAACATTTAGAGCTGCTGATCCAACATTAGAAAAGAGAATGATAAGAATTAATCCGATGAGAAGTGGAGCAGATACTATAATTAGAATATTAAATAGTGCAATTAAAGAAGCAATGAATGAAGCATAAAAGGAGGGAGTAAGGTGTTTCTAGAAAAGACGGTCGAAAAAAATAAAGAATTAATAAATGTAGCCTTTGAACTCCATAAAAAAGGTGTAATTGAGCCTGATACTTATGTAATTGATTTAGATAGAACTATTGAGAATGCAAGAAGAATTAAAGAAGAAGCTGATAAGTATAATGTTAAATTATATTTCATGTCTAAACAAATTGGTAGAAATCCTTTAGTATGTAAGGAACTTATGAAATTGGGTTATGAAGGTGCAGTTGTAGTAGATTTTAGAGAAGCAGAAGTTATGATAAATAATGGAATAAAGATAGGTCATGTTGGACATCTTGTTCAAATTCCAACTTCATTATTAAAAAAGATAGTTTCAAGTAAACCAGATTATATAACAGTTTATTCTATAGAGAAAGCAAAACAAATAGACCTAGTTTGTAAGGAGCTAGGCATAACTCAGAAGATAATGCTAAGAGTATTAGATGAAAATGATAGCCTTTATTCAGGACAGTATGGTGGTTTTTTCTTGAGTGAGTTAGAGGAGAAGGTTAGTGAACTAATTAGTTTAAAAAATGTAAGGATAGCTGGAATAGCATCTTTTCCATGTTTTTTATATAAAGAATCAGAAAATAAAATTGAGGCAACAAATAATATAAAAACTATTAAAAAAGCAAAAGAAATACTTGAAGAAAAATTTGATTTGAAAATTGATCAATTAAATATGCCTTCAGCTACATGCACAGAAAGCGTTAAGCTAATAAGTGAAAATGGAGGTACTCATGGAGAGCCAGGGCATGGGTTAACTGGTACAACTCCTTTCCATAAATATAATAATACAGCAGAAATCCCAGCTTTAATTTATGTATCGGAAGTATCGCATAATTTACAAGAAAAGTCTTATTGTTATGGTGGAGGACACTATAGAAGATCACATGTAGAAAAAGCTTTAGTAGGAAAGTCATTAGAGGATTCTAAGAAGGTTAAGGTGATTCCACCAACAGATGAAAGTATAGATTATCATTTTGAACTAAGTGAAAATTCAAAAGTTGGAGATACAGTTATTATGGCTTTTAGAAGTCAAATATTTGTTACTAGAAGCAATGTAGCGGTCGTGAAAGGAATTTCAACTAATAAACCTGAGGTAGTTGGATTGTACAATTCACTAGGTATGGAAATTAAATAGTTTTGGAAGTGATAGTATGAAAAAGTTTATAGTTGTTGTGTTAGATGGATTTGGAATTGGTGAAATGGATGATGTAAGCAAGTGTAGACCTACAGACATTGGTTCTAATACATGTTTACATATTTTAGAACAGAGAAAAGATTTAATACTCAACAATCTAGAAAAAATAGGATTAATGAATGTATTATCCAAAGAAGTGAATGGTATGAAGTTCAGTAATACTGCAACATGGGGAAAAGGGAAGTTAACTCATTTTGGTGCTGATACATTCTTTGGACATCAGGAAATAATGGGTACAAGACCTAAAAAGCCATTTACTGAACCTTTAAAGGTTAAGATTGATGAAATATATAAAGTATTGGTGAAAGCAGGATACAAGGTAAGATACTCAGAAGGATTTAGTGAGAAATTATTAATTGTAGAAGAAGCCTTAACTGTGGCAGATAATATAGAGTGCGATTTAGGACAGGCTATAAATATTACATCAGCATTGGATATAATACCTTTTAAAGAAGTTTTAAAAATAGGAAAATTAGTTAGAGAAGTTGTAAAAGTTCCAAGAGTTATTACTTTTGGAGGCAAAGGAATTACTTTAGATAATATATTAAATGCTATTGAAGAAAAAGATGGTGGATTTATTGGAGTGAATGCGCCAAAGTCAGGTGTGTATGATGATGGATATGAGTGTATTCATTTGGGATATGGTGTAGATCCTCAAACACAAGTAACTACTATTTTATCTGAAAATAATATACCTGTATATTTACTTGGAAAAGTTGCAGATGTAGTTATCAATGAAAGAGGAAGAAGTATTTCAATGGTAGATACTAAATCTGTTCTAGAAAGAACTATTGAAATAGCTAAAGAGATAAATAATGGGTTTATTTGTTGTAATGTGCAAGAAACAGATCTAGCTGGACATAGTGAAAATGTAGATAGATATGCAGAAAAACTAAAGATTGCAGATAGTCTTATAGGAGAACTTATTAATACTTTAAAAGAAGAAGATATTCTTATAGTTATGGCTGATCATGGGAATGATCCTACAATAGGACATTCAAAACATACTAGAGAGATGGTCCCATTAATGATAACAGGGAAGAATATAAAAACAGGTGTAAATATAGGAGAAAGAGAAACTCTTTCTGATGTAGGTGCTACTGTTGCAGAATATTTTAATGTTGCTTCACCTGAAAATGGAACTAGTTTTTTGAGTAAAATAATATAGAATAGATAATCTCAGTAAATTTTTACTGAGATTATTTTATAGGAGGCCTTATGAGAAAGATTGATAAAGCTATCGTTTTAGCTAAAGATAATTTAAATAAATCTGTAATGGAAATTAATCCTAATATTTTAGAAGAAGTTAAAGAGAAAGATGAAGAATATTTAACTTTTGGAGTTAAAAACACAGGGGATATTCCTAGAAGCTTAATAGATAACATTAGAAATAATAAAAAGTTTTTATGGACAACTATAGATAGGATGTCTCATTTAGGAAGAAGTATAGATACAGAGTTAATAAATCCATTAACTTATAGAGCAATGACAGGATCTTCTTCAGGAACTGCAATAAATGTTTTTAAAGGGATAAATGATTTTGGCATAGGAACAGATGGAGGAGGATCTGTTTTAGCACCAGCACTAAGTTTAAACTTATTTTCATTCTTAGGAAAAGGTGCAGGGTTAGAAATAAGTAAAAAAGGAGTTTCAACAGATAACATTGCTTTTAAGCCAGGAATAGGATTGATTTCAAAAGATCTTCCTACTCTTAAATGTGTAGTTAATGAGTTGATGTCGCTAGAGGAATATTCTTTAAAAGAAGTGAGGGTTGTTATATCTAAGAAGAATACATGTAAAACAATAGAGGGGGAAGATATTTATAATAAAGTTATTAATATTTTAAATAAAATAAAGAGCTATCATAAATTAACTATAGTGGAATATAGATTTCAGGATATATATAATAGGGAAAGTTCCATTAAAGATATTAATAATATTTTTAGTAATGATATTGGTGATATTATCATTAATTTTGAGGGGCCTATAGATTTATATGGATATGATGAAACAATTCAAAAGAGCTTTTTGGGTAATGGGGCAAAAGAAATAACTAAAAATGGAGGAAAAGCATTAGTAAAATCAGCTAATATATGTAGATGTTCGGCTATTACATTACCAGTAAATGAAATTGCATCTGGAATAGTCTTGTGTTCAAAGGAAGGAAAAGAAAAAATACATGGATTATTTGCTTTAGCAGAAGAAATAAATGAGGTTATAAAAAGACCAGATATATATGAAAAATATTTTATTAGAAAAGAAAAGTTCGTTAATTCATTAGATTTTTAAATATAACAAATCATGAAGTTATAGAGAAAGTTAAGAGGCTGTCTTAAGACAGCCTCTTAATATATAAATTCTATATTTTCATTTAATAAAGGCTTTAAGCTTTCAATAAGTTTTTCTCTTCCGTTACTATAAATAGTTTCTACATAGGTTGATTTTCCTTGAGTAATAAGTAAGGAAAACTTATTAGGTCTTTTTGTAGGTTTAATTTCTATCTTAGATATATCACTAAGTTTTATAGTGGTATTACTTGAGATAATTCTATCCTTAAAAAAATATATAGTGGTATCAGATAGCAAAAATAGGATGTATTGTGGTAAATACATAAAAGCAAATAAATAATAAAAATTAAATGTGCTGAAATTCATTATTTCATTTATTAGAAGTAAGATTATTATTGCTGAAAATACTAAGAAAAATATTGAAGTCCTTGAGGAGCATCTTACTTTACATATAAGTGATTCTTTATTTGTTTTAGCATAATAAATTGATGAGTTTTTATAAATATAGTAAGTAAGAATTAAAATTAGTAGAATAAAAAGTAAGGCAAAGATAAGTTTCATTATAAAAACCTCCCACACAGCTATAGTAAAATTATACCATATGCTTAGAGTCGGCAGGTTAATATTTTTCTTAAATAAACAATAAGAAGTTATTAGTGAATTTTATTTAGAAGATTAAAAAGAGAAATCGCTATGGGATTTCTCTTTTTTACCTTTAGTTACCTTTTAGAGTATTCTCTTATTTCTTTTAATGTAGCATTTTGCAATTGATTTGATAGATTTTCAATCTTTTGAAGATAGTTATCATCTGTAAGCAAATCAGTCTTTGTTGCCATTCTTTCAATTAGTTTGTCACATACTTCCTTTGAGTAGTGAGAACTATCTTTGTAATATTCAAGGTTAAAAGTTATTTGCTTTACATCTTGGAAATCATATATTTCAACATTAGGGTATTCTCTAAGGGTTTCATACATATATTGCTTAAATCTTAATAATCTTAGGTGCTGATCACCACCAACTGTTCTGTTCCAATATAGGATTGAATTTGGTGGGTAGTATAACTTAAAGTTTACATCAGGATTATCCTTTATTATTGAAAGAAGGTTAGCTTCAAAGTTTTTTTGCATAAGGATATAGTGTTCATTGTCTTTAGGGAAGCTTAACATTCTCTTAAAATCATTCTCTAAAGTATTATCTCTTATGTCAGAATAAATTGGAACCTCATAACCATCTAACACTCTGTCATAAGAATAGATTGTATTAGGATTATCTAAATAAAGATTATTTATATCAAACCCTTCAGGAGTTGATTTATTATTAGTATATAATTGTACTGCATCCTTAAAAATAACAAGATTTAAAAGGTATCTTAAGTCATTAAAAGGATTGTTATCATATAAGTATTCAGGGTATGGAGTTCTATGAAAATCTATTTCATTCTTATACATATAACCATCTACACAAACTATTGCATTTTTTACTTTTCCAGTAGAGATTGCTTTTTTTAACACATTTTTTATCTCATAAGGGGTTCCTCCAGAGATAGAAAGCTTAGCTGATTTTGTGTCAAAAGCTTCATCCATTTTGTTAACAGTCATGTTTTCACTCATAGAGCTTCCAACTAAAATAGTTTCATAATCCAAGTTCTTTGCAAATCCAGCAGCTAGATATCTTTGAATATATAAAGACCTGGATTCCATAAATTCTTTTGATGGATTGTTAAAGTTATATATTTGATAAGGGTCTATAGAGTATATTGCAAATCCCATTGTAAATAAGCTTACTAGCATTATACCTAAAAAACCTATACACCATTTTTTATGCTTATTCATTTTGCACCTCCTAAAAGCTCTTGTAAATAAAGTCACTAACTTTATCAAAGTTTAATGTTGAAATGAAAGTAAGTAATGAAGCTAGTACTAAATTTACAAAAGTAGGATTAAAGTCCTCAGTTGAAATAATATTTTTAAAGTCTACACATATAAGTATAAAACCTATAATTGCAATCTTTAGAGCCATAACAAAATCAGAACCAAAGTCTAAGTTTGCTAGAGCATCTTTTAAGAAATTAAAGTTTCCATTTATAAAGAAATCTGCTCCAAATAATATAATTAATATGGAAAGAGATATTTTTATTATCAATTTATTGTTAATCTTATTAAGTTTATTTATCTTACTTAAAGTAACTAGAAGGACTGCAATTATTAATATTGTAGTTATAACCTTAAAGTTATCCTTAAATAAAGGAAGTATTTCTGGGATAAATGAGAAGTCAAACATTGCTTTTAAAACTTTAAATGCAGACTTTAAATCAGTTGCTCTAAAAAATACCCAAGCAATATTTACAAAGTTAAATGTAATAAATATAGATAAATATTTATTTACATGTATTTTTTTATCTATAAATATTTGATTAATTACACGTGCAATTCCGTGTAAGATACCCCATATAATAAATCCCAAGCCTGTACCATGCCATATTCCACTTATTAAGAAGATAATAAATAAGTTTAAGTATGTTCGTGCTTGTCCTTTTCTATTTCCTCCTAAAGGAATATAAAGATATCTAGTAAAGAAGGTACCTAAAGTTATATGCCAACGCTGCCAAAATTCCTTTATAGACCTAGATTTGTAAGGAGTATTAAAGTTCATTGGTAAATTTATATTGAACAGTGCAGCTATTCCTATTGCCATATCACTATATCCGCTAAAGTCAAAATATATTTGAAGAGTATAGCTTAATGCTGTAATCCACCCCTCAAGAAAATTTAAATTTGAACTTAGATCAAATCCATTAGTAACTATTAGTGCAATTGTATCTGCAATAATTACCTTTTTAAATAATCCAATGGAAAATAGGAATATTCCTTTAGAAATACTAGCATAATTTACTTCACTTTTACTGCTTTTATCTAGCTCTTCAGTTAATGAATTATAGTTAACTAAAGGGCCTGAAATAACCTTAGGGAAAAATGTTATGTAAAATAGATAATTTAAAAATGAAAAATCATTAACATTTCCTTTATAGCTATCATAAAGTAATGATATTTGCTGGAATGTAATAAAGCTTATTCCTAGCGGGAATACAATATTTTTAAAGTTAAAGTATTTAAAGAAACATAAAAATAATATGTTTAAAGTAATTCCTAAAATTAAGAAGCTTTTGGTGAGGCTTGTATTATTTTTAGATAAAATTACTTTGGTAAATATATAATTAGTTATTATAGATAAGAAAAATATAAGAATAACTTTTGGGTTATTAGCTCCATAAAAGAAAAGGGAGGCTAGACATAACCAAAATACAAGAGATTTCTTATTATTTAACTTATGTAAACCATAATATCCAATTAAGGATATTGGTAAAAAGAAAATTAAAAATTCATAAGAGTTAAAGCTCATAATTTATCCTCCATAAAATAAGATGTCATGAAATATTATATCTTATTTTATCAATATTTTTCCAAAAAATAAGGGAATCTTAAGAAAATATTTTAATATTTGTAAGATTAGGGGGATACAAATAGAAACTTAAAAACCATTATTATTTCTATAAGATATAGGTGATAGCCCTTCCTTTTCTTTAAATTTCTTAGAAAAATGACTTGAATCTGAATATCCAAGCTGTTGAGCTATTTCAATCATAGTTTTAGAGGTGGTTTTTAAGAGAATTTTAGCTCTATTTATCTTAACTTCATGTACATATTCATTAATGGATATACCCATAGTTTTTTTGAATAATGTACTAATATATGAAGCAGAAACGTTAAGTTCATTAGCCATTTTATTTAAGGAAAAGTAGTTTTCTATATGCATGTGTATATATCTTAAGGAACGGTTAACAGTTAAGCTATTTGTAACCTCCATATTAGATATAATTCTAGTAATATATTGTTTAAATATCTCTATTTCTAGCTCCTGCAAATCTTTTAGTGAAGTACATTTTAGTATTTCTAAATAAAATTTATTATAAATATCGTGAAGAGCTGTTTTTATTATCCTATCCTTAATTACTTCCTTTGATAAAAAAGCATTCCAAATAATAAGGTCATGTTTTTTTTCTAAGATATCCTTATCTATTGAATTTTCATATTCATGTTTCTTTTTTAATCTCTCTAAAATTTGAGGAAAGTTATTTGTCTTTATCAAAATAAAGAAGTCAGTATAAAAGAAATCGTCATCTCCAATAAACTTATCCATATCATCACTCCTAATATATTATATAAAAATTATACAAAAAAACTAAAAAATATAAAAGCTATAAAGTTGTATGGTGCTATAATTCAAGTGAATTTAATAATTTGAGAGGTATTTATATGAAAGAGATAAAAAGCAAGCTTCTTTCAATAACTTGGCCAATAATGATAGAGCTTATACTAATGTATTTATTAGGTAGTATTGATATATTCATGCTTGGTAAATATTCAGATGAAGCAGTAGCAATAGTTGGAGTATCTAACCAAATAATATGGATGGTAAACCTTATGTTTGTAGTAATTACATCTGGGACAACCATTTTATTAACTCAATACTTTGGCTCCAATAAGGATGAAAAAAATATAGTTGAAATTTGTGGCTTATCAATAGGAGTAAATGGAGTTCTTGGTATAGTTTTAAGTATAGTAATAATTCTTGGTGGGGAGTTTATGTTTAAATTGTTAAACACTCCAAGTGAATTAATTTCTATGGGTAATACTTATATGGGGATTGTTGGTGGAGCAAGTTTTGTTGCAGCAATAATGATGACATTTACAGCAATATTAAGAGCATATGGACTTACAAAAACCTGTATGAAGATAACTATATTAATGAATGTAGTAAATGTAATAGGGAATTATATATTGATATTTGGTAATTTTGGATTTCTACAGCTAGGGATTGCAGGTGCAGCTATATCAACTACATTAAGTAAGGTTATAGCTTGTATTTTTTTAGGATATAGAGTTTATAAGGTGGTTATGAATAAGTTTAAATTGGATTTATTTAAAATATTTCCTGTTAATCATTTAAAAAATATAGTTTCAATAGGACTTCCAACATTAGGAGAACAACTTTCATATAACTTAAGCCAATTAGTTATAACAAGCATAATAAATACCATAGGTATAGCCAGTATGGCTACAAAAACTTATGTTGGAAATATTGCTTTTTTAGCCTATCTTTTTGCACAAGGGGTTGCCCAAGGGGGAAGTATTTTAATAGGAAGGCTTATTGGTGAAGGTGAAAAAGATAAAGCATTTAACTTATTTAAATACTGTGTTACTAGATCTCTAATTGTAACAATTAGTATGAGTATTTTACTTGCTATAGTTGGAAAGTATATATTGGCAATATTTACAACTAATGAAGAGATATTATCCTTAGGAAGTCAGGTTTTATTTGTAAATATATTTCTTGAGTTTGGAAGGACAACGAATCTTATAGGTATTAATGGTTTAAGAGCAACTGGAGATGTAAAGTTTCCTGTATATATAGCAATATTTTCAATGTGGACTTTTGCTGTTGGAATTTCTTATGTTTTAGGTATAGGGCTAGGACTTGGGTTAATTGGAGTATGGATAGGATTTGCATTAGATGAAATCATAAGAGGAGTTTTAGTGGCATTAAGGTGGAAATCAAGAAAGTGGGAAGAAAAATCATTTGTTAGATAGAGAAGGAGAGGATAAAATGTGTGGCAGAATAACAAGAGAAGGAATTTTTCATCTTCCAAAGAGTAATTATTCTTATGGATATGATAGTGAAACCTTACATTTAAGGATTAGGACCAAAAAAGGAGAAGTAAAAAAAGCTTATTTAAGAATTGGAGATCCTTATATATGGGAAGTTGGGGGAGCAGATGGTGGTAACTTAGGTGCTGGAGGTACAGGATGGAAAGCTGAAACTCTTCCTATGAAAAAAGAGGTTGAAACAGAGTATTTTGATTATTGGATAGGAGAATATAAGCCAGAAAAAAAGAGGTCGAGATATGCATTTATATTAGAAGGGAAAGAGGAAAAAATCCTTTTTACTGAAAAGAAGATATATGAATTAGGAAAAAATGATGATATCTATATATTAAGCAAAGTCTCTGATTTCTTTTGTTTCCCTTATTTGAATAATATAGATGTTCCTAAATCACCAGAATGGGCAAAAGATATGATTTGGTATCAAATATTTCCTGATAGATTTAATAATGGAGATCCATCTATAAATCCTGAAGGAGTGGAGCCTTGGGGAACAGAGCCAACAGGTAAAAACTTCATGGGAGGGGACTTAAGAGGAATAATAGAGAAACTTGATTATTTAGAGGATTTGGGAATTACAGGATTATATCTATGTCCTATTTTTAAAGCAACATCTAATCATAGATATGAAACAATCGATTATTTCCAAATTGATCCAGCCTTAGGAGATAAAGAAACTTTCAAAGAATTAGTTGATGAGTTGCATAAAAGAAATATGAAAATATTATTAGATGGTGTGTTTAATCATATGGGATATTTTTCACCTCAATGGCAGGATGTAATTAAAAATGGTGAAAAATCTAAATTTAAGGATTGGTTTCATATAAATAAGTTCCCAGCAGTAGATAGGCCACTAGAAAAATTAGATGGTAGAAACCTAAATTATGAAACCTTTGGAAGAACCCCTAAAATGCCAAAATTAAATACAGAAAATCCAGATGTTGTTGAGTACTTACTAAAGGTTGGGGAGTACTGGTCTGGTGAAATGAATATTGATGGTTGGAGATTAGATGTAAGTAATGAAATTGATCATGTGTTTTGGAGAAAGTTTAAGGAAAGAATATTAGCAGTAAATCCTAACAGTTATATAGTAGGAGAGATATGGCATGATTCTTTACCTTGGCTTATGGGGGATCAATTTAATGGTGTTATGAATTATCCATTAGGAGATGGGATTAAAGACTTCTTTTGCTATGATTGTGCTAATGGAGAAGAGTTTAAATACATGATTAATAAAGTAAATGTAAGCTATCCAAAGCAAGTAAATGAAGTGATGTTTAATCTTTTAGATAGCCATGATACTCCTAGAATTCTTACATTAGCTAAAGGTAGTAAAGAGAAGGTAAAGTTAGCATTATTATTTATGTTTACTCAAGCTGGTTCTCCTTGCATTTATTATGGTACAGAAATAGGCATGGAAGGTAATCAAGGTAATGGGCAAGAGTTTCATAGAAGATGTATGGCTTGGGATAAAGAAAAACAAGACAAGGATATGTTAGATTTTACTAAAAAATTAATAAATATGAGAAAAGTAAATCCACAGCTTAAAGCACTAGAAAATAAGTGGGTGATAGCAGGAAAAAATACTCCTGTTTTGATATATAAAAAGGAAGATATAACGGTAATAATTAATAATTCAAAGGAGGAAATAGTTATACCTTTCATGGATGAACTAAAAAATAGAAAAGCATTTGATGTATTTAATGAAGAGAATATAGATCTTAAGGAGTCTATAAAATTAAAGGGATATGAATTTAAAGTACTATTATAATTGAAATATAAATTCTTAAATAATGTTATTTACAAATAAAAAAGACTAGAAAATGGATATAAAACATTTTCTAGTCTTTTTATCATGTATTTAAGCAATTAAATACCTCAGGTAAATTTCTTGAAAGATAATTAGCTACTTCATCTTTATATAAGTGATTAATGTTTTCTGATAGGGTAGTATTATCAAATTCTATTTGTAATTTAAATAATGTTTTTCTTTTGGTATCTAATATTTTAACTTTTTTTATTGATGAATACTCAATGAACTTACCATGCATAAATAGACCATTATCAAAGAAATATAGATATTTATTAACATAGTATTCAATAATTTCGTTTATACCATCTAAAATGATTATTAAAAAAAGAATAGTAGCTATAGAAGTTTTAATCAGAATAATTAAGGTGATAATTGTTAATGATACTGTGAAATAAGTAGTTAAATTAGAATTAAGTTTAACTTTATAGATAGGATCTGTTTTATGCTTTTTAATATAATGAGTGGCTGATCTGAAGTATGATACCACCATTCCAATAGCATAGAGAAATAAAATGATTAAGTAATAATGTATATTAGTATTATTTTACAATATAAAGAAAGGGGTGAGAAGTTCAATATATGTATTATTGTAATAGATAAGGTTAAATAATATAATATAGCTATGAGTCATAAGTGGAGGATAATATGAGATTTGATGTGGATTATAATTTAGATATATGCTTAAAGAATGAAATAATAAAAATAAAAGAATGCATATTAGGAATCCTTAAGGTTACTGATATATATCTTTTTGGATCAATTTCGAAAGGAATGTATTCTAAGTATAGCGATATAGATATATTAGCTTTAATTGATGAAGATAAATCAATTAGAGAATTAAAAGAGTTAAGACATTTTTTGGAAGATAAGATAGAAGAGCTTGGAATAGAAAGAGACGTGGATTTAAAGTTATATACTAAAAGGAGATTTTTAGAATTATCATTAAGCCCATCATTTGAACAAGCAATTACTAAGGATTTAATAGATATAAGGAGATGGTAACATTGGTAAAGAGAGATATGTTTTATTTTGCAGATATAGATGAAAAATTTATTTATAATACAAAGAATATAGAGGGGTTAGAAGATGGAGTGTTAGTACACTGTCAACAATGTATAGAAAAAAACTTAAAAGGTATAATTACTAAAAAGTATGGAGTGGTAAATAGGGAACATAATCTTGTGAAATTATTAGAAACTTTATATTTGAGTGATTTTCCAAAGCTTAAAGAATATAAGGGACTTTGCAGAGAATTAAAGGATTTTTATTTTAGTCGTAGATATGCATCAGATGATTATGAAATATTAGATCATAATGAATATGAGGAATATTTGGAAAGATTTTTTGAGTTACTCAATGAATTAAAAGAAATTAGAAAATCAATGGAGCTGCCGCAATAGAGAAAATTTGTTTTTCTATTGCGACGCTTTTTTTATATGAAAAAATATAGCTTCTTAAGTTCTTAAAAAGTTAAGAACTTAAGAAGTTATAGTAAAAATGCGGTGTTGAATTGATTTTTGTGAGATAAATTCTAATTAGAATATATCATATACTATATTTAAATCTAACTTATTTGCAAATTCGTAGGCTTTATCCATATTTTCATCCCATAAGTCTTTAGGATTATGGCAGTCAGAATTTATAATTACTCTTAAATTATTTTTACTAACCTTTTTCCAAAAGTTTTCATGAGGATAATGATACCTTTTTCCATCACAGAATTCATTTATTCCACGTCTTACACCATTTCCATTAATCTCAAGGATCATGTTATATTTCTTTGCACCTTGGATTATAATATCACATGCCTTTTCGCAATTATCATCCCAAGGAAAGTCATTTAAAAATATTAAGTCAGGATGGCAAAGAAATTTAAAGAATCCTGTGCTAAATGCTTCAACTATGCTATTAGCATAAGATATGTATTCATCAGTACTAGTTAATTCAAATGAGTTGCAAAAATTCCCCTTATGAGTAAATACATGTTGACCTAAAGCTAAGTAATCTAGATGTAGTTCATTTAATAAGTATTTATAGTAATCATAAGAATTTGGGTCGTATTCAATTTCTAGACCACAATATAATTTGATTTTGTCTTTATATTTTTCTTTTAGTTTTTCTACTGTAGAAATATATTCAGGAAGTTCTTTATATTCCATTCTAAAACCTAGTCTATCATCAGGATATGGTCCATGGTCACTCATACCTAAGGTAGTAAGGTTTTGATTTATAGCTTCAATTACATAATCTTCTTCATTTCCAACTGCATGTTTACATCTATATGTATGTGTGTGAAAGTTAACTTTGTTCTTCATAAAATCCTCCTTAGTAGTTTTATACTATTATAATTGTAATACAAAGGAGGACGTAATAAAAGGGATAAGAAGGATGAGGAAAAATTTAAAGAGTCAGTGAAAGGAACACTGACTCAGAAAGGTTTTGAGGAAGTTTGTGCAATGATGGTACCATATTTAGAATAATGAAAAAGGTGGAGTGGATATTTATTCTAATTTTTCGTGGTTGTCTGCTTCACTAAATTTATCCATCTATTTCTAAAAACAAGATTATCATATTTTTTTGTATATTCATCTATTTGTAATTTAGAATTACTACAAAACTCATGTATTTCATTAAGTGTATTAATTTCTTCTTCTGATAAGTAGACATTTTGTTTATCATTTAAAATTGAATTAAACTTTGATTGAAGAGTTGAAAGGTAGGATAAGGATATTTCATCATTTGCTCTATATGCTATTTCTGATAAGTCTCCATAGTTTTTTATAACATCCTGAAATGCCATAAATATAGATTCTAACTTAGAACGTTCAATATGTTTATCAGAAGGAAAGTTTAAATCTATATATTCACATTGTGCACTGATAGTAGTTAAATTGTTACTTAAATAATAATTTAGAGATTTATTATAAAAAATAAGAGTTTTTATAACAAATAAAAATATTATTATGAAAATTAGAGAACAGGTTATAAATATTTTTTTATTCAAAATGTAAGCCCCCTTAATTAAAATATAATTGGAAAATTCATTATAACAAGATTTTATTACTATTCATTAGTTTTTTGTAATACATGATTAATTTTATATAAATGTGAAATAAAAATATATTACTATTTTTTGAAATTCAGTGTATAATATTGGTAATAAATTATTATTGCTAGGAGGGACATTATGGTTTATAAATACAGTTCAAGCGATAAACTATATTTAAATGATATTGATAATTTTATAAACAATAATTTAACTATCAAGAAGTTAGTAAATAAAAATAAAACTAATTTTATTTGCTATCTATTTATTCTTTTAGTAGTCTGCTATTTATTATTGTTACTTTCTACAAAAATGTTATGGAAGGATTCATATATTAAACCTTTTTTAACTTGGGCTATTTTAACTATAACTTCATTTTTTCTATTTCCAAAGCTATCGTTACATGGATTAAAAAAATCTATTATTTCTAGTGGCGAACAAATGATTGAAAAAATAGATACTTCATATTATTATTCAAATAATACAAAAAGTATAAAACTAACAAAAAATCCTGATATAACAATACTAGAAATTGTAAAATTAAATGAAATCACTTTTATTTTAATATCACCAAAAAAATCTCCAAAGTTTGTAAAAGCTCTATATCCTATTCTGATTCCAAATAATCTTTTCAATTCTGAAGAGCAATATAAAAACTTTATTGAAAACATTACTAATTAGATTATGACCTCGTTAAAAATATCTTTAATGAATAAAAAAGTCTAAAGCTCTGTAAGCCTTGGACTTTATCTCTTATACTATATTAAAGGTGTATATTAGTAGTTTATTTCCCACAGTACTCTTTTATTGTATCAATTATCGTATATGTACAGTAAAGTACAGTACATCTATAATTAATTTCCTAAATAACCCCATAACTAAAAAATAAATCTACACAAATTATACCATATTTTTCTATATAACACTTTTAACTTCGCTAAATGCAATTTTTGCGAAGTTAAAGATCTTAACGGTTTTATGCCATTTGTAAGGCATTAAATTTTATAAAATTAAAAGCTTGCGTTTCTATAATATTATATATGTATAATAATGGAGTGATTATTATGAGTAAATTATTTAACTATCAAAATTTAAAATTTAATAAATTACTAAGCATAATATTAATTATTGCAACTATATCTAATGGTATTGGGTCACTTTTGTTATTAACACCAATTATAAATCCATTACTATTAAAGAAAATTCCTTATACCTTTAATGAAATTATTTGTTATTTTATTCTATCATTAATATCTTTTGCCTCATTTATTTTAATCCTTAGAAAAAATAAAATAGGAGTATTTATAATATATCTATTAGTTTTAATAGATTGTACTTATTTGTTAATTATTGGAGATTTGACAACTTTGATACCAAGGCTATTCTTATGGCTATTTCTTGCATATCTACTTTACAAAGATAAAAATCTCTTTAAATAATGAAATATGACTTTTAAAAACTTCTCAAAAATTAATATTTAAAATAATTTAGTATAGGAGGTGATATTATGAAATGTCCATATTGCTCTAATACCATGATAGCTGGAAACTTAATTGGTGATCGTTATGCAAATACTTAGGAATCTGATGATCCTAATTCTAAAGCTAGCTATATATACCTAAAAAGAGGTAGCTATTTTAAATGGAAAATCATTCAAAATCAAGCCTTTGTATGTCCTACTTGTAATAAAATGATTATTTATCTTGAAGTTGATAAAAATCGTTCTAAATATTAGTGAAAAATAACTCTTCTGGAGTTTTATATTTCAGTATTCTTCTTGGAAGAGTTTTCATCCAATCTTCTACAAAAGCAATATCATAACATGGATAATTTACTATGGATTTTTTATTAGTTCAGTTTTATTTTACAATTAGTCAAGATAAAATTTATATAAATCAGATTTGGGTTTTCTTATGACTGAAAGAATTTTGTAATACATATATCTGTATAGTATTCAAGCAGATTGAATATATATTCTTTAATATTATTAAATTTAAAACCTAGACTTTCTACTCTAGATATGTCCAAATTAGAATCAAAGATTCCATTATACTTTCCATTTATTCCATCACTACTTATTATCATTTTTTTACCTGTAGATTTTTCAATATATTCTATAATTTCTTTAATGGTTATAGATCCATAACTTGCAGCATTTATTGGACCCACATAATCAACATTACTTAACCAAGCTAAGAAATCACCTGCTTCTTTATCACTAATAAAACTTAAATTCGAATCAATATTATTAATATTTGTACTTTTGTTTAATATATTATTTTCTACATATGAATAAAGTCTTTTTGTATAATCATCTTTAGAAAGTACTACTGGAAACCTAACAGCTACAGTTTTAATATTATAATTTTGAAATACTACTGCCTCTGATAGTCTTTTTCCCTCTGCATAAGAAAAATCATTTCTATCTCCATAAATAACTTTATAAATATATGGATTAAATTCTTCCTCTTTTATATTTTTATTAAATTTATAGACAGCTGAACTTGATATTATTATGTATCTATCTGTTTTATCCTCAATTACATCACATAAGTCTCTTGCTGAATTAGGAGAATAACATAAATTATCATATATAATATCAAAATACTTTCCTTCTAAAGCTTTTTCAATACTTTTTTTATTTTCTCTATCTATAATTATCCTAGTTACCAAATCTCCATAACTATCTTGAGTTAAACCTCTTGTAGCTATAGTTACATTATGTCCACGCTCAATTAAATTTCTAACTAATACTTTCCCAAAAAGTCTAGTGCCACCTAAAATTAAAATATTCATTTCTACATCTCCTTTTTAACACATCTCTTATAACATTATAAAACTATAGTTGAATATTTATCTATAATTAGTTAGATTTTACATATAAAAATATGCCATAACATGTTAATAACCTATGCTACAGTATATTAATCTCTTATATCTTAACTAGTATATTGCCTTCTTATCTATTTTTAATAGAATATTAAGATACACTATAACAGATGATTTAAAGAAGATTGATGAAATAGTAAAGAGAGATAATTTTTGTTTGGCTTCTCCAATTAATCTAGCAACAAGATCATATCAATCATCTTTGTTTTCCCTTACTGCTATAACTGGCACTCTTTTATGCCTTTTATATCACTTAAGATTAAAAATAGATGTTCTATGACTTAAATATACATTATATATATTTTTATTTAAACTCCTCCTATTTCTTTTCTTAATTTGACTTTAAATATGAAGTTGCTACACTTTTTGGTAAAATATATAAAGGAGGGGTGGTTTTTATGAAGAGAATTTTGTTAGTTGAAGATGAAAAAGAGATTTCTTTAATGGTTAAGAATTATTTAACTAAGGAAGGGTATATAGTTGATACTGCTTTTAATGGTGAAGAGGGGCTATTTCAATTTAGGCAGAAGGATTATTCCTTAGTTATCTTAGATATAATGATGCCAAAGATGGATGGTATTGACCTTATAAAAAGAATAAGAGAAAAGAGTAATGTGCCAGCAATTATTTTATCAGCAAAGGATGGAGAAATAGATAAGGCTTTAGGGCTAGGATTTGGTGCTGATGATTATGTAGCCAAGCCTTTTTCAATGGTTGAGTTATCTGCAAGGGTTAAGGCAGCAATAAGAAGAGCTACTGAGTATTCTAATGAAGAAGTAAAGCAAAATAAGGTAATTAAAGTAGATGATTTAACAATAGATATAAATAATTATTCAGTAAAAAGAGGAGATGAGGATTTAAAGTTAACAAATAAGGAGTTTGAAATATTTAAGCTTTTCTTAACTAATCCTAATATAGTTTTTACCAAGGAACAGATTTATAGACAAGTATGGGAAGATGAGTTTATGGGAGATGACAATATAATAAATGTTCATATAAGAAGATTAAGGGAAAAGGTAGAGAGAGATCCATCAAAACCTAAATATATAAAAACTCTATGGGGAATAGGGTACAAGTATGAGAGGAAAGAGTAATGAAATTAGTTTTGTGGGTAGTAATAATAATTCTCCTATCTGTAACTATTTATGATAAATATAGGTTAAGAAGAATAACAAAGGACATTAAGTTTATTTCAGATGAGCTTAATAAGTTTAATGAAGATGAGATGTGTAAAACTTTATTGCTTCCTACTGATAAATTAGAGCTAAGAAGGTTATTAGTTGGTATAAATGATTTAATCAACTTTAATAGGAGGGAAAATACCTTAAGAATAAATAAGGAAACTACTATAAATAATATGCTTTCTAATGTATCTCATGATTTAAAGACTCCTTTAACAGTAATTATGGGGTATATAGAAATTTTAATTAAGGATTCTACTATTTCAGAAGATGAAAGAAATGAGATTTTAAATAAGATAAATACTCGTTCTAAGGAGGTATTAGAATTAGTAAATAAATTTTTTACCCTTGCAAAACTTGAAAGTGGAGATAAGAAAATAGACCTTGAAAAAATTGATTTAAGAGAGATTTCCAGGGAAATTATATTATCTTATTATGATATTTTATCCAATGAAGAATTTCAGGTTAATATTAATATGCCAGAGGAATCAGCTTATGTTTTAGGAAATAAGGAAGGGGTTGAGAGAGTAATTAATAATCTTATCAACAATGCATACAAGTATGGGGGAAGTGGTAAGTATTTAGGTTTCAACATAATTAAGGATGAGGAAAATACATTTATAGAAGTAATTGATAGAGGTAGAGGTATTTCAAAGGAAGAGCAGAAGAAAGTGTTTGAAAGAAGCTATATAGGAGAGTCATCAAGAAATAAAGAAGCTTCAGGAAGTGGACTAGGCCTTGCTATAAGTAAAAAGCTAGTTGAAAATATGGAGGGGGCTATAGAAGTGGAAAGTGAACAGGGGAAGGAAACTGTATTTAGGGTTGCTCTTAAGAACTTCACTGTTTAACTTAAGAACTATGTAAGAAATAAGAGATAAAATAGTTAAAAGTTAATTTTAGAATTAAGCCATAGGAAGGAGGAAGTTTTGTGGATAGGGTTTCTTTTAATAATGTTACAAAGGAATTTAAAAATAAAACTGTATTAAAAGGTGTTTCTTTTAATATAGAAGCAGGAGATATCTATGGTTTAATTGGTGAAAATGGAGCAGGTAAAACCACTCTTTTAAAGCTTATAGTTAATTTGTTAAAGCCAACAAGTGGAAATATACAAGTACTAGGAAAAGAGAT
This sequence comes from Clostridium paraputrificum, assembly GCF_900447045.1. Taxonomy (GTDB): domain Bacteria; phylum Bacillota; class Clostridia; order Clostridiales; family Clostridiaceae; genus Clostridium; species Clostridium paraputrificum. The sequence goes on from NZ_UAWH01000014.1 coordinate 946,132, forward strand.
TAAGAAAGATAGTTATGATTATTTAAGAAATATTGGAGCTTTAATAGATGAGCCTGTATTTTATAAAAAGTTAACTCTTTATGAAAACTTTAAGGTACATTGTGAATACTTAGGGTTTTATGATGAGGAAAAGTTAGAAAGTGTATTGAAAAGGGTAGGTCTTCATAATAAGAAGGATAGGAAAATTAAAGAATTATCCTTTGGAGAAAAGCAAAGACTAGCTATTGCTTATGCACTTATAACAGAACCAGAGCTTTTAATCTTAGATGAGCCAACTAACGGACTAGATACTATTGCAATAGTTGAACTAAGAGAGATTTTATTAAAACTTAACAGAGAGTTTAATACTACAATAATAATATCAAGTCATGCTATTAATGAACTTGAAACACTAGTGAATAAGGTAATGTTTTTAAAGAATGGAGAAATAGTTGAAGATGGATTACTAGAAGAGGTAAAGGAAAAGTGTTCAGTTTATATTGAAATTGAAGTTGAGGATTATTCAAAGGCTTTAGCTATTTTGGAAAAAGAATTAAATATAATAAATATGAAGCTTATAAATAAGGGTACTATTATAGTTTATGAAGCTTTAGAGGAAAGAAAAAAGATATTAAGCACTTTGGTAAAAAGTGATGTAGAGGTATTATCCTTTAATATGGTTCAAATCTCCCTAGAGGAATATTTCATAAAAAAGGTAAGGGGGATTTAAATGTTTAATTTAATGAAGATAGAATTTAAGAAGAACAAAATAAAGAGTGATATTTTTGGAGTGATTTTAGCCAATATTGCTATATTTATTGCATCAACAATTACTGCTATATTAGTTGGTTTTAAAGATGTTTCCCAAGAAAATGTGATCTACTATCATATAGAACAAATTGTACAGGTAACAGTAGTTATATTTTCTGTTTATGGTGCAATACTAGTGGGTAACTTAGTAGGTGATGAATTTAATGATGGCACAGTAAAAACACTATTTTTATATCCTCAAGCTAGAGGAAGAATATTATTAGCTAAGGTTTGTACTGTTATAGCCTTTGTTGTTTTAAGTATAATATTTACCTTAGGATTGCAACTAATTTTATTCTTAGTAAGTAATAGGGTATTTAGTTTTTATGTAGGCTTAGGATACAACTATATTGTAAGCAGGCCAATTATTTATCTTATGGGAATAATATCAGCTATAGGCTTTGTGCTTTTAGCTACATTTATATCCTATAAGAGCAAGTCAACATTGTTAACAGTGTTAGTTATACTTTTAGTATCTGGAAAGAGTTATGCTGATAGGCTTGGAACAACAAGCACTTTAAATACTGTTTTTCCAATTATTATATTTATCATAGGAATTTTATCTTATATATATGTAGCTAAAAATCTTAATGAGATAGATGTGTAGGAGGAAAAATATGAGACACTTTAATAGAAAATATTTATTTTTCATAATAAGCTTCATTTTTATATTAGGATTTTTAGCTGTTAAATATATGGCATCTCTTACACTGAAGTGTGTAGCTAACTTTGACAAGTCAATTACACTAAATTCTCATTATATATTAACTAATACCTCTACAAAAGAATATAAAGTAATTACAAAGGAAACTTCAGAGGTAGTTATTTCTGAATATATTAATTCATATAAAATAAGTGGATATAATATCTATTTAAAACAAACACCTAGAGATGGCACTAAAACAAACTATTGGGTTATATGTGATGATAAAATTATAGGTCCTATGGATAATGCTGCACTTTACTCTAAATATAAGGTTGATTCTAATACTTTTGAAAAAATAACACCTTAAGAGTTATCAAAGTATATTTAATTATCGTCTTTATTCCAAACTTATGTGGCTAGTATTTTTTTATTTAGAGAAGTAATAATAATTTATTCTTTATTAGTTAATCCTATTAATAAATGATTAAGAAAAAAATCTCTTGTTGCTAGGTTTTTAAAATGATGATAAAATTAACTTGAGGGCAAGAGAAAACGTTATCATAAATATGGGAGGGACATAATATGAAGAAAGATGAAAAGTTAAATGAACAAGTATTAAATGGTGAAGTAAACGAAGGTGTACAAAGTCAAGGAGTAGTAGATGACGGGGTAAAGGACCAAGCTACTATATTAAAGGAATATGAGGATACTTTAGGATATTAATTAGGGTAATAAGGTATAAAGATAGAGAAATTGCAAAGCAATTTCTCTTTTTTACTGTCTAGGAAAGTATAAAATTTCAATTAGCTATAAATCAAAGGTATTATTACATTTTCATATTAAAAAATATAAAAAAGGATAGTAATTTTATAATTTCCTTACCTTTAATACGTGTGGGGTGAATATTTGTTTCCATGTGACTTGGAGCTTGCGACGGAACAAGGGAAATAAATATCCGCCACACCTTTTTTATTAATTTACTGATAAAAATTGTTCTGTAAGTTCCTTATTATTGTAAAGTGTTATTGCATTTTGTATAATCTGAACATTAAAATTTCTAGCTATTAATTGTTCACCATCAACATTACATACAATATCTTCATCAGTTTTTATTATTAATGAATCACTTTTTCCTTTATGTATAATTGGTGATTTTTCATGACTACCTTTAATTAGTTTTAAGAAAAGGCTAGGAATTCTTAATTTTGATATTTTTTTAGCAAAGTAAATATCAAAAAGACCATCACTAAGTTCTGCATTTGGTGCAATCTTGTAACCTCCACCATAATATTTTCCATTACATATGGCTAGCAAGGTGAACTTGTCCTTTATTTGAGAGTTATTTAAGTTAAACTCAAGGTCCTTATATTTATACTTAAAGAAAGTATAAAGAATACTTATGTTATAAATTTGAGATGCTGGAATTTTAGTCTTTTTCATTATGCTTACATTGTTAGCAACATCAGCATCAATTCCAATACAAGCTATATTTATAAAATATCTATCATTAATTTTTCCTATATCAATAGTTGGAGAAATCTCATCCATAGCCATAAGTACTCTATGAAAATCATTTCCGCTACCAGCTGGAAGAATCCCAAAAAGATTCTTAGAGCCAACAATACCATTTAATACTTCGTTCATAGTACCATCTCCACCAACACTATAGATTATACCTCCTAAGTTTTCATATTCTCTTGCTATTTTTGTGGCATCATTAGGAGCTTTGGTAAACCTTACAATGTAGTCTATATTTTCTTTATTGCATACTTCTTTTATCTTATTAAGTATTTTTAAACTTTTTCCTCCACCAGCAAATGGATTTACAATAAATACATGTGTCATAAAGTCCCCCTTATTTAAAAAGCTGTATATATTAAGTATATCATTATTGGTTATGTAGTATATATACAATAATGATAAAAATGAAGAGTATAAGTGGTAGATGAATACATTGACTGGACTTTTATAAGAATATACAATTTAAGTATAAAATGCAATATTATGGGATGTAGAAGGGGGGATAATAGAATGAGCACATTTAATAATAGTGATAGAATAAATCCAATATATACATGGCCAGTAATAATTATAGCAATTATACTATTTTGGCCGGTTGGTATTTACTTGATTTATAAACGTACACAGATAAATAGAAAGACAATTTTAACTACTGGAAAAGGAGTAAGAATTGCTTCATACGTATGTTTCTTTATGATTTTTTGTGGGATTGTATCCTTTGTTGATAGAGGGTGGGATTTATCTGATATAGTTTTAGCGCTATTCTTTTTAGTAGCTGGAGTAGTTCTATTTATGACGTCAAAAAAACTTTCAGTAAAAGCAGAAAAATATAGAAAGTATATTGCTATAGTAATAAATGGAGGAGAATGTAATTTAGTAAGAATTGCTGAAATAGCAAACTTAACTGTTAGAGAAGTAAGGGAAGATATAGATGATATGATAAGTTCAGGATATTTTCAAGGAGCTTATATTGATGAAAGGGAAAATGAATTAGTAATTCCATCACAAAAACCTAATAATGAGTACTATAAACCTAATGTTGTTGTTTGTAAGTGTTGTGGTGCTAGGAATATAGTTAAGGGTAGTGTAGGAAGATGTGAATACTGTGATTCTCCAATATAAAAAGTACACGTCATTTTTTGACGGTAAAATCTCTAACTTTTAGTGATAGACTAAAAATATAAAATAAAAGGAGGAGATATTATGGCTTTTTCAAAAGACTTTTTATGGGGGGGAGCTACAGCAGCAAACCAATTTGAAGGTGGATGGAACAAAGGTGGTAAAGGATTATCTACTGATGATGTTATTACAAATGGAACACATACTTCACCTAGATTAGTAACTTATAAATTACAAGATGGAACAACAGGCGGTGTGCCTATGTTTAACATAAAAGATATTCCAGAAGGGGCAGAGCTTTGTTGTCTTGATGATAAATTATATCCAAATCATGATGGAATAGACTTCTATAGTAATTATAAAGAAGATATAGCTTTATTTGCAAAGATGGGATTTAAATGTTTTAGATTATCAATAGCATGGTCAAGAATATTCCCACTTGGATATGAAGAAACACCAAATGAAGAGGGATTAAAATTCTATGATAATGTTTTTGATGAATTATTAAAATATGGAATAGAACCTATAGTAACAATATCTCACTATGAAACACCTCTTGGATTAACTAAGAAGTGGAATTCATGGGCAGATAGAAGAACTATAGATTGTTATGTAAGATACTGTGAAACTATTTTTAATAGATATAAAAATAAGGTTAAGTATTGGATGACATTTAATGAAATAAACTGTATAGAACTTGGAAGTTATATGGCAGGTGGTGTTATTGCTAGAGATAAGCAAACTACTATGCAAGCTGCTCACCATCAATTTGTTGCAAGTGCAAAAGCTGTAATTCTTGGACATAAAATTAATCCTGAATTTAAAATAGGTTGTATGCTTGCATATATGTTAAATTATCCATACAGTTGTAATCCAGATGATGTTTTTCTAGCTTGGCAAAAATCAAGTAGTAACTATTTCTACACAGATGTTCAATGTAGGGGATATTATCCTTCTTATAAGCTAAAAGAGTTTGAAAGAGAAGGTATAAATATAAAAATGGAAGATGGAGATAAGGAAATATTAAGGGAAGGAAAGGTTGATTACTTAGCCTTTAGTTATTATATGTCCTTAACTGTATCAGCTAACCCAGAGGATGGAACTAAAAAATCATCTGGTAACTTAATGGGTGGTATTAAGAACCCTTACTTAGAAGAGTCTGATTGGGGATGGGCAATAGATCCAACAGGAATGAGAGTTGCTTTAAATTATCTATATGATAGATATCAAATTCCATTATTTATAGTAGAAAATGGACTTGGTGCATTTGATAAGGTTGAGGAAGATGGTAGTATAAACGATGATTATAGAATAGATTATTTAAGAAAGCATATAAAGGCTATGGATGATGCTATAAACGTTGATGGAGTTGATTTAATGGGATACACACCATGGGGATGTATAGATTTAGTTAGTGCATCAACTGGAGAAATGGCAAAGCGTTATGGTTTTATTTATGTTGATAAATATGATGATGGTACTGGTAATTATAGCAGAAAGGAAAAGAAGTCCTTTAACTGGTATAAGAAAGTAATTGCATCTAATGGAACAGATTTAGATTAGAATATACTCTACAATAGTCCTTCAATTGTTTTTTTGATGTTTAGATGATATAATGTCAAAAGAATTTATTGGAGGATTATTTTTTATGGAATATATTTTAATGGTTTTATTTCAATATATTAGGGAACACTCAGATAATGATACTAATATCATTATTGCAAAGAAACTTATTAATAATATAGATAAAGTAAAGGATATGAATTTAGAGAGGTTTTCGGAATTATGTGCTTGTTCACCATCAACTGCAACAAGATTTTTTAGAGAAATTGGGTTGAAGAATTTCACAAATGTAAAGGCAATTCTAGAAATGCCTAGTGAAGTTTATAAATATGAGGACTTTAGTCAGGAAGGCTATTATGAAAAGATAATAAATGGACTAATGGTTACAAGAAATAATTTATCTAATGATATTATAGAAAGATCAATTAAGTTAATAAAGGATGCCAAAAGAGTTATTATTTTTGGGTTTGAAAACAACCTAGCTATAACATTAGAATTTCAATGTAGAATGATGATGAAGGGAAAATACGTTGAAGTATTACCTATAAGTTCTGTAGATGAAGAAGTTTTGAAGTTAACCAATAAAGATTTAGCAATTTTTATTTCTTTTAAGGGAAATTATTTTACAATTGAAGATAATCAGAACATGGTATCTGAAATGAAGGGAAAAACTATTCTTATTACAGAAAATGAGAAAAATGAATTTACTAAGTATTTTGATTTAATACTTTTATGTGGGGATAATTCATTATATGGGGAAGGAATGTATTCTTTGTTATATATATTAAATACATTATGTGCCAACTATAAATAAATACAGGTCAAAATTTAACGTCTAAAGTTTAGCATATTTGTGCTAAACTTTTTTTGATGATAAAAATATTTTACTAAATATTTAGTGAAAATAAGGAGGAGTATAAAATGAATAATGAGAGAATTAAAATTAATGAAACAGCCTATTTAGACACATATATTCTTCATAACTCACAAGAATATAATGTTGGTAAGAAAAGACCATTAGTGGTTGTTTGTCCTGGTGGAGGATATGCATTTACAAGTGACAGAGAAGCAGAGCCAATAGCATTAAAGTTTAATAGTGTTGGATTGCATAGTGTTGTACTTTGGTATACTACTGGAGATGTAAATAAAAATACACCAGAACATGCTTTAATAGAGCTTGCAAAATGTATGAAGATAGTAAAGGAAAATGCAGATAAGTGGCTTGTAGATACTGAAAAAGTTATAGTATGTGGTTTCTCTGCAGGTGGGCATTTAGCTGCAAATTTAAGTGTAAATACGGTAAATCAAGAACTTGCAGATAAAGCGGGTGTTACCCTAGAAGATTTAAGGTTATGTGCATCTATTTTATGTTATACAGCAATTGAAGCGAATCCTACAGAACCAGGAGAGAAGGGATTTGGTAGCAAAATATTTGACTTAAAATATAGCCAAAATGAAAGATTTTTTGGAGTTGACAACCCAACTGAAGAGGATTTAAATAAATTTAATCTAGTAAACAAAGTAAGCAAAGATGTACCACCAACTTTTATGTGGCATACATTTGAAGATGTGTTGGTTGATGTATCTGGAATAATTAAGTATTCATTAGCTTTAAGAGAAAACAATGTTCCTTTTGAGCTTCATATTTTTGAAAAGGGTGAGCATGGACTTGCTTTGTGTGATAGAACAACAGCTAGAAAGGACAGTCATTTTAATAATCATGTAATACGTTGGTTTGATTTGTGTATGGAGTGGCTTTCAGATTATATAGATTAATAAATATTTATAGAAAAAGAGTGTTATTACATAAGGGAATAGCACTCTTTTTTATATATAAATACATATAAGGGGAGTTTATACAATATTTACTAAATATTAAGTTGATAAGAAAGCTTATATTAGTACTAAAATGTAGTTTTTTTCTAGTTAAAAGAGAATAATAGAAGAAAAAAGCATAAATTTAATAAAATTTAGTTTAAATTTAGTAAATATTTATTTATAAAAAGGTTTACAAATTTAGAAATACCATTTATAATTAGTATTGTAATAATTGATCAATTAAATAATTAGAAGAACTCATTTATAAATTTGGAGGGGTTAAGATGAAAGACAAAGAACAAATTATGGACAAGGTTATGCTATTTGCTGAAAAGGTAAAAACTAACAACTATCTTTCTGCAATATCAAATGGGTTAATGATGTTGATGCCTTTATTAATGATTGGATCAATCGCTTTATTGTTAGCTGTATTGCCTATCGATGCATGGAAACAATTTTTAACTGATACAGGTATAAGAACTTATTTAATGGCGGCTTCAACACTAACAACTAGTCTTATTGCCTTATATGCATCTTTTACTGTGGCTTACTGTTTAGCTGAAAATTTAGGACAAAAAGCTATAGGTGCTGGATGTATATCGGCATTCTGCTTCTTAATTATTACTCCATTAGCTAACTTTGAAACTGGTAGCTATTTAGATATTGGTTGGCTTGGTGCTAAGGGATTATTTGGAGCTATGATAGTAGCTTTAATTGCAGGTAGATTATATTGCTTGTTCCTTGATAAGAAAATAATAATTAAAATGCCAGAAAGTGTACCACCTGTAGTGTCAAATACTTTTGCGGGGTTATTCCCAGCAATTATAGTAGGGTTCTTATTTGTATTTGTTGCTTTTGGATTCTCTTTAACTAAGTATGGTTCTTTTGCGGATTTTGTATATGGGATAATCGCAGCACCACTACAAAACCTATCTGGATCAATATGGTCATTATTATTTATTATATTAATTCAAATGGTGCTTTGGATATTTGGTCTACATGGTTCTTTAGTTGTAGGAAGTTTTATAAGTGCTTTATACTTACCAATGGATACAATGAATATGGAAGCTGTTATGGCAGGAGTTGCAAATTCTGATTTACCTAATATAATGGGTAAAACTTTCTATGGATTATTTGCAGGTATTGGTGGTGCTGGTGGTACTTTATCTCTTATATTTGTAATGCTTATATTTGCAAAAGCTAAACAACATAAGGCGATTGCTAAATTAACTGTTGGTCCTGGATGTTTTACAATTAATGAGCCTATAGTATTTGGGTTGCCTTTAATATTAAATCCAATTATGGCAATACCATTTATAACTGTTCCATTAATTCAAACTTTAGTAGCTTACTTAGCGATTGCAGCTAATATAGTGCCAAGATTAAATGGAGTTCAAGTTCCTTTTGGTATGCCTATATTAGTAAATGGTGTACTTGCAGGTGGTTGGAAAGTAGCAGTTCTTCAAGTTGTCTTAATAGCTATAGGTATGTTAGTTTATTTCCCATTCTTCAAAGTATTAGATAAACAAGCTTTAAAGAGTGAAGAAGTTTCATCTGAAGAAACATTAGTGCAATAGTGTTCAAAATATAAAATAATAGAAAATAAGAGTTTGAGGCTGTCTTTAGCTGAAAACTCTTATTAATTATAGAGGAGAGGTAATTTATGGAGTATAAAATTAGATTAGGTGTTGTAGGAACAAGAAGAAATATTTTTAGTAGAGAAGATGCTATAAAATACAATGATATTATATTAGATAAATTAAAATCTATGAATATTGATATTGTAGATATTAAAGATATAAATGAAGAGGGGTTATTATTTGATGAAAGTCATGTTCAACCTATAGTTGATAAACTAACAAGTGAAAAGGTTGATGCTTTATTTTTTCCACATTGTAACTTTGGAACAGAAGATTTAGTAGCGAAGGTAGCTAAAAACTTTAATCTTCCAGTTCTTTTATGGGGACCTAAGGATGAAAGCCCTTTAGAAAATGGAGCAAGACTTAGAGATTCTCAATGTGGTCTTTTTGCAACAGGAAAGATATTAAGAAGATTTAGAGTTAAGTTTTCTTATTTAACAATGTGTGATGTAGAAGATAAGCAATTTGAAGATGGAATTAATAGATTTATTGCAACTAGTAATATTGTAAAGGAAATTAGAAACTTAACAGTATTACAAATTTCAACTAGACCAGCTGGATTCTGGACAATGATGGTTAATGAGGGAGAGTTGTTAGAAAAGTTTAATATTAAGGTTCATCCTGTAACTATGGTGGATGTTCAAAAAGAAATGAACAGATTAGTAGAAGAAAATGGACAAGAATTACAAGATGTAGTTAATTATATGAAAGAAAAAATGATAATTAATGTAAGTGAGGATGGAGTAAGAAAAACAGCTGCTTTAAAAATAGCTATGAAAAACTTTGCTAACAAGTATGGATGTAAAGCTGTTGCAATTCAATGCTGGAACTCAATGCAAGATGCATTAGGAATATTCCCTTGCGTTGCAAACTCACTATTAAGTGATGAGGGAATTCCTGTAGCTTGTGAAACAGATATTCATGGTGCTATTACATCGGTAATAGCTCAAGCAGCTACTATGGGAAAAGTTAAACCTTTCTTTGCAGATTGGACAGTTCCTCATCCAACAAATCCAAATGGAGAACTTTTACAACATTGTGGCCCATGGCCTGTTTCGTTAATGAAGGGAAAACCAAGCTTTGGAGCACCATTTGCATTTAATCACTCTCATCCAGGAGCATTACATGGAGAGCTTATTGGTGGAGATATGTCTATAATTAGATTTGATGGTGATAATGGAGAATATTCATTATTAATGGGACATGCTAAAGGTATAGAAGGACCATTTAATCAAGGAACTTATGTATGGATTGAAGTGGAAAACTTAAAGAGATTAGAAGAAAAGTTGGTTTGTGGTCCATATGTCCATCATTGTGTGGGAATTCATGCAGATATACTTCCTCAAATATACGAAGCATGTAAGTATCTAGGATATTTAACTCCTGATTTTTATGATAATATAGAAGAAAAAGTAAAAGAGCAATTAAGAGGTGAATAAAATATGGCTGTAAAGGTAAGTGACAACCAAAGAACCTTTATAAAGGATGGAAAGAAGTTTTTTTATTTAGCAGATACATGTTGGAGTGCATTTACAAATATAACAATTGAAGAGTGGGAATATTATTTAAACCTAAGAAAGATGCAAGGGTTTAACGTTTTACAAATAAATATTATGCCACAGTGGGATGCTAGTGGTACAGATCTTAATTACTATCCTCTTCCTACAAAGGATAAAAAGACTTTTGAATTTACTGATTTTAATATGGAATATTTTGAACGTGCAAAAACTATGTGCAAAATGGCTAAAGATAAAGGGTTTGAATTAGCATTAGTAGTTTTATGGTGCAATTATGTCCCTGGAACATGGGCAAGCAATATGAATAGTTCAAATATAATGCCATATGATTTTATTGATAAATATGTAGAAGTGGTACATGGTACTTTCTCAGATTTAGAACCTATGTATGTAATTAGTGGAGATACTGATTTTGATACAGAGGATACTAAAAAGTATTATATGAAGGCATCAAATTTATTAAGAGAGCTTGCACCAAACTTGTTGCAAACACTTCATATAAAAGGAAGGTTAGATGAAATTCCAGAAGAGTTTATTGATAAAATAGATTTTTATATGTACCAATCTGGTCATAATGCGCAAAACTTAGCTATGCCATATTTATTAGCAGAAACTCTATACAAAAAGTATCCAGCAAAGCCTTTACTAAATTCTGAACCATGTTATGAACAAATGGGATTTAGTAGAAGAATGTACGGAAGATTTTATAGATACGATGTTAGAAGAGCAGCTTGGATGAGCATACTTTCTGGTGCATCAGCAGGGGTGACTTATGGAGCTCATGGTATTTATAGCTGGCATAAAATAAATAAAAATTTTGGACTTGGAATAGGTGAAGGTTTTGATGCCCCTAATCCTTGGAACGATGCAGTTAAGTATCCAGGAGCTTGGGATTATGGCTATATAAAGTATATTTTTGAAATGTATAATATAGGAGAGCTTGTTCCTATGGATAAAATATTAAACGAAGTTAAAGATATTAGAATGGCTGGTACATTAGAAAAAGATAAAATATTTATCTATGTTCCAGTTAATACAACTGTTAAAGTTGATTTAGACTTATCGGATTATAACATTAAAATTATGGATTTAGAAGATAAGAATATTTGTATACCTAACTATGAAGTTGTAGATGGAAAAACAACTATTCACATGCATAATTTTGAACAGGATGGATTAATAATATTAGAAAAAGAGATTTAACATTTGTTAAATCTCTTTATTTCTCTAAAAAAATACATGAAAGTGATAAATATTTAGTAAATATGTTTGTTTTTATTTAAAAATAGGATATACTTATAATAGTGAATAAAAAGAAATTAGCATAAGAAGGTAAGGAGAAAAAGATGAAGACAATAATGCAAGATATTGCAAAATTAGCACAAGTATCTCCTGGAACAGTTTCTAATGCCCTTAATAACAGAAAAGGAGTAGGGAAAGAAACGAAGGAGAGAATACTGAAGATAGCAGAAGAATTAGGATACTTCAAAACTCAAAAAAAGAGTGAAGATAAAATAATTAGAATGATAAAATTCAAAAAACATGGATATATATTATCAGATACTCCATTCTTTTCAAAGTTAATTGAATCTTGTGAAAGAACTTGCAGAAATAGTGGGTATGAACTTTTAATTACTCAAGTTGAAGCTGGAAAAGATACTAAGGAAGATATACAAAAAATATTTACTCAAAAGAGAGTAGATGGAATATTGCTTTTAGGAACTGAGATGGAAGAAGAAGATTTTAGTGAGTTTGAAAATCTAAATATTCCAATGGTAGTTGTAGATACTTATTTTAAAGCTAAGGATTGTGATTTTGTTCTTATTAATAACGATAGAGGAGCATATTTAGCTACTAAATATATAATTGATAGAGGTATTAAGGATATTGGTTATATAGGTAGTACTGTAGATATTAGCAACTTTAAGTGTCGTAAAGAAGGATTCTTTCAGTCAATGAAAGAGCATAACCTAGAGGTTCATGAAGAGAATATGTATAAGGTAGAACCAACTACAGATGGAGCCTATAGAGATTTTAAAGAGATATTATCAAATGAAAATATAAAACTTCCAAAAGCATTGTTTGCATTTAATGATATTATTGCATTAGGTGCAATAAAAGCTATGAATGAAAAAGGAATTAAAATTCCTGAAGATGTGTCCATAGTTGGATTTGATGATATTCCATTTAGTGATATGATAAATCCTCCAATGACTACTGTAAGAGTAGATGTTGAAAGATTAGGCAAGGTTTCTATTAATAGACTAATAGAAAAGATAGAAGAAGAGGATGAAGGAAAACTAAAAGTACAAATATCTACTGATATTGTTGAAAGAAAAAGTGTTATATAAAAGGTTTTAAGAGCTGATTTAATAAAGTCAGCTCTTTTTTGTTTGCCTGAACTAAAAATTTATTTAAAAATACTAAAATATTTACTAAATTTATTGAAAAATATGTACTAAATATTTATAATAAGGGTAAAGGATAAAATATGGGAGGGAAAGTAATGAATAATTTAGTATTAGAGTTAAATGAAAAAGCTAGAGAAATTAGAAAAGATGTAGTTAATTTAGTTTACAGCGCAAAAGCTGGACATGTAGGAGGTTCACTTTCTAGTGCAGATATAGTAACTACACTTTATTATTCAGTTATGAATGTTAATCCAAAAGATCCTAAAAATGAAGATAGAGATAGATTTATAATGAGCAAAGGTCATGCAGCAGAGTTATTATATTGTGTTCTTGCTGATAAAGGATATTTTTCAAAAGAGAAATTGGAGAGTTATAGTAAGTTTGGTTCAACTTTAATTGGACATCCAAATAACAAAAATGCAGGAGTTGAAATTAATACAGGGGCATTAGGTCATGGACTTTCAGCATCTGTAGGAATGGCACTTGGTGCCAAAAGAGATGAAAAAGATTATAGAGTGTTTACATTATTAGGAGATGGAGAACTAGCAGAAGGTTCTGTATGGGAAGCAGCTATGGCAGCAGCTCACTATAAGCTAGATAACTTAACTGCAATTATAGATAGAAATGGACTTCAAATATCAGGAAGTACAGAAGATGTTATGGCTTTAAATTCTCTTGAAGATAAATGGAGAAGTTTTGGTTGGAATGTAATTGTTTTAAATGGTCATGATATAGAAGCATTATTAAAAGCATTTTCAAAAGATTCAATTCAAAAGGACAAGCCTACTATGATAATAGCTAATACAGTAAAGGGAAAAGGTGTATCATACATGGAAAATGTTGCAAAGTGGCATCATGGAGTACCTACTGAAGAAGAATATAAGATTGCAATGAAAGAACTTAATAGTTTATAGGAGGGATTAATAATGAATAAGATAGCTAATCGTCAAGTAATTTGTGATACATTAATGGAACTAGCAAAGGATGATAAAGATATATATGTTTTAACAAGTGACTCTAGAGGTTCTGCATCAATGACAAACTTTGCAAATGAATATCCTAAGCAATTTGTTGAAGTTGGAATAGCAGAACAAAACCTAGTTGGAATAGCAGCAGGACTTGCAACTACAGGAAAGAAGTGCTTTGCAGCATCACCTGCTTGTTTCTTAACAATGAGAAGTATAGAACAAGTTAAGGTAGATGTTGCATATTCAAATACTAATGTAAAGTTAATAGGAATAAGTGGAGGAGTAAGCTATGGTGCATTAGGAATGTCCCATCATTCACTTCAAGATATTGCTGTAATGAGAGCTATTCCTAATATGGATATATTTTTACCAGCAGATAGGTTTGAAACAGAAAAACTTGTAAGAGAATTAGTTAAATATGATAAACCAGCTTATATAAGAATAGGAAGAAATCCTGTAGATGATGTTTATGAATCAACTGATTTTGACTTTCAAATTGGTAAAGCTAATGTTATGAGAGAAGGAAAAGATATAACAATTATTGCAACAGGAGAAACAGTAAAACCAGCAATTGAAGCATCAGATGAACTTAAAGAATTAGGAATTAAATGTAGAGTGTTAAATATGAATACTATTAAGCCTCTTGATAAAGAAGCTATTATAAAAGCAGCTAAGGAAACAGGGCACATTATTACTGTGGAAGAACATAGCATTTATGGTGGACTTGGAGCTGCTGTATCAGAAGTAGTTGTACAAAATGCACCAGTTCCAATGAAAATTGTTGGCATTAAGGACGAAGCAGCAATTACAGGAACAAGTAAAGAAATATTTAATTACTATGGCTTAAGTAAAGAAAATTTAGTAAAGTTAGCTAAAGAATTAATTGGAAAAAACTAGACGGGTATAAGACTATGAAGAAGTATATTATTGCAATAGATCAAAGTACAGCAGGTTCTAAAGCTCTTTTAGTAAATAAGGAAGGAAAAATTCTTTATAAATGTAGTAAAAAACATAATCAAATATATCCTAAGAGAGATTATGTTGAACATAATCCTATTGAGATATATGAAAATGTAATTTCTTTACTAAAGGAGTTAATAGAGAAAAACAGTTTAAAGGGGGAAGAGATATCTTCCCTATCTATTACCAATCAAAGAGAAACGGTAGTTGTATGGGACAAAGTAACTGGGAAACCAGTTCATAATGCTATAGTATGGCAGTGTAGAAGAACTACTAAGATTTGTGAGGAGATAAAAGATTTAGGGTTAGAAGAGAAGATAAAGGAAAAAACAGGACTTGTATTAGATCCTTATTTTTCAGCAACAAAAGTTAAATGGATTCTTGATAATGTTGAAGGTGCAAAAGAGAAGGTTGAAAAAGGAGAACTATTACTTGGAACAATTGAAAGCTGGTTAATATGGAAGCTTACTTATGGAAAAGCTCATGTGTCAGATTACACTAACGCAAGTAGGACAATGTTATTAAATATAAATAGCTTATCTTGGGATAAAGAACTTATGAAAATATTTAACATTACCCAGGAAATGTTGCCTAAGCTTAAAAATTGTGACGATATTTTTGGATATACAAATATTGAGGGTGTAGTTGATGTAGAAATTCCTATATGTGGTGTTATAGGAGATTCTCAAGGGGCATTATTTGGACAAAGAGCCTTTGAAAAAGGAATGGTTAAGGCAACCTTTGGAACAGGATGTTCTGTTCTTATGAATACTGGAAGTAAGTTAATGAAATCTGAAAATGGATTGGTTTCAGCTTTAGGATGGAAGACAAAGGATGGAGCAAACTATGCTTTAGAGGGAATAATTCATAGTAATGGAGATACTTTAAATTGGCTTAAGGATAATTTAAACATGTTTTCTAATTTTAGTGAATTTCAAGAGGGGATAGAATCTTTAGATAGCAATGAAGGAGTATACCTAGTACCAGCCTTTTTTGGTTTGGGATACCCATACTGGAGTCATAATGCAAAAGCTTCAATTGTAGGATTATCAAGAAGTTCAGATAAGAGACATATAATGAGGGCTGCATTAGAAAGTATAGCTTATCAAATTAATGCTGTAGTAAGAGAAATGAGCAAAGAAAGCCAGATTGAAATAAAAGAGTTAAAGGGTGATGGTGGCGCTACAACTAATAAGTTTTTAATGCAATTTTTATGCGATTTATTAGATATAAAGGTTATAAGATCTTCAGTTGAAGAACTATCAGCTATGGGGGCAGTTTACTTAGGTGGATTAGGAACAGGCTTTTGGGAGTCTATAGATGAAATAAAGAATTTAGATAGAGGGGAAGATGAATTCCTTTCTAAAATAGATGAAGCAAATAGAAAAGAGTTATGTAAAGGTTGGGATAACGCAGTTGAAAGTGTGTTATTTATGTACAAAAGTAATTAAACAAATAGAGGTGTATCATGAAAAAAAACAAAGAGGAATTAATCCAAATTTCTAAGCAAATTAGAAAAGACATAGTAGAAATGTTAACAGAATCAGCATCAGGTCATCCAGGTGGTTCACTTTCAGCAGCAGATATAGTTACTACACTATTTTTTAATGAACTAAATATTAATCCTGAAAATCCGAAGGATGAAAATAGAGATAGATTTGTTTTATCAAAAGGTCATGCAGCTCCAGTACTATATAGTGCATTAGCAAGAAGAGGATTCTTTGATCCTAAAGAATTAATGACATTAAGAAAGATTGGTTCAGATCTACAAGGGCATCCTAACATGAATGATCTACCAGGAATAGATATGTCAACTGGTTCATTAGGTCAAGGTATTTCAGCAGCAGTAGGAATGGCTTTAGCAGGTAAAGTAGATAAAAAAGACTATAGAGTATATGCATTACTTGGAGATGGAGAATTAGAAGAAGGTCAAGTGTGGGAAGCTAGTATGTGTGCAGCTCATTATAACTTAGACAATTTAACTATATTTATAGATTTTAATGGATTACAAATAGATGGAGATATAACTAAGGTTATGAGTCCATGTCCAATAGATAAGAAATTTGAAGCTTTTGGTTGGAACGTATTAGTTATAGATGGACATAACTATGATGAAATTTTAGGTGCTATAGAAAAAGCAAAAAACCATAAAGGTGAGCCAACAGCAATAATTTGTAACACAGTTAAAGGAAAGGGAGTTTCATTTATGGAAAATGAGGCTTCATGGCATGGAACAGCTCCAAGCAAGGAACAATGTGAAGTAGCAGTTAAGGAATTAGGAGGAGAAATATAATGAGTAAGAAGATTGCAACTAGAGAAGCTTATGGTAAAGCATTAGCAGCATTAGCTAATACAAATGAGAACGTAGTAGTATTAGATGCAGACCTTTCAAAGTCAACAAAGACTGCAGATTTTAAGGTAGTAGCTCCTGAAAGATTCTTTAATATGGGAATAGCAGAAGGAAACATGATGGGAGTTGCAGCAGGACTTTCAACTTGTGGTAAGGTACCTTTTGTAAGTACTTTTGCAATGTTTGCAGCAGGAAGAGCTTTTGAACAAATAAGAAACTCAATATGTTATCCTAAATTAAATGTAAAGGTATGTGCAACTCATGCTGGTTTAACAGTTGGAGAAGATGGAGCATCTCACCAAGCTATTGAAGATATATCTTTAATGAGAAGTGTACCTAATATGGTAGTTATAAATCCAGCAGACGATATAGAAACAGAAGCTGCAATAAAGGCAGTTGCAGAAATGGAAGGACCTTGCTATGTAAGACTTGGTAGAATGGCAGTTTCAAGAGTTAATGATGAAACAAACTATAACTTTGTAATAGGTAAGGGAATAACTTTAGCTGAAGGAAATGATGTAGCAATAATAGCAACAGGAATAATGGTTGAAGCTGCATTAGAAGCAAAAGAAGAATTAGCTAAAGAAGGAATAAATGCAAGGGTTATTAACATACATACTATTAAGCCGATAGATGAAGAATTAATAATAAAAGCTGCAAAGGAAACTGGAGTTATAGTGACAGCTGAAGAGCATAGTATAATAGGTGGACTAGGATCAGCAGTAGCAGAAGTTGTTTCAGAAAAGTGTCCAGTACCTGTTTTAAGAGTTGGTGTTAAGGATACATTTGGGGAAAGTGGAAAGCCAAATGAGTTATTAGAAAAGTACGGATTAACTTCGAATAATATAGTTAATAAAGTAAAAGAAGTAATAAAGTTAAAATAAAGGGGGAATTAAAAATGAAAATATTTTTAGATACAGCAAATATTGAGGATATAAAAGAAATTAACTCTTTAGGAGTTATACATGGAATAACAACAAATCCATCCCTAATTGCAAAAGAAAAGAGAGACTTAAAGGAAACATTAAAGGAAATAGCATCTATAGTAGATGGTCCAATTAGTGGGGAAGTTATAAGTTTGGACTATGAAAATATGATAAAGGAAGCAGAAGAGCTTGCAAGTATTCACAAGAACATAGTTGTAAAAATTCCTATGACATATGATGGATTAAAAGCAGTTTCATATCTATCAAAGAAGGGAATACGTACAAATGTTACTTTAATATTCTCAGCAGCACAAGCATTACTAGCAGCAAGGGCAGGAGCAAGCTATGTATCTCCATTCTTAGGAAGATTAGATGATATAGGATCAAATGGGTTAATACTTATAGAAGATATAAGTGAAATATTTAATGTTCATAATATCCAAACAGAAATAATAGCAGCATCTATAAGAAATCCAATTCATGTGATAGAGGCCGCAAAGCTTGGTGCAAACATTGGAACTCTTCCACCAAGTGTTATTAGAGCTCTAATTAATCATCCATTAACAGATGCAGGCATTAAAAAATTTAAAGAAGATTGGGAAAAGGCTAATTTATAATAAAGTAAAATAAAAAACAAGTAAATTTGGACTATTTTAATATTTTAATTATCTAATTCTTTATGATATAATGATTTCCGCACAAAAGATAAAGAAGGAGATATAGCATGAGAATTAACTTAACTGAATTAGTAGCACAAATACAATTATCATCAGAAGATATGAAGTATTATTATAATAAAGAAACTGGAGAATTCGTACTGTATGATGAGCAAGAATATGGATATTTAGAGGATTTAGATAGTTTAGATATAATTTTTCACCCAGAGTGGGATGAGGAAGTATTAAAAAGCTTAATAGATATTAGAGATAATGAAGAAAATTATATAGAAGTTCCTTATTGCAATGTATCAAGAGGATTAGGGGATAGAGAAAGAGAAATAGAATATTTAAAGGTAGCACTAGATTGGTGCAGCAAGAATGATATTCTTCCTGTAAATGAGTAAAATTGAGTAGATATTTATTTTTCTTGTTCCGTAACAAGGTTCCAAGTCACAGAAAAACAAATATCTACTCTACTCACTGTTAAAGGTATGTATTAGAAAGCTTCAAGAAATGTATTAAGTTTCTTGGGGCTTTTTATTATTTAGGAAATTATAATACCGATTAAATTATGAACAATTTAATAGTTTAATGGTACTAAAGTTTATTTGCATATGAAATAATTATTTTTTCTTTGAAAATTTATAAGGTATAATTGTAAGTAAGTATATTTCTAAATAAAAAAATTAGAGGTAGGTAATCATATGAAGAGGATTGAAAGGATACGAGATAGGTTAGAAAGGTTGTCTTATACAATAACTAAGGAGGATATTCTAAAAAACAGAACAATTGGGTTTACAGCAAATGAAGTTGGTAGTGAACTTGGAGTAGTTAGAAATAATGCAGCCTCTGATTTGAATGAGTTGGTAAAACTAGGATTCGCATTGAAGATTACAGGTAAACCTGTAAGGTTTTTATCGAGAAAAGAGATTGAAAGAATTATAGGAAATAAAATAAATGGACATATTTTTAATGCTCCAAAAGAATTACTTGAATTAGAAAACAAGACAAGCTATCAAATGAGTAATAAGAAAATAAGAAAAAAAGACTGCTTTATTGATTTAGTTGGATATAATAAAAGTTTGAAAATGTGTGTTAATCAAGGTAAGGCGGCTGTTTGTTATCCTCCACACGGATTAAATACATTAATAGTTGGAGAAACTGGTGTTGGAAAAAGCTTGTTTGCTGAAAAGATGTTTGAATATGGAAAAAGTGAAGGGGTTTTTTGTGAAGATTCAAAGTTTGTAACATTTAACTGCGCAGACTATGCAAATAATCCTCAATTATTATTAGCTGAAATATTTGGGAGCAAAAAAGGTGCATATACAGGCGCGTTAGAAGATAGAAAAGGAGTGCTTGAAGAAGCTGATGGTGGTGTTTTATTTTTAGATGAAATACATAGACTTCCTCCAGAAGGACAAGAAATGTTATTTTTCTTTATGGATAAAGAAAAATATAGACGACTTGGGGAATCAAAAAATGATAGAAATGCTCGTGTAATGATAATAGGAGCAACAACTGAAGGAATTGAATCGAGTTTATTGAGAACGTTCACACGAAGAATTCCAGTAAGTATAAGTATTCCACCATTAAGGGAAAGAAGTATTAAAGAAAGATTATCAATTTTAAAAACATTATTTTCCCTAGAGTCAAAAAGAATTGGTCAGAAAATATGCGTCCATAAAGATGTAATGACTTCTTTGTTAATATATAAACCAACAGGAAATATAGGGCAGTTAAGAAGTGATATACAAATTACAGTAGCACGTGCATTTTTAGAGTATAGAAGTAATTACAAAGATTTTATAGAAGTTATTGTTGATTTTTTACCTTCTTATGTTAGGGATTCTTGCTTAGAGGTAGATGAAAATCTTAGATATAAAATAGATAGATTAGCTTATGATAATTATTTTGAGTATTCAGGAAGTGAGAAGAGCAATTTAGATATTGAGGTTCCTAAGTATGATTTTGAAAAGTATTTCAATGATTTAAGAAAAAAGATTAATAGTGATTCTATAAATTTAACTAAAGTATATGATGATTTTACACAAGCTGTAGTAAAGGATATGTATTCAAACTATAAGTATGCAAATATCATTAATGATGAAATTATTGAGATTGTAAGTACTATATCAGAAATTGTATATGAAGACCTACAGTTAGTTTTTGATAAAGAAGTTTACTATAGCCTAGCGTTCCATTTTAAAAATATATCTGAATTTAACTATATTGAACCGTTAAATGAAGAATATAAACATTATATTAAAATTATAAATTCTAAAGAATTCTCTGTGGCTATAAAAGTAGTGAAAAGGATAGAAAAAGAATTTAATATAAAGTGTTCTAAGTATGAGCCGTATCTTTTGGCAACAATATTCTTTGTTTTATCAAGCAATAAGAAGCATGATTTTATAGATATTATAGTAATAGCACATGGAGATTTAATCGCAGAAAAATTAGCAGAGACAGCAAACTTATTATTAGGAATAGATCATATAAAATATATAAATATGCCACTTACGATGAAACCAGAAATTGTTTTAGATGAAGCGCTAGAAATGGTTAAGAGTAGCAAGAATAATAAAGGAACACTGATAATGGTTGACATGGGATCTCTAGTATTTATAGGGGAAAAAATACAAGAAAGAACTGGACTTAAGGTGAAAGTTATTGAAAATACCAACATACTATCTTTAATTGAGGCATCAAGGAGGGCTATAATGCCTAATGCTAATATTGATGAAATTATGTATAGTTTGGTTAAGCTTCAAAAGAATCTTTATGAAAAACAAAAAAGAAGATTAGACGAAGAAATGGGAAATAGCAAGAAAGTAATATTTACAATTTGCAATACAGGTCAAGGAACAGCAACATATATTGAGGAGTCTATAAAAAAGATACTAAAGAAAAATAATATTTATGATATCAATGTAATACCTATAAGCGTAAGTAATAAAAAAGAGGCAGAAAGGATTATAGATTTAGCAATTCATGAAGAAAAGAAATATATAATAGCAATAGTTGGAGCAGTGGAATTTATATATAACAATATTCCTTATATATCATTGCAAGAAATGTTAACGTATTCTGGAATTAAAAAATTAGTTAATCTCATTGATGAAAAGATTAATATAGAAAATGATGAGAGCCTTATTATTGATGTTAATAGAGATATGGTTCTTGGGGCTGCTGCTGATGTAACATCTAAATATCTTCAATGTTTAGATGTTGAAAAAGTACATCCTTATTTAGTAGATTTTATTTCCTGCATAGAGCATAGTAATATTTTTAAGTTAGCTTTAAATGAGATAGCAAGCACATATGTACATGTATGTTGTATGATAGAGAGAATTTTACTATGTAATAATATTCTTAAGTCAGATGAAAATTTAGAAGAGGTAAAAGCTAAGTTATTTACTGAATTTAATTTTATAAAGAGAGCATTAAGGAATATAGAAGTTGGATTTTCTATAGAGATACCTGATGATGAAATATATTATCTATTACTTATATTTATTGAAAAGAAGCAATGCACTTAATTTAAAGTGCATTGCTTCTTTTTGGTTAAAGCGTATTAATGTGCATTATAAAGCATATAAATATGAAATTTTAATAGTTTAAGAGCATTGGCATAAGAATTGCTATAAATAATATTGAGAAAATAAAGAAAGGAAGAAATGGTTTATGACAGATATAGCATTTATACTTGCAAGTCATGGATATTTTGCACAAGAGGCTTTAAAAAGTGCTGAAATGATTGTAGGAGAACAAAGTAAAAATAAAGTTAGAGCCTTATCAATGACATTAGGGATAGACCTAAATCAGTTTAAAGAAAAGATACAAAAAGTAGTAGATGAGTTTGGTGTTGAAAGAAATATTTTAATTCTAACTGACTTAATGGGTGGAACACCCAATAATGCATCAGTTTATAGTTTGATATCAAATAATAATGTACAAGTAATCAGTGGATTAAATTTACCTGTATTGATAGAAGCATTTACTAATGAACATATGAATTTAAATGAACTAAAAGAACATTTAATAGAGGTTGGTAAATCATCATTTATTGATATGGAGAAGTACATAAATAAGAATGGAGGAATGTAAAATGGCAATAGATTTTGTAAGAATAGATGATAGGTTAGTGCATGGACAAGTAGCTACTACTTGGATAAAAAAGTATGAAATTGAGCAGGTAATAGTGATAAATGATTTATTAGCTAATGATCCAGTTCAAAAGTCTGTATTAGAAATGACAGCACCACAAGGAATAAGAATTTTACTTTTTGGTGTAGATAAGTTTACAGAGGTATATAAGAATAATCCTATTAAAAGAAAAACAATGTTAATTTATACGAATCCAGAAGATGTGTATAGGAATCTCAAAGCTGGAGTTAAAATACCGTATCTAAATGTAGGAGGAATGAAGCATGTATTAAATAAAGAAAAGTTAACTAAGGCAGTAGCAGTAGATGAAAAAGATAAAATGGATTTTAAAGAAATAATGAATTTAGGAGTAAATGTTGAAATACAAATGATTCCTGCTGATAAAGTTACAAATATGAAAGAATTTATAAAATAAGGAGTGATTAATAATGTTAATTCAAGCAACACTATTAGCAATTTGGGCTGCTATATGTACATTTGATTTATTTTCATTTCAAACATCATTATATAGGCCATTAATTGCAGGATCTATTACTGGACTTATATTAGGTGATTTTAATCAGGGGCTTATAATTGGAGCAACTTTAGAACTTATGTGGTTAGG
The DNA here is from genome assembly GCF_900447045.1 of Clostridium paraputrificum. Lineage (GTDB taxonomy): Bacteria > Bacillota > Clostridia > Clostridiales > Clostridiaceae > Clostridium > Clostridium paraputrificum. The sequence goes on from NZ_UAWH01000014.1 coordinate 969,790, forward strand.
TGTAACTGGAATAGGGGCGTATGTACCACCAGATGTTATTTCTGGATCAATAATAGGAACAGCAGTAGGAATAATATCTGGAGAGGGATCAGTAGCGGGGATAGCTATTGCAGTACCAGTAGCAGTTGTGTGTCAACAACTTGATATGTTAGCAAGAACTTTTGCAATATCTTTTACACATAAAGCTGATAAATTAGCAGAAGAAGGCGACATTGATGGAATAGATAAATGGCAACTTATAGGATTTCCAATGTATGCATTAACAAGGGCTGTACCAGTATTTTTGGCAGTTTACTTTGGAGCAGATTTTGTACAAAACTTATTTGGATATATTCCAGAGTTTATTATGAAGGGATTAACTGTAGCAGGGGGAATATTACCTGCATTAGGGTTTGGTATGTTACTATCATTAATGCTAAATAAAAAATTATGGGTATTTTTATTAGTTGGATTTATTTGTACTATATATGGAAATATACCAACTATAGGGTTAGCTATGATTGGTATTATATTTGCAGTATTATACGATATATTTACTAATAGTAAAAAGGATTCAGCATCAACAGTTGAAGCAAGTGCAAATACACAAGTAAATGATGAGGGAGGTTATGATTTATAATGGAGAAGTTAACCAAGAAAGATATAAGAAAAGTATTTTGGAGATCTAATCTCTTAATGGGATCTTGGAACTATGAGAGAATGCAATCTTTAGGTTTTTTATATAGTATAAAACCAGTATTAAAGAAGTTATATGGAGATAAGCCAAAAGAAGAAAGATCAAAAGCTATGAAGAGGCATCTAGAATTTTTTAATACAATGCCAACTTTTGCATCACCTATTTTAGGTGTAACAGCGGCACTTGAGGAAAAGGAAGGAAATAAAGCTGATAGAACTATATCAGGAATAAAAGTGGGATTAATGGGACCATTAGCTGGGCTTGGAGATAGTATAGTATTTTTAACATGGTTACCTATATGTATGAGTATTGGTGCATCCTTTGCTAAGGAAGGAAATCCATTCGGATTAGTAATTGCTTTACTTATGTTTAATGCTTTAAATATGGGGATTAAGTTCTACGGAATTAACTATGGATATAGGGAAGGAATCAAATTTTTAGATAAAGCTAAGGATAGTGGGGTAGTTCAAAGATTTACTACAATGGCCACTATATTAGGATTAATTCTTGTAGGTGGTTTAATACCACAATTAGTAAATATAAATATTCCAACAGTGTTTAACATTGGAGAACTGGAACTTGGAATTCAAGCAACATTAGATAGTATTTTACCTAAATTAATTCCACTATTAACTACTTTAGGTTGTTATAAGTTATTAAAGAAAGGAAAGAGCTCTATCCTTATATTATTTGGAATAATTGCATTGTCAATAGTAGGAGTTTTATGTGGATTTTTAGGATAATAATTAAGGAGAATTATCATGAGTAATTATAAAGTTGGATATAAGGAAGAAATAATAACTCCTAAGTTAGGATGTTTATTAGCAGGGTATGACGTAATTAGAAAAGCAGAGGAAATTCATGATGAATTAAAAGCAAGAGTATTAACTTTAAGAGGAAAGGATAATTATCTAATTGTTCAATTGGATCTTGTAGGGGTTGATTACCATTTTGTGGGTTTAGTGAAGAATTCTGTGAGTTCATTAAACTTTAATGAAAAAAACATTTTTGTATCAACATCTCATACTCATTCAGGGCCAACTGGAACAATGAATACTAATGAAGGATATCAAAAAGGCCTAAAACAAGTATTTGGAGAATATGATGCAGAATATGTAGATTATATTGTAAACAAAATTAAGCAAGCTGTAGTTGATGCTATAAGCAATGAAGATAGTGCTAAATTATCAGTAAGTAGAAAGATGGTAAATAATATTTGCAGTAATAGAAATAATAAAGACTGGTTTTATGATAATGAACTTATTAGTATTAATTTGTTAAGAAAGGATGGAAAAAAAGTTTTATTATATAACTTATCATGTCATCCAACTGTAATGAGTAGTGATAATTTGTCTATTACAGGTGATTTTCCTAATAAAACTGAGGAAATGCTTAATGAATATGATTTGGTAATGTTTTTAAATGGAAGCTGTGGTGATATAAGTACAAGATTTACAAGGAATGCATCAACTTTTGAAGAGGTAGATAGAATTGGAACTCAAGTTTCACTAGAAATAAGAAATATGCCAGAAGTAAACAGCTATGAAGATATAGAAAAAGTAAATTCTATAGAATTAGAGATACCATTATTGGTCAAGGAATTTGACTCAGTAGAGCATGCTAAAGAAAAGGTTAAAGAGAAGGCTAGAGAGGTAGAAATAGCAAAAAGTAAAAACATGGATTCAAAATCTTTGAGATTGTTGGAATCAAAGTTAGAAGGATTAACGAATAATTATAAGATGGCTTTAGGATTTTCTGATGTTAAAGAAATAGTTGCAAAGGTTAAGATACTAAAAGTTAATAACTATAACATTATATATATACCTGGTGAGCTTTTTTCAAGCTTAGGAAAAAGAATTAAAGATAATAATAGTAAGAACAATATTGTTATAGGATATGGAAATGGTTATATAGGATATATTCCAGATAAATTTGCATATGAAGTTAAAACTTATGAGACTTTTTCATCACCATTTAAAGAGGGTGAAGGTGAAAGGTTAGTTGAAGAAATATTACTTAATATTTAAAGGAGAAGATAAGATGAAGATATTAGATGATTTAAAAGGTACATTATTAGTATCATGTCAAGCTTATCCAGATGAACCATTGCATGGTGAAATGTTTATGGCGAAGATGGCTTTGGCGGCTAAAATAGGGGGCGCAAAGGGATTAAGAGGTTGTGGTCCTTTGGACATAAAAGCAATGAAGCAAGAGGTTGATTTACCTATTGTAGGAATTAATAAGAAGTTCACAGAAGGGTGTGAGGTTATTATTACTCCTGATATTGAAAGTGCAGAAGAGATTTTGAAAGTAGGAGCAGATATTATAGCTATAGATTGTACATTTAGAAAGAACTATAAAGGAGTATATTCCTATGATTATATTCCAGAATTTAAAAGTAAATATCCAAATGTTCCTGTAATGGCTGATATATCTACTTTAGAAGAAGGTATAAATGCTTATAAATTAGGAGCAGATATTATATCTACAACTTTATCAGGATTTACTGATTATAGTCCAAGACAGGAAGAGCCAGATTTTAAGCTTATAAAAGATATAAGGGATGCTTTAGGCGATAAAGTTTATATAAATGCAGAAGGTAGAATTTCAACTAAAGAAGATGTTAAAAAAGCTCTTTTAATGGGTGCGGACTTTGTTACTGTTGGAACTGCAATAACAAGACCTCAATGGATTACTGAGCAAATAACAAAATATATTGGATAGGTGAGAATATGATAACAATAGATTATTTGGATTTTATAATAGACAAGCTAAATGAAGTAAAGGCTAGTCAAATTAAAAATATAGAAAAAGCAGCAAGATTAGTTGCAGATACATGTAAAAATGGAGGGAGATTTTATATATTTGGAACAGGTCATTCTCACATAATTGCTGAAGAGGTTTTTCAAAGAGCTGGTGGTTTAGCATTAGTAAATGCAATATTAGAGCCAGAAATATTGCTTAATCAAAAGCCTAATAAAAGTACATTGATTGAAAGATTAGAAGGCTATTCAAAAATAGTTTTTGGTTTAAATAAGATACAAAAGGGAGATACTATTCTTGTTGTATCAAATTCAGGAAGAAATGCTGCAACAGTAGAAATGTGTTTAGAGGCAAAAAGTCAACAGGTTAATATTATTACTATGTGTTCTCTAAAGCATTCAAAGAATATAGATTCAAGACATTCAAGCGGTAAGAAAATCTATGAGTTATCAGATGTTAATATTGATAATTGTGCAGAGTATGGAGATGCTGCCTTCAAAGTTAAAGGGTTAGATACACCTGTAGGAGCAACTTCTGATGCAACAGGTGTTGCCATTGTACAAGCACTTGTAACAACAGCAATAGATATGATGATAAAAGATGGTTTTGTTCCACCCGTATTTAAAAGTTCTAATGTAGATGGAGCAGATGAATATAATAAAGAAATATTTGATAAATTCTATAATTCTATAAGATAGTTATAATAAAAAAAGCTTCAAGAAATAGATTCATTTTCTTGAGGTTTTTTTTATTAATAATAAGATTCAAATTATTTGATAAGAATAATTGAGAAGGTATAGTTTTATATTTTCTTTTTAACGGCTAGGAAAGTATAAAATTTTAATTAGATATAAATTAAAGGTGTTATTTACCTTTAGTACAAAGGGAATAAATATCCCCCATAAGTTATGTGACAAAGTCACAGAAGAAAATGAAAGGGAACGCTATAATAGAGTATATTGAAAAAAGTATTAAAGGAGATAGAGTTATGAAGAAGAAAGTTTTAATAGTTGGAGGAGTAGCAGGAGGTGCTTCAGCTGCAGCTAGACTTAGAAGACTTGATGAAGACGCAGAAATAATTATGTTTGAAAAGGGAGAATATATATCCTTTGCTAACTGTGGTCTTCCTTATTATATAGGGGATGTGATTCCGACAAGAGAAGCGTTAATAGTTCAAACAGTTGAACAAATGAGCAGAAAATTTAATTTAGACATAAGAAATCTAAGTGAAGTTATCTCCATAAATAAAGAAGAAAAAAAGATAAGTGTTAAAAATTATAGAACTGGTGAAGTATATGAAGAAAGCTATGATACTCTAGTTTTATCACCAGGAGCAAAGCCAATAAAACCACCTATAGCTGGAATAGAAGATTGTAAAAACCTTTTTACTCTTAGAAACATTCCAGATATGGATAATATAAAAAGCTTTTTAGAAGAAGAGAAGCCAAAGAGAGCTATTGTAATTGGTGGAGGTTTTATAGGGCTTGAAATGGCAGAAAATCTTCATGAAAAAGGAGTTAATGTTACCTTAGTTGAAGGAAGTAACCAAGTAATGGGGCCATTAGATATAGAAATGGCAAGTATTATACATTCTCATTTAATTGATAATGGAGTGGATTTAATTTTAAATGATGGTGTTGAAGAGTTTAAGAATAATGGTAAGAAGGTTATTTTAAAAAGTGGAAAAGAAATATATGGTGACATGATAATCCTATCTATAGGTGTTAGACCTGAAACGACTATAGCAAAGGAAGCAGGGCTAAAGTTAAATGAAAGAGGGGCAATTATAGTTGATGAATATATGAAAACTTCAGATCCTAATATTTATGCTTTAGGTGATGCTGTTGAAATAATGGACTTTGTAAATAAAAAGCCAACAATGATTCCTCTTGCATGGCCAGCAAATAGACAAGGAAGATTAGTAGCAGATAATATTTCAGGTAAAGAGGTTAAATATAAGGGGACTTTAGGGTCATCAGTAGCAAAAGTATTTGACTATACTGTTGCATCTACAGGAAATAATGAGAAAACACTAAAAAGATTAGGAATTGAATATAAAGCTATTCATATTCACCCAGGTTCTCATGCAGGATATTACCCAGGAGCTTTTCCAATAGCTTATAAGATGTTATTTAATCCAAAGACAGGGCAAATTTATGGAGCTCAAGGTGTAGGAATGGCTGGAGTAGAAAAGAGAATTGATATAATTGCTACTGCAATTAAGGGAGGCCTTAAGGTAGAAGACCTTCAAGATGTGGAACCTTGTTATGCACCACCATATAATTCAGCGAAGGACCCTGTTAATATGATGGGATATTATGCTTCTAATATTATGGATGGGGATGTAAAAACAATTCAATGGAGTGAAGTTGATAATATAAACTTAGATGATTCAATAATTCTAGATGTTAGAGAAGAAATGGAGTTAATGACAGGAACAATACCAAATTCAATTAATATTCCATTAGGACAGTTAAGGGATAGATTTGACCAGCTAGATAAGAGTAAGAAGATATATGTAACTTGCCAAGTTGGTTTAAGAGGATATATAGCTTCTAGGATTTTATCTCAACATGGATATAATTCTTTCAATATAGATGGTGGAGTAAAGACATATTTACAAGTTAAGAGAGCCTTAGAAAGTCATAATGAGGATAATAATGTTAAGGAAGAGGTTGCAACTATGTCACTAGAAAAAGGTTTAGATATAGCAGAGGTAAATGCAAAGGTTACTTTAAATGCATGTGGATTACAATGCCCAGGACCTATAAAAAGAGTATTTGAAGAAACAAAATCTTTAAATGAAGGGGAAGTATTAAAGGTAATTGCAAGTGACCCTGGTTTTAAGAAGGATATAAGCTCATGGTGTGAAAAGACAGGAAATACTTTAGTGAAAACAGATAAAGATGAAAAGAAGAATTTTGTGGCTTATATAAAGAAGGGTAAAGAAGGAGATAAGGAGGTTACATGTAGCACAGTAAAGGATGGAGCAACTTTAGTTGTATTTAGTGGAGACTTAGATAAGGCTATAGCTTCATTTATAATAGCTACAGGTGCAGCTTCCATGGGTAAAAAAGTTACTATGTTCTTTACATTCTGGGGGCTTAATATTCTTAAGAGTAAGGATAAACCTAAGGTTGAAAAGAAAACTGTAGAAAAGATGTTTGATTGTATGCTTCCAAGTCACCCAGGTAAGTTACCTTTATCTCAAATGAATATGATGGGTATGGGACCTGCCATGATTAAAAAGATTATGAAGGATAATAATGTAGATTCTTTAGAAGAACTTATAAAGAATGCAATTGATATGGGAGTTAATGTAGTTGCTTGTTCTATGAGTATGGATCTTATGGGAATTAAGAAGGAAGAGTTTATTGAAGGTGTAGAAATTGGTGGAGTAGCTTCTTATTTAGGAGCAACTGAAGATTCAGGATTAAATCTATTTATATAATAGTAAAAAAATCCTTAAGAGTAGTTATATTCTTAGGGATTTTTTTATTGTTATTAATAATTTAATACCATTAAGGGTTCTGATGATCCTTATTATCAGTTTTAAAAGTATTTTCTAATTCTCTAAAACACACTAAGTTAAATGCTATTATAATTCCTAAAATTAAGCCAGTAACAAAAAAGTTTATGTTATTAGTTAGGCAAAATAAACCTATTATTATTAATAATATATTAGTAAATACATTTAAATTACGTTTCTTTTTTTCATTTAAAGTATCTATCTTTCTTTGTATTGATTTAAATAATCCTAATTTACTATTGTTTAACCAATAGAATAAGCAAGAGAATATAGTACCTGATAAGGTTGATGATGCTAATATTATTATAAAATCTTTCATTTAAAGTTCACCTTCCTTTTGGATATTTGTTTCCATGTAACTTGGAGTGTAGCGATGGAACAAACAAAATAAATATCCAATCCACCTTTTTTATTTTATTATATACAAATAATGGGAGGGGTTAAATATATCTAATATTATATTTTTAATTTTTTAACAATATCTTTAGGTTTTTCTGCAGAGTCATAATTTACGTATCTGTGATAGAAATATTTCCACAAGTTCAAAAATCTTTAACATTAACGTAACAATCAAAATAAATATCCCATCCTAATCTTTATTGAAAAATAATCAAAAGAATATTAATATGGAAATAAGTTGAAGGAAAGGAAATGGGATTATGAGAGAGGTTTTCTATAATGAATTACAAGGTGATGAACAAATACTTTGGAGTGGAAAAGGAAAATATAAATTTTTTGAAAAGGGTAGCCTATTTCAATTATTATTTATGATTGTATGGTTAAGCTTTGCACTTTATTGGGAGTACACTGCATATAAAGGTGGAGCAGGTTTAGTTATGCTTCTATTTGGAGGCGTTTTTGTTTTTGTTGGATTAAACATGGTTTTTGGATTACCAATAAGAAGAGCTATTGCTATAAAGAATAGAGTATATGCTGTAACTAACAAGAGAGTTTTATTTTGTAATATGGGTAAGAATATATCATTTCAATATTTAGATCTTAAGGATGCAGAGATTGTAAATAAGTATAAAGAGAGAAGCGGAAGAGGAAGTATTGAATTTAACATGGGATATACAAACTATGATATGTATAATGACAATGGATATGATAACAGAAGAAATAGGGGAAGAGTAATGCCAAACAGATTTATGTTTTATAATATTGAGAAGGTAGATGAGGTATCTAATATTATAAGGATGGCAAAGGAAAGCTTAATATAAAAGGAATATTTATATAAATATAAAAAGATATAAATATATGAATATGGTTTTATGAGAAGGGAAATTTATGAATGCTTTAGTGGAAATTCAAGGAGAAAAATATAATTATAAGATTTGATATAGAGATGATGAATTATTGAGAAGGAGTTTTAAACTAATAATGTTTTACTGCATGGATTTCTTAAAGGATAGGATTTATTACATTAAGGATTTAAATGTGATAGCTATTTGTGATTACAATGGAGATGAAGTACTTATTACTCCAAAGGATACATCATCTTATAAAGAGAGTATATTACATGAAGAGGATACTACCCTTTTTATAAGAAGTAAAAAGGAAACTCCATTTGATAGAGAGAGAATAATGTTTCCAATGTTGTCACACACTTAAAATTGGTAAAATGTGTTGTAAATGTATACAATAAGTAATATACTTTTCTATAAGGTCTTCACATTAAGAATTGGACTAGTCTAAATATAGGCCTGAATTTATATATGGGATGGAGGGTTTTTATGAAAGAGTTAAATGAGAAAGTAGCTATTATTACAGGTGCAGGACAAGGTATTGGTAAGGGGATAGCACTTCACCTTGGAAAACGTGGAGTTAAGGTTGTTTGTGTAGGACGTCGTCTAGATCCAATAGTCCAAACAGTGAAAGAGGTAGAAGAAGCAGGTGGACAAGGCTTTGCCATAACTTGTGATGTTGGAAATCGTGAAGATGTTAAAAAAGTAGTAAAAGCTACAGTTGAGAAGTATGGAACCGTTGATGTTGTTGTAAATAATGCTCAAAGTTTACCAGGTTCAGCTAAGGTTGAAGATACAACTTATGAACAAATGCTTACAGCTTGGCAATCAGGAACCATAGGATCATTAAATATGATGCAAGAATGCTTCCCTTATATGAAAGACCAAAATGAAGGAAGAATAATAAACTTTGCTTCTGCAACAGGTATGTTTGGATATGCAGGGCAATTAGCTTATGGATGTAACAAGGAATCTATACGTGGACTTACTAAAATTGCAGCTAAGGAATGGGCTCAATACAATATTATTGTAAACTGTGTTCTTCCAGGTGCAGAAAGTCCAGCTGCTAAAGTATGGGCAGAAAAGTTCCCTGAGAAATATAAAGAAATAATGGAAGCTCAACCAATGAAGAGGTTTGGAGATGGAGAAGATGATATTGGACGTGTTATAGCATTTTTAGCAGGTCCAGATAGCAAATACTATACTGGTCAATGCTTATTAGTGGATGGTGGATACTCAATAGCTCCTTAAGTAATAAATCTCATAAATTGCAAGGTTATTCTTGCAGTTTATGAGATTTTTTTATTGTGAATAAAGTTTACTGAACTCTTCAAATATTAAATCTAGTACTATATTAAAACCAAGTCTTGAAGTTAAATCATGATTATTTAATTGATAGTCCTTTAAGTAAGCAAATAATGATAAATCACTTAAGTTAGATAAGAAGTTTTGAGAAAGTCCAGTTAATGAAATTGTATATATGTTTTTTGTTTTAACAATGCCTGTAATTTTCTTTATTATATCTGTTGATCCAGAAGAGCTAATAATAAAAGCTAGATCGTCATCCTTTAAGTTGTTAGCAAACAATTTATTTTCATCTCTATCCTCTGGAACTAAGCACATTTTATTAAAGTACTGAAGTTTTTTACAAAATGATAAAGCAGGGTATTGAGACAATCCTAAAGAAAAAATAACAACTCTATTTGAATTATATATTTTAGTTGCAGCAGTACATATATCATCTGGTTTATTAAGAGAAAGAGTTTTTACTACAGAGTTATGTATAGAAATATGACTAGAATCTAAATCAATTTCATTATTTGATTTATTTGCATTTACAATATTATATTTTAATTCTGAAAAACCTGAATAACCAAGCTTTTTACATAATCTAATTATTGTATTAGATGATAGATATAGATCATTTGCCATATCTGTAATTTTTATATTTGAAAAAGAATGTGATTTTTCTAATATATATTCTACAATACGTTTCTCGGTATTATTTAAAGTAATATTTTCTTTAGAAATTACATCTAAAAATTTCATCTTAAGAAAGTACCTCCTATGAGTAATTAGTTTTAGTATACAATATTTAACATATATTTTAAAGGAAAATCCTTAGTATATGGGATTTGTGAAAAATATTACAGAATGTAAAAATATATAGGAATGTATAAAAAGTATAAGATGCTTTGTAAACGTTGTTACGAGGTGGTTAACTTGCTATACTAAAATCATGAAACATGCATGTGACAAATTTATGTAGCAACACGGAGGGTTTTTATGAAGAGCTTTATGCAAAAATTCGGAAAGTCATTACTTTTACCTATTTCTACTATAGCTGCTGCAGGTATATTTTTAGGACTAGCAGCTGCACTTCAAAATAGTTCAATAGTTGGAGAAGCCTTTGTAAATTTGCAAGGGGTACAAGATTTTATAGGATTTATTAGAAAACTAGCAGGGTTAGTTTTTGGTAATTTACCAGTATTTTTTGCAATTTCAATTGCTTTAGGAATGGCAAAAGAAGAGAAAGCTACAGCGGCATTTGCTTCTTTAATTGGTTTCTTAGTATTACATCTTACACTAAATTATTTGTTAGGATTAGATGGTATAACAGCAGAAACAACTTCGGTTAAGTATTTAATGGAGAATAACGGATTGTCTCAAATTGATGCCAGTATCGTAAATGCAAAGTATGAGACAGTTTTGGGATATTTTACTTATAGAATGAATGTGTTTGCAGGAATTATAGTAGGTCTTACAGTAACATTTTTACACAATAAATTTTATAAGATACAATTACCAAGTTCAATTAACTTCTTCGGTGGAAAAAGATTTGTACCACTTATAACTCTTATTGTAATACCAGTGGTAGCATTTATATCTTATTATGCTTGGCCAATTGTAGATACAGTAATATCAGGTTTTGGAAAGGGAATTGAGGGTGCAGGAGCATTTGGACCTTATTTATACGGATCGTTAAATAGATTGCTTATACCAACAGGACTTCATCATATATTAAATCAAATCGTAAGATTTACTCCTATTGGTGGTACTGCAGTAATAGATGGAGAACCAGTTGTAGGTGCGCTAAATATATTTAATGCAGCTATAGCATCTACAACAGGAGTTGGAAATGATATTGTAGCAATTGGTAGTAGATATGTTGGACAAGGACATATGCTTTCAGTAATGTTTGGTTTACCTGCAGCTGGTTTAGCTATGATACATTGTGCTAAAGATAAAAATAGAAATAAGGTTAAGGCATTAATTGTTGCTGGAATAGCAGCATCTATTTTAACAGGAATTACTGAACCATTAGAGTTTACTTTTATGTTCATATCACCAATTTTATTCTTATTCCATGTTATTGTTTATGGATTTGGATTTATGATAATGGATTTACTAGGAGTAGCTGTAGGAGGAGTTCAAGCTGGATTAATTGATTTTACTGTTTTTGGACTACTTAGAGGAATGGATACAAAATGGTACTTAATTATCATAGTAGGAATAATAATAGCTTTAGTTTACTATTTTGGATTTAGATATATTATTACAAAATTTAATATAATGACTCCTGGTAGAGAAGATGATGTTGAAGATGAAGATGGGATACCAGCAGTAATAAGTGATGATAAATTATCTAGCACAATTGTTGATGCTTTAGGCGGAAAAATAAATATTGTTAGTATTGAAAATTGTATGACTAGATTAAGAGTTGTAGTAGATAATCCTAATTTAATTAATGAAAAGGTGTTAAAAGATACAGGTGCATCAGGATTTGTAAGACCTACAAAAGAGAATATACAAATTGTATATGGATTAAAGGTTGATCAAATAGCAAGTGATGTAAAAGCATATTTAAAGAGTATATAAATCACATTAATAAAGGTAGCATGTATGGAGGCGTAAATATGAATAAAAATAAAACAAAGATAACAATAGTTGGAGGGGGCTCTACTTGGACCCCTGGAATTTTAAAGGCACTTACAAGATATAAAGAATCTCTATCTCTAAAAGAACTAGTACTATTTGATACAAATGCAGAAAGACAAAAACATATAGGAGAGTTTGGAAAGTTATTATTTAAGGAAGTTTGTCCGGAGGTAGTGTTCAAGTATACTACAGATAAAGAAGAGGCGTATAGGGATGTTGATTATATATTCTGCCAAATAAGAACGGGTGGATATCCTATGAGAGAATTAGATGAAAAAATCCCACTAGAAGAAGGTGTAGTAGGACAAGAGACTTGTGGTGCAGGTGGTTTTGCTTATGGAATCAGATCTCTAAAAGATATGATTGAAATGGTAAAAGATATAAGAAATTTCAGCAAGGATGCTTGGATATTAAATTATACTAATCCAGCAGCAATAGTTGCTTATGGATTAACTAAGGAATTTAAGGACGATAAGAGAATTTTAAATATATGTGATCAGCCTATTAATATGTTAGTTTCCATGGCTAAAATATTAGGTGTAGATGCACAAACTTTAGTTCCAGAATATTTTGGACTAAATCATTTTGGATGGTTTACAAAGTTATATAATAGGGAAGGTAAGGACTTATTACCAGAGCTAAAAGAAAAAATACTAGAACATGGATTTGCTCCAAAAGATGCAGAGCAAAGAGATAAATCATGGTTAGACACATATGCATTAGTTGAGGATATGGTAAGAGATTTCCCAGAGTATGTTCCAAGTACCTATGTTCAATATTACCTATATCCTGAATATAAGACAAGCAAGTTAGATCCAACTTTTACAAGAGCAAATGAAGTAATGAATGGTAGAGAGAAAAGAGTATTTTCTGAATGTGATGATGCAGTGGCACAAGGAACTACTTTAGGTCACAATGTAGTTCATAATGATGCTCATGGCGAAATGATAGTAGAAATTGCAGATACAATTCATAACAATAAGGAAAAGACATACATTGTTATGGTTGAAAATAACGGTATAATACCTAACTTGCCAGAAGATGCTATTGTTGAAGTTGCCTGTGTTTTAGGAAATAGAGGTGCAGTACCTTTCCATGTAGGAGAAATAGATACATTCTATAAGGGATTGCTAGAAAACCAATATGCATATGAAAGATTAACTGTAGAGGCATTCTTTGAAGGTAGCTATACTAAGGCACTTCAGGCACTAACATTAAATAGAACAATTGTAGATGCAAAGAAAGCAAGAAGAATATTAGATAGACTTATAGAAGCTAATAAAGGATATTGGCCAGAATTAAAGTAAATTAAAAAAATCAGTGGTGCTATCATCACTGATTTTTTGAAAATAATAAGAGGAGAGATGAGAGATGACAAAAATTATTTTTAATGCAGATGATTTTGGATATAGTAATGGAATAAATTATGGAATAATTGATACTTTTAAATATGGAGTGTTAACTTCAACAACATTAATGGTTACAATGCCAGGAACAGAACATGCGGTAAAACTTATGAAAGAAAATGAGGGCTTAGGAGTTGGGCTTCACTTTAATATTTCTTTAGGAAAACCAATTACAAAAGGTAAAACCTTAGTAGGAGAGAACAATAAGTTTATCAAACCAGATAATTTGCCAGAAGGATTTAAATATGATGAAAATGAATTAAGGGAAGAGCTAAGAGCTCAATATAATAAATTTATAGAGTTAGTAGGGAAAAAGCCAACTCATGTAGATTCTCATTTATTTAGTAGTGATAAAGTTCCTGAAATGAGAAAGCTATGTGCAGAAATAGCAAAAGAAGAACAAATTCCTATGAGAAATTTTGATTTGGATTTTGTACCACATGTTCAATTTGTACAACATAGATCCCATAATGCTGGACCAGGACTAGAATATGTTAAAGATAATTTCAATGATATATTAAAAAATGAATATGTAGAAATCATGGCACATCCAGGTTATATTGACAGTTATCTTATGAATAATTCTTCGTATAATATGAAAAGGTTAGAAGAGTTGGATTTCTTATTATCAGAAGATGTGAAGAATATGCTTGTAAGTAATAATGTAGAATTAATTAATTATAGTAACTTGGAGTAGATTGTATGAAAATAGTGTTAGCACCAGATTCTTTTAAAGAAAGTATGACAGCAAAAGAAGTTTGTATTGCTATGGAAAAGGGTATAAGAAATGTAAGAAGTGATGTTGAAATAGTACATTCTCCAATGGGAGATGGTGGTGAGGGAACGTTAGAAGCTTTAGTAGATGCTACAGATGGAAGTATGCATACATTGGAAGTTACATCTCCACTTGGAGATAAAGTTATTGGTAGATTTGGAATTTTAGGTGACAATAAAACTGCTGTTATTGAAATAGCAGAAGCTAGTGGTTTGCATTTAGTAAATAAAGAAAAAAGGAACCCGTTAATAGCAACTAGTTATGGTACAGGAGAATTAATAAAGGAAGCTTTAGATAAAGGTGTTAGTAAGATAATAATAGGACTAGGTGGAAGTGCAACTAATGATGGTGGCGTTGGTATGTTGCAAGCATTAGGGGTAAGCTTTAAGGACTGTAACAACAATGAGATACCTTTTGGTGGAGGAAATATAAATAAAATAGAAGATATAGATATTTCAAATTTCGACAAAAGAATATTTAAAGTAAAAATAGAAGTGGCTTGCGATGTTAATAATCCTCTTACAGGAAAAAATGGAGCTAGTGAAGTATTTGCAAGGCAAAAAGGTGCTGACAGTAACATGGTTAAAGTGTTAGATGAAAATTTAGTGCATCTAGCAAAAAAAGTAAAAGATATCTTAGATAAAGATATCAATAATGTACCAGGTGCTGGAGCAGCTGGTGGTATAGGAGCAGCACTTGTAGGATTTTGTAATGGAGAGATAAAAAGTGGAATAGATACAGTTATTAAATATTCTAAACTTGAGGATAAGATAAAGGATGCAGATTATGTATTTACTGGTGAAGGAAGTATAGATTTTCAAACAAAGTATGGTAAGACTCCAATTGGGGTAGCAAAAATAGCTAAAAAGTATGAAGTTCCAGTAATAGCTTTTGCAGGAAAAGTAGGAAAGGGAATTGAAGAATTATATGAAATGGGTATTACTTCTGTAATTGGCATTTTACCTGGAATTGTAACTATTGAAGAGGCTTTAAAAAGTGGAAAATTGAATCTAGAAAGAAGTATACAAAATGTTTCTAGATTATTATTTAAAATGCAGAGTGATTAACACTCTGCATTTTTTAATTCCTCCACAGCAGGAATATCTGCAGGAGCCCATTTTAGTGAATCAAGATTTTCTCTTTTAAGCCATATAAGTTTAGAATGTTCACTTGCAGTTGGGATTCCTTCTATAAGCTTACACTTAACTGTAATAAGGTTAACTATAACATTATCGTATTCATGAGTATTATCATTAAAGTCTTCTATGTATTTCACCTTGCAGGATAATTCTTCTCTAATTTCTCTTTCAATAGCTTGTCCGTTGCTTTCACCCTTCTCTATCTTTCCACCAGGAAACTCCCAAAGGTTTGGCATACTCATCTTTGGAGATCTTAAGGCACAAAGAATTTCTGAATTAGAGTTTTCTATTATAGCTCCTACAACTTTTATAGTCTTTTTCATTGTAACCACCTCTAGGATAAGTTTAACATATTGTATGGTGAAGTGTATTTGTGGAGAGGAAAAATTAGAAATAATTTATAAGATATTTGATAATGCCTTGTGATATAATTGTATTGGTAAATTATTGTAAAATGTAGCAGGATAAATAGGGGATGGGAAGAGTGAATATTAGAAAAGCAACAAAAAAAGATTTATCAAGAATAGCAGAAATATATGTTTTTAATAATCGAATGAATTATTGGCCAATTTTTAAGGATGATGGATTTTCTTTTGGAGAATTGCAGGTAGTTACTATGATTGATAATTATTTTGGAAAAGATGAAATATTAAAAAATATATTAGTTTATGATGATGGTTTAATAAAAGGATTTGTTCAATTGAAAGAAAGAGAGATTTGTAAAATATATGTAGATACTTTTTTTCAAAGTAAAGGAATTGGAAAAGAGCTCATAGAATATGCAATTAATGAGTATGGTGCTAATAATCTTTGGGCATTAGAAAAAAATGAAAGGGCAATTTCTTTTTATATAAAACATGGGTTTAATCTAACTGGTGAAAAGAAATTTGAAGAAGATACTATTGAATATTTAGTTCATTTAACGAGGTGAATTCTAGTTTATTCATTAGAGTATAAAGGATAAGGTTAATGAATTTAAAAAGATTCTGTAAATATTATATTGTTAAAAAGATACTTGCTATATATGGAGGGGAAGTTATGAGAGTCGAAACAGAGAGACTTGTTATTAGGGATTTTCGAGAAAAAGATTATAAAGATGCATTTGAATATCTTTCAGACATTGCAGTAATGGAGTATATAGAGCCTGTTTTAACAATTTCACAGACTAAAGAGTTCATTCAGAAATATGGAATTGAGGAAAAAATGATATTTGCAGTAGAAGAAAAACAGTTAGGTAAAGTAATAGGACATATAATATTTCATGAATTTAATAAACCTTCAGAATATGAATTAGGATGGATTTTTAATGAAAAATTCCAAAGGAATGGATATGCAAGGGAAGCAAGTTTTGCATTATTTGAGTATGGTTTTAATAAATTGCATCTTGAGAGCATTGTGGCTGAAACAGTTTTAAATAATAAAAAATCAATTTCAACAATCACGTCTTTAGGAATGAAAATTAGTGAAACTCATGAAGAAGACTTACTTGTTTGGATTATAACTAAAAATGACTATCAAAATAAAAAAGAATATACATAATTATATAAATGGACTCTTATTAAGTAAGAATTCTCTGGAAAAACTATTATTGATATGGAGGTTATTATATGAAGATATTTATTTTGTTTTGCAACATTATTGTTCCAGTAATTATGATTTGTATAGGGGTATTATATAATAGACATTCCAACAAAAGAATAAATAGAATATTAGATTTATTTATGCCTATTGCTATGATTGGTAGCGGATTAGGGAATGTAGATAATAGTGATTTTTTAAAGGGTAAAAAATCACTACAATCTTCTAATAAAAAGTGTGGGATGATTTGGCTTTTATCAGGATTAGTTACATTTATAATAACTGCTATAGTATTAATAATAAACAAATCAGATATTTTAAATGCTACAAGCTTTTTAGATACTACTAATGTTAGTGTTATTATGTTAGAAGTTGAATTTGCAATAGTAGTGATGGCTTTTATAAGTGTAGAGTTTGTTTTAAAGAAGTATTTTTATAAGAAAAATGATTAATTTTATGGGGGAGATTTATATGAAACGGTATGAATACAGAGTTGAGCAAATTCAAATTGAACTAAAGAGTGTGTTTAAAGCAGATAAAAGTAAATATAACAAAGAGATTAGTGAAAAGCTAAATGTACTTGGAAATGAAGGATGGGAATTAGCAGGGGTAGATGGTACATGGTTTTATTTCAAAAGGGAAATAGTGTAAACTAATGGGAAGTAGTTGTCTAGTCTATTGCAATTATTAGCACCTCTAGGATGAATTTAGCATAATGAATGGTGAATCGTATCTGTGGAGAACCAAAATTATTAGAAGATTTAATTAAAAATATAGTGCATTAAATTTTAAAGGAACAGCTGAACTTATTTCAGTTGTTTTTATTATATATAGAAAAAATATGTTTTCAACTTTTAGTATACAAATTTTTAGGATAGTAAATAAAAAAATATAAATTTAAGTGAGATAAATTAAGTCAATGATGAAAAAAGCATCAGTGGATTATGATATAATTATTTTAGTAAGTTATTGGAAAATATAAGAAACTAGGGTTTTAGGAGGGATGAGTATGGATTTTATTATTAAACCAAATTGGGATATCTTTAAAGCAAAGTTTAGTGAGAATCCACAGAGCAACTTTGAGTGGGTTTGTTATTTACTTTTCTGCAAAGAATATAAGCAAGAAAAGGGAATATTTAGATATAAAAATCAGTCTGCTATTGAAACAAACACCATATCAGTAGGGGATGAAATTATAGGATGGCAAGCAAAATTTTATGATACTACTTTATCAAGTAATAAGAGTAAGTTAATAGAAACATTGGAATTGGCAAAGAGGAATTATAAAGGCATAAATAAGTTAATCTTTTATACTAATCAAGAGTGGGGGCAATGTCATGATAAGAATGCCCCAAAAGAGAATGATACTAAAGCTAAGAAAGAAGTTGAAGATAAGGCTAAAGAATTAGGAATTGATTTACTGTGGCGTACAGCTAGTTTTTTTGAGTCACCATTTGTAGTCGAAGGTAATAAAGAAATAGCAAAGCATTTTTTTACATTAGAAGAAAGTATTATAGATAGATTAAATAAGAAAATTATACCTAGAGTAAGTGAGCTAAATGAACAGTATAAGAATACTTTTAGAGGAATAAAAGGAACTTTTATAAATAGACCAGAAATTGATAAATGTATTGAAGAAATTGAACAAAATAATTCACTTATTATACATGGTAAGGCTGGACAGGGAAAGAGTGGATGTACTCAAGGGGTAATAGAGTACTGTGAAACAGAAGATATACCATATATTGCAATTAAATTAGATGATAGAATGCCAGAACAAAATGCAGATAAGTGGGGAGAAGATTTAGGTTTAACAACATCAATTCCTATGGCTTTGAATATGCTTTGCGAAAACAAAAGAGGAGTTATTATACTAGATCAATTAGATGCATTACGTTGGACTAATGCGCATTCAAGGCAAGCTTTAATTACATGTACAGAAGTAATAAAGAGAGTAGAAGAAATTAATTTTAATAGAGATAATAAGATATCAATTATTTTTGTATGTAGAACTTATGATTATGAGAATGATTCTAATATTAATTCACTATTTAAAAGTAATGATAAAGAAAAAAATGGTATAGTTTGGAATGAAGTTATACCTGAAGAGTTATCAGAAGAAGTTGTTAGGATGAGTGTTGGAGCTATAATTGAAGATATTAAACAAGATAAATCAGTTATTATACATGGTAAGAATGAGCAAGCAAAGAGTAGATGTACTAAAGGGGTGATTGAGTACTGTAAAACACAAGGAATTCATTATGTTACTATTAAATCAGATGATATAAGGTCAGATCAAGATATAGATAAATACAAAGAAAATCTAGATTTAAGAGCAGCAATTCCTATGGTTTTGGATATACTTTGTGAAAATAAAAGAGGAGTTGTTATACTAGATGAATTACTTTTGATGAATGTAGATTCAAGTCGAGATTTAATTATATGTACAGAAGTAATAAATAAAGTAGAAGAAATTAATTTAAGTAGAGATAATAAGTTATCTATTATTTTTGTATGTAGAAGTGATGATTACGAGAATAATCCTATTATTAAAGAACTAATTAATAGTAATAATAAGCAAAAATGCATAGCATGGAAAAAAGTTATAGTTGAAGAGTTGGCGGAAGAGACTGTTAGAGAGGTTGTTGGAGCTAAATATGACAATTTGTCTTTAAAAATGAAAAAAGTACTTAGTTTTGCTAGTAATCTTTACATATGGACACAATTGGAGGAGGATAGAATGTACGATGACTATTCAACTACAAATCAATTAGTTCAAAAATGGTGGGAGCAAATAAAGAAAAATTGCATAGATAATCAAATTGATGAAGTAGAAGTTGAAGATGCTAAATCTGCACTTATAAATAAGATTAATACTTTAGGAAAATTACATATAAGTATTAAACTTTTAAGTGCTTTAGGAGTAACAGAAAGAAGTTTAACATATCTAAGCTCAAATGGTTTCATAGTTGGGAATAGTAATAGCATTTCATTTGCACACCAGAGTATTTCAGATTACTTTTTGGCACAGGAAATGTTTAAGAGATTTTTTGAAGGGGAAGATATTATAAGTATAATTGGAGATAAAGATAAACAAACTCCCCAAAAAAGGTACCAAATTCAGATGTTATTACAGGATATACAGACGGAAGATGAAGAAGTGTTTATTAAGGTTGGAATACAAATTATGAAATCAAATCAGATTAGGTTTTATGTCAAATATGTATTTTTTGAAGTTATTGGACAAGCTATTACTATAAGTGATGCTACTAGAAAATTTATTTTAAAATACTATGATGATTATGAGTATGGCAATCATATTATAGATGGAATAATTGTAGGACACGCAATATTTGTACAGCTATTAATTGATAATGGCATTTTGGATAAATGGATGTCTTTAGATGACAAAAAAGATATAGCTATAAAGTTAGTGCAAAGTATAAGCCCTAAATATAGAAATGAGGATATAGAGTTTATAAAAAGACATTTATTTAAATCAAAGGATAATGACGAAAAATTTAGTAGATGCTTCTCTTTTAATATTTATGAAGATATAGATGAAATGTTTGAATTAAGGTTGGCATTCTATGAGAAGTATCCGAAATTTATTGATAGGTATATCGATTTTAAAGAATTATTTATTAGATGTGAATTAAGAGCTTTGAGAATATTTGAATTCGTGTTGAAGAATGAATTGAAAGAGCGTGGGATATATCAGGAGGATGACAATTTTTTAGATAATGATAATGAGGTATTAATAGAGAATGTAGAGTTGATATTGGATACATTATTAGTATATATTCCACAGGAGGAAGAAGGATGGTATTCTAAATGGAATGCTAGAGAGTCTTATAACCAAGGAATGGAGCGAACTTGTGTTGAAATAATAAAAAAGGCAAATAGGGTTTTAATAAAAAGAAATCCAGAAGAATTCATTTATAGATATAAGCAATATTTTAATAAAGGATATAATGTGTATAATGAAATTATATTAGATGGATTAAAGAAATTTCCTACAGAGTTAAGTAATTTAGTAATCAATTGTTTATATGATAATTTCGATAATATTATTTTTGATAAAAGTAGTTCTACAAAAAATAAGCTTGATATGGTAAAGGATGTTATAGAAGTACATTCTAGATGGTGTGATAATGAAACATACTTAAAACTGGAAGAAGAAATTATATACTATATAGACCCGAGAGCAAAAGAGTGGTATAAAAGACGGATAGAGTTTAATAGAGATAAAAGCAATAATACAAAGGTATACTGGAGTTTTTGGGGAGACTTACAAATAATGCTTCTTCCTGCATTACCTAAAGAGAGAATATCATTAAAAGCAAAAAAATTATTAGATGTTCTTAAACGACGTAATATTAGTTTTGTAGATAGTAATATATATAATAAAAACGGTGGACAATCAGGAAGTGTTTATTCACCTATAGCAGGGAAAAGGTTGAGTAATAAACAGTGGGTACAAATTTTAACTAATACTAAAATAAAGGATAAAGATAGAAGGTCTAGATGGGTAGAAGTGAAAGGCGGATTTGTTGAAAGTTCAATAGAAGAATTTGCAAGTGAATTAAGAGATGCTGTAAGTAAAGAGCCGGAAAGATTTATAAATTTGATATTAGATAACAGCTTTAGCATAAATGATGTTTATGTAGATGCGCTTTTTAGTGGGATTACCTATAGTGAAAATTTGGAAGAGGTTAACAATAAAATATTAGAAAGATTGATATTAACATATAAATATGATTATGAGGGATATAGGGCAAAATATATTTGTGATATGGTACGTAAGAAGGATAGTGGAGAATGGTCGTACGAGATACTAGATATACTTAAGGATATTGCTTTAAATCATATTAACCCTAAAATTGATAAACCTAATGTGACATCACCAGATGATAATGAAATGAAATCATTTAATATGTTAAGTAGTAATGCGTTAAATTGTGTTAGAGGAAGTGCAGCATCAGCTATAGGAAAACTTTTATGGGATCACAAAACATTATTTGAGTATTTTGAGGATAGTATTATACAACTATGCCAAGATGAGAATCCTGCAGTAAGGTTAGCAACATTAGATATTTTATTTCCTGTATATAATATTAATAGAGGATGGGCGATAGAAAAAATAATAAACATACTAAAAAGTGACTATAGGCTTGCTGGGTATAGAGGCATGAAGCAAATGTTTTTTTTAACTCATAATGATAAGCAAGATGAGATAGAAAATATCATACTAAAATGTTTTTATGAAGAGGATAAAGATTTATTAAAGATGGGGGCATATACTTTAGCTGAAATGTACATTGTTAAAAATAGATTTACAGAGGTAGTAGAAAATGTGGAAAGCTTAAATCAAGAACAAGTTAAGCATATACTTGAAATGGTTATAATTTATTTTAATAAGGAAGAATACAATGAATTAGCTAAGGAGCTGATTATGAAGTATGTAAAACTAGACTTGGATTTAGAGTTTCCAATAAGCAAAATTTTTTATGATAATTTAATAGATATAGAACGAGATGAAGAATTTTTAAAAAATCTAGTATCTTTTAAAAGCAGCAAGAAAATAGTAAGTACTTTTGTACGTTATTTAGAAAAGAGTAATCAACCTATTATTGCATATAAAGATGTAATTTTTGCTATGAGTTATAACATAATTGAGAATAATCTTGATTCAGAAGGTTATATTTATGGACTAAATGAAGAAATATCTAAACTCATAATAGGACTATATGATGAAGCATCAGAAGAAAAAAACGAAGAAATGAAAGCTATAGCTAATGAGTGTCTACGTATTTGGGATTTAATGTTTGAAAAAAGAATAGGAGCTGCGAGAGTTTTGACCTTTAAGATGCTAGATAGGTAAAAGATACCTTTAAATTTTTTTCGAGGTATTATACATGAAGAATTAATTTTGTTAAAAAACAATTGTGGTTAATATAATAGATTTTCAACTTTTAGGTGTAGAAAATATAAATCTAAAATTGAATATTAATAAAATGATCTTATAGAGATAAACTTTTGATAAGATAGTTTTAGTTAATAAAATGATTTAACTAAAGCTATCTTATTTTATAATAAAAAATATAATTGAAACTTGAATTTGAAATTATATTAATTATATTGTATATGGGAAAGTTTAAACTTTTTTTCTTACGGTAAGATGAAGCATATCTATGGAGAAGCAAAATTTATAAAGGAAAATAGAAAAATAATAATTAAAAAAGATCGTGTTTTTTTCATCAAATTTTATTATCTTTTTTTATTTTTATTGTATTAAAAATAAGTTTTGTCTGGAATGAAAAGAGGATCATTATAGAAAATAATGATTTAATTGTAAAATTATATAGTATAATAGATATAAATATTTTAGTTGATGCAAGGGTAAATAAAAGCCTTTGAATGAAATTTATTAAGATGGGATTAATTTTTTGGGGAGGAGAGGTATACAACTAAATATATTTTCTATAAGGAAAACTGGAGATAAATATGGTTAATTATAAAAAAATTAGAGAAGAAATAAGAAATTTAAAAAATATAAATGATGTAGTTAGTTTTGCTAAAGTACATTATAGTAAATTAACAAGGCAAGATAGAGCTAAAATCTTTAATGAAGTTATACAAGATAGACAAATTGATTTGGAAAAATTTAAATTTTCTTTAAGGCTATCTATAGAGTTAAGTTTCATATTTATATCATATAATAATAAATTTATGGGAATATTTAGGAAGCGTAAATTCAGTTTAGGGGAAGAAAAAGAAGTATTTATAATTATAGTAGAAAAAATCTATGAACTGACTTGGTCAAAAAACTTAGAGAATAATGAGTTTGAAAAAAAAGATTTAAGAAGATATTTAAGTTATAAGTATGATTATCCATCTATTAACATATATGAGTATTATAAATTGTTCAAATATTTTGATGAATTATCTGAAGATATATATGGTTTGTCAATATATAGAAATTTTTACAAGCTAATTATTTTAGCAGCATCAAAAGAAAATTTATATATTGAAAATAAAATCTTAAAAAAAGAATTTGGAAGTATAAAAAACTTGGGGAATTTATTTTTAGATAATTATAAGATAAAAAACAAGTTATTTATTGAAAATAATTTAAGAACAGTATTCAAAGGAAAATTAGGAATAAAGTTTTCTGATGGACTATATGTACCACGGGCTTATCATATATTTGAAAATATTTTTAAAGGAATTATAGACAATGAACAGTCTAAGGATAAAAAAGGAGACATTTTAGAGGTATATTCAAAAGATATTATTGGAATGTTTTTCGATAATATCCATCATACTTCATATGATAATAATAGAAATGAGCAAGACTTGATAATAGAATTTGAAGATAAAATTTTGTTTGTAGAATGTAAATCTCAGAATTTTAAAAATATCTTTATAGAAGGAAATGATGCAGCAAAAATAAGAGAGAAGCACTTTGAAGAGGTTATTGTAAAAGCTTGCGAACAGTGTCAAAGGGGAAAGGAATATTTGATAAACAATAAGACTGCTATTTATTATAATTCTAATAAGAAAAAAGGAAGAAGTAAAGTATTAGAAGTTAATAATACAAGTAGTAAAAAAATATTTAAAATTGTAGTTGTGTTGGATGAATACTTAGATTTAGCAGAGCTATCTAGCAGGTATTTAGAGGAAAAGTATAAAGATACATGGATAGTTAATATTTTTGCACTGAATAAAATACTGTGGACTTCCAATAGAATCAATGGAGTAAGTACTTTTTTTGAGTATTTAGAATATAGAACTCAAAATTATTTAGGGATAGAATCAATACATTGTGATGAATTAGCACAGTTTGGTTATTGGATTTCACCAAATTATAATATTTACCCACAATTAGGTATGAATATTAATATTGTTTTAAATGATAGTTTTACGAATATATTTGATGAGTATGATTCTTATTTTTATAAAGAATTAATCAATGAATTAGTAGTTGCTGAAAAATGAAAATATGCAATTTACTAGAAAGGCGAATATAATATTTTTAAAGGTATAAAATACGAATACTATCATTAGATTGTGTAATAATTATATTTAGTAAGATATTTAAATTATAAGTAATTTGGAAATGCAAACAGCAGGATAGGCTTTAAAAGCCTATCTTTTTTAATAAAAATATATGATTAAACCTTGAATTTGAAATTCTATTAATTATATTGTATATGGGGAAGTCTAAGCTTTTTTACATACGGTGAGGTGAAACGTATCTGTGGAGAACCAAAATAAAAAGAGAGTAGGTTTATAATATATTAAGTTTGGTATATAATATTCATATAAATGCTTTTTTAGGAGGAAATTTAATGGTAAATAAGGATATTAATTTATATGATATTTTTATAAATTATTCATATAGTCAATTAAAGCAATTATTTAAAAATGCAAAAACAAAAGAAGAGCAAGATTTTTATATGACCTTATCTAATTTAGTATTACAAAAAGAGCAAGCTAAGGTTATAGGTGAATAGAATGCCAACATTTACAATTTTTGCAGGTGTTAATGGAGCAGGTAAAACCTCAATATACAAATCTATTTATTATAATGAAAATAAAAATGAAAAAAGAATTAATACTGATGAAATGGTAGCTAGAATTGGTTCTTGGAAAGACAATAATCTTCAAATGAGATGTGCAAGAGAGGCTGTTAAGTTAATAAAACAATACATTTTGGAGGGGATACCCTTTAATCAAGAAACAACACTATCTGGCAGAAGCATAGTAAAGAATATAAAGTTTGCAAAAGAGAATGGTTTTTATATTGTTATGAATTATATAGGGTTAGAAAATCCAGAACTTGCTAAGAAAAGAGTTAAAATTAGAGTAAGCAAAGGTGGACATGGAATACCTGATAAAGATATAGAAAGAAGATACTATGATTCATTAAAAAATCTAAATGATGTAATTGAAATATGTGATGAAGTAAATATATATGATAATACAGAAGTATTAAGAGAAGTTATATATTTTAAAGAAGGTAAGGTAATATGGAGAGATAAAAAAATACCTAATTGGGCAAATAATATACTACAAAAGTAGCTAGTAAAATTATATAAGTTTTATTAGCTATTTTTATATACAAATATAGTTGAAACTTGAAATTGAAATATTATTAATTATATAAGGAAACTTGACTCCTTGCAGTCGCTGAGTAAGTTCGAAGCACTAAATCAAAGATTTAGATTCTCACTTATGGGGTAATCTAATCTTTTTTACTTACGGTATGGTGAAGCGTATCTGTGGAGAACCAAAATTAAAGTGAGCAAATTTATAAAGATGATTGGTATTTATAGATGGAATTTTGATATAATTGAAAAAAATTGGTGAAGATGATATAATTTTCTCAAAAAATCATATCGTAAAACAGATAAAAAGATAATTCTTAGGAATAGCTTTGAACTGCTTTAGTTATGATTTTTTTGTTGTACTAATTTGTAGAAGATCATAAGATTTGAGAAATGATAATATTCATTTGCCTTTATATTAGTATTGGATTTTAATGTGAAAGGAGTAGTAAGATGCGAAAGAGAATTATATCCGCTGTATTAGTGATAGGACTTGTTATTGGTTACATTCCATTTCAAAGTTTTGCTGCGGAAATTGGAGATAATGGAAAGGTTATCAATGGAGACTATGTGATTGCAGTAAATACAAATGCAGACCCCAATAATAAACAGAGTAGTGGGACATTAGTATTTGATAGCATGGGAGGAAGAGGGACAACTTCTTTAGAAAATGAACTAAATCAAGAGGCAGAAGATATAGATTTTATTGTAGATGGAAGCGATACCAAAGTAGAGAATAAAAACTTATTCTCAAGACTTTTAGGAGTAGGAGACATATATTCTATAGGAGATGAGAAAAAATTTTATCAAGGAAGGACATATGTTTGCATAGGAGTTTATGATAAGAGTTACATATGGATGGAAAAAAGCATGAAGAATGATTATGATGCTGTTGGAAAGACAAATGATGCAGCAGAAGATATGCGTTCGACTTATGAAAGTAAGCCTTATGAAGTTCTTATGAAATTGAGTGATAATAAATTCCCCTATAATGATGGGTCTGGAAAATTATCTATTCTTTTAGAACAGACTAGTAATGGGTCATCAGGGTTTTATGCAGGTGAAAGTGGAATTACAGCTATACATATTAATATACCGAAAGCAGCAGAGTATACAAAAGGACGTCTTTCGTCTACAAATGGGCTGCTTGTACATGAAGGGCAACATGCAATATTTAGAAATTTGACTTGTGGAGGGGATGCTCAACTGGCATCAAAGTATCGTTGGTTAGATGAGGGACTAGCAGTAGCTAGCATGGACTATACATGGGGTGGAAGTGATCCTTCAGGCTGGTTTGATTATATTAAAGGAAATCCTCAGATTAGGAATGGTTCTGCACTTGTATATAGTTCTTATAGAAATTCTTCTGCACAAGATTATGCAATGCCAGATTTATTTGTCAGATATCTGGCAAATCAGAAGGCGAAAGGATATAAACCAATGGAGTTTTTCCAAGGTATTTATAGAGTGACGGCAACTGGTAAAGACACAAAAACTTTCATGAATGATGTTTTTAAAGCAGCAGGACTTAAAGATGAAAATGGTAATGTACTTACATTTGACAAGTCTTTGGTACAGTTCTATGCAGCGATTATTGCTCAAGATAAAGGAGTTTATGGTTTTTATGGTGATCCGGTAGTTTTAAATAAGCTTAATGATTATCCTATTTATATGGGGGAAAGCGGAAAACCAGTTATGCTTTCTGGAACAGCGGCTATTGTTCTGAAAACTGAAAATGGAGAATTTAAAGTACCGTCAGATGGTGGAAAAGACATTCGATATATTGCAGTAAATAGATCGGATACGGTATCTAAGCCTTCTAAAGGATCAGGTACAGCAGCAGATCCTTATAAGATTGAGAAAGCTTCAGACCTTCTTTATATAGCAAGTAATCAGAGTTGCCATTTTATTTTGACAAGTGATCTGGATTTAACAGGAAGTACTTATATTAGTGCAGGATGGTTTGGTGGAAGCCTTGATGGTAGAGGATATACAATAAAAGGTCTTAAACAGCCATTAATAGAAAGAAACAAAGGTACAATTAAAAACTTGAATATTGAAGCGGATTTTAAAAGTGATTATCAGGCCTATACTGGAGCACTTGCCAACATTAATGAAGGAAAGATATTAAACAGTAGTGTTAAAGGAAACTTCGATATACAGATGACAGGAACCGGGTATGGGGTTGTTCAGACATTTGGAGGGCTTGTTGGAAGAAATGAAGTATCAGGTGTTATACGAGAGTCTTTTGTTGATGCAAATATAAATGTGAAATTTGGATTTAGTCATGGATCAGCAGGGGCATTAGTTGGAAAAAATTCAGGTGCTATAGAAAACTCTTATGCACGTGGTTACTTGAATGTGATACAGGATAATAGAGGGGATTACAAATTTTATGTTGGAGGTATCACTGGAGAACTGACTAGAGATATGGGGTTAGGTGCAACACTGAAAAATTGTTATAGTACAACCCAGATAAGCACAAGAGCAGTTAGTGATTCAAATAAGCAAGCAATAGGTAGACTTTATGGTCAAGATCAAAATATTTCAGTAAATAGTGTAAGTCAATCTTATGCTTTGGATGGTATGGATGCAGTTGGTAAAACCACATCTGGAATTGATTGGGAAATTTATTCGAAAACTTCAGATCAACTTAAGAAAGTTGCAACTTATGTAAATTGGTCATTTAATAGTATTTGGAAAATACAAGAAGGAAAAGATTATCCGGTATTTATAGAAGCATCAGATATTAAAACTATTTCGGTTTCAGTACCACAAATAGAAAAAGAACGTTATGTAGGAGAAGAACTTTTACTTTATTCTGCAAAATTAATTGTAAATGGTACGGCAGTTCCCCTTACAAATGATATGATTAATGGTTTTGACAGTAGTACTGAGGGAGTGAAAACAGTAACTGGTAACTATAAGAATAAGGTATTTCAATTCGATGTTACAGTAAAAGCTCCTAAGTCAGTAGATAAACTTGAGATTTCAAAAGCTGGTAAAACTTCTTATGTTCAAGGTGAAGAATATAGTAGTGCAGGTGTTGTATTGATGGCAACATTAGATGGTACACCATATCATTATATAAAAAGTGGATTTACAAGTGATTTAGATGGTATTCTATTGGATAATCAAAATAGGGTAACATTTAGTTACTATGATGGCAAAGTTAGTCAAGAGATTACTGTGAAAAAGGATGAGCCAAAAGCATTGACTGTTGTTAATCCTATGAATAAAGTAGATTATTATTCAGAAGACAAATTAGACTTTTCAGGTATGGGTATTCAGATTACATATGCTTCTGGAAAGAAATCTTCGGTTTTAAGATTTGATGAACTTAAAGGGAATGGAATACGCTTAGTATTGGATAATAACGGTAAATTTACTACTGTGGATTCTGATACAGTATTAACAGAAAAAGAGAATGGTACTAATATATATGCTTGCTTTGGAGACAAAAATCCAAACGAGTTTGGTTCAATATTTGCAAGATTAGCCCAAATTACTGTAAAGCCAAAATTGCATTTAGATAGTCAAATTTTCTTATTAGGTCAGAATGTTACAAGATTTGATTTATTTACAGATATGGTTGTAGGAGGAGAAGGAAATTATAAGTTTGAGATTGTTGAAGGAAAATTACCAAAGGGAATCAGAGAAGTTAAGAATATGCATGGAAGTACTAGAATACTTTTTGAGGGAACACCTACAGAGGTTGGAGAGACAAGAGTTGTTTATAAAATTTCAGATTCTGCAGGAAATACTACTTTAACAGATATTATTTTTGTAGTGAATCCTCCATCAAGTGTAGCTGAGGTAGAATCATTTAGTATAACGAATGCTAGAGAATCTTATCCAGCTGTCATTAAAGGTACAACAATTGAACTTATTGTACCAGCAGATATACAGTTGAGTTCATATTGGGCGTCTGTGAAATTATCAGATGGAAGTAACTATTATCCAGATCCTAATATGCCACCTATAGTAAAAGAGGGAATACAAACATTAGCTATTATTGCTCAGGATAAAAAGACAATTAAAGAGTATACAGTGTTAATTAAGAGGGCAACACAAAATATGCAGCCTTTAGATAAACCTAAAAATCTAGTTTGGGATTCCAATACTAATACTTTAAGTTGGGATTCTGTGAATAATGCAGAAAGTTATATTGTTAATATAGCTCCTGAAGGTGAAGTTTCTTACATGGTAAGTACTTCAGAAAATAAACTTAATCTGAAAGATGTAGTTCAGAAATCAGGAAATATTGGTCTAAGTGTATTTGCTATTGGTGATAATATAAATACATATACTGGTAAGTCTTCTGAAATAACTGTTTCTTATGTAGCACCACCACAGATAAAGTATATTAGTGTTAATCCAAAGAAAATAGAAGCATTTAAAGGTCATAATACACAATTTAAAGTAACGATTTCAGCAAATAGTAATGCAGATAAAAGTGTAACATGGTCTATTGAAGGAGCTTCAAGTGCTAGTACTTCAATTGATTCAAAAGGTGTGCTTACAATAGGGGATGATGAGACTTCATCAGAAGTACAGGTAATTGCAACATCTAATCATGATCCAAGTAAAAAAGCAAGGGCAGTTGCTACGATTAAAGAGTTACCAAAACTAAATATTCCATCAGGTCTTATTTGGAAGGGACAAGTTGCTACATGGAATGCTGTTGATAATGCAAATGGTTATAGTGTTGAGCTATATAAGGATGGTATCAAGGTAGGAGAAAGTCAAGAAACTAATAATACACAGTTTGATTTTACCAATAAAATGAAAGAAGCTGGGATATACAAATTCCGTGTTATTGCTTTAGGTGATGGAAAAACTATAGCAAATAGTGATGAAGCAGAAAGTCTAGAATATAATTATATAGTTGATATCAATCATGATGGGAAGGTAGATATGCTAGATTTAGCAATAGTATCAGAAAAGTATAATTTGAAAAGTACTGATGTTGGATATATCAAAGACTGTGATTTAAATAATGATGGGATAATAGATATATATGATATTGTTATGGTAGCAAATAAAATAAAATAAATGTTTAGAGGTTAAGTGAAAAGTTAAGCTGTTATATATTTTTTTTTAATAAAGTTCCTACAACATTAAGCATAATATGTTTATTGTTTAAGTAGGAACTTTATTGATTTCCTCAATAAAATTTTAATAGTGGTAAGTTTATATTAAGGAGTTGCAATTAGTATTGATTATAATGTAGATAGAAAAATTTAAGAAGATATACTATAAGATTACAGTATATCTTCTAGAGTATATTGAGATAGCTCATTAACAAAACTCTGTAATGATTTAGAGAAAATACCTTTAAGCTTACAACCACTAGTCATTAGAGGGCAAAGTTTAGGATTATTCATACATTCAACTAAGTTTAAGTTTTCTTCAGTTGATATTAAAACTTTACCAAGGTTTATTTCAATTGGTTCTACACCTAATTTTAATCCACCATTTCTACCCTTAGTTGATATTATATATTCTGTTTTGGCAAGTTTATGTATAACCTTTTTCATGTGGTGCTCTGATACTTCTAGATGTTCAGCAAGTTTATCAATAGTAGTATTTTCAGCTCTATTTCTAGCTAGATATATTAACGCTCTAAAAGCATAGTCTGTAAATTTTGATATCTGCATAATTCTTCTCCTTTGAGATTTAAATATAGTATATTATAACAAAATAAATGATTATTATAATAGTTACATACAAATATTTATATTACTATTTTCAGAATCAAGACAGAGTAAATTTGAGGGAATAATGTGTATTTTACTTGCACATTTTAAATTTTTGTGTTATATTTAATATATCAACAGATAATTATTATTAAATAATATATATTAAAGATTACAGGAGAGATTATATATGTTAGATCAGAGAACAATAGAAATAATTAAAAGTACAGTACCAGCATTAAAGGAGCATGGAGTAGAAATTACAAAAACTTTTTATAAAAATATGTTTGAAAACAATCCAGAGGTTAAGCCATTATTTAATATGGATAGACAAGCTTCAGGAGAGCAACCAAAAGCATTAGCTATGACAGTATTAGCAGCTGCTCAAAATATAGACAACTTGGAAGCTTTATTACCAGCGGTAAAGACAATAGGAGAAAGACACTGTGATGCTCAAATTAAAGAAGAACATTACCCAATAGTTGGAGCTAACCTTTTAGGGGCAATCAAAGAGGTTTTAGGTGATGCGGCAACAGATGATATTATTGATGCTTGGGAAAAGGCTTATAGAGTTATAGCTAAGGTGTTTATAGATGTAGAAAAAGAAATTTACGAATCAAGAAGCAAATAATAAATATGTTTAGCCATATTCATGATAGAAGTGAATATGGCATTTTTTACTGACTAGTAAAGTATAAAATTTCAATTAGCTATGAATCAAAGGTATATTACATTTTTATATCAAAAATATAAAATAAAGGATAGTAATTTTATAAAGTAGTACAGTGGATATTTGTTTCCATTTGACTTGGAGCTTGAGACGGAACAAGTTTGATATTTTTTGTTGTAATAAATGTTTGAATGGAAAGAAATGAGTTGAAAATATATATTTTATTTATACCTTTATAGGCATAGTATTTTATATCTTTTTAATAGTACTAATAAAGGTTATATATTAAGTCTAAATAAGTAGTAGAATTTTAGTAGGTTTTAATACTTATTTTTTATAAAAACATAGTTGAACTTGAATTTGAAATTCTATTAATATTTGGGTAGCAGAACTTATACAGAGTGAAAGTAAGTGAGGTTTATAGCCTTATGCGTTAATATAACTAGCATAAGGCTATTTTTATAGTTAAAAATGATGCTAACTATATCCCAATATTCTTCATTTCCCCAAGTATCTTTTCCATTCTCTCATCAATATTCTTACCATCATATTTTGAAAGTTTTAACTCACTTTGTATTTTCCCATCAGACATAAACATAATACGTTCTGTTTTTGATGCAACCTTTGGATCATGAGTTACAAGCACTATTGTAGTGCCCTTATTATTAATATGTCTTAATAAATCCATTATTTCTTCCGCTGATTTAGAATTAAGTGCCCCTGTAGGCTCATCACCAAATATTATCTTAGGGTCATTCATTAAACTACGACATATTCCAGCTCTTTGAAGTTGACCTCCAGAAACTTCATTAATATTACGATTCTTTAAGTTCTCTATTCCTGTCATTTTCATAAGATTATCTGCCTTTATCAAAATGTCTTTAATATTTTTTCTATTAGAGCGTACAGAAGTAAGAATAATATTATCACCTATATTTAAATTCTTTAGCAAGCTTGGTTGTTGAAATATAAATCCCATTTTTGTTCTTCTTATTTCTGCTAAATCTTTTTCTTTTATAACAGCTAAATCATCACCATCAAAAGTAACGTTTCCTCCCTCTGGAACATCCATACCGCTTAATACATACATAAGTGTAGACTTTCCAGATCCTGATGGCCCCATTATTGAAATAAACTCACCTGTTTTAATAGATACTGAAACATTATCTAATACCACTTGTTTTTCATTTCCTTCACCATAGGATTTTCTTATATTTTTTCCAATTAATAATTCACTCATCTTCTTACTCCTTTATATTATCTGAAATTTTAATTTTTCCTAAATTTGCAGTAACTATTATAGAAGATACTATTACAGTTAAAATAAGTATAACTGGGGAAAGTATATAAGCTACTATAGGGTTTACCATAAATTTAAATGTTGTTGCTCCAAGAGAGGCAAGTATAGAACCTGCAAGTAATTCTCCAAGAGTATTAGCTAAAATAGTACCTAAAACAATTCCTAAAATTGAAACTACTACAGCTCTTACAATGTATTGAACTGTAACATCATTATTAGTAAATCCAAGGGACTTCATTATTGCAATAGGATATTTATCCTTTGAGATGAGCATCTTTATAAATAATAATGTAACTAAGGCTACTATTATAATAGAAACTATCATTGCAGCAGTAGATGCTAATTTTATAGAATCCTTTATGGAACCAAAAGTTTGACTAATATACTCATCAATGTGTGATACTTTTCCATAAGTAAAGTCTTTTGAATATTTATTAAAAATACTATCTAAATTGGACTTATCGGTAGCTTTTACATAGATGATTGAATACATAATGTCATTTAAATCACTATTAAATGTAGCCTTGGCTGTTTTCCCTCCATTAGTAATATCAGAGTAAATCCCACATACAGTTAATTTTTTATCTTGTCCGTTAATATTAAGAACTATAGTATCTCCAACTGTTTTATTGACTTCCTCACTATTAGTTACTGAAAGAGCAATTTCATTATTTGATGCTGGTGAACTTCCTTTTGAATATTTTACTGGAAAGGAATTATGATCTCCAAGCTCAACCTTAATGTTGTCACTACTACCATCAGCATTTTTCAATTTAAAAGATTTTGTGTAGAAAAGGGCATATTTACTGATGTTCTTGTCATTTTTCATAGCTTTTACTATGCTTTCAGATTTATTTTTAATATCACTTTTTTGTTGAATATCTATTCTAATATCACAATCTCCAACACCCATATATGTGACAAAGCTCTTTGAAGAAATAGTATTATATAGATTTTGAGGAACAATCATTATAAATGTAGCTAATATAAGTACAATTAACATTGTTATATAAAGCTTTTTCCTTGAAAGAACATCCTTTATTCCAAGAAAAATATTACTACTAAATAAGCTGCAAGATTTAATACTAAAATAATTTGTATTTGATGTTTTATCTGAAGATAAATTATTACTTAAAGCCCTTGATGGAGATATTTTCTTAAAAGCTTTAAGAACTCTATTTACATAGCATATAATCAAAAGAAATATTAGTATTACTCCAAATAATGAACCTACTAAAGATATTGCATTATTTCCTCCATTACCAAAATATAATCTTATATTCTTTAAAAGCATATTTTTAAAAGGAAAAGATATTATTAAACCAAGTAATGATCCAACTCCAGCAATAAAGGCATACTTTGTAAGATATATTTTCTTAATATCAGAAATAGAAAGACCTATTGCTTTCATTACTCCGATTTCTCTATAATCATCCTCCCTTTTTGCAATTAGAGTAAAGCGAATACACATAAAAGCAATTAATAAAATAAGTACACTAACAAGTATGATTACTCCTATCATAAGACCTTCTGACATTGCATTAATCATCTTAAATAATGGGTAAGTTATAGTTGGTCCATTTGCTTCAAGATTAGCATTTACATACTGATTTTCAAATTTATTAATATCTGATAAGTTTTTTAATCTAAATTGAATTAAATATTCCATGCCTCCAAGACTTTTAATATTTTCAAAATCATTTTTACTAATTAAATATCTTTTAGAAGAAGCCATAGAAGAATTCATTTGGGAATCACGTAAAAATCCTGCCACTGTAAACTTCTTGCCATATACATACACTGAATCATTTATCTTAGCTTGCTTTTCTTTCATAAATGTTACTGGGAGATATATTTCACCATCTAAAACCTCAACGTTTTTGCCATCTAAATCAAAAAGATAATCAAAATTCTTACTTTGAATAGAAAAACCATTATCAATAACACTATCTCCAAGAGATTTTCCATTAACAATAATTTCTGACCCTTCTACATTAAGAAAGGGCACTACTTGATATTCATGAACTAAATTATTAGATTTAGCGAATTTATCTATATTACTTAAATTAATATCACCTGAATGCATTTGCATAAAGTGAGGTGTTTTAGCTTGTATCATAAGTGTATCTATTGAGCCTAATAAGTTAACTGCAAGAGTTATAGCTAGCGAAAGTAATACTGATGATGCAGTAACTATTAGCAATGTGGTTAAGGTTACAAATTTACTTCTTTTTATATCATTAATAATTAATCTTTTAAACATATTGATCCTCCAGTTTTCTAATTGACTTAATAGAGTAGAGGATTATTGCTGTTATAGAAAGAATTATCCCAGCAATAATAATTAATAAGCCTGTACCCCTACCAGTACCAGTTCCAATAATTTTACCAATATTATTTGCAAGTATGCCTCCTTCAGTAAGCATAGGATTGAAAATATTATCAGAAATAATTCCTACAAATCCAAAAGCAATAACATATCCTAACTGCGATATAAGTCCAATAAGCCCCCAAGCTCTTCCCTGAACTTCATTAGGTATGTTTGATCTAATTAAAACATCAATACTTGTATTTGCAAAAGGAAGGGTAGCAAAAAATAAAAAACCTGCTATAGAAATTAAAATTATATTTTCTCTTAATCCAAAAATAGCCATGAAAGTTCCAGTCATAAACAATGAAATAGATAATATTTTTGAATAGCCCTTTTTAATTGATATCATCCCAATAATTACGCTTGAGACAAGCATTCCTGTGCCACAAATAGTTTCACATACTCCTAAAGTAGTAGCATTGGAAAAGGATAGTATCATTGGTGTTGCAAGGGTTTGTATTATTCCTAAACATAAAGTGAGAATAGAGCCTAAAATTACTAAAGTAAATATTCCTTTATTACTTGTAATTGCCTTCCATCCTTCTTTAAATTCAGAAGTTAAGGATTCTTTTTTTTCAATTGCTTTAGATTGAAGTCCCTTTCTAACAATAAGTGTAGCTGTTACAGTTACAAAGAAAGTACATATATCAATAATTAGCAAAAGCTTTATATTTGAAAAACTTAATAAAAATCCAGCAAGAATAGGGGAGATTAAGAATTTAGATGAACCTGCCATTTGAACAAGTCCACTTGCTTTAGAAAATTCCTCTTTAGTTAATAGATCTGTAATAGTTGCTTTATATGCAGGTTCAAGAAGTGATGAAAATATTGAACTTATGGTTACTCCAATAGCTATTTGATAAAGTGTAGCATCACCATTTATCATACATATTAATATATAAATGAGTCCTAGGGCGGATAAGCTATCTCCTAAAATCATGAGTAGCCTTCTATCATATCTATCTGCAAGTACTCCAGCTATTGGACTTAACAATAGTGATGGTAAAAAAGCTAATAAAGTAATTAGAGCAGTAGAAGATACCCGTCCTGTTTGCTGATATACATAAATTCCAAGACCAAAGGAAGTCAATCCACTTCCAATGGCAGAAATAAGTTCACCTGACCATAATAATAAGAACTTTTTAAAGGATTTATTTAAACCTTCCATTAAACCTTACCTCCTAATTAAATACTTGTTTTATAAAATCAAAGCTTCCTTTTTCAGCACCCAATAAACGTTCTAAATTAACAATAAAAGCTGAAATTTTTCTTAAAGTTTCTTCCATAGATAGGTTGTTATTACTATCAAAGACAGTTTGGGTATAAATTAAAATCATCTCAACTGTTTCTAGAGGATAATCAGTATTAAATATTCCTTTTTCAATTCCTTCACAAATAACCTTTGTAAGAATTGGAACTACGTTATCAATAATAGAATCAAATTGTTTTTGATGCATAAGAAGATTTTGTGGATTATGAATATTATTTACAATTTTCTTTTCCTTATCATCTTCTATATTAAGTGACATTACCACACCAAGGATTTTTTCCTGAACTGAAAGTGAAGGGTCCTTAGAAATTTCTTGTGCCTTATAAAATATTTTTTCTGAAATTCTATCTATAATAGCATCTAAAATTTCTTCTTTAGACGTGAAATAGTAGTATAGTGTACCTTTGGCAATTCCTACTTTTTCAAGAATATTAACAATACTAGTATTTTCATATCCTTTTTCTATAAATAATTCCTTAGCTATATCAAGTATCTCATGTTTTCTTTCTTCACCATTTTTTATAACTTTCATAAGAATTCCTCTTTTCCCTCAACCGACCGATAGTCGGTTTGTAGGTATATAATATCATTCAATACATTAAATGTAAATAAAAAGTTGGGAATTTTTTGAATTAATATTTAAATAGAAGGTCTGTTACATAGTAGGAAGGAAAAGTTAGTAAAATCAATTTATGTGACTTTGTCACATAAAAAAAAATAAAAATTATGTATAGTGTAAACAAACCGATGATAAAAGTTTAAGGAGGAAAAGAAATGAATAAAAATAATTGGATAAAAGGTGCTGTAGTGTTAGGTTTCTCATTCTTTATAGCTATCTTACTTGTTAAACCAATAGGAGTTTCAACTCAATTTTCAGTGTTATCAGGAATAGTACATACTGTAGTAGATAGTGATGTAATAGTTGAAGATTCAAGTAGAGAAACTGGATATAAAAGTTCAAATGCATATTATGATAAATCAGAGGGGAAATTAGCCAAGTCTATAAAGAATCCATTAAATTATGATTTTATTTTTGTATTATCAATTCCAGTAGGTGGATATTTAGGATATTTGTTATTTAGCAGAAAGAAGAAAAATGAAGAAGATAATAATGTGGAATCATGTGTATTAGATGATAATAAAAAAAGTTTTATAAGAAAGTATGTACCTAGTTTTATTGGAGGATTTTTACTACTATATGGAGCAAGAATGGCTGATGGATGTACTAGTGGTCATATGATGAGTGGAATGATGCAAGGTAGTATAAGTGGCTATGTATTTGCAATATCTGTTTTTGCTACTGCCATACCAACAGCTATAATTGTTAAAAAGATTAAAAAAGCAAACTAAGGAGGAAAAATATATGAAAATTTTATTGGCAATTTTACTTGGGGGCTTCTTTGGATTTGCACTAGCATATGTAGGAGCTACAGGTTTTAAAAATATACTAAAAATGTTGAGATTAGAGGACTTATCTTTGGCTAAGATAATTTTATTTGCAATAGGCTTTTCAAGTGTATTACTTTCTATTTCAAGTTTATTTGGAATATTTGATACATCTCATTTAAGTGTTAAGACTATGAATTTAGGGGGTATAATTGGCGGATTATTATTTGGAGTTGCATTTGGTGCTGTGGGAACATGTCCAGGTACTTGTATTGGTGCAGTTGGAAGTAACGGCGTTAAAAGAGCTGTTGCAGCTATATTAGGTGGATTAGTTGGAGCTTTTGCATTTTCAATGTCCTATGGATATTTTAATGAACTTGGATTATTTGCAGCATTAAATATGGGTAAGTTAACTTTATTTAATATTTCTGATAAGTATCCATCAGTTTTTAATGTGGGATTTGTTGGACTATTAATTGTTGGGATATTGTTTATGGGTGCAGCATACATTCTTCCTAAAAGAATATTAAAGGATTAAAGCAAAGAAAATATTTATATATTTATATATTGTTATAAATATATAAAGAAACAAATATAAAAATATATAGTAAACATAGGAGGTTGAAGGATCTTCTTTAGATAGGTTTTAAAGTTAAGAAACTAAATCCAGCAATGTGTAAGTTGCTGGATTTTATTTTGTGCTAATTTAGATATATATTAACCTAATAGAGAGTTAAGAATTTAATAAGTTAAGACAAATGAAAATAATATTAAGAATAATAATAAGTACAATATCGTTATTTATGATATTTATGGTTCTTAATGTAATTAATGAATTAGGAAAGGAAAACATGAGGAAATCTTGTTAAATCCTAAAGAAAAGAGAACAAAGGAATTTTAATCAAATGTTAAGTTTGTTTAAGCGTTTTTATAAGTAACGTTTGAATTACTGGGTAACTTAAAAGTGCCTAATTGTTTAAATATGATCAATTATATAAAATAAAATCAAGTTAAGATAAGAGGATAAATTAGTATAGTAAAAGTGATTTAGATGAAAATCCTAATTTATCTTAGTAAAATAATATAAGTTATAAAATAATATAGCTTGAATTTTCAATAGAAGGAGAGAATAATATGAGTAAATATGATTCTATAATAATTGGTTTTGGAAAAGGTGGAAAAACACTTGCAGGATTTTTGGGGAAGCAAGGAAAAAAAGGTAGCTTTAATTGAAAGATCAGATAAGATGTATGGGGGAACATGCATTAACATTGGGTGTATTCCAACAAAAACATTAGGACATAAATCTAAGCTTTCTTTATATAAAAATTTAAATAGTTTTGAAGAAAAAGCAAATGAGTATAGAATAGGGGCAGAAGAAAAACAAAACTTAATTAAAATGCTAAGAGAAAAAAATTATAAAATGTTAGATAGTATTGATAATATTCATATATATAATGGGACAGCTTCTTTTGTATCAAGTACAGAAGTTGAAATTGATAGTAAAGATGGTAAATTAATTTTAGAAGGTGAAAACATATTTATAAATACCGGAGCATCTACTATAATACCCAATATTCCTGGAATAAATGATAGTAAAAAAATATATACAAGTACTACAATAATGGATTTAAAAGAACTACCTAAACATTTAATAATAGTTGGTGGAGGATATATTGGACTTGAGTTTTCATCAATATATGCAAACTTTGGATCAAAGGTAACTGTCATAGAAGCAGGAGATAGACTTGCAGCAAGAGAAGATAAAGATATATCTAATAATATAAAAGAAATATTAGAAAATAAAGGTATTTCCTTTGTATTAAATTCAAAAGTGAAGTCATTTAAAGAAGAGGGAAATGAAATTACAGTTACATATTTAGATACTTTAACTAATTTAGAAACAGAAGTTAAGGGGGACGTAGTTTTAATTGCTACAGGTAGAAAACCTAACACAGAAGGGTTAAACCTAGAAGCAGCAGGAGTGAAAACTACAGATAGGGGAGCAGTAGTAGTTGATAATAGATTAAGAACGAATATACCTAATATATGGGCTATTGGAGATGTAAATGGTGGATTACAATTTACGTATATTTCTTTAGATGATTTTAGAATTATAAAAGACAACTTATTTGGTGAAGGTAAAAGAACAACTGATGATAGGGGAGCTATCCCATATTCAGTATTTATTGAACCAAGCTTAGCTAGGGTTGGCTTAAGTGAAACAGAAGCAATAGAAAAAGGATTTGAAATTAAGGTGGCAAAATTATCAGTAGCAGCGATTCCAAGAGCAAGAGTTATAAATGAAATAGAAGGTGTGATGAAGGCTGTAGTTGATGCGAAGACTAATAAAATACTTGGTTGCACATTATTATGTACAGAAGCTAGTGAGATAATTAATATAGTAAGTACTGCTATTAATACTGGTCAAGATTATACATTCTTAAGAGATAATATATTTACTCATCCTACTATGAGTGAAGCATTAAATGATTTATTTTCATTGTTATAAACTATAAAAATTGTATCTAGTGAAAATATTATTTGTATAGTGTAGAGGAAATTATATATGACTGCCCTGTAGAAGCCTTATCGAATATATTAGGAAAAAAGTGGGTCGCTGCAATAATATGGAGTATTCAAGATAAAAAGGTTAGATTTGGAGAGTTGCGAAGAGAGTTGGATGGTTGTAGCAAAAAGATGCTAACACAACAATTAGATTTATTAATTAGTAATAATGTTATAATTAATGATAAAAAGATAATTAGTAATAGAGTTGAATCTACCTATTATTTAAGTGATTCAGGATTGTTGTTATTACCTATTATGGAAAAGATGATAAACTGGAGTAATAATAACTTATCATGTTAAAAGTAGAGTTAGTTAATATATATTTGACCTAAAAGAATATTAAAGGATTAGAACAAAGAAAATAGTAATATATTTATATATTGTTTTAAATATATAAAGAAACAAATATATAAATATAAAAATATATAGTAAACATAGGGGGTTGAGGGGACATTCTTAAGAAAAATTTTAAAGTTAAGAAACTAAATCCAGCAATGTATAAGTTGCTGGATTTTATTTTTTCTAATTTAGATATTCATTTATATTTGAAGCAAATATTCATTTGCTTTTATGAGGAGACCTTGAATTTTCAAAAGAGATGATATAGAATTTTTGGTAATAATATAGATGCTTAAAATTGGATACTAAGTAGTGAAGGGTAAGGGGAATTTTGACTTCTATAAATAGATTTTAGAGGAGAGGAAAAGAGATGAGTTATATAGATTTGCATATGCATTCAAATTATAGTGATGATGGGGAGTTTACGCCTAAAGAGTTAGCAGACCTTTGTATAGAAAGAGGGGTAAAATATTTTGCAATAGCTGATCATAATTCTGTTAGAGGAATAGAAGAGGGGAAAGAATATATTAAAGATAAAGATATTACAATAATTCCAGCCATTGAATTAGATTGTAGTATTGATGGTGTAAACCTACATGTTTTAGGATATGGAATAGATTATAAAAGTGATATTTTTGAAGAAATAGAAGCCAATATAATAAAACAAGAGCAAGTTGCTTCAAAAGAAAGAATGAGATTAGTTAGGGAACTAGGAATAAATTTTGAGGATGAAATGATAAAAAAGCTATCTAAAAATGGAGTGGTTAATGGTGAAATGATAGCTGAAGCAGCAATGAGCTTTGATAAAAATCAAGAAAATCCACTACTTAAACCTTACTATAAAAATGGGTCAAGAAGTGATAATCCATTTGTAAATTTCTATTGGGATTTTTGTGCTCAAGGAAAACCTACATATGTTGAGGTGAAGTTTATCT
Organism: Clostridium paraputrificum; assembly: GCF_900447045.1. Lineage (GTDB taxonomy): Bacteria > Bacillota > Clostridia > Clostridiales > Clostridiaceae > Clostridium > Clostridium paraputrificum. The sequence continues at coordinate 1,012,493 of NZ_UAWH01000014.1, forward strand.
CATTAGAAAAGGCTGTAAAAGTTATTTTAGACAATGGTGGAGTTCCAATATTAGCTCATCCAGGTAATAATGTAAAGGAAGATTTAAATCTATTAGAAAAAATAATTGCTAGAGGAGTTAAGGGATTAGAAGTGTATAGCAGTTATCATAATGAAGAACAAATAGCTTTTTATAGGGATTTTGCTTATAGAAATAATTTACTTTTAACTTGTGGCAGTGATTTTCATGGAAAAACAAAGCCAAATATAATTTTAGGTGGAGTAAGTTGTAATAATAGTGAAGAGGAAATAATTAAAGAACTTGATATTAAATTAGGCCAATGATATTAAAAATGATCATTGGCTTATGTTACAATTGGAATGGTAAATTATTGTAAGAAGTGGATAGGTATTTGAAAGGAATAAGAATACTATGATAGATATTAAAAATTATAATTATTGTCCAGACATAGGTGAAATAAGTGAATATATTAGAAATTCATTATTTAATGATTTCTGTGCAGAGATAGTTAAAGAATATAATGCAAAATATAAAGTAGAGTTTAGTAAATGTTCATGGGAGTCAGGATGGAATATTAAATTTAAAAAGTCTGGGAAAACACTATGCACAGTATATCCAAGAGAAAATTATTTCACTGTATTGGTGGTAGTTGGAGTGAAAGAAAAGGAAGCTGTGGAAGAATTGTTATTTAATTTATCTCCAGTAATTCAGAGGATATATAATGAAACCAAAGAGGGAATGGGGCAACGTTGGTTAATGATAGATTTAGAAGATAAGGATGAAATATTTAGTGATGTACTAAAACTTATTGATGTACGCGCAAAATTTAGGTAAAGTTCATATTTAAATTGTCATGTTCTACATTAACTCTACCAATTCTACCTGTGGTAGGTTTAGATTTAATGCCATTGAAATTATAATGATATTAAAGGTGGTGTAATTATGGATACAAAAAAAATAGGAGTATTTATAGCAGATGCTAGAAAAAAGAAAAAACTTACACAGGCAGAACTAGGAGAACATCTAAATGTAACTGATAAAGCAGTTTCTAAATGGGAATGTGGAGTTTCCCAAACAAAAGGATATTAAGAAATAACCTGTGTTTTCCTGCTTGCAAATAGAAATACAGTAAAAAGATACTTCACATTAGAATAGAGGTATCTTTTTTTTGCTTTATAAAAAATAAAAAGAAATAAAAAATAAGATTTCATAAATATTTCATAAAAGCAATTTATACTATAGATGATAGGAGGTATGAAAAAGGATATGCTAAGAAATTCATTATTGTATATTAAAAGAAAGAAGAAAAAATCTATAATTGTATTATTTATACTAACAGCAATTTTAATAAGTCTTTATACATGTTTATCTATAAATAAGTTTAGTAATAATGTGGAGAGTATTATTTATAGAGCAGCCAATTCTTCATTTATTCTAAAGAGTAAAAACAGCCAAGAGTTGATTGATACAAAGGAAGTTGAAGGTATAAAGAACTTAGATAGAATTAATGAGTATAATCTTGAATATGAAACACTTGCACAATTAAAAGGTGATGATGTTTTTGGTGGCGAGCAAAAAGTTGAAATATCAAATTTAAATTCTGAATATGAAAATCTTTTAAAGATTTATGGAGTAAGAGATTCTAGTTTAAGTAATGATTTTACAAGTGAAGTATTTAAAATAGTAGAAGGAAGACATATAGGAAAAGATGATAAAAATAAGATAATAGTTCATGAGGAGTTAGCTAAACAAAATCAATATGAATTAGGTGATAAAGTTTCAATAAAACAAATTAAACAATACGATCCTGATGATGAAGATATTAACTCTAATATTGGATTAGAAAATGAGTATGAAATAGTTGGTATTTTTTCTGGGAAGAAACAAGAAAGTTATACTGGATTTTCTTCCGATTACAGTGAAAATATGGCCTTTATTGACTATAGTTCAAGTCAAAAAATATCTGGTATAGATTCTAATTATGAAAAACTAAATCAAGCAACGTATTTTGTGAATAGTCCAGAAAATATGGACAAGGTAATTTCGAGTATAAAAAATATGAATATTAATTGGTCCAATATTGATCTTGAAAAGAATACAAAGATCTTTGATGATATATCAACTACTGTAGGATCAATTAAAGGAATAATACAAATAATTACATATTCAATTATAGTAGGAGGTTGTATAGTGCTTTCTTTAATATTGATACTATGGCTAAGAGAGAGAATTTATGAAATAGGAATATTATTATCAATAGGAATAGGAAAGCGTGAAATTATAGGGCAATTTATATTGGAGTTAGTTTTTATATCTATCCCAAGTTTATTTATTTCAACTTTAATAGGAAATTTAGTAACAAGAAAAATATTAAGTGAAATTATATTAAAAGAAAAAATTATAAGTACTTTAAGTAATGCATCTAATAAGATATTTGGAAGTGAAAATATTTTTATTATTTGTCAAAGCTATGGGTTATTAATTTTAATAATATTATTATCAGTTTTAATCACTTCAGGAATAATATTGATGAAAAAGCCAAAAGAAATTTTATCAAAAATGAGTTAAGGAGTAAAAAAAATGAGTATATTAAATATGAAAAATGTTAGTTATAATTATAAAAATTCAAAAGAGAAAATCTTAAGAGATGTAAATGCAAATTTTGAATTAGGGAAATTTTATGCCATAGTAGGAAAATCTGGAGTAGGAAAATCCACTTTTTTATCACTATTAGCAGGGTTGGATGTTCCGGTAAAGGGGGAAATACAATTTGAAGGTGTCGATATATCTAAAAAGGGATATAGTCATCACAGAAGAAAACAGGTTTCTTTAGTATTTCAGAACTATAATTTAATTGACTATTTAACACCTATGGAAAATGTTAGGTTGGTAAATAAAAAAGCTAATAAAGAAATATTACTAGAATTAGGATTAGATGAAAGTCAAATTAATAGAAATGTAATGAAGTTGTCTGGAGGACAGCAACAAAGAGTTGCGATAGCAAGGGCGCTTGTATCTGAAGCACCTATAATTTTAGCAGATGAGCCAACAGGAAATCTTGATGAAAGTACAGCACTTGAAATAATTGAAATGCTTAATAAATTAGCAAAATCAAGAAATAAATGTGTAATAGTAGTAACTCATAGTAAAGAAGTAGCAAAGGCAGCAGATTATATTTTAGAAATAAAAAATAAAAATTTAAAAGAAGTTAATTTTAAGAAAAATAGTTAGTTTAATAAAGGAGATAATAATAAATGTTAAAAAATGCATTATCATATATAACAAGAAAAAAACTTAAGTCAATAATTATTTTTGCAATTATATTAATAATGGCAACACTTAGTTTAGTAAGTATATCTATAAAGAATGCAACTAATAACGCATCAAAAGAGACGTTTAAAAATATAACAAATAGTTTTTCAATGCAGATAAATAGAAGGGTTAACCCTGGAACAGCAAGAGGTGCAGGAAATGTAAAAGGGAAAGACATTAAAAAGATAGCTGATTCAAAAGAGATAGAAGGTTATATTAAAAGAATAAATGGTGTTGGAGATCTTGTAGATCATGATATAATTGAAACAGAAGAAACAAAGAGAAACCAAAGTGCTGAAAGAAAAAAAAGTTTTAAAAATGCAGTAATGGTTACAGGAGTTAATGATTCATCTAAAGAAGATAAATTTGTATCAGGTGCCTTTAAGCTTGTAGAAGGAAATCATTTAAAAACGGGTGATAAAGGAAAAATTTTAATACATAAAGATTTAGCTACGAAAAATAATCTAAAAGTTGGAGATAAGATGAAGATAAAATCAAATCTTTTTGACGCAGATAATGAAAAACAAGCTAATGAAACTATAGAAGTAGAAATAATTGGATTATTTGAAGGAAAGAATAAATCAGGTGTTTATTATTCACAAGAATTTTACGAAAATAATGTAGTTACAGATATTGATACTGCTGCTAGGTTATATGGGAATACTGAAGATACAGCTATTTATCAGGACGCAACTTTCTTTGTAAAAGGAGATATAGATCTAGATGCTGTAATAAAAAAGATGAAGAGTTTAGATATTGATTGGAAATCATACGATTTAATAAAGAGCTCAAGTAATTATCCAGCATTACAACAATCTATTTCTGGTATATATAAAGTAGCAGATAAATTATTTTTAGGTAGTTTAATTTTTGCAGGAGTAGTCTTAAGTTTACTATTATTATTGTGGATAAATGCAAGAAAAAAGGAAATAGGAATTATGTTAGCATTGGGAATAACAAAGGCTAAAATAATGGGACAATTCATTATGGAATTAATGATAATAGGATCCTTTGCATTTGCTGGATCATTCTTCTTGGCTAGCTATACAGGCAAAACAATTGCAAATAAAGTACTAAACAGTGTTACATCAGATATTGCAAAAAAAATGGCATCAGATGCATCTTCAGCAAATCTTGGAGCCGGAGTTGAAGTTGATGGATTTAATAAAACTCTAACAAGCCTTAATATAAATATAAATTCTTTAGATATGGTTTATGTAGTTATATTTGGTGTAGGAATAATGTTAATAGCACTTCTTATAGCATCTAATAAAATGCTAAGAAAACATCCAAAAGAATTATTAACAGATATTGAATAGAAATACAGATTTAGCTGTTTTATATTGTAGAAAGGAAAGTTAAAAGATGAATATACTAGTAGTAGAGGATGAGGATATGATTCTAGAAGGGATATGTGAATATTTAGGTGAACATGAATATTATTGTATTGCTGCATCAGATGGACAAAAAGCGATAGAAAAATTTAAAAACAATGAAATTCACTTGGTTTTATTAGATATTATGTTACCTAAATTAAATGGAATAGAAGTTTTACAATATATACGGAAAACTAGTAAAATTCCAGTTTTGATGTTAACAGCTTTTAATGATGATGATTATAAAATTAAAGCTTTTTCAGGACTTTGTGATGGATATATTGAAAAACCTTTTTCACTTTCTTTGCTTGAAACAAGAATTAATGCCTTGTTGAAAAGACATTATTCCAATTATTCAATTTTCAACTACAAAGATTGTCAAGTTAATTTTACAAGTTATAAGGCAACATATAAGGGAGAAGATGTATCTGTTAATGCAAAAGAACTTAAAATACTGGAGCTTCTTTTAAAGAATGAAAATATAGTGTTAACGAGAAATCAGATTATAGATGGCGTTTGGAAGGAAGATGAATCGATTCCATATGATAGAGTAGTAGATGTTTATATAAAAGAACTTAGAAAAAAATTAGGATTGGATTGTATAAAAACTATAAGAAATGTAGGGTATAAGATAACGATAAAATGAAAAAGATAAAATTATTTCCTAAGATATTTTTATATACATTTGCTATTATGTCATTTTTAATAATAATTAGTCACCTTCTAATTTATTTTATATTTCCAATTACATATTTGGAGAATAGAAAAGATAGTATAAAAAATACTGCAGATATTTTAGCGGAAAGTATAGATGGATTAGATAAGTCTTTTATTAATAAATATTTAGAACTGTTTTCTAAAAATAATGAAGTTAAAGTTTTTATTAAAAATGGAGCTATAGACAATGAAGTAAATTTAGAAAACAAAATAGATATAAATCTTGATAGTGAAAATAATTCAGTTATTATAGAAGAGAGAAGTGTAAAAACTAGAGAAGATGAAAATTTAGTTTTATATTTTGTAACTTCAAAGGATATGAAAAGGGAGGCTAAAAATATTAGCTTATCATTTTTACCATATACTTTAATTGTTAGTTTTATTTTTTCTATTGCTATTTCATATTTTTATACAAAAATAATAGTATCTCCAATAGTTGAAATAACAAAAGTAACAAATAATATGATGAAACTAGAAAAAGATGCATTACTAAAAGTAAAATCTTATGATGAAATAGGAAGTTTAAAAAATCAAATTAACACATTATATATTAGATTGCTAGGGGTTATAGATGATCTAGACAAAAAGAATAAAGAAATTATAGAACTTGAAAAAATGAAAGTTGAATTTCTAAGAAGTACATCACATGAACTTAAAACACCTCTTGCAAGTTTAAGAATTATTTTAGAGAATATGAAATATAATGTTGGTAAGTATAAAGATAGAGATAAATATCTTAGTGTATCTATTGAAACTATTGATAAATTGACAAAAATGACAGTTGAAATATTGAAAGTATCTTCTTTCCAAGAGTTAAAAGACGATAAAGAACTTTTAAATATCAATCAAGAGGTTAAAACTATTTTAGAAGATTATATGGTTTTATCAAACAATAAAAATATTGAAATAAATAACTTTTTAGATGAAGAAGAAATTTATATGTCTAAACTTGCACTAAGAAAGGTTTTAGCAAACTTAGTTAGTAATGCAGTAAAGTATTCGTATGCAAATGGTAAGATAAATATAGGAGTAAAAAATAATTATTTTTTTATAGAAAACTCATGTGAACCTTTAAATGAAAAACAGATAAAAGAATCATTTGATTTATTTTCTGGAGTTGAAGATAAGAGTAGTAATGGATTAGGCCTTTTTATTGTAAAAAATATATTACTTAACTATGGAATCAATTATAAATTCGAGAAAAGTGATATAGGCATGATTTTCTATTTTAAATTACCTAATATATATTCATAAAAATGAAATAGGCTTTTTAAAGATTTACTTAAAATTCAAAAAGTTGTATATATTTATTACTTTCGACTGGGATATAGAACTTCCAAATATATATTGAAAGGTATCAAGAAATCCGGAGTTTTGACGATAATGTATTGAATAACAATTACGATTCGTTTGCAGTAACAAAAGAAAGAAGTTGAAAATATGAAGACAGAATTTTTATCAAGCTATATTACATTATTCAGTAGTCTAAATTCCAGTTTATACGGAAGATAAACTTAAAATATCACAAATAGACGAAGTGATCCAGACACGGTGGCGGTCGAAGACATAGAGCCACGCCAGCTATGCTGGCGAGTGTATGGATTACTTCGGAGGTAGGCGAGCTTTAGCGAGCCGATATAAAAGCCCCCGTTATCTAACAGGGGGGTACTCTTACAAAAGACAAGAGCAAAAACAAATACAAAACTGCTGATATGCAACGATTTATAAGGTTATAAGAACTTATTTCACTTCACACCCTATTCTTTCTACCCGACAGGTCTAAAACAGCATATCAATAGCAAATAATTATAAGATACAAGGTGTATGCTCCTATGAGTATATGCCTTTTTTGATTGGAGGAATAAAGCATGAATGATATGAAATTTATTGAAACATTAAAGCAAAAGAGAAAAGCCTGTGATTATTCGCAATCACGACTGGCACAGGAACTACAAATCAGCAGGCAGAACTTAAATGAAATTGAAAACGGAAAAACAAAAGCCGGTAAAGAAATGAAGCATATACGTTTACATTATCTTGATTATTGTAATTGTACTCAGCCTTTCACTTTAACGATTGACTACCTGCGTGTTCGTTTTCCCACCACAGACGCATTGGAAATTATAAAAAATGTACTGGCAATGAAGAGCGAATATTTTATTCATGAAGATTACGGAATGTATGGCTATGAAGAACAGTATGTCTATGGGGATATTAGTGTAAATGTTTCTAAAGATAGTTCTATGGGTGTTTTATTGGAATTAAGAGGTATGGGGTGTCGGAACTTGGAATATGTTTTACAGGCAAGAGGGATAGACTGGTATTCCTTTTTAAGCTGTTGTATAGATTGTCAAGGTGTTTTTAAACGCATAGATTTAGCGGTCAATGATATGGGCGGATTGCTGGATATAGAAATTCTAAGGGAACGCTATTATGCCAACAAGGTATGGAAACGTTCAAGAACCCATGAAGCAGTAGACAGCGGGAAATTATCGGGTACACATGGAGATACTGCAAAAACTTTTTATATCGGTTCAAAGAATAGTTCTATTTACTTTTGCCTGTATGAAAAAGAAAAGGAACAAAAAAGCAAAGGCATAAAAACAGACATTAAGAACCGCTTTGAAATTCGGCTAAAAAATGAAAAAGCAGGACAAACGATAGAACAACTTGTTTTTTCAAGAAATCCCGAACAGACCATAGCAAGCCTTATCCTCACACAGATAGATTTTCCCGATTATATTTTATGGGATATATTTTTGGATAATGTAACTACCTCACTTCCTTTTATTATGACGCCTGTTGCTGTCAATATGGATAAAACAAAACGCTGGTTAGAAAGACAGGTCATGCCCTCTTTATTGATGATAAAAGAGATTGAAAAGAAAACAGGAGCAAATTATCTGGAAGAAATCGACAGACATACAAAACTAACAGAAAAGCAGGAATTAAAAATTAAACAAATGACAACAGACATAGCAAATATGATTGAGAAAGATACCACTGTTCCTCAAGGGAATGACGGTATTTTTTAATTTCTTTAAAAAATCTGCAACAAAACGGCTACTTGCGTACAGATATGGTGCGAGGAAAGGAAATCTGACTTTTTTTGAAAACAGGTCATCAAATCGGTGGTTGCTGTCCCTATATGATGTGAAAGAAGAAACGTTTTTCAATTTCAACTTAACAATCCGTAGTTGCCGTTCCCTATATGGAGCAAAGAAAATCTTTTATTCAACAGTTGGCAGTTACGGCGTTGCATGGGTAGTTAGGGGGGGGGGGAAAGAAAATCAGATTTTTTCATCATCAACTTAGCAGAATGACACTTTCTTTCCCTATATGGTACAGGAAAAGAAAAAAGTTTTGAAGATTGGTTACGCTTCTGCTCTTTTCCAACGCGGTATATAGGAAAGATGATTTTCTTCTTTCGTGTTCTTTGACAACTGAATAAAGCAGTTCAATACGTTTGACAGACAGCGAGCCGTTGAAACAGATACGCCATGACCTTTTCCCTGCTAAAGCGAGCGAACCTTATCTGTGTTCCTGTAAGAAACTTGTCCTTTCCTACCGCCATGACCTGTCCTGTCTGATAATGATACTCCCGTACAGCCACAGCTTGAGCGTTCAGAGCGTCGCACGCAATGGGTACGGCTACATAAGAACTATGCAGAGGTGGAACTCCTGTGGGCTATGACAAAAGCCGTTGAATTGCTTAGAAAAGATTTTTACAGAAAGGGGGTATGTGTTATTGCTGATATTGTAAAAACAAGGCAGGTAAAGACGAATAATAAGCGTGGCATTGGCAACAGAGGAAAAACAAAAATTGTTGTAAAAGAGCATTTTTCCGAAAAGGGAAAGACAATGGGAGAACTTCTGACAGATGTTATGCTGGAAAAAGCAAAGCAGACAATCGCATAAAATCGGTGCAGTTGTAAGAAATAGATTGAATGACAAAAAGTACCCGTGTTATACTTTACTTGCAAGCAGGTATTGTAAACACGGGTTAGTTATAAAGGAGGATAACTGACAATGAAACAACAGATTTACAATACTGCACTTTATCTTAGGTTAAGCCGAGATGATGAATTACAGGGCGAAAGTTCCAGCATTACCACACAAAGAAGTATGTTGCGTCTATATGCAAAAGAACATCATTTGAATGTGATTGATGAGTATATTGATGACGGCTGGTCGGGAACAAATTTTGAAAGACCGAGTTTCCAGAGAATGATTGAAGATATAGAGGCAGGAAAAATCAACTGTGTTGTAACGAAAGACCTTTCCCGACTTGGCAGAAATTATATTATGACAGGACAATATACAGAATTGTATTTTCCCAGCCATAATGTCCGTTACATAGCGATTGACGACGGTGTAGACAGCGAAAAAGGCGAAAGTGAGATTGCACCATTTAAGAATATCATCAATGAATGGGTGGCAAGAGATACAAGCCGTAAAGTGAAATCGGCATTTAAGACAAAATTTGCAGAGGGTGCGTATTATGGGGCTTATGCTCCGTTAGGATATAAGAAACACCCCGACATCAAAGGAAAACTGCTGGTTGATGAGGAAACAAAATGGATTGTTGAAAAAATCTTCTCCCTAGCCTATCAAGGTTACGGTAGTGCCAAAATCACAAAGGTACTGCGAGAAGAAAAAGTTCCGACAGCGTCTTGGCTGAATTTCACAAGGTACGGTACTTTTGCACACATCTTTGAGGGAAAGCCCGACAGCAAGCGTTATGAGTGGACGATTGCTCATGTTAAGGCAATTTTAAAAAGTGAAGTCTATATCGGAAACAGCGTTCATAATCGACAATCAACAGTTTCATTCAAGAGCAAGAAAAAAGTGCGTAAGCCCGAAAGTGAATGGTTTCGAGTAGAAAATACCCACGAACCGATTATTGACAAAGAAGTGTTCTATCGTGTGCAGGAACAGATAAAATCAAGGCGTAGACAGACAAAGGAAAAAGCAACGCCGATATTTGCAGGGCTTGTCAAGTGTGCGGATTGTGGCTGGTCTATGCGGTTTGCGACAAATAAGGCAAATAAAACGCCATACAGTTATTATGCTTGCAGTTACTACGGGCAGTTTGGCAAAGGTACTTGTTCTATGCACTATATCCGTTATGATGTGTTGTATCAAGCCGTATTGGAACGATTGCAGTATTGGGCTAAGGCAGTACAGCAGGACGAAGAAAATGTGTTGAATAAGATACAAAAGGCTGGCAATGCAGAGCGAATACGGGAAAAGAAGAAAAAGGCAAGTGCTTTGAAGAAAGCCGAGAACCGTCAAAATGAAATTGACCGCTTGTTTGCGAAAATGTACGAAGATAGAGCCTGTGAGAAGATAACGGAACGAAACTTCATCATGCTGTCGGGAAAATATCAGAAAGAACAGATAGAACTGGAACAGCAGATAACCAACCTAAGAGAAGAATTAAGTAAAATGGAACAGGATATGATAGGTGCTGAAAAGTGGATTGAGTTAATCAAGGAGTATTCCGTACCAAAGGAACTGACAGCACCGTTATTAAATGCAATGATAGAAAAAATCCTTATTCATGAAGCAACAACGAATGAGGACAATGAAAGAATACAAGAAATAGAGATATACTACCGATTTATTGGAAAAGTAGACTGATAAAGAGGGTTCATATCTTTAACTAAGGGAAACTGGTAAGTGCCTACCTGATAGTTCATTATTTGAAGATATAAGTAAGGTGTTGGGTGTATCTATGAGTGAATTATTAAAGGGTGAATATATTGAAGAAGAAAATGTAGAGGTAGAAAGTAATAAAACTATAAATTCATTACTAAGTGAGATTAAAAAGTTAAAAAGAAATGAATCATTAATTGGAGCTTTATGTGCAATATTAATATCATTTATTACAGCAATTTATTCACTTATATGGCAACCTGGTGAAAAAGCTTATGAACAATTTTTCTCAGGATTTATTGAGGCAATAAGTGCTGGATGCCTTATTATAGGAATAATCCTTATATTCTATACATGGGTAAAGTACTCTCAAAAAAACTTAAATTAAATTACTTTTCAATGACTAAGCTAAATTGCTTGGTCTTTTTTTAATATATAGGAAAATGTAAAATTTTAATTTGCTATAAATCAAAGGTATTATTATAATTTCCTTACCTTTAGTATGAGTGGGGGGATATTTGTTTCCATGTGACTTGGAGCCTAGCGACAGAACTAACAAAATAAATATCCACCCCACCTTTTTTTTGTATAAGCTATAGAAAAATTAATTATGTAAGAAAATCGTAAGAAGTTCTGTTTAAAATACAAATTATAGTAGAAAAATATTATGAGGTGATACAAAATGAGTATTTTAAAAACAGAAAATTTAGTGAAAATTTATGGAGAAGGGCCTAATAAAATTAAGGCTTTAGATAATGTAAGTATAGAAGTAAATGATGGAGAATTTGTTGCTATTATAGGAACATCAGGTAGTGGAAAATCTACTTTGTTAAATATGTTAGGGGGATTAGACACACCAACAAGTGGAGAAACAATTATAAATGGAAAAAAGATTGGAAGTATGAAAGATGAAGAACTTACAGTCTTTAGAAGAAGAAATATAGGTTTCATATTTCAAAATTATAATTTAGTACCAATATTAAATGTATATGAAAACATAGTACTTTCAATAGAATTAGATGGAGTAAAAATAGATAAAGAATATGTGGATTCAATAATTAACACACTAGGGTTAAGAGAAAAGCTAACTAATATGCCTAATAATTTATCAGGAGGACAACAACAAAGGGTTGCAATAGCAAGGGCATTAGCTACAAAGCCAAGTATTATTTTAGCTGATGAACCAACAGGTAATCTTGATAGTAAAACTAGTATGGATGTTATAGGGCTTTTAAAAACAACTAGTAAAAAGTTTAACCAAACAATGATTATGATAACTCATAATGAAGAAATTGCTCAACTTGCAGATAGAATTATAAGAATTGAAGATGGAAAAGTTTTTGTAAGAGGTGGCAAGTAATGAAGTTTGAAAATAATAATAAGGAGATTATAAAAAGAATAACTAATCGTTCATTAAGAACAAATAAAGTAAGAAATATATTTGCAATACTTGCTATAATATTAACAACTTTTATGATGTCATCAGTTTTTAGTATTGGAATAAGTTTTGTTAAAAACTATGGAATAATGAAGACTCGTTTAGCAGGAACAACAGCTAATATTTCGCTTCAAAATCCAACAGAAGAACAAATAGCAAAAATTAAGACTTTAGACATATTTAAAAATACAGGATCAAAGATAAGTGTTGGAAATGTAAGTTTAGATATTTTAAGTGAAAATAAGACAAGTATACAATTAGAATATCATGATAAAGATAGCTATGAAAAGCAATTAATACCTGCATTAGATGATATAAAAGGGAATTATCCAACTAATGCAAATGATATTATGATTTCAAGATTAGCATTAGAACTACTTAAGAAAAGTGATGCAAATATTGGAGATAAAATAAGTATTCCATGCAAAATAAATAATGAAATTATTGATAAAGAGTTTACTATAAGTGGCATATTTACCTCTTATGGATTAGCAGAAGATACAGGCTATATTTATGTTTCTGAAAGTTTTATTAAAGAAAATAATTTATCACTAAAAAATAATGGATTGTTTTCAATGACTGTAAAAAAGAATTATAAATATTCAGCAGAGGATATATTAAAGAGTGAAGTTAAGCTTGAAAAAAATCAAAAGTTTAATTATTCATATGTGGTAGAAGATTCTTCAGATATTGCTATTAGTACTGCTATTACAGTTTTTGTGATTGCTGCATTTATAATTTTAAGTAGCTACCTATTAATTTATAACGTTTTATATATAGCTGTAACTAAGGATATTAATTTTTATGGAAGATTAAAAACTTTAGGAGCATCTCCAAAGCAGATTAAAAAGATAGTTAAAGGACAAGCTTTGAAGCTTTCTATAATTGGAATTCCAATAGGATTAGCATTAGGAGCAATAGTTTCATTTGGTGTAGTACCGGTAGTTTTAAGTATGTTTTTTTCTGGAGCCTTTGCAACAGCAATGCCAAGTGATGTATCATTTAGCCCAGTAATATTTATATTAGCAGCATTATTTTCTTTAACAATAGTACTAATAAGTTGTAGAAAACCAGCTAAAATAGCTAGTAGCATTTCTCCAATTGAAGCTATGAAATATACAGGGAGTACACCAAAAAAGCAAAAGAAAAATAGAAATACAACTAATGGTGGTAAGCTTTATAAAATGGCTTGGTATAATGTTTTTAGAGATAAAAAAAGAGCTATACTAGTATTTTTATCATTATTTATGGGGATAGTTACTTTCTTAAGTGTTAATACATTTATTGATAGTATAAAGGTTGAAAATTATATAAATAAGTATGTTCCTAATAATTTTGAACTTCAAAATATAGGTGCAGTAAAAGGAAAAATGGATAATGATATTTTGAATAATATTAGCAATATAACTGGTGTGGAAAGTATAGATACATTTAAATTAAGTACTCTTAGATTAACTATGAATGATGAAGTAGTGCTACCTGCCCTAAAAGAAAGTTATAGTAAGGTTGGGTTAAGTGATGAAGAACTTAATAGTTTTATTGAAAATTCAAAGATAAATCCAGAATTTATGAATGCTAATATTATTGGAATTAGTAATAGTACTATTGAAAAAATATATAGGGAAAACAAAGAAAAATTTGATTTACAAGCTTTTAAGGAAGGTAAATTGGTTATTATAGATAACTGGTATTATGGAAATGATTATAAAAATATAAAAGGGAAGCTTAAAATTACTAATCCAAGTACTAATAAATCATTAGAATATAATACTAAAGTAGTGAATTTAGATACAAAGATACCATCAGGATTATCAGCTCCATTAGGTATACCAACAATTTGTATGAGTGAATCAGCTTTAGAAAATTTAGATAGTAATCCTGCTAATTATCTTTCATATATAAATGTAGAAGAAAAGTATGAATCTAAAATTAAAGCTTATTTAGAAGATTTAGCAAAGAGCCAAGGCTTAAGTTTAGAAGCTAAAACAACTAAAACTGAAGAGTTTAATAAAACATCAATGGTAGAAAGAGTTCTTGGTGGAGGAGTATCTTTAATTTTAATATTAATAGGGGTATTAAATTTTGTTAATGTTATGATAACAGGAATTAATATAAGATTAAAAGAGCTTGCTATAATGGAAAGTATAGGAATGACTAAGAATCAAATTAAAAAGATGCTTGTGTTTGAAGGAGTATATTACGCAGGAATAACAACATTATTAATTTGTACATTAGGAACTGGCATTATATTTGGAATATCAGTATTAGCTCAAAATATAGCAGATTATGCAGTATTCTCATTTCCAACAGTACCACTTATATTTTTAACAATTGTAATATTTATTATATGTTTAGTAACTCCATCAATAGTATTTAAAGCATGTTCAAAGCAAAGTGTAACTGAAAGAATTAGAGAAATAGAAGAATAAAGGAGATGTGGCAAGTAGTATGGCTTGCCACATTTTGCTATAATGAAAAATAAGGGGGAAGATAAAATATGGCAAAAGTTTTAATAATTGAAGATGATAAAGCACTTAATAAAGGAGTAGCTTTTGCTTTAAAAAGGGAAGGTTATGAAATTTTATCTGCTTATAATAAAGCTGAAGGAAAGCAAATGATATTAAATAATAAAATAGATTTTTTACTTTTAGACATAAACTTACCAGATGGAAATGGGCTAGATTTATGCAAGGAAATTAGAGAATATGTGAAGTTTCCTATAGTATTTTTTACTGCAAATGATACAGAAGAGGATATGGTAAAGGGGTATGAAGTTGGTTGTGATGATTATATATCCAAGCCATTTTCAGTAGAGTTATTAAAGTATAAGATAAATGCTATTCTTAAAATAAATAGCAATAATAAAAATACTTTTCAGCATAAAGGATTAATTATAGATTTTGATAAGATGATTGTTTCTATAAATGATAATAAAATTAACTTAACAGTAACAGAATATAAGCTATTAGAGATACTTGTTAAAAATAGAGGTAAAGTTGTAACAAAGGAAATCCTTTTAGAAAAACTTTGGGATAGCAATGGAAACTTTGTTGATGAAAATACTTTAAGTGTGAATATAAGAAGGCTTAGAAAGAAGATTGAGGAAGATCCTAAAAATCCACAATATATAGAGACTGTATTTGGTATTGGATATACCTTAGGAGAATAATTTTATGAGGATTAAGTTTGATAAAGTAAATAGTATATTAAGTAAAATTATTATAGTATTAGCAATTATATTTAATGTATATATATATGTGATATCAGAAAGTATAGAGGTGTTTTTTGCTACCTTAATATTTTCATTATTTATGATTTTTTCTTTTTTTATTTATAAAATAGTTTATAAAAAGCATATGGAGAATATATTTATACAACTATCTGACATGCTACAAACCATTATAGATATGAAGGATAAGGAAGTATTCTCAAGCATTGAAGATACCTTGTTTTCTAAGCTTCAATATCAAACTATAAAATTAACTACTATACTAAAGAATAAAAACAGTCAAATTGAAGAGGAAAGAAATGAAATTCAAAAATTGATTTCAGATATAGCACATCAACTAAAAACGCCATTAACTAATTTAAAAATGTATGGTGAGTTTTTACAGGATGAGTCATTAAGTAAAGAAGAAAGAAAAGAATTTTATGACATTGTTATGAGTTCTTTAAATAGGTTAAGCTTTTTGGTTGAAAGCATGATAAAAATGTCTAGACTGGAAAGTGGCGTAATAAATTTAAGGTACACTGTTAGCGAATTAAATGACACCCTATTAATGGCTATAAATGAGATTCAAAGCAAGGCAAAAGCTAAAAATATTGAAATAACATTAGATGAAGTTAATAAAGTTACAATTAATCATGATAAGAATTGGATAAAAGAAGGAATTTTTAATATTTTAGAAAATGCAGTTAAGTATAGTAGTGAAAATGGCAAAATAGATGTAAAGATTGAAAGCTATGAAATGTTTGTTAGAGTTGATATTAAAGATAATGGTATTGGAATAAAAGAAGATGACATGGCTAGAATATTTAGTAGGTTTTATAGAGGGGAAAATGTTGGGGATGCTGAAGGAATAGGAATTGGTTTATATTTAACTAGAGAAATAGTAATTAAACATGGTGGATATATTAAAGTGAAATCACATAATGAGGGCTCTATATTTTCTATCTTTTTACCCAATAAATAATTAATAAGGACTAAGTTAAATATCTTGGTCTTTTTTTAATGCATAGACCAGTTATAAAATTTCAATTAG
Source organism: Clostridium paraputrificum (assembly GCF_900447045.1). Taxonomy (GTDB): domain Bacteria; phylum Bacillota; class Clostridia; order Clostridiales; family Clostridiaceae; genus Clostridium; species Clostridium paraputrificum. The sequence goes on from NZ_UAWH01000014.1 coordinate 1,029,256, forward strand.
ATATAAGTCAAAGGTATTATTATAATTTCATATTAAAGAATATAAAATAAAGGATAGTAATTTTATAATTTCCTTACCTTAAGTAAGAAGGGAATAGATATTTATTTTTCTGTGACTTGGAGCTTGCGACGGAACACGAAAAATAGATATCTATGGACTATGCGACGGAACAAACAAAATAAATATCCACTCCACATTTTTTTATTTCTTGGGAAATTATGTATATAAAGTGGTAAAATTAAATATAATAACATAGTTTTTTAGCTGTAAAGAAATATTTAATATTGGAGGATTTATGAGAACAATAGATATTGTAATTATGTATGTAAAGGGCTATTTAACTAATGAATATTTAATACAGTGGGTACGTGAGCATGAGGAGGAATTAAGTAAAACTTATTATGGATTATATAATTATGGATATAAAGAAAAAAAGAAGTAAATTATGATGGACAAGAAGGAATGCAAGGTTAGAAGGGGTGGGAATTTATGATAAGTAGGAAAAAGAAAATAATAATAACCTTAATTACAATGTTTGTAGTAACTACAGCAACTGTTTTAGTTCTTAAAAAATTTAAGCCAGAGGTTGCAGAAAAGATTGAACCATTTGTGAATAAGATAGAGGTCCCAGAAGAATACTCAAGAGCTGATAGAAATAATAATGGGGTTCCAGATCCAATTGATATTTCAAATAATTTAGAAGAGCAGCTAGATTCAAATACAAAATATGTGGATGCCTATTATGTAGGGGGATATCCACCAGAGGATGAGGGAGTTTGTACTGATGTTATATGGAGAGCTTTTTCTTCAATAGATATAAACTTAAAGGGCTTAGTAGATAAGGATATTAAAAATAATATAGATGATTATTGGAGAATAGAGGATAAGGCAGATCCTCATATTGATTTTAGAAGAGTACCTAATTTAATGGTGTATTTTGATAAATATTGTGACACCTTAACGAGTGAAGTGATACCAGAGAATGTTGATAATTTAAAACAATGGCAGCCTGGAGATATTATTTTATTTCTTGAGCCTTATCAACATGTTGGCATGGTAACAAAAGAGAGAGATAGCGATGGGGTGCCTTTTGTAGTTCATAATTCTAGACCAAGCATAAAGAAGGGGAAATTAAGCTGGTTTAGCGATTATAAGTTATATCATTATAGGTGGAAGTACTAAAAGGGGGGGAGAAAATGAATAGATTTTCAAATTTATCAGAAGATGAAATTAAAGAGAAGTTCAGACAGTTTAGTGAAGAGCCTAGAGGACCAAAAGTAAGAAAATTTATCTATGATATTTTATTGAAAAATCCAATAAATAGGGAAGAGTTTGATTTTAAGAAAAACTTAAATTTAGATGTAGAGGAAATTAAGACTGCTAACAATTTGGGAAATAAAAATCAGAGCATAGCTTCAGACTTTTTTATTTATGGATTAGTGGCACATATTTTTGGCAATGAAAAAACTTATATAGAACTATTAAGTAGCGACGAGTTTCAAAATGGAATATTTGATACTGATATGAAGAAAAATGAGAAGTGGTGTAAAGAACTTACTAGGTTTTATAGTGTGATTGGATATAGTAGAGTTACTAAGAAAATACATGAAATTATGGTTTTTAAAAAATATGAAAAGCCTATCTATACTGTAGTAACAAGAGATAGAGAAGCTATGAGTAAAAATGAAATAAAAACCTTTAAATGGGATTATTGTAGTATGGATGAATCCATATATTCAGTATTATGTGATTTATACGTAACTAAAAGAGTAGGACGCTATTACAAAAAAAATGATGAGTTTTTGCTAAAGATGTATTATTCATTGTATCTTTACTTGACAGAGGATGAAAATAAGGAAGAATATAAAAAGTTAGCCTTAAATTATGCACAAAAAGCTATTGAAAGTGATTACTTTAATGTGGTTTTTGATTTCATAATGTTAGTAGATTTATCAATAACTTTTCCAGAGGTTTTTGGTGACATCATAGACAAGCCTCATAAAATAGTTAAAGCAGATGAAAGTCTTTTAGATTTTAATAAGGTAAAAGCAGTAACTACATTATCTAATGAGGAGAAAGATTTAATTAAAAACCTAAAGGATGAAGACATTAGAATTCTTATGGAAAAGCCTAAGAAATTAAAAAATAAGAAAGACTTTATAAACAACCTAGTGGTATTAAAGCATAATGCAGAAATTTATCTTTCTAAAAATAGAGAAAAGATAGAGAGGGCAGATGACTTTTCACAGTATTTATCAGAGTTAAATACTTTATTCTATATTCAATATGAGTTAAAAAATGATGATAAGCTTAAAGAAATATTAGAGGATTCAGAAAAGATAGCATTGCAATTTAGAGAATTTGTTGAGAAAAAAACAAGCGAATATGATGAGGATGAAGAAGAAATTGGTTTCCTTACATTAGGATATAGATTATTTGAGCTTGCTCTTATGTTTAGTTTAATGGAAGAGGATGGAAAGTCTAAATATTATTTTAAAGAAAGTTCTATATATCTTAAGGGGGAGGTAGAAGAAAAGTATTTTGAAACTCCAAGAGAAAGTGATGGATGTTCAAATAGTTTCCTGAAAAATGCCTATGCTCATATAATGACTGGAGATATAAATAACTTTAAAGCTGCTTTATATATAAATCCTGATATTGACTATATTGAAGATGATGAGGAACTTTTAGAATATGAGGTAACAGACCCAATGGTACTTTCAGTATATGAGGATACAAATATAAAAGAACTTCTTAAAACTGTAAAGGACATGTTAAGAGTGGACAAAGCCTACGGAAGAGAAGTAAGTAGACAAAAGGAAATATGTGAAGTATTAAATAAGATAGTAAAACTTGAAAAGTCTAAAGATAAAGAAAAAGCCAAAGAAGCAATAAACAAGAAACTAGATAAAGTATATAACTCAATAGCGTCAATAAATAGCTATCTTGAGGTGTATCCTATGTATTTAGGGCTAAAAAGTTTGTATAGTTAATTAAAATATTGTTTCAAGATATAAAGATAGCTAGTGAAACTATAAAAGTTTTACTAGCTATTCTTATATAAAATTATAAATTAATTATTTCATTTTTAATTATATTTTTAATTCTTTCATTAGTTGTTATAACCCTAGGAACTTTAATTTGATTTTTAGATACACCTTTATTTTGTAAAAACTCTTTTATTTTATAGAAAGTTTTTGGCTTTACAATTATTACTTTTAGATTTGCTAAACGATTATTACTTCTAAATCTTCCATAAGCTAAATTTGATTTTCTAAGTTCTTTATCTAATAATTGTTCAATTTTATTTTTTAGTGGTAAGGATGCTTGTTCTTGTATCTCTATATAGAAAACATATCTACCAGGAGAGCGTGTATTGTCAGCTAATGTAGTATAGTCTAATAAGCTTAAGTTCAAAGCTTTCATAGTATTTTTTATACTATTAGTTAGGTGATCCTCTGTTGTTTTTTCAGAAACCATATTTAATATTTGATTTCTTCTATAGAGAAATTCAATTTTAGGAGAATTATTATAATATCCAACTACTTTAACAACATCACCTAGTCTATATCTATAAAGTCCAGAATAATTTGTAAGAACAATTTCATATATTTCTCCAATCTTTACTTCATTAATGTTATAAGTTGAAGGTGATACTTCATTACAGTGTTCTAAAGGTATGAATTCAAAGAAAACTGTATCAGGTGTAACTACATAACTAATATTTTCAGCATAGGGATTTATGCCAATCATTCCTTCAGTTGCAGCATAGGCAGGTGAGTAAATAGGAATATAATCAGTATAGTAATTCACCTTATCATCATAAACTGAGAAATTTGCACCTGTTACTGTAGCTATATAAATAAGTTTTGGCCAAATTCTTTTACATATTCCTTGAAGTCCCTTTGAGAATTCCTTTTCTAAAAAATCAGCTCTAGCTGCATCAGGTTTTAATAGCTTGTTTAAATTTTCTTTAACTTTAGAGTCTATTTTTACTGAATAATTTATTGAGCCAGTTCTAATATCCTTAATTAGTTTCTTGTAATTATCTTCAAGAAATCTTAGAAGATCTAAAATGCTAGATATAAATACAGCACTTATATACATTAAGTTTTTCTCTTTTAAAGCAAATAATAGGTGAAGATATAAAGATGTTTCTCTATCCTTTATTTCCATAACTTCTATTGGGGAGGTGTACATTAGTGAAAGTATTGGTTTAATACTTTTCATTCCTCCTGAAGTGGCAGAACAAATAGGGGTACCTCCCTTGGTATAGGTAGTCATAACTATGTCAGAAATCATTAAGCCACGTCCATAAGTATATCCATATTTAAAGTTGTTATAAGAAAACTTAGGAACTAAAAGTGCCATATATTTAGCTGCAAATTTTTGAGATTTTTTTGTTACAGGAATTAATTTTTGACTTCCAGTAGTGCCAGAGGTGTGTCCAAAATAACTAATTGGATAGTTTACCAATATATTTTTTTCCCCATTAGCCATCTTATCAATATATTTTTCGTAATCTGTATAAGTTGTAATAGGTACAGTGTTTTTATACTCTTCAGCAGAGTGAATTTTTTTGAAGTTATATTTTAAGCCATATTCGCTTGAACTATTTAGAGATAGAATGTTAAGAAGGGTATTAGAATTAACCTTATCTGAGTTTTTAGTAAACTTATCAAAAGTATATTCAACCACTTTACCAGATATAATAAGTGTCTTATAAACTATTTTGTTTGATATTGTCATATTAATACATCCTATATTGTTTTATGTATCAATATATGAATATTAAAGAAAGATAGTGAATATAAATGTTACTTTAAAGAGCTAGGAGCTGATTTCTGTATTGCACAGGGGTCAGCTTTTTTACTGTCTAGTAAATTATCAAATTTCAATTGGCTATAACTCAAAGGTATTATTATAATTTCATATTAAAAAATACAAAATAAAGGATAGTAATTTTATAATTTCCTTACCTTTAGTATGCGTGGGGTGAATATTTGTTTCCATGTGACTTGGAGCTTGCGACGGAACAAGGGAAATAAATATCCGCCACACCTTTTTAATTGATTTACTTATATTTCACAAGTTATCTAAAGTGGCAGAAAACATAGAAAAACTATATTATAACAATAAAAACTTCAAATCGAAACAATAGGCATTTTTACATAAATAATTTATCTTTATTTTTTAATTATTTTATAGATAGAATAAATAATCTTTGTGTTGTATAATGGATTTATTGTTCAACAGATTAGTATTGGAAGTATAAGGAGATATGAAATGAACGTTATTATAGTTGGTGCAGGTAAAGTAGGCTATACTTTAGCTCAATATCTATCTATTGATGGGGATAATATAACTATTATAGATAAGAAAGATTGTGCTTTAGAGCATGTAAATAATAATCTTGATGTAATGTGTGTTAAAGGTAATGCAACTAGCTTAAAGGTTCTTGAAGAAGCTGGAGTTAGGGAGGCAGACTTATTAATATCTGTTACAGATAGTGATGAATTAAATATGCTTTGTTCACTTGCAGCAAAAAAATTAGGTGCTAAATATACAGTAGCGAGAGTAAGAAATCCAAGCTATGATGAAGAGATAACTCTTCTAACAGAAGCTGTTGGTATAGATTTAGTTATAAATCCAGAAAAGGCTGCAGCAATAGAAATAGCTAAACTTATTAAGTATCCATCAGTATGTAGTATAGATAATTTTTCTGATGGTAAGGTAAATTTAGTTGGATTTAAGGCTGAAGATACAGCTCTTGAAGGAAAGAAGATAAGCGAAATTCGCTTTATAAGAGGAAATGTACTTTTCTGCGGTGTGGAAAGAAATGATGAATTTATCATGCCAAAGGGAGACTATGTTTTTAACAAAGATGATAAGGTTTATGTAATAGGTGAGCACAAGGATATTCAAAACCTATTTAATAAGCTTGGGAAATATAAGAAAAAAGTTAAGAGAGCTATGATAGTTGGTGGAGGTAAGATTGCATATTACCTTGCTAAAATAGTAAATGAAGTTGGAGTTAAATGCAAGATAATAGAGAAGGATTTAGCTATTTGTGAAGAGCTTACTGAACTTTTACCAAACTCAATAATAATAAATGGGGATGGTATGGATGAGGAGCTTTTATTATCTGAAAATCTTTTAGAAGTTGAAAGTTTCATTACTTTAACAGGAAGAGATGAGGATAATATAATAGCTTCTATTTTAGCTTACAATAAGTCTGTAAGTAATGTAATTACTAAAATTACAAGAGATAATTATAGAGATATTGGAAAAGCTGTAGGAATAAATACTATGGTAAATCCAAAGTCAGTTACTGCCTATAAAATATTGAGATATGCAAGATCTTTAAAGAATAAGAAAAAGAGTTTTATAGAGAATATATATAGAATTTGTAATGATAAAGCTGAAGCTGTAGAGTTTATAATTGGCAATGATACAACTAATATAGGTGAAAAATTTAAAGATTTGGAGTTTAATGAAAATGCATTAGTAGTAACAATTGTTAGAAACAATAAGATTATAATTCCAACTGGTGATGATTGCCTAAAGGTAAATGATAGAGTAATTATTGTGTCTAAAGATAAGAAGTTATTACAAGTTGATGATATATTTTATAGGTGGTAGTCAAAATGAATTATAGAATGATGTTAAGATTTATTGGGAATGTACTATTATATGAATTATTGCTTATGATAATTCCACTTGGTGTAGCCTTATATTATGGAGATGGGGATGCTAGGGCATTTCTTTTTACTATAATTTTAATGTTACCTTTAGCCTTGATATTACGTTGTGTTAAGGTTAGGGATAAAGAAATGTATGAGAAGGAAGGATTCCTTACAGTAGGATTATCATGGATTGTAATAGCAGCTTTTGGAGCACTACCATTTGTTATAAGTGGTGCAATACCATCTTTTGTAGATTCATTTTTTGAAACAGTATCAGGTTTTACAACTACAGGAGCAACAATACTTACAGAGATTGAGTCTTTGCCTAGAGGAATATTATTTTGGAGAAGTTTTACCCACTGGATAGGTGGAATGGGATTCTTAATATTTATTTTAGCAATAGCACCTTCTTTAGGTTCTAATACAATATATTTATTAAGGGCAGAAAGTCCAGGACCTAATCCAGGTAAAATAGTTCCAAGGTTAAAAGAAACCGCAAAGATATTGTACATAATATATTTTGTATTAACTATAATACAAACAGTACTGTTAATGGTTGCAGGGCTTTCCTTTTATGATGCTATAATTCATGCTTTAGGAACAGCTGGAACAGGAGGATTCTCCAATATGAATTCAAGTGTTGCAGCCTTTAACAATCCAGCTGTTGAGTGGATAATTACAATATTTATGATACTATTTGGAGTGAATTTTGCTTTATATTTCCAAGCTTTAAGGGGAAGTATTAAAAGTTTCTTTAAAAGTGAAGAATTAAGGTATTATTTATTAATGATTGGATTTGCAATAGTATTTATTACTATTAATATATTAGGATTTAATGGTGGTAGAATAGGAGAGTCAATTAGGCAATCATCTTTCCAAGTAGCTTCTATAATTACAACTACTGGTTATGCTACAGTAGATTTTAATTTATGGCCCACTTTAAGTAAGATGATTATATTAATTCTTATGATATCAGGGGCTATGGCTGGGTCTACAGGTGGTGGAGTAAAAACTACTAGAATAGTAATAATGCTAAAAAGCATAAGGCGTGCAATAGATAAGATACTTCATCCAAAGATAGTGAAAAGTGTGAAAATGGATGGTAAAGTTGTAGATGAAGAAATAATATCAGGTGTGTTTTTGTTTTTAGGAGCCTATGCTGTAATAGCACTTATTGGAATGATAATTGTTTCCTTTGATGGTTTTGATTTAATTACAACATCAACGGCTGTATTAACTTCAATAAGTAATGTAGGGCCAGGCTTTGAGATGGTTGGACCTACAGGGAATTTTTCAGCATTTTCAGATTTAAGTAAACTTGTATTATCATTTTGTATGCTTGCTGGTAGATTAGAAATTTATCCAATGCTTATTATGTTTAGTAAATCTATTTGGAAGAGAACCTATTAGTAGAGAAAGAGCATATGACTTTAGTGAAAAAGTCATATGCTCTTTATATTTTTATTTAGGACAAGTATACCTTGATATATCCTTACTATGTTTACCATATTCAATAGCCTCTTTTGGACATCGACAAATACATGCCATACAATGAGTACAATTTTCTCCCCAATTTGGTTTCCCATTTTGAAGTTTAATATTTCCCAATGGACAGATATTTTCACATTTTCCACATGAAATACAATCCTCTGTTACATAGAATTTTTTTGAATGAACAAACATTGGATAAAAAATTGTATTTATAAAACTACTGTTAAGTTTATCCTTAAATGTTATTTCAGGTTCTGGAAATGATAGATCACTTCTAATGTATTCTATTGTATTTAATATGCTTTGTTGGGCTTGTTCTATTATTTTAAGGGCTTCATTTTTATCAGGTGTCTTGAAAAGTGCAATATAATTTTCAGGCATTATTATAGAAGTACATCCCTTATAATTCATCCCTTTATCTAGGCATAGTTTATTTAAATATTTACCTGAATCACCATTAGAGCCTCCACAGGTCATTACAAAATAAATATCCTTATTTCCATGTAGTTCTGTTTTTATTAGCCATTCATGTACAATGCGAGGAATACGCCAAGCATAAGTTGGTACAACGATAATCCATGGGTTATGAGAGGTTAAAGAAGAATAATCATTATTTCGGATTTTTTTAAATAGGTTTAATGATTCACTCTTAATCTCTTTTTCAATTCTTTTAGCTACATATTCACTGTTACCCGTACCTGAAAAATACAAAATCATAAATTTAAATCCTCCCTTAGGAATTGTTATTATTAATGTTTGCTACCAATTATAGCAGATAAAATAAAAAAAATAGTATTGGTAAAGAGATTCTTTACCAATGAAATTTTAAGAAATTTAAATGATATAATAGTTTAAACCTATAAACGAAAGGGGAATGAATATATTATGAAAGAACAACACATAATTGAAGTTAATAAGGATATTTGTATTGGGTGTGGCCTTTGCGAAAATGATTGTCCAGTAAATAATATAACTATTAAAGATAAAAAGTCTGTAATTAAAAATCAAGACTGTATAAAGTGCGGTCATTGTTCAGCAATATGTCCAACAGCAGCTATTACCCTAACAGGATTTGATGATGAGCCAATTGAAATTAAGAATGAAACTACTGTAGATTCAAATGAATTATTAATGGCAATTAAATCTAGAAGAACTATTCGTAAGTTTAAAAATAAAGAAGTTCATTCAGAAATTATACAGCAAATTATTGAGGCAGGGAGATTTACACCTAGTGCTAAAAATTCACAAGATGTATCATATATTGTTTTAGATGAGAACAAGAGTAAATATGAGGAAATAGCAGTGAAGTTTTTTAGAAGAATAAAACCTATTGTAAGTCTTTTTATGAAAAGTGCAAAAGAAGTTACAATTGATGAAAATTTCTTTTTCAAAGGGGCTCCTGTTGCAATAATGCTATTAACTAAAGATAAGATTAGTGGTTCACTTGCAGCTTCAAATATGGCATTAATGTCTGAGTCCTATGGCTTGGGTGTATTATATAGTGGATTTTTTACAACTGTAGCAAATAATTCGAGGAAATTAAGAAAAAGTTTAAATTTAAAGCACAATGATTATGTGGTTACAACCTTAGTTCTTGGATATCCAGACGTGAAATACAGACGTACTGCACAAAAAGAGAGGGCTAATGTAAGATACTTATAAGCGTGAGGTGGTTTTATGGAAAAAGAATGTAGGGAAAGATTAGATGATATAGCATCAAAGTTTAAAATATGCCGTAAGGCCATTTCTGCCATAGGTGATGAAACAAGACAGTTAATTTTACTTGCACTACTAGAAAGTGATTTTAATGGAATTCGAGTGGGAGAACTTACAGAGAAAACACATCTTTCACGCCCAGCTGTATCTCATCATCTTAAAATACTTAAAGAAGCAGAAATTGTGAATGTACGACGAGAAGGAACAAAAAACTTTTATTATCTTGATTCGAAGAAATCACAATGGGAAAACTTAACAGAGCTAATGAATCTTATATTTGAGGGAATACAGCATATTAGTGAAGATGATAGTAGAAAAGAGGAGTAAATTAAAAGAGCATATGACTTTAGTTAAAAAGTCATATGCTCTTTATATTACAATTCTTTAGCAAGAGCATATCCTGCGTGGATAGCGTCTTGTATTGTTCCAACACTATTTGCATCTCCAATAGTGTGATAGGTTATTTTAAGTTCATTTAAGGTGTCAGCTAATGCTTTGTCTGGACGATAACCTACTGCAAAGATAAGTGTATCAGCATCAGAAATGCAGTGAGTTTCACCATTTATGCTGTAGTAGATTTTATCTTCTTCTACCTTTTCAACCTTAGCGTTACAAATTAGTTCTATTCCTTTTTTCATCATACGTTGTACAAGTAAGCTTCTACCTGGACCTGATTCAGTAGCCATAACTTCTGGAGCCATTTCAATTACAGTAACTTTTCTATCTCTAGGTAGACGGTCATAAACTAGAGGTGCTAGATAATCTGCAGTTTCACAGCCTACAGAGCCACCACCAATAACCACAATTCTACGGCCAGGGAAGGCTTTTCCACCTAGAATATCATCAGCAGTTGCCCAATGTTTAAATGTTGTAAATGGCTGTATAACAACAGGGGAAGCACCATTGCTCATAACCACTTCATAATCAGCAAATTCATTTTGTAACATATCTTTATTAACTTCACAGTTTAAATGAATTTCAACTCCAGCTTCTTCAAGCTTTCTAACCATATATTGTGTAACCTTTGCAAGATCTTGTTTAGCAATTGGTACAGAAGCTAACTTCATAAGTCCACCAAGCTCTTCATTTTTATCACAAAGAACTACATCATGACCTCTTTTCTTTGCAACATAAGCTGCTTCCATACCAGCAGGTCCACCACCAATAACAAGTATTTTTTTCTTTGTGTTTGATGGTTTAATAGTATCTTCATTTTCAATTTCAAGAGAAGGGTTGATTGTACAAGCAACACGCTTTCCAAACATAATACCATTTAAGCAACGAAGACAACCTATGCATGGACGTATATCCTTGTCCATACCTTTTTCAGCCTTATTAGCAAATTCAGGATCACATAAATTAGCTCTTCCAATCATGCATATATCTGCCTTACCATTAGCAATTAACTCATCAGCAATCCAAGGCTCAGTTATTCTTCCAACAGTAGCTATTGGAATTGATGTGTGTTTCTTAATTTCTTCTGCTAGTTTAGCATGAGAACCTTGTTTTGTACCAGGTGCTGGTATTGAACTACCACGCATTATAGTAGTACCTCCAGATACATGAATCATATCAGATCCAGCTTTCTCTAACTGTTTGGCAATATATATTCCATCGTTAAGGTTTAACCCTCCATCACAGTATTCATCACCAGAAATTCTTACATCAATAATGAAGTCTTTTCCACAAATTTTACGAACTTCTTCAATAACTTCTAGGGTTAATTTTAAACGGCCATTGATATCACCGCCATACTCATCAGTTCTTTTATTATATAGTGGAGATAGGAAACCTCCTAGTAAACCATGGGCATGAGCAGCGTGAATTTCAACACCATCTCCACCAGCTTTTTTAATTCTTAAAGCTGCTTCACCAAACTGTTTTATGATAACCTTTAACTCTGGTATAGTTACTGGTCTTGGTGCTTCCTTTGCATATGCAGGTCCAACATTTGATGGTGCAATTAAACGTGGAGTTCCTGGAATAGGAAAAGCCATATAAGCAGGGTGGAATAATTGAGGAAGAATTTTTGCACCATACTTATGTACTGCATCAGTAAGCTTCTTCCAACCTGGAATATAGGAATCATCACATATGGACATATCTCCAGGTAGATATGTATAAACAGGTTCAACAGTAGTTACTTCAGTGACAATAAGACCAACGCCACCTTTTGCTCTTGCAGCGTAATGTTCAACTAAAGTATCTGTTACATAACCCTTATCTGCTAGATTTGTAGATATTGGTGGCATAAAAATACGGTTTTTAACTGTTGTTTCACCAATTTTAATAGGTGAAAATAAATGACTATATTTTTGCATAGTATCATCTCCTTTTCTTTGATGGTACCATATTGCTTAACCAGTATCCTTGTCCTAGATTGATGTTAAAGGTTAAAATATGTCATTATATTTTTAGATTAAGGCAAAAAACTGCCTATAATATAAAGCCATAAGGTGGATTAAAAATCATTAGTTTTAAACACTAGCAATATCTATAACAATCTCATCATTGCAATGGGATATAGTACTATTCACATATTTATCACATTGAATGGAACAAATGATATGTTTTTCTTCAACTTTGATTTTTACACCAGCATCCTCATAAATGGTGTTTTCAATACCTTCTAACAGAGGCTGAAGTAGCTGTTTTTGGTTATTATCTAAAGACATTAGCTGTTCTTTCTTATCATCATTAATCTTCATATTATTGATGAACTTTTTACGATAATGGCTAGGAACAATTCCATAAAGTTCTTTGAAAGCTTTAGTATAAGCTTTAGAATTTGGCATTCCACAGTCTGCAGCAATTTGCTCAATAGATTTTTTTCCTTCTAATAAATCTTCTATAGATTCACGAATTCTTACTAATGCAACATATTTTACAAATAAAATACCTGTATACCTTTTAAATAGCTTTGAGGTATAAGAAACACTAAACATTAGAGTGTTTGCCACATCAGTTAAACGCAAATCTTCCTTATAATGCTTGTCTATGTACTGAATAGCCTTCATATAATTTTCTCTATGAATAGATTGAGTAGGCAAGCGTTCAATAGGATATTGCATGTGATTAGAAGTTGTATAAATTATCTCCATCATACTTGTATTTAGTTCAAATAAATTATTGCTATCACTTAATAGAATTCTAAATAACTTACCTATTTGAATTTTTAATTTTTTTAATAAATGTAAGTTTTTCTTGTTGGTACAAACAATTGATTCATAGGCTTGTCCTATTTCTCCTACCATTGCTGGGGGAAATAAAGAAAAATCAATATGTATGGTTAATATTACATTCTCTTCGTTAGAATGTTGGCGAATTATATGAATATCATTAGGTGCAATGATTACTAGTTCATGTTCCTTAATTATATGAGAGAAATTTTCTGTAATAACCTCATATTCTCCCTTTAAAACATAGGTTATTTCTAGACTGTTATGACGAGAAAATATTTCTCTACTAAAACTATTAATACTTAAGCTTAAGGGATAGCCAAATCTTTGGCCTGAAAAGTCATAATAATATTTCATATTTTGCATAAAAAACCTCCATTTATCTTGGTGTAGATTTAATGTGTTTTATCTTTAGGTGTTAAAATATAATAATATAATAGAATGTTTTACAATAATAAACAAGTTTTTCCTCTTAAATATGTAAATTCATAAGGTGTATCTTCACAGTAGATTAATTCACATGCTAAAATAGAAGGAATAGAATGAATTTAGGTGAGGATGTGTTTAAATAAGTATGCAAAAATATGATCAAGAAAATCCAAAGCTTATTAATTCTATGGTATGTACTATAGATATATTAGGATTTTCACAAATGATAGTAGACTCTTGTAGTAAGGGATATGGAAATAAACTTCTCAATGAGATTAGCTCTCTTATAAATAAGAACAAGCAGTGTATAATTCCAAATAAGTATAGTCAGGGGAAGATAAAAATATATACTGATAATATGATTGTTGGATACCCTATAAAAGATGATGGGGAAGAAGAATTAGATGAAATACTTGATAATGTATCAGAATATCAATTTAACTTGGCACTAGAAGGTCTCTTTGTTAGAGGAGGAGTAAGTGTTGGTGAATTTTACATAAATGAAGATATTGTTTTTGGTCCAGCTCTTTTGGATGCACATAATACTGAGAGTAATTTAGCTTGCTATCCAAGAATTGTATTAGATGATAATACGGTGGGCAGATTACAAAAATATATAAATAATTATGATGATGTTGCTCCACAACATAAGAAAATACTTATTGGTAGTGATGGACAGTGGTTTTTAAATTATTTAAATACTATATTTAAATATTATACAGAATGTAATAATGAATATGAGTTTGAAAAAGTACAAATAGAATTACTTCTTAAACATAAAGCTAAAATTGAAGAAATGCTAAGCTTCAGTAAAAAGAATATAAGAACATGGGACAAGTATGTATGGACAGCTAATTACCATAATTACTTCTGTGATTTAAATTTTCCAAAAGAGAAGCAGTTAAGGATATCAAGAAAGAGTTTACTTTCATGGCCTAGAGAAATTTCAAATAATGATTTTTAATATATAAGAATATTTATATTATTTCAATAAATGTCTTGTAATAATATTAAAGCTGTGTTATTATAAGAGAGTAGCAAAAAGCTAACAAAAAAGTTTCATTTAGGTAAATAGTTTCTTAAAAATTAGAGATTATATATCGATTTAGAATCTTTAATTTTAGGAGGAATATTTATGACAGATAAGACATTAGTATGTAGAGATTGTGGAAGTGAATTCGTATTTTCAGTAGGAGAACAAGAATTCTACCAAGAAAAAGGATTTACAAATGAGCCTACAAGATGTATCGCTTGTAGAAGAGCTAAGAAAGAACAAAATAGAAGATAATTTTAGATTGTTAGAGGTTGTAGTTTAAACTACAACCTTTTTTGCTGTCTAGAAAAATATAAAATTTTAATTTTTTTATAAATCAAAGGTATTATTACAATTTCATATTAAAAGATATAAATAAATAGCCGCTCTACTTTTTTGTATTATAGTATTCCCTCAAGAATAAAAAAATTATATTGACAAATTATTTTTGGTAAATTATACTTTTTTTAAATTAATAATAATAAATTATTATTAATAATTAGGATTTAAAAGGGATATATATAATATAAATAATTATTTATAATTAATAAAAGGGAAGGAGGGGCGACTTTTAGTTTAACTAATAAGTATAATCTCTTTTAAGGAATTAATCGTAAGTTTAAGTTAATTATAGAGAACTTATTAATAGCTGTAATCTACGCTTAAAGAAAACGATTAACTATTATTTTTATTTTGCAAAAAGAAAAATATAATTGTAAGGAGAGATACAATGAATAAAATTATGGAATCCATTGAAAGGTATTTACTACCTATTGCCTCAAAAATAGCTAATCAAAAATTCTTAATAGCTCTTAGAGACTCATTTATAGGTACTATGCCTGTTGTTATGACAGGGTCTATTGCACTTTTGTTAAATGCATTTTTAGTAGATGTACCTGGACAATTTGGAAATACTTTTATTCCAGAAACATTCAGTTGGTTTGTAGATATAAATAATTTAATATTTAAAGGAAGTTTAGCTATAGTATCGTTATTATTTATTTTTTCTTTGGGTGTAAATATAGCTAAGATTTATAATACAGACACACTATCATCTGGTATAGTTGCACTTTCAGCTTTTATAATAGCTATTGGCAATTCAATTACTAAAACTATTCAATTACCTGATGCTGATAGACAAGTATTATCAGGACTTTTTGAAGGTATTAAAGATATAGTTGTTGAAGGAAATAGTCTTTCTGTTACAGTTAGTGGTCTTATTTCAGGAAATCAGATTAATTCAAATGGATATTTTACTGCAATTCTTGTTGGGTTTATAGCTTGTGTTATTTATAGTAAATTAATGAAGAAGAATTGGACAATTAAATTACCTGATACAGTTCCACCGGCTATTGCAAAACCTTTTTTATCAATAATTCCTGGTTTTGTTGCATTATATGTTGTAGCTATATTAGTATATATATTTAATAGAATTACTGGAGAATTATTAATTGATTGGATATATAAAGTACTTCAAACTCCATTGTTAGGCCTATCACAAAGCTTTGTTGCAGTTATTCTTATAGCATTCTTAACGCAATTATTCTGGTTTTTTGGTATTCATGGTGGAAACGTTATGGCACCGATTATGGAAGGATTATTTGGAGTTACATTATTAGCTAATATGGAAGCTTTCCAAAACAATCAACCAATTCCATATTTATGGACAAGTGTATCATATGGATCGTTTGTATGGTATGGAACATTAGGTTTATTAATAGCAATATTCTGGCAATCTAGAAATAGTCACTATAGGGAGGTGGCAAAACTCGGAATAGCTCCGGTTCTATTTAATATAGGAGAACCTGTTATGTATGGGTTACCTACAGTAATGAACCCAATTTTATTTATACCATTTATATTATCGCCTACATTAATGGCAACAGTTTCATATTTGGCTACAAGCTTTGGATGGGTAGCACCAGTTACTCAGAATGTTACATGGGTTATGCCACCTGTATTATATGGTTTCTTCTCAACAGGCTTTGACTGGAGAGCAATTATATTATCATTAGTAAATTTAGCAATTTCTATAGTAGTTTACTTACCTTTTGTTAAAATGGCTAATAAGGAGAATGTTTAATGGCTAAGTTTCAAATAAGAGAAGAATTTTATTTAGATGATGTTAAATTTAAAATTCTATCTGGCGCTGTTCATTATTTTAGAATACATTATTCTCAATGGGAAGATACACTATTTAACTTAAAAGCACTTGGATTTAATACAGTTGAAACGTACATTCCTTGGAATATTCATGAACCATATGAAGGGAAATTTGATTTTCAAGGAATTAAAGATATAGAGAAGTTTATACAAACTGCTGAAAAGATAGGCTTATATGTTATTTTAAGGCCTACGCCATATATATGTGCTGAATGGGAATTTGGTGGACTTCCAGCATGGCTTTTAAAGGATAAGGAAATAAAGCTTAGAAGTTCAGATGATAGGTTTATTAATAAAGTAAGAAATTATTATAATGAATTACTGCCTAGATTAGTTAAGTATCAAGTAACTAAAGGCGGCCCTGTTTTAATGATGCAAGTTGAAAATGAATATGGTTCTTATGGTAATGAAAAGGAATATTTAAGAATTATAGCATCAATTATGAGGGAAAATGGTATAGATGTTCCGTTTTTTACTTCTGATGGTACATGGATTGAGGCATTAGAATCTGGATCATTAATTGAAGATGATATTTTTGTATCTGGAAATTTTGGATCTAAATCAAAAGAGAACTGTGAAGTGCTAAAGGATTATATGAGAGAAAATGGCAAAAGATGGCCTGTAATGTGTATGGAATATTGGGATGGATGGTTTAATAGATGGGGAGAAGATATCATACGAAGAGATGCAATTGATCTAGCTGAGGATGTAAAGGAAATGCTTGAAATAGGAAGTATTAATCTTTACATGTTTAGAGGTGGGACAAACTTTGGATTTATGAACGGGTGTTCTGCAAGAGGAAATAATGATTTACCACAAGTTACTTCTTATGATTATGATGCTATATTAACAGAGTGGGGAAATCCAAGTGATAAGTATTATGAATTGCAAAAAGTTATGAAATCTATATATCCTAATATAGAACTATTACCTCCAAGGGAAAGAGCATTAAAGAATTTTGGTAGTTATAAAGTAGATGGGGCAGCTAATCTTATGGCTATTGCTTCTGAAATATCAAAAGAAGTAAAGACAGCTTATCCTAAGGGAATGGAAGAGTTAGATTGTAACTATGGATATATGCTGTATAGAAGTAAAATAAAAAATTATCATCATGATGAAAAGATAAAGGTTATAGATGCTTCTGATAGATGCCATATATATATTGATGAAAAACTTATTGCTACTCAATATAAGGAGGAAATAGGAACAGAAATTGAATTTAGCAGTGAAAATGAAGTTATAAATATTGATATATTGGTTGAAAATTTAGGTAGAGTAAATTATGGACATAAGCTAAACAGCCCTACTCAAAGAAAAGGGATAAAGGGAGGGGTTATGATAAATAACCATTTCCATAGTGGTTGGGAACAGTATCCATTACTTTTTGATGAAGAAATGATTTCTAAAATTAAATTTAAGAAAAGTAATATAAATAAAGTAGATACACCAATGTTTTATCATTTTACAGTTGAGTTAGATAATATTTATGATACTTTTATAGATTGCTCCAAATATGGTAAAGGATGTATATTAATAAATGGTTTTAATATTGGAAGGTACTGGAGTAAGGGGCCTATACAATATTTATATGTGCCATCTGGTTTACTAAATGAGAAAAATGATATTGTTGTATTTGAAAGTGAAAATGTATTAATTAATACTCTTGAGTTTAGCCATAAGCCTATTTTTTGTGATAAATAAAAATTTTATGGAGCTGTATCACAATAATGAATTATTTTGATACAGCTCATTTAGTTATTTATTAAAATTATTTCAAACGAAATAATGAATAAGTGTTCAGTAAGACTATAGTGTTAAAAAGTAGTTTTATAGATCAATATTATTAGTAATTATTTAAATAATGCTCTATCTTTATAAATAAGATACCCTAAGAAAAACATAAAAATTAGACTTAAAATACTTCCTCTATAATCGGAGGCAGAAAAACCGTATATTGTAGAAAATATGCAAGTTATTCCGTATATAACTACACCTATTTTTTTACATTTAAGAATCAGTGCAAAAGAAAAAAGAATTATTATTGTTGAAATAGATGAAATAAATATTTCTAATTTAGAATAACCAATGATGGTATGGATATCACTATTAATAATTAGTGCTAATGGTGATATTAATAGCGTAATTATATAAATAACAATATAAAAAATTAAGACCCCACGTAATAATCCATTTAATTTTTTAACTTCTAAAGATTTGTTTTCTTTCATTATAGCCTCCTGATAATATGATTAACAACTATACAATATATTTCCATATAACAAAAAAAAATCCTCTTTTTAAAAATATAATTTTGAGAAAAAATAGAAAATAAGTTTACATAAATATATAAATGATCCTTAATAGTATTAATATTTAGAACGATTTTTATCAGCTTCAAATTCAAGATCAATAATCATTTTATTACAAGTAGGACATACAAAGGCTTGATTTTTAATACTTTTCCATTTAAAATAGCTATCTCTTTTTAAGTATATATAGCTAGGTTTAGAATTAGGATGATTTGATTCCCAAGTATTTGCATAACGATAACCAATTAAAGATCCATCTACCATAGGATTAGTGCAATATGGACATTTCATAATATCACCTCATATAATCAATTATTTAAAAAACGCAAAAACACAGTAAATGAAGATAATTTATTTCATTAAAGTTGAATACGTTAAATATATTTTCGTAATAAAAATATACTTTGATTAGATTGAATCTCAGATATATTAGTCTTAAAATTATCTTTACTTATAGTAGAAATTAGAAAGCTAGTATAAGGATAATGATACATATTGTGTTAAAATAAAATAAGATAGTTTATTTAATCTAATTTGAAGGTGATTATATGGGAAAAGCAAGATTTATAAGAAAAATGAATTGTACTCATTTACCTAATAAATATTTAATATTTGAAAATAATAAAAAGATATTATTAGAGGATGGTGTGACAGAAGTTGAATTAAGACCTGGATATCATACTGTATATGTTAAGGAACGTAAGCTATGCAGTCCTTTAATAGAATTTGAAATAATGGAAGATGAGACTATTGAATTTGAAGTAGGATATACTATTAGTGACTTAAGAGTATTATTTGATATATGGGCAGCTATATTTAAAAGACATAACTATATGTATATAAAAAAGAGGGTTTAGAATTTTGTTTATAGTTGACTCTATGGAAGAAAATAGGTATAATTTAAAAAGCAATAATATTTTTACAGAAGGAAGAAAACAAAATGACTAATAATATAAACTTAACTAATACAGTAAAAGTAAATAAGTATTATTTTAGCTATTATAGTTAGGTTTGTATTTGTGATAGATATTAATATTCATCATAGATACAGGCCGAATTGTTTGTATCTATGATGGCTAATTTTTGTTGTTTTTAAGCCACATAGATGATTACTATGTGGCTTTTTCAATCCTAAAAAGTAAGAAGCCATGTAGTGTATGCTATGTGGCTTTTCTGTATATAAACAAAAGAAAGAGGGATTGTAATGAGAAAAAGAATGGATGTTTTAATTATAGGATTTATGCTATTTGCTAACTTTTTTGGGGCAGGAAATTTAATATTTCCACCATTTTTAGGAGCAACTTCAGGTAGTAATTGGTTAACTAGTTTTGTAGGATTTATTGTGGCAGATATAGGAATAATACTTTTATCTATTTATGCCATTGCAAAGGCAGGATCATACCAAAATATCGCTAGTCGTGCAGGTAAAAGGTTTGGTATTTCAATTGAACTTATTATGATGCTTTGTTTAGGACCAATACTTGTTATTCCTAGAACTAGCGCTACAACTTTTGAGCTAAGTATAGCACCTATATTTGGTGATTTTAATAAAGTTATATTTTCAATTATTTTCTTTACTCTAGTATTTTTACTAACAATGAGACCATCTAAGACTGTAAACATTATTGGAAAATACTTAACTCCAGTACTTTTAGTTACATTATTTGTTCTAATTGTGAAGGGTATAATTTCTCCACTTGGAGATATAAAAACAGATATAAATTCAGAAAGTTTATTTGCCCATGGACTTACACAAGGATATCAAACAATGGATGCCTTAGGAATGGGTGGAGTAGTTGCCTTTATAATAGCCTCATTTAAAAGTAGGGGATACAGTGATAAAAAGGAAGTGGCTAGTCTTACTATTAAGGCTTCTTTAATAGCTGGAATTGGATTAATAATTGTATATGGTGGACTAGCGTTCTTAGGAGCAACTATGTCTAATAGTTACAATGGATTAATGTCTCAAACAGAGCTATTATCTAGTATAACTAGAGGTTTATTAGGAAACTTAGGAACTATATTATTAGGTATAATTGTTGCCTGTGCATGTTTTACAACTGCAGCAAGTTTAACATCAATTACCGCTAAATACTTTTCAGATTTAACAAAGAATAAAATTAAATATGAGTATTTAGTAATGGGGATATGCATATACAGTACAATAATGTCCAACCTAGGGGTTGATAGGATAATAGCTATTGCAGTGCCAATACTTACAGTTTTATATCCTGTTGCTATCATTTTAGTTTTACTTAGTTCTATGCCAAAAATATTTACTACTGATAGCATGTTCAAGGGAGCAGCTTATACCACACTTGTTATTAGTACATTAACTGTTATAGATAGCTTTGGTATTAGTATAGGTTTTATACACAAGCTTCCTTTTAATAATCTAGGGTTTAATTGGATTATACCTGCATTAATTGGTGCATTTATAGCTAAGCTAATATCAAATATAACTTCTAAGGTTATATATAATGATTAAAGGAGGTGATTATTTCACCTCCTTTATTAATCTTCAAAAATTTGTATGTAACCCATCTTAAACATTTCAAATTGATAAAATTCTTTACTAGCTTCATAAAGTTTCAATAATTTCATATCCTCCATAGATTCTACAGGATAACCTAAAGAGCTTAATAATTCCCTAAAAAGTTTATAACTAATATGATCAGCTGACTTTTTAGTATTAACTTGATATTCATATAAATTACTTTTTTTTAATAAGTTAGAGTCTGATGCTGAAATTGAATAATCTTTATCAATTATGTCACTAAGACTTACATTAAATTCTTTACAAATCTTTTGAGCTACAGTCATGGAAGGCATTCTAGTACCTTTTTCATAATTAGATAAAGAGGGTCTAGATATACCTATTCTATCTGCAAATTCTTGTTGGGTTAAATTTAACTCAAATCTAAGTTTTCTTATTTTGTTATTAATATCCATAAAAACACCTCACAATTGGAATTATATACAAAATGTGTAAAAAAGTAAACGATAAGTAGAGATAAATAACAAAATAGTTAATAAATTTTACAAATTGTAAAATAATGGTTGACAACTAGTGTTATTAGTAGATATACTTTTTGTAAAGAATATTAACAAAATATGTAAAAACTATTAACTTTTATAAGGAGGGAATGATGAATTTAAAGGTTGCAAGGGTCATTAAAGGGTTTACTCAAGAGAGATTGGCAGAAAAGTCTGGGGTATGTCGAACAATTATTTCAAGGCTTGAACAAAATAAGGGGGATAACATAAAAAATGATACTAAAAATAAAATTGCAGATGCTCTGAATTTTACTGTTGATGAATTATTTAATAAAGATGATGAGGGATAATCAGAGGGGGAGGAATGAATTTCAAAATTCTACAATCTTATATAAATTTCTGTGAAGTAAAGAAATTAGATGCATCTTGGGAAGGCTTAATTGAATTTAAAAATAAATTTTTTGAGGGAGTAAGGCTTACCATGGATTTAAAATGGATAAAGTTAAGTACAAGTATATTTCATGATGAAAAGATGAGGCTAATAGAAGCAATGCAAGAAAATGATACTATAATTTGCATTTGGATTAGGTTACTGATTCAAGCAGCAAGGACTAATGCTAGTGGTTTAATTTTTTTATCAGAAGGAAAACCTTACACAGAAGAAATGTTAGCTATTATATTTAATAGACCAATAAGCTCAGTTAGGTTAGGTGTGGGGACGCTGAGAAACTTAGGTATGATAGATATTGACAAAAATAATATTATAAGAATTGTTAACTGGGAAAAATATCAAAATATAGAGGGCATGGAGAGAGTTAGAGAGCAAACTAGAAAAAGGGTAGCAAAATGTAGAACTAAAAAGAAAAATGAAGAGAGTATAAATGACCTAATGGAAAGTAACGTTACAGTAACTAAAGAGAAAGAAGAAGAAGATAATAGATATATAAATATATCTATTAAGAAGAAGAATGAAGATATAGATAGGAAAAGTATAGAATTAGTGTCTTACTATGAAAAGCTTTTAGGGAAAGTTGGAGTTCTAAATTTATCATCAATAAGATTAGCTTTAAACATGTATGATTTTAAATATGTGAAAATGGCAATTGATAAGGCTATTGAAGCAGATAAGATTACTATGGGGTATATAAATGGTATTCTTAAAAACTGGGCAAGAGAAGGGTACCCAAAGGAGAAGAGAGTTAGTGATGGAGGGGAGTTTAGTGGATTTAAACCAAATGAGCCAGAAGTTTTGTCAGAGAATGAGAGAGGAAGAGCAGAAGACCTTATATAAGTGTGAAAAGTGTCATGATAGAGGGTGGATTATAATTCCTAGGGAACATGCCCAAGCCTTGTTTGTGAGATGTGAATGTCAAAATGTTAATAAGGTAAAGGGACAGTGGAAGGAATCAGGAATTAAAGTTGACATGTGCAAGTATACATTTAGTAACTATAAGGTGTGGAATGATTTTTCTAGAAAAGCTAAGGATAGTGCATCTTCATATTATGTAAAATTTGAGGTTATAAGATATTCAAGGCATAACAGCATTATATTTTGTGGTCAAGTAGGCTCTGGAAAAACTCATTTAGCTGTTGCACTAAGCTTGAATCTCCTTGAGAGTGGGTTAAATGTTGTGTATTTGCCTTACAGAGATGTGGTTACTTCAATAAAGCAGAATATGTTAGATGGAGATTATTATGCAAATATTATTAATAGATATCAGGTTTGTGATGTACTTCTTATAGATGATCTCTTTAAAGGGAAGATAAATGAGAGTGATATTAACATAATGTTTGAGATTATAAACTACAGGTATTATAACTGTTTGCCAATTATAGTTTCTACGGAGTTTACTGTAGACAAGCTCCTATCTGTTGATGAAGGGGTTGGCTCTAGAATATATGAAATGTGTAAGAGGTATGTGGTGGAGATACCTAAAAAGATTGAGAATAACTATAGGTTGAGATAGGTAAGAAGAGTTAATAAAGATAAAAAAGGGAAGAAGGGACAAGCAGTGCTTCGCACAGTTTAGGTAAGAAGGTAAAAAGGGGTGGACAAGCAGTGGGGATAATAAGTGGAACGTGTGGCTAAGCTTGGGATATACTAATGAACTTAGAGTTTAGTGAGGCCAAGCATTGAGTATAAGGATGTGGTAAGTTTGAATGGAGAGGATGAGAAGAGGATTAAGAGGTTGGAGATTGCCCTTAGTGGATATGCTAATAGGAATTTGATTTTGGCTATGGAGAATAAGAAGTTAATGGAAGAGAATTATGGGCTTAAGAAAGTGCTTAGGATATTTGAAGAGAGGGTTATTGAGAATGGGTGAAGAAGCTCTATGTAGGGCTTCTTTTTTGATGAGACTTGGAGCATAGTGACGGAACAAGCAAAATAAATATCCACCATACCTTTTTGTTTTTGAGATAATATGTGGAAAGTACGACATAAATCAGCTTTGAAAACTAAATAATATAGTATTGGAAAAGATGATATAATAGTATTAAGTTACAGACAGATAAATTAGAATTTTGGGAGGTGCAGAAATGTTTGAGGATATAAAGAATAGCAGTAATTGGGAAACTATTGAAAAGGTCTCAAGGGGGTGGTCAAGTGATAGTAAATATTTGATTAAAACAAAAGAAGGAAAGTTATTATTGCTTAGAATATCCGATGTAGAACAGTATAATGTAAAGAAAAAAGAATATGAGATTATAGCAAAATATTCAAAACTTGGCTTTTCCATGTCCTTACCAATTGATTTCGGAATTTGCAATAACGGAAAAAATGTATATATGTTACTTACTTGGATTGAAGGCAAAGATTTAGAAGAAGTATTATCTGACTTGACAGAAAACGAACAGTATCAGCTTGGCAGAGAGGCAGGAAAGATTTTGAAAAAAATACATTCAATAGAGGTTAATGTAGATGACATACCAAAAGATACAAAGAAAACAAAGAAATTGTTACAGTTATCACGATATGAGGAGTCACAAGTTCGAATTGATGGTGATGAGATTGCAATTAACTATGTAAAGGAAAACATTGACCTAATATGGAAACAGAAACCTGTATATATGCATGGGGACTATCATCCAGGAAATCTTATTTATACAAATGATGGTTCAATTGGTGTGATTGATTTTAATCGTTGGGAAATCGGAGACCCTTATGAAGAATTCTATAAGCTTGAAAGTTTTGGAATTGAAAATAGCATTCCGTATTGTATTGGACAAATAGATGCTTATTTTGATGACCGAATTCCTGAGGATTTTTGGATTACACTTGCAGTTTATGTTGCGCATGCTTCTTTATATTCTATTAAGTGGGCAGAGAAATTTGGGCAAGAAGAAATCAATGGAATGGTAGCGAGATGTCGTATGGCATTTGATGACTACGCCGATTTTCAGATGTACCTACCAAAGTGGTA
This sequence comes from Clostridium paraputrificum, assembly GCF_900447045.1. Classification (GTDB taxonomy): domain Bacteria; phylum Bacillota; class Clostridia; order Clostridiales; family Clostridiaceae; genus Clostridium; species Clostridium paraputrificum. The sequence goes on from NZ_UAWH01000014.1 coordinate 1,054,681, forward strand.
TACAGATAAGTATAAAAATAGTAGTCAGTTATAACTTGACGATAAATACGTAACTGGTTTAAGTAAGCAAAAAAGGTATTTGGCAGATTAACAAATTCCAGTTTGTTGATTAGCATATTGAAGAGATAAATAGAAAAAGCCGAAAATATAATAAAGATACTGTATTATTCAAAAATGAATTTACAGTATTTTTTTATGTCGCAATTCTAAGAAAGTGCAATCTATGTAGAAATTACGAATTAATTGGAAAGTTTATAAAATCTAGTAAAAGAATATTTTTATAAGTTTTTCAGGGTTTAGAGAAAATAGACACTCTGAATAGAGTAGATTTGAACCTATTTTAATAGTTATATTTTGTATTAAGTCAAGTTTATGGATAATAAAATACAGAAAGCATCAAAAAAGTTATTTTTTCACAAATATTACAGAAAATAATTGAATAAAAATTCTGAATATTGTAAAATTAAGGTGAATATTAAGTTCAAAAATACTTAAAAGGGGGACCCAAAATGAAAATCAAACAAATTTTATCGGCACTTTTAGTAATTGCATTAACATCTACTGGTGTTACAGTAGGAGTAAATGCAATTGAAAGTAAGTATGATGGAAAACACCAGCTTAACGTTACAAATGAAAAAAACTCAGATGAACTTAAGAGAAAAATAGTAGGATACTTTCCAGAATGGGCTTATTCAAGTGAAGCTCAAGGATACTTTAATGCAACAGACCTACAGTGGGACTCTATAACTCATATCCAATATTCCTTTGCAATGGTTGATCCATCCACTAATAAAATTACATTAGGGGACAAGCATGCTGCAATTGAAGAGGATTTTGCAGGATATGACCTAAGCTATAAGGGGAAGAAAGTAGAATTAGATACTTCCTTACCTTATAAAGGACATTTTAATGTTTTACAAACTATGAAGAAAAGTTATCCAGACGTAGATCTATTAATTTCTGTTGGTGGTTGGGCAGGAACAAGAGGTTTTTATACTATGCTAGATACAGATGCAGGAATAAACACCTTTGCTGATTCATGTGTTGAATTCATAAGACAATATGGATTTGATGGAGTAGATATTGATTTTGAATATCCTTCAGCTACAAGCCAATCAGGAAATCCAGATGATTTTGATCTTTCAGAACCAAGAAGATCAAAGCTTAACGAAAGATATAATATCTTAATAAAAACTTTAAGAGAAAAGATAGATGAAGCAGCTAAAGCAGATGGAAAAGATTATTTGTTAACTGCTGCTGTTACAGCATCTCCTTGGGTATTAGGTGGTGTAAGTGATAATTCTTATGCAAAATACCTAGATTTCTTAAGTGTAATGTCTTATGACTATCATGGTGGTTGGAATGAGTTTGTTGAGCACTTAGCTGGTATATATCCAAATGCAGAAGATAGAGAAACAGTAGCTCAAATAATGCCAACCTTATGTATGGATTGGGCATACAGATACTACAGAGGCGTTTTACCTTCTGAAAAAATCTTAATGGGTATTCCATACTACACAAGAGGATGGGAAAATGTTCAAGGTGGTACTAATGGCCTTCATGGAACAAGTAAAACTCCAGCATCAGGAAAATACAATATATGGGGAGATGACCTTGATGGTGATGGTAATTTAGAACCAGCAGGAGCAAATCCATTATGGCACGTATTAAATCTTATGGAAAATGATCCCGATTTAAAAGTATATTGGGATGATACTTCTAAGGTGCCATATGTTTGGCAAAATAATGAAAAGGTATTCTTATCCTTTGAAAACGAAAAATCTATAGATGCAAGATTAGATTATATTAAAGACAAAAATCTTGGTGGAGCATTAATTTGGGTAATGAATGGTGACTATGGCTTAAATCCAAATTATGTAGAAGGTTCAACAGATGTTAATGAAGGAAAGTATACATTTGGTGATACCTTAACAAAGAGGTTAAGTGAAGGATTAACAAAGATGGGTGACTGTGCAAAATCACCTGAAGATTCTAATTCATCTCTAGAACCTATTAATGTAGATGTTAATCTTACAGGTAATTATGATCATCCAAACTACACTTATTCTTTAAATATAACTAATCATACTGGTGAAGAAATTAAGGGAGGATGGACTGTATCCTTTGATTTACCAAAGTCTGCAGTATATAAGTCTTCATGGGGAGGCACATATAGTGTTAAAGATAATGGTGATTTTAACACTATTACATTAACTTCAGGAGCTTGGCAAAACATTTCCCCAGGGGCAACAGTTACAATACAAGGTATGATTGGATTATGTTTCTCAGGGGTAAGAAATATTACGTTTAATGGAATGAATCCTGTAGGAATTTAATAATTAAAAAATAATTATGGGGGGAGAAAATATGGTGAAAAGAAAGTTAAAAAAGAACTTAAAAACTTTTGTTGCATTTAGTGCTATTACTGCTTTATTGTTAACTAATGGTATTCCAACTAATGCATTAGCTAAGTATTCCGATACAACTGAGGTTACTTCACAAGCTACTACAGGGTTACGTAATGTAATGTATTATGGTGATTGGTCTATTTGGGGAGGACAAGGTAATTTCTATCCAAAGGATATACCAGCAGATAAATTAACACATTTAAATTTTGCTTTTATGGATTTTAATGCTTCAGGTGAGTTGATTTATTGTGATAAAGATGCAGCTATAGGACATCCATTAGGAAACGCAGGTGTAACTTATGGTGATGTTAATGGTGGTATCTTAAATGCATTCCAAGTATTAAGAGCAGAAAATCCTAACTTAAAGATAGGTGTATCTTTAGGTGGATGGTCTAAGTCTGGAGACTTCTCAACAATAGCTGCAAATGCTTCAACAAGAGCTAAGTTTGTAGAAAACGTTATGAAGTTTATTAAATATACAAATATGGATTTTGTTGATTTAGACTGGGAGTATCCTGGTGACTATAGAGAGCCTGATAAGACTGATAATACAAACGATGAAGGAACACCAAATGCAAGTCCACAAGACAAGGATAATTACATCTTGTTATTACAAGATTTAAAGAATGCCTTAAATAAACAAGGTAAAGAGCTTGGAAAAACTTATGAATTATCTGTAGCATTACCAGCAGGAGTATCTAAAATAGAGGTTGGTATAGATGTTGATAAGTTATTTGATATAGTAGATTTTGCTAATATAATGACTTATGATATGGCAGGAGCTTGGAGTACAACAAGCGGTCATCAAACTGCATTATATGCTAATCCTAATGCACCAGAAGAGTATAAAGGATTATCAGTAAATGAATGTGTTAATTATTATATATCTCAAGGTGCAGAAAGACAAAAAATAGTTATTGGAGCAGCATATTATACACGTGGATGGGAACAAGTTTCAGATAAGGGCGTTGACCCAAATAATCCAGGACTTTTTGGAGAAGCTGCAGTAGTTAATAAGAATGCAGACCTTACACCAACACCAGGAGCACTTAATGAAGCTCCATTGAAGAATGGTGAAGGTGGAAGAGCTGGTGGAGTATGGGGATACAATGCCCTAGATAAGTTAAAGGCTAAGTACACTGGATTAAAAGAGTACTGGGATGATAGTGCTAAGGCTCCATATTTATATAACCCAGAAACAGGTGCATTCTTTACTTACGATAATGTAAGGTCAATTCAAGAAAAAGCTAAGTATGTTAAAGAAAATAATCTTGGTGGTATGATTGCTTGGATGGCATCACAAGATGCAACTACAACTTCTACTAAGAGAGATGAATTAACAAATGCTACTAAGGAAGCTCTGTTTGGAAAAGAAGATTTACCTAAGTATGAAGTAAAATATAATAATAATGATATAAGTTGTACAGTAACTCCAGGAACTCAATCATGGGGAACAGGAGGCGTTTTAAAGATGTCTATAACTAATAATGAAAAGCTAAGTGAGTCAGGTGAAGTATTGTCAAGTGTAGAAGTAGCAGCAAAAACGGTTAAGAATATGAAAGTTTATATTAAGACTGATGGGGTAGCTATTACAGGGTCACAATATCCAGCAGGACCAGTTTCAAAAGTAGGAGATTATTATGTTGTAGATTTTGGAGAAGTATATGATGGTAAGCTTATGAAACCAGGTACAACTTTTAATTTTGAGTTGAATCTTGATAAAGCTATTGAAGATACTAGTAGCATTATAAGTGTTGAAGTATCGCAAAGAATGTATCAAACATCTCCTGAAATTATGAGACAAACAATTTGGGAGAACACAAATTTATAATAGTACAGTATTAATCTAAAAAAGGTAGTGAGTTGATTCACTATCTTTTTTAAAATTATTAAAAAGATAAAATATAAAAGTGAAAGCATCTATTAGCTGTATTATTAATTTGCGCAGCATTTTTAGTATATTTCATTGTAATAAATCCATTTGGCGAACATGATATAATGCTTGCACTAGCTGTTACAGCAGGTTTTATTGCATTGGGAGATAATAAAGTTGGAAAAGATAAATCCTAGTTTTTTTAAAAATGTATAGATCAGTTATAAAATTTAAATTAGCCATAACTTAAAGGTATTGTTATAATTTCATATTAAAAAATATAAAGTCAAGGATAATAATTTTATAATTTCCTTATCTTTAGTATGAGTGGGGGGATATTTGTTTCCATGTGACTTGGAGCGTAGCGATGGAACAAATAAAATAAATATCCACTCCACCTTTTTTATTTCAAGCAGTTGAATAGTCTGAATAGCCTTTTGGAAAAACTGATGTAAAAATAACACTACTTAATGATAGAAAGAAAAAGTAGAAACTTTAATGCAGGAGATATTTATAAATTATTATTAATATTCTATTTTTAGTATATTATTATATCTGAAATGGAGGTTTGATTTATATGAAGCATAAATTTTTGGGACAAGTAACTAATTTTTTTGTATTTATATTAGGGGTAATTTTATTATTGACTTTATAAATTAATAAGTATTTAAAAATTAGTGTTTATATAAAGTCTTAAAGGACCATATAAGTAAGTAGATTGTTAGAAAGAGCTTAGGAGATTCTAATCTTTTTTATTTTAGATAAAATCTAATAATATGGGAGATAGTTGTAATAAAGAAGAACAGTCATTAGGTTTTTGCGTTTGTGTATTATATATTGTTGTTAATACTCAGATAGGTGTTAATTACTTAATAAGTGTTGGAAATAGCGTTAAAGCAATGACTCCATTATTAGATTAAGAGGGGAAGTAGTAGTTGATAGATAAATAAGAATTTGGGAGGAAATTTTATGAAATTATATCATTATTCAGTAGATTCGTATAATGGTGATAAAAGTTTAAAAAATGATTTTGCAGGACATTATAGGTTTGTGGAACCTTTTATTTTGGCTCTAAGAGAAAATATTTCAGTATTTAAAGCAACTTATTATGCATGTATGTATTTTTCTCGTGAACTTTGTGATTTAAAATTGAGAAAACATGAGAACTTTAGAAAAGATGCTGTTGAAGCAATATTTGAATATGTAAGACAAACAGAGTTTGCTGAACATTCATGTAGCAGATTAAACTGTGTTTATTATTGTGATTCCAAACAAGAGGCTATCCAATATGCACTTGATGATTGCATCAACTGTGGTGATTTTACTAAGGAACAAGTAAAACTATTAGAAGTTGAAGTTCAAGAAAATAGGATATTTCGCTATGACCAGAATATCTATAATAGGGCAATAAACGTTATGAAAGAAAATGATTTTGAAGGAGTATTTGCTTTGGCTAGAGCTTACTTTAAGTTTGAAAGAACTGAAGAATCACTTATAGAAATTCTTTGTGATAGCCAAAACACCGTGTTGCAGATTATTGAGTATTAAAACACATAGTTTGAGTAGCATACAAATTCAGCTTATTATCTGATTGTAAGTAAGAAGGCTAGTAGCCATAATACGAATAAACTAAAATTGTAAATTCCATTAGATTTTGAGTAAGAATCCTTAATATATTACTAAGATAAAATTAAATATAAATTAGTAAGAATACCGTACTATTCAAATTGAATATGCGGTATTTTTATATACAAATACTAAGATGGTACAAGCTATTTATATATTGTGAACTAAACGATATTTGAAAATTGAATAATACAGTACTTACAAAAAATGTTATTATATATGTGTATTTAATTAGCTAATAATAGTATTAAAATTAAAGTTCAGGGGTGAAATTTTTACACTTACTGATTTTGAAGTGTGAATTATTTTGTGAGTCAAATAAATAGTAGGTAAATATTATGGAGGAGCAGAAAATGAAAAAGAAAGTGAACGTTTTATTTGTTATTGCAATTTCTATTTTAATTTGCATAGTAATTTCATTTATACCAAAAGTAAAAATGTATTCACATAGATACAAATGTAAACAAGAGTTATATAAAGTTAAGACAACAATAGATACAACTGATGTTACTTTTAAAGCATTAGAACTATTTGAAAGTGATCTTGAGAATAATGAAATTTTTATTGCTGGAGAATCGCATGGTTCTGTAAAATCTATTGATATGAATCTATATCTATTGAAATATTTTGTAGAAAGAGGAAATATTAAATATATATTATATGAAGATGGTTATGCTAGTGCGCAGTATTTAAATATTTACTTAGATACTGGAGATGAATCAATACTGGAAGATTTATTTTATAAAATAAGAGGAACTATGAGTTACACCATGGAAAACTATAATTTTTTGAAAGGTGTCTATGAGTATAATGTAACATTAGAAGAAGAAAAAAAATTAAGGTTTATTGGTATAGATAAAGAAAATCCACTTGTAGCAATAAAGTACATTAGGTCATTACTTCCAACAGCTGAACCTACAGACGATATAACAGAAGAATTTATTTCTGTAATAAAAGAGCTTTCTAAAAGTACCTATATTGATAAATCAAAAGAATCAATTCAGTTATTAAGTGATGGAGAAAAGGAAATAGAAAAATACTTAGGGAAACACTATTTTGACTTGACATTTACATTGAAAAATTTAGCTGTTAGTGAAGGTCAATTAGATAGAGAAGAATTGTTGATTAATAATTTTATTGAATTATATGAGTACTTGCCTAAAGGAAAATTCTTTGGTCAATTTGGAGGTGCCCATACTAATCTAAGTCCTAATACAAAATCATTAGCAGCATATTTACAAAATAATTATGAAAAAACAAAGGATAAGGTTATTAGTATAAACTATGAATATAACAATAGTCATAGTTACATACCACAAGGATTGAATGTAGACTCTAAATTAACTGAGCGTATAGATTCATATTTCTTTCCAGATGATAAGTCCACTGTTTTATTAAAATTAAACTATGAAGATAGCATTTATAATAAAAAGGATATATATTTAAATGATAACAATCCACAAATAAAATATTTTCAATACATAATATTAATTAGTGATTCTCAAGCTGCTAATAAGTATTATATGAATTAAATATTAATTATTTTAAATATCGCAGTATTCAAATTGAATATGCGATATTTTTTGTAGATAATATGTAGAAAGTGAGAGCTAAGTGTTCTTTGAAAATTGAATAGTACGGTATTTACAAAATATGCTATAATAGACTCATAAGTATGATTTGATCTGGATAAATTGGAGTTTAAAGGAAAGATATATATGAAAAAAATATTATTAATTATATCTATTTTTATACTGTGTCTGCTAATATTAACAGGTTGCTTAAACATGAAATCTCAACCAGCTACAGATAAATCTTCAAATGATCTACCTGAATTAAATGGAGATTACGCATATTTGCGTGTGGAAGTAATTTCAAAAGATCCTGAAACCAAAATGATTCAAGTTAAAATTGTTGATTTTGGTTCTGTTTCTGGTGTAAACATAGGGGATGTTCCAGTAGGCTCAGAAGGTAAATTAGATTGCTTAGGTTTATTCACAATTGGAGGAATTAAAGAAGGTGCTGAATGGATTATCTCATATAAAGATGAAAAACAAAGCAATTTGCCTTTGTATATATACTCCATAGAAAATATAGATTATTTTAATGAACGGTTATTGAAAAAATAAAGTACCTAGTAGAATTCTCATAAATATATCTTCATTATTAATCGGAATCCTATGGATTGATATAAGAAAAACTTAAATTAAACTGAAATTTGAAGCTCATTATATGGTATAATTGATTTGTAATTGACTATGCTGTTTAACAATATAAAGGAGAGTTATTATGATTTTATTGTTTTCTCTTGGGTGTATTATTGCAACGATATTTATTGTTTACAACATTATGTGCTACAAAAATAAAAAAACTATTTATATGTTAAGTGATAAGTATGCTATTCTAAATTCTCATTATTATACTATACAATTAATTTTGGGATTATGTAATTCATTCTTATTACTTATTTTTTACATTACATGGTATATATTTAGTAAAAATGAATTCTTATTTATTATTTTGACTCCAATAATTTTTTGGGGATTAAACTACATTTTAGAATTTTATTCTAGAAAAAAAGGATATATAGGTGATAAAGAAGAATCATAATAATTAAGAAAATAAAAATATATTTATAGAAATACCGTATTATTTAATGTTGAATATGCGGTATTTTTTAGTGTGCTATTCTAAGATAATACGAAGTATTTAAATAACAAGATCCAGTGCTCCATAGCACTGGATCTTGTTATTTACTAAAGATACTTTTTAATAAAAAAGAGTTTATTCTTCAGAATCTATTTTTTATCTCGAAACATTAAGTTTCTTAAAATTAGTTCTTAATAAAGTTGGTATAAGTATATCTTTCTGTTACAATATGCTTTATAGAAATAAGTATAATTTCGTTATTTGAATCATAAAACTTTTTTTTAACACATAATAAGGGATGATTAATTTCTATATCTAATTTATTACTTAATTCTTGTGATGCAGACTCGATTATATAATTTTCTTCTACTCTATTTATCTTTATCTCCATTTTATCTAGCAGATCATCAATACTATTAACTTCTAAAGAACTTTTATCAATACTATTAAATTTATTATCTAAAAAGTAATAATCTACTAAAATTGATTTTTTATCGTTTATTATTACTAAGTATTGCATAAGTAAAGCTTTCATTTCTTCAGCTAAACTTGTTATATCTTTATCAAAAATTGACGTCATCCCAAACATAATTAATATATATTCATATAAATTATAATATAGCTTTTCTAATATGTTTCTCTCATCAACTTCAATAAATGAATTTGAGGATACTTTTTTTAAATCTGATACAAAAGATCCTTTTCCTTGTAATCGATATATAAAGCCGTCTTTTTCTAATTCAGCCATTGCAAGCCTCACTGTTGTTCTGCTAACAGAGTACATATCACAAATTTCTTTTTCTGATGGTATTTTATCATTTTCCTTCATATTTTCTTTAATTTGTTTTTTTAAAGTTTTAACTAATTGAAGATATAAAGGAAGTTTATTTTCACTACTAAGCAAACTCAGCACCTCTACTTAATTTATTATAATATCAATATTATTTGTTTGTATATTTAAAATGAGGGGATAAATAATCCCCCCCATTTATTATAGCTTATAAATCTATATCATCCAAATTAAAACTATCTACATCATTAGTTTTATTTTGTTCCATTAAAAGTTTAGATCTATCGTCTATTTTAAAGAATGGATAGTAAATTAATACATCTATTGCTATGGTTATGATTTGTATTATTGCACCACTTATGGAACCCCCTGTTGCCAAATATCCTGCGATAATTGGAGGGGTAGTCCATGGAATTACAGCTCCAATTGGTTTGTGTACAAATCCAAAATCCATTGCAAAATACGTAATAATAGCTGTAATAACAGGTGCTAAGATAAAAGGTATAACCATTTTTAAGTTCATTATAATAGGATTACCAAATAATACTGGTTCGGCAATTTGAAAACTTACTGGAGCTAAGGACATTTTCCCTAATGCTTTATTTTCTTTACTCTTTGACTTAAAGAATAGCAATAGTGCTAAAGCAAAAAGACATCCAGCCCCTCCCATAAATACAAAGTTATATAAAAATTCATATGTTATAATATTTGGTAATTCTTGTCCAGCCTGATATGCTATACGATTAATATCAGAATTCTGAAGAAGTAGAGGTTCTATTATAGGCGCAGTAACTTGAGCTCCATGAATACCAAACATCCAGAAAAAACACTGTACAAATATAACAAATATTATTCCTGGAAGTGTACTACCTAATACACCTAATAATGCTCCAATTGTATCTGCTATTAAATCATGAATATTATCAATTCCAAATGCATTAAGCCCTAATAATACTAGTAACCAAAAAACTATAACTGCTAATCCTGGTATAATGGATGAAAATGCTTTACTTACATTTGGTGGAACTGAGTCTGGCATTTTGATCATAATATTACGAACAACAAACCATCTGAAAACTTCTGTACTTATTATTGCAACAAATATTCCAACGAAAAGCCCTGAACTTCCCAAGTATTTTATTGGGAATCCTGTCCCAGATTCACCTGTTATAACTGGTGTTAATAATATAAATGAAGAAAGAGATATTAATCCTGCTGATATTGTATTTAATTTATAATAGTTTGCTAAATTATAAGCAGCTGTAAAAGTTACGGCAAATCCCAATATTCCAAAAGTAGCATCACTAGCCTTATTTAAAATTGCCTGTAAACCTATTGAGTTTAAAAAATCAGTAAATGGTTTATATGGAAATTGTGCAATTAACATAAATATAGAACCAATTATAATTAATGGCATAACGGTAGTCATAGCATCTCTTAATGCAATCAAATGTCTTTGCGACGTAAATTTACCAGCAAAAATTTGGATTTTACTTTCAAAACTGGCTTTATTCCTCATTAATCTCACCTCATAATCAACGAATATTAGACCTGGATAACATTATTAGTTGATGTCTTCTTCCTCTGATAGCTTGTCCTAATGCAAATATGTTTTCTGGTAAACATATCCCATTAAATGAATCTCCTATATGTTGTAAATCAGCTCCACAAGCTTTTGATACTAAACCAATTTTTTTAATTGTTTCAATATCAGCAGAATCTTGACTAGTACCATTAGCAGTCATAACTAAAATTTTATCTTCAATTGATTTGCCTTTATTAAATTCTTTTACTAAAGTTACAATTTCATATAAATCTTTTTCTCTAAAATATGGAACTGTATATGGTGCTGGAACTAGTAGTATATCGATTCCTTCGTTTATAAATTCCTTAGCAATATCAACATTCATAACTGGTTCATCAACACCTGCTCCATGCATTTTACCTGCAATAATTAATCCGCTATAATATTTTTTTGCCATTTTTATAGACTCTTTAATTGCTGAGTTAGATACTCCTGTTCCTGGATTTCCTGTCAAGCATATAAAACTAAAACCATACTTATCTGCTAGTTCTAACGTCTTAGGGGATACTATACGACCAATTGAAATTTCTGAACGATTTTCATTCATTTTTGCATTATAGTCAACTGGTTCTAGATTAATACCAATAGGTCTTGCTATTGCTTGTTTTACCCAAGTAATTTGTTCATCTGTTTTTATATTATTAGGTACACCTGCTATTTTAGGTTCAAATAAATCTAAGGCATTGAACATTATTAAATCAGCTCCAGCAGCTCTTTCAATTTCAGCGTTAGTAACTCCATTTAGAAAGCATCCTCCAGTTGGAACGTTTTCTGCCATTATAGTTCTTCCTTCTGATGCTAAAATACTTTGTTTTAAATCAATTGGAGATACATTTAAAAAATCTTGTCCTCCATAATCTAGTAGTCTTTTTTTCATTTTATCACTCCTAATAAATACTATAATTATAAAAATGTTTAAACAAATACCTATTTTATTTAATGTCATCTATTTATTACTTTGTTTATATAAAGAGATTGCAGACTTTAATACCTTTTCTCCATCCATTTTTCCATAATCAATCATGTTAATAGCCATAATTGGTATTGGACTATATTTCTTTATAGTTTCATCTAATAAATATCTAACTTGTGGACCAAGCAGTATACAATCTGGATTTTCAGTTTTTACAATATCATCCATAACAGATATTGAAAAAGCTTTAATTTCAACTTTTAAGTTATTTTCATTGGCGCAATTTTGCATCTTTTTTGCAAGCATACTTGTGGACATACCTGCACTACAAAACAAGTAAAATTTTTTCATTTTTTATCTTCCTTTCTAATGTATATATTTGAACTTGTTATAACAAGTTCGGATTTATATTTTTTATTATAATCGTTTTCAGGTCTTTGTCAACGAATTTTTTGTTAAATTATTATATTTTATTACAAATATATCAAGTTTGTTTGTAGAAATCCTTCTACTTGTTATAACAATAATGCTATAAAAATGGAAGGGATATTAAGTGATTATATCAAGGAAATATAAAAAATATAGCTTTAAAATATTCAAATTACAGGTTAGTTTGTTTATAATTACCAGGTAGAGGGGGTGATATATTGAAGAATAAGTCCAAACTTATTTTGATGGGAATAGTATTCATAATTCTATTTGGATATATTTTTTATCAGAATTATAAAATTAATAATTATAAAGAAAACTTATCAAGAATTACAAGACAGCATATTCAAAAGTTTGCTACTACTGCTGGAAATATAGAAAATGATAAAAACTATTTGCAAGAGTATGCAAGTATTGTTACTGCACAAGAGGCATATATTGCATTAAATGAATATAAAGGTGTTCCTTCAGATGAGTGGCCTACAAGTATTGAATATTTATTTATTCAGATAAAGGAAGTTATGCTTAATAATAAAGAAAAATTAAAAAAAGTATTTAAAGAAGAAAATGGATCTGAATTGATGTTTAGGATATCAAATAACTTTAAAGATAAAGATTCTATTAAGAAAGTAATTGAGTTATTAAATAATTAAGTTTAGCGTTAAGTTTATTATAGATTTATATAATGGGAGAGTTAAAATGATATTTTGTGTGTTACTTATTGGTATTATATGTATAGTACTTTTGGTGAATAATGTGATTTCTATTCTATATAAGATTAGAGATAATAAGAATAATACATCAGCAAATATATTTATTTGTTGTATAGCATTAATATACCTATGGCTTAGTATAATATTTTTATCAAGTATATAATCTACATATGAGATAAGAAAAGAAAGAGTATAATTTTACAAAGGTATAAAATTAGAAATTTAATAAATAATTTTAGGAAGTTAATAGGTGTTGAAGGGAGCTCTGCTAATATGAAAAAGATAAAAAAAGTTTTAATTGTTATATTATTAATTAGTATAGGAATATTAGCATTTTATTTTATTCCCGTGAGAATAACACCAAAGGTTCCATTAACAAGTGAAGATATTAGTATAAAAGTTGAAAGAACTAGCGGAAATACTGGGCCAGTTTTTAAAGTAGATAAAGATAAAAATAGACTAAAGAATATATTAAAAGAAAAGTATCCTGATAAACATATAGAACCATATTATATTGAATTAATAGGGAACTTGCCATACGGAGTAGTAAATGACCCAATATTATTGGGGGACTTTGTAGTGCATGGTAGGATTATTTCTCCAGATGGAGGAGAGGAAAAAAGTACAATAATTGATGTTAAATACACAGATGCAAGAATTTCAAGATTTTTTAGAGATGACTTACAAAATAGTGGAGAATATGCAACACTAACAGTAGTTATTGCATTTATAGTTGCATTAGCATCTGCAATTATGTTAATTATTATATTTATAAATCCTTAAGACTTAATGAAAGTTTATTATAGCAAATTTAAGTTTATAGAGTAGATAAATAAGTATGAAATTAATTTGAGTTTGAAGGGGGAGCTATGAGAAAATGTTTAATTTGATAAAACAGAGAAAATAGAATAGCAAATAAGAATAAGAGGCTTGAATTAATAAGTCTCTTTTCTAATTTTATAAGTAAAACAAAAACTATCAACAGCATCTTTTGATATCATAAAATCTTTTTTATTCTAGCAATTTCAAATTTCTAAATTGTTTTTTTAGAAATTTTATCTGCATAAATGTATATTTAAGTATTGTTTTAAATAGTTAATTAATGTGAGCAGAATATTTTAGGTAGTGGTTTAGAATAATTAATGATGAACCATACCATAAATAAGTGAGGTGATTTTTGTAAGTGAAAAAAATATATAATAAGCAAGAGTGTAGTATCTTTGTTGGAATATTAAAATAACTAACAGTTATTTTTTGTGAAAAAAATATGAAAACACTTCAATTGTTTAAAATAGATAGCTTTGATATTATTTAATTAACAAATTCAAACTTAATGGATGATATAAATAGGGGGCTATTATGAAAATAAATGAAGTAATTAGATATTATAGGAAAAAGGAAAATCTTACTCAAGAGCAAGTCGCTAATTATCTAAATATAAGTGCACCAGCAGTTAATAAATGGGAGAATGGAATATCATATCCAGATATAACTTTACTATCTTCTCTTGCACGCGTATTAAAAATTGATGTTAATACTTTATTGGAATTTAATAAGGAGTTAACAGACACAGAAGTGAAAGAAATTACAAAAGAGATAGGTGAAATAATATCCAAGGAAGGGTTTAAAAAAGGATTTGAAAGAAGCTGTGCTTTAATTAAACAATATCCCAATTGTGATGAGCTAACAATTGGGATATCAACAGTGTTAAGAATATATTTATTAGAACCTAGTATTGAGGATAAATATAAATATGAAACTAAAATTATTGAGTGGCTTGAACTTGTAGCATCAAGCAATAAAGAAAAAATAGCTTCTATGGCTAAACTAGACCTATCGGCAATATATAGAGAGAAAAAAGAATATAAGAAGGCTCAAGAAATATTAGATAAGATTCCAGAGATAGATATAGATAAAAAAATTCAGCAGGCATTATTATTTGAAAGTAGTGGAGAATATGAGAAAGCCTATAGCATTTATGAAAGTAAGTTATGGAAAGATTCTCATGAAGTATTTGGAATTTTATCTTTTATAATAAACCTATTATATAAAGAAAATAAATTTAACGAAGCAGAAGAGTATGTTGAGTTTTGTAAAAAGATTATTGAAGTATTTGAGTTTGGTGAATACTATAAATATCAATTAGACTTATCCTTAGCAAAAGAAAAACGTGATAAAGATAAAACTATAGAAATGATTATAAAAATAGTCAGTGAAGCAAATAGTATGAATAATTCTATGAAGTCAAAATTATATAGACATATGAAGTTTAATGTAAATTCAAGCATTAGTAAAGATAAATACGAGAAAATGGTGAAAGAGGCAATTAAGAAAGATAAGACTCTTGATTTTGTAAAAAATGATTCTAGGATAAAATCTATCTTATTATAAGTCCAAAGTTTATATGATTTTATAAATATAAAAAAAGATAAACGAGAAGTTTGTAAGTGGCGCTAATATACTATGAATTATAGAAACTAATAATAGTCGTTAACAAGTATACTTGGTATGATATGTTATAAATATAAAGTGCACTTGTAAAGGAGGATGATTATAGATAAAAATCAAATTTTAGAAAAGAGTAGAAAAGAAAATTTTCTAGGAGATGAGCGTCAAAAAAATACAGATAGACTAGCTATTGAATGAGGATATATAACTGGAACAATAGGATTTATATTTGTTATGTGTCTTTCCTTTCTTAAATCATATGATACATCTTCTGCAAAAGTAGTTTTAATAAGTATGGTAATAGGTAAATGTTTATACAGCTTTATAAAAAGTGATAGAAAACAATCATCTTTTGAAAAAGTAGCTATGATTTTAGTAATTCTAGAAAGAATTATTATGATTATAGTTTTTGTAGGAGATGCTCTTAGCAATGGAACGTAATCATAACTTAGAACTTAACAACAATTTAAAATCTATAAGAGCTGAAAAAGGTATGACACAGACTGATTTAGCAAATCGTGTTGGAGTTTCTAGGAATACAATAAGTTCTATTGAGACTGAGCAATTCAATCCAACAGCAAAGTTAGCATTAATATTATGTATTGCATTAGATAAAAAGTTTGAAGAAGTTTTTTATTTTGAATAGGAATCAATAAAATTTAGTTTATAGATAATTAAATTATGAAGTGAAAAATAAATGTTATGTTTAAAAATCGCAATGTTCAAATTGAATATGCGGTATTTTTTTGAAGTAATATGTGAAAAGTGGGACGGAAATGATCTTTGAAAATTGAACAGTACGGTATTTACAAAATATGTTATAATGAATTCGTAATGATAATAAAGGGAGAGATAATTATGGCAAAAAAAATTATTTATCCATTACTGATTGGTGCTGGAGTTGGGTTAATAGGATCATTTTTGTATGGAGATTTTACAACACCAATAAAAATAGGTGGTGTTGTTTTATCACTGTGTATATTAATTAGCGGAATGATTTTTAATTATAGAAGTAATCATGAAAATAAATAATAGAATTAAAAATAATATTATTTGTATATTAAACAAAGTATAAATTTCTAATTATCTTTTTATATTTTCTTAAATGCTCGTAAAGCCTTATTCTATGTGCTTTCGAGTATTTTTACTGTAGGAAGATACTTCACGTTTCTTTGCATATTTCCTCATGTCTTAGCTGTCAGAAGTGGTAAATAAGTAGTAAATTCATTTGTACTACTAAGCAACAAGACGCTCCTGTTGCTTCTCTTTATTCAAGCGTTTCATTTCTGCCATTGCAGAATCGAATGTTGCATGTGCGTAATAGTTCAGCGTCATGGCTATATTAGCATGTCCCATAATGTACTGTAATGCCTTTGGATTCATTCCTGCATTTGCATAGTTGGTACAGAATGTATGTCGCAAACTATGTGGAGTGATGTGTGGCAATTTATCCTCGTTATACTTATTGTATTTCTTAACAAGACCTTTCATCATGCCGTTGTAATCACTTGCCACTTTTGGATAGTTCTTTCTATTAAGAAAGAGGAAATCACTATATCCATCAATCTCAACACGCTTATCATTCTTTCGATTCGCTAACACTCGCTTAAATGCTTGATAGGCTTCTTCAACCATAGGAACTTGACGTTCGCCACTTTTGGTCTTTGGTGTTTCAATGTAGTACCCAATTTCAGTATCTCTCAATAGCTGATGGTCTATATTGACAAGACGATTCTCAAAATCTAAATCTGGAAGTGTCAAACCACCAAACTCTGAAATACGAAGACCTGTTTTTAAGAGTATCAGAATTTCATCATAATTTTTGCTGTAGGTTTTATCAGCTTTTGCAAAGGCTAACAGTTTTTCTTCCTGTTCTTCTGTTAGTACGGTCTTAGGGACAGTATCATCATCAAGAACTGCTTTCAGTTGAAAGTCAAATGGATTCTTCCGAACACAATCATCTTGTATAGCAATATAGAATGAAGCCTTTAAAGAACGTTTGTAGTTATTGATGGTTTGATAAGCATAACCATTTTCACTCATTCTAATAGCCCATTCTTTAGCGTCTGATGGCTTAATACTGTCAATACTTCTTACACCTAACTTGTCTTTCTTCAAAATATCCATAAGATATTTGCGTCCAGTTTCAGTGTTTTTTCTAACCTTTGGTCTTTGAGCGTTCTGTTTTGCGTAAAGCTGGCAGAGTGTCATTTTCTTTCCTACAACATCAATACCATCATGAATGTCTTTCTGTAACTCTGCGATTTTCTCTCTAAGTGAGATACAATCACGCTTTCCTGCTGGTACTCGGTCTGTAGCCACAAGTTTCCACGAGTAAACAAATTGCGGTTCTCCAAATGAATCTATATATTTGTATAAGTATCTTCCGTCTTTTCGTTGGCTCTCTCCAGTCTTTAAGATTCGACCTTTATTGTCACGTCTTTTTTCTGACATGGCATTTGCTCCTTTCCTTTATGGAAAGAGCCTTGATACGACTTAATACTATTTTATCATATACAAGACCCTTTGGCGACGCTAGATTGCGTCCAATGTATCTATAATTTTTTCAAATTGTTTTCGTTTAATCTGAATACGATTGCCATTCATAATCAGCCAATTTGCATTTTTATTTTCCTCTGCCAAGCGTCGTAGCTTGTTTTCGCCAATACGAAAATATTTTGACGCTTCTTCAATGGTTAGGGTATAACGTTCCCAAATAGGAATGTCAGTCTGCTTCATAAAATCCTCCTTTCCAAATCACTTATTTGGATTTCATAAAAGTTGTTTTACCAGCAATCGAACAGCTTTAGCAAAGCTCACGGGAGTTCCACCCCTGCATGGTTCTCATGTAGCCATACTCATTGCCTGCGACGGTTTTATCACGCTCGGACTATTGACTGTATGGGAGTATCATTATCACGATAAGAATGTCGTTGCAGGCAATCCTGCTAAAGATTGCTTCTCGGATCACTAACATGAATCGCTCGCTATCTTTATAAGATAGGTCATGGCGGTTAGTTCCGTTGGCTCTTTTCTTATCGAAACGTATTCGATTACTTTTATTCAGTTTTCAAAGAACAATGGCTCGTTAGCCTATCAAAACACATTGAAAGCTCAATATGCTTTGGTGGAATAACAAACCTCCCTGTTCGGGAAGCGTGGAATGGTTTAGCACGCTTCCACGAAAGGAGAGAGGATATTACTTAATTTCAAATGACAAAATCTTTGTAATCAGTCTGGTTTCCATTCTTCCACGTAAGACTTCATCAACGACCATACTTTGATTGCCATATTCATCTTTCATAAGTCGTAGGGAACGCTTCGTTATGTACCCTCTGTAATGATGTAGAATCTGGTTAATCGCTTCGGTATCGCCATCTGTTGCCTTTACAATGAGAGGAAAGGGAATCATAGGATATTGTGTTTTCATTCTTCAAATTCCTCCATAAACTTTTTAATTAAGGCTAGTCCACTGGTTCTATGCCGATAGACAGTAGAACGGTTCAATTTCAACAGGTCTGCAATTTCTGAATCGCTCATGTCCATAAAGTAAAACAGCAGTAGAATTTCACGTTTCTTGTCTGGCAACTCACGTAATGCTTCACTCAACAAATCATTTTCAACGCCTACTGATAACCCATTGAGTGTAAAAATCTGAAAGTCAGTTGAATAGTTATCTGTTGTCGCAAACTGGCTAACAAGATAATCGCCAACATCCGAAAAGGACACCTCACGCTTTGCAATCCTTGAAAGATAAAGCATATAATTCTTTCGCTCGTCTTCCATAGCACGTTTACAGATATAGTCAAACTGATTTTCTATTGTGGTCTGAAAAGAAGATGGTTTCATGTTTCTCACCCCCTTTCTGTCTAGGAAAGGAAGTGAGCCTTGCTCGTTTATCTCCTTTCACTCTTAGTCCCAATGTGAAAGGGGGATTTGTTGCATTACTGATAAATAAACTTTGTAAAAAAGTTCTGAATAGCCAAAAAAGCATATAAACAGATTTATTTCTCTGTTTACATGCTTCTGTTATTCTATCTATATGATTTATAAAACCACATTGGTGGACGTACTTATCTATTGCAGATAGACGACTTTTTTTGACAAGAACCCAATGTAAGGAAATTTATTGTATATGATGTACTTCATGGCGACGTTGACCTCCAACAAACCGCCATTTGGAAGTAATATACAATATTTTAACAGCGTAAATAGCACTACCATATAACGGTTTTTTTTATTGGCGTTTAGTAGTGCTTTTTATTAAATATAAACCTATAAACCATATAACACGTTTTTCTATACCTGTTTTTAATTCAGTAGGAACAATAAAATGTATAGAGGTGGTCTACTATGCGTAAAAAAGAAGATAAATATGATTTTAGAGCCTTTGGTTTAGCCATTAAAGAAGCTCGATTGAAACGAGGTTTAACTCGTGAACAAGTGGGAGCATTGATTGAAATTGACCCACGGTACTTAACTAATATTGAAAATAAAGGGCAACACCCCAGCATACAAGTTCTTTATGACCTTGTATCGTTACTTCATGTTTCCGTTGATGAATTTTTCTTACCTGCTAATAACTTGGTAAAAAGCACCCGACGATTACAGATAGAGAAATACATGGATAGCTTTACAGACAAAGAACTATCCTTAATGGAATCTTTAGCCAGCGGTATCAACGAAGCAAGAAACATCGAAGACTAATTAAAAGAATCCATACATAACGGAAAGAGCCGATAAAATGAGATTGTATTAATCTCATTTTATCGGCTCTGCGTCTTTGCGTCTGGCTCTGTAATCACAGTTACTTTGAACTGCTTTATTTCAATTAAATTTTCTTGTCTGCATTTCGGACAATAGAGGGGGAATTTTTTTAATTCAGTATCTTCCCTTATCTTTAATCGTGTTTTATTTCCACATACAGGACACAATATCCACTTGTAGTTTATAATAACTATCTCCTCCTTTACACTTTAATTCAAATCTTTATTAAAAAATATTTCATCTTATTTAACAAGAAACCATATTTATATAACAACATAAAATACACTAAGTTATTTTATTGAACATATATCGTACTTTATCTATCCGACTATTTGGACGACGGGGCTGGCAAACAGGTTCACCGGTAGTAACATGGTACCCTTTTAACTCTGTTAAACAAACACTACGTCCATTTGTAAAGAAAGTTAAATCACTACGATATTCTTGAATACACCGAGCAGGGATTTCTCCACTAAGAATGACCTCATTATTTTTCAATTGAGTGTCTACGATGTTCGCACAATATTTAGGAGCATCGTTGTATGCTCGTGAAAGATATTCCTGTGGCGCATAAATTTTAAAACTAAGATATGGCTCTAACAATTCTGTTCCAGCTTTTTTTAAGACTTGTTCCAATACAATAGGAGCAAGCATCCGAAAATCTGCTGGGGTACTAACAGGGCTATAGTATAAGCCATACTTAAAACAGATTTTACAGTCCGTCACATTCCAACCATACAATCCTTGTTCACAGCCATAGCGTATCCCCTCCATAACTGCATTTTGAAACGATTGATTTAAGTATCCAAGAGAAACCGAGCTCTCATACTGTACTCCGCTCCCTAATGGAAGCTGTGCTACAGATAGACCAATGGAAGCCCAGAAAGGATTCGGTGGAACTTCGATGTGAATGGTATACTCTGCTTTTTTTAACGGTCTTTCCATATAAATGACTGTAGGCTCTTTTATTTCTATCTCCACATGATACTTTTCTTGCAGCAGAGCACAAGTCACTTCCATTTGTACTTTCCCTAAGAAAGAAAGTATGATTTCATGTGTCGCAGAATCCACATAATATCGCAGAAGCGGGTCACTGTCGGAGATTTCTAAAAGTGCATCAAGTAACATTTCCCTTTGTTGAGGTTTGCTCGGTTCAACAGTCGTTTGCAGCAGAGGGAGGGGATTTTCAATTCTCTCTCTCTGTGGCAATAGCTTTGTATCTCCAAGAACACTATTTAACTTCAAAAACTCATTCTGCAAAATAACAATTTCCCCGGAATAAGCCTTATCGATTTTACATAATTCACCATTTATTGAAGTATACATTTCTGTAATTTTTATTTTTTCCTTTTCCGATATTCTAACCGAATCTCGCAAATGCAGTACGCCACTATAAAGACGTATATATGCAAGACGCTGTCTTTTTTCCGAATACTCAATTTTGAAAACTTTTCCGCAAAGTTCAGACTGACCTCGATGTGTTGATGAATAAAATTTATTCGTAATCACTTCTATAAGGTTATCAATCCCTATATTGTTTTTTGCACTTCCGTGATAAACAGGGAACAGGGAACAATTATGAAATCTTATGCTTTCCTCTTGTTCGAGTTCTAATGCTTCCAATAATTTCCCAGACGTATATTTCTCCAAAAGGTAATCATTTCCTTCTATTACCATATCCCATTGTTCAGATTCGGTAAAGTTCATTACACGCATATTAGGATGCAGTTCTACCTTCTGTTTGATTACAATTTCCGCAGAAAGTTTCTCTTTAATATCCTGATAAACCGTTGATAAATCAATTCCATTTTGGTCAATCTTATTGATAAAAAAGATTGTGGGAATACCTATTTTCCTAAGTGCATGAAACAATATACGAGTTTGTGCTTGTACGCCATCTTTTGCAGAAATCAGTAGAATTGCCCCATCTAATACTGATAATGAACGATATACTTCTGCTAAAAAATCCATATGTCCTGGCGTGTCTATGATGTTCACCTTAGTATTTTTCCACTGAAAAGAGGTTATCGCCGTCTGAATTGTAATTCCTCTCTGACGTTCTAAAAGCGTATTATCCGTTTTCGTTGTACCTCTGTCCACGCTTCCTAATTCTGTAATCGCTCCACTGTTATATAATAAGCTTTCTGTTAAGGTAGTTTTTCCCGCATCAACATGAGCTAAAACTCCAATATTAATAATTTTCATGTGATTTTCCTCCATTCAAAAGCCCAAAAGGGCATAAAAATCCCAGTGATAAATACTCTTATCACTGGGATTTTTATGCATAACCATAGGCATACAAAGCATACAGATATTCTCCGGATACTTTAGAATCACATGATAAAGGTATTCTTAAACTGGGTACAAAAAACTAAGCCCTCCTAAAAAAGGACATCCAATTATTTGTTCCCACTATCAAATTGACAGTTTATTTAAGAATACCTTGCCGCATATTTATTAACTCCTTTTAAATAGATACTTAAATAATAGCACGTAAGAGCATATTTGTAAAGGAATCTCCAATTTTTTATCAAAGAGAGTACGTGATTACAAAATAGCTGTAATAATGTACCAATATTTGTTATTCTATAATCTTCCAATTACTCCCGTTCTTTTCAAGTACCAAATCAAATTGAGATACCTGCGTTGCTTTGGTCTGCTGGTCGATATACTCCACTGTCAGCGATACCGTGACTTGATTATCCTTACGATTGTGAATAGGATTTACCAGTTCTTGAAAGATGTACTCTTTTCCGATTGGTTTTAATATCCCGTCATTCACATAGTAGGAAAGTTCACTGGCTGTCGCTGTAGGATAGAGCTTGAAGAACGTCGTTAAAAACTCATTGATTTCATTGGTTGTAATGGAATCAACCGTCCCCTCACTTTCAATGGCTTTTGGTTTATAACTTGATTTCTTAGGTATGTTGGTAATGGTCGGATTCTTAACCAGTACCATATTTCCAGAACCATCTACATAGACACTCACTATATAAGCAGAGTGGACGGTCTTTGTATTTTCTCCCTCTGTAATGAGCTGGTCTACACTGTAGGTTACATTAAACTCATTGTCGCCAGTTGGCTCTACCGTCCATATCTGAAATCCTCTTACAGAAGACGATACAGGAATATCTTTGCGTACTGTATCAACATTGAGAGCTTGAAGTTCATCTGTCAGATAGCCTTTTAGACTTTCCATTCGATTATCAATGGACTTATCGGATTGCTCCCATGAATAGTAGACTTTCGCAAAGTTCTCTACAAAATTTTCTACATGATGAGTATCAACGTATTCCTTTTCTATGATAGTTGTTTCGTGAATAGTATGAGTATCTATAGCTGTAAAGTGCTTGAATATCGCAAAGCTGAAACTAAGCCCTAAAAGTACCCACAAGGCAATCACAACCTTTTTATGAGGATTGACCTTATAGACACGAGGTTTCTTTTCCTTTGGTATCTGTTTTTCTTTATTCTGATTTTTTCTAAATTTCATCATTAAATCTTCCTTTCTCATTGTTTGATTCGTCCTGCTCCCACTAAATGCTGTTGCCAGTAGGGGCTTGTTAAGTCGGCATAACCGATTGGGTCGCCTGCATGAAACATACGGTTATTGCCAAGGTATATCCCAACATGAGTAATATAAGAGCCAGCGTTATAGGTAGAATGAAAGAAAACCAAATCGCCAGCTTGTGCTTCCGATAGTGGGATATGCTGGGTCACATCATATTGCTGTTGTGCGGTTCGTGGTAAGTTAATTCCAGCTTTTCCATACGTCCATTGTGTCAGTCCGCTACAATCAAAAGAAGTAGTCGGGGAAGCTCCACCGTAAACGTATCGCCAGCCCTCATATTTCAGTGCTTCGTCCATGATGGCTTGTACCGTATCATCATCAAACTCTGTTGTGACAAGATACTGCGTTACCAGTTGCACATAAAACATATTGCCATAGTTGTATCGCCAGCCCCCATTGATAGGTATGGCTATGGGATTGGGGTAAGACACTTTTTCGCCACCTGAATACTCTTTTGAGAAACTTTGAGCCAGTTCAAAGGTATATTTATTTCCACGATTAGCCACATACCCTAAGAAACCACCACCATAATTGTAGGACTGGATAACCGATTCTAAATCTACACTGAGCCTTTCGCTACTGGCTAATAATTCACTGAAATACTTCACACCTTGCTTAATGGATTCTTCTGTACTCAATGAATTAGGTGGAAGACCGAGGGATTCCGAGGACTGCATAACATCTTCCGCAGTACCGCCCGATTCCACCTGTATAATCGCAAGAAGTATGTTGACATATTCTTCAACGCCATATTCTTTGGCATATTTTTCTACCATAGGCTTATGAGCCAGCACTTCTGCGGAAACATTCACACCTCCATAATGAATATTGGAAATTCCGCTGTCCTGTTCATCTGAAAATAAAATGGCAACAAACAGAAGCAGTGAGAAGACCATCAAGAATAATCCAGAACCACCAATCACTAAAGTTTTCAACTTCATGGTTTCTTACCGACTTTCTTAATGGTGGCGGTTTTGATTGGTGGTCTACTTCTTGTATTTTGTAGTGGTACTCTTTGAACAGTAGACGGACGTTCTTTTGTGATTGGACGTTGTGAAGTTCTATCTGCTGTAGTGGTTGAAGTTGCTGGCTTTTGAACGGTTTTTTCTTGAACGGTATTGCCTTGGCGTTCCACTTTTGGACTTGAAAAATCGGACTTAACTGCTGGACGCTCTTGTTTGGCTTGTTGAGATTCCTTATATGAAGTCTGAATATTAGACTGTTTTGAGGTCTGTTCATCATGATATTGTTCTTGTCTTGTAGTCGGTCTTTCATGAACAGAAGAAGCAGGCTGTTTTTTCTGTTTGACCTGTTCCATTTCAGAGCGACGCTTCGCAATGGTTTTTCGCCTTTGTTCCTGCTGTTCCTTGCGTCCACTGGCTCTGTCCGCTTTGGTTTGAGAAATACTACTGGTTAAATCACGGACATTCTCTTTTACTTTGGATTTTCCTTGATATACTGCATATCTTGCATTGGTCGGCAAATCTTTAACCTGTTCTTTCAAACCACTAGCAGTGTCTACCATTCTGTCTTTGGTATCAGCTACTGTACCGATGGTTTGACCGATACGTTTTCCAAGTGTTGATTTTTCCTTTCCGTCTGGTCGGGAGTGATCTGCTTGTGTCCTTGCAGAACTCCCCGAACCCGACTGTCCTTTTTTACCTGTAACAATGGCAGACCCAGCCCCTAGAGTAGTCATGGAACGTCCAAGTTTCCGCTGTAGACGGTGCATGTGAGCGTGCATAAGCATACGAGGTTTTCTCATCACACGACTTCCCACACTTTGAGAATCGTTACTCTGTAGAGAAAACATACTCATTAAATCGCCCAGCTTGAAGTAGATTCCTGCAAAGGTCACAATCTGTAGAAAAGCAATCAAAAAGAACGGATAACCAGCCGATAAGGTATAGAGCATGGTTGAAATACTAAATGCTGTCGTAATAATCAATGTGATTCCAGCTCGTGTCAAAATGGTATTAAAGAGCTTTGTTATGGCTCGTTTTGACATACCATCAAATGATGGAATCATGCTTAAAATAAAGCTCACAGGCAGAAACATAGCATAGATGATAAAAAGTACCTGCGAGAAAATCATGATTCCTGTTAATAGGAATACAAATATGGAAATCCCAATATTGAAGACAAATAGGAAGAAGACTGTACCTAAACGGTTAATGGTCTTTGTAATGGTTAGATTGGTATTGCTTCTGTCTTCAATTTCTTCCGCAACAATTTTTTCTCTGTCTTCGCCATTGTTGGAATCTGGGCTGGTGGAGAGCAGGCTTTCCACACGGTCAATACCGATACTTTCAATGTCTGAACTGTTGTATTGAAGCAGTAGCCACGGTTGCTGAACCTGTATGGAAAACAGGCTATCTCTGATTAAGTCCACGCTGTCCTTGCCTTGACTATCGGAATGGGGCATGACAATCTTCGTGCCAAGTGATAAACTGGCATTACTGATGTCTGATGAAAAGTCATTGATTTTTTTAATGTAGTCGGGAGCGTAGGCAATAAAGGAAGCCGATAGGATAAACACCAGCACAAAATTCATAATGGCATGAATTGCCTTTGTGGTTTCTCTCTTTATCAGTCCCGTATAGGCAACATAAACCCCAAGAACCAAAATCAAGAGTAAGAGGAATCCAACATAGAAACCCTCTGTTGAAAATCCGTTTGCACTCACACCAGCTAAGGTCTGCATATTCTTACCAATGGAATCTGCTGTAGCGGAAATGAAGTCTAAGGAATAGGCTTCCTGTACTAAGTAACCTGTCGCATTGGAAACATACAAACTGATTGTCCAAATAAAATTGGTAATGGCATATAGTCCATACATGACCTGTTTTCCAATCCCGTCCGACCAGTTCCACGGAAGCCAGCCCCAGCTATTATCCACATAAAAATCCAGTTGATAGTTTTCAAGTGGGTATCGGCTGTATTCATTTGCCACATTGACCGTATCATCTACCAAGCCCGCAGCTTGAACCACCGTTCCCAGCATGGCTAAAAGAAAAATGGCAATCACAAGTGTGAAAGCCACTGTCATTGCCACTTTACCTAGACGTTTCAGCGTCCAGTTTGATTTTATTCTGTTTACTATTGATGGTTTCACATTTACACCTCTTTTCGCACAGGTGGTCTGGTATCAAAGGCATGGAGCAGTTCTTCAAATACAGGGTGGAACTGTATCACACCGACACGACCATATAAATCACTGATAAGGCATTGCCCGTTTTCCAAATCACGCAATCGCTTCTGATTGTTTTCGTCCTCTGGGTCTACACCAAAAAAGGCTAAGGTCTTTTTAATCTCGTTAAGGTCAGTGGAACGAAATGCAAATTTTAAGCCGAGGTTATTTTTCAGTTTTTCATCTAAGAGGTCGTCTGTATTTTGGGTCACGAAATATACCCCAGCGTTCATAGCACGACCAGCCCGAACCAGCTTCATAGATAGTGTTTTTCCTTGTGCTACCTGTAAAAAGCTCCATGCTTCGTCTAAATCTACAATCTTGAAAATGCTTCGGTCTGTATGGATAAAGTCTAAAGCAAAGGTACTAATGACAATCAGCATAGCAACGGATAAAAGCTCCATAGTGGTATATTCCTCAAAGGAAGTTTCCTTGTCGGGAAGTACCAAGTCCGCAACCTGTATAATGTTCAGTTGTTTTTCTAAGCTGATAGACTGCTCCACATAACCATTACTGAATAATAAATGTGCAAAGTCATAGTCTGTAAAACTTTCGATATGGTCGGCTATACTGGTACTTAGTGGCGTATTCTCAACCCGTAATTCCTCAATCACTTTCATCAACCCTCGTACTTCACTATTGGTTACTGCACGAATGGCTTTTCTAAGGATTGGGAAGCGTTCCCCATCACGAGAGGAAATCCCCGTAAGGAATGTCAGAATATCAATAGCCAGTGATTCAGAATCTTTGGGATTTTTCATAATCACATAAGGGTCAAGTAAGCCTTTGTTTTTCTCATCAGAAGTCAGAGTGACGATATTGATTTCATGGGAAATCTCTGGCAAGGTTTCTTTCCATCTGCCACGTTCTGCTTTTGGGTCTACAATCACTGCTTGTGCCCCATAAAGCACCGCATAATAGACGATAAGGTTATTCGCAAAGGATTTACCACCACCCAGCGAACCAACAAAAGCCGACGCTAACGCATTGGTTACTGAACCCTTAACCCCTTGACTGGCAAGAGCAGGTTTCAGATAGACATTGCGTCCAGTATCTAAGCTGTAGCCAACATAAATCCCCTCATTTTCCCCCAGCATTTGAGTAGCACCAAAACCTAAACCAGCGAGGAAATCAGAGGTCACGTATTGAATATAATCATTCATATAACGCTTGCTGGCAGGTAAAAATTCTTCATGTAAGCCGAGCATATCCCCAAATGGTCGTACCAGTTTTACGCTTAAATCGTCATAAAAATCTTTCACTTCATTACAACGACGTTTGAGTTCGTCAAGATCATTTGCTGATACCCTTACCACATAAGACAGCTTGTACATAGATTCCTTGCTTTGGTCTAAATTGGTTTCCAGCTCATTCACACTTTCCAGAGCTTCCGCCACATTGGAGCTGGTTTCATTATCACTTTGCCAAGCGTGGTTATCCAAGTCTTTCAGTTCTTTCTTTTTATTGCGGACAGTAGATAGGGCTTTACGATTCGCTACAATTTCCACATTCATTGACGTATCAATCGGGAATGTAAATTGCTGTTGCTGGTAGTAGAAGATTTCAGAGGACGGGAAGTCCAGTTCTCCGACAATGCTGTTAATGGTAAAGTAAGCTACATAGACGGTTTCATCTTCCTGCTGGATTTTCAAATATCGCTGTTTTTCTTCCACCAAACAGCGAGTAGGCTTAATCAAGTCATAGTATTTAATCAGCGTTTCATTATCCAGCTTTTTCTTTGATAGATGGTACTCATACTCTTCATAGGCAGTGCCTGTCTGTCCGTAAAGGTGTTCAATCAGATAGCCGAAGTCGTCCTTATCTAACCTGCGGATTTTGAAACGACGAGAGATTTTATTTTCTAAGAGCTTTTCCATCTTCTGAAAACGCAGGATTTCATCATTACTCATACTAACAAAATCGCCCATCAGCTTATGGTTCACATCATAGACAAAATCAGACAAAGCATTTTTTGCTTCAACGGTAAGACTTTTCATAGAAAACTCCTGATCGTTGAGAAGCAACTTAAAGCCGATAAAGAAACGGTAGTTCACTTGATTTTCGCCAATCATGGATATTAAAGCGTCTGTCTGTTGGTCGATTTTGTCATAGGCAACCGCTTTGAGCTTGCCAGTGACTTCATTTTTGGAACGCTCTTGTGCAGAACGTATGCTGGATTCTGTACTGATTTGTAAAGCATGAATTTTGCCATCACGATTTTGTGCGATAAGCTGTCTGAAAGAATCATGCACTTGTATTTTCTGTTCTGGACTTAGAAATGAGTAATTGTAAGGAACAAGCTCATAGTAAGCATAACATTCCCCGTCTTTATTCCAGACGAGATTGTTTTCAATGTATTTAATTGGATATGCCATAAAATTCACTCCTAACTGCTGTAATGGCTTCTTGTGGCTGGTTTCTGCCAAGCGTTACTTTTTTTCCTGCATAGGTCAGCTTTGGTCGCAGTGCATAAGCAATGACAGACTTCAAAAATCCATAAGGCTTTTTACCATCAAAAGTTTTTGTAGACATAAACCATGTGAAAGCCACAGGAATCCCAAAGTATTTGAGAAATGCTCCC
The DNA here is from genome assembly GCF_900447045.1 of Clostridium paraputrificum. Lineage (GTDB taxonomy): Bacteria > Bacillota > Clostridia > Clostridiales > Clostridiaceae > Clostridium > Clostridium paraputrificum. Next base: position 1,084,224 of record NZ_UAWH01000014.1, read on the forward strand.
TCTATCATGGAAAGAGGGGGCAAGTTGCCAAGTATCATCACTGCAAAGAGTGACACGACAAACCATGTCATTTGCGTAAAGGTTATGGGAAACGGAAGTCTAAAATCATTGATAGAATACAGTACCTTTTCCACAGACCAGATACTGGTATAGCTTCGTATTTTCTTCATGTAATCAATCCTTTCATAAAAAATAGGGGTAGCTGATTGAGCCACCCCGTAAAATAGAAAATCTGCCAGTAGTAATGTACCGACAGATTTAATAGACGATTTCAAAAATCCCATGATTGGTTGAGATAAACGTTCCTGAAAGGTCTAAATCCCGACCATAGGCTTGATAATCAATATAGTTTTGAAGACTAGCTGGTACTTCGCCTAAAGCACCCGTTTCTTCAATGTAGTAGCGTGCCACGTCATACATATCATCACAATCGGAATGAATGATAATATCCTCTTGATGTTCGCTTAGTTCTTCAATGCTTGAAAAATGAGTGAGCAGAGCAGATAGCTCCGATTGTAATTCTTCGGGTAATTCCGATACCATTTCCCATAGTCGATTGAGTTCGCCAATGGAAGTGTATTCGTCAACCGTAAAGGGTAACTCGTAGTCATGAATGGCGTATTCCTCATATTCATCATTCAAGCCGATTTTCTCTTTGACTTCCTCAAAGTCAATGGGAAAGGTAAACCACGCACCGACCAATTCGCCCTCATTGTATTTGCCTAAATTCGCAATATAGACTTGCATATCGTCCATATATTCACGTCCTTTCTTTGTAGAGATTCAAAAATCCCTACCGCACTTCGTTTGGTGTACCATTCCTTTGCGGAACATAAGAAAACCACTTATATTCCACAAAAGAACGGTTTTATTTAAGCACCAATAATGCGATTGAATAGCTCTAGTAAAATGTCTTTTACTCCAGCAGCGTTGAAGACTAAGCCAACCGCAATAATCGCAATAATTAAAAAGCCAATCAGTTTGCTAAACTCACGCTTGAAGCCAAGATACAAGCCAATCACAACGATTGCTAAAAGCACCAGTGATTGAGCGTTTGATAGAAACCAGTTATAAAGGTTTTGTCCAAAATTCATAAAAATGTTCTCCTCTCTATATTCAATGAATTTGTATTTGAGTTATTTTTTTGTTGTTATCACGTCCTGTTCTTTTACTGACTGTTGCTTCAAAATCTGCTTGTGTCGGTCTGTCAGTTTCGCATGGTCGAGAATGTCTTTTACAACCTGCGTCTGGTTGATTTCATCAAGTTTAATCGCAACCTTTAAGGTCGGGGCAACTTGATGAGATAGCCAGTTCAGCGTCCTTTGGAAGGAGTAAGGCTCTGGTTTTGTGGTTAGTTTTAATCGTTCACGATTGTTCCCAATAAACCAAGCCCATTCTTCATTCAGTTTCCAATCAGAACGAGGTTTGGAATCGTCTTTATCTACAAAACGGATATACCGATTGATAATTTTAAAGGCGGTATGCTCTGGATTGTCATAGACGAGTAAATCACGGACTGCATAATAGGCACGCTCATTTTTCAATCGAATCTCAAAACGGTTTTTTACTTCTGCGTCTTCAATGGGAATATCATTTTTCTTGTACTGCTCGTAGTCCTTTTCATAGATACAGAAATAAACTTCACTTTGTAATGAACCGATATAGAGGGTGTTTCCCATACATTCCTTTTCCTCTTTGCGTACCAGTTCGCCACTGCGATAGCTTTTAAAACTGCGGAAGACGGAGATACATTCTTCCTGTTGGCACTTTTCAGTGAGTACAGGGATATTTAAAATCCCTGTCTTATCGTTAATGGCAAGGTCAAGGCGTTTCATCACACCGCCAGCCACCAAAACGTCCATAAAGAACTCATACCAGCTTCTTTGTTGTGCCAGAAGATAGCTTTCAAATTGTCTGCACCCACGACCTTTCAATTCCACCAGAACTCCTTTGTCCAGTTCATGGGAGCAAAGGACGAATATGTCGCCTAAAGCATAATGCTCTGAATAAGAATAGAAACCATAGTCCTCATGAAGAAAATAGGACAGTTTCAGTTGTAAGATGTTTTCGACCACCTGCTGTACGTCTGTTGTCGGAAAGCGAATTCTTACATAATCAAACAGCATTTCAAGGGGAGCGTCGGGATTGAAGCGTTCCAGAGCTTCCCAAAGGGACTGCTGTAAATCCTCTGATGGCTTGACTTTTCCTGTTTCAATATCGCTTAGATACTGCCTTGTAATACCAGTCGCAACAGCTAAACGGTTTTGAGATAGTCCATAAGCCAAGCGTTTTTCTTTTAAATGCTGTAACCAAGTTTGTTCATTCAGTAAAAATCCCTCCAATCAAAAAGGCGTATGTCAACTTTTAAAGCCCATTTGACATACGCTGAAATTTTGTAAATCCCTTGTAACCAAAGGATTTTCTAATGTTTTTTTGACTGTTTCCTGTCGATTTGTACCCCCCTGTTAGATACGGGGGGTTAAGTGCTGGCGTGGCTATTGCCACACCAGCCAGCAAGATCAGTCCACACCTGCGACTTCCGCTTCGCACGTCGCCTGCGTGGACTGTCTGCTGTTGGATAACTTTTTAATTTCCTCCAAGAAATCATATCCTTTTGGTACAAGGGGAGTATAAAACTCTGATATGACACTTGTTCCTACATCAACATAGCCACGACCTTTGATTCGCTTTAAGAAGAAATCCTTTTGTACGTCACTGCCAAACATCATGCCATAGCCCATTTCAGACATACGACCTAAAGCCACTCTGAAATTAAACTGATCACGGATTCCGTCGCCTAAATATTTTGCGTCTGGACGTTGACAAGCCAGTATTAGAAAGAAGCCAGCTTGACGACCTAACATGACAATCTGTTTCAGCTTATTCATAACTGCGGTGTTTTCTTTTGTTCCCAGCATTTCCATGAAAGCGACGTATTCATCAAAGATTAAGAAGTGTGCCGGGAGACCTAAGTAAGCATAATTTTTGCCAGTCTTATAGTTCTTCATCTGCTTCATTTCCTCACTACGTTTCATCATTTCTTCATAGAATGTTTCAATGCAAGAAAGCAAGTCTTCTTTTCTATAGTAGACATTTGCCATCACAGAACCTAAGTCCGCAAGATCAGCATTTTTCGGGTCAAGAATATACAGTTTTGAATCTGTATGAAGCAAGGCTTCAATCAGTGTCAGTATAAAGTAAGTTTTACCGCCACCTGTACCACCAGCAATCAACATATGAGGGAGCTTATCATATTCCCACCATACGTTTTTCATTAAGCGAAGTTTACCATCTTTAGCTTCTACTTCATCAATAGAAATACGACTGGCTATGGTGTCATAGAGCAAAGTATATTCCACATAGGAATCCTTTAACTCTTTATCCGTCAGCTCACAGTACAAGCCACTCTCTAATTTCTTTTCCAAGTGTAAGAGTTGGTCTTGATATTTTCCCAGCGTGATTTCCACCCGTATCTGTATCAAGCCATTTTTAAGTCGATAATACATTTTAGGGAAGTAGGTTATCTTTTCCTTTGTACGACCAGCACTATCTTTAAAGAAACCCTCTGTTTTGACCTGTTCAGATTCATACCACTTGTTTTCAAGTATCATCTTTGCCAGTTTTTGACGGTGGTAAAGTTGTTTAACCGTATCATAGCGAACCCGTTTGAATACAAACGCTACCAGCAAGCAGATAAGAATTGCGACACTGAAACTGATAATTAAATAGGGAATGTCAATCTTATCTGCTTGTGATAGGTTAAAATCCTGCCAGTTGATCTGCTGGATTGTCTTCACATGAAACAGTCCGACAACCAGCAGGAAAACAGGCAGGAGTGACGCTATCGTAAAATGAAAGACTAAATCTTTACCAGATGGGCGAATCCTTTTACCACGCTGTTTCATGCGAAAAAGTCTCCTTTCTACCTAGCGACTATTTGTCTTGTGTCGGTTCTTTCTTTGCTTGTGGTTGAGCTTTGAATGAACTAGAATCCTTTGTCAGCACAATATCGTCTGCCTTGATATACCAGTCAACATCTGCTCCTTGATAGGTGGCAGTAGCAACGGTGTCCGCAATGGGATTGATAAGTTCCACCCGTGCGTTATAATCAAACTCTTTCAAAGGCACGCTGGCAGGAATACTTACTTGAATCATGCGTCCTTGTCCTTTGGATTTTAAGTCATAGGTACGTTCCTTGATTTCATCTGAAACCGACCCGTCTTCATTTTGGATTCTCACTTCACGACGTAGAGCAGAGAATTTCAATTCTCCAAAAGTCGTGTCTTTATCTAATACAATGCCATTTGCTAATCTCATCATTTTTCCTCTCTTTCTTTATTCTTTTATCATGTCGTCAGCATGTAAAAGGTAATTTGTAAAACCACGAGTGCCGATTTTGTAGCCCTCTGCGGTAATACGTGGATTGACTAACTTCACACGTTCCTCAAAGCCGAAATGTTTTTCGCCAGCTTCAGCAGGAAGCACCACCACAATATCATCTGCTCTTTGAACATCAGAATAGAGATTATAGCTTCTTGATAAGACAGTTAGCCGTCCGTTGATTCTTCGCTGAACGACTTTATCCTCGCCAGCAAATTCTAAATTGCCGAATGTTTTTTCCATGTTGGGAATCACAAATTTAAGTTCCATATTTTTACCTATCCTTTCTTTTTTATTGGCTGAATGAATGTTTGATGGTCTTAAAGAGTGGGGAACGACCTTTTGATTCTTGATTTTTTGTTTTCATAAGTTCACTTCCTTTCAAAATCGGGTAAAAAAATAGACACCTCATTTTTTGAAGTGTCTACCTATTAAATATTCAAATTTTATTGGAAGTATCTTTATATCTTCACTTTTCAAGGATAAATCGTCGTATCAAAGCTCATTCATAAGTAGTAAATTAGTAGTAAATTGAGTGGTTTTGACCTTGATAAAGTGTGATAAGTCCAGTTTTTATGCGGATAACTAGATTTTTATGCTATTTTTTTATATACAAAAAGTTAAAATTTGAATTCATGAAATACCGTATTATTTAAAAAAATATACGGTATTTTTTAGTGCACAATTCTAAGAAATGTTGTAGTAATCTGATAAAAGAAGAGGCTTCCATTAGCAAGCCTCTTACTTCTGCTATCTCCAATAATTTTACATCTAAAACTTATTTTAAAGTTTTAGCAAATTTATATGTTCTATCTAGAATATCTTCTGTTCCAAGCCATATATCTGGTTCTAAGCCTTTACCTTCTTCTATTTCAAATGAACTATAATTATAGGCCTTTGTGCCAAAAGCACATACTATTTTAGTATTAGGCAATAAAAAACCAAGTTTGTCCATAATCTTTGTGGTTCCTGAAGAGTTAGTACCTATAAAAATTACATTTTTTACTGTTCTAAGATAAATTAATAAGCTTTCAGCAGAAGATGGAACAGTATTATCAACTAAAACTAATAGATAGTTATCATTATCTAGAATCTCATCTACTTCAGTGTATGGGACAATACTATTCATCTTTTCTTTAGAGTAGAAATCAGATATTCTCTTAACTTCATTACTATATTCTTCTTCTGAACACAAACCAAGATCATATGTTGTTTTTATTTCATTTAGATACATCTCTTTTATAAATTCAGTATACTTAAAGAAAATAGTACCATTTATTCCTATTTTATAATTAAAATAAGTTTCAAACCACTTACGTGCCTCAAGATCACTACCTCCTGAGCATCCTCTTAGATCTAAAATATTTACTCTATTATTCTTAATAGACTTTGTTTTGTTTAAAATATCATCCGATATTTTTTTCATACTATTTAGTTTTATATAGCCAATACTGCTATCTTTTATACTAGCATTTTTAACTGTGTTACTAGACTGTTCCAAATTAATAGAGATTGTTTTCTTATGGTTATTGTTAGAAATCAGAACCTCTAGCTGTTTATTCTCTAAAGATAAAATTCCTAATTCATAAGATAGTACTCCATTTTTATTTAAAGTATAGCGAATGTAATTTTCAATATTTTTGTCTTTATTTATACTTTCTATCTTATATTTTTTATTCTCAAAGTTCATGTAATATTCTTGGCCATCTTTTATTATAGGGTGGTCATTATAATAATAAGTATATTTTTCTTTAAATACAGGATTTTCATTAATTCTAAAGTGGTTGTCTTTTATAAAACTTAAGTTATTTATCAAAATAGTTTCTAAATCTTTTACAAGCAAATTATCATGATTATTAATTTCTTTTAGAATGTTATTTTTAGCTTTAGTGAATATTTCATCGCCACCAAATATTTCATAACCACCATAGCCAAACTTAAGTGCCTTAAAAAGTAAGTTTATATCTTCTTTGGCATCCTTTTTTAATACTACATTATTATCATAGTTATAATAATTTCTTGCTATATTCATATTATCTTTTGTTATAAATAAAGAATACATCTCTTCTTGAGACATATTACAAGAAGGCAATTTTATGGATTCATAAATAGTGTTCTTTGCCTCTTTAGCTTCTAACAATCTCTCACTATTAACTTGCTGAACAAATTCATGATTCTTGTTACCTTTATAATTTAAAATAACAAATAAAAACAAAGTAACTATTAAAGCAAATAACATTGTTTTTTTATTCATCAACTACATCTCCTTATCTTATAAGATTATTATACTATTTTTAGAACTAACAATTTAAATATCTTAATTTAGATTTCATTTGTACTTATTACTTTAAGTAGGGAATATGAAATTGAGACTATAGGAATGTGACTTCGGATACAAAAACAGGAGAATAAGTTACTATATAAATAGACTGGAAAATTTGTAAAGATTAGATTTTCCTTATTAGAAAATTTATATAAGGGGTGTGTTTATGGAACTAAAAAAAGTGTGGGCACAAGAGCATAGTTTTGATGTGGACAATCAAAATAAATATTCACTCCACTTTTTTGCCTCTAATACTAAAAAAGTGTAAGGAAAAGATGGGCATAAAAAATAAAATCACACAATAAATGCAACATATAGTTTACATTTGATAATATATATATTACAATATGCAATATAAGGAGGGTGTATATGAAAAATAAGAGAATGAAAATAGCACGTATAGAGTGTGATATGAAACAAGAAGATTTAGCAAAGGCTGTAGGTGTAACAAGACAAACTATTGGATTAATTGAATCAGGAGATTATAACCCTACACTTAATCTTTGTGTATCAATATGTAAAGCACTTGGAAAAACATTAAATGATTTATTTTGGGAGGAATAGTAATGAAGAAAGAAATAGTTCAAGATGAAAGAGTTTTATCACAAAAAAGAAAGATTGGAAATGATGCCTTTCAAATAATTTTTTTAGGCTTATTTTTATCTATTTTTGTGCAATCATATATATTTAATGCTGATTTTTCACAATATGCAGTAGAGGTGATCCTACTTATAGTGGGTGCCTTGTATGTTATAGTAAGAAATATAACAGTTGGAAACAATATTTTTGAGTCTAATAACGTAAATCAAAGATTTGTAATTATAAATAGCATTATTTGTGGAATCATAGTAGTTGTTATAAATACCACTCTTAATTATATTAAATTTAAAGATTTATTTAAAAATGAGATGGGTGATATGTTAATTGCATCACTAATTACTTTTCTGTGTGCAACAGCTTCCACATTTGTAGTTCTTCAAGGATTATACTTTATAAATAAGAAAAAACAAATGAAAATAGATTCAAAGTTAGATGATGAAGAGGAGAAATAGTTAAATGAAAATTGAATAAAGCTATGCTAATTTAGATATGGAAAGTGTGGTTATAGGGGTGTATAATTGCATTATTATATAAGCTATATGTTTACTAAGTTACTAAATAAATTAGAATGTGTGGAGGAGAAGACGTATGAAAATAGCAATTATCTATGATAGCATAACAGGAAATACAAAGAAGATAGCTGAAGAGATAAAAAAAGAAATAGATGAATCAAATCTTGTTTATTTTGGAGAACCAGAAAAAGAAATTGAAGCAGACTTGTATATTGTAGGTTCCTGGACAGATAAAGGAATGTGTTCAAAAAAGATTACAGAATTTTTAAAGCAATTAAAAAATAAAAAAATTGCTTATTTTGGAACAGCTGGCTTTGGAGGTTCAATTGAATATTATGAAAAACTATATAATCGTGTAAAAGAAATAATAGACAGTAGCAATACTATACTAGGATATTTTTATTGCCAAGGTAAAATGCCAATGAGTATTCGTGATAGATATGTGAAGCTAATTACTGAAAATCCTGAAGATAAGAATATACAAGTATCTATAGAAAATTTTGATGAAGCGCTAATGCATCCAAATTATGAGGATATAATTAACGTTAAAAAGTGGATAGAAGGTATAATAAATTAATATAAAAAAGCATTTTCTAAAACCTTAGAAAATGCTTTTTATTTTTAAGTATCTATTCTATTATTTTCTTTTTAGCTTTTTTACTAAATGAAAATATTGCTAATCCTCCAGATGCAACTAATATATAAAATAATAAATTTGTCTTAGAAGTATCCCCTGTTTTAGGAATATCAGGAGTTTCAGTACCTGATCCATTATTAGTGTTGTTGTTATCATTATTTGGCTTGTCAGAAATTACAGGATCAGCAGGCTTAATAGGGGTAAGTGGAATTTCTTCATTTGAATTACGTTCTTTAATTGTTAAGTTTACAGCCTTCCTATCAAACTTATATTCTTCACTTGCTAATGGAACCATTGGACTATTTGGATCTTCTGGGTTTGAGCTTTCTAACTGCATGTTCTTTGGTAAAGCAGTATAATATAATGTATATTCACCAGCTGGTAACTTAGCTAAAGAATCTAAATCATTTTTTCCTGTACATAATAAGTCTACACTTGTAAGAGGATTATTAGATGTTGCAGTTTGCTCTTTTTTATTAAATTGTGGTTGGTCAGTTATTGAAAAGTCTACATCTCCATTTTCAGCAACTACATTTTCTAATATAGCATCTGTTTCACCTTCATAAATTGTTAAGTCTTTATATCCACTTAATCTAGGAGCATCTTTATAATATGCTTCTGCATCAGCTTTTTGTTGTGGTGTTTGAGCATAGTATACATAATCAATTGCAAATTTAGTACCAGCTAAGCCTTCTGAAATTTCTCCTGGCCAAGCTCCTCCCATTGCTAAATTAAATTGAATATATTGTGGTCTATCTAAACATTTTCTTGCAATTTCATCATTTGAATAATCAATTGATGAAACTATTTTATCATCAACATAGAAATCTAACTTTCCTTTTGACCAATCAATTCCAAAGATATGATAGTCATCATAAAAGTCTTCATCTATTGTATAGCTTGTCCCTAAAAGTTTATGGTCAGTATTTGAATCTGGTTTATTTGATGTATGAATAGTTTGATATACAGTTTTGTTACCAGCTTGATTTTCTTCAGAACCTATTAGTTCCATGATGTCTATTTCTCCACAACGTGCCCATCCATATCCTTGCTTAGAACTTACGTCACCATCTAATGTAAAATCAGATCCAAGTGTCCAAAAGGCAGGGAACACAGATTTACCTTTAGGAAGTTTAGCTTTCATTTCAATACGTCCATATAAAAATTCTTGCTTACCATGAGTTCTAACACTTCCAGAATCATAAATTACTTTTCTATCATTATTTCTAGGGTTATTATATTGTAATTCTTTAGGTCTGTCTGTTGCTTTTAAAACTAATTCTCCATTGTCTCCGTTCTTTCTTATAGAAACATTTTCTGGATCATTAACATAATGTTGTTGCTCAATTCCTCTAATAGAACCTAATTCATATTCCCAATTAGATAAATTTAAATTTTCATCATTAAAGTCATCAGCCCATACAAAATCATAATTTTCTTTATCAATAGAAGTCTTATATTCAACGCTTACATCATCAATATATGCTTCTGAATCTTTTAATGAAGCTGAAGCGTTATCTTCCCAACGTCCAATACCTACTGCATATTTTGTTGTTGAATCTGTTGTAAATTCTAAAGAAACTTCTTGCCATTCATTATTTATTGCTGTTACTTTTTTATCTATAAAATACTTAGCTTCAGAACTTCCTCCTTTTTTTACATCTAAAGTTACATAGCTATTTTTATCATCACTTAAAACCTTAACTTTTGCTTTTAATATATATGTTGTATTTGGTTTTAATGTAACGTCTTGCCATATATGTCCATTAGCATGAGGATCTGTAGTTTTTCCTAGTTTTCCATATTTGTTATTATCCTTGTCTGTTATAACAGAACTATTTTGTCCTACTATATTCCAATAGTTATTTTCTTCTTGAAAATTACCATTCTTAATGAAGTTACTATTTTGTAAGTCTGCTAGTTCATATTGATGTTTTACTGTTGATGCTGATACTTCTTTAAGTGGTATATTTGTAATTAATCCTCCAACAATACCTGATAGAACTAATAAAGATAATGCTTTTTTATGTTTCTTCATAGTTAATCTCCTTTAAGCCATAGAATTTGTTAATATTGTAGTAAAAGTATCTTTTTATTAATAATATTTTATAATTTTTATTAATAAAATTCATTAAAAAACGCGTTAATTAATTATTTTATATAACCAATTATAAAGTATGAATGGTTATATGTAAACCTATTCTTTTAAAAAATATGTTAATTTTTATAAAAAAGCATTAATATTTGCTTTATCAGTGGGAAACAGTGACTAGAATATGCAATAGAAAAATAGCATAGATAAAGAAGAGGTTTTAATAAAATGAAAAAGATAAAAAAGTTTCAATTATTATTTTATTGATTAGTATAGGGATATTAGCATTTTATTTCATTCCAATAAGAATAACGCCAAAGGTTTCTTTAACAAGTGAAGATATTAGTATAAAAGTTGAAAGGACTAGTGGAAATACAGGACCAGTTTTTAAAGTTGGTGAATATGAAACAATAACTATATTTATTGCATTCATAGCTGCATTAGCATCTGCATTTATGTTAATTATTATATTCCTAGATAGATGAGTAAGAAAAATTATTAAAGCAATTAAGAATTAATTAAAGCTATTTTATAGCAAGTTTAAATTTGTTGAGTAGATAAAATAAACATGAAGTTAAGTATTCTTGCGTTTAGGACTGTGGTATAATTACTCAAAAGTAACCAATTAATTCAAGTTTGGAGGGTTAGCTATGAGGAAATGTTTAAGATGTGGTGAAACAATGAGTGAAGGTTATATGTTAAAGACAGAGAATATTACTGCACAAGCATCAGTTATGTTAGGTAAAGGAACTGGAATTTTTTCTGATACAAAGGGAAAAGTGAAGGCTGCTGTATGTAGTAATTGTGGAGAAATATCTCTTTATTTTGATAAAGTAGAGAAGATAGAATAGGAGATAAGAAAAAGAGGATTGCAATAAGTTGCGATCCTCTTTTTTATATAGTCATTTAAAACCTATAAATTATGATTTTAACATTTTTTATTTTTTTGATGACTTTTTCTATATTTTGAGGCTGACATAGAAAAGTGTTTAGAAAAAATTTTAGAAAACAATAAGGGATCACTGTAGCCAACCTTATTTGCAATTTCTGCTATAGATAAACTGGTTTCTTTTAATAATATGGATGACTTATACATTCTAATATTAATTAAATAACTTTGAGTAGATTCACCAAGATGTTTAATAAACATCTTATATAAATAACTTCTACTTAAGTTTACATGATCAGCTACCTCTTGTACTGTTATTGGATTCATATAATTATTATTTATAAATGTAGTAGCCTCTTGGATATAAGTATGAGTTAGATTGTTATTATATTTAAAAGCCTTAGGAAATTCTGATGATATATAATATAAAAGTAGATGTAATTTACTTAATAGTAGTATATCATCAGAGGACGTTTGATCATATTCCTTTGAAATATTACACATATCAATTATCAGATTGGGAATTTTAGATTTTTTACTAAAGTTAATAACGCATGAATCTATAATTGAAGTTCTTTTTAGATATTCATTTAAACTTTGTCCGCTAAATCCTATCCAATAATACTTCCAAGGATCATCAATAGAAGGGATATATTCTACATTCATATCTTTTAATAGAATAAAACCATCCCCCTTTTTTAATGTATAAATTTTATCATTAATCTTAAAGGTTCCGCTACCTTTTGAAATATAATGTATAACAGCATTTTTTTCTACTTTATAATTATAACCAGCTCCAGGGGTGCCTTGTTCAATTCCACATTCATCTAAATTTGCTTCAAAGTTATTACTTTTATATTTATTCCATAAAATTTGCATCTTTTTACCTCTGTCAGATATTTTGGAAACATTATAACATATTTTAGCGCTATAATTCTATGTAAACGTAAATATTTATCAATTATAATATAAATGTATTTAAGTAAGCGCTTTCTTAAAACAAAAATATATGTTTATGATGACTTTTCATAATCTATATATTTGAAGAAAGGTGGGTAAAGGTGTTATTAAATTCATATCATGAAAATATTTCTTTTTTACATGTAAATATGATGCCTAGACGAAGTTATTATGTTCCATTTGAAAGTGTTAATGAAGCACTTAAAGAGATTAGTAGAGATAATCAAAAGAGTTTTAAATCACTAAATGGTACTTGGAAGTTTAAGTACTTCAATAGCTTAGGAAATATTAATATTGATAATCTTTTAAATAATAAAAATGAAAGTTTTGACTTAATAAAAGTTCCTTCTCTTTGGCAAATGGAGGGGTATGATAATCATCAGTATACAAATGTTAAATATCCTATCGGTTTTAATCCGCCATTTGTGCCAAGCAATAATCCATGTGGGTTTTATATAAGGGATTTTGAAATAGATGATTTCTCTAAGGATAAGGATTACCACTTGAACTTTGAAGGAGTAGATTCATGCTTTTATATTTGGTTAAATGGTAAGTTTATTGGATATAGCCAGATTTCTCATAGTATTTCAGAGTTTGATATAACACAAGAAATATTAGAAGGAAAAAATACAATAGCAGTACTTGTTTTAAAGTGGTGTGATGGTACTTATTTTGAGGATCAGGACAAGTTTAGAATGTCTGGTATTTTTAGAGATGTATATATTTTGGAGAGAGCTAAGTCAAGAATTGTAGATTATAAAATAGATACTGATATTAACTTAGAAAATAAAATAGGATTTTTAAATTTCAAAGTTACAGACAAGGTAAATAATCCTAATATTACTTATAGTTTATTAAATCCTAAAGGTGAAGTTATTCAGTCAGGCCTTATAAATAATGATTCTGTTACTTTAAAAATAGAGGATGTTGAACTTTGGAATCCTGAAGAACCATTATTATACACTTTATTAATTAAGACAGAGGATGAAGTTATTAAAGAAAAAGTTGGAATGAGAGTAATTTCAGTTGAAGATAGTGTTTTAAAGCTAAATGGAGTAAATGTGAAATTACGTGGTGTAAATCATCATGATAGCCATCCTTTAAATGGATATGTTATGACAGAAGAGGATTTACTTTTAGATTTAAGGCTAATGAAACAATATAACTTTAATTCAATTAGAACAGCTCATTATCCCAAATCACCAATTTTTTATGAAATGTGCGATGAGTATGGATTCCTAGTTATCAGTGAAGCAGATATTGAAACTCATGGTGTAGTTGAATTATATGGCCTTGGATATCTTGAAAACTATAATATGATAGCAAATGATCCTATTTATGAAAAAGTTATAGAAGATAGAATTGAGGCTTCTATTATTCCTTATAAAAATAGACCATGTATTTTTATGTGGTCAGTTGGTAATGAATCAGGTTTTGGGTGTAATTTTGAGAAAGGGTTAATAAGAGCTAGAGAGTTAGATAACACTAGGTTATTACATTATGAAGGTGCATTTTATGCTGATAAAAATAGAGAAAATGACTTTAGCAATATAGATGTTATAAGTAGAATGTATCCTAGCATTGATGAAATAAAGGAGTATTTCAACAAGGGGATAGATAAGCCATTTATATTATGTGAATATGCACATGCAATGGGAAATGGTCCTGGTGGATTAAAAGAATATGATGAATTAATTCAAGATCATAAAGAATTTGCAGGGGTCTATGTATGGGAATGGTGCGATCATGCTATAGATATGGGAAAAAGTAAAGATGGCAAAACAATGTATGGCTATGGTGGTGATTTTGGAGAAATATCTCATGATGGAAACTTCTGTGTTGATGGATTGGTATATCCAAATCGTGTTCCTCATACAGGACTTTTGGAATATCAAAACATTAATAGACCAATAAGGCTAATTGAGGTAGATGAAGTTAATAAAAAAGTTAAGCTTAAAAATACGATGGATTTCAAGGATATAGGTAACTTTTTAAAGGTTAAATATAAGCTTTTTTCTGATGGAAATGTTATTAGTGACAAAGAATTGCTTATTGATACTTTAAAATCTAAGGAAGAAAAATGGTATTCTTTAGATTTGCCAGAAATACCAAATACAATTGTAACTATATTATTTGAATACATTGTAAAAGCTGATTTTCTATTATATAAAGAAGGCTTGAAATTAGGACATGACCAAATAGTTTGGTCAAATAATGTGAAAAGTCTTAAATCTTTTGAAAGTATTACAGAAGTAAAAAGTTGTGAAGAAGTATTTATAGTGAATGAAAGTGCAGAAGAAATAAATATAGTCAATGGAGATTTTAACTATATTTATGATAGAAACACTGCATTATTCAAATTAATAGAAAATAAAAAATGTAGATTTATTGAAGATTCTATGAAGTTTAAAGTATGGCGTGCTCCTACTGACAATGATAGGAAAATAAAATTTCAGTGGATAGAAGCTGGCTTTAATAACTTAGAGTCAAGAGTATACAAAACTACAATAGAAAATAAAGAAAGTTCTATAACAATTACCAGTCATTTGAGTTTGATTCCTATATACCGTGAGAAAGTATTAGATATTGTAATTAAGTGGATTATATTACCAAATGGTTTGATAAAATCTGAGATTGATGCAGTTAAAAATGTTAATTCACCTTTCTTACCAAGGTTTGGAGTTGAAATTAAATTAGATAAATCTTATGAGAATTTAAGTTATTTTGGGTTAGGACCTTATGAGAATTATCAAGATAAACATTATGCTAGTTATTTAGGAAGATTTAATTCAAGTGTTTCAAAAATCCATGAAGACTATATTCGTCCACAGGAAAATGGAAGCAGAAGTTTATGTAAAGAAGTTGAAATCTATAATGAAAATTCAAGTATTTATGTAGCGTCACAGGATGATTTCAGTTTTAATGTATCTCATTTTTCAACTGAAGAATTAACAAATAAAAAGCATAACTTTGAATTAGTTGAAGATGATGCAACCTATTTAATAATTGACTACAAACAAAGTGGAATTGGGTCTAATAGCTGTGGTCCAGAATTAGATCATAAATACAGATTAAATGAAAAATCTATGAAGTTTAATTTCTATTTAAAGTTTGAAGAAAGGTAACAGGAGGGATTTAAATGGCACGACTTGGAATTTCTATATATCCAGAACATTCAACAAAGGAAAAGGATATTGAATACATTCGTTTAGCTGGAAAATATGGATTTAAAAGAGTTTTTACATGTCTATTAAGTATAGGAAAAAAGACAAGAGAAGAGCTTATAGATGAATTTAGAGAATTAATTGATGTTGCACATGAAGAGGGCATGGAAGTAATTCTTGATGTTAATCCAGTAGTTTTTAAAGATCTTGGTGTATCTTATGATGATTTATCTTTATTTAGTGAGATACATGCAGATGGAATAAGATTAGATGAAGGTTTTGATGGAGTAAAAGAAAGTCTTATGACATATAACCAAGGTGGTTTAAAAATAGAGCTAAATGCAAGTGGGGGTAGTGGGTACTTAGATAATGTAATGAGTAATTTTCCAAACAAAGATAAGGTTATTACTTGTCACAATTTTTACCCACAAAGATATACAGGTTTAAGTTTAGAGCACTTTAATAATTGTAATAAAGCAATGAAAGAGTATGGGTTACATACAGCAGCTTTTGTATCTAGTAATAATAATGATACATTTGGGCCTTGGCCAGTAAGGGAAGGGTTATGTACTTTAGAAATGCATCGTGATTTGCCTATAGATTTACAAGTAAGACATCTATTTGCTACTAGAATGATTGATGATGTTATGATAGGAAATGCTTATGCTTCAGAAGAAGAATTAGAAGCATGTTCAAAAATTAATCCTGGAATTTTAACATTTGGAATTGAGTTAGATAAAGAATTAACTGAAGTAGAATATGAAATTTTATATTACAAGGAAAATCATGCAAATAGAGGAGACGTTAGTGAATATATGGCTCGTTCTAGTGCTCCAAGAGGAACATTTGCTAATGAATCTATTCAAAAAGCAAATGCTGTGGATATGAAAAGAGGAGACGTTGTTATATTAAATGATGAATATTCAAGATATAAAGGTGAGCTTCACATTGTACTAAAAGATATGCCTAATGATGGAAGAAAGAATGTAATTGGGCATATACCAAAGGAAGAATTATTTTTACTTAATTATATGGAACCTAGAAAAATATTTACATTCAAGAAAAACTTATAAAGAAAGTGAGAGGGTAGAATGAAAAAAATATATTTATTTTGTAGTGCAGGAATGTCAACTAGTATGTTAGCTAATAATATGCAAAAGGTGGCTAATGAGCATAAGCTTCCACTAGAAATAAAAGCTTTTCCAGATGGGAAGATAGATGAAGTTGTTGAAGAAAAACATCCAGATGTAATTTTATTAGGTCCTCAAGTAAAGTATAGATATAAGGAAATTTCAAAACGTTATGAAAATAGTGGGATTCCAATTGAAGTAATTAATTCTGATGATTATGGAATGATGAATGGAGAAAAAATATTAAAACATGCTATAAAGCTTATAAAAAGTAATAAATAAAAAAGTGAGGTGATTATTAATGTTAGATAAATTAGAATCAATTTTTATGCCACTTGCTGAAAAGATTGGGAAAAATAAATACTTAATTTCTATTAGAGATGGATTTTTACTTACAACACCATTATTAATTATAGGATCATTCTTCTTACTTATTGCAAACTTCCCAATTAATAATTGGACAGAATTTTGGGCAAGATTTTTTGGAGAAAATTGGACAGCCTATATGGCTAAACCAACAAGTGCAACATTTGATATTATGGCTATCTTAGCTGTAGTTGGAATTGCATATTCTTTTTCAAGAGAATTAAATGTAGATAAATTATCAGGAGCTGCTGTAGCTGTAGTATCATGGTTTATATTAATGCCATATAAAGTTACAGATGGAAGTGTAACATTAAATGGAATTCCATTAGATTGGGTTGGTTCTAAAGGAATATTCATAGGAATAATAACTGCATTTGTATCAGTTCATATATACGCATGGGTAATTAAAAAAGGATGGATAATTAAAATGCCTAAAGGTGTTCCACCAGCAGTTACTCAATCATTTGCAGCGTTAGTTCCTTCAGCAGTAGTACTTGGAGTATTCTTTTTAGCTAATAGTTTAATAGCAATTACACCATATGATAACGCATTTAATTTTATATTTAAATTTTTACAACAACCACTTCTAGTGTTAGGAAATACATTAGGTGCAGTATTAGTTGCAATGGGATTCCAACATTTCTTCTGGTTCTTTGGAATAAATGGAGGTTCTATTGTTGGTAGTATAATGCAGCCTATATTAACACCGCTTTCAATGGAAAATTTATCAGCATTCCAAGCAGGAACTGCACTTCCAAATGTAATAAATCAACAGTTCTATGACTTGTTCACTACATTTGGAGGAGCTGGATCAACATTATCTATGTTAATTGCAATGATTATTGTATGTAGATCACAACGTATTAAAAACTTAAGTAAGATTTCAATTGTACCTGCATTATTTGGAATAAATGAACCTGTTATATTTGGATTACCTGTAGTATTAAATCCAACAATTTTAATTCCATTTTTATTAACACCACTTATAAATATTTTAATATCATATTTTTCAATGGTTAGTGGACTAGTTCCATTTACTAGCGGAGTAAGTATGCCATGGACAACTCCTGTTATTATATCTGGATTTTTAACAACTGGCTGGAGAGGAGCACTTCTTCAATTAATTCTTGTAATTTTAGGTGTATTCATTTATATGCCATTTGTAAAGATGATGGATAAGCAATATAAAAAGGAAGAATTACAGGCAAGTGAAAGCTCAGATGATGATATCTCTCTTGATGATTTATCATTTGACGATTTATAGGATGGGAAGTTAATTATGAAAGTTATAATGATATTAGATCAAGTTCAATCTGGATATGGAACAAAAAATGATAAAATGATTCCTCTTACTGGAACAAAGGAGATAATTGGACCAGGGGTAATTATGAAGCCTTATTTAAAAGAAATAGATGGTAATATAGTTGCAACACTTTATTGTGGAACTGGAACATATCTTGAAAATCCAGAGGAGGTTAGTCGTAAACTTTGTGGAATGGTTAAAAGGTTAAATCCGGATGTTGTAATATGTGGACCTTCATTAAGTTATGCAGATTCTGCTTCTATGTGTACAAAAGTAGCTTATGATATTGTAACAACAACTAGTACAAAAGCTTTAGCAGCAATTTCAGAAGATCGCTCAGAAGTAATTGATATGTATAATGATAAAATTACAATTATTAAGACACCTAATAAGGGAGAAAGTGGACTTAGAGAAGCTTTTAAGAATATTTGTAGTGTTGCAAAAAGATTAGTATATAGTAATGAAATAGAATAGATATAGAAAAAATAGGCTTGCAGTTACTTGCAAGCCTATTTTCCTTACCTTAAGTAGGAAGGGGATAGAATTTTATTTTTCTGTGAATTTGAGCTTGCGATGGAACAAGGAAAATAAATATCTATCCCATATTTTTTATTAAGCTACATTAAACTTGGTAACTTGTTTTTGTACTAACTGAGCTGAATACTTGCCAGTTAATGTACCATTCTTAGTAAGGAAAATATCTTTTTCTATGATGGTATCCATTAAAGTTGAAGCTTCAGCTTGAGTTAAGTTTTCCTTAACTCCTTCAATAGAGATAGTAGATTTATCTCCATTAGAAGTAGTGAAAGTCATTGATAAAGTAAACTCCATAACCTAGTTCCTCCCTTTCTTTAAGATTTAGAAATTACCCCTATTACTCTTGGTCGTTGTCAAGCAAGTTAGAGTCATTTAGGTAGTAGTTTCTAGTTGGATTCTTCATTACTGCTTTCACAGCATCTGCAACAGCATATACATTTTCAACAGCAGCATTTCCCTTAACTCCAGCAAAAGATTTCTTTCTATAAGTTGGAGCTCCGTTTTTGTCTGATCCATTTTCTACTTCAATAACTAAAGCAGAACTAGCTAAAACCTTAGTAATTGCCATAATAAATTCCTCCTTTCAAAGTATTCATAAATGATATATGCAGAAGTTAAAAAAGTAATATGTAAAGTAATACAAGAATGATTAACCAAATTGTACATAACTTCATATTATGTATATTACAGATAAGATTTTTATAATTTGGAGGGAAATTTTATGTCAAATTTTTGTAGAACTTGTGATAGATTTGCTGAAATACTTGGAGCTAAGGTTTTAAGTAGGGATAATGATGTATGTACAGTAATGTTTATGAGAAATATAAGAGCTGAAATATTAGGAAGAAGAACACAATCACCATTAGCTTTACCAGCAATGTTCTCTTTTGAGTGTCCTGATAATAATGGTAGAACTCTTAATTTAGGTGAAACAGTTATACTTCAAGACGAGATAAATAATTTTATAACTGAACTAAGAAAAAGGGGCATATTAGTAACTGCTTTTCATAATCACTGGTTATTTGATAATCCAAGACTTATGTATATTCATTTTGAGTCTATTGATAGGCCATTAGACTTTGCTATAAAAGTGGCAGAAGCTTTTAGAGTATTAAGAAGATAAGATAAACAATTTTTCAGCTATTTATACTTTACTAATCATATCTTTTAAAAAGGTAAAATGTAAAAGAATCCTAATGATAGGGTTCTTTTTTTATGCCTATGAAATTATAAAATTTTGATTAATTGTGAATATGTAGAGATTGACAATTGATTAATAAAATGTTCTTTGAAAATTGAATAGTACGGATATAAAATAATATGCAAATCAAAAGGACTTTAATGTATAATATGTAATATATTAATAATTATGGGGTTGGTATTCTATAAGGAGGTTTAAAATGATTTTATTAGTATTATGTATTGGTATCATATGTATAATACTTCTTGTTAATAATGTTATATCCATTATGCATAAAGTTAGAGATAGAGAAGAAGGTACAATTAAAAATACATTTGTTTGTTGTATAACATTAATATATTTATGGTTAAGTATAATATTTTTATCTGGCATATAATTAAAAGCGAATTTCTAAATACCGTATTATTCAAAAAGAATATGCGATATTTTTTGTTCGCAATATTAAGAAATTGTGACATAAAACTTGAGAGGTGCTACACTCAAGTTTTTTTCATTACATGATTATAATAAAAGCAGATAGCACTATCAATAATAGTATTCATATAGATATTGTAGTCAGTGCTTGTGCCTTTAATTTGATTAAGCTTTATTAGTGTAGATTTTCTAAAAGAATAAGATCTACGGACTTCAAAATACTCTCCATCTATAGGTGGCGTAATACCATTGGGGTGAGCTTTATGTCTCTTATCTTCAATAGATGGGGAAGTAAAGTTGATTTGAGTGACAGGTTGAGTCTCTTTTTTTTCAAAAACTGCATTCTCTTCTTTAGCTTCATCAGTAAAACAAAAGCTAGCAACAACATCTTTAGATGGTGGTACATAATCTGTAAAACAGATTTCATCAATTGGTTCTTCGTAACATAAATCATCTTTAGACATTGTAAATTCTTTTTTTCTTCTTGCCATTTCAAACCTCCAAATTGTTTTTCTATAAATTTTATATGCAAAAAGATAAGTTCTTAAATTTTTAACAAGTTAAGAACTTAAGAAGAAAAGAACTTAAGAAGTTATAGTAAAAATGCTGGCTTGAAGGGGTTTTTATGAGATGAATTCTAAAAATACATATATTTTATTTGAAAATAATTTTTGGAGGTATTTATCATAGAAGATAAAATTAAATTGAGGGCTGAAGAGTTTGAGAGTTTGATCGCTACGATAAGAAGGAGATAACTTTAGCTATAAGGAATTCAACCTTGGATTACGAAATGGAGTGTTCATTATTAAATGAGAATATTATTTCTGATTGTAAGAACTACAATTTGTAATCTATTTGTGAGAAAATTGATAGGATAACTGATGAGTATATTGAAGAAACAAGAAAGGTTATTGGGAGTTTTAAAGTTTAATTAGAAAAGACTTGAAGTTAACTTTAGAATAATGAATAGTGAAACGTATCATAAGTAATAATCAATTAACAAAATATGTTATAATAAAAGAAGAAAATAATTCTTTAGTGATAGGCAAATAATAATTTGCCTGATTGAATAAAACTTGTATAAATTTAACATTTTAGTACAAATAACCTATATTTTATTACTTTTTTAATGAAATATAGGTTATTTGTATTTAGAATAAAGTTATGAAGTTAATTAAATATATATTCTAAATATGGAGGGATATAAAATGAAAGAAAATTCAAAAATATCAATTTTACAAATTCTCAAAGAGTCACTTAGAAAGTTTAAAAATATGGAAATTTTAATTGTAACTATGACTTTTATATTAGTAGGAACATTTGTGTCTACAATTTGTAGTGCTGGTGATAATCTTACAATTAAAGAGTTTGTCTTTGATGTTCTTGGTGACTTTATAAGTTTAATTGGATATATGACAATAATTAAGATAGTAGAGAAAAAATATAAAAAAGAAGAAGTTTATGTGAAGAATATTATTAAGGAAGTGATTCCGAGAAGTTTTCCTGCTTTAGTGCTATATTTAACAGTGGTTATTTTAACCCTTATTGGAACATTATTAGTAATCATACCAGGAGTGCTATTCTGCATATTTACAGCATTTTATCTTCAAGTTTTTACCCTTGATAATAATGGGATAATTGATTCTATAGGTAACAGTATTAGTTTTAGTGAAGGTTTTAGAGGATGCATTTTTAAAATGTCCATAATTGAAATAATTATATATTTAATTAATGATTATACAATATTATGGTTATTAACCCACCTATTTAATTCAACTATATCATCGGGAGTAGGTATAATTATATCATCTGTCATTACTTCAATTATGACAATAGGCTACACAAGTTTATATTTGAAGATAAGAGAAATTAAAACTATAGAATAAATAGTTAATTATACTAAAATTACAATTAATTGGACATGTTTTATATAAATCACCTATAATTTTATATATAATATGTTTGATTCAAAGTTTTTTTATGGAGTTGATGCTGGAATGATTTATATATTGGAAATATGCTCTTGTCTAGCAAGTATATATTTTATTTACTTTCTGGGATTATTCAAATTTCAAGTTAAAAAATGTTTAACCATAAGCATAAGCGTTCTTAGTTCTATGATTATATTTTTTGTATTTGAGGATAAATTAAAAGACATTAGCTACATTTTAGATTCAAAGCTTATTTTAAGTGTAAGTTTAGTTATAGCTTTTTCTTTAGCTTATTATAAAGAAAAATATAAATGTCTAGAAAAATCACTATTTTCAGTATTTATAATATCTATAGTTAACAGATTTGCAGTAAATTTAGTTAAAATAATTTTTATCAGTGTTTATAATTATGATAAGCTAATTGATAATATTAATTTTATGCTTATATCAACCCTTGTAAGTTATCTATATACAATAGCTATAATATTTTTAATAAAAAAGTATAGTAAACTCAATAATTATAACATTAAGGATATATTTAAAAATAACTTTTTATACTACAGCATAATATCTTTGTTTTCGTTTACTTTAGTTATTGATAGATTTATATTATATATGATTTCAATTATAGAATTTAACAAAAGTATTTTTAATGCATTACTAATTTTAAGTGAAATTACCATTGTTGTTGTCTTTGCAATAATTTTGGCTTTCATATATTTAAGTAAAAAACATGAAGAAATATTATTTAGACAATTAGAAATTGAAAAACTCACAGAATATACCAGAAATATAGAAGTTTTAAATCAAGATACTAGAGCTTTTAAGCATGATTTTGTAAATATACTGTCTTGTATAAGAGGATATTTAGATACAGATAATTTTAGTGAATTGAAAAGTTTTTTCTTTAATAAAATATTACCAATTAATGATGATTTGAATAAGGATTCTTTAAAACTACATTTACTTTCAAATATAAAAATTCCAGAACTAAAAGGACTTATTTCTTCAAAGGTTTTAAAAGCAAAGGCAGAGGGATTAGATATATTTATAGATATAGCTGAACCTATTGAGGATATAAAGATGGATACTATTGATTTGTGCAGAGTTTTAGGTATTCTACTAGATAATGCTATTGAAGCAGCAGTTTTATGTGCTAATCCAATTTTGAAGCTAGGGGTTATTAAGAAAGAAAAGTCTATTGATTTTATAGTAATTAACTCATTTGAAGGAAAAACACCTAAAATACACGAAATATTTATAAGAGGATTTTCAACTAAGGGGAGTGGGAGAGGAATAGGACTTGCTAATTTAAAAAGTATACTTAGCAATTACTACAATACTATTCTTGATACTACTATAGAAGATAATTTATTCACTCAAAATATTAAGATTATAAGTAGGAGAATAACTCTATGATTAAAATATATATTTGTGAAGATATTGAAGAGCAAAGGAATAGGATAAGAAGTTTAGTTAAAGATATTATATTAGAAGAAAAATTAGATATGACAATTGAGATAGCATCTCCTAATCCTATGGAGATACTAAATAAGGCAAAAGAAAATGATAAGGATATTTCATTGTACTTTTTCGATGTAGATTTAAATTCTAATATTAATGGTATAGACTTAGCTAGTAAAATTAGAGAGTTTGACCAGAGGGGATTTATAGTATTTATAACTACTCATGGGGAAATGAGTTATTTGACTTTCACCTACAAGGTTGAAGCTATGGATTATATAATTAAAGATGATTATTCAAATATGGCTGAAAGAATAAAGGAATGCATTTTAGAAGCTAAAAAGAGATATTTAAAGAGTGATGAAGAAGAAGGTAAAGTTTTCACTATAAGAAAAGAAGATAAAGTTATAAATGTAAAGTATAAGGACATGCTTTTCTTTGAAACATCTGATACAATTCATAAGATAATATTACACGCAATTAATAGACAAGTTGAGTTTTATGGCAAAATGAAAGATATAGAAGAAACTTTAGATGAAAGTTTTGTAAGATTTCATAGAGCATATTTGGTTAATAAGAATAATATTTCGGAAATAGATAGGAAAAATCGCATAATTCATATGATAAATGGAGAGATATGTTATAGTTCGGCTAAGAATCTAGAGAAATTTTATAAGGGGAAGTTTTAATAACTTTAGGGCCTAGTATCAGTACACTTTCTATAAAAGTGGCAGAAGCTTTTAGAGTATTAAGAAGATAGAATAAACAAATTTTCAGCTATTTATACTCTATAACTCATATATGTAAAAGAATCCTTATGATAGGGTTCTTTTTTGATGCCTAGGAGATTATAAAATGTGAATGTGTAGAAAGTATAACATAAATCTTCCTTTATAACTGAATAATATAGTATTGGAAAAAGATGATATAATAAGTATTAAGTTTAAATAGATAAAGTGGAATTTGAGGAGGTAAATTAAAATGGCGATTACTGTAAATATTTATTATACTGGTAAAAATGGGAATGCTAAAAAATTTGCAGAAGAGATGATTTCTAGTGGAGTTGTAAATGATATTCGTACTGAAAATGGAAATATACAATACGAATATTTTTTTTCTATGGATGACGAGGAAACCGTACTTTTAATTGATAGTTGGAAGGACCAACAGTCTCTTGATTTACATCATGATTCACCGATGATGGCGAAAATTATTCAACTTAGAGAAAAATATGATTTGCATATGAAAGTAAAACGATACATTGATGATGAAGTAGGGTGCGATTCTAAAGACAAAAAATTTATTAGGAATTAAACAAATAAATTCCAGTTTGTTGGTTAGCTTATTGAAGAGATAAAAATAAACAAGGGAGGAAAATAAAATGAAGAGATGTATAAAATCAGTTTTTTTGATTTTATTAGTATTTACTACCTTTATTGGTTGTTCATCAAAAAACAGCAACAAAGATGATATCACACTTATACCTACTGAAAATGATGAATTAATATGTGAGGAAACTATATCTCCCAATAAGGAATATGTAACCTCAGATGAGGATATTGTTAATTATACAATACAAATTTATCAAAATACAAAGAATAATATTATTGTTAATGCAGATTCTAATTCTGGCTTTTTTGAAAAAACACAATATGTATTAGATTATGATAAACCAATTTCTAAATCAGATGTAAATGTAGAATGGACTACTTTAATGGGAAATCCAAAATATACGGAAAAAGATCAATTGGCAGTTGCAAATGTATCAATTTCTTCAAATAATGAAGTGTTCAGCAAGCGAAAAATAAACTTCTTTAGTAAAGGAATTGAAATTATTGTTGATACAATAAACCAAAACAAAAAATAAAGATTAAGGTAGGATATTGTTTTAATTTAAGAAAAAGAGGCTTGTATATGCAGGCCTCTTTCTTTCAGAAGTTGAAGGATTAAATTAAAATGAGTAAGAACACCATATCATAAGCATCTTATTAATATATTTAATAGTTAAAATGTATAGATACATGATTTTTTATAAGCTTTTCTTCTAGCTCCTGTGCAAAATTTATAGAGTTTTCAAAGTAATTAGATACTCCAAAATTATAGATAGAAGGACCTTTCTTGTAATTTATTATTACATTATCATTTTTTATTAAAACTTCATTTATTTCATTAAAATCAATAATTATTTCTGAAAAAGATTTTTCTTGATCTATTAGTTTTTCTATTTCAGGTTTTAATAACTTTTTAGTTAATGGACTCATTTTTAGAAATGAATTATAATAATTTTTTAGTATAAGTAAATAATATAATTGAGGTGATTTTATGAAAAAGAAAGTTTTAACTTGTCTGTCAATAATATTATTATGCTTAGCAATATCAAATTCTAAAGTAAAAGCAGATGAAGAAATTTATCCTATTAATAATACATATAAACCAGGTATCTATATCTTGAATAAAAATGACAAAAATTCTTACAATTTAACTTATGAATTTGTAAATAAGGGACAAAAATCTGCTATTATTATTTTAGATGAGAATTATGATATTACTTATAAAAATGTTAATTGTAATAGAAGATGTAATGGTGGGACTATAACTAATAAAAACACTATAATAGTAGTGGGTGGAGAGATTGCTTTTTATTTTGAAAAAAATAGTTAATATAAAAAATACCGTATTATTCAAAAGAATATACGGTATTTTTTTAGTTTTACTTCACTTTTTATGTGTAGTATTTTCTGAATTACGAGGATATATTATCTTTTTCAGTTTGGATTACAACACCTAATTTTGTTGATATTATGGTATTTAGCTTGTTTATAGAAGAGGTAAGTGTGGTTATCTGTTTTTCTAATCTTATTAATAGATAAGCACTAACTGCAACAGGGAAACCAACATTACCAATTAAATTTACAAGTTCATTTAGTTCCATAGAAAATCACCTCCTATTAGTCATATATGCAAGGAAGGACATTGTATCTTTTTAATATAATATAGATATTTCAAACTAAGTAATCTTTAAAAATTTAATAGTACGTGCTTGAAAAAGGTGTTATAATTAACCTATAATTGTAAAAATGTCCAGATATAAATGAAATAAGCTCAAAAGGAGAGTATTAAATGGGGTTAATTACTATAGGAATAATTTTAGTAGCTATATTTATGGTTATATTCTATATACCAACTAAGTTAAAAGAACAAGAAGAAAAACAATCGTTATATGTTAAGGAACTATATATAAGAATAAATAGACTTGAATCTAAGATAGATAAAATACTAGATTCAAAGAAAAATGAACTTTAAAATAATGATTTAAATATATTAATAACAATATTAAATCAATGGTAACACCGTATTATTTATTTTGTATGATATAATCCAAGTTTGTAATTAGAATTAAGTATCAATTTATTAAAAGATAGATACATGGGGTGCTAGAAGTATGAAAAAAGTTATATTGAAAATTATTGCTACAATATTTACTATTTTAGGTATGTTTATTATTTGGTTTATATATGTTACTGAATTTAAAGTTACATATGTTTCGCAACATGTAAACCCAATTAATAATTATACTATTTTATTTCAGGAAGTTGGAGAGCCTGAATGGCCCTTTGGAAAAACTCATGTCAAAATAACACTACTTAATGATAAAAAGAAAAAAGTAGAAAAAATTCCTACTTATATTCAAAATGATGGATCAGTTGCGGGAGAAGAAAATATTTTAGTTGAATGGTTTGAAGATTATGCCGAGGTTACATTATTAGGCAGTGAACAAGAGGATGAAGTTCATAAAATATATTATAATTAATAGTTTGATAAAATTGAATTTATTGGGTAAATTATATGAATAATATTAAGAAGATAAAAACAAATATTAAATTGGGAAAATATCGTATTATTCCAAAAAATATGCGATATTTTTTTATTCGCAATTCTAAGAAAGTGTACAACAAAAGATACATAAATTACTAAACTTGTAAAGTAAAAGGAGGATATTTATAAGAAAATATTGAATATAACAAATATAAAATTAAATTATGGGGGTATAAAGGGTGTATAAGAAAATAATTTGTGGGTTTTTTATTATTTGCTTATCGTTATTTACAATAGGTTGTACAGGCAAGCATAGTGATACTAATAATGGTGATGGTAATTATAGTTTAGGAAATGTGTCTATAAGCGAAAATACACCATGGAATGAGAGTACAAATTTATCAAAAGATGAAAAAAGCTTCTTAGAAGAAGTTAAAAAGGAGATAAATCATGATATTAAATTATATAGCGAAGGAAATATAAATACATTCCTAAATAAAACTATTTCAGGAATGGGAATTTTTAATTCTACTAGTAATACATTTTTTGAAGATAGTAATTTTGATAAATATGTTGCAAATAAAACAGATATTAAAGTAATAGATATTCAAACTGTAGACAATAATAATGCTAAGATTTTGTTGAATATTAAATATCCAGATATGAGACTTCCTCTTTATAAGTCTATAAAAAATAATGAACTAAAAAATGATGAGGATATAACTTTACAGTTTATAAAAGATACTTTTGAAAAAAATCCAGTATATAAAGAAGGAACTTATATTTTAAATTATAAAAAAGCTGAAGATAATAATGAAGTAATATATATATGTAATAATAATATCAGAAAGGCATTAACAGGTAGTTTGATAAATCCTGGTATAAGAAAAATAGATTCTGATGAAGATAAATGTGAACAAGTAAATAAATATTTAAATGATTGCCTTAAATTATTAAAGGACGATGATTTAAACAATTACTACTCAATGGTGTCTTCATGGAAAATAGAGAATATAAGAAAAGAAGTTTTAGAAAATGAAGCTTTTAAAACCATAAGATATTATTTTGTTGATAATATAAAGATTGAAATAATAGAAGGAAAAGAATCATTTCGAGCTATAGTTAGATATCCAGATTTTAATAAAATATTTTTACCCTTATTACAAGAAAAAAAGAATACTAATGAAATTATAAATGAGATAAATAAAAGCATAGTTGATGGTAAGGTAGAAATAGTAGAAGATACACTAGAAGGGGAAATTTATATTGATGGAGAGATAAAGGGAATTCTCGATGATTATAGCTGGCTATTTTCTAATTTAGGAATTGATAGCATTGACATGATAATGAGTAATTTTCAAGAACCATATAATTTTAACATATCTACAGAAATTGAAGGATTAAATTAAAATAAGTAGACCTCGATAGAATCGAGGTCTTATTTATATATTTAGTAATTAAAATGTACGGATGAATGATTTCTTATAAGCTTTTCTTTTAGCTCATGTGCAAAATCTATAGAGTTTTCAAAGTAATTAGATACTCCAAAATTATAGATAGAAGGACCTTTCTTGTAATTTATTATTACATTATTATTTTTTATTAAAACTTCACTTATTTCATTAAAATCAATAATTATTTCCGAAAAAGATTTTCCTACATAATTGTTACTTGATGTGCAAACAGCTACCTTCATTATGCCTCTAAATTCTATTGAATTATCTAATATAATGGCTTCTAAAGATTTTCCTTCATTTATTAATTTATCTATTTCAGGTTTTAATAATTTTTTTGTTAATGGACTCATTCTTTTTGGAATTAAAAGTTCAAATAATATAAGTAATAAAAAAATAGTAGACATAAACAAAACTACAAGATATAGATTTTTATCATTACCAGTTTTGTTTTTTAAATTTAAGAATACAAAAATAATAATTATTAGTAACAATGGAATAAATACAAAATCCATTAATGAAGGCTTTTTAGTTTTTTTATAAAGATTTTCATTAAATTTGTACACAAAACCACCCCTACCATAACATCAACAATATATATAAAATATAACACATATTGAAAAAAATGTAAAACAATATTATAATTTAAAGGAATGAAAGGTAAAAGGTAAAAAATTTTTTGAGGGGGATTTTATGAAGAAAAAGGTAAAAGTAATTCGTATTATTAGCATGCTTGTATTAAGTTTATTTATTTTGGACTTAATACCATCTAAGGTACATGCTACTGAAGGTAGAGATACTGAAACAAAAGAATGGAGTGAATATGGAATACTATCAGTATCAGATAAAGATATGGTACTTAATGTAGGGGATTTAGAAATTTCTTCTGATGTTCATTCTAATGGAAACATAAAGTCAAATTCTACTAAGCTAAGTGTTAATGGAGTACTAGAGGCATCTAAAAAAGTAGATATAGTAGCAAGTGAAGAAAATATTAATATACGAGAGAATACAAATAAGATAGAAACTGATGATGTATATGAAGATATATTAAATGAAACTAAGGATAATAGAAAAGAAATTAATGGGTTAAATTTTTTGAATGGGGCATCTATAGATGTAAACAATAATTATAATTCAACAGGTAATACAATAGTAAATGCTTCACAAGTTAACTTTCAAAAAAGTTTATTGTCAGATGGGGAAATATCACTTAATTCTTCAATTGTAAATAGTGGAGAATATAAAAGCTTTATAGCATCAAGAAACAGCAATATAACAGTTAATGCTGCCAACTTTAATTTTAAAGGTATAATTTATGCTCCAAATGGAGTTGTAAATATACAAGGTTCAGATATAAATATAGAAGGTAGAATAATTGCTAATGAGATAATCATAAATGGTAGTAAAGCAAAAATTAAACAAAATGATGATGATTTTGATTTTATTAAAGATGAAGTTAAACCAGATTTAAGTATATTGTCACCAAGCTATGAAAATGATTATCTAGTTACACAAGATGTAGATATAGATATAACAGGTATAGCTAAAGATAATAAGAAAGTAGAAAAAGTTGAATATCAAATTGTTTCAGAAGAATCAAATAATAAAATTAGTGGACAAGCTACTGGAATTGAGAATTGGGCAGTAGAAGACATACCGCTAGAATTAGGAATGAATTATTTAAAAGTTATAGCTTACGATACAAGTAATAATTCTGTTGAAAAAGTAATTAATATTAAAAGAATGAACACAGAAATTAATTTTAGTGATGATGTTGTATACGCTACAGAAAATGATGCAGCTAAATTGAAAGATCAATTTATAAATCAAAAATTAGATCAAAATAAGACTGATGGATATACAGCAGATGATAGAATAATATTGAAGCTAACAAAAAATAATATATTGTTAGATGCTATAAACAAGGGGAATTTTGGAGTAAATAAAATTCTTTATTTTGATCCTTGTGATGTTCTTCCGTCAGGATTTAGTGGTAAATTAGAAAGCTATAATGAAGTATCAGATGGTATAGAGTTTAGATTTAAAAAAGCTGAATTTAATGAAATGATAAATGATTATGTAAGCTTTGATTTAGACAATAATATAGATTTTCAAAATGATATAGCATATATTTTAGCTCCTGATGGAACTAGAGTTGATAAACCTATTCAGAAATCCAAGCTAAGAGCAAGTGAAGAAGTTAAGAAAGGCGTTCAGTTAAATGAATTAGTAAGATTTCTTGTTCCTAAATTTGATGGTTCATCCTTAAGGTTTGGTGATGCTAAAGATGGTCTAGTAATATATGATGAGGATGGTTTAAGAGAAACCAAAGGAGACCAAGTTGTGTTAAAAGCAGAACAAAAGTATTCTAATTTTCAAATTGATTCAGCTTTTGACTGGAATATGAAGATTAGTGATGTATTACCAAAGCAAATACGATTCAAGTTTTCATATGACGATACAAAAACAAATGGAGTAACATTTAATAAATACTCTAAAGATTTAGAGGAAGTAGTAGATGATATACAAAGTTTAACTAATTCAAGTTTTGAAAATAAAATAGAATTCTTAAATTTCTTTGATATAGAAGGTGTTAAACTAGATGATACTATTGTCTTGGGTTGCGTAGGGGTAAGAACAAACGCAGGTACATCTATAAGCCTTATTCCTAAATATACATTAGATGGATTGGCAGAATCGTCATCAGGAAGGTTGGACCCTATTATATCATTGATGATTGTAATGGATATGAGTGGAGAGATTTCACTTAAGGCTTCTATAGAATCAAATACTAGTTCTTATGTTGAGAAAGGATTTAATATACAAAAAGAGGGCTATGTTGGCAAAGGTGGTAGCGTTGAAGATAATAAGGGGCAAAAAACTTATGATCTAGCTTTTGATAGAGTTGCTGATGTATATGATAGAGAATGTAATTCTAGATATGAATTAGATAAGGAGCCAGTTACAACTTTAAAAGGTTCTTTAGAAGGTAAAGCATCAGTAGATTTTGGATTAGGAGTTGGAATAGGATGTTTTACTATGGGAATAATGCCTGGAATGGTAAGAGCTTCAGGATATGCAAAATTTGATTCTAACTTAAAGGGGGATTTCTTAATAAGTAGCGAAAATTCTGATATAGGTTTTGAAGGAAAATTTGGTGCAGAGTTAGGTATAAGAGTTAGAGTAGATGGTAGAGTAGCAACCGACTTAGGAGTGTTAGAATTTAAGTATGTAAAACCTTGGGTATTATGGAGCAAAGGAATAGGAACTAGTGATGATTTAAAGATAGTTTTGACATGGAGCGATTTACCAAGAGATTTAGATTCACATTTATATACGTCTAAGGGTAATCACATTTACTATAGTAATAAGTATGAGTATGGATATGATGATTCTAATGAATATAAGAAGTTCATAGATTTAGATATTGATGATACTAGTGGATGGGGACCTGAAACTACTACTATTTACGAATATACACCAGGAGTATATACATTTAAAGTTAATGACTATACAAATCGATGGGATAGTAATTCATATGAACTATCTCAATCACGTGCAGTAGTTATAGTTTATAAAGGAGATCAAGAATTACAAACATTTGTAGTACCAACAGAGAAAAAAGGAACTGTATGGAATGTTTTTTCTTATGATACAAGAACAGATACAATTACATCAATAAATACTATTAATTAAGTTAGAGAATAGGCTTATATATTTAAGCCTATTCTTTTTGTTTTTAGGTTATTAAGATATTTCATCTTTGTAAGGAAGAGTGAAGTGAGTTAAATTATACCTTAAATAAAATGCATGTTGCAGTGAGTATGAATAGTTAAGAATATGTAGTTAAGGTGAATTAAATGATCTTTGAAAATTGAATGATACAGTATTAAAATATGTTATTATTATAATAAAATTAATAATATATTATTTAAATTTTGATTAGTTAGGAGATAATAGTATGAATTTACTAATTACAGATATTTCTTTAGATATCAATTTTATTCAATCTGAGAATTCTAGATATGTAGATATATCTAAATTAAATATAGCTAATTGTTTAGGGTGTTTTAGTTGTTGGACAAGAACACCTGGTAAGTGCATAATACGAGATGATGCAATTTCAGTTTATCCATTAATTGCAAAAAGTAAGAACTTAATTTATGTAACTAAAATTAAATTTGGATCGTATGATACACCAATGAAAGTTTTGCTTGAACGTTCCCTACCAATACAGAAGGCGTTTATTAGACTTTATCAAGGAGAAGCTCATCATGTTCAACGAAATGTCGAAGAGAAAAATGCGATAATTGTTGCATATGGGAATGCTTCAGAAGAGGAAAAAGATTTATTTAGAAGACTTGTTGCTAGGAATTCACATAATATGCTATTTAAAAATTATAAAATAGTATTTACTCAAAAAGAAAATTTGAATGATTTTATTAAGAAAGAGGTTTCATTATGGGAAAATTAATTATTATAAATGGAAGTCCTAGAGCTAAAAAGTCTAATTCTAGAAAATATGCAGAAGTCTTTAAATTACATTATGAAGGTGAAATTTTAGAGTATGATGTTATCTCGAAAAAACATAAAAGTTTATGTGAAAAAATAGAGGCATATTCTGATATTCTTTTTATATTTCCACTATATGTAGATAGTATTCCTGCAGTATTAATGGATTTTTTGAAAGTATTAGAACAATATAAAATAGAAAACAAACCTACAATAAATGTATTAATTAATTGCGGTTTTATCGAACCAGAACAAAATTTTGTGGCTGTTGAAATAATAAAGCTTTTTTCTAAACAAAATGGATATCCTTTCGGATCAGTATTATGTATTGGTGGTGGAGAAGCTATAATGGAAACACCATTTGCTTTTATAGCAAAAAGTAAAATTAAAAAGTTTGCTAGAGCTATTAATAAGAATAGAGGTTCTTTCTATACAGTAACTATGCCATTAACTAAGAGACTATATATAAAAGCTTCTACAAACTATTGGATTAGTTATGGTAAAAGAAATGGAATAACGAAGGAACAAATGGAAACTATGGAAATTGAGTAGGCTTAAATTATTATTGTCAAATTAGGAGTTATGGAGGCATTTATGACAGAAAGAGAAAAGATGTTAGCAGGAGAACTTTATGATTGTGGTGATGCAGAATTATTAAAACAATGGCATAAAGCAAAAGATTTAGTACGAGATTATAATAATATAGATTCTGCAAATGCAGTGGAAAAAGAAAAGATTTTAAATGAGCTATTAGGAGGCAAAGGGAAAAATCTTTGGATCACAGCACCTTTCTTTGTTGATTATGGTAATAATATTTATTTTGGTAATAATTGTGAAGTAAACATGAATTGTACTTTTTTAGATGATAATATTATTCGTATTGGAAACAATGCACTTATTGCTCCCAATGTTCAAATATACACAGCATTTCATCCAACAAATGCTATTGATCGATTTGGAGAAGCGAAGGAAGATGGATTCTTTGAGTTTTGCAAAACGCAAACGGCTCCAGTTACGATTGGTAACAATGTTTGGATTGGTGGAGGAGCTATTATTATGCCAGGTGTTACTATTGGTGATAATGTTGTAATCGGAGCAGGAAGTATTGTAACAAAAGATATTCCCGATAATACCATAGCGTATGGGAATCCTTGTCAAGTGATAAGAGAAAATAAATAATTCTAATATATAAAATTGATTCATCCAAGATATAAAGAAAAGATAAATAGGGATTTATGGGAGCAATTGATATGGCAGAGCTGATTATTATTAGAGGAAATTCTGGTAGTGGAAAGACTACTCTTGCAAGAAACTTACAAAGAAAATTTGGAAGAAATACTATGGTGATTTCGCAAGATGTTATTCGAAGAGATATGCTTATGGAAAGAGATGGTTTTGATACAAAAGCATTACCACTTTTAATTGAGTTATTAAAGTATGGAAGGCGAAATTGTGAAGTTACCATTTTAGAGGGGATTCTGAATTCACAATGGTATAAACCACTGTTTGAAACAGCAATTTTAGAATATGGTTCCAATATTCATGCTTATTATTATGATATTCCTTTTGAAGAGACAGTTCAGAGACATAAAACGAAGTCTAATTGTAATGAGTTTGGTGAAGATTCCATGAGGATATGGTGGAAAGAAAAAGATTATATAAAGATTATTGATGAGATTAAATTTACTTCCGATGTAAGTGTGGAGAAAGCAATTGAAATTATCTCAGATAATCTTGTAAACACCATATAACTTTGAAGATAAAGATTCTATTAAGAAAGTAATTGAGCTATTGAGTAATTAGGTTTAGCATTAAAAAATGCTAATGAAATTTAACATAGGTTTGATGATTCATGCTACTCAGCAGAGTCAATGATTAATGAAAATGTTTAAGGGGGAATATTTTTGAAAAAGAGAATACCTAAAATACTATGGGGAGTTGGATTTTGTTTAATTATTTTAGTTATAGGAATTTTTACGTATTTATATTTTAATCATGTAATAAGAATATCTGAGGGAAAAGAATTTAAAAATCAAGGTAGTCCAGTACTAGAAAGTCGGCTATCTAAAGATGATGTGAAAGAAGATATTGACTATATAATTGATATTATGGAAAACACTCATCCTATATTTTTAGAGGATATACCAGAAAGTTATTATGCAGCAAAGGATGAACTTTTAGCTGCAAGTAATGAAGAGATGACTGTTGGTGAATTACAGTATAAAGTATCAAGATATCTATCATCAATAAATGATGGACATACTGCACTTTGGTGGACAGAAAATATGTTTTTAGATATAGATTGGAAATACTTAGACGGTAATTTATATTTACTTGATTCTAATAAGAAATTAACTGATAAGGTTGTAACTAAAATTGGAGATATAGAAATAGAGAAGATTATAGAAAGCATCAGGGCTCATTTTCCAGCAGAGAACTATGTAGCAGAAGCAAAAAATATAGAAAGTTTTTTAAAGGGTAAATTAGTTTTAGAAAATGTAGGAGTGGATTGTGCTAAAGATATTTTAGTTACTTTAAGTAATGGAGAAGAAGATAAGATTTTAGAGGTTGAATTTATAAGTGGGCCAGAGTATCGAAGTGTAAATAACGGTATTTATAGCAAAGTAATTGATAAAAATGTTGCATACATTAGATTAGGAACTTGTGATGTTAATTCAACATTGAAAAGTGTAGTAGAGAATATAGAAAAGTATAAGAATGAAGGAATTAAAGATTATATAATTGATGTTATAGATAATCCTGGTGGGGTTTCAAATGCTTGCTCAATGCTTCTAGAAGCGCTTAATATGAAGGGTGGAACATATGGTGGAATGTTAAGATTTTCCCCTTTAGCACAAGAGCAACTTGGTTATCTAAGAAAAAGTGGACATATAGAATATAAAAGTAATAATAATGCAGTTAAAAATAATGACATTAATTTGTATATTCTTACAAATGAGAATACTTTTAGTTCGGCACAGATGCTTGCTGTATGGGTTAGTGATGGTAACTTAGGGAAAATAATCGGTAGACCAAGTAGTAATATGCCTTCAAATTATGGAGACGTATTAAAGTTTCAGATGAAAAACTCAAAGTTAATAGGTCAAATATCTCATAAGAAATTTATACGACCTGATATACGTAAGGATAAGGAAAAGATATTAGAACCTGATATCTATGTTGAATATGGTGATGATATTTTAGAGACAGCAATAGATTATATAAATAAATAGGAACTTGAATTAGAGAGGAATAGTTTTTATAAGAAGAAAAAAAGTTGAGAAAGGTTACTCTAAACTTTTTTCTTTATATGTAAAACAGATTTCATCTATTAGTTCTTAGTAACATAAATTACTCTTTAGAGATTACCAATTCTTTCTTATAGATAGTGAAACTTAAGAGGTAATTAAGAGAAGGAGGGGGTAAGGTTGGAGTATGTTGAGAAAAAAGTTAGAGCAAAAAAATACAGTTGTAAAAATTGTGGGAAGAATTTTTATTCACTGAGAATTCAAGAAAACAAATATATTTAAATTGTTTTGATAATGAAGAGTTTATAGACGAAATAGAAAAAATAATATTTAAGTTTTTTCCTGGTATCAGTAAAGTTGAAGAGAGCAGAATATTTGATATGATATTAGGAAAGTGTTGTGATGAGGTAGGTGGAGAAAGATTAGTTTCTGAAGCAGATGAAGAAGTTTGTGAAGTTTGCTTAAGTAATGATGTTATTCATATTAATCATAGTGATGAATTATTAGAAGTTAAATTACCTTGTGTCACACATAAGCAATGGGATAGCTATAATTCTATTGAAAAGAAAAATATTGTTAGTAAAGAATTAAAATTAAAGAAGCTATTATGAAAATAGACCTGGCTATAGTCCAGATCTTAAATGTTAGCCATAAATATCACCTCCTTAAACCATGCATATATCACATTTGGAGGTGTTTTTTATGAATTTAAAGTGTATTGGAATTGATATTGGTCATAACTTAAGGTGTGATGTTGGAGCTGTGGCGATAAGAAGGGAAGATGAGCTTAATTTATTGGTTGGCAAATCTCTTATAAAAAGGTTTAGGGCAAAGGGAATTAAGGTGGTAGAATGGTTACCTCCTTCAGCTAGTAGTTATAGGGATAGCTTAAGTAAAAGATGTAGGGCTGCTAATTATGGGAAGGTGGATATTTTTATTTCTATTCATCATAATGCTTGTCCTGGTGGATATGGAAGTGAGTGTTTGTGCATTAAGGGTGGGCAACAGAATGCTTTATCTGAAAAGTTGAGTAAGGTTATTTTAGAAGAGATATGTAAGCTTGGATTTAGAAATAGGGGAGTTAAAGATAGAAGAGATCTTTATGTGATAAATAATACAACTATGCCGGCTATAATTGTGGAGTGTGCTTTTGTTGATTCTGCTAGGGATATGAATGGGTATGATAGTGAAAAGATGGCTGAAGCTATATTTAGGGGAGTATGTAGGTTTTATGAAATAAGTGTAAGTGTTGACCAAGGAGAACTTGGTGGGACAAGCTCTCCTAAGTATCACGTTGTACAGAAGGGGGATACTCTTTGGGGAATTAGTAGAAAGTACGGAGTTAGTGTTGAAAGATTGATTGAGATTAACGGAATTAAGGATAGAAATAGTATTTATGTGGGGCAGAAGGTTTTAGTTAGATTTAGAATAATGTATAGTGAACTATATCACTAATATGGTGATTATTTACATGGGTTAAAAACTAGTGATTTATATATGTTCATCTATTGCTCTAATTATAGCGCTTTTAATATTTGTAATGAGTGTATTTAAGAGTAAAATAAAGAATAACGGGCTTTAGATTGTTGATAAAATTAACATTTAAGATAAATAAAAGAAGAAATAATACAAATTTATTGACAATACGGTAAAGATAATATAATATATAAGTATGAAAACGATATACATGAGATGGATAGTGATTGTTTAAGTACAAGCTAGACCTATTTGTACGGATTTATTTTTGTAAATTCTGCAGGTGGGTCTTTTTTTATTCAAAAGAATCTAGGGAGGATATTATGGTTATTTCAAAGATACTAAATAATAATGTTATTGTTAGTTGCGACTCAAATGGTAATGAAATTATTGCTATGGGGAAGGGAATCGCTTATAAGAAAAAATGTGGAGAAGTTATTGAAGATGGACTTATAGATAAAGTTTATACTTTATCTAATAAAGATATTTCAAATAAGTTCCAAGAGTTGTTATCAAATATTCCAATAGAGTATTTGAATATTTCAAATGAAATAATTGAATATGCAAAAGTAACCCTAGGAAAGAACTTAAATGATAGCATTTATATTTCATTGACTGACCACTTAGGAACTTCTATAGAAAGAGCTAAAAATAAAATTTTTGTTAGAAATGCAATGCTTTGGGAAATAAAAAGGTTTTATAAGGAAGAATATAAAATTGGTTTAAAAGTATTGGACAAGATTAAAGAGAAGTTTGATATAGAGCTTCCAGAAGATGAAGCAGGTTTTATTGCACTACATATAGTAAATGCTCAATTAGATGAAACTATATCAGTGGTATATGATATTACTAAGGTTATGCAAGAAGTAGCTAATATAGTTAAGTACCATTTTGGAATAACATTTGATGAGAACTCAGTTTATTATTATCGTTTTATAACTCATTTAAAATTCTTTGCTCAAAGATTGTTTAACAAAAATGAGTATAAGGGACAAGATAATGATAGCTTAATGGAGCTAATAAAGAGTAAGTATGAAGATGCATATGCTTGTGTTCAAAAGGTAACAGACTTTATTAAGAATAAGTATTCATATGACTTATCAGAGGATGAGCAATTATACCTTACAATTCACATTGCAAGAATTGTAGAAGAAACAAAATAGAAATAGTTAAGAATTAAGAATTAGGCTCTAGTTCTTAATTATATATAAACATTAATAAGGAAGGAGGATATATAAAAAATTTTGGATGGTGACATTAAGTTGGCCAAACCTTCATGATTCAAAAAATTAAATGAAAAATGGAGGAATAAAAAATGAGAAAGTATGAAGATTTAGCAAAAGCCATAATTAGTAATGTTGGTGGGAAGGAAAACGTAAATAGCTTAACACATTGTATAACTCGTTTACGTTTCAAATTAAAGGATGAAAATAAGGCAAACACTGAAGCATTAAAAAATATGGAAGGTGTTGTAACTGTAATGAGAAGTGGAGGCCAATACCAAGTTGTTATTGGAAATCATGTTCCCCAGGTATTTGAAGTAGTTATGGAATTAGGTAATTTCAAAAGTGATCAACCAGGTCAAGAAGAATCAGGAGAAAAGCAAAGCTTATTTAATAAGTTTATTGATATTATCTCAGGAATATTTGCTCCAACACTAGGAGTACTTGCAGCTACAGGAATGTTAAAAGGTTTTAATGCGTTATTTTTAGCATTAGGATGGTTAACACAAGAATCAGGAACTTATCAAATATTAAATGCTATAGGGGATGGATTATTTTACTTTTTCCCAATATTCTTAGGATATAACGCTTCTAAGAAATTTAAAACAAGTCAGTTCTTAGGTATGTGTATTGGTGCAGCATTGGTGTATCCAAATATTGTTGGATTAACACAAGCAGAACCGCTATATACATTATTCCAAGGTACAGTAATTGAATCACCAGTTGCTATTACATTCTTAGGAATTCCAGTTATTATGATGAACTATACATCAAGTGTTATTCCAGTAATTGTAGCTACTTATTTTGGTGGTAAAATAGAAAAATTATTTAAGAAGATAATTCCAGATGTGGTTAAAGCATTCTTAGTACCTTTATTCACTTTAGTAACAATAGTTCCTTTAACTTTCTTAGTTATAGGACCAATAACAACATGGGCAAGCCAATTATTAGGAGCAGCAACATTAGGACTATATAATGTGTCGCCAATTATAGCAGGAATAGCTATAGGGGGATTATGGCAAGTATTAGTTATATTTGGTTTACATTGGGGAATTATCCCAATTGGCATATTAAATCTTACTACTTTAGGAGCAGACCCAATTTTAGCACTATCTTTTGCAGCATCATTTGCACAAACAGCAGTTATAATGGCAATGTTCTTAAAAACAAAAGATAAAAAACTTAAGGTATTAACAATTCCATCAATAATTTCAGGATTCTTTGGAGTTACTGAACCAGCAATATATGGTGTTACTTTACCAAGGGTTAAAATGTTTGTAATTAGTTGTATAGGTGGAGCAGTTGGGGGAGCTATAATAGGAGCTACTGCAGTTAAAGGCTATATAATGGGGGGACTTGGAGTATTTGGATTCTTTAACTTTATAAATCCACAGAACGGAAGCACAAGTGGAGTAATCAGTAGTATTATAGCAGTTGCTATAGCTATGGTAGTAAGCTTTGTTTTAGCATTCATTATGTATAAGGATGAAGAGAAGGAAACAGATAAAAAAGGAAATGAGCCATTATTATCAAAAGAGGCTATAGGAAGTCCAATAACAGGTGAAGTTATTAAGTTAACAGAGGTTAAAGATGATGCTTTTGCACAAGGAGCATTAGGAAAGGGTGTTGCTATA
Organism: Clostridium paraputrificum; assembly: GCF_900447045.1. Taxonomy (GTDB): domain Bacteria; phylum Bacillota; class Clostridia; order Clostridiales; family Clostridiaceae; genus Clostridium; species Clostridium paraputrificum. The sequence goes on from NZ_UAWH01000014.1 coordinate 1,125,493, forward strand.
ATTCCAACGGAAGGAAAAGTAGTTTCACCAGTAGATGGAGTTGTTACAACTTTCTTTCCAACTGGCCATGCTTTAGGAGTTACTTCTAATGGGGGAGCAGAAATATTAATTCATATAGGAATGGATACAGTTCAACTTGAAGGTAAATATTTTAAGCCTATGGTTAAACAAGGAGCAGAAGTTAAGAAAGGACAGCCTTTATTAGAATTTGATTTAGATGCAATAAAAGCAGAAGGTTTTGATATTGTAACACCAGTTATTATTACAAATGTAGATAACTATTTAGATATAGTTGAAACTAATTCAAAGGATATAGCTTTTGGAGAAGAGTTAATAAACGTGATTATTAGAAGTTAATAGGTAAGAATTAAGATTTGTTCTTGTCTCTTACTTAATTAATGAAAGTGAGGAATATTTATGTTTAATGAAGGTTTTTTATGGGGAGGAGCTATTGCTGCTAACCAATGTGAGGGAGCATATAAGGAAGATGGAAAGGGATTATCTTTAGTTGATATTATTCCTGCAGGGAAGGATAGATTTGAAGCTATGTTTAATCCTAAAAAGGCATTAGAAACTGATTATGGATTTTATCCAAGTCACTTTTCAATAGATTTTTATCATACTTATAAAGAAGATATAAAACTTTTAGCTGAAATGGGATTTAAGAGTTTTAGAATGTCAATATCTTGGCCAAGAATATTTCCACAAGGAGATGAAAAAGAGCCAAATGAAAAAGGATTAAAGTTTTATGATGATGTATTTGATGAATTGTTAAAGTATGGTATTGAGCCAATTGTTACAATATCTCATTTTGATACTCCTTTATACTTAGCTACTAATTATGGTGGCTGGAGAAATAGAAAGTGTATAGATTTCTTTGTAAACTATGCAACAGTTCTATTTAAAAGATATAAAGGAAAGGTTAAATATTGGATTACTTTTAATGAAATTAATATGATTCAACACATACCATTTTTGGGTGGCGGATTGATTATTGAAGAAGGAGAGAATAAGGAAGAAATTATATATCAAGCTTCTCATAATCTTTTTGTTGCAAGTAGTTTAGCTACTAAGATTGGACATGAAGTTGATTCAGAAAATAAGATAGGATGTATGATTGCATCAGGTAGCGTTTACCCTTATTCTTGTAATCCAGATGATGTTTTAAAGGCTAATGATGATAATAGACATACTTATTTCTACGGAGATGTTCATGTTAGAGGAAAATACCCTCATTATATTAAATCTTACTTCAAGAAGAACAATATAAATATAGTAATGGAAGAGGGAGATGAAGAAATATTAGCTAAATACCCAGTAGATTATTATGCATTTTCATATTATTCTTCAAGATGTACAAGTGCAGATCCAGAAGTTTTAGGAAATTGCAAGGCGAATATATTTGATTCCCTAAAGAATCCATATTTAAAGGCTAGTGAGTGGGGATGGCAAATAGATGCAAAGGGATTACGTATTACAATGCGTGAACTTTATGATAGATATGAGATTCCACTAATGATAGTAGAAAATGGGTTAGGTGCAGTAGATAAAGTAGAAGATGATGGCTGTATAAATGATGATTACAGAATAGACTACTTAAGAGAGCATATTAAGGAAATGAAAATTGCAGTAGAGGAAGGTATTGAGCTATTAGGATATACTCCATGGGGATGTATTGATTTAGTAAGTGCAAGTACTGGAGAAATGAAGAAAAGATATGGATTTATCTATGTTGATAAAGATAATGAAGGAAACGGAACATTAAAGCGTAGTAAGAAAAAGTCCTTTAATTGGTATAAGGAAGTAATTAAGAGTAATGGAGAGAAGCTTTAAAGAGCATTCAAACAAGACTGTAAATAATGAAAATACTATACAAATTCATTTACAAAAGAATATTACCTATTAAAAGGTAGTGTTGCACAAATAATACATGAATATAAGCAGGTAGCTAAATTATGATTTAGCTACCTATTATAATGCCTTCTTTTAAAAGCATTTGAAGGATACGCTATGCAACAAAAACTAATGGCCAATCCCATTAGTATTATACCTGGGGCATCGTTGTTATGTATAGCCAGATTAAAAATGGATATTGAAAAAAAGAATTTACTAAATTTTAAATTATGAAAACTAACCTGTATAGAAAGTAGTTAATAATTCCGATAATAATATATAATTATTAGTAAAATAAAATATTGTTAAATCTAATAAAATGTGCAAAGGAGGAATTTTATTATGGGTATACAACACTCTGAAGTAAATTATGATAATTTAATAAATAATTTAGGGAACTGCTGTTTAACAGAAGAAAGGTGTGGAACTTGCAAGCAAAGTAATTGTTTAATAGGTTATTCGAAAAAATGTGTTATAAGCTGTTTAAAAAGTAGTGTTACATATGTTATAGATGGACAAGCTAATATTCCAACTATAGATGGAAAAGTATATGATAAACATAATTTAATAGATGCAACTGCAGATGTATTAAAACAATGTAAGAACTGCAATAAGGATCACTTTGATAATTGCTTAATAAATGTTTTAAGAAATTGCTATGAAGTATTGTTATTTGGAGAAAAACAAGATTATAAAGGAAGTAATCTTTTATATTTAAATGATATAAAAAGCTTAGATGAAGAAATTGCAGAAGAATTATTAAAAAGATTATAGAAAAGGTGTGGATTAGTTAATTTTATATATTTAGAATTATTTAGCTAAGAAACATCATTACATGAAAGATTAAATCTTAAATGGATAATATAGAGGGTCATTATAACAATTGTTATAGTGACTTTTTTCTTTAAAGGAAATTGAATGTGTAAATAAAGAGTTGTATTGTGGCTTGTGTTGAAATTATGATAAAATAGAAAAATATTTAATTGTAGTAATCTAATCTTATCTTTTAAAAATAGAAGAGAAACTTTATATTTAAAATTACTATGGCTATAATAATACCAGTAGTTATATATTAATAGGTTTATTTACAATAAATGAATATACAGCAAGTACTATAATTTTAATAGCTTTTAAAGTAATAGTATAACTAAATTATTAGAAGGAGATAAGAATGAATAGGAAGTTTGGGAAATTCGCTAAGATAATTGTAGTATTTATAGCTGTAGTTATTATTAGTGCAATAATATTTAATAAGTTAATTAATACAAAGTATGAGTCATTAAATGATATGGATAGAAAAATATTAAATCAACTTTCAGAAGTTTATAAAATATATAATAATAATTCAAAGGAGATATGGAAAGAAGATTATAATGTAAATGATATCCCCATTGTGTTGACACCTGCAAAGAAAGAAAATGGTATGTTTCATTTATATTCATATGTAATAGGAGTAGATAAATTTAAAAGTTCAATATTTTCTAAAGAGATTGAAGTGCCAGAAGAAATGAACTTACCTCCAATATACAAGGTATCATTTCTTTCTCCAACGTTACTTAAACAATGGTTACCTATAAATTTTATATTTTCAGATATAGATGATGAACATGTGGCATTCTTTAAGTATAATCCAGTAAACACTGAATCTGAAGACACTGAGGAAGCTTTTAAATATTTTTTCATGCATGAAGTTTTTCATGAATATAGGCAAGTTCCAATTTGGAAAGATATTAATAGTTTAATTTCAAGTATATATACAGCAGAAAGAAATAAAGAACAATATCAACTTTTAATAACTGAGTTAGCAATTTTAGATAAAGCAGAAAAAGCAGGTACAAAAGATGAATTAAGAAATATTTTAAATAATTTTGTTACTATAAGAGATTTTAGATATGATAAGTTTACTTATATGGAACAAGAGAAAAAGGTTGAAACTTTAGAAGGAACAGCACAGTACATAGAATATAAATACTCAAGCTTGGTACAAGATAAGGTTAAGCCACCTATTACAGTTAATGGAAATAAGTATAACTTTTTAGATGTATTTAATGAGAAAACATTAAATGCCTTTGTGAACTTAAATGGTTTTATAGATAAAGATTTATATTATTATACAGGAGCTATACAAGAAACATATTTAGATAAATTGGAAGTTGATTGGAAAAATAGGGTTGAAAATAATGAGTTAATATATGATATTTTAAAAGAGGAAGTTAAAAAGAATTGGGTTAATAGTGAAAAAAGTGTAGATGATATAAAAAATGAATATGGATATAATAATTTTGAAGGTGAAGCAGAAATAATAGTAAATATATTAAAGGAAAATAGTTAATAAGTTTTGATAAAAACTCTTACTTAAATTTAAAGTAGGAGTTTTTATGTTGTAGAGAAATAAAAGAGGAATTTTAACAAAAAGGTATTATGTTTGACAATATCACTAATTAGTGATATATTGAATCCATAAAAGATACAAAGGGATGAAAGTAATGAAAGAAATTAAAGATATAATTAATGAGAATAAATTAGCATTATCTACATTAATCACATTTACAAGAGCAGAACATACTATCCATAAAAAGGAGTTAGAAACTATAAAAGAAAGTGGATTAACTACTGCTCAGTTTGGAGTATTAGAAGCATTATATAATAAAGGTGATTTAAGAATATGTGAGATTATAGAAAAAATATTGACCACATCTGGGAATATAACTGTTGTTATAAAAAATTTAGAGAAGGATGGATTAGTGAAAAAGAACTTAGATCCTAAGGATAAAAGATCTACTATAATATCAATAACAGATAGTGGGAAAAAAATTATTGAAGATATTTTACCAAAACATATTGAAAATATTAATGAAATTTTTAGTGTTTTAACTAAAGAAGAGCAAATTACTTTAAAAAACATATTAAAAAAGTTTAAAAATATCTAAAAACAAAAAAATTTATCTATATATCACTAATTAGTGATATCTTAAGATTAATATAATGAAATTTCAAATAAAATAGATAGGAGCTAAAAAATTATGAATAAGTTTAGAACAATAGAGAATATATTTAGAGGACCAGAACCTCATATGGTAGGGGATGGATTTAGAGTATAACAATATTTACCAGTAGGAGTAGGGGATATAAAACGCTTATCTCCATTTATATTATTAGATTATCATGCCCCACATTATTATGAACCGTCATCAATTAGGAGAGGTGTTGGAGCACATCCTCATCGTGGCTTTGAAACTGTAACAATTTCTTATGAGGGAAGTGTTGAACATCATGATAATAAGGGGAATCATGGAATTATAGGCCCTGGTGATGTTCAATGGATGACTGCTGCATCAGGAATTTTGCATAAAGAATACCATGAAAAAGAATTTAGTGAAAGTGGTGGAATATTGCATATGATTCAACTTTGGGTTAATCTTCCTAAGAGTGAGAAAATGTCAGAGCCTAAATATCAAACTTTATTAAAAGAGAACATGGGAGCTTTTAAGCTTGATAATAATCAAGGAAAAGTGAGCATTATTGCTGGAGAGTTTAATGGAATAAAAGGGCCAGCAAGCACTTTTACTAATATAAATATTTATAATATAAATCTAAAGAATTATGGAAAAACTATATTAAAAGAACCTGGTAATTTTAATACGGGAATATTAGTATTAAAGGGCGAAGTTAAAATAAATGAAAATCATACATGTAAAGAAACAGATTTTATTATATTTGACAACATTGATGGTGACATTTCAGTCCAATCAGTTACTGAAGAATCTTTATTTGTTGTACTAAGTGGGGAACCTATAGATGAACCAATTGTTTCACATGGTCCATTTGTAATGAATACAGTGGATGAAATATATCAAGCATATGAAGATTTTAGAAATAATAAATTTGGAGTAGAAAACTTTTAAAATAAATATAAATCAAAAATAAAGTTAAAAAGGAGTAGAAAAAATGAGTAAAGTACTATATATTAAGGCAAACATTAAAAATGAAGGAGAGTCAAGGACTTTTAAAGTATCTGATAGCTTTGTAGAAGAATATATGAAAAATAATCCACAAGATGAGGTGATTGTCTTAGATTTATATAAGGAGAAAATAGATTTTCTAAGACCTGAGGATTTGGGAGTAGTATTTGGACCTAAAAATGAGGACAGCAAGAAGCATCCAGTATTAAAATATGCATATCAATTTGCAGAGGCAGATAAATATATAATTGCAGCACCTATGTGGAATTTAAGTATGCCAGCAATATTAAAAGCTTATATTGATTATGTAAGTGTTACAGGAATAACATTTAAATATACAGAAAAAGGTCCAGTAGGACTTTTAAATGATAAAAAAGCTGTGCATATAGTATCTAGAGGTGGAGAATATGGGGATGCTCCATATGAAATGGGAGATAGATATTTAAGAACTATACTTGGATTCTTTGGTATCCACGATATAGAAACTATAGCAATAGAAAATTTAGATGTTGCAGGTGTAGATGTTCAAGGTAAAATTGAAGAAGGAATAGAAAAATCCAAGTTAATTGCACAAAAATTTTAAAGATATATTAAAAGAAAGATAAAATGGAACAAAAGCTTTTAAAGTGGACCATAAGTCAAGGACACAATAAAAAAGTTAAGAAGCTAATAAAAGATGATTTCTAAATTATTTAGGAGTCATCTTTTTTAAGTTTCATTATGCAAATTGTTTTTATGTTTTGATATTAATTTATCAATTGTAGTTGCTATGATATCAAGAGTTCTTGAATTTGAGATATGAGGCGATACGGATTAGCATTTCTTATAGGACATTTAATATCATATTTTCTCATAATAGGTTGTAAGCTCTAATCCATCTAGCTGCTGCTTGTTCGTAGCGTCTAACACCAATAATATTCAAGTCAAATTCTGCTTCCTTAAAAATAATCCTAGGAAGCTTGCCTTTGAGATATTCTTCATCAAATATACAAAAGGATTTTATAAAAGTATTGAAGAAACTGTGATATTAAGTTAATATATACATAAAATTACAGTTTAAAAATAAAATTGTACAGGGAAAGATTAGGTGAAACCAATATTGGTTACTTTGCAATGGCAATAATTTTTAGTGTTATGATTAATTGATAAAAGATGGTATTAGGGGTGGTTTAGTGAATAATAATATATCAAAAATTTGGTTCTTTGCAGCAACTTGTTTTATTATAATTGGAATAGTACGTAAACATGCTACGTATATAGTATTAGGTTGTGCATATATTTGTTTTGGTTTTTCTAAACAAAATGAGAAAATAAATAGTAAGGATGATAAAAACAAATAACTACAAATACAGAATGTATTATAGATTAGAAAATATATTGAAAAGAAATAAAATTTACCTTATAATGATAAAAAACTTATTAGATAACTATAAAGAAATATACTGGAGGATAAAGATGGCTGGAAATAAAATAGTATGTCATTGTAAGAACGTAAGCTATATAGATATTAGAAAGGCAATGATTGCAGGTGCACGTACTGTAGAAGAAATAAAAGAGATGACAGGAGCAGGTACTGCTTGTGGTGGTTGCGTTAAAGAAATAGAAAAGATTTTAGCATCTGTTTGTGGATGTAAAGGAACTTCATTAGAATCAGTAGTAGAAGCAGTGAAAAATGGTGCTGATACAGTTGAAAAGGTTGGAGAAGTTACAGGGGCAGGTACTCAATGTGGAAGATGTAAGGCCTTAGTACAAAACATAATTGAATTAAAAAGATAGAATAATCTGTATATATAACTAGAATACCCATAAATAATATTATTTATGGGTATTCATTTTTATTCTTTAGGAAATTATATCTATTATTAAATTGTGGATAACTTCAACTATTTAGCGATATATTAGTTTATTTCTTCCTAAAGAATAAAAAATTGTATAAGGTAATAAAAGTGATGTAGTAGGAATAACAAGACCATTTATAATAGTTAGTATTAAAGAATATGGTATAATTGAAAGTATAAAACTAACAGTTAGGTAGGTATTTAACTACTAATTTAATTGGGGGAAAGCCATGGATTATTATACAGCTTCAAAAAAGTTTATATTAAAGAATTCAAGACCGCTTGATATGGCCAGATGGAACTATTTATTTGAAAATGGAAGTAAGGAAGAGGTCATTACTGCTTTAAAGGCATACCAAAATGATGATGGTGGATTTGCCAATGAACTGGAACCTGATTGTTGGAATATTAATTCAATACCCTTGCAAACATGGGTAGCAACTCAAATAATTAAAGAAATTAATTTAGATGATAAAAACCATCCAATAATAAAAGGAATTTTAGATTATTTATCTTCTAAGGATGAATTTGATGGACATAGGTGGCATGGCTTAAATACAGTAGTAACAAATGACAATTATCCTCATGCACCTTGGTGGTCTTATAGACAAAAACAAGAATCAACATATAATCCTACGGCGAGTCTAATAGGTTTTATATTGAAATATGCAGAAAAAGATACTGATATATATAAATCAGCATGTGAGTTATCAAAAGAAGCTTATGATTATTTTAAAGATAATTTTCCTTTAGAATCTATGCATGAAAGTGCTTGCTTTGTAGAGTTATACGATTATATTAAAGAGTGCTCTATTTTAAACTTATTGGATATGAAAGAATTTAAAAGATTATTACAAAAACAAATTAAGCAAGTTATAACTTACGATACTAAAATATGGAACACTGATTATATATGTAAACCATCATTGTTCATAAATAGTAAATCAAGTGATTTTTATTTAGAAAACAAGGAGATATGTGATTTTGAATACCAATTTATTTTAAAGACTCAAAATGAGGATGGTTCTTGGGGAGTTACATGGGAGTGGAATGATTATCCTGAAGAATGGGCTATAAGTAAAAACTGGTGGAAGTCAGATATTATTATAAAAAATATTAAGTACATTAGAGAATTTAAATTATAAATTATGCTATATAAATGAGTGTTTTTAGGATGTCAAATACTTTTGACATGAGTAAAATAGCCACTATCAAAGACTTTTGATAGTAGAAATTCATTTCAGGTTATAGACTGATAGTGCAGGAGGACATTTTATGAAGATTGGAAAACAAATAAGAAAATATAGAACAGAGATGGAGCTTTCACAGGATGAACTAGCTGAAAAGATTTTTGTATGTCGTCAAACTATTTCAAATTGGGAAAACAATAAGAACTACCCTGATGTGAAAAGCTTATTATTGCTAAGCTCTCTTTTTAGTGTATCTCTTGACATATTAGTTAAAGGAGACCTTGAAGAAATGAAGGAAAAAATTAAATCAGAAGACATTAAGGAATTTAACCATCTAAGTAGCATCTTTGCTGTGTTATTATTAGCAACTATTTTATTACCTGTTCCACTTGTACACTTTTTTGGGAAGATTGGAATGGGAATTTGGGGAGTAATTGCAATAGTTGCATTTTGCTATTCCTTGAAGGTTGAAAAATACAAAAAGAAGTTTGATATCCAAACATATAAAGAAATTCTTGCTTTTATGGATGGAAAGAATATGGACGAGCCTCAAAAAAATCAAGAGTATGGAAAACGACCATATCAGAAAATTTTCTTAGCAGTAGGCGCTGGGACATTGGCAGTTGTAGTAGCCGTAATTATGGCTATTATTATAAAACTTTAAAATATATAAGCTCTAATTAATATACCCTATTATTCAAAAGAGAATATGGGGTATTTTTTTATTCCTTACCTTAAGTAAGAAGGGAATAGATATTTATTTTTCTGTGACTTGGAGCTTGCGACGGAACAAGCAAAATAAATATCCACCCCACCTATAAATTAAAATGCAAAGTACACTATACAACTATGGTAAAATTTGCTATAATCATATTGCAAAGCTTACTTTGCAATATGGAGGTGTTACTTTGAAAACAAGAATTGCTGAATTGCGAAAGAAACATAAAATTTCGCAAGAAGAACTTGCTTTAGCTGTGGGAGTTACAAGGCAAACTATAACCTCTTTAGAGGTTGAAAAGTATACTGCATCCTTGGTTTTAGCTTATAAGATTGCCAAATACTTTGGCACTACCATAGAGGATATATTTGATTTTTCAGAGGTGGAGGAAATATAAAATGGATAAGTTTAAAAAAGACTTGCAAACAAGAATAAGAATGCTAGTTTGTTACAACAGTATACTAATAATAATGGTGTCTTTTGGCCTTTTTCACCCTACTGCTGGACAAAGTGAATTTACATTAGGATTTATGTCTGGCGTTAATGTGGGGCTATATGTAGCTGTTCAAGCCTTACTAATTTATTTAGTGTTTAAATATCAAGGAGCCCTTAGAAAAGAAGATAAATTGAGGGAACTATATATTTATGAAAATGATGAACGTTGTAAATATATACGTGCTCAAATAGGTGGAGTTGGTATAAATATCATTTTAGGGGGCTTGGCAATAGGAACGATCATATCAGGATTTTATAATGAAATAGTATTTTTTGTTTTACTTTCAACTTTGATGTTCAGTGCATTAGTGAAAGGAATATTGAAGGTGTACTTTAATAGAAAGGTATAAGGAGATGTGTGTCCTATGAAAAGAAAATTACTGGCTTTATCATCACCAGTGGGAATAATAATATTTTTAATCTATGCTATTGGTAAGCGTTTTATTGGTGAGTATCCAGACATTGTAGCTTATCCTATGATGGTTGTTAGTGTTGTTCTAATGATGATTGGAATAGCTTATAATGGGTATTGTTTTGGAAAGAAAAAAAGTCCATATGACTTTAAATCCTAATTAAAAAATGGGAAGGATAAGCTCCAAGGAGGGGCTTATCCTTTTTGTTAACACTAACAATATATATGCTATAATAGATTAATAAAAAGTTATAGGAGTACTGATGGGGAAATATTCACAAAATAAACTAGAGAAAAGAGGGGAGAAAACATGAAGAAAAAAGTAGCATTTATATGTGTCCACAATTCTTGTAGATCACAAATGGCAGAGGCCTTAGGTAAAAAGTTTGCAGGAGATGTGTTTTACTCATATTCAGCAGGTACAGAAAAGAAGCCTCAGATTAATGAAGATGCAGTTAGAATAATTAAAGATTTATATGATATAGATATGAATGAAACTCAAAAATCTAAATTATTATCAGATATACCAAGCGTAGATATAGTTATAAAGATGGGCTGTAATGTTGTATGTCCTTATTTACCTGCAAATCATATTGAAGATTGGGGATTGGAAGATCCAACTGGCAAATCAGATGAAGAGTTTATTAAGGTAGCAAGAGTAATTGAAGAAAAGGTTAAGAACCTTGCACTTAGAATTCAAAATGGAGAAGTTAAATAAAAAAGGTGTGGCGGATATTTATTTCCCTTCTTACTTAAGGTAAGGAAATTATAAAATTACTATCCTTTATTTTATATTTTTTAATATGAAAATGTAATAATACCTTTGATTTATAGCTAATTGAAATTTTATAATTTACTAGACAGTAAAAAAAGAAAAGATAAGTACCAGGGGGGAACTTATCTTTCTCACAAACAACCAATAATGATTCGGCACAAATCACTATTTAATGTAATTATAATCTATGAAGGTTACCAAAAAAAGGTACAAAATTTAATAAAAAGGTGTTATTATTTAAAAAAATAAATTAGAGGTGAACTATGAAGTTTATTAGATTATTATCTAAAGATGATGAAATGTTTAGTGAGGCTATGAATTTATATGGAAAAAGCTTTCCTTCTCATGAACAAAGAGAAATTGAATCTCAAAAAGAAATATTAAAGGATGAGGAATATCATTTTGATTTAATTTATGATAATGATAGCTTTGTAGGTATTATTCTTTATTGGGAAACATTAAATTACATATATATTGAGCATTTTTGCATAGAGCCTAATATGCGTAATAAAAAGTATGGGGAAAATGCACTTGAATTACTTAAGGAAAAGAAAAAGACAGTAATCTTAGAAATTGACCCACCTATAGATGAGATATCTATTAGAAGAAAGTCATTTTATACAAGGGTTGGATATAAAGAAAACAAATTCAATCATATCCATCCCCCATATAGCAAATTAAATAAAGGTCATTCACTATCAGTTATGTCATATCCTAATCTTTTGACTGAAATTGAATATGATAATTTTAATTCCTATTTAAAGGATAGAGTTATGAACATTGCTTATTAAGAAGATATAAATACATCACCTTTACCTACTATTACGATTCTATAATCTGGCTTCAAAGGTAGTAGATTATATTTATCAGAATTCTGGGAAAGATGAATTGATTGTAACAAATTTTGGTTTTCATCAAAAACCTGAATAAAAGAAGTATTCACTTTTGAAACATTTTGAACTATATATTTATTATCAGATGAAAAGTTAAAGTCAGTTGCTTTATAAACACCTTCTTCAAATATGTTTACAGCGGATACTAACTGAGGAGAGACACAAAATAACAGGGATAAAGAAATTAAGGATATACTTATAAATTTTTTCATAAAAACAAAACCACCTTTCGGTATTATTTTATCTAAGTATATATTTAAATATACAAAGAAGAAGATGAGTAAAGCTAATGGAAAAATAAATTCTAAAAGCTCTAGTAATGCATCTTCATTTAGAGTTTCAATTCTTTATATAGGAGCATGTTCAATGCTGCATTTACTCTCCAATTAGTCTATAAACATTTATATATTGTTTTAAATATATAAAGAAATAAACATATATTCATATAAAGATATAAACATATATTTATATAAATACATAAATATATGTTTATATAAATATGAACTTAAAGTTTTGCCTCACAAGGAATTTATAAAATGAATTTCAAAATAAATTCTCATAAGGACAATTCTAAGTCTGTAGAAATATCACCAGAGAGGAAGCCCTCATGTTCATCCCTTTGAATAGATTTCCTAATTATATAAAAGAACTAAAAAATAAATATCCACCAACTTTTTTGTGAAATAATCCTTTATGTTCTATTTTTATTTTTCATAAATTTAGTTTCATCTAGATATTTATGAAATGTCAAATATTTAAATTTAATAGTGTTTATATTAATTATTCAATATGGAAACATAATTTTTCTTGATAACATAAAGGTATTATAAAAAAGGAGGAAGATATATGGATAATACTGTATTGACTATGGATATAGGAGGAAGTTCTATTAAGTATGGAATATGTAATTTACAAGGAGAATTCTTAAATAAGGGTTCAGTTAAAACACCATTAAGGTCATTAGAGGATTTAGTTAAGGTTATTAAAGAGATTCACAAAAACTATGAAGATGTTATTGGAATTGCTATATCAATGCCTGGAGTTATTGATGTTATAAAAGGAATTGCAATTACTGGTGGAGCTTTAACCTATATTGATAACACACCACTAGCTGAAATAATAAGCAAAGAGATTAAGAAGAAGGTTGTTATAGCCAATGATGGTAAGTGTGCAGCGTTAGCAGAATTAGGATTTGGAAATTTGAAAGGTATTAAAAATGGAGTTGCAATGATTCTAGGAACAGGAGTAGGAGGGGGGATAGTAATAAATGGAGAACTTTTAAATGGAAGTAATTTCTCAGCAGGAGAATTTTCTTATGTAAATACAAATATAGAACAAGTTTCTAATATAGATTATTCAATGGCTTGTCAACTTGGAATTAGAGGAGTTTCAAAAGCAGTTGAGGAAACTTCTAATTTAAAGGATTTAAGTGGAATTGATATATTTAAGTTAATAAAAGAAGGTAATAAAGATGTAGAGAGGGGATTCAAAAATTACTGCCGTAAATTAGCAAGCAATATTTATAATATAATGTATATATTGGATCCAGAGCGATTTGTAATTGGGGGAGGTATATCAGCAGAGCCTTTGCTATTTACTTATTTACAAGAAGCGTTAGATGATTTGTATAATGAATTCTCTATAAAGTTAAGAAAGCCTGAGATTATGCCTTGCAAGCATAGAAATGATGCTAATTTAATAGGTGCTTTATATAATTTTCTTAATATTAAGATATAGACATAGAAATATTAAAAATTAATTACCCTCTCATGTAAAGGTTTGCTATGATGAAATTGTAAATTAATTCAGTAATAATTATTCTAAATAGTGAGTAGCGCGCATCATGATTTAGACATACAACAGGAGGAATAATATGAAATTTTTTAATAGTTTTCAAAATGGACTTGAGAAAATAGTTGGTCCCTTTGCGGAAAAGGTTGCAAATAATAAGTTTATTAAAGCTTTAACAGAAGGCTTTATGTGTACTATGCCTATTACTTTAGGGGTTGCTGTAATTGCAGTTTTAGGGAATTTACCAATAGAACCATGGACTAATTTCTTAAACAACTCTGGATTGTATAGTGTTGCACAAGAGGTTATAGCATTAACCTTATCCCTTCTAGCAGTATATGTTGTTGCTGCTATTGCTTATTGTTATACAAAGAATGAAGGGGAGAATGGAATAGTAGGAGCAGTAATTGCTTTAGCTTCATTTTTATTATTGATGCCAGTACAAAGTGTTATGTTACCTGATAGTGCAATGCCTTCTTCAATGTTGTTAACAAGTCAAATGGGTAGTGATGGTATTTTCGTGGCTATTATTGTAGGTTTATTTATTCCATGGCTATACTGTTTTCTTATGAAGAAAAATTTAAAACTAAAATTACCTAATTCTGTACCACCAATGGTTGCTCAATCTTTATCACCAACATTTGTTTCAATGATAATATTTACATTAATGTTTGCAATTAAGTATGCTTGTGCTCAATCTTCTTTTGGAGATATTTTCTCTTTAATAACTACAGTAATTGGACAACCAATTGCTAAGTTTGGAGCATCACCTATATCTTTAATTTTAGTATTTACGCTAATGAACTTAATTTGGTTCTTTGGAATTCACCCAAATACAATTTTAAGTTGTTATATGCCAATATTAATGATGGTAAGTGTAGCAAATACAGAAGCATTTACTAATGGACAACCTTTACCATTTTTATTATTTGCTATTTTAGGAGGATGTATACAAATAGGTGGAGCAGGTAATACATTAGGTTTATGTATTGCAACTATATTTGCAAAATCTGAAAAATATAAAACTATGAGAAAGCTAGTAATTCCAGCAAATATATTTAATATAAATGAACCAATTATATTTGGTTTTCCAATAATGTTAAATCCATTATATTTTATGCCTATGGTATTGAGTCCTATAGCATCTGGATTAGCAGTTATAGGATTATATAAGATACTTCCAATTACAATTAATCCTGCAATATCTATGCCTTGGGTAACACCAGGATTTGTAACAACGTTTTTCCAAGGAGGAGTAAGCTTATTATTACTATGGCTTATATCATTATTTATCCACTTTATCTTATACCTACCATTCTTCTTGATAGATGATAAGAATGCATATGAACAAGAGAAAAAGCAAGAAATGGAAGTGAACAATTAAAATGGCGAAAATTAAATGTAATGTTATATCTTACACATTAATGAGAACAGTTGAAATAGAAGTAATTCTTCCAACAGTAACAATTCCAGAAAGTTTAATGAAGGCTGGGGATATTCACCATGAATATCCCGCAAAATTCCCTGTAGTATATTTATTACATGGATTTGGAAATAACCAAAGTCAATGGACAGGATATACTAATGTAGAGCTTTATGCAGAAGAAAGACAAATAGCAATAGTAATGATATCTGGAGAAAATAAAAATTACATTGATATGGGAAAGGATTTGTTTGAAAAATTCATAGAGGATGAGTTACCAGAATTTATATGCAATACTTTTCCAATATCTAATAAGAAGGAAGATAGCTTTATAGCAGGATTATCTATGGGAGGCTTTGGTGCATTATATCATGGAATATTAAACTCAAATAAATATAATGCAATAGGAGCATTTTCTCCTGCAGTTAGAATGCAGAATAATCCAATAAATATATTTGAAGTATTAGAAAAGGCTAAAGAAGCACCTAAAATGTTCATTGCTTGTGGAGAAGAGGACTTTGTTTATGAAGATGTTAAGGACTTTGTAAATAAAATTAAAGAAAAAGGGTTTGATCTTACATGGATAAGTGCAGATGGATATGAACATGAATGGAGATTTTGGAATATATGCATAGAAAAGTTCTTAGATTGGATTGAAAGAACTGATTATTATAGTAATAAAATAAGAAAAATCTAAGGAGGAATAGAAATGGGTTTTCCTAAAGAATTTTTATGGGGTGGAGCAACAGCTGCAAATCAATATGAAGGCGGGTATTTAGATGGAGGTAAAGGATTAGCTTGTGCTGATACTATTACTGATGGGGATATGAAGACACCTAGAAAGATAATGATTGAACTAGAAAATGGGGAAAGAAAGTTTATTAATAGGTTTGAGGATGTACCAGCTAATGCTAAAGCAGTAATAGATGAAAACACTTATTACCCAAGTCATGTAGCAACAGATTTTTATCATCATTATAAAGAGGATATTAATTTACTTGGTGAAATGGGGGTTAATTCTTTTAGAATGTCTATAAACTGGTCAAGAATATTTCCAAATGGGGATGATGAAACACCAAATGAAGAGGGATTATTATTTTATGATAAGGTATTTGATGAATGTCATAAAAATGGAATTGAGCCAATAGTTACAATAAATCATTTTGATCTACCTCTTAATTTAGCTATTAAATATGAAGGATGGTTAGATAGGAGGACTATAGGCTTTTTCACAAAATATTGCGACACAATATTTAACAGATATAAGGATAAGGTTAAGTATTGGATGACATTTAATGAAATAAACTTCCTAAGGGATTATTCAACTTTAGGTATAACAGAAGCTTCAAGGTATGATAAGCAACAACAAGCAATTTATCACCTTTTACTTGGAAGTGCTAAGGCTGTAACTATAGGGCATAGTATAAATCCAGATTTTAAAATAGGATTAATGATTGCTAATATATTATTTTACCCTGAAACTTGTAATCCTAATGACTCTATGAAGGAATTATTAATGGGAAGAGACTTTAAGGACTTTTACTATGATGTTCAATGTCGTGGTTATTATCCATCATATAAGCTTAAAGAAATGGAGAGAAATAACTTTACTCTTTTAAAAGAAGAGGGGGATGATGAACTTTTAAGAGATGGAGTAGTTGATTATATTGGTTTTAGTTATTACAACTCAACAGTTATAACAACTAGAGAGGATTCAGATAAAAGTAGAGGAAATCAATTTGCTGCTGCAACTAATCCTTATTTAGAAGAATCGGAATGGGGATGGCCAATAGATCCAGTAGGGTTAAGAATTGTATTAAATAGATTATATGATAAATACCAATTACCTTTAATGATTGTTGAAAATGGACTAGGTGCCTTTGACAAGATTGAGGAAGATGGTTCAATAAATGATGATTATAGAATTGATTATTTAAGAAAACATATAGTTGAGATGAAGAAGGCCATAGAATATGATGGTGTTGATTTATTAGGCTATACTCCATGGGGATGTATAGATCTTGTTTCAGCAGGAACAGGAGAAATGAAAAAAAGATATGGATTTGTTTATGTAGATTTGGATGATAAGGGACAAGGAACTTTTAAAAGATATAAAAAGAAGTCTTTTGAATGGTATAAGAAGGTTATTTCTTCAAATGGTGAAGATTTAAATTAATATATGATAGAATATATTTGGGTGATTTTATGAAATTTAGTATAGATAGTGAATATGAAAATTTAGTTCCAAATGATATTAGAGTAACTGATGTAAATAGATATTGTCTTCTAACAGAATCCTATGGAGTTAATGAGAGTACAAATACTATAGATGCTCATTGGCATGAATGGTTAGAAGTAATATATATATTAGAAGGAGAAATGACCATTGAATATGAAGGCGGTTTATTTAATGTAAAGAAGGGAGAGGTATGTGTAATTGGCTCTCAGGCTTTACACAAAATCGTAGGAGCAAAAGGAGTATATAGATTTCAATGCTTGCATATAAATAATGGATTTATTATTAAAAATATAAATAGTGTAGTATTTTCAAATAAGATTTTTAAGATAAATGAAAAAGAAGTATTTTTAAAGTATTTTAATAATATAGTATCTCTTATAAATGAAAAGAATGCAGTAGCTATTATGAAATATAAGGCTAACCTTTTACTATTACTTTCTCATTGTATTGAAGAGAAAAAGTTAGATAAAAATGAAAATGGCAATTCACCATATAGTGATTCTTTTACAAGAATTTTATTTTATATTAATATACACTTTAAGGAACAATTATCATTAAATGATTTATCTAGAGAATATAATTATACACCACAATATATATCTTCATTGTTTAAGAAATATTTAAATGTAACTTTTCATACCTATTTAACTAAGGTAAGATTAGATAGAGCTAAATTTATGTTATTTAGTTCTAATAATAAAATAATAGATATTGCGTATGAATGTGGTTTTCCTAGTGAACAATCTTTTATTGCGCAGTTTAAAAAAGTTTATGGTTTAACACCAGCTAGTTATAGAAAGAAAGACGGTTCTTAATTTTTTAAGAGCCGTTTTTATATTAGTGAATAACGCTTAGGAAAAATACTAAAAATCAGATATTATAATTAAAGTAGATAAGAGGGGAAATATGAAGATAATTATAAGAGCAGATGACTTAGGAATTAGTGAAGGAGTAAATTATGGAATTTTAAAGTCTATAAAAGATGGAATAGTTACTTCAACTGGAATAATGCCAAATATGAAATATGCAGAACATGGTTATAATTTAGTAAAAGATACAGGTGTTTGCATAGGACAGCATACTAATATCTCTTTAGGTAGACCACTTATGGAGCCAGACTTAATTCCATCATTAGTAAATGAAAGAGGGTACTTTTATTCTAGTAAAGAAATAAATGAAAGAACAGTTGACAGTATTAGCATTTCAGAATGTGAATTAGAGATAGAAGCACAATTAAATAGATTTATAGAAATAACAGGTAAAAAACCAGATTATTTCGAAGGACATGCTGTATTCTCCCAGAATTATTTTAAGGCATTAGAAAATGTGTCAAAAAGACATGGATTATTTTATGATATTCCAGGATTTAATAAAGAATGGGAAAAGGAATATGGAATTACTTCATTAGGCTTTGTAAAATTAAATGAAGAAGGCTTATATGATGCATATAAGTATTTTGAAGATAATCTTGAGACAATGAAGAAGGAAGAGTGTACAATTGCAATTTTTCATCCAGGATACTTAGACCAATTTATATTAGATAATTCATCATACACTAAAATAAGACCAATGGAATGTGAGTTTTTATGTAGCCAATGGGTAAAGGAGTTCTTATATGAAAATAACATTAAATTAGTGGATTTTAGAAATTATAGGGACTAGATATGCAATTTATATAAAAATAAGAGGCTTGTTTGCGCAAGCCTCTTATCTATTTTAATATATATGAAAGTTTAAAATTTGAAATAAAAAATAAGACATGGAATAGTTCCAGGTTTTAAACATTATAAGTATTATTTATAAATTCATTAAAAGGAATTTTCATTTTATCTAATGCTGATTTCTTTTTCTTTACAGCAGTAGAGTAGTTAAGATTTTTAAATGCAGCATATTCTCTAACTGTATGTTCCTCAAAGACAACAAGATTAACTAATTCAAGTTCATCTTTGTTTAGCTCCTTAAAAACATGTTTAATAAGCTGAGCATCTATAATGTCTGACTCCTTTTTCTCATAAGCACACTCCTCAGGTTTAAGAAGAGATTCTAAGTCTGTAGAAATATCACCAGAGAGCAATCCCTCGTGGTCATCCCTTTGAGTAGATTTCCTAAGTATATATTTAAAGTTATTTTTTATAGCATTAATAGAATAAGCAACAAATCTATGTTTGCTTGTATCATATTTAGCTATGCAGTTAAAAAGGATTCTATAGGATTCACTAATAAGATCCTCCCTTTCATATCCAGGAGCAAATACCTTTTTAGTAAGCCCATATATTATTGGTTTGAATTCTTCAACAAGAATTTCTTGTGCTTCAATATCTTTTTCCTTTGCAAGCTTCACTAAAGTTTCAATATACTTATAATCCATAAACATCACCTCTTTTATTATATATGCAATTGTTGCATATATCACATTTTTGGGCATTTTTAACCTCTAGGAAAGTATAAAATTTTAAATTGCTATAAATTAAAGGCATTAATATCTATATATTTTATATCAAGGAGATGATATAGTTAAAATGAAAGTGAGGGTTAATATATGAATGGAAAAATAATATTAAATTTAGCAATTAGTTTAGATGGATACATAGCAGATGAAGATGGTGGATTTGATTGGATAGTTGGAGATGGTAGCCCTACATTAAATACAGAAAACAAAATTGACTTTCCTAAGTTTCTAGAAGGTATTGATGTTGTAGTTATGGGTAGAAATTGTTATGATCAAAATTTTCATAAAGACTATAAGGATAAAGATGTATATATAGCAACCTCAGATGATATGGATGATTATGAAAATTATCATTTTATAAAAGGGGATATCTGCAAACAAATAAGTGAGTTAAAGGCAGAAGGAAAGAATATATTTTTATTTGGCGGAGGCAAAATGATTGATCCCTTTATTAAAGATGATATTGTAGATGAATATATTATAGGAATAATACCTACTATTTTAGGAGAAGGAAGAAAGCTATTCCTTGGAAATGGCATTAAAATAGATCTGAAACTTCAGGAGTATTCAGTTGAGGATGGGATTGTAGTAATGAGGTATTCAAAGAGAAATAATTAAGTGATAACAAAGATTTTAGATTAGGAAGTTAGAAAACTAACTTCCTTTTTACTTTGTATGAAATAATTTGTAAAATAATTTGGGATTTAATAGGGTATTTGGGAGGAATATGAAGGTTAATATAGAATTTTAATAATATGAATAAGGTATAAAAAGGCAAGTATTAGCTTATGGGGAGAGTAGGCCATTATGAAAAAGAAAGAGCGTAAATTATATCTTAAACTGAATGTAAGAATGTTTGGGGAGTTTCGAATATCAAATGAAGATGGCATGTTAAATACAGAGAGTATTCGTTCAGAGATGCTGACAAGATTACTCACTTATATGTTATGTCATAGAAACAAAAGATTAACAGCTCAGGAACTTATAGACGTGCTATGGTCAGAAAATGAAAGTGAAAATCCAATTGGAGCCTTAAAAAATTTAATGTATAGACTTAGAAATTGCTTAAAAAAAGTATGGGGTGATTATGAGTTTATATTAACAGGAAAGGGTACATATAAGTGGAACCCAGAAATTGTTTTGAATGTTGATACAGAAAAATTTGAATATTGTTGTAAGAATATGATTAATGCTGAAAGTGTGGAAGAACAACTGTGGATGGGAAAAAAAGCAATTGAATTATACCAGGGGGTATTTCTTCCTAAATTGTCAGAGGAATATTGGGTAATATCCATGTCTACATACTATCATTCTATGTATTTGGATATAGTGAAAAAACTAGTAAGACTTATGGAAAAAGAAAAGAGATATTCAGAAGTAGAAGAGGTATGTCAAAAAGCTTTTAAGACAGAGCCATTAGATGAAGAAATTCATTGTTTTATGCTGAGAGCATTGATTGCAAATAATAAACAGAAACTGGCTTTAGAACACTATAAACAGACGGAAAGATATTTATATGATGTAATAGGAGTACGGCCGTCAAAAGAAATGCAGGAGATTTATGAAAAACTGCAACAAATACAGCATGACCATGAGAGTAATATAGATGTTATTCAAGAAGAATTGAAAGAACAAAAACTTCCCTCTGGAGCTTTTTTGTGTGAATATGGAGTGTTTAGGAAAATATATATATTGGAATCACGTAGTGGTAAAAGGATGGGGATTTCTGTTCATTTGGTATTGATTAGTTTACAGCCTAATTTTCAAATATCAAAAGAAGATGGGAGCTATCTTAATGTTATAAGAGAAGAGATGGAGGTTTTGAAAACAACTCTGCTTAATTGTATGAGGTCTAGTGATGTTATTTGCAAATATAGTGTGAATCAGTTTTTAGTAATGCTTCCAGCTTGTAAATATGAAGATGCAAAGATGGTTATTGAACGGTTAAAGGATCAGTTTTACAAAATGGAAAAAACAGATAAAGTGATATTACAATATAGTATTTGTGAAATTGATGATATATAAACTAATAATATTATTATTTAGAACTGGAAATATGCCAGTTCTTTTTTTGATGTATAAAAAATATAAAATCAAGGATAGTAATTTTATAATTTCCTTACCTTTAGTAAGAAGGGAATAGATATTTATTTTTCTGTGACTTGGAGCTTGCGACGGAACAAGCAAAATAAATATCCACGCCACCTTTTTTGTGACCGTTATGTGACTTTTAGTTAATATATTATAACTATAAAAGTTAAAAATGTAATTGTTTGTTATAATCTGATGAATAATGAGTAAATTAAAAAAATGATTGGAGGAAGAAGAGCCATGAAAAGTAATAAGATGAAGAGAATATTAGTAGCCATACTTTGCATGGTAGTGGTGTTATCCAGTAATATTTCGGTGTTAGTAGAAGGAAAAAGTATTTCAACAGTTGAAATAAGTGCTGGTGAAAATGGGGATAACAACCCTCACAATCAGTTAGGCAATGATTTGAAAGAAACAACAAACAAAGTAGTAGAAAAAGCTTATAACTATGATGGAGAAGAACCAGATTTATCATTAGGTGTTTATCCAGAGCGTTATAAAATTTGGAGAGATGAGACTGACAGAGAACACTCAAATGAGGGGGAGCAAAATAGATATACCTTTGGTGATTTTGGAGAAAGCTACGATATATTTAATATCTTAGCTAGGTACAATGCTTTTACCTTTGATTCATATGAAGGTACACACATTGTTGGACCAGTTGCAGCTGAGGGGAATGTTAAGGTTTCTATAGGTGGCACTACAACAAATGTAGAGTATCCACATACAGTTCCTTCTTATATTGGCGGAAATGCTGAGAATAGTAATACAATCATTACAACTTCTAACATGCCAATATTCATTAATGGAAATATAGAAGCAAACAAGAGATATTGGACAATGCAAGAATCTAACACTTCACTTTATTACAATTATTATTATACAAATGATAATTACAAATACATTGATATGGAAGTGGCAAAAGAAAAAATTATTCAGCAAATGCAAGACTTAAAAGATTTTCAAGGAATTGATGTAACAGGGCATTATATGAAGAAAATTACAATCACTGATAAAGATATAGAAGAAATGAAAAACTTACCTCCAGGTGAAATTATTGAAAAAGAAGGATATACCTTAGAAAATTGTGGATCAGGAAGTTATAATTACGGAATTCGATTGAAACTTGGATATAACTTTGAAATTTCTTCAGTTAAAGATATTGATTATATTATTTATGATTATGAAAGCTTACATGAAGTAGGTAATATGACAACATTTATAAATATCTTAGATTCTGGAGAATTTAATATGCCAGCTATATTTAAATCAGTTTCTGATAAATTAGGAGATAAATTAGCTATTATTGGATCTGGAAATATAAAAGATGCTTATCAATTTGCTTCTATTGAGGTTGAAGAGGCCTTTAATATTGTTGGGTTTTTCCCTAATGCAACTAAAATTACAGTAGGGGGAAGTATGAACAAATATGTTGGACATCTAGTAGCACCAAAAGCTTATGTTGAAATAAATAGTGGTGACTATAATGGTACTATGATTGCCAATAGTATTAAATCAAGTGCAGAAGGACATATGTGGCCATTTAATGTTAGGTCTTTATTTGAATTTAGAAAAACAGTAAATGGATCAATACCAAATGAGAATGAAGTGTTTAAATTTAAAATAGAAAATATTTCAAAGCCTGAAACTGCAGAGAATATTCCAATTCAGTATGCTGAAAATAGTCCAAATGGTTTAGTTACATTTGATCTTTCAGGTTTAACAAAGCGAGGGGAGTATATTTTCAAGATTTCAGAAGAATATACCAACACTCAGTACATTAAAAATGATAATGTGTATTATGCTAAATTTAATGTTTTACCATCAACAAGTACAGCAGGTGGTGTTAATATGTCAGCAAAGCTTGAAGGTTTTTATGAAGATGAGAAATGTACAATAAAGCATGATATGAATGGTAGTAATGTATTGTATAACAACTTTAGAGATCTTAAGGTTCAAAAGAAGTGGACTGACACAGAAGGAAATGAGTTGGACAAGCAATATTGGAAGCCAGTATCAGTTGAAATTCATAGAAAAGCAGTTAAAGATGAAGCTTTTCAGCCAACTGAAGGTACTGTTGTAGATAATGTGGACATTAATGAACTAAAAAATAATACATTGGTAGAAAAAGTTACATTAAGTGAGGATAATGACTGGAAGCAAACCTTAATAGGAAATCAATATTTCTCATCAAAAATCCTAGAAGAAGATGGAAAGATAGTAAAATATGATTTTAGCTATTATGCAAAAGAGGTAGATGTACCAAGTAATGCTACTGTAAGCTATGAAAATAATGATGGAATTATTATTGGATGCATTATAGTTAAAAATCAAGTGGATTCAGTAGATTTGACTATACAGAAAAAGAGTAGCACAGGTAATAATGATTATCTATCTGGTGCAGAATTTAAACTCTATAAATCAAGTGATTTAAATGCACCATTAAAATTTACATTAAATAATGGTTATTATGTATTTAATGTAAATGGAGATAAGGAAACATTATTAACAGATGGTTCAGAAACAGGTAAAGACATTGTTGGATTGTTAAAATTAAAAGATTTACCTTTTGGTGATTATGTTATACAAGAAACAAAACATCCTGAGGGGTTTGTAATTAATAGTCAATTTATCTTTATTCATGTTGATAGTAAGGGAAGCTATTATCAATTAATGGGTGATGAAAAAGTTCCTAATGAG
Organism: Clostridium paraputrificum; assembly: GCF_900447045.1. Taxonomy (GTDB): domain Bacteria; phylum Bacillota; class Clostridia; order Clostridiales; family Clostridiaceae; genus Clostridium; species Clostridium paraputrificum. The sequence goes on from NZ_UAWH01000014.1 coordinate 1,150,362, forward strand.
ACCATGGAGAAAGTAAACATTAATCATACATCCACTGATTTTAGTATTAAATTAGAATTTGCCGTTGAAAATACACCAAACATTGAGGTTCCAGAAACAGGTGGTACACCTAATGATATATATAAGAAGATTGGGTTATTGCTTACTTGTTTGGGAGCTATAATGCTTACAGTATATGAGGTAAAGTTCAATAAAAATAGAAAAAAGATAGGGTTCTAAGTAAGAAAGGGAGGAAAATAAAATGAAATTATTAAAAAAGGTAAGTGTACTAGTAGTAGCTGTGGCTATGATGTTAAACATAGTTTCACCAACATTAACATTTGCAGGTACAGTTGAACAGGGCTCTTTACAGATTAATAGAGAAGGAGCTACTTATAATCTATACAAAGTTTTAGCTTCTGAAACAGAAGTAATAGGAGATAAAGAGATTCCTATTTTTTCAGTAAATTCTAGCTTTACAAGTTTCTTTAATGGAGATAGTGAATATACCTTTGAAAGTGATAAGGGTATTTTAAAAAATGGAGTATTAGTTGTATCTTCTGACAAATTGCTTGGAACTGATAGCACAGAGGATTATAAACAGAGTCCAGAAATGCAAGATCTTACAAAAGCACTTGCTAACTTTATTTTAACAAATAATGTATCTCCTACAGTGTTAAAAGGTAATGTTAAATCAGTATTAAATCAGGGATATTACTTGGTGTTAGAAGATCATACAACAATTACTTCTAATGGAAATTCAGGTCGTGTGCCTTCACAGGCAATGCTAATTAATATCACTAAAGGTGAAGATGTAAGTATCTTCCCTAAGGACTCTGAATTTACAATTGATAAGGTAGTTGAAGAAGGAAATGATAATGTAGCACAAATTGGTACTGAAAAGAACTATAAAATAACATCTACTATACCTACTTATCCATCTAATTATACAAATATCATTTATACCATAACTGATAAAATGTCAAAAGGTTTAACATTAAATGAAGCTTCAATTAATGTTATGATTGGAAATGAGATTGTTATAGAAAATGGTGTTCTTAAAGAACAATTTAAGTCGTATTTTAAGAGTTTTGATATTATAAAGAATTCAGATGGTACTACTACAACTATATTTGATTTTAATTATGAGGCATTAAAAGCAGCTGCATTAGTTGGACAACCTGTTACAATTACTTATACAGCTAAAATTAATGAAAATGCTTTAGTTCATGATCCAAATACTAATGAAGCTGAGTTGGAATACTCTACATCTCCAGATGGAAACACCACAGGTGGTATTATTACAGATGAAACAGAAACTTATACTTATGGCCTTGATTTACTTAAGCTAGATGGTAGTAATAAAACAACTACATTAGCTGGTGCTAAATTTGAAATAAGAGATAATGCAGGTAATGTAGTTGGAACTGTAACAACTGGTGAAGATGGTAAGGCATCATTTGTAGGTTTATCAGAAGGTACTTACACAATTACTGAGATAGAAGCACCTAACAGTGAATATGCCTTATTAGATGGGGAAATTACTATTAAAATTACTGCTGACCCAAACAACAAAGCAAATTGTACAGTAGAGCTTAAAGATGGTAAGGTTGAAATAATTGATAATGTAACAGTAGAAAATGGAACAATTTCATTTGATGTATATAACTACAAAGGTATTAACTTACCAGAAACTGGTGGAATGGGTACAACAATCTTTATGGTTGGAGGAGCTTCACTAATTCTATTGGCAGGTGTAATGTTAATAGTTTACTCAAAGAAAAGTAAAAAAGCATAGAATAAAATTGTAAATATGTATAAGAGCCGATGAGGAATCATCGGCTTATATGGTAGTTTTTATGGGAGTGTGCTAGTATGAAAAGACGTTTAATCATGGGATTTATTATTTTGATTATGGTTCTTGGGATAGGCTTAATGGCTTATCCGAGCTTGGCCAATTTTATTAACAATCAATTTTCTATATCTACAATAGGTGATTATAACACCAAGGTAGAAAAATATAATAAAGAGGAAATTGATAAAATAATGAAAAATGCTTATGATTATAACAATTCATTACCTGGTGCATTCCCTGCAGACCCCTTTAGTGGAAAAAATATTTCTAGAAAATCCATGAGTGATTTCAAAGATTTCTTCATGGTACAAGAAGGGGCAATGATTGGATATATTGAGATTCCTAGTGTGGATATTTACCTTCCAATTTACTATGGAACAAGTGATGCAGTGTTAAAGAAAGGTGTTGGATTGATTAAAAATTCATCCTTGCCTGTTGCAGGTGAAAGCTCACATGCTTTGCTTTCTGCTCACACTGGATTACCTTCCCAAGAATTGTTTACTGGAATAGAAGAGCTAAAAGATGGAGATGTTTTCTTTATTCATACTATGGATCAGGTTTTTGCCTATAGAATAAATCAAAGGAAGGTAGTTTTGCCAGAAGAAACTAGTGATTTAATGATTGAAGAGGGAAAAACATATATAACATTGATAACATGTACGCCATATGGCATTAATACTCATAGATTACTTGTCCGTGGAGAATATGATCCTAATTTTGATTTTTCATCTGAGGAATATACATTTACATCTCAAAAACATAAAAATGACTGGTTATGGATGATCCTTGTCAGTGGATTTGTTGTTGTTGGCATTGCTGGATTCATCATCTTAAAGAAGAAGAAAAAAGAAAGCAAAAAGGAGGAAAACTAATAAAATGAAGAAACAAAATAGTATATATATAAAGTTAATAGTTGCTGCATTCATGTTCCTTACTATATTTGTATTGCCAGTTCAAGCTGCCAAGAATGGTTCAATTACAATTATTGATAAGACTTATGAAGGAAAGCTATTAGAAAATATTAATGTTCAGCTTTATAAAGTTGCAGATTTTACTGATAATTCAAGAAGGAAAATTGTCATGAAAGATGCATTTAAAGATTTTGAATTAGACATTGATAAATTAGTTTCCTCTGATGCTTTAGAAGAGAGTGCTCGTCTTTGTGAGAGCTTTGTTAGAGAGCATTCTATTAAGCCTTTAGCTACCACTATAACAGATGAGAATGGAAAAGCTGTATTTTCAAATATAAGTGATGGTATTTATTTAGTTATGCAAAGCCAAGTGAATTCTGATGAATATACAGTAACTTCTGTACCATTTTATGTGCAGGTTCCCTTTGTAGATAAAGATGGAAATGTAAATTATCAAGTTACAACATATCCTAAAAATGAAGTTTTATATCCTGAGGAAATGGATGAACTATCTGTTGTGAAGATATGGAAAGATAATAATAACAAAGACAAAATGCGTCCAGATTATATTGAAGTGGGCTTATATGGAGACGGAGAGTTAAAGGAAACAGTTGAGTTAAGTAATCTTAATAACTGGTCATATACTTGGAATGATTTATCAAAGGATGTAGTTTGGAATGTAGAGGAGATTAAGGTTCCAGATAATTATCGTATGACAAGTGAAAGAAATGGAAATCACATTACAATTACTAATGAGTTGGATAGTGATGGTGATAGTTATGAAATTGCAGATACAGGGGATAAAATGAGGATAGGATTTTATGTTATGTTATTTGCATTTTCTGGGGTGTTACTTCTGATTTACGTAAAGTGTTGTAGAAAAAGGGATTAAAAATAAGGGGTAAATAAATATATTTTAGATTAGGAAGTTAGGAAACTAACTTCCTTTTTTAAGGTCTAGGGAATTATAAAATTTCTGGAAAATCATAAGATATTTAGGAGGAATATGTAACTGTATGTAGAGTTTTAAAGATATGAATGAAATGTTAACAAACAACTTTTAAGAGACAGAAGAGTGGGAGATGAGATTTATGATTGAGGCTATGGAACAGCAGATGGTTAATTAAGATACTGGAAGTGAGTAGATGAAAAACAAAAGTTTTACTGCAGTATGCATAATAGAAATCAATTAAAGGAGCCCCATTATATCTATAATTTAAGTATTTAACATATTCTTATTTTGTAGTTGGAGCATCTTTTGATGAAGTATTGATATAAGATGCTGTGTTATCATCACCACAGCCAACAAGATCTAACATTAATACAGATAATGCGATTAGCAGAATTGATTTTAGTTTTTTCTCATTTGCTTTGCCTCTTTAATAAAATTTATATTTATAGTTTGCTTAGAATAAAGTTTTATATTCTAATTTGAATCTTATTTGTAATATACAATAGACTTTTTATGTGAATTCGTGATAAACTATAGATATTATTTCACAGCAAGTTGTGAATTTTAAAAGAAAGGGAGAAATATGATGGGGCATAATGAAAGAAGAGAATGGATAAAGAAAAAGATAGAAATAGATAAAAAGATAGAGATAGCAGCTCTTAGTAAAGAGCTTAATGTTTCTGAAATGACCATAAGAAGAGATGTTGAGTATTTAGAAAAGGAAGGTATACTTACAAAGGTTTCAAAAGGGGCTATATTAAATTCTGTAAGAAATAAGGATGATATAGATGACACTTTGAATTCTAGAAATCTTCAAAATGTAGAGGAAAAGAAGGTTATAGCAAGGTATGTAAGTGGACTTATAGAAGATGGGGATGTAATATTTATGGATGCTTCTACAACAGTATATGAATTATGTCCATATATAATAGATAAAAAATTGACCATTATAACAAATTCTATAAGAGTAGCACAGCATTTCAACATGTCTAAAAATATAACACTAATACTTGCTGGAGGAATTTTAAGATATGCTACACTTTCATTAATAGGTGCTGATGTAGAGCAGCTTATTTCAAAATATAATACAAATAAGATTTTTATATCAGCCAAGGCTTTATGTCATGATAATGGACTTACAGACATAAATATGTTTGAAATAGATACTAAAAAAGCAGCCATGAAAAATACTCATGAAGTAATAGTCCTTTTAGACCATACGAAAATCAATAAGACATCTCTTACAAAGGTATGTGATATTAAAGATATCTCTAAGATTATTATAGATGAAGAAAGCAATCTTTCAGATGAGCAGAGAAAAGATTTGAAGTTAATTAAAGAAGAAAATATAGAAATTATATTTGCGAAATAGAGAATCTATTAAAAGTAGTTGATACTTTTAATAGATTTTTTTCACATGTTTGTGTAAAAAAATAACATAAAAGTAAAAATGAAGAAAGATAGAGCGTTTTATTAAAAACACGAGGAATATAGGGATAAATTTCTTTAAAACATAAATGAAAATGTTTGCAAAAATAACGTGTGGATTATATTATATAAACAAGGGTGTTGATAAAAAACATTTTTGTGTTAATAAAAAACATATGTGTTGTTAATTAACACAATAGAAGATTGTAAATTGGAGGGGTTTTTATGAATGGATACAAAGAAATGACAAATGAAACAATTGCTGAGTACATTAAGAAATTAAAAATATTTCCAGAAGGTCATAAACTTTCAAGTAAGGAAATAGGAGATGGAAATTTAAATTACGTTTTTAGAGTTAAGGATGAAACAGATGATAAAACAGTAATTGTTAAACAAGCTTTACCTTATTTAAGAGTGGCAGGAGATGGATGGAAATTAACTCTAGATAGAAATAGAATTGAAGCAGAAGCTATGAAATGTCAAAATCAAGTGCACCCTAACTCAGTTCCTAAGGTTTATCATCATGATGATGTTTTTGCATTAACAGTTATGGAAGACCTAGGAGATATGAGTGTTCTTAGAAAAGGTCTAATGGAGATGAAGAAATATCCGAATTTCCCAAAACAAATAGGAAAATTTATGGCTAGAAACTTATTCTTAACATCTGACTTTGGAATGGGACCAATGGAAAAAAAGGCTAATGCATCTAAGTTTATAAGTCCAGAACTTTGCGATATAACAGAAAGATTGGTTTTAACAAATCCATACATGGATGCTGAAGATAATGATATAAATGAATATATAAAAGATTTTGTAGAAAAAGAAATTTGGTTATCAAATGATATTAAGCTTGAAACAGCAAAACTTAAGACAATATTTATGACTAAAGGTGAATCTCTTCTTCATGGAGATCTTCATACAGGATCTATTTTTATAGATGATACTAAATCAATTGTATTTGATACAGAGTTTGCTTTCTATGGACCTTACGGATATGATGTAGGATTATTATTTGCTAATATAGTTTTGAATTATATTTCATGGGAAGGAAGAAAAGATAAGACTCAAGAGGAAATAAGAGAATATAGAAAATACTTATTACAGCTTTGCCAGGAAATATGGGATGAATTCTATAAGAATTTAGATTACCTATGGAATAATGAATCTAAAGATGTAATAACAAAGGCTGAAGGATACGAAGCATATTATGTAAGAGAGCTTTTACATGAAACTGTAGGTTTCTGTTGCTGTGAAGTTATGAGAAGAATAATAGGTATGGCCCATGTTCCAGATTTAGATGCTATAGAGGACCTTAAAGATAGAGCAAAGGCTCAAATCTTTGGATTAAAGCTTTCTAAGAAGCTTATCGTAGAAAGAAACAATATGAGTTCATTTAAAGAATTTGTAGAAATAATAGATGGTGAAACAAAATAGTTAAGGGGTTGAGAGTATGTCAGAAGAATTATTAGCAATACAGTGGAATGAAGAAAAGGACGAGCTTATTTTATTAGATCAGACAAAGCTACCTAATGAAATTGAATATATAAACTATAGTACAGTTGAAGGTGTATATGATTCTATAAAAACTATGATAGTAAGAGGGGCTCCTGCTATAGGGGTAACTGCTGGTTATGGAATGTACTTTGCAGTAAAGAATGCGCCTGAAACATCATTTGAAGAGTTCTATGCTCAAATAAAGAAGGATGGGGAATATTTAAATTCTAGCAGACCAACAGCTGTAAATCTTTCATGGGCAGTTAAGAGAATGCTTAAAAAAGCTGAAGAAGTTAAAAATCTTTCTATTAAGGAAATAAAAAAAGTTTTAAGAGATGAAGCAAAATTAATCCATGAGCAAGATATTGAAATATGCAAAACTATAGGGGAAAATCTTCTTACATTATTAAAAGATGAAATGGGAATATTGACTCACTGTAATGCTGGTCAGCTTGCAACTTCAAAATATGGTACTGCAACAGCACCGATGTATCTTGCAAAAGAAAAGGGCTGGCACTTAAAAATATATTCTGATGAAACAAGACCTAGACTTCAAGGATCAACACTTACAGCATTAGAATTATATATGGCTGGTATAGATGTTACTACTATTACTGACAACATGGCTGCAATGGTTATGTCACAGGGTAAGATAAGTGCAGTAATAGTTGGTTGTGATAGAATTGCAGCAAATGGAGATACAGCCAACAAGATAGGAACTTTTGGAGTTTCAATTTTGGCAAAATATTTTAACATACCAATGTATATAGCAGCTCCAACTCCAAGTATAGATCTTAACACTTTAACAGGAGAGGGTATTCCTATAGAGGAAAGAAATCCAGAAGAAGTTACTTGCAGATTTGGAGTGTGGACAGCACCAAAGGGAGTAAAAGTGTACAATCCATCTTTTGATGTAACACCACATGAAAATATAACAGCAATAGTCACAGAAAAGGGAATAGTATATCCACCTTTCAAAGAAAATTTAGAGAAGCTACTAAAAGAAGACTAAACTATACAAATTAGGAAGATGCATTTGGGAATCCTGCGTCTTCCTAAAAAATAGAGTACAGCTTTAGAATAAAACTAGATTTAAAAGGAGAGAAAAAATATGGGGGACATAATACAATATATTTTAGACCTAGGTGCTGCTGTGTTTTTGCCATTAATTATGATAATAATAGGCTTAGCAGTAAAGATGAAACCTAAAAAAGCAATAATATGTGGCTTGACATTGGGAATTGCTTTTACAGCAATAAATGTTGTGCTTACTTTTATGTTTGACACAATAAGTCCTGCAGCTAGTGCATTTGTAACTAACACAGGAATTAATCTTAAAACCGTAGATGTGGGCTGGTCTCCAGTTGCATCAGTATCATGGGCTTGGCCATATGCACTTATGGTTTTCCCAATTCAAATAGGAATAAACCTTCTTATGCTAGCATTTGGATGGACAAATTGTCTAAATGTAGATATGTGGAATGTATGGGGAAAGATATTTACAGCAATTCTTGTTGTATCCTTAACTGGTAGTGTGCCATTAGCACTTATTGCAGCTGCAATACAAGTTATATTTGAGCTTAAGAATGCCGATGTTGTAGAAAAATCAGTTTCTGATTTATCAAAGATACCTAATGTTACTTGTGCCCACGTAATGAATTTACAATGTGTAATACTAGCGCCTATAAATAAATTATTAGATCATATACCAGGCATTAATAATATAAATCTTGATGCAAATAAGTTAAAAGAGAAGATTGGTGTCTTTGGAGAAAATAGTGTAATGGGATTCCTTGTGGGAGTATTTATAGCAGCACTTGGAAAATGCAGCTTAAAAGTAATACTTCAAACAGGAGTAGGAACAGCAGCAGCTTTGGTTCTATTTCCAATAGCAGCAAACTTTTTTATAGATGCGCTTGGACCAATAGCGGAAGCAGCAGGTAATTTCATGAAGAGCAAATACAAAGGAAGAGATTTTTACGTTGGAGTTGACTGGTCAGTACTTGGTGGAAGAACAGAATTATGGGTTGTATCAATACTTTTAGTACCAGTAGAACTGCTATTTGCTATACTTCTTGCAAAAGTAGGGGTAAACAGCGTGCTTCCATTGGCCGCAATTATTAATGTAGCGGCTACAGTTCCAGCATTAATTGTTACAAAAGGAAATATACTTAGAATGTTTATAATGGGAGTAGTGACAACGCCTATATACTTAATGGTTTCATCACAATTTGCGCCTATGATAACTAAGCTGGCTATTGCACAAAATACATTAGATGTTCCTGCTGGACAGCTATTAACATATTACGGTGCAGAAGGACCAGAGTTTAGATGGGCTTTAATTCAAGCTTTTTCTGGTAACAATAAGTTATTAGCAATATTGCCTTTCGTTGCTTTTGTAGCTCTTTTCTTATGGTACAAGAGTTATATGAAGAAAAAAGATGCAGAGATGATTTGCGGAAAACATTAAAGGATGGCGTTAAAATAGAAGAGAATGCATAAAGATATAATAAGCAGCAAAGGGAGAAAAAATATGTTAGAGGGATTAAAAGTTAAACTCACTGAAATTGCGAAAAGAGCAGATGCTGATGGATTATGCAAGCATAAATCAGGAAATTTCAGTATAAGAGATGAAGCTACAGGATATATATTAGTTACACCATCAGGAGTATCTAGAGAAGAACTTACAGCAAACCATATCTGTGTTGTAGATATGGATATGAATTTGATAGAAGTTAATAAGGACGTCCGTCCTACTAGTGAACTTCTTATGCACATAGAAGCATACAGATGCAGACCTGATGTAAAAGCTATAGTACACACACATTCAAAATTTGCTACAGCTTTCTCAGTGCTTAATAAGGAGATACCACCTATAGTTTATGAGATAGTGAATATTGTTGGAGGAGAAGGTATAATAAGAGTTGCACCATACGAAAGACCGGGAACAGAGGCTCTGGCAAAGAGCATAGTAAAACCTATTGAAATTGCAGATGCATGTTTAATGGCTAATCACGGAGTTTTAGCTGTGTCTAAAGAAGATATAGAAGATGCTTTTTTAAAGGCTGCTTATGTGGAAGAGGTTGCAGAAGTTTATTATAGAGCTCTTCTTATAAATGGAGGAAAAGAACCAAACACAATACCACAAAGTGAACTTGGAAAATGGTCATATCCAGAGCAGATAAAATTAAATAACAAAACTAAAAAGTAGTTTCAAAAAGGTATTTCTCAATTAAAATGGGGGAGTACCTTTTTTATATGTTGTTATAAAAATTTTTAGGGAAGATATTACTGGTTTTTCTAAGGAACATATAGTTTCCTCTGTAGAAGAGAGTTTGAAGAAGCTAAAAAACTGACTATGTAGATGTACTTTTATTACATCGTCCAGATACATTGATGGAACCAGAAGAGGTAGCTGAGGCTTTTTCAAAACTTCATAAGGAGGGAAAGGTTAAACATTTTGATGTAAGCAATCATAATCCTATGCAGATAGAGCTTTTAAATAAGTATTTAGACAATAAGCTTGTAATAAACCAGCTTCAATTCAATTAATCCATTTGTATTTTCATTAGTTCCTCTTTGCCACGATCTACCGTAAGAGTTTTAAGGAATCTTGAATCAAATTCATTTAGAGCTATCTTTCCTATTATGCATTACTCTAATTTTAGTTAATGGTGTCTTCCTTTCAATAAAAGTTGAAAGACAAGCTTTAGACTTATCTCTACTAGAAACAACAGTATCTAATTCTCAATGACCTACGGTTATTCTTTTTTAACCTCTTTAGGGCATTGTTTAATTGTCTTTCCTATATTAAACTTACCTCGTGTTTATTTAGGCTTTAAGGATTTTCCTTTCCTGCGTAGCAGCTCAGCGGAGCATTTATTTAATACGTCATTATATAGCCAATTATAGATATTGATAAATGCAATTTTTTTATCAGGTCTATCAATTATAATACGACTAGAAATTTGATCTGGAGACCAATGCTTATTTAACTTATATTGAATATAATTTACTAATGAATCATCAGTTTTCTTCCCATATGGTTTGAACTTCATTCATCTAACTTCATAATTATCTTAGGCAATATTAGCATTATATTTACCATTGATTATATTTTTCTGAATTTCCATTGAAATGGTAGATTTGTTTCTATTAAGCTCCTTAGCTAATTTAGATACATTCCATCCTCTACTATGCAGCAACGTTCATTTATAGTAATATGTTTATAGCTCATTCAGTCACGTTCTTTAAAGTGGTTTTCTATCAATTATTACTTTAACATGAACGTGCCCGAATGGGCTATTTTTTATACTTAATTAGTGTTGCGCTTGATATTGTAATTTATCGTAAATAAATATATTTTAGGGGTAGGAAGTTAGGAAGCTGACTTCCTTTTTTATATAAAATATTTGGAAAATGATAAGAAATTTAGGAGGAATATGGGGCTGTATATAGAATTTTAATAATATGAATAAAGTGTTAAAGGTTAAGTGAGATATGGATAAAGAATTTATTAGGAATATAGCAGAAAAAGAGATAGCCATAGGGGTAGATGTTCCCTATAGCAGAGAAGTAGATTACATAACTTTTTCTAGAGTTTTAAAGGATAATATAATGGTTGCCAGTTATAAAATGTATTGGTTACTAGCAATATTAGATGAAGTTCAAGAAGGAAATATTGAAATAGAATTTAGAAAATTAATAACTAGAATGATTGCCTATGCATGGTATCCTATATCAAAATTCAGATTATACTTTGGAGCATGGGATAACCTAGGAAAGGTTGTTAATTATATTTCAGATACCTATAATTTAAAATCAAACATTAATAAAAGTGAATTAATAGATTTTATTTATAATTCCGATGATAAAAAATTAAACAAAATGATAAAAAACTTAACATATAATGTTCCACACAAGTTTTTGTCACCATTTTATGATGGTATAGCTAAGGAGCCTCCTTTAAAGACTGTAATGATACTTTCTAAGGAGCATAAGAGATGGATATATGAAATCTATAGAAATAGTGATGAAGAAAACTGTATCAGAATTAGAGAAGGTTGGGATGATTATTTAAAGTATAACTACAAGATGATTCAAGGATGGGTTTATTATAAGTTGGTTTGTTTCTTGCAGAAAAGGAATCCTAATGTTCCTGGAATTGCAATGAAGCTTGAAGCACCAGTTAATAGGAAGCTTACCACTCAAACAAAGATTTGGACTAGCATTATTGAAAGAAAAAATATCATTGATTCATATACAGGACTACCATTTACAAAGGAAAACTATAAAGAGCATGGTAACTTAAGCATGGACCACTTTATACCTTGGAGCTTTGTACTTCATGATCAAATGTGGAATTTGGTGCCTACCTTTAAGAATATAAATAGTCAAAAAAGTGATAATTTATTTAATTATGAAGATTATATAGAAGGTTTAGCTAAATTGCAGTATGATGCTTTTTGCTTTGTGGTAGATGAGAAAAGGGAGAATGAAATTGAGGAATATAGGGGCATTTTAAGAGTTCCAGATGCAGTAGCTTTTAAAGCTGAAGGAAGCTATGAAGAGTTCTTTAAAAGGTATAAAGAGGGGACATGCCCTATTTATAATATTGCTGCTAACCAAGGATTTAAGGTGGTTACTGGAATTTATATAAAGAGATAAGTAGGAGAGAAAGTAAAATGAGTGAATCAATATTTACAAAGTTAAAATCATATACACCAAGATTTGGAAGAGATGCAAAGGAAGATTATCTAACAGAGTTATTCTCATATATGCTAGATAATATAGAAGGATTAAAAGAAGAATATGTTAATTTTCTATACTCTAAATTAGAAGGATATGATAACAATGGAGTTAATAATAGGATAGAAGAAATAAGCATAGAAACACAAGTTTCAATAAGAAATGGAAGAATTGATTTATTGATACAAAGTGGTACAGAAGAATTTATATGTGAACATAAGGTATATAGTGGACTAAGTGAGAGACAGATTGATAAATATTCAGATGGAATAGAGGAATATGATTGTACTAAAAAGTATTATACGGTACTAATTACTGTATCAGCAATGCAACATAGTCAAAAAACAGACATAGCTTTGGTTTGGGGAGACATATATGAGTTTCTAATTTCTTTTAAAGAGAATAATAATTTAGAAGTTATAGATGATTTTTTAATAACTCAACTTATTTCGTATCTAAAAGAGCAAGGTTTAGGGAGGTATGAAGGTATAAGTTATGATGAAATAATTTCAAACTTTAGGGCAATAGATTTGAGAGAAGGATTACAAGAAATTTTTGCATCTTTATCTAATATAGGTTGGGGGAAGGAAGTACCAAAGCTAAATGAATTTAAGCAAAAGTTAGAACCTGCCAGTAATAAATTTAGGTGGGGAAGAGTTGGAATTGACTTTTTTCAAGAATGGAAGCCAGGAATATTTGCAGGAGTATTATTAGATACAAGAGATCATAGAATAGAGGCAACGGATAAAAACTTGGGGCCGGATTTTGTTATTATTGTTGAAGCTAGTTTACATAAAAAAGATAGTGAATTTTTAAAGGTTAGAAATAGTATATTGAAATCACCAGAATTAAACGAATTAAGGGAAAATTTAAAGATAAATAGTCAAGGTTTTCAGGTAATAGATCAGCCAAAGAATAAATGGAGAGTTTTGGTGCTTAAAAAGCCCCTTATTAATATTTTAAAAGGAAAATATAAACGTGAAGATCAAGAGAAAGCTTTAAAGGATGAGATTGTGAAAGGTCTTCAATTATTATGTCAAGATGATTTGCTAAATACAAGTTTTTATAATAAGTGGTTTGACTAGAGTCATTTTATATGAATAGATTTTGACACTGTTATTTTGATGAGGTGAGGTAGTGAAGAAGTATAACAAGCTAGTAAGAGATAAGATTCCTGAAATTATAAGAGCTGATGGCAAGGAATGTGAGGTTAAAATAGCTGAAGGTAAGGAGAAGTATGAGTTCCTTGAGAAGAAACTTATGGAAGAGGTTAATGAATTTTTAGAAGATAAGAATTTAGAGGAACTTGCGGATGTTATGGAGGTTCTTTTTGGACTTGCTAATGAACTTGGGTGTAGTGAAGAGGATTTGATTAGGAAAAGGGAAGAGAAGAAGGGGGAACGTGGTGGATTTAAAGATGGGGTTGTTTTAAAAGGTGTAAGGTAGTTTAAAGGAAGACTGGTGAATTGATATGGAAGAGGTTATTAAATTAATAGAAGATGGAATAGAAAATGATCATGTTGATTTTAAAGCAAAAGATTATAACAAAAATAACAAGGTTGATTTTATTAAAGATATCAATGCAATGGCAAATTCAAATTATGATGGAGATAAGTACATTATTGTGGGAATTAAAGATCATAAAGAAAAAGAACGTGAAATTATTGGAATAGAGCTAAATAAAGAGTCGGCTGAATTTGAGCAATTAATTCACGAGAATATAGAGCCAACAATAAAGGTTGAATATAGAACTTTTATATACGATGATAAATTAATTGGGTATTACAAAATTTTAAAAGAAAATAAAGATAAGCCGTATATGGTGAAAAAGAGCTATAGTAATAGCGGGAAAACAATAAAAGCAGGAGAATGTTATGTTAGGAAAAATTCTATTAATACAATAGCCTTAAGATATGACTTTGACATGTTTTATAAATCGAGAAATGAAGTGAAATTAAGTATTAGAGGAAAATTTATTTGTATAAATACAATTGAGAGTAATTATGAGCTTGCTCCACCAGTTTTTGCTCCATTAGAAATAGAGATATTTAATAAGTCGGTATATAAAGTGATTTTTAAAGGCGGTTACTTAAAAGTTAAAAACAGTTCTAATGAAGAATTATGTTTAGTTGGTGTAGTTGGATACGATAAAAAGTATCAAGGAGCTGATTTTAAATTAGAATTAAATGCTAGAGATAGGTATTATGGTGACATATTATTAGGATTTGGCTCAAATGATTGTGTAGCTTTAGGTTTAGATGGATACGGTGAAAGTACAGAAAAATATAAATTTGAATTAATGCTTTTTGATACAGAAGGAAATGAATATATAGCGTATAGTAATGAGTGTTTTATTATAGCTAAAGGAAATATTCTCCATAAGGTAAGACTCTTAAGTGGATATAAAGAAGAGGGATTTATAGATAGAATATTAAAAAGAAAGTGATTTCAGTAAAAATAGTGTATTTATTTTACTATGGCTTTAAAGTTAAAAAATTCTTAAGCAAGGTACTTTCTATATTATGATATAAGAGAATCTATTTAAAGTAAGATTAGTTGAGAATATTGATACAGCTTTGCAAATAATAAGCTAAAAAATAAAAATTAAATATAAGTATGTTTAATTGATTATATAAGAGAGGGTGAGCGTTATTAAAACTTTAGATAATAAGATAAACAAGATAGGAGATGAACTAAAGGATAATATAGAAAAAGGAAGTAAGATATCGATAATTGCGTCATATTTTTCTATATATGCTTTTAAAGAGTTAAAGAAAGAACTAAATAAAATAGATGAACTAAGATTTATTTTTACAGAGCCAATGTTTAAAGAAGAAAATATTGATGAAAGAAGAAGCTATTCATTAAAGCAAATTAGTAGTGAAGAACTATTTCCGGGAAATAAATATGAGTTGAGATTGAGAAATGAACTTACACAAGCTAGTATAGCTAAGGAGTGTGCGGAGTGGATTAAGGAAAAGGTTCAATTTAAAGCTTCTAAGTTTCAAGGAGTTGTTGGCAGTAAGTTTATACATATAAAAAATAGTAGAAAAGAAGATTTACTTATTAACAATACAAATGATTTTTCAGCTAGTGGCTTAGGTTATACAAAGTCAGATCAAATGATATTTGCAAATTCCATAAATGATAAAACCATGACAAGCCAAATGCTTCAAATGTTTGATATGTTCTGGTCAAATGAAGCGATGCTAGAAGATATCAAAAGCAGAGTTCTTGATAGTATAGAGAAAATATATAAAGAAAATACACCTGAGTATTTGTATTTTGTGACTTTATATAATATATTTAGAGATTATTTAAATGAGCTAACAGAGGATAATATAGTTAAATCTAAAACTGGTTTTAAAGATACAGTAATATGGAATAAACTATATAAGTTCCAAAAAGATGGTGTATTAGGTGCTATAGATAAAATAGAAAAATATAATGGGTGTATTATTGCAGATAGTGTTGGGCTTGGTAAAACTTTTTCAGCTTTAGCAGTTATTAAGTATTATGAATTAAGAAATGATAGAGTATTGCTGCTTTGCCCTAAAAAATTAAGAGATAATTGGCTTGTTTATACGCAAAATGATAAGAGAAATATATTAGTTGATGATAGATTTAATTATGATGTTTTAAATCATACCGATTTAAATAGAGATAGTGGAATGTCTGGTGATATTGATTTATCAACTATTAATTGGAGTAATTATGACTTAGTTGTAATTGATGAATCACATAACTTTAGGAATAATTCAGCAAGAAATAACACAGAAACAAGATATTCTAGATTGATGCAAGAAGTTATAAAAAAGGGAGTAAAAACAAAAGTTTTAATGCTTTCAGCAACTCCTGTTAATAATAGAATGAATGATATAAAAAATCAAATTGCATTTATGACAGAGGGAAGAGATAATGCATTTGAAGAAGCAGGTATAAGAAGTATAGAGCTTACTTTAAGAAAGGCTCAGACTATTTTCAATAGATGGAGCAATTCTGAAGAAGAAGATAGAACTTTAGATAATTTCTTAGAGCAAATGAATGCAGATTATTTTAAACTTCTAGATCTTGTTACAATAGCACGTTCAAGAAAACATATAGAAAAATATTACAATGTAAAAGAAATAGGTAAGTTCCCTGAAAGAATGGAACCATTAAACATTAAATCAGATATAGATTTAGCTGGAGAGTTTCCAAAACTTGAGGAAATAAATAAAGAAATAATGAGACTTAAATTAGCTGCGTATTCACCATTGTCATATGTATTACCAAGTAAAAAAGCTGAATACAGTAAAAAGTATGATATAGAGGTTAAAGGAGGAGTGTCTGTTTTTAAACAGACTGATAGAGAAAACAGTATAATTCATTTAATGAGAGCTAGCATATTGAAGAGAATGGAAAGCTCTATTCATTCATTTGGATTAACAATAGCTAAAGTGTTAAAACAAGTAGATTCATTAATAGAAAAAATAGAAAAAGATAATGAAAATTATGATCCAACTATTAATATTAATGATATAAATATAGAGGATAATGATTTAGATAATTTATTGATAGGAAATAAAGTTAAAGTTCTTATACAAGATGTAGACAAAATTAAATGGAAGCAAGATTTAGAATATGATAGAGAAAAGTTACAACACTTACTATTTGAAGCAGCTAAAGTTACTAAAAGAAATGATGATGCAAAGCTTAGTGACTTAAAAAAAGTATTAGATGATAAAATTTCTAATCCTATAAATGAAGGAAATAGGAAGGTTATAATATTTACAGCTTTTGCAGATACTGCAGAATATTTATATGAACAGATAATGCCATGGGTAAGAGAAAAATATGGTTTATATACAGCTCTTGTTGTAGGAGCTGGAGCTAATAAAACTAATCTTAAAGGAATAAAAACAGATTTAAATGGAATATTAACTAATTTTTCACCTAAATCGAAAGAGCGAAATAAAATTAATCTTGACTTTAGTGAAGAGTTAGATATTTTAATAGCTACGGACTGCATATCAGAGGGGCAAAATCTTCAGGATTGTGATTTCTTAATTAATTATGATATTCATTGGAATCCAGTTAGAATAATTCAAAGGTTTGGAAGAATAGATAGAATCGGCTCTACAAATAAGAAAATTAGATTGGTAAACTTTTGGCCTAATATGGAGCTAGATGAATATATAAATCTTGAGGCTAGAGTAAGTGGTAGAATGGTACTTTTAGATATATCAGCAACAGGTGAAGAAAATATAATAAGTACAGATGAAAAGAAAAAGATGAATGATTTGGAATATAGAAAGAAACAACTTAAGAAGCTTCAAGAAGAAGTTGTAGATTTAGAAGATATATCAGGAGGAATTTCAATAACTGATTTAACTATGAATGATTTTAAGATGGATTTGATGGAGTATTTAAATGATCATAGAGAAAAATTAGAAAAAGCACCTAAAGGTATGTATGCTATAGTTGATATTCCGGAATCATTAGAAGGGCAGGTTAAGCCAGGAGTTATATTTTGCTTAAAGCAAGTTAACAGTAAAGAAAAAGTTAAAGAGTTTAATAATTCTCTTCATCCTAATTATTTAGTATATGTAAAAAATGATGGAGATGTTATGTACAATCATATGCATAATAAAAAGATATTAGATTTTTATAAAAAGTTATGTAGTGGTAAGGATAATGTATTAGATGAGTTAGTGAATATTTTTAATAATGAAACTAATAATGGTACAGAAATGACTAAATATACAATGCTTTTAGAAAATGGAATAAGTGATGTTATAGGTAAAAAAGAAGAGCAAGGTATGATGAGTTTATTTAGTTCAGGAGGTACTAATTTAATGGGTACAAGCCTAAAAGCAATGGAGGATTTTGAATTAGTATCATTTTTAATAATAAAATAGGGGGAACAGGTATTGGAGAATATAAATGAGTTTTTTGGATTACCTAGAAGTTGCTTAATAGCTAATAGAATGCCTAAAAAGGCTTTCACAGATAATCCAGAGTTTGAATTAAAAAAAGAAGAAAAAGCTATATTAAAAGAAGATATAGATAGTATTTATTTTGAGTATAGCTTAAAATCTATAGTTTTAAATATACCAAAGTATGAAGATGATAATGTAAGATATGAAGAAATAGAAATATTTAAGGTACAGATAAATAATAAAAATAAGTATAGTAAGGTATGTGAGTTACTACAAAAATATATTCAATATCCAATGATTATTATAGTAGAGCATAATAATTGTATAAGAATTAATGCTGCAATAAAGAAGATTAATAAAGTTGATAATAGTAAGTTAATAATAGATGAAATGATATATACAGATTGGATTAATAAAAATGAGTTATCAGAGAAAGAGATGTCATTTCTTAAAAGTTTATCTATTAGTAATTTCAATACTAATAATTTATTCTGTGTGTATGAAGGATATATAAGTTGTATAAAGAATTTTATAGCTGCAAAATTTAAGAATGAATTTAAAATTAAATCTATTAGTAAAGTTTTAAATGATATTGAGGTATTAGAAAAAATAAGCAATTTAGAAAATGAAGTTATAAATTTAAGAAATAATATAAAAAAAGAAACTAATATAGGCGTAAAAGTAGAATTAAATGTTAAAATAAAGAGGATTGAAAAAGAAATTGAAAGTTTAAAATATACTTTAAGTTAGGAGACATAATTATGGAGAGAATGAGTGGAGAAACTTTGAATATAGTTGGAGATAATATTAGAAAGTTAAAAGAAATACTTCCAGAAGTATTTAATGAAGATAAGGTAGATTTTGAAAAGCTAGAAGCTGTTCTTGGAGAATATAAAGATAATGGAACAGAAAGATATAACTTCTCATGGCCAGGAAAATCAAAAGCTATAAGAATATCACAAACACCTTCTACAGGAACATTAAGACCCTGTAAGAAAGAAAGTAAAGATTGGGATACAACACAAAACCTTTATATTGAAGGAGATAACTTAGAAGTTCTTAAACTTTTACAGAAATCATATTATGGAAAGGTTAAGATGATATATATTGATCCACCTTATAATACAGGAAATGATTTCGTATATAAAGATGATTTTAAAGATAATATAGAGAATTATCTTGAGATTACAGGACAAAAGGACGCAGAAGGTAACAAGACTACAACTAATACAGAAGCAAATGGAAGATATCATTCTAATTGGTTAAATATGATGTATCCTAGACTTAAGTTGGCTAGAAATTTATTGAAAGATGATGGTGTTATTTTAATAAGTATAGATGATAAAGAATTATTTAATTTGGAGAAAAGTTGTAATGAGGTTTTTGGAGAAAATAATTATATTGCTTGTTTCCCACGAGTAACAAAAAAAGCAGGGAAATCTACAGAAGCTATTGCTAGAAACAATGACTATATATTAATTTATTCTAAAAGTAATGCTCCCAGAATAAATCTTCCTAAGCATACTGATTCAGGATTTAAATTAAAAGATGAATATTATAATGAAAGAGGATTTTATAAATTAAATCAAACATTAGATTATGATAGCTTACAGTATAGTGAAAGTTTAGATTATCCAATTACAATAGATGGAGAAACTATATATCCAGGAGGATCATATGAAAAATATTTAGAGAGAAAAAGTGGAAAACATGCAAGAGCTGATTGGGCATGGAGATGGAGTAAAAGTTTATTTGATTTTGGATTGGCCAATGGTTTTATTGTAGTAAAAAAGTATGAGAATTATTCTAGAATTTATACTAAAACATATCAAAATGTAACAATAGAGAAGATAAATAATGAATTTAAAATAATTCATAAAGAAAGAACTAGGTCTATCTCTACATTAGAGTTTATTGAAAATGAATTTTCAAATGATAATTCAAAGAAAAATTTATTATCAATTTTTAGTTCAAGTGTCTTTGATTATTCAAAGCCTTTGGAGTTATTAGGAAAATTAGCAATCTATTTCTCTGATAATAATGATATTATCTTAGACTTTTTTTCGGGATCATCTACAACAGCACATGCTGTAATGAAACAGAATGTAGAAGATAGGAAAAATAGAAAGTTTATAATGGTTCAATTGCCAGAAATGTGTGATGAAAAATCAGAAGCTTATAAATCTGGGTATAAAAATATTTGTGATATAGGGAAAGAGCGTATTAGAAGAGCTGGAGATAAAATTAAAGAAGAAAATAAAGATAAAGAAGGAGTCGAAAATTTAGATATAGGGTTTAAAGTATTCAAATTAGATTCTTCAAATATTAATAGATGGGATTCATCTTATGATCAGGATCTAGAACATAATTTATTGTCTAGTATTGATAATATTAAAGAAGGTAGAAGTGAAGAGGACATTCTTTATGAAGTACTTCTTAAATATGGTATAGATTTAAATGTACCAATTAAAGAACATGATATTAATGGTAAGAAAGTATTTGATATAGGTTTTGGTGCTATAATTACTTGTTTAGATGATAATTTAACTTTAGATATAGTTGAAGGAATAGGAAGGTTGAAGGAAGAGTTAGATCCAGATACTTGTAGAGTAGTGTTTATGGATAATGGATTTAGTAGTGATTCGGTAAAAACTAATGCAGTTCAAATATTAAAGAAATTTAATATAGAAGATGTTAAGAGTATATAGGAGGCAGCCTTATGAAAATACAATTTAGTGATAGTTTAGAGTATCAAAAGGAAGCCATTGATTCTATAGTTAATGTTTTTGAAGGCCAGGATGTAGCACAAGACAATTTTACTGTATCTATACATGAACGTAATGTAGGTTTTTTTGAAAATGAACTTGGAATAGGAAATAGGCTTGACATTACTACAGAAGAGATACAAGAGAATATAAATAAAATTCAGATGGAAAATGCTTTACCTAAGACTAATTTTACAGATAGACCTATAAATTTATCAGTTGAAATGGAAACCGGTACTGGTAAGACTTATGTTTATTTAAGAACTATATTTGAGCTTAATAAAAAATATGGCTTTACTAAATTTATAATAGTTGTACCTTCACTTGCTATTAAAGAAGGTGTGTATAAGTCACTACAGATTACAGAAGAACATTTTAAGAGATTATATGAAAATACTATATATAATTATTTTATATATGATTCTCAAAAGTTAGATCAAGTAAGAAGCTATGCTACAAGTTCAAATATTGAAATAATGGTTATTAATATAGACGCTTTCAGAAAGAGCTTTGTTGATCCTACAAAAGAATCTACAGCTAATATAATTCATAGAGCTAATGACAAGTTAAACGGGCATAAACCTATTGAATTTATACAACAAACTAATCCAATAGTAATAATAGATGAACCCCAAAGTGTTGATAGTACTCCTAAATCTAAGGAAGCCATTGCTTCGCTTAATCCATTAGCAGTACTTAGATATTCTGCAACACATAAGGAAAAATTAAATTTAGTTTATAAACTAGATTCAGTAGATGCTTATGAAAAAGAACTCGTAAAACAAATTGAAGTTATCTCAGTAATGCCTAAGGATAGTAATAATAATCCATATGTAAAGCTAGTTAATGCAAATAGTACTAAATCTGGAATTTCAGCTAAAGTTGAAATAGATGTTTTAGATAAAGGAAAAGTAAAAAGAGTAACTAAACCAGTAAAAAAAGGAACGAATTTAGCACAGTTAACAGGAAGAGAGTTATATGAAGGATTTATTATTGATGAAATAAATTGTGAAAAAGGTAAAGAATATATTACTTTTACTAGCAATGATGTATTAATTGAAAAAGGTGAAACTTATGGTGATATAGATCATGATGAGTTAAAAAGAGTTCAAATAAGAAAAACTATAGAAGAACATTTAAATAAAGAATTAAAGCTTACTAAAGAAGGGATAAAAGTATTAAGTTTATTTTTCATAGATAGAGTATCTAATTATAGGGATTATGATGGAGATGGTAATCCTATAAAAGGTAAGTATGCTATTATGTTTGAAGAAGAATATAGAAAGCTTATAAAAAAGCATAAGTATAATACATTATTCATGGATGTAGATATTGATACTATAGCTGAAGAAGTTCATAATGGATATTTCGCTACTGATAAGAAGAAGGATACTAAGGGAAATAATATATATAAAGAAACTAAAGGAAATACTCAAGCAGATGAAGATGCTTATTCTTTAATAATGCAAGACAAAGAAAAGCTATTAAGTTTTGATACTAAACTAAGATTTATATTCTCACATTCAGCTTTAAGAGAAGGTTGGGATAACCCAAATGTATTTCAAATTTGTACACTAAATGAAACAAAGTCTGAAATTAAAAAAAGACAAGAAATAGGAAGAGGATTAAGACTTGCAGTTAATCAAAAGGGTGAGAGAGTATATGGGCATGATATAAACACTTTAACAGTTATGGTAAATGAGTCTTATGAAGATTTTGTAACTAATCTACAAAAAGAAATGGAAGATGAAGAAGGAATTAAATTTGGAATAATAGATAGGTTTATATTCTCCAACATAGTTTATGAGATAACAGACGGAGTTAAAGCTCAAGTTGGAGCAACTGACTCGGAAAAAATATGGAATTACTTAAAAGAAGAAAAGTTAATAGATGCAAAGGGAAATATACAAGAAAAGTTAAAATTAGAAGTAAAGAATAATACATTAAAATTACCTGAAGAGTATAGTAAGTTCGAGCAAATGGTGGTGAAAAAGCTTACAAGGTTCGCAGGAAATCTTACTAATGTTAAAGACGGTACTAAGAAGCAAGAAATTCATTTAAATAAAGAAGTATTTTTAGGACCTGATTTTACTGATTTATGGAATAGAATAAAATATAAAACAACATATCAAGTTGACTTTGACAGTGAAGAACTTATAGTAGAATGCGTTAAAGCAATACAAGAAGATTTAAAAGTAGGAAGCAGTAAAATTGAAGTTATAAAGGCTCAAACAAAGATAGCTGAAGAAGGTGTATCAGCTAAAGAAAAAGATAGAAATTTAGTGGCTGTAAGAGAAAAAGTAGACTTACCAGATATACTCACTTATTTACAGAATGAAACTAATTTAACTAGAAAGACAATAGCTAATATTTTAGTAAAAAGTGGCCGTTTAGAAAGTTTTAAAATAAATCCTAGTAAGTTTATGCAAGAAGTAGCTATTATAATCAAAAGAACCTTAAGTACTTTCATTGTAGATGGGATAAAGTATGAAAAAATAGGTGATGAAGAATATGCAGTGCAAGAAATATTTAAAAATGAGGAGCTTTATGGATATTTAACAGAAGATATAATACCAAGTAAAAGATCTATTTATAATTATATAAAATATGATTCAAATGTAGAAAAGAGCTTTGCTGAGAAGTTAGAAGAAAATGAAAGCGTAAAAGTTTATGCAAAGCTTCCTAATGACTTTAAAATTGATACTCCAATAGGTAAGTATAATCCAGACTGGGCAATACTCATCGAGAAAGATGGAGAAGAAAAACTTTACTTTGTAGTTGAAACAAAGGGAACAGATCAAATTGCATTATTGAAAGATGCAGAAAAAGCAAAGATAAGATGTGCTAAAAAGCACTTTAAAGCATTAAATACTGACATTACAGCAGTACAAGCAAGTTCTTTTGAAGGATTTGTTGAAGATAATGTATATAAATGGTAAAGGAGAGTGAACTTTATGGCAGATATTAAGTATGAAATAGAGAAGGAATTAGGATCTATATCTGAATCACCTAAGGGATGGAAAAAAGAACTTAATTTAATAAGTTGGAATGGTAAAGAAGCTAAATATGACTTAAGAGATTGGGCTCCACAACATGAGAAAATGGGAAAAGGAATAACATTGAGCCTAGATGAATTAAAGTCTCTTAAAGAATTATTAAATAGTATTGAACTTTAAATATAGTAGAAAATATATTTGGGGGCAATATTTGAATGATAAATAATAAAGATAATATAGAAAACTTTTTTAAAATAGTTTGTGAATTAAAGGAATCAATTGATACTATTAAAAATAATGGAGAGTATTTAAGGAATCATCGTTTAACATTAAATATATCTTTGTTAGATTTTTTGTCAAAATCATATAAACCAAAAGAAAGAAGTAACCGTATTAGATTTTGTAGCCTTATTAAGGATATGACTAGCTTAGATTATTTAGATAAAGTTAGTATTCCTCAGCTATATTATTACTTGCAAAAAGATAGCAGCGTAGAATTAAATAAAATTAGAAAATTTGTAGAAATTAAATATAAAGAGATTCCACGTTCCATACCTGTTGATATTAATATGGATATAGAAATAGATACAATTAAGGAAATGTGGCCAAGAAGATACGAATACAATGGTGAAAGAGTATTCTTAGAAATGTTTCAACATATAAATTTACTTTGGAAGGAAAGGAATAACCTTATTCACGAGATGAGGAGAAGAACTTTAGGTGGAAGTTTCTTTGAAGAAAGAGAACGTCCTTATTATGTGCATTTTATGGGTGCATGTGGTGAAAATGGATTTGATAGCGATGAATACTTTGAACTTTGTTATCCAGAAAGAATATATGAGATAATTTTAGATGAGTGTATTATTAATTTAAAAGAATACTTTGTTCAAAGAAATATAGATCCATTTTTATCTTTTAATTCAGACCAATTAATTGCTGTTCAATTGTAATAAATATAATAAAATAAATAGTTTAATGGATTTATAATAACATTTTGATAATGAAATTGTTATTATGAACTAAAGTTAAAAAGGATTAAATAACACAAATATACAAAGAAGCCTGATGTTGTCAGGCTTCTTTAACATTATATAAAATCAAATAAGATTAAATAAAACTAGGTGGATGAGTAATTATTATATGGAAAACAAGTCAATTAAAAAGGAAAAAAGACTGGTTTATAGAATTCTATATCTAAGAAAATCATATAAAAGGTGGAGAAAATGAAACAAGGGTTATATGAGCAAATAATAAACACTAAAATATTAGAAGAATTAGATAGAATAAACAAAGAAAATTTCATAATAGATAAAGAAAACATTGATAAAGAAGAAGCAAAGGTACTTTTATCTCAATATATAGAATCAGTAATACGAAGATCACTAAACTATATTAGAGATAAAGAGAAAGAAAAAGACTATAAGTTATTAAGACAAATTGAAGCTTGTAATAAAATAATCAATATTCTTAGTGAAATATCCGATGAAGAGGATATAAAAAAATATAAAATAGATGAAAATGGAGAAATGCTAACAGCTCTCTATTCAAGAATAAATAATAAAAGGGCACTTACAAAAGAAAAGGCTATAAGACCTGCAACACCTCTTTCTCAAAGCTCTCTATTCACAGGGGCATCATTAGAACCTAATATGTTAAGTGAATTAAATAAAGAGATATTATCCTGTGATAGCATTGATTTACTTGTTTCCTTTGTTAAATGGAGTGGTATCAGATGTCTTATGGATAGTTTAGAAGAGGCTACTCAAGGTGGCAAAAAACTTAGAATCATAACTACTTCATATATGGGAGCTACTGATTTTAAGGCTATTAATGAGTTAAGCAAATTGCCTAATACAGAGATAAAAATATCTTATGATACAGAAAGAACTAGACTTCATGCAAAAGCTTATATGTTTAAAAGAGATACAGGCTTTACTACTGCATACATAGGATCATCTAATCTTTCAAATGCTGCCTTAACTTCAGGGTTAGAGTGGAATATAAAAATTACTGAACAAGATTCCTTTGATATTGTTAGAAAGTTTGAGGCTACCTTTGAAAGTTATTGGAATGATGCAGAGTTTATTTCTTATAAGGGTAGTGATGAAGAGAAAATTAGGTTAAAGAGGTCCCTAAGAAATGAATTAAAAACTGAAGAAAATAAATTTAATTTTACCTTTGATATAAGACCATATTCCTATCAAAAAGAAATTCTAGATAAGCTAAAGGTAGAAAGAGAATTATTTAATAAAAATAGAAATTTAGTAATTGCAGCAACTGGTGTTGGTAAAACTGTTATTTCTGCATTTGATTATAAAAACTATTGCATTGATAATAAGGGGAAAGCTAATAGGCTTTTATTTGTAGTACATAGAGAAGAAATATTAAAACAAGCTAGGGATACTTTTAGGGCTATACTTAAAAACAATAACTTTGGGGATTTAATGGTAGGGGGAAGAACTCCAGATAGCCTAGAGTATTTGTTTGTATCTATACAAAGCTTAAATAGAAAAAGTCTTTATGATGTAACTTCTGATGATTACTATGATTTTATTATAGTTGATGAATTTCATCATGCAGCTGCTCCATCATATCAAAGGTTATTAAGTTATTATAAACCTAAAATATTATTAGGTTTAACTGCAACTCCAGAAAGAAATGATGGAGAGGACATATTTAAATATTTTGATGATAGGATTAGTGCTGAAATAAGATTGCCAGAGGCTATAGATAGAAAGCTACTTTCACCTTTTCAATATTTTGCTGTAACAGATGATGTGGATTTATCTAAATTAAAGTGGAAAAGAAAAGGATATGATATTAGGAAATTAGATAAAGTATATACAGGTAATGATTTAAGAGTAAGCCAAATTGTTACTAGCTTAAACAAATATGTTACAGATATAGATAAGGTAATAGGTTTAGGGTTCTGTGTAAGTAAGGAACATGCAAAGTTTATGGCTAATAGCTTTAATAATATTGGTATTCCTTCTTTAGCCTTAACTGATGAGACTAAAAAGGAAGATAGAAACTTAGCAAAGGAAAGACTAGTAAGCGGAGAGATTAAATTCATCTTTGTAGTTGATCTATATAATGAGGGGGTAGATATTCCAGAAATAAATACAATCCTATTTTTAAGACCAACAGAAAGCTTAACTGTATTTTTACAACAGTTAGGTAGAGGATTAAGATTAAGCGAAGGTAAGGAGTGTCTAACAGTTTTAGACTTCGTTGGACAAGCTCATAAAAATTATAACTTTGAAGAAAAGTTTAGAACTCTTATTGGAAAATCGAATCATTCAGTAAAGGAATATATAGAAAATGGGTTTATAACCCTACCAAAAGGGTGTTATATACAGTTAGAGAAGCAAGCAAAAGAGTATATTCTAAGAAATATTAAGTCAGGAGTTAATAATAAAGCAAAATTAATCTATAAACTTAAAGTATTTAAAGAGGAAACCTTAACTGAGCTTACTTTAGAAAACTTCTTAAAGTATAATAATTTATCTTTAATAGACTTCTATGGTAAGCAAGGAGATAGAAGTTTTTCAAGGATGTTAGTTCTTGCAGGGGTAAGAGATGATTTTTATGATGAAAATGAAATAGATATAACTAAGAAACTTAAGAACTTATTTCATATAAATTCAAGGAGATTAATTGAGTTTATATTTAAGGTGATTAATAATGAAATACCTCTGAATTCATTAAATGAAGAAGACAAATTAATTCTTAACATGATGTATTATACATTCTATAATAATGCGCCAGATAAAGAAGGCTTAGCTTCATTAGAAGATGGAATATTAAAGTTACTTAGAAATAAAACAATGATGGAAGAGGTTTGTGAAATACTAAAATATAATTATAGCAATTTGAACTTTGTTGATAAAAATGTAAACTTAGATTTTATATGTCCTTTAGATTTACATTGTGAATATTCAAGAGATCAGATTATGGCGGCATTTGATTATTTTAATGGTGAAAACAAACCATCCTTTAGAGAAGGAACAAAGTATTTTAAAGATAAACCATTAGATGTATTCTTTGTGACTTTAAATAAGAGTGAAAAAGATTTTTCTCCTTCTACTTTATATGAGGATTATGCTATTAATGAAAAGCTATTTCATTGGCAAAGTCAAAGTACAACCTCTGTAGAAAGTCCTACAGGGCAAAGATATATAAATCATAAGAAGTTTAATAGTAAGGTAGTATTATTTGTTAGGGAATACTCTAATAGAGATGGAATTACTAGCCCATTTACTTATTTGGGATTATGTGAATATAGAAGTCACAGTGGTAGTAAACCAATAAGTTTTATTTGGGAGTTAGAAGAAGAGATTCCTTCATGGTTAATTAATAAAGCAAATAAAAGTATTATTTTGTAATATTTGCAGTTAAAGTATGTTTGAAAAAAGTGGAATTAACGAATGGGAGTAAAATGGGGTTATGTGGAAAAAACTATTTGCTATGCAATTGAAAAATAATGTACCTTTGGACAAGATATCAAAGTATAAGAATAATTATTTACCAAGTAAATTATTTAAATATAGAAGTATAGAAGAATATACAATTGAGGCATTTAAGAATGATTATGCATATTTTAGTAATCCAAAAAGATTTAATGATCCATATGATTGTTTAATAAATATAAATTATAAGGATAATTATAATCTACAAGTTGAAAAAATAGAGCCTCAAAAGAATATTTTAAAGAAATTAATGCTTGAAGCTAGTAATGATGATGCAGAGAATTATAAAATAATAGAAGATATATTGAAACAAATTCCGGAAAAAACAGAAAATGATTTAGAGTTAAAAAGTATGTTTTTTAATTACATTAAAAATAATGATTTTGACAATGATGAATTAGGAATAGAGTATTCTAATTTAAATATTACTGCTACTTCTGTAGAAGGCTATATAGATGAAATTATAAATACTATGCTTAATGACAAGGATAGAATTCAAAAACATGTAGTTAATTCATTCAGAAATGAAATATTAGATAATATATTAAAAGTATATTGTTTGAGTGAAAAAAACAATTCAATTCTTATGTGGAGTCATTATGCTAACAATCATGAAGGTTTTTGTATAGGATATGATATGAAAGAACTTGGTTTAAAAGTTCAGGAGTTGACAATGCCTGTTATTTATTCAAATAAGTTAGTTAAAGAAATAAATGTTGATAATATTTGTAATAATGATTTTTTATATTCTTTGCTTAGCAAATGTGAAGAATGGGAATATGAACAAGA
Source organism: Clostridium paraputrificum (assembly GCF_900447045.1). Lineage (GTDB taxonomy): Bacteria > Bacillota > Clostridia > Clostridiales > Clostridiaceae > Clostridium > Clostridium paraputrificum. The sequence continues at coordinate 1,179,669 of NZ_UAWH01000014.1, forward strand.
GTGGAGAATTATAGATATTAATAATTTTTTATTAAATAAAATGGATAATTATTTAAAGATGAAACCATCAGAATTATATTTAGGAGCTAAGATAAATTCAAAGGATAAAGCGACTTTAAAGGAAATAGCTGAAAAGAAACAATTAGATGTATATCAAATGGTTATGAGCAAGGATGAATATGTTTTAAAAGCAGTTAAATTATAGGTGAAGAAGTCTTAAACTAAAGAAAAAGAACCATCATATTATAAAAAGTAAATAAGCGATATAATGTGTATATAAACGAAAGATAGCTAGATATCTTTCGTTATTTTTTTGCATATAGGAAGAATTATGGGAATAGGTTGGAGATTTGCACTAAATGACGATGGACAGATTAGTGAAATTAATGATTAAGCATAAAGACTTTTAGAGGTAATCTATTTAAATCCTTAGCTCGCGAGATATGTCAGAATTAATTTGATGAAGTAAGGGATATTATCAAGCCTGTTAGGGTTGAATTTAAGGAATTTGAAATTCTTAATAAAGAAATATCTGAGAAGGAAACACTTAAAAAGGTATTTGGTAGTCATATAAGTTTTTAGAAGGAAATGAATGATAAAAAGAGATATAAGTTTTTTTATAGGGCATATTGTAGATTTTCTATAGTAATTTAGATAAGGAAGGAGGAGTATAAAAGCATAATGTGGTGTTTTGATATTATAAAATGGGATAATTGATAAAAAAAGAATATTATTGTAAAATATAACTTGGTAGATACTAGAACGGGGGGATAATATGTTTAATTCTAATTATAAGAAACAAGCATTAGAAAATTTAGAGAATGAGGGTAAACGTTATGAAAAGTTTTTTATGCAAACTGTAAAAAAAGCTGAAGATTTACATAAAGTGAAAGTGTTTTCAGTTGGTTTAATAGGGAGAGTAGAAAATTTTGTAAATTCCATTACTAATAGTCCTAAGGAGTATAGTAAAAAAATAAGTAGTGCAAACTTAAATAAAGTAAAATTTGATCAAGAACATAATAGGTTAGAAGCTGAAAGTTTAAGGGTAAATAAGGTTTCAGGAGGTGCTGCAGGAGCAGGAGTAATTGCAGGAGCAGGTGTTGCTGCATTTGCTCCATCAGCTGCAATGGCAATAGCTACTACTTTTGGAACAGCATCTACAGGAACGGCTATTTCTGCACTTTCTGGAGCAGCTGCTAGTAATGCAGCATTAGCTTGGCTAGGTGGAGGAGCCTTAGTTGCAGGTGGAGGTGGTATGACCGCAGGAAATGCTCTATTAGCTTTAGCTGGTCCAGTTGGTTGGGCTATAGGTGGAAGTGCATTAGTAGGCAGTGGTTTATTTGCAAGTCATAAAAACAAAAAAATTGCTGAAGATGCAGAAAGAGAATTAGGAAATATATTAGAGGCTAAAGAAGAGCTACTTATATTAGATAAAAAAGTTGATACTCAAAAACAAAGTATTGATAAGTTGAAAAATGGAGTGAGTAGTTTACTAATTAGATCAAAAGCTTTTAAGAAAAGTGATTTTAATTTATTTACCGAAGAAGAAAAGTATCAATTAGGTGAATTAGTTAATTCAGTTTTAGCGTTATCAGAGTTAATTAACGAGAAAGTAAGTTAGTATATGAGAAGTGAAAATATTCAAAGCCAAACAATAGGTGCAATTACAGAACATGTGAATAATTTAAGAACAGGAGAGATGATTTCAAATTTAGCTCAAATAGCCGAAGAGAGAGTAAAGAATTTAAATTTCCAAGATGTATGCTTTAATAATGCATTAAATAAAGTTGAGGAAATTAGAAAAAATGTAGCTACACCATCTAAAATATTAGGTAGTGACTTAACTAAGCATGGCGAAATAGCTGAAATGGTTGAAGTAGGAATAACTAATGCACGAAATGCTTTGAAGGGGTTGGAGGATTCTGCTACATTTGAAAATGTTGGTAGAACAGCTCCGGAAGATTATTTAATGAATGGAATGAAGGTACAGTCAAAATTTATTAATGGGACTAATAATACCTTGAAACATATATTAGAGCATATGGATAAGTATGAGTATTTTGGACGTGATTCTAGCTCTTTTTATCATATTCCTAGAGATCAATATGAAGTAATCATGAAAGTTGTTAATGGAGAAGAAGTTAGTGGATTAAGTGAAAGATCTATAAAAGCCATATTAGAAAAGGTTAACCAAATTGAAAAAAGTTCTGGAAAACCTTTTTCCGAAATAATTAAGCCAGCTATTTCAAAATATAGTGAAGTACAAACAAATAAGGTTAATGAAACTCTAGATAGACATACAGAAGAATTAACTAATGATAATGATGAAATGAAGAAAAATATAAAACAAGAAAGTAAAAAGAAAGCAGATGTTGCAAAAGAACAGGGACAACCTTCATTTGGGGAAGCCACTAAAGTTGCAGGAATAGCAGCGGTAGTTAGTGGAGGCATGACGTTAGCTATTAATGTATATAAAAAAAGAAAAGAAGGTAAAAGTTTTTCGGATTATTCATTAGAGGACTGGAAAGAGATTGGAGTAGATGTAGGTAGTAAATCAATAAAAGGCGGAGTTACTGGATATGCTGTATATGGATTAACAAATTATACTACAATGTCAGCTCCAATGGCAGGAGCATTGGTATCAGCAACATTTGGGGTAAGTTCTTTATTATCTGATTATAGAAATGAAAGAATAGGTTTTGAAGACTTTGTTGAGCAAAGTGAAGCTTTATGTTTTGAAACTAGTTTGGTTGCTTTGGGTGGAGCAATAGGGCAATCGGTAATACCTATTCCAGTGGTAGGAGCTGTTATAGGCAGTATTACTGCAAACATATTAGTTGAATTAGGTAAAAACACATTAAATGAAAAAGAGCAACAAAAGATTAATGAGTATAAAAAGAGATATTTTTATGCAGTAAAAGAGTTAGATTATAGATTACAGATAGAATTTGAAAAGATAGTGTTTAAGTTCAATAAGCTAGGGGATATAATGGAATTTGCTTTTAATTTTGATATAAACTCAGAGTTACGCTTTTATAAAAGTATAGAGCTAGCAACGGAGTGTAATGTTAAAGAGGCAAAAATTCTTAAATCAATGAATGATATAGAGAGTTATTTTACAAATTAATTTGGTTTCAGGTAAAAATTAAAGAACGTAGATGACTAATAAATTATTTTGTATAATATGTATATCAAAAAAGTAGTCTAATTTGTAGAATTAGTAAAAGTATAGTATGATATTTATAAGCGAAAGATGGAAATGTCTTTCGCTATTTTTTGTTTATGGGGGGATAATATGTCTTTTTTAAAGAATTTATTAGATATTAGAGAAATAAAAGGTCCAGAGTTTTATAAAGATTTTGAAAGTGAAAATAAGCAATTATATGATCTTGAAGAGCTATTTTCTAGAGTAAAAAGCGAAAAAAGAAAGAAAATACAAAGAGACATAATAAATCTAAAGATAGGTCTAGAAGGGGAAAGAGCAGTAAGCTATGAGCTAAAGAATTCTTTTATTCCAATGATTTGTTTACATGATATAAGAATTGAAAATGCTGGTTATGTTGCTCAAATGGACTATATCTTGATTACAGAATATTTTATTATGGTACTTGAAACAAAGAAACTTAATGGAGATATTGTAATAAATGAAGCTGGAGAGTTTATAAGAAGATTTAAAACTAAAGAAGGAAAGGTCTTCAAGCAAGAGGGAATGTATAGTCCAATTGCTCAGAATGAAAGACATATAAGAATACTAGAAAATTTCTTAAAGGGTAATGGAATTATTAAAAGAGTGCCAATTTATTCTACAGTAATAATAGCAAATCCTAAAGCTATCATTAATAGAAGTAAAGCACCTTATGCTATAAAAAATGGAATTTATAAATATGATCAAATAACAACTATGTTAAAGAAAAAGATAAGTAAATGCCAAAAGGATGGCAAGATGTTTGAAAGCCACATGGTTAAAATAGCTGAATTCTTATTAGAGAATAATAAGGAGATAACTTTTGATTATAATGCTAAGTATGGATTAACAGAAGATGATTTTAAAGAATCTATAATTGAAGAGGCTTCTGAAGAAGCTTTGGTAGCTGAAGAAGTCACTGCTAGTGAAGCAGTTGAAAATGAACAAGTAGCAGCAACTGAGGTTATGGAAGAAGAGAAAGCTGAAGAGCAGGTAGTAGATAATGCAAGTGATTTATATGAAGAGATAAGAAAGTATAGATATAATAAAGCAAAGGAAGAGGGGAATAAGCCATATTTTCTTTTCAATAATAATACCTTAGATTTATTGGTTAAGGAAAGACCAAGAACAAAAGAAGAACTTCTAAAGATTCAAGGCTTTGGACATGTTAAGGTAGACAAGTATGGTGATGACCTTTTAAACATAATAAATAAATATGTAAATATATAAATAGAGATGAAAATCCTTTTAGAGTTATTCTAAAGGGATTTTTATTTTTAAATAAAACATATACATTTTCAAAATTTATTTCATAAAAATCCATTCAAACCCGCATTTTTACTATAACTTCTTAACTTCTTATCTTCTTAAGAAGTTAAGAACATAAGAAGTTAAGAAGTTAAGTTTTTTCTTTATCTTTAGTATGAGTGGGATGAATATTTGTTTTGATGTGACTTGGAGCTTTGTAATGGTATGGATAAAAAAAGTGACTTCTTCCCTAAACAGGGGGAGCCACTTTTTTAAAAGTCAACATTTTTTAGATTAATCTTGTACTTCTCTATTTGATTCTATAGTTTTATGTTTTCCAATTGGTTTAACGTTTATATTAGATCTGTATTCTGTTTCTGCCCAGTATATATTTTCAGCAACTAAAGCTTCAGGGTTTAGTTCAACTCCATCTAAAATTATTTCTTTAAATCTATGATATCCAGCTCTATCTATTAAGTGGCCTCCATGTAAGTATTCAGGTTTATAATCCAATGCCCAAGCAGAAAACTTTTGCCAGTTTGCAAACATTCCTAATACTACATCTTCAGTAACAAAGTTTAAGAAAGTTTTACCCATTCTAGGAGTTTGTTTTCCTGTTCTTCCACCTATAACAACTCTATAGAATTTTTGAGGACTTCTTGTCCATGCACTTGCAGGGCAAGCTAGAACACATTCACCACAACCAACACAGCAGCATGGGTCTTTATCTACAAGTCCATTTTTATTTAAACTTAAAACTCTAGTTGCATGATGCTCACATGCTTTTACACAAGCACCACAACCAATACATCTTTCAGGATGATATATCATTCTAGATTGACCAATAACACCAAAGTCTTGGAAATGAGCCTTAGCACAATCATTTGGACAACCTGATACTGAAACTTTAATATGGTAATGAGAAGGGAAGACTAGGCTTTCTATTTTATTTGCTAAATCCTTAGTGTTAGCATTTGCTTTTATACAATGAGAATTACCTATACATGCCATAACATTTCTAGCACCTATTGTAGGATATCCATTTTCATCAACTGTCATATTACAGTTACATTCATCAACTTCAACTTCTTTTAAATAATTAGAAATATACTCATTAACAGAAGGGATGTTTTCATATTTAATTCCTGGGATACTGAAGGTTTGTCTCATTCCCATATGAAAAGTACCATTTCCATAAGTTTCTGCAATATATTGAATATCACTTAAATATTTAGCATTAACAAGACCTCCTGGTACACGCATTTGAAGCATAAACTCTCCAGGAATCTTTGATTGACGAAAACAATTTAATCTAACCTTTTTAATATCTATATCATGATTCATAAAAGTATCCTCCTAATCTAATAATGATTTAGCCTTAGTATAGTTAAATACAGGGCCTTCTAAGCATACATAAGTTTCATCAATTCTACAGTGGCCACATTTACCAACAGCACAAGACATTTTTCTTTCAAATGATACCCAGATTTTTTCTTCAGGAACACCAAGTTTTAGCATTTCAAGAGCTGTAAAGTGCATCATTACTGGTGGCCCAACTATAACAACTTCATAGCTATCTTTAAAAGAGTCTAAAGGAAGTTTTGATAAATGTTTAGTTACAAGACCTTGTTCCCAACCATCTTTTTCACCCTTATCTAGTGTATATATTGTATTAAATTTCTCTCTCCATTTATCTAATTCAGGTTTGAACAATATAGAATCTATATCTTTAAAGCCAAAGATTAAATTTAATGATTTAACATAATCTTCTTCAATATAAAATTTATTAATCATACTTCTTACAGGGGCAACTCCTGTACCACCAGCAATTATAATTAAATTTTTATTTTTAAACTTTTCAACTGGCCAGCCTTTACCATATGCTCCTCTTAAGAAGATTTTATCTCCTGATTGTAATTTGAAAAGCTCATCAGTTACCTTTCCAACAGATCTTATTGTAAAGTCCATATAACCTAGTCCGAATCCACTTACGGAAATAGGAGCTTCACCAATTTTAGGAAGGGATAGCTGTAGGAATTGTCCATGTTCAGGAACTATATCAGTTGCAACTCTAAAAGTGTATTCATGGTTAGTTTCATGAGTAACACTAATAATTTCATATGATTTAGGTGTTAATATATTGTTTTCCATATTATTTTTCCTCCATAATTTCATTAACTGCATTATTTACTTTGTTTATTGTAGCTGTAATTGAAATATGTTCAGGGCATCTATCAGTACATCTGCCACAACCAACACACATATGCTCATCTCCAAATTGAGCTTTATAATCATGAATTTTATGAAGAACTTTATATCTCATTTTATCTGCCTTAGTTGTTCTAAAGTTATGTCCTCCAGCCATTTCATCAAAACCATCTATGTGACAAGATGCTTGTACTCTTCTTCTTTCACCAATTTTACCTAAAGAATCATATACAATATCACGTGTAGTATAGCAAGAACATGTGCTACATGCTATTGTACAACTTCCACAACCAAGGCATCTTTTATTGTATTCATTCCACATTGGATGATTTTTAAGTTTTATTAATATTTCTTTATCATTAATTTCAGGGATTGTTACTTTTGCTTCATTTTCTTCAATAAATTTTAGTTCAAATTCTTCTTCTGTTTTAGCATTGAAAAATTTACTGAATTCCTTGTCTTTAACATCAAACAGTAAAGAAGATTCATTAAATCTTACAGCTAAAGAGTAATCATCAGTCTTATTACTGTTCATTGATACGCAGAAGCAAGTGTCAAATCCATCAACACATTCAATACAAATAAATTTAACTCTTTCTCTTATCCTTTTATAGAAGGTATCTTCAAAGTTACCATTGTGAAGATAAATCATATCTTGTCTTCTTTGTGCATTAATATCACAAGGTCTAGCAAAAATTAGTATCTTTTTGTTATGACCTATAGAACTTTCTCTAAATTCATCTTCTGTAAAGTAATAAAGGGTTTGAGTAATAGGAGTTATTACTTCCTTTACTGGATAGTGTGATTTTTCCTTAAACTCAATTTCTTCTACAGTAGAAACTTCATCATACTTTATAATGTCTGTATCTGAGTATCTACCTTGTTTTTTAAATCTCTTTGGTGCATAAATCTTGTATTCTTTCTTTAAGTCTTCAAATAAAGCATTTACTTCTTGGAATGATAGATTATATCCCATATGATACCTCCTAAAATAGTTTATTTTTTAACAATGTCTACAATTTGATTATATAGCTACATATGAAAAAAATATAATATCAAAAAAATATGGTAATCATAAGTAAAACCTATAATAAAAATATTTCATTTGGATAGACTCTAATTCCATCAATAATACTGTATAGTAGAATATAAATTAAAATGGTAAAATATACATATAAAGTCTATATTAAGGAGAAATGCTGTGGATATAAACAAAAACTTAATAATGGTCAAAAATAAAAATGGAGAATTTGAAGATAAAACTCAAAAGATACAATGGATAAATGATTATAAGGATACGTGGGAGCGTAAAATTACATATACAAACGAAAAATCATATACCTACAACTACAACAATGTCCAATGGTTTAAAGATCCTACAGAAATAGATTGCAAATCTAATGTAGTATTCCACAAAGGAGAACCAAGAAATGGAGCATTAAAAATCCTAGATTTTAATGAATATATAAAACTCTTTTTTAAAAATGATTACACTGAAACCTATGAAAAAAGATACATAAGGATAGAAAAGTCATCTCTAGACAGTGCAAAATCTAAAAGTTGTTTCAAGTATTTAAAGCATCTATCATCCCTAATAAAAATAGAGGAAACAAATTTCCTAGAAAAACAATATGAAAAGATGGATTTTATAAGTCCTAATAGTGTTTTATCAAAATATCTTCATGGTGAAAATCCAAAAGAAAGAAAAAAATATGATAGTTTTATATATCCCTTTGGCTTTAATATAAGCCAAAAAGAGGGCACAGAAAAGGCTCTAAATAGTGAAATTAGTATAATTGAGGGGCCTCCTGGTACAGGTAAAACTCAAACAATTTTAAATATTATATCCAATGCAATAATTAATAATAAAACTGTAGGGGTTGTATCAAACAATAACTCTGCAACCTCAAATGTTATAGAAAAGCTTAATAAATATGGTGTTGGCTTTATAGCTGCCTTTCTTGGAAATACAGAAAATAAAGAGAAATTTATAGATGGCCAAGATGGGGCTTATCCTTCTATGGAGGGGTGGTTCTTTAATTTTAGTGATGAAAAGGAACTTAAGAACAAGCTACTTCAGGTAGAAAAGGATTTAAACCAAATGCTAAATAGAAAAAATGAATTGGCAAAGCTAAAGGAAGAACTAGATGGAATAAAAGTGGAGAAGGAGCATTATTTAAGCTCTACTGAAAAGCCTAATATACTTCCTTATAGGAGCTTGTATAGAAAAACTCCAGATAGAATACTTACTTTATGGAATAATATCCAGTATCACATAGAGAATAAGGGGGATTTTACTACCTTAGATAAGGTTAAGTATTTAATTAAGTTTGGTATATATTCCTTTAAGTTTTATGATAACCCTAGTGAAGAGGTGGTTTTATTATTACAGAACTTATATTATGAGATGAAAATTGAAGAGCGTGAGAAAAGAATTACTGAAATAAGCAAGTCCCTAAAAAGATATAAGTTTGAAGATAAGATGAAGGAGTATACTGACCTTTCTATGAAGTTATTTAAATCTAGTTTGTATAAAAGAAAGGGAAACAAAAGTGCAAGAAGTAAGTTTTCTAAGGATGATTTATGGAAAAACTTTGGGGATGTGGTTAAGGAGTATCCTGTAATTTTAAGCACCACTCATTCCTTAAGAAATTCCATAGGGGAGAACTATTTATTTGATTATGTAATTATAGATGAATCCTCTCAAGTGGATATTGTTTCAGGAGCTTTAGCCTTATCTTGTGGGAAGAATGTTGTAATTGTTGGAGATGAGAAGCAATTGCCTAATGTGGTATCTGATGATTTGAAGGTTAAAACAAATGAGGTGTTTTATAGCTATGATTTAGATGAAGCTTATAATTATAGTGAAAAGAGCCTTCTTACTTCTATAAAAACCTTGTATCCAGAGGTTCCTTATACTCTTTTAAAGGAGCATTACAGGTGCAATCCAAAGATAATAGGCTTTTGTAATGAGAAGTTTTATAACGGAGAGCTTATTCCTTTAACTGAAAATAATATAGATAATCCTCTAATGGTTTATAAAACCGTGGAGGGAAATCATGCTAGAGGTAAGTTTAATCAAAGAGAGCTTGATGTTATCTTTGATGAGGTAATTCCTAAGGAAAACCTACAAAATTTAAATGAATCCATAGGGATAATATCTCCCTATAGACTTCAAGCTGATGAGATTAGAAAGTATATTGGTGATTTAGATATTGAAGCAGACACTGTTCATAAGTTTCAAGGTAGAGAAAAGGACAACATTATAATATCTACAGTTTCTAATGAGATGAATGACTTTATTTCAAATGCTAATTTAATTAATGTTGCAGTTTCTAGAGCTGTTAATAGGTTAATTCTTGTGGTTTCTGGAAATAAGGAGTTTATTGAAACTGAGAGCAATATTGGAGATTTAATTAGATATATTAGCTACAACAATGTGGAGTGTATAAAGGAAAGCAAGGTTAACTCTATTTTTGATTATTTATATAAATCCTATAATGATAGAAGGTTAGAGTTATTAAAAAACACAAATAAGTCAAGGTATGATTCTGAAAATCTTATGGTAAATTTATTAGATGGTATTTTGGAGGATGAGAAATATTTAAGCATAGGTTATGATATGCATTATCCTTTGAGAAACTTAATAAGGGATACTTCCTTACTTAATGATAGAGAGAAAAGCTATGTAGAAAATATTAATACTCATGTGGATTTTATATTGTTTAATAAGCTTGATAAATCACCTATTTTAGTTATTGAGGTTGATGGCTTTAAGTATCATGATGAAAATGAAGTTCAGCTAGAACGTGATAATATTAAGAATTCTGTTTTGGAAAAGTATGAGATTCCTTATTTAAGGTTGAAGACTAATGGTAGTGATGAAGAAAAGAGGATAAGAGAAGCATTAATATCTTAGGATAAGAGGTGAATAATATGGCTATGTGGAATCCTTGGCGTGGATGTAAAAAGTGCAGTGATGGATGCAAGTTTTGTTATATTCATAAGGGAGATTATAAAAGAAAAGTAGATACTAGTAAAATAGTTAAAACAAAAGATTTTTATAAGCCTATAGAGAAATTAAAAAATGGAACTTATAAGATTAAGTCAGGAATAGTATATCTATGTTTTTCATCAGACTTCTTTATTGAAGAAGGTGATCCTTGGAGAGATGAGTGCTGGAATATGATAAAAGAAAGAAGTGATTTAACTTTCTTATTTCTAACTAAAAGAATAGATAGATTTAAGGATTGTATTCCTGATGATTGGAATGAAGGGTATGATAATGTAGTAGTTTGTTGTACTGTTGAAAACCAGAAGAATGTAGATTATAAGCTTTCAATTTTTAGGGATTTCCCTGCAAAGCACAAATGTATTACTGCCCAGCCACTACTGGAAGAAATACATATTGAAAAATATTTAAAAGATATTGAACTTGTTGTAGTTGGAGGAGAGTCTGATTATAATTCAAGACCATTAGATTATGATTGGGTTCTTAATATTAGAAATCAATGTATGGACGCAAATGTGAACTTTGAATTTAGACAGTGTGGCACACACTTTATTAAGGATAAAAAATTATATAAGCTGCAGGTAAAGGATTTATGTAAACAAGCCAAATTAGCTAATATAGATTATAAAGCAACTTAGAAATATAAACTACTTCTAAAATTAGAGGTAGTTTTTTATTATTTCCTTACCTTTAGTGCGAAGGGAATAAATATCTATCATACTTTTTGTGTTTAGAGTAAAAAAATTACCACTTACTTTTGAAAAATTACCACTTGTTTTACTTTTGTTTACAAAAAGATACCATAAGTTATAATTTATATTGTGGAGTGTGAGGAGATGAAAATAAGGATTGAAGTTGATGAGAATATTCAAGATGATGAAGTTATCATAAGATGTGCTAATTTAAATGAAGATATACAAAATCTTCAAAGTGCAATTAAAGATGCTTTATCTAAAAAGAATAGAATAATATTCTACAAAGATAATACACAGTTTTATATATCTTTAGATGAAATATTGTTTTTTGAAACAGAAGAAACAAGTATTAGTGCACACACATTAAATAATGTTTATGAGGTTAAATATAAGCTTTATGAGCTAGAGGGAATATTGCCTAATAATTTTATGAGGGTTTCCAAATCAACAATACTAAATGTAAATTATATTTATTCCATAACTAGAAATCTTACATCCTCAAGTCTTGTTGAATTTAAGAACACACATAAAAAGGTTTATGTTTCAAGATATTATTATAAACCATTAAAAATTAAGTTATTAGAAATGAGGAGATAAAATGAAAAAGGAAAGAGTTTTTTGGGGTCTATTTCTTGTAATAGCTGGAATAGTCTTAGTTGTTAGTAAGCTTGGATATTTTGCAGGCGTTAATTTGTTTAGTTTAGTTGCTACAGTATTTTTAGTTGCAATTATTATAAAAAGTGTATTTAAGATGAATTTTGCAGGCATTCTATTTCCATTAGCATTTATAGGAATACTTTTTGATGATCAGCTTGGAATTACTGCAATTACTCCATGGACAGTATTAATTGCTGCAACATTAGGAAGTATAGGGCTATCAATTATATTCCCTAAGAAAAAGAAATGGTATGGTAGAAACTATGATTATGATTGTAATGTTATTGATGTAGAAGATGATAGTCATATTAAGTTGGAAACTTTATTTTCTGGCAGTACTAAATATGTAAATTCTGACTCATTAGAACAAGTAGATCTAAAATGTAATTTTGGTGGTAGTACAGTATATTTTGATAATGCAAAGCTAAATGGTGGAAAAGCCATTGTAAGGTTAGATGTTAACTTTGCTGGTGTAGAATTATATGTGCCTAAAACATGGACTGTTGTTAGCAATGCAAATGTATCTTTAGGTGGAATAGATGAAAAGAATAAAGGAATAGGTAATGGAGAAAATATATTAACTTTAGTTGGAAATGTTAGTTTCTCTGGTATAGAAATAATTTATATTTAAAGGTAATAAAGCTACTTCTAAGAAATTAGGGGTAGCTTTTTTAATTTCCTTACCTTTAGTACGCGTGGGGGGGATATTTGTTTCCATGTGACTTGGAGCGTAGAGACGGAACAAACAAAATAAATATCCACTCCACCTTTTTTATGCAAAGTTCAAATTCTAAAAGGAATTTTATATAGCAATATAGAATTATATATTTAAACAGATAATATTTTGAAGGGAGAGATATTTATGGAAATGAAGAGAGTTTTAATACCTGTTGATGGAACTGAAAGGAGTATGCATTCTCTAGATTTTATTAAAGGTATATTTCCTAAGGATTCAGTTCACATTACCCTAATGAATGTTAAAGAGTTAGTTTTTATTAATGGTATGGCAGTAGCTGAAGAGCTTAAGGATGCTCAGGAAATTGGACAACAAATACTTGATAAAGCAGCTGGAAGAATGCAGGGATATTCCATATCAACATACTTTACCTTTGGATATGCAGGAGATGAAATATTAAAGAAAGCAAAAGAAGATAAAACAAATGTAATAATAATGACTAAGTCAACTAAGAGTGCATTAATAAGAATGATAGGATCAACAACATCACATGTAGTAAAAGGAGCTAAATGTGTAGTGATGATAGTCCCAGAATAAAAAGAGGTTGTTCACGCAACCTCTTTTTTAATTTCCTTATCTTTAGTATGAGTGGGTGGTTATTTGTTTTGATGTGACTTTGGAGCATAGCGACGGAACAAGCAAAATAAATACATACTCTACTTTTTATAGTTATTATAACTTCAATTTAGATAATAAAAAATTTCATAAAATGAAATTTTTAAATCTTTTTTCTGTAAGGTGATATATTATAGACATCCAAAGAAAACATTTACAGAAAAGAGGTATGTATATGAAGAAAAATGCAGTAGTTATAGTAGGTGCAGGAAGCACACACACACCAGGAATAATTCAAAGTTTATTACAAAAGAAGGATGAATTTCCTTTAAGAAAATTAGCTTTATTTGATATCGATGAAAAGAGATTAAATTTAGTATATGATATCATGAAGCAATTCATTAATGAAACTTATCCAGGTCTTGAGGTTGTAGTTACAACAGACGAAGAAGAAGCTTATACAGATATAGATTTTGTATTTGCTCAAATTCGTCAAGGTGGATTAAAGTTAAGAAGTTCAGATGAAAAGATTCCATTAAAATATGGAGTAGTTGGGCAAGAGACTTGTGGTCCTGGAGGATCAATTTCTTATGGAATGCGTTCAATTCCAGCTATAATTCATATCATAAAAATGGCAAAAAAGTATTCTCCAAATTGTTGGATTTTGAATTATTCAAACCCAGCAGCAGTTGTTGCAGAGGCTACAAGAAGAGAGTTCAATAATGAAAGAATACTAAATATATGTGATATGCCAACAGCAATTCTGTTATCTTACTCTAAGATGTTAGGCTTAGATAGCTGGCAATCACTAGATCCATGTTATTTTGGATTAAATCACTTTGGGTGGTTCACAGCTTTATATGATAAAGAAGGAAAGGATCGTTTACCAGAATTAAGAGAAATGATATTAACTTCTGGTATGACAGCTTGCAGTGATAAGCATCATAAAGATAAGGATTGGCAAAAAACATGGAAGCAATATGCAGAGATAGTTAAGGATTATCCTGACTTCTTACCAAACAGCTATCTTCAATACTATTTATATTCATCAGAAATGGTAGCCAAAATGGATATAAATCGTACAAGAGCAGATATGGTTATAGAAGGACGTGAACAAGAAATGTTTGCAGAACACAAGAAATATTTAGAGTCACCAGAAAGCTACAAGAGTCCATTACAAGAGTTTACAGTATTTGGCGATTTTATAGTTGATGCAGCTTCATCTATTGCATACAATAAGGGAGAACGTTTCTTAGTAATTGTAGAAAATAATGGAGCTATCCCTAATATGCCAGCAGATGCAATGGTAGAAGTACCAGCATATATACGTTCATGGGGGCCAGAGCCAGTGTCAATTCCTGCAATACCAACCTTCCATAAAGGAATGATGGAAAATCAATTAGCTTCAGAAAAATTAGCTGTAGATGCTTATTTTGAAAATTCTTATGATAAAGCATTACAAGCTATAGCTATAAACAAAACAGTACCATCTACAACAGTTGCAAGAAAAATTTTAGATGACTTAATTGAGGCAAACGGTGATTATTGGCCAACATTAAAATAAAGAACGAAAGATAAGGGGGATTTTCATGGATAAGAAAAAAATATTTAGCTCATTTCAAAAACTAGGTAAAGTTCTAATGGCACCTGTTTTACTTTTACCTATTTCAGGTATTCTTGTTGGTGTTGGTAGTGCATTTACAAATGCTAGCTTAGTTGAAGTTGCACCTTTTTTAGGGAATAGTTTCTTTTCTCTTATATTCCAATTAATGAAGGATGCAGGTAACGTTGTAAATAATAATATTTCAATTATTTTTGCTATATGTATTGCGTATGGATATGCTAAGTCTGAAAAAGCTACAGCAGCATTATCAGGTTTCTTAGGATATATGACAATGAATACAATAATGGGAAGTTTTTTAATTGCTAGAGGTGTTATAGATACAAGCAATTTAATAACTGGGCAAAAAGCAATTTTAGGTGTAACTACTTTAGATACTGGTGTATTTGGTGGTATTATAATTGGTCTTATAGTAAGTTATCTTCATAATAAGTATTATAAGATACAATTACCTCCAGTATTAGGTATCTTTAATGGAACACGTTTTATACCTGCAATTACAATTATAGTTTCTAGTTTTGTAGGTATTGGGTTATCGTTTATATTTCCTCCTATACAAAATGCTTTAGAGCTATCTTCTGAATTTATTAATTCAACAGGTGTGTTTGGAGCATTTGTATACGGATTTGCAGAGCGTATGTTATTGCCTTTTGGGTTACATCACTTTATATATCTTCCATTCTTCTTTACATCTCTTGGTGGTGTAATGGAAATTGGAGGTCAAACAGTAGAGGGAGCTGTAAATATATATAATGCAATATTAAATACCCCTGGTGCTATGTTTGATATTAATATAAGTAGATATGTAATGAATGGTAAAGTATTATTTGCTATGTTTGGTTTAACAGGTGCGGCACTTGCAATATATAAGACTGCAAAGAAGGAAAATAGAAAGAAAGTAGCATCTCTTATGATAGCAGCAGTTATACCTTGTGCACTTATGGGAATTACTGAACCACTAGAGTATAGTTTCCTTTTCGTAGCACCTATGCTATTTGGAGTTCATGCTTTATTGTCAGGAATAGCTTATGTATTAACATATATAGTTCAATTTAATGTAGCAGGACCATCAGCCTTTGGAGGACCATTATTATCATGGATATTCAATGGAATATTAAATGCGGATAAGGGATCTAACTGGTATTGGTTACCTATACTTGGAATAGTCTATTTTGCAGTTTACTATTATGTATTCAAATTTGTAATTATTAAATTCAATTTAAAAACCCCTGGAAGAGAAGTTGTAGATGTAGAAGAAAATGCAGTAAGTGAAAGTAATACAGGAGATTTAATTCCTAGAATAGTAGAAGCTGTTGGTGGCAAAGATAATATTTTAAAAGTAGAAGCATGTTTTACTAGATTACGCTTAACACTAAAAGACACCTCGGTAATAGAAAAAGATGAGTATTTCAAAAACGAATTATCTGCTAATGGAATAGTTAAGGTTGCTCAAGGTGTACAAATTATTTATGGTAATAAAGCTTCTGTTTATAAAACTGAAATGAGAGAATATTTAGGTATTGAATAATTACATAAAGATATAGGGTAGTTTATGCTATCCTATATTTTTGTATTATAATATATATTTAATAGTTATAGATAGATAAATGGAGGAAGGTATGTATTCATTTTTTTCTAACTTAAAAAGATGTGTAGAAGAAATAACAGAGTATTCTTCTACAGATAGCTATATAGCACAGTACATTTTACATAACCATGAAATAATACCTAACATGACTATATTTGATATTGCAAAAGCATGTAACACCTCACCTTCTACAATAACAAGGTTTTGCAAAAGGGTTAATAATTCAAGCTTTAAGGAGTTAAAAGAGGATGTTATTGTTTATAATGAGTTTCTTCAGGATGAGATAAGCAATAGAAGTGTTAAAAGTGGTAAAGAAAATAGGAATAGTAATTCTATATTGAATGGGTATTTTAAGGCACTTAATAAGTCATTTGTAGAAACAAAAGAACTTATTGATGAAAAGAAGCTGATTAAAGCTGTTCACTGGATTGAAGAAGCTAAGGGGATTTATGTCTTTGGCAGCTCTTTTTCTAATATTGTTGCTAAAAATTTCAGCGAAAAATTTACAAGGTTAAATAAGACTGCTTATTCGTTTCCAACTTTAAAAAGCCAGATACTTGCAATAGAAAGTATGAGTGAGGATGATATTGCAGTAATTATATCATTTTCTGGAACAACACGACATATTAAGCAAATAAATAAACTTTTAAAAGAAAAGAATATAAAGATAATTTGGATTACATCACAAAATGAAATTAAGAATTCTTTTAGAGAAATTAGATTATTAGTAAGTACTTTAAAAATGGAGGAGTTTCAAACATCAATTATTCAAGATCATGCACTAAATAGCATTGTAGATATATTATATATTTATTGTGTATACCTATATACTAGTTGATACAACTTGGCGTTTTCTAGCTTTTTTATAAAGTGTGGTAAAATATAAGAATAATAGAAAAGGGTTTGTATAAGGGTGGAAATAGTTACATATGAACATAAAGCACATTATTATGAAACAGATCAAATGGGAATAGTTCATCATAGCAATTATATTAGATTTTTGCAGTTTCTTTTTTTTTGTGTGGGGTTTGTATGAAAAATAGTTAAGATTATTTCATATATATTAATGAGGGGGTAATATGTATGAAATTGTATAAGGTAATAGTAAAAGAGATTCATCCTGATGTATGTAAAGAGAATGGTACTGAAGAGGTAATGGCAGAACTAACAAGCATTTATAATAAGATGGTATATTATGAATAATAAGAGTGTGATTGTATTTAGTTCTGATATAAGAGGTATAAACTATAAGATGCCTGAAAGAGCAAAGGATTTAGATAAAACTACTGTTAAGAAGATTACTAATGCAATAAATTATGGTAAAACAGATAGTAGAGGACTTATTTGGATAAATTGTTCAACTATTCATACTGTATTAAGAGTAAGAAGAAAGGTAGATGCAAGACATTTATTAGAAACAATTGATTCAAAATATAAAACAACCTATGAAGGGGCAGAATATGTATTGTGGTCAAGCCTTATATCTATAGTTGAAAGAAGAAGGGAAGAAAATCCTAAAAACAGATATTTATCATTAGTTATGGAGATATTAAACGAAATAAATGAAAGTGATGATATACAGTTGTTGAGGTTAAGACCCAAAAATTTAATTGAGAAAAGGGTTAAACAAGTGGGAGATAGATGTGAAAAGTTCTGTTAGAAAGTAATGAGAATATAAAAAATATGAATAAAATATGAATATATTATTTTTTTGAAGAAACTAATATTAAGTTTGATTTTAGTTTCTTTTTATTTTTGAATTAAAAAAAATTAACTTCATATACTAAAGGTTATAAAAAAGTATAAAAGTTGGGAGAGGTGATTGATTAGTGTATACTAATTAATCAATATGTGGTATACAGACAAGTATTATTTGGTAAATAACATCTATATGTGCTACTTAAAATTATTAAAGAATTATAAATTTATTAAAAGAAGTGGGCATTTGTCGGAAAAAGTGTATTAATGTTATTAATTAGTTAAATAATAATTATAAAATGTTAAAATAACAGATATAATCTTGTAAAAGTATGATGAATTTAGTATATTATGAGTAGAACTGTTACAAATCGGTAACAAGTTTTTATGATATTTTACAAGCATACTAGGAAGACTTAAAGAAAACTAAAAATTACTAGAGGTGAAACATGATACAGATTGAAAATCTAAAAAAAGTTTATAACAACGGTTATGAAGCTTTAAAAAGCATTAATCTCGAAATTAACGACGGTGAACTTATTTGTTTATTAGGACCAAGTGGTTGTGGGAAAACTACAATCCTTAATTTATTAGCTGGATTATTAGATCCAACAGATGGAGATATCAAGTTTGACAAGGAATCAGTTATTGATAAGCATCCTAAGGATAGAAATATAGGCTTAGTATTCCAAAACTATGCATTATATCCACATATGACTGTCTTAGAAAATGTTATGTTCCCTCTTACAGTTGGAAATAAAAAGATGCCTAAAAAAGAGGCTGAGGAAATAGCAAGAAAATATATGAAGGTAACAAGTATAGAAGAGCTTGCTAATAAAAAACCAGGGGAAATGTCTGGTGGACAACAACAAAGAGTTGCAATTACAAGAGCACTAGTTCAAAATCCTAAGATTCTTTTACTAGATGAACCATTAAGTAATTTAGATGCAAGATTAAGATTAAAGATTAGAGAAGAAATTAGAAGACTTGTAAAGGAAATTGGTATAACAACTGTATTCGTTACACATGACCAAGAAGAAGCTTTATCAATAAGTGACAGAATAGTGTTAATGAATGAAGGTATAGTACAACAATTTGATGTTCCTCAAAATCTTTACCTAGAACCATCAAATCTTTTTGTTGCAAAGTTTATGGGTAACCCAATTATAAACATCTTCGAAATGGAGAAGGAAGGGAATGCCCTTAAAGCAAAAGATTTTACAATTGATTTAAGTTTACTAAATAAAGATAGATTCAAGGGTGAATTAAATGAAAGTAAGTACTTTGTAGGGATTAGACCAGAGTACTTTGAATTAAGTGAAAATCCATTATTTAAGGCTAAGGTTGAATCAATAGAATTAATAGGAAAAGATTGTATAGTAAATTTCAATGCTAATGGTATACATGCTAAGTCAATTACTGATATTACTCGTAATGTATCAGAAGGAGACGAGTTAGGATTTGAAATTGACTACAATAGTATATACATATTCCAAGAGAATGGAGTTAGAGTGTATTAAAATGAGAAAGTTAAAGTATAGAGCGGAGAATTCACCACAGGCATGGTTTTTCTTACTTCCTGCCTTAATAATAATAGGAGTATTTAGCGTATTCCCATTAATTAGAACATTTATAATGGCCTTTCAAAAAGGTACATTAAATAGCTTAGAGTTTAATGGATTTAAGAACTTTGAAGTAGTATTATCAGATCCAAAATTCCATACAGCAATAGGTAATACATCTCTTTATGCCTTTGTTGTTGTACCTGTTGGATTAATTATTTCAATGTTTATTGCAGTTACAATATATGAAAAGATTAAGCGTAAAGATGTGTTTGAAACAATTTTCTTTATACCTTACTTAACAAGTATTATAGCAGTTGGTATTGTATTTAGATTTTTATTAAATGGAGAGTATGGATTTGTTAACTATATATTAGGATTATTTAATGTAGGACCATTTAATTTCTTAGATGATCCATCTATGAGTATGATTACGTTAATTATATTTGGTATATGGTCAGGACTTGCATTTAATATAATAATACTTCTTTCAGGTTTAAGAAATATTGATGATAGTTATTACAAGGTTGCAGATATGTTTGGAGCAACTAAGAGACAACAATTTTTCAGAATAACTTTACCTCAAATGATACCAATTATTACATTCTTATTAATGGTTAACTTCATTAATGCATTTAAGGTATATGCACAGGTATTCTCTATATTCAACGGAAAAGCAGGTATAGCAGATAGTGCAACTACAGCAGTATTCTATATCTTTAATAAGTTCTATGTAGAAAATAGATATGGTCAAGGTATGGCAGCAGCAGTTATCTTATTTATACTAATTCTATTGTTTACATTAATTCAAAATCGTATATTAAAAAGAATATCTAAGTAGGTGAAGAGATGAAAAAGTTTAATTCAGTTTTGTCAAAAACATTCATTCTTATAATGGCATTAATTACGTTATTTCCTTTTGTATATATGATTCTAGCAAGTTTCATGACATATCAAGAGGCAACAAGTATACCGCCAACATTGATTCCTGAAAAGTTCAACTGGAGCAATTTTTCAGAAGCAATGAAGCAAGCACCATTTGTTAGATATTTCTTTAATACAATTTTAGTTTCAGGAATATCAACAATAGGTACAGTTTTAACTTCAGTTTTAGCAGCTTTTGCTTTAGTAAAGTTAGAATTTAGATTTAAGAATCTTTTAGTTTTAGTTATGGCAGCATTATTAATGGTTCCATATGAAGTTACAGTATTTACAAATTATCAAACAATTGCACAATTTGGATTATTAAATACATACACAGCTTTAATAGTTCCATCACTTGCAAGTGTCTTTTATATATTCTATCTAAAAGAGTATTTAACTAGTATTCCAATATCTTATTATAAGGCAGCAAAGGTAGATGGATGTGGAGATTTAGAGTTCATAAGAAGAATTTTAGTTCCATTAGGTAAGCCAGCTT
Organism: Clostridium paraputrificum; assembly: GCF_900447045.1. Classification (GTDB taxonomy): domain Bacteria; phylum Bacillota; class Clostridia; order Clostridiales; family Clostridiaceae; genus Clostridium; species Clostridium paraputrificum. The sequence continues at coordinate 1,200,853 of NZ_UAWH01000014.1, forward strand.
TATTCACAATGGGAATATTAAGCTTCATTAATGGGTGGAATTCATTCCTATGGCCAATACTAGTTACAAATAGTAAGGAAATGAGATTATTAAGTAACGGATTAAGTGCATTTGCTACTGAAAGTGGTACAAATGTTCAATTACAAATGGCTGCTTCAACTATAGCTATAGTTCCAATACTAATTTTATATTTAGTATTTAGAAAGCAGATAATTAGAGGAGTTGTTAAGAGTGGCGTTAAAGGATAAGAAAACTAAGATTACTTTCCACAATGGTATTTTAACTATAGGTGGAACAATTATAGAAATTGCATATGAAGATAGTCATATCTTCTTTGACTTTGGTAGTGAATATAACCCAAAGGCACCAGTGCAACCAACAGACTTACAAGGATTATTAGATGAAGGATTAGTTCCTTATTTAAACAATATGTATGACCCAAGAATTCCTTTAAAGGGATATGAATCAAAGGAAGATAGTTTTAAGAATACAGCGGTATTCCTATCACATGTTCACTTAGACCATTCAAAGATAGTTAACTATTTAAATCCTTCAATTCCTTTATATACATTAGAAGGAACAAAGTCTTTATTAAACACTTTAAATATTAAGGATGATTTCTTATTCCCACTTCATGTTAAAGAAGGAAAGAATACAAGAGACATAATTGGTGTTAAGGAAAATGAAGTAATAAAAGTTGGAGAAATTGAAGTAAAGGTAATGCCTGTTGACCATGATGCTTATGGAGCTTGTGGCTTACTTATAAAAACTCCTGATTTAGTTATATCTTACACTGGTGATATTAGATTACATGGATATAGAGAAAATGATACATTAAACTTCTGTAAGGAAAGCGAAGGCTGTGATGTTCTTTTAATTGAAGGTGTTTCAGTATCATTCCAAGAGTTTGATGAAGATGTAAGTGATAAAGAAATATCTAATGAACCAGAATTATTAGATAAGATTAATGAAATTGTTAAGAACAATCCAGATAAACAAATAACTTTTAATTATTATATTTCTAATATTGAAAGAATTAAAAAGATAATAGAAACTAATCCAAGAAAGGTTGTTTTAGATGCTTATTATTCTTATGTAGTTAAAGAAGCAACAGGATATCAATCATATTACTATCAATTAGATGATAAAGATTATGGATTAGATGCAGTTTATAAAATTGATTTTGAGACCCTTTTAAATGACCAAGGTGATTTCTTCTGGCAATTAGATACTCTTGCCTTAGAACATATAGATAAACTTAAGGAAGGTGGAATTTATATTCACTCGAATGCTGTTCCATTAGGTGATTTTGATCCAGCTTATGAAAAGTTCATAGACAATCTTGAATCACACAAAATTGAATTTGTCAGAACTTCTTGTAGTGGTCATGCTCATCCAAATGACTTGATTAAGATAATTAACTTAATTAAGCCTAAGCTTTTAGTGCCTATACATTCATATCGTCCAGAGAAACTTTATAATGAAAATGGCGATAGACTATTACCAGAGAAAAAACAAACAATATAACTATGCGGAGGGAAGAGCATGAAATTTAAAAGATTATTAGCTTTAGGTCTAGTATTTATGTCTGCTGCTATGGTTGGATGTGGATCAAAAGGAAATGACACATCAAGCGCAGATATCGTAACTGAAATTAAAGAGCCAGTAGAAATTACTTTCTGGCATGCCATGAATGGAGATTTAGAAAAATCTCTTACAAGCTTAACTGAAAAGTTTATGGCAGAAAATCCAAACATAAAGGTAACTTTACAAAACCAATCAAGCTATAAGGATTTACAACAAAAGATAACAGCAACAGTTGCAAGTCCTAAGGATTTACCAACAATGACTCAAGCATATCCTGACTGGATGTTCAATCCAATAAAGGATAACTTAGTTACAGATTTAACTCCATATATTGAAAATGAAACTTTAAAGTTTGATAACTATGAAGATATATTACCAAGTTTCAGAGAAGCAGCTAAAATAGATGGAAAGATCTATGGAATGCCTTTCAACAAGTCTACAGAAGTTTTATGGTACAACAAGACTTTACTTGATGAACTAGGATTAAAGGCTCCAACTACTTATGACGAATTAGTTCAAGTTGCTAAGACTATAAAAGAAAAGAAGGGTATAGCTGGTGCTGGATTTGATTCATTAAACACTTACTATACAACTTTCTTAAAGACTGAAGGAAAAACTTTCGATTCAAGCTTTGATGTAACAAGTGAAGCATCAGCTAAGGCTCTTAACTACTACTTAGAAGGAGTTAAGGAAGGTTACTTCAGAATTGCAGGAACAGACAACTATTTATCAGGACCATTTGGTAATGGAACTGTAGCTATGTACGTTGGTTCAAATGCTGGTGAAAACTTTGTTAAACAAGGTGTTGGTGATAAGTTTGAAGTAGCAGCTGCTCCATACCCAACAAGTGCTTCATTACAACAAGGAACAGATTTATATGTGTTCTCAAGTGCTACAGCTGAACAAAAGACTGCAGCATACATGTTCTTAAAGTTCTTAACAACTAAAGAAAACCAAATTACTTGGGCTTCTGAAACTGGATACATGCCAGTAAGACAAAGTGCTATTGATTCAGAAGAGTACAAAAAGTCAGGAAGCTTAATAGCTCCAATACTTTCAGATGCAACTAAGAATCTTTACACTAATCCAGTTGTTTCAGGTGCAGATGCTGCATACCGTGAAGCAGGTACAGTAATGGAAACTGTATTAGCTAATCCAAGCAATGCAGATGTAACTAAGACATTAGAAGGATTTAAGACTACTTTAAAATCAATCTGGGAATAGAATAATTTAGGGCTGTATCAATAGAGATACAGCCCTTTTGTAAATAGGAGGTTTTTATGAAGATTGCTATATATCAAACAAGCGATTTACATGGATTTGTTTATCCAACTAATTATGTAACAGAAAAGCAATTAGGAATACTTAAAATAGGAAGCTATATATTAAAGGATAAGAAAAATTATGATGCTTCATTAACTATAGATTGCGGAGATTTAGTTCAAGGTTCTTCTCTAACTCATTATTTATCAAAGAAGAATCCTGAGGTGAATCCTATAGTTCAATGTTTAGAAAAAATAGGTTATGATGCCTATGTACTTGGTAATCATGAATTTAACTATGGATTAGATTATTTAACTAAAGCTTATACTCCTATTTCAGAAAAAGTTATTAATGCTAATATTGAAGGGTTAGCATTTAAGTCAAAACCATATAAAATATTTGATTTTAATGGATTTAAAATAGGATGTATAGGTCTTACAACCTCATTTATACCAAACTGGGAGCAAGAAAAAAACATTAAGGGAATTAAATTTTTAAATCCTGTTGAGGTATATGGAAAATATGAAAAAGAGCTAAAAGAAAAATCAGATTATATTATTGTTTGTTATCATGGCGGATTTGAAAAAAGTTTAGATGAGAATATGACTCCTACTGAGAAGTTAAATAAAGAAAATCAAGGAAGTGAGTTATTAGAAACTTATGACTCTATAAATATGATTTTAAGTGGACATCAACATAGATCCTTCGCTACTAAAATCAAAGGGGTAGTTTGTACTCAACCTTTAAATAATGGTCAAAACTTTACTAAGATAATTTTTGATACAGAAACAAAAGAAGCTACTTTTGAATTAGTGGATGTTAGTAAGTTAACTGATGATATTAATCCAGATTTAGAAAGTCTTTTTACAGAGGTAGAAGGAGAACTTCAAGAGTACTTAGATAAGGAAATTGGAGAGTTTGATAAGGACATTTTAATGGATGATATATTTGAAGGAAGATTAAAAGGGCATCCTTTTATAAACTTCTTACATCAAGTACAGTTAGAAGAATCAGGTGCTGATTTCTCTGTTTTATCACTATTTGATACTGCCATTGGATTTAAAAAAAATGTTTCCATTAGAGATGTACTAATTAACTATCCTTACCCTAACACAATGATGGTTCTTAAGGTAAGAGGAGATAAGTTTAAGGAAGCAATGGAAAAGAGCGCTACTTACTTTGTTGTTAATGATGGTAAGGTAGAAATAAATGAAGAGTTCTTAGTTCCAAAGGTGCAAAATTATAACTATGATACTTTTGGGGGAATAACTTATGAAATAGATTTATCAAGGGATTTCTATGATAGAGTTGTTTCTATAAAGAAAGATGGTAAAGAAATAGAGTTAGATAAATATTATACAGTGGTTATGAATAACTATCGTGCAACTAATACTTCAATTTACCCATCTTATGAAGGTGCAGAAGTAGTAAAGGAAATTACAAAAGAGATGAGTGAACTTATAATAGATTACTTTGAAAAGCATCATACTGTAAAAGCAATAGAGGAAAGTAACTACATAATCAAATAATGGATATATTTACATAGAATGCAAAGTGTGTTATTATATTAACAGAGTGATCAAGGTATCACGAAGGGGGACACCACCAAGGGTGTCATTCCTTCGTGATACCTTTTTTTAGTTTAAAAAAAAGGAGGGATAAGATGATTAAGGTAAATGGTGAACTTATTAATGGATATGAAGGTAAGACCTTAAGTGAATTCCTATGTAATGAGGGATATGAAATTACTAGAATTGCTGTTGAATTAAATGGACAAATAGCAAGAAAAAAAGATTATCAAAGTATTATTTTAAAAGAAAATGATACCTTAGAAGTTGTAACCTTTGTAGGAGGGGGCTAAAGATGAAAATAGTATTAAATGGACAAGCTATAGATACTAATTGTAAAACTCTTTATGAACTAAAAAGAGAGTACTATGGAACCAAGAATAATATAGTAACAATAATTGAAGGTTTTGCTACAAATGATGATGTAGAATTACATGAAAATAGTGAAGTAACATTTATTGAAAAGGGAAAGCTTCCTTCAAAAGAAGTTTTTGAGCATATGCTTTGTGCAAGGCATACTCCAAAGGTTCATGAAAAAGTAAAGATAGCTAGGGTAGCAGTTGCAGGACTTGGTGGTTTAGGGTCTAATATAGCAATAAGTTTAGCTAGAACTGGAGTTGGAACCTTACATTTAATTGATTTTGATATAGTTGAACCCAGCAATTTAAATAGGCAGCAGTATAAAATATCGCATTTGGGAATGTTTAAAACAGAGGCTTTAAAGAAGGAAATATCAGAAATAAATCCTTTTGTGGAAGTAATAGTAGATAGTGTTAAGGTAACAGAAGAAAACTTAGAAAGTCTTTTTAAAGATGATGATATAGTATGTGAGGCCTTTGATAATCCAGAAGGAAAAGCTTTGTTAGTCAATGGTGTTTTACAATATTTCCCAGGAAAAAAGGTTGTTGCATCCTCTGGTATGGCTGGATTTGAAAGTAGTAACACAATAAAAACAAGAAAAATAACCAATGATTTTTATCTTTGTGGAGATGGAGAAACATCAGCAAGGATTGGTAGAGGCTTAATGGCACCACGCGTAAGTATATGTGCTGGCCATCAGGCTAATATGATTTTAAGATTAATTTTAGAGGAAAAGGATGTGTAGGTTAAATGGAAAATAGAGATGATAAATTAATTATAGGTGGACATGAGTTTAATTCAAGATTTATTTTAGGTTCAGGAAAATACTCTCTTGATTTAATTAAAGCAGCTGTTGAAAATGCTGGAGCAGAAATAATAACTCTTGCCTTAAGACGTGTTAATGATGGTGGAAAAGATAATATTTTAGATTACATTCCTAAGGGAGTAACTTTATTACCTAATACATCTGGTGCAAGAAATGCTGAAGAAGCAGTAAGAATAGCAAGGCTTGCAAGGGAGCTAGGTTGTGGAAATTTTGTAAAGATTGAAGTTATAAGAGATAGTAGATACCTGCTTCCAGATAATTATGAAACAATAAAGGCTACAGAGATCTTAGCTAAAGAAGGCTTTGTAGTTATGCCTTACATGTATCCAGATTTAAATGTAGCAAGGGATTTAGTGAATGCTGGAGCTTCAGCAATAATGCCACTTGCAGCACCAATTGGGTCAAACAAGGGATTATGTACAAAGGAATTTATTAAAATTTTAGTAGAAGAAATAGATTTACCTATAATAGTTGATGCAGGAATAGGTTCACCTTCTCAAGCTTGTGAGGCTATGGAATTAGGGGTAGATGCAATTATGGCTAATACTGCAATAGCAACTTCAGGCAATATACCATTAATGGCACAAAGTTTTAAGAAAGCAATTGAAGCAGGACGTGAAGCATATATAGCTGGTCTTGGGCGTGTTTTACATAAGGGTGCTTCTGCTTCATCTCCATTAACAGGATTTTTAGAAAAGTAGGAGGGGATTAACATGATAGAAAGAACAAATCATATGGAATATACCCCTGGAATGGAAATAATAGAACATGATATTTTTGATAAAGTAATATCTGAAATGAATTCCTATGACTATAATTCATATACTGAAGAGGATGTAAAAAGAGCTTTAAATAAGGATAGCATTAATTTAGATGATTTTAAGGCATTACTATCTCCAGCTGCCTTTCCATTTTTAGAGGAAATGGCAAGAAAAGCACAAATAGAAACAAAAAAGCACTTTGGAAATTCAATATATATGTTTACTCCTCTTTATATATCTAATTATTGTGAGAATTACTGTATTTACTGTGGCTTCAACTGTTACAATAAAATTCATCGTGCTAAATTAAATGCAGAAGAAATAGAAAATGAAATGAAAATAATTGCAGATACAGGACTTGAAGAAATCCTAATTTTAACTGGTGAAAGTCCAAGAATGTCTGATGTTAAATATATAGGAGAGGCTTGTAAAATAGCACGTAAGTACTTTAAGGTAATAGGGCTAGAGGTTTATCCAATGAACTCTGAGGATTATGCTTATCTTCATGAATGTGGTGCAGATTTTGTTACTGTATTCCAAGAAACTTATAATTCTGATAAATATGAAACCTTACATTTAGAAGGTCATAAGAGAATTTTCCCTTATAGATTCAATGCGCAAGAACGTGCAATAATGGGTGGAATAAGGGGAGTTGGTTTTGCAGCACTTTTAGGGCTAGATGATTTTAGAAAGGATGCCTTTGCAACAGGAATGCATGCATATATGCTTCAAAGAAAGTATCCTCATGCTGAAATTGCTTTTTCATGTCCAAGGTTACGTCCAATAATTAATAACCATAAAATTAACCCTAAGGATGTACATGAGCCTCAATTATTACAAATAATAACTGCCTATAGATTGCTTATTCCTTCAGCAAATATAACAATTTCAAGTAGGGAGTGTGCAAGGTTTAGAGATAATATTATAGATATTGCAGCAACTAAGATTTCTGCTGGAGTTGATGTTGGAATTGGAGGCCACACAGGAGAAAATAAGGGTGATGAACAATTTGAAATATCAGATGGACGTACTGTAGATGAGGTTTATAATGCAATAGTTGAAAAAGGTCTACAGCCTGTAATGAGTGATTATTTATATGTTTAAGATAATTGCTGTTACCAATAGGAAGTTATGCCATATTGATTTTTTAGAACAAATTGAAACTTTGGCAAAATCAGAGGTGGATTCAATTATTTTAAGGGAAAAGGACCTTAGTGAAGATGAGTATTATGTTTTAGCTAAGAATGTACTTAGAATATGTGAAAAGTACAATAAGGAGTGTGTTCTTCATAATTTTGTAGGCGTAGCTAAAAGGTTAAATCATAACAAGATTCATCTATCCCTTCCAATGTTAGAAAAACACCATAATGAAGTTAAGAACTTTGAAAAGGTAGGAGTATCTATTCATTCACTAGAGGAAGGGGAAAGAGCAGTAACCCTTGGAGCAACTTATATTACAGCAGGTCATATATTTCAAACAGACTGCAAAAAGGACTTAGAACCAATGGGACTAGCCTTTTTAGAGAATATCTGTAGAGGCGTTGATGTACCTGTTTATGCCATAGGTGGAATTTCAAAATATAATATAAATTTAGTTAAGGAAACATGTGCTAATGGTGCTTGCTTAATGTCATTCTTTATGCAAAGTAATGATTTTATATCAGATATTAGCGTTTTAAAAATATAAAATAGTAAGAAACAAGGTTAGGTATATAACCTTGTTTTTTTATTTATCTCTTTAATTGTAACTAAATAGTTATATTTAAAGTTATTAATGTGATTATATTGAGATAATTAAAATCTATAATTAAAAGTGGAGGAGGGGAATAATAAAAAATGATAATAAAAACTAATTAAATAAAGATTAGGGGGAAGATTTATGAGAAAATTATTAATTTCAGCAGCTCTTACTCTTACAATGATTGGTGGAGTTACAGCTAGTTCCGCTACTATTTTAACAGGGAAAAATGAAAGTATTAACAAAAAAGTAGAAGATAAAATAAGTACAATGACATTAGAAGAGAAAGTAGGACAAATGATGTTCTACGGAGTTAATGGGACGAATGTAGATGATAAAGTAGTAAATTTATTTGAAGATCAACATGCAGGAGGCATTATTTTATATGGTCATAGAAACTTTTGGGGAAGTAGTTTAGATAATAATGTTAAGTATGTAAATTCAATTAAAAAAGCTAACAGACAAAATAGTGATATACCTTTATTTATTGGGTTTGATGAAGAAGGAGGAAGTATGTCACAATTGCCTCAGGAGTTAATGAGAACACCTTCTAAAGGAGAGTTAGGAAATACAAATGATTCAAGTTTAGCAACTGGAATAGGAGCTGGTACTGCTAAAAAATTAAAGCTATTAGGAATAAATACGGATTTTGGTACTGTTTTAGATATTAATACTAATAAAAATAATCCAATTATAGGGGTAAGATCTTATGGCTCAACAAAGGAAAAGGTAACAGAGTTTGGTATTAATGAACTAAAAGCAATACAAAATGAAGGGGTAATCCCAACAGTAAAACATTTTCCGGGACATGGAGATACGGAGGTGGATTCTCATTTAGGTCTACCATCATTGAATCATGATTTAAATAGATTAAAAAGTACAGAACTTGTTCCTTTTCAAACAGCCATAAATAATGGAGTAGACATGGTAATGACAGCACATATTATGCTTCCACAAATTGATAAAGAGTACCCAGCAACTATGTCTAAAAAGATACTAACAGACTTGTTACGTGATGAAATGGGTTATAAAGGAGTTATTATTACTGATGATCTTGAAATGCAAGCTATAAGTAAGAACTGGGATTTAGGAGAAGCTGCAATAAAATCAGTTGAGGCAGGTGCAGATATTTTATTAGTTTGCCATACAATAGAAAATCAACAAAAAGTATATAATGCTGTAGTTCAAGGAGTTAATGATGGAAAGATTGATGAAAATAGGATAGATGAAAGTGTTAGAAGAATTTTAAGATTAAAATATCAATATAAACTTTCTGACAAGGCAAATAATCCTACTCAAGATGATATAAATAATGTAAATGGCTTCATATATGAAAGCATACAAAAGTATAATTCTAAAGTAGTTGAAGCAATGTATAAATAGATAAAAAAATCCATGGCTAAATAGTCATGGATTTTAAATTTAAACAGTGATGATTTCGTTTACAAAAAGTGTTATGATATAAGTAGGCAATGAATTATGCTTTAAGAAAGAGGGGATGTTATGAGATATCAAGATTATAAAGAAAAAGTATTAAATCACTTAGAAGAGTACAAGTTAAACTCCTTAGGTTGTGTAAAAAATGGGCTTTATCAAAATAAGGAATATGGACACATATTACCAAGTGGATTTAGACCATTAAATTTTCTTTTAGGAGTTAATCAACCTAAGGATATACATTATCACATGCATTCACACCACTTAAATTCATCTCAAATTATGTGTATAAACTTTTTTGAGCCAATAATGAAAGATAATTTACTAATTGATATTTTAAAAGATACTTTAAAGATTAATATTCCAGATCACACAAAGATAATATTTTCAAAATTTGAATATGGAGCTCCAAAAGGAAAGGATGGGACAACCTTTGATTTCTTTATAGAGCTTATAACTGGAGAAAAAATATATTTTGAAGTTAAGTATACTGAGCAAGGCTTTGGAAAAATTAGCAAAAGTAAAGAAACTAATAAGCTACCTGAAAAATATGAACACAAATTTACTGATGTTTATATGAAGCAGTTAGGGGAAAGCATGCATTTAAAAGAATTAGTTAATGATAAGGACAAGTTCTATTCTAATTATCAGTTATATAGAAATGTTTCATATATAAAAGGGGATAAAGATTATGTGGTTTTCTTATATCCATATGATAATGACAATTTAGCCCAAGAAATGAATGAGGTGAAGGATTTAAAAAATGTCTATTCATTAGATTGGAAGGAGCTTTCAACAAAAGCATTAGATCATACTAAAAACACTCACAAGTATAGAGTATATAAAGAGTTTTATGATAAATATATGGATATATAAAGGGACTAACACATATAAAACAACAACATGAAATATGTTGTTGTTTAAAGGTCATAAAGCTAATAAAAGGTTGAAGTTTTCTTCAACCTTTTATTTTTAGAAAATAAACATAGAATTTTAGTTTAAGTTTAGTGTTAAATTATTAATTAAATCTTGACCAGATTTAATTTGAATTGTATTTTTATCTAACCACTGAATATCCTTATCTATATTAATTTTATATGACGACACAAAATAAGCTTTTGGTATAGGCTTTTTAAAAAAATGAAAATGTTTTTCAAAAAAGCTATACTGAAATTTACCATTAAATGATGAAGTTTCTGTTACAATTAGTGAATAATTTAACTTATCATTTTGTACAATGTAATTATATGTAGGATTATTCAGAGCTACAGAACAAAGAATCGTTAATATTATTAACATAACACCCACTTTGGTAAAGGTTTTATTATTTATTAGTTTTAAGAATATTAGGAATATAGTTGAATTAATAAATAAGTAATAAAAAGAGTTTATAAAGTAATATTGATATTTATAAGCAATAAGTTCACAAATTAAAATTATAAATAATATTATATATGCAATTTTCTTTTTCAAATAATTATTCCCCTTTCGTTGAATAAGTTGTTTTTTACAATATATATATTATATTACATTTTATCTCTGTTTGTGTATCATATATTGCAATTCTAATAGGTTACAATCTAGAGTTACGACGACATTTTAAAATAAAAAAATTATAAGGACAAAGATAATAATTTTATAATTTTCTTACCTTAAGTAGGAAGGGAAATGTATATTTATTTTGGTGTGACTTGGAGCTTGTGACGTAACAAGAAAAATAAATATCTATTCAATTACGTCAAGTAGTTTAATTCTTCTTTAGAATTTATCCATATTTCAGTGTAACCACACTTACAGCAAATATAAATAATAAGGATTTAATAATTTAGGCATAATACACTTTTGCATTTGAACTGGGGGAGCCTTTACTACTTTAATTTCATCTGAATTACATTTTAAACATTTCATTTAAGAGAACCTCCACTCTTCTTTTTAAATATCTACCACACCTTATAAATTTATTATAAATGAGTTATGGATTATAATTCCATATAATTGTTTTGTTTAAATATAAAAATATATAAAGAAACAAATATATAAATATATAAATATATAAATATATAAATATGCAGTAAATAAGCTGGCTTAGACAGTTCTCTTTAAGAGGACTTCAAAAAGAAAATATAAGCAAAATATTCTTCTCATATATTATAATTCAGAGTTACAATGATATTTTGAAATAAAAAAATATAAGGACAGAGATAAATATCTATGAACCTTGCGAAAGCTAAGTAAAAATGCTATTCTCAAAGTAGTGAACAAGAGAAAAAAGTAGGAGTGGGAACATGAACTTTGAGGAGAGAGTTTTATTAAATGAGTTGAGATTAACGGATACAGATGACCAAGTGGTGGATTATATACGAGAAGATTATAGTAGATTTGTAAATCAATCTGTCCAGAAAGTAGCTGAAGATTTATTTACTGTACCTAATACTATAGTAAGATTATCTAAGAAGCTAGGTTATAAAGGCTTTTCAGATTTAAAGTTTTCATTACGTGCAGAACTTGAAGGAAAGACTGGTGAATTAAAAGGAGATAACTTTAAAAATCTAGAATTAATTCCTGATACAATTAAAAAAACTTTAGACATTTTAGATAATAAAATAATTGATAAATTAGTAAGCCAAATAAAAGAAGCTAAAAATGTATACTTCGTAGGAATAGGGGATTCAATATATTTTTGTGAGATGTTTGCAAAGAATATAAGATGCATTGGAATAAAAGCTGAGTATTTTAACCATAGACACGATATGATGTATGCTGCAGAAAATTGTGATGATAAGGATTTGTTTATTGCTATAAGTGTAAGTGGTGAAAGCAAGCAGATATTAGATGTGTGCAAAATTGCAAAAGAAAGAAATGCAAGCATAGTTAGCATGACTCACTTTAATAAGAATTCACTTATGGATATTGCTGATATAAATATTTTCTTCTGGGCACCTAGGGTAGAGATACATAAATATAATGCTCCAGATAGAATAGGAATAATGCTTATTATAAGAATCATTAATGAAGCCTTATGGAAAGATTATAATTGTGTATAAATACACAATGTGTAAAATAAAAAGAAATATTTGTGTAAAAATAAGAAGAATTAAATCTTCTTATTTTTTTTTGATAATATATACTTGTAAACGTTAAGCAAATCGGATTTGTTGAATATGAATAGGAGGAATAGAAATGAATTTAAGAAGTCTAACAAATGAGAAACTTATTTCAATTGGTCTAGATTTAAACAAGAAAGAAGATGTTATTAAACACCTAGTTGGAAAATTATATGAAGAGGGAAAGATTACATCTAAAGAAGAATTTTTTAAGGATGTATTAGAAAGAGAAAAACTTTCTCCTACAGGTTTTGAAGGTGGACTAGCTGTTCCCCATGGAAAATCTAGTTCTGTAAAAGAAGCATCATTTGCAGTAGCAATTCTAAATAAACCTATGAAAGAATGGGAAAGCATAGATGAGAATAATGAAGTTGAAATAGTATTCTTATTAGCTATACCAACTGAAGAGGCAGGTTCAACTCATATTCAACTATTAGCAGAACTTGCTACAAGAATAGCAAATCCATCTTATAAAGATTTGCTTAAGAATTCAAAGAGCAAGAAAGAACTTTACAATAATTTAGATAAAGAAATTATAAAAGAAGATATAGATATAAGTAAGTTTGAAAAATCAATCGTTGCTGTAACAGCTTGTCCTGCAGGGATAGCTCATACATATATGGCTGCAGAAGCTTTAGTTAATGCAGGTAAAGAAATGGGAGTAGCTGTTTATGTTGAAAAACAAGGAGCTAACGGTATAGAAGATAAACATACAAAAGAACAATTAAAGAATGCAGATGCTGCTATATTTGCAGTAGATGTAGCTGTAAAAAATGAAGAAAGATATTCACATTTACCTACAGTAAGAGCTAAGGTTGCTACTCCTTTAAAGGATGCAAAGGGACTTATAGAAAAAGCACTTAAGGCAGCAGAAAATAAAGGAAAAGGAGAATATGTAGAAACTTCTGATGATGAAGAAAAAGTTTCATTTAGAGAAGAGGCTAAGAAGTCAATTCTTACAGGTATATCTCATATAATTCCTTTAATAGTTGCAGGAGGTATGATTCTAGCTTTTGCAGTATTAGTATCTCAAGGTTTTGGATTACAAGAATTATATGAAACAGATGGTTCATGGATTTGGATGTATCGTAAGCTAGGTGGTAACTTACTTGGAACAATAATGGTTCCTGTATTATCTGCATACATGTCATACTCAATTGCTGATAAGCCAGGTTTAGCACCAGGTTTTGCAGCTGGTATAGCAGCTAATATGATAAATGGTGGATTCTTAGGTGGTATGCTTGGAGGTTTCCTAGCAGGTTATACAATTAAATTATTTAAGAAGTATATACCAGCAAAAGGTACATTAGCAGGATTCGTTAGTTTCTGGGTATACCCTGTATTTGGTACATTATTAGTTTCAACACTTATGTTCTTTGTAGTTGGTAAACCTGTAGCAGCATTAAACCAAGGACTAATTGATTGGTTAGGTTCTATGAGTGGAACAAATGCAGCACTTTTAGGTGCAGTACTTGGTATCATGGTATCATTTGACCTTGGTGGTCCTGTTAATAAAGCAGCTTATACTTTCTGTGTAGGTGCAATGACTGATGGAATTATAATGCCATATGCAGCTTTCGCATCAGTAAAAATGGTTTCAGCATTTGGTGTAACATTTGCTACTTTATTAGCTAAGAAGTATTTCAATAAAGAAGAACAAGAAATAGGTAAGTCAACTTGGATTTTAGGACTAGCAGGTATTACAGAAGGTGCTATTCCATTTATGATAGAAGACCCATTAAGAGTAATTCCTTCATTATGTGCAGGTTCAGCAGTAACTGGTGCTTTAGTAGCAATGTTTAACATAGGACTTGATGTTCCAGGAGCAGGTATATTCTCAATATTCATGCTTAAAGATGGTTCAACTATGTTAATGAATATAACTGTATGGCTTGGAGCAGCAATACTTGGAGCAATTATATCAGCAATATTATTAGTAATAACAAGAAAAATGAAACTTAAAAAGCAAGGACTTTTAAAATAATATTTTGCGAGAGGAATTTCCTCTCGCAAAGCTATATCATGGAAAAATATAAAGTTAAATCGAAGTAAGAGGTGTAATAGATGAGTAAAAAAGTTCATGTTGTGCCCCATATGCATTGGGATAGAGAATGGTATTTTACAACGGAAGAATCAAGAATTCTTTTAGTTAATAATATGGAAGAAATAATGGATATGTTAGAAAACAATCCTAACTACCATAATTATGTATTGGATGGACAAACAGCTATATTAGAAGATTATTTTGCGGCAAAGCCAGAAAATAAGGAAAGAGTAAAGAAATTAGTTAAAGAAGGCAGATTAATAATAGGGCCTTGGTATACTCAAACAGATGAAATGGTTGTAGGTGGAGAATCTATAACTAGAAATTTACTATATGGATTAAAGGATTGTGAAGAATTTGGTGATGCTATGATGATAGGATATCTTCCAGACTCTTTTGGACAATCTGCTCAAATGCCACAAATATTAAATGGATTTGGAATAAATCGTTCTATATTCTGGAGAGGTGTCTCTGAAAGAATGGGAACAGATAAAACTGAATTTTACTGGGAAGGTGAAGGGGATTCTAAGGTATTAACTCAATTATTCCCATTAGGATATGCAATAGGAAAGTATTTGCCAAGTAATATGGATGATCTTAAGAAGAGAATGGATAAGTATTTCCCTGTACTTGATAAGGGAGCTACAACAGAAAATATCATACTTCCAAATGGTCATGATCAAATGCCTGTACAAAAGAATATATTTGAGATATTAGAAAAGTTAAAGGAATTATATCCAGAAAGAGATTTCTTCTTAAGCAGATATGAAAAGGTATTTGAAGAACTAGAAAAAGAAAAGAATTTACCAACATTAAGAGGGGAATTCTTAGATGGAAAGTATATGAGAGTTCATAGAAGTATCTTCTCAACAAGAATGGATATTAAGGCTACTAATACAAGGATAGAAAATAAAATAACTAATATATTAGAACCTTTAGCTTCACTTGCTTATTCATTAGGTTTTGAATATCATTCAGGGTTAATTGAGCTTATTTGGAAAGAGATAATGAAAAACCATGCTCATGACTCTATAGGATGTTGTTGTTCTGATAAGGTTCATAAAGAGATAATGAATAGATTTTTCTTAGCTGAAGAAAAGGTAGATAGATTAATAGATTTCTATATGAGAGTTATAGTTGATGCTATGAGCAAAGAGATAGCATTAGATAAATTAACAGCATTTAACCTTCTTCCATATGAAAGAGAAGCTGTAGTTAAAGGTGAAATCATTACAAAGATGAAAAACTTCAACCTTGTTAGTGATGATGGAGAAGAATATGATTTCCAAGTTATAAATAAAGAAGTAGTTGATGCAGGGTTAATTGATAGACAAATTGTTCACTATGGAAACTATGATCCTTTTGTAAGATATACTATTGAATTAAAGGATGTTATTCCTTCAATGGGATATAAGACTTACTTAATTAAAGGAGCAGAAGGAGTTATAAACTCTGAAGAAGGCAAGAAAACAGATAAGATTGAAAATAAGTATTTTAATATAACCGTAAATGAAAACGGGTCATTAAACATACTACATAAAGATACAAACACATTATATGAAAATGTACTTTTAATAGAAGATGGTGCAGATGACGGAGATGAATATGATTTCTCACCATTAGAGGATGATTTTATTGTTAAGAGTGATTTAATTAAGTGTAACTATAATATAAGCACTTATGAAAATAGTAGTGAGATAGCTATTAACTATACTTTATATGTACCAAAGGATTTAGATAGCAGAAAGAAAAAGAAAATTGATGGTTCTATGGATATATCAATAATTGTTAAGGTTGATAATTGTAGCCCATATTTAAATGTTAAGATTGATATAGATAATAGAGCAAAAGATCATAGAGTAAGAGCATACATTCCAACTGGAATAAAATCTAATTTCTCATTCTCTGATAATCAATTTGGTGTTATAAAAAGAGATGTATATGATAGTGCTATGGATGTATGGGAAGAGGAAAACTGGGATGAAAGACCAGATTCTATTTATCCAATGCTTTCATTTGTAACTTTAAAGAATGAAGAAAGAGGAATGGCTGTCTTAACTAATAGTACTAGAGAGTATGAAATAATTGGAGAAGATTATGATACAATAGCTATAACTTTATTTAGAGGGGTAGGCTTCCTTGGTAAAGAAGAAATGTATAGAAGACCTGGAAGACCATCAGGAATAAAATTAGAAACTCCTGACTCACAAATGCTTGGAAAAGTAAGCTTAGACTTTGGAATATATCCATATGTATCTAGGGAAGATAAGGTATCAAGAGTTGCAAAAGAGTACTTAACTCCAGTGTATACTTACAATAAAATGCCTCACAATGCTATGAAACTAAATTCTGTAGACTTTGAAGTTCCATATAATTATTCTCTATTAAAAGAAGAGAATGATAATGTGACTTTAAGTGTATTAAAGAAGGCTGAAAATAAAAAGGGGTTAGTTCTTAGATATTTCAATGGAACAGCTTCAGAAAAGAAGGTTCATTTTAGCATTAAAGGAAGCAAGTTTAAGAAGGTTAATCTTAAGGAAGATATACTAGAGGATATAGAAGATTTTAGCAAAGTAAATTGTAGTAAAAATAAAGTAGATAATATATACTTTGAATTAGTATAAAAGGTTAGTAACTCTCTTAGCTAAGGTTAAGAGAGTTACAATAATTTTATTTAGAGGTGAATGATATGAAATTTATTTTAGCACCAGATTCATTTAAGGAGAGTATGACAGCTAAGGAAGCTTGTATATCTATGGAAAATGGAATAAGAAAAGTTTTTAAAGATGCTACCTGTATACATGTTCCTATGGCAGATGGTGGTGAAGGTACAGTAGATGCTTTAATAGAATCTACCAATGGAAATTTGCATGAAGTAGAAGTAACAGCTCCACTAGGAAATAAGGTGAAAGCAAAGTTTGGAATATTAGGTGATGGAAAGACTGCTGTAATAGAAATGGCAGAAGCTAGTGGAATTCACTTAGTTAAATTAGAGGATAGAAATCCACTCCTTACTACTACCTTTGGAACTGGTGAACTTATAAAATATGCTTTAGATATGAATATAGAAAGAATAATTATAGGCTTAGGTGGCAGTGCAACTAATGATGGTGGAGTTGGTATGCTTCAGGCATTAGGGGCAAGTTTTAAGGACAGTGATGGAAAAGAGATAGCATTTGGTGGTGGCGTCTTAAAAGATTTATGTACAATAGATTTAAGTGGTTTTGATAAAAGAATTTATGATGTAAAAATAGAAGTAGCTTGTGATGTAAAGAATCCATTAACAGGAGAGAATGGTGCAAGCTTTGTATTTGGGGCTCAAAAGGGTGGAAATAAAGAAACATTAGAGGAGTTAGATAGTAACTTAAAACATTATGCAGAAGTAGTAAAAAGAGATATGGGAAAAGAAATTGATAAGGTTGAAGGTGCAGGTGCAGCAGGAGGACTTGGTGCAGCTTTAATAGGTTTTTGTAATGGAAAACTAGAATCAGGAATAGATTTAGTAATTAAGCATTCTAATTTGGAAGATAAAGTAAGAAAAGCAGATTTTGTATTTACAGGGGAAGGAAGTATAGATTTTCAAACTAAGTTTGGAAAAACCCCTATAGGAGTAGCTAAAATAGCTAAAAAGTATAACATTCCTGTAATAGCTTTTGGGGGAAGAATTGGGGAAGGAATAGATGAATTATATTCATTAGGAATAGATTCTGTAATAGGAATAACCCCAGGGGTAATTTCTTTAGATGAAGCATTAAGCAAAGGGAAAGATAATCTAGAGATATCAGCTGAAAATGTAGTTAGAATATTAGAAACTAGAAAAGTATAATATAATTTATGATAAATTAAAAGAAAAATACATTTTTTCTTTTATGATTAGTTGAATTTTATTATATATAATGCTAATAAGTACAGAGAAAAAGGGAATATTTTGTCAATATTAGTTAAGTAAGAATCTTGAATATAATATATATTATGATATAATTAGGAAAGTAAAGAAATATAACTTGTCACAAATCTAATCTTAAATAATAGAATAACTAAATTATTTATTTTATTTAACTTTTCAATAAGGAGAAAATAAAATGAATGAATTTGGTATTCGTACAAGAGTTTATTTTGGTAAGGGATCATTAAATAAGCTCAATGATATTAAAAATAAGAAAGTTTTAATTGTATGCGATAAGTTTATGGAAACTTCAGGGATGGTTGAAAAGGTTTCAAAAGAACTATCTAATTGTGAAGTATTCATATTCAGTGATGTTGTTCCAGACCCAGCAGTAGAAATTATTGCATCAGGAATTCAAGCTCTTAAAGCATGCAATGCAGAAGTAATTATTGCATTAGGTGGCGGTTCAGCTATTGATGCAGCAAAATCAATAAAAGAGTATTATAATAATTTAAATGACGGTATACAAAAAATAGAAGAATTTTACGCAATTCCAACAACTAGTGGGACAGGTTCGGAAGTTACAGAGTATGCTGTAATTACTAATAAACAAGAGGGGATAAAATATGCTTTAACAAGTGAGTCATTGTTGCCTAATGTGGCTATATTAGACCCGGAACTTGTTAAATCAGTTCCTAAAAGTATAACTGCAGATACAGGAATGGATGTAATTACTCATGCCATTGAAGCTTATGTAGCTAATGGAGCTACTGATTTTTCAGATGCTTTAGCTGAAAAAGCATTAACTCTTGCTGTTAGATTTTTACCATTAGCATATGAAGATGGTAATAATTTATTAGCTAGAGAAAAACTTCATAATGCTTCTTGTCTAGCAGGGATTGCTTTTAATGCAGCAGGTCTTGGTATTACACATAGTTTAGCTCATGCTATAGGGGGTAAATTGCATATCCCACATGGAAGAAGCAATGCTATAATATTGCCTCATATAATAAAATTTAATGCAAATTTAAATGGTGGTTTATACAATAAGGATTATAGTTTAGCAGCTAAGAAGTATCAGAGATTAGCAAAGCTTTTGAAACTTCATGCACCTAATGTCCATATTGGAGTTAATAATTTAATTAGGAAGATTGAAGAACTTCAAAAGAATCTTATGATTCCAACTACACTTACTAAGCAAGGAGTAGATATTGGGCTATTAGAAGAATCTATGGAAGAGATTTTAAAGGCTGCGTTAAAGGATGTATGCACAGAAGCAAATCCTAGGGCTGTTACTAGAGAAGATTTATCTAATATAATAGATAAACTAAAGTAAATTAAACCACCAGATGGTGGTTTTTTTCTTTGGGGAAAGATATAAAAAATAAATATAATAGATCATTTTTATAAATAAATTGGGGAGAATATAAAAGTTGGAGGCTTATTTATGGAAAATGATATGTACTCTATAGGTAAAGTTGAAGAAATGTGTAAGATTACGAAAAAAGCTTTGCGATATTATGATAAAATAGGGATTTTATCACCAGATAAGATATCAGATGATAGTGGATATAGATACTATAGTAAAAGAAATCTCTTGTTGGTGCCTTTAATAAAATATTATAAACAAAGTGGTTTTAAACTTGATGAGATGAGGGAATATCTTGGAGGGGCATCTTACTTTAAAATTGAAAATGGTTTCAGAAAAAAGATAGATGAATTAATATCATTACAAAGTGAACTTGAATTAAAGTTAAGATCAGTAAATGATTGGTACAAGCTTATTCTAGAGGCTGAGGGGATAATGGAATGTAATGCTTGTCAAGTTGGAGTGAAATATATAGAAAAGAAAGAAATGATTTTCTTAGATCAAGACTTTAAATATGATTATATGGATTCAATAATAAATATTGAATTTACTAATTATATAGAAAGCAAGAAGAATGCAATAACAGGACCAGTTATAATATCATATCCATCTTTTAAGGATAAGATGAATGGTAATTGTAAAAAGATGAGGATAATGCAAGAAACAATTTTAAAGTGTGATGATGGGATAAAAGTGGAATATGGTGGCGGTACAGTTGTATCTTGTTATCATATAGGTCCACATGAAACTATAAATGAAACTTACAAAAAGATGAGTGAATGGATTAAAAAGCATGGTTATACATGTGAGGATGAATGTTATGAAAGATATGTAACTGATTATTGGACAACGCAAGTACCAGAAAAATTTGTGACAGAAGTAATTTTTAAAATAAAAAAATAAATAATAAAGAAATTATGAAAGTGTATACTGAAAAATCAAGTTATTTTTTAGTATACACTTTTTCATATTTTAAAAGATAATTGAGAAAAAAGGACTTATAAAAATAATGTTAAATTAATATCAAATTTCTATTGACCTTCCTCCTAAGGGGAAGGCATATAATTCGAATTAGGATATAGTTGTCCACAAAGAAATAAATAAGTTGTTATTCTAAATTATTTAAGCAGAGATGTGACAAGTTTGTTGCTTTAATATCCTTGAGTTAAACGTTTAAACAGTTTATTAAAAGCTGGCTTAAATTTTTATTATATTTTAGTAGAACACTTGGGGAATGTTGTAAACGATATATAATATAAGTTTTAGTTTTGTTAAGGGAATTTAGAATATTTCTTTGGATGGCTAGCTCAGGTTTATATTAAAGTTGTGTTGAGAATTACGCTCAAACAGAAATTGAATAAAAGGATGATAGGAGGGATATCAAGCAGCAATCTTCTAAGATTTATATTTGGATAGATAAGTATAGCTGGCGATTTACTGATCTAAAAACATATTCACTAATACAATTAATTTAATAAAAGAAGGGAGATTTATCATGAATGTAGTTTCAACAGATAAAGTCAATATAAAAGAAGTTAGCATAAAAGCAACGGAAGCTAAAAAGAAATTAGCTAGTAACTTTTTTAAAAAAGGTATCACGTTAGCTTTGTTTTCGGGGGTAACTTACGGCCTTTATACAGCTTTCTTAACAATGGCCATGAGAAAAGGTGTATGGGAAGATTGGACAGGGGCAAATACAGCAGGATTATCTACTTTTGTAGTTATATATTTAGTTGCAGCTTTAGGAAATGCTATTAATGATACTTGTAGTGCCGTATGGGCAATATTAAATTCAATAGCTAAAGGAAAGTTTAAAGATTTTGTAAGGTGTCTAAAGTCAAAGCCAGGTAAGATTATGATATTAGCAGCATTAATTGGTGGTCCAATAGCTGGGACAGCTTATGTTGTATCAATCCAATTGGCTGGTTCAATCGTAGTTCCGATATCTGCACTATGTCCAGCTATAGCTGCTATTTTAGGTAGAGTTCTTTATAAGCAAGAATTAAATAAGCGTATGAGCGTTGGAATTTTAATTTGTGTATTTGCAAGTTTTTTAATAGGAAGTACAGGCTTTGGAGGGGAAACTTCTCCAACATTGGTATTAGGTTTATTAGTTGCAGTAATAGCTGCATTAGGATGGGGATTTGAAGGATGTGTTGCTGGGTATGGAACAGCAATGATTGATCCAGAAATAGGAATATGTATACGTCAAGTAACATCAGGAATAGCAAACTTATTTATTATAGTTCCAGTATTAGGTGTAATGGCTGGAGGAGTTGATATTTCAATTGACTTAGCTTTTCAAGCATTTACAAGTGGACCAGCTATGATTTGGTTTGTATTTAGCGGATTATTAACATTCATTACTTTTATGACTTGGTATGCTGGTAATAGTATGTGTGGTGCAGGACTTGGTACTGCATGTAATGGGACATACTCTTTCTTTGGACCTTTATTCTGCTTCTTATTATTAGGAGTATTTGCAGGAATGGAAGGTTGGGCATTACCAGCTGTAGCATGGATTGGAGCTATCATAATGATGGTTGGAATTTTAACAATAGCCATGAATCCATTAGATATTTTTAGAAGAAAAAAAGGGAGTGAAATTGATGAAACCGCTTAATTATGCAATATTAAAACATTTTACTAAAGTAAAAGAGGCTTGTGCAGAAGATATTATTGAAGCTTTAAAAGGAGAATATGGAAGCTTTAAAGCTTTAAACAAGAAAGATGTAACTACAGCTTTAATGACAGCGGAGGCAAATGGGCTTATAGAAGAAACTAGATATATGCTTGATTCTAATGAAGAACTAAGAGTTTATTATCATGCTCATGAAGAAGGGGCAGCTACAATTAATAAATATATAAAAGATTAAAACATTTACCTTAGGGTAATTTTCCAAGATATATTATATGGATTAATAGCGAGATAAAACATATAAATTTTTCATTGAATGGTAGCTATTAACTTAGATTATGTTTATTCCCTAAAAAATAAATTTATAAAAAAACATATTGACTTTCCCCTTATGGGAAAGGACTATAATCACTTTAGGGAATAGAACATAATTAAAAATAAAACAGATTATTAATATAAAAAATCTTAGGGTATGTATAGATATGCTCAGCTTGGAAGGAGGAAATTTCATGAGATATTATGGAGATGAAGCATTAGGTCTTATAGAAACCATAGGATTAGTACCAGCACTTGAAGCAGCAGATAAAATGTTAAAAGCTTCAGATGTTGAGCTGATTTCATATGAAAATATTGGTTCAACCCTTGTTACCATAATAGTAAAAGGGGATGTAGCTGCCGTAAGATCAGCTGTTGAAGCAGGTGCTGAAGCTGCTGCTGCTATTGGTAAATTAACAGCAAAGAATGTTATGCCTAGACCTATTAGAGAAGTAGGAGATATTGTTTCAGTACATGATATAGATAGTTAATATAGAAAGGAAATGATGTATATGGCGAGATATGAAGCTATAGGATTAATTGAGACTTTCGGCTTAGTTTTCGCATTGGAAGCAGCAGATGCTATGTGCAAAGCGGCTGATGTTGAGCTTGTAGGTTATGAAAACGTTGCCTCTGGATATATTTCGGTATTAGTACGTGGAGATGTTGGTGCTTGTAAGACAGCAGTTGATGCTGGAGTTAAAGTTGTTAAAGAAATGGAAGATGGGAATCTTTATAGCTCAGTAGTTATTGCAAGACCACATCAAGATCTTGAAAAGATTATTGAACGTTATGCAATAAAGAATCTTATACCAGAGCAAAATTAAAGAAAGTTTTTAAATAGAAGGAGAGAGAAAAATGAATATTATTGACAATGATCTACTCTCTATGCAGGAAGCAAGGATACTTGTTGAAAATGCTCGTGAAGCACAAAAGAAACTTGCAACATTTCCTCAAAGTAAGCTTGATGAAATAGTTGAGCGTATGACTGAGGAAATTGAAAAACACATAATTGAGCTTTCGAAAATGTCACATGAAGAAACTGAATATGGTAAATGGGAAGATAAAAGAATAAAAAATACCTTTATATGTTCCTATTTAAGGGAAAGATTAAGGAATATGAATTGTGTAGGCATTATTAAGCGAGATGAAGAGCAGAAGACTATGGATGTTGGAGTTCCAATAGGAGTAATTGTAGCCTTTTGTCCTGCAACAAGTCCAGTGTCTACAACAATTTATAATGCACTTATTGCTATAAAATCAGGAAATGCTATAATTTTTTCTCCTCACCCTAGAGGTAAAAAAACTATTAGTAAGACTATTGATATATTAATTAGGGCAGCAGAGGGATATGGATTGCCAGAAGGAGCTATTTCCTATCTTCATACTGTTACTAGAAGTGGATCTGTGGAGTTAATGAACCATAGAGATACTTCACTAATTATGAATACAGGTGTACCTGGAATGTTGGATTTAGCATATGAGTCTGGAAAACCATTAATATATGGAGGCACAGGAAATGGACCAGCATTCATAGAGCGTACAGCAGATATTAAGCAAGCAGTAAAAGACATAATTGATAGTAAAACTTTTGATAATGGAGTGCTTTCAGCAGCTGAACAATCTATTGTTGTAGATAGTTGTATTGCATCAGAAGTTAAAAGTGAACTTCAAAAGAATGGTGGATATTTTATGAGTGAGGATGAGTCTGAAAAGCTTGGTTCACTTTTGTATAAAGCAGATGGAAGTTTAGATGTAGATTATATAGGTAAATCACCACAATTCTTAGCAAAAAGGGCAGGATTTAATATTTCTGATGAGATTAAGATTCTAATTTCACAGCAAAAGTATGTTTCAGCAAATAATCCATATTCTAAAGAAAAACTTTGCCCAGTTATATCTATGTATATAGAAGATGATTGGATGAATGCATGTGAAAAATGTATTGAATTATTGCTAAGCGAAAGACAAGGACATACTTTAGTTATTCACTCTAATGATGAAGAAGTAATTCGTCAATTTGCTTTAAAGAAACCTGTTGGTAGGATACTTGTAAATACACCAGGAGTATTTGGAAGTATGGGAGTAACTACAAATTTATTCCCTTCTATGACACTAGGAAGTGGTTCAGCAGGAAAGGGTATGACATCTGATAATGTTTCACCTATGAATCTTATATATATTCGAAAAGTAGGTTATGGCGTTAGAAGAATGAAAGAAATAATAACTTCTATTACTAATGTAGAGGAACCTCAAGGTAGCAATGATAGATTAAATAATAATGAAAATGATAATGAAGAGCTATTAAAGATGCTACTGAAGAAGATTCTTAAAGAATTAAAATAGCTAATAAAAATAATTAATAGAATGTGAGGTAGTAAATTGGATATTCGTGAGTTTTCAAATAAATTAATGGAAGCAACTCAAAATATGTCTCCTTCAGAACGTGAAGCTTTGATAGAGATGTTTGAGAGTGTTTCTAATGAGATAACAAAGGACGAGGATACTAAGTCTAATGTAGTATGTGAAAATAATGGACAAATTCCAGATGGAATAACAACACGTTTGATGAAGTTAAAGGAAAATTATTTAAAGCAAGTTCCTAAAATCACTATTCATCGTGCTAAGGCAATTACAAAGATTGCAAAAGAAAATCCAGGAGCCCCTAAAGCAATTTTACGTGGTAAGAGCTTTAAATATTGTTGTGAAACTGCACCGTTAGTTATTCAAGATAATGAACTTATAGTTGGTGCTCCAAATGGTGCTCCACGTGCTGGTGCATTCTCTCCGGATATAGCTTGGAGATGGATGGTAGATGAGTTAGATACTATAGCAACTCGTCCACAAGACCCATTCTATATATCAGAAGAAGATAAAAAATATATGAGAGAAGAGATATTCCCATTCTGGAAAGGAAAATCAGTTGATGAATATTGTGAAGATCAATATCGTGAAGCAGGTGTATGGGAATTATCAGGTGAGTCTTTTGTTTCAGATTGTTCATACCATGCAATAAATGGTGGTGGAGATTCTAACCCTGGATATGATGTTATCTTGATGAAAAAAGGTATGTTAGATATCAAGAGAGAGGCAGAAGAGAAATTAGCAAAATTAAATTATGAAAAGCCAGAAGATATAGATAAAATATATTTCTATAAATCAATAATAGATACTGCAGAAGGAGTTATGATTTATGCAAAACGTATGTCAGACTATGCTGCAGAATTAGCTGAAAAGGAAACAAATCCTAAACGTAAAGCTGAATTATTAAAGATTTCAGAAGTAAATGCTAAAGTTCCAGCTCATAAGCCAACTACATTCTGGGAAGCTATACAAGCAGTTTGGACAATAGAATCTCTATTAGTTGTAGAAGAAAATCAAACTGGTATGTCTATTGGACGTGTTGACCAATATATGTATCCATTCTATAAGGCTGATATTGAATCAGGTAGAATGACTGATTTTGAAGCTTTTGAACTTGCTGGATGTATGCTTATAAAGATGTCAGAAATGATGTGGATTACAAGTGAAGGTGGTTCTAAATTCTTTGCAGGATATCAACCATTTGTAAATATGTGTGTTGGTGGTGTAACTAGAGAAGGTAGGGATGCTACAAACGAATTAACTTACTTATTAATGGATGCTGTTAGACATGTAAAAATATATCAACCTTCATTAGCATGTCGTATTCATAAAGGGTCACCACAAAAATTCTTAAAGAAGATAGTACAAGTTATCCGTGCAGGAATGGGATTCCCAGCATGTCACTTTGATGATGTTCATATTAAGATGATGCTAGCAAAGGGGGTTTCTCTTGAAGATGCTAGAGATTACTGCTTAATGGGATGCGTAGAACCACAAAAATCAGGAAGATTATATCAATGGACTTCTACAGCATACACACAATGGCCAATATGTATAGAACTTGTTCTTAATCAAGGTGTTCCTTTATGGTATGGAAAACAAGTTTGTCCAAATCTTGGTGATATAGATAGCTTTAAAACTTATGAGGAATTTGAAGCCGCAGTAAAAGAACAAATAAAATATATTACTAAATGGACAAGTGTAGCAACAGTAATTTCACAACGTGTTCATAGAGAACTTGCTCCAAAGCCACTTATGTCAATTATGTATGAAGGATGTATGGAAAATGGTAGAGGAGTAGAAGCTGGTGGAGCAATGTATAACTTTGGACCAGGAGTTGTTTGGAGTGGACTTGCAACATATACAGATTCTATGGCAGCAATTAAGAAATTAGTATTTGAAGAAAAGAAATATACATTAAGAGAATTAAATGAAGCTTTAAAGGCAGACTTTGTTGGTTATGAAAAACTAAGAAAAGACTGTTTAGAAGCACCTAAGTATGGTAATGACGATGATTATGCGGACTATATAGCTGCAGAACTTATCAA
The DNA here is from genome assembly GCF_900447045.1 of Clostridium paraputrificum. Lineage (GTDB taxonomy): Bacteria > Bacillota > Clostridia > Clostridiales > Clostridiaceae > Clostridium > Clostridium paraputrificum. Next base: position 1,228,161 of record NZ_UAWH01000014.1, read on the forward strand.
CTTTACAGAAATGGAACATCGCAAATATAAGACTTTATATTCAGTATTAAGTCATGGAACATTATCAATTTCTAATAATACTCCATTTGGACAATTAACAGGAGCGTCAGCAAATGGACGTAGAGCTTGGATGCCATTATCTGATGGAATAAGTCCAAGCCAAGGTTCTGACTATAAGGGACCTACAGCAATAATAAAATCTGTATCAAAAATGAGTTGCGAAAACATGAATATAGGTATGGTTCATAACTTCAAGCTTATATCAGGATTACTTGAAACTAAGGAAGGTGAAGAGGGAATTATTACACTACTACGTAGTGCATGTGCTCTTCAACTTGGAGAAGTTCAATTTAATTACTTAGATAATAAGACATTAATAGAAGCTCAAAAACATCCTGATCAATATAGAGATTTAATTGTTCGTGTAGCTGGATATAGTGCATATTTTGTAGAACTTTGCAAAGATGTTCAAGATGAAATTATAAGTAGAACAGTCTTAACACATTTCTAATAATTAAAATTTAATCTGGTAAGTGGCTATATAGAGGATTAATTTATATAGTCACAACCAGAAAAAATAATAGTGGAGAAATAAGAATGAGTAATGAAAATCTAGGAGTCTTGGAAAGAAAAGCAACTATATTTAATATACAGAAATACAACATGTATGACGGACCAGGAGTAAGAACTTTAATCTTCTTTCAAGGATGTCCACTTAGGTGTAAATGGTGTGCAAACCCTGAGGGGATGATTAGAAAACATAGAGTATTGTTTAAAAGCAATTTGTGCATTAATTGCGGAGCCTGTGTTTCTGCCTGTCCAGTAGGTATACACACAATTTCAAATGAAACCTTAAAGCACGAAGTAAATAGAAATATTGACTGTATTGGTTGTGGAAAGTGTAAGGAAGAATGTGTAAAGTCAGCTATTTCTATAATAGGAGAAGAAAAAACTATATCTGAACTTCTAGAAATAATTGAAGAAGATAGAACTTTCTATGAAGTTTCTGGTGGTGGAGTAACACTTGGTGGTGGAGAAGTTTTAATGCAACCTGAGGCTGCAGGTAGCTTACTTATGGCATGTAAAAATGAAGGTATTAATACAGCAATAGAAACATGTGGATATGCAAAGCTAGAATCAGTCCTTAAAGTTGCAGAGTTTACTGACCTGTTCTTGTTTGATATTAAGCATATAAATTCTGACAAACATTTATATTGGACAGGTATTAGAAATGAACAAATCTTAGAAAATTTGAAGGAACTTCTTCGCAGAAAGTATAATGTGCAAATTCGTATGCCATTACTTAAGGGAGTTAATGATTGTCAGGAAGATATAGAAAATGTTATGAAGTTTTTACTTCCATATAAAGACTATAAAAATTTTAAAGGCATTGATTTATTACCTTATCACAAGATGGGGGTTAATAAATATAATCAACTTGGAGTTCCATATCCAATTGAAGGTGATCCAAGCTTAAGTAATGAGGATTTAGATAAGATTGAAAGTTGGATTAAGAATTATGATTTGCCTGTTAAAGTGGTTCGTCACTAAATGATTTTCAAATAAATAAAAAGGTGGAAAGTAAGGTTATGGAGGATTTTCTTAATAAGAATATACAGCGTGTTATACAAGAGTCAGTACCAGGTAAGCAAATAACAATAGCTCATATTATTGCCTCACCTATGCCAGATATATATGAAAGATTAGGAATTGATGATAAGGGAGCTATTGGAATACTAACTCTTTCTCCTTTTGAAACAGCAATAATAGCTGCTGATATAGCAACTAAAGTTGCAGATGTTGAAATTGGATTTCTTGATCGTTTCACTGGATCAGTAGTTATAAATGGTGATGTTCAAAGTGTTGAAACAGCACTTAGTGCAGTAAATGATGCTTTAAAAAATATGCTGGGCTTTACAGTTGCTCCAATAACACGAACATGAGAAAAAAACGAATAATGATTATTGGTCCTTCAAAAAGTGGCAAAACAACTTTGGCTAATGAGCTTAATGGTTATACTGGTCCATTAAGAAGAACATCAGATATTATTTATGGGAAAAATACTATAGATGTACCAAGTGCATATATAGAAAATTCATGGATGTATAAACATGTTATTGCAGTATCTCAAGATGCTTCAAAAATTCTTATTTTAGTTGATCAATCAAATAGTGTAGATGTGTATTCTCCAGGATGGGCAAAGTTATTTAATTGTCCAGTGATTGGAGTGATTACTAAGAGTGATATGAATCCAGAAAATAGGAATATATGCTTGCATCAGCTTAAGAGAATAGGAGTAAATGAACCTTATTTTGATATTAGTTTTATAAAAAGAACAGGAATTGATGTTTTAAAAAAATATTTATTTGAAAAGTGTGAGGAGTAATGAGGAGATGATGAAATTTATTACTGAAGAGTATTTAAGGGATGTTTATAAGGAAGCTCCCTTTGATACATATAAATTAGCTGAAGGACAACGCCTTACACCTGGAGCAAGACAATATCTATCTGATAAAGGAATAAAGATGGAAGATGATGTCGTTCAAGAAAAGAAAAAGGTTACTCAAGTCAATGACTCAAAAGAAGGTGAGATATCTCAAAAAAGAAAAAGAGAAAAGCTATGCAATAGATTAAAGTCTATTGAAGCTTTATTCTTTGATACTAGTAGAGAGCTATTGACTTTAGATATTATTTTAGCACAGAAAATCATTAGTTTAGGAAGAAAGGTTACAAACATTAGAAAAGTTGTTGAAGGTAACTCTACTTTAGAAACAATTGAAGTTAAAGAATGTAGTGGAATATCCAAAGAAAATTTCTTTGATAATATAGAAGACTGTTTTGAAATTACTGAGTTTCATATACAACTTGAAAAAGGTAAGGAAATATTAAAACTTCATTTATTAAGATGTGCTTTGAGAGAAGTAAGTTTAGAAATTAGTGAAAGTTATGAGCATGATGAAAGTCAGACAGGAAATGAAATTATAAAGAATGTTAATTCAATTATAAATAGTATATCCCAGATGATTTGTATAACAGTAGGAGGAGAGAGATGTCAGAGAAAAGTATAGCTTTTGAATATTGTGATAATCTCGTTGAAGAGTTTGAACATGTAATAGAGTCACCTAAAGTAGGGGAAACTTCTACGTATTATACAGGTGTTGATTTAGGTACAGCTTGCATAGTTTTAGCAGTTTTAGATGAAAATTATAAACCAGTAGCTGGTGCATATAGATATGCGGATGTTGTTCGTGATGGCATGGTAGTAGATTATTTAGGAGCAGTAAGAATTGTTAGAGAGTTGAAAAAAGAAATAGAAGAAAAAATTAATGCAGAATTAATTTATGCAGCTGCTGCTATTCCACCAGGAACAGATGCTTTAGATTCTGGAGCTATAAAAAATGTTGTTCAAGCTGCTGGATTTGAATTAACAAACCTTCTTGATGAACCTACTGCAGCTAATGAAGTTTTAAAAATACAAAATGGAGCGGTTGTAGATATAGGGGGAGGAACAACAGGAATATCTATTCTGAAGGATGGGAAAGTTGTTCATGTAGTTGATGAACCTACAGGAGGTACACATTTTTCATTAGTTATTTCAGGTGCTTATGGAATGCCTTTTGCTAAAGCAGATGAGTTTAAGAGAGACAATAATAATCATAAAGAACTTTTACCAGTTTTAAAGCCAGTTATTGAAAAAGTAGCATCAATAATTAATCAACATGTAAAAGGATATGATGTTGATGGAATATCTCTTGTAGGAGGAACATGTTGCTTGACAGGAATTGAGGATGTTATACAAAAACAAATTGGTATATATACACATAAGCCTAAGAATCCTATGTTTGTGACCCCACTTGGAATAGCATTAAGCTGTACTCAAGAAATTATTGAATAAGGAGAGTGTGAAGAAGTGGATTTCAGAATTATTAAATCACCTTCTGAGAGCACAAAAAATATTCTTAGAAGAAGAATGGGGACAGGTTGTAAAACTGATTTAGATAATATTGGTGCAATAGGATTAGTACAAGGAAAACTTATAGATATGATTTATGCATCAGATATTGCAGATAAAGCAGTTGATGTTACAGTTGAGGATATTAAAGGAAATTGCCCTCAACATATGATACTACTTGCTATATTTGGAGATATATCATCAGTAGAATCTGCCATTAACGAAATAAAGCTCAAGTTGAAAGAGGGAAAGATAATATGATTACAGCTAAACTAATAGACAATGTATGGGCTACTAGAAAGGCCGAATCATTAAATGGATTAAAATTTATGCTTGCTGAGGTAATAGGTGGTACAGAAGCAGGTAGAAGGTTAATAGTAGTGGATATAATTAGTGCAGGTATTGGTGACAGAGTTATTGTAAGCACTGGTTCCGCAGCACGTAGAATGCTTGGTGATGATAATATTCCGGTAGATGCAGTAGTTGTGGGCATCATTGATGATGACTGTGATTTTATATAAATTTCAGTTATACATTGAAAGGAAGTGAGTAAATGAAAAAGTTAATATGTGTAAAAGAGATGGAAGAGTTCATAAAAACAGGAAAAACAAAATTTTATGTTACCAGTGATATGATTATAACTCCATCTGCAAAAGACCTGGCAAAAAATAAGAGCATAGAATTAACAACAGAAAGCCAAGGGTGTGAATTAAAATCAAATATTAATTTAAATTTATCAGATAGTGATTTAGATTCTGAAGCCATGTTAAAGTTGTTTAAAGCTATGATGAATAAAGGCCTTTTACAAGAAGTTCTTAAATGTTTAAAGGGAGAGAATCTTCCATATGAATCAGAATGCGATGTCAATGGTCTTAAAATAGTTAGAGGTAACACAGTAAAGTTGGATGTGTTTGATACAGGGAATCCAGATGCAAATGCTCATTATCAAGAATTAGTAAGTAAAGAAGAATCAAAAATGAGTGCTGGTTTTTTAGTAATTGAAAAATCAAGATTTGATTGGGAACTAACTTATGAAGAGATTGATTATGTAATTGAAGGGACATTAACTGTTGAACTAAATGGTAAAACATATACTGCCCATGCGGGAGATGTGTTATTTGTACCTTCAGGATCTAAAGTAGTTTGGGGTTCACCTGACAAAGCAAAAATATTCTATGCAACATATCCTGCAAACTGGGCTGATCTTTTATAGTGGCATTAAAAGGAGGACTAATCTATGCAGGCATTAGGTTTACTAGAAACAAAGGGATTAATTGCAGCTGTTGAGGGTGCCGATATTATGGTAAAGGCAGCAGATGTAAGTATCCTTGAAAAATCATATGTAGGTGGTGGATTAGTTACAATTACCATAACAGGAGATGTTGGAGCTGTAAAAGCTTCCATAGAGGCTGGTATTGCTGCTGTAAAGAAATTAGGTAGTGAATTCTTAATTTCAAATCATGTAATTCCTAGACCTCATAATGAATTAGGTATGATAATTGAAACTAAAACAATACAAGAGAGAGAAGAAACAAAAGAAGATAGTACTACTGATACAGATATTATTAAGAATGATACTCCTTTAGAAGATAATACAGAAAGTATCACAACTGTTATATCAGAAGAAAGCGAATTAGTAGACGATGAAAATTTAATTATAGTTAATGATATTAGTAAATTTCATAAAGAAGATGTAGATAAGCTTGTGCAAGAAAATGGGTTAGAAGAAACCATTGCTACTTTAGGAAAACTTAAGGTTACGAAGCTAAGAAACTTAGCACGTGAGTATAACAAGTTTGAAATAGTAGGAAGACAAATTTCTAAAGCAAACAAAAACGTCTTGATTGAGAAGTTTAAATTATACTATGAAAAGAAATAACATTTGAGTCTGAAATAAGGAGGAAGAAAAATGCAAAATTTTGATAAGGATTTATGTTCTATACAAGAAGCAAGAGATTTAGCTAGACTTGGGAAAGCAGCTACTGACATTATTGCAGATTATACAGAAGAACAAATTAATAAAATAATATGTAATATGGTTAGGGTAGCTGAGGAAAATGCGGCATGCTTAGCACAGATGGCTGTTGAAGAGACTGGTTTTGGTAAAGTTGAAGACAAGACATTTAAGAATCATTTAGCATCTGGAGTTTTATACGATTCAATTAAAGATATGAAGACTATAGGTGTAATAAATGAAGATAACGTCAATAAAATAATTGAAGTTGCTGAACCAGTTGGACTAGTAATGGGAATTGTTCCTTCAACTAATCCAACATCAACAACAATATTTAAATCAATAATAGCTATAAAATCACGTAATGCTATAGTATTTTCACCACATCCATCAGCTGCAAAATGTACTATAAAGGCAGCTCAATTAATGCATGATGCTGCAGTAGAGGCAGGTGCACCAAAGAATATTGTTGGGTGCATAACTAAGCCATCTCTAGGAGCAACTAATGAATTAATGAAGAGTAAGGAAGTGTCATTAATTATAGCAACAGGTGGTCCTGCAATGGTTAAGGCAGCATATAGTGCTGGTAAACCAGCTTTAGGAGTAGGTGCAGGTAATTCACCTGCTTATATAGAAAGAACTGCAAATGTTCAACAAGCTGTAAGAAACATTATGGCAAGTAAGACTTTTGATAATGGTACAATATGTGCTTCAGAACAATCTATAATTTGTGAAGAATGTAATCATGACTTAGTTGTAGAAGAGTTTAAAAAGCAAGGTGCTTACTTCATGACAGATGAAGAAACTGAAAAAGTTTGTAGACTACTGTTCAAAAATGGACATGCAATGAATGCTAAATTTGTTGGTAGATCCCCACAAGTAATAGCTAATGCAGCTGGAATAAGTATTCCACAAGGAACAAAAGTACTTATTGGTGAACAAAAGGGTGTTGGAGAAGGATATCCTCTATCATTTGAAAAATTAACAACAGTTCTTGGGTTCTATACAGTTAAAGATGATCAAGAAGCATGTGAATTAAGCATTAAGTTGCTTCAAAACGGAATTGGTCATACTATGAGTCTTCATACTGAAGATAGAAATATAGTGATGAAGTTTGCTAGAAAACCAGCATCACGTATTTTGGTTAACACTGGAGGTACACAAGGTGGAACAGGTGCAAGTACAGGACTTATGCCATCATTTACATTAGGATGTGGAACATGGGGGGGAAGCTCAGTTTCTGAGAATGTAACTCCAAGACACTTAATTAATGTTAAGAGAGTAGCTTATGGATTAAAGGATTGTGCAACATTAGCATCAACAGATCCAACATTTAATTGTATAAAGACTGAAGAAAATTGCCATTCAGTGAACAATCAAAGTTTAAATATGAGTCCAGCAGAAATTTTTGCTGCAGCGCAAAGACTATCTAATAATGAATGCAATACAGAAAAATGTAAAGCTGCAAATGATACTGAGAATAATGAAGAAATAAGAAATTTAGTTAATCAAATCGTTGCCGCTATGAAAGGGGCAAAATAGATGGATAAATACGAGGCTGTATTAAAGCTTTTAGTTGAAGCTATACAGAATAACCAAGGAAAAGAAGTAATAGAGCCTAAGGCATTTGAGATACCTGTTGGAGTATCTAATAGACATGCTCACTTATCTCAAGAAGACTTAGATATGTTATTTGGTAAAGGATATAAGTTAACTAAAATTAAAGATTTATCTCAACCAGGTCAATATGCTTGCAAAGAAACTATTACTATTTGTGGCCCTAAAGGAGCTATAGAGAAAGTTAGGATTCTTGGACCAATAAGGAGCAAAACACAAGTAGAAGTTTTAGCAGGAGATTGTGTTAAGTTAGGAACAGCTGCTTATCCAAGATTATCTGGAGACCTAGCAAATACTCCTGGAGTAACCTTAGTAGGACCAAAGGGAGCAACACAAATTAAAGAGGGATTAATAGTAGCTCAAAGACATATACACATGACTCCATGCGATGCAAGAGAACTAGGAGTTCATGATGGCGAAATTGTATCAATAAAGTTCGACACAATAAGAGGTGGAATTTTCAATAATGTAGCAATAAGAGCCAATGATGCTTCAAAGCTTGAGTGTCACTTGGATATTGAAGAAGTAAATGCTATGGGAATTAATTCTAAATCAAAGGTTGAAATTGTTAAACATTAGTAGATTATAATAAAAAAATTATAATAAATAAATTTATTAATATTTTAGGAGGATTTAAAAATGAAATATGATGCATTAGGAATGATTGAAACAAAAGGATTAGTAGGATCAATAGAAGCAGCAGATGCAATGGTTAAGGCTGCAAACGTATATTTAATAGGAAAAGAATATGTTGGTGGAGGATTAGTAACTGTAATGGTTAGAGGAGATGTTGGAGCTGTTAAGGCTGCTACAGATGCAGGTGCAGCTGCAGCACAACGTGTTGGAGAATTAATTTCAGTACATGTAATTCCAAGACCACATGTGGAAGTAGAAGTAATATTACCTGCTTCAAAAGAAGCAAAATAATATTATTGTAAGATAAGAGCCATGCTAGTAAACTAGTGTGGCTTTTTTATATTTAGAATTAAAGGGATTTATTTTTAATTATAGAATTAATTAGAAATAAGGGGTGATTATTAGTATGGGAGAGAAGAGAAATTTAAAAAATGGTAGATTAATTTTATTGGAGATTTAAAATTTGGTTTTCTCCTCACGAGGAAACAAGGTTTATCATAAGATGTAGAAGAATAAGCGCATATTATGCTATCTACTTAATATCATTATTTTTTATTGAATGTTTATTTGGTATAGAAACAAGTCTAACAGGTGTTTGTTCAGGGATAGCAACTGTTGAAACTGAATATCAATTTACTAGATTTACAGTATATGCTACTGGTTTTAATAATAAACGTGAAATAAAGTTTTTTGTTAAAGCAAATTATTTATCTATAACAGAGGGGGAGGTTATCACTGTAGTTCATGGGGTGTTTTCAAAAAGAGTAATATATGTTAAAGGACATAGTTTAAATATTATATAAAGGAAGGTGTATCATGAGTTCCATAACATATTCATTGAAAGGGGGACAAGCTGCTTCAAATAACTATTACGAAAAAGCTGAAAGGTTAAGCAAGAAAGTAATTTTAGATGTTTTTCAAAATGGAAAGGAATATCTACAAGACTTTATGGAGTATATAGTGAAAAACAAAGTAGAAGCTTTAAGGACTAAAGAGGAATATGCAGTAGAATTATTATTTATTGGTGTAATTCTTATGGAGTATAGTGAATATGCCTATGGTTTCAATCCTAAGTGGAGTGGAATTTTTAAATGGTTAAATTCCTTAAGGGATAAAGAAAGAATAAAAGAAAAAGTAGATATTATAAAAGGTAGAGCAATACTTAAGAATTTATTAAAAAAGAAAAAAATTAAAGAATTAGATTTAGATTTATTTAAGAAGATCCTATCTTGGTTGGAATGTACAGGTGATTTTAAAGAAGAAGTCTTTAGGCTTAACATATGGATGGATTTTTTATGTGAAAAAGATTCTAATTATGTAGGAAAAGTTTTAATGTTTGCTTTAAAGGAAGGGGAATATCTTCTAAAGGAAGGTCAGTATTATTTAGGAGAGTATATATCAGGTGTAAAGAGTTATTTAAGTACATATGAATTAATACATAGAAACAAAGAGGATATAATTTATTGTGGCAAGGGAGAAATACAGTACATTTTTAATATGGTTTGTGCTGAAATATTAAATAAGGTATATAAAGAAAAATTTTTAAGATGTGAAGAAAAAATTGTCTTTGCACCAGCTTGCATGAAACAAACTTTAAAGCCATGCCCTAGTTCAAAAGAAAAACTTGGAGATGTATGTAAAAGATGCTCAAAAGAATGCAATATAAATAAGTTAACAACCTTAGGAAAAAGTTTAGATTTTAAGGTATATGTTATATCACATGAAACAAATTTATTAAATGCAAAAAGAGAAAAAAATGATAAGATAGGAATAATAGGAATAGCTTGTGTGCTAAATTTAATCTCTGGAGGATGGAAGGCATTAAGGTTAGGATTTATTCCTCAGTGTGTTATCTTAGAGGAGTGTGGCTGTAATAATCACTGGCTTAAAGAAAGCAAAATGACAGCTATAAATGAAAAAAGATTAAGTTATATACTTAAAGGATAAATGAATAAATAAATGGACATCCTATCTTTAGGGAGGGATTAAATTATGAATGATAAGAATGTGTATAACAAAGAAATTCAAGATGTGGTTAAGACGGAACTTAGAATGGATGAGGTACATGAAAACTTAAAGCCAACAGATCCAGATAAGGTTCAAAAAGATGCAATTAAAATAGGAACTATCTAGTCAAAAATACCTATGGAGGAATTCTATAGGTATTTTTTTATGTCTTGAATAATATAATTAACAGTATATTAATAAAATATTCAGAATTTTGTGTTAAAATTAGTAATATAAAGTAGAAATAGAGAAAAAAGGAGGAAAGATTATGGAAACAAAATTTTTAATTTGCAAACATTGTGGTAATATCGTTGAAGTAATAAGAGAATCAGGAGTATCTATAGTTTGTTGTGGTGAAAAGATGAGTGAGTTAAAGGCTAACACAACAGATGGTGCAGTAGAAAAACATGTTCCTGTTGTCAATATTGATGGTAATAAAGTAGAGGTAGTTGTAGGAAGCACTTTACATCCAATGGTGGAAGCTCATTATATACAATGGATATATCTAAAAACTGATAAGGGTGTTCAAAAGAAATATTTATCACCAAGTGATGAACCAAAAGCAGAGTTTGTTATAGGTGATGATGAAAAAGTAATTGAAGCATATGAATACTGTAATTTACATGGTCTTTGGAAAAAAGAAATTTAAATAATTAACGAGGTGATTTTAATGAAGGATTTAAAAGGTACAAAAACAGAAGCTAATTTAATGGAAGCCTTTGCAGGCGAATCAATGGCAACTAATAAGTATATGTATTATGCATCTAAAGCTAAGAAAGATGGTTATGTTCAAATAGCATCTATTTTTGAAGAAACTGCAAAAAATGAAAAGGAACATGCAAAGCTTTGGTTTAAGTTATTACATGATGGAATTGGACAAACTACTACTAATTTAAGTGATGCAGCTGATGGAGAAAACTACGAATGGACAGACATGTATGATAAATTTGCTAAAGAAGCAAGAGAAGAAGGCTTTGAACATATAGCTAAGCTTTTTGAAGGCGTTGCTGCAATTGAAAAGGAACATGAAGAAAGATATAGAAAGCTTTTAGCTAATATAGAAGGAGATTTAGTATTCTCTAAGGATGAAGATGTAATTTGGCAATGCTCAAATTGTGGACATATCTGTATTGGGAAGAAGGCTCCAGATGTATGCCCAGTATGTGCTCATCCACAATCATATTTCCAAGTAAAAGCAGAAAATTATTAATATAAATAATTAATGGAGGGGAGTTGCAAAGCAATTCCTCTTTTTTTGATGTCTAGGAAAGTATAAAATTTCAATTGACTATAACTCAAAGGTATTATTATAATTTCATATTAAAAAAATATAAAATCAAGGATAGTAATTTTATAATTTCCTTACCGTTAGTACGCGTGGGGTGGATATTTGTTTCCATGTGACTTGGAGCTTGCGACGGAACAAGGGAAATAAATATCCACTCCACCTTTTTTGTGGTAAAATATAGTCAAAAATAATAAAAAGTGGGGATTGATATGAAAAAGCTAAAAGGGGTAATAATATCAGTTTTAATTAGTATTTTTATCATTAACATTGTAGAAGTAAGGCCCAAAGCAGAAGATGAAGGATATTATATAAAAAATATGCAAGTGGATGTGGAGGTTAATGATAAGAGACAGTTTTTTATAACAGAAACAATAGATGTTTACTTTAATGAAGACAGACATGGCATTAAAAGAGATATAACTACTTCATCAGGTACAGAGGAATGTAGTATTTCAGATATTTCTGTAATAGGGGCACCCTATGAATCAACTAAGGAATCAGGGAATGTAAGTTTAAAAATAGGTGATGAAGATGAAACTATAGATGGAGACAAAAGATATATAATAAAATATACTTTAAATTATTATGATGATGAAGAAGTTGATGGAGACTATATTTATTTAAATCTATTGCCAACTTGGGATACAAGAGTTGAAAGCTTTAGATCAAATATAACGTATCCTAAGGGAGGAAAGCTAGAGAATATTACCTTAACAGATGGGGAACATGGAAGTAAAGAAAATAAGCTTTCTAAATATACAGTTAAAAATAACGAAATTATAATTGAATCTACAAAAGAAATTAAAGAAAATAATGGGATAACTATAAATGCAAGGTTAGAAGAAGGGACATTTAAAAATGTAAAAGAAAGAAAATATCCCTTCAATATAAATGATGAAATAGTTAATATTAAGATTACAAAAGAAAAGGAATACTTGGTAGAAAGAGAATTTGAAATAAAGGTTACATCACAAAACTATGATTTTGGATCAAATGAAATAAAGCTATGGGATGATAATAAATATAATAAGATAAGTGAATTAAGCTGTGATAATTCCCAATTTAAAGTGTCAGAAAAATACTCTTCAATTTATGTTCCTAAAGAAGTTGGAGTATATAAGGTTAAGGTATCTTATAAGGTTAGGCCAAGACTTGCAGATGATATCTATTTAGGTTTAAAGAGTAATAATTATGAAGGTAAGGTTGATAATCTTATTGTAAATGTAGAATCAGAGGTTCCTATAGAAAATGCTTTGGTAAACTTTTTAGATAGAGGCATTGGTAGTAATAAGGATAGATATACCCTAGCTAGAGAGAATAATAAGGTTACATTTAATAATACAAATACTATTCATCCAAGAGAAAAGGTATTTATATCAATAGACTGTGATAATAGTTTATTTACAAGAGAGATGGATAAGTCAGAAATAAAAACTATTATTTTATCATTTATAGTAGTAATAATTTCAGGAATTTTATTTTTAGTATTTAAAGAAAAAAGGAGATACGAACTAGAGTTAGAGTTTTATCCTCCAGATGGAATGAATAGTGCAGAATTGGCTTATGCCTATAAAAATAGTTGTACACCTAAGGATATTACTTCATTAATTTATCTTTGGGCAAGTGAAGGTCATTTAGAAATCAATTTTGATGAGAATAATGAGTTTAAATTGATAAAAATCAGTGAACTAGATAGTGAGCATAAAAAGTATGAACATACTTTGTTTAAAGGGCTATTTAAGAAAAGTAATGAGGTAACAGAAGCTAAGCTAAGGAATGGAGAGTTAGAAAATAAAATCTCCTCAGCTATTAATTCAGTTCAATCAGTATTTAAAGGTAAAAGAAAGAAGCTAACAGATGCAAAATCAAGAAAGATTTCAGTGTTGTTATTATTCATATCATTTATTCCAATGGTATTGTTCTATATCTCTGCCAAGTATACAAGCAATTTAACTAATGGAGATGTAATTGGATTATCTTTAATATCAGCTGGAATAATAAGTATTGTGTATATTATAATTTATGCTTTAAACGTAAATAATTTAAATAGAATTGTTACTAATAAAGCTAAATTAGGATTTTTTATTGCTTTATTTATATATTTATTATCAGCCTTTATTATAGTATTAATCTTTAAGATAGGATCCTATGCTATAACTGATATTGTAGTAGCTATATGTATTTTTTCAATAATTATTATGGCAGGACTTTTACCAAAGAGAAGTGAATATGGAAGAAAGATATTAGAAAAAATATTAGGATTCAGAAAATTTTTAGAAACAGCAGAAAAAGAAAGGTTAGAAGCCTTACTAGAAGAAAATCCAAATTATTTTTATAATATACTTCCTTATGCTCAAGTACTAAATATAACAGATAAATGGGCTGATAAATTTGAGGGCATAGAAGTAGATAAATCACCATATTATACAGGGTATACAGATTTAAATAGCTATAGTATGCTTAGGATAATTAGTACTAATATGAATTCAGTATCTGATACTGTGGGATCTCATAATACAAGTTCTTCTGATGGAGGTTTCTCGGGTGGAGGTTTCTCAGGAGGAGGAACTGGTGGTGGAAGTGGATCAAGCTGGTAGGCTATAGGATTTAACCTCAATATTACAATTAGTTTACAAAGATGTAATTTGATTTAACAATACTATGTTATCATAAGGTTGTAGCAAGAAATTGATAAAATTTCTTTGGTTTCGTGTTTCATCCTACTTAAAAAAGCGTCGCAAAAAATGCGACGCTTTTTTCTATTTATTTTTACAATCTACTTCTTTAATTTTTATGTTTTTAGGTAGTATAACCTTAATGTCTTTAATAGTAGATTTACTATCTTCTACATTTATCTTACAAGATACAAGGTCAGTCTTAGTTGTTACTTCCATTTCATATGCTCCATTTTTAGGATTCCTTTTTAATAATAAGTTGACCATTTCTGAGTATTCAATATAGTTATTTTTAAAAACTAAGTAAGTATCAAAAAAGTAAAGTTCTTTAATACTTAATCTTATTAGTAGTCCAACTACAATAGTAATTATAACCATTGCTCCAGTAATTATAGGACTGTACCCAGAATTTCTAAAATAGAAAGCAAATATTATTGTTGCTAGGATTAAACCAAATAAAGGAGCGTAAGAAGTTATTGAACTGGTTTTTACTCTATATTTAATATTTGATTTGTTTTTCCATACAGTTTTATAATGAACAGAATATAAAGAGCTTATGTAGTATCCTAGTGTCATTAAAAAAACAATTCCAAGTAATATTATTATAAATGAATTCATATGCCATCCCTCCATAATGATAAATAGTCAATGTAGAACATTATACTACTATAAATAATGTAGTCAACTATGTTAAAGGATTTGGTAAAATAGAGGTTTATAGGTCACCCCCAATGTATAGTGTTAGTTTTAGGTGTACCACAATATATAGTGAAAAATTCTTATCATAACCCGATATTTTGTGCAAATGATGATATAGTGCAATAATTAGCAAAAATAATAGAAAAACGAAGAAAGATGAAAATAGTTATAAATATCTATTAATTTAATTTCTGAAAACTATTTTTTTATAAGTTATAATAGCTTTAGTTGATTTGAAAAAATAAACATATTAAACCATAAGAGGTAATTTATTGTAAGGGGAATGTACATGGAAGTAATAAAAAGAGATGGAAGCATAGTTGAATTCAACAAACACAAGATTAGAGAGGCTATTTTAAAGGCTATGAAACATGGAAGTGGTATTTATTTACCAGATATAGCAAAATTAATAGCAAATGATGCAGAGAATTATTTTAAGGATGAAAATGAAACTCCAACAATTTATAAAATTGAATCTTATGTTTATGAAAGACTAGTGCATTATGGTCAATCAATAACAGCTAAATCATATGAGGGATATAGAGCTGTTCAATCATTTAAGAGAAATATTAATACAACAGATGAAAGTATATTAGGGTTAATTCAAAAGACAAATGAGGATGTACTAAAGGAAAATTCAAATAAGAATTCTGTAATAGCTGCAACTCAAAGAGATTTAATTGCAGGAGAAGTGTCTAAGGATATATCAAGAAGAAGATTAATTCCACCACATTTAGTGCAAGCTCATGATGAAGGTGCAATTCACTGGCATGATATGGATTATACTCTATCACCAATATTCAATTGTTGTCTTATAAATCTTGAGGACATGCTAAACAATGGTACAGTTATAAATGATAAATTAGTAGAATCACCAAAATCCTTTGGTACAGCTTGTACAGTGACTACACAAATTATTGCTCAAGTTGCATCTAACCAATATGGTGGTCAAAGTATAACAATTAAGCATTTAGCTAAGTTCTTAAGAGTTACATATGACAAGTATTATAAATTCTATATGGAAAAATATAATAATGAAGAATTAGCAATAGATTTAGCTAATGACATGAAGATGAAAGACTTGAGGGATGGAGTACAAACTATAAGATATCAGCTTTCAACTCTTCAAACAACTAACGGACAAGCGCCATTTAGTACAATTTACCTTGAAATTGAAGAAGGTAATGAATATGAAGAGGAAATGGCATTAATATGTGAAGAAATGATTAAACAAAGACTTGAAGGTATGAAGAACTATAAGGGACAAGAAATAGGTGAAGCCTTCCCTAAATTAGTATACCTTTTAGATGAGCATAACTGCCTAGAAGGTGGAAAGTATGATTACATAACTAAGCTTGCTGCGGAATGTACTGCAAAGAGATTGGTACCTGATTATCAATCAGCTAAGATTATGAGAATGAACTATGAAGGAAATACATTCCCACCAATGGGATGTAGATCTCACTTAAGTCCTTGGAAGGATTCAAATGGAGATTATAAGTGGTATGGAAGATTCAATCAAGGTGTTATAAGCCTTAACCTTCCACAAATAGGTATTATTGCAAATGGTGATATGGAGTTATTCTGGGAACTTTTAGACCAAAGATTGGCTTTATGTAAGGAAGCATTAATAACAAGACATAATATGTTATTAGGTACAGTTTCAGATGTTTCGCCAATTCACTGGCAACATGGTGCAATTGCTAGACTTGAGAAGGGTGAAGCTATAGACAAGCTTCTTAATGAAGGATATTCAACATTATCCCTTGGATATGTAGGAGTACATGAAATGGTTCAATCAATGCTAGGGGTAAGCCATACAACTCAAGAAGGAGAGAAGTTTGCACTTGAAGTTATGAACCATATGAAGGATGCATGTGATGAGTGGAAGAAGGAAACAGGATTAGGTTTTGGTTTATATGGAACACCAGCAGAAAACTTAATTTATAGATTCTGTAGATTAGATAAAGCTAGATTTGGAGAAATAAAGAACGTAACAGACAGACTTTATTATACAAACTCATATCATGTTCATGTATGTGAGGAAATAGATGCTTTCTCTAAGCTTAAGTTTGAATCTCAATTCCATGGTATTAGTTTAGGTGGTTGTATTTCATATGTTGAAGTGCCTGATTTAACAAGAAATGTAGAAGCTGTAGAAAGCCTAATTAACTTCATTTATCACAATATTCAATATGCAGAAATCAATACAAAACCTGATATATGCTATAGTTGTGGATATACAGGAGAAATTAAGTTAGATGAAAACTTAGAATGGTACTGTCCATCATGTGGTAATAGAGAAGAAAGCGAAATGCAAGTAATGAGAAGAACTTGTGGGTTAACAATATAGGCTCACGTTAAATTACCGAAACTGCGGGGACATCCTTAGAGCTTAATGCTACCAAGTAATATTAGAAATAGTATTATGGCTAAGAGTAATTGCTTAGGTATGGTAAAAAGGCATTAGGATTGGATAATCCGCAACCAAGCTCCTAAAAATATGGAGAAGGCTCAACGACTATAATGGTAATACATGTGTAATGAACATATTGTAAAGGGATAGTCTAGTCCGACCTTATATAAGGTGTTAAAGTATTGGGAAACCAACGGTGGTACGATATAGGAACAAATTTCTGGAATAAAGGAAGAACGGCTGAAATAGGAGATAGAGTACTTCATTTATAAGAAGGTGTTTTCATGAGATATGCAAAAATAAGAAAATTTGATGTAGCAAATGGACCAGATATAAGAACAACTCTCTTTGTTACAGGATGTACAAATAACTGTGAAGGATGTTTTAACAAAGATCTTCAAGATTTTAATAGTGGAGAACTTTGGACAAAAGAGATAGAAGATGAATTTTTATCCTATGTTAAAAATCCTAATATTAAGGGAGTAAATATTCTAGGTGGAGAGCCAATGGAACAAACTATGGATGATTCTTTAGTAAATCTTTTAAAAAGAGTTAAAGAAGAAACAGGGAAAGATATTTGGCTTTGGTCAGGTTATATTTATGAAAATATAATTAATGATGAAAAGAAGAGAAGAATTCTTCAACAAGTTGATGTTCTTATTGATGGACGCTTTCAGCTAGAAAATAGGGACATAAAACTAAAATATAGAGGCTCAAGTAATCAAAGAGTTATTGATGTTAAAAAGACTCTTGAAACTGGAGAAATAAGTTTAATAATAAAAGATGAATAGTTGATATTTAAAGGAGAAATTGCTTTGCAGTTTCTCCTTTAAAATTATTTAGGAGTAATCACTGTTTAGTTTTATTTTCATATAATGTTATAATGAGTAATTATAAGAAGGGATAGTATGACTCCTAATAAATTATTAAAGCTATACAATATAAGTGATAGAATACCCTTTGATAGAGAATCTAAAATAGTTGTAATTAGCGATGTTCATAGAGGAGATGGAAGCTATGCTGATTCATTAATGAGCAATAAAAATATATATGTAGCAGCTTTAAATTACTATTATAAAGAAGGATATACACTTATTGAAGCAGGGGATGGAGATGAACTATGGAAAAATAAATGTTATAGAGATATTTCTTATAATTATAGAGATGTTTTTCAAATATTAAATAAATTTAATAAACATGGAAGACTTCATATGCTTTATGGGAACCATGATGGTAAGAAAGCATCTAAAGAATATTTAGAAAAGCAAAAAAGAAAGCTTCATAAAATAGATAGGGCCTTTGGTGAAGACTTAATATATTTATTGGATAAAATTAAATTTAAAGAAAGTATAGTTTTAAGACATGAGCCAAGTAAGAAGGAGATATTCATAACCCATGGGCATCAGCTAGATTTTATGAATTATGAATTTGCACCTGTAAGCAAGTTTTTAGTAAGGCACCTTTGGAGATACATGGAAGGTATTGCAGGGTTTAAAGCTCCAACTAGTCCAGCTAATAACTATAAAAAAGGTGGTAAAGTAGATAAGAAATTAGCTGAGTGGAGCAAAGAATATAATAAATTTATTATTTGTGGACATACTCATGAAAGTAGGTTTCCTAAGTTAGGAAAAGGCTTGTATTTTAATGATGGATGTTGCGTTTTACCCTATTCTATAAGTACAATAGAAATTAGTAGTGGACTTATAGCATTAGTTAAATGGATAATAGATGTTAGAGATGATAACACCTTATACATAAGAAGAAATATTTTAGGTGGTCCAGAAAGGGTGGATGAATATCTAAAGTATGTAAAAGAGTAAAGAAAAAAGGGGAAATAGCTATGAAGTATATTGATTTACATTGTGATACAGCTGGTAGAATGTTATATGAAAATGGTGGACTAAAAAGTAATAGTTTTAAAATTGATATTGAAAAGATGAAAAAGGGCGGAGCTTTAGCTCAAGTATTTGCATTTTTTATAGATATAGGAGAAGTTAAAAATCCATTTTTAGAGTTTCAAATTATGCATAGAAATCTAGAAAAAGAGTTGGATAAAAATAAAAAGGATATAACTTTAGTTAGGAATGTAGAGGAATTATCAAAGGCTGAAAAGGATAAAAAGATAGGAGCATTTCTTTCCATAGAAGAGGGAGAAACCCTTGAAGGGAACATAGATAATATTCAAAAGGTTTATGATTATGGAGTTAGATTTATTACCTTAACATGGAATTATAAAAATAGTCTAGGATACCCTAACTATGAATTTTTATATAAGGATAAGGGACTTACACCTAAAGGTATAGAAATGGTGGAAGAGATGGAGAGATTAGGAATAGTTCCTGATGCATCACACCTTTCAGATAAGGGATTCTATGATTTGGTGGAAAAATGCAAGAAACCATTTATAGTAACACATTCAAATAGCAGAAGTATAAAAAGGCACCCAAGAAATTTAACTGACGATATGATTAAAAAGTTATCAGAAAAAGGTGGAATTATGGGAATTAACTTCTGTGCAGACTTTGTAGGTTATGAAAAAGTTACTCAAATAAAGGACTTGGTTTCACATATTAAGCACATAAAAAATGTTGGTGGAATAGATGTTATATCATTAGGTAGTGATTTTGATGGTATAGGAAATGAAGTGGAAGTTAAAGATGCTTCTGAAATGGGAAAATTAGCACAAGCCTTAGAAAAAGAAGGTTTTACAATAGATGAAATAGAAAAAATATACTATAAAAATGCATTATCATTTTTAATAGATACATTAAAGTAAGGATAGGTAAAGAAAGATGTCAAAGTTATTAGGTAAGGTAGCCATTATTACTGGTGCCTCAAGAGGAATAGGAAGAGCTATAGCTATTGAATTAGGAAAAGAGGGAGCTAGCGTTGTAATTAATTATTCTAAGGATGAAGAGGGTGCAAAGGAAACTCTAGAAGCTTTAAGGGAGCTAGGGGTAGTAGCATATGCTATAAAGAGGGATGTTTCTTCTTTTGAAGGAGCAGAGGAGATAATTAATAAAACTTTAGAGCATTTTGGTAAAGTTGATATAGTTGTAAATAATGCAGCAAGAAGTACATTAGGATTATTTATGGATGCAACAAGGGAAGATATTGAAGGGTTAATTAGCACAAATCTTTTAGGAGCAATGTATCTTACAAAGTTAGCAATACCTCATATGCTTGGAAAAGGTGGAGCAGTTTTAAATATTTCTTCTATGTGGGGAGAAGTAGGAGCTTCCTGTGAGGTTTTATATTCTACATCAAAGGGTGGATTAAACTTATTCACAAAAGCCTTAGCAAAGGAAATGGCTCCATCTAATGTAAGAGTTAATGCTATAGCACCAGGTGTTATAGATACAAAGATGAATTCATTTTTAAGTCAAGAGGAAAGAGAAGAACTAGAAAATGAGATTCCAGTTGGAAGGTTTGGACTACCTGAAGAAATAGGAAAGACAGCAGTATTTTTATGTTCAGATGATTCAAGTTATATTACAGGACAGATACTTAGAGTGGATGGAGGGTATATTTAAAATAACTTTGCTTAGGGCAAAGTTATCTTATTAAGAGAGAATAAAGATAATAAAGTGAAGGAAGAACTTTGCCTATGGCAAAGTTCTTTTAAGTGAGTGTTGGCTAAGACGCACAATAGCAATTGTATTGATGAATATTCTAAAATGGGGGAGTATATGGAACAGAAATCGCAAAGCAATTTCTCCTCCTAATCTCTATTATCCTAATTAACCTGCTTATCTTTTTATCTATCTTTCTCTCACTGCAGCTGCAATATTATTTGAATGGTCTCCAATTCTCTCTAAGTTACTTATTAAATCAAGGAAAATTGTACTTGAGTTTGCAGAGCAAGAGTGTTCATTTAATCTTCTAATATTGTTTTCTCTAAGATCCTTTTCGTATTTATCTATGGATTCTTCTATCTTTTTAATATTTAATGCTTCTATATTATCTTCATTCTTATAGCTTTCAATAGCTAAAGTTAAAGCTTCTAAAGTTTTTTCATACATAGCTATTAATTCATTTTTCGCATCAGTACCAATAGAAATATTATTATTTATTTTATCAGTAGCCAATTCAACTATATTTTCAGCATGATCACCAATTCTTTCAATGTCATTTATAACATGGAAAGTAGCACTTAAGTTCTTACTATCTGTTACAGGTAAATCATAGGATGATAAATCTACTAAGTAGTCTGTTATTTCTCTCTCTAGATTATTTATTATTTTTTCTCTTCTATAGACTTGCTCTATATTCTTTTCATTATTATTTAAGAATGCATCCATTGCTGCTTCTATATTTTTCTTAGCTATTTCACCCATTCTTATAGTTTCTTTAAAAACTTGGGAACTTGCTACAACAGGTGTTTCAAGTAAATTCTTATCTAAATAGATAGCACCATCTTTTTCGATAATTTCATCACCTGGTAAAAGTTTATTAGCAAGTAAAACTAGGTATTTAGCTAGAGGTAATAGTACTATAGTTACAGAAATATTAAATATAGTATGTGCATTTGCAACTTGTCTAGCAACATTACCTGGATCTATACTTTCAATTAAAGAAATTAATGGAGTCATAAATGGAATGAAAATAACTACACCAATAACATTAAAGAATAAGTGAATAAGAGCTGCTTTTTTTGCAGTTCTATTAGCTCCAGCTGAAGCAAGTAAAGCTGTTACACATGTACCTATATTACAGCCTAAAATTATTGGAAGTGCTACATTCATATCTATAGAACCAGTTGTTGCTAAAGCAACTAAAATACCAGTAGTAGCAGAGGAACTTTGAACTATTGCAGTCATTCCAAGTCCAGCTAAAACACCTAAAAATCTATTATTTCCAATTATATAAATTACATTTCTAAAGGCATCTGATTGGGTGATAGGATTTAATGAAGATGACATAACTCCCATTCCCATAAATAAAATACCAAAACCTAAGGCTATAGATGAAATATCTCTAGCTCTTTTTTTCTTTAGGGCTAATAAACCAATAGCACCAAGGCCTATAAATATTGGTGCTATTTTATCTAAATCTAAGGAAACCATTTGAGCTGTAATGGTTGTCCCAATGTTAGCACCCATTATAACACCAGCAGCTTGCATTAATGTCATTAGTCCAGCATTTACAAAACTAACAACCATAACTGTAGTAGCACTAGAACTTTGGATAACTGCTGTTACAATAGTACCTACAAGTACTCCTATATATTTATTGCTAGTAACTCTTTCTAATATACTTTTTAGTTTTTCTCCTGCGGCATTTTCTAAGCCATCTCCCATAAGTTTCATTCCAAAAAGGAATAAGCCTAAACCACCAAATACTTCAATGAAAATGTTAAATGTGTCCAAAATTTTCGCTCCTTCGAATATATAATTTTTACATAAATTTAATGTACAATACTATTTTATAATTAAAAGTTAACAATTCTAAGAGCTTTAACCTATATTTAACAATACGTATAATAAAAAGTTACAAAAATTATGTCAAATAATACGGAATAAAAAAAGATACTACCTGGGAGAGTAGTATCTTTATGATATAGGGTTCTTGGGGAGTTGTGACGTTGTGTAAACTTCCATATCTGCTAGGAATAATCTTACAATACAAGTATATATAACTAAGTTACATAAATCAACAGAATATGCTTAAGTTAGGACCTTTTTCCCTAAAATAGGGACTAAGTTACTATTTACCTATTCTTCAGGTGGATTTTCTACAGGTAATAGAAATTTAAATTCTACAGCATTTTCAATATTATTTAAAGAGTAATTAAAGTTGTGAATATCTAGTATGTTTTTTACTATAGACAAGCCAAGACCTGTGCTATTTTTATTTCTACTACGAGCCTTATCTATTCTATAAAACTTATTGAAAAGTTTATCTATATCATTTTTATCTATTTGAATACCATAGTTTATTACAGATATTTCATAAAAACTATCTTTCATGGAGATAGATACAACAATATCATTATTTTCAGGAGTATATTTTATTGCATTAGTTATAAGGTTTGTTAAAACCTGTTCCATCTTAAATCTATCTGCCTTTACATATGAGAAGTCAGTCTTTTCATCAAAAATTATTCTTAATCCATTTTCATTTGCTTCAATAGTAAATTTATTTACTAAGTTTTTAATTAATCTATTAATATTAAAAATTTCTAAGTTTGGTTTTATAACACCTGATTCAAGTCTAGATATTTCAAGCATATTTGTGACTAGAATGCTCATTTTTTTTGATTCATCAATTATTGTCTCCAGGTATTCTAGGGCGTTATCTCCAGAAACAATACCATCTTTAAGACCTTCAGCATATCCTTCTATTATACCTATTGGAGTTTTTAATTCATGGCTAACAGAGTCAACAAAGTCTTTTCTCATAATCTCTAGATTTCTTTCTTTTTCTATATCTTCTTCAAGTTTCTTATTCTTTTCTTTTAAGTCTTGAAGGGCTCCATCTAAATTGCTTGATAAAAAGTTTAAAGTACTAGCAAGATTTCCAATTTCATCTTCTCTGTCAATTTTACATTTTTCATTAAAGTTCATTTGGGACATCTTTTTAGCAACATTATTAATTTTTATAAGTGGTTTAGATATAAGATTAGTGTATACAGTAGAAAGTAATATTGATATAAATATGAAACCTATAAATATGTAAGAATAAAATTCCCTTATAACATCAGAAGCTTCTTGAATAGGTTGAATGGATGTAACTGAAATTAATATTGAATCATTAGTAGAATATAAACTCATAGGAGCCAAAACACCAATTTTCGTACTGTTACTATTAGGATCTATAAAATCTATGGTTTGAGGTTTTCCTGATGCAATAATCTCTTTTCTTAAATTATTATTTTTCAATAGTTGTTTTAGTGTTCTAACATAGGCTGTATCTTCACTGTAGGAATCAGAGATATAAAGTGTATCTCCAGTAATGGAAGAGAAAATACCTATTCTTGAATTTGTTTCACTTTCTAATATAATTAATGCTTTGCCAATGCTATTATAATCTTGAGTTTGATTAGCATATAAGGAAGTAAACCTATTAATATCTTTAACTAAATTATTCTTTTTCTTTAATTCATAAAAGCTTTGAAAAAAGAAGGTTTGAAATATAAATATAACAATCATTAACCCAAGTAAAAGGCTAAGAGTAATGATGAATATTTTTTTTGATAAGTTATTCTTCATTATTTCACCTCAAATTTATATCCGCTACCTCTAACAGTAACTATATAGTTAGCTTTATCTCCTAATTTTTCTCTTAATCTTTTAACATTGGTATCTACTGTTCTAATATCCCCATAGTAATCTATTCCCCAAACATTATCTAATATATTATCTCTACTTAAAGCAATACCTTCATTAGAGGCCAAATATATAAGAAGTTCATATTCTTTTGGGGATAATGAAAGTATATTTTCATCTATTTTTACTTCTCTGGAAAGTTTATTTATTACTAACCCATTAAAGTTTTGGGTACTTGAATCTATTTTTTCACTAGTCCTTTTTAACAAAGCCTTTACCTTTGCAACTAAAACCTTAGGACTAAAAGGTTTTGTAATATAATCGTCAGCTCCAAAGTCATATCCTTGAAGTTTATCTTCTTCTTGCCCCTTAGCAGTAAGTAAAATAACAGGAATTGTTGATACTTCTCGTATTTTTTCTAATACAGTTAATCCATCCATTACAGGCATCATTATATCTAAAATTATAAGGTCGATTTTATTACTTTTAAAGATTTCTAAAGCTTCTTTACCATTTTCAGCTTCATATACTAAAAAGTCTTCCTTTTGGAAATAATCTCTTAATAGAAACCTTATTCTTATTTCATCTTCAACAATTAAAATATTTTTTCTCATAGTATAAAAACTCCTTTCATTATTGTTTGTATAAGAAGTTAAAGTTATTATCATATACCTTATGTACATTATATAGAAAATTCCGAGGATATAAAATAGAATAATGTAATTATATATTGTAAAGTTAGGTAAAAAAGCTTATATTATATAGATACAATGATTGATAAGGAGATAATTGATGCTTAAGCTGAATTTTGATGTGAAAAAACACTATTTAGATAATGGTTTGGAAATATTAACTATAAAGAAAGATACTCAAATAGCTTCTATAAATTTAGGAGTTAAAGTGGGTGCAATATATGAGTCCTTAGAAGAAAAGGGAATAAGTCATTTTATTGAGCATATGCTTTTTAAGGGGACAAATAAAAGAAATAATGAAGAGCTTAATGATGAGCTTGAATCTTTAGGCGGAGAATATAATGCATATACAGATTATAATTCTACAGTATATACAATAAGTTGCTTAAGTGAAGAATTAGAGAATGCTTGTATATTATTAGGAGATATGATTACTTCATCTAATTTTCCAGAAGAAGAGATAGAGAGGGAAAGAGGGGTAATTCTCGCAGAAATGAGAACAAGCAAGGATGATATAGAGGATTTAAGTTTTAAAAGAGTAAATGAAGTGGCTTTTAATAGTAGTCCATTAAGATATGATGTTACAGGATTAGAAGAAGTTGTTAAAGGATTAAAAAGGGATGATATTAAAAGGTTTTATAATAAGTATTACACTCCTAAAAACAGCTTAATAACAATGGTATCATCTATGGAACATGAAGATGCTAAAGAGTTAATTAGTAGAGAATTTTCTAATTGGCAAGGGGTAGAGGAAGTAGAACATCCTGTAATTTGTGAAGATAATATTCCACTAAAGAAAGTAAGCTATAAAAACGATATGGAGCAAAGTACTATAGTTTATTTATATACATTTTATCATTTAGATAAGAATGATGAGTTAGCACTTAGAATACTAAATCACAGATTAGGTGAAAGCTCTAATTCATTGCTTTTTAGAGAGGTAAGAGAAAAAAAAGGACTTGCTTATGATATCTATACACATTTAGATATGACAAAGAACGTTAAGACTTTATATGTATACACTGCAGTTTCTGATGAAGATGTGGAAGAGGCTATAAGAGCAATTGATGAAACATTAAATAATGTAGTTAATGGAAATATAGAAATAGGTAATAAGGACTTAGCTATAATGAAAAAGGTCCATAAAACTGCAGTAATATCAACTTTAGAGGACTCTGCTGAACTTTGTAACTATATACTACATCAGGAACTTGAAGATGAAGATATTTATGAGTTTGTTAAGGATATGGAAGGTTTAAATAATTTAAATAAGGATAAAATTTATAAAGTATCAAAGTTGGTACTAAAAGATCCTACAATTCATATTTTAACATCTCCAAAGGAGTAGATTATAAATGAGCAAAATAACTAAGATAGAAGCTCAAAAAAGAACAAAAGATAGGGTTAATATTTATATTGATGAAGTCTATGCCTTTTCTGTAAGTGCAGAACTTGTATATAGAGAGGGATTAAGGAAAGACTTAGTAATAAATGAAGAAAAGCTAAAAGAAGTAGTTAAAGAGGACAATATAATAAAGTGTAAGAATACAGCTTTAAGAATAGTAGAAAGAAGCTATAAAACTGAAAAAGAAATTAAAGAAAAGCTTTTTGAAAAAGGTTATGAAAAAGATGAGATAGATAAAACCTTAGAGTTTTTAAGTGAATACAAGTTTATAAATGATGAAGCTTATACAAAGATGTACGTTAAGGATAGGTCTAAAACCCAAGGTAGAGGGAAAATAAAATATGCCCTTATGAAAAAAGGAGTAGACCAAGAGGATATAGAAAGTGCATTAGAAACAATAGATAAAGATGAAGAAAAAGAAGCAGCACTAGAGTTGGCTAGAAAAAGGTACCTAGCAATTTCTAAAAGAGAAAGTGATAAATATAAGATTTGGAATAAACTATGTAGATTTTTAGTAGGTAGGGGGTATGACTATTCTTTGGTAAAAGAGGTAGTTAAGGAAGTTGTCAATGTAGAAGAATTAGAGTAAGGGTGATCTTATGGATTTATTTAACTTAGATATTCAACAGCTAGTCTGTTTGGGTATAATTATTTTTTCTATAATTACTTGTGTTAGAAAAGTAGTATATAGTAGAGATCTAAACGAAGCAGTAGACCCAATTTTATCAGGGTGTTCAACTATAGTTACATTTTTCATAATTCTTTCTTATTATGAAAAGTTTGACATTATGGTTGGTAACTTATTAGCTCAAGTATTTCAAAATTCAATAAGAGATAATGGAATAGTTCATGTTATTTTATTAGTGGGAATATTTGCTGTGGTTAAGTTTATTATATATTCAGTACTTAAATTGGTTCATTCATTTTCACTAAATTCTGCTTTAAACAAACTAAGACACAATAGTCCTTTTCTTATAATTTTTTCTATTATATTTGGATTTATAAGGGGAATTATTTTTATTGTTTTAATATGTATTCCCTTAGTTTTATATAATAATTTAGTAAGTTCAAGCTATAGAGTAGGCATATTAGATGGACTTAAGCCTTATGATAAACTAGAGGAAATGGTAGATAGTAAAAAGGTTCAAGTTATTTCAAATGGACTAAAGGAGAATATATCTAGCAATAAAATTATTTATTATAATGGTATTACCTTAGATGAAGGGGTTAAATCTAATGCAAGCATAGATAATAAAGCAAAAGCATTAGTTTCTAGAGATACTAGTGATAGAGGAAAAGCTAGAAGTATTTATAGATGGGTTGGAAGCAATGTGATTTATGATGATGAAAAGGCAGATTCTATAATGGAAAATACATCATCCTTTGAAAGTGGAGCAATACCAACTTTTAGAGATAAAAGAGGAATTTGTTTTGATTATGCTTGTCTTTATACAGCTATGTGTAATGCTATAGGATTAAAAAATAGAATTATTGTAGGTGATGCTTACAATGGAAGTGAGTTTGTAAGTCATGCATGGAATCAGGTATATCTTGAAGATGAAGGCAAGTGGATAAATGTAGATCCAACTTTTTATATTTCAGGTAATTATTTTGATTCATCAAACTTTGAAGAAACACACAGAACTAAAAATATAGCAGGAGAATTTTAAAGGAGCTAAAGTTATTTGGCTCCTTTTTTAAGGCATATGAAATTAGATATAGCCAAGATATTTTTAAAGAAGATTGGAGCAAAATGGATTTTTTATATGGTTATAACTAAAATATAAAAAGAAAAGACCGAAATTGATTTCAGTCTTCTACATATAAGAATGTGAAATGTTATTTACTTATTTCTGATTTTAGATGTTATTAGTTTAATTGCTTTTTCACAGTCATCATCATCATTATTTAATGCCCAAGCCATATTAAAGTTAACTAAAGCTTTATTAGAATCCTCTTTCATGGCATAGCAATACCCTAAGTTAAAGTAATACTTGCTATCTTTTTGAAGAGACAGAGCATTTTGTATCATGGTAATAGCATTGTCATAATCTTTAAGTTTAATGAAGCAAACACCAGCATTATAGTAGGAGCAAGCTTCATTTTCTTTTTTAGAAACAGCTCTTTTATAACAATCTATAGCTCTTAAATAATCTTGAGAATTGTAAAGTTTATTACCTTCGCTAAAAAAATTCATAGTTTCCTCCATAAGTATAAAATATAAGTTCATTATGATTATAGACATTGGCAATATAATATATACATATTTTTCTATGAATATTCATAATATAAATAAATAATTACAATAGTAAACAAATGTTACAAATCTTTAAATCATTCTTAAATTTTTGGTGCTTTTCTTGAAATAAGTTTCAAGGAGTCTATAATATAGTTTGGGGCAAAATTTACTAAAGTAGGTGTATTTATGAAAAAATATAATATGGGGCTAGATGTGGGGTCGACTACAGTAAAATTAATAGTATTAGATGGTAATGAGAATATTGTTTACAGTGAATACAGAAGGCATTTTTCTGATATTAGAAGCACAATAATTAATTTAATAAAAGAGGCTTATGATGTTGTTGGAGAGTGCAAAATTACAGTAGGTGTAACAGGTTCTGGAGGGCTTTCTGTATCAAAGTGGTTAGATGTAGACTTTATTCAAGAGGTAATAGCGTGTACTAAAACAGTAGAAGAAGTTATACCAGAAACAGATGTGGCAATTGAATTAGGTGGAGAAGATGCCAAAATTACATATTTTAAAGGCGGAATAGAACAGAGAATGAATGGTACTTGTGCAGGTGGTACAGGTGCGTTTATAGACCAAATGGCAACTCTATTAAACACTGATGCAATGGGGTTAAATGAATTATCAAAGGGACATAGTGTTATATACCCAATAGCTTCTAGATGTGGAGTTTTTGCTAAAACTGATGTGCAACCATTAATTAATGAAGGAGCTAAAGCAGAGGACATAGCTGCATCAATACTTCAAGCTGTTGTTAATCAAACTATTAGTGGACTAGCTTGTGGAAAGCCTATAAAGGGAAATGTAGCATTTTTAGGAGGGCCATTATACTTTTTATCTGAATTAAGAGAAAGATTTATTGAAACTTTAGGTTTAAAGGATGATGAAGTGATTTTTCCTGAAAACCCTCAGCTTTTTGTTGCTATAGGCGCTGCACTTTTATCAAGAAATAAAGAATTTATTAGCTTTAAAGAATTACATAAGAAAGTTGAAAATATATCAAATATAAATGAAGAGGAAGTAGATAGATTATCACCATTATTTAAATTACAAAGTGATTATGATGAATTTGAAAAGAGACACTCTAAATCAAAAGCAAAAAGAGGAAAACTAGAGGATTGTAGAGGTGGTGTATTCTTAGGTATAGATGCAGGATCTACTACAACAAAAGTGGTGTTAATTAATAAAGATGGAGAAATTGTTTATGATTTTTATGGTGGTAATGGAGGAAATCCTTTAAAGAAGGTTATAGAGATATTAAAAGACCTATATTCTAAGTTGCCACAAGGAGTAGAAATTATTAACTCAGCAGTAACAGGATACGGTGAAGCTTTGATTAAAGCTGCATTACATATAGATATAGGAGAAATTGAAACAATTGCACATTATAAGGCAGCAGATTACTTCTTGCCTGGAGTTGACTTTATACTAGACATTGGTGGACAAGATATGAAGTGTCTTAGAATAAAAAATGGAGTTATAGACTCAATTTTACTTAACGAAGCATGTTCGTCAGGATGTGGGTCCTTTATTGAAACCTTTGGTAAATCACTAAATATGAGGGTGGAGGATTTTGCTAAGGAAGCAATTAAGTCAAAATCACCAGTTGATTTAGGATCAAGGTGTACTGTGTTTATGAATTCCAGAGTTAAACAAGCCCAAAAAGAGGGGGCAGAAATAGCAGATATTTCAGCCGGACTTTCATATTCAGTAATAAAAAATGCATTGTTTAAGGTTATTAAAATACGTGATGAAAAAGAAATGGGAGAAAAGATAATAGTTCAAGGTGGTACATTCTATAATGATGCCGTTCTTAGAAGTTTTGAACTTATATCTGGAAGAGAAGCAGTAAGACCAGATATAGCTGGGCTTATGGGAGCTTTTGGAGCAGCTATTATCTCTAAGGAAAGATATGTAGAAGGAGAAAAGTCTACTATTCTTTCAAAGGAAAAGGTTGATAGCTTCCAAATGACTTCTGATTTTAGGAGATGTGGTCGCTGTGGAAATAACTGTCTTTTAACAATTAATAAATTCTCTACAGATGAAGAATTTATTTCTGGAAACAGATGTGAAAAAGGATTAGGAATAGATAAGATAAAAGAAGAAGTTCCTAATATGTACAAGTATAAATTTAAAAGAACCTTTAATTATATTCCATTAAAGAAAGATGAAGCCAAAAGGGGGACTTTAGGATTACCAAGAGTTCTTAATATGTATGAAAACTACCCATTTTGGTTTACACTTTTAACTAATTTAGGATTTAGAGTAGAGCTTTCTCCAGTTTCAAGTAAGAGTATATACGAGCTTGGAATAGAAACAATACCATCTGAATCTGCTTGTTATCCAGCAAAAATTGCTCATGGACACATTATGGCATTAATAAATAGGGGGATAAAAAATATATTCTACCCATGTATTCCTTACGAGAGAATAGAGTTTAAGGATGCCAATAATCACTATAATTGTCCAATGGTAACATCATATCCAGAAGTGATAAGAAATAATATGGATGTGTTAAAAGAGAAGAATATTAAATTTATTCAACCATTTTTAAATTTAGAAGAAAAAGATGTATTGTCAGAAAGAATAGTTGAAGAATTTAAGGACTTTAATGTAACTATAGATGAAGCAAGAAAGGCAGTTGAAGAGGCCTATAAAGAGAGAGAAAACTTTGATAATGATATAAGAAATAAAGCTAAAGAAGTATTAGAATATTTAAAGGAAACTGGAAAGAAGGGTATAGTTTTAGCAGGAAGACCATACCATATTGACCCAGAAATTAATCATGGAATACCTGATATAATTAACTCCTTTGATATGGCTGTATTAACAGAGGATAGTGTGGCACATTTAGGAGAATTAGATTCGCCTTTAAGGGTTGTTGATCAGTGGATGTATCATTCAAGATTATATAGGGCTGCGAGTTTTGTAGCTAAGAATGATTCCTTAGAATTAATTCAACTTAATTCTTTTGGATGTGGTCTTGATGCAGTTACAACAGATCAAGTTTCAGAAATTCTTTCTTCTAAAGGAAAGATATATACATGCTTAAAAATTGATGAAGGTAACAATTTAGGAGCTGCTAAAATAAGAATAAGATCTTTAAAGGCTGCTATGGAAGAAAGAGAAAGAAATGGATATGTGCCTGTAGAGGAAAAAATAGAGTTTAGAAATCCTACATTTACAAAAGAAATGAGGGGAAAACATACTATTATTGCTCCTCAAATGTCTCCAATTCATTTTGATATAATAGAACAGGCAGTAAGGTCATGTGGTTACAATTTAGAAGTGCTTCCTGCTATAGATAGTGAGGCTGTAGAAGAAGGATTAAAGTATGTTAATAATGATGCTTGTTATCCATCAATAATAGTTGTAGGACAAATAATACATGGTTTAAAATCAGGTAAATATGATGTTAATAATACCTCTGTCATTATTACTCAAACAGGGGGTGGATGCAGAGCAACAAATTATGTTGGGTTCTTAAAGAAAGCATTAAAGGAAGCAGGATTTCCACAAGTACCTATATTATCTTTAAATGCTGTAGGGCTTGAAAAACAACCAGGGTTTAAAATTACTCTACCTTTAATTAATAGAGCTATTATGGGGATGGTTTATGGGGATTTATTCATGAGAGTTTTATATGCTACAAGACCTTATGAAAAAGTAAAGGAATCTGCTAATGCTTTATATAAAAAGTGGAATGAAATAGCTAAAGAAAATGTTAAGAATGGTAGCAAGAGAACATTTAATAAAAATATAAAACAAATAGTTAAAGAATTTGATGAGTTAGAGTTATTAAATATAAAGAAGCCTAAGGTTGGTTTAGTAGGAGAAATTCTTGTTAAATTCCATCCAACAGCTAATAATAATGTTGTTGATATAATTGAAGAAAACGGTGCTGAAGCAGTAATGCCAGATTTAATGGACTTCTTCTTCTACACAGCATATGATGAGGACTTTAAGTATAAATGTCTTGGTGAAAGTAAGGTTAAGAGAAATATATATATGATGGTCATAGAGTTCTTAGAAAGCTATAGAAAAACTATGAAGAAGGCTTTAAATGACTCTAAGAGATTCCATGCTCCAGCTCATATTAAAGATTTAGGAAAAATGGCATCACAAATACTTTCTTTAGGAAATCAAACTGGTGAAGGATGGTTCTTAACAGGAGAGATGATAGAACTTATTGAAAGTGGTACGTCTAATATAATTTGTATGCAACCATTTGCTTGCTTACCAAATCACGTAACAGGTAAAGGAATGATAAAGGCACTTAAGGAAAAATATCCTGAATCCAATATAGTAGCAGTAGATTATGATCCAGGAGCTTCAGAGGTGAATCAATTAAATAGAATTAAGTTAATGCTTTCTGTAGCATTTAAGAAGCTTGAAGGTGAGATGTTTATAGATTTACCAGCACATAAAGAGGCGAGTATAACAGAAGAGACTTTAATAACAATAGAATAAAATGAAAAAGGGATAGATGCATATCTAATCCCTTTTTATATGTAAAAAAACAGGATGTTTTTAATAAAAAACAAATTACTAATATGTTTAGTTTGTAACTAAAGTAATATAGTAGGTTTAATTTTTTATAATATGTAGTATTTTTAAATAAGTATCACTAATAAAATTAATAGAAGTACAAAGGGGGATTTATGATGAAGAAACATTATTTGGGTGTAGATATAGGTGGAACTTTCATAAAGTATGCTAAGGTAGATGAAGAGTTTAACATTATTAATAAGTGGAAGGTAAAGTCTGTTGAGTTTGCTGATAAGGATGGATTTTATGATTATCTTTGTTCCAATATGGGAGATTTACATGAAGTTGAAAGTATTGGAATAAGTGCCCCAGGCCTTATAGATAAAGAGTCTAATGTGAAATCTTATGCAGCACCTAATGTTCGCATTATGTATGGCACCAATATTAACAATGAAGTTAATAAAAGAACAGGAAAAATTGTGGCATCAATAAATGATGCAAAGTCAGCAGGGCTTTGTGAATTCAAAATAGGTAATGCTAAAGGAAGTAGTTCATCTGCATTTCTTATTATAGGGACAGGTACTGGTGGGTGTGTATGTGATAGTAATGGAGTTGTTTTTGGAAAAGATTCTTTTGCAGGAGAATTTCATCACTTAGCATTCATGAACTTAAAAACTAAACAAATAGATAGATTAGGTGATTATGCCTCAATAACTGCTCTAGTTTCAATATATAATTCAAAAGTAGATGATAAAGACAAAGTCGAGTTTGGAAGTGAAGTTACTTTTAGATATAAGAATGGTGAGGAGAAGGCAATTGAATCAGTTGAAGATTGGATGAATAATATAATTGTTCAGTTAATTACAATGACAACCTTTTACAATCCAGAGGTAATATGTATAGGTGGAGGCATCTCTGAGGAGGATTGGTTTATTAATTTATTAAAAGAGAAATACAAGGAAAAATGTATTGAGTTTTTATGTTCGGATGTTATTACTACTGATATAAGAGCATGCAAATATAATAATGATGCTAATATATTTGGAGCAATAATAAATGTTAAATCTTAATTTTGTATAAAAAACTAGTATATTAAGCAGAAGTTAGTTATAATGTTTCTGTAAACGATTAATGACGAATGGGGTTGACAGTAATATGTTTAATTATGAGGTTATACAAAGTTTAAATGAGTTAGAGCTTTCATTATATAGCTATATAATGATGAATAGAAAAAAAGTTATGTATATGAGAATTAGGGAATTAGCAGATGAAGCTCATGTATCAACAACTACTATTCTAAGATTTTGCAAGAAACTAAAATGTGAAGGATTTTCAGAGTTTAAAGTTAGATTTAAAATGTATATAGAAGAAGAAAATATAAAAAAAGTAAGTGATGATGCATCAGAGATAGTAAACTTTCTTAAGGGCATAGATAATAGTGATTTAGATTACAAATTGGACAGACTATGTAATATGGTTAAAAACGCCAATACAGTGATTTTTGTTGGAATAGGCTCTTCGGGAATATTGTGTAAGTATGCAGCTAGGTATCTTTCTTCCATAGGAAAATTTGCAGTACATATAGATGACCCATTTTTCCCTACAAATTTTAGATATTACTCTACTAATGCTTTAGTTATAGCACTATCAGTTTGTGGAGAGACTCCAACTATTATTGATCATGTTACTAGATTAAAAAAGGAAGGCTGCACAGTTGCTAGTATTACCAATACAGAGAATTGCACCCTTGCCAAAATGTCGGACTTAAACCTTTCATATTATGTTCAACAAGTAAAGGTAGGGGACAGTGATATTACAACACAGTTACCGGTATTATATATAATAGAGAGAATAGGTAAAAAATTATATAATGAATATAGAATTTAAAGTAATAAGACTCCTTACATGAACTATTATGTAAGGAGTCTTATTTTTTAATGTCTAGGAAAGTATAAAATTTCAATTGACTATAACTCAAAGGTATTATTATAAATTCATATTAAAAAAATATAAAATCAAGGATAGTAATTTTATAATTTCCTTACCTTTAGTACGCGTGGGATGGATATTTGTTTCCATGTGACTTGGAGCTTGCGACGGAACAAGGGAAATAAATATCCACTCCACCTTTTTTATTAAAAATACAGATAAATAAAAAAACAAGATGTTACTTTTGGGTATCAATTTATTAAAGAGTAGGACATGTTTTTTAAGGACCTAATTGGGTTACAAAGAGTCTTTAGAGGGGGTATAATAAGCTTGTAAGGCAGAATGAAAGGAGTTGATATAATGATATATACTAAATTGGATGCTTTCAGAGATGATTTTTTGTGGGGATCAGCATCAGCTGCTTATCAAGTAGAAGGAGCTTGGAATGATGGGGGCAAAGGAGAAAGTATATGGGATATATATACTAAAATTCCTGGTGCAACGTTTAAGGGAACTAATGGAGATATAGCAGTAGACCACTATAACAGATATAAAGAGGATGTAGCATTAATGGCTGAAATGGGGTTAAAAGCATATCGATTTTCAATATCATGGAGTCGTATATACCCAGAAGGAAGAGGAGAAGTAAATGAAGAGGGCTTAAAGTTTTACGATGACTTAATTGATGAATTATTGAAAAACAATATAAAACCAATCATAACAATATATCATTGGGATTTACCTCAAGCACTTCAAGATTTATATGGAGGATGGGAGTCTAAGAATATCATAGAAGATTTTAATAATTATTGTATAACTTTATATAAGAGATATGGAGATAGGGTAAAATATTGGGTAACTTTAAATGAACAGAATGTGTTTATAGGATTAGGTTATAAAGAAGGTTTGCACCCACCTGGTGTAAAGGATATCAAAAGAATGTTACAAGCTAATCATATAGCTAATCTTGCAAATGCAAAGGCTATAGAGTCATTTAGGTTATTTGTACCTAATGGTATGATAGGGCCAAGCTTTGCTTTCTCACCTACATATCCATATAGTTGTAATCCAGAAGATATATTAGCAGCTGAGGATGCTGAGGACATAAATTGTAGTTGGTGGTTAGATGTTTATTGTAAAGGGACTTATCCATCATTTACACTTAAAAATTATGAAAAGCTAGGAATCGCTCCTGTTATTGAAGATGAGGAGTTAGAACTTTTAGAAAAGGGTAAGGCAGACTTTATAGGAATAAATTATTACAGAACATCTACAGTTGCAATGAATCCCCTAGATGGAGTGACTAGAAATTATAGAATGAATAATTCAGGTGAAAAAGGAACTCAAGAAGAGGGAGGAATACCAGGAGTATATAAAAATAAAAAAAATCCACATCTTGATAGTACAAATTGGGATTGGGAAATTGATTCTACAGGGTTAAGAATAGGATTAAGAAGATTAACAAGTAAATATGGATTACCAATCTTAATTACTGAAAATGGCCTTGGAGAGTTTGACAAGCTTCAAGAGGGTGATGTAATAAATGATGATTATAGAATAAAGTATTTAAAAAATCATGTAAAAGCTTGTAAAGAAGCAGTTACTGATGGAGTAGAACTTTTGGGATATTGTACTTGGTCATTTACAGATTTATTAAGTTGGCTAAATGGATATCAAAAGAGATATGGTTTTGTTTATGTAAATAGAGATGAAAATGATGTAAAGGATTTAAGAAGAATTAAGAAGAAAAGCTTTTATTGGTATAA
This sequence comes from Clostridium paraputrificum, assembly GCF_900447045.1. Lineage (GTDB taxonomy): Bacteria > Bacillota > Clostridia > Clostridiales > Clostridiaceae > Clostridium > Clostridium paraputrificum. Next base: position 1,265,201 of record NZ_UAWH01000014.1, read on the forward strand.
GGATGTAATAAAAAGTAATGGTGAAGACATTTAAATGAATCTAAATTGAAACTTTTAAAATTAAGGAGTGAGTTTTTATGAAAAAAATATTATTAGTATGTGCAGCAGGAATGTCAACAAGTTTATTAGTTAATAAAATGAAAGAATCTGCAATAGAACAAGGAATAGAAATAGATATAGAAGCATTACCTGTATCAGAATGTTCAACAGTAGTAGATAGTGTTGATATTGTATTATTAGGGCCTCAAGTACGTTTCCAAAAGCCACAAGTAGACGCTTTAGTTGCAGGAAGGATTCCAGTAGAAGTAATAGACATGAGGTTATATGGAACAATGAATGGAAAGGCAATATTAGAGAGTGCATTGACTAAGATTTCTTAATCTTAGCTTAATGATATAAATAATATTTAAGGAGGAAAAGAAATGAGTTTTATGGACAAGTTTCAAGTAGGAATTGAAAAAGCTCTTGTACCAATTGCTACAAAACTAAATGCACAAAGACATATTTGTGCGGTAAGAGATGCATTTATTTTAACATTCCCTCTTACAATGGCAGGATCCCTAATGATATTACTTAATTTTGTTTTGTTATCACCAGATGGATTTATTGCTAAGATATTTAAGCTAGGAGAAATATTTCCTAATTTAGCTGATTATCAAGCAATATTTAGTCCAGTATTAAAGGGGTCAGTAGACATACTAGCAATATTAATTGTATTTCTAGTAGCTAGAAACCTTGCAAGAATAATGAAAGCTGATGATTTATTGACAGGATTAACAGCTATATCAGTATTCTTTATAATCTACCCAGACTATGTTGCTGTAGAAGGCGCTAACCACTTAGCAACAAAATATATGGGTGCGCAAGGTTTATTCGTAGCTATTATAGTAGGTTTACTTGTTGGTGAGTTAATGTCTAGATTATCAAAAACAAGCAAATTAGAAATTAAAATGCCACCACAAGTTCCACCAGCAGTAGCAAGAACTTTTAAAGTTTTACTACCTATTATGATTGTAACAATTTCTTTCGCTATTATCAACTTTATTGTTATTAAAATTGCCCCAGGTGGATTACACGAAATTGTATACAATGTTGTTCAAGGACCTTTAACTAAACTTGGAAATAATGTTGGTTCAGTTGTTGTATTTGCTTTAGTTTCACAATTACTATGGGTTATGGGAATTCATGGCCCAAACACTATTGCAGCGGTTAGAGATACTATGTTTGCAGAAGCAAATAATGCAAACTTAGCATATGTTGCACAAAATGGTACTGCATGGGGAGCTCCATTTCCAGTAACTTGGGGAGGAATGAATGATGCTTTTGCAAACTATGGAGGATCAGGATGTACTTTAGGTTTAATTATAGCCATATTTTTATTTAGTAAGGCACAAGACCAAAGAGGTATTGCAAAATTATCTTTAGCTCCAGGATTATTTAATATAAATGAATCTATAATCTTTGGGTTACCAATAGTATTAAATCCGATATATATAATTCCATTTATTATTACTCCAGTTGTAAACATATTACTGGGTTATATGTTTGTGGTGGTACTGGAAATAATGCCACCGGTAGCATATGGGGTGCCTTGGACAACACCAGGACCATTAATACCATTCTTAGGAACAGGTGGTTCAGATGTAATGTCACTTGTATGTGGCTTTATATGTTTAGCTGTTAGTGTTTTAATTTATGCTCCATTCGTTATAGCTGCTAGTAAATCTGCTCAAAAGCAAGCTGAAGCAGAGGGGAATTTAGAATCCCAAATGGCAAACGTATAGAGAAGAAGTAGGAGAAGAGTAATGGAAGGGTTAGAACTTATATCATTTGAAATAATAAGTAATGTAGGAATGTCAAAGTCATTATCTATAGAGGCAATTAGAGAAGCTAGAAAAGGCAATTATGAGATGGCTGATGAAAATTTGAAAAGATCTAATCAGTATTTAACTGATGGTCATCACGCACATGCATCATTAATTCAGCAAGAAGCAGCAGGAGAAAAGGTGGATTTTTCACTAATACTAATGCATGCAGAGGATCAAATGATGAGTGCAGAAATCATAAAAAGTTTAGTAGAAGAAATGATAGAGATGTATAAGGATTTAAAGAAAGCTTAATTAAAAGGGTAGCCTGGTTTATAACATTAGGCTACCTGTTATTTTAGTAGAAAGTATGGAGGATATATATGAATTATAAATTTAATGAAGGATTTTATTGGGGAACTGCTATTTCAGCACTTCAAACAGAAGGAACCCATGAAGGTGATGGGAAAAGTGATACTACTTTTGATGTGTGGTTTAAGAAGGAACCTGAAAGATTTTTTGGTGGCGAGGGAAATAAAGTAGCGGTAGATTTTTATCATATGTATGATGAAGATATAAAGATGATGAAAAAAATGAATCATAACTCCTTTAGGTTTTCTATAGCATGGTCAAGGTTAATACCAAATGGAGATGGAATAGTTAATGAAAAAGCAGTTAAGTATTATAATGATTTAATTAATAAGCTATTAGATAATGGAATAGAACCTTTTGTTTGTTTGTTTCATTTTGATATGCCTTGGATTATGCAAGAAAAAGGTGGCTGGGAGTCATTAGATGTTGTTGATAAATATAAAGAATATGCAGAAATTGCTTTTAGATTATTTGGGCATAGAGTAAAGAAGTGGTTTACTCATAATGAACCTATAGTACCCATAGAAGGTTCATATATTTATGGATTTCATTATCCAATAATAAAGGATTTAAAAAGAGGTGTAAAAGCTACATACTATACTATACTGTCTAGTGCAAAAGCTGTAGAAGTATTCAAAAGACTTAGAAAAGATGGGGTTTTAAGAAGTGATAGTACTATTGGGACCATATTAAGTATGTCACCAGTATATCCTAGAGATTATAATAATAAGGAAGATGTTAAGGCATCAGAGATTTGCAAACTATTTTTTACAAATAGCTTCCTTGATCCTATGGTAAAGGGAGAATTCAATAGGGAATTAGTAGAATTATTAAAAAAATATAATTTATTAGAAGAGTTTTATACACAAGAAGAATTAGAGTTAATAAAAAATAACACCATAGAAACTTTAGGATTCAATTACTATTTTCCAAGAAGGGTAAAGGCTAAAGAACATATAAGTGGAGGAAAAGTAGAAAGTCCTGAATATTTCTTTGAACATTACGAAATGCCTAATAGAATCTTTAACAAGGATAGGGGATGGGAAATTTATCCTGAGGGTATTTATGATATTTTAATAATGTTAAGGGATGAATATGATAATATTCCAGTATATATTTCAGAAAATGGAATTGGAAGATATAAAGGTGATATTGAGGATATGGATGATGCAGGTTTTATTCATGATGATGCTAGAATTGAATTTGTAAAGGAACATTTAAAGTGGATTTGGAGGGCTCAAAATGAAGGCTCTAATGTTTTTGGATATCACATGTGGTCACTTATGGATAATTGGTCTATGTCTAATGCTTTCAAGAATAAGTATGGATTTGTACATGTAGACAGGGAAAATGGATTAAAGAGATCATTGAAAAAAAGTGGATATTGGTATGGGGATGTTAGTAAAAATAATGGTTTTTAAAATAAAGATACTAGATTTTATATAAATCTAGTATCTTTATTTGTATTTTAATAAGTTATCTCTTCAGTACTAATTTTGTAATTATCTTCTTTATAAGTTTTGGCAAAAATTGATATTGCAGAAATTACAGTGAATAAATAGCTTACACCTAAGTCTTTTATAAAAGCACTTTTTACTTCAGGAACTTTTAGTAATGCAGGAATGTCTAATAAACAATCTAACAAAGAAGCTCCTATATCTTTAAATTCTGAATATAATGAAATTCCAAGGGACAAGTAATTTGCAAGGAAAACCATAAGTATAATAATTAATGAAGTTATTAAAACACCTGAAATGTTAATCCTACCTCCAAACTTTTTATATCCAGCTATACAACAAAATACAAGCAGTATTGCACAAAGTGCAGAGATATATCCTAAATAGTTTACAAACATCCATACTGCAACACCTATTAAAGAGCCAAGTATTCCACCTATTATTCCCAGTGGAATGTTGTTTGGAAGCTCTCTTATAGATTCTTGTTTATAAGCAATATCAGCATGTACATTATTTTTGCAGTTATCACAACATAGCACTAGTGTTCCATCTATTGCAAATGGAGAAATGCTAACAACTTCACCACATAAACCACAGCAACTTGAAAGATTGTTAAGTGATAGTTCATTAGTAATTTTATTTAGTATTTCAATAAATTCATCTACATAAAGATCATTTATCTTTTTAGGTGTATAACTAACAATAATGTTTGAATTAGAGTAAAGTATATCATTTATTTTGTCATAATCAATTTTTAAGTTGTCTAAGAAGTATAATAACTTCATTTTTGTATAAGTTTCTGAAAGCTTTACTGGTAATACAAGATTATATGTATTTTTGTTAGCAACTATAGTAAAGCTAAAGCCATCTATAGAACCAATAACAGCCTCTTTATTCCCCAAAGCGTTAAGAGTGATTTTTTCACTTAGATTATTAAGAAATTTATCTTTCATATTTACCCCCCTTTTTGAAAATACAAATATTCCCTTTAGATTATATAACAATATAAAGGATATTTGCAAATATATGTAATTAATTTAATGTTGATATAAGGTTATCTTAAGGATATAATGATTTATCATAAAGTAATAGGAGAAGAAAATGGAGAAAGTAAAGTTTACTTTAAATGAAATAACTACTATAGTAGTGGCTATGATAGAGCAGATTGAGGTATATGAGATATCAGGAATAGATGAAGATATATATTTACCTAAGCCTATAGAAGATAAAATAGATTTATTAGGTACAGATGAAATAGAAGAGTTTTATAATAGTATAAATTTAATAGTTAATGAGGTAAGGGATTTAAAAAGTGGAGAATTAAATATGTTAAACAATTTAAGGAGTGAAATCTCATATATTGCTAATGAATATTTAGAAGATTATATTATAAATTAGTATAGGTTTACACAAAAATATGATATTATTATATTAATAAATGATTTGGAGGCGATGAAATGGGTATTTATGATAAGCTAGTTGGTAATGCTACTATGGGAGCAGATTTAAAATATGTTAATGATCATATTTTAGATGGGGAAGAAATAATAGCTTCATTTCAATTTATAAGAGATTCTATAATTCTAACTAACTTGGGATTATATTTAGTTGATGTACAAGGTGTAACCGGTAAAAAAGTAGAGGTTAAATTTTTCCCAGCGAAAAATATAAAAAGTGTTACTTATGAAACAGCAGGTAATTTTGATCTTGATGTTGATGTTAAAATTGGTGTTGATGGAAATACAGTAATGGCTACAAGTGGAGCTTTTTATAGTGCGCCTATTTCTTTTAAGGTGCCTAAAAAACAAGCAAATGAAGCTAAAGAAATAATTAAATTAGTAAAACAGAATTATTTATGTAAGTAAAAATTAGAATCCTTTACCGTAATAGGCAGAGGATTCTTTTACATATCTACAACTTTATATCTAGAAAGGGAATGATTATAATGATTTATAAAGTATTTGGAGACACAATTGTAATGAAATTAGAAAAGGGAGAAGAAATAATTTCAGAAATTACAGAATTATGCAAAGAAAAAGCTATAAGTGCAGGTTCTGTATCAGCTATAGGTGCAGTAGATAATGTGATTTTAGGCTTGTATAAAGTAAAGGAAAAGAAATATTTTTCTAGTGAGTATAAAGAGGAAATGGAGATGACAAGCCTTACAGGGAATATATCAGTAAAAGATAATGAACCATATTTACATTTTCATGCAAACTTTGGTAGAGAAGATGGAAGCGTAGTTGGTGGTCATTTAAATAAAGCTGTAATTAGTGCTACTTGTGAAATAATAATACATAGAATAAATGGAGTTATTGGTAGAAAATTTGATGATGAAATAGGATTGAATGTAATAGAGTTTAATTAGAAAGTGTTTTAAGAGCAAAATTTAAGAACCTTTAAAGCAAAAATGAATAAGATAAAATATGATTTAAATAATTTATGGGGGATTAGGATGAATCCTTATGAACTAATAGTAAAGGTTCAACAAAGAATGCAGCAAGATCCTGCTTTCGCACAAAAGTTTGCTCAACTTACTCAAGATTTAAATAACATACCTGGACTTCAACAGGAAGTTATGAGAATAATGCAATTAGATGAAAAGAAAAGAAAAAAGGCTTTGGATAAGTTACCTGATAATGTAAAGAGAACAGTAAAGGAAATGTTCGATCTTTTAAATAATTAATTAAATAAAAATCACAGAGGATTTTACTCTGTGATTTTTATTTTACTTTTTTACTTCTTGTACACCTGAAACTGAAGCATCTCCATCTAATTTAAATGTGTCTTTAGCTTCTTGGTTTTGGAAGTATATGTTTCCTTGTACCTTTGTATTTGAGATTTTAAAGTTCTTTCCTTGAACGTATATGTCTCCAACAAATGTACCACGTTTTAATTCAACGTCATCAGCAGCAATTGTTAATCTAGGTGCAGTTAGTGTAAATTCTTTAACTACATTTTGATTTTCATCAGTTGCATAAAGTGAAATATTACGTCCAACTTTTCCCTCAGGAATAGTTGTAAGTTTAGAAACAACTATGTCTTTATCAGTTTTAATATCATTCTGAGGTATTACTATCCAAGGACCAGTTTCATTTAAAGCTTCAACTAAAGTAACATCATCTGTAACCTTAGATGGGGAAGTAATTATATCAGGTTTTTCTGTACCTGTTGAATTTCCAGGATTTTGGCTTTGTTCAGTAGATGGTGGATTGCTGTTATTACCATTATTGGTATCATTATTCTTATCATTACTACATCCAATAAGAAGTGTAGATCCGATAAGAACTGCTGCTAATATTTTTCCGTACTTCATTATATATTCCTCCTTGTTATAGAATTCACATCTAGTATGTGGAGAAACATATAGAATTATTTATAGTAAGTTAAGTTTATATTTGCTGAATGCAATTCTTGCTGTTTCTATCATATCATTCCAAGAACCAAACTTAGTATTTTTTTGTATATAATCATTAAATTCATCAATATCTATATTATTAAAATCTTCTTCTGTTGTAATAATACAATTACAAGAGTTGAAAAAGTCGTCTATATTATTAAATTTACTGAATTTGCGCATGAACTCATCAGATAATACAGTTCTATATAAATCTATTTTTTTACTCAAGCTATTATTATTACTAGATAATGTCATATTAATCACCTCTTATATATTATAATATCATTAAATAGTAGTAAGTAAATTATATATAGTAAATATTAATAAATTTTTAAAAATTATAAATAATAGAGTCATGACTAAATAAAGCGAAAAAGGTATTTAATTATATGAAAAAGTTTGTATAATTGTATTTGAGGTGAAATAGATGAATAAAATAATACCTGGAATTTACAGACACTTTAAGGGAAATGAATATGAAGTAATTGATATAGCAGAGCATACAGAAACTGGTGAAATGCTTGTTGTATATAAGGCGCTATATGGAGAATTTAGAACTTTTGTAAGACCTTTAGAGATGTTTGCAAGTGAAGTAGACCATGACAAATATCCAGAAGTAAAACAAAAATATAGATTTGAATATGTAAGGGAGAATTAAGATATGAACATAAGATTTGATGAAAAGGCTAAAAAAGCTTTAGAAGATATAATAAAGGATAGTAGTGAAAATTACATAAGAATAAAGGTCTTTAGAGGGTGTGGAAGACCTGCATATGAAATTTATCCAAGTTATAAAAGTGAAGAGGATATGTTAGTAGAAATTGATGATATTCCTTTTGTATATAAAAAAGAGGATGAAAAAATGGTTAATGGAATAGAAATAAAGTATGATAAAGAAACTTATACAAATGGATTTTATATAAAATAGGGGAAAAGGTTTATGAAAAAAACACTATACTCTAATACAGTGAAAATTGTACTATCAGCTACAATTTCAATTATAATAGCAACAAGGTTAGGCTTAGAATTTAGTGTTACTGCAGGAATTATATCAATATTAAGTATACAAGGTACTAGAGTTGAATCTATATTAGTTGCAATAAAAAGATTTATTGCAGTATCTATAGCAATATTATTATCTTATTTTCTATATTTACTTCTTGGTACTAATCCAATAGTTTTTGGACTATTTCTTTTAATATTTGTTCCAATAACAAAAAGATTTTCCTTGCAAGAAGGTATGGTAGTTGGGTCTGTTTTATCTACTCATCTATTAGTTAGTAATCCCATAGATATTTATTGGGTTATAAATGAGTTTGGTCTAACCTTAATTGGTATAGGGGTAGCTCTTATATTTAATTTATTCACTGAGTCTTTAGAACATAAGTTTGAAGAGAATAAAGAAAATATTGAAGAGGGATATAGAAAAATACTTTATTCCATGGGGGAAACTTTAATTACTCATGCTGTACCAATAGATGAGCAGAAGGTTTTAGATGAGATAGAAGAAACTATTGCTTCCACAAAAACATTAGCTTTAGAGATAAATAATAATTATCTATTTAAGGAAAAGAAGCAATTTATAAAGTATATAGATATGAGAATTATGCAGATGGACACAATAAAAAGAATGAAAAAGCATTTTCAAAGGTTTTATATGAAGTATGAGCAAACTAAAATGCTTTCAAACTTAACTAAAGAGGTGGCAAATAATCTAGCTGAAGAAAATGACTGTCTTCAGTTAATTAATAAGGTTAATTATTTAAGAGATATATACAAACAAATGGATTTACCAAAGAGTAGAGATGAATTTGAGAATAGGGCATTATTATTTCAATTCCTAAATGATCTAGAGGAGTTTTTGCAAATTAAAAGAGAGTATTACTTATCAATGCATAAATAGGATGGTATTTACAAATTTAATATAATTGGCAAAGATTTACAAGGTATAGAAAAAAGATGTAAAATAAGGCTATTATATGATAAAATTAATTATTATGGGTCAAAAGGGGGATGAGATAGTGCCAATAAATACTATGGATTTATTAGGAGTTACTTTTAATGAAGAAATAATAGGTAATATGATAGTGGGTTTAATTAATAATTCCAATAATTTCAAAAATGCATTTGGTAAACATATATTGGAGGTACCTGATATAGATAGCTTTGAAGTAGAAGCTTATACTAAAAATTCTACATCAAGGGGGGTACCAGATATTATTGTAATTGCTGAAAATGCAAATGAAATTGTTATATCTGTTATTGAGGAGAAATTAAAAGCAAATGAAGGTCATAATCAAACCTTTATTTATACTGAAGAAGTAGCTAAAACAGAGCTTATTCAAGGGTATAATAATGATAAGAAGGTTAAATTTCAGTGTATCTATTTAACATTGCTTGAGGACGAGCTTAAGGAAGATGATAGGTATATTAATAAAACTTTTAAGGATTTAATAAATGATGTGTGGGTAGAGATAGAAGATGAAGGATTAAATAGGTTGTATAAAGACTTTGGAGCTAATATGATTAGATATTATAGTCTTAAAGAGCTTCCAGCTAACACACAGTCTATAAATATTCTTCTTGATAGTAATGAAAAGGAAAAGATGTTTATACACTTTAGGACATTGATGCTTTCATTGGATTACCCAGATAATTTATCTGTAAGGTTTTTTGGGAAAGGTGCAGGTGGAGACGAGCTAAGTTTTATATCTAAGCTTGTAAAGAGTAGATGGATAGGTAAAGAAGCAAAGTGGGAATATGGATTGTATGAAGTTGGAGAAGAAACTTATGAAATTCATATTGAAGCAGAGTTCCATGTTACTAATGAGAAGTTGGTACTATATGTACATTATGAGCCTAATCCATATATTACAAGATATAAACTTAAGAATGTTGCAAATAGTAAAAATGTTGACGCATTTGAAAAAAGAAGAAATTTAGTATTAGAAGTTGTACATAATGAAATTGATAAACTGGGAGATCCTTATATTAAAAAGTATGAAGGCACAAATAGTATAGCTTATACTGAATTCTATTTTAAACAAGATACAACCATTGGTGATTTTAAAGAAGTATTTATGAAATATGTATATATTCTATCTCATATTATTGATAAATCTTTAGATATTGTTGATGATAATAGGGAAAATATAAAATAAGATATAATTAAAGAACTAAAGATAATTAGGTGATTACAAATGAATAAAAGAATTAAAAGAGCTTTATTTGCTCTAGGGCAGAGGATAAGTCCGCAATTATTGACATTTTTTCTAATATTGATTATTGGAGGTATTACACTTTTTATCAGACCTATAATTGGTGTTGCCGATAATGGAGATTATTTTAGAATAATGAGTAGTAACGATTTATATCATTTGCCAATAGAAGAAGATGAGAAAATTTTGGGATATTTTAATAAGGATTATGGCATTTATGAGTATTATAATGAATCAGAAACTTTATTGATATCTACTCAATCATTTTTCATAAAACTTGCTTTAGGAATAAATCAAATATTCTATAGTAATAAAATATTTGATATAAGATTTTTAGGGGGCTTACTACTCTTTGTACACTCCATAGCAGGATATTTATTAGTAAAAGTATTTACATCATATTTAAAAAAAGAAAGATTAAAATATCTAATTTCTTTGTTATATGTTGTAATATTTTGTGATACTGGATATATATCTTACTTCAATTCTTTCTATGGAGAAGGAGTGGTAGTCCCTACGTTTTTATTAAGTATAGGAATAATATTATATATTATAAGATTTAATAAAATAAATCTATTAAATCTTATTCTGTTTTCATGTATTGTTTTCTTGTTTTTTGGGGCTAAACAACAATTAGCACCTATTGGTATATTAATAGCAATACTTATTTTAAGAGTAGCATTTTCTACTAAAGATAAAATCATAAGAGCAGGTTCTATAGCATTATCCATTATATTTGTAGTATCTGCATTGTTTTTTTATAAATCTATTAAGGGGGATTTTGATTATATAAATAGATTTCATGCAATGAATAGAGGGGTATTATTACATGAGAATGATCCTGAAAAAATATTAAAGTACTTTGGAATAGAGGGAAGTTATTCCTTATTAGAAGGTGAAATATTCTATGAGGAAACACCATCAATTTCTCCATATGATGAAAGGTTATTAGAAAACTTCTATAATAAATACTCTATTGGATCCATTATAAAATATTACACAACCCACCCATCTGCTTTAAAAAAAGTATTAGATATGGGCTTTAGTAAAGCTTATGAAATAAGACCAGAGGCAATGGGGAACTTTGAAAAGATAGAAGGGAAGGAATTTGGAGCAAAGAGTAATTTCTTTGTATTATGGAGTTCATTAAAGAAGTTTATAATGCCTAAAGGACTTTTATTTGCAATAGTGTATTCAGGAGTATATTTTATTTATTCCTTTAAAAGGTATAAAAAAGCTTTTAATAACAAGGATAAGAAATCAATTCTCATTGAAGATTGCTTTATATATGTGTATTTGGCTGGGTTATCTCAAATATTCACATCTGTAATAGGAGCAGGAGATGCAGATTTATCAAAGCACGTATTTCTATTTAATTTAAGCTTTGATTTGATTTTGATAAATTTTATCGTACAAATGATAAAAAACAGTGGAAAGGAAGTTGACTAAGGATGAATGATTATAAAGCAAATAATAAAATAGATATATCTATAAGTTTACTTATAGCATATTTTTTAATACTGTCCATTTCTTTTAATTACTTAAACTTAGGTTCTGACATTAAGAATTATATAATGATTACACTTGTAATGATTGTAGCCTTAGCAAGTTATTATTTAAGTAGAACTTTTGTTTTAGTAATAATCTTAATAATAGACTTTGTCTATACCTCCTATAACTTTTTAATTTCTGTGATTTCTAATGTGAAAATAGAGGAAGAAGTTTTTTTCTGGATAGTTATAATACCTGTAACTGCATTGGTTGTATCCTTCTTATCAGAAGAAATTAAGAATCTTGAAAATAATTATGCAAAGATAATTTCATATAATGAAAAGTTTATAAAGGTAGATATATCAACTGGATTAAGAAATTTAAGTGCCTTTATGGAAGAAATGCCTGTATATATTAACCTTTATAAAAGATATAACGTTCAAGTAAGTCTAATTCTTGTGAGAATTAAACATGGAAATAGGCTTGTAAAGATTGTAGGAAAAGAATATTTTAATAAGGTTTTAGTTAAGTGCTCAGAAGAATTAAGTGATTCCTTAAGGTTTGAAGATAGAAAATATATTCTAGATGATGACACATTTGCTTTTATTATAATTTCAGATAAGGATGGAACTAGTATTGTAAAAAATAGACTGAAAAAATCTATAGGTGAATTAAAAATTGGAAAAGAACAGCTATATAATGATTTAAATATAGAAGTTCAAATAGGTTCATACACTATAAATGAATCAATAAATGATTCAATGGATTTCATTGAAAGAGCAGAGAAGGAATTGGAATACGATGTTTAAAAAAAGGAGCTTGGTATTTCTTTTATGTATAATGCTATTTTCTACATTTTCTGTTAGAACTATAAAAGCAGATACTGAAAATAAGTATTTTCTAATTATATTTGATAGCTATAAGGAGTTTACAGCTAATGAGAATTTGTTAAATAAATTAGTAAGAGTTATGGTAACAAGTGGCTCTGACTTAAAAATAAAAAGGTGGAATGAATACACAAATGAGGATGTGGTTAATGCCTCAGGTGTTGTAGTTTTAGCCGTTGAAGATGAGCTGAATAATGAGGTTAATAGTATAAAAGAGAATAATTCAAATGTAGTTACCTTTAATGAAAGTAATTTAGATATGTTAGATAGAGGAAATGAACTAATTTTAAAAAGATATCTAGAGAGGGAATTTAATATAGATAATTCTAAAAAAGGCACTTATCTTGTTTTAAAAAATGTCTATCCATATGATAGTTTAAAAGAATTGGTTGAAAAAGTAGAGTATCTAAAAGAAAGAGGAATTAACTTTATTGTAGATGCAATGCCTGTGTTTAAAAATCAAAATTTTGATTCTATGAAAAGATATACTGAAGCCTTAAGGTATTGTGCTGCAAATGGAGGAACAATATTTATATCATCACCATATATATATCAGTCTCAAAATATTCAGGTTAGTGAGCTTATTAGTAAAATGACTTTAGCATATGAAAGTTTTGTTAATTATTGGATATATCCAGTGGGGCTTACAGTACCAAATGAGTGGATATATAGTTATGATAAAGAAAACTTTATAAACAGAAGCAATTCAGTTTTGCTTTGGAATAATAGAGATATAGGAAATCTAAATATAAGGAGTCTTAATATTAAAGGAATAAAAAATGTTCTTGTGGAAGAGGAGTGGAAAAAGCTAGATAAGGAATATTACCATGGAGTAGCTTTAGCTATTAATGGAAACACCGAAAATGATTTGTTTCAAAAAACAGTAGAAGAAATGTTATCATCAGGAATTGTTTTTTCAAATCCTACTAAAAGAATGGATATGGAGATTTCTTTTGGTAACTATAAAATTGAAGGGAATTATAAAGGGATATTTCTAAATGGGAAAAGTGTATATACTGAAAGGTTTATATCTAATAAAGAATATAGTAAGGCTTTTATTAATGAAGAAATAGAGGAAGAAGATAAGGTGAGTTTAAGTGACTTTAATAAAGGGATATTTACTATTACATTAATAGCAATATGTATTTTTATAATTTTCTTTTTTAATAGTAGAAGAATTGATAAAAAGAAATATTTCAAGTAGGTGGGTAAAGGAATATGAATATTTTTGACTATCTTTTATTATACTCCCTAGGGACTATATGGGTTGTTATAACTGTAAACATTGTCTTAGTAATTGGAGGGTATATTTATTATACAAAAACAAATGACAAAAAAATGAAAGAGGAATTGGAGCATTATCCATTTGTAAGTATTATGGTACCTGCGCATAATGAAGGAATTGTAATAGAGAAGACTGCAGTATCATTGTTAAATTTGGATTATCCAGAGGATAGATATGAAGTAATAATTATAAATGATAATTCATCAGATAATTCAGCTGAAATACTAGAAAACGTAAAAAATAGGTATCCAAATAGAAACTTCATTGTAATAAATACAGATAATATAACAGGTGGTAAGGGAAAATCTAATGCATTAAATATTGCCTTAGATTTAAGTAGGGGTGAATATTTAGCTATATATGATGCTGATAATACGCCAGAGTCTAAAGCATTAAAATACCTAGTTCAAACCATAGAAGAAGATAAACAATTAGGTGCTGTTATAGGGAAGTTTAGATGTAGAAATAAGAAAGTAAATATGTTAACTGCCTTTATAAATATTGAAACTTTAGCTTTCCAGTGGATGTCACAGGCTGGAAGGTGGCAGTTCTTTAATTTATGTACCATTCCTGGCACAAACTTTATTATAAGAAGATCTTTAATAGAAGAAATGGGGGGATGGGACACAAAAGCAGTTACAGAAGATACTGAAATAAGTTTTAGATTATATAGAATGGGGTATAAAATTAAATTTATGCCACTTGCTGTAACTTGGGAGCAAGAACCTCAAACATTAAAGGTTTGGTTTAAGCAAAGGACAAGATGGGCAAAAGGAAATATATATGTGGTTTTAAAGAATGTTAAATATATTTTTGCAAGGGATTCAGGAGCAACACGATTTGATATTGCTTATTATGTTATGGTATATTTTTTCTTTTTAAGTGCAAATATTATTTCGGATTTATTATTTATTTTATCAATGTTGGGGCTTATTACATTAAATATTGAAGGGTATGGTATTGCACTATGGGTTATGGCAGTATCTGTTTTTATATTATCATTGCTGGTGTGTATATCTACAGAAAAAGGGGAATTGACTTTAAAGAATTTCTTTATTATAGCCATAATGTATTTTACATATTGTAAGCTTTGGGGTATAGTAGCTGGATTTGGTTTCTATAGTTTTATGAAGGACACGATTTTAAAGCAAGAGGTTAAATGGTATAAAACTGAAAGGTTTGAATAAGGGAGTAGGAGGTACTAATGAAGAAGAATATAAAAGAACTTTTAAAGATAATTAGTTTGATTTTAGTTGTAAGTTTTATTATACCAGTAAATATTGCTACAGCTTTTCCTAAAAATAGTTATACATATACAAATGAAACTTATATAAGTAAGATTGATTTAAATAGTAATATTACTTTTCATGGAGTATTTGATAGTTATAGATGGATTTTTAATACTAAGAGTAAAGAAGGAATTGAAAGAGCAACTTTAAACTTAGAGATAGAATTAACAGATGTGTTAGCTGATAAAGTAAAGAGCTACTTAACATTTTCTCTAAATGGATCTCAATTTTATTCTATGGAAATAAATAAGAGAAATGGAGAGCCAGAAACTATCACTATAAATTTACCTGGTTATTTATTGAAAGATGGATCTAATGAAGTTAAAGTAGAAGGATATTTAAGATGCAGTGATGAACCCTGCACTGATGATTATAATACTGCAAACTGGTTAGTTTTGGGAGGAAAATCAAATATAGAATTAGTAGAAAAGGCTAAAGTATATGGAAATAAAATTATAGAATTCCCTTATGGATTATCAGAAAGCTATGATTCTAATAATAAAATAATAATTCCTGATAAGTATACAGATGGTGAATTATCATCTGCTCTAAAATTCCAAACTCTTTTAGGAGGGATTAATGGTAATGGGGAAATAGTAAAATGGAGCGATAGAGGAGATTTATCAAAAAGTAATGTTATATTTATAGGTTCTAAAGAAGAGGGGGAAAGTAATCTTCCAATAATAAGCAATGATATAAAAGATTTGCCCTTAGATAATGAAGCTTATATAGGAGTAAATAATTCACCTTTTTCTACAAGAAGTGATTTAAAGCTAATTTCTATAATTTCAAATAGTGAAACTGAATTAGAGAGTGCTATTAAGTTTTTGATGAATAAGGATATATATGGTCAAGTTTCATCAAGTTCAACCTTTGTAAATAGTAATCTTGATTTAGATAAAGAGATAAAGCCAATTAGCTCTATAATTACCCTAGATGAATTAGGGATAAGTGAAATGAAAGTGGAAGGACTTTTTAGAAAAGAAGTTAAGATTGGATATGCCTTACCTAAGAATAAAAAGTTATCTCCAGGAGATAAGCTTGAATTAAATTTAAGATATTCTGAAAATCTTGATTTTGATAGGTCTTTATTTACTGTATATATAAATGATACTCCAATAGGTAGTAAAAAGTTAGAGAGGGAAAAAGCTAATAATGATAATATATCAATAGTTATTCCTAAAGATGTTTTAAATACATCATACCTAGAAATAAAATTAGCTTATGATTTAAATTTAAAAGGTGTAGAGTGTGAGAAGAATCAGCATGAACAACCATGGGGATTGGTAACTGGAGATTCATATATACAAATTAATAGTAGAAATACAAATGAGTTTTATTTTAATAATTATCCTGCGCCATTTGTTCAGGATTGGGATATAAATGATACCATGTTTATTATTCCGGATAACCTTCCATCTAAGGATTTAACTGCTTTAGGAAATATGGCTAACCTTATGGGAAAAGGCATGAGATACAACCTTGGTAAAATAGGAGCAGTAAGTATAGGTAACTTAAAGGATGAACATAAGGATAATAATATTATAGTTTATGGTACGCCTAATAGTAATAAGCTTATAAAGGAACTAAATAATTCATTATGGTTTAAGTATGATAAAGATTGGAGTAAATTCTTATCTAATGAAAAATTATATTTAATGGATGACTATGCTAAAAACATTGCAACATTTCAGTTAGATTACTCTAGCTACAGTAGTGGAAAGTTTATGTTAGTTCTAACATCTCCAAATGAAGAACTACTAACTAAGAGTTTGGTGTATCTAGGAAAAGAAACAGAGGTATATAAGTTGTATGGAGATGGAGCTGTTATTGATATAGATGGTAATGTAAGAAACTTTAAGTATAAAGAGTCAGAAGAGGCACCTATGTATGAACAATTAAAAGGACTAGAAGGTGGGGAAAAAACATTATTGATTATATCAGGATTAATCTTTGTCTTTATAATTGCAGCTGCAGTATTTTACCTAAATAAGAATAGAGATATTATAAGAAGCAAGAAAAATAAATAGAAATGTGAAAAAGTACTTGGATTTTTCTAAGTACTTTTTTTATCTTTAGTATGGTACGGTGGATAATATATAAGTATAATGTATATTGAATTTTAATTTAAAAAGCTACATTAGGAGGAACAGATGAATTTTAATAATTTGAGTAATAGAACAAAAGGAATAATATTTATAATACTATCAGCCTTTGGATTTGCTATGATGTCAGCCTTTGTTAAGTTAGCTGGGGATTTACCATCCTTTCAAAAAACTTTTTTTAGAAATCTAGTATCTGCAATAGTTGCTTTAATTTTAATTTTAAAACACAAGGAAAGTTTATTTGGTAAAAAGGAAAACCAAAAGACTTTAATAATGAGATCAACCTTTGGTACATTAGGAATAGTTCTAAATTATTATGCTATAGATAGACTTATTCTATCAGATGCAAATATGCTAAATAAATTAAGTCCATTTTTTGTAATAATATTTTCTGCTTTGTTCTTAAAAGAGAAGATTAATTTTAAACAGGGATTAGCTTTAGTTATAGCTTTCTCAGGAGCTTTATTCATTATAAAACCAAGTTTTAATTTTGAAATGATTCCTGCTTTAGCTGGTATAGGTGGCGCAATTTTTGCAGCAGCAGCTTACACTTGCCTTAGAGTCTTAGGAGGAAAAGAAAAACATTATACAATAGTATTTTATTTCTCTGCCTTTTCATTAGTGGCAATATTCCCATTTATGATGGCAGTATATAAATCTATGACAATGACTCAGCTTATGTATTTATTATTAGCTGGTGTCTTTGCAAGTGTTGGACAGTTTGGAATAACATTAGCATATAAATATGCTCCTGCAAAAGAAATTTCTATTTTTGATTATTCAAATATAATTTTCTCAGCATTAATTAGTTTTGTTATCTTTGGAGCATTACCAGATTATTTAAGTGTTATTGGATATTTAATAATATTTGGAGCATCGTTGTTTATGTTTTTATATAATAAGAAGCTGGATAAAAAGATAAGAAGGTAAAAAGAGTTAATGTAGATGCCTGAATATTTTTTTCTTCTTGCTATCTCAAATCTCCAAATCATTCTTTATAAATTCTAAAAATGAATATATTGAAGAAACAACAAAGCTTATTGGAAGTTTTGAATTTAATAAGAAAAGGAGTTGTCCCAATAGAGAAAAATTATTATCTATTGAGACAGCTCCTTTATTTTAAATTTATTATATTAATTATCTATCTTATTTTGATTATCCTATTTAAGTCCTTCATGAATTGCATTTAAAAGTTTACCAGTCTTATCAGCATCATAAAGCCAGAACATAATTCCCCTTAAATTATTATCCTTAACATATTTGGTTTTATGAGAAATAGATTCTTCATCATCATAGGATATAAAATTATCACCATTAAATAGGTAAGGGGCTTTTGCTTCATCATCCCAATATCTTGTGTAACCATTTTTATTAATATAATCTCTATCTAAATCAGTAAAGTCTTGAGATATACCACCTGTTGATTGAGCCATTTGAAGATATCCATTATTTACATTAGGAACTCCTGTCCAAGATCTGGAGTAGAAGGCAGAACCTATTAATAATTTTTCTGATGGTACTCCAGCAGCTTCAAATAGTTTAACTGAATTCATAATACTGCTTGGAAATATATCTCCTGAAGAAGTATAAAGATTAGTATGATGACCAGTTAATATTTGAAAACCGCCTCTAAAATCATAGGTCATAAGCATAACATAATCTAAGTACTTTTGAACTTTTTTCATATTAGTAAATCTAATAAAATATTCATCAGCACCAGCTGCTATAGTTAACAAATAGTGTCTGTTGTCTTTCTCTCCTTCTTTGTCTAAAGCTTCTCTTAAATCCTTCAATAGAAGAGTGAAGTTCTCTTTATCTTTAGGGCTAGATGTAATTCCAGAGATTGATGAAGTAGGATATTCCCAATCTATATCAATACCATCTAATTTATGTTCTTTCATAAATCTTATAGCTTCTTCATTAAAGAATTTTCTACTTTCTTCTGTCATGGCAGCTTCAGAGAAACCACCATTTCCCCATCCACCTAGAGAAATAAGAAATTTAATTTCAGGATTATATTTTCTTATTCTTTCTAATTCATTAAAGTTCTTTAATTTAGTATAAATTTTTCCTTCAGAATCGATTTTACCAAAGGCTAAGTTAACATGAGTAAGTTTCTTAGCGTCTTCTTCAGTAATTGTTTCTAGTCCACCATCTCTCATATAAGCTATTACATATTTTTTCTTCATAGTGAATCCTCTCCCCATTTATAGAATACGTAATTATTATAACAGTTATGGATAATAATAGGGAAGATTGTATAGACATATTATTTATAAATGCAAAATTTGGGGTGGATATTTATTTTGCTTGTTCTGTCGCAGGGTCCAAGTCACAGAAAAATAAATATTTAAAGATAAGGAAAATGTAATAATACCTTTGATGTATAGCTAATTGAAATTTTATACTTTCCTAGACAGTGAAAAAAGAACTTCTAGCTATTCTAGAAGTTCTTTTATATGGTTGCGGGAGCAGGACTTGAACCTACGACCTTTGGGTTATGAGCCCAACGAGCTACCAACTGCTCCATCCCGCGTTATTTACTATGTATTTATATTAAGGCAATTATTAAAGTTAGTCAAATACAGGATTGCCTAGATATATTCAGTATATAGGAGGAAAGTGTGAAGTTTATGTATGAAATTGTTTAAAACCATGTATCAGGGAGGAAAATATATGGATTAACCTTTAAGGGTACAAAATTATTAAAAAAGTATAATTTATATAAAAAAATAATTGTTAAATATTTACAATTATGTATACTAGTGCGATAATGATTCATATAAGAAAGGGAAAAAGGGGGAGAATAAGGGATGAGTTCATATTATGTTAGTAATAAAGTTGACTTAAATGGTATGCATATAGTTCATGAAGAGGGATGTAAGAATATGCCTGAAGAATTAAATATAACTTATATGGGGGAGTATTATAGCAATATTGAAGCGGTAGAAGACTGCAAAAAGAATTATTATCATAATAGTGATGGATGCTATACATGCTGTCCTGATGCAAACTTTAGATAGGAAAAAGAACTAAAACCAAAGAAAATAATTTTATAATTTTCCTACCTTCAGTGGGGGAGGAGAGGATGTTTGTTTTTCGGTGACTTGGAGCTTGCGACGGAACAATAAAAATAAATATAAGTGCCGATTTTCTTGGCTATTATTATATTATGTGGTAGAATTTATATTAAACAAAATATGAGATAAAGGGGCGTTTGCTTTTGAATTGGATAAATAAACTAGATAGAAAATTTGGAAGACATTATATTCATAATTTAATGGGAATAATTATAGCTGGTAGTGCAGCCTTATTTATAATAGATTATGTTTTAAAGACAAATATAAGAAGTATGCTTTATTTAGAACCAGCTTTAGTATTACAAGGTCAAATATGGAGACTTGTAACCTTTGTTTTTGTAATGAATCCAGGAAGTATAGTATTTGCAGTTTTTGCTTTCTACTTTTATTATATAGCTGGGAACGCTTTAGAATATGAGTGGGGCGGGTTTAAATTTAACCTTTATTATTTGGTAGGTATGATATCAGCAATTGTTATATCTTTTATAACAATGAGTTCTGTTACTGCTGATATAATAAATTTATCTTTATTTTTAGCTTATGCTAAGCTATATCCTAATGCAGAATTTTTACTATTTTTCATTTTGCCTATTAAAGCAAAGTATTTAGGATATTTTAACTGGGCAATAATAATATTAGGAGTTTTACAAAGCATTATTAATTTTAGTATACAAGGAATTTTAATTAATCTAGTTCCTGTAATTAATTACCTTTTATTCTTTGGAGCAAGTAATTATAGGGAAAAGAAAATGAGAAATAGCTCTGTTATAAGAATGAAGGACTACAAGAGAAAAATTAATTCTGTTAAAAAGTCATATACTCATAAGTGCACTGTTTGTGGCATTACTGATGTAGATGATCCAGATATGGAATTTAGATATTGTAGCAGGTGTAATGGAAAGCATGCTTATTGTGAAAAGCATATTTTAGATCATGAACATATAAAATAATCTAGGGGGCAGCAAGTAAATGCTGCCCTTTTTACATCTAGGAGTGATAAGATGGTTAATTTATGTTTTTTGGGAACACTAGGAAATATACCTTTACCTAATAGACATTTAGCAGCTTTAATGGTTGCTTATAATGGAAGAAAGATATTAATTGATTGTGGAGAAGGAACACAAGTAGCTATTAGAGAAGGTGGGTTAGGATTTAAGAATATTGATTGTATATGTATAACTCATGTACATGGTGATCATATAATAGGACTTCCAGGGCTATTATCTACCATGGGAAATAGTGATAGAAGAGAGAAGGTAAAAATAATAGGTCCTGTAGGGCTAAGAAAAGTAGTGGATGGATTAAATGTTATTAACCCCTATTTACCTTATGAATTAGAGATTATTGAGGTGAAAACAGAAAAAATAGTGCTAAGTGATGAAATTATTATTTCTTCATTAGAATTGGAACATTCAACTAATTGTGTTGGATACAGCTTCTATTTTAAGAGAAGAAGAAAGTTTGATAGGGAAAAGGCAGAAGAAAATAATGTTCCAAAGATTTTGTGGTCAAAGCTTCAAAAGAATGAAGAGGAAATTGAATATGAGGGGAGCATATATACAAAGGAAATGGTGTTAGGCCATGAGAGAAGGGGAATAAAATTATCATATATTACAGACACAAGGCCTATAAAAGAAATACCTGAATTTATTAAAGATAGTGATTTGTTTATTTGTGAGGGCAACTATGGGGACGATAATGATTTGGATAAAGCTTTAAAAAATAAGCATATGACTTTTAGAGAAAGTGCAACACTTGCAAAGTTAGGGGAATGTATGGAACTTAAAATAACTCATTTTAGTCCATCACTTCCAAATCCTCAGGATTTTATTCATAATGCTAAAGAGGTTTTTGAAAATTCATCTATTGCTTATGATGGGGAATTAAAAACTATTAATTATAGGGAATAATAAGGGCGTAATTCTGTTTAGAATTACGCCTTTAGTAAACTTATATTTTATATAGTAAGTCTGCATAATTTGGTATTGGCCAATATTCTTTGCCTACTAATAATTCAAGACTGTCCGCATAGGATCTAGCTTCTTCCATAGTAGGTATAATTAATGATTTGTAGAAGTCCGCAACTGATAGTGGATCTGAATAGTCATCAACCCTTCTTAAAAGGCTATCTAGCTTTTCTATTTCGGTATATAAATTGTTAGCTAGGTTAGATATATTAGTTAAGGTTCCTCTTTCCATATCACAGCAGTTACTTAAGCCAACAGACTTTTTAGCTATGATTGTATCACTTAAATTTTTCATGTAATTAGTAACAGCAGGTAGTATTTCTTTTCTTATCATATCCACCATTGTTAGTGCTTCAATATTTATGATTTTTGAGTAATTTTCAAGTAATATTTCATATCTTGAACGAATTTCTGTTTCAGTAAATATATTATGCTTTTCAAATAAAGCTATATTTTTATCCTTAATGAAGTAAGGAAGAGCATCAACTGTAGTTCTTAAGTTTAATAAACCTCTCTTTTCTGCCTCTTGGATCCATTCATCAGAGTAATTATTTCCATTAAAGATAATTCTCTTATGGTCTTTTAGAGTCTTTTTAATTAATGAATTTAAAGCCTTCTTAAAATCAGTTGCCCCTTCAAGTTCATCTGCAAAGGAAGAAAGAGCTTCAGCAACAATTGTATTTAAGATTACATTTGGTCCAGAGACAGAGAAGGTAGAGCCAAGCATTCTAAATTCAAACTTATTACCTGTAAATGCAAAAGGAGATGTTCTATTTCTATCTGTTGTATCTTTGGGAAATCTAGGAAGGACATCAACTCCAAGTTCCATTTCTACCTTGTCTTTAGCTGAGTACTTTTCATTATTTTCAATAGCATCTAATATACCTGAAAGCTCATCACCTAAGAACATTGAAACTATAGCTGGAGGAGCTTCATTAGCACCTAATCTATGGTCATTTCCAGCATTGGCTACAGATATTCTTAGTAAATCTTGATATTCATCCACAGCTTTAATTACTGCACATAGGAAAGTTAAAAATTGAGCATTTTTAGCTGGAGTTTTTCCAGGTTCTAAAAGGTTTTGACCATTATCAGTAGATAAAGACCAGTTATTGTGCTTTCCTGAACCATTTATACCTTCAAAGGGTTTTTCATGAAGTAAACATACTAAACCATGTTTATCAGCAACCTTCTTCATAGTTTCCATAGTTAATTGGTTGTGATCTGTAGCTAAATTAGTTGTAGTAAATATAGGAGCAAGCTCATGTTGGGCAGGCGCAACTTCATTGTGTTTAGTCTTTACAAGTACTCCAAGCTTCCATAATTCCTTATCTAATTCTTCCATAAAAGCTGCTATTCTAGGTTTTATAATACCAAAATAGTGATCTTCAAGTTCTTGCCCTTTAGGCGCTTTTGCACCTAGTAAAGTACGTCCTGTTAATATTAAGTCTAATCTCTTTAAGTAAAGATCTTTATCAATTATAAAGTATTCTTGTTCAGGTCCAACAGTTGTTATAACACTCTTAACATCTTCATTACCAAATAAATTTAATACTCTTAAAGCTTGTTTGTTTATTGCTTCCATGGAACGAAGTAGAGGAGTTTTTTTGTCTAAAGCTTCCCCGCTATATGAGTAGAAGACAGTTGGTATACATAAAGTATTATCTTTTATAAAGGCATATGAAGTGGGGTCCCATGCTGTATAACCTCTAGCTTCAAAGGTTACCCTTAAGCCACCATTTGGGAAACTTGAAGCATCAGGTTCCCCCTTAATTAATTCTTTACCTGAAAATTCCATAATTATTTGTCCATCTTCAGTTGGTGAAATAAAGGAATCATGCTTTTCAGCTGTTATTCCTGTCATTGGTTGGAACCAGTGTGTAAAGTGAGTAGCACCTTTTTCTAATGCCCAGTCTTTCATGGCACATGCTACAATATTTGCCACATTTATATTAAGAGCTTTACCCTTATCAATACAAGATTTTAGTTCATTGTAAGTTTGTTTTGGTAATCTTTCTTTCATTATTTTTTCATTGAAAACCATGCTTCCAAATAAATTAGGTACATAATCTTTATTCATTTATAAATCCCTCCTATAGCAAGTTTATATTATTTTCTTTACAAATTTTTAGGGTATCTTTATCCCAAATTGATGAATGAACTTCTCCTATATGTGCTTTTCCAAGTAGAAGCATGGAGAGTCTAGATTGTCCAATTCCACCACCTAAAGTTAGTGGCAAGGTTTCATTAAGAATCATCTTATGAAAAGGTAGGTTCTTTCTATCTTCGCATCCACTTTTAACTAACTGTTCTTCAAGGGAGGTTTTATCTACTCTTATTCCCATTGAAGAAACCTCAAAGGCACATTCTAAAATATCATTCCAAAATAATATATCTCCATTTAATGCCCAGTCATCATAGTCAGGAGCACGTCCATCATGCTTTTTACCATTAGGTAGAAGATCTCCAATTTTCATTATGAAAGAGGTTTTATGAGTTTTTACAAATTCATTTTCTCTCTCTTTAGGAGTTAGCTCTGGATAAAGATTATATAGTTCTTCTGTGGTAATAAAAGTAACATCATTAGAAAGAGTCGTTGTAATTTCAGGATAAATTACTTTTAATGAATCCAAGGTATTACAGATTGCAGAAACGATGCTTTTTACTGTATCCTTCAAATACTCAATATTACGTGTTTCTTTAGTAATTATCTTTTCCCAATCCCACTGATCAATATATATTGAGTGAAGGTTATCCATTTCTTCATCTCTACGTATTGCATTCATATCAGTATAAAGACCTGTTAACTCTTTAAAACCATATTTAAATAGTGCCATACGTTTCCACTTAGCAAGAGAGTGTACTACTTCTGCGTAAGTTCCAGTTTCCTTAATATCGAAACTTACTGGACGTTCGTATCCATTTAAGTTGTCATTAATTCCTGTTGTAGGATCTACAAATAGTGGTGCAGATACTCTCTTTAAATTTAACTTTTCCCCAAGTTCTTTTTGAAATTTACTTTTTATAATTTCAATAGCCATTTGTGTTTGAAATAAATCAAGTTTAGGTTCATAGTTTTTAGGAATGAATGTTTTACTCATATATATAGCCCCCTTTTAAAATAAAAAAAGACGCCCTAGGAAATTAATCCTATAGCGTCTTTGCTTTAGTTCATTATATTCTTGATGGAAATAAATAGTCAATACTTTTTTAAAATATTGACAAAAAAATATCTAAGGAATAAAATGTTAATAGGACAAAGGCGTTCTAAGTTTGTGAGTGATTCGCAGGTTTAGTGACGTCTTTTTTTGTTTATAGAGACATTAAGGAGGGTAATTATGGATAGAACAATAAGTGAAATCATCAAGTTTGTAGATGATAATGATATTAAATTTATTAGACTTCAATTTTGTGATATATTGGGGGAATTAAAAAATATATCAATAATGTCCTCTCAATTAGAAAGGGCTTTTAAGTATGGAATAAGCTTTGATGCTTCATCTATAAAGGGATTTTTAGATATAGAAGAGTCAGATTTATTCTTATATCCAGACCCATCAACATTAACAATATTACCTTGGAGACCACAGGAAGGTAGGGTGGCAAGATTCTTTTGCTATATTAAAAAGCCTAATGGGGAAATCTTTGAGGGAGATACGAGATATATACTTAAAAAAACAGAAGATGAACTTTGGAGTAAAGGATATTTATCTAAGGTTGGACCAGAATGTGAATTCTACTTGTTTAAAAGGGATGATGAAGGAGACCCAATATTAATTCCTCATGATTTAGCTGGATATTTTGATGTTGCACCTTTTGATAAGGGAGAGAATGTAAGAAGAGAAATTTGCCTTACACTTGAGGATATGGGATTAACTCCAGAAAGTTCTCATCATGAATCAGGACCAGGGCAAAATGAAATTGATTTTATGTATGATGGCTCTCTAGCTTCTGCTGATAATTTTATAACTTTTAAAAATGTAGTAAAAACAATAGCATCGTTAAATGGGCTACATGGAAGTTTTATGCCTAAACCATTTATAGATAAGAGTGGTTCAGGTCTTCATATAAATTTATCTTTATTTAAGGATGAGGATAATATTTTCTTAACTGATGTAAATCATAATGAAAATGCAGAAAGTTTTATAGCTGGAATTTTAGGGCGTATTAAAGAGATAACAGCAGTTTTAAATCCTACTGTAAATTCATATAAAAGATTTGGGGGATATGAAGCACCTAAATATATAACATGGTCACACAATAATAGATCACAGCTTATAAGAATACCAGCATCAAAGGATAAGTACTGTAGGATGGAACTTAGAAGTGCAGATTGTACATGCAATCCATATATGGCTTTTTCTTTATTATTAAAGGCAGGTCTTGAAGGCATAGAGAAGAATAAAAAACTTATAGCTCCTGTTGATAAAAATATGTATTCAAGTCTATTAGAAAATGATATTGATAGTCTTCCAGATAATCTTGGGGAAGCTATAAATATAATGGAAAAAAGTACATTTGTAAAAGAGTCATTAGGAGATTTTGTTTTTAATAAGTTTATTGAGAATAAAAAGAATGAATGGAAGGATTACGAAGAAAAATGTGTTCAAAATGATGAAGTAAGTGATTGGGAAATAAATAATTACTTTATTAAACTTTAATTAGATGTGCTAGCGTGGGAGGTGTTATATGGATAAGATACTTGTAGTTTGTAGTTCTGAAAAAGGAAAAAAAGTATATACTGACAATTTAAAAGATATGGGATATATCCATGTTGACACTGAAAATAATAGTGGAGCTGCAAGGAGAAGAATACTTGTAGATGAATATAATATGGTTATAATTGATACACCTCTTACTGATGAATTTGGTAATGATTTAGCTATTAAAATAGCAGAAGGAGGAACTATTGGGGTTATACTTATGGTTAAAAGTGAAAGTGCTGATATGATTAGTGCTAAGGTTGAAGATTATGGAGTATTTGTTATATCAAAGCCTTTTACAAAATCAATATTTTATCAAGGAGTAAAATTTGTTTTTACCTCTTTAAGGAGATTTAGGGCGTTAAAAAAGGAGCAAAGCACATTAAAAAGAAAAGTAGAAGATATAAAGAGAATAGATAGAGCAAAATGTTTGTTAATTCAATATAATAACATAACGGAGGAAGAAGCTCATAGAGTTATAGAAAAGCATGCTATGAATGAAAGAATAACTCGTAGAGAGGTGGCAGATAAAATTATTAAAAGATATGGGGTATAGATATTATGAAATTTACAAAGATGCATGGTATAGGAAATGATTATATATATTTTAATTGCTTTGAAGAGAAAATAAAAAGTCCAGGGGAATTATCAATTAAGTTAAGTGATAGACACTTTGGAGCTGGTGGAGATGGTATTGTGCTTATATTGCCATCAGATAAGGCAGATTTTAGAATGAGAATGTTTAATGCTGATGGATCAGAAGGAAAGATGTGTGGCAATGCATCAAGATGTGTTGGTAAATACTTATATGAGAAGGGGCTAACTAAAAAAACAAGTATTAAACTAGAAACTCTATCAGGAATTAAGGTATTAGATTTAAAGGTAGTAAATGAAAAAGTAGTATCTGTAAAAGTAAATATGGGAAAACCTATTGTAGAGGCAAAAAATATTCCGGTTATATCAGATGAAGAAGAAGTTATAAATAGAGAGTTAATTATTAATAAAGAAAAATATAATATTACATGCCTATCAATGGGAAATCCTCATTGTGTAGTATTTATGGATAATATTCATAACTTAGATTTAGAAAAAATAGGACCATATTTTGAGAATAATGAAATTTTTCCAGATAGAATTAATACAGAATTTGTGGAAATTATTAATGAAAAATATATAAAAATGAGAGTTTGGGAAAGAGGAAGTGGTGAAACCCTTGCTTGTGGAACAGGGGCATGTGCTTCTGTTGTAGCTTCAGTTATAAACGGATATTGTAAGAGAGATAGTGATATAAAGGTTGGGCTTTTAGGTGGAGAATTAATTATAAATTATACTTCACAGGGAGATGTTTATATGGAAGGACCTGCAGAATTTGTGTACGAAGGAAGGATAGAAGATGAGTAAAAAGTATATTTTTGTAACAGGTGGAGTTGTATCAGGCCTTGGAAAAGGTATAACAGCAGCATCCTTAGGAAGACTTTTAAAAAGTAGAGGATTAAAGGTAGCAGCTCAAAAGTTTGACCCATATATTAATATTGATCCTGGAACAATGAGCCCCTTTCAACATGGTGAGGTTTTTGTAACAGATGATGGTGCAGAAACGGATTTAGATTTAGGGCATTATGAAAGGTTTATTGATGAAAGCTTAAATAAATATTCTAATATTACAACAGGTAAGGTATATTGGAATGTTTTAAATAAAGAAAGAAAAGGGGAATACTTAGGAGAAACGGTTCAAGTAATACCACACATTACAAATGAGATTAAAAACCAAGTTTATTTACTGGGAAATAATACCAATTCAAATGTGATTATTACTGAGATTGGAGGAACTGTAGGTGACATAGAATCACTTCCATTCCTAGAGGCTATAAGGCAAGTTTCATTAGAAGTAGGACGTGAAAATTGTTTGTTTATACATGTTACTTTAGTTCCATACATATTAGGGTCAGAGGAATTAAAGACTAAACCAACACAACATAGTGTAAAAGAGTTGCAAGGTTTGGGAATAAAACCAGACATTATTATGTGTAGATGTGACATAGAATTAAATGAGTCAGTAAGAAATAAAATTGCAATGTTCTGCAATGTAAAAGAGGATTGTGTAATAGAAAACAGAACTGTACCAGTATTATATGAAGCACCATTAATGCTTGAAAAGAATAGATTTTCTGAGATTGTATGCAGAGAATTAGGAATTAAAAATACTAAATCCAACTTAACTGAATGGGAAGCTATGGTTAAGAAAATTAAAGCCTGTGATAAGGAAGTTAAAATTGGAATAGTAGGGAAGTATGTACAACTTCATGATGCATATATTTCTGTAGCAGAAAGTTTAAAGCATGCAGGTTATGAAAATGGAGTAAACATAGATATACAATGGATTGATAGTGAAGAGGTAACAAGAGAAACAGTTAAAGAAATGCTAAGGAATTGCAGTGGTATAGTTGTACCAGGTGGTTTTGGTAATAGAGGAATAGAGGGGAAAATTGAAGCGATAAGGTATGCTAGAGAAAACAATTTACCTTTCTTAGGAATTTGCTTAGGTATGCAAACTGCTGTAATTGAGTTTGCAAGAAATGTTTTAGGTTTAAAGGATGCTAATTCAAGGGAGTTTGATGAAGTATGTAAGAACCCAGTTGTAGACTTAATGAATAATCAACTAGGTGTTGAGTATAAGGGTGGAACAATGAGATTGGGCTTATACCCTTGTGCTATAAAAGATGGTAGTAAATTAAAAGAATTATATGGAAGAGATAGAATAGAAGAAAGACATAGACATAGGTTTGAGTTTAATAATAAGTATAGAGCAATGTTTGAAGAAAAGGGTATGACATTAAGTGGTGTTTCTCCAGATGGAAGTTTAGTTGAAGTTGTAGAAATAGATAAGAATGACTTCTTTGTTGCAGCTCAATACCACCCAGAGTTTTTATCACGTCCAAATAGACCACATCCGTTATTTGTGGGATTAGTAAAAGCATCCAAGGAGGGGGAGTATGGTAAAGATCAATAGTAACTATTTAAGTTTAAAAGATAGCTATTTATTTTCAACAATAGCTAAAAAGGTTAAAGCTTATAAAGAAAAGAATCCTGATAAAAGAGTTATATCTCTTGGAATAGGAGATGTAGTTTTACCATTATCAGAGCCAGTAATTAATTCATTAAAAACTGGTGTTGAAGAAATGGCAAAAAAAGATTCCTTTAAAGGGTATGGTCCTGAACAAGGGTATGATTTCCTAAGAGAAGGTATTAGGGGATATTATAGTGAATTTGGTGTTCAGCTAGATGAAAAATCAATATTTATAAGTGATGGAGCTAAAAGTGATTTGGGAAATTTATTAGATATTTTCTCAAAGGATAATATAGTTTTAATACCAGATCCAGTGTATCCTGTATATGTAGATACTAATATTATGGATGGAAGAAAAATAGAATATATGAACTGTAATGCAGAAAATAATTATCTTCCATTACCAGATTTCAATGTTAAAGGAGATATAATATATTTATGTTCGCCTAATAATCCTACAGGTGCAGCATACAATAGGGAACAATTAGAAAAGTGGGTTCAATATGCAAAGGAAATTGGAGCAATAATCCTTTTCGATGCAGCATACGAAGCTTTTATATCTAGCCCAGAAATTCCAAGAAGTATATATGAAATAGAAGGGGCAAAAGAATGTGCAATTGAAGTATGTTCCCTTTCTAAAACAGCTGGCTTTAAAGGAATGAGATGCGGTTATACAATAGTTCCTTTAGAATTAGAATGTGAAGGAGTTAAGTTAAACAAGTTGTGGCTTAGAAGACAAACAACTAAATTTAATGGGGTATCTTATGTTGTTCAAAAGGCTGCTTCAGGAGTATTCTCTAAAGAGGGAAGAGAGAAGGTAAAGGAAGTAATAGATTATTATAAAGAAAATGCTAAGATAATATCTAAAGTCTTTGATGAACTTGGAATTTCTTATACTGGAGGAGTAAATTCACCATATATATGGATTGAATGTCCAAACAAAATGTCATCTTGGGAGTTTTTTGATTTTCTATTAACAGAAGCAAATGTTGTTGGAACTCCAGGAGAAGGCTTTGGTGAAAATGGTGAAGGACGCTTCAGATTTAGTTGCTTTGGAGATAGAGAAGATATAGAGGAAGCTTCACAAAGAGTGTTTAAAGCGTTAAATGATTTAAAGTAGTATCTAAAGAGAAAAAGGTTATAGACATAGTTGTTAAAATAAAGAAAAGTATAAATAAATATATATTAAAGATTTTAAAGTAAGCTTAGAAATTATATTTTAAGCTTACTTTTTATATTTTTAGGTATTCATTCTTTGGAAAATGAATATAATTTTATAATGACTAATAGTCATTGTAAGATTATAAGGAGGTAATGCTATGAACATAATTGAAACCATCGGAAAGGAAAGTAGGGAGGTGATTATTTCTCAGGTTTGTAGAATCCTAGAAAAGAATCCAGAAAAGAATGTAGACAAGTTATTTAGTGTTATTAAGGCATTATCAAGAAATACAGAAAGTAAAGATGCTATAGAGAGTATAGAGAAATACTATAATGAAGTACCTTCTATAAAGGAAGAGATAAATCATATACTTTCCACCACAAATTCAAACTGTTTACAAAAGTTTTTTAAGAATTTTTTGGCTAATGCTATATGGAGTGGAGTACCTAAAAGAGGAAAGTGGATGGAAAGTGAAGATACAAAGATTCCTTTTGTACTATTATTAAGTCCATCAATGAGATGTAATCTTAGATGTACTGGGTGCTATGCAGCAGATTATCCTAAAGATTCAGGACTTTCATATGAAGAGGTGGATAGAATAGTTGGAGAAGCTAGAGAGTTAGGGATACATTATATGATTATATTAGGGGGAGAACCTTTTTTTGTAGATTATATGTATAAAATATATGAGAAATATAATGATGTTTACTTTACTCCGTTTACAAATGGAACCTTATTTAATGATGAGGTAGCTGATAAATTATGTAAGCTTGGAAATGTAATGCCTATGTTTTCTTTAGAAGGTTTTGAAGAGGAAACTGATAGTAGAAGGGGAAAAGGAATATTTAAAAAAGTAATGGAAGGTATGGATTTATTAAGGGATAGGGGAATACCTTTTGGCGTTTCTTCAGCTACATCAACTCATAATATAGATAAGGTAAGTTCTGAAGAGTTCATTGATATGCTTATAAAGAAAGGATCCTTAATGAGTTGGTATTTTATTTATATGCCTGTTGGAGACAAGCCTAATGTAAAGGATATGCTAACTCCAAGTCAAAGAATAGACCTTGGTAGAAGAACTAGAAAAATAAGAACTACAAAGCCTTACTTTACAATAGATTTCTTTAATGATGCTCCTTATGTAGGAGGATGTATAGCAGGAAAGTACTATTGTCATATAAATTCTAGTGGTGATGTAGAACCATGTATATTTGCTCATATTGCTACAGATAACATAAAGGATAAAAAGCTTATAGATGTATTTAGATGCAATATGTTTAAGGAATTAAGAAATAGGCAACCCTATAATAAAAATATGTTAATGCCATGCATGATGATAGATAACCCTAATGTAATAAGAGAAATTGCAGCTAAGGTTAATGCATATACCACAGATGCCAGTGCAAATGCTATGCTAAATGATAAATATTTTAAAGAAAAGTTAGATACTTTAGCAAGTGAATTTAAGCCATATGCCGATGAAGCTTGGAAAAAAGATTTCAATTGTAAAGGTAATGATGAGTTTTCTAAGGGATAAAATATATAGTTAGGTATTTATCATTTTTTATTTTTAGGATAAACTATAAATATACCGATATAGGGTATAAGGAGGAATAATAATGAGTAACGACAAAGATAAATTAAATAAGGATATTTTAAATAGATTAAAAAGAATAGAAGGTCAAGTAAAAGGAATCCAAGGAATGGTGGATAAGAATGTATGCTGTAAGGATGTTCTTATACAAATTTCTGCTATTAGATCAGCTATTAATAAAGTGGGCGCATTAATGCTAGAAAACTATGCAATGAATTGTTTATCCCTTGATGAAAACTCTGAGGATAAAGAAAAATTACAAGAGTTAATTAAAACAATGAATACATTTATGAAATAATATAATCCAAGATATAAAAGAGAAGTTCTAATAGAGCTTCTCTTTTACTGTCTAGGAAAGTTACCTTTAGTATGTGGGGGAATAGATATATTTTTCTGTGACTTCTAGCTTGCGACGGAACGCGAAAAATAAATATCCACTCCACCTTTTTTATGATTTAAAGAAATATTTAAATATTGTTATAAATATATAAATATATAAATATATAAATATATAGCAAAAATAAGTTGGGCAAGTTAAAATTATACTAGGGATGATAATAATGAAAGTTAATAAAAAAATGCTTTTGGGAGTAATAGCTTTAATTATTTTTTCATGGGGAGTAAATATGATTTATTTTATGAATACTCGTATCAATGAACCTTTGTTTTGTTATAGCTATGGAGATAATGAATTAGCTCTTATTTCTTATTTTACAAGTGATGAAGAAGATAAGATAGAAAGAGTTGTATTTCCTGAATTAGGAGAGGAAGAATTTGATATTCTTAATATGTACAGTTATCCTGGAAGTTCAACTGGTCTTTTTCATAATGAATTAAATCATGAGATAGGTTGTAAGTATAAAGTGAATTATTTTTATATTCCAATAAGGGAATTCTCTGATGAATATACAAAGAAATTATTTGGTGGTACCAAAGTAACAAAGTTAAATTATACTACAGCTAAAGGAAAAGAAGGTGCCATAGAATTTGGTGAAATTAAGTTTAAAAATAAAGATTTAACTTTATTAGATAACAATATTATTAGTGTGAGTGATTCACTTTACGATAGCTATTACAATTACTCTAGTTTTATTGTAGAAGATGATATTGAAATTACAGGAATAGATGATGAGTTATTTAAGTTATATTTAGAAAATGGTTTGATCCAAATTAATAATGAGAAAATAGATAGCAAAAGCTTTCCTATTAAATTGAAAAAGGGTGAGATACTGCAAGTTCAAGTAGAAGTTGATAATATTTTCCCTCACTATTATATGATTAATGGAAGCGTAACATTTATAGCAAAAAATAAAGAAGGTAAAGAAGAAAAAATAAACATAGCTGTTATGGATACTACCAATAAAGAGTTTACTAAAAAACAAGTTGAAGACTTGAAAAAATTAAGGGGGATAAAATAATGACAAGTGATGGATTTAAAAAGATATTTATTGGGTTAATATTTGTTTTCCTTGATATAGTTATATTTATAAATTGATTACCTGATTTTATAGGATATATTTTAATGCTTGAAGGATGTGTTATGTTATCACCAAAAGAGAAATTATTTCAAAAAACAATAAAGCCTTTGAAAATTCTTACTGGGATATCAATTATAAAATTATTAATATTTATCTTTCCGCACCTTATACTGAATCTTTCTGATGCTGTAATTATGGAAGATAGTATTTATTTTTTTATTGCAAAAGAAAGTCTTAATATTGTATCTACTGTACTTTGGATTTATGTGGTTTTTTACTTGTTAAAAGGGGTTTATGCAATGGTGGCAGAAAGGGGAGACAATGCGATTTTAAGGCATATTAGATTTACTATGGTGTGTTATTTAACGCTATTTGCCATAGAGCACATTATGACCTCTCTTTTATATAACATAGATTTTGCAGGAGTAATAAGGACAATTGCTATATTTGTTATAGGGGCAGAAGCAGTATGTAATATATTGATTTTGGTTATTATAAATAGAAGTAAAAAACTTCTTGAGGATAAGAGTGATTTAGTATAAAATTTATAAGGAAATTCGCAAAAGAAAGTAGAGGAATTAACTCATGGACTTCATTATTTTAATTATAGGATTCTTTTTGTTAATTAAGGGGGCAGATATATTTGTTGACGGGGCTTCTTCAATAGCTAAAAAAATAGGAATCCCTTCTGTAATAGTTGGGTTAACAATTGTATCATTAGGAACAAGTGCACCTGAGCTTGCAGTAAGTTTGATTTCTTCTTTTAATGGAAACAATGGAATTGCAGTAGGAAATGTTTTAGGATCTAATTTGTTTAATACACTAGTAGTTTTAGGTGGAACAGCTATAGTAGCACCACTTATAATAAAAAAATCTACTATAAAAAGAGATTACATAACTACATTATTAGTAACTATTTTAACTTGTTTTCTTATTTTTGGATTAGTACCTAAGAGTGAGAATATGCTTTCACGTATAAGTGGTATTATCTTATTAGTAGTATGTATTGCTTATATGTTTATATTAGTTAAGGCTGCTAAAAAAGATAGTGTTAAAGATGAA
This sequence comes from Clostridium paraputrificum, assembly GCF_900447045.1. GTDB lineage: Bacteria > Bacillota > Clostridia > Clostridiales > Clostridiaceae > Clostridium > Clostridium paraputrificum. The sequence continues at coordinate 1,300,623 of NZ_UAWH01000014.1, forward strand.
GAGAATACATCTGAAATAAAAATGTCAAAGAATATACTATTATCATTAATAGGTGTTGTAGGAATAGTCTTTGGAGGAAATTTAGTTGTAGATTCAGCTACAAATATTGCTTATGCTCTAGGAATGAGTGAAAAGTTAGTTGGACTAACTATAGTGGCTGTTGGAACTTCCTTACCAGAATTAGTAACATCAATTGTTGCAGCTTTAAAGGGTGAAAATGATATTGCATTAGGGAATGTTCTAGGTTCTAATATATTTAATTTAGTACTTATACTTGGAGCTTCAGCAACCATTAGTCCTATTACAGTTTTAGGGGTAATGCTAATAGACTTCATAATTTTAATTGCAGTAACATTATTTATTGGTGCTTTAATATTCTTTAATAAAAAGGAAGATAAAAGGCTTGGTAGATTAGAAGGAATAATCCTTGTTGGAATATATGTAGCATATTTAGCTTATATAATAATGAGAAACTAAAAGAAGAGAGCTATAGATTATATTATCTGTAGCTCTCTTCTTTACTATATAAAAATTTGATATACTAAAATAAAAAGATTTATTTTTTGATTTTTTTGTTAAGTATAATCATAAACCAAATTAGTGAAGCACCTAATATAGCATGTCCTAAACCTGCCATATGAGGAAGGCCAGCAAAATCCTTAGAAAGTACTTCAAGTACTCCACGGAATACTATTGTTCCAATTAAGGATATTAATCCTATATTGTATGATATTAACCATTTGTTAAAGTGTTTGTAAGATGAAACATCAAAGTTTTTATCAAGTAATAATATTATTAGGAAAAATAAAAATCCTAATACTAAAGTATGTGTGTGTGCAGTTCCAAGAACTGTTTCACCAGAAAAATTATTGAACTTAGTAAATTCTCTGTGGAAAACACCAAGGATTAGTCCAAGTCCAAGATAGATAAATGATAAATTAAATAATTTTTTCATTTGCTTAACTCCTTAAAAACAATAAATATTAACTAAGATTAATTATACATTAAATAATAAAAAAGTAAAGAGGGGATGAATATATGGGTACAATAATAGCTCTACTTATGTTAGCAGCGGGTTTATTTGTAATAGGCTTAGTAGCATATAAAACAGCCGTAGGTATGGGAGGTAGTACAGCATTAAGAGGTGTTGCTGTTAAGAAGGAAAATAAGGGATCAATATCTTTTAAGGAATGTAGAAATCTAACTGGAGAAAAAAGCAAAGTCTTTATGATTGAGGCAAATAAAAAGGTTAAAGTATTACTTAATGTAGAAGGGGAAAAAGGAGAGGTTCTTGTAACTATTAAGGATAAGAGTGGAAATTTAATTCTTAATGATAGAAAAAGTGAAGAGTTTGAATATACTGCTGATGTAAAAACTAGAATAAATGCAAGTATTAAGTTTACTAACTTTTATGGACAAGTAGAATTGGATGTTATATAAAAAGTTGTACTGTAGGGAATATTTTTAATTCGCTACAGTACAACTTTTTAGCTTATTATAACCTTTGTTTTTTCTGGAATGTTGTCATATATCCATTTAGCGTTTACTTTTGTAAGTCTTACACATCCATCTGAAAGAGCCATTCCTAATCTTCCATCTCTTATTGAGCCATCTAAATTATAAATTATTGAATGAAATAGATAGTTTCCTTTAAATTGAGTATAGTACCAGCATTTATAGCCTTTTTCCACTCCAAAATATAATCCTTTAATGCCAACTGTATATGTTCCTTTAGGTGTTGGAGTAGAGGCTTTGCCTATTGTACATAAATAACTGTGTACTAGTGTCCAGTTATTGGTTTTGCCTTTAAAAATATTTGTTTTAAAATTCTTTGTATCTACCCAAATTAAATAGGAAGTTAAGCTTGAGTAATTTTTTGAATTAATATAGTCTAATATTTCTTCAGTATAATTTGGAGAAGCTCTATAAAACTTTTTTGATATATAATTGATTATTTTCAATTTACACCTCATTAATTACTTTTATAGTAAGGATTTACATGAACCATACAATGCTTTATTCTTGAATCTTCTTCTATTAAATTATGGACATATAATGCTATTTTATGTCCTTCTTCCACAGTTAATGTAGCATCCACAGATATATCAACATCAACGTAAAGCCTATTGCTATGCTTTCTGGTTTTTAAATTCTTTATTTCATAAATTCCATCTATTGAGTTGATTCTATCAATTATAACTTGGATATCTTCTTCAGATGCAGCTTCGTCTATTAATTGTGCAATACTTTGTTTACTAATATCAAAAGCAACTTTAATTATTACTAAGGCTATTATTATTGCAACAAGAGGATCTAGAAAAGTATAACCCATTCTAGCACCAGCTATACCTATTAAAGCACCAGCTGATGATAATGCATCAGATCTATGATGCCATGCATCAGCCTTTAAAGAAGGGCTATTAATTTGGTTAGCATATTTTATTGTATACCAATACATTAATTCCTTTACAATGATTGAAATAATAGCTGCAATTATAGCTGAAAAGCCAGGAGTAACATAGCTATGGTTAATTATTTTGATTATTCCAGAATATCCTATGCTAATTGCTACAAGAAAAAGAACAATAGCGAGAAATAATGAAGTTATACTTTCTATTTTTTCATGACCATAAGGATGAGACTTATCAGCTTCCTTATGAGATAGCTTTAAACCAATAATAACGCCTATTGTCGTTATCACATCAGAAAGAGAGTGCATTCCATCTGCAAGCATAGCAGTACTTCTAGCTATAAAGCCTATTAGTATTTTTATAAATGCTAAGATAAAGTTTCCTATAATAGTATTTTTACTTACACGTACCCCAATGTCTAACCTTTCATCTTTCATAAATTCATCTCCTAGTTCTCAATTGAATAAGTAAAGAAAATTTTCTCTTTATATAATATTAATAAATATAAGGAGTGTTACAGAAGTAGGAAGTGATAGCATTTATCAATTGAAAAAATGGAGGTAGATATTTATTTTTCTCGTTCCGTCGCAAGCTCCAAGTCACAGAAAAATAAATATGTATTTCCTAGACGTTAAAAAAAGAAGAGAAATTTTATAAAATTTCTCTTCTATTAGTTATTTTCATTTAATAAATTTTTTTTACTCTTCCTTCTATTTATTAACCTTGTAATTGTAGAAACAAAAATAATACCAAGAACTAGAGTGCCTGAAGAGGCTAGTGTATTTAATCCAAGTTCTAAAGAACCTGTTACATTTCCGGTAATTGCTTCATACATTGTGTAATACATTCCTGCTCCAGGAACTAGTGGAATAAGACAACATATTACTAGGGTAGTAACTGGAGTTTTTAGTACTCTAGCAAATATTTCTGAATATACGCTAAAGCATATAGATGAAATAAATAAAGAGCTAATAGTAGAAAGGCTTAAATGAAGACCTAATGCATATACAAACCAGCTAAGACCACCACCAATAGCTGCAAAAAACAACTTTTTTCCCTTTATATTGAATATAATTCCAAAACCACAGGAAGCAATAAAGGATGCCATAGTTTGAACAAAAACCATTGTCATTATATATTACCTCCTAAAGTATTAATCCAGAAACTTAATATTGCACCTGATCCGACAGCAATTGATATAGCTATAAGAAAAGCTTCAGCAGCTTTAGTTAACCCTGCTAAAAAATCACCGGCTATAGTATCTCTAATTGCATTTGTAATTGCAAGTCCAGGCACAAGAAGCATTATAGCACCAATTATAGTTTTATCTATATTAATTTTAAATCCTAATATAACTAAAAGTAATGTAAGTGAAGCTGCAGTAGCCCCTCCAATACAGTTAATAAAGAATTCATTTATAGATAGTTTTTGGAACTTTATAGTAACTATTTTTATTATTAAACCTATAAAAGTAGCAGCTAAAAGGTCATTAAAGCCTCCTCCAAAAAGTATGGAGAATGTACCTGCTGCAAGTGCAGAAAAAGCTAATGTAAGAGGAATAGAATATCTTTCGCCATTATCTATTTCTTTTAGTAGCTTTAAAATATGGCTTAAATCCATAGGTTCACTTTGTAAAGTTCTTGAAAGTTCATTAATTTTATCTATTTTATTTAAGTCTACGCTTCTTGATTTAACTCTATTTATTAAAGAATATGTTTTATTGTCATGGCAAATTGAAACCATTATTCCAGTAGGAGTTACAAAACTATCAGCTTCATCAACACCAAAGGAATAGCATATTCTACATATTGTTTCTTCAACTCTATATGTTTCAGCACCGCTTTCAAGCATTATTCTACCAGCATATGTAGAAACATGTAGGAGCTTGTTCATATCCATATATATCACTCCTAAAGTAAAAATTACTTAAGTATTATAGCATATAAGAAGAAAATATTATATAAATTTTGGTTGATAATTGGTATAATAAAGACTATAATTTATTAAAAACTAGATTGGGGTGGAAAAATGAATTTTGATAATGTAAAAAAGGTAGATGAAGAAGTTTATGCTCTTATGGAAAAAGAGTTAAACAGACAACAAAAAGGTATAGAACTTATTGCATCTGAAAACTTTGCTAGTGAAGCTGTTATGGAAGCAATGGGATCATACTTAACAAATAAGTACGCAGAAGGATATCCAGGAAAGAGATATTATGGGGGCTGCTACGTTGTTGATGAAATTGAAGATATAGCTAGAAATAGAGCTAAGGAACTTTTTGGAGCTGAGCATGCAAATGTTCAACCTCATGCAGGTTCACAAGCTAATATGGCTGTATATTTCACAATTTTAAAACCTGGGGACACTGTTTTAGGGATGGACTTAAGTCATGGTGGACATTTAACTCATGGATCACCAGTTAATTTTTCAGGAAGATTATTTAACTTCGTATCATATGGCGTTGATAAGGAAACTGAAAGAATTAATTATGATGAAGTAAGGAAAATTGCATTAGAATGTAAGCCAAAACTAATTGTAGCTGGTGCGAGTGCTTATGCAAGAATAATTGATTTTAAAAAGTTTAGAGAAATTGCAGATGAAGTTGGTGCATATTTCATGGTTGATATGGCTCATATTGCAGGGTTAGTTGCTGCAGGGTTACATCCATCACCAGTACCATATGCTGACTTTGTAACATCTACAACTCATAAAACTTTAAGAGGACCAAGGGGCGGATTAATCCTTTGCAAAGAAAAGTATTCTAAGGATTTAGATAAAAATATATTCCCAGGAATGCAAGGTGGACCTTTAATGCATGTTATTGCTGGTAAAGCAGTATGCTTTAAGGAAGCTTTAGATCCTAGCTTTAAGAAATATATGACAAAAGTAGTAAATAACTGTAGAGTTTTAGGGGAAGAACTTGTAAATAGAGGATTTAAATTAGTTTCTGATGGAACTGACAACCACCTAATCCTTGTTGATTTAAACAATAAGGATGTAACAGGAAAAGAAGTTGAAAATCTTTTAGATACAATTGGAGTTACTGTTAATAAAAATACAGTGCCAAATGAAACTAGAAGCCCATTTGTAACATCAGGTATTAGAATTGGTACTGCAGCAGTTACTACTAGAGGCTTTGAAGAAGAAGATATGAAAGTTATTGCTGAAATAATTGATGAGGCAATACAAAATAGAGAGGGAGATCTGTCTACTTTAAGAGAAAAGGTTGAAGCTCTTTGTGACAAACATCCATTATACTAGAATAGAGGAGGTTCATATATATGAGCCTCTTTTTTGTTTATAAATTTAAAATTATGAGAGGTAATAAGAAGTGAGAAAAAAGAAATATATTATTGTAATAACTGGGTTAATAGCATGTGTCTCCTTAATATTAGGATACAATTTAATTAAAGCAATAAATAAGCAAAAGATTTTTAAATACTCATTAAAAGACATGGAAATTATATCTACAAATATGGATGAAAACAATAATTTAGAAGATAGTATTAATGGTATTGAAGTGATAGAATTTACTCCACCATTTATCGAAACAACTATTGAAAGTACTTCAAATGACTGCACTACATTAGCAGTATATATGAGCGAAAGATATCATATTAATTTATCAAAATCTAATAATGAATTGAGTGAATATGCAAAGTTAGGTGGTGTAGAAAGACATAAGGTGATAAAGGGTGATGTTAATGACTTTATTATTGAGCTAACCTATGCTTCAAATGGATTAGATGAAAATTCAGTTTTATTAAAGGATAGGGATAAAGATAAGAGTAGACCTTTATTCAAAACTAGATATCATATAAAAAAGACTAATAAGCCAGCAACTTATGAATTAGTTGAAGTTGGGGCAAATCTAGGTGAATAGGGGGAGAATATAATGAAAGAAAAAACAGAAAAAATATTAATATGTACTTCTATAGCCTTATTGTTATTTTGCATATTTTCTTCTATATATATTTTTAAAAATAGGAAATATAATGATGAAGAAAAATATCCAGTTATAGAATATAGTGATACATCAAGAATGAGGTATATAGCTGTTCCAATGTTAGAAGAGTATTTAAATAAATATGTAAATAATGCAAGTTATGAAGAGGAAAATATAAATATAGCTAGTTATAAATATAAAAATAGTCAGCTTATTGCAGGAGATAATGAGGTTTTTGCAGTAGCAACTATTTTTGAAGTAGAACCTAAAAATCCTAGGGATATAGGAGATTTAGTAAACTGGGGGATTTATGGAGATGATGGCCTTATACATTGTAATTGGACTTTTATAATTAGAAAAATTGATGGAAATAAATATAAATTAATAGATATAAAAGATACTAAAGAGGTAATTAAAGAGCTTCAATTAGATAACAATACAAATTTGATGGAAGTAGTAGCTGAAGCTAATAAGTGTAGTTATAAGATAGAAAATGACAAAATATATGTTACCTACGATTTAGGAGAACAGTGGGTTGATACATCTCTAACATATAGTGGTTTTGTAGGAGATATAGTAGATAATGGAAGGAACCCACAATTGCCAGAGGGAAGTTATATGCCTGAGTTACCAAAGGGAAGCTATTATATAACACCAGAGAAGACAGCATTTATATCCCCATCAGGAGATATGATATTATCTGAGGATAAAGGCTTAACATGGGATAAGGTTAAGGTAGGACCAGCTGGTATTGTTGGTGTAAGAGCAAGCTTTGTTGGATTTACTGAAGATGGATTTGGGTATGCACTTTTATGTGGAGATAGGGTAATGAGTTGGGAAACAGCATCTATATTTACAAGTAATGATGGTGGCCATAATTGGAATTATATTGGGGTGTTAGAGGATGAAGGAGGCTCTAGTTTATCTACTGGAATATCATTTTCAACAGATAAAATAGGATTTATTTCTACTAATGCAGGATTAGAGAGAACTGTAGATGGAGGAAAAACCTGGAGTAGGGTTGAAGTGGATGTTCCTGTAGATTTGAAGGTATACTATGACACTCCATTAGTACCAGCTTTTAAGGATGGAAAGGGAGAACTTTTAGTTGGTCAAGGTAGCGATGGAGATTATGGAGCAGCAGGAAGTCAGTTTGCAAGATTTGTAAGTGAGGATAATGGGCTTACTTGGACTTATAGTGGCGAGGTAATAAAATAGTTATTCATAATTAAGTAGAATAAATATTACTAAAAAGAACAACCTATACTTGAGGTGATATTATGGGAAAAAAGAAAACAAATAATAAAGTACACATAAATCATGATCCACAAGCAGAAAGCTCTAGAGCTGTTTTTGGAGAGCCTAAAGCTAAAGGTGATGAATTTACTCCAAGAACCTTTAAGTAATATCTACATTTAAGTATAAGGGGAGATATATAATGACTAAAGAAGAAAGAATTAATAAATTACTTGAATGGATGAAAACTGCAACAAAGAGTGAAAGGCATATACCTGAAATAGAGGAATTTGCAAAGAATAATCCTAAAGTTTTTGGTGAATTTCACAGACTTGCTGGAGGAATAATAAGTGGTGAAGATTTAAGTACAAAAGAAAAGTTAGTTGAATTAATAAATAATAATGAAGAAGAATTTAATGCCATATTTAATGCATTAAATATAAAGTGATTTTAGTATTAAGGAGTAGGTATTTATTTTACTTAGAACAAGAAAAACAAATATCTACTCCCCTTTATTTTTAGTTAGTAATATAATAAGTCTAGGGGGGATGAAATGAAGGATTATGATTCAATAAGGCCGGAAATAAAAGTTGAATATAAGTTATGGGAAAAGGTTGTTATAGCTATAGGAGTACTAGGAATTTTATTTTCAATTATATACTTAGTTATCAATTGGGGAGGCTTACCAAAAGAAATTCCAGTTCATTTTAATGGAGCAGGTGAAGTAGATAATTGGGGCAATAAAGGAACACTTATGATATTTCCTATATTATGTACCATAACTTATGGACTAATGATGATATTTACTTTATTTCCTAATGGATATAATTATATCGTTAAGATAACAAGAGAAAATGCAGAAAATCAGTATAGAAATGCTAGGGAATTAATAAATTATATGAATACAGAAATGGTATTATTTTTTGCATTTTTAGAGTGGAGTTGTATTCAAGTAGCATTAGGACAAGCTAAAGGACTAGCAGTATGGTCTGCTATAGTATTTGTTGTAGTTTTAATTATAACTTTAGGATATAAAATATATAAAATGTATAAGTTAAAGTAAACATTGACAAAAAAAGTGGAATAATATATTATGAAATAAATTAATAATTTTAATGGCAGTGATAAAGAGGAGTAAAAACTGAAAGTATCAAAGAGAGAGGGGTAAGGTGTAAGCCCTTATATGGAAGGTTTTGAAGGTAGCTTTTGAGCTTCTTTAGTGAAATTTAAGTAGCTAAAGACGGTTTTTCTAAATCGTTATTTAATTAAGAGCCCATGAAAGTGGGAATAAAGGTGGTACCGCGAGTCTTCGTCCTTTTTTGGATTGAAGGCTCTTTTTTATTTTATAAAATAAAGAAAGCAATTAACTTAAAGGAGGAATTAATATGTTAGAAAACAAAGAATTATCTACAACTTATAATCCTAAAGAGTTTGAAGATAGAATTTATAAGACTTGGGAAGAAAATAAGTATTTTACACCTGTAATAGACAAGAGTAAAAAGCCTTATTCAATAGTAATGCCGCCACCAAATATAACTGGTAAGTTGCATTTAGGGCATGCACTTGATAATACACTTCAAGATATGCTTATAAGATTTAAGAGAATGCAAGGTTACTGTACTTTATGGTTACCAGGTGAAGACCATGCCTCAATTGCAACAGAAGTTAAGGTTGCTAATGAACTTGCAAAGCAAGGTTTAGATAAGAAGGAAATGGGAAGAGAAGCTTTCCTTGAAGAAGTATGGAAGTGGACTGAAGAATATAGAGAAAAGATAAGACAACAATTAAAGAAAATGGGTGTTTCTGCTGACTTTACAAGAGAAGCATTTACTATGGATGAACACCTAGATAAGGCTGTAAAACATGTTTTCGTTAAATTATATAACGAAGGGTTAATCTATAGAGGAAACAGAATAACTAACTGGTGTCCTAAGTGTCAAACTGCATTGTCTGATGCAGAAATTGAATATGAAGAACAAGATGGATTCTTCTGGCACATTAACTATCCACTAGCTGATGGATCAGGTTCACTTGAAATAGCTACAACTAGACCTGAAACATTACTAGGAGATACAGCTGTTGCAGTTAATCCTAATGATGAAAGATTTAAGGATTTAGTAGGTAAGATGTTAATCCTACCTTTAACAAATAGAGAAATTCCTATAATAGCAGATGATTATGTTGATATGGAATTTGGTACTGGTGCAGTTAAAATAACTCCTGCTCATGACCCTAATGACTATCAAGTTGGTTTAAGACATGATCTTCCACAAATTAAGGTTATGGATGATAAGGGAATTATAAATGAACTAGGTGGAAAGTACCAAGGCATGGATAGATATGAAGCTAGAAAAGCTATGGTTAAGGACCTAGAAGAGCAAGGATTACTTGTAAAAGTTAAACCTCACACTCATAATGTAGGAATTCATGATAGATGTGGAACTACAGTTGAACCAATGATATCAAATCAATGGTATGTAAAGATGGAATCTTTAGCTAAGCCTGCTATAGATGTGGTTAGAGAAAAGAAGACTAAGTTTGTACCAGAAAGATTTGAAAAGACTTACTTCAACTGGATGGAAAATATTCAAGATTGGTGTATTTCAAGACAATTATGGTGGGGACACAGAATACCAGTATGGTACTGTGGAGACTGTGGAGAAATAAACGTTGCAGAAGTTGCTCCATGTAAGTGTTCTAAGTGTGGATCAGAAAACTTAACTCAAGAAAATGATGTTTTAGATACATGGTTCTCATCAGCACTTTGGCCTTTCTCAACTTTAGGATGGCCAGAAAAGACAGAAGATCTAGAATACTTCTACCCAACAAGTACATTAGTTACTGGATATGATATCATATTCTTCTGGGTTGCTAGAATGATATTCTCAGGCCTTCACAACATGAAGGAAACTCCATTTGATACTGTACTAATTCACGGTATTATAAGAGATTCAGAAGGAAGAAAGATGAGTAAGTCACTAGGTAACGGTGTTGACCCACTTGAAGTAATAGACACTTATGGTGCAGATGCTTTAAGATTCATGCTAGTTACTGGTAATGCTCCAGGAAATGACATAAGATACTATCCAGAAAGAGTTGAATCTGCAAGAAACTTTGCTAATAAGATTTGGAATGCATCTAGATTTGTTATGATGAATCTTGATAAGGAAGTTATGAATAAGTATGCAGATTGTAAGGAATATTCATTAGCTGACAAGTGGATATTATCTAAGATGAACACATTAGTTAAAGAAGTTACTGAAAACATGGATAAGTTTGAACTTGGTATTGCATTACAAAAGGTATATGACTTCATGTGGACAGAATTCTGCGACTGGTATATAGAACTTGTTAAGCCTGTATTCTACGGAGATGATGAAAAGGCTAAGGGAGTAAATTATAACGTATTAAATACTGTTCTTGTTACAGGATTAAAATTATTACACCCAGTAATGCCATTTATCACAGAAGAAATTTATACTCATTTAACAGATGAAGAAACTATAACAACTTCAGTATGGCCAGAATATTCAGAAGAGCTAAGTAATGCTGATGCTGAAACTGAAATGGGATATGTAATAGAAGGTGTTAAGGCTTTAAGAAATGTAAGAGCTGAAATGAATGTTCCACCTTCAAGAAAAGCAAAGGTTATTTGCTATATTGGAGAAGAAGCTAAAAATGCATTTATGGCAGGAACAGCTTATATTGAAAAGCTTGCATCAGCTTCAGAAGTTGAATTTATAGCTGATAAGTCAGAAGTTCCAGCAAATGCTGTATCTGTTGTTGTTAAGGGTGGAGAATTATTTATGCCACTTCTTGATTTAGTAGATAAAGAAAAGGAACTTGAAAGATTAAATAAAGAAGTTAAGAAGCTTGAAGGTGAAATTGAAAGAATTGACAAGAAGCTTAATAACCAAGGGTTTGTAGCTAAGGCTCCACAAGCAGTTGTAGATGGAGAAAAAGCTAAAAGAGAAAAGTATGTTGAAATGTTAGAAGCTGTAAAAGGAAGAATAGATGCTTTAAATTAAAAAATATGTTTTATTTAGGTGCTATAAGATTATATCTTATAGCACCTTTTTAAGCTAAAAAATACATATCTTACCTTTAATAAGAAAAATTCACAAAATATTAATTGAATAAATATTCTGAATATTCTACAATAAAAGTAGAACGTTAAGTTCAAAAAAACTATTAAAGGAGGAGAAAGATGAAAACTAGAAGGTTTAAACAGTTTTTGTCGACACTTTTAGTAGTTGCGCTAACGTCAGCAGGAATTACAGTTAGTACTAGTGCAACGGAAGCAAAAGATAATGGACAGCTTAACGTTACAAATGAAAAAAACTCAGATGAACTTAAGAGAAAAATAGTAGGATACTTTCCAGAATGGGCTTATTCAAGTGAAGCTCAAGGATACTTTAATGCAACAGACCTACAGTGGGATTCTCTAACTCATATCCAATATTCCTTTGCAATGGTTGACCCATCAACTAATAAAATTACATTAGGGGATAAGCATGCTGCAATTGAAGAGGATTTTACAGGATATGACCTAAGTTATAAGGGAAAGAAAGTAGAATTAGATACTTCTCTACCTTATAAAGGACATTTTAATGTTTTACAAACTATGAAGAAGAGTTACCCAGATGTAGATCTATTAATTTCTGTTGGTGGTTGGGCAGGATCAAGAGGTTTTTATACTATGCTAGATACAGATGCAGGAATAAACACCTTTGCTGATTCATGTGTTGAATTCATAAGACAATATGGATTTGATGGAGTAGATATTGATTTTGAATATCCTTCAGCTACAAGCCAATCAGGAAATCCAGATGATTTTGATCTTTCAGAACCAAGAAGATCAAAGCTTAACGAAAGATATAATATCTTAATAAAAACTTTAAGACAAAAGATAGATGAAGCAGCTAAAGCAGATGGAAAAGATTATTTGTTAACTGCTGCTGTTACTGCATCTCCTTGGGTATTAGGTGGTGTAAGTGATAATTCTTATGCAAAATACCTAGATTTCTTAAGTGTAATGTCTTATGACTATCATGGTGGTTGGAATGAGTATGTTGAGCACTTAGCTGGTATATATCCAAATGCAGAGGATAGAGAAACAGTAGCTCAAATAATGCCAACCTTATGTATGGATTGGGCATACAGATATTACAGAGGCGTTTTACCTTCTGAAAAAATCTTAATGGGTATTCCATACTACACAAGAGGATGGGAAAATGTTCAAGGTGGTACTAATGGCCTTCATGGAACAAGTAAAACTCCAGCATCAGGAAAATACAATATATGGGGAGATGACCTTGATGGTGATGGTAATTTAGAACCAGCAGGAGCAAATCCATTATGGCACGTATTAAACCTTATGGAAAATGATCCTAATTTAAAAGTATATTGGGATGATACTTCTAAGGTGCCATATGTTTGGCAAAATAATGAAAAGGTATTCTTATCCTTTGAAAACGAAAAATCTATAGATGCAAGATTAGATTATATTAAAGACAAAAATCTTGGTGGAGCATTAATTTGGGTAATGAATGGTGACTATGGCTTAAATCCAAATTATGTAGAAGGCTCAACAGATGTTAATGAAGGAAAGTATACATTTGGTGATATCTTAACAAAGAGATTAAGTGAAGGATTAACAAAGATGGGTGACTGTGCAAAATCACCTGAAGATTCTAATTCATCTCTAGAACCTATTAATGTAGATGTTAATCTTACAGGTAATTATGATCATCCAAACTACACTTATTCTTTAAATATAACTAATCATACCGGTGAAGAAATTAAGGGAGGATGGACTGTATCCTTTGATTTGCCAAAGTCTGCTTTATATAAGTCTTCATGGGGAGGTACTTATACTGTAGAAGATAATGGTGACTTTGCTAGAGTAACATTAACCTCAGGAGCATGGCAAAATATTTCTTCAGGGGCAACAGTTACAATACAAGGTATGATTGGATTATGTTTCTCAGGAGTAAGAAATATCACATTTAATGGAATGAATCCAATAGGTAATAATGAAGCACCAGTTATTTCAGGTGCTGAGGATATTACTATTAACTTAGGGGATACTTTTAATCCTTTAAATGGAGTTAAAGCATTAGATAGTGAAGATGGTGATTTAACAAGTAAAATTTCTATTAATGGTAAAGTAGATAATACTAAGGCAGGAGAGTATACTTTAACATACTCAGTTTCAGATAGCAAAGGTGCAGTAACTACAGTTACAAGAGTTGTTACTGTTTTTGATAAGAATGCACCTATAGTAAACACAAATCCAGAAATTACTGGAGTTAAGGATCAAACTATAAAAGTTGGAGGAACCTTTAATCCATTAAGTGGAATAAAGGCAACAGATAAGGAAGATGGAGACTTAACTAGTGCTATTAAAGTAGTAGGTACTGTAGATACTTCAAAAGCAGGAGTATATAAATTAACCTACACTGTTGTGGATAAAGATGGTGGTAAAGCGGAAGCTTCCTGCAATATAACTGTTGAAGAACAAAAATATCCAACTTACGACTCTAATACAATTTATAACGGTGGAGACATAGTTATTTATAATGGAGAAACTTATAAATGTAAGTGGTGGACTCAAGGACAAGCACCAGGTGCTCAATGGGGACCATGGGAAAAAATATCATAATATAGGAGGATGATAATATGGCAAAGAGAAAGTTAAAAAAGAACTTAAAAACTTTTGTTGCATTTAGTGCTATTACTGCTTTATTGTTAACTAATGGTATTCCAATTAGTGCTTTAACTCAGTCTTCCAATACAACTGAGATTACTTCACAAGCTACTACAGGGTTACGTAATGTAATGTATTATGGTGACTGGTCTATTTGGGGAGGACAAGGTAATTTCTATCCAAAGGATATACCAGCAGATAAATTAACACATTTAAATTTTGCTTTTATGGATTTTAATGCTTCAGGTGAGTTGATTTATTGTGATAAAGATGCAGCTACAGGACATCCATTAGGAAACGCAGGTGTAACTTATGGTGATGTTAATGGTGGTATCTTAAATGCATTCCAAGTGTTAAAAGCAGAAAATCCTAACTTAAAGATAGGTGTATCTTTAGGTGGATGGTCTAAGTCTGGAGACTTCTCAACAATAGCTGCAAATGCTTCAACAAGAGCTAAGTTTGTAGAAAACGTTATGAAGTTTATTAAATATACAAATATGGATTTTGTTGATTTAGACTGGGAGTATCCTGGTGACTATAGAGAGCCTGATAAGACTGATAATACAAACGATGAAGGAACACCAAATGCAAGTCCACAAGACAAGGATAATTACATCTTGTTATTACAAGATTTAAAGAATGCCTTAAATAAACAAGGTAAAGAGCTTGGAAAAACTTATGAATTATCTGTAGCATTACCAGCAGGAGTATCTAAAATAGAGGCTGGTATAGATGTTGATAAGTTATTTGATATAGTAGATTTTGCTAATATAATGACTTATGATATGGCAGGAGCTTGGAGTACAACAAGCGGTCATCAAACTGCATTATATACAAATCCTAATGCTCCAGAAGAATATAAAGGGCTTTCAGTAGATGAAAGTATTAAGTATTATATATCTCAAGGTGCAGAAAGAGAAAAAATAGTTGTTGGTGCAGCATACTATACACGTGGCTGGGAAAAAGTTTCAGATAAAGGTGTTGACCCAAAAAATCCTGGATTATTTGGAGAAGCTGCAGTAGTTAATAAGAATGCAGACCTTACACCAACACCAGGAGCACTTAATGAAGCTCCAATGAAGAATGGTGAAGGCGGAAGAGCTGGTGGAGTATGGGGATACAATGCCCTATATAAGTTAAAGGCTAAGTACACTGGATTAAAAGAGTACTGGGATGATAGCGCTAAGGCTCCATATTTATACAACCCAGAAACAGGTGCATTCTTTACTTACGATAATGTAAGGTCAATTCAAGAAAAGGCTAAGTATGTTAAAGAAAATAATCTTGGTGGTATGATTGCTTGGATGGCATCACAAGATGCAACTACAACTTCTACTAAGAGAGATGAATTAACAAATGCTACTAAAGAAGCATTATTTGGTTCAGGTGAATTACCTAAGTACGATGTAAAATATACAAATCCTAATTTAACTTGTACAGTAACTCCAGTAACTCAAGCATGGGGAACTGGTGGAGTACTAAATGTATCAATAAAAAATAATGAAAAATTAAGTGAGTCTGGTGAAGTGTTATCAACAGTTGAAACCGCAGCTAAAACTGTTAAAAATATGAAGGTTTATATTAAGACTAATGGTGTAGCAATTACAGGTTCACAATATCCAGCAGGTCCAGTTTCAAAGGTAGGAGATTACTACGTTATAGACTTTGGCGGCATGTCAGATGGTAAGTTAATGAAACCAGGAACAGAATTTACTTTTGATTTAAATCTTGATAAAGCTATTGAAGATACTAGCAGTATTATAAGTGTTGAAGTATCACAAAGAATGTATCAAACATCTCCTGAAATTATGAAACAAACAATTTGGGGTGATACAAACTCAGCACCAGTTATATCTGGAGCTAATAATATTACTATAAACTTAGGTGATAAGTTTAATGCTTTAAGTGGTGTTACAGCTACTGATAAGGAAGATGGAGATTTAACTAGTGCCATTAAAGTAGCAGGAACTGTAGATACTTTAAAGGCAGGAGAATATACTTTAACTTATTCTGTTAAAGACAGTAGTGGTAAAGAAACAACAGTTACAAGAGTTGTGACTGTTTTTGATAAGGATGCTCCTGTAGTAAATACAAATCCTGAGATTACTGGAGTTAAAGATCAAACTGTAAAGCTTGGTTCAACTTTCAATCCATTAAGTGGGGTAAAGGCAACAGACAAGGAAGATGGAGATTTAACTAATGCTATTAAAGTGGCAGGAACTGTAGATACTTCTAAAACAGGAGTATATAAATTAACTTACACTGTTGTAGACAAAGATGGTGGTAAGGCAGAAGTTTCATGTAATATAACCGTTGAAGATCAAAAATATCCAACCTATGATTCTAAGACAGTATATAATGGTGGAGATATAGTTGTTTATAACGGAGAAACTTATAGATGTAAATGGTGGACACAAGGTGAAATACCAGGATCATCAGAATGGGGAGCATGGGAAAAAATTAGTTAGTATTTTATTAGGGGTAAATCAAATTGATTTACCCCTTTTTGTATAAAAAACTCTTAAGTGTTTATTAATAATATTTAGGAATAAGTATTTGACATGAAATAAGTTATCTACTATAATCTATTCATAGTAAAATAGTATGAATTAAATTATTAGTTACAAAAGATAAGTGGAGGAAGTTTAAATGACGTTTAATATTGAATTAGTAGCAGCTATTGTATTTGCTATATTAGCCTTAGGTTTACTTTGGTACCTTAATAAAAGAAAAGTTTCATTTTCAGTAAGAACTTTAATTGGGTTAGGATTAGGGCTTATTTTTGGATTAACTTTAAAGGAGAATTCACTAATTGTAGAACCTATAGGAAAGATATATATTTCATTAATTAGAATGGTTGTAATTCCTTTAGTTATGGTATCTATAATTAATAGTATATCTAATTTTGAGGATAGCAGTAAACTAAAATCTTTAGGAATTAGAGCTATGGGGATGCTTTTAGGAACAACAGCTATAGCTGGAATTGTTGGTATTATATTTGGAAACATTTTTTCTGTTGGTAAAGGTATAGTATTTGAAGGAGCAGAAAATTTTGTTCCTAAGGAAATTCCAAGCTTTATGGATGTATTTAATGATATGCTTCCAACAAACCCTATAAAATCAATGGCTGAAGGACAAATTATACCAGTTATAATTTTTGCATTATTTATAGCTTTTGCAATTATTATGGAAGAGAAAAAGAATAAGGAAAAGGTAGCACCTTTTAAGGCTTTCATAAATTCATTTAGTACAATATTAATGAGAATAACTAGAATTGTACTAAGATTAACACCATTTGGAGTATTTGGTCTTATGACAGCTGTAGGAGCAAAAAATGGTGTAAGTACATTAATGCCACTTTTAACTTTTGTAGTAGCAATTTATTTAGCCCTAGCGTTTCAAATTCTTATAATACATAGCTTGTTTATATTAATTTTTAAAAGAAGAAGTCCTATTAAATTCTTTAAAGGAATATGGCCAGCACAAGTTGTTGCATTTACAACTCAAAGTAGTTTTGGAACACTTCCAGTAACTATAGAATCCTTAGAAAATAATATTGGAGTATCAAGTAGTACAGCAAGTTTTGTTGCTTCCTTAGGTTCCACGGTTGGTATGAATGGATGTGGAGGAGTATTCCCAGCTATAGTAGCTATATTTGTTGCAAATGTATTTGGAATTGAACTTACATTAACTCATTATATTTTAATGATTTTAACTATAGTTGTTGGTTCCGTAGGAATTGCAGGAGTTCCAGGTGCAGCTACAATGTCTACAACACTTATTTTAACAACATTAGGACTTCCAATAGAAGGTATGGCTATTATTTTAGGCGTAGATGCAATAATAGATATGGCAAGAACTCTTACGAATGTAACAGGAGCTGGACTTGCAGCTTACATAGTGGATAAAGAATGTAAATAGATTAAATTTAAGAACTATAACCAAGGTTTATAAATTGGTTGTAGTTCTTTTTTTAGTGAAGCTACAAGTTTGATGAAATAAACAGAGTATAGTAAAATATTACTAGTAAAAGGAGGGAAGATTATGTTAGAGGTAAAGGAATTAAGTAAAAAATTTAAAGACGCCGTGGTTGTAGACAAGCTTTCTTTTAATGTAAATAAAGGGGAGATAGTTGGTCTTCTTGGAGAGAATGGAGCAGGAAAGACAACTACTCTTAGAATGATATCAACAATGCTAAAAATTACTTCTGGAGAAGTTAAAGTAAATGACTATGATGCTTCAAAGGAACCTGAAAAGGTAAGAAGAGAAATTGGAATACTTTTTGGTGGTGATATTGGACTTTATGATAGACTTACAGGAAGAGAGAATATAAGATATTTTGCTAACCTTTTTGGAATTAAAAATGATGAGGCAAACAAAAGGATAGATGAACTTTCTAAGGATTTTGGTATGGAAGATTATATTGATAAAAAGGTTGGTAAATTTTCAAGAGGGATGAAACAAAAAGTATCTATATCTCGTTCAATAGTTCATAATCCATCAGTTATGTTATTTGATGAACCAAGTACAGGGTTAGATGTAAGAGCTACTAGGGTTGTTCACCAGTTTATAAAGAAGTGTAAAGAAGAAAATAAAACTATTCTATTTTCTAGCCATTCCATGGCTGAGGTAGAGAAACTATGTGATAGAGTTATTATTATTCATAAGGGCAAGCTTGTAGAGCAGGGGAGAATAAATGAACTTAAGGAAAAGTATAATACAGAGGATTTAGAAGAAGTTTTTGTATCTTTAATTGGAGGTGATAAGGATGAGTAATTTCTTAACAGTTTTAAAGAAAGAATTAACTGACATTATTAGAGATAGAAAAACCTTAGCCTTTACAATAATTCTACCTATTCTTATATATCCTTTAATGTTTAAGGTTATGTCAACAGCCATGACTAGTTCAACAACTGAAGCACAGAAGGAAAGTAGAATTGTACTTCAAGGTGACAAGGATTCAAGTATAGCAGCTCTATTAAAAAGTGAAGAAGGTATAATAATTGAAGAGGTGGAAAACCCATCAGAAGCCTTAAAAAGTGGGGATATACAATTAATAATTAATATACCTAATAATTTTGATGCAAATATAGCTAGTGGTAAAGTTACTAATGTAGAAATGTTAATGGATGACGAATCCAATAAATCAACAGCTGCAGCAGGAATTGTATCCTCTATTTATGAGGCATATAGCAAGCAAATAGTAACCTCAAGATTACAAGAACAAGGGATAGAAGAAGAAATTTTAACGCCTTTTAATCTTGAAATAAAATCTGGAGTAAGTAAAGATGGTAATATGAATCAATTAGGAAATTATATGACAGGAATGCTACCAAGCATGGTTGTATTACTTCTTTTATCTTTAACACTTGGACTTGCATCTGAACTTGGAGCAGGAGAAAAAGAGAAAAATACTTTTGAACCTCTTTTATCTACATCAGGAAATAGAAGTTCAATACTTTGGGGGAAAATAGGTAGCCTTTGTATAATGGGAG
The DNA here is from genome assembly GCF_900447045.1 of Clostridium paraputrificum. GTDB lineage: Bacteria > Bacillota > Clostridia > Clostridiales > Clostridiaceae > Clostridium > Clostridium paraputrificum. The sequence goes on from NZ_UAWH01000014.1 coordinate 1,320,420, forward strand.
CAATTACATTATGCTTTAGCATGATATCTTTATGGATTTCATTTAAACAATATATTTCTGAATTGTCAGGAGGAGGAGAGATAGCTCTTTCACTAAGTGGAAAGTCTATAGCCTTAACAATAGTTTTCTCATTATTACTTATAGTTATAATTTGTGCACTACAAATATGTATAAGCTTATTTGCTAGAAGTACGAAGGAAGCTAATACTTATCTTTCTGGATTAATGATGCCTATGATGATACTTTCATTTATTCCAATGTTTTTAGATGCAAAAAGTATTAATGAAGTTTTCTTTCACATACCAATAATAAATTCTGTATGTGTTATAAAGGAAGCTATGGTTGGAATTTTTAATACTCAGCATATTCTTTTTGTGTTAGGATGGCAAATAGTATATGTTATTGCTGCTGTTGTAGGTGCTAAAATAATGTTCTCAAGGGAAGAGGTTGTATTTAGAAGTTAGGATAAATAAAAGAATATAAAAACAATAAATATAAGAATATATAAATATTTAAATAGGAAAAACAGGAAGGTATCATCTTCCTGTTTTAAATTATTTACAGTAAATTTTCTTCAAGTAGCCATCTAATTCTTTCTTTTCATCATCATTTAAACAATCTTTTTTAGATTTCTTTAGTAGCTCTTTAAATTTTTCGTAATCTTTATCTCCTAACTTACATTTAGCTATTTTATTTTTTAATGATATTAATTTCTTAATTTGATCCTTTGAAAGATCATTATTTTCTTGTAAACACTTATTGATTTCTCCAAGTGCTTTTTTATCATCATCAGATAATAATTTTAGGTTTTCAGCTTTAGATAGCATCTTAATATCTTCAGCAGCACGTTCTTTTCCAAGCTTATGCTTATGATGTCTGCTTTCATCTTCCTTTTTTTCAGCATCCTTCTTTTCAGATTCTGTAGCTGTAACTGTTGTAGTTTCATTTGGATATTCTACAGCACTTGCTATTATAGCAGAAGATCCACTAACTAAAGCAAGAGATAATGCTATAGCACTTACATATCTTTTTATCATTTGTATTCACCTCTATATATAATTTTGAACAAAATTAGTATGTGACAAACAATTAATGAGTATTCACAGAGTTGTTGTACTTATTTCGTATATAAGCAATTTGAATACAAGAAGGCATTATTTGTTTGTATATTTCAGATTGAAAATCCGAGTATACTATTGAGTTTTTCTTAATTTCATCTAACAAACAGCTTTCTATTTTTTCTGTTGAATAATTAGAATTAAAATTTATCTTAAGTTTCTTACATATATCAATAAGCATATCTTTATAATAAACAGAGCCATTTAAGAAGTAATCTTGCAGGGAAGTTTCACCTAACCTTTGTATATCTTCAGCTATATAGATCCAAGGGGTATTCTTGTTTTTGTAATCTTTTAAGTTAAGATAGTTAGCTAGTTTTTCTAAGTCATCATTAGAACAATTTTGTAAAAATTCTAAATCAGGATCATATCTATAACTCATTTATATCCTCCTAAAAATACTTATAGTAATGTCTATAATATTATTTCCATTTTTATGATAAGTATAACTTTAGTTATATTGTAAAAAATATAATAAATAATTGAAACATAAGGAAAGATGATATTTATGACTAGATTTAAATGGAATGATATTTTAAATAAAAATAGAATTAAAGAATATAAATCGGCTAAAAAGAATTTTGATGGCAGAGATGAATTTGAAAATGACTATGATAGGATTCTTTTTAGTGCATCTTTTAGAAGACTTCAAGATAAGGCTCAAGTTTTTCCTCTTGAGAAATTAGATTTTGTTAGAACTAGGTTAACTCACTCCTTAGAGGTGTCTTCAATTGGAAAGTCCTTAGGAATGATTATAGGACTACAGTTAATTCCTCTAACTAAAGGAACAGATGACGAAATAAACTTTCAAATGGTAGAAGAAATAGGAAATGTGTTGTCCTGTGCAGGACTTATACATGATTTGGGAAATCCACCTTTTGGACATTTTGGGGAGGTTGCCATTAGAGAATGGTTTGCTTCTAAGTTAAAAAAAAATAAGGATGGAAGCTTCTATTTTAAATTTGAGGAATATGAATTTAAATTAGAAAGGCAAGAAGCCTTAGACCTTTTGAACTTTGAGGGGAATGCTCAAGGTCTTAGAATTTTGACTAAGTTACATTTTGTTATAGATAGATATGGAATGAATTTAACTACTGGAGTGCTAAATTCAATTATAAAGTATCCTATATCATCCTTGGAACTTGGGAATAAGAAGTTTGGTGGAAAGAAGATTGGATATTTTAAAGCAGAGGAGAATACCTTTAATTATATAGTTAATAGTACAAAGATAGGTAAAAATAGAAATCCATTAGTATATATATTAGAGGCTGCTGATGATATTGCATATCTCTTAGGTGATTTAGAAGATGCATTTAGCAAGAAAATATTCTCACATGAATTATTTAAAAATAAATATAGGGAGTTTATAAAGGAAGAAGGATATGAAGAGAAAACCCTTGAGGAAAGCTTATCTTTCTATCTTTCTAAGAACTATGATATTGCAAAAGAGGAATATGGATATGAAGATCCAGGGGAATATGCCCTAAAGTCATTTATAATAAAGTTAAATAGATATTTTAAAGACTGTGTTTCGGAAGAATTTATATCCTCTTATGATGAGATTATGAGGGGGGAATATAAGGGGAATCTTATAGAAAATTCTAAAGCTAATAAGGTATCATCATTTTTAAGAAGAATATCTAATGAATATGTATATAATAATGATAGAATTGTATCTAATGAAATTGTAGGGTATAAAATAATAGAATTTTTGTTAGATACCTTTATACCTGTTGCATTAAACAAGGATGTAAAACCCTATGAGGGGTATGATGGAAAACTATATTCACTTATTTCTAAAAATTATAGATTTGTATGTGAACATAGTATTGAACAAAAGGATTGTAGTGAAGAGTATTGTAGATTATTATTAGTTACTGACTTTATATGTGGAATGACAGATTCATATGCTGCTCATATTTATCATGAATTGTTGGGTATGAGAATTTAAAATATTAAATTTTTATTTTTATTCTAACAAAATACAAAATACATGGAAAAATACATAGAAAATTAAGTATATGATATGAAAAATTAAAAAGTAATAGTAATTTAATAATGAATTGTGGTATTATATTATTTATTGAGGAGGGATAATATGGAATTAAATTGGAGCTTGAAGGAAATATATCCTTCATTTGAAAGTGAAGAATTTAAAAATGATTTAGAAAAGTTAGACCAAAGTATAAAGTCCTTAAATACTTGGGCTGATGAAGTAGTTTGTGAGGAAGGCAATGTAAGGCCAAAGCTTGAAGAATATATAAAGAGATCTTCAAAATTATCTGAGCTAATTGGTAGGCTTGAGGCTTTTATTTCTCTTACATTAAGTGCAGATACTAAAAATTCAGAAGGGTTAAGATATTCTGATATATTAGATAGTAAACTCACTGAGATTGTTGAAGCAACTACAAAGCTTGAAAGATGGATTAGTAATATAAAAGATATCGATATCGTTATTAAGGGATCAGAAGTTTTAAAAGAGCATGAATTTTACATTAAAGAAATAATAGAAAAGAGTAAATATCTTCTTTCAGATAGGGAAGAATCTATAATTTCTAAAATGAAGAATACAGGATCAAATGCTTGGCTAAAATTAAAGGATAATTTAATATCTAACTTAAAGGTGGACATAGAAATAGATGGTGAAATGAAAGAACTACCTTTAACAGTAGTATTAAATATGGCTTATGATCCAAATGGAGAATTAAGAAGAAAAGCTTATTTTGCTGAAATTGAATCATATAAAAAAGTTGAAGAGGGTGTAGCAGCAGCCTTAAATGGAATTAAAGGTGAGGTTTTAACAGTATGTGATTTAAGAGGATATAAATCACCTCTTGATATGACTCTTGTTAATTCTAGAATGGATGAAGAATCATTAGATGCAATGCTTGAAGCTATGAAGGAAAGTATGCCTTTATTTAGAAAGTATTTAAGAAGAAAAGGTGAACTTTTAGGATACAAAAATGGATTACCATTCTATGAAATGTATGCACCTGTTTCAGAAGCTGAAATGAAATTCACTTATGAAGAAGCTGCAAAGTATGTAGAAAAGAACTTTAGAACTTTCAGTGACCATTTAGCTGATTTTGCTAAAACTGCAGTTGAAAAAAGCTGGATAGATGTATTCCCTAAAGAAGGTAAGGTTGGGGGAGCATTCTGTCATAACCTTCATTTCTTAGGTGAAAGTAGATTTTTACTAAACTATGGAGAACAGTTTGGTGATGTTGTAACTATGGCACATGAGCTTGGACATGGATTCCATGGAGAGTGTTTAAAGAATGAAAAGATATTAAACTCTGATTATCCAATGCCAATTGCAGAAACAGCTTCTACATTCTGTGAAACTATTATTAAAAAAGCTGCTATAAAAGATGCAACTAAGGAAGAGGCTTTAGCTATTCTAGAAAATGAAATATCAGATTGTACACAAGTTATTGTAGATATATATTCTAGATTTTTATTTGAGAAGGCTTTCTTTGAAAAGAGAAGAGAAAGTGCTTTATCAGTAGAAGAGATAAAAGAATTAATGTTAAATGCTCAAAGAGAAGCATATGGTGATGGATTAGACCCAGAATACTTACATCCATATATGTGGACATGGAAGCCACACTACTATTATGCAGACTCTAACTTCTATAACTTCCCATATGCATTTGGATTATTATTTGCTAAGGGATTATATGCTGAATATTTAAAGAAGGGTAAGGAATTTACTACTGAATATGAAAATCTTCTTTCAATTACAGGTAAAAATGCTATAGCCGATATAACTAAGGTTGTAGGAATTGATATTCATAATAAGGAATTCTGGAAGAATTCTCTAAAGACTATAGAAGAAGATATAGAGCAATTTATAGAGTTAACTAAATAGATAGAAAAGGGATGTATCAAAAAATACTTATGATACATCTCTTTCTTTTTTGGAAGAAGTATTATTAACTTGTTAGTTATAACTATTTGACTTATAATACTTAGATAAAGGATAGATTTTACTATATAGATAGGATGATATAAATGAAGTATGATGAAGCAATGGATTATATACATAAGGTAGGTAATTTTGGCTCTAATTATGGCCTTGAAAGAACCTATAGACTACTAGAAATCCTTGGTAATCCCCAAGAAGGATTAAAATTAATACACATAGCAGGAACAAATGGTAAGGGTTCAACCACATCTATAATAACTTCTTTACTTATGGAGAAGGGGTTTAAGGTTGGCATGTATACATCTCCTTTTTTAGAGGAGTTTGAAGAAAGAATACAAATTAATAGAAATAATATTCCTAAGGATACTTTAGGTAGACTAATGGATGTTTTAAAAGTTTCTGTTAACCAGGTTATTTTAGAGGGATATAATCATCCAACAGAGTTTGAAATAATTACTTGTTTAATGCTTTTATATTTTAAAGAGGAAAATATAGATTATGGAGTTATTGAAGTAGGTTTAGGTGGAAGGCTTGATTCTACCAATGTTATAACTCCAATACTTAGTATAATTACCTCTATAAGCTTAGATCATACTAACCTTTTGGGAAGTACTTTAGAGGAGATTGCAGGTGAAAAGGCTGGTATTATAAAAAAAGCTATACCTGTAATAAGTTATCCTCAGGAAGAGGAAGCAAAGGTGGTTATTGAAAAGGTATGTAAGGAAAATAACTCTTCTTTATATATAGTAGATAAAAGCAAAGGTCACTTTTTAAGTGTTGTTAATAAGGATAAGATATATCAAAAAGTAGAAGTAGAATTTAAGAATAAAAAAATAGATTTAGATTTTGCTCTTCTTGGAGAACATCAAATTACTAACTTATTAGTAGCATTAAATGGAATAAGTGTACTTGAGGAAATTGAAAATATTAAGTTTACCATAGATGATATAAAAGAGGGGGTAAAAAAGGTACAATGGAAAGGTAGACTAGAGGTTATGAAAAATAACCCTTTAGTTGTTATTGATGGGGCTCATAATATTCAAGGTATAAAAACATTAAATGAAAATGTACATAAGTATTTTACTTATAAGAATATATATTTATTATTAGGGATATTAGCTGATAAACAAGTTGAAGATATGGTGAAAGTTATTACACCAGAGGCTAAAAAGGTGTATGCGCTAACACCTCATAGCAATAGAGCAGAATTATCAAAAGATTTAAAGAAGGTTATAGACAAGTACAATTCAAATTGTGTTGCTCTAGATAGCTACGAAGAAGGATTAGCTTTAGCTTTATCAGAGGCAAATGAAGAAGATTTGATTTTAATAAGCGGGTCACTATATATGATAGGTGATATGAGAGGCATTATTAGAAGGAAATTCAATAAATAAAATATGCTAGAGGGTGGGGATTTTATGACCTGTGAAGAAAAGGATATATGCTACAAGGACTTAAAAACATTTTATGAGGAAAATAAGGGCCAGGTATACACAAACCAAAACTTTGAAGAAGCAGGAAAAGATGAGATAAACTCAATTTTTATGGGTAATGATTTACCTACCTTTGATATGATTGGAAATTCAAAAAGGTTATTAAGAATTATTGACTTAATAATTGAAGATGAATCTAATATTAGTGAAGCAATATCTTTCATAGAAGAACATCCTTTAATAAAGTATTATGGGGAGTTTATAGAATTAATTAATGGAAGAATTGAATCTAATATTATTAACAAAAGGGATATAATAAAGGTTGGAAGATTAATGGCTTTTAAAGGTAACTCAAAAGAAGAAATAAAGCTTGGATTAACTCTTTTGTTTTTTGATGAAATTGAAGAAATAAAGGAAAAGCTTTTAGTTTTAGCTTTATATAATGAGTATTCTTTTTATGTTGCTAAATTATTTTTAAAGTTAAAGGGTTCTGATGAGATATTATTTGATTTAGCTAAAGTATCTCAGGCAGCAGGAAGGGTGATTTATGCAAATTATATAGATGTACTTAATAAAGATATGAAAGAGTGGATGGTCTGTGAAGGCTGGAAAGGGGAATATTTCAAGAATTTTCTTTGGAATACCACTATAATTAAGGTGGGGTATGATTACTTTCTAAATAATGACAATATTAATGAGAAGACTTTTAAAGCTTTTGGAGAAGTAGTAAGCAATATATTTGTATACTATAATTATGAAAAGTTATCTATATTTAAAAGGTTAGTAAAAAGATATATTGATTTATTTGAGAAGTATGATAAAGATGTTAAAAGTTGTTTAACCTTAGGAAATGTGTATAGATATATAGTTGATGAATCAGTCATGGAAGATGAATATTATAAAAAAACTCAAAAGCTCTATTTAAAAATAGATTGGACAAGAGTATTTAATGATGCTATAAAAGATGAAACTGTTGATTCACCATTATTATTTCAATTAGCTGTTGAAATGGATGAAGATTTAACTGTAGAGGAGTTAAATATGCTCTTAAAAAGGAATCCTAGAGATTATGTTTGGTATAAGTATATAGAAATGTTAAATGAAACATCATACTCCGATCTATTAATAAGTACAGTTAAGAAATCTCTAAATTTAAAGGAAATATTTATAGGTCCAAAGGATTTGTCAAAGGAAGTTTATGTTGAGGATAGTAGTGATTATTCATTACTTTTAATAGCTTTAGAGTCACTAACAAGAGAGAGCATAATTAAAAATCAAGATTTCCTTGTAGAATGCTTAAATGCTGATTTAATAGATATAAGATTATCAGCAATTGAAAAGCTATGGTCTATAGAAGATCGATGGACAAGAAAAACCCTATCTTCACTTGAGGAGGCAATTAAAAATGAAGTTGTTGATTGGATAAGAAAAAAAATAATTTTCATTATATATGAAAATAACAATAATTTTATAATTACTGATATTAACAATCCAGAAGAGGAGATTGATGGGGAAGATATATTTTTAACTAATATAATTATACCTACAGTTACTGTCAACAAGCTTAAATATAACAATGAGCTAGTAAAAGAAGGAGATGTATTGACTCTTTTAAATGGTCTAGATGGTTATAAAGAGGATAGAATATTTATTACTACTAGCTTTGGGTTAGTTATTGGAGAGTTAAGCAGTAGGGAAGGAGAAATTATTAGAAATCTTATTATGGCAGGAGAAAGAATTGCAGGTAAGATTGAGAAATATGATGATAATATAGATTTTATGTATATAAGTCTATATAAAAAGGGAGATTACTTAATTAAAGAGTTAAGTAATATAATAAATGAAAAATTCAAATTTCTTATAGAAGATTAAAAATTCAAGTATTTAAACAGCCCCTTGTCAAGTAGACAAGGGGCTTTCTTTCTATTTATTTTCTTTCCACTCTTTAAGAGCTTTAGCAAGTTGGTCTGGGCAAGAAGTACCTTTCCCTCTGCAGTCTATACCTTGTAATTTATTTATTGCATCGTCAATATTCATGCCTTCTACTAATCTAGATATACCTTGAAGGTTACCTTCACAACCTCTTAAGAAGTTAACCTCTTTAATAATATCATTTTCTATTGAAAAAGTAATTTCTGTAGAACATGTCCCCTTTGTCTTGTATGAATACATGAACATACCTCCCTGTAATTTTATTTATAACAAATTATATTATATATGGTAAGGGCGTAGAAATAAAGGAAAAAATATGGTGAAAGTTGTCCCATTAGAGATAAAGACACATATATTATAAGTACAATAAGGTTTCCTAAAGGGGTTGTTTTTAATGAATTCTATAGCAATTTGCAATACATCCAGTGATAATTTAAGCTTAATAGATATAGAGAGTTATTCAGTAGATCATATCCCCTTAGATTTAGGAGAAAAACCTGTTGGACCTCATGGTATAGAGTATGAAAATAATACTATAATCACATCAAATAATTATAGCAATAGCATATCTTTAATAGATATGCATTCAAAGAAAGAGGTAAACAATCTATATGTTGGAGCACATCCTAATGATGTTAAGCTTTATGAAAATAAGGCTTATATTGCCTGTGGAGAAAGTAATTCATTATTAGTAATGGATATGGCAAGTAAGAAAATAGCATTTGATATAAAACTTGAATCATATCCCCATAGCATTGCATTAGATAAAGATAAGGGAATAATGTACATTAGTAATATGGATGGACACTCTGTATCTATTATAGATTGTTTGAATAATAAGGTGATTGGAAGAATTAAAGCACCAGAGTATCCAACAAAGATTTTACTATCTAAGGATGAAAAAAAGATTTACCTATGTGAAAGTTATTTAGGTTATGACATTGAAGGTTATATAGATATAATTTCTACAGAAAATTATAAAAGTATTGGAAGAATAAAGGTAGGTATTACACCAGTTGATATGTATGAATATGGAGAAGAATTATATGTATCTAATTTTACTGAAGGATCTATTAGTGTTGTAGATATAAAAAGATTAAGAGAGACTAGAAAAATATACGTAGGTGGAATGCCAAGAGGAATTATAAAACAAAAAGATTATATATATATAGGAGATTATATGGGGGGAAAATTAAGAATTATAGACTTTAGTGAACAAAAGGTAAAGACCATACCTATAGGTAATGAACCTAACGGTATGATCCTTATTAATTAGTTTCTTCAAATAAAATATTAATTATTTTATTATAAATTTCAGAAGGGTTTTCTTGCCACTTACTACAAAGCAAGGAAGCTTGTTTTTTAGTAGGAACAGATACTTTTAAATCAATTAAAGGTAATTTATCCTCGATTGCTGTTAGTTCTACTAAGAAGTTATCATTTTTAGCTAAAGTGTAATCACTTTGAATAGTTAATTCTTTTTTTATTAACTCTATTTTTTCGTTAATATAATTGTTTATTATAGATATTTTTGAAGGGGAAATTCTGTCCTTAAAAAAGGATAGAACATTTTCTCCTTTTTTTGTTAGTACTATTAACTTTTTTTCATTTATGTCTTCATATCTTATGAACTCGCTAGAATCAAGTTCACTTATATATTGTTGAAGTGTAAAGTAGTTAATAAGATTGTTTTCCAGCACTATTTCTGTAAGCTGAGTATTTGATATAGGCCTGTTTAATTCTTTTAAAATATGTAAAAGTAATAGCTTATTTTCAGCTAATTCTGCTGTATTTTCAAACATAATAAAACCTCCATCTCCACTGAAAGTATAGATTTATTATATCATAAATTATTATTAAGTGAATATAAATTTAGAGATAGAAATGATAGGGGTAAGAAGTTTGGAGTGGAAAAAGGTTAGAATTGGTTTATCCTTGTTACTAATAGTTATTTTAATAGGTGGATCTTTTTTGCTTAATGGAAAGACTAAAAGTACTTTTGGGGAAGTGGCAGAAGTACCAATTTATTCAGTAGATAAGGAAGAAAAAGAAATAGCACTAACTTTCGATATCAATTGGGCGGAAAATGATTACATTTATAGCATATTAGATACATTGGATAAATATAATGTAAAGGGAACATTCTTCGTAATGGGGGGATGGGTAAATTATAGTGATGAAAATGTGGAAAAGTTAAAGAAGATTAACGAGAGGGGGCATGAGATAGGGAATCATAGTTATAAGCACCCTATCTTTAGCAAGATAGGAGAAGAAAGAATTAAAGAGGAACTTAGAAAAACAGATGAGGTTGTTGAAAAATACACAGGAAAAAAGCCAATGGTTTTTAGATTTCCAAGTGGAGATTATAATGCACAATCATATAGGACTGTAACATCTTTAGGATATAAATGTATTCAATGGGATGCAGATTCTGTAGATTGGAAGGAACAAGGTGAAGAAGTAGAATATAACAAAGTCATGAAGAAGGTAAAAGCAGGATCTATTCTTTTATATCACAATAATGCAAAATATACTCCAAATAATTTGAATAGGATAATACCTGAACTACAAAAGCAAGGGTATAAATTTGTCACTGTAGGAGAATTAATTTATAAAGAAGATGCTTATGTTGACAAAGATGGAGTACAACATAGAAAATAATTCTATTTAATATTGAAAATGGAATGTGGAATGTATTATAATGGAAATAGGTGCTTGTGGGATCTTCTTTATTTACAATTTTATTACTAAGGGAGAGAGGGGTTACAATGGATAATTTAATGTTAAATAACAAAATCTATCTTGAAGGTAAGATAGTATCTGAGCTAGAATTCAGTCATGAAATGTATGGGGAAGGGTTCTATAGTTTTAATTTGGAGGTTATGAGACTTAGTGATTCAGTAGACATGTTAAATATTACTGTATCAGAAAGACTTTTAACTGGGATAGATATTACTATAGGAAAAGATATAATTGTTGAAGGTCAACTAAGATCCTACAATAAATTTATGGATGGTACTAATAAATTAATATTAACTGTTTTTGCTAGAAATATAGAGCCTTGTATAGAAAGAAGTAAGAATCCAAATGAAATTTTCTTAGATGGATATATATGCAAGGAACCTGTATATAGAACAACACCATTTGGAAGAGAAATAGCTGATGTTTTATTAGCTGTAAATAGAGCTTACAATAAGTCAGATTATATTCCAACTATAGCTTGGGGAAGAAATTCTAGATTTTGTCAAACTTTAAGTGTTGGTGACAATATTAGGGTGTGGGGAAGATTACAAAGTAGAGAATATCAAAAGAAGATAACAGAAACAGAAGCAATAAAGAAAATAGCATATGAAGTTTCTATTTCTAAGATGGAGAAGGTAAGTAAAGAAGAAAGTGCTTCACAAGATGAAGAAGGAGCAGTGTAAATTAAGATTTTAACATATTTAGATAAATATAAGAAAAACCACAAGAAAATTATAAAGTAAGATATAAAGCAGTCTATGAAAGACTGCTTTTTTAATGTATATGAAAATATAATATGTATCACTTTCTTAAATCATCAAGTAACTTAGTTTTATATCTTGTTTGTTCATCAACATTTTTTATAATCTTAGCAGGAGAACCAGCTACAACAACACCTTCTGGAACATCAGTTGTAACTACTGAACCAGCTGCTACAACGGACCCAGAGCCTATCTTTACTCCTTCTAAAATAACTGAATTGGCTCCAATCATTACATCATCCTCTATAACACAAGGAGACATACTAGGTGGTTCTAAGACACCAGCAATAATTGCACCTGCACCTACATGAACCCTTTTGCCAATCTTTCCACGTGCTCCAATAACTGAGTTCATATCTATCATAGAGGCTTCTCCTATTTCAGCACCTATATTTATAACAGCACCCATCATTATAACAGCATTTCTGCCTATCTTAACCTTGCTTCTAATTATAGCGCCAGGTTCAATTCTTGCATCTTGTTCTAGTAAGTTCAGCATAGGTACTGCAGAATTTCTTCTATCATTTTCTATTCTAAAATGTTTAATTATATCTTTGTTATCAAGAATTATATTAGTAATTATATTTGACTCTCCAAATAATATATAAAAATTATTAAATCCATACCATTCAGTTTGTTCAAGGTCCACCTTAGAAAGGTCACCATTAACATATACTTGTACAGGTGTGGATTTTTTTGATTGTTTGATAAATCTGGCTAATTCGTAGGGATCAGTAAAATTATATTCCATATTTAAGCTCCTAAAATTACTCTTAGTATTATAATTATGATTAAGAGTAGTAATATTTGCAGAAATTATAAAATTTTTTGGTTATAATATATATGAATTAGAAATGAGGTGGATGTATGATACAAATATATACAGGTAATGGAAAAGGGAAAACAACTGCTTCTATAGGCCAAGGAGTTAGAGCAGCTGGTAGAGGATTTAAGGTATATATGGTGCAATTTCTTAAGGGTACCCCTACAGGAGAGTTAGAGTCTTTAAGGAAAATAGATAACTTTAAAGTTTTTAGATTTGAAGAGAAAAGGGATTTTGTTTGGAATTTAAATGCAGAAGAAATTGAAGAACTAAAAAAAGAAGTTATTAAAGCATATAATTTTATTTTAGAAGTTGTGGAAAATAAAGAATGTGATCTTTTAATAATGGATGAAATTATGGGAGTATTAAAGAATGGTTTTTTATCAGTAGAAGATATTGTAGAAATAATTAATAGAAATAACCATGATATAGAAATTATTATGACAGGAAGAGATGTGCCTAAGGAACTGGCAGATAGGGCAGATTTAATTACAGAGATGAAAATGGTAAAACATTATTATGAAAAAGGTGTACCTGCTAGAGAGGGAATAGAGTATTAAAAAAACATGTGGCTAGTAATAGTCACATGTTTTTCTATGTCAAAAATGCGTAAGGAGATATATTCAATATCACAAGGATATCTTTTGTAAAAAACAAAGAAAATATACTTGCTAATTTATATGATCGCTTTGGAAGCCTTCTCTTTTTACGGAATGTTTCTTTCGAGTTCTATTATTATTCTTTCCTTCTTCACTAGTTATTGGAGTTTGGTAGTTACATTTCTCCATTCTAGCGTGTTTATTATCAGGTTGGCTATCTTTTGTCAAGTTAATCACTCCTTGTTACTTTTATCTACTAATTTAGTATGTATAACTAATATTACTCTTATACCGTGAAATTTAATAATTATTAAAAATATAAAAGAAGCTATTATAGATAGAAATTTTCTACCTATAATAGCTTAATTTACTGTTATTTATTTTCTATAACATTTTCCATATTATATAAGCCTGCCTCAGTTACTTTGCTCATATATTGGCAAGCCTTTAAAGCGCCAACAGCAAAAACTTCTCTAGAGATTGCTTTGTGAGTTAATTCTATAACTTCGCCAGTTCCAACAAAAATTACATCATGATCCCCAACAATGGAGCCACCTCTAACAGCATGTATACCTATTTCATTATCTTTTCTCTTTGAATTTCCTTCTCTTCCATAAATATATTCTGTTTCATATGGAATAGAATCTTTTATTGTATCTGCTAGTAGAATAGCTGTTCCACTAGGAGCATCTACTTTTTGGTTATGATGTTTTTCTATAATTTCAATATCATAGTTTTCATATAATAATGGAACTACCTTCTTTAATAGAGAATTTATTAGATTAATTCCAAGAGACATATTAGCTGATTTAAATAATGGAAGAGTTTTACTCTTTTCATTTATTAAATCTAAATCTTCTTTAGAATATCCAGTTGAGCATAAAACTAAAGGTTTTTTAGTTTTTTCTGTTAACTCAAGAAGATTTGATAAAGCATCAGCTCTTGAAAAATCTAAAAGTACATCATAATCTATATTTACATCATGAACATTCTTGAAAATAGGAAAGCTAGTTTCAGAAGGAAATTTATCTATTCCAGCTACAATTTCAATATCATCGAAATTTTTAGCAGATTCAATAACCATTTTTCCCATTTTTCCTGAGCATCCATTTAAAATTACTTTTGTCATATGGTCACTCCCTAAAGTAAATTATATTCTTTTAATGTGTCCTTTAATTTCATTAAGTTACTATCACTCATTTCATAAAGTGGTAGTCTTAAAGGACCAACATCCTTACCTATTAAATTTAAGGCAGTTTTAATAGGAATAGGATTTGTTTCTATAAATAAGGTGCTAGATAGTTTTAGATTTTCTAATTGAAGGTCTAAAGCTTTTTTTACATCTCCATTTAAATAAGACTTTATCATGGTGTGCACAGCATTAGGAATAATATTGGCTAGCACTGATATAACTCCCTTGCCACCTAAAGATAATATAGGTATAGCTTGGTCATCATTTCCTGAATAAATATCTATTTTATCACCACATAAAGCTTTCATTTGTACTACTTGACCAATATTCCCACTAGCTTCTTTAATAGCAACTACATTTGAAAGGGTAGATAGTTCCTTTAAGTTTTCAGGAGTAATGTTAACTCCAGTTCTACTAGGAACATTATATAAAATAATTGGTGTATTTACAGAATTATTTATTGCCTCAAAATGTTTTATTAAACCTCTTGAATTTGTCTTATTATAATAAGGTGTAATTACTAAAAGTCCGTCTACACCAGCACTTTCAGCATATTTACTCATTTCTATAGATGATAGAGTGTTATTTGAACCTGTACCTGCTATAACTGGGATTCTTTTATTTACAACATCAACGGTAAATTTTATTGTAAGTTTTTTTTCTTCCTCACTCATAGTTGTAGCTTCACCGGTTGTTCCACAAATAATAATGGCATCAGTACCTTCTTTGATGTGCCACTCTAATAATTCTTTAAGCTTTTTATAATTTACTCCATTATCATTAAAAGGAGTAACTATAGCAACACCAGAACCTTCAAAAATTGACATTAGAAATCCTCCAATCTTACTTTTTATCGATCATAAGCTCTGCAATTTGAATTGCATTTAATGCAGCACCCTTTCTAATGTTATCAGCAACCACCCATAAATTTAAACCGTTGTCCACACTAAAGTCTCTTCTAATTCTTCCTACATAGATATCATCTTTTCCTGTTACAAATAAAGGTGTAGGGTACTTCAATTCTTTAGTATTATCATATACAACTACGCCTTCAGTGTTGCTTAATAAGTTAACTATATCATCTAATTCAAATTCATTTTGAAGTTCTAAGTTGATGCTTTCACTATGAGAATTTAAAACAGCAACTCTAGCAGTTGTAGCAGTTATTTTTAATGTGTCATCATGAAGAATTTTTCTTGTTTCATTAATCATCTTCATTTCTTCCTTAGTGTATCCATTTTCTTCGAATACATCAATGTGTGGTAATACATTACCTGTTATTGGATAAGGGAATTTCTTAGGTTCAATTCCTTTATAACCATCCTCTAAGTCTTTTATTCCTTGAATTCCAGCCCCTGATACCGCTTGGTAAGTTGAATATACAATTCTCTTGATTCCATACTTCTTATGAATAGCGTTTAGTACAGGCATAGCTTGAATAGTAGAACAATTTGGATTCGCTATTATTCCATTATTCCACTTTATATCTTCAGGATTAACTTCAGGTACTACTAGTGGTACCTTTGGGTCCATTCTCCAAGCACTACTATTATCAATAGCAACAGCACCGATTTTAGCAAACTTAGGTGCAAACTCTAAACTTACACCTCCCCCTGCTGAAAATAAAGCAAAATCAATTTTCTTATTTACTATATTTTCATCGCAAGTCTCCTCAACAATGAAGTCCTTTCCTTTAAATTGTAATGTTGTACCTGCGGATCTTTTAGATGCGAAAAGATACAAATTCTTTACTGGAAAATCTCTTTGCTCCAATATTTCTAAAAATTTTCTACCTACATTTCCAGTAGCCCCAACAATTGCAACGTTATACAAAAGTATCCCTCCTAAATATTATTAATATAATTTCTTATATACAATTAATATAGTTAAAGTATTGGGAAATATCAATAGTATTGGTAAAAATAATACCAATTTCTTATATTTACAAGAGGGAATAAATATAAGCTATGGGGGAATAATAAGGTTGAAATTTAAGAGGGAGTGAAAGTTTTGAGTAAGACACCATTAAAAAAAGTGATAAAAGCAAAATTAAAAGGAAATAAAGAATTAACACCTGAAGAGGAGTTAAGAGAAAAAATAAAATACGAAATAGCAGAGGAACTTGGATTAAAGGATAAGGTGGATGCCTTTGGTTGGGGTGGACTAACAGCAGAAGAAACTGGTAGAATTGGAGGAATTATGACAAAAAGAAAAAAAGATCTTCATATACCTACCAATAATGAAATTCTTGGTAGAAAATAAATTGACTTAATGAAGGAATAGCTTTAATATATTTGTAGTAATTATAAAACTACTGGGGGAAAAGTTATGGCCTATGGCGAATTTGCAAAGATTTATGATGAGTTAATAAATGAAGATATTAACTATGATTCAATGGTAGTAAGATTGAAAGAAATAATTGATAAATATCAAAGTAATCCAGTTGATTATTTAGATTTAGCCTGTGGAACAGGTAATATTGGCGTAAGAATGGCTAAATATTTTAAGTCTACATATGCAGTTGATTTATCTGAAGATATGTTAAGAGAGGCTTTTGATAAATTTAAAGCTGAGAGGATTAAAGCTAAAATTATATGTCAAGATATGAGAGAGCTTTCCTTAAATCATAAATTTGATGTGATAACATGTGTATTAGATTCAACTAATTATCTTATAGAAGATGGCGATTTAGAAAAATACTTCACAGGAGTATATGAACATCTTAAAGATGGAGGATTATTTATTTTTGATATCAATTCTTTTTATAAATTAACCAATATTTTAGGAAACAATATTTACACATACAGTTCTGAGGATGTTTTTTATACATGGGAAAATACAATTGAAGATAATGTTGTAAATATGTTTTTAACTTTTTTTGTTAAAGAGAAAAATGAACTTTATGAAAGATTTGAAGAAGAGCATTTTGAGAGAGCTTATGAAGAAAGTGAAATTGAAGAAGTTTTAAATCAAGTAGGATTTACTTTGTTAGGTAAATTTGATGGATACAATATAGATGAAGTACAACAAGAAAGTGAAAGAATTTTATATGTTGTAGGAAAGAATATGGAGGTATAGTATGAAAGATAAAATTATAAGAGCAACTGCTAAGGATGGTATGGTTAGAATACTTGGTGGTATCACAACTAATATGGTTAATGATGGAACTAGCGTTCATGAATGTACACCTTTAGCATCTGCAGCATTAGGTAGAATGTTAACGGCAGCAGCTTTAATGGGAAGAACATTAAAATCAGATGATGAAGTTGTAACTATAAAGATAAATGGCGGAGGAATAGCTAAGGGAGTAACAGTTACAGGATATCAAAATGCATCAGTTAAAGGATTTATAGGTAATCCATATATAAAATTGCCGCTAAATGCTAAGGGTAAATTAGATGTAGGTGGAGCAATAGGTAAGGATGGCTTATTATATGTAATAAAGGACTTAGGGTTAAAAGAACCATATGTAGGTCAAGTTCCAATACAAACTGGAGAAATCGCTGAAGATTTAACATATTATTTTACTGTTTCTGAGCAAACTCCTTCAGCAGTATCTTTAGGGGTGCTTGTAGATAAGGACTATTCAATAAAAGCTGCAGGTGGATTTGTAATTCAAATGATGCCAGGTGCAGATCCATTATTAGCAGATTTATTAATGTATAGATTAGAAGAGGTACCTTCAATAACAACAATGATAAGTGAAGGTAAAACAATTGAAGAAATATTAGAGTTCATTTTTGATGGAATGGATTTAAAGATATTAGATGAAGTTGAACCTAAGTATGTTTGTGATTGTTCAAGAGAAAGAATAGAAAAGGCCCTAATTAGTATAGGTGAAAAAGATTTAAGAGAAATATATGAAGATGGTAAAGAAGAAGAAGTTGTTTGTCACTTCTGTAATAGAAAATATAAGTTTACTAATGAAGATATAAAAGATTTATTAGAAAAAGCTACGAATAAATAAGGAACCTTATTTTCTATTGCCAGGACTATATTCTATATTCAAAAAAATATAAGTTCTTAAGTTTTTAAAAACTTAAGAACTTAAGAAGCTATAGTAAAAATGCCATGGTTAAAAAAACTGCTACAGAATAACAATATTTTGTAGCAGTCTTTTTTTTATGGAGGCGCCGCCCAGATTTGAACTGGGGAATAAAGGTTTTGCAGACCTCTGCCTTACCACTTGGCTACAGCGCCAAAGCTTATATTAATAATGTATACATTAACCTTAGATTTGATACTACTTTTATAAAGATTGATTTATAATAAAGTGGACAAAAGGAAATACTAGTTGTAATAGGAGGTGATACTTGTGAAATTACAAGAGAAATTTAATGAAATTGAAAAACATTTATTAGAAGATGAGAAGCCTTCCATATATTTAAATGAATTAAAAACTTCAGGAGAACTATCTGTTGAACCTTTTAAGTGGTTAATAAGTCTAGAAAAAATAGAACAATCACCTAAACATCATCCAGAAGGAGATGTATGGATTCATACTATGATGGTTGTTGATAAAGGGAGTTCTTATAGAGAGTATGTAGAAGATAAAAAGGTCTTTATGTGGGCGTTATTATTGCATGACTTAGGGAAGAGAAGTACAACTAAGCTAAGAAAAGGAAGATGGACTTCATATGATCATGATAAGGTTGGAAGAAAAGATTCCTATGATTTTTTAAGTTATTTTAAATTGGATGAAGAATTTAAAAGTAAGGTTTCTATATTGGTGAGATATCACATGCATTTGTTATTTATAATGAATAAATTGCCTTATGGAGATATAAAGGGAATGAAAAAAGAAGCTAATCTACATGATTTATCATATGTATTTTTAAGTGATAGGTTAGGTAGAGGAGGAATGGATAAAGAAGAGATAGAGAAGGTAGAAAAGGAAGTAGAGTCATTTAGAAATAAGTTTTTGAAACAATAAAAAATGTGGAATGGATATTTATTTTTGCTTGTTCCGTTGCAAACTCCAAGTCACAGAAAAATAAATATCTATTCCCTTAGTATTTAAGGTAAGGAAACTATAAAATTATTATTCTTGATTTTATAGTTTTTTAATATGAAAATGTAACAATACCTTTGATTTATAGCAAATTAAAATTTTATATTTTCTTATATAAATAGGATTAAGCTTTAAAACTTAATCCTATTTTTAATTATTTAAAGGTAAATAATTTTCATAGAAACATTTTTATAACTCCTACGTAATATATATGGAAAGCTAGATGTATAAGAGACTTCCGCGGTCTATGAGCTTTCCTTTTTTTAATGCTATTGGCTCTATATCATGCTTATAAAGAAATTTATAAACTTCTTTACCATAAGCATAACAATTTAATTCGCCAAATAAGGCTAATCTATTTTCAGATATCATTCCGCCAACTCCTCCTATGAATCCATAATTCAAAGAGGGTAATAGTATGTCCCCAGGGGGAATAAGAAGTACGTCTAAGTCTTCTTGAATTAGTTTTTTATAAATTCCTTTATCACTTGTAATGTATGCATTTTTTCCTGTTGGTAATACGGAACATTTGGTATATCCTTGTTTAACATTAATTGTCTTTTTGCTATCCTGAAATTTAAGGAGGTTTGGATCTGTATAATTTAAGTTGTGTACAAAAAGATTGTCAGTAATTAGTGCGTTTATAATTATATTTTCTGGGTAATTAGTTCCTAATGAATTCTCAGAGAGTATATAATTAATTCCTTTAGAGGATAATAAGTTTAAAAAATCCTTAGAAATATCCTTTTGTACAATAACTTTCTTATTTCTTTTATCAAGGATGTTAAGTTGGATATCAACATGGCCATTTATAGCTTCATAAACCTTTGGACATTTTGGTATTAAAATAGGTTCTATATTTAAATTTATTATATTATTTAATTCTTCATTACTAATTTTGTAGTCTAAAAAACAATACATGATAAAAACTCCTAATTATTTATATAAGAATACATTACTATATCGTGTAAACAAAAATCAATATGTACAAAGGGGTAAAAATAAATTCCGTATATTGAAGAGATTTTAATACATACTATTACTATGGAAGGGAGTGAAACCCATGCTTGTACTACAGTTAGCTTATTCGGGTGAACTAGATTTTGTTGAAGAACTTCAAGAGCTAAAGGAACTATTGAAAAAGAAGCACATAATAATAGGTGTGGTTGAAAGTTTAGAAGGGAAGACACATGTAATAAAAGTTATGTGTGATGATTCGAATTATAGTGATAGAACAGGTAATATAATTAATTTATATATTAGTAATATCCTTTATAAAATTGTTATTACAAAGTATAAAGAAAAAGAACTTTTTGAGTATTTGACAGACACATACTTTTTCTTGAAGCGAGATGAAATGTTAGAAGTAGAAGAAGAAATAATGAAGGTTCTATATTGTGAGGAAGGCGTTCATGACTCTAATTTTATATTCTATTCTAATAAAACAAACGCAATTATAGATAAAATAAAAGAATGTATTGAAGAAAATAATGAGATTAATATTAATGGATTCATTACTTTTAGGATGCGAGAGTTAAGAAAAGATATTGAAGATGTTGTAGATAAAGTAGTTGAAAGATATATGGTTGAAAAAGAATATAAAGAATTTATACGACTGTTAAAATACTTTGTTGAAATTCAAGAGTGTAGAGTTGAGGAAATTAACTTGACAGCCTTACCATCAGGAGGATATATAGTGACAGATGGATATGGAGAAGATATATTTCCTACATTTTTAAATGAATTATCAGACTGTAAAATAGGAATTGATGCCAATGTTGAAGATATAGTTATAAGTGGCTTGATAACTAATGCTCCTCAAAAGATAGTAATACACAAAAGAGAGGAATGTAAAAATAAAGAGTTTATAGAAACTATAATAAATGTCTTTGGTGAAAGAGTAGTATTTTGTGATGGATGTAAATTATGTTCAAAAACTAATATAAAAATGTAAAAAGATGTTGACAATGTATATAAGCAATGATAAAATAACATTTGTTAAGAAGAAACAGCCGTTTCTCACCATGCAACAATTGAGTTAGCTTGGTTATTTATCTAGATTATTTATGTGAAGTAATTACGATAATAGAAAACGGCGTTCAACGCCGTTTTTTTTATATTATAAAGTTTGCTTTAATTTTTTCGGAGGTGAAAACTATTAATAAAAATTATATAGTGAATGAGGATATTAGAGACAAGGAAATCAGAGCTATTGGTGCTGATGGTTCTCAATTAGGTATCTTACAAACAAAAGAAGTCCTTAAGATGGCTGAAGAAGCGGAGTTAGATTTAGTGATGATATCACCAAATGCTAAGCCTCCAGTTTGTAAAATAATGGACTTAGGAAAGTTCATTTATGAGCAATCAAAAAAGGAAAAAGAAGCTAAGAAGAAGCAAAAAGTTGTTAGTATTAAAGAGGTAAGAGTTAGTCTTACAATAGAAGAGCACGATATCGAAATTAAAGCTAAAAATGCTAGAAAGTTCTTATTAGACGGAGACAAAGTTAAAATCACTGTTAGATTCAGAGGAAGAGAAATGGAACTTAGTCACTTAGGTGCAAAGATTCTTGAAAACTTCGCTAACAAATTGGCTGATGTAGGTAATATAGAAAAGCCAATTAAAAAAGAAGGAAGAAATATGACAGTGGTTATTGGCCCTAAAAAGGCATAAACTGAGAGGAGGAAATTTATCATGCCAAAAATGAAAACTCATAGAGGTGCAGCAAAAAGATTCAAGAAGACAGGTACAGGAAAGCTAAAGAGAGCTAAGGCTTTCAAGAGCCATATCTTAACTAAGAAGAGCTCAAAAAGAAAGAGAAATCTTAGAAAGACAGGATATGTTTCAACTACTCAAGAAAAAGCAATGAAGAAATTATTACCATATCTATAAGAATTGGTACAGGAGGTTTAAAGAATGGCAAGAGTAAAAAGAGCGGTTAATTCTCGTAAGAATCATAAAAAAGTTTTAAAGCTTGCAAAAGGATACTACGGTGGAAAGAGCAAGTTATTTAAGACTGCTAACGAATCAGTTATTAGAGCATTAAGAAATGCTTATGTTGGAAGAAGATTAAAGAAGAGAGATTTCAGAAGATTATGGATAGCTAGAATAAATGCTG
The DNA here is from genome assembly GCF_900447045.1 of Clostridium paraputrificum. GTDB lineage: Bacteria > Bacillota > Clostridia > Clostridiales > Clostridiaceae > Clostridium > Clostridium paraputrificum. The sequence goes on from NZ_UAWH01000014.1 coordinate 1,343,074, forward strand.
CTACAAGAATGAATGGTCTTTCTTATTCAAAGTTCATGAATGGAATCAAGTTAGCTGGAGTTGACATAAACAGAAAGATGTTATCTGAAATAGCTATCAACGATCCAAAAGCATTTGCAGATTTAGTTGAATTAGCTAAGAAGCAATTAAACGCTTAATATAAGAATGCGGCCTAAGGTCGCATTTTCTTTTAATATTAATAAAGTAGGAAAATGCTTTACTATCTAAAGAAAAAAGTTACTTAGGGTATATTATATCTTGTTCAGTTTGATAATACTATTAGGCAAGATATTATATACTCTTACTTTTATATAAATATAGAAACAAAAAATGGTATATAAAGAGATATAATAAAGCATGAACTTTTGGAGTGATTTTATGCAAAAATTAAAGAGGATTAATAAATATAAATTAAATGGTGTACAGACGCTAGCCCTTGGTTTCATTGCTGTAATTATTATTGGAGGCTTGATACTTAGTTTACCTATATCTTCTGCAAGTGGAGAGAGTACTAACTTATTAGATGCTTTATTTACTTCTACTTCTGCTGTATGCGTTACTGGTTTAGTAACATTAGATACAGGGACTCATTGGAATGCATTTGGGCAAACAGTAATAATACTATTAATAGAAATTGGTGGCTTAGGGTTCATGTCATTTACTACTTTTGTAGCAATATTATTAGGTAAAAAAATAACCCTTAGAGATAGATTAATGGTACAAGAAGCTTTAAATACATTTAGTATACAAGGTCTTGTAAGAATGGTTAAATATGTACTTGGGTTTACTTTTGCAGTTCAATTCTTTGGAGCAATGCTGTTATCAACACAGTTTATACCTGAGTTTGGATTGAAAAAGGGATTCTTTTATAGTATTTTTCATTCAATATCTGCTTTTTGTAATGCTGGTTTTGATTTATTTGGTAATTTTTCAAGTCTTACTGGATTTTCAAGTAATATAGCAGTAATTTTAACAATAAGTGCACTTATTATTATTGGAGGGTTAGGCTTTACAGTATGGCTTGAAATATATAGCTATAAGTATAAAGGAATAAGAAAGTTATCTGTACATGCTAAAATAGTTTTATTGATTACAGGTGTTTTATTAATAGGTGGATTTGTAGCTATGTTTTTTATAGAGTATAGCAATCCAGAAACTATTGGTGGCATGGGATTAAAAGATAAGTTGTTAAATTCCTTCTTTGCATCTGTTAGTCCAAGAACAGCAGGGTTTAATAGTATATCTACAGATGGAATGACAACAGCTGGTAAGTTTTTGACAATAATATTAATGTTTATTGGAGGATCACCAGGATCAACAGCTGGAGGTCTTAAAACAGCAACTTTTGGTTTGATAATACTTACAGTTATAAGTGTAATTAAAGGTAGAGAAGATACAGAAGCCTTTGGAAAAAGATTTGCCAAGGAATTAGTATATAAGGCTTTTGCATTATTGATAATAGCAGTGGGATTAATAATAGTAGTTACAATGTTATTATCAGTAACTGAAAAAGGAATAGAATTTATAGATTTACTATATGAAGCAACTTCGGCCTTTGCTACAGTAGGGTTAACTACAGGTGTAACCCAAAAATTAAGTACAGTAGGTAGAATTATTATAATGATAATGATGTACTTTGGTAGAGTTGGTCCACTAACTGTTGCTCTTGCACTTACTAATAGAAAGAAAAAAGTTGATTATAAATACCCAGAAGGAAAGATATTAATAGGTTAGGGGATGATTTTATGGCTAATAAACAATTTGTTGTAATAGGACTTGGAAGATTTGGTGCATCAGTAGCTAAAACATTATATTCTTTAGGAAATGATGTTTTGGTTATAGATAAAGATGAGGATTTAATTCAAGATATATCAGATAGTGTTACTCATGCAGTACAAATGGATGCAACTGATGAAAATGCATTAAGAACATTAGGTCTTAGAAATTTTGATGTTGCAGTAGTTACAATAGGTGCTAATATCCAATCAAGCGTAATGGTAACACTATTAGTAAAAGAATTAGGTGTAAAATATATAATTGCTAAAGGAAATAGTGATTTGCATGCAAAAGTATTATATAAAATTGGTGCTGATAGGGTAATTCTACCAGAAAAAGATATGGGAGTTAGAGTTGCTCATAATTTGGTTTCATCAAGTATACTTGATTATATAGAATTATCACCTGATTACAGTATAATGGAAATTGAAGCTTTAGATGAATGGCAAGATAAAACATTAAGAGAGCTTAAGCTTAGAAGTAAGTACGGAATAAATGTAATGGCTATTAAGAAAGGTGATGAAATTAATCTTACTCCTTCAGCAGATGATACTGTTGAATCTAAAGATATTATTGTTGCTATAGGGTCAGCTCAAGATTTAGCAAATCTTGAAGGTGTAATAGTTAAATTTAAATAATTGAGGTGTAAACTTTGGTTCATATAGAAAGTAAAGATAACAATTTATTTAAAGAAACCAAAAAGCTTAAAGAGAGAAAAGGAAGAAATAAGAGCTCTAAGTATTTAATAGAGGGATTTAGGTTAATAGAAGAAGCTTGTAAAGCAAATCTGCCTATAGAATATATTTTTATAAGCCATAGGCTAGAAGAAAACAAGTTTGAAGAGTATTTAGGGAAATATATAACAAATAGTATGAAACTTTATACATTGAAAGATAGCTTGTTAAGAGAGTTATGCTCAACTGAAGAACCTCAAGGGGTTGTTGCAGTTGTTAGGATGAATGAAGTTGACTTAAACAAAGAAGGTAGTTTTTATATTCTATGTGATAAGGTTCAAGATCCTGGTAATTTAGGTACTATCATTAGAACTGCTCATGCAGCAGGTGTGGATGGTGTAATTCTAACTAAGGGAACTGTTGATATATATAATGAAAAGACTATACGTTCTACAATGGGATCTATGTTTTATATTCCAATAATCTTAGAGGATAGTGATTTTACTATTACTAAATCCTTAATAAATAAGGGGTTTTCTCTTTTAGCTACATCCTTAGAAGGGAATAAGGATTTCTTTAAAGAAGATTTAAGCGGGAAGATTATTATCTCCGTAGGCAATGAAGGTAATGGTGTAAGTGAAGAAGTATATAGCCTTTCTGATAAGAAAGTTAAAATACCAATGCCTGGAGGAGCAGAGTCATTAAATGTAGCAATAGCTACCTCGATAGTGATTTATGAAAAAGTTAGGCAGAATCAGTTGAATTTTTAGAAAAACATTTGTATAATAGGAAAGTAATAGAATATTAAATAAACTATGATTGAGAGAGTAAATATAAGGAACTTTTTCAGGGAGAAGAGGACATAGACTGAAAGCCTCTTTATAGAGAATTATATTGAAGTTCGCTCAGGAGTTCTAACTATGAAATAATAGTAGTAGTTAGCGGGGAACCGTTAAATTAACTAGAGTTGGGTATCTATTTTTATAGAACCAATTAGGGTGGTAACGCGGATATTCCGTCCCTTTTTTAGGGACGGTTTTTTTATTTTATAGAGAATTTTCTATGAAGTATTCAATGGCCCTAGAGGTAAAGAAGAAAGGAGAATAAAAATGCAAGAAAAGTTAATGCAAATTCAAGAAGTTGCTTTAAAAGAAATTGAAGAAGCAAGTAACAGTACAGATCTTAGTGATATAAGAGTTAAGTATTTAGGTAAAAAAGGTGAACTTACAACTATTTTAAAAAGTATGGGTGGTTTATCAAAAGAAGAAAGACCTATAGTTGGTAAGATGGTTAATGATGTTAAGAAGGTTGTTGAAGAAAAACTAGATGCAGCTATTAACGCTATAAAAGAAAAGGAAAAGAATGAAAAACTTCAAAATGAAATTATAGATATTACTCTTCCAGGAAAGAAGAATGTATTAGGAAAGAGACACCCACTAGAATTAACTCTTGAAAGAATTAAGGATATATTTATATCTATGGGATTCTCAATTGAAGATGGTCCAGAAGTAGAATTAGACCACTATAACTTCGAAGCTTTAAATATTCCTAAAAACCATCCAGCTAGAAGTGAACAAGATACATTCTACATTAATGATAATATAGTTTTAAGAACTCAAACTTCACCAGTTCAAATAAGAACTATGGAGAATCAAGAACCACCAATAAAGATGATATCTCCAGGTAAGGTTTATAGATCAGATGCAGTAGACCCTACACACTCACCAATATTCTATCAAATGGAAGGGTTAGTTGTAGCTAAGGGAGTAACATTTGCAGATCTTAAGGGAACTTTAGAACTATTTGCAAAGAAGATGTTTGGAGATAAGGTTCAAACTAAGTTTAGACCTCACCATTTCCCATTTACAGAACCATCAGCTGAAATGGATGCTTCATGTTATGTATGTGGAGGAAAAGGATGTAATGTATGTAAGGGATCAGGTTGGATAGAATTACTTGGTTGTGGAATGGTTCATCCAAATGTATTAAGAAACTGTGGTATAGACCCAGAAGTGTATAGCGGATTTGCTTTTGGCTTTGGTATAGATAGAATGGTAATGCTTAGCTATGGCTTAGATGATATCAGATTATTATATGAAAGTGATATGAGATTCTTAAATCAATTCTAGAGGAGGATAAGGGAATGAAAGTACCATATAATTGGCTAAATGATTATGTTGATATAAATGTAGATGCAAAAGAATTAGGTGATATTCTGACTTTAACAGGTTCTCAACTTGAAGAAGTAGAAATACAAGGTGACAATATAAAGAATGTAGTTGTATGTCATATTTTAAAGATAGAAAAACACCCTGATGCTGATAGATTAAATGTTTGTCAAGTAAATATAGGAACAGAAGAAATTCAAATAGTTACAGCTGCTACAAACATGAAGGAAGGGGATAAGGTTCCAGTAGCTCTTCATAAATCTATTTTAGCAGATGGAACTGAAATTAAGAAAGGTAAGATGAGAGGGGTCGTATCTAACGGTATGTTCTGCTCAGAAGAAGAGCTTGGAATTGCTGGAGATGAACCAGTTCATGGATTAATGATTTTACCTGAAGATGCTCCTGTAGGAATGGATATTAAAGAGTATCTTAAGCTTAATAAAGCAATATTAGATTTTGATATAACTTCTAATAGACCAGATTGTTTAAGCATGGTTGGTATGGCTAGGGAAACAGCAGCAGCTTTAGGAACTACTTACAAAATGCCAAACATGAGCTTTGAAACAAAATCTTCAAAGAATATAAATGATGAGTTAGAAGTGGAAATAAAGAGTAGCCTTTGCAACAGATATATGGCAAGAGGAGTAAAAAATGTAAAGATAGCTCCTTCTCCAGGTTGGATGCAAGAAAGACTTCTTGAAGCAGGTATTAGACCTATAAACAATATAGTAGATATTACAAACTTTGTTATGCTTGAAATTGGAGAACCAATGCATGCCTTTGATGCTAGACAAATAACATCAAAGAAGATTGTTGTAGATACTGCTAAGGATGGAGAAAAGTTCACTACTTTAGATGAGCAAGAGAGAGAATTAAATTCAACTGTTCTTTGCATTAAGGATGGAGACAGAACAATAGGTCTTGCAGGTATAATGGGAGGATTAAACTCTGAAATAGAAGAAGGTACTACAGAAGTAGTATTTGAATGTGCTAATTTCGATGGAACTAATATAAGAGTTAACTCAAAAGCACTAGGAATAAGAACTGAAAGCTCAGCAAGATTTGAAAAGGATATAGATCCAAACCTAGCTGAATTAGCTATTAATAGAGCATGTGCACTTGTATGTGAATTAGGTGCTGGAGATGTAATGGAAGGAACTATAGACCTATATCCAAATAAGAAAGAAGAAGGTCATTTAACTGTTTCTGCTAGTTGGATTAATAAGTTCTTAGGTACAGAAATACCTGTAGAGGATATGAAGAAATACTTAGATTCTTTAGATATGCCTACAACAATAAATGGTGATGATTTAGAAATTACATCTCCTACATTTAGAGTTGATATAGCTATAAAAGAAGATATAGCTGAAGAGGTAGCAAGAATCTACGGATATGATAAAATACCTACTACTGTATTTGATGAAACACCAACAAGGGAAAACAAACACAAAAATGAAGTATTAAGAGGTATTGTAGTTGATGCTTTAATAGCTTCAGGAATAAATCAATCTATATCTTATTCATTTGTATCACCAAAGGTATTTGATAAAATTAGATTGCCAGAAGATTCACCATTAAGAGATGTAGTTAAAATTAAGAATCCTTTAGGAGAAGATTACTCTGTAATGAGAACTTCAACTATACCATCAATGATGGATTCTTTAGGAAGAAATTATTCTAGAAGCAATGAATATGCGAGATTATTTGAAATAGGAAAAGTATATCTTAAGAATGAAGATGACAACAAGTTACCAACAGAAAAGAATGTTTTAACAATTGGTATGTATGGAAACTGTGATTTCTTAGACCTTAAGGGTGTTGTAGAAAATGTACTTGATAGATTAGGAATAACTAAGGCAAGATTTGTACGTGAAAGTGAAAATCCAAGCTTCCATCCAGGTAAAACTGCTGGAATTCAATTAAGAGGTAAGTCTGCAGGTGTGTTTGGAGAAATACATCCAGATGTACAAGAAGCTTATGGACTAGATGTTGCAGCCTACATTGCTGAATTAGATTTAGATTTACTATATGAAGCTTCTGAAACAGTTAAGAAGTATACACCTATTCCTAAGTTCCCAGCAGCAACAAGAGATATAGCTATATTAGTAGACGATTCTGTTCTTGTTGGTGACATTGAAGAGGCTATAAGAAAAGCAGGAGGTCCTTTAGTAGAAAAGATAACTCTATTTGATATATATAAGGGAGCTCAAATTGAAGAAGGAAAGAAGAGCATAGCTTATGCAATAGTTTATAGAGATACTAAGAAATCATTAACTGATAATGATGTAAATAAGGTTCATGATAGGATATTAAAAGCATTAGAGCATAAATTAGGAGCTCAATTAAGATAATTTAAAAGGTTAGATGGATATTTATTCTGCATGTTCCGTAGCTACGTTCCAAGTGACATAAATAATATCCACCCAACTCATAGATATTTAAAAAGCAGTATATTTGTTTAGAGCAAATATACTGCTTTAATTTAACTATTTATAATTTCGTTAGTAGACTTATTTGAATCTTTAACTCTGTTAAAGACATCTTCACTAAGGCCTTCTATATCATTTGATTTTAGAATTTTATTTGTAGGTAATATATTATAGACTGTCTTTCCAGAAGCATTAACATATTTATATACCCAAGTTGGTTCTGTCTCATAAGAAGTTAACTTTAATTTGTTATTAGAATCTTTAGTAATAAACAGTTTAACCATTAACCCATCTTCTGATTTTATATTTCCCATTGTTTCAAATCTTTGATTAGATATAAAATTTCCTAGAGAATAGCAAACCAATGTTTCATTTCCGTTGGTATCATTTTTTAGCGTTCTTATAGGTTGAACCACATGAGGATGACTTCCAAAGATAACATTTACCCCAATAGAATTTAGCATACCTGCCAATTTTTCTTGTTGAGCACTTGGTTGTAGCTGATATTCATTTCCCCAGTGTATATAGAAAATGGTAAATTCAGCTCCATCTTTAATCATATTATCATAAGTAGACTTCATATTATTTATGTCATTCTCTATATTAGAATCACTAAATAAGTTTATTTTAGGCTCCATTTCCTTAGATAAGGGAAGTCCATTTATATATCTATAACCATTTTTATCTATTGTTGAATAAGTATAATTAGTTATTCCAATCTTAACACCTTTTATATCTTTTACTATATAGTTCTTATCCTTAACTGTATTCTTTATTCCAAGAAGGTCTAAACCAGCTTCTTTTATTAATTTAGCAGTACTCTCAATACCCTTATCTCCCATATCATTAATATGATTATGAGTAGAACAGACCATGTCAAAACCTGCATTTTTTATAGAGTTTAATATTTCTTTAGGGCTATTAAACTTTGGATAGCCACTAAAATTATGTCCTTTACCTAAATAAGTGGTTTCAGAGTTACATATGGCTAAGTCAGAAGTGGATACGTAATTTTTTACATAAGTGAAAAAGTTATCATAATTATAAGTATTTGTTTTTGAATCGTATCCTGAATAAACTTGTTCCATATGCATAAGAACATCTCCTGCACCAAGTACAGAGATGGTTGTATCTTCCTTTTCAGCTATGGTAGGGGTAGTTGGTTCATTGCAGCTATTACAAGATATAATTGTAAATGATAAAATTAAAGTTAATAATATTGAAAGAATTACTTTTTTATTTTTCATATAAGCACCTCACTAGAAAAATAATATCATAAAGTAAAATTTTTGTAAATTTATTACAAAAACCATGAGGCATAAAATATATTACATTTGAGTGAAAATTTGTTTTCTGTAATTTGAAGTTTTGCAATGAAAGAAGCAAAATAAATATTTTCTTTACTTTTTGTAAATAAGTAAGGTACTTTTTGTAAAACATAATTGTTTTATGTAATAATTTCACCTATAATTAAATATATAAGGTTTCGAGAGGTGTTTAGTATGATAAAGGTTACCGTTAAAATAAATGGAATTGAATATAGTCTAAAGGGTAGGGAAGATGAAAACTATCTAAAGGAAGTAGCTGAATATGTAAACAGTAAAATGAATGAGATAAAAACTAAAAATCCATTATTAAGTACTGTTGATTCAGGTGTGCTTGCAGCTTTAAATATTGCAGATGAATTATATAAAGCTGATATTGAGATAGAAGAGTTTAAAAAGAAGAAGGAATCTCTAGAAGAAAGAAATTCAGGACTTAGAGAAGGCATAAAGGAACTAAGAGAAGAAAATGATAAATTAAAGGCAGACAAAGAAAAAGCAGTAAAAGATCTAGAAGGTAAGATTAAGGTACTACAAGATGAAATAAAAGTGCTTATGGAGGAAAAGAATGTTTTGGCTATAGAAAATAATGATATAAAGAAAGATAATAACATTCTAACAAACCTTAATAACAAGCTTAATGAAGAAATTGTACAAGTTAATAATTTAAGTGAAATACTTAATAAAGAAATAGTTGATATAAAAGATAAGAATGCAACCTTAAAGAGTAATATAGATAAATATGTAGAGGGTGAAAAGGGTTATAAAGCACAAATAGAAAACTTGAACAAGGAAATTAAAAATTTAAATGATAAGGTTGAGGGAAATAAAAAGAAGGAAGATGTTTTAAAAGAAGAAATTAGCAATCTTAAAAAACAAAATTCTAAGTTAGATGAAGATGTTAATAGAGCTTTAAATTCTAAATCTTTATTAGAAGAGGAGTTAGACTTAACTAAAGCTAAGAACCAAGAAGTAAAGGAACAACTAAACTCATTAAATTATAACTTAAGTGATTTAGAATATAAGTATGAAGATAATAAGAAAGAATTAGTGAAGGAAAAAGAATTGAATAGGTCTTTAGTAGAAGAATTAAATTCAATTCATAAGAATATGAAATCTCTAGAAGATGATAATTTACAAAATAACGAAAATGTTGAATTATTAAATAAGGAAATCATTGAATTAAAAGATGAACTTGAAGTGAAAAATAATGAATTAATTGAAGCTAGAGATAAGGCTGAAAAACTATCATATGAAAAGCAAAAAATAATGGAAAATGGTAAAGATTCTAGACAAGAGTTAAAGACTAGCAAATATAAAGTTTTAGATCTGGAAAAGAAATTAATGGATGCTCAAATAGAAATAGCAAAATTAAAAAAGGAAAGAAATCCTTTAATGAAATAAGTTGTTAAGAGACAAGTGAGTAACATCATTGTCTCTTTAATTTTGTATAAAATTATAAATTAGCATAAAAAGATGTTTTATGATATAACTTTATATAGCATACTAAAGATATAGTTAAATTAATTAGGAGAGAATTAAGATGGAAAAGATAGAATTATTAGCACCTGTTGGTAGCATGGAAAGTCTTTATGCTGCTGTAAATAATGGTGCAGATGCAATATATTTAGGTGGACCTAAGTTTTCAGCTAGAGCTAAGGCCATAGAATTTGATAATGAAAAAATGAAAGTAGCAGCTGACTATTGTCATAGCTATGGAGTAAAAATATATGTAACTATGAATACAATTCTAAAGGAAAAAGAGTTAAAGGATGCTATTAAATATGCTGGCTACCTTTATGAGATAGGAATTGATGCCTTAATTATTCAGGATTTAGGATTTTTAAAATTAATAAAAGAAAAATATCCTGATTTTGAGGTTCATGCTTCAACTCAAATGACAATTCATAATGGAGAAGGAGCAGTTTATTTCACTGAAAAAGGCTTTAAAAGAGTTGTTTTATCTAGGGAGTTAAGCTTAGAAGAAATTGAATATATATCTAAGGACTTGGGTATAGAGACAGAAATATTTGTGCATGGAGCATTATGTGTTTCATATTCAGGACAATGTTTGATGAGTTCTATGATTGGTGGAAGAAGTGGTAATAGAGGAAAGTGCGCTCAACCATGTAGGCAAGAGTATAAGTTGATTTCTGCCTCAGGTGGAGAGAAGAAGGGGCATCTTTTAAGCACTAAAGATACATGTACTATTGATGATATGAAAGATATTATAGAGAGTGGTGCATTGTCTTTAAAGGTTGAAGGAAGAATGAAAAGACCAGAATATGTAGCTGGAGTTATAGAGACATATAGGAAGGCAATAGATAAAGAGTTAGAAAACAGGGAATTTAATGTTGAAGAAGGAAAGAAAACTTTACTTCAATTATTTAATAGAGGTGGATTTGCCAATGCTTATCTAAAAAAGGACTCTGGTAAAGATATGATGAGCTTTGTAATTCCTAAGAATACTGGTTTAGAACTTGGAAAATCAGATGATAAAGGAGAGATTATTCTACAAGAAGATATAACCATAGGTGATGGTGTAGGATATGGAAGTAAAGGCTTTACTGTAAGTAAGATACTTCTAAATGGAAAAGAGGTATTAGAAGCTGATAAGGGAGACAAGGTAAAGTTATTCCCAAAAGGATATAAAAAGGGAGATTTATTATATAAAACTTCTAGCAAAACATTATTTGATGAACTCTCAGAGAAAATAAAACCTTATTATAGAAAGATATCACTAATTGGTGAAGTTAGATTTAAGGTTGGAGAAGAGATGGTTCTTAAGGCATCTTATAAAGGCATTGACTATGTAGTTAAGGGTGATTTAGTAGAAAAAGCTGAGAAGAGGCCTTTAGATAAAGAAAGAGTTATTGAAGCGTTAACTAAGTCAGGTGGATATCCATATAAATTAGATGAGGTTATTTTTGAAGACTTCCAGGATGGATTTATTAGAGTAGCTTCATTAAATAACCTAAGAAGAGAATTGTTTGAAAAAATAATGAAAAGTGAAACTTCAAAATATAGAAGAAGAAGATATTTAATTAATGAAGTACATGAATTTAAAGCTCCTAAAAAGCCTTTGGATTTAGAATTATTAGTAACATGTACAACTAAAGAACAACTTAACACTCTTATTGAATTTGGAGTTAAGAATATTGGTGTTGATATATATAGTAGAGAAAAAGATTCAATAACAATAAGTGATATAAAAGCTATAAGTGGTATTAATTTCTTTATACTAACACCAGAAATTATTAAGAGTGAATTTAAAGGTGTTGTAAATGTTATTGAAAAGGCAAAGGGGAATGTAAAAGGGCTAATAACTGCTAATGCAGGTATAATCAATATCTATAAAGATAAAATGAATATAATAGGTGATTATAAGTTAAATGTATTTAATAGTTATGCCATAGATTTTTATAGAGAAGATATAGGAAATATTTCATTAAGTCTTGAATTAAATAAAAGAGAAATTAAAGAAGTAATGAAGAATATGCCATCAGGAGTTGCATACCAATTGTATGGAAAAACAGAGCTTATGGTTAGTGAATATTGCCCTATAGGAAGTACATATGGAGGTAAGAATAAAGATAAGAAGTGTAACTTAGCATGTACAAGAGATAGGTTTACTTTAGTTGATGAAGTTAATGAAAAATTTAGAGTTATGACGGATGTATTCTGTAGAAGTCATATTTTGAATAGTGTTGCTTTAAATCTTATAGGAGAAAAGGATGAGTTAAAAGCCATGGGGATAGAGTCCTTTAGAATAGATTTTAAAGATGAATCTAGGGAAGATGTTATAAAAGTGTTTAAAATGTTAAATGGAGAATTAGATATAGAAAGCAAGTATTATACAAAGGGATGTTATAGAAGAGGTGTAGATTAAACAATGAATGAAAGATCGATTAGAGTATTAGAGTTTTATAAAATAAAAGAAAAGCTAAGGAAATATGCTGTAACAAGTGGGGGCAAGGAGCTTGTAGATAAATTAGCTCCTTACTCTTCAGCTTATGAAGTTAGGGAAGCTCTAGAAGAAAGTAGGGAAGCCTTAGAGCTATTAATAAAAAAGGGGAATCCTCCTTTTGAGGGACTTCATGATGTTAGAGAAGGAATTGAAAGAGCTAAAAAAGGTGGATGTTTAAATCCAGCACAATTACTTTATATAGGTACTATGCTTAGATGTACTAGTAGAATTCAAGAATATTTAACTAGAAAAGAGGAAGAGGAAAGTTTTCTGAAGTTAGAGGATTTAGCTTATATACTTACTCCTATAAAAAATCTAGAAAATGAAATAGAGAATGCAATTGTTTCTGAAGAGGAGATTAGTGATAGAGCTAGTTCTACTCTTCACAATATTAGAAGAAGTTTAAAAGAAAAGAATTCTTCTGTTAGGGAGAAGATAAATTCTATTGTTAGAAGTAATGCGAAATATTTACAAGATGCCATTTACACAATGAGAGGAGATAGATATGTTTTACCTGTAAAAGCTGAATATAAAGGAGCTGTTCCAGGTTTAGTACATGATCAAAGTTCCACAGGTGCTACATTGTTTATTGAACCTATGAGCCTTGTAAATTTAAATAATGAGATAAAAGAGCTTAAGCTAAAAGAACAAGCTGAAATTGAAAGAATTCTATGGGCGTTATCCAAAAAGGTTAAAGATAATTCAGATGTATGTAGTAGTAATATGAAAATTCTTTTACAAATAGATTTTATATTTGCTAAAGGTAAATATGCATCTTCGATTGATGGAATGATGCCAAAGGTAAATGAGGATGGTTCATTTAATCTTGTAGGTGCAAAGCATCCTTTAATTGATAGGGATAAGGTGGTTCCTTCAGATATATATTTAGGAAAAAACTTCTCAGTACTTATGGTTACTGGTCCTAATACTGGAGGAAAAACTGTTACTATTAAAACAGTAGGTTTATTACATTTAATGGGGATGAGTGGACTGTTAATTCCAACTAGGGATGATTCTTCAATAAGTTTCTATAGAGAAGTATTTGCAGATATAGGTGATGAACAAAGTATAGAGCAAAGCTTATCAACATTCTCATCTCATTTAACTAATATTGTTGGAATAATGAGAGAAGCTGATAGAGATTCCTTAGTTTTATTTGATGAATTAGGAGCAGGAACAGACCCTACAGAAGGAGCAGCTCTTGCTACAGCTATAATAGAAACCCTAAAAGAAAGAGGTACTAAGATAATTGGTACCACTCACTATAGTGAATTAAAGGGATATGCACTAAAGACTCCTGGAGTAGAAAATGCATCAGTTGAGTTTGATGTTGAAACACTAAGACCTACGTATAGATTACTTATAGGGGTGCCAGGTAAATCAAATGCTTTTGAAATTAGTAAAAGATTAGGTTTAGATGATTTTGTAATAGAAAAAGCTAAGGGATTTGTATCTGAAGAGAATATGCAATTTGAAGATTTAATTAGGGATCTTCAAGAAAAGAGCATTATTGCTAATAGAGATGCAAGAGAAGCAGAAAGAATAAAAATTGAGACTGAAAAAATAAAGAGAACGTATGAAGAAAAGTTAAAGAGATTAGAGACTACTAGAGACAAAGCTTATAATGAAGCAAGAAGAGAAGCTAAAGAAATAATATCAGCTGCAAAGGATGAGGCAGATGAAATTCTTAAGGCCATGAGAGAGCTTGAGAAGTTTGGTATATCAGGTGGAGGAAGAAAACGCCTTGAAGAGGAAAGAAAAAAATTAAAGGATTCCTTAGAAGATAGGGAAAAAGCTCTAATAAAAGAAAGAGAAAATGCTGGAGAAGCCATAGAAAAGGTTACATTAGGAATGGAGGCTTTCTTACCTTCTTTAAATCAGAAAGTAATTATAATATCAATGCCTGATAATAAAGGAGAAGTTCAAGTTGAAGCTGGTATAATGAAAATAAATGTAAAACTAAAAGATTTGAGAAAAGCTGAAAAGACTAAGGAAGAAAAGGTTAGAAAGAAGAGAGAAGTAAAATTAAATTTAAGATCAGTAGAAAGTAGATTGGATCTAAGAGGGCTTGATGCTGAAGAAGCTTGCTATAGAACTGATAAATATTTAGATGAAGCTTATATGGCAAACTTAGGAGAGGTTACTATAGTCCATGGAAAAGGAACTGGTATTTTAAGAAAAGCAATAAACGATATGTTAAAAAGACATCCTCATGTAAAAAGCTATAGATTAGGTGCATATGGTGAAGGTGGAGATGGAGTAACAATGGTAGAATTAAAATAATGAACAAAATTCGACAAAGTATCTTTATTTTTTGATTTAATTCTAATATAATAAGTTTATTGTTATGTACAAAAGAGTAGGGAGCTGGAAAAGTAATATGAAAAGTGATAATGCATACGTGTTAGTGTTAGGGGCATCTATAGTAGATATTTTAGGATTTAGTCAAAATACTTATAAGCAAAAAGATTCAATACCAGGAAAGATAAAGATATCTTTAGGTGGTGTTTGTAGAAATATTGCTGAAAACATGGCAAGGGTTGGAGTAAATACAAAATTTATTTCAATACTTGGTGATGATGAGCAAGGAAGAAATATTTTAGAACACTCTAAAATAATGGGCTATAATATGGAGCATTCTTTACTTCTTGAAAATAGAAGAACACCAACATACATGGCGGTATTAGATGAAAACGGAGAAATGGTATCTGCTATTGTAGATATGCACTGTTTGGATGAAATGGATGAAGATTTTATAGATTCTAAGAAGGAAATTATATGCAATGCAGAGTATACATTTTTAGATGCAGATAATCCTAAACTAATGGAGCACATATTAACTACTTATAGTGAAAAAACTAAATTTGTTTTAGACCCTGTTTCTGCTGTAAAAGCTGAAAAAATAAAACATTTAATAAAGTATTTCCATACGATAAAGCCTAATAGATATGAAACAGAAATTCTTTGTGGTTTTAAAATAAACAATGATGAAGATTTAATAAGGGCTGGGGAACATTTCTTATCATTAGGAATTAAAAATGTATTCATAAGTTTAGACGAAGATGGTATATTCTATACCAATGGAACGGAGCAAGGAAGAGTTAAGGCTAGTGCTGTAAAAGTTAAAAATACTACTGGAGCAGGAGATTCATTTGTTGCTGGTGTAGGATATGGATATATGAATAACCTTTCTTTAAAGGATACAGCTAAATATGCTATTGCTATGTCAGTTATAACTATAACTCATGAAGATACTATTAATCCAAAGATGAATAAGGATTATGTTGAATACTATATGGATAAAATTCAATGGGATGAAAAAGAAATATAAATTAATAATATCCTTATAAGAAAAAAGAGAATCTTAGTGAAAACTAAGGTTCTTATTTTTTGCAAAGAAATTTTATAATATGGTATAATCTAGAAGCAGATTATATATAAGGAGCAGTTGTGTTATGTATTTAATAAGCGCATGTTTATGTGGAGTAAATTGTAAATATAATGGTAAAAACAATTTGAATAATAGATGTTTGGAGTTATTAAGGGAGGAAAAAGCTATATTAGTTTGTCCTGAACAGTTAGGAGGGCTTTCTACCCCAAGAGAGCCTGCAGAATTAATAGGAAATACTAGGGAAGTTTTGGAAGGAATAGATGGGAAGATTATAAGCATATCTGGGAAAGATGTAACAGAAGAATTTTTAAAGGGTGCAAAAGAAACATTAAAAATTGCTAAAGCTATAGGTGCAAAAAAGGCCATATTAAAAGAAGGAAGTCCATCATGTGGATGTAATTTTATATATGATGGGAGTTTTTCAGGTAATAAAATAAGAGGAAAAGGTCTTACTGCATATATGTTAGAAAGGGAAGGAATAAAAGTTATTTCAGAAAAGGAAGAATTTTAACTATAAGAGGAAATGAGGCATATGAGAGAGGACATAAGAGATAAATTACTAAATATTTTTTATATACTGTTTATAAGTATATTTATTTTTGTTGTATGGACTGCAATATTTAATAGTGTTGATTTATTTTATAGAATGAGTCCAATAATTAATATTATATTATC
The DNA here is from genome assembly GCF_900447045.1 of Clostridium paraputrificum. Classification (GTDB taxonomy): domain Bacteria; phylum Bacillota; class Clostridia; order Clostridiales; family Clostridiaceae; genus Clostridium; species Clostridium paraputrificum. The sequence goes on from NZ_UAWH01000014.1 coordinate 1,359,476, forward strand.
TCTGATATTTTTTATATTTCTTTATTTAGCCTATGTTACTTTAAAGAAATTAGCTAAAGATAAACTTAAAAGAGTTAAAATTATAAGTTTTGGTGTATTGATAAGTTTACAAATAATTTTTTTATTTTTCTTTTTAGTGAATCCTGGTTGGGATTTTGGGATTGTGACACGTAATGCAAAACAGTTAGCACTATATGGAGAAAAATTACCTGTTTATTTTTATAATAGTTACCCCAATAATATTCCAATTACACTAGTTCTTTCATATATATTTAAAGCAGTAGCTTTATTTACAAAGAATAATAATATATTAATGGAAGTTGGATATATAATTAATTTACTTTTAATAAATTTAGCTGTGTATATTCTTTATAAATTGGTAAAAGAAACAATTAGTGAAGTTATGGCAGCACTAACTATAATATTTTGTATATTTGTAACCCCGTTATATACATATTCTCAAATTATATATACAGATACTTTTTCTATGATTTTTCCAATTGGAATGTTTTATTACTTTTATAAATATTTAAATTCTAATGATGAAAAAAGAAATATATATTTAGTTCTAGTTTCTGTATTTGGGGGGATAGGTAGTATAATAAAATCCAATGTAATAATTGCTTTTATTGCAATTATTATATTTCAGTTTATTAGCTCATCTAAAACAAGCAAAATAAAAATTTTTACTTTGTTATTAATTCCTTTTCTCATTATAACAACTATAAATAGGGTTATTGTTTCTAGAAATATACCAATTCCCTATAATGAAGCTGGGTTGCCAGCAACTCATTGGATTATGATGGGCCTTAAAGGGAATGGTGGGTATAATGAAGAAGATGTTACTTTTACAAAGAGTATAAGGGTTAGTGATGGAAAAGAAGCAGCAGAAAAGGCTAATTTGAAAGAAATAAAAAATAGGTTAAAAAACTATGGATTAAAAGGATATTGTAAATTTTTAATAGGTAAGATTTCATTCACCTGGGGTGATGGTTCATATTATGCCCCTGCAATATTATCTGATAAACCTATCAGTCATAATAAATTGCAAGAGTTTGTTATTGGAAATAAAAATGATGGCTTTATATATTTTAGCCAAGTATCTCATATTGTAATATTAGTATCTATACTTATAAGTGGAATTTTTGCATTTAAAAAAAGAGAAGTGTTAATTAATTCATTTCATATATGTATATTGGGATTAATATTATTTCTTATTTTATGGGAAACAAGATCTAGGTATTTAATTTGCATGCTTCCTGAAATGATTTACTCTGCAATTTATGGAATGGAAAACTTATTTAAATTAATAGATAAAAAAAGATGTGCCTTAAAAAAGTAGGCACATCTTTTTTATTCTTTAACAATTTTTATATATTTAACTTCTGAATCTTCAGTTCCTTGTACATAAAGATTAGCTCTTTTTAAATCATGTACATATTCTATTATTTCCTTTGTTATAACTTCACCAGGACATAATATCGGAATACCTGGAGGATATGCTAATAGGAACTCAGCAGATATCTTCCCTTCACTTTTTTCTAATAAAATATCTTCCTTTTTAGAATTAAATGCTTCCCTTGGATTTAATATTCTATTAGGAATGTGGGGGATATCCAAGAAATCTTTAGTAGCAGGTTTTTTTCCATAATACTCATTAGAGATTTCTTTTAATGCAGATATAAGTTTATCCATTCCCTCCTTTGTATCACCAAAAGAACCAACTGCTAATACATTATAAAAATCTGATAATTCCATTTGAATATGATATTTATCAGCAAGAATAGTGTCAAGCTCATAGCCAGTAATTCCCAAACCTCTACAAGAGATTGTAAGTTTTGTAGGGTCAAAAGCAAAGGAACCTGGAACACCTAGAACTTCTTTTCCAAAGCAATGGAACCCAGGAATTTTATTTATTTCACTTCGAGTATAATTGCATAAATCTATAGCTTTTGATAATAATTCTTTTCCCTCTAAGGCAATTTGTCTTCTAGCACAATCTAGAGATGCCATTAAAATATATGATGGCGATGTTGTTTGCATTAAATTAAGTACTTGTTGTACTCTTTTTGGATTAACTAATTTACTTTTTACATGTAATAGAGAACCTTGAGTTAAAGCTCCTATTATTTTATGAGTACTTTGAGCACAAATATCAGCACCAGCTTCTAAAGCAGAAGTTGGTAATTTATCAGAAAAAGCTAGATGTGGGCCGTGGGCTTCATCTACTATAAGAGGGATATTGTATTCGTGAACTATATCCGCAATTTTTTTTATGTCTGTAGCAACCCCATAATAAGTAGGATTTATTATTAAAACGGCTTTAGCATCTGGATTTACTTCTAAAGTTTGTTTAACTGTTTCTGGAGCAACACCATGAGCAATTCCTAGTTTTTTATCTAATTCAGGTTCCATGTATACTGGAACAGCACCACTTAAGATTATTCCAGCAGTGACAGATTTGTGAACATTTCTTGGAACTATTATTTTATCTCCATCAGATACAACAGACATTATCATAGCTTGGATAGCACCTGATGTACCGTGTATTGAAAAGAAAGTTGCATCTGCGCCATAGGCGTCAGCAGCTAATTCTTGAGCTTCTTTTATAGGACCTTTAGGGTGATGAAGACTGTCTACTAATTTAAATACTGTTACATCTATTTTAAAAGGATTCTCACCAATAAAGTTTTTAAATTCATCATCCATTCCGATTCCTTTTTTATGACCTGGAACATGGAAAGGTAAAGTATCTCTATTAACATATTCTTTAAGTGCATCAAATAAAGGAGTTCTAGTTTGATCTAAATGATTCATTACAGCACCTTCTTTCATTATCTAGTGTTTGATTTTTTTATAAATTTATAAGTATAAATAATATTAAATTAAGACAAATCTACTATATTATATTTGATAAGTTCCATATGTTCAATAATTTATTTTTATATAAACAAAAAAATAATAAATTTGAATATTTTGGACGTATATAAGGAATAATGTAAAAGGAGTTTGAGAATTTACTTGATAAGAAGGGTGGTAGAACTTTGAATAATTTAAATTTAATAAAAAGAGAAAATAAAACATCTCACTGGGCAAAGAAAGAGAGAAGAGCAGGAAAAGTTCCAGGAGTATTATATGGAAAAGGTGTTTCAAACCTTTTATTTGAAATTGGAGAATTAGAATTATGTAGGGAAATTTCATCAACAGGTGAACATGGAATAATAAATTATAATATTGAAGGGGAAGAACATAAAGCTTTATTAAGGGAAGTACAAAGAGACCCTGTTACACATAAGATTATTCATGTTGACTTAGAAGAAATTGCAGGAAATAATACAATTCAATCTGAAGTGCCAATTCAATTTGTTGGGGAAGAGTGGATAAGTAAAAGAGGTGCAATACTTCAAAAGGAACAAGAATTAGTTAAGGTATCATGTAAGCCAGATGAGTTACCTAAATCTATAAAGTTTGATGTATCTAAAGGTGGATTAGGTTCAGTATTTAGATATTCTGATTTAGAAGTAGGAGAAGAAATTTCTATTTTAGATGATATAAAAGGAGTAATTGCATCTATTAGCAATGAAAAGAGATTAACTTCTGCATTGGGAGAAGAAGAGAAGGAAGATAATTAAAAGACATGTTTTCATGTCTTTTTTTATTTAGGTATTAGTGGGCAGAAAGTAAATTTATTATAATTCGTTGTAAACTTAATCATATATTTGTATAATATACCTGTACAGAATTTAAGGAGGGATAGCTTTGTATAAAGAAAAATACAATGAATGGATCAACTCAGATATAATCAATGAAGAAATAAAAAATGAACTTAGAAATATTAAGGATGAAAAAGAAATCGAAGATAGATTTTATAAGGATTTAGATTTTGGTACAGGTGGTTTAAGAGGGATTATAGGTGCTGGAAGTAATAGAATGAACGTATATACAGTTTCAAAGGCTACACAAGGATTTGCTAATTACTTAAATGAAAGTTTTGAAAATCCATCAGTTGCAGTTGCTTATGATTCAAGAAATATGTCAAAGGAATTTGCTACAGCAGCTGCATTAACTTTATGTGCAAATGGTGTTAAGGTATTTTTATATGAAAGTTTAAGACCAACACCTGTATTATCTTTTGCAGTTAGACATTTAAATTGTAAAGGTGGAATTGTTGTTACTGCTTCGCATAATCCAAAGCAATATAATGGATATAAGGTTTATGATGAATTTGGTGGGCAAGTAACAGACGAAAAGGCTAATAAAATAATCTCATTAGTAAATGATGTTAAAGATTTTTCAATGATTAAGAATATGTCTGAAGAAGAAGCTTTAAATAAAGATTTACTAGTATATATTGGAGAAGATGTTGATAAGGCATATATTGATGAGGTTAAGAACTTAACAATAAGAAAAGAATTAGTTAAAGAAAAAGCAAAAGATTTAAAAATAATATATACTCCAATTCACGGAAGTGGAAATATTCCTGTAAGAAGAGTATTATCTGAACTTGGATATTCAAACGTAAAGGTTGTTAAAGAACAAGAAGAGCCTAATGGAAACTTTCCAACAGCACCATATCCAAATCCAGAAATGCCGCAAGTATTTGAATTAGCATTAGAAATGGCAAAACAAGAATCACCTGATATTATTTTTGGAACAGATCCAGATTGCGATAGAATAGGTGTAGTTGTTAAGGAAAGCAATGGAGAGTTTAAAGTATTAACTGGTAACCAAACAGGATTACTATTAACTCATTATGTGTTAAGCGCATTAAAAGAAACTAATAGTCTTCCAGAGAATGGAGTTGTGATAAAGACTATTGTTACAACAGAAGGAGCTAGAAAGATAGCAGAAGACTTTGGAATAGAACTTATGGATGTACTTACTGGATTTAAGTATATAGGTGAAAAGATTCGTGAATTCAGAGAAAGTGGAGATAAGAAGTACTTATTTGGATTTGAAGAAAGCTATGGATATTTAGCTGGTGAATTTGTAAGAGATAAGGATGCTGTTATTGCTTCAATGTTAATAGCAGAAATGACTTTATACTATAAAGAACAAGGCATGAGTTTATATGAAGCTCTAATAAAGCTATATGAGAAGTATGGTTTCTATAAAGAAACATTGATATCTATAGAATTAGAAGGTAAAGAAGGGCAAGAAAAGATTGCTTCTTGTATTGATGCTTTAAGAAATTCTTCTATAGAATCAGTAGATGGGGTTAAAGTTTCTACTAAATTAGATTATAAATTAAGCCTAGAAGAATCTAATGGAGTAAAATCAGAAATAAAACTTCCAAAGTCTAATGTATTAAAATATATATTAGAAGATGGATCATCTTTTGTTGTAAGACCTTCAGGTACAGAACCAAAGATGAAAATCTATTTAGCAGTTAAGGGAAGTAGCCTAGAAAATGCTGAATCAGAAATTGAAAGATTTAAATCAAAAGTTATGGAAATAATAAACGAAAAGTTAAAATAGTGAGAAAAATGCTATCATTTATTAAATGATAGCATTTTTTTGGTTTTGGGGTATAATTATAAGAGACATAATGTGTTTAATGGAGGAAGAGATGGATTACAAAGCAGTATTTAAAGAAAAGTTAGGAAAATTATTATTTTTAGAATTGAATTGGGATGGTTTCAAAAAAAGTGTCGGTATTCCAGAGGGGGTATCCCTAAAGACTAAAGATTTATATATGCCAATAAGCTCAAGTTATGTAGCTAGTCATGCAAATGATACATATAAAATAAACAATTTACCTATTTATTATTTTATTGAGGGAATGCTCTTATCATTAGGAGCAGATGAGAATCTTAGCTATTGTGAAGACTATATAATTATTTTTAATAATTTAAAGGATAGCGAAGAGTGTGGTAAGGCATTAGTAGCAAATAAGATTAAAAGTGATGAGTTAATTGACGCTTATTTATTACTTAAAGGTCTTTATTTAGCAACAGGAAATAAAGAGTATTATAAGAGACTTTTATTAGTTGGAGAGGCTCAAAGGGAGAAGGATAGTGCATTCTCTGAGATTATTTTAATTGATATAGAAGAAGGTAAGAGTGAATTTATTGATTTACCAGATCCTTATCTTTATAAGGCTATAATATTAAAGTCTAAAGGTGACTTTAAGGGAGCTAAGGTAGAGATAAATGAATATGTAAATAAAGGTGGAGAAGTAACTTCTGAAATAAAAACTATAATTAATGATATAGATAATGTTTCTTCTTATGAAAAAGCTATAGAGTTATTGGATGAAAGTCCTGAAAAATCAATAGGATTATTACTTTCACTAGTTGATGTTTTTGATAGTAATCCATTATTGTATTACTATTTAGGAGTAGCCTATAGAAAGCTTGACAACTTTGAAAAAGCTATTTATTACTTAAATGAAAGCTTGAATATTGAATCGGGAATAGTAGAAGTAATTAATGAATTAGGTGTAAACTATGCTTGCTTAGGAGACTTTGAAACTGCAATTAAATACTTTAAGAAGGGATTTGAAGCTTCTAAAGATGTTGAAATTTGTACTAATATAGTAATGTGTTATTTAAACTTAGGAGATAAGGAAAATGCAAAACTACATTTAGATATAGCTAAGAAGTTAAATTCAGAGGATGAGGTTGTTGTAGAACTTGATAGAATATTAGCCAAGTAAAGGAGCTATTTATGTATACGAATATTTTAGGATATAAGGTGTTTAATAAAAATAAGAGTGAATTGTTAAAAAAAATAGAGAATATGGATAAGGTTAATATTGTTTCAGGAAACCCAGAAGTGCTATATAGCGGATTAAATAATGAAATGCTTAACCATAGTTTTAATTCAGAGTATTCTATAATTATTCCAGATGGAGTAGGAACTGTTATAGCATCTAAAATAGTTAAAGAACCAGTAGAAGAAAAAATAGCTGGTATTGAGATTATGCATGAAATGCTTCATAAGTGTGCAAAGGAAGGAAAAGGTGTTTATCTTTTAGGTGCACAAGAGGAAGTATTACAGGAATGTAGAAAGAATCTTGAAAAAACTATTGAAGGATTAAAAATAGTTGGATATCATAATGGATTCTTTGATTTAGATAATTGTAAAGACATAGTAGATGATATAAAGAAAAGTAATCCATGGGCTTTATTTGTTGCTATGGGGTGTCCAAGACAAGAAAAGTTTATAGAGGAGCATATGGATGAATTACCTTGTACATTTTACATGGGTGTTGGAGGTAGCTTTGATGTATTTGCAGGAAATACTACTAGAGCACCTAAATGGATGATATCTCTAGGGCTTGAATGGTTACATAGAGTGTTAAAAGAGCCATGGAGAATTAAGAGACTTACCTCTATACCTAAGTTCTTATGGAGAGTAACAATAAAGAAATAGATATTTTGAGAGGAGATTATTAATGGTAAATGAATTAATAAAATGGGGATTTCTTATATATTTAGGTATAACTCCATTAATACCGGATACTATAAATTCAAAATATAGAATAATGGACATATATCTTGTTTTACTAGTTTTTGTTTATCTTATACATATGTTAGTGAGTTATGATAGAAGAAATAAGTTGTGCAATGACTTAAAAAAGTTTTTTAAGGACTCAATAGTAATATTTATGCTAATTGTTATTGTACTTATGGGAGTGTCCACGGTTTATTCTGTAGATAGAGGTTTAGCATTACAAGAGACTATTAGATTTGGTACTTATATTGCAATATTATATTACTTTGTTAGTGAGATTAATATAAAAAAGGATTTAGGAAAAGTAGTTAGATTTATTTATTATCCAGCCTTCATTATTGGAGTATTAGGAGTGATTCAATTTATTACAGGTAAAGGAATAACAAGATATGCTAATGGAGTAGCAAGAATTGTAGTGACATTAGACAACCCTAACACTCTAGGAATGTATTTTGTTGTACTATTATTTCCTTTAGTAATGATTGCATTTTATGAAAAGCGTACAGTGAAAAAAGTAATACTAGGGCTAGTGTGTCTTTTATTTATATTAAACATTGCTTTTAGTTTTTCTAGAAACGCTTGGCTTGCATTAGTTGTTGGAATATGTATTTTAACTATTATATATAACTGGAAATTTATTATTGGATTATTTATAGCAGGGGCTGGAGTTTTATTATATCCACCACTAAGTGTAAGAATAGTAGGACTAGGTAAGGCGGTAATGAATGATGGAAGATTAAAGCATTGGGGAATAGCATTAGAAATGTTTAAGGATAAACCATTAACAGGGGTTGGAAATGGAAACTATGTTACATTACATTCACAATATGTGAAGCTTTTTCCTAAATTTATTGTTCCAGGAGAAGAAAATTATCCTACACATAATTCTTATTTTAAAATATTATCTGAACTTGGAATTTTAGGTTTTATTCCATTTATGCTTTTACATACTATGATATTTATAAGATCTATAAAGATATGTAAATTATATTCTGAAAAGTATAAAGGACTTATAAAGGGATTAATAGTAGCATTATTGATTTTCTTCCAAGCAAATTTATTGGATAATATGTGGTTTGTTCCTAAAGTAACATTTTTATATTGGATTATAGTTGGTATATTAATTTTATTATATAGAAATAAAAAGGCAGCAAAATAATATGATAAGTCAGGTAGCTGAATATTATTTTAATTTAAATTGAAGCATTGTATAGGTGATTTATGAATAGGATTTTAAAAAACTTTTTAAGTACATCAGTAGCTAATATAATAGGACAATTGATAGGTTTTGTTAGTATAGCATATTATTCTAATATTTTACTTGAATATAACTATGGAATGATAACTTATGCTCAACAATTTATATTATATTTCACTATGATAGTTCTATTTGGGGTGCAAACCTTTGGAACTAGATTAGTTGTACAAAAGGATAAAGATTATGAGGATTTAGTTAGCGAACTATTTACCTTTAGATTTATTATAGCAGTTATATGTTGTATCATTTGCTTAATTATGTCATCATTTTTATCTGATGATTCAAAGTTTCCTTTAATAATAATATTGTGGAGTATTATATTAATACCGACTTCAATGAATTTTGACTGGTTCTTTTCTGGAATTCAGGACATGAAGCATAATGCTGTATATAATTTGTTAAAAACAATTGTTCCAGCAGTAATAATATTTATTTCAGTTAAATCTAGTAATGATATTTATATTATACCTATAGCTATGGTTATTGGAGTTTTAAGTGGTGCACTTTACTATTATGTTATTTTAAGAAGATACAATATAAAGGTACATTTTAAATTTAGTAATAAAATATTTAAAAGGTATTTTGTTATAGGAATTCCGTTTTTATTATCTGGATTATTAGCTATGGTAAATGGAAATATAGATAAGATAATTTTAGGTGCTAGTAATTCAAGATTTGGAGAGTTAGGTATATATCAAGCAGCATATAATTTTATTAATTTTATCATAACATTCATAGGAGTTTTATTTCTGCCTCTATTTCCATATTTGGTTAGAGCATATAGTGAGGGAAAAGAAAAAATAAAGCGAACTATTAAATTAGTTATGAAGGTTGTCTTAATGATAACAATACCTATTTCTTTTGGTGGTTTTATTTTAGCAGATAAGATAATTTTACTATTTTATAACGAGCAATATTCACCAGCAATTGAACCGCTGAAAATATTAATGATATATATTTTTATAATATCAATAAGAGAAGTATATGCATATTCTTTAAATGCCTTTGGATTGGAAAAGAAATATCTAAAGGTTGTAGGAGTATCAGCAACTATTAACCTTTTATTAAATTTAATTTTAATTCCTAAGTATGGATATATGGCTGCAGCTTTAGTTACAACGCTAACTGAAGTTATAAACTTAATTTTAATGAGAGCTTATATAAGAAAAATAGTAAAATTCAATGACATAAAGGAAGTTATTATATTACTAATACCATCTATAGTAATGGGATTAATACTTAGCATTACAAGAATATTTATAAGCAATATATTTGTTCTTATATTAATATCTATAGTTATATATTTTATTACATTGTTTACATTAAAAATAGTAACTATTAATGAACTTAAGGAAGGGTTTAAGGACTAAATACTATGAGTAAGAGATATGGAATGATATATTTAAAATCTACCAATGTTCATTTGGTAAAAGATATGGGAATGATTCCGTTTAAATTATATGAAAAGTATGGATATGATTCATCATTAATAACTTTTAAAAATGGAGAATATACTTTTCAAAATGATGTTGTAAAAGGCTTGAAATTAGAATTTGTTAAAAATAGATTTAATAGCTATGCTTTAGATGGAAGTATATATTTGTTAAAGAATAGTAAAAACTATGATATTCTTCAAATGTTCCACGTTACTCTATCTTCTTTTTGCTATGCATATATTTATAAGTTTTTAAATAAAGAAGGAAAGCTATATTTGAAATTAGATTGTAGTCACTTATTACCGGAAAGAATAAGTAACTTAAACAAAATAGGTAAAGTTTTTCTAAAAAAGTTCTTTAAAAAGTTTGATTTAATTACGGTTGAGCAAGAAAAGATATATAAAGACTTAATTAATCAGCTACCTTATTTAAAGGATAAGCTTGAAATATTACCTAATGGTGTAGATTTCAAATTGTTAGATTCTTTAAATATACGTTATGATTATTCCGTTAAAGAAAATATAATTTTAAGTACAGCTAGAATTGGTGCTGAAGAAAAAAATACTGTGATGCTATTAGAAGCATTTAAAAATATTCCGGTAGAAATAAGAAAAGGGTGGAAGTTAAGGTTAGTTGGTCCTATAGAGGATGGATTTTTAGATTTATATGAAAAATTCTTAAATGAAAACTCTGGGATAGAAGCTTCCATAGAACTTGTTGGGAATCTTGATGATAGGGAAGCATTATTTAATGAATACAAAAAAGCAAAGATATTTTCTTTAACATCTGATTTCGAAAGTTTTGGAATTAGCTTTATAGAAGCAGCTGCTTTAGGGGATATAATCGTTTCAACAGATGTAGGCATTGCTTATGAGATAGTAAATAAAAGTGGTGGAATATTAGTTGAACCTGGAGATGAAAAGGCCTTGACTGAAGGTTTGATTAATTATATGACTTGTGGAGATTTGAAAAAGATTTCGGATAAGACATATAGTGAAGCAGTTAATAAATTTGATTGGGATAATATCATTGATAGACTAAATGAACATTTAAAAAGTATATTATAATAAATTACTTTTATTGGAGTAGAGAATGTTTGAGATATTTAGTAATATTGTTTCTATTTTTTTAATCTTACTTATTGGAGTATATGGAAATAAAAAAAGAATAATAACTGAAGAAACACAAAAGGGACTAATTGAGATTTTATTAAATATAACACTTCCTTTAATGATAGTATCATCTTTTTCTTTTAGCTTTCATGAAAGCATTATGAATAATATAATAAAGGCATTTATTTATAGTTTTATATGCTTTATTATAGCTATACCCCTATGTCATATGTTGTTTAAAAAAGTTAAATCTGAAGGGAAAAGAAGAGTTCTTCAGTTTTCCAGTGTGTTTTCAAATTGTGGTTTTATAGGGTTTCCAATAGTTAATATGGTCTTTGGTTCAGAAGGTGTTATTTATGCATCAATATTTAATTTGTTTTTTACTATATTTTTATGGACCTATGGAGTAATTCTATATTCTGATAGTAAAGAAAAAAATGATATAAAAAGAATATTATTAAATCCATCAATGATTGCAGTATATATTGGATTACCAATACTTATTTTTAATATTAATATTCCACAAATTATATTATATCCTACTAATATGGTGGGTAGTATGACAACCCCAATTTCTATGATAGTTATAGGGGGTGTTTTATCAAAAGTGGACTTTAGGAAAATGTTAAAAGATGGCTCAATTTATTATGGGGCTTTAGTAAAGTTAGCTTTATTGCCTTTAACAGTATTGATACTTGGAAGCATCCTTAAGGATAATACTATAGTTGTAAAAACTCTAGTATTAGTACAAGCTATGCCAGTAGCTACAACAACTACTATTTTTGCAGAAAAATTCAATATGGAAAAGGAATATTCAGCAATTATTGTTCTTGTAACTACATTAATATCTTTACTTACGTTGCCTTTTTGGATAAGTTATCTAGTATAAAAATACGAAAGTGAGAAATTCTAATACTGAATAATTTTATAGGATGGTGTTTAGTAATGGAATTTTTTGATGTTATAAAAAAGAGGACTAGTATATCTAAATACAAGGATAGCAAAATCTCTAAAGAATCTATAGATAAAATGATAGAAGCGGCTATGAGAGCTCCTTCATGGAAAAATAGGAGCGCATTTAGAATTGTAATAGTTGATGATAAAGATAAGAAGGATGAGATTGCAGAATCCATAAGAAATAAAGATGATAAGGCATGTAATGCTGTAAAAGAGGCACCAATAGCTATGGTTATTATTGCAAAACCTGATGATTCTGGTGAGGTTGAAGGTAAGGATTTTTATCTTGTAGATGGTGCTATTGCTATGGAACATATAATTCTTGCAGCAACAGCAGAAGGATATGGAACATTGTGGATTGGTGCCATATATGAAGGTGAGGTAAAAGATATATTAAAGATACCTGATGAATACAAAATTATAGGTATAACACCAGTAGGTGAGATAGCAGAAGAAAAAGAGCATTATAAAGCAAAGGATATTAAAGAGTTTGCTTTTAGAAATGAATATAATAACCCATATTAAAAGCTAAGGGTAACTTGTAAAAAGTTACTCTTTTTTTTATAATTAGATAAAAACTAGAAGGTAGGTAATAGTATGAGGTTTAAGGATTATAAAATAGATGAATTTTTAGAAGACTTGTCATCTTCATCACCATCTCCAGGTGGAGGAAGTGTAGCAGGGCTTGTAGCTGCTCTTTCCGGAAGCCTAAATTCAATGGTTTATTCATTGACTGTAAATAAAAAGTCCTTTGAAAGTTTAGATGGAGAAACAAAAAAGACAGTACTAGACTTTAAAGAAGCAAGTGGTAAGTTTATAAAAAAATCAATGGAACTAATGGAGTTGGATAGAGAGTATTTTAATAAACTTATGGATTGTTATAAGCTTCCTAAAGATTCTGATGAAGAAAAGAAAATTAGAAGTGCAGCTATAGTTCAAGGAACAGTTAAGGCTATGAAGGCTCCTTTGGAACTTGCTAAGGAGTGTTATAATTTTTATGATAATATAGATGTAGCTGTAAAGTATGGAAATAGAATGCTTATATCAGATGCAGGATGTGCAGCTATTCTTTTACATGCAGCTATTGAAAGTGCAATTGTAAATGTTAAAGTTAATTTAAATTCACTAAGAGATAAGCCTTTTGCAAAAAGTGTTGAGTTAGAGTTAGTTGAATTAGAAGAGAAATCAATTAAGAGAAAAGACAGTATTGTAAAGAAAATGAATAATGAAATATATCCATCTTAATATTTTAGCCATAAAGTAGTTAATCACACTTTATGGTTTTTTTATTTTGAAAAATAGCATAAAAATCTAGTTATCCGCATAAAAACTGGACTTATCACACTTTATCAAGGTCAAAACCACTCAATTTACTACTAATTTACTACTTATGAATGAGCTTTGATACGACGATTTATCCTTGAAAAGTGAAGATATAAAGATACTTCCAATAAAATTTGAATATTTAATAGGTAGACACTTCAAAAAATGAGGTGTCTATTTTTTTACCCGATTTTGAAAGGAAGTGAACTTATGAAAACAAAAAATCAAGAATCAAAAGGTCGTTCCCCACTCTTTAAGACCATCAAACATTCATTCAGCCAATAAAAAAGAAAGGATAGGTAAAAATATGGAACTTAAATTTGTGATTCCCAACATGGAAAAAACATTCGGCAATTTAGAATTTGCTGGCGAGGATAAAGTCGTTCAGCGAAGAATCAACGGACGGCTAACTGTCTTATCAAGAAGCTATAATCTCTATTCTGATGTTCAAAGAGCAGATGATATTGTGGTGGTGCTTCCTGCTGAAGCTGGCGAAAAACATTTCGGCTTTGAGGAACGTGTGAAGTTAGTCAATCCACGTATTACCGCAGAGGGCTACAAAATCGGCACTCGTGGTTTTACAAATTACCTTTTACATGCTGACGACATGATAAAAGAATAAAGAAAGAGAGGAAAAATGATGAGATTAGCAAATGGCATTGTATTAGATAAAGACACGACTTTTGGAGAATTGAAATTCTCTGCTCTACGTCGTGAAGTGAGAATCCAAAATGAAGACGGGTCGGTTTCAGATGAAATCAAGGAACGTACCTATGACTTAAAATCCAAAGGACAAGGACGCATGATTCAAGTAAGTATTCCTGCCAGCGTGCCTTTGAAAGAGTTTGATTATAACGCACGGGTGGAACTTATCAATCCCATTGCGGACACCGTTGCTACTGCCACCTATCAAGGAGCAGATGTTGACTGGTATATCAAGGCAGACGATATTGTGCTGACAAAGGATTCTAGTTCATTCAAAGCTCAACCACAAGCAAAGAAAGAACCGACACAAGACAAATAGTCGCTAGGTAGAAAGGAGACTTTTTCGCATGAAACAGCGTGGTAAAAGGATTCGCCCATCTGGTAAAGATTTAGTCTTTCATTTTACGATAGCGTCACTCCTGCCTGTTTTCCTGCTGGTTGTCGGACTGTTTCATGTGAAGACAATCCAGCAGATCAACTGGCAGGATTTTAACCTATCACAAGCAGATAAGATTGACATTCCCTATTTAATTATCAGTTTCAGTGTCGCAATTCTTATCTGCTTGCTGGTAGCGTTTGTATTCAAACGGGTTCGCTATGATACGGTTAAACAACTTTACCACCGTCAAAAACTGGCAAAGATGATACTTGAAAACAAGTGGTATGAATCTGAACAGGTCAAAACAGAGGGTTTCTTTAAAGATAGTGCTGGTCGTACAAAGGAAAAGATAACCTACTTCCCTAAAATGTATTATCGACTTAAAAATGGCTTGATACAGATACGGGTGGAAATCACGCTGGGAAAATATCAAGACCAACTCTTACACTTGGAAAAGAAATTAGAGAGTGGCTTGTACTGTGAGCTGACGGATAAAGAGTTAAAGGATTCCTATGTGGAATATACTTTGCTCTATGACACCATAGCCAGTCGTATTTCTATTGATGAAGTAGAAGCTAAAGATGGTAAACTTCGCTTAATGAAAAACGTATGGTGGGAATATGATAAGCTCCCTCATATGTTGATTGCTGGTGGTACAGGTGGCGGTAAAACTTACTTTATACTGACACTGATTGAAGCCTTGCTTCATACAGATTCAAAACTGTATATTCTTGACCCGAAAAATGCTGATCTTGCGGACTTAGGTTCTGTGATGGCAAATGTCTACTATAGAAAAGAAGACTTGCTTTCTTGCATTGAAACATTCTATGAAGAAATGATGAAACGTAGTGAGGAAATGAAGCAGATGAAGAACTATAAGACTGGCAAAAATTATGCTTACTTAGGTCTCCCGGCACACTTCTTAATCTTTGATGAATACGTCGCTTTCATGGAAATGCTGGGAACAAAAGAAAACACCGCAGTTATGAATAAGCTGAAACAGATTGTCATGTTAGGTCGTCAAGCTGGCTTCTTTCTAATACTGGCTTGTCAACGTCCAGACGCAAAATATTTAGGCGACGGAATCCGTGATCAGTTTAATTTCAGAGTGGCTTTAGGTCGTATGTCTGAAATGGGCTATGGCATGATGTTTGGCAGTGACGTACAAAAGGATTTCTTCTTAAAGCGAATCAAAGGTCGTGGCTATGTTGATGTAGGAACAAGTGTCATATCAGAGTTTTATACTCCCCTTGTACCAAAAGGATATGATTTCTTGGAGGAAATTAAAAAGTTATCCAACAGCAGACAGTCCACGCAGGCGACGTGCGAAGCGGAAGTCGCAGGTGTGGACTGATCTTGCTGGCTGGTGTGGCAATAGCCACGCCAGCACTTAACCCCCCGTATCTAACAGGGGGTACAAATCGACAGGAAACAGTCAAAAAAACATTAGAAAATCCTTTGGTTACAAGGGATTTACAAAATTTCAGCGTATGTCAATGGGCTTTAAAAGTTGACATACGCCTTTTTGATTGGAGGGATTTTTACTGAATGAACAAACTTGGTTACAGCATTTAAAAGAAAAACGCTTGGCTTATGGACTATCTCAAAACCGTTTAGCTGTTGCGACTGGTATTACAAGGCAGTATCTAAGCGATATTGAAACAGGAAAAGTCAAGCCATCAGAGGATTTACAGCAGTCCCTTTGGGAAGCTCTGGAACGCTTCAATCCCGACGCTCCCCTTGAAATGCTGTTTGATTATGTAAGAATTCGCTTTCCGACAACAGACGTACAGCAGGTGGTCGAAAACATCTTACAACTGAAACTGTCCTATTTTCTTCATGAGGACTATGGTTTCTATTCTTATTCAGAGCATTATGCTTTAGGCGACATATTCGTCCTTTGCTCCCATGAACTGGACAAAGGAGTTCTGGTGGAATTGAAAGGTCGTGGGTGCAGACAATTTGAAAGCTATCTTCTGGCACAACAAAGAAGCTGGTATGAGTTCTTTATGGACGTTTTGGTGGCTGGCGGTGTGATGAAACGCCTTGACCTTGCCATTAACGATAAGACAGGGATTTTAAATATCCCTGTACTCACTGAAAAGTGCCAACAGGAAGAATGTATCTCCGTCTTCCGCAGTTTTAAAAGCTATCGCAGTGGCGAACTGGTACGCAAAGAGGAAAAGGAATGTATGGGAAACACCCTCTATATCGGTTCATTACAAAGTGAAGTTTATTTCTGTATCTATGAAAAGGACTACGAGCAGTACAAGAAAAATGATATTCCCATTGAAGACGCAGAAGTAAAAAACCGTTTTGAGATTCGATTGAAAAATGAGCGTGCCTATTATGCAGTCCGTGATTTACTCGTCTATGACAATCCAGAGCATACCGCCTTTAAAATTATCAATCGGTATATCCGTTTTGTAGATAAAGACGATT